>NZ_JBSEYF010000001.1:0-2752777 GCF_053627655.1 Serratia sp. 121840015-1
CCATCCATACCTTTCAAGATTGTCTTCGACAAGTGCGGCAGTTCCGCGACGGCAGTTCGCGTGGGGTATGTCGGAACCTCTGACAGCGACAACACAACCCTGTTAAAGATTGATACTGGAACAAACGCCGCAAGCGGTATTGGGGTGCAAATACTGGATCGCGACAAGACTCCGATCCCTTTAAATGCGGCTCAGGACTCCCTGAAGTGGACGACATTGACGGCGGGCCAGTCCAATACATTGGGCTTTTATGCACGCTTAATGGCAACGCGCGCGCCCGTGACGGCAGGAACAGTGACAGCGACGGCCAATTTCACCTTAGAGTTTCAGTAAGGAAGTCTGAAGATGATCATTATCAAGAACATGATGCTGGCGGGGGCGTTGCTTTTTACTACAACATTCGCCGCGCATGCAGCTGACGTGACCATTACGGTCAACGGACGCGTAGTGGCCAAGCCCTGCACCGTATCAACGCCTTCGGCGATGGTAGACTTGGGTGACCTTTTTTCTTTCAATTTTACACAGCCCGGTTCGGGCTCGGCCTGGCATCCGGTAACGCTGAATTTGACCAATTGTCCAATAGGCACTTCGAGAGTCACGGCAACATTCACGGGGACAACGGACAGCACGGGATATTACAAAAATCAAGGTGGGGCAACCAATCTTCAATTGGAACTGCAGGACACCAGTGGCAATAACCTAAACAACGGAAAAACCAAGGCGGTTCAGGTTGATGATTCCACACAGTCAGCGAGTCTGCCATTACAGGTTCGTGCGTTATCAGTTAATGGCAACGCCAAGCAAGGCAGTATTCAGGCCGTAATTAATGTCACATACACTTACGCCTAAATTGAGGAGTCACGTCATGACACTGGTTTCAAAACTAAATAAAGTGTTGAAGAAAAAAGAAGTTGCTGCCCTCGTGGCTTCTGTATGCCTAATGGCATATTCATCCGGCGCTAATGCTTTTGCTTGTAAGGATGCTACAGGAAATGTAATTAATTCTAGCTCTGGAGGAGGGGCAGGAACTTTCACTGTTTATGCTAACTTAACGCCTAGCGTACAGGCTGGTCAGAACCTCGTTGTAGACCTAAACTCAAGCATAAGTTGTCGAAATGAACTTCCACAATCCTATATTGACTGGGTGGCTTTAAATGACGGCAGCGCCTATGGTGGGGCGCTGGAAAATTTCACAGGAACGGTGAAGTATTATAATTCAAGCTATCCACTGCCAGTTACTAATAGAACCAAAGAGACCGCATTTACAACCAGTTCATATCAGCCATGGAATGTTATGCTATTTCTGAAGCCTATTTCAGCGGCGTCAGGAGTATTAATTAATAAGGGTAGTTTGATTGCCAGATTAAATATGTATAAATATTCAACAAACCCTCAAACCGGTCAACAAAATGGCACAATAGACCGTTTCACATGGAATATTTATGCTAATAACACAGTGGTGGTTCCCACTGGTGGTTGCGACGTGTCATCGCGCAATGTGACGGTTACCTTGCCGGATTACCCCGGCACGGCTGCTGTACCGCTGACTGTCCATTGCGGACAAAACCAACAGCTGGCTTATTATCTGACCGGCACAACTGCTGATACGGCAAGCACCATATTTACCAATACGTCATCTTCAAATCCGGCTACTGGCGTTGGCGTACAACTGTCTAACCGTAATGGCATTGTAGCTACCAATAAGAATGTCTCTCTCGGTACGGTCGGTACCAGCCCCCAAAGTTTGGGACTAACGGCTTCCTATGCACGAATCAATGGGCAAGTGGTAGCAGGCAATGTTCAGTCCATTATTGGCGTGACGTTCGTTTACGAGTAGCATTATCTATATCTTATACCTCGATAAAACGCTTTAGCAGATAAAAATTCGCGACATGATTATCATGTAGGGCTCGTTTAATCTCGAAACTACTTGCGCTCGGGGTCATAAGTATATGGTTATTACATGGGCATCGCAATCTTGAAGAAAAACAACAGAAAGATAAATATTGTAGTGATGG
Organism: Serratia sp. 121840015-1; assembly: GCF_053627655.1. Classification (NCBI taxonomy): domain Bacteria; kingdom Pseudomonadati; phylum Pseudomonadota; class Gammaproteobacteria; order Enterobacterales; family Yersiniaceae; genus Serratia; species Serratia sp. 121840015-1. Next base: position 2,019 of record NZ_JBSEYF010000001.1, read on the forward strand.
ATCCGGTGGTTTTTTATCGGGAGAGTATGGTTCAGGTATTAAGTAAATATTTTGTTGAAAGAATAAATGTTACCGATGTGGTATCCAGTCTATCCGCACTAATGTGTTTGGCGCTGAGGAAAGGACCTGCCGATGTCTATTTGATGGAGGCCTTCGGTCAGAATGAGAGTTATAATAACTGGGGAGAGTTCACTCACTTCATGGCCACTTATCATCCGTCAGTAAAGTGTCTGCTCTGGTCTTCAAAACCGACCATGTTTATAAATAAATTCAATAATTTTGAGCGGGGGGAGGCTGGCTGGCAGATACCAAAAAAAATTGACATAAGTTGCTTTGTTAGTTTTTTGACACGATTTTTTGATGGAGAGAATTTTGCCTCATATAATTCCCAGTTTTACATAGGTCCTCCCATGTCAAACCTCACACCTAGTGAAATAGCTATAATTACAGGTATCATTGAAGGGGATAGTATCAAGTGTTTGGCCAAGAAATTTAATGTTGCATATAAAACTATAAGCACGCACAAACGGAACGCCATGATAAAAATGCGCATATCGTCGACAGCTCAGCTACGTAGCCTTTTTCTGGACGGGCATATCTTGCGAGGCGATAAGGAACGATATCTTCCAATTGAAACTAGCTCTAACCAACCTTTTATGTTGTAACCTTAGGTAGTAGAGTGGCTTACTGAATTCGTCCATCTGAACAGAAGTGATATGTTTACCTAATCACGGCGCAGCTGTAGAAATTACATTCTAAACGTCTGTTAGGGTGGCTTTTTTTCGAAAATAATGATCTTCATCTGCTTAATGGGCATTTTTTTATAAGTAAAAGGGTATGGTTTATCGAGGTATTTATTCTCCATAATCAAGGTTGTCTGCCTCAGAAGCGTATCGCTAAACGGTTAGGACTCCCCAGGTTAACTGTAAACATTAGTTTCTTGCGAGCTACCCAAACTGGGGTGCGTTGACCTGTCAACTAACTGGAACTGGAATGCACTCTACTATTGCCATACTAATGCTTCAATCACCATTCTTGCCTTAATTTCCTGAATTAGGATAACTACAGACCTCGGAAAACAACTTTCTTAAGATCGCCAGATATCCTTGGCTAGTCCGCAGTTATCCTTGTTCGCTTAAGGGCAAACCAATTGGCCTCGACGGCTGCGAAAATGCTCTCTAAGGCAATTTGCTGCTATTCTGCCATTTGCTGGGCTCTGGTTTTTATACTTATGTAGTCCACGCTATGCACGGAGTCTTCCATCTATTGGTTGTACGTAATTGGTATCAATTTAGCGTATACCTAACCGCATACCAACAGTCTCCAGATTTAGCCGGATAAACTCGAACGATTACGGATACAAAAAAGCCCGCAACCGAAGTTGTGGGCTTTTTCGCTATTATCGCCGGGTCTATCTGGTTCACTGGCGACGTATTTGGTGGAGCTGGGGGGATTTGAACCCCCGTCCGAAATTACTACACCGTCGGCACTACATGCTTAGTCCAATCTTTACATTCGCCGGCCAGCTGCGGATGGACACGCTACTGACAGACTAGCCTGATTGAGTTTAACGCTTCAGCCCCAGGCAGGACGTCCACGCGATCTCTTTTGGGTTTGACCTCTCTTGATCCCCGTCCTAAGAGCGGAGGCTAGGGAGAGAGGGCTCTAAGCAGGGTATTAAGCTGCTAAAGCGTAGTTTTCGTCGTTTGCGACTATTTTTTTGCGGCTTTTTACGAGGCCAACCGCCCCTCGGCATGCTCCTAGGGCTTCGCAAATCCCGTCGAATCCAGAATCAGCCCCAAGTAACTTTGTGCAGTATACCAGAAGTTTACCTCGATAAGCCAGCGGCTTAACGATTGGCGTGCTTCATGATACGGGCTTTCGCCGTCTGCCATTCGCGATCTTTGATGTCATCGCGTTTGTCGTGCTCTTTCTTGCCTTTGGCTACGCCGATCTTGATCTTGCTCCAGGCATTTTTCCAATACAGGGACAAGGCCACCACGGTGTAGCCATCGCGGTTGACGCGGCCGAGCAGGGTGTCCAGCTCGCGTCGTTTCAGCAGCAGTTTACGGGTACGCGTCGGATCGCACACCACATGCGACGAAGCCACGTTGAGCGGAGTGATGGTGGCGCCAAACAGATAGGCTTCACCGTCACGGAACGTCACGTAGCTGTCGCTGAGGTTGGCTTTGCCTGCACGCAGCGATTTAACTTCCCACCCTTGCAGCGACAGGCCCGCCTCGAACTCTTCTTCAATGAAGTATTCGAAACGTGCGCGCTTGTTTTGAGCAATGGTGGCGGAACCGGGTTTGTGTGCTTTTTTCTTTGTCATAGTGCGTTCATTATACTGGATGCTTCAGCGAAAGAAATCCTTTCCCGTTCAGCACCTGCGCAATTTTTCGCATTTTTGGCGCCCCCATCCCTTAGCAGATTTTTTGTTTGCCGCCAGATAAATGGTATTATCTGTACGTTTTATGTCTCACAGGAAATGATATGCCCCAGATCAGTCGGTCTGCATTAGTGCCGTTCAGCGCCGAGCAGATGTATCAGTTGGTTAACGATGTTCACTCTTATCCCGATTTTCTGCCAGGCTGCACCGGCAGCCGGGTGCTTAACGCTACCTCCAACGAAATGACCGCCGCGGTGGACGTCGCCAAGGCTGGTATCAGCAAGACCTTCACCACGCGCAATACGCTGCTGGATAACCAGAGCATCAATATGCAGCTGGTCGATGGTCCGTTCCGCAAGCTGATGGGCGGCTGGCAGTTCACGCCGCTGAGCGAAGAGGCCTGCAAGGTGGAGCTGCACCTGGACTTCGAGTTCACCAACAAACTGATTGAGCTGGCGTTTGGCAAGGTGTTCAAAGAGCTGGCGGGCAGCATGGTGCAGGCATTTACCCAACGGGCGAAAGAGGTCTACAGTGTCTGACATCCAGGTCGAGGTGGTGTACGCTTTGCCGGAGCGTCAGTACCTGCGCAAGGTGAAACTGGCCGAGGGCAGCAGCGTCGAGCAGGCGATCCAGGCTTCGGGCCTGCTGGAGCTGCGCCAGGATATCGATCTCAAGAGCAACAAAATCGGCATCTACAGCCGCCCGGCCAAGCTGGGCGATACGCTGAACGACGGCGACCGGGTGGAGATCTACCGGCCGCTGATAGCCGATCCGAAAGAGCTGCGCCGGCAACGGGCAGAAAAGGCAAAAAAATAAGGCGCTTATAGCGCCTTATTTTTTATCTGAAACTGATTTCTCTTCCGCGTTGCAGCCTGCGACTGTCATGAGGAACATCATGCCCCCTCATGGGCCGGAAGAGCGGGCGGCGCCGATTACTTGGTCAGCGCCGGTTTGTTCTGGATATCGGTCAACACGCCTGCGCTGTCGAAGGTCAGCGTCAGCGTCTGCTGGGTGATGTCTTCATGGCCAGGCTGCTGGCGGAACACATAGAACCACGTCTGAGTCCCGAACGGGTCTTGCAGCATTGGGGTGCCCAATGTGTAAGCGACCTGTTGCTGGGTCATCCCTTTCTGAATTTTCGCCACGTCGGTCGACGTCAGGTAGTTCCCCTGGTTGATGTCAGGACGATAAACCACCTTTTCAAAAGTAGAACAGCCTGCAGTCAGCATCACAAGAACTACAGCGGCGGCAGTCAGCGTTTTACAGCGCATAGTAATCACATTCCTTTAGGGCATAGGATGCCGATGATAATAGACCTTGCGGCAGTTGGAAACCTTTATACCCTTCATCTTTCAAGTTGCGACGCGTTGGCTTTCTTTCAGCACCTCAAGCGCTTGGCCTGTTTCAGGCCGTTGAGGAAGCTTAAGATCACCGCCGCGCCGCACTTTAGATATCTTTCGGGTCAACAGCGTCACTGTCAGACCGCAGGAAAGTGAAAAAGTTGAGCTTTTTTATGCCGCCAGCAGTTCTTTGGCGTTCGCCAGCGTATTGCGGGTGACTTCGCTGCCGCCGAGCAGGCGCGCCAGCTCCTGCAACCGGGCGCGCTTATCCAGCGGCGCCATCTGGGTTTCGGTGACCGTGCCATCGGTCTGCTTACTGACGAACAGGTGCTGATGCCCGCATCCGGCCACCTGCGGCAGGTGAGTCACGCACATCACCTGGGTGGATTCGCCGAGCTGGCGCAGCAGGCGGCCGACGATGGCGGCGGTCGGGCCGCTGATGCCCACGTCGACCTCATCGAAGATCAGCGCCGGGGTTTCCATCTTGCGGGCGGTAATCACCTGAATGGCCAGCGCGATGCGCGACAGCTCACCGCCGGAGGCGACCTTCGCCAGCGGCTGCAGCGGCTGCCCCGGGTTGGTGGAGACGCAGAACTCGGTGCGGCTGGCCCCTTCGGCGCTCAGATGCTGCGGCTCGAAACGCACATCGATGTTGAACTTGCCGTGCGGCATGGAGAGCGCCTGCATGCTGTCGGTAATGAGCGTGGTCAGCTCGGCGGCGTAATGCAGGCGTTTCTGATGCAGCTGCTCCGCCAGCGCCAGCGCCTGCTGGTGATGCAGGGTGACCGCCTCATTCAGGTGCTCATGGTCGCTTTCCTGCTGTGAAAGCAGCTGTTGTTCATCCAGCAACTGTTGATGCAGCTGCGGCAGCTCTTCCGGCGCAACCTGGTGTTTGCGCGCCAGGCTGATTTGGCGCGACAGGCGCTGTTCCAGCTCGTGCAGGCGATTGGGATCGAGATCCATACGATCGGCGTAGTGACGCAGCTCGTCGCTGGCTTCGCTAATCTGGATAGAGGCCTCTTCCAGCATGTCCAGCAGGCCGCTGAGCTTGTCGTCCAGCCCGGCCAGCTCGAGCAGCAGGTGCTTGGCGCTGTAGAGTTGGCTGAGCATGTTGTTCTCGTCGCTGTCGGCCAGCAGCTGCAGCGTCTGCTGGCTGAGGGTCAGCAGCTGGCCGCTGTTGGCCAGGCGCTTGTAGTCGGCGTCGGTCTGTTCGAACTCGCCGGCCTGCGGCGCGAATTCGTTCAGCTCTTTCAACTGGTATTGCAGCAGCTGCTTGCGCGCTTCGCGCTCGATGGATTGCTGCTGATGGTGCGCCAGCTCGCGGCAGCTCTGGTGCCAGAGTTGGTAGGCCTGGCTCATCGCCGCCAGCAGGGCGGGTTCGTCGGCGTAGGCGTCGAGCAGCGCTTTTTGGTGCTCCGGTTTGAGCAGCAACTGATGGGCGTGTTGACCGTGGATTTGGATCAGGCGTTGCCCCAGCTCGCGCAGCTGCGACAGCGGCACGGCGGTGCCGTTGATAAAGCCGCGCGAACGGCCGTCGGCGTTGATCACCCGGCGCAGCAGGCATTCGTTGCTGTCGTCCAGTTGGTTCTGTTCCAGCCATTCGCGCGCGGACGGGGTGTCCGCCAGCGAGAAGCGGGCGCAGATGTCGGCGCGGGCGGCTCCCAGGCGCACCACGTTGCCGTCGGCGCGGTTGCCGAGGCACAGCCCCAGCGCATCGATGGCGATGGATTTGCCGGCGCCGGTTTCACCGGTGATCGCCGTCATACCCGGTTGAAAATCGATTTCCAACTCACGAACGATAGCAAAGTTGCTGATGGTTAATTGCGCCAGCATGGGAACCTTCCTGTGTATAAACACATAACTGTAGTTTCATACAGTATAAACTGGTTTTATATACAGTAAAGTGGCCGGCGCAGATTTTAGAACAATTTTTTCGACCAGCCCAGCTTGGTGCTTAACGTGTTGAAATAGCTGTAGTCCTTCGGGTGAATCAGATTCAGGTGGAAATCGCTGCGGCGGATCAGCACTTCTTCGCCTTCCTGGATAGGCAGCGCGATCTGGCTGTCGCAACTGATCTCCAGATCGCTGCCGATCTGCGAAAACTTCAGGCGGATGGTGCTGTCGCCGTTGATCACCAGCGGCCGGGCGGAGAGAGTGTGTGGGAACATCGGCACCAGCGCGATCGCCTCCAGCGACGGGGTGAGGATCGGCCCGCCGGCGGAGAGCGAGTAGGCGGTGGAGCCGGTCGGCGTGGCGATGATCAGGCCGTCGGAGCGCTGCGAGAAGGCGAAGCGATCGTCGATGTACACTTCGAATTCGATCATGTGCGCCACTTTGCCGGGGTGCAGCACCACTTCGTTGATGGCGGTGCTGATGCGGCACTGCTGGTGCTCTTTATGCACGATGGTTTCCAGCAGGAAACGCTGTTCGTCGATGTATTCGCCTTCCAGCACGTCCGCCAGCTGCTGCAGGGCGTTGTCGGGATCGAGATCGGTGAGGAAGCCGAGGTTGCCGCGGTTGACCCCGATCACCTTAATGTCGTAACGCGCCAGCACGCGCGCGGCGCCGAGCATGTTGCCGTCGCCGCCGACCACCACCGCCAGATCGGCCCGCTGGCCGATATCCGCCAGGCTGCCGGTCACGGCGTCTTTCAGCCCCAAATCATGGGCGATCTGGCGTTCGACCATCACCGAATAGCCGCGGGCGACCAGCCAGTGGAACAGCATCTCGTGGGTTGCCAGCGCTGAAGGGTGACGCGGGTGACCAACAATGCCAATACAGGCGAATTTTTTATTCATTTGTTGTGATTTTCCTCACCGGGACCCGTTTATGCCCCACATTGTGACCGGTTGACTTGAAACCCCGGTTTTGATCCCCATAATAAGCCAAGTTGCGAGATTAATGCTAAAACGCGGAGATATTCATGAGTAGTAAAGAACAGAAGACGCCAAACGAGCAAGTCTCGGAAGAAATGGAACAACACGCTCATCACGATGATACGCTGCCGGAAGCGGCGGAAGGCGTCGATCTGCGCGATGCGCGTATCGCCGAACTGGAAGCCCAACTGGCGGAAGCTCAGCAGCATGAGCGCGACAGCCTGCTGCGCGCCAAAGCGGAAGCGGAAAACATCCGCCGCCGCGCCGAACTGGACGTCGAGAAAGCGCACAAGTTCGCCCTGGAGAAATTCTCCGGCGATCTGCTGCCGGTGATCGACAACCTGGAGCGCGCGCTGGATCTGGCGGATAAAAACAACCCGGAACTGGCCGCGATGATCGAAGGCATCGAGCTGACGCTGAAATCGCTGCTGGACGTGGTGCGCAAGTACGGCATCGAAATCGTCGGCGACGTCAACGTGCCGTTTAACCCGGAAGTGCATCAGGCGATGAGCATGATGGAATCCGCCGATCATCAACCGAACCACGTGATGATGGTGATGCAGAAAGGCTATACGCTGAACGGCCGCCTGCTGCGTCCGGCGATGGTTGCAGTCTCCAAAGCCAAGGCGTAATCGCCCCGGCAACGCATAAAGAAAGGCACCCGAGGGTGCCTTTTTTGTCTCTGTGCTACGCCTGCGGCAGGCGCGGCATCCAGTCGATCGGCGTGAGCCCTTGCTGCTCCAGCAGCTGATTGGCCTGCGAGAAGTGACGGCAGCCGAGGAAACCGCGGTGCGCGGAGAGCGGCGACGGGTGCGGCGCCTTCAGCACATGGTGGCGGTTGCGGTCGATAAAGTTGCCTTTCTTCTGCGCGTGCGAGCCCCACAGCAGGAACACCACGCCTTCACGGTTCTCGTTCAGGGCGGCGATCACTTTGTCGGTAAAGGTTTCCCAGCCCAGGTTGGCGTGCGAGTGCGCGCGGCCGCCTTCCACCGTCAGCACGGTGTTGAGCAGCAGCACCCCCTGTTCGGCCCAGCTTTGCAGGTAGCCGTGATCTGGGCGTTCGAAGCCGGGAATGTCGGTCGCCAGTTCTTTATACATGTTCACCAGCGACGGCGGCGCCGGCACGCCGGGGCGCACCGAGAAAGAGAGGCCGTGCGCCTGATTGGGGCCGTGATACGGATCCTGGCCGAGGATGACGACCTTGACGTCCGCCAGCTCGGTATAGCGGAAAGCGTTGAACACGTCCTTCTGCGGTGGATAAATGGTCTTACCGGCCTGGCGTTCAGCGGCAACAAAGGCGAGCGTTTCAACAAAATAGGGCTGCTCTTTCTCTTTGCCGATCACGTCATGCCAGGTGAGGGAGGTGGCCATAAACGCTCTCCTTTGTTTTCTTTAGCAATTCATGGCCTATAGCTTACCGTTTCGGCACGCGCAGCGAAACCCGCTTTTCATTTCTCGCCGCCGTGTCCTATGCAATTATTTTTGAAAATTTACAAAAATAATTGGTTTTTGCCGCAGTGGGAAAATTGATATAAAACATAAATTTGCCCCTTCACGCCCTGTGCCTACCCGGTAAAAATTGACTTTAATCAAGGAACTGGCCCGGTCAGGCTGGTATACAGAACAACAAGACAACAATGGTTTTACCAAATGGCCGAAACCAGAATTGGGTTTTCTCACGACGTGAATTTTTACGCCCTTGTACGGAGGCAACATAATGATTACCGGTATTCAAATTACCAAAGCGAATGACCAGGCGCTGGTGAATTCTTTCTGGCTGCTGGACGATGAAAAAGCGGAAGCTCGCTGCGTGTGCGCCAAGGCCAACTACGCGGAAGATCAGGTTGTCGCGGTGAGCGACCTGGGCCAGATCGAATACCGTGAAGTGCCGCTGGAAATGCAGCCGACTGTGCGCGTGGAAGGCGGTCAGCACCTGAACGTCAACGTGCTGCGTCGCGAAACCCTGGAAGACGCGGTCAAGCACCCGGAAAAATACCCGCAGCTGACCATCCGCGTGTCCGGCTATGCGGTGCGCTTCAACTCCCTGACGCCGGAACAGCAGCGCGACGTTATCGCCCGCACCTTTACCGAAAGCCTGTAATTTGCGGCGCAGTCAATCAGGGAGCTTCGGCTCCCTTTCTTGCGTTTGGCGGCCGAAAACCGAACGCGGATCACATTCTGTACAAAGATAAGCATTTCTAATACAGAACTCATCCGACCTGCCGATAGCTAAATCAGCACCTATTCAGGTGCTCAATAAAAAGTCTATCGACAAGGAGTCGGCATGAGTATGCCTTTAAGTTTTACCTCTGCAGTATCCCCGGTGGCCGCGATCCCTACGCCTCGCGCCGCTGCCGAGACGGCGACGGCGGCGCAGCCCGCGGCAGCGCCGGCAAATCCGGCGCCGGTGGCCTCTCCCTCTCAGAACACGCTCAATGCGCAGAATCTGTTGAATACGCTGGTCGGCGATATCTCAGCGGCGGCACCGACGGCGGCGGCAGCGCCGGGCGTGACGCGGGGGCAGCAATCGCAGGAGGGGGATTATGCGTTGGCGCTGTTGGCCAAGGACGTTTACTCACTCACTGGCCAGGGTGCCGCCGGGTTCAACCGCCTGAGCGACAGCGCGCTGCTCGGTTTCGGCATCGATCCCGCCAGCCTGCACGACGCGGGCAGCGGTTTCCAGGCCGGGATTTACAGCAACGACAAGCAGTATGTGTTGGCGTTCGCCGGCACCAACGACTGGCGCGATTGGCTGAGCAACGTGCGGCAGGCGACGGGCTATGACGATGTGCAGTACAATCAGGCGGTTGCCGCTGCCAAAAGCGCCAAGGCGGCCTTCGGCGATGCGCTGGTGATCGCCGGCCATTCGCTCGGCGGCGGCCTGGCGGCCACGGCGGCGCTGGCGACCGGCACGGTCGCGGTCACCTTCAACGCGGCCGGGGTGTCGGATTACACCCTGAATCGCCTGGGTATCGATCCGGCGGCGGCGAAGAAAGATGCCGAAGCCGGCGGTATTCGCCGTTACAGCGAACAATATGACATGCTGACCAGCACCCAGGAGTCGACCTCGCTGATCCCGGATGCCATCGGCCACAACATCACCCTGGCCAACAACGATACCCTGACCGGCATCGATGACTGGCGGCCGAGCAAACATCTAGATCGCAGCCTGACGGCGCACGGCATCGACAAGGTGATAAGCTCGATGGCGGAACAAAAGCCGTGGGAGGCGAAGGCCAATGCCTGAAGGGCGTCGCTTGCGGCGGGCGCTGGCGATAGCCTTACTGGCGCTGGTCGCGGTGACCGGTTTACTGATGATGGCTAAGGAGCAACAGATGGGGCAGGAGATTTCGCCGTTTGACGGCCACAGCAATCTGGCGCTGGCTCAGGCGGTGGCGCGTGGCGATACGCAGGGTATCCATGCGCAGGCCACGCAGGATCGCTTGCGCGAACGGGGCGATCGGCAGGTCACGCTGTTGCAGTGGGCGGTGCTTTCGCAGCAGTCGGATAGCGTGCAGGCGTTGCTGGATCTCGGCGCCGACCCGGCGGCGGCGGGGCTGGACGGCAACAGCGCGCTGCACACCGCGGCGATGCTGCAAGACGCGCAGTACCTGCGGCTGTTGCTGGCCAAAGGGGCGCAGGTGAACGTGCGTAATGCCGTTACCGGCGCCACGCCGCTTGCGGCAGCGGTGCTGGCCGGGCGTGAAGAGCAACTGCGGCTGTTGCTGGCGGCCGGGGCGGACACCACCTTGAGCGACCGACTGGGGGATACCCCGCTGCATCTGGCGGCGAAGATTAACGCGCCGCACCTGGCGCTGCTGCTGTTGCAGGCCGGGGCCGATGCCCGGGCGCGCAACCAGCAGGGCGTCGCGTTCCAGTTTTATTTCTCGCAAACGCCGGCGCATTTGCAGAATGACGAACTGAAGGCGCAGTTCCGCGAACTGGATAAATGGCTGCAGGGGCACCGCTTGGCCACGCACTACGCACAGCAGTAAACGCCCATAAAAAAACCGCCTGTACAGGCGGTTTTTTCTTAGGCAGCGGTGGTTATTCCGCGTCGCCGGCCGGTTTGGCCTTCGCCTGACGGCGTTTACCGACGTTTTTGGCGTCGCGATGGCGCACTTTCACCTTGGCCTTTTCTTTGTTCTTCGCTTTATCTTCCGCGCGTTTGGCCAGCACTTTCTTCGATGGCTTGCCGTTGCTCTTCTCGTTCGGCACCTTGGTTTTTGGCCGCAGTTCGTCGATCACGCGCGCTTTCAGCGGCTCGTTCAGGTAACGGCCCACTTTGCCCAGCAACAGATGGTCGTGCGCTTCCACCAGCGAAATGGCGGTGCCTTTGCGCCCGGCGCGGCCGGTACGGCCGATGCGGTGCAGGTAGGTGTCCGCCGTGCGCGGCATGTCGAAGTTGAACACGTGGGTGATATCGAGGATATCCAGACCGCGTGCGGCAACGTCGGTGGCGACCAGCACGTTAACCCGGCCATCCATCATGCGTTTGACCGCTTCGTTGCGTTTGGCCTGCACCATTTCGCCTTCGAGATAGCAGGTGTTGATGCCCGCTTCGCGCAGCCAGGTGGCCAGCTCGTGCACGCGCTCGCGTTTGCGCACGAAGATCACCGATTTCTGCACGTCCGGCTGCTTCAGCAGGTGGATCAGCAGCGCGGTTTTGTGCTGCACGTCATCAGCGCGGTAGTACCACTGCAGGATCTTTTTGCGTTCGCGGCGCGACGGATCGGCTTCCACTTCCACCGGCTCTTTCAGGATGCGCTCGGCGAATTCGCGAATTGCTTCGCCTTCCAGCGTGGCGGAGAACAGCAGCGTCTGGTTGCGCCAGCGGGTTTCGGCGGAGATGGTTTCGATGTCCTGCGCGAAGCCCATATCGAGCATGCGGTCGGCTTCGTCGAGGATCAGGGTTTCCACCGCGCGGCAGTCGAAGTTCTCTTCTTTAATGTATTGCAGCAAACGGCCGGTGGTGGCGACCACCACGTCCTGGTTTTCGCTGAACACTTCCGCGTGGTTCATGTAAGCGACGCCGCCGGTGATGGTGGCGATATCCAGCGAGGTATGAGCAGCCAATTCACGCGCCTGATCGGCGACCTGCATCGCCAGTTCACGCGTTGGCGTCAGGATCAGTACGCGCGGCGGGCCGGATTTTTTGCGTGGAAAGTCCAGCAGGTGCTGCAACACGGGCAGCAGGAAGGCGGCGGTTTTGCCGGTGCCGGTCGGAGCCGAACCTAAGACGTCGCGCCCGTCCATCGCCGGCGGGATCGCAGCGGCCTGAATGGCGGTGGGGCGATCGTAGCCTTTGTCGCGCAGCGCGTCGATCAGGCGATCATCGAGTTCGAGTTCGGAAAAAGTGGTTGCTGTCATGGTCTACCTCTACTTGGGGCGCCGATTATAGACGGGTTGGCCGCGATCTTCACCTATTTAAGCGGAAAGCCGCTCTTTTCCCGTCGATCAGATTGCCTTATGCTACGCCAGTTTTATAGCCAGGTGGTGAGTGTGAGCAAGCGATCGAAAGCCGATTTTACCCCGCGCCGCGGGGGTTTTACCTTTAAACAATTCTTTGTCGCCCACGATCGTTGCGCCATGAAAGTGGGCACCGACGGGGTGCTGCTCGGCGCCTGGGCGCCGCTGGGGCAGGCGCGCCGGGTGCTGGACATCGGCAGCGGCAGCGGGCTGATCGCGCTGATGCTGGCGCAGCGCAGCGGCGACGAAGTGACCATTGACGCGGTGGAGCTGGATGAAGCCGCCGCCGGCCAGGCGCGCGAAAATGCGGCGGAGTCGCCGTGGCCGCAGCGCATCCGCGTGCATGCGCAGGATATTCACCATTATGCGCAGCAGCATGCCGCTGAGTATGATCTGATCGTCAGTAATCCGCCTTATTTCGAGCCGGCGGTGGCCTGCCGCGACCAGGCGCGCCACAACGCGCGTTACACCGAAACCCTGACGCACGATGCGCTGTTGGCCTGTGCGGCACAGCTGCTGGCGGAACAGGGAACGTTCTGCGTGGTGCTGCCGCATGACATCGGCGCCGAATTCGAACGTCTGGCGCAGCAAAGCGGCTGGCAGACGGCGGCGAAAGTGAACGTCAGCGATCGGGCCGATACGCCGCTGCACCGGGTGCTGCTGGCGCTGACGCGGCGGGAAACGCCGCTGCGGGAGCAGGCGCTGGCGATCAAGCAGGCCGATGGCAGCTATACCGACGATTTCCGCCGGTTGATCGCCGACTTCTACCTGTTCTACTGAAAAGAAAAGGGCGCCGATTAGGCGCCCTGTCGCAGAGGTTAAGGCTGCAAAATGGTCGGCAGCGCTTCCGGCAGCAAATCCGGGTAGTCCAGCGTGTAATGCAGGCCGCGGCTCTCTTTGCGCGCCATGGCGCTGCGCACGATAAGCTCGGCCACCTGCACCAGATTGCGCAGCTCCAGCAGGTTGTTGGAGATGCGGAAGTGAGCGTAGTACTCGTCGATTTCCGCCTGCAGCGTGTTGATGCGGCGCAGGGCGCGTTCCAACCGCTTGGTGGTGCGCACGATGCCGACGTAATCCCACATGAACAGCCGCAGCTCGTGCCAGTTGTGCTGAATCACCACCCGTTCGTCCGCATCGTCCACCCGGCTTTCATCCCAGTGCGGCACCTGTTTGGCCTGCTGAATGAACGGCAGGCGCTGCAGAATGTCTTCCGCCGCCGACCAACCGTACACCAGGCACTCCAGCAGCGAATTCGACGCCATGCGGTTGGCGCCGTGCAGGCCGGTATAGCTGACCTCGCCGATGGCGTACAGCCCGTCGAGATCGGTGCGGCCGTGCTGATCGACCATCACGCCGCCGCAGGTGTAGTGCGCCGCCGGGACGATCGGGATCGGCTGCCGGGTCAGATCGAAGCCCAGCGTCAGCAGCTTCTCGTGGATCATCGGGAAGTGCTGGGTGATGAACTCCGCCGGCTTGTGGCTGATGTCCAGGTACATGCAGTCGGCGCCCAGGCGCTTCATTTCATGGTCGATGGCGCGGGCGACGATATCGCGCGGGGCCAGTTCGCCGCGCGGGTCAAAATCGGGCATAAAGCGGCTGCCGTCCGGGCGCTTCAGGTAAGCCCCTTCGCCGCGCAGCGCTTCGGTCAGCAGGAAGTTGCGCGCCTGAGGATGGAACAGGCAGGTCGGGTGGAACTGGTTGAACTCCAGGTTGGCGACCCGACAGCCGGCGCGCCAGGCCATGGCGATGCCGTCGCCGGAGGAGATGTCCGGGTTGGTGGTGTATTGGTATACCTTAGCTGCGCCGCCGGTGGCCAACACCACCGTTTTGGCGCGGTAGGTTTCCACCCGCTCCAGCTCGCGGTTCCAGACGTAAGCGCCCACCACTCGGCGGGTGCCCGGCAGGCCGATTTTGTTCGAGGTAATCAGGTCAACCGCGTTGCAGCGCTCCATCACGCAAATATTGGGGTGAGCGCTTGCTTTCCCCACCAGCGTGGTCTCTACTTCCTTACCGGTAGCGTCCGCGGCGTGCAGAATGCGGCGATGGCTGTGGCCGCCTTCGCGCGTGAGGTGATAATGCTCCTCGCCCTGCGCGTTGACCTCGGTGTCGAACAGCACGCCCTGATCGATCAGCCACTGCACGCAGTGGCGCGCGTTGCCGGCGATGAATTCGACGGCCTCTTTGTCGCACAGGCCGGCGCCGGCAATCAAAGTGTCATCAACGTGTGAGGCAATGCTGTCCGTCTCATCGAACACCGCGGCGATCCCGCCCTGGGCGTAAAAGGTGGCCCCCTCGCTGAGCGGCCCCTTGCTGAGAACGGTAACCTTGCAATGCTGCGCCAGGCGCAGCGCCAGTGACAGGCCCGCAGCGCCGCTGCCGACGATCAGTACATCGCTAACATGTTCAGATGATGGTTGCATAACGTATGATGTGTGCAGAAGAAGAGTGAATTTCATGTTAGCCTAACTGTCCGGGCAAAAGCCACGGATAGGGCGACATCAACAGAAAAAACAATGGCGATATGGAACTTCGTGTTCTATATGAACTCCAAGCGAGTGCTTGCTCAGGAAAATAATGTATGGCTGGCAGTACAATTTTACGCGTGGAGACGGATTTGGGGAGAGTTTACCTCGGATGAGCGAGCAGTTAACGGATCAAGTTCTGGTCGAGCGGGTCCAAAAGGGCGATCAGAAATCGTTTAACCTACTGGTAGTGCGCTATCAGCATAAGGTGGCGAGTCTCGTTTCCCGCTATGTGCCGCAGGGCGATGTGCCCGATGTGGTGCAGGAGTCGTTTATCAAGGCCTATCGCGCACTGGAATCGTTCCGTGGCGACAGCGCTTTTTATACCTGGTTGTATCGAATCGCCGTGAACACGGCAAAGAATTATCTGGTTGCTCAGGGGCGCCGTCCGCCATCCAGTGATGTGGACGCCAACGATGCGGAAAATTACGAAAGTGCGGGCGCACTGAAAGAAATTTCGAACCCTGAGAACTTAATGTTGTCAGAAGAGCTGAGACAGATAGTTTTCCGTACCATTGAGTCGCTCCCTGAGGATCTTCGCATGGCGATTACCCTGCGGGAGTTGGATGGTCTAAGCTACGAAGAGATAGCTGCCATCATGGATTGCCCGGTCGGAACCGTACGTTCGCGTATTTTCCGCGCCCGGGAAGCTATCGATAATAAAGTTCAACCGCTGATCCAGCGTTAGCAATGGCGGGCACAGGAAGGGTACTTAGGCATGCAGAAAGAAAAGCTTTCCGCTCTGATGGATGGTGAATCGTTCGACAGCGAGCTGTTGAGTTCTCTGTCGCAAGATCGAACGCTTCAACAAAGCTGGCAGAGCTATCACCTGATACGTGACACACTGCGAGGTGATGTCGGGCAAGTGATGCATCTCGACATCGCCGATCGCGTAGCCGCTGCACTTGAGAAAGAACCCGCCCGGCTGGTGCCTTCCGCCGTTCAGGAATCTCAGCCGCAGCCTCACACCTGGCAGAAAATGCCGTTCTGGGACAAAGTGCGTCCTTGGGCGAGCCAGATTACGCAAATCGGTATGGCGGCCTGTGTGTCGCTGGCGGTGATCGTCGGCGTACAGCACTATAACCAACCTGCTGCGACATCGAACGCGTCCGAATCGCCGGCCTTCACCACGCTGCCGATCATGGGCCAGGCCTCACCGGTCAGCCTGGGCGTCCCGGCCGACAGCTTCTCCACCGGCAGCGGCCAACAGCAGCAGGTGCAGGAACAGCGCAAGCGTATCAACGCCATGCTGCAGGACTATGAACTGCAACGTCGCCTGCATTCGGATCAGCTGCAGCTTGAACAAAGCAACCCGCAACAGGCTGCCATTCAAGTTCCCGGAACTCAGTCTTTAGGAATGCAACAGCAGTAATGAAGCAAATCTGGTTCTCCGTTTGTTTATTGACGGGCAGCCTGCTCTATTCCAGCATCGCCCCGGCGCAGCCAACTGCGTCCGGGGCGTTATTGCAACAGATGAGCAGCGCCAGCCGTTCTCTCAATTACGAGCTCGCCTACATCAGCATCAGCAAGCAGGGAATCGAGTCGTTGCGCTATCGCCATGCGGTGATCGGCAACGTGCCGCTCGGCCAGCTGTTGCATATGGACGGCCCGCGCCGCGAGGTGTTGCAGCGCGGCGGCGGGATCAGCTACTTCGAGCCTGGCCTGGAGCCGTTCACGCTCACCGGCGATCACATCGTCGATGCGCTGCCGGCGATCGTCTATGCCGATTTCACCCGTCTGGCCAAGTACTACGACTTCATCTCCGTGGGCAGCACCCGCATCGCCGATCGGCCGTGTGAAGTGCTGCGCGTGGTGGCGCGCGACGGTTCCCGCTACAGCTACATCGTCTGGATGGACGAGGACACCAAGCTGCCGCTGCGGGTGGATCTGCTCGATCGCGACGGCGAAACGCTGGAGCAATATCGGGTGATCTCCTTCGCGGTCGGCGCCGACGTGCAGGGCGCGATGCAGGGGCTGCTCAAAGCCAACCTGCCGCCGCTGCTGTCGCTACCGGCGGTGGAAAACGTCCAGCTCAGCTGGAGCACCGGCTGGCTGCCGGCCGGAGTGGACGAGGTGGCGCGCAATCGTCGCAAATTGCCGAACGTTGCCGTGCCGGTCGAATCCCGGCTTTACAGCGACGGTCTGTTCAGCTTCTCGGTCAACGTCAGCCCGGCGGGCAGCGGAGCCGGGCAGCAATACTACCGTCAGGGGCGCCGTACCATTCAGACCGAAGTGCGCGCGGGTAACGAAATCACTATCGTGGGCGAATTGCCGCCGGCTACGGCCAAACGCATCGCCGACAGCATTTCTTTCAAGGTATCGCCGTAATGATGAAAGAGTGGGCCACGGTGGTTTCGTGGCAACAGGGCGTAGCGCTGCTGCGCTGTGAACCCAAGGCCGGCTGCGGCAGCTGTACCGCGCGCTCCGGCTGCGGCGCGCGCGCGTTGAACGAGCTGGTGCCGGAAACCGAGCATCAGCTGCAGGTGCATATCGATCAGCCGCTCGAACCGGGGCAGCGTGTCGAAGTTGGCATTGCGGAAGGCAGCCTGCTGCGCTCCGCTATGCTGGTTTACCTGACGCCGCTGCTGGGCATGATGCTGGGCGGCACCTTGCTGCAATATTGTTTCGGCAGCGACGCCTCGGCGGCAGTCGGCGCCGTGCTGGGCGGCGGGGCGGCCTTTATGCTGGCGCGCCGGTTGGCCCGGCGTCTGGGCGAGCAGGCCGATTACCAGCCGGTGGTGCTGCAGATTGGGCTGCCGCCTACCGCGATGCGCATGCAGGCGGAAAACTCCCCGCTGATTTAAACCGACGGCCGCGTTATCGCCGGGTTGTGATAGGCGGGGATGCGGTTGTGGATCATATGCTCCAACAGCGCGATAAACAGATCGGCGCTGAGCAGCGAATCGTAGTTAATCGCGAACAGCACATTTCCCTGGCCGTCGAGCAAACGGATGCCGAGCTGCGGATGGTTTTCCACCGCGCGGATCTGCTCGAGCGGCACGTTTCCCCGTTCCGTGGCCAGCAAGGTGGCGCTTAGCCGCAGCGTTTCAGTCGGCGTACCTTGCCGTTTGCCCAGCAGCAGCTGCCACAGCCAGCGTGCGTCGCCCTCAACGGTGTGAAACGGCACCACTTCCCCCTGATAGAGCGCATTCAATGCCAGCGGCCCGCGCTGCTGCAGCTGTTGGTCAACGATCACGTCCGCCAGCCGCCACGAATGGGCGACGTTGCTGAAAACCGTACACCAGGGCTGATCCGCGCCGGCGCGGAACGCCGTGACGTCAAACAGCCCGCCAAAAGCTTTGCCGCCGCGAAAGCGATAGATGTCGCCGATCTTCTCAAACGGGATGAAGCGCTCTTTGTGATGGTGGCCGTCAAAGACCCGCACGCCGTGCTCGTACAGGCGATAGGTCAGCGTCGGGCGCAGATAGTGCCGCAGCGCCAGCAGCGTACAGCCGAGTAAAACCGTGCCCGCGCCGGCCTGCAACAGCGTGATGACTTCACTCTCATCAATGCTGCTCAGCAGCGGCAGCACCAACAGCGCGGCTCCCACGCTAAACAGCAGCGCCGCCGCCGCCAGAATGCCCCAGTTGACCTTCGAAAAATCGTGCCGGCTCAGCATTTGCCCTTTATCGATCATATGCACCTTCCAATCAACGTACGCAGATATGCTGCTGAACCCCGGTGGGCTGCCGATGTAGTGCCCGGAATAATGTTTTGTCGCGGAGTTCATGCCCTTTCTATCCGAGGGGCGGTGGTGGCGTATATGGGGTTTTTCCTAAAGGAAGAGGGGCGAAATGGAATTCTAAGAGGTTGATCCAAATATTCTTTTCTTATAATTTCGGAGAGGGTTTATTGCGCTGCGGCCGGTTATGTATTAGCGCCGGAGTTTGACGGCCACGGATCACCTGCAAGCCTTGGGTTCAGGCCGTATCGTCCGCGTTAACATCTGTTTTCACCCGCCGGGGTGCCCTGTAACATTTAGCTGCGCATAATAGAATGCCTTCACTGCACCGATCGCTAGGTTTTCAGTGGTGTGGCATGTAGAATGCAGCGATTCAGGTGCAAGACGGCCTAACCCATTCACTGTCGCTTTAGGTCCATGCGGGTTTCTATAGGCGAGTAATTCAGAAATACCAAGGCAGAAAAACTTTTATAATGAAGCATATACGAAATTTCTCCATTATTGCCCATATTGACCACGGTAAGTCGACGCTGTCTGACCGCATTATCCAAATCTGCGGTGGCTTGTCCGACCGTGAAATGGCCGCGCAGGTGCTCGATTCCATGGATCTGGAGCGCGAGCGCGGCATCACCATCAAAGCGCAGAGCGTGACGCTGGATTATAAGGCGCTGGATGGGCAGACCTATCAACTCAACTTTATCGACACCCCCGGCCACGTTGACTTCTCCTATGAAGTTTCCCGCTCGCTGGCGGCCTGCGAAGGCGCGCTGTTGGTGGTGGATGCCGGTCAGGGCGTAGAAGCCCAGACGCTGGCCAACTGCTACACCGCGATCGAAATGGATCTGGAAGTGGTGCCGGTACTGAACAAGATTGACCTGCCGGCCGCCGATCCGGATCGCGCCGCACAGGAAATCGAAGACATCGTCGGTATCGACGCTACCGATGCGGTGCGCTGCTCGGCCAAAACCGGCGTCGGCGTGCCCGAGGTGCTGGAGCGCCTGGTGCGCGACATCCCGCCGCCGCAGGGCGATCCGGATGCGCCGCTGCAGGCGCTGATCATCGACTCCTGGTTCGATAACTACCTGGGCGTCGTCTCTCTGGTGCGCGTCAAGAACGGCACGCTGCGCAAGGGCGACAAGATCAAGGTCATGAGCACCGGCCAGGTGTACAACGCCGATCGCCTGGGCATCTTCACGCCGAAGCAGGTCGATCGCGACGTGCTGAACTGCGGCGAAGTAGGCTGGCTGGTCTGTGCGATTAAAGACATCCTCGGCGCGCCGGTGGGCGATACCTTGACGCAGGCGCGTCAGCCGGCGGATAAAGCGCTGCCGGGCTTCAAGAAAGTGAAGCCGCAGGTGTACGCCGGTCTGTTCCCGATCAGCTCCGACGACTATGAATCCTTCCGCGATGCGCTGGGCAAACTGAGCCTCAACGACGCCTCCCTGTTCTACGAGCCGGAAAGCTCCACTGCGCTGGGCTTCGGCTTCCGCTGCGGCTTCCTCGGCCTGCTGCACATGGAGATCATTCAGGAGCGTCTGGAGCGTGAATACGATCTGGATCTGATCACCACCGCGCCGACGGTCGTCTACGAAGTGGAAACCACCGGCAAAGAAGTGATCTACGTCGACAGCCCGTCCAAGCTGCCGCCGTTGAACAATATCCAGGAACTGCGCGAGCCGATCGCCGAATGCCACATGCTGATGCCGCAGGAATACCTGGGCAACGTCATCACCCTGTGCGTTGAGAAGCGCGGCGTGCAGACCAACATGGTCTACCACGGCAACCAGGTGGCGTTGACCTATGAAATCCCGATGGCGGAAGTGGTGCTCGACTTCTTCGACCGCCTGAAGTCCACGTCGCGCGGTTATGCGTCGCTGGATTACAACTTCAAGCGCTTCCAGGCTTCCGACATGGTGCGCGTGGACGTGCTGATCAACAACGAGCGCGTGGATGCGCTGGCGCTGATCACCCACCGCGACAACTCGCAGTATCGCGGCCGTGAACTGGTGGAGAAGATGAAAGATCTGATCCCGCGTCAGCAGTTCGACATCGCGATTCAGGCGGCGATCGGCACGCACATCATCGCGCGTTCCACCGTGAAGCAGTTGCGTAAAAACGTGCTGGCGAAATGCTACGGCGGTGACGTCAGCCGTAAGAAAAAGCTGCTGCAGAAACAGAAAGACGGTAAGAAACGCATGAAGCAGGTCGGCAACGTCGAGCTGCCGCAGGAAGCGTTCCTGGCCATTCTGCACGTTGGTAAAGACGGCAAGTAACCGCGACGAGTTCGCGAAACGAGGGAGTTTGCATGGCGAATATGTTTGCCCTGATCCTGGCGTTGGCCACCCTGGTCACCGGGATCATCTGGTGCTTCGAGCGCTTTAAATGGGCGCCGGCCCGCCGCGCGAAGATCGCGGCGGTCAACGAGCAGACCGCGGGCGCCGTAGACGATAAAACGCTGGCGAAAGTGGCGAAGCAGCCTGGTTGGGTAGAGACTGGCGCATCGGTGTTCCCGGTGCTGTTGCTGGTCTTTGTGGTGCGTTCGTTTATTTACGAACCGTTCCAGATCCCGTCCGGCTCAATGATGCCGACGCTGTTGATTGGCGATTTCATTCTGGTGGAGAAATATGCCTACGGCATTAAAGATCCGATTACCCAGACCACGCTCATTGAAACCGGCCATCCGAAGCGCGGCGATATTGCGGTATTTAAATATCCGCTGGATCCGAAGCTGGATTATATCAAGCGCGTAATTGGCCTGCCGGGCGATCGTATTACTTACGATCCGGTGAATAAGCGCGTTACGGTGCAGCCGTCCTGCAACAGCGGGCAGTCCTGCGATACCGCGCTGGCGGTGACCTACGCGGACGCCCAGCCGAGCGACTTCGTGCAGCTGTTCAGCCGCAGCGGCATGGGTGAGGCCAGCAACGGCTTCTACCAAATCCCGCTGAACGACAACGTGCCGCAGGGCGGCATTCGTCTGCGCGAGCGTCAGGAGAGCCTGGGCAACGTGACCCACCGCATCCTGACCGTGCCGGGCACGCAGGATCAGGTGGGCGCTTACTACCAACAGCCGGGCAAACCGCTGGCGGAGTGGGTGGTGCCGGCCGGGCATTACTTCATGATGGGCGACAACCGCGACAACAGCGCGGACAGCCGCTACTGGGGCTTTGTGCCGGAGAAGAATCTGGTGGGTAAAGCCACGGCCATCTGGATGAGCTTTGAAAAGCAGGAAGGTGAGTGGCCTACCGGCGTGCGTTTCAGCCGGATCGGCGGCATTCATTAATCGCTGACTTATTCTCTGTCTATTTCACGCCGCAGCCTACTGCGGCGTGAAAGATTAAGGGGATATAAACACAGCATTATGTTTCCACTCGTTGTAGAATACTTTCTCGAGCGATAAAAAGTTGGCTCCTGCTGGGAGCCACTGCAAACGAAACAGCTTTGGATCGGCTTTCGGCGAAGCAGGCCTGTTCCGTATGCTGCAAGTTTTTGACGCATTCTTGATCTATTGGTAACTCATGAACCCCATCGTAATAAACAGGCTGCAGCGGAAGCTGGGCTACACTTTTCAACAGCAGGAGCTTTTACTGCAGGCTTTGACTCACCGCAGCGCCAGCAGTAAACACAATGAACGTCTTGAGTTTCTGGGTGACTCGATTCTGAGCTTTGTCATCGCCAATGCGCTCTATCACCGCTTTCCTCGCGTAGACGAGGGCGATATGAGCCGCATGCGTGCCACGCTGGTGCGCGGCAACACGCTGGCGGAGATGGCGCGCGAGTTTGACCTGGGCGAATGTCTGCGGCTGGGGCCGGGCGAATTGAAAAGTGGCGGGTTCCGCCGCGAGTCAATCCTGGCGGATACGGTGGAGGCATTGATCGGCGGCGTGTTCCTGGACAGCGACATCCAGACCGTCGAGCGTCTGATTTTGGACTGGTATCGCAGCCGGTTGGACGAAATCAGCCCCGGTGATAAGCAGAAAGACCCGAAAACCCGTTTGCAGGAGTTTTTGCAGGGGCGTCATCTGCCGTTGCCTTCTTATTTGGTGGTGCAGGTTCGCGGTGAAGCGCACGACCAAGAGTTTACCATCCACTGCCAGGTGAGTGGTTTGAGCGAGCCCGTGGTGGGCACCGGCTCGAGCCGCCGTAAAGCCGAGCAGGCGGCAGCGGAACAAGCGCTGAAAAAGCTGGAGCTTGAATGAGCGAAGTAAAACAACACTGCGGGTTTATCGCCATCGTCGGCCGCCCGAACGTGGGCAAATCGACGTTGCTGAACCAACTGCTGGGGCAGAAGGTTTCCATTACGTCGCGTAAGCCGCAGACGACCCGTCACCGCATCATGGGCATCGACACCGATGGCGCCTATCAGGCGATCTACGTCGACACCCCTGGGCTGCACATCGAAGAAAAACGCGCCATCAACCGCTTGATGAACCGCGCGGCCAGCAGCTCGATCGGCGACGTCGAACTGGTGATCTTCGTGGTCGAAGGCACCAACTGGACCGCCGACGACGAAATGGTGGTCAACAAGCTGCGCAGCCTGCGTTGCCCGGTATTGCTGGCGATCAACAAGGTTGATAACGTCACCGACAAATCCAAGCTGTTGCCGCACATCGCGTTCCTCAGCCAGCAGATGAACTTCCTCGACGTGGTGCCTATCTCCGCCGAGAAAGGGATGAACGTCGACACCATCGCCGGCATCGTGCGCAAGCTGCTGCCGGAAGCGGAACACCACTTCCCGGAAGACTACATCACCGATCGCTCGCAGCGCTTTATGGCGTCCGAGATCATCCGCGAGAAGCTGATGCGTTTCCTGGGCGAAGAGCTGCCGTATTCGGTGACGGTGGAAATCGAACAGTTCGTGGCTAACGATCGCGGCGGCTACGATGTGCACGGCCTGATCCTGGTCGAGCGCGAAGGCCAGAAGAAAATGGTCATCGGCAACAAAGGCGCCAAGATCAAAACCATCGGCATCGAAGCGCGCCAGGACATGGAACAGATGTTCGACGCCAAAGTGCATCTCGAGCTGTGGGTGAAAGTGAAATCCGGTTGGGCGGACGACGAACGTGCGCTGCGCAGCCTAGGCTATGTTGACGATCTGAAGTAACGATCCGTGGACGGCTGGGAGCGCGCTTTCGTCCTGCATGGGCGGCCGTACAGTGAAACCAGTCTGATGCTGGATCTGTTTACCGAAGGTCATGGGCGGGTGCGCTTGCTGGCGAAAGGCGCGCGCAGCCGCCGTTCCAATCTGAAGGGTTGCCTGCAGCCCTTTACCCCCCTGTTAGTGCGCTGGGGCGGCCGCGGCGAAGTGAAAACGCTGCGCAACGCCGAAGCGGTCTCCCTCGGTTTACCCCTCAGCGGCATGATGCTTTACAGCGGCCTGTACGTGAACGAACTGCTGGCGCGCGTGCTGGAGCAGGAAACCAACTACTCGGTGCTGTTCTTCGACTATCTGCAATGCCTGCAGGCGCTGGCGGCGGAAGACAGCTCGCCGGAACAGGCGCTGCGTCAGTTCGAACTGGCCTTGCTGCATCACCTGGGCTACGGCCTCGATTTCCTGCACTGCGCCGGCAGCGGCCTGCCGGTGGATGATGCCATGACCTATCGTTACCGCGAAGAGAAAGGCTTTATCGCCAGCCTGGTGGTGGATCACTACAGCTTCACCGGGCGCGAACTGCGCGCGCTGGCGGAGCGGCAGTTTCCCGATGCCGAGACGCTGCGCGCCGCCAAGCGTTTCACCCGTATGGCGCTGAAACCCTACCTCGGCGGCAAGCCGTTGAAGAGCCGCGAACTGTTCCGCCAGTTCGTGCGCAAACAGCCGAATACGCCGGTCGACGACGCCTGACCTTTTCCCCTTTTGCCGCCCTGCGCCCGCGTGTAAACTGCTGGCACTGAAAATCGTATTTAGAGGTTGTCATGGCTGATTTGCTGCTGGGCGTCAATATCGATCACATCGCCACGTTACGTAACGCGCGCGGAACCCAATACCCGGATCCGGTTCAGGCGGCATTCATTGCCGAACAGGCGGGGGCCGACGGCATTACCGTGCATCTGCGCGAAGACCGCCGCCACATCACCGACCGCGACGTGCGCCTGCTGCGCCAGACCATCCAGACGCGCATGAATCTGGAGATGGCGGTGACCGACGAGATGCTGGATATCGCCATTGAGCTGAAGCCGCACTTCTGCTGCCTGGTGCCGGAAAAGCGTGAAGAAGTGACCACCGAAGGCGGCCTGGACGTCGCCGGCCAGCTGGACAAAATGAGCGTGGCGGTTGAGCGCCTGGCGCAGGCGGGCATTTTGGTCTCGCTGTTCATCGATCCCGATCATCGCCAGATCGACGCGGCGGTGGCGGTGGGCGCTCCTTATATCGAGATCCACACCGGTGCCTACGCCGAAGCGCAGGGCGAGCTGGCGGTACAGGCCGAGCTGCGCCGCATCGCGGTAGCCGCCGCCTACGCGGCCGAGAAGGGGCTGAAGGTCAACGCCGGCCACGGCCTGACCTACCACAACGTGCAGCCGATTGCCGCGCTGCCGGAAATGCACGAGCTGAACATCGGCCATGCAATTATCGGCCAGGCGGTGATGTGCGGGCTGCCGGCCGCGGTTGCCGACATGAAAGTGCTGATGCGGGAAGCGCGTCGGTAATGGCGGTGCTCGGGCTGGGTACCGACATCGTCGAGATGGCGCGTATCGAAGCGGTGGTGGAGCGCAGCGGCGATCGTCTGGCACGCCGCGTGCTGAGCGACGCCGAGTGGGCGCTGTATCAGCAGCACCAGCAGCCGATTCGCTTTCTGGCCAAACGTTTCGCCGTGAAAGAGGCCGCCGCCAAGGCGTTCGGCACCGGCATTCGCAACGGCCTGGCGTTCAATCAGTTCGAAGTGTTCAACGATGCGTTGGGCAAGCCGAATATTCGTTTGCACGGCCGCGCCGCCGAGCTGGCCGGGGAGATGGGGGTCGCCGCGATCCACGTTTCGCTGGCCGACGAACGGCGCTACGCCTGCGCGACGGTGATCGTCGAAAGCTGAAAAGAGAAAGGGCGCCTGTGGCGCCCTTGTCAGTCCTGCGGCGGATTAAATGCGATCGGCGTGGTGCAACACCACGAACTTGTCCCACAGCTGTTCGTTGCTCTCGCGATGCTGCGGATCGGTGATGATGGTATTGTCGATCGGGCAAACCTGCTGACAGGTCGGCGTATCATAATGGCCGACGCACTCGGTGCAGCGATCGGTATCGATCTGATAAATCTCATCGCCCATCGAAATCGCCTGGTTCGGGCATTCCGGCTCGCACATGTCGCAGTTGATGCATTTGCGTGTGATTAGCAGGGCCATGGCGTATCTCTCATTATTAACAGGGGTATTTTCGCAGCGGCATTATACCGGTTAAACCAACTTTTTCATTAACTGTTCGCTGTGCTTGATGCGGTCGCGGGCATGATCGAGATCGTGCTGGATCAGCGCCATAAACAGCAGATCGGTGAGAGCGTACTGGGCCGTGCTGGAAGAGATGGCCGCGCTGCGGGTGTGGGGCTCTTCGGCGATGGTGTAGAGGCAGTGATCCGCGCGCTGCTGCAGGCCGTTGGGAGAAAAGCTGGTCAGCGCCAACACCCTGGCGCCGGCCTGGCGCGCCTCTTCCGCCGCCAGATTGATTTCACGCCGTTCGCCGCTGAAGGAGATAGCGAGCAGCAGATCGCGTTTGTCCAGCGCCTGCACCGCCGCCAGCTGAACGTGCATGTCCGCTTCGGCCACCGCCATCACGCCGATTTTCAGCAGCTTGAAGGAAAAATCCTTGGCCACCAGCCCGGAAGCGCCGATGCCGATCAGCATTACCCGACGCGCCTGGCGCAGCATGTCCAGCGCCTGATGCAGCCGCTCTTCGCTGTTGATGTCCAGCGTCGCGCGCAGCGCCGCCTGCTTTTCCGCCAATAGCTTTTCACCGACGGTTTTCAGCGTGTCGCTGCTGAGGATGTGGTTGTGAACGGTCACGACCGGCTCGGCCTGCGGCTGGGCCAGCGTCTCGCTCAGCGCCAGCTTCAACGCCGGGAAACCTTTATAGCCCAGTTTTTGGGCGAACTTCACCACGCTCGACTGGCTGATGCCGGCCAGCTGGGCCAGCTTTTGCGAGCTGAGATGGCGCGCCTGCTCGGCGTTGTTCAGCAAAAAATCCGCCAGCTTGCGGTCGTTTTGCGCCAGTGTCGGATACATCTGGCGAATGCGCAGAAGGGTACTCATTGATCTTTCCCTGGAAACCAGCGGCCATTTTGCCACGCAGGCGGCGAAAACGCGCGGTGAAAATTTTTGTGAGCTCGTCGTTAAAATAGCAAATAGCGCTCGCTTTGTTGAATAAAATATTCAAATATTGACTTAATTTTGTGAATTAAAAATTCAAAGGTGAACAGATGAACTTAGGCGCACTGGTATCGGAAACCCGCAACCCGGCCACCATGAGGCTGGATGAGATGTCGACGCTGGAGATGGTCCGCTGCTTTAACCAGGAAGACCGCAAGGTGCCGGAGGCGATCGAAAAGGTGCTGCCGGCGATCGCGCAGGCGGTCGATTTGGCGGCGGCGGCGTTGAAGGTTGGTGGGCGGCTGATTTATTTGGGCGCCGGCACCAGCGGCCGCCTGGGCGTGCTGGATGCCTCCGAGTGCCCGCCGACCTTCGGTGTGCCGCACGGCGTGGTGGTGGGGCTGATCGCCGGCGGGCCGGGCGCGCTGCTTAAAGCGGTGGAGGGGGCGGAAGACGACGAAGCTTTGGGCGAAGCCGATCTCCGGGCGCTTAACCTCACCGCCGTCGATATGGTGGTGGGGTTGGCGGCCTCCGGGCGCACGCCTTATGTGATTGGCGCACTGCGCTATGCGCGCGGGCTGGGCTGCCCGACGGCGGCCATCTCCTGCAACCCGGATTCGCCGATCGCGCACGAAGCGCAGGTGGCGATCTCGCCGGTGGTGGGGCCGGAGGCTCTGACCGGCTCGACGCGTCTGAAATCCGGCACTGCGCAGAAGCTGGTGCTCAACATGCTGTCGACCGGCGCGATGGTCAAGCTGGGCAAGGTCTACCAGAACCTGATGGTGGACGTGAAGGCCACCAACGTCAAACTGGTGGATCGCGCTTGCCGCATCGTGGTAGAGGCGACCGGCGCCGAACGCGCTCAGGCGGAGGCGGCGCTGGCGCAGACCGGCTTCGAAGTCAAACCGGCGATCCTGATGCTTTTGGCCGGCGTCAGCGCTGAAGAGGCGCAGCAGCGGCTGCAGCGGCGCGACGGCTACCTGCGCGCAGCGCTGGCGCGTTAATTCACGGTGGGGGCGGCGATGGACAAGACAACGGCATTGGCGACACAGATCCTGGCGGGCGTGGGGGGCGAGGGTAATATCCTCAAACTGGAGAACTGCATGACGCGGGTGCGCGTCGAGGTCAGCGACGAGCAGCGCCTGGATCTGGCCGCCCTCAGGCAGCTGCCCGGCGTGAAGGGCTATATCAAGCAAGGTGAGCAGCATCAGTTTATCGTCGGCCCAGGCGCCGCCGCCAAGGTGGTGGACGCCATGCGCGGGCTGTTGAGCGGTGACGTGCAATCGGTCGCCGCCGTCGGTGACGCCGCCCGCACCAAAGCGCAGGCCAAACAGAAATATGCTGCGCCGATGAGCGGCGCGCTGAAAAAACTGGCCGATGTCTTTATTCCGCTGATCCCGGCGTTTATCGCCTCGGGCCTGATCACTGGCATCATCAACCTGCTGAAACGGCCTGACATCGCCGGCCAGCTGGCGGTGGACTACCCGAACGTGCTGGGGCTGTTGGCGATCTTCGGCAGCGCGGTGTTCGCCATCATGAACATTTTGGTCGGGGTCAACGCCGCGCGGGTATTCGGCGGCTCTCAGGCAATGGGCGGCGTGATGGCCGGCATTCTCTCCAGCCCGGCGCTGGCGCAGATTACCTTGTTCGGCGAGGCGTTGCAGCCGGGGCGCGGCGGGGTGATCGCCGTGCTGCTGGTGGTAGCGTTAATGTGCTGGGTGGAGAAACGCCTGCGCACGCTGCTGCCGGAATCGGTCGAACTGATCCTTAACCCACTGCTGACCACGCTGGTCACCGCCTCGCTGGCGATCCTGATTCTGCAGCCGATCGGCGGCATTATCTCCGACGCCATCGCCCACGGTGCCAATCTGGCGATCGACAAGGGCGGGCTGCTGGTGGGAGCGCTGCTCTCGGGGCTGTTCCTGCCGCTGGTGCTCTCCGGCCTGCATCAGGGGCTGGTGCCGATCCACGTCGAGCTGGTGCAGGCGCACGGTTCCAACCCGCTGCTGCCGATCCTGGCGATGGCCGGCGTTGGGCAGGTGGGGGCAGCGCTGGCGGTGCTGTTGAAAACCCGCAATGCGCGGCTGAAAAAGGTGATCAAAGGGGCGTTGCCGGTCGGCATTCTCGGCATCGGCGAGCCGCTGATCTTCGGGGTGACGCTGCCGCTGGGCCGGCCGTTTATCGGCGCCTGCCTCGGCGGTGCGGTTGGCGGAGCGCTGATCAGCTACTGGAAGGTGGCGACGGTGATCACCTTCGGCATTTCGGGGCTGCCTTTGGCGTTGACCATCGTCTCAGGTAAGGTGATGTTGTATCTGGCGGGGATGCTGATTACGATTATCGCCGGTTTTCTCTTCACCTGGATGATGGGGTTCAACGATCCCGAGGAGTAGCGTTTGAGCGACAAGCAGCAACAACCGGCCGCAGAGGGGCGCCGCGTGGTCTTTTTCGATCTGGACGGCACCCTGCATCAGGAAGATATGTTCGGCAGTTTCTTGCGTTTTCTGCTGCGCCGCTTACCGCTGAACCTGTTGCTGGTGATACCGCTGCTGCTGCCGATCGGTCTGGCGCTGCTGCTGCTGGGGCGCGCCGCGCGTTGGCCGATGAGCCTGCTGCTGTGGGCGATCACCTTTGGGCGTTCCGAAGCGAAGCTCAAGGCGCTGGAGCGGCAGTTTATCGAGGCCTTTCGTCAGAAGGTGACCGCATTTCCGGTGGTGCAAATGCGGCTGCGGCAGTACCTGGAGGAGCACGATGCCGAAGTGTGGCTGATTACCGGCTCGCCGGAGCGGCTGGTGGAGCAGGTGTATCGCGATTCGGCGTTTCTGCCGCGGGTGCGGTTGATCGGCAGCCGCATCACGCGCCGCTGCGGCGGCTGGGTCTTGACCCTGCGCTGCCTGGGAGCCCAGAAAGTGGTGCAGCTCGAGCAGCGGCTCGGTGCGCCGCTGAAGCTGTACAGCGGTTACAGCGACAGCAAGCAGGATAATCCGCTGCTGTTCTTTTGCGAGCACCGCTGGCGGGTAAGCAAGCAGGGCGAGCTGCAGCAGCTGGAATAAACCAAGGGCGGAAGATTCCGCCCTTTCTGTTTTTATCGGCAGCGCGATCAGTCGTCGGTCACGTCGTGCGGCTTGCGCCCCAGCTGCCAAATCCTCTCCGCATAATGCCCCAGCGCCCACAGGCTCAGGCCGAGCAGCACGAAGAAAACCGCCTTCGGCATGCTGTCCCAGAAAAACTCGAACAGACGGGTATACAGGTTAATGCCGAGGAAGGTCAGCCCGAAGCCGCGCAGCATGGCGTCGTCATGCTTCAACCCCAGCCAGATGGCGGCGAGGGCGGCCAGCCCGAACAGCAGGCTCCAGTGGAACAGCTCGATCTGGCGCGCGCTGTACCAGCTGTCGAGATCGCCGTAGTTGCCGAAGATAGACAGCAGCCACAGAGCGATAAACAGGTACAGCAGGCCCATCGCCAGCGACACCCGCTGCAGGCCGCGTTGCGCCAACAGCGGCCGCAACAGCAGCGCGGCGGCGATCAGCACCGCACCAAAGGCGATAAAGCGAATCGGGTAGCTCATGCCGAGCCAGTAGGCGCTCCAGCCGGACAGGTAGCCGGTCTCGGCGCCGAAGGCATTGCCGAGCGACAGCAGGGCGAACCACCACACCAGCCCGGAGCGGCTGAACCAGCCGATCGCGCCGTACAGCAGCGCGGCGAACAGCAGCAGCACGGAAACCCGGCCGCTGCCGTTATCCAGCCAGACCCCCAGCTGCCATAAGGCGCAGGCGGTAAGCAACACGGCGACAAACAGCGCGGCCTCATTGCCGTAGCGTTTTTCCGGGTGGCGCCGGCGGCGACGCAGCGCCCAGACGTAGGCCAGCGCCGCCAGTATGCCGGCGATCGCCATGCGCACCGGCGCGTCGAAGCGGAACAGTCCGCTGAGCCATGCAAGCAGTTCGCTGTCGGCGAACAGGCTGGTGACGGCGATCAGCAGCGAGGCCAGCGCGCCGAGAAACGCATAGCGCGCCAGCCGCCGCCAGTCGAAAGGCTGCACGGCCACATGCTGCAGCAGTTGCTGGCGTTGTTCGGGCGTCAAGGCGCCTTCTCCCACCCAACCGTCCAGCGCCTTGCGCACCACGACCGCGTTCTTTTTACTGAGTTTCATGCTTCTTGTCCCTGAATCACACGCTGATTCGGCCAGTATAGCCATTGGCGGGTGGCTACGACAAAGGGAGGCTAGTGTGTATAATGCCCGCCGCAAAAGCGCACGAGGAATTATGCGATGACTGAATATAACGATGAGTACTGGATGCGTCAGGCATTGCAGCTGGCCCTGCGCGCGCAGGAAGAGGGCGAGGTGCCGGTGGGTGCGCTGCTGGTGCTGGACAATCAGGTCATCGGCGAGGGTTGGAACCGCCCGATCGGCCGACACGATCCTACCGCACACGCCGAGATCATGGCGCTGCGCCAGGGCGGCGCGGTGCTGCAAAACTACCGTTTGCTGAACGCCACGCTGTACGTCACGCTGGAGCCCTGCGTGATGTGCGCCGGTGCGATGGTGCACAGCCGTATCCGCCGGCTGGTGTATGGCGCCGCCGACGAGAAAACCGGCGCGGCCGGTTCGCTGGTGGACATTCTGCGCCATCCGGGCATGAACCATCAGGTGGAGATCGTCTCGGGCGTGCTGGCGGACGAATGCGCCGCCACCCTGAGCAATTTCTTCCGCCTGCGCCGTGAACAGAAAAAAGCGCTCAGGCTGGCGCAGCGGGCGGCGGATAAGCCGGAATAATCAGTAGTTGAGCGCCAGTTCCGGCATCACCGTCGGGTAGCCTTTCCCCAACGCCTCTTGCTCGGCGGCCGCTTGCGCCGCCTTTCTCTCTTTTTCCTGCAGATAGCCCACCAGACTGACCTGGTAGCGGCGGATGTTTTCTACATAGTTGTAGGCTTCACGCCCGCGCGCATAGCCGTAGGTCAGCTGCGGGTAGTAGCGCTTCTGGCTGAGCATCGGCAGGCGCTGCTTGACGTCGACCCAGCTGTCCGGGTTGCCCTTTTGCGTCTTGGTCAGCTTGCGCGCGTCCAGCATGTGGCCCCAGCCCATGTTGTAGGCCGCCAGCGAGAACCAGATGCGCTCGTCTTCCGGCACGCTGTCCGGCACCTTGGCCATCAGCCGTTGCAGGTAAAGGGCGCCGCCTTGAATGCTCTCTTCCGGATCGAGGCGATCGTTGACCCCCAGGCCATCGGCGGTGGCGCGGGTCAGCATCATCAGGCCGCGCACGCCGGTGGGCGAGGTGGCCTGCGGATTCCAGTGCGATTCCTGATAGGCGATGGCCGCCAGCAGCTTCCAGTCGATCTCGTTGGCGTGCTTCTCGAACAGCGGGCGGAAGTTGGGCAGCACCGAGTCGATGGCCGACAGGAAGGTTTTGGTGTCCACATAGTCGAAGCTGCCGACGTGGCCGAGGTACTTCTCTTCCAGCCGCGCCAGGGTGCCGTCATCCACCATCTGGCTGTAGAAGTCCAGCATCGCCGCGTACAGGCTGTCGTCGCCGTCGCGTTTGAGGTACCAGGTGACCGGCTCTTCGTCGGTGACGTCGAACGCCACCGCCAGCTGCGGATGGATGCGCTGCAGCAGCGCGATGGTTACCGAATCGCCGAGGGTGTAGTCCAGCTTGCCGTCGGCGACTCGCTCCAGCAGCTCTTTGGAGGTGAGATCGCTGGAGGACTCCCAGGCGAGATCCGGGTATTTATCCTGCTTGAGCTGCTTTAGCGTGCTGACGTGCGCGGAACCGGAGGCGACCGCCAGCTTGCCTTTAATGTCGGCGAAGTTTTTCGGCCGCGGGGTGCCCAGCCGGTACACCAGCTGTTGGGAAACGGAGTAGTAGGCCGGGCCGGTGCGCGCGCGGCTGAGGCGCTCCTGGTTGTAGATCAGGCCGGCCGCCAGCAGGTCGGCGTCGTCATCGTCCAGATCGTCAAACAGGTCATTGATGTTCTGATGGGGGATCACCACCAGCTTCACCCCGAGGTAGTTGGCGAAGCGCTTCGCCAGTTCGTAGTCGAGCCCACCCGGCCCTTGCTTGGTGTTGAAATAGGTCAGCGGTGAATTCAGCGTGCTGATACGCAACTCGCCGCGGGAAATGATCTCCTGGAGCTGCCCGCCCTGGCCGCTGCGCCAGGTGATATTGGGCCACAGCGCGAGAGCCAGAAGCAGGGTGACAACGCCGATGAGGATGTAGTTTATTTTAAGACGTTTCAAATAGTTATCCAGTGGTGGCACAGGTACACCGGCGACGACAACCGCGACTTTTCTCATGGTTAAATCACCAGTGCGGGGGGCATTTTGCGCAACAAAACGCCAGTGTGCAACTTTATTGACACGTTATGACAATTCGACGGTGCGGCACGCTTTTATCAATAATCCCTACGCAAACGGTTTCGTCGGCGGCGAGGATTCTCTATAATGGCGCGCGTTTTCCCCTGTTGCGCCCAATGAAGCGTCTTATCCGCCGCTTCGAAGACGAGAGAACTTTGATTATGGAAATTCTGCGTGGTTCGCCCGCTTTATCGGCTTTTCGCATTACCAAACTGCTGTCCCGCTGCCAGGACGCCCACCTGCCCGTCAGTGATATCTACGCCGAGTATGTCCACTTTGCCGATGTTAGCGCACCGCTCAGTGCCGAAGAACACGCCAAACTTCAGCGGCTGCTCAAGTACGGTCCTTCTCTCGCCGAACATGCCCCTGAAGGCCGGTTGCTGCTGGTCACGCCGCGTCCGGGCACCATTTCTCCCTGGTCTTCCAAAGCCACCGACATCGCCCACAACTGCGGTCTGCAGCAGGTGCTGCGGTTGGAGCGCGGCCTGGCGTTCTACGTCAAGGCGCCCGAGCTGACGGAAACCCAGTGGCGCCAGCTCGCCGCGCTGCTGCACGATCGCATGATGGAAACCGTCTTCAGCGAGCTGCAACAGGCCGAACAGCTGTTCGCGCACCATCAGCCGGCGCCGTATCAGTCTGTCGACGTGCTGGGCGCAGGGCGCACCGCGCTGGAGCAGGCCAACGTCCGGCTCGGCCTGGCGCTGGCGCAGGACGAGATCGACTACCTGCTGAATGCCTTTACCGGTTTGGGGCGCAACCCGACGGATATCGAACTTTATATGTTCGCGCAGGCCAACTCCGAGCACTGCCGCCACAAGATTTTCAACGCCGATTGGATCATCGACGGCGAACAGCAGCCTAAATCGCTGTTCAAGATGATCAAGAACACCTATGAGCAGACGCCGGACTACGTGCTGTCGGCGTATAAAGACAACGCCGCGGTGATGGAAGGCTCGCAGGTCGGCCGCTTCTTCGCCGCACCGGAGAACGGCAAATACGATTACCATCAGGAAGAAGCGCACATCCTGATGAAGGTAGAAACCCACAACCACCCAACGGCGATCTCGCCGTGGCCGGGCGCCGCGACCGGCTCCGGCGGCGAGATCCGCGACGAGGGAGCTACCGGCCGCGGCGCCAAGCCGAAAGCCGGCCTGGTGGGCTTCTCGGTGTCCAACCTGCGTATTCCCGGCTTTGAACAGCCGTGGGAGCAGGATTTCGGCAAGCCGGAACGCATTGTCACCGCACTGGATATCATGACCGAAGGCCCGCTGGGCGGCGCGGCGTTCAACAACGAATTCGGTCGTCCGGCGCTGCTGGGCTACTTCCGTACCTATGAAGAGCGCGTCAACAGCCACAACGGCGTCGAGCTGCGCGGCTACCACAAACCGATCATGCTGGCGGGCGGCATCGGCAACATCCGCGCCGATCACGTGCAGAAAGGGGAAATCACCGTCGGCGCCAAGCTGGTGGTGCTGGGCGGCCCGGCGATGAATATCGGCCTGGGCGGTGGCGCGGCCTCGTCGATGGCGTCCGGTCAGTCCGATGCCGATCTGGACTTCGCTTCGGTGCAGCGCGACAACCCGGAAATGGAGCGCCGCTGTCAAGAAGTGATCGACCGCTGCTGGCAGCTGGGCGACCAGAACCCGATCCTGTTTATTCATGACGTCGGTGCCGGCGGCCTGTCCAACGCCATGCCGGAGCTGGTGAGCGACGGCGGCCGCGGCGGCCGCTTCGAGCTGCGCGATATCCTCAACGACGAGCCGGGCATGAGCCCGCTGGAAGTGTGGTGCAACGAATCGCAGGAGCGTTACGTGATGGCGATTGCCCCGGCGCAGATGGCGCAGTTCGACGAGATCTGCCGCCGTGAGCGCGCACCTTATGCGGTGATCGGCGAAGCGACCGAAGAACAGCACCTGACGTTGAACGACCGTCACTTCGACAACCAGCCGATCGACATGCCGCTGGACGTGCTGCTCGGCAAGACGCCGAAAATGACCCGCGACGTTACCCGCCTGCAGGCGAATGGCCAGCCGGTGCAGCGTGAGAACATCACGCTGGCCGACGCGGTGAAACGCGTGCTGCATCTGCCGGCCGTTGCGGAGAAAACCTTCCTGATCACCATCGGCGATCGCACCGTTACCGGCATGGTGGCGCGTGACCAGATGGTCGGCCCGTGGCAGATACCGGTAGCCGACTGTGCGGTCACTACCGCCAGCCTGGACAGCTACTACGGCGAGGCGATGTCGCTCGGCGAACGTGCGCCGGTGGCGCTGCTGGACTTCGCCGCCTCCGGCCGCCTGGCGGTCGGGGAAGCGCTGACCAACCTGGCTGCCACCGAAATCGGCAGCCTGAAGCGCGTGAAGCTGTCCGCCAACTGGATGGCCGCCGCCGGCCACCCGGGCGAAGACGCCGGCCTGTACGAAGCGGTGAAAGCGGTGGGCGAAGAGCTGTGCCCGGCGCTGGGCATCACCATCCCGGTGGGCAAAGACTCCATGTCGATGAAAACCCGCTGGCAGGAAGGCAACGAACAGCGCGAAATGACCTCGCCGCTGTCGCTGGTCATAACCGCTTTCGCCCGCGTGGAGGACGTGCGCCACACCGTGACGCCTCAGCTGCGCACCGATAAGGGCGACAGCGCGCTGCTGTTGATCGACCTGGGCAACGGCCATAACGCGCTGGGTGCCACCGCGCTGGCGCAGGTTTACCGCCAGCTGGGCGACAAACCGGCCGACGTGCGCAACGTTGCGCAGCTGGCGGGCTTCTTCAACGCCATGCAGCAGCTGGTGGCCGATCAAGCGCTGCTGGCTTACCACGACCGCGCCGACGGCGGCCTGCTGGTGACGCTGGCGGAGATGGCCTTCGCCGGTCACTGCGGTGTGGACGTCAATCTCGACGGCCTCGGCGACGATGCGCTGGCGGTGCTGTTCAACGAAGAGCTGGGCGCGGTGATCCAGGTGAGCGCCGAACGTCTCGACGACGTGAAGCAGGCGTTCGCTCAGCACGGACTGACCGACAACGTGCATCACATCGGCAGCGTGCAGGCCGGCGATCGTTTCGTCATCACCCAACACGGCAAGGCGCTGTACAGCGAAAGCCGCAATACGCTGCGCACCTGGTGGGCGGAAACCACCTGGCAGATGCAGCGCCTGCGCGACAACCCGGCGTGTGCCGATCAGGAGCATCAGGCCAAGCAGGATGAACAAGATCCCGGCCTGAACGTGAAGTTGACCTTCGCACCGGAGGAAGACATCGCCGCGCCGTACATCGCCAAGGGCGCTCGCCCGAAAGTGGCGGTGCTGCGTGAGCAGGGGGTGAACTCCCACGTTGAAATGGCGGCGGCGTTCCACCGCGCCGGCTTTGACGCGGTGGACGTGCACATGAGCGATCTGTTGGCAGGGCGCCGCGATCTGCAGGACTTCCACACGCTGGTGGCCTGCGGCGGCTTCTCTTACGGCGACGTCCTGGGCGCCGGCGAAGGTTGGGCGAAGTCTATCTTGTTCAACGAGCGGGTACGCGACGAGTTCGAAGCGTTCTTCCACCGTCCGCAGACGCTGGCGCTGGGCGTGTGCAACGGTTGTCAGATGATGTCCAACCTGCGCGAGCTGATCCCGGGCGCAGAACACTGGCCGCGTTTTGTGCGCAACCTGTCGGATCGTTTCGAGGCGCGCTTCAGCCTGGTGGAAGTGGCGGCCAGCCCGTCGCTGTTCCTGCAGGGCATGACCGGTTCGCGTATGCCGATCGCCGTTTCCCACGGTGAAGGGCATGTCGAAGTGCGCGATGCGGCGCATCTGGCGGCGCTGGAAAGCCACGGTTTGGTGGCGCTGCGTTTCGTCAACAACGCCGGTCAGGTGACGGAAGCTTACCCGGCTAACCCGAACGGTTCGCCGAACGGCATTACCGCCGTGACCAGCGCCAGCGGGCGTGCCACGGTGATGATGCCGCACCCGGAACGCGTGTTCCGCACGGTCAGCAACTCCTGGCACCCGGAAGAGTGGGGCGAGGACAGCCCGTGGATGCGCATGTTCCGCAACGCCCGTAAGCAACTGGGCTAAGACGGCCACCACCGGACAGAGGGCGCAAGCAATTGCGCCCTTTTTTATGGCCGGCGTTCGGCGATTGGCGGCAGTGTCTGCATTTTGCGACAGGCGCTATTTCCTCTGTCGCTAAATGGAGACATTTAACTAATTGATTTTATTGGTGGTAATCGGGTTTGGCTTTAATTGTCTGCATTTGGCGACAGCGCGGCGTTTTTTTCATCGCTCATCGGGGCGTGATGCGCAAAGAAACTTACGGGTATAATTTTATTTTTTAATAAAATCATGTTGTTATTATTTTTATTGAAAAGTTGGCACGTAACGTGCATTATTCTCGTCGGTTGCTCATTCAACTTTTTATGACGGCGCCGTAATTAGACGGCAAATCGCCTCATAAGCCTCCGAATGATGCCAAAGAAATGGTGCCTATCGTCCAACCAAACCGATAACAGACCGTGCAAACGGCTTTATCAAGCATCGGGCGACACGTGGAGTGAGGCACCGCCTGTATCCAACTGTGATGAAGGGTTCATCAATCCTGGATACTTACGGATGCTATTCGTCCTGTTCGATGCCAGCCGCTGCGCTACATCACCCTGGGGACGAGACTTAAGGGCATCCACACTTTCCTTGCGTTGGGGCAAGTTTCTTGCCCCGATGTCAATTCTCAACGCTGCGCTTTTCCCTGTTTCGTTGCCTATGCCCTCGAACGCAGACGCTCTCCCCACACTCTTGCTTTCACACCGGTTGATGTTACCGAGGCCGCATGCCGTCGGCAGGCCAGGCCTATGGGCGCGGTTCACCGAACCCGCAGCTTTTTCCTTGTGCGTTCAGGATTCTCCCTTGCCGGGCTTTTCTCTTTCCGGCGAGTCAGTTAGCATCGTGACAGAGCTGAGAGAATGAGATGATTTCGTTGAAAAAATGGCGTTTATTCCCCCGTTCGCTGCGGCAATTGGTGCTGCTGGCGTTCCTGTTGGTGCTGTTGCCGCTGCTGGTGCTGGCCTATCAGGCCTACCAGAGTCTGGATCACCTCAGCGCGCAGGCGGCGGACATCAACCGCACCACGCTGGTGGACGCGCGGCGCAGCGAGGCGATGACCAGCGTGGCGCTGGAGATGGAGCGCAGCTATCGTCAGTACTGCGTGCTGGTCGATCCTACGCTGCAGAAGCTGTACCAGAACCAGCGCAAGCAGTATTCGCAGATGCTGGACGCCCACGCGCCGATCCTGCCGGACGAGCGCTACTACCAAACGCTGCGCCAGTTGCTGACCCAACTGGCGGCGATCAAATGCCATAACAGCGGGCCGGACCAAGAGGCTTCCGCCTTGCTCGAGTCGTTCTCCCGTTCCAACGCCGAAATGGTGCAGGCCACGCGCGCGGTGGTGTTTTCGCGCGGCCAGCAGCTGCAGCAGGCCATTGCCGAGCGCGGCCAGTTCTTCGGCTGGCAGGCGCTGCTGCTGTTCCTGGTCAGCGTGCTGCTGGTGGTGCTGTTCACCCGCATGATCATCGGGCCGGTCAAGGCCGTGGAGCGGATGATCAACCGCCTGGGGGAAGGGCGTGCGCTGGGCAGCACCGCGTCGTTCAAAGGGCCGCGCGAGCTGCGTTCGCTGGCGCAGCGCATCATCTGGCTGAGCGAGCGGCTGGCGTGGCTGGAGTCGCAGCGCCACGAGTTCTTGCGCCATATTTCACACGAGCTGAAAACGCCGTTGGCCAGCATGCGTGAAGGCACCGAACTGCTGGCCGACGAGGTGGCGGGACCGCTGACTTCCGATCAGAAAGAGGTGGTGGCGATCCTCGACAACAGCAGCCGCCATCTGCAGCAGCTGATCGAACAGCTGTTGGATTACAACCGCAAATTGGCCGATGGCCCGGCGGAACACGAGAACGTCGAGCTGCGCGAAATGGTCGATTTGGTGGTCGCCGCGCACAGTTTGCCGGCGCGGGCGAAGATGATTTCCACCGAAATTACGCTGGAGGCGGAAATCTGCTGGGCAGAGCCTACGCTATTAATGCGCGTGCTGGATAATCTCTACTCCAATGCGGTGCACTACGGCAAGGAATCCGGTAACATTTGGATCCGCAGCCGTCAGGTTGGACAACGGGTGCAAATCGACGTCGCCAATACCGGCACGCCGATCCCCGAGGCTGAAAGAGCCATGATTTTCGAGCCTTTTTTCCAGGGTAGTCACCAGCGAAAAGGGGCGGTAAAAGGAAGCGGACTGGGGTTGAGCATCGCTCAGGACTGTATCCGTCGCATGCGCGGTGAGCTGCAACTGGCGACGGTCGCCGGTGCAGACGTCTGCTTCCGCATTGAACTGCCGTTAACCGCCGAGAATGAATAAATAATGTACACATGGTCTAAACGCCTTCGTCTTGCACAGACCGAACGTTCACCGCGTGCCACGCACAGAGCGCCGCTCGGCAAACGCCCGATCAGCTGGTTGGGCGCCGTCTTCTTTATGCCGCTGTTGCTGGCGGGCTGCGTCGATCGCGCCGTCAGCGGTGGCTTGAACCCTCAGCAGCAAGAGGCGATCCCGGATACCAAGGTAATCGATTACCGCACCGCGGCTTGCGATACCCTGTGGCAGTTGGACGATAAGGACGCGCTGGCTAACTCGCTCTACTGGCTGCGCGCGATGGACTGCGCCGATCGCATCGGGTCGACCCAGGCGCGTGCGCTGGCGAAAACGGTGCCTGGCGACAGCTGGTCCGGCGTTTTCAAACAGAGCATCCTGCTGGGCAGCGCGCAGCCGACCTCCGGCGAACGCCGCCAAATCATCGACAGGATCAACAGCTACCGGATGGAGTTCCCCGGTTCACTGCGTCCGCTGACGCAGCTGTGGCGCCAGCAGCAATTGCTGCAGATCACGCTGTTCGATGAGAAAGCACGCTATCAGCATCTGCAGGAGAGCAGCGACAGTCAGATCGATTCGCTGCGCCAGAGCCAGGCGCGTCTGCAATCGCAGCTGCAGGACACCTCGCGCAAGCTGGAGAACCTGACCGATATCGAGCGCCAGCTCTCTTCGCGCAAGCAGCTGCAAGGGGAAATCCCGGACAACAGCGCAGGTTCGCAAAAGGGCGAAGCCGCCGGTAAAAACGGCGCGGCCGCCAAAGGGGCTGAATCGCAGGACGAACCGGAAAAAGGCACCGCGCTGCCGGTTGAACCGGAAGACACCTATACGCCGCACCCTGCCAATAAGGAGTCCCACGCGCAATGACCGCACGCAAACCGGCCAATTTGCTCTTGGTTGACGACGATCCCAGCCTGCTGAAGCTGCTGGGCATGCGTCTGACCAGCGAAGGTTTTCACGTCACCACCGCCGAAAGCGGCCAGGAAGCGCTGCGCCTGCTGGCGCGCGAACAGATCGATCTGGTGATCAGCGATCTGCGTATGGACGAGATGGACGGCATGGCGCTGTTCGCCGAGATCCAAAAGCATCAGCCGGGCATGCCGGTGATCATCCTCACCGCGCACGGTTCGATTCCCGATGCGGTGGCCGCCACCCAGCAGGGGGTGTTCAGCTTTCTCACCAAACCGGTGGATCGCGATGCGCTGTATAAGGCCAT
Source organism: Serratia sp. 121840015-1 (assembly GCF_053627655.1). NCBI lineage: Bacteria > Pseudomonadati > Pseudomonadota > Gammaproteobacteria > Enterobacterales > Yersiniaceae > Serratia > Serratia sp. 121840015-1. The sequence goes on from NZ_JBSEYF010000001.1 coordinate 42,537, forward strand.
CGACGAAGCGCTCGCGCTGTCGGCCACCCCGGCCGGCGACGAGGCCTGGCGCGAAGACATCGTCACCCGCAGCCCGCTGATGCTGCGCCTGCTGGAGCAGGTGAAAATGGTGGCGCAGTCCGACGTCAGCGTCTTGATCAACGGCCAGAGCGGCACCGGTAAAGAGGTGGTGGCGCAGGCGATCCACGCCGCCAGCCCGCGCGCCGGCAAGGCGTTTATCGCCATCAACTGCGGTGCGCTGCCGGAGCAGCTGCTGGAGTCCGAACTGTTCGGCCACGCCAAGGGCGCCTTTACCGGCGCGGTCAGCAGCCGCGAAGGGCTGTTCCAGGCGGCGGCGGGCGGCACGCTGTTCCTCGACGAGATCGGCGATATGCCGCTGTCGCTGCAGGTGAAGTTGCTGCGCGTGCTGCAAGAGCGCAAGGTGCGGCCGCTGGGCAGCAACCGCGATCTGGACATTGACGTGCGCATCATCTCCGCCACCCACCGCGATCTGCAAAAGGCGATGGCGAAGAACGAGTTCCGCGAGGATCTCTACTACCGCCTCAACGTGGTGAACCTGAAGATCCCGGCGCTCAACGAACGCGCCGAAGATATCCCGCTGCTGGCCAACCACCTGTTGCGCGAGGCGGCTCAGCGGCACAAGCCGTTCGTGCGCAGCTTCTCGACCGACGCCATGAAGCGGCTGATGACCGCCAGCTGGCCGGGCAACGTGCGTCAGCTGGTCAACGTCATCGAGCAGTGCGTGGCGCTGACCTCGGCGCCGGTGATCAGCGAAGCGCTGGTGGAGCAGGCGCTGGAAGGGGAAAACACCGCGCTGCCGACCTTCGCCGAAGCGCGCAACCAGTTCGAGTTGCACTACCTGCGCAAGCTGCTGCAGATCACCAAGGGCAACGTGACCCAGGCCGCGCGCATGGCGGGCCGCAACCGCACCGAGTTTTACAAATTGCTGTCGCGCCACGAGCTGGACGCCAACGATTTTAAAGAATGACAGTTTGCCGCCGGCGCCTGCCACGCAGGTTCTCAACAAATCCGGCGGAATGATTTACACTCCGTTCTCTTTGCCGCGGCGCGCCCCGGCGTAGAGCACCATGGAACGTATTAAGCGGGATCGTACACAAATGAGCAGATCACTTTCCATCGCCCTGGCCCAGCTGAACCTGCTGGTCGGCGACATTGAAGGCAACACCGAACGCATGTTGCAAATCGTGCAGGAGCAGCAGAAGGCGGGAGCCGATCTGGTCATGTTCAGCGAACTGGCGCTGTCCGGCTACCCGCCGGAAGATCTGCTGTATCGCAATGACTTCTATCAGCGCTGCGACGCGCAGCTGCTGCGCCTGCAGCAAGCCTCCGCCGAGACGGCGATCCTGGTCGGCCACCCGTGGCGCGAAGGTGACAAGTTGTATAACGCGCTGTCGCTGTTTGCCGAAGGCCGCCTGCTGACCCGCTACTTCAAGCAGCAGCTGCCGAACTACGGCGTGTTCGATGAGAAGCGCTATTTCCACGCCGGCAACGACACCTGCGTGGTGGAGCTGAAAGGCTACCGTCTGGGTCTGCTGATTTGCGAAGATCTGTGGTTCCCTGAGCCGATCGACGCCGCCAAGGCGGCCGGCGCGGAAATTATCCTGTCGATCAACGCCTCGCCGTATAACCGCGAAAAGCCGTATATCCGCAAAACGCTGATGGCCGGCCACTGCCAGCGCACCCAGCTGCCGCTGGTGTACCTCAATCAGGTCGGCGGCCAGGATGAGCTGATCTTCGACGGCTGCTCCAAGGTATTTGACGCCGCCGGCACCATGACTCACCGTCTGGCGGCCTTCGACGAGCAGGTGACTCGTCTGGAATTCAACGAGCTGGCCGTGGTGCCGATGGCCGATCCGGCCGCTGAGCTGCCGCAGCTGGCGCAGGTATACCAGGCGCTGGTGTTGGCGGTGCGCGACTACGTGACCAAAAACGGCTTTAAAGGCGCGGTGCTGGGCCTGTCCGGCGGCATCGACTCGGCGCTGACGCTGGCGATCGCCGTGGATGCGCTGGGCAAAGACAAGGTGCAGGCGCTGATGATGCCGTTCCGCTATACCGCGGATATCAGCATCGCCGACGCCAAGGAAGAGGCGGAAATCCTCGGCGTGGAGTTCGATATCGTCTCCATCGAACCGATGTTCGACGCCTTTATGGGCCAGCTGTCGCCGATGTTCGCCGGCACCGAGCGCGACACCACCGAAGAAAACCTGCAGGCGCGTTGCCGCGGGGTGGTGCTGATGGCGCTGTCCAACAAACGCCGCAGCATCGTGCTGACCACCGGCAACAAGAGCGAAATGGCGGTGGGTTACGCCACGCTGTACGGCGATATGGCCGGCGGTTTCGACGTGCTGAAGGACGTGCCGAAAACGCTGGTGTTCAAGCTGTCCGAATACCGTAACACCGTCTCCTACGTGATCCCGCAGCGGGTGATCGATCGTCCGCCGTCCGCCGAGCTGGCGCCGGATCAGGTCGATCAGGACAGCCTGCCGCCGTACGATATCCTGGACGCGATCCTGGAAGGCTACGTTGAGCGCGACAAGTCGGTTGCCGATCTGGTGGCCGAAGGGTTCGACGAAGCGATCGTGCGCAAGGTGATCCGCCTGGTGGACATCAACGAATACAAGCGGCGTCAGGCCGCCGTCGGGCCGCGTATCACCGCCCGTAACTTCGGCAAAGACCGCCGCTACCCCATCACATCCGGTTTTGGCCGCAAAAATTGGTAAAAGGAAAGAAGATGAAAAAGATCGACGCGATTATCAAGCCGTTCAAACTGGATGACGTCCGCGAAGCGCTGGCCGAAGTGGGCATCACCGGTATGACGGTCACCGAAGTGAAAGGCTTCGGCCGCCAGAAGGGCCACACCGAGCTGTACCGCGGTGCCGAGTACATGGTCGACTTTCTGCCTAAGGTGAAGATCGAGATCGTGGTTGCCGACGACATCGTCGACACCTGCGTGGAAACCATCATGCAGACCGCGCAGACCGGCAAGATCGGCGACGGCAAAATCTTCGTCTTCGACGTGGCGCGCGTGGTGCGTATCCGTACCGGCGAGCAGGACGAAGAAGCGATCTGATCCTCCGCAGGGTCATCGGCCATCCAGGGCGCAGCGTGCTGCGCCCTTGTCATTTCTGCTCCCCGCGCATCATGCTTCTTCGCCTCGCCGTTTCCCCCCTTTTTGCCCGTCGGCATTCTAAAAAAGCGAACGCTATCGCGTTTTTGATACTTTTCCCGATCGCTTTTCTCGCGGGATCTACAATCAATCTAACTATCTTGATTGAGGTGATCCCCAATGAATTTCAAGTTGCGGCTAGGCGGCAAGGGCGTGCATCCCCAGGAGCTTACTCAAGTAAGTGACTGGGGTAAGCGCACGCAGACAACAACGCAGCGGCTTGAAAGGCGATAGGGATGATGACGTTACGCCAAATCCGCCACTTCATCGCGGTGGCGGAAACCGGGTCGATCTCCGCCGGCGCCCAGGCGGTGTTTGTCTCCCAGTCTTCGCTGACGCTGGCGATCCAGCAGTTGGAAACCGAGATTGGCGTGCGGCTGTTCGATCGCCACGCCAAGGGCATGACGCTGACCCATCAGGGGCATCAGTTCCTGCGCCAGTCGTATCTGATCCTGGCGACGGTGGACAACGCCAAGCGCAGCCTGCAGATCGGCACCGAAAGCCTGACCGGCAAGCTGACCGTCGGCGTTACCAGCCTGGTGGCTGGCTACTTCCTGGTGGAGCTGCTCACGCGCTTCAAATCGGCCTATCCCAACGTCACCGTGCAGGTGGTTGAAGACGAGCGCCCGTATATCGAGCATCTGCTGGTCAGCGGCGAGATCGACATCGGCGTGCTGATCCTGTCGAACATCGAAGACCGCGACGCGCTGCAGACCGAGGTGCTGATGCACTCGCCGTATCGCCTGTGGCTGCCGCCGCTGCACCCGCTGCTGGAGCACGAGAGCATCAGCCTGGCGGACGTGGCCAAACAGCCGCTGATCCAGCTCAACGCCGATGAAATGGACGTGCATGCGCGGCGCATCTGGTCGCGCGCCGGGCTGAAGCCGGAGATCGCCATGAAGACCGCCTCTACCGAGGCGGTGCGCAGCCTGGTGGCGGCGGGGATGGGGGTCTCCATCCAGCCGGATATGGCGTACCGCGCCTGGTCGCTCGAGGGCAACATGATCGAAGCGCGCAAGCTGGACGATCTGCTGGAGCCGCTGGATATCGGGCTGGCGTGGCGGCGCGGCAGCGCGCGGCCGGAGCTGGTGACGCCGTTCCTTACCATCGCGCGCGAGAACGGCAGCAAACATGCCGCCGGGCTTAAGCATTCGATTTAATCGAACGCGTCGTTCAGTATTTAGAATTTGTTGCCCGCCAGAGGCTCGCTTAGGCTGATTAAAACTAACTTATTCACATTTGGTTAACGTTTTTGTCACTTAGGGGCGTCAGGCGATGGCAGATGTGCAGGTTCTCTCAGGTTTGTCCTGTCAGCAGTTCATTAACGGTCAGTTGGTCGACGGCGAAGGCCAGCAGGAGTGCATCGTCAATCCGGCCAACGGCGAGACGCTAATCGCCCTGACCGAAGCCTCTTCGGCGCAGGTCGGCGGCGCGGTGAAAGCCGCGCAGCAGGCGTTCGGCCACTGGTCGCGCACCACGCCGGCCCAGCGCGCCGCTCTATTGCTGCGCATCGCCGACGCCATCGAGCGGCAGGCGCCGCAGCTGGCGCAGCTGGAAGCCCTCAACTGCGGTAAACCGCTGCATCAGGCGCTCAATGACGATCTGCCGGCGGCGGTCGACGTGTTCCGCTTCTTCGCCGGCGCGGTGCGCACGCAGCAAGGGCAGCTGGCCGGCGAGTATGTGCCGGGCCACACCTCGATGATCCGCCGCGATCCGATCGGCGTGGTGGCCTCGATCGCCCCCTGGAACTATCCGCTGATGATGGCGGCGTGGAAGATTGCGCCAGCGTTGGCGGCGGGCAATACCGTGGTGTTTAAACCCTCCGAACATACGCCGCTGACCATTCTGGCGCTGGTGCCGGCGCTGCAGGAGATCCTGCCGCCGGGCGTGCTGAATATCGTCTACGGCGGCGGGGAAGGGGTCGGCAGCCAGCTGGTGGGGCACCCGCAGGTGCGGCTGGTGTCGGTCACCGGCGATATCGTCACCGGGCAAAAAATTCTTCAGGCGGCGGCCAAAAGCGTCAAGCGCACCCACCTGGAACTGGGGGGCAAGGCGCCGGTGATCGTCTGCGACGATGCCGATCTCGACGAGGTGGTCAACGGCATCCGCACCTACGGCTATTACAACGCCGGCCAGGACTGCACCGCCGCCTGCCGCATCTACGCGCAGGCGGGCATCTATCCCAAGCTGGTGGACGCGCTGGGCGAGGCGGTTGCCAGCCTGCGCTTTGCCCGCAAGCGCGATCAGGACAACGAGATCGGCCCGTTGATAAGTAGCCGCCAGCGCGATCGCGTCGCCAGCTTCGTCGAGCGAGCGCTCAGCCAACCGCATATCGAATTGATCACCGGCGCCGCGGCCCACTCCGGGCCGGGGTTCTACTACCAGCCGACCCTGCTGGCGGGCTGCCTGCAAAGCGACGAAATCGTGCAGCGCGAGGTATTTGGCCCGGTGGTCAGCATCACGCGCTTCGAACACCTGGAGCAGGCGGTCGAGTGGGCCAACGACTCGGAATACGGGCTGGCTTCGTCGGTGTGGACGCAAAATATCGATCGGGCGCTGCACATCGCCGCCCATCTGCAGTACGGCAGCACCTGGATCAACACCCATTTCACCTTGGCGAGCGAGATGCCGCACGGCGGCCTGAAACGCTCCGGGTACGGCAAGGATCTGTCCAGCGATTCACTGCAGGATTACAGCGTTGTCAGGCACGTAATGGCGAAGTTCAAAGCCAGCTTCTAGCGGTTCTATAAAGCAAAATCAGGCGGCAGCCGTTCCCTGCCGCACACAGATACGCAACACAGGGGTAATTACGATGAGAAAAACTACCGCAGTCACCACCACCGTCTCCGCGCTCTGTCTCACCGTGCTGTGCGGCCTGGCCCAGGCGGCCGATCTGCCGCAGTCGCTGGGCAAAGGCGAAGGCCGGCTGGATATCATCGCCTGGCCTGGCTACATCGAACGCGGCCAGTCCGACAAAAACTACGACTGGGTCACCCAGTTTGAAAAGCAAACCGGCTGCGCGGTGAACGTGAAGACTGCCGCCACCTCCGATGAAATGGTCAGCCTGATGGCCAAGGGCGGCTACGATCTGGTGACCGCCTCCGGCGACGCCTCGCTGCGCCTGATCTTCGGCAAGCGGGTGCAGCCGATCAACACCGCGCTGATCCCTAACTGGAAGAACATCGATCCGCGCCTGCTGAACGGCGCCTGGTACACCGTGGACGGCAAAACCTACGGCACGCCGTACCAGTGGGGGCCGAACCTGCTGATATACAACACCAAAACCTTCCCGACGCCGCCGGACAGCTGGGCGGTGATCTTCCAGCAGCAGAACCTGCCGGACGGCAAGAGCAACCAGGGCCGGGTGCAGGCTTACGACGGCCCGATCTACATCGCCGACGCGGCGCTGTTCCTGAAGGCCACCCAGCCGCAGCTCGGCATCAGCGATCCTTATCAGCTCAACGAAGAGCAGTATCAGGCGGCGCTGAAGCTGCTGCGCAGCCAGCACGCGCTGATCCACCGCTACTGGCACGACACCTCGGTGCAGATGAGCGACTTTAAAAACGAAGGTGTGGTGGCCTCCAGCGCCTGGCCGTATCAGGCCAACGCCCTGAAGGGCGAGGGGCAGCCGATCGCCACCGTGTTCCCGAAAGAGGGCGTGACCGGCTGGGCGGACACCACCATGCTGCATGCCGATGCCAAGCACCCGAGCTGCGCCTACCAGTGGATGAACTGGTCGCTGGAGCCGAAGGTGCAGGGCGACGTGGCGGCCTGGTTCGGATCGGTGCCGGCTTCACCGGCGGGCTGCAAGGCCAGCGCGCTGTTGGGTGAGAAGGGCTGCGAAACCAACGGCTTCAACCAGTTCGACAAAATCGCCTTCTGGAAAACGCCGCAGGCGCAGGGCGGCAAGTTCGTGCCGTACAGCCGCTGGACCCAGGATTACATCGCCATCATGGGCGGCCGCTAAGCCGCGGGGCGCAGCCCGCTGCGCCCGAACTACATCAGTATGGAGCACAGAAAATGACCATTGCCGTGCAATTCATCGATGTTTCGCGGACTTTCGGCGATGTTCGCGCCGTGGATCGGGTATCCATCGACATTCAGGACGGAGAATTCTTCTCCATGCTCGGGCCGTCCGGCTCGGGCAAAACCACCTGCCTGCGCCTGATCGCCGGCTTTGAACAGCTCACTTCCGGCTCGATTCGCATCCACGGCCAGGAAGCCGCCAACCTGCCGCCGTATCAGCGCGACGTGAACACCGTGTTTCAGGATTACGCGCTGTTCCCGCACATGTCGGTGCTGGAAAACGTCGCCTACGGCCTGATGGTGAAGGGCGTCGCCAAACGCGAGCGGCTGGCGCGGGCGCAAGAGGCGCTGGAGAGCGTGGCGCTCGGTTTCGTTGCCGAACGCAAGCCTGCGCACCTGTCGGGCGGCCAGCGGCAGCGCGTGGCGTTGGCGCGCGCGCTGGTCAATCGGCCGCGGGTGCTGCTGCTGGACGAACCGCTCGGCGCGCTGGATCTCAAGCTGCGTGAGCAGATGCAGGGCGAGCTGAAGAAGCTGCAGCGCCAGCTGGGCATCACCTTTATCTTCGTCACCCACGATCAAAGCGAAGCGCTGTCGATGTCCGATCGGGTTGCGGTGTTCAATAACGGCCGCATCGAACAGGTGGATACGCCGCGCGAGCTTTACATGCGGCCGAAGACGCCGTTCGTCGCCGAGTTCGTCGGCACCTCCAACGTGGTGCGCAGCGAACTGGCGCAGCGCCTGCTCGGCGAAAGCCGAACCTTCTCGATCCGGCCGGAACACATCCGCCTGCTGGAGCACGGCGGCGCGGCGCAGGACGAGATCCAGGTGCAGGGCACGCTGCAGGAAATCCATTACCAGGGTGCGGCCACGCGGTATGAAATCGCGCTGAACGGCGGCGAAAAGCTGCTGGTCAGCCAGGCCAATCCGCAGTGGATCGCCGAAGGGCAACAGCGGCAGATCGGCCAGCCGATCGTCGCCTGCTGGCCGCGCGCGGCGATGGTACCGCTGCTGGAGGAGAGGTGAGATGGACATGAGCATCGATTCCCCCTCGGCGCGCGGCGGTACCGTGCGCGCGCTGTCGACCTGGCTTTATCGCCGGCCGACGCTGTATCTGCTTTTGCTGCTGGTGCCGCCGCTGCTGTGGTTCGGCGCGGTGTACCTCGGTTCACTGCTGACGCTGCTGTGGCAAGGGTTTTACACCTTCGACGATTTCACCATGGCGGTGACGCCGGATCTGACCTTCGCCAACCTGGCGGCGCTGTTCAACCCGGCCAACTACGACATCATCCTGCGCACGCTGACCATGGCAGTGCTGGTGTCGCTGGCCAGCGCGGCGCTGGCGTTCCCGATCGCCTATTACATGGCGCGCTACACCAGCGGCCGCGTCAAGGCGTTCTTTTACATCGCGGTGATGATGCCGATGTGGGCCAGCTATATCGTTAAAGCCTATGCCTGGACCCTGCTGCTGGCGAAGGACGGCGTGGCGCAGTGGTTCCTGCAGCACCTGGGGCTGGAGCCGCTGTTGGCTTCGCTGCTGACGGTGCCCGGCGTCGGCGGCAACACGCTGTCGACCTCGGGGCTGGGGCGTTTTCTGGTGTTCGTCTATATCTGGCTGCCGTTCATGATCCTGCCGATCCAGGCGGCGCTGGAGCGCCTGCCGCCCTCGCTGCTGCATGCCTCGGCGGATCTGGGCGCGCGACCGGCGCAGACCTTCCGCCACGTCATTTTGCCGCTGGCGGTACCGGGCATCGCCGCCGGATCGATCTTCACTTTCTCGCTGACGCTGGGCGACTTTATCGTGCCGCAGCTGGTGGGGCCGCCGGGCTATTTCATCGGCAGCATGGTGTACGCCCAGCAGGGTGCGATCGGCAATATGCCGATGGCCGCGGCCTTTACGCTGGTGCCGATCGTCCTGATCGCCATTTACCTTTCCATCGTCAAACGTCTGGGGGCTTTCGATGCACTCTGAACGCGCGCCCTTAGGGCTGAAGCTGGCCGCCTGGGGCGGACTGATCTTCCTGCATTTCCCGTTGGCGATCATCGCCATCTACGCCTTCAACACCGAGGATGCCGCCTTCAGCTTCCCGCCGAAGGGCTTCACACTGCACTGGTTCAACGTTGCCGCCGGGCGGCAGGACATCATCGATGCGGTGCTGCTGTCGGCGCAGATCGCCTGCCTGGCGACCGCCATCGCGCTGGTGCTCGGCACGCTGGCGGCGGCGGCGCTGTATCGGCGCGATTTCTTCGGCAAGGACAGCATTTCGCTGTTGCTGCTGCTGCCGATCGCGCTGCCGGGGATTGTCACCGGTCTGGCGCTGCTGGCCGCGTTCAAGGCGCTGAACATCGAGCCGGGCATCCTGACTATCGTCGTCGGCCATGCGACGTTCTGCGTGGTGATCGTGTTCAACAACGTCATCGCCCGGTTCCGCCGCACCTCGTACAGCCTGATCGAAGCGTCGATGGATCTCGGCGCCGACGGCTGGCAAACCTTCCGTTACGTGATCTTGCCGAACCTCGGCTCGGCGCTGCTGGCCGGGGGCATGCTGGCGTTCGCGCTGTCGTTCGATGAAATCATCGTGACCACCTTTACCGCCGGCCACGAGCGCACGCTGCCGCTGTGGCTGCTGAACCAGCTCGGTCGCCCGCGCGACGTGCCGATCACCAACGTGGTGGCGCTGTCGGTAATGCTGTTGACCATGCTGCCGATCCTCGGCGCTTACTACCTGACCAAAGGTGGGGAAAGCGTCGCCGGCAGCGGCAAATAATTTCCTTACCCGACCTCTGATAAAAGGATAACCCTATGCAAAGCCAACTGTTGATTGACGGCCAACTGGTGAATGGCCAGGGCGCGACCCAGCCGGTGTATAACCCGGCGACCGGCGAAGTGATTGCGCAGGTGGCGGAGGCCAGCCCGGAGCAGGTCGATCGCGCGGTGCTGGCGGCGGACGCCGCGTTCGCCGCCTGGGGGCAAACCACGCCGAAGGAGCGCGCCGAGCATCTGCTCAAGCTGGCGGATCTGATCGACGAGCATGCCGAGACTTTCGCCAGGCTGGAGTCGCTCAACTGCGGCAAACCTTATCACTGCGTGTTGAACGACGAACTGCCGGCGGTGGCCGACGTGTTTCGCTTCTTCGCCGGGGCCAGCCGCTGCCTGACCGGCATGGCGGCCGGCGAGTATCTGGCCGGGCATACCTCGATGATCCGCCGCGATCCGCTCGGCGTGGTGGCCTCGATCGCGCCGTGGAACTACCCGCTGATGATGGCTGCCTGGAAACTGGCGCCGGCGTTGGCGGCGGGCAACTGCGTGGTGATCAAGCCGTCGGAGCAGACGCCGCTGACCACTTTCAAACTGGCCGAACTGGCCGCCGGGCTGTTCCCGCCGGGCGTGCTCAACGTGCTGTTCGGCCGCGGCGCAAGCGTCGGCGATCGGCTGACCGGGCATGACAAGGTGCGCATGGTGTCGCTGACCGGCTCGATCGCCACCGGCGAGCACATCATCGCCCACACCGCCGCTGGCATTAAGCGCACCCATATGGAGCTGGGCGGTAAGGCGCCGGTGCTGGTGTTTGACGACGCCGATCTGCAGCAGGTGGTGGACGGCATTCGCGGCTTCGGTTTCTACAACGCCGGGCAGGATTGCACCGCCGCCTGCCGCATCTACGCGCAGAAAAGCATTTATCCCGAGCTGGTGAAGCGGCTGGGCGAGGCGGTGGCCAGCCTGAAGATCGGTGCGCCGGACGACGAGAGCACCGAGCTGGGGCCATTGATCACCGCCCAGCATCTGGAGCGGGTCGCCGGTTTTGTCGAGCGCGCCAAAGCGTTGCCGCACGTGCAGGTGGTGACCGGCGGCGAGAAGGTGAAAGGACCGGGTTACTACTTCCAGCCGACGCTGCTGGCCGGCGCGCGCCAGGAGGATGAGATCGTGCAGCGCGAGGTGTTCGGCCCGGTGGTGACGGTGACGCCGTTCGACGACGAAGAGCAGGTGCTGGCCTGGGCGAACGAATCCAACTACGGGCTGGCGTCGTCCGTGTGGACCCGCGACGTGGGCCGCGCGCATCGCTTAAGCGCCCGCCTGCAATACGGCTGCACCTGGGTGAACACCCACTTCATGTTGGTGAGTGAAATGCCGCACGGTGGCCAGAAACTGTCCGGCTACGGCAAGGACATGTCGATGTACGGATTGGAGGATTACACCGCCATTCGTCATGTGATGTTCAAACATTGATTTTACAATAATTATCCGCACAATAGCGCGGCCTTCGGGCCGGCCCCGGCCGGCCGATGATAATAAAAGCCGATGATAATAAAAATTGAAAGGAAGCCTATATGGGTATCACCAGACGCGATTTTCTCAACGGGGTGGCGATCACCATCGCCGCCGGGTTGACGCCGCTGCAAATCTTGCGCGCGTCGCCGCAAACCGCCAATCAAACCCTGTACTATCCGCCGGCGCTGACCGGGCTGCGGGGTAATCATCCGGGCTCGTTCGAGCATGCGCACCAGCTGGGGCGCGACGGTAAAACCTTTGATTTCGGCAGCGTGCCCGCCGTTGAAGAGTTCGATCTGGTGGTGGTGGGCGCCGGCATCAGTGGGCTGGCGGCCGCCTGCTTCTGGCAGCAGCTGAAAGGCGAGCAGCAGCGCATTTTGCTGATCGACAACCATGACGACTTCGGCGGCCACGCCAAGCGCAACGAATTCAACACCGACGACGGCATGCTGCTCGGCTACGGCGGCAGCGAATCGCTGCAGTCGCCGCGCTCCAACTTCAGCCCGGTGGCGATGGGGCTGCTGCGCAAGCTCGGCGTCGATATCGACCAACTGGAGCAGGCGTTTGACACCACCTTCTACCCGGATCTGAACCTGAGCCGCGGGGTTTACTTCGATCGCAAGAACTTCGGCGTCGACAAGGTGGTGAGCGGCGATCCGGGCCGCACGGTGGCGGACGATATTCCGCGCGATCGCCTCAACGGCCGCTCTTATGAAGCGTTCATCGGCGATTTCCCGCTGCCGGAAAGCGATCGCCAGGCGCTGATCGCGCTGCATACGGTGGAGAAAGATTATCTGCCGGAGATGACGCTGGAGCAGAAGGTCGAGTGGCTCGATACCCACAGCTACACCCAGTTCCTGCGCGAGAAGGTGGGCCTGAGCGAGCTGGCGATCCGTTATTTCCAGCAGACCACCAACGACTTCCAGGCGGTGGGCATCGACGGCACGTCGTGCAGCGATGCGCGCATCTGCGATCTGCCGGGCCTCGGCGGCATGAATCTGCCGCCGCTGGACGAAGAGTCGCAGGCGGATCTCGACGATCCTTATGTGTTCCACTTCCCGGACGGCAACGCCACGCTGACGCGCCTGATGGTGCGCAAGCTGATCCAGGCGGTGGCGCCGGCCGGCAAGGACATGAACGACGTGGTGCTGGCCAAATTCGACTACAGCCAGCTCGATCGGCCGGAGTCGCCGGTGAAGCTGCGTTTGAACAGCACCGGGCTGCACGCGGCCAACGTCGGCGACAAGGTGGAAGTCTCCTACATGACCGGCGAGAAGATGACCAAGGTGCGCGCCGGGCAGGTGGTGATGGCCGGCTATAACATGATGATCCCGTACCTGGTGCCGGAGATGTCACACGAGCAGCAGGAGGCGCTCAAGCAGAACGTCAAGGCGCCGTTGGTGTACAGCAAAGTGGTGATCCGCAACTGGCAACCGTTCATCAAGCTAGGCGTGCACGAAATTTATTCGCCGGCCGCGCCGTACAGCCGCGTGAAGCTGGACTACCCGGTGAGCATGGGCGGGTATCAGCACCCGCGCGATCCGGATCGGCCAATCGACCTGCATATGGTGTACGTGCCGACGCTGCCGGGCAGCGGCCTCAGCCCGCGCGAGCAGTCGCGCAAAGGGCGCGCGCTGCTGCTGGGCACGCCGTTCGAGGTGCATGAGCAGATGATCCGCGAACAGCTGCAGGGCATGCTGGGCGAGGCGGGTTTCGACCATCAGCGCGATATTCAGGCGATCACCGTCAACCGCTGGTCGCACGGTTATTCCTACTTCCTCAACGGGCTGTTTGACGATGAAGAAGAAGCCAAGAAAATCATCGAAACGGCGCGGCAGCCGATCGGCAAGATCGTTATCGCCAACTCCGATTCTGACTGGAGCCCGTACGCCAACTCGGCGATCGATCAGGCGTGGCGCGCGGTGAACGAACTGGCCTACGGCAAGGTTGCCGCCAAGGAGGGAGCATGAGTCTGCGTTCGCTGTACCTGTTGAGCCTGCTGGCGGCCGGCGGCTCGGCCCAGGCGATGTCGGCCGGGGAATATGTCGCCAAGGCCGGCGACTGCACCGCCTGCCACACCGCGCCGGGCGGCGCTGAACTGGCGGGAGGCATGAAGTTCCCGACGCCGCTCGGGGCTATCTACGCCACCAACATCACGCCGGACAAGCTGCACGGCATCGGTGCCTATTCGTTCGAGGAGTTCGATCGCGCCATGCGCCAGGGGGTGGCCAAAGACGGTCACCGCCTTTACCCGGCGATGCCGTATACCTCGTACGCCAAAATGAGCGCGGAAGACATGCGCGCGCTGTATGACTACCTGATGAATGAGGTGCCGGCGCAGAACGTCGCCAACCGGGACAGCGACATCAGCTGGCCGCTGTCGATGCGTTGGCCGCTGGCGGTGTGGAACCAGTTGTTCCACGACGACCAGCCGTATCAGGCAGATCCGCAGCAAAGCGCCGAGTGGAACCGCGGCGCCTACCTGGTACAGGGCGCGGGCCATTGCGGCAGCTGCCACACGCCGCGCGGCTGGGCGATGCAAGAGAAGGGGCTGGACGGTAAGGAACCGGTGTTCCTGAGCGGCGCCGAGCTGGACGGCTGGTACGCCTCCAATCTGCGCGGCCTGCCGCCGGAAGAGGTGACGGCGCTGCTGAAAACCGGCCGCAGCCGCCATGCGGCGGTCGCCGGGCCGATGAGCGAGGTGGTGACCCACAGTACGCAGTATCTCAGCGACGGCGATTTGAACGCCATCGCGGTGTACCTGCGCAGCCTGGCGCCGGAAACCGCCGCCAAAGCCGCTGCGCCTGCCGTGCAGGCGAATAATCCGGGCGGCAAGGCGACCTACGCGATGTACTGCTCGACCTGTCACGGCAACAAGGGCGAGGGCACCGATTTTGTCATTCCGGCGCTGGCGGGCAATGCCACGGTAACGGCGGACAATCCGCTGACCGCGCTGCGGGTAGTGCTGGAAGGGGCGCATACCCCGGCCACGCAGCAGGCGATGGCGTTCGATATGCCGGCTTACGGCTGGGCGTTGAACGATCGGCAGGCGGCGGATCTGATGAGCTATCTGCGGGGAAGCTGGGGCAACCAGGCGGCGCCGGTGACGGTGCAGCAGGTGCAGGACGCGCGCCAGCTGCAGGCGAAATGAGGGGGGAGCGCGGTCTGACGGCCGCGCTCCGCAAGCATTACAGCACCTTATGCGGGCCGAAACATTCGTAGTGGATGCGTTCGGCCTCTACGCCCATCTCCAGCAGTTGTTTGCCCACGAACTGCATGAAGGCCACCGGGCCGCAGAAGTAATAGTGCATCTGCGGATCGGCCAGGCTGCCTTGCAGCGCGCTCAAATCCATCAATCCGCGGCTGTGGTAGTCGCGGCCTTCCACGTCATCGGCACCCGGCTCGCGGTACCACACATGGCGGCTCAGATTCGGCATACGCCCGGCAATATCCGCTACCTCATCGGCAAAGGCGTGCACGCTGCCGTTTTCCGCCGCGTGCAGCCAGTGGACCTGCGCCTGATGCTGGTTGTCGTGCAGGGTGTTGAGCATGCCGAGCATCGGGGTTTGGCCGACGCCGGCGGAGATCAGCGCCACCGGCGTGGTCGGCGCCACGTCGAGGAAGAAGTCGCCGTGCGGCGGGGCGATGTAGATCACGTCGCCTTCCTGCGCCTGCTGGTGCAGGTAGTTGGACACTTTCCCCTGATCTTCGCGCTTCACCGCGATGCGGTAGAACTCGCCGTTCGGCGAGGTGGTCAGCGAGTACTGGCGAATTTCCTGATGCTCCAGGCTGTCGTGCTTGATGTAGACCGCCAGGTATTGCCCCGGTTTGAAGTCCGCCACCCGGCCGCCGTCCACCGGCGCCAGCACGAAGCTGCAGATCACGTCGCTCTGCGGCTGTTTCTTCAGGATGCGGAACGCGCGCAGATCGCGCCAGCCGCCGTTGTCGGTTTCGCTCTGCTGATAAATCTGCTCTTCACGCTGGATAAATACGTTGGCCAGCACGCCGTAGGCTTTGCCCCAGGCGTCCAGGACTTCCTGACCCGGGCTGAACATTTCGTCCAGCGTCGCCAGCAGGTGACCGCCGACGATGTTGTACTGCTCCGGCTGGATATTGAAGCTGGTGTGCTTCTGCGCGATGCGCTCCACCGCCGGCAGCAGCGCCGCCAGGTTCTCGATGTTGGCGGCATAGGCGCAGATGGCGTCGAACAGCGCCTGACGCTGATCGCCGTTGCGCTGGTTGCTCATGTTGAAAATGTCTTTCAATTCCGGGTTGTGCGCGAACATGCGATCGTAAAAGTGGGCGGTCAGCTTCGGCCCGGTCGCAGCCAGCAGGGGAAGGGTGGATTTCACGGTGGCGATGGTTTGGCTATCCAGCATGGAAGCGCTCCTTGGGTTGGGATCTTGACGAGAATTCTAATGATGTATTTTAAATGCATCTTATTGGGTTCCGCGTCGCTTGTAAATACCCTTGTTTTCGTTGCGGTGTTCTTCGGGCGTCGATCGCGCTCACAGAACATGAAAAAAGCGCATTGTTCGCATGAGGAAATGTCCGTTGATAAACGGCGGCGTTTCGCGGATCAAAGCCTTGCGCCACCTTATGCCAATCGTTTGCGTAAAAACCTCTGTCAAGACCTATCTTCGGTGGGGTGAAACGGTTTACACTGTGGCCCAGAACCCAAACGGGTAGTTATTTGGTGATTTTTTAGTTAGCTGATTTAAGTCAGGAGATGCCGGATGTTAAAGCGTGAAATGAACATTGCCGATTACGATGCGGAACTGTGGCGTGCCATGGAGCAGGAAGTGGTGCGTCAGGAAGAGCACATCGAGCTGATCGCGTCTGAGAACTACACCAGCCCGCGCGTGATGCAGGCTCAGGGTTCCCAGCTGACCAACAAATACGCTGAAGGCTATCCGGGCAAGCGTTACTACGGCGGCTGCGAATACGTGGATATCGTTGAGCAGCTGGCTATCGATCGCGCCAAAGAATTGTTCGGCGCCGATTACGCCAACGTGCAGCCGCACTCCGGCTCCCAGGCTAACTTCGCCGTGTACACCGCGCTGCTGCAGCCGGGCGACACCATTCTGGGCATGAACCTGGCGCACGGCGGCCACCTGACCCACGGTTCCCCGGTCAACCTGTCCGGCAAACTGTATAACGTGGTGCCTTACGGCATCGACGACAAAGGCCAAATCGACTATGACGATCTGGCCAAGCAGGCGCAAACCCACAAGCCGAAAATGATCATCGGCGGCTTCTCCGCTTACTCCGGCGTGGTTGACTGGGCCAAAATGCGCGAAATCGCCGACAGCATCGGCGCTTACCTGTTCGTCGACATGGCGCACGTGGCGGGCCTGATCGCTGCCGGCGTGTACCCGAACCCGGTACCGCACGCGCACATCGTCACCACCACCACCCACAAAACCCTGGCGGGTCCGCGCGGCGGCCTGATCCTGGCGAAGGGCGGCGACGAAGAGCTGTACAAAAAGCTGAACTCCGCCGTGTTCCCTGGCGGCCAGGGCGGCCCGCTGATGCACGTGATCGCCGGCAAGGCGGTGGCGCTGAAAGAAGCGATGGAGCCTGAGTTCAAGGTTTACCAGCAGCAAGTGGCGGTCAACGCCAAGGCGATGGTGGAAGTGTTCCTGCAGCGCGGCTACAAAGTGGTCTCCGGCGGCACCCATAACCACTTGTTCCTGCTGGATCTGGTCGACAAAAACCTGACCGGTAAAGAAGCGGACGCTGCCCTGGGCCGCGCCAACATCACCGTCAACAAAAACAGCGTGCCGAACGATCCGAAGAGCCCGTTCGTTACCTCCGGCGTGCGTATCGGCACCCCGGCCGTGACCCGTCGCGGCTTCAAAGAGGCCGACGTGCGCGAACTGGCCGGTTGGATCTGCGATGTGCTGGACAACATCAACGATGAAGCCACCATCGAACGCACCAAGAAGAAAGTGCTGGATATCTGCGCCCGCCTGCCGGTTTACGCATAATCCCGCTTTCGCCCAAAAAAACCCGCTGCGGCGGGTTTTTTTTATGCCCGCCAGCAGCAAACTGTGAACTGTCTGGCACTCTAACGCATTGAAGTGGAATGACGATTGCGGGGCAGTGTGAGCTCTGTCAAAGTATTGCCCTCACTCCGGAGGGATCATGGTTCTGCAATCAACGCGTTGGCTCGCTCTCAGTTATTTCACCTACTTCTTTTCCTATGGCATCTTCTTACCGTTCTGGGGCGTATGGCTGAAAGGCGAGGGCATCGCACCCGAAACCATCGGCATGTTGCTCGGCGCCGGCTTGGTGGCCCGCTTCCTCGGCAGTTTACTGATTGCACCCCGCGTTAAAGATCCCTCTCATTTAGTCTCCGCCCTGCGCCTGCTGGCGCTGCTGACCCTGGCCTTCGCGGTCGGCTTTTGCTTCGGCAACGGCTGGGGCTGGCTGATGCTGGTGATAGCGGGGTTCAACCTGTTCTTCTCGCCGCTGGTACCGCTGACCGACGCGTTGGCTGGCACCTGGCAAAAGCAGATCCGTATGGACTACGGCCGGGTGCGGCTGTGGGGCTCGCTGGCGTTCGTCATCGGCTCGGCGCTGACCGGGCAGCTGGTGGCGGTGTGGGGCCATAACGCCATTCTCTACAGCCTGATCTTCAGCGTGTTGGCGATGCTGCTGGGCATGTTGCTGAAGCCGAGCGTCATGCCGCAGGGCGAAGCGCGCACGCACAGCGGAGCTGAGCGCTCGCTGTGGGCACTGCTGAAAGAAGGGCCGGTCTGGCGCTTCCTGCTGTGCGTCACGCTGCTGCAGGGGGCGCATGCCGGCTACTACAGCTTCGGTTCCATTTACTGGCAGGAAGCCGGCTATTCGGCCTCGACCATCGGCTATCTGTGGTCGCTCGGCGTAGTGGCGGAGGTGATTATTTTCGCCAGCAGCAACGTGCTGTTCCGCCGCTGGAATGCGCGCAACCTGCTGTTGCTCTCCGCCTGCTGCGGCGTGCTGCGCTGGAGCCTGATGGCCTACAGCACCGAGCTGGGCTGGCTGCTGCTGATCCAGATCCTGCACTGCGGCACCTTCACCGTCTGCCATCTGGCGGCGATGCGCTTTATCGCCGCGCGCCAGGGGCAAGAGGTGATCCGGCTGCAGGCGGTGTATTCGGCGCTGGCGATGGGCGGCGGCATCGCCGTCATGACGGTCATTGCCGGGTTCCTGTTCGAACATTGGCAGGGCGGGGTATTCTGGGTGATGGCGGCGGTCGCGGTGCCGGCCTTGTTCATCCGGCCGCCGGCGGTCAGCGTCAGCCGCTGATTAAGGGGCTTCCAGCAGCGCGCGGATCGCCTGGCGCTGCCGGGTTTCCAGCGGCAGTTCGGTATAGATCAGCGGCGGGTGCGGATCGCTGTGCACCGCCGCATAAGGGGTGATCACCAGCATGACGCCCTGCGGCGCGCCGCCGCGCAGATAGTCGTTCAGCGGCAGATACTTGATGTTCAGCGGCAGCAGCGTGAGCTCGCGAATCTGGTATTCCACTTCTTCTTCCAACTGCGGGTTGTCCAGCGTCAGCAGCAGCACCTGTTTTTCCTGCAGCGCGTTGTCCTGCATCAGCCAGGCGCCGAAGCTGATGGCCACCAGGCCCGCCTCCTCGTTGGAAAAATGCACGCCGTACTCCTGCTCCAGCGGTTTCAGCGCTTCCTGCGTGGTGCGCATCAGCCGCGGGTATTTGCGCACCACTTCTTCCAGCAGCATATTGTCGATGCCGATGGCGAAACGGCAGCGCTCCAGCGCCGGCGCCAGATGGGCAAACAGCTGGCTGACCAGCTCAGTTTTGCTGCTGAAGGCCATGCCGGAAAGTTGCTGGAAGCGCTCGACCATGCTGTCGATGGCCGCCATCAGCCGCTGTTCCTGCGCGGAGTCGTTGCTGTGGTAGCTGTGATTTTTCAACATGGTAAACGTCAGCGCCAAAAAATCGCGCTCGTCTGCCTGCGGCGGCTGATTAAACAGCCGGTTGCAGGCCTGATGCAGCCAGGCGGCGGCCTGCTGCTCCGGTTTTTGCCGCAGCCAGTCACGCTGAACGGCGTCGAAACGCGGATGCTGCCGCAGGCGATTTTGCCAGGCGCAGTAGAGCAGATAATGCTGCAGGAATTGGCGGTCGCGTGCATCGAAGCGGCGGTTGAGCAGCGGCTCGCAGGCATCGATCGCCTCTGCCAGCGCAGACGCCGGGGCGGCATCGGCCGCCAGCGCGTGCCGCAGGCGCGGGGCGAAATCGCCTTCAACGAATTGCGGGCTGCAGCGCAGGGCCCGCCGCAGCCAATGGATCAGGCACAGGCGCTGGTCGAGCGTGCTGCCCCGCAGTTGGTAACCACGATCGTGATCGACGGCGATCTCCAGGTGGTGGAAACGCTGGATTTCACTGGCCACCTCGGCTATATCTTGCCGGGTTATCGGGGGGGCGACGCCGTTGATTCGGCTCAGGGTCTCCAGCTGTAACTCGGGCTCCGGCGTGTACAGCATCAGCAGCAGATGGCAGCGCCGTTGTTGTCCGGAGAGCTCGGGCACGGGAGAGGTGTCCAGGCTCATTATCACCTTCCGGCATAAAAGGTTGCGATTATGCCTAAGCATAGCAAAAGGCTTTGTAATGGCAGGGTTACCGCGCGCCTTTTACTTCGGCTTACAACTTTCGTCACAAATATCGCCGGGAGAGGCGGGCCGTTCGGTATTTATTTGTGTTACGTTATAACAAATGCAGGTAAGACAGGATAATGATGAAGTTACGTCGTCTTTTGGCTGCCTTCGGCGCCGTGTTCAGCGCCGGTGCGATCGCGCATCCGCACAGCTTTATCGACATGAATACCACCTTCGTCGCCAAAGACCAGCGGCTGGTAGGCCTGAAAATGGTGTGGGTGATGGATGAAATCACCTCGGCGGATCTGCTCTACGATGCGAAAAACGCCAAGAGCGATTCGGAAGTGTGGAAAAAGCTGGCGGCGGAAGTGATGGCCAACGTGCTGGGGCAGCACTATTTCACCGATCTTTACCGCGACGGCAAGCCGGTGAAATACCTGAACTTGCCCAGCGAATATCACCTGTCGCGCCAGGGCAATCAGGCGGTGCTGGAGTTCGTGCTGCCGTTGGCCGAGCCACAGCCGCTGGCGGGCAAGCCGTTCGAACTTTCTACTTACGATCCGACTTATTTCGTGGATATGACCTATAAAGACCAAAATGCGCTGCATCTGCCGCCGGAGATGGCGCAGCTGTGCAGCTACAAGCTGATGACGCCGAAGCCGAATGCGTCGCTGCAGGCCTATGCGCTGTCGCTCGACAAGAACGACTCGCCCGGTGAAGACCTGGCGCTGGGGCAGCAGTTCGCCCAGCGGGTGACGCTGCAATGTCGTTAAATTTCTCACCTCCGACGACGAGCCGACGCCACTGGGCCTTCGGCCTGTGGCCGCTGCTGCCATTCACGCTGGCGTTGGCGGCCGCCGCGCTGCTGGCGTGGCACTATTGGCCGCAGCTGCTGATGCAGAGCGTGGTATGGCAAAAAGCGCTGCACCAGCAGATGGCGGGATTGTTGCAGCAGGTGAAGGCCGCGCCGCAGCAGGCCGGGCTGGCACTGATGCTGTTCAGCCTCGGCTATGGCGTCTTGCATGCGCTTGGCCCCGGGCACGGCAAAGTGGTGATCGCCACCTACCTGGCTACCCATCCGGCGCGGCTGAAAAGCAGTCTGAAGCTGACCTTCGCCGCCTCGCTGGTACAGGGCGGGGTAGCGATCGCGCTGGTCACGCTGATGCTGGTGGTATTGCAGCTCTCTTCGCGCCAGCTGCACCAAAGCAGCTTCTGGCTGGAGAAGGGCAGTTTTATTCTGGTGATGCTGCTTGGCGTGCTGCTGAGTTGGCGCGCGCTGAAACGCCTGTTTGCGGCGATCAAGGCGATGCGCCCGGCGCCGGCGCTGCGCATCAACAGCCTGACGCCGCTGGCGGCGGATCATGTGCACAGCGCCCACTGCGGCTGCGGCCACCGGCATCTGCCGAGCGACAGCGAGCTGCAGGCGGGAAGCGACTGGCGCACTCAGGCCGCCATCGTGCTGGCGATGGGCATGCGCCCCTGTTCGGGGGCGATTTTGGTGCTGCTGTTCTCCAAGGTGATCGGCGTGTTCGGCTGGGGAGTGATCTCCGCGCTGGCGATGGCGTTCGGCACCTCGTTGACCATCTCGATGCTGGCGCTGCTGGTGCATTACAGCCGCCGGCTGGCGGTGCGCCTCAGCCGTTCGCGTGCCCCCGCCGCCTGGAGCGCGGTGGCCTGGGGGGCGCTGGCGTTAGCCGGCGGCCTGATCCTGTTGGCTGCAGGGCTGTTGCTGTACGTCAGCGCGCAGCCGGAATTCGGCGGCGGCATCCGGCCCTTCTCCCGCTAACGGGCATAAAAAAAGCGCTGCATCGGCAGCGCTTTTTTTCGATTCGCTTCTGGCGATTAACGCTTCAGCGCTTCGCTCAGTTCTTCACGCATGGTGGCCAGCATGGCTTTCACTACGCGCGGGTTGCCTGCAACCACGTTGCCGGAGCTGAAGTGGTTGTGGCCACCGACGAAGTCGGTCACCAGGCCGCCGGCTTCACGCACCAGCAGTTCGCCCGCGGCGAAATCCCACGGCTTCAGGCCGATTTCGAAGAACCCGTCTACGCGGCCGGCGGCCACATAGGCCAGATCCAGCGCGGCGGAACCGGTGCGACGGAAGTCTGCGCACTGGGTGAACAGCTTGCCGACGATGTTGATGTAAGGCGTTGCGTGCTGCTTGACCTTGAACGGGAAGCCGGTCGCCAGGATGGTGCCATCCAGATCTTTGGCGTTGGTGCCGCGCAGGCGGTAACCGTTGAGCTGTGCGCCCTGGCCGCGAGTGGCGGTGAACAGTTCGTTGCGCATCGGATCGTAAACCACGGCCACTTCAGTACGGCCTTTGATGCGTACGGCGATGGAAACGGAGAAATGAGGGAAACGTTTGATGAAGTTTGCAGTGCCATCCAGTGGATCGATCACCCATTGCACATCGCGATCTTCGCCGATCAGCTCACCGCGTTCTTCGCTCACGATACTGTGTTGCGGATAAGACTTGCGGATGACGTCGATGATCAGATGCTCTGCATCGCGATCGACGTTGGTGACGAAGTCATTGGTCCCTTTCTGGCTCGCTTCTACAGCGTCCGGGGTTTCGTAGTTTTTGGCAATCAGGTTACCGGCCTTGCGCGCAGCGCGCACGGCGATAGTCAGCATCGGATGCATGGGTATCTTCCAACTAGGATGTTAAAGAACAGGAAACGGCGCGAAGTATAGCAGCTGTTCGGCAAATTGCCTATGGCTGTGTTAAGATGCTGCGATTTTCCGCCACGCTCAGAGTTTGTATGCTGCACAATATCCGCATTGTTCTGGTAGAGACTTCACATACCGGCAACATGGGCTCGACCGCCAGAGCCATGAAAACCATGGGTTTAACCAACCTTTATCTGGTTAATCCGCTGATCAAACCCGATTCTCAGGCCATCGCCCTGGCCGCCGGTGCCAGCGACGTGATCGGCAACGCCACTATCGTCGATACCCTCGATGACGCCATCGCCGGCTGTAGCCTGGTGGTGGGCACCAGCGCACGTTCTCGCACCTTGCCGTGGCCGATGCTGGAGCCGCGTGAATGCGGCGTGCGCGCGGTGCACGAGGGCGAACACGCGCCGGTGGCGCTGGTGTTCGGCCGCGAACGCGTCGGGTTGACCAACGATGAACTGCAGAAGTGCCACTACCACGTCGCCATTCCGGCCAACCCGGACTACAGCTCGCTGAACCTGGCGATGGCGGTGCAGATCCTGGCGTACGAAGTGCGCGTGGCTTACCTCGATCGCCAACAGGCGGGCGCGCCGCAGCTGGAAGAGACGCCGTATCCGCTGGTGGACGACCTCGAGCGTTTCTATCAGCACCTGGAGCAGACGCTGCAGCGCACCGGCTTTATTCGCCCGTCCCATCCGGGGCAGGTGATGAGCCGCCTGCGTCGGCTGTTCACCCGCGCGCGCCCGGAAGGGCAGGAGCTGAATATCCTGCGCGGCATGCTGACGTCGATCGAGAAACAGGATAAACATCAAGGTAATTAATTGATGTGGCATAACGGTGGGCGACAATAGTATTAGTTATCCAAAGGTTATAACATGTATTTTATATACCTTTGTTCTTGCTAAGTTCAAAACGTGCTAATACTTGAGTCAATTACTAGGTTAAATAGTTGACTGTTTTACTCAGGAATGTCAGACTTTCGGCCATATTTGACCAACAGGTAACCATTGAGCTATGAGACTGACATCCAAAGGCCGTTATGCCGTAACCGCTATGCTTGACGTAGCGCTGCATTCCCAGGAAGGGCCGGTACCACTGGCGGACATTTCCGAACGCCAGGGTATTTCGCTCTCTTATCTGGAACAATTATTCTCCCGTCTGCGCAAGAACGGCCTGGTGGCCAGCGTGCGTGGTCCGGGCGGTGGTTATCTGCTGGGTAAAGACGCGGGTGAGATCGCCGTTGGCGCTGTCATCACTGCCGTCGATGAATCGGTAGATGCAACCCGTTGCCAGGGCAAAGAAGGCTGTCAGGGCGGCGATCGCTGCTTGACCCACGCCCTGTGGCGCGATCTGAGCGAGCGCATCAGCGGGTTCCTGAACAACATTACGCTGGCAGAACTGGTCAATAACCAGGAAGTGCTGGTGGTGGCGGATCGTCAAAACAACGATACGCGCCGCACGGCCAACGGTCGTCCGCAAGAAACTATCAACGTTAATCTGCGCGCATAAGCAGCTGGCGAAATTATTTTAGTTTTTGGAAGTGATGTACGGAGCACAAGAGCAATGAAATTACCGATTTATCTGGATTACTCAGCAACGACGCCGGTTGACCCGCGCGTTGCTGAGAAGATGATGCAGTTTTTGACCCTGGACGGCACTTTTGGCAACCCGGCTTCCCGTTCCCACCGTTTCGGTTGGCAGGCGGAAGAGGCGGTAGACATCGCCCGTAACCAAATCGCCGAACTGGTGGGCGCCGACCCACGCGAAATCGTCTTCACCTCCGGGGCGACCGAATCCGACAACCTGGCGATCAAAGGCGCTGCCAATTTCTACCAGAAAAAAGGCAAGCACATCATCACCAGCAAAACCGAACACAAAGCCGTGCTGGACACCTGCCGTCAGCTGGAGCGCGAAGGGTTTGAAGTGACCTACCTGGCGCCGCAGAGCAACGGCATCATCAGCCTGCAGGATCTCGAAGCGGCGATGCGCGATGACACCATTCTGGTCTCCATCATGCACGTCAATAACGAAATCGGCGTGGTGCAGGACATCGAAGCGATCGGCGAAATGTGCCGCGCGCGCGGTATCATCTACCACGTTGACGCCACCCAGAGCGTGGGCAAACTGCCTATCGATCTGAGCAAGCTGAAAGTCGACCTGATGTCGTTCTCCGGCCACAAAATCTATGGCCCGAAAGGCATCGGCGCGCTGTATGTGCGCCGCAAGCCGCGCATCCGCATCGAAGCGCAGGTACACGGCGGCGGTCACGAGCGCGGCATGCGTTCCGGCACCCTGCCTGTCCACCAGATCGTCGGCATGGGCGAAGCTTACCGCATCGCCAAAGAAGAGATGACCGAAGAGATGGCGCGTCTGCGCACCCTGCGCGATCGTCTGTGGAACGGCGTGAAAGATATGGAAGAAGTGTATCTGAACGGCGATCTGGAGCACGGCGCACCGAACATCCTGAACGTCAGCTTCAACTACGTTGAAGGCGAGTCGCTGATCATGGCGCTGAAAGACCTGGCCGTTTCCTCCGGTTCAGCCTGTACCTCCGCCAGCCTCGAGCCGTCCTACGTGCTGCGCGCGCTGGGCATGAGCGATGAATTGGCGCACAGCTCGATCCGTTTCTCCCTGGGGCGTTTCACCACGGAAGAAGAGATCGACTACACCATTCAACTGGTGCGTAAATCCATCGGCCGTCTGCGCGATCTGTCCCCACTGTGGGAGATGTTCAAGCAGGGCGTGGACATCAACAGCATCGAATGGGCGCATCATTAATTCTCAGGTTTCAGGAGCAAGGTCATGGCTTACAGCGAAAAAGTAATCGATCATTATGAAAACCCGCGCAACGTGGGTTCTTTCGACAACGAAGATCCTACCGTCGGCAGCGGCATGGTAGGGGCGCCGGCTTGCGGCGACGTCATGAAGCTGCAGATCAAGGTTAACGATGAAGGCATCATCGAAGACGCGCGCTTTAAAACTTACGGCTGCGGTTCCGCCATCGCCTCCAGCTCGCTGGTGACCGAATGGATGAAAGGCAAGTCGCTGGATCAGGCTGAAGCGATCAAAAACACCCAGATCGCCGAAGAGCTGGAATTGCCGCCGGTCAAAATTCACTGCTCGATCCTGGCTGAAGACGCCATCAAAGCAGCGATTGCCGACTATAAGAGCAAGCACAGCGCCAAGTAATTTGTCTGAGTCGGCCCGGCCGCGCCGGGCTTTGATGTGAAGTGTGAGGTTGTGATGTCTATTACCATGAGCGACAGCGCTGCGCAGCGTGTTCAGGCGTTTTTGACGAACCGCGGCAAAGGTCTCGGCCTGCGTCTGGGAGTGCGAACTTCCGGCTGCTCCGGGATGGCGTACGTGCTGGAATTTGTTGACGAAGCCAACGATGACGACATCGTGTTTGAAGACAAAGGCATCAAGGTGATCATCGACGGCAAGAGCCTGGTCTACCTTGACGGCACCGAGCTTGATTTCGTTAAGGAAGGCCTGAACGAAGGCTTCAAGTTCAACAACCCGAACGTCTCAAGCGAATGCGGCTGCGGCGAGAGTTTCAACGTCTGACAGTCCATCGTGCTCCCCCGTTTCGGCGGGGGAACTTCATCCGCTAACGCCCAGAGCACGCTATGGATTACTTTACTTTATTCGGGCTGCCAGTTCGCTACACCGTGGACGGCAGCCTGCTTGCGTCCCGCTTCCAGGATCTGCAGCGCCAATTCCACCCCGATCGTTTCGCCAACCAGCCGGAGCGCGAACGCCTGATGGCGTTGCAGCAGGCGGCGACCATCAACGAAGCCTACCAGGCGCTGAAGCACCCGTTAAAACGCGCGGAGTATATGCTATCTTTGCACGGCTTCGATCTGGGCAACGAACAGCATACGATGCGCGACACCGCGTTCCTGATGGAACAGCTGGAACTGCGCGAAGAGCTCGACGCCATTGAGCGCAAGCCGGAGGCGGAAAGCCTGCTGGCCGATTTCGGCGCGCGGCTGGCCGTCTCCATCAAGCAGCGCAGCGCGCTGATGCTGCAGCAGTTGGACAGTGAACAGTGGGCGGATGCCGCCGACACCGTGCGCAAGCTGCGCTTTTTGGACAAACTCCAGCAACAGGTTGAACAACTCGAAGAAAAACTGCTGGGTTTTGAGTAACACCTTCTGATTCTGATTGTGGAAGCTTCAACATGGCCTTATTACAAATTAGTGAGCCTGGCCTCAGCGCCGCGCCGCACCAGCGACGTCTGGCCGCCGGCATCGACTTAGGCACCACCAACTCGCTGGTCGCCACGGTGCGCAGCGGGCAAGCGGAAACGCTGGCCGACGAACAGGGCCGCCATTTGCTGCCTTCGGTGGTGCATTATCAGGCGGACGCGCAGCGCGTCGGCTGGGAGGCGCGCCAACAGGCGGCGCAGGATCCGGCCAATACCGTCAGCTCCATCAAACGCATGATGGGCCGCTCGTTGGCGGACGTGCAGCAACGTTACCCGAACCTGCCTTATCAATTCCAGGCCAGCGACAACGGCCTGCCGCTGATCGTCACCGCCGCCGGCCCGGTTAACCCGGTCGGCGTCTCCGCCGATATCCTGCGGGCCCTGTCCGCGCGCGCGCAAGCGGCGCTGGAAGGCGAGCTGGATGGCGTGGTGATCACCGTTCCTGCCTACTTCGACGACGCTCAGCGCCAGGGCACCAAAGACGCGGCGCGTCTGGCCGGCCTGCACGTCCTGCGCCTGCTGAATGAACCGACCGCGGCGGCGATCGCCTACGGGCTGGATTCCGGCCAGGAAGGGGTGATCGCGGTTTACGATCTGGGCGGCGGCACCTTTGATATCTCCATTCTGCGCCTCAGCCGCGGCGTGTTCGAAGTGCTGGCCACCGGCGGCGATTCCGCGCTGGGCGGCGACGACTTCGATCACCTGCTGGCCGACTGGCTGCGCGAGCAGGCCGGCGTGGCCGATCGCAGCGACCATGGCGTGCAGCGCCAGCTGCTGGACGCCGCCATCGCCGCCAAAATCGCGTTGAGCGATGCCGACAGCGTGCGCGTCGAGGTGGCCGGCTGGCAGGGCGAGGTGACCCGCGCCCAGTTCGAAGCGCTGATCGCTCCGCTGGTGAAACGTACGCTGATGGCCTGCCGCCGCGCGCTGAAAGACGCCGGCGTCGCCGCGGACGAGGTGCTGGAAGCGGTGATGGTCGGCGGTTCCACCCGCGTGCCGCTGGTGCGTGAGCAGGTGGGGGCCTTCTTCGGCCACACGCCGCTGACGTCGATCGATCCGGATAAAGTGGTCGCCATCGGCGCCGCGATCCAGGCCGACATTCTGGTGGGCAACAAGCCGGACAGCGACATGCTGCTGCTGGACGTGATCCCGCTGTCGCTGGGCCTCGAAACCATGGGCGGCCTGGTGGAGAAAGTGATCCCGCGCAACACCACCATTCCGGTGGCGCGCGCGCAGGAGTTCACCACCTTCAAAGACGGCCAGAGCGCGATGATGATCCACGTGCTGCAGGGTGAGCGCGAGCTGGTGCAGGATTGCCGTTCGCTGGCGCGCTTCACGCTGCGCGGCCTGCCGCCGCTGCCTGCCGGGGGGGCGCACATTCGCGTTACCTTCCAGGTGGATGCCGACGGTCTGCTGAGCGTCACCGCAATGGAGAAATCCACCGGCGTTGAGGCCTCGATCCAGGTCAAGCCGTCGTACGGCCTGTCGGACGGCGAAATCGCCGGCATGATCAAGGATTCGATGGCCAACGCGCAAAGCGACGTGGGCGCGCGCAAGCTGGCGGAGCAACGCGTGGAAGCCGCGCGGGTGCTGGAAAGCCTGCAGGGCGCGCTGGCCACCGACGCCGCGCTGCTGAGCGAGGCGGAAAGCCAGGCGATCGCCGCCGCCACCCAGGCGTTGCAGCAGGCGGTGCAGGGGGAAGATCCCGCCGCTATCGAAGACGCCATCAAAACATTAGATGCACAAACGCAAGATTTTGCCGCGCGCCGCATGGACGCTTCCATTCGCCGCGCGCTGGCTGGCCATTCTGTGGATGAGGTTTAACCATGCCTAAAATTGTTTTCCTACCCCATCAAGATCTTTGCCCGGAAGGGGCGGTTCTGGAAGCCGAAAAAGGGGAGTCGATCCTCAACGTTGCGCTGCGCAACGGCATTGAAATCGAGCACGCCTGCGAGAAATCCTGCGCCTGCACCACCTGCCACTGCATCGTGCGTGAAGGTTTCGATTCGCTGGAAGAGAGCAGCGAGCTGGAAGACGACATGCTGGACAAAGCGTGGGGGCTGGAGCCGGAAAGCCGTCTGAGCTGCCAGGCGCTGGTCGCCGACGAAGATCTGGTGGTCGAAATGCCGCGCTACACCGTCAACCACGCGCGTGAGCATTAATTGTTAGCCGCAGCGCCAACCCGGAGATCATAATGGGACTGAAGTGGACCGACAGCCGAGAAATCGGCGAAGCCCTGTACGACCAATACCCGGACACCGATCCGAAAACCGTGCGTTTTACCGACATGCATCAGTGGATCTGCGATCTGGAAGAGTTCGACGACGATCCGCAGGCTTCCAACGAAAAAATACTGGAAGCGATCCTGCTGGTCTGGTTAGATGAAGCGGAGTAAATAGCGTAACGGGCTGCCATGGGCGGCCCGTTTATTTTGTATCCGACAAGATTAATAAAAGAATAATCCGGAGTAAGAAGGCTATGACAACAGAATTCATGCAGGTCACGCTGTCGCAACAACCTGCCGACGCCCGTTGGGGTGAAAAAGCGCTGCTCAGCACCAACGGCGAAGGGATGACCATCCACCTGACCGGCGCCGACAAACTGGGTGCGATCCAGCGTGCCGGCCGCAAAATTGACGGTCAGGGCATCAAAAAAGTCAAACTCGCCGGCGACGGTTGGGACTTGGAAAACAGCTGGGCGTTCTGGCAGGGCTACCGCGGGCCGAAAGGGCAGCGCAACGTCGAATGGGCCGAGCTGCCGGAAGCCGCGCGTCAGGAGCTGGATAAGCGCCTGAAGATCGTAGACTGGGTGCGCGACACCATCAATATGCCGGCGGAAGAGCTGGGGCCGGAGCAGCTGGCGACCCGCGCCGTCGATCTGATGTGCGACGTCGGCTGTGATGCCGTCAGCTACCGCATCACCAAGGGTGAAGATCTGCGCGAGCAGAACTATGCCGGCATCCACACCGTCGGCCGCGGCTCCGAGCGCCCACCGGTGCTGCTGGCGCTCGACTTCAACCCGACCGGTAACCCGGACGCGCCGGTGTTTGCCTGCCTGGTCGGCAAGGGCATCACCTTCGATACCGGCGGTTATAGCCTGAAGCAGAGCGCCTTTATGGACTCGATGAAGGCTGACATGGGCGGTGCGGCCACCATCACCGGCGCCCTGGCGCTGGCGGCGGCGCGCGGCCTGAAGCAGCGCGTGAAGCTGTACCTGTGCTGCGCCGACAACATGGTCAGCGGCAACGCTTTCAAGCTGGGCGACATTATTCGCTACCGCAACGGCAAAACCGTTGAGGTGATGAACACCGATGCGGAAGGGCGCCTGGTGCTGGCCGACGGCCTGATCGACGCTTCTGAGCAGAACCCGCAGCTGATTATCGACTGCGCCACCCTGACCGGCGCGGCCAAAACCGCGGTCGGCAACGACTACCATGCGCTGTTCAGCTTCGACGACGCGCTGGCGCAGGAGCTGCTGAGCAGCGCCGCCGCCGAGCAAGAGCCGTTCTGGCGTCTGCCGCTGGCCGAGTTCCACCGCAGCCAGCTGCCGTCCAACTTCGCCGAGCTGAACAATGTGGCCGGCCCGGCCTACACCGCCGGCGCCAGCACCGCGGCGGCCTTCCTGTCGCACTTCGTCAAGAATTACCAGCAAGGCTGGCTGCACATCGACTGTTCCGCCACCTACCGCAAAGGCGCGGTGGAGCAGTGGTCGGCCGGCGCGACCGGTTTGGGCGTGCGTACCCTGGCCAATCTGCTGCTGAGCAAAGCCAAATAATTGAACGCCCGCTACGTCGGGCGCTAGAATGCGCATTATCTTCGGGGCCCAGCATGCTGGGCCTCGCTATTTGATCCCTGGAGTTTGCCATGAGTGCCCATCATCACGATGCCGCCCCGAGCGAGAACGAACTTGAACGCCTGCTGAAGCTGGCGGTGACGGAGCCGGCCCACCGCCCGGCGTTCTTCCGTGAACTGCTCGACGCCACGGTGCTGATCCTCGGCGACAGCGAGCAGGTGCAGCAGGACGGCGACATCGCGCTGAACGCGGATACGCCGGTCAATATCCAGCATTGGGAAAAGCAGGACGGCGGCAGCATCATTCCGTTCTTCACCTCGCTGGAAGCGCTGCAGAAGGCCGTTGAGGACGAACAGCCGTTTATCGCCATGCCGGCGCGGGTGCTGTTCGAAATCACCCAGGGCGCGGATCTGTTCCTCAACCCGAAGGCGGAGTACGGCAAGGAGTTCTATCCGGAAGAGGTGGCGATGCTGCTGGCGACCGGCGGCGTCGTCAAACCGGTGGAGCATTACGTCGACAAAGAGACCCAAATCCTGCTAGGGCAGCCCGAAGAGTATCCGTCGGCGATGGTGGACGCGTTGACCACGCTGTTCAGCCAGCGCAAGCCGGTGCGCCGCGCGTTTCTGGCGCTGATGCACGACCAGGCGGCGGACGAGAAGCCGAATTTGCTGATCGGGCTGGAAGTGGACGCCGAGCCGGCGGAGATCGAGGCGTTGATCAACGAGGCCGGCAGCGTCGCCAGCGAAACGGCGCCGAACGACGAACCAGTGGATTTCTGTCTGGTGTCGGAGAAAGAGCGCGGCATCAGCCACTATCTGATCTCCCATACGCAGCCGTTTTATCAGCGCCGCTGGGGCAGCTGGCTGCGCAATTTGATCCCGTCTACCGACAAGACCCAGTAGCGCCGTCACGTTGTCGAAAATGGCCCATGAAGATCATATTTTTTAATGAAATGTTGATTTTCCCGTAGGCAAGCGTTAACGGCGCACATATAATCTGCGCCACTTGAGAAGGCCGGCAACATTGCAGACCGGCCTGTTTTGGAAGTCATACAGAGGCCATCATGACCGTAGAACGTACCTTTTCCATCGTTAAACCAAACGCTGTAGCCAACAACGACATCGGCGCTATCTATGCGCGTTTCGAGCGCGCCGGTTTCAAAATCATCGCCGCTAAAATGCTGCGTCTGACTCGCGAGCAAGCTGAAGGCTTCTACGCTGAGCACAAAGGCCGCCCATTCTTCGACGGTCTGGTTGAGTTCATGACCTCCGGCCCAATCATGGTGCAGGTTCTGGAATCTGAAAACGCCGTACAGCGCAACCGCGACATCATGGGCGCAACCAACCCGGACAACGCGCTGGCTGGCACCCTGCGTGCCGACTACGCGGACAGCTTCACCGCTAACGCCGTGCACGGTTCCGACTCCGTTGAATCTGCACAGCGCGAAATCGCTTACTTCTTCAACGAAAGAGAAATCTGCGCACGTTAATCGTGCCGTTTCTTGGCTGATAACCAGGCATTCACCGGCTGAAACAATAAAAATGCCCTGAATGCCTTTCAGCCGTAGCCACCCGCTACTAAAATTTGTACAATGCCGCGCCCCTGATAAGACGACTTGTCAGGGGCGTGTTTTTAGTGCCGCCACCCGAATCATGCGGGCTGAAATGCACAACTTACTGTCCATTCTTTAGCGCCATAACGTGTAATAACGAGGCCAGAGATCAT
The DNA here is from genome assembly GCF_053627655.1 of Serratia sp. 121840015-1. NCBI lineage: Bacteria > Pseudomonadati > Pseudomonadota > Gammaproteobacteria > Enterobacterales > Yersiniaceae > Serratia > Serratia sp. 121840015-1. Next base: position 75,027 of record NZ_JBSEYF010000001.1, read on the forward strand.
TATGTTAGAACCCATCACGTCCGAGCACACCGTGTCTGAAAATAATTCGCTGACTACCCCCTCCGTTAACGTGGAGCAACCGGCTGCGGCCAAAATCAACCTGCTGGACCTGAACCGCCAGCAAATGCGCGAGTTCTTCGCCGAAATGGGCGAGAAACCGTTCCGCGCCGATCAGGTGATGAAGTGGATTTACCACTACTGCTGCGACGATTTCGAGCAGATGACCGACATCAACAAAGTCCTGCGCGGCAAGCTGCAGCGCGTGGCGGAGATCCGCGCGCCGGAAGTGGCGGAAGAACAGCGTTCGGCCGACGGCACCATCAAGTGGGCGATTAAAGTCGGCGATCAGCAGGTCGAAACCGTGTACATCCCGGAAGCCGACCGCGCGACGCTGTGCGTCTCCTCGCAGGTAGGCTGCGCGCTGGAGTGTAAATTCTGTTCGACGGCGCAGCAGGGCTTCAACCGCAACCTGCGCGTGTCGGAAATCATCGGCCAGGTGTGGCGCGCGGCGAAGATCATCGGCGCGCTGAAGGTGACCGGCCAACGCCCGATCACCAACGTGGTGATGATGGGCATGGGCGAGCCGCTGCTCAACCTGAACAACGTGGTGCCGGCGATGGAAATCATGCTGGACGACTTCGGCTTTGGCCTGTCCAAACGCCGCGTGACCCTGTCTACCTCCGGCGTGGTGCCGGCGCTGGACAAGCTGGGCGACATGATCGACGTGGCGCTGGCGATCTCGCTGCATGCGCCGAACGACACCATCCGCGATGAGATCGTGCCGATCAACCGCAAGTACAACATCGAGACCTTCCTGTCCGCGGTGCGTCGCTATCTGGAAAAATCCAACGCCAATCAGGGCCGCGTGACCGTCGAGTACGTGATGCTGGATCATATCAACGACAGCACCGACGATGCGCATCAGCTGGCGGAAGTGCTGAAAGACACGCCGTGCAAGATCAACCTGATCCCGTGGAACCCGTTCCCGGGCGCCCCCTACGGCCGCAGCTCCAACAGCCGGGTGGATCGTTTCTCCAAGGTGTTGATGGAATACGGCTTTACGACTATTGTTCGTAAAACCCGTGGTGACGATATCGACGCCGCCTGCGGGCAACTGGCGGGTGAAGTGATCGACCGTACCAAGCGTACCCTGAAGAAGAAAATGGCCGGGGAACCTATCAACGTACGGGCGGTCTGAATCCTATAGCACCATTTTTTGTTATCTAACAGCCTGTTATGCGCAAGCGTGTCGCTGGCGGGCGTTAGCTGACGGCCGATAAGGAAATGAATGCGGGCATGAAGCTGAAACTGTGGGGTGTGTGGCTGGCGGCCGGGTTGTTGGCCGGGTGTTCCGGTTCAGCGCCGGAAAAGGATGCACAAGTCTCTGAGGCGGGCCAGACGCGGTTGCAGCTGGGCCTGGAGTACCTGCAGCAAGGCGACATGGACGCCGCGCGCCAGAACCTGGAAAAGGCGCTGGACGCGGCCCCACAGGATTACCGCACGCAGTTGGGCATGGCGCTCTATGAGCAGCGGATCGGTGAAAATGCCGCGGCCGAACAGCGTTATCGGCAAGCGCTCAAACTTGCGCCAGGCAATGGCACCGTATTGAATAATTACGGTGCGTTTCTTTGCGGTTTAGGGCAGTATGTACCGGCGCAACAGCAGTTTAGCGCTGCGGCGCTGGCGCCCGATTATGGCCAGGTCGCCGACAGCCTGGAAAACGCAGGTTACTGTTTTCTCAAGGCCGGACAAAACGATGAGGCGCGCACGCTGTTGAGCCGCGCGCTGAAGGTCGATCCGGACAAAGGCACTCCGCTGTTGGCGGAGGCCGAAAAGCAATTTGGAGAAGGGAAGCGCGCCCAGTCGCAACTTTTATTGGATGTTTATCAGCATGTTCTGCCGGCCAGCGCCAGCAGCTTATGGTTACAGATTCGTTTCGCCGCGTTAGCCGGCCGTCAGGATAGCGTTCAACGCTATGGCAAGCAGCTAGCGCGAAGTTTTCCACAATCCAAACAGTACCAGCAGTTCTTAGCTAATGAATACTGAAGCCTCCCAAGATAAAACCGTATCCATGACGACGGGCCAGCGCCTGCGTCAGGCCCGTGAGCAACTCGGGCTGAGCCAACAGACCGTTGCAGAACGCCTGTGTCTCAAAATGTCCACCGTGCGCGATATTGAGGAAGACAGCGTGTCTGCTGACCTCGCGTCCACCTTCGTGCGCGGTTACATCCGTTCCTACGCCAAGCTGGTGCATTTGCCGGAAGACGAACTGCTGCCGATGCTGGCCAAGCAGGCGCCGTTGAAGATGGCGAAAGTGGCGCCGATGCAAAGCTTCTCGCTGGGCAAGCGCCGCAAGAAACGCGACGGCTGGCTGATGAGCTTCACCTGGCTTATCGTGTTTGTGGTGATCGGCCTGACCGGCGCCTGGTGGTGGCAAAACCACAAGGCCCAGCAGGAAGAGATCGCCACCATGGCCGATCAGTCCTCCGCGCAGCTTTCACAGAATAACGAAGGGCAGTCCGTGCCGCTGACCGACGGCAACGCCGACGCCGGCACCAACGTGCCGTTGACCGACAACAGCGCTGCGCCGGCCGATGCCGGCGCAGCGGCTCAGGCACCGGCGGCTACCGCTCAGGTGCCGGGCACGGCTCAGCAGCAGCCTGCCGTGGTGTCGCCAAGCCAGACTACCCTGCCGGAAACCACCCCGGCGGCACAAGCGCCGCTGCCGACCGCCGATGCGGGCGTGGCTGCGCCGGCAGCCGATCCGAACGCGCTGGTAATGGACTTCTCCGCTGACTGCTGGCTGCAGGTGAGCGACGCGAGCGGTAAAACGCTGTTCAGCGGCACCCAGAAGAAGGGCGGCAAGCTGAACCTGGCCGGCACCGCGCCGTATAAGCTGACCATCGGCGCGCCGGCGGCAGTACAGATCCAGTATCAGGGTAAACCGGTTGATTTAAGCCGGTTCGTTAAGTCAAACCGTGTTGCTCGCCTGACCGTCGCCGCGCAGTAATCGCGCGGCCCCGGTCGTGATGTCAGAGCAGCAATGGAGAGTAAGTAATGCATAACCAAGCGCCCATCAACCGTCGAAAATCTACACGCATTTACGTCGGCAAGGTGCCTATTGGTGATGGCGCGCCGATTGCCGTGCAGTCGATGACCAACACCCGTACCACCGATGTTGAAGCAACGGTTAATCAGATCAAAGCGCTGGAGCGCGTGGGCGTCGACATCGTCCGCGTTTCAGTTCCTACCATGGACGCCGCCGAGGCGTTCAAGCTGATCAAGCAGCAGGTCAACGTGCCGCTGGTCGCCGATATCCATTTCGATTATCGCATCGCGCTGCAGGTTGCCGAATACGGCGTAGACTGCCTGCGCATCAACCCGGGCAACATCGGTAACGAATCGCGCATTCGCTCGGTGGTGGACTGCGCCCGCGACAAGAACATCCCGATTCGCATCGGCGTCAACGGCGGCTCGCTGGAGAAAGACCTGCAGGAAAAGTACGGCGAACCGACGCCGGAAGCGCTGCTGGAATCTGCCATGCGCCACGTGGACATCCTCGATCGCCTCAACTTCGACCAGTTCAAGGTCAGCGTCAAGGCGTCGGACGTGTTCCTGGCGGTGCAGTCTTACCGCCTGCTGGCCTCGCGCATCGATCAGCCGCTGCATCTGGGCATCACCGAAGCCGGCGGCGCACGCAGCGGGTCGGTCAAATCGGCCATCGGCCTGGGCATGCTGCTGTCTGAAGGCATCGGCGACACCCTGCGCATCTCGCTGGCGGCGGATCCGGTCGAAGAAGTGAAGGTCGGTTTCGATATCCTGAAGTCGCTGCGCATCCGCGCGCGCGGCATCAACTTCATCGCCTGCCCGACCTGTTCGCGTCAGGAGTTCGACGTGATCGGCACGGTGAACGCGCTGGAGCAGCGCCTGGAAGACATCATCACGCCGATGGACGTTTCGATCATCGGCTGCGTGGTGAACGGCCCAGGCGAAGCGCTGGTGTCCACCATGGGCGTGACCGGCGGCCATAAGAAGAGCGGCTTCTATGAAGACGGCGTGCGCCAGAAAGAGCGTTTCGACAACGAACAGATGATCGACCAGCTGGAAGCGAAAATTCGCGCCAAGGCCGCGATGATGGACGAAAGCAACCGCATCACGGTCAACCTGCTGGAAAAATAAGCGTTATCGCTACACGGCGGGCCTGTTGGCCCGCTTGTTTATGAACCTGAAGGGCAGAAAACCGCATCCGCGTTGAATACCGGGCGGCAAAGTCCCTATAATCGGGTTCATTTTTACAGACAACGGACAGAGAACTCACGTGGCAAAGAACATTCAAGCCATTCGCGGCATGAACGACTACCTGCCGGAAGAAACGGCATTATGGCAGCGTATTGAAGGCACCCTCAAGCAGGTGCTGGGCAGCTACGGTTACAGCGAAATCCGGTTGCCGATTGTAGAGCAGACCCCGTTATTCAAACGCGCGATCGGCGAAGTGACCGACGTCGTGGAAAAAGAGATGTATACCTTCGAAGACCGCAACGGCGAAAGCCTGACGCTGCGTCCGGAAGGGACGGCTGGCTGCGTGCGCGCCGGCATCGAACATGGTCTGCTGTACAATCAGGAACAGCGTCTGTGGTACATCGGCCCGATGTTCCGCTACGAGCGCCCGCAGAAGGGCCGCTACCGTCAGTTCCATCAGCTGGGCGCGGAAGTGTTCGGCCTGCAAGGCCCGGACATCGACGCCGAGCTGATCCTGCTGACGGCCCGCTGGTGGAAAGCGCTGGGCATCGCCGAGCACGTCAAGCTGGAGCTGAACTCCATCGGTTCTCTGGAGGCGCGCGCCAACTACCGCGACGCGCTGGTGGCGTTCCTGGAGCAGCACGTCGAGGTGCTGGACGAAGACTGCAAACGCCGCATGTACAGCAACCCGCTGCGCGTGCTGGATTCCAAAAATCCTGAGGTGCAGGCGCTGTTGAACGACGCGCCGCGCCTGTCCGAGTACCTGGACGAAGAATCCCGTGCTCACTTCGCCGGTCTGTGTGAACTTTTGGCGCAGGCAGGTATCCCATATACCGTTAACGAGCGCCTGGTGCGCGGTCTGGATTACTACAACCGCACCGTGTTTGAGTGGGTGACCACCAGCCTGGGCGCGCAGGGCACCGTCTGCGCGGGCGGCCGTTACGACGGCCTGGTCGAGCAATTGGGCGGCCGCGCCACCCCGGCGGTCGGTTTCGCCATGGGCCTCGAGCGCCTGGTGTTGCTGGTGCAGGCGGTTAACCCGGAATTCAAGGCGCCGTCGGCTATCGACGTGTACGTCATCTCTTCCGGCGCGGGCACCCAGAGCGCGGCGATGCAGCTGGCTGAACAGGTGCGCGACGCGGCGCCGCAGCTGAAGCTGATGACCAATTACGGCGGCGGCAACTTCAAGAAGCAGATCACCCGTGCGGACAAATGGGGCGCGCGCATCGCGCTGATCCTGGGGGAGAGCGAAGTGGCGGCGCAGCAGGTGGTGGTGAAAGACCTGCGCAGTGGTGAACAAGAAACGCTGGCGCAAAGCGAAGTCGCTGCGCGTCTGGCTTTGATGTTAGGTTAAGGAGAAGGACACCGTGGAAGTCTATACCACTGAAAACGAACAAGTCGACGCACTGCGTCGGTTCTTTGCCGAGAACGGCAAAGCGCTGGCGGTGGGCGTGGTGCTCGGAATTGGTGCCCTGGTTGGCTGGCGTTACTGGCAGAGCCATGAAAACTCCAACATGATGGCTGCGTCGCAATCCTATCAGGAAGCCAGCGATCGTCTGGCGGCCGGCAAGCCGGATGACGTGGCTGCCGCGGAGAAATTTGTCCAGGCTAACGGCAACAGCTACGGCGTATTGGCCGCGCTGCAGTTGGCCAAGCACTTTGTCGAACAGAATGATTTCGCCAAGGCGGAACAGCAACTGGCGCTGGCGCAGGGCCAGACCAAAGACGACAACCTGTTGGCAATGATCGATCTGCGTCTGGCGCGCGTCCAGTTGCAGGAGAAAAAGCTGGATGAAGCGCTGAAAACGCTGGATGGCGTGAAAGGCGAAGGCTGGGCGGCGATGATGCAGGATGTGCGCGGCGATGTGCTGCTGGCCAAGGGCGACGCCAAGGGCGCACGCGAAGCTTACAGCAAAGGCATTGAATCCAACGCTTCTCAGGCGCTGCAGGTTCTGCTGCGCATGAAATTGAATAACTTGTCCAGCTAAGGGGAATTCCCATGCAATTGCGTAAAACACTCTTGGTCGGACTGGTTTCCGCTGCCTTGCTGAGTGGTTGCTCGCTGTTTAACAGCGAAGAAGACGTGGTTACCATGTCGCCGTTGCCGAAAGTTGAAAATCAGTTTACGCCGAACAAGGCGTGGAGCACCTCGGTGGGCGACGGTATCGGTGAGTATTACTCCCACCTGCGTCCGGCCTATCAGGACAGCACCATTTACGCCGCCGATCGCTTCGGCATCGTGAAAGCGATGGACGCCGACAGCGGCAACGAGAAGTGGAAGGTCAATCTCTCGGAGAAGACCGGTTTCTTCTCCAGCAACCTGTCTGCGCTGCTGTCGGGCGGCCTGACGGTCGCGGGTGACAAGGTTTACGTCGGCAGCGAAAAAGCGGTGGTTTACGCATTGAACACCGCCGACGGCGCCATCGCCTGGCAGACCAAAGTGGCCGGCGAAGCGATCTCCCGTCCGGTTGTCAGCGACGGCATGGTGTTGGTGCACACCTCCAACGGCATGCTGCAGGCGCTGAACGAGGCCGACGGCGCGGTGAAATGGACGGTTAACCTGGACATGCCTTCGCTGTCGCTGCGCGGTGAATCCGCGCCGGCCGTCGCCTTTGGCGCTGCCATCGTCGGCGGTGACAACGGCCGCGTCAGCGCCGTGCTGATGCAGCAGGGTCAACTGATCTGGCAACAGCGCATTTCTCAGCCGAGCGGCGCGACCGAAATCGATCGCCTGAACGACGTGGACACCACGCCGGTGATCGTTGACGGCGTGGTCTACGCGCTGGGCTACAACGGCAACCTGACGGCGCTGGATCTGCGTTCCGGCCAGATCATCTGGAAACGCGAGCTGGGTTCGGTGAACGATTTCATCGTCGACGCGGGCCGCATCTACCTGATCGACCAAAACGATCGCGTCGTCGCGCTCAGCACCGAAGGCGGCGTGACCGTGTGGACGCAGAGCGATCTGCTGCACCGCAACCTGACGCCGCCGGTGATGTATAATGGTTATCTGGTGACCGGTGACGCCGAAGGCTATCTGCACTGGATCAACACCACCGATGGCCGTTTTGTCGCCCAGCAGGAAGTGGACAGCTCCGGCTTCCTGTCTGCGCCGATGGTGGCCGGCGACAAGCTGGTCATCCAGGCTCGCGGCGGGAAAGTTTACGCTTTCACCCGCTAACGCCGCTCGTCGCAAGGCTTGAAAACGGCTCCTGAATGTTCAGGGGCCGTTTCGTATTTTTATAAGCTGCACCGCTGGTGTCTATCCACAGTGCAGTAACGCATTGATTATTAAGTAATGAGGCTTCAACAATGATACCTGTCGTCGCGCTGGTCGGGCGCCCGAATGTGGGTAAATCCACCTTGTTCAACCGTTTAACCCATACGCGCGATGCGCTGGTGGCGGATTTCCCGGGGCTGACGCGTGACCGCAAGTATGGTCGTGCTGAAATCGAAGGCAATGAATTCATCATCGTCGATACCGGCGGTATCGACGGCACCGAAGACGGCGTCGAAACGCGCATGGCCGGTCAGTCGCTGCTGGCGATCGAAGAAGCGGACATCGTGCTGTTCATGGTCGACGCCCGCGCCGGCCTGATGCCGGCGGATCAGGGCATCGCCCAGCACCTGCGCAGCCGTCAGAAGGCAACCTTCCTGGTGGCCAACAAGACCGACGGCCTGGATCCGGACACCGCTACCGCCGATTTCTACTCGCTCGGCCTGGGTGAAGTGTTCGCTATCGCCGCTTCCCACGGCCGTGGCGTGACCCAACTGATCGAACACGTGCTGGTGCCGTTCGTGCCGGAAAAACCGGAAGACGTCGAGCTGACCGAGGAAGAGGCCAACGCCGCTTACTGGGCCGAGCAAAACGGCGAAACGCTGGAAGGCGAAGAAGACGAAGAGCCGGAAGAAGAGTTCAACCCGCAGGATCTGCCGATCAAACTGGCGATCGTCGGTCGTCCGAACGTTGGTAAGTCTACGCTTACTAACCGCATCCTCGGCGAGGAGCGCGTGGTGGTGTACGACATGCCGGGCACCACCCGCGACAGCATCTACATTCCGATGGTGCGCGACGAACGCGAATATGTGCTGATCGACACCGCCGGGGTGCGTAAACGCGGCAAGGTGACCGAAACCGTCGAGAAGTTCTCGGTGATCAAAACCCTGCAGGCGATTGAAGACGCCAACGTCGTGCTGCTGGTGATCGACGCGCGTGAAGGCATCTCCGATCAGGATCTCTCGCTGCTTGGCTTTATCCTCAATAGTGGGCGCTCACTGGTGATTGCGGTCAACAAGTGGGACGGCATGAGCGAAGAAGATCGCGAGCACGTGAAAGAGATGCTCGACCTGCGTCTGGGCTTCGTCGACTTCGCGCGCGTGCACTTTATTTCCGCGCTGCACGGCAGCGGCGTCGGCAACCTGTTCGAATCGGTGCAGGAAGCCTACGAGTGCGCAACCCGCCGCGTAAATACCTCGATGCTGACCAAAATCATGCAGATGGCGGTTGACGATCACCAGCCGCCGTTGGTGCGCGGCCGCCGCGTGAAGCTGAAATACGCCCACGCCGGCGGTTATAACCCGCCGATCGTGGTGATCCACGGCAACCAGGTCAGCGATCTGGCCGATTCGTACAAGCGCTACCTGATGAACTACTTCCGCCGCTCGCTGAACGTGATGGGGACGCCGATCCGTATTCAGTTCAAAGAGGGCGACAACCCGTTCGCCGGCAAACGCAACCTGCTGACGCCGACCCAGATGCGTAAGCGCAAGCGCCTGATGAGCCACCTGAAAAAGAGCAAGTAATCGCTCATGTGGGGCGCGGCAGTGATGCCGCGCCCCTTTTTTATTGGCCCGAAATCGTTTTATTATCTGAAGATTACCTCGCCTGCCTGAAGGAACACCATGTCCTGGGAAACCTGGAGTTTTGCGTTTAACGTCACCGTGCCGAATCTGTTGATGATGCTGCTGGGGATCCTGCTGCGCCATTGGCGCCTGATGGATGACCGCTTTGTCGACGGCGCGACCCGCCTGGTGTTCAATCTGGCGCTGCCGTGCCTGCTGTTTTTCAGCATCGCCACCAACCACCCGCAGCTGCTCGGCAACCTGCCGCTGGTGCTGTTTGGCGCGGTCGGCACGCTGGCGACCTTCCTGCTCTTGGAGCTGGCCGCCAAGTGGCTGGTGAAAGAGCCGCGTGAGCGCGGGGTGTTCGTACAGGGCGGTTTCCGCGCCAATACCGCCATCGTCGGCCTGGCCTACGCCATGACCGCCTATGGCAGCGAAGGCATTGCGCTCGCCTCGCTGTACCTGACGGTGACGGTGATCCTGTTCAACGTGCTGTCGGTCATCACCCTCACGCGCAGCCTGCAGGGCGGGCAGGGCAAGAAAATCAGCCACCTGTCTTTGCTGCGCAGCATCGTAACCAACCCGCTGATCATTGGCCTGGTGTGCGGGCTGCTGTATGCGCAAACCGGGCTGGGCATCCCGGCCGTGATCCGCCAGACCGGCAGCTATATCTCCGCGCTGTCGTTGCCGCTGGCGCTGCTGTGCACCGGCGCCAGCCTGGATTTTCGCGCCATGTTCCGCTCGTCCAACGTGGCGGCGCTGTCGTCGGCGGCCAAGCTGTTTCTGGTGCCGTGCCTGATGACGCTGGCCGGCTGGCTGTGCGGGTTTCAGGGGGCGGCGCTGGGCATTATCTTCCTGTTTTCCGCCACGCCGACCGCTTCGGGCAGCTATGTGATGACGCGCGCCATGGGCGGCAACGCCACGCTGGCGGCCAACATTATCGCCATCACCACCGTCGGTTCGTTCTTCACCACCGCGTTGGGGATCTATTTCTTGCGCTCATGGGGCGCGATTTAACCTGGAGTCGTTATGGAAGCGCACTGTCCGCACTGCCGTCAGACCATGAAGTGGGTAGCGGGTCACTACCATTGTGAAACCTGCCAGAGCGATTATCGGCAGCTGGCGAGCTGCCCGGAGTGCGGGCAGCCGCTGCAAGAATTGAAAGCCTGCGGGGCGGTGGATTACCTGTGCCAGAACGGGCACGGGCTGATCTCCAAAAAACGGGTGAATTTCAGATATCAGCCGCTGTAAGCACTCACTCATCCACCTGGCCGGTTTTCCACAGATCCACCAGCGCCTGCGGCGCGCTGCTTTCCGGGATTAACAGCACGATCTCAGTGCTCAGGGTGGGGCTGGTGTAGTTGATTTGCACGCGGTAGTAGCGCTGGTCGCCGCAGCCGGGGGAGGTGGGCTGGCCTTCTTCCTGCGCATAGGGCAGCGTCTGGTTCAGCAACTGATTCAGGCGCTGCCGCTGCTCCGGCGTGATATCGGCCAGCGCGATGCGGCGCTGGCCCGCCAGTTTGGGAATGTAGGCGAAGCCCCCCTCGCGCGCCAGCTCAATGACCGTATCCTGATTGAGCGTCGGCAGCGGTTTCATTATTCCACCCCCACCTGATGCCAGGCTTGCTGCACCTTGTCCGCCACGCTCTGGTCGAAACGCGCTAGCGCATGTTTCACCGTGGCGCGGGCGAAGGTGGCGAAGTCGGCGTTTTGCGGCAGCGCTTTGTCGCACACCGTGTCATACCAGACGTAGCCGGCTTTCTCCCAGGCGAAGCCGCCCAGCGCCGTCGCCGCCAGGTAGAAGGCGCGGTTGGGGATGCCGGAGTTGAGGTGCACGCCGCCGTTGTCTTCCTTGGTCTGGATATAGTCCTTCATGCTGGCGGGCTGCGGATCTTTGCCCAGCAGCGGATCGTCGTAGGCGGTGCCGGGTGCCGACATCGAGCGCAGCCCTTTGCCTTTGATGCCCTTGGCGAGCAGCCCGGCGCCGATCAGCCAGTCGGCTTTATCGGCGGTTTGCTGCAGGTGGAACTGCTTGACCAACGAGCCGAATACGTCGGACAACGACTCGTTGAGCGCCCCGGACTGCTGGTAGTAGATCAGCCCGGCTTCGCTCTCGGTCACGCCGTGCGCCAGCTCGTGGCCGACCACGTCGATGGCAATGGTGAAACGGTTGAAGATCTCGCCGTCGCCGTCGCCGAACACCATCTGCTGGCCGTTCCAGAAGGCGTTCTGGTACTCCTTGCCGTAGTGCACGCTGCCAACCAGCGGTAGCCCCTGGTTATCCAGTGAATTGCGGCGGTAGGCCTGCCAGAAGAAATCGTAGGTGACGCCGAGATAGTCGTAGGCCTCGTCCACCGCCACGTCGTGGTTGCTGGGCTGGCCCTCTTTGCGCACCTGTTTGCCGGGCAGCTGGGTGCCGTTTTGGGCGTCGTAGATATCGCGGAGCGCTTCGCCGGCTCGGGCGTTTTTCTCGGCCGGCGAACGCAGCGGCTTATTGCCGAGCAGGCTTTGCACGTGGTTCAGCGTGTGCAGCGCGCAGTCGCGCTGCGGGGCGTTGCCGTGTTCAATGATGCGGCGCAGCATGTAGGGAGGAATGACGGAACGCATGCGCTGGGCTGGCATAGTGGCTCTCCTTAGGCAAAAATTTTACCTCATCGAATGAATGCACTGTGCCTAAGTGTAGCCTACTCGTCATAAAGCCTGTGGTCATGCGTGCTCACCGCCGGCGCGGTCTTGTGCGGGCTGATGCGCCGCACCGAGGCGCGCACCGCCAGCCGGCCGTGCAGCAGCAGATTGCACGGCGGCGCGTCGGCGCGCAGCATGCGCCGCTGCAGCAGTTGGATCGCCTCGTAGCCCAGCTCATCGCGCGGAACCTGCACCGAGGTCAGCGGCACATCGTGGATTTCCGCCAGGTTGAAGCCGTCGGTGCTCATCACCGAGACGTCGCCCGGCACGCTCAGCCCCCGCTTGTTGAGCGCCTTGACCGCCCCGACCGCCATGTAGTCGCCGCCGGCCAGGATCGCCGTCGGCAGCGGGGAGTGGCCGAGGAGGCCGTCGAGATAGGTGGTCAGCGCCTGCTCGGCCTCTTCGCCGCCGAAGCCCGAGGTGGTGACCAGATGGCGGCCGTCGTCGAACGGCAAATGATGCCGGGCATAGGCCTGCCGGATGCCCGCCAGCCGCAGCTCCATGGTGTGGCGGCGCAGACACTGCAAATTGAGGATATGGCTGTGCCCCTGCTGGAACAGGTAGCTGGCGGAATAGTCGCCGATCAGCTGATGATCCGGTGAGACGCTGTCCAGCCGCATCTGCCGATCGCTGCAGTTGATCAGCACGCAGGGCTTGTGCAGATCGGCGGCCAGGGTGTGGATATGCTCGTCGTCGATGCCGATGATCAGCGCCGCTTCGGTGTGCGGGTCGCTCATCTTTTCCAGAAACAGCGCGCCGTCGCTGTGTTGCTCTTCCAGCCCGCAGTAGCGGATGCGCACCTCGTGCTCCATCAGCGCGGCGGCGATACCCTGAATGACCTTGTAGTAGAAGATGTCGGTGCGCACGTCGAACGCGCGCTGCGGCGCGAACACCATCACGTTGTTCAGCATCAGCCGGCCGCTGGAAATACCCTGCAGAATGCCGTTTTGCTGCGCACAGTCCAGCACCTTGCGGCGCGCCTCGGCGCTGGTGTTGGCCTTGCCCGCCAGCACGCGGGAAACGGTGCTGATCGACAATCCGGTTTGGCGAGCGATCTCCTGAATTTTCAGCTTTCCGTTCATTCTGTGATCTCCTTCAAATTCGTCCATGAGAATATTTTCACCGCGGATTTTCAGCGTCTTGACCGGCTTTCATGCCCATTATGACTATTTTTTCACCCGCCTGTGAAAATCTTTGCAAAAAACCCCGTTTCGCTACGCGCTCTCGCTGAGTAGTCTGCATTGGTACACCAATTTTAGCGACCTGTCAGTCCAATTTTAACGGTGTGCGAAAAAGAAAACAAAAAATAAATCATGGGGTTGTGATTGTCTGTCGGCCAATGCTACGGCGCCGACCCGTTTTCACCGTCCCGTGTTTGATAGCACAACGTACCCTACTAAAACGCGCGTTGCCGTCGCCGGCGGCCGCGGGGAGAGAACCGATGAGTGTGGAGATCAATCAGGCGGTCGCGCAGAGCGGCCGGCGCAAGTTCAAATCGCTGCGCTGGTGGATGCTGGCGCTGTTCTTGCTGGGCGTCACGGTCAACTACATCACCCGTAACTCGCTGGGCATTTTGGCGCCGGAGCTGAAAACCAGCCTGAACATGAGCACCGAGCAATATGCCTGGGTGGTGGCGTCGTTCCAGCTGGCTTACACGGTGTTTCAGCCGATCTGCGGCTGGCTGATCGACGTTATCGGCCTGAAGATGGGCTTTCTGATCTGCGCCGGCATTTGGGCGGTGGTATGCATGCTGCACGCCGGCGCCGGCAGCTGGCTGCAACTGGCCATTCTGCGCTTCTTCATGGGGGGCGCGGAGGCGGCGGCTACCCCGGCCAACGCCAAGGCGATCTCCGACTGGTTCCCGAAGCGGGAACGGCCGATCGCCGCCGGCTGGGCGGGCGTCGGTTTCTCCATCGGCGCCATGCTGGCGCCGCCGATCATCGTCATCGCTCACGTCTCCTTCGGCTGGCAGGGCGCCTTCCTGTTCTCCGGCGGGCTGGCGCTGATTTGGGTGGTGCTGTGGTGGCTGTTCTACCACTCGCCGCAGCAGCACCCGAACCTCAGCCAGCAAGAGCTGGATCTGATCCGCGAAGACAACGAGCCGGTGCTGCCGAAGCTGCCGTTCCTCACCTCGCTGGCCAGCCTGTGCAAGAACAAGAAGTTCTACGGCATCGCCATCCCGGCCTTTCTCGCTGAACCGGCCTGGGCGGTCTTCAGCTTCTGGGTGCCGCTGTACCTGGCCACCGAACGCGGCATGGATCTGAAACAGATCGCGATGTTCGCCTGGCTGCCGTTCCTGGCGGCGGATATCGGCAGCGTCGCCAGCGGCTATCTCACCACCCTGTACCGCAAATGGTTCGGCTGCAGCCGCGTCAACTCGGTGGTCGCCAGCTCGGTGACCGGCGCTTTCCTGATGGTGTCGCTGGCGTTCGTGGCGATCACCCAAGATCCCTATGTGGCGATCGCGCTGATCTCGATCGGCGGCTTCGGCCACCAGGTGATCTCCTGCATGCTCAGTGCGCTGGTGGTGGAGTCGTTCGATAAAAACCAGATGGCGACGGTCAATGGTATGCGCGGCTCCAGTGCCTGGATCGCCAGCTTCCTGTTCACGCTGCTGATCGGCGCGGTATCCGACACCATCGGCTTCAACCCGCTGTTCATCGCCATGGGTTTCTTTGACCTGATCGGCGCCCTGTTCCTGATTGCCCTGATCGCCGAACGCGGCGGTAAGAAAACACTTTCACACAGCTAAGTGGAATGCTTATGAAAACCTTGAAAAACTGGACGTTGGCGGCGCAGCATGCCGACCACGTTGAGCTGCTGGTCGATGAACGCCACCGTTTCTGCCTGTACGTGCTGGAAAACGATCTGTTCCGCGTGTTGATCAAACGTGAGGGCGAGCTGGCGCTGGATCGCACCTGGAGCATCGCGCCGCAGGAGGATGTGCCCTGGGAGGGGCGCGATCGGCTCAGCGTCGCCGGCTTCAGCCTGCCGGGCTATCAGCTGCGCCAGGAGGGCGAGCGGCTGGTGGTCAGCACGCCGCGTCTGCGTGTGACGGTTCATCAGCCGCTGTGGCTGGAATGGGCGTACTGCAACGCCGCCGGCGAATGGCGGCCGCTGGCGGCGGACCGGCCGACCAGCGCCTATCTGCTCAATGCGCACGGCGACGGCGTGGCGCATTACCAGCGCCGTTTCGCCGATGAGCGCTATTACGGCCTGGGGGAAAAAGCCGGCGATCTGGAACGCACCGGCCGCCGCTTCGAGATGCGCAATCTGGACGCGATGGGCTACAACGCCGCCAGCACCGATCCACTGTACAAGCACATTCCGTTTACCATCACCCGCGGGCCGGAGGCGAGCTTTGGCCTGTTTTACGATAACCTGAGCAGCTGCTGGCTGGATCTGGGCAACGAGATCGACAACTACCACGCGGCCTATCGCCGCTATCAGGCCGAAGCGGGCGATCTGGATTACTACCTGTTCCTCGGGCCGAAGGTAATGGACGTCACCAAGGCCTTCGTGCGCCTGACCGGCCGCACTCACTTCGGGCCGAAGTGGAGCCTGGGCTACAGCGGCTCGACCATGCACTACACCGACGCGCCGGATGCCCAGCAGCAGCTGCAGCAGTTCATCGCGCTGTGCCGTCAACACGCCATTCCCTGCGACTCCTTCCAGCTGTCGTCGGGCTACACCTCGATCAACAACAAGCGCTACGTGTTCAACTGGAATTACGACAAGGTGCCGCAGCCCAAGCAATTGAGCCAGGCGTTTCACGACGCCGGTCTCAGGCTGGCGGCCAACATCAAGCCGTGCCTGCTGCAGGATCACCCGCAGTATCAGGCGGTGGCGGCGCAGGGGCTGTTTATCCGCGATTCGCAAAGCGACGCACCCGAGCGCTCCAGCTTCTGGGACGATGAGGGATCGCACCTCGACTTCACCAACCCGGCGGCGGTGCGCTGGTGGCAGCAGGGTGTCACGCAGCAGCTGCTGGAGATGGGCATCGATTCGACCTGGAACGACAACAACGAGTACGAAGTGTGGGACGGCGAAGCGCGCTGCCACGGCTTCGGGCGGCCGATCGCCATCAAGCACATCCGCCCGGTGATGCCGCTGCTGATGATGCGCGCCTCGATGGAGGCCCAGCAGCGCTTCGCGCCGCAGAAGCGGCCGTACCTGATCTCGCGCTCCGGCTGCGCCGGCATGCAGCGCTACGTGCAGACCTGGAGCGGCGACAACCGCACCAGCTGGCAGACGCTGCGCTACAACATCCGCATGGGGCTGGGCATGAGCCTGTCCGGGCTGTATAACCTCGGCCACGACGTCGGCGGCTTCTCCGGCGACAAGCCGGACGCGGAGCTGTTGGTGCGCTGGGTGCAAAACGGCGTGATGCATCCGCGTTTCACTATCCACTCCTGGAACGACGACGCCACGGTCAACGAGCCCTGGATGTACCCGGCCGCCACCCCGGCGGTGCGCGAGGCGATCAACCTGCGTTACCGGCTGCTGCCGTATTTCTACACCCTGCTATGGCAGGCCTGCGCCGACGACGAGCCGATGCTGCGCCCGACCTTTCTCGATCATGAACAGGATGCGCGCACCTTCGACGAGAACGACGATTTTCTGATCGGCCGCGATCTGCTGGTGGCCAGCGTGGTGGAACCGGGGCAGCGCCGGCGTTCGGTGTATCTGCCGGACAACGGCGAAGGCTGGTACTGCTTCTACAGCGGCCAGTGGTTCGGCGGCGGCCAGACGGTGACGCTGGCGGCGCCGCTGGAGCGTCTGCCGCTGCTGGTGCGCGCCGGGGCGGCGTTGCCGCTGTCGCAGCGGTTGGCGCATGTGGACGTGGCCGCCGACGATCGGCGCGAGCTGTGGCTGTTTCCGCTCAAGGGCTGCGGTGCAAGTAGTGGGTTGTTGTTTGAGGACGACGGTGAAAGCGAAGGCTGGCGGCAGGGCGATGCGCTGTGGCTGCGCTGGGAAATGCGCTGCGACAATCAGCGCATCATGCTGGATATCACGACGGAAGGGCGTTTCCGCCCGGCCTGGCGCACGTTGGCGCTCAGCCTGCCGGAAGGCGAGACGCGCGCGCTGTGGGTAAACGGCGAACCGGGCGAGCGTTTTACGCTGGAGTAGGGGTTACTCGGCCGCGCGTTTCTTGCGCGGCTTCTTGGCGACGGTGATGGTTTTCACCTCGCTTTCCACCCAGCCGTCCTGCAGGCGGGTTTTCAGCAGTTCGCCGACCTGCGCCTGCTTGGTGGTTTTCAGCAGCTCGCCGCGCGGGGTTTGCGTCACGCTGTAGCCGCGCGCCAGCGTCGCCAGCGGGCTGACGGTTTCCAGTTGGCTGCAGGCCACGCCGAAGCGCTGGCGGTAGGCGTTGAGCTGCCGCTCCATCGCCTGCTGCAGGCGGTATTCCTGCTGCTGTACGCGCTGTTGGTAGCGGTGAATGCGGCCCTGCGGCTGCACCTGCGCCAGCCGCTGCTGGGCGCGTTCGCTGCGGCGGGCGGCCAGGCGCAGCTGTTGCTGCATGCCGTCTTCCATCCGGCGCTGCAGCTTGAACAGCAGCGTCTGCTGGCGCGCCAGGCGCAGATGCGGATGCTGCTGCTGTAAACGGTGGTGAATGCGGGTGAACTGCTGCTGGCGCTGCGCCAGATAGTAATCCATCGCCATCTCCAGCCGCTGCTGCTGCGACTGCAGCTGGCGCAACAGCTCAAGCTGATTGCGGCTGACCAGTTCGGCGGCGGCGGAAGGGGTCGGCGCGCGCAGATCGGCGACGAAATCGGCGATGGTGACGTCGGTTTCATGGCCGACGGCGCTGACGATCGGAATGCGGCTGGCGAAGATCGCCCGTGCCACGCGTTCGTCGTTGAAGCTCCACAGATCTTCCAGCGAACCGCCACCGCGGCCGACGATCAGCACGTCGCATTCGTCGCGGCGGTTGGCGGTCTCGATGGCGCGCACGATCTGCATCGGCGCTTCTGCGCCCTGCACCGAGGTGGGGTAGATGACGATCGGCAGCGACGGATCGCGCCGCTGCAAGACCTGCAGAATATCGTGCAGCGCCGCGCCGCTGGCGGAGGTGATCACCCCGACGCGTTTGGCCGGGGCGGGCAGCGGCTGCTTGAACTGCTGATCGAACAGCCCTTCGGCGCTCAGGCGCTGTTTCAGCTGCTCGAACTGTTGCTGCAGCAGGCCGTCGCCGGCGGGCTGCATGCTCTCGGCGATCAGCTGGTAGTCGCCGCGCGGTTCATACAGCGTGATGCTGGCGCGCACCAGGACCTGCTGGCCGTTTTGCGGCCGGAAGGTGACGCGGCGGTTGCTGTTTCGGAACATCGCGCAGCGCACCTGGGCGCGGTCGTCTTTCAGCGTGAAATACCAGTGGCCGGAGGCGGGCTGGGAGAGGTTGGAGATCTCGGCGGAGAGCCAAATCTGCCCCATTTCCATTTCCAGCAGTTGGCGAACCGTCTGATTGAGGCGGCTTACGGTAAAAATGGAAGGCGAAACAGGTAGCGACATGTGACCCAGATCAAATTTCAAAACAATCACTTAATTGGTCGATACTACATGGCTGAAAAAGGTAATCAAGACTTTTTGTAAGAAAGTGCTGGAGGCAACCGATTCCGCTCTGTATAATGCCGCGGCAATATTTTATCTTTTTCACAGCCCACCCTGGTGAGATATTGCCCATGCTACGTATCGCTAAAGAAGCTCTGACGTTTGACGACGTCCTCCTGGTTCCAGCCCACTCCACGGTTCTGCCTAACACTGCAGAGCTCGGCACTCAACTGACCAAAACCATCCGCCTGAACATCCCTATGCTGTCCGCAGCCATGGATACCGTTACCGAATCCGGCCTGGCCATCGCGCTGGCGCAGGAAGGCGGCCTGGGCTTCATCCACAAAAACATGTCTATCGAGCGCCAGGCTGAAGAAGTCAGCCGCGTGAAGAAGCATGAAAGCGGCGTAGTCACCGACCCGCAGACCGTTACCCCGGCCACCACGCTGCAGGAAGTGAAAGAGCTGACCGCGCGCAACGGCTTCGCCGGTTACCCGGTCGTCACCGAAGACAACGAGCTGGTCGGCATCATCACCGGCCGCGACGTGCGCTTCGTGACCGATCTGACCCAGCCGGTCACCGCGGTCATGACGCCAAAAGATCGCCTGGTCACCGTGAAAGAAGGTGAAGCGCGCGACGTGGTGCTGCAGAAGATGCACGAAAAGCGCGTAGAAAAAGCGCTGGTGGTGGACGACAGCTTCCACCTGCTGGGCATGATCACCGTTAAAGACTTCCAGAAAGCGGAACGCAAACCGAACGCCTGTAAAGACGAGCACGGCCGTCTGCGCGTGGGCGCGGCGGTCGGCGCCGGCGCCGGCAACGAAGAGCGCGTTGACGCGCTGGTGGCGGCAGGCGTTGACGTCCTGCTGATCGACTCATCGCACGGCCACTCCGAAGGCGTGCTGCAGCGCATCCGCGAAACCCGCGCCAAATACCCGGATCTGCAGATCGTCGGCGGCAACGTCGCGACCGCAGCGGGCGCCAAAGCGCTGGCTGAAGCCGGCGTGAGCGCGGTGAAAGTCGGTATCGGCCCTGGCTCTATCTGTACCACCCGCATCGTGACCGGCGTGGGCGTACCGCAGATCACCGCCATCGCCGACGCGGTGGAAGCGCTGGAAGGCACCGGCATCCCGGTTATCGCCGACGGCGGCATCCGCTTCTCCGGCGACATCGCCAAAGCGATCGCCGCGGGCGCATCCTGCGTGATGGTCGGCTCCATGCTGGCGGGCACCGAAGAATCCCCGGGCGAAATCGAGCTGTATCAGGGCCGTTCGTTCAAATCTTACCGCGGCATGGGCTCGCTGGGCGCGATGTCCAAAGGTTCTTCCGACCGTTACTTCCAGACCGATAACGCCGCCGACAAACTGGTGCCGGAAGGTATCGAAGGCCGCGTGGCCTATAAAGGCATGCTGAAAGCCATCGTGCACCAGCAGATGGGCGGCCTGCGCTCCTGCATGGGCCTGACCGGCTGCGCCACCATCGACGATCTGCGCACCAAGGCGGAGTTCGTGCGCATCAGCGGCGCCGGCATTCAGGAAAGCCACGTGCACGACGTGACCATCACCAAAGAGTCGCCGAACTACCGCATGGGCTAATGCCTTAACCTCTCCTGAGTGAGAGGCCGGGGTGGGGCGTTAAGCCCCATCCCGAAACACACATTTTCGCTCTTTTTCTCTTGTTGCTGGAATTCGCCTCACATGACACAAAATATCCATAAGCATCGCATCCTGATACTGGACTTCGGTTCGCAATACACCCAACTGGTCGCCCGCCGCGTGCGCGAAATCGGCGTTTACTGCGAACTGTGGGCCTGGGACGTTAGCGAAGAGCAGATCCGCGAATTCAACCCAAGCGGCATCATCCTGTCCGGCGGCCCGGAAAGCACCACCGAAGCCGGCAGCCCGCGCGCCCCTGACTATGTGTTCAACGCCGGCGTGCCGGTGCTGGGCGTGTGCTACGGCATGCAGACCATGGCGATGCAGCTGGGTGGCCATGTGCAGGGCTCCAACGAACGCGAGTTCGGCTACGCGCAGGTGGAAATCGTCAAAGAGAGCGCGCTGCTGCGCGATATCGAAGACGCCATCAGCCCGGCCGGCAAACCGCTGCTGGACGTGTGGATGAGCCACGGCGACAAAGTGACCGCGATCCCGTCCGACTTCGTGACCATCGCCAGCACCGACACCTGCCCGTTCGCCATTATGGCCAACGAAGAAAAACGCTTCTACGGCGTGCAGTTCCACCCGGAAGTGACCCACACCCGCCAGGGCCAACGCATGCTGGAGCGCTTCGTACTGGACATCTGCCAGTGTGAAGCCCTGTGGACCCCGGCCACCATCATCGAAGATGCGGTTGAGCGCATCCGTGAGCAGGTGGGTGAAGACCACGTGATCCTCGGCCTGTCCGGCGGCGTAGACTCCTCCGTGACCGCGATGCTGCTGCACCGCGCCATCGGCAAACGCCTGACCTGCGTGTTCGTCGACAACGGCCTGCTGCGCCTGAACGAAGCCAAGCAGGTGATGGAAATGTTCGGCGACCACTTCGGCCTGAACATCGTGCACGTCGAAGCGGAAAATCGCTTCCTGACCGCGCTGGCGGGCGTGGACGAGCCGGAAGCCAAGCGTAAAATCATTGGCCGCGTGTTCGTTGAAGTGTTCGACGAAGAAGCCTGCAAACAAGAGCAGGTGAAATGGCTGGCGCAGGGCACCATCTACCCGGACGTGATCGAGTCCGCCGCTTCCGCCACCGGCAAAGCGCACGTGATCAAGTCGCACCACAACGTGGGCGGCCTGCCGAAAGAGATGAAGCTGGGCCTGGTCGAGCCGCTGAAAGAGCTGTTCAAAGACGAAGTGCGCAAGATCGGCCTGGAGCTGGGCCTGCCGTACGACATGCTGTTCCGTCACCCGTTCCCGGGCCCGGGTCTGGGCGTGCGCGTGCTGGGCGAAGTGAAGAAAGAGTACTGCGATCTGCTGCGCCGCGCCGACGCCATCTTTATCGAAGAGCTGCACAAGGCCGACCTGTACAACAAAGTCAGCCAGGCGTTCACCGTGTTCCTGCCGGTGCGTTCGGTCGGCGTGATGGGCGACGGCCGCAAATACGACTGGGTGGTCTCCCTGCGTGCGGTAGAAACCATCGACTTCATGACCGCGCACTGGGCGCACCTGCCGTATGACTTCCTCGGCCGCGTCTCCAACCGCATCATCAACGAAGTGGACGGCATCTCCCGCGTGGTGTACGACATCAGCGGCAAGCCGCCGGCGACGATTGAGTGGGAGTGATTTAACACTTCCTGCAGCCTGTTCGTAACTAGGCCGTAGTGACTAAGACCCTCTGTTTTTACAGGGGGTTTTTCTTTATTTGGCCATATCTTTTCCGCCATGCTTCCAGCCTTGGGTAAAGCCGAACATTGTTTGTGGTCGAAATATGGCCTATGTTCAGACCTTGGTATGATTGATAGCGACTGGGATACGATGAAAGTAGAGACCATCAACTACGTTATAGAATCCTATGAGCAGCAGAAGCGAGAGAACGCCATTGCTCTGCTGAAATTACTGATACTGTCAGCGAAGGATAAAGCGGAAGGGCGTGTGTTCTCGAAGGAACAGCTGTTGGATGGGCTTTAAGCATTACAGTGCTCAACATTAAGGGATTGCATTGGAACAGCAGGTGGCCTTTGAGCACACGCGTACCGTAAGGCACTGTATTGACTCCATTGTCACACCATCAGGACATCCAGCAGCTGCTGTTTAAGCGATTCATCATGCCCTGATAGCCCGAGGGCTTCCTAACCCTCGTTTACCTGCAAGTGAAAGACTTTGGGGATCGCATCACCCGTCCTGCTCATCATACTTGCGCTGGCACTCCTGAATCGCCTCAATATTTCCTAACGTCCAGTCGAACAGTACCGAGAACGGCCCCTGCAGGGATTTGCCGAGCGGCGTCAGCGAATACTCGACGCCAAGCACCCGCCCGTCCAACACTTTGCGATGCACCATGCCGTTGCGTTCCAGCTTGCGTAGTGTCTGGGTCAGCACGCGTTGCGTGACGCCATCCAGACGGCGCTTGATGGCGTTGAAACGCTGCGGCTCGCGCAGCACTTCCAGCACCATCATGGACCATTTATCGGCAATCTGATCGAGCACGATGCGGCTTGGGCAGTCGGCGCGGTAAACAACATCGGTCTTATCCATCGGTATCCTCCTGCATCCCTGGGATGCTTAAGGTGCGTAATTGACGCCAGGTATGCAAAGTATACCATTTGAAACAGGGCACGAATAACCCGCACTTGTACCCCAGGTAAAAGGACATTGAGATGACAGATACAGATTTCAGCAAACTCAGGCTGTCTTATGCGCACGGCGTGATGACGATCGCTATCGATAACCCACCGGTAAACGTGCTTGATGTGGCGCTGATGTCGGAAATCAGCCGTTTATTGCTCGCGGTGCGTGACGATCCGGATACGCGCGTGTTGGTGTTCCAGAGCGCGAACCCAGCGTTCTTTATTGCTCACGTCGACATGACCTTGATCGATGAGCCGCACGCTTTCGACGAACTGGCGAGCAACGCGCCGGAGGGGCTAAATCCGTTCCAGGCGTTTGGTGAACTGCTGCGCAGCCAGCCGCAGGTCACTCTCGTTAAGCTGGCTGGGCTGGCGCGCGGCGGCGGCGCCGAGTTTGTGGCGGCGGCCGATATGGCTTTCGCGGCACGGGAAGCGGCGGGGCTGGCCCAGTGCGAGGCCTTGATGGGCATTACGCCCGGCGGCGGCGCGACGCAGTATCTGACGAGTCGAATGACGCGCGGCCGCGCTCTGGAAGTGATCTTGGGCGCCGATCTCATCGATGCCGCTACCGCAGAGCGTTATGGCTGGATTAACCGTGCCTTGCCTGCCGCCGAGCTCGATGATTTCGTCGAGCGGTTAGCGCGCAATATCGCGGCATTGCCAGAGGGCGTGATTGCGGCGGCTAAGCAGGCGATGCCTGTACCGGATCTGCAGGCCGGTTTTTATCGCGAGCACGACGCCTGGGCGGGATTGTTCGCACGCCCGGCCGCGGAGCGGTTGATCCGCGGCGGACTGAAGGCCGGTGCGCAAACCCCGGAGGGGGAGCGCAACCTTGAAGGCCTGCTGCGGCATCTTGCCCGCTAAGGCGCCGCCGCGCGCTAGCCGGCCCCCCACTGCGTCAGCAGCGCATGCAGCCTGGCCGGCTCCAGCGGTTTGCGCAGCACCAGATAGCCTTCCTGCTCGGCCTCTTGCAATATCTGCGAGTTGAACTCGCCGCTGACCATCGCGCCGCTCACGTCCGGCAGGCGTTCGAACAGCGCTTTCAGGATGTCGAAACCGCTCTCGCCGGAGCGCAGGCGCTGGTCGCACAGCACGGCGAACGGCGTAAAACCGTCGTCGACGATGGCGAAGGCTTCCTCGGCGGAGGCCGCGCAGCGCACGGTGATGCCCCAGGTACTCATCAGGCTCTCCCAGGCGGAGGTCACCAAGGGATCGTCGTCCACCACCAGGCAGGCGCCGCGCAGCGGCGCATAGCGGATGGGCGTGGCGGTGTTGTCGTAGGCGGCCGCGGTTTCCGGCGCTTTGTCTTCGCCGATGTATTGCGTGAAGCGCATCCAGAAGCGCGAGCCTTTGCCTTCGACGGAGTGCATGCCGTACTTCACCTTCATCAGCTTGGCGCAGCGCGCCACCACCGCTAACCCCAGCCCGTGGCCGGCGCTGTCGATTTTCCACGCCAGCTCGGGGCGGTAGTAAGGGGAGAAGATTTTGCTTTTCTCTTCGTCGGCAATGCCCACGCCGGTGTCCCACACTTCCACCAGGCACTCGGCGCCGCGCGGGCGGATGGCGATCAGCACGCCGCCCTGTTGCGTGTAGCGCAGGGCGTTTTGGATCAGGTTAATCAGCGATTGCCGCACCAGCAGCGGATCGCCCATCACGCTGATGCGCCGTTTGGGCCGCCAGGTGCGCAGCGCCAGGGCGCGGCTGTTGGCCTCTTCGCGGAACAGGGTGATCACCGAGTCGAGCAGGGCGCCGATATCCACATGGGTGGCGGCGGTGCGCACGTTGCCGGATTCGATCTTGCTGAGATCGAGCAATGAATTGAACATCAAATGCACCGAACGCACGCTCTGCTGCAGATCCAGCAGCTGCGGCGTCAGGCTGTCGTCGCGGTTTTTGTGGATGATGGCTTCGATCAGAAAGCCCATGGCGTGCACCGGCTGGCGCAGATCGTGGCTGGCGGTGGTCAGGAACTGGTTCTTGTCCAGCAGCGCCTGTTCCGCCTCCTCTTTAGCCTGGCGGAACTGCTCCGCCAGGCGCGAGCTTTGTTCCTCGAGCAGCGCCTGCTGGATAAAGAACGCATGCGAGGTTAACGCGTGGCGGTAAATGGCGAAGCCGTACAGCAAGTTCAGCATCAGCACGATGAACATCACGTCTTCCAGCCGGCAGATGATGCCGAGGTTCAGCAGCCCCCAGGAAGCGAAGAAAAAGCGGGTAAAGGTGCTGATAACCGGCGTCAGATGCGTTGCGTTGGCGGCGACGATCGCGGCGATGCTGATATTGAGCAGCAGAAAAAAGTCAAAGTTATGGGTCTGCGGCGTAATTAAATAGAGTGATGAGATCCCCAACCCGTGAATAAACGCCACCTTATTAATGCGCGGCAGCCAGCGGCGCAGCACGGCGTCTTCATCATTTTCTTTGGCCTCATGCAGGTAGCGGCGGTGCCATATTCGGATCGCCACGGCGCATAGCAGGTAAACGATGATCCAGGTAATGGTGGGGCCGAGTTCATCACCCAGCAAATAAATCCAGATGGCGAACGGGATGCCGACGAAAGGCACGGCGGTGAAACTGAATACCAGCCGCATGAAGGTGTTGTCCAGCAGGCGGATCTGCGCGCGTGGGGAGATACCATCATTTTGTAAATTCTGGAAAAACCTCATGACGACGGATCCCGTTTGCCGTGCAACAGCGTGATGGCTTCTACCCGGCTGTTGACGCCGATCTTTTTCAATATATTGCTGATATGTTCTTTGACGGTAGGTTCGGAAATAGAGAGCTGCGTCGCGATTCTTTTATTTGGCAGGCCGCGCAACATCATGGTTAATACGTCTAATTGCCTTGGCGTTAAATTAAATTTATTTAAATGTTCATGGTTGTTTTTTATGACGGATTCATTCCCTTCAGGGAACCATTCCTGATTATTATTCAGCGCAAAAACCGCCCTGGCGAATAATTCTGGCGGTTCATTTTTCAAAACGAACCCATGCCCTCCGGCATTGTTCACTTTCTGCCAGATATCGTTATTCTCGTCGCCGCTGACCACCAAAAGGCGCACCTGCGGATAACGTTGTTTTACTTCTTTGAGTAATTTCAACGCCGTACCGGAAGAGAGCCAAAAATCAATCACCAGTAAACGCGGTGGGCCATTTTCCCTAATATGGCGGTAGCAATTCTCTTCATTGGTCACCACATGCGCCTGTTTGAATCGGCAATGCGTGCTGAGAAAATTGGCGATGCCGCTAGCTACCAATGGATGGTCATCAACGACCAACGCATAATCCTGCCCCAAAGGATTCTCCTTTCGCCTTCAAATATCAGATAGGTCTGATGAATTATTATCAACCCTCCCTACTTTAGGAGGGTTTTTTCGTTTAGGAAAGGGAAATATATTATTCGAGGATTTGGATAAGAGAAAACATAAAGCCAATCGGTAATTTTAACTGATTGGTTATAAAGGATAATTTATGAAGAAACCACTTATCGCTTTAACCGTTACGATGATGATAGCCGGTTGTTCCACCCTGAAAACCGATCAGGCCATTCCATTACTGCAGGCGGAAACCGCCAAAATGTTGGGCCTGGGTTCATCGGACGAAATTACCGTGACCAATGTGAATGGTGCACAGCCGGATGCGCTGGGCGGCCAAAAACTTTCTTATCGCGCCACCACGGAAAAAGGCCGTATTTTCGATTGCTCGTCGCTGATGATGCCGGGAATTTTAGGTTCCTCACCGTCGCTGAGTGCGCCGACCTGTACGCCGGTAGTCACGCATAAATAATTCGCTTTGGGGGCGGTATTACCGCTTCCTGGTTTTCCATCGTCGGAGCGCCAGCGCCGGGGGGCAATAAGCTTTTGCTTCGACGATCACTAAACCGGCGTGCGCGGAATAACGCCTCACACCTCCTCTAGCGCAGTGAGTTTCCCTATAACAAGACATTCCGCGACATCACGCTAACGAGTACGGAGATAGCCCGTGAATGACAAGACATCGCACCCTTTAGCGGTTAAAACACCGCTTTCCAAACTTTACCTCGCTCTATTTTCTGCGCCGCTGTTGATGCTGGCGCCCGCCGATATCGCTCGTGCAGACGATGCCATTTTTGACGGCGACTCAAAAATTACCGAATCATTGGCCTACACCGGGGACGTTTACGTCGGCCGCAATCAAAGCGGCAACCTGCTGATCGAGAATGGCAAGATCAGCGCCTATAACATCAATATCGGCCGGATGTTCAACGGCCAAATTCATGAGAGCGTAGTCACGGTCCGCGGGCCGAACGCCGAGCTGAACGCGGTGAACGATCAGTTCGTGCTGCGTGGCGGCCTGAATCTGGGGCGGGGCACCTTGCGGGTTGAAGACGGCGCGCTGGCCAGCGCGAAAGAGATCGTGGTCGGCACCACCCGCGGCTACGACAGCCACCTGATCGCCACCGGCGCCGGTTCTCGCGTCACCAGCAATTTTCTCAGCGTCGGCACCGACTTAGGGGCACGATCCACGCTGGCGATTGAAGACGGCGCGGTGCTGAACACCGCCTTTGACGCGCGCATCGGTAATGGCAGCGGGCCGGGCGAGACCGATACGCTGAGCCCGAAAGCCACGGTCACGGGGGCCAATTCCCAATGGAACGTTGGCCGCGCGCTCACGCTTTACGGCGATCTGGACGTGCTGAACGGCGGCGCGGTCAACGTCGGTAATATTCAGGTGGCGGGCGTCTCCGGCGCGCGTAAAACCGCCGAGCTGACGATCGCCGGCAACGGTTCACGGTTTACCAGCGGCAGCAGCGTCAACGTCGGCGATTACGGCAATGGCGTGTTGGCGGTCATGGACGGCGGCACATTCTCCGCCGGCGGCAACGAAGTGGTGCTGGGCGAGACCGGTTCCGGTTCTAACCGCGGCGCGCTGATTATCGGCAGCCGCGGCAACATGGATACCGGCACCGGGTTGACCGAGCCGACGCTCGGCGCGGCGGGCGCTGCAGGCACTATCGATGCCCAGACGGCGATCGCCCTGCGGGGCGGATTGTTCCGCAGCTATGTGTACTTTAACCATACCGACGGCAATTACGTCTTCAGCAACAAGATGAGCGGCGAAGGCGAGGTGATCAACACCGCCGGGCACACGACGCTGAACGGCGATCTCACTGGCCTGCAGGCAAACGTCACCGCGCGCGGCGGTAAGCTCATCATCGCCAGCGACATCAATACCCAGAAAGAAGACGATATCTTCGAGATCCAAACCCTCAGCGCCGAGAACGGCGGCACGCTGATCCTCAATGCGACGGCGGGTGCCGACGTCAATAACGGGCAGGGCTACAGCAGCGCCGCATCGATCAAGGCCGGCGGTACGCTGGGCGGCAACGGCACGCTGGGCCAGACCGAGATCCAGTCCGGCGGCCATATCTCGCCCGGCGACGGTAATATCGGCACGCTGACGCTGAAACGCTACCTGAATTTTATCGGCGAATCCTTCTATGACGTCGATATCGCCGGCGATGGCCGCAGCGACCAACTGCTGGTGGCGGGCAAAACCACCATCAGCGATCGGGCCAAGGTGCAGGTGACGGCGCTGGATCCGCAAACCAGCTATAAAACTGGCCAAAGCTACCGCATTCTGACCTCGGACGGCGGCATTGACGGCCAGTTCGCGGCGGCGGTCTCCAAGTCTGCCTTCCTCGATGTGGCGTTGAACCACAGCGCCAACGCCGTGGATCTGACCATTGCGCAGAAAGACACGGGCGGTGAAAACCCTGGCGGCGAGAATCCGGGTGGAGAAAATCCAGGCGGTGAAAACCCGGGCGGCGAGAATCCGGGTGGGGAAAACCCAGGCGGTGAGAATCCAGGGGGCGAGAATCCGGGTGGGGAAAACCCAGGCGGTGAAAATCCGGGCGGAGAGAACCCGGGCAGCGGCAAGCCGGGCATTTTCCAAACGGTGGCCGAGAGCAGCAACCAGTGGAATACCGCCGGTGCGCTCTCGACTCTGGTGCAGAGCGGCCCTTCGCTGGCTCTGTATAACTCGCTGCTGCTGCTGAGTGCGCCGGAAGCGCGCGAGGCGTTCAATCAGCTGTCCGGCGAAGTCTATCCGTCGATGCAGTCTAACCTGATCGCCGGCAGCACCCAGCTGTTCAACGTGCTGAACCAGCGCATGCTGCGCCTGTTCGACAATGACAGCCTGCCGATACCGCCGTTGGCGATGTCGCTGGTGCAACCGGCGCAGGCGCAAAACAGCGGCGTCTGGGGACAGACCTTCAGTTCCTGGGGCAAAAACAGCGGCAACGGCAACGTGGGCAAGCTGGATGGCAACACCACCGGCTTCCTGTTGGGCGCGGATCGCAAGCTGGCGGACCATAACGTGCGCATCGGCGGCTACTTCGGTTACAGCCGCGGCGACTACGACGTCGACAGCCGCCGTTCCAAGGCCGATACCGACAACTACCACCTCGGCCTGTATGCGGCGGGGCAGCAGGATGCGTTCTCGCTGCGCGGCGCGCTGGGTTACACCTGGCACAAGATTGAAGGCAAGCGCAACGTCGATTTCAGCGGCTTCTCGGATCGGCTGAAGTCGGACTACGACGCCAACTCGCTGCTGGCGTTCACTGAAGCGGGTTACCGTTTTGGCCAGCCGGAGATGAACGTCGAACCGTTCATCAACCTGAGCTATATCCGCCTGCATACCGACAGCTTCCAGGAGTCGGGTGGCGCGGCGGCGCTGAGCGTGCGCAATGAAACGATGAATACCTTCTACTCTACGCTCGGGGTGCGCGGCGTGACCGAGCTGCCGAAGAATGTCAGCCTTTACGGCTCGCTCGGCTGGCAGCACGCCTACGGCGATAAGAACACCTCATCGCGCATGGCGTTTGCCGGCAGCGACGCGTTCGTCACTCAGGGCCAGGCCGTGGATGACAACGTAATGGTGGGCGATATCGGCGTGAGCGTGAAGCTGTCGCGCGCCGCGACGCTGGATGTCGGCTATCAGGGGCAATTCGGCGCTGATACCCGCGTCAATTCGGTCAATGCCAACCTGCGCTGGTCGTTCTGATTTTTCCTCTAGACTTCTCTGGTACTTGCAGGCCCGCTTGATGCGGGCCTTTTTTATGGTGAGAACTCAGTGGCGGCCTGCGACTGACTTTTATGATAAAAAAGCCCGCGCAACGGCGGGCTGAGCAGGGAAGGACGTTTAACGCCCTTTTTTCTTGCGCCCTGGCTGGGCAAAGCGCTTGCGGCCGGCCGGCGCAGCGGCTTTGTCGGCGCTTTTGGGGCCGCCGGCGCTCGGTTTTTTCGCCGCGGCGGATTTGGCCGGGGCCTTCTTCGCCGGCTTGGCCTCGGACGAGGAGCCTTCAATCAGCTTGAACAGCTCGATCAGCTCGTCATCGGTCAGATCACGCCATTCGCCCAGCGGCAAGCCTTTCAGGCCGACGTTCATGATGCGCGTGCGTTCCAGCTTGGTGACCTCGTAGCCGAAGTGTTCGCACATGCGGCGGATCTGGCGATTCAGCCCCTGCACCAGCGTGATGCGGAACACGAACGGCGCTTCTTTCTTCACCTTGCACTTTTTGGTCACGGTGCCCAGCATCGGCACGCCGGCGCCCATGCCGCGAATAAACTCGTCGGTCACCGGCTTGTTGACCGTCACCAGATACTCTTTCTCGTGATTGTTGCCGGCGCGCAGGATCTTGTTGACCAGGTCACCGTGGTTGGTCAGAAAGATCAGCCCCTGCGAATCCTTGTCCAAACGGCCGATCGGGAAGATGCGTTTGCTGTGGTTGACGAAGTCGGCGATGTTGTCGCGCTCGCCGTCTTCGGTGGTGGTGACGATGCCGACCGGCTTGTTCAGCGCGATCAGCACCAGATCTTCTTCATTACGCGGTTCGATCAGCTGACCGTTAACCTTCACGACATCGCCGGCAAATACCTGAGCGCCAACGGTGGCGCGCTTACCGTTGATGAAAACGTTGCCCTGTTCGATGTATCGATCGGCATCGCGGCGTGAGCAGATACCGCTCTCGCTAATGTATTTGTTCAGACGAATGGATGAGTTGGTCAGCATGGGATCTCCGTAAAACGCGGACTATACATTACCCGGATGACGCTGCGAAGCGAATCGTTATGGCTTCCGATCGTGATTCACGTTAGACGTTAAGGTATAGATTCTTTTTTTAAGCGGGTTAGGATAATAAAACAATTCAGACAGCGATGAGTGAGCATTAGTCGACAGGGAGCCTCTGCGGTATACAGAGCCGCGTATAAGGAACGGGGAGCATGAAAAAATATGTGGTTCTATTCACGGCCTGCCTCCTGGTCGGCTGTCCGGGGCCTGGCGATAAGCTGACTCCACGCTTCCCCGCCGTCGTCACTGCCAAAGATAACCATGTCTGCATTCTTTCTTCTATGAAGGCGGGAGATAATATTCGCTTCGTTCAGATTTATAGCGAATCAGGCGATAAGCTCATTAAAGCTATCGATAATGACGTTTTCTTCGTTGAGCCGGGGAGGTGCATGCCGGTATTCGACTATGCTTTTCGGCCAGGGAAGCGTTATTCCGTCGCCTACGATATACAGACACCCGAAGGTTCGCATTTGATTACCGCCGCATTCATGGTTGTCTCCGACGAACGGGGCAACCTGAGGGTTAACCATTAACGCATGTTCTTAGGTTTAGTTTGTTGGACTGCGTTAGGTTGTAGAATGAAAGGCTATGAAAAAACTTGCCTTGTTGCTCGCTAACGCATTGGCTGTTGTTGGGCTGGCTGTGCTGACAATAAAGCTTTTTCCTGTACCCAGGCTAAACCAGAATCAAACCGCTTGGCTGATTGACGCCAGTGGGTTTTTCCATTTTAACGATACGGAATGGTTTGGTGCGCTCGTTTTTGGCGCGGTTTATCTGCTGGCCGGGTGTCTGGAATGGCTCTTTATCCGCCAGGTTTTTCAGCGGGTGAGCTGCGGGCACCGCCACTAACTCTCATCACCGTTCCCCACCTTCACCACCCGGGTATTCAGCGGGGTGAGCGTCTGCCCGGCGCTGCCGATCGGCGTCAGGCGCGGGACGGGGCGGTCGCTGTCGCTTTCCACCAGCGTTGAGTGCGCCTCTCCCTCGGCGAACAGATGATCTTCCCCCCACTGGCGCAGGCCGACGATCACCGGAAACAGCGCGCGGCCTTTCTCGGTCAGCACATATTCCTGATAGGCGCTGCCATCTGCGGCGGGCACGATCTCCAGCACGCCGTGCGTCACCAGGGCGCGTAGGCGGGTGGCAAGGATATTCTTCGCCATCCCCAGCCCTTTTTGAAATTCGCTGAAGCGGGTGACGCCGTCGAAGGCGTCGCGCACGATCAGCAGCGACCACCAGTCGCCAATCACATCCAGCGTGCGCGCCACCGGGCACGGCGCGTCTTCCAGACTTTTACGTTTCACGACGGTTATCTCCAGCTGCATATTCTGGTTGCATTATAAAACCTCCACGCCTAAAGTTCATTGAGTTTAATAATGAAACCAGATTGAGGTGTGCAATGAGCGACAAACTGCTGGATCCCCCCTGTGCGGTGCTGGGGCGCCTGCCGGCCCCCCTGGTGCTGCTGTTGGCCGCCGCCAGCGCCTTCAGCGTGGCCAACGTTTACTATGCGCAGCCGCTGCTGGACGCCATCGCCCATGATTTTTCCATCAGCCTGGCGGCGGTCGGCATGGTGATCAGCGTGACTCAGTTGGGCTGTGTGCTGGCGCTGCTGTTGGTGGTGCCGTTGGGGGATCGGCTGAACCGGCATCGGTTGCTGGCGGGGCAACAGCTGGGGCTGATCGGCGCGCTGCTATTGGTGGGCTGGGCGCACAGCGCGCCCTGGCTGCTGGCGGGAATGTTGCTGGTAGGCTTATTGGGCACCGCCATGACGCAGGGGCTGATCGCTTACGCCGCAGCCCTGGCGGCGCCGCAGGAGCGCGGGCGGGTGGTTGGTGCGGCGCAGGGCGGAGTGGTGCTGGGATTGCTGCTGGCGCGCACCCTGTCCGGCGCGCTGGCGGATGTCGGCGGCTGGCGCACGGTGTATTTCTTCTCTGCCGGAGTGACGCTGGTATTGCTGCCGATCTTGTCGCGCCTGCTGCCTGCGCCGCGCACCGCTCCCAGTACGCTGAGCTATCCCGCGCTGCTGCGTTCGATGCTGAGCCTGTTGCTGCATGACCGCACGCTGCAAATTCGCGGCATGTTGGCGCTGCTGATGTTCGGCGCTTTCAGCCTCTTTTGGAGTTCGCTGGTGTTGCCGCTGAGCCAGGCGCCGTTCAACTTCACCCATGCCGCGGTGGGGGCGTTCGGCCTGGTCGGCGCGGTGGGCGCACTGGCGGCGGTGCGCGCCGGGCATCTGGCGGATCGCGGGCTGGGGCAGGCGGCCAGCGGCGTGTGTCTGCTGCTGTTGACGCTGGCCTGGCTGCCGCTCGGTTTGCTCGGCAGCGGCCTGGTTTGGCTGGTGGCGGGCATCGTGCTGCTGGATCTGGCGGGCCAGGCGATCCACGTGCTGAACCAGAGCATGATCTTCAGCGCGCACCCGCAGTCGCACAGCCGGCTGGTGGGCTGCTACATGCTGTTTTACGCCGTCGGCAGCGGGCTGGGTGCCTTTGCCGGCACCCATATGTACGCCTGGGCGGGCTGGAGCGGCGTCTGCTGGCTGGGGGCAGGCGTGAGCCTGAGCGCGCTGCTGTTTTGGCGGCTGACGCTGCGCGGGATGCCGCCCTCATCGACGGCGGTGGAGCAGTGAAAGCTGGAAGCCCAGCGCACCGCACAACTGCTGAGGCGCGGTGAAGCCGCTTTCCGCCAAGAGGAGACGGCTGCGCGCCGCCGCCATCGGGTGCCAGTTGCGGCGGGTGCGTTCGATCACCTCCTGCGCCTGCGCCGCCGAGTGCCCGGCGCTTTGCAGCCAATTTTGGTAGTGGCTGACGGGCAGACCCTCCGGCTGATAGTCGAACAGCAGCAGCGGTGCTGCGGGGGAGAGGCGCTGCGCCAACTGCTGCAGGAAATGCAGTTTGGCGCCATCGTCGGCGATAAAGTGCAGCACCAATGAGCACACCGCCGCGTCGTGGCGGGTTTGCGGCGCTTGTTGCAGCAAGGTGGGCTGGAAGCTCACCCGTTGTGCGTAACCCGCGGCTTCGGCCTTGGCGCGCGCGACCGCCAGCATGCCGGCGGAGGGTTCCACGGCGCTGAAACGCCAGCTGGCGTTGGCGGCGGCCAGCGCCTCCAGTTCACTGCCGGTGCCGCAGCCGGCCAGCAACAGCGTGGCGTCATTCGGCAGCGTCTGTGCGAGCGTCGCCGTCAGCAGCGCCTGGGCAAACTGATAGCCGGGCACCAGGGTCAGAATACGGCGATCGTAGTCCGCCGCTGCGGCATCGGGGAAGCGTGTATCCGTTTGGTGTTGCATAACCTTCCTTGCCAAGTTCATTGAGAGAGACAAGGAAGGGTATGCTTAAATGATAATGAAATCCATTATCATTAATGAGTTCTGTGACGGGAAAGGCGGCGTTAGCGGGCCGGCGAATGCATCAGGTAATAATCTTCTTCGCCGTCGTTGCCGGTAGAGATGATGCGCCAGCCGTGTTTGCGGTAGAACGCCAGCGCCTTTTCATTCTTCACCAGGCATTTCAGCGAGCCGGTGGCGGTGAAGGTAGCTTCCGCCGCCTGCAGCAGCGCACTGCCGACGCCGCGCGGCGGCTGATGGGGATCGACATACAGGTTATGAATGAAGTTGTCTTCGCGGTAGACGGAGACGAATCCCAGCAGCGTGCCGCCGTCTTCCGCCACCCAAATCGCTTCGCCCAGCGTCGCGCCGTCGAAATCTTCCAACTGATAGTTTGAGGTATCGCGCCAGCCGAACGCCGCCTTGCGCGACGCCAGGTACAGCGTGCGCAGGAAGGGGCGATCGGTCTCTTGGTAGGGTCTTATCTGCATGGCATCTCCCGGTGGTTTGTGCTCACTATAGCGCATTGCGCGGCGTATGCCTGCCGAGCCAATTTATTCGCTTGTTTGTCCGCGCCGCCGCTGGCATGATCCCCTGCAGGGATTAACGCAACGTTGATCACAACCTATTGATTTTCATGACTCGGGGTGCCCTTCTACGTGAAGGCTGAGAAATACCCGTATTACCTGATCTGGATAATGCCAGCGTAGGGAAGTCACGGCCGCCCAGCCGGCGCCGCCTTCTTGAACGCCGGTTGGGAGGAATATGATCGCTCGACCTGATGCACTACCCGGCGCGCGCGCCGCGGCCTGTCTGACCCAATTCCAACAGCGGCCTCCGCTGATCCACTGCCTGACCAACGAAGTGGTGCAATCGCTGACCGCCAACGTGCTATTGGCGCTCGGCGCCTCCCCGGCGATGGTGGTGGAGCCGCAAGAGGCGGCGCAGTTCAGCGCGCTGGCCGATGGCCTGCTGATCAACGTCGGTACCCTCAATGCGCTGCGCGCCGAATCGATGCGGGCGGCGGTGGCCGCCGCCAATCGGGCCGGCAAGCCCTGGACGCTGGATCCGGTGGCGGTCGGCGCGCTCTCCTACCGCACCGCCTTTGCTAAACAGCTGCTGGACGAGAAACCGGCGGCGATACGCGGCAACGCCTCGGAAATCATGGCGCTCAGCGGGTTGCTGGCCAGCGGCCGCGGGGTTGACAGCGGCGACGATTCGCTGGCGGCCTTGCCAGCCGCGCGTGAGCTGGCGCAGCGCAGCGGCGCGGTGGTGGCGGTCACCGGCGCGGTGGATTACGTCACCGACGGCCAACGCGATTGGGCGATCGAAGGCGGTTCCCCGCTGATGACGCGGGTGGTGGGCACCGGCTGCGCGCTGTCGGCGGTCGTGGCGGCGTTTTGCGCCCTGCCGGGCGATCGCCTGGACAACGTGGCGACCGCCTGCCGGGTGATGTCCCACTGCGGCGGTCTCGCGGCCAGACAGGCCGGCGGGCCGGGCAGCTTTACGCCGGCGTTCCTCGACGCCCTGTATCAACTGCGCGGGGAGGATCTGTGATGAAACGCATTAACGCGCTGACCATCGCCGGCACCGATCCCAGCGGCGGCGCCGGCATTCAGGCCGATTTGAAGGCCTTCTCGGCGCTCGGCGCCTACGGCACCTCGGTGATCACCGCGCTGGTGGCGCAGAATACCCGCGGCGTGCAGTCGGTGTATTACATCGATCCGGCGTTCGTCGCCGCGCAGCTGGACTCGGTGTTCAGCGACGTGCGTATCGACAGCGTCAAGATCGGCATGCTGGCCAACGCCGACATTGTGCAGGCGGTGGCCGAACGGCTGCGCCATTACCGGCCGGAGTTCGTGGTGCTGGACACCGTGATGCTGGCGAAAAGCGGCGATCCGTTGCTGGCGCCGGAGGCGGTGGCGTCTATTCGGCGCGAGCTGTTACCGCTGGTGTCGATCATTACGCCGAACCTGCCGGAAGCGGCGGCGCTGCTGGCGTGCGCGCCGGCGGAAGATGAAGCGCAGATGCGCGAGCAGGGGCGGGCGCTGCTGGCGATGGGCTGCCGGGCGGTGCTGATGAAGGGCGGCCACCTGAGCGAAAGTGAGAGCCCGGACTGGCTGTTTACCGCAGAAGGCGAGCTGCGCTTTACCGCGCCGCGCGTCGCCACCCGCCACACCCACGGCACCGGTTGCACGCTCT
Source organism: Serratia sp. 121840015-1 (assembly GCF_053627655.1). NCBI lineage: Bacteria > Pseudomonadati > Pseudomonadota > Gammaproteobacteria > Enterobacterales > Yersiniaceae > Serratia > Serratia sp. 121840015-1. The sequence goes on from NZ_JBSEYF010000001.1 coordinate 111,250, forward strand.
CGGCCGCGCTGGCGGCGCTGCGCCCGCGCCATGCCGACTGGGCGGCGACGGTGGCCGCCGCCAAGGACTACCTGCAACAAGCGCTGCAACAGGCGGACACGCTGGAGGTGGGGCACGGCATCGGGCCGGTGCATCATTTCCACGCCTGGTGGTGAGTCAACTTTTTGCCGCAACCGTGGTCTGACTAGTTCAGGCCCGGTTTTATGGGCGAAACCTGATTTAACCTAGGGAGAAGGACTATGACGGGACACCAGGCGCTGCGTTGCGCCCTCTTCGGCGCACTGCTCAGCTTCAGCGCGGGCAGCTTTGCCCAGCAGATCGTCACCACGTCGGATTTGATTCAGCAGCCGGGGTATCAGGCCAGCTGGCAAAACATGGTGAAAGGCCAGGCGCGGATGCCGGGCTGGGCGCGTAAGGGCGTCGGCACCTCAACGCCGGCGCAGAATCTGAACTGGAAGGGCAAAGAGTATCTGGTCGGCAACCTGTGCAAGCCGCACGACTGCGGCAACAACTTTTTGATCGTGGCGTTCAGCGCGGACAAATCCCAGGCCTGGGGCGTGCGGGTGGCAGTGGAAGATCGGCCGGAAGCCGTCGATCATCCGAAGAAGTATGCCAAGTACCAGTGGCTCGGCAAGCCGAATGACGACATGAAGGCGCTGCTGAAGCAGCAGTTCGAGAACAATCCTGATTGGAAATGATCAGACCGGGGGCGCCGGTGATGGCGCCCCCGGCGTTGATCAGCCGATGCCGGCCTGATGCAGATCGTGCAGGTTGAGCGCCCCCACCAGCACGCCGTCCATATCGACCACCGGGGCCGCGCTGATGTGCTGTTCGTGCAGCGCTTCCAGCGCCTCGCCGGCGCGCCACTGCTCCGGCAGCCGATAGCCGGGGCGGGTGATCGCCGGGCTGAGCGGATCCTGCAGGCTGTTGCCCTTCACCAGCCAGCGGCGCAGGTCGCCGTCGGTAAACACGCCCACCACCCGCTGCTGCGCGTCGCAGACCGCCACTAACCCGAGCCCGGTGCGGCTCAGCTCCAGCATCGCTTCCATCACGTTGGCGCTTTCGCTCACGCGCGGCAGGCGATCGCCGGTGCGCATCAGGTGATGCACGCGGTTCAACAGGCGAGCCCCCAGGCTGCCGCCAGGGTGCGAGCGGGCGAAATCTTCCGCGTTGAAACCGCGCTGGCGCATCAGCGCCATCGCCAGAGCATCGCCCATCATCAGCGTGTTGACCGCGCTGGAGGTCGGCGCCAGCCCCATCGGGCAGGCTTCGCGCTCGACGCCGATATCCAGCACGCAGGCCGCGGCCTGCGCCAGCGGCGACTCTTTGCCGCCGGTGATGGCGATCACCGGAATGCCGTTCTCCGCCAGCAGCGGCAGGATCAGATCCAGCTCTTTGGCGCGGCCGGAGTAGGAGATAAACACCACCACGTCGTCGGCGCCGATCATGCCGAGATCGCCGTGCAGCGCTTCCGCCGGATGCACGAAGAACGACGGCGTGCCGGTGCTGGCCAGCGAGGCGGCGATTTTCTTGCCGATGTGGCCGGATTTGCCGATGCCGGAAATCACCGCTTTGCCACGGCAGTTCAGCAGCAGTTCGCAGGCGCAGACGAAGTTGTCGTCCAGGCGCGCCAGCAGGCGTTGCGCTTCGGTCAGCTCGATCTCCAGCGTTTCGCGGGCGAAGGCGAGCAGGGCGTTGGCGTTACTCATCGGGGTCTCCTACCAGAAGGATATTGATGCCTTTCGCCTGCAGGGCGGCGAGGTAATCGGGGTTGATGTCTCGGTCGGTGATCAGCGTGTCGACGGCGCTGAGTTCGCACACCACGTTCGGGCTCTTGCGGCCGAATTTCGAGGAGTCTACCAACAGAATAATGCGGCCGGCGGCTTCGCACATCGCTTTGCTGACGTTGTGCACTTCGTTGAAGGTGGTGACGCCGGCGTTGAGATCGACGCCGTCCGCGCCGATAAACAGTTTGTCGAAGCTGAACTGCTGAAACGCCGATTCGGCCAGGCTGCCGTGGAACGAGGCCGATTTTTTGCGGTAGGTGCCGCCGGGCATCAGGATGGTCTGATCGTTGTCCAGCTCCACCAGCGCGTTGACGATGGTCAGGCTGTTGGTCATCACCGTGATGTTATTGAACTGCGCCAGGTGCGGCACCATCTGCAGCACCGTGCTGCCGGCATCGAAGATCAGCGAGTCGCCGTCGGCGATCAGCGCCACGGCGGCGCTGGCAATGTGGCGTTTTTTCTCGGTATTGATATGGGTTTTGCGGTCGATCGGCTGATCGCCGTCGTCGCGGCTGAGCACCACGCCGCCGTAGGTGCGGATCACCTCGCCTTCTTCTTCCAGCAGGGTGAGATCCTTGCGGATGGTGGTGCCGGTGGTGGAGAAATGCTCGGCCAGGGCGTCCACTGCCGTCTTGCCATGTCGCTGCAGATATTCAAGGATAGCGGCCTGCCGCTGCTTTGGTTTCATCGCGATTCCCGTTCACAAGAGTTGGGCATTTCCCCTCGCTGAATAATTCACTATGAAAGGTAATGTCTTTTAATGTGAAAATATCACGATTTGGGTTTAATCGCTAACGATAGTGCAGACTGGCATGCGCGATCCTCGGGGAAGATCACATCCGGGCGCAAATCCCGCTGATGCAAACCGTGCAATCGAGGCAGCGGGCGGGGCCGGGCGAAAACGGTCAGGCCGCCCAGCAACAGGCTGCCGCATACCCGCCGATCGGCGTCGAAGGCCAGCGCCAGCACCACTCGCGGGCGGAAGCGGCCGCCGGAACGGCCGACGCCGACGGCGCCCAGCCGGCACAGGCCGTCGAAGGCGCGGTTGAAGCGCTGCAGTTGCCACCAGCCGAAGGCGATTTGCAGCAGCCAGGCCAGCAGCGCGAAGACGATCAGAGCTTGAGTCATGGGGTTCTCCTTAGGCCCCCTTCCGCGGAAGGGGGCGTCGATGGCGTCAGAACATCACCTGGCCGCCGGTGATATTGATCGATTGGCCGGTGCAGTAAGAGGCCTTGTCGCTGGCGTAGAACAGCAGGGTGTTCAGCACGTCCTGGTAGTCGCAGCCGCGCTTCAGCGGCACTTTGTCGATGTAGTACTGCTCCACCTGGTCCGGCGCGATGCCCAGTTTTTGCGCGTACTGCGGCAGCAGCGACTGGAACATCGGCGACTTCAGCAGGTTGCCGAGCATCAGCGAATGCACGGTAATGCCGTATTCCGCCAGATCGAGCGCCAGCGACTGCGTCAGCCCCACGCCGCCGAACTTGGCGGCGCTGTAGCCGGAGTTGTGCTTGCTGCCGACCTTGCCGGACTTGGAGTTGATCTGAATGATGCGCCCGGCGATGCCGTCGCGGATCATCAGGCGCGAGAACTCGCGGGCGCAGAGGAAATAACCCACCAGGTTCACCTGCAGCGAGCGATCGAAGTCGCCCAGCGGGAAATCGGTGATCGGCGCCGCCTTGGCGATGCCGGCGCTGTACACCAGCAGGTTGGCCTGGCCGAACGCCCGGTCAACCGCCGCCGCCAGCGCGATTACGCTCTGCTCGTCGGTGGCGTCGGCCTGAAAACCGCAGGCGCTGCCTGCGCCAAACGCTTCGTTGATCTGCTGTGCCACCAGATTGGCGTTGTCGGCGTTCAGATCGGCCACCGCCACCCGATAACCGGCCTGCGCCAGCCCGTGGGACAAAAAGGCGCCTAACGTTTGGCCGCCGCCAATCACTACAGCTACTTCAGACATGGTCTACTCCTTATGCGATAAATGACAGCGTGCTGCCCAACGGGATATCGGTCGGCGTCGGGCCGGATACGTGGATCGAGCCGGGGAATTCGGCTTCGGCTTCGCCGTCGAAGCGCACGGTGATGTGGCCCAGTTCGCGCAGGTTCTGCGTGGCAACGCTGCCAACGGCGGTGATGGCGTAGCGCTGCTGCGCCAGCTCCATCACGCCGCCGACCTGCAGCTCACCGGCGGTCGCACCGTGGCGGTGGATGAAGCAGAACTCTTCGATATCCGCCGGCGCGCCTTCACGGAAGGTGATCAGCATGTTGTCCAGCAACGCGTCGCGGGCGCAGCCACCGATCTGCGTGATGGTGGTGTGAAAAATGGTGTGCATAAACGTCTCCCTGGAAATCAGCTTATTGATAAATGAAGGCCGAGGCGGCCCAGGCGATCAACACCGTCGGCGCGCCGGTCAGGAAGCGGCCGACCAGCACCGAGGGCACGCCGACCCGCACGGTGTCCTGCTTGGCTTCCGCCAGCGACAGGCCGACCGGAATGAAGTCGCAGGCGGCCTGCGCGTTGATGGCGAACAGCGCGGGCAGCGCCAGCTGCGGCGGAATATGGCCGAGGCCGATCTGCACCCCGACCAGCACGCCGATCACCTGGGCGATAACCGCGCCGGGGCCGAGGAACGGCGACAGCAGCGGGAATGAGCAGATCAGCGCCAGCGTCACCAGGCCGATCGGGCTGTTGGCGAGCGGCGTCAGGCCGTGAGCGATAAAGTCCCCGAGGCCGGAGGCCATGATGATGCCGATCAAGGCCGAGACGAACGCCATAAACGGCAGGATGGTCTTCAGCACGGTGTCGATGGTGTCGCGCCCGGCCTGGAAGAACACCGCCACCACCGATCCCATGCCCATGCCGACCTTCGCCAGCAGCCCGTCGCTTTGCTCGGTGATCTTCTTGCTGGTGTCGTAGTCGCGCGCCTTGGGCGACGCTGCAACGGCGGTGGCAGGCTGGCTATCTGCCGCTTCGATTCGGCTGATGTTGTGGTCGCGCACGCCGGAGACATAGATGTCTTCGAGGATAAACTGCGCCAGCGGGCCGGACTGGCCGGTGGCGTGGATGTTGACCGTCGGAATACGGCGTTTCGGGTACAGGCCGCAGCGCAGGGTGCCGCCGCAGTCGATCACCGCCACGCCGATCTCTTCCGCCGGCGGCTCGCCCTCTTTGAAACCGTCGACGGCCGGCCAGCCGGTCAATTCGCTGAGGCGATCGACGATCGAAGGCCGGGTGCCGGCGGTGATGTACACCACTTTCTTGCCGGGCTCTATCGGCAGCTCCAGGGGGCCACCCCAGCCGCTGGCGCCTTTTTCAATACGGATATAAGCACTCATGCTGCACTCCATGAATTAAAGTTGCACCTGGCGATCCAGACGGATGCCCATCTTGCGTTCGAACAGGCTGGTGGTCAGATCGGTGACCCAGCCGCGGAAGAAGTTGGTGAACAGCCCCACCAGGAAATAGCTCACCGCCAGCGGGCCGAGCGGCAGGCCGAGGGTGGTCAGGCCGCTGGCGATGCCGAGGTAAACGAACAGCTCGCCGGGGTTGATGTGCGGGAACAGGCCGTTCATCGAGTGGCAGCTGTAGGAGGCCGCCGCGTAGTAGCTCGGCTTGTATTTCTCCGGCATGAAGCGCCCCAGGCTGAGGGTCATCGGATTGCAGAAGACAAAGGTGCCGATCAGCGGCAGCAGCAGATAACGCGAGACGGGGTTGCCCGCGCAGCGCTGCGCCAATCGTTCGATACGTTCCTGGCCAACAAATTTGATCAGCGCGTTCATGATAACCAACAGGCTGATCAACAAAGGTAAAATGCCGGTCACCATGCCGACAAACACTTCACCGCCTTTCTGAAACAGGCCGATAAACCACTCGGCGCCGTGGGTGATTAGCTCAATCATTATGTTCTCCTGTAATGGACTGATATGGCCTGGAGCGAACGGCGGCTCTGTCGCCATGGGCCTTACAGTAGTCACTTTGTTGGGCTATTTGTTTTAAATAGATCACAGTTTGAAAGATAAATATTTTATTTCGAAAGTTTAAAGTGAAAGAAAGAGAAGATCTGTGGCATGAGGGGGAGAAAGCGGGCACAAAAAAGCCCGGCTAGCCGGGCTTGAGGACAGGTGGTCCGTCACATCAGGCGATGGTGACCTTCTTGTCCAGGTAGGCGTCTTGCACAGCGTTGATCAGCGCCACGCCGTCTTTCATCGATTTCTTGAACGCCTTGCGCCCCAGGATCAGGCCCATGCCGCCGGCGCGTTTGTTGATCACCGCGGTGCGCACCGACTCCTGCAGGTCGTTCTCACCGGCGGCGCCGCCGGAGTTGATCAGCCCGGCGCGGCCCATGTAGCAGTTGGCCAGCTGGTAGCGCACCAGATCGATCGGATGATCGGTGGTCAGCTTGGTGTAGACGCGATCGTCGGTATAGCCGAATTTCACCGCGCGGTAGCCGCCGTTGTTTTCCGCCATTTTCTGTTTGACGATGTCGGCGCCGATGGTGGCGGCGATGTGGTTGGCCTGGCCGGTCAGATCGGCGCTGGAGTGGTAGTCCACGCCATCCTTGTTGAACGCCGGGTTGCGCAGATAGGCCCACAACACGGTGACCATGCCCAGCTCATGCGCGCGCTCGAAGGCGATCGAGATCTCTTCGATCTGGCGGCGCGACTGCTCGGAGCCGAAGTAAATGGTGGCACCGACCGCCACCGCGCCCATGTTGAACGCCTGCTCGACGCTGGCGTACAGGGTCTGGTCGTACTGGGTCGGGTAGCTCAGCGTTTCGTTGTGGTTGAGTTTGACCAGGAACGGGATCTTGTGCGCGTAGCGGCGCGATACCGACGCCAGCACGCCGTAAGTGGAGGCGACGCAGTTACAGCCGGCTTCAATCGCCAGCTCGACGATGTTCTTCGGATCGAAATACAGCGGGTTGGCGGCGAACGAGGCGGCGGCGGAGTGCTCGATGCCCTGATCGACCGGCAGGATCGACAGGTAGCCGGTGCCGGCCAGGCGGCCGTGGTTGAACAGGGTTTGCATCGAACGCAGCACGCTGTTGGGACGGTTGTTATCGATCATTACGCGGTCGACGAAGTCGGCGCCCGGCAGGTAGAGATTCTCGGCGGGGATAGTGGTACAGCGGTGTTGCAGCAGATCTTCCGCTTCCTTTCCTAGCAACTGCACAATATCAGTCATGATTCACTCCCGATTAAGCTTCTTCATACACCGGCAATGCAAGGGTTTTTGACCACCGGCGAAGTAAAAAAGCGGTGATTGAAGCTGTAAAGCGATACTACCGAACTTGATCCGGCAAGGACAAACAATAGATGCGATTGAGAGGAAATGCCATTTGCGAGGCCAAATACGCGGGGACGATCGCCCCCGGCGCGCTAAGCGATTGATTATTCGATCTCGAACCACTCGGTGTTCTGCAGGGCGATCGGGGTGATGGAGTAGATCATCTCCTGCAGGTGATCGTGGATGGCGCGCTCCGCCGCCTCGGCATCGCGCGCTTTCAGCGCCTCGTAGATGCGGTAGTGCTGCTTGATCAGGCTCTCCGGCGGCGAGACTTCGCTCAGGCTGAGGAAACGCACCCGATCCATGGTGGCCTTGATGGTTTCGATGGTCTCCCACGCCAGCGGGCAGTCGGCGAACTGGGTCAGCAGCTGGTGGAATTCATCGTCCAGCGCCAGAAACTCGCGCGTCTGCCCATTCTGCGCCGCCAGCGCCTGACGGTGCAGGTTATGCTCCAGCGTCATCAGCTGCGCCGCGGTGGCGCGCTCCGCCGCACGGCGCACGATGGCGCATTCCACCGCCTGACGAATAAAGCGCCCGTCGGCCACGCGCTTGGCGGAGATTTTCATCACGAAAGTGCCGCGCTGCGGCAGGATCTGCACCAGGCCGGCCTCCGCCAGCTTGATGAAGGCTTCGCGCACTGGCTGGCGCGAAACGCAAAAGCGCGTGGAAATCTCTTTCTCGGACAACAGGGTGCCGGGGGGGATGGTGCAGTCGACGATATCCTTGCGCAGGAAGCGATAGATCTGCTGGTTGACCGGGACGTTGTTGGTGAGACTGTACGTTTCAGACATGGCGACAATCAGGCATCAGGCTGGAATTCGAATGCCACCATACTAGCAGATTATTGGTTGAGGGCGGGGGGATAAATCCACCCGCCGGGTAGGGTAACTCAGTGATGCCAATCCTGATATTCCTGCTTGCGCCGCCCCGGCGCGGTTTCCGGCATCAGGCTCAGGCCGATGGCCGACACCACGCCCAGCACCATCATGTACCCCGCCAACCCGTAGTAGTGGCCGCCGGTCACCTGCAGGATCTTCACCGCTAGCAGCCCCAGAATGCCGCTGCCGATCAGCGATCCTATCTGCCAGATCAGCGCGATGCCGCTGCAGCGCACGCGGGTGGGGAACAGCTCCGGGAAGTAGGAGGCCTGTGGCGCGTAGCACATGCTGTGGCCGAAGGTCAGCACCACGATCATGGCGATCTGCGTCACCCAGAAACTATCGAGGTTGATCGCCATAAAGAACGGCACGATGCACACCACCTGCAGCAGCGCGCCGGCGATGTACACCGGTTTTCGCCCCAGCCGATCGGAGAGGCGGCCCATCAGCGGAATGGCGAAAATCTCCAGCAGCACCGCCACGATCATCGCCTCCAGCAGAATGGTCTCGTTGAGGTGGTTGGCCTTGCCGTAGGCCAGCACGATCACCGTGAACATGGCGAAGGCGCAGGCTTCAATCAGCTTGGCGCACACCCCTTTGCCGATAAGGCCGGGGTAACGGCGGGCCACTTCCACCACCGGCCGGCTCTCCACCGCCTTGGTGGCGCGGATCTGGGTAAACACCGGCGACTCGTCGATCTTCAGGCGAATAAACAGCCCGACGATCACCAGCAGCAGGCTGAGCAGGAACGGAATGCGCCAGCCCCAGTCCAGCATCTGCGCCGGCGACAGCACGGCGGTCAGCAGCGCGAACAGCCCCGATGGCAGCAGGAAACCGGCGGGCGCGCCGATCTGTACCCAGCTGGCGTAGAAGCCGCGCCGCGGCGGCGGCGCGTATTCGGCGGTCATCAGCACCGCGCCGGCCTGTTCGCCGCCGACGCCGAAGCCCTGCAGCACGCGGATAAAGATCAGCGCGAGCGGCGCCCAGATGCCGATCTGTTCATAGGTGGGCAGCAGGCCGATGCAGAAGGTGCCGAGGCCGACGATCAGGATGGTGATCACCAGCGCCTTCTTGCGGCCGACCTTGTCGCCGATGTGGCCGAACACGATGCCGCCCAGCGGGCGCGCCAGAAAACCGACCGCGTAGGTGGCGAAGGCCGCCAGCGTGCTGATCAGCGGATCGGCGCTGGGGAAAAACAGCTGGCCGAAGAACAGCACCGCGGCGGTGCCGTAAGCGAAGAAATCATAATATTCGGCGGCGGTGCCGATGGCCGAAGCGCTGGCGACGCGCCGCAGCAGCGGTTGATTGCCGGTATTGACGGCGTTATGCGTGGTGACGGTCATCGGAAACCTCCCGGTCGGTAAGCGGCAGAGCGGCGACGGCGGCTTTGGCCCCCAGGCTCAGCAGTTGATGATAAGCGTGGCTGACGGCGCGGACGAAGTCAGGCGAATCGGACAGATCCTGGCCGAAGACGCTGTCGAGCTGCAGCAGCGCCAGGACGCGGGGCCGGCCTTCCTCGCTGCCGGCGACCAACGCGGCGATAGGGTCGCGCAGCGGATCGCTGATGTCGATCGGCGCGCCTTGCTCATCGCGGCCGCCGACGTAGCGCATCCAGCCGGCGACGCCCAGCGCCAGGCAGTCGAAGCGGCTGCCGCGCGCCAGATGCCAGCGGATCGCGTCCAGCAGCCGCTGCGGCAGCTTTTGCGTGCCGTCCATGGCGATCTGCGCGGTGCGGTGCTTCAGCGCGCGGTTGCGGAAACGCCGCAGCAGCGAGTCGGCATACTGCGCCAAATCGACGTTCGGCACCTGCAGAGTTGGTGCCTGTTCCGCCAGCATCAGGTGACGGGCGGCGCGGACAAAATCCGCGTCCTGCATGCAGTCGCCGACGTGCTGATAACCGGCCAGATAGCCGAGATAGGCGAGGAACGAATGGCTGCCGTTCAGCATGCGCAGCTTCATCTCCTCAAACGGCAGCACGTCGCTCACCAGTTCGGCGCCGACCTTTTCCCAGGCCGGTCGCCCCTGGGGAAAGCGGTCCTCAATGACCCACTGGCTGAACGGCTCGCAGGCCACGCCGACCTCATCCTCGACGCCGCCCAGCCAGGCAAACAGCTGGCCGCGGGCTTCCTGCGTCATCGCCGGCACGATGCGATCCACCATGGTGGAAGGGAAGGCGACCTCTTGACGCACCCAGTCGGCCAGCGCCGGATCCTGCCGCTGCGCCAGGTCGAGCAGCACCTGGCGCGTGACCCGGCCGTTGGCCGGCATATTGTCGCAGGACATCACGGCGAACGGCGGCAGCCCGCGTTCACGGCGCAGGCGCAGCGCCGCCAGCAGTAGCCCCGGCGCTGACTGCGGCTGTGCCGGGTGGGCGATATCATGCGCGATCGCCGGGTGTTCCGCCATCAGCCGGCCGCTGGCAGGGTGGTGGCAATAGCCCTTTTCGCTGATGGTCAGCGAGACGATGGCGATCTCAGGCTGCGTCAGGGCCGCCAGCACCGCCGCCAGCCCGTCGGTTTGCAGGTGCAGCGCCTGGCGCACCACGCCGATGACCCGGCCCCGCCAGCCGTCGTCGTCCATCTCCGCCACCGAGAACAGCAGATCCTGTTGCCGTAGGTCGGCGATCTTTTGCCGGCCGTGCTGCATGCTGATTTCGCAGTAGCCCCAGTCGCTGCCGTGCTCGCTGGCCAGCCTGTCGGCGTACATCGCCTGGTGCGCGCGGTGAAACGCGCCGAAGCCGATATGCACCATGCGCGGTTTCACGCGCTCACGTGCGTAGCCGGGCCGAATAATGGCGGCCGGCAGCGCGCTGTGGTCGGAAAGTCTCATGTTCAATGTCCCTGGAGAGGTAAGCAAAGGGGCGAAGCCGCCCCGCCTGGCGTTATGGTTTTAAGATTTGCACGCCCGCCGTTGCGCGCGGCGCCTTGATCACCAGCAGCACCAGCAGCGCGCCCAGCGCGGCGACGCCGCCCGCCAGCATAAAGGCGCTGTCGAATTTGCCGGTGTTCTGCACGATGTAGCCGGTGACGATCGGCCCGATGATGCCGGAGACGCTGCCGATCAAATGAATGAACCCGCTGGCGCCGCCGACCCGGGATTTATGCACCACGTCCTGGATGATCGCCCAGTAGAGGGCGCCGGTGATGTAAAGGAAGAAGATCGACACCGACATCAGCATCACCGCCGGCACCACGCTGCTGACGGTGCCTGCCAACGCCACACACACCGCCGCCGCCAGCAGGCTGGTGACCAACACGATCTTGCGCGACAGCAGCAATTTGCCGGTGATGTTGAAGATTTTGTCGGAAATATAGCCGCCGAGCGCCAGCCCGACGAAGCCGACGATCCACGGGATCATCGTGGTCAGGCTCATCTCCTTGATGTTCAGGTTGTGCGCCTGCACCAGATACGAGGGGAACCAGCTCAGGAAGAAGAACAGAATGTAGTTGTAGCAGAAGAAGGCGAAGGCGGTGACCAGAATGATCGGCTGCTTCAGGTAGTAACCCAGCCCGTGCGCTGCGTCACTCAGCGCGCTTTCCTCGCCGAGGTTTTCCTGTTTCAACCGCGCGATCAGCGCCCGTTCTTCGGCGCTGACGCGCTGGCTTTTCGCCGGGTTATCCGCCACCACGAAGAACCACACCAGCATCCAGACGATGCCGATGGCGCAGATGATCATAAACGCCGGCCGCCAGCCGAACGCCAGCGCCAGATAGCCGACGATCGGCCCGGCCACCGCGCCGCCCAACGGCGAACCGGCGCTGAGCAAGCCCATGGCGGTCGCCGCCTGCTTCTTCGGGAACCAGCCGTTGATCATCTTGTTGGCCGAGGCGCAGATCGGCCCTTCGGCCATGCCGAACAGGACGCGCAGGATCAGCATCGAGTAAAAACCGGTGGCGATTGCCGTCATGCCGCAGAAGAGGGACCACAGGCCGACCGCCACGCCCAGCACCAGCGTCGGGCCGAAACGGTCGACCGCCAGCCCGCCGACGAAGTTGAAGATGGCATAGCCGAAGAAGAAGCTGCCGAAGATCAGGCCGAACTGTTCGGCGTTCAGCATCAGATCCTGTTCGATCATCGGCACGGTGATCGACAGCGCCACGCGATCGAGGTAGTTGATCATGTAGACCATGAACAGCAGGAACACGATGGTCCAACGCAGATTTTTAAACATAAAGCACTCCACTGGGTGTCGTTTTAATCGTGATGCTTCGTTGTTTGCACGGGCGGCGGGGGCCGCCCAATGCCCCGATGCGGCCTTGGCGTTACTCGAACTGCAGCAGCACCTTGCAGCAGGTGCGCTGATCCCGCTCGAACATCAGCATCGCCCGTTCGACGTCGTCGGCGGGTACGCAGTGGGTGAGCAGCCGCTGCGGGTCTAGCTTGCCGTCCGCCATCCAGGCGATCACCTGCGGGAAGCGCGCGCTGTTCAGGCGCGAGGAGAAGATCGACAGCTCTTTGCTGGTGATGCTCTGCTGGGTCAGGGTGCAGGCGTCGCCGGAAAAGCCCATGATGCCGATGCGCGCCGCCGGCGAGGCCAGCGCGATCGCCTCCGGTAAAATAGAAGGGTGGCAGGCGGCATCGACGATCAGCGTCGGCTGAATGCCGCGCTGCAGCAGCGCCTGCGGCAGTGCGGCCTCGGCGTTGTTGAACGTCTCGTCGGCGCCGTTGGCGCGCGCCATGTCCAGCCGCTCGGCGATGCGATCGACGACCCACACTTGCTTGACGCCGTACACGCCTTTCAGCGTCTGGATCACCGTGAGCCCCATCGGCCCGGCGCCGTAGATCAGCGCGATATCGTCGGGGCGCGGTTGCAGATGGGCGGTGATGTTGGCGGCGATGCTGAAGGGTTCGATCATCGCGGCGTGGCGATCGCTGATGGCGGGCGGAACCGGATAGGCGTTGCGCGCCGGTACGCAGGCGTAGTCGCTGAAGCCGCCGTCGCGGTGCACGCCGATCACCTGCAGCGAGGTGCAGACGTTGGGCCGGCCGACCGAACAGGGATAGCAGTGGCCGCAGCTCACCACCGGATCTACCGAGACGCGTTCGCCGAGGCGCGCCGGATCGACGCCTTCGCCCAGCGCATCGATCAGGCCGAAGAACTCGTGGCCGATCACCCGCGGATAGCGGGCGAACGGGTTATGGCCGTGATAGATATGGACGTCGGAGCCGCAGATGCCGGCGAATTTCACCTTGACCCGCACCTCGCCGGCCGCCGGCTGCGGCAGCGCGCGCGTCTGCAGCGCCAGGCGCCCGGGCTGTTCGATCACGACGCTGCGCATGGTGTTTACCAGTTCCATAAGGTGCCATCCTCCAGACGTGCGACCGGCAGGTAGGCCGGTTCATACGGGTAACGGGCCGCCAGCTTCTCATCGAACTCGATGCCGATGCCCGGCTTGTCGCCCGGATGCATATAGCCGTCGTCGAACGTCCAGCTGTGCGGGAACACCTCGAGCATCTGCTCGGAATAGCCCATGTATTCCTGCACGCCGAAATTCGGCACCCACAGATCGAAATGCAGCGCCGCCGCCATGCAGATCGGCGACAGATCGGAAGGGCCGTGGGAGCCGGTGCGCACCTGATACAGTGAGGCGAAGTCGGCGATGCGCCGCATGCCGGTAATGCCGCCCGCGTGCGTCAGGGTGGTACGGATGTAGTCGATCAGCTGCTCTTCAATCAGCTGTTTGCAGTCCCAGATGCTGTTGAACACCTCGCCGACGGCGATCGGCGTGACGGTATGCTGGCGAATCAGGCGGAAACAGGCCTGGTTTTCCGCCGGTGTCGGATCTTCCATCCAGAACAGGCGATACGGTTCGGCGCTTTTGCCGAAGCGCGCCGCTTCGATCGGCGTCAGGCGGTGGTGCATGTCGTGCAGCAGGTGCTCGTTGAAGCCGAACCTGTTGCGCACCGCATCGAACAGTTTGGGGGTGAAATCGAGGTATTTTTCCGTCGACCACAGCTGCTCTTCCGGCCAGTCACCCTTGGTGGCCGGCTCATAGGCCTGGCCTTTCCCCTTGGCCATGCCGTAGGTGGTTTTCATGCCCGGCACGCCGCATTGGACGCGGATCGCCTTGAAGCCTTGCTCTTTATGCTTGGCGTAGTCGTCGAGCACCTCGTCGATCGAGTGGCCGGTGGTGTGGCAATACACCATCACCCCCGAACGCGACGCGCCGCCCAACAGCTGGTACAGCGGCATGTTGGCGGCCTTGGCCTTGATGTCCCACAGCGCCATGTCGACGGCGGAAATGGCCGACATGGTCACCGGGCCGCGCCGCCAGTAAGCGCCTTTGTAGAAGAATTGCCAGAGGTCTTCGATCCGCTGCGCGTCGCGGCCGATCAGCTGCGGGCAGAGGTGATCTTTCAGGTAAGAGGCCACCGACAGTTCACGCCCGTTCAGCGTGGCGTCACCGAGGCCGACGATGCCGTCATCGGTGGTGATCTTCAGCGTGACAAAGTTGCGCCCCGGGCAGGTGACGAACACCTCGGCGTTGACGATTTTCATAACCTTCACATCCTGTAGCTGCGGAGAGATAGCGCGAAAATACGCCATGAACTAACTACCATACAAGTATGAATTAATGAATTTGCCGGAGAGGATCACATTTGATCGTGAGCAGAAGCGGGTAAGCGGAGGGGGAAGAAGCGGGGCGCAGCGGCTGCGCCCGACAAGGTCAGCCCAGCAGGGCGCAGTTAGGCGGCAGGCGGCATTCGATGGCCTGCGGCAACACTTCGATGCGGAAATGACGGCCTTTGAGCGGCTCGCCGTCGAGGTTGAAAGTCATCTCATGCGGTGCGTCGATCTCGAGCCACGGCAGCGCTGCGCTGAGGATGCTGTTGCTCTCTTCGTCGTTGAACAGGGCGGCGACCAGCGCCGGCAGCAGTTCATCGGCGATCAGCAGGCGCAGCTGCAGCAGGCCGTCGTTGATCAGCGCGCTGGGGCACAGCTCCTGGCCGCCGCCGGCCTGTTTGCCGTTGCCGATGCCGATCACCAGCGCCTCGCCGGCCCAGCGGAAGTCCGGCCCGCGAATTTCACAGCGGTCGGCCTGCAGCGTATCCATGCGCAGCAAGCCGTGCACGAAGTAGGACACGCCGCCCAATGCCGCCTTCAGCTTCTCCGGCGTTTCGGTGGTGATGCGGGTGCCGAAGCCGCCGGTGGCCATGTTGATGAAGTAGCGCTCGCCGTTGACCTTGGCCAGATCGATCGGCACCGAGCGGCCCTTGATCGCCAGCTGCAGCGCCTGTTCCGGCGACGGGGGAATATTGCAGGCCATGGCGAAATCGTTGGCGGTGCCGAGCGGCAGGATGCCCAGCACCGGCCGGTTGTGCGCCGGCAGTTGCACCAGCGCGGCCGCCACTTCGTTGATGGTGCCGTCACCGCCGCCGGCGACGACGGTGCCGACGCCGAGCTGTGCGGCTTCCGCGACGTAGCGCGCGGCGTCGCCGTGCTCCCAGGTCACGCGCACGTGCAGCGTGATGCGTTCTGCGCGCAGGCGTTTGACCGCCTGACGCAGCTCTTCGTTACCGGCGCCTTTGCCGTTGAGAATAAGCAGGGCGGGCGCATGTGAGTGTTGAGGCATTGCCGATCTCCTCCGGCGGAAAACCAAGAATGCCTCAAGATAAACCAGCTGCCGCCACCAGGCCATCAGAATATTCAGCTAATTCTGGTTATTCCCCGGCGTTCAGTGAATATGAAGCAAGGCGAATTTATCTGAATTTTACGCGGAAATAAGCCAGGTTTTAAAGACGAGAGGATTAATCGCTGTAGCGTTATTTATATATCGAAGCGGCGTGATTATTATTATTAAAACGGATAACGAGAATAAGTTATGGAAATAGGCGCAGCAAAAAAAATAGGCGAGCCCATAAAGAAAAAGCCAGCCCAAGGGAGATTGGGCCGGCTAAGGAGGTGGTTCCTAGTATTGCTATGCAAATATTTTCGTTGTTCGTTTTAAGCAGCGTGATAGTAACCAAGCTGCGCGCACATTGATGTGATCCAATTCTAATATTTGCTAAAAATCGCCGCCGAATGACGGCGATTCATTTTTATGCCCCGGCGCTATTTTCTTCCGCCAAATTGCGGATCAGCAACGCATAATTGAGATCGATATCCTGCGGGATCGGCAAATAAACGATATGGCCGTTGCCCGGCGCCACCTCAATCGGCTCGCCTTTCTTATTTTGCATGCTTTCGAGGGTGAAGACCACGTTGCCGCCCGGCGTCATCATCTCGACGCTGTTGCCGAGCGCGAACTTATTCTTCACGTCGACCTCTGCCCAGCCATCGCGGCGCACGCCGGTGAATTCGCCGACAAACTGCTGGCGCTCGGAGAGCGAGGAGCCGTAGTCGTAATTCTGCTGCGCTTCGTGCACGTGGCGGCGCAGGAAGCCTTCGGTGTAGCCGCGGTGCGCCAGGCCTTCCAGCGTGGTAAGCAGGGTCGGATCGAAGGGTTTGCCGGCGGCCGCGTCGTCGATGGCGCGGCGGTAGACCTGGGCGGTGCGGGCGCAGTAGTAGAAGGACTTGGTGCGGCCTTCGATTTTCAGCGAGTGCACGCCGAGCTGCGTCAGACGCTCCACGTGCTGGATGGCGCGCAGATCCTTGGAATTCATGATATAGGTGCCGTGCTCGTCTTCGAAGGCGCTCATATATTCGCCTGGTTTTTGCGCTTCAGACAGCATGAACACCTTGTCGGTCGGCGCGCCGATGCCCAGCGTCGGCTCGACGGTTTGCACCGGGATCGGCTCGTGCAGGTGCACGATATTGCCGGTGTCGTCCTCTTTGCCTTCTTCAGCCTTATACTGCCAGCGGCAGGCGTTGGTGCAGGTGCCCTGGTTGGGATCGCGCTTGTTGATATAGCCCGACAGCAGGCAGCGGCCGGAGTAGGCCATGCACAGCGCGCCGTGGACGAAGATCTCCAGCTCCATGTCCGGCACTTCGGCGCGGATCTCGGCGATCTCTTCCAGCGACAGCTCGCGCGAGAGGATCACGCGGGTCAGACCCATTTGCTTCCAGAACTTCACCGTCGCCCAGTTAACGGCGTTGGCCTGCACCGACAGGTGGATGTCCATCTGCGGGAAGGCTTCGCGCACCATCATGATAAGGCCGGGATCGGACATGATCAGCGCATCCGGGCCCATATCGATAACCGGCTTCAGATCGCGCAGGAAGGTTTTCAACTTGGCGTTGTGCGGGGCGATGTTCACCACCACGTAGAATTTTTTGCCCAGCGCATGGGCTTCGTTGATGCCCTGCGCCAGATTCTCGTGGTTGAATTCGTTGTTGCGCACCCGCAGGCTGTAGCGCGGCTGGCCGGCGTAAACCGCATCGGCGCCATAGGCGAAGGCGTAACGCATGTTTTTCAGCGTTCCGGCCGGGGAGAGAAGTTCCGGTGTAAACATAGTGTGTCTCGGTCTGATTTCAGGTCAGTATACCTCTGTCTTTCGAACTGCAGCGTTGTTGGCTGCATTCGCTCACTCCAGTCACTTGGTTGACCAAGCTCCTGGAGACTCACGAACTTGCCGCCTAGCTGCCGTATGAAAGCCAGTGGGTATATCGCGCCCCAGATGGCGCAGTAAAAGCGGGGGATTGTAGCCGCAGCGCGGCAAGAAATCAGCAGTTAACCGGATTTATTCAAGGGAGATTGATCCCGGTCAAACGGAAAACGCGCGATGGCGGCCACCGCGCGGGCGACACGGGGGATCAGGCACTCAAATCGCGGATATCGGTGGTCGGGCCGTTTTTCATCACCGACTGGATACCGTTTTTGGCTGCGCTTTCGGAGCTGTACATTTCGCTGACGCCGATCACCTGATGGTTCTTGGCCTTCAGCACAAAATAGGGCTGATTGCTGGTGCTGTGCTTCAGTTCAAACTGCGCTTCGTGCGGCGCATTGGTCTGCACCGAGGCGATGCCGTTCTCCGCCGACGCTTTGCTGGCGTACATCTCGCTGGCCAGAATGATCTCGCCGTTACTGGCTTTCAGGTTGAAGTGGTACTGTCCGTTCTTTGCTTTTTTCAGCTCGTAATGACCGATTGCCATGGTTCTTCTCCTGTAGGTTCCGATTCGTGATGTAAGTGTAGCCAATCGCTTGAAAATCGGCGGCTAAACCTCACAGCAGCTTAGTCTAAAAAATGCGCAGTTTTCTTGCGCCGGCGCGGAGTTTTCATCCGAGAATCCCGGCGCCGCACGGGAAGCTAAGGGAAGGCGTGGTGATTGCGCAGTGCGCCGCATAATGACAATTACGTGGTTTCATCGAGCAGCATTGCGCGTTACCGTTTGCCCGCTACGTAAAGGTGAGTGAAAAGTGAGCGATACATCTTGGCATCGACACGCTACAGGCATATGCTTTGGCCTATGCCTGCTGTGGAGGTGTCGAGATGGAAAGAATCGCAAAGCTGTTTAAAAACGGCAGAAATCAGGCGGTGAGGTTACCGGTAGAATTTGAATTTGATACGGATCGTGTCTATATCCGTCGCGATCGGGAGGGCAACGTGATTTTATCCAAATATCCGGCAAAGCCGGACAGCTGGGCTCCGCTGCTGAGCATTATCGCCCAAACGCCGGTGCCGCAAGAGTTTCTTGGCGCGGAAGATCGTCAGCAAGGGGTTGCAGACCGCGATCCATTCTCAGAGGAAGAGTAGGCGATGTACATGTTTGATACCAACACCGTCAGCCACCTGTTTCGGCAGCATCCGCAGGTGCTTAACGTCATGGAAAAGCTCCCGCCTTCTGCCGTATGTATTTCCAGCGTCACGGAAGCGGAACTGCTTTACGGTGTGGCTAAACGGCGGAACAAGGCGTTGCAAAGCATGGTCGAGGCCTTTCTTGCCGCGGTGACGGTCTATGCATGGGATAGCGAGGCCGCCCGCTGCTACGGTGAAATGCGCGCGAACATGGAGAGAAAGGGCAAAATCATGGGCGCGCTGGATCAACTGATCGCCGCTCACGCGCAGAGCCGTGGCGCGACGCTGGTGACCAACGATCGCGCATTTGCCATGGTGCCCGGGTTGGCGGTTGAAGACTGGACGCGCTGATCCCCTAAACCCCATTCACCAGCCGGCAGGGCTCGGCTTCCCAGCGGTAGCCCACGCCGTATACCGAGCGAATAAAGGATTTTTCCCCGTCGATCAGTTCCAGCTTGCGGCGCAGGTTTTTGATGTGGCTGTCGATGGTGCGATCGGTGACCACCCGATAGTCGTCATACAGGTTGTTCAGCAGCTGCTCGCGTGAAAACACGTTGCCCGGCTGGCTGGCCAGCGTTTTCAGCAGGCGGAATTCCGCCGGCGTCAGATCCAGCAACTGCCCCTGATAGCTGGCCTGGAAACGCGGCTCATCGATGTGCAGCAGGTCATCTTCTCGCGCGCTCTCCTGCGGCCGATAGCTGCGGCGCAGAATGGTTTTCACCCGCGCCACCACTTCGCGCGGGCTGTAGGGTTTGCAGATGTAATCGTCGGCGCCGATCTCCAGCCCCAGCAGGCGATCGATCTCTTCGATTTTCGCCGTCACCATCACGATAGGCACGTCGCTGAAGCGGCGCAGCTCGCGGCACACCGTCAGGCCGTCGGCACCCGGCAACATCAGGTCGAGCAAAATCAGCGCCGGCGGATGCTGGTGCACGGTCGGCACCACCTCGTTGCCGTTGGTCAGCCAGCGGGTGGCGTAACCCGCCGCCTGCAGATAGTCCACCAGCAGCTGGCCCAGCTTGGGCTCATCTTCAACAATCATGATCTGCACGGGGTGATTCTGAATGTCCATCAGGGCGCCTTATTTTTTATCGGGGTAGCAAATTCTACTGTAATGCGCACGCCGCCTAAAGGCGAATGCTCGGCGCGGATTTTCCCGTCGTGGGCTTCCACGATGTTGTGGCAGATCGCCAGCCCCAGCCCGGAACCGCCGCTGGCGCGGTTGCGTGAACCTTCCGCCCGGTAGAAACGTTCGAAAATGCGCGTCAGCTGCTGATCGCTGATGCCCGGCGCGCTGTCCTGCCAGTAGAGGAACAGCCGCCCTGGCTGCAGCTCGGCGCTGATTTCCAGCCGGCCGCCGGCGTCGGTGTAGCGCAGGCTGTTTTCCAGCAGGTTATTGAACAGCTGGTTCAAACGGTCGGGATCGCCGAACAGCGGCGCCTGGGCCGGCAGATGCGTAACGATCTCCAGCCCTTTGGCGCGGAAGCGTTCGCGAAAGGCGGCGACGGCGATCTGCAGCAGGTGCACGCAGTCCACCGACGATTTACGATAGGCCAGCGCACCGAGATCGGAAAGCGACAGCTGGTGCAGATCGTCGACCAATTTAGTCAGGGTAGACACCTCGGCCTGCAGCGAACTGAGCGACGCCGGCGTAGGCTGGCGCACGCCGTCCTGCAGCGCCTCCAGCTCGCCCCGCAGCACTGCCAGCGGCGTGCGCAGCTCGTGCGAGACGTCGGCCATAAAAGCGCGGCGCATCTGTTCGTTTTTCTCCAGCGAGGTGGCCAACTGGTTGAAGTCGTGCGCTAGCCGGCCCAGTTCATCCTGGCTGCTGACCGCCACGCGGGTGGTGAAATCGCCCGCCGCCAGGCGATGGGTGCCCGCCACCAGGCGCTTGACCGGGGCCAGCATGCCGCGCGACAGCAGCCAGGTCACCGCCGCCGCCAGCAGGGTGGAGAGCGCGACGATAATCCAGCTGGTGCGCCGCTGCTGGCGATCGAAGTTGATGTCGGTGTTGCGCGTCAGGCGCTCGACCGGGGTGGTGATCACCCAGCCGACGATCTCGTTGTTGTAGCGGATCGGGTGGCGCGGGCCCTCTTTCGGGACCGGCCCGGAGTGGCCTACCAGGCGGTTGAACTGGCTGTCCACCACCCAAAACTGGGTGCGCCAGCCCTTGGGCGGCAGGTTGTGGCTGCTGTCGCTGTTCTGTTCGAACGAGCGCATGATCTGGTAGATCACTTGATCGTTGTTGCGCAGGAACACCCAGTTGCCGTGGTGGCTGTACTGTTCCTCCAGCGCTTCGCTCAGCATATTGATGCGCTGCTCGTTGCTGTGCTTGATGTAGTCGATAAAGCCGCGTTCAAAGCTGACGCGCACCCCCCAATGCATGGTGATCAGCACCAGCATGCAGGTGGCGAAAATGGCCAGGAACAGTTTCCCGGTAATGCCTATCTTCATTGCAACCTCGTTGAACCGGTACCCGGCTCTTTGGTCAGCGTGCGGTTGGGCGCGCTATCGGCCGGCACGCGCGCGAAGGCCAGTGCGGGCAGAGCGATAATCAACGCCATACAGCAGTAGCTGTAAATAAATGCGCTGTGGATGGCCGGGCTGTCGGCTACCACCTGGTGATGGGCGAAGCTGCCGATCAAGATGCCGGCAACGCTGACGCCAAGGCTCATCGACAGCTGCATGACCATCGACAACAGGCTATTGCCGCTGCTGGCCAGCCGATCCGGCAGGTCTTTCAGCGTCAGGGTGTTCATCGCCGAGAAGCGCAGCGAGTTGACCATCCCCTGGAAGAACAGCACCACCGGCAGCAGCCACAGCCAGCCGAGCATCGCCGCCAACAGGAAGCTCAGGCTGACCAGCGCCAGCAGCAGCGTGGCGGCCACCAGCACGTTGCGGTAGCCAAAGCGGTTGACCACCTGTACCACGATGCGTTTCATGCCCATGCTGCCGATGATCATCGGGATCATCATCAGCCCGGCGTGGAACGGCGTGAAACCCATGCCCACCTGCAGGAACAGCGGCGTCATGAACGGTAGCATGCCGCTGCCGATGCGCCCCAGCAGGCTGGCCAGCAGCCCGATCTTGTAAGTCGGGGTGCGCAGCAGCCGCAGCGAGAACAGGGCGCGGCTATTGCCGTAGGCATGCCAAACATACCCCAACAGCGTCGCAACGCCCAGCGCCACCAGGCCGGCGATGGCGCTGCCGGAGAGCCCCATGCCCTTGTGGCCGTCGAGCGCCAGCGTCAGCGACGCCATGCCGATCGCCAGCAGGATAAAGCCGCTGAGGTCGAAGCGTCGGGTCTGCATTTGGTAGTTGGGCAGCAGCAGCAGCGTGGCGATGGCGCCTACGATGCCCACCGGAATATTGATCAGGAAAATCCAGTGCCAGCTGGCGTATTGCACCAGAAAGCCGCCCAGCGCCGGCCCCATCAGCGGGCCGATCTGGCCCGGCAGCGTCACGAAGGTCATCGCCGCCATGTACTGCTCGCGCGGCACGATCTTCATCACCGTCAGGCGACCGACCGGCACCATCATCGCGCCGCCGATGCCCTGAATCACGCGCGAGGCGATCAGTTCGTTCAGGGTTTCCGAGCGGGCGCAGAGGAGGGAGCCGAGGGTGAACAGCAGGATGGCGCTGAAAAACACCCGCTGTACGCCGACCTTGTCCGCCAGCCAACCGCTGGCCGGCAGCGTCACCGCCACCGTCAGCACATAGGAGACGATCACCGACTGCATGCGCAGCGGGTTCTCCCCCAGGCTGGCGGCCATTGAGGGCAGAGCGGTGTTGACGATAGTGGTATCCAGCGTCTGCATAAAGAAGCCGAATGCCACTATCCAGAGTTGCCAGCGTACCGTGGCGGCGTGTTTCATCAGCATCGGTCGGCCATTAGTGTGGCAGCGGGGCCAGTTGCTTGTTGCGGCGGAACTTCGCCTGCAGCCGGTCGAAGTAAAGATAGACCACCGGCGTGGTGTACAGCGTCAGCAGCTGGCTCATCACCAGGCCGCCGGCGATGGTGATGCCGAGCGGCTGGCGTAGCTCCGCGCCGTCGCCGCTGGTCAGCACCAGCGGCAGCGCGCCGAACAGCGCTGCCAGCGTGGTCATCATGATCGGCCGGAAACGCAGCAGGCTGGCCTGGAAAATCGCCTCGCGGGCGCTGATGCCGCCGTTGCGCTGCGCCTCGAGCGCGAAGTCGACCATCATGATGGCGTTTTTCTTTACGATGCCGATCAACAGCATGATGCCTATCAGCGCGATCAGGCTGAACGGCGCGCCGAACAGCTCGAGCGCCAGCAGCGCCCCCACGCCGGCGGAAGGCAGCGTGGAAAGGATGGTCAGCGGATGGATATAGCTCTCATACAGCACGCCGAGCACGATGTACACCGTGGCGATCGCCGCCAGGATCAGAATCAGCTGCGACTTCAGGGTGTCCTGGAACACCTGGGCGGTGCCGGCGAACGCGCCGCGTACCGTGGACGGCACGCCGAGCTGAGTCATGGTGCGCTCTACCGCGGCAGTGGCGTCCGACAGGCTGCCGCCGTCCGGCAGGTTAAAGGAGATGGTCGAGGCGGCGGATAGCCCCTGATGGTTGACCGACAGCGGCGCGTTGGCCGGCCGCCAACTGGCGAAGTAGGAGAGCGGTATCGCCTTGCCTTCGTTGTTGATGATGAACATTTTGTCCAGCGAACTCACGTCCTGGGTGTAGGGTGGCGCCACTTCCATCACCACCTTGTATTGGTTGAGCGGCTGATAGATGGTCGAAATCTGCCGCTGGCCGAAGGCGTTGTTCAGCAGGTTGTTGGCGTCAGACACCGAAATGCCAAGGCGCGCCATGGTTTCACGATCGTAGACCAGATCCATCTCCGAACCTTTATCCTGCTGATCCGAGTTGACGTCCGCCAGCTCGGGCAATGCGGCCAGCGCGGTGCGGATCTTCGGCTCCCATTCGCGCAGCGCGGCGAGATCGTCCGCCAGCAGCGTATATTGGTAGCTGGCGTTGGCCTGCCGGCCGCCGACGCGGATATCCTGCACTGCCATCAGAAACAGGCTGGCGCCCGGTTCTTTGGCCAGGCGAGCGCGCAGGCGGGCGATCACTTTCTGCGCGTCGTCGCTGCGTACCGACAGAGGTTTAAGCGCGATGAACATCGAACCGCTGTTGGTGCGCGAGCCGCCGGTAAAACCGGTGACGTTTTCCACGTCCGGATCTTCGCGCACGATTTTCATGAAGTCTTCCAGTTTGCCGCGCATCGCCTGGAACGAAATGCTTTGGTCGGCCTGGATAAAGCCCATCAGGCGCCCGGTATCCTGTTCCGGGAAGAAGGTTTTCGGGATGCTGATATACAGCCAGACGTTGAGCGCAAGGGTGGCGAGGAACACCGCCAGCACCCAGCGCGAGTGGCCGAGCACCCAGTTCAGCGAGCGTCCGTAGCCCTGCTGCAGCGCCAGCAGCATTTTGCCGAAGCCGCGCGCCCGCCGCTGCGAACGCGGCGGCTGGTGGCGCAGCAGGTAGGCGCACATCATCGGCGTGAGCGTCAGCGAGACGATGAGCGACAGCCCGATCGATACCGACAAGGTGACGGCGAACTCGCGGAATAGCCGGCCGGGCAGGCCTTCCATCAGCAGCAGCGGGATAAACACCGCTACCAGCGAAACGCTCATCGACAGCACGGTGAAGCCGACTTCCCGCGCGCCCAGCAGCGCGGCGTTGATCGGTTTCATGCCGGCCTCGACGTGGCGGGAAATGTTTTCCAACACCACGATGGCGTCGTCCACCACAAAGCCGGTGGCGATGGTCAGCGCCATCAGCGACAGGTTATTGAGGCTGAACCCGCACAGATACATGGCGGCGAACGAGCCGATCAGCGACACCGGCACGGCGACCGCCGGGATCAGCGTGGCGCGCCCGGAGCGCAGGAAGATGAACACCACCAGGATCACCAACCCGATGGCGATCGCCAGCGACTGTTCGACCTCGGCCAGCGACGCGCGAATGGTCGGCGAACGATCCTGCGCGACGTTGAGTTTTATCGAGGCCGGGATATTTTCCTGCAGGGCGGGCAGCTCGGCGCGAATGCGATCGACGGTTTCGATGATGTTGGCGTCCGGCGCACGGCTGATGGCCAGAATGATCGCCGGTTTGGCGTCGGTCATCCCGGCGTTGCGCACGTCTTGCACCGAGTCTTTAACCTCGGCCACGTCGGCTAAACGCACCGCCGAGCCGTTGTTGTAATGAATGATCAGCGGACGGTAGGCATCGGCGGTTTTCAGCGCGTCGTTGGCCTGGATCTGCCAGCGCTGCTGCGGGTTTTCCACGGCGCCCTGCGGGCGGCGCACGTTGGCGTTGGCGATGGCCTGCCGTACGGTGTCCAGCGACACGCCCTGATTGAACAGCGCCGAAGGGTTCAGCTCGACCCGCACCGCCGGCAGCGAGCTGCCGCCCACGGAAACGTCGCCGACGCCCTCGGTCTGGCTGATTTTCTGCGCCAACTGGGTGGAGGCGAAATCGTAAAGCTGCCCCTGGCTGTAGGTGTCCGAGGTCAGCGTCAGGATCATGATCGGCGCGTCGGAAGGGTTGACCTTGCGGTAGCTGGGACGGCTCGGCATGCCGGTCGGCAGCAGGCTTTGCGCGGCGTTGATCGCCGCCTGTACGTCGCGCGCGGCGCCGTTGATGTCGCGATCGAGATCAAACTGCAAAATGACCCGGGTACTGCCGAGCGAACTCATCGAGGTCATTTCGTTAACCCCGGCGATGCGGCCCAGCGCGCGCTCCAGCGGCGTCGCCACCGAGGACGCCATGGTTTCCGGCGAGGCGCCCGGCAGCGACGCGCTGATCGAAATCACCGGAAAGTCCACCTGCGGCAGCGGCGACACCGGCAGCAGGCGAAAGCCGATCGCGCCGCTGATGGCGATGGCCAGCGTCAGCAGGGTGGTGGCCACCGGCCGGTGAATGAACAGGGCGAAGAATTTCACGGCAGCTCCTGCGTATCCGGCTGACGATGCGTGTTGCGCGCCAGTTTGTCAAACAGCAGGTAGATCACCGGCGTGGTGAACAGCGTCAGGATCTGGCTCATGATCAAACCGCCGACCATACAGACGCCAAGCGGATGCCGCAGCTCCGCGCCGACGCCGGTGCTCAGCATCAGCGGCAGCGCGCCGAGCAAGGCCGCCAGCGTGGTCATCAGGATCGGCCTAAAACGCAGCAGGCAGGCCTGATAGATGGCGTCGCGCGGCGATAAACCCTGCTCGCGTTCCGCCGCCAGCGCGAAGTCGATCATCATGATGGCGTTCTTCTTCACAATACCGATCAGCAGGATGATGCCGATGATGGCGATCACGTCCAGCTCGCTGCCGGCCATCATGAGCGCGAGCAGCGCGCCGACCCCGGCGGTCGGCAGGGTAGAGAGGATGGTGACCGGGTGAATGAAGCTTTCATACAGCACGCCCAGCACGATGTACATCGCCACCACCGCCGCCAAAATCAGCCACAGCGTGCTGCCGAGCGCCGCCTGGAAGGCCAGGGTCGCGCCCTGGAATTTGGTGGTGATGTCTTTCGGCATCGCCAGGGTCTTCTCGACCTGGGTAATGGCGTTGACCGCTTCTTCCAGCGAGTAGCCCTCCGCCACGTTGAAGGAGACGGTGGTCGCCGGGAACTGATCGAGGTGGTTGATCGCCAGCGGCCCGTTGCGCTGTTCGATTTTGGCGAGGGTATTCAGCGGCACCACGGCGCCGTCGTTGCCGCTCAGACGGATCTCATTGAGCGCCGCCAGCCCCGGCGTCGCACTGACGTCGTGCTCCAGCACCACGCGGTATTGGTTGGCCTGGGTGTAGATGGTGGAGATCAGGCGCTGGCCGAACGCGTTGTACAGCGCATTGTCCACGTCGCTCATGGTGACGCCGAGGCGAGAGGCCGAATCGCGATCGACGTTGACGTAGGCCACCAGCCCCTGATCCTGCCAGTCGCTGGTGACGTCCGCCAACTGCGGGGTTTGCTTCAGCTCATCCATCAGCTGCGGCACCCATAGGCTGAGATCGTCCAGGGACATCGCCTGCAGGGTGAACTGGTACTGGGTGCGGCTGACCTGGGTATCGATGGTCAGATCCTGCACCGGCTGCAGATACAGCTTCACGCCGGGGAACTGCGCCGTCTGCTGCTGCAGGCGGCTGATGATCGCCGGAATGCAGTCGCTGCGTTCGCTCAGCGGCTTCAGGTTGATCTGCAGCCGGCCGCTGTTGAGCGTGGCGTTGCTGCCGTCGACGCCGACGAACGATGCCAGGCTCTCCACCGCCGGATCTTTGAGGATCTGCGCCGCGACCTGCTGCTGGCGCTCGGCCATATTGCTGAACGAGACGCTCTGCGGCGCCTCCAGCGTGCCCTGAATGATGCCGTTGTCCTGCACCGGGAAGAAGCCTTTCGGGATCAGCAGGTACAGCAATACCGTCAGCGCCAGGGTGCCCACGGCCACGCCGAGCGTCAGCCAGGGATGATTAAGCACCGTTTTCAGCCACTTGCCGTATTGCGCGATCACCCGGTCGAAAAAGCGTTCGGAGGCGGCGGAAAAACGGTTCTGCTTGCGCAGCGACTCGTGGCTGAGCATGCGAGCGCACATCATCGGCGTCAGCGTCAGCGACACCACGGCGGAGATCAAAATCGCCACCGCCAGCGTGACGGCGAACTCGCGGAACAGGCGGCCGACGATGTCGCCCATGAACAGCAGCGGGATCAGCACCGCCACCAGCGAGAAGGTCAGCGAGATGATGGTGAAGCCGATCTCGCCGGCGCCTTTCAGCGCGGCGTCGAGCGGTTTTTCCCCTTTCTCGATGTAGCGCGAGATGTTCTCGATCACCACGATGGCGTCGTCCACCACGAAGCCGGTGGCGATGGTCAGCGCCATCAGCGTCAGGTTGTTGATGGAGAAGCCGAGGAAGTACATGGCGGCGAAGGTGCCGACCAGCGACAGCGGCACCGCCACGCTGGGGATAATGGTCGCCGGCACGTTGCGCAGGAATACGTAGATCACCATCACCACCAGCGCGATCGCCAGCAGCAGCTCGAACTGCACGTCGCTGACCGAGGCGCGGATGGTGGTGGTGCGATCGGTCAACACCTTGACGTCGACCGACTTGGGCAGGCTTTTAATCAGCGTCGGCAGCATTTCGCGGATGCTGTCGGCGGTCGTGATGACGTTGACGCCGGGCTGGCGTTGGATGTTCAGCACGATCGCCTGTTGCTTGTTGGCCCAGGCCGCCAGTCGGGTGTTTTCCGCCCCTTGTTCGATGGTGGCGATATCCTGCAGGCGGATCGCCGCGCCGTTCTGG
The DNA here is from genome assembly GCF_053627655.1 of Serratia sp. 121840015-1. NCBI lineage: Bacteria > Pseudomonadati > Pseudomonadota > Gammaproteobacteria > Enterobacterales > Yersiniaceae > Serratia > Serratia sp. 121840015-1. The sequence goes on from NZ_JBSEYF010000001.1 coordinate 139,191, forward strand.
TAGGCGACGATCAGCTGGCGATAGTCGTCGGCAGATTTCATTTGGTCGTTGGCAGACAGGGTGACGGATCGGGTCGGGCCGTCAAGGCTGCCTTTCGCCGAGTTGACGTTGGCGTTGCTGATGGCGGCGCGGATGGTTTCACTGTTCAGGCCATAGGCGGCGACCGCCGCGGCGTTCAATTTTACGCGCACCGCCGGGCGTTGGCCGCCGGCCAGCGTCACCAGGCCGACGCCGGTCACCTGAGAAATTTTTTGCGCCACGCGGGTTTCCACCATGTCTTCCACCTGCGTCATCGGCATGGCGGTGGAGGTCACGGCCAGCGTCAGGATCGGCGGATCGGCGGGGTTAACCTTGCTGTAGATCGGCGGGTAGGGCAGATCGGTCGGCAGCAGGTTGGTGGCGGAGTTGATCGCCGCCTGCACTTCCTGCTCTGCGACGTCGAGTGGCAGCGCCAGCTGGAACTGCAGGGTGACCACCGAGGCGCCGCCGGAACTTTGCGACGCCATTTGCTTCAGACCGGACATCTGGCCGAACTGGCGTTCCAGCGGCGCGGTAATGGCGGAGGTCACCACGTCCGGACTGGCGCCGGGGTATAGCGTCACCACCTGGATGGTGGGGTAATCCACCTCCGGCAGGGCGGACACCGGCAACGCGCGATAGCCGATAATCCCCGCCAGCAATATCGCCACCATCAGCAGCGTGGTGGCGACCGGACGCAGAATAAACAGGCGGGACGGACCGCCGCCGGCGTTGGGAGGCATCACCTGCATCAGGACTTCCTCTGAACGTCAGGTTCGCGCTTGGCGTTAGCCGCGGCCGACGCTTCGCTCGGCGCGAGCACTTCCACCTGCATGCCTTCGGTCAGGCGATCGATGCCGTCGGTCACCACCCGATCGCCGGCGTTGAGGCCGGCGCTGATCACCACCTGCCGGCTGTCCTGCACGCCGGCGGTGACCCGATGTTTGCTGACCTTGTTGTCTTCACCGAGCGTCCAGACGAAGTTGCCCTCGTTGCCCATCTGCAGCGCGGCGGTCGGGATTACCACTGCATCGTGCAGGGTATCCACCTGCAGCCGCGCGTTGACGAACTGGTTGGGGAACAGCGCGTCATCTTCGTTGGTGAAGCGCGCTTTCAGCTTGATGGTGCCGGTGGCGGTATCAATTTGGTTGTCCAGGCTCAGCAGCGAACCGGTCGTCAGCTTGTTCTGGTTGGTGCGGTCCCAGGCTTCGACGCTCACCGGCCCGGCTTTTTGCGCCTTGAGCAGATCGGCGATGTTGCCTTCGGGCAGCGTGAACACCACGTCGATCGGGTGCGTCTGCGTGATCACCACCAGACCGGTGGTGCTGCCGCTGGTGACATAGTTGCCGACGTCGACCAGTTTCAGGCCTACGCGGCCGTCGATTGGCGCAGTGATGCGGCTATAGGTGATCTGCAGTTTGGCGCTGTCGACCGCGCCCTGATCGGCCTTGATCGCGCCTTCGGTCTGCTGCACCAGCGAGGCCTGCGTATCCAGCTCCTGACGGGAAACCAGATTGGTTTTCACCAGCTGCTGATAGCGGGCCAGATCGCGCCGGGCGTTGGCCAGCGTGGCCTGATCTTTTGCCAACTGCCCCTGAGCCTGGGTCAACTGAACCTGGAACGGCCGGGGATCGATTTCCGCCAGCAGATCGCCGGCTTTGACCTGCTGGCCTTCGGTAAAGTGGATCGCCATCAGCTGGCCATCGACCCGGCTGGTGACGGTCACGGTATTGGCGGCGGTGGCGGTGCCCAAGCCGGAAAGATAGCGCGGCACCGTCTGGCGGGTGGCGGTCGCCGCCTGTACCGGCGACATCGGGGTGCCGCGTCTGCCGCCCGCCGCGCGGCCCGCTCCTGTTTTACCCGCGGCCTGGTGCGCGCCCGGCGTCGTCCCGGCGGTCGGTTGGGCGGCGCTGAAATGGCGCCAGGCCAGAACGGCGACGATGATCGCAATCGCCGCAACCAGCAGGCGCAGCAGCAGGGAACGACGTTGGGGTTTTGCATTCATGGTGGTGAAAACTCTCTCCAAAAGGCAGGGGCGCGGGCACTCATTGCCACAAAAATGACACTCCTTACAGGATACTAGTTTAGCCAGCGAAGACGGCATAAAAATGAAGGAAATATGGAGGAACCGTCAGCATTGTCTTAATAAGTGGGCGATTTGAGCGTGCTATGTTTATAAGTGATTTATTCCGGCTTATAGCCAATACGTTTTAACGATTTCCTGTGTTTGGCGCTAATAATTAACGAGCGAATTATTTAACCCATGGAGCCTCTATCAATGAGCAAAAAACAACTGGGCCGTTCGGGCATTCAGGTGCCGGCGTTGACCTTCGGCGGCAACGTGTTCGGCTGGACGGCGGATCAAGCGACCTCTTTCAGCCTGTTGGATGCGCTGGTGGACAATCAGCTCAACTTTATCGACACCGCCGACGTTTATTCCAGCTGGGCGCCGGGCAATCGGGGAGGCGAATCGGAAACCGTCATCGGCGAATGGCTCAAGAAGAGCGGCAAGCGCGACCAGGTGATCATTGCCACCAAAGTGGGCAAACTGATGGGCGAAGGCAAACAGGGGCTGTCGCCGCGCTATATTCAGCAGGCGGTGGAAGACTCGCTGCGCCGCCTGCAAACCGATTATATCGATCTTTACCAATCGCACGACGATGACCGCGATACGCCGTTGGAAGAGACGCTGGCGGCGTTCGATGCGCTGATCAAGGCCGGCAAGGTGCGGGCGATTGGCGCCTCCAACTATCAGGCGGATCGCCTGGAAGAAGCGCTGCGGGTGAGTGAAATCAACGGGCTGGCGCGCTACGAAACCCTGCAGCCGGAATACAATCTGTATGCGCGAGAAGGGTATGAAGCCGAGCTGGAAGGCGTGGCGCAGCGCCATGGTCTCGGGGTGATCAACTTCTTCGCGCTGGCCAGCGGTTTCCTGACCGGCAAATACCGCAGCAAAGCGGATGAGGGCAAAAGCCAGCGCGGCGATCGCATCGTCGAACGCTATCTTAACCCGCGCGGCTTCCGCATTCTGGCGGCGCTGGATCAGGTGGCTGGTAAGCACGGCACCTCCCCGGCGCAGGTCTCGCTGGCCTGGCTGATTGCGCGCCCGAGCATCACCGCGCCGATCGTCAGCGCCACCTCGTTGCCGCAGCTGGATGAGTTGGTCAGCGCCACGCACCTGACGCTGGATGCGGACGACATCCAGGCGCTGAACCACGCCAGCGCCGGGTAAGGCGCGTTACCCGGCGGCGATTTTGCTCTATGCTGAAGGGGTCAACATGGCCCATTCAGGAAACCGCAATGTCTGGTGATACCATCAACGACCTCGCGACGCTGGAACAGCTGTACGGCAAACCCGGCGCCCCCTCGGTTTTTAAAGAAGTCAGCTATATCCACCCGGCGTACCGCCCGTTTATCGAGGCGGCGCCGTTTGCCGCCCTCTCGACGGTCGGGCCGGACGGCATGGATGTCTCGCCGCGCGGCGATCCGGCCGGTTTTCTCCACATCGAAGACGAGAAAACCCTGCTGCTGCCGGATAGGCGCGGCAATAACCGCATCGATAGCCTGCGCAATATTCTGCACGACAACCGGGTGGCGCTGCTGCTGCTGATCCCTGGCATCGGCGAAACGCTGCGGATTAACGGGCGGGCGGAGATCGTGGTGGCGCCGGCGGTGCTGCAGCGCTTCGCCCACCGCAATCAGCTGCCGCGTTCGGTGTTGCGCATTCGGGTGGAGGCGGTGTTCTTCCAGTGCAGCCGGGCGATCTTGCGTTCGGGACTTTGGGAAGAGGGCAGCCGCCTCGAACGTTCGGCGCTGCCCAGCCCCGGCCATATTTTGGCCGTGGTGAGCCAAACGCGCTTCGACGGTGAGGAGTACGACCAGGCGCTGCCGCAGCGGCTGAAGGATACGCTGTATTAATCGCCGCGGCGTTCGCGCCACGTTTGCCGGTTCAGCCGGTACAAGACATGTTTTTGCAGCGGGTGCCCCGCCGGCAGGCGTGGGTGCAGGAAGGTTTCGCCGTCAAAGTGCATGCCGATGCGCTCCATCACCCGGCGTGACGGCTGGTTATCTTCGGCGGTGAAGGACACCACTTCCGGCAAGTGCAGCGTGTCGAAGGCACACGCCAGCGCAGTGCGTGCCGCTTCAGCGGCGTAGCCGTTGCCCCAGTGGGCCGCCGCCAGCCGCCAACCGATCTCCACGCAGGGGGAGCAAGGCAGATCGTCGCCCGGCCGCGCCAGCCCGACAAAACCGATAAAGGGCGCGCCGCCTTTCACTTCCACCGCCCATAGCCCCCAGCCATGTTGCTGCATGAAGGCGCGGATGCGTTCGGCCTGCGCGTGGCTTTCTTCGGCCGTCATCGTCGCCGGGAAATAGCGCATCACCTGCGGATCGGCGTTAAGCGCGGCGAAGGCCGGCAGATCGTCGTCGCGCCAGGGGCGCAGCCGCAGCCTGTCGCTGTCGAGGGTAAGGATGGTTGACATGATGCATAGCCTCCAATGAGCAAGGGCGCGGCGAGCCGCGCCCTTGGGCCGTCAACGGAACAGCGTTTGCGCCCAGCGCGCCAGCCCGGCGGTGACCGAGCCGAAGTCGTTGCCGCCGACGATCGGAATGCCCGGCAGCTGCTGTTGCAGCGCGGCGCGCAGCAGCGGCGAACGCGCGCTGCCGCCGGTCAGGTAGATCACCTGCGGCGCGGTCTGGCTGCTGGCCAACGCGGCGCTGACCTGCTCCTGGATGCGCATCAACGGCTGCGAGATGGCGTCGGCGAGCTGATCCTGGCTGATGCTTTCCGCCAGATCGGCCTGGACGAAGCTGAGCGGCGCGCTGATGGCGGTTTGGCCGGACAGGGCTATCTTACTCTCTTCGGCCGCGCGCACCAGCCGGTAGCTCAGGCGCTGCTGGTACACTTTCAGCAGGCGTTTGACCTTTTCCGGCTCCGCCGCGTCGAGGATCAGATCGCGCAGCACGCGGCCATTGGCGGCGCTGTAGAAGTCGTTTTGCGCCGGTACGTCGTTGGTCGCCACCGCGTTCCAGTAAGGCAGCGCCGGCAGGGCAATGCCTTTCCCGGTTTCGCCGCCCAGACCGAACAGCGGCATCAGCTGTTTGAAGGCCAACATGATGTCCAGATCGTTACCGCCGACCCGGCAGCCGCTGTGGCCCAGCAGGCTCTGCTGACGATCGGCGCGGTCGCGCCACTGCGGGCCCATCAGCAGCACCGAGCAGTCGGTGGTGCCGCCGCCGATGTCCACCACCAGCACGGTTTGCTCTTCGCTCAGCGTCGCCTCGAAGTCCAGCCCTGCCGCCACCGGCTCGAACTGGAATTCAATCTCTTTGAAACCGGCGCGTTCGGCGGCGCGCTGCAAAATGCCCTGCGCCTGCCGGTTGGCCTCTTCGCCGCCGATGCCCTGGAAGTTGATCGGTCGGCCGATCACCGCTTGATCGATACCGGCCTGCAGCACGTTTTCCGCCTGGCGTTTGATGTGGAACATCATGGCGCAGACCAGGTCTTCGAACAGGGCGATCTGCTGCGGCTTCAGGCCGTTGGCGCCGAGGAAGGACTTCGGCGAGCGCACGAAGTACACCTCTTCCGGATCTTCCATGTAGTGCGCCAGCGCCTGCAGGCCGAACAGCACGCTGTCGCCGCCGACCGGAATGTCTTCTTCGCGGTTGTAACTGATGGCGCGGCGCAGCAGCTGCTGGTTTTCTTCGCTGCCGGTCGGTACCTGCCAGTGGCGGTGCAGGCACTCGCTCACCGCTTCGCGGGTCGGCGCGCACAGCATCGAAGGCAGATACGGCTCGTTGTTTTCCAGCGTCAGCAGCTCGGGGCCGTGGTCGCGCATCACCGCGACGGAACAGTTGGCTGTCCCATAGTCGAATCCAATAAACATCTCTTTTTTGTCCCCATGCCAATGAAGGGGGGCGACTTTACCCGAGACGGGGCCGGTGGGCAATGCGCTGATGCGCGAGTGTCGAAAAATTTAGCGGGCGCGGCATCGGCATGCTTAACTTAATGTCCGAATTCCGCACGTCAGCGCGCCAGCCGAGCCCCATAATGCAGAAAAAACCGAACCCGAGCGTTGCCATGAATACCCAACAGCAAGCGTTGTACGACGCGCTGCGCGCGCGTGACCGCAAATTCGACGGCCGCTTTTTCGTCGGCGTCTCTTCCACCGGCATTTATTGCCGCCCGGTGTGCAGCGCCCGCACGCCGAAGCTGGAAAATTGCACCTTCTATCCGAGCGCGGCGGCGGCCGAGCTGGCGGGCTTTCGCCCCTGTCTTAAATGCCGGCCGGAACTGGCGCCCGGTCTGGCGCTGATCGATCTGGGCAACCGCTATGCGCAGGTGGCGGTGCAGCTCATCGAGCAGGGCTATCTGTCCGAACACAGCTGCGAAGCGCTGGCGGCGCGGCTCGGCATTTCCGATCGCCACCTGCGGCGTATCTTCGCCGAACAGTTTGGCGCTTCGCCGATCGATTACGCGCAGTCGCACCGGTTGTTGCAGGCCAAACGCCTGTTGGCGGATACCGACCTGCCGCTCAGCGAGGTGGCGTTCGCCGCCGGTTTCGGCAGCCTGCGGCGTTTCAACGAGCTGTTCAAGGCGCGCTATCGCCTGATTCCGTCGGCGCTGCGCAGCGGCGGCGCGCGCGGTGAACGGGCCGCCGCCAGCGGCCTGGTGTTCCACCTGGGCTATCGGCCGCCCTATGACTGGGATCGCATGTTGAACTTCTTGCAGGCGCGCGCCGTGCAGGGCGTCGAGCGGGTCGAGGGGCGCCGCTATCTGCGTTCGATCGCCGTCAGCCAGGGCGGTACGGAGTATTGCGGCTGGCTCAGCGTGCAGCCGGAAGAAGCGCGCAACCGGGTCAGGGTAGAGATCGCGCCGGCGCTCAGTTTGGTGACGACGGAGGTGCTGCGCCGCGTACGCTTGCTGTTCGATTTGGACGCCGCGCCGGATCGCATCAATGAGGCGCTGGGTTCGCTGGCGGCCGATGCGCCGGGGCTGCGCTTGCCGGGCTGCGTAAACAGCTTCGAGCAGGCGGCGCGTGCGGTGCTGGGGCAATTGGTCAGCGTGAAAATGGCGGCAACCTTCGCCGGGCGGATGGCCGAACGTTGGGGAGAACCGCTGGCGGCGCCGCACGAGGGCATCACCCACGTTTTCCCTAGCGCTGAACGGGTGGCGCAGCTGCAGCCCGAAGCACTGCGCCCGCTCGGGGTACAGCTGAAGCGCGCGGCGGCGCTGATCGAGATCGCCCGCGCGCTGGGCGAAGGGCGGCTGCAGCTCGATAACGTGCTGGATATCGAACAGGGCATCAAGGCGCTGACCGCGCTGCCGGGCATCGGCAGCTGGACCGCCAGCTATATCGCGATGCGCGCCTGGTCTTGGCCGGACGTGTTCCTGGCCGGCGATTACCTGATCAAACAGCGTTTCCCCGGCATGACGCCGCGCCAGATCGAACGCTATGCCGAACGTTGGCGCCCGTGGCGATCTTACGCCACGTTGCACCTGTGGCACAACGACGGTTGGGCGCCGGAAGGGGAGGAGTGAGGCGCATTCGGGCTAGCGGGGGGCGTCGATCAGCTGCAGCAGGCGGCTCATGCCTTCGCGCATCAGGAACGCCAGCAGCTTTTCCCGCTCGGCCGGCGTCAGATGGTAGTAATACTCGATCCAGACCCGAATAGGATCCTGGCGTTTGATGTCGTAGTCCGGATGGTCGGCCTCGCGTAAGGCCGACAGGCTGCGCGCGCCGAACGGCAGGCTGTCGATATGGTATTCCAGCGCTTTACCCTGCACGCCGCTGCGGCGGCGGCTGACCCAGCCTTCGCGTCGGGCCATCAGATTGACCCCTTGCGGGGTCGAGGGCAACCCCGCTTTCCCCATCAGTTCCCTGGCGGAAAACCATTTCTTTTCCATAGTCCCTTATCCCTGAGCTATCACATGTCGAGGAAAATCAACGGATACGTCGATGTCCGCATGGGAGCTTCATCTTACTTAATCGTTTAAGCTTCAGGTGTTATTTATATCACTAATCTCGTACTGGTTAACATAATGTGAAAGATGAGAGGTGCGGCGCCGCCCGTGAGACGGCGCCGGCGAGGGAAGGCGTTAGCGGATGCCGAAGTAGCCGTCGCTGAGCAGAACCGCCAACGGCTGCTCCAGCGCCACCTGGTCGCCGTCTGCCAGATCGACGCCGACATCGCGCAGCGCCTGCAGCGTCACTGGCTGGTGGGCCGGCCCGGCGAGCGTTTGCGCCTTGATCCGATGCGCCGCGCCGTTGAGCATCGAGACCATCAGCTCATCCATTTGGTTGCAGTGCAGGTTGGTGATAAAGCGTTCATCGATGCGAATGATGTCTATCTTCTGATCGCCCAGCTCATCGAAGGCATTGATGTTATGCCCAAAGCCGTTGACGATCAGTCGACAGCCCAGCAGCTGCAGTTCGCGCAGACACGCTCGGCACTGCGCGGCGTGTTCCAGCACCACGGCTTCATCAACGCTGAACAGCAGTGCCCGCGGCGGCAGCGAGGAAGCGCGCACCGTTTCCGTCAGGAAGCGTTGGAAGTCGGTGTTCAGCAGGCTGTCGGTAGCCAGCGGCAACGCGAGCGACAGCCCCTTGCGCTTGATGTCGTCGGCGTACGATACCAGCAGCTGCGTCACCGCCCAGCGGTCGATGTCCGGCATCAGGCCGTACAGCTGCGCTGCGGCGATGAACGCCTCGTGCGGCAGCGGCCGATCGTCTGGTGCCATCACCTGTAGTTTCACCTGGTGAAATGCGGCCGACAGCGGCGTTGCCGGCGGCGCGACCGCGCGGGTCAGCAGCCGCAGCTGCCCCTCGCTGATGATCGTCTGTACCTCCTGTGGGTTCAGCAATTCATGCTGCCGTTCCAGCAGCTGTTTTTGCCGTGTTTCGTACAGATAAACCTGGCCGCGGCCGTGGTGCTTGGCGGTGTAGCAGGCGATGTCGGCCTGGGCCAGCAGTTCGCTGCTTTTGGCGTCGCCGCCGATGCGCGTGATGCCGGCGCTGGCGCCGACGCGATAAATTTTCCCTTCCCAGTAGAACGGATGCTGGCTGATTTGGTTGACTACCTGCTGCATCAGCGATTTCGCTTGCTCCAGCCGGCAGTCGAACAGGATCAAACCGAACTCGTCGCCGCCCAGCCGAGCCAGGCAGTCGCTGTTGCGCAGCTGGTGCCGCATCAGCTGGGCGATGTCCCGCAGCAAGGCATCACCCGCCGCGTGGCCGGCGGTGTCGTTTACCGCTTTGAACCGATCCAGATCGAGGAACACCAGCGAATGCGGCGACGACGGTTCCCCGCCGGCGGCGATCGCCGCCTTCAGCTGCTTCTCGAAGCGGGTGCGGTTCGGCAGGCCGGTCAGCGCGTCGTGCGAGGCGCTGTAGCTGAGTTTTTTCATCAGTTCGCGCGAGGCGGTGACGTCCTGCAGCACCATCACCGCGCCCATGGTTTCGCCATCGAGGGTTTTCAGCGGTGAGACCGACTGCTGCACGTCGAAATAACGTCCGTCGCGGCTGTGCAGCACCAGCGCGTAATCCGCCGGCCACTGCCGCGGGTATTGCGTGAGGTTTTCGATTTCCGGGCCGTCTTTGCCGTTGGTCAGGCGCACCACGCCGGCGACCGGCATGCCGATCGCCAGCTCGAGCGGCCAGCCACACATCTGCTCGGCCACCGGGTTCATAAAGGTGATGCGCAGGTGGCTGTCGGTGGAGATCACCCCTTCGCCGATGGCGTCGAGGGTGATGTGCAGGCGCTCTTTTTCTTCGTGCAGCGCCTCGGCGAGGATCTTGAGCTCGGTCATGTCGATATTGGTGCCGATCATGCGCAGCGGCTGGCCCTGGTCGTCGAGGATCACGTTGCCCTGGCCGCGAATATGGCGCAATTTGCCGCCGCGCGTGGTAATGCGAAATTCCATGACGAAAGGCTTGGGAGCGGCCAGCAGCGCGGCCAGCTCGCGATCGGTACGCTCGCGATCTTCCGGCACCAGCAGGGTGCGCCACAGCGCCAGCGTCGGCGTTTGGTCGGGATTGAGATCGTAGAGTTCGAACATGCGCTGATCCCAGGTGAAGTTTTCCTGGCTCATCACCCATTCCCAAATGCCGACGCCGCCCACCTGGTTGGCCAGCGTAATGCGCTCCACCAGCCGGTTGTTCTCCGCCTCGCTGCGTTTGAGGCCGCTGATGTCCTCGACCTGAGAGATGAAGTACAGCGGTTGCCCTTCGGCGTCGCGCACCAGCGAGACGGCCAATAGCGCCCAAACGGTCTGGCCGTCGCTGCGGATATAGCGTTTCTCCATGGTGTAGCTGCTGATGTGGCCGTCGAGCAGATCGTGCAGCTGGCTGAGATCGGCGTTGAGGTCGTCCGGGTGGGTGATGGCCTGGAACGTCAGGCGGTGCAACCCTTCCGGCGTATAGCCGAGCAGTTTGCACAGTGCCTGATTGACCTGCAGCCATTTGCCCTCCGGCGACACCAGCGCCATGCCGATGGCGGAATACTCCAGCGCGCTGCGAAAGCGGCTTTCGCTCTCGACGATGTGCTGTTTCTCCACCCGGAAGGTGTGCATCACCATCGCCATCGCGTGTGCCGGGATCAGGATCAGCAGCATCGGCAAGTACAGTCCAAGCTCACCGAAGACGTGTGCAGAGGCCTGCAGGTGCAGCACGCCCAGCGAGATCAGCACCGTGATCAGCAGCAGGGTGCAGAAACAGACGGCGAAGGCTTCGAAGCGCGGCAGCGCGATGGCGGCCCACAGCAGCGGCAGGATGACGAAGGTGAACGGGAACGGCAGATAGGTCAGCGCCAGGTAGCTGAAGGCCAGGGAGCCCATCAGCGTGAGCAGCAGCGGGTAGGGGTTCAGCGCCGCCAAGGTGCGGCGGTGATAGGTGAGGCCGAGCGGCGCCAGCGACAGCACCCCTATCGCTTCGGAGATGAACCAGATGCCGAACGATTGCCAGAACGTTTGATCCGGCGTGGGCGAGAGCCCGGCGGCCAGCAGCGCGCTGAACAGCGGGGTGAAGATCACGGCGCACACCACAAAGCGCAGCCAGCAGCCCAGATCGCTCAGCGGATCGTTCGCCGGCAGCGTGCGGCGCAGCAGCAGGGCGCAAACCGCCGCTTCCAGCAGGTTGATGGCGGCCAGCTTGACGGGAGTGGCGCTGACGCCGAACAGCAAGAAACTGGCGAGCACGATGCCGAGGCCGCTGGCCAGCAGCGGCAGGCCCCAGTGGCGCGGGGCGTGGCGGTACAGCACGGCGATCGCGGCGGCGGTCGGGAACCACAGCGGCGTGAAGTGGCGGGCTTCGCTGGACAGCGACAGGCTCAGCAAGGCGAGTAGAAACGTCGCCAACGCCACTAACAGGGAATGCGTCAGCATGACGCCTTTGTGGGTGCCGAACGTGTTCGGCGCGCTGATCTCCATAGACACCCTTACCGATGGCCTCTGTCAGTGATTGGATTCATGACGTGGATGAATTAAGACGATTTATTGGCAAAGGGTAGTACAGCGCGAGAGGAAAACCTACCGGGAAGGCCGACTTTGCTGCGTTAACGCAAACCCGGCGACAGAATGACGAAAAAGCCGGCGCGGGGCCGGCTTTTGGCGTATTACAGCAGGAACAGGGTGGCGAGGCCGAGGAAGATGAAAAAGCCGCCGGTGTCGGTCAGCGCGGTGATGAGCACGCTCGAGCCGACCGCCGGATCGCGGCCCAGTTTGAGCATGGTCATCGGGATCACCACGCCCATCAGCGCCGCCAGCAGCAGGTTGAGCAGCATCGCCAGCGTCATCACGCCGCCCATCGCCGCGTCGCCGTACAGCAGCCAGGTGATCACGCCCATGATGCCGCCCCACACCACGCCGTTGATGATGGCCACCCCCAGCTCTCTGAGCATCAGACGCGAGATGTTGCCGACTTCGATCTGGTGCAGCGCCAGCGCGCGCACGATCATGGTGATGGTCTGGTTGCCGGTGTTGCCGCCGATGCCGGCGACGATCGGCATCAGCGCCGCCAGCGCCACCAGCTGGGAAATGGTGTGTTCGAACAGGCCGATCACGCGCGAGGCGACGAACGCGGTGCAGAGGTTGATCGCCAGCCAGGCCCAGCGGGTCTTGACCGCCTTGCTGACCGGGGCGAACACGTCTTCTTCCGGGCTTAAACCGCCCATGCGGCGCAGGTTGGTGTCGCTCTCTTCGTTGACGGCGTCGACGATCTCTTCGATGGTCAGGCGGCCCATCAGTTTGCCCTTGGCGTCAACCACCGGGGCGCTGATCAGGTCGTAACGTTCGAACGCGCCGGCCGCTTCATCGGCCTTGTCTTCGGGCTGAAAGGTGGCGGGATCGCTGTCCATCACGTCGCGCACCGGGATCTCCGGATCGTTCAGCAGCACTGCGGTTAGCGGCAGCTCGCCCAGCAGGGTGTTTTTGCGGTCGGTGACGAACAGTTTATCGGTGGCGTCGGGAATGGTTTTGCGCATGCGCAAAAAGCGGTGCACCGCGCCGAGCGTGACGTCCGGCCGCACCGTCACCAGTTCGAAATCCATCATCCAGCCGACGCTGTCTTTGGCGTACTGGCTCATCTCGCGCACCTGGGCGCGCTGCTCCGGCTCCAGCGAGGTCAGCAACCGGCCCATCAGGTTACGCGGCAGGTATTGCGCCAGGTAGGCCTGTTCGTCGACGTCCAGCGTTTTGATCGCTTTGAGCAGGTCTTTGTCGCTCATTTCCTCGATCAGGCTGTCCCAGACCGGCTCGGCGACCTCCACCAGCGTCTGGCCGCGCTTGCTGTTGCCCACCAGCCGCCACAGCGCCATACGTTCGTCCTGCGGCAGCGCTTCCAGCAGGTCCGCCAGGTCGGCGGCGTGCATGTCGTCCAACAGGCCGGTGATTTCCGCCGTCTGGTTCAGCCGTTCGCTTTGGCTGAGGGCGTGCTCATCCCCCGGACGGCCGAGAATGCCGTCGACCAATTCCTTATTGTTCAACAGCAGAGTGAGAATGCGCTGGCGATGTTCAGCGACTTTTTTGACGTTATGGGTTGCGGCTGACATGGTGTTCCTTAACGGGCGCTCGGCGTTCCTGACGCAGGCTCATTAAAAGATAGAGCATAGCGAGTGCCGGAGTCATTTTTATGAAACGGACGGGGCGCGGCGGTTATTCAGAGGAGGCGTCCTTTTGCGGCGCGCTGACTTCGGCGGCGTTTTGCGCAGCGGCCTGCTTTTTTTCCTGATGATGAGGCACCGCCACCACGGCGGCGTACAGCAGTCGGCCGACTAAAATGATAAAGCTGATAAACAACACTATCTTCGTCATCTGTCCGGTGGTTTTCTTGCGCATATATCACCCGGTATGCCGGTGTCCTGTGTTATTCGCTCGAGAATTTGTAACCGGATTTTAGGCGCTGATGACAAAAGTTGTCCATTTTTTTCCGGCGTGCGGCACGGCGCATTAGGGTTTCGTTTAGGTTGACGGGGCGAGGGCGGAAAGAAAAACCCCCTGTCTGGCAGGGGGCGGGGGATCAGGCGGAGCGCTGTTCGTCTTGCGAGCCTTCTTCGTCGATCAGCAGCTTCCAGCCGACGACGTCGTTCCAGTAGGCCTGCTCGCGTTCGAAATCGAGCTGCACCAGGTTGTTCTGCGCCAGGTAGCCGGCCGGGAAGCGCAGCGTCCAGTGGTTGTCGTCGGTGGTCAGGCGCAGCGTTTCCGGCGTGGTGGTCGACTGACGCTGGTTGTTGAGCAGGGTGCTCAGACGCAGCAGCTGGATCAGCGGCAGGTAGTGTTTCTTCTTGAACAGGTTGAGGCGCGGCAGCTCTTCGAGCTTAATCGCCTTGCGGTGGAAGCGCACCAGCGCCGCCAGCAGCAGCTGTTGTTCCTGGTTGAAGCCAGGCAGGTTGGAGTTTTGCAGAATGTAGGCCGAATGGCGGTGCATGCCGCTGTGGTTGATGCTCAGCCCCACCTCGTGCAGCATGGCGGCCCATTTCAGCAGGGCTTCCAGCTGCGGATGCGCCAGCTTGGTATTTTGCGCCATCCACTGCGAGTAGAGCAGCTCGGTGGTTTCCAGCACCCGCTTGGCCTGCTCGCGGTCGATGTTGTAGTGATCGGCCAGGCTCTTGGCGGTGCGGCTGCGGATGTCCTGGTGGCGGAAACGGCCTTCCATTTCATACAGCACGCCTTCGCGCAGCGCGCCGTCGGACAGGCGCAGATCGCGGATCGCCAGCGCGTCGAACACGCCGCACAGAATAGCCAGCCCCGGCACGAATACCGATTGGCGATCTTCCGACAGCCCCGGCAGGCTCAGTGAACTGAAGCTTTTGAACTGCAGCACCTGCTCGGCGAGCATTTCCAGGCGATCCAGGGTGATGAGACCGTCTTTTTCCCCCATCGCCACCAGCACTTCGTGGGCGGCCTTGATGGTGCCCGAAGCGCCCAGCGCATACTGCCAGCCCTGAATGCGGTACTGCCAGGCCAGCGTTTCCAGCTTCTGCGCCGCCGCCAGCCGCGCGCGGCGGAAGTTGTTTTTGCTGATCTCGCCGCCCGGGAAGAACAGCTGGGCGAAGCTGACGCAGCCCATGCGGCGGCTTTCCGCCAGCAGCGGCTCGAAGTCTTCGCCGATCACCAGCTCGGTGGAGCCGCCGCCGATGTCGATCACCAGCTTGCGGCCTTTCTCCGGCTGAGTGTGCTCCACGCCCATGAAGATCAGGCGCGCTTCTTCCTGACCGGCGATGATTTCTATCGGGTAGGGGATCACTTTGGCGGCGCGCTTGAGGAACACTTCGGCGTTCACCGCCTGACGCAGGGTGTGCGTCCCGACGATGGTGACGTTATCCGCCGGGAAGCCCTGCAGCCGTTCGGCAAACAGGGCCAGGCAGGCCAGGCCGCGCTCTATCGCCTCTTCACTGAGTACGTTGTTGCTGTCCAATCCGTCGGCGAGATGCACCCGCTGTTTTAAACGGCCCAATACCTGTAAGGCGCCGTTGACGACGCGGGCGATCACCATGTGGAAACTGTTCGACCCGAGGTCGATGGCGGCGATTTCCTGCGGTTTGTTCGTTGCAGTGTTTTTTAGCGGCATAGTTGCTGGCCTACTGTCCTGGTTGTTCCAGAGCTTTTAAATACTCGTAAATAGCCACCTGGGCACGCACTTTGCGGCGGTTGCCGCGCGGCACGTACTGGTTGCTCAGTTCTTTATCCACATAACGGGCCTTGACCGTATCGCTGAACAGGATCTCCAGGATGTCCAGAACGCGCTGTTTCAGCGCCGGATCCAGCAGCGATACCGCCACTTCGATACGGTAATCTATGTTGCGGGTCATCCAGTCGGCGGAGGACAGATACACCCGTTTGTCACCTTTATTGTCGAAAACGTACACCCGATCGTGTTCCAAAAAGCGATCGACGATGCTGATCACCTGAATATTGTCGCTGATCCCCGGCAGGTTGGGAATCAGGGAACACATGCCCCGCACCAGCAGGCGGATCTTCACGCCGGCGCCGGACGCGGTATATAACCGATCTACCAGCCCTTTATCCACCAGATTATTTATTTTCAACATAATGCCGGCCTGTTCCCCGGCCTGGGCGTTGGCGATTTCGTTGTCGATCAGCTCATACAGCTTCAGGCGCGAGTTCTGCGGCGACACCATCAGGTTGTCGAAGGTGACCGGCCGGTAGGGGTTCTCGATAAAGTTGAATACCCGGCGTACCTCGTTGGTGATGCGTGAGTCGGCGGTCAACAGCGAATAGTCGGTGTAGATGCGCGCGGTTTTTTCGTTAAAGTTGCCGGTACCGATATGAGCATAGCGCACAATGTCATCGCCTTCACGGCGCGAAATCAGGAACAGTTTGGCGTGGATTTTCAGGCCCGGCGCCGAGAAGATCACGTGTACGCCGGCTTCGGTCAGGCGCTTCGCCCAGTGAATGTTGGCCTCTTCGTCGAAGCGCGCCTGCAGTTCGACCACCACCGTGACCTTCTTGCCGTTGTGCGCGGCGTGGATCATCGATTCGATGATGCGCGAATCTTTCGCCACCCGGTAGATGTTGATCTTGATAGCCAACACGCTCGGATCGAACGACGCCTGGCGCAGCAGCTCCAGCACGTGCTCGAAGGTGTGGTACGGGTAGTAGAGCAGCACGTCTTTTTCGCGAATGGCGTCGAAGCCGTTGCGGAAACCGTCGAACCAGATGTGGCGCAGGCGCGGCAGCGGCTTGTTGACCAGATTGGCCTTGCCGACGTTCGGGAAACTGATGAAATCTTTGAAATTGTGGTAGCGGCCGCCGGCGATCACCGAATCGTAGTTGGAGATGCCCAGCTTGCCGCGCAGCAGCTCCACCATTTCGTTCGGCATGTCGCGCTGATACACGAAGCGCACCGGCTCGGCGGTCAGGCGCTGTTTCAGGCTGGAGGACATCAGTTCCAGCAGGCTGGATTCCATTTCGGTGACCAGATCGTACTCCGCGTCTCGGGTCATTTTCATCGAGTAGGCGTTGAGCGCGTCGTAGTCGAAGAAGCCCTTGAAGATATCGTCCAGGCAGTAGCGCAGAATGTTGTCCAGCAGGATCATCGGCTTACGGCGGCGCGGCGCTTCCGGCGGCAGATTGACGAAGCGCGGCACCTTGTCCGACGGGATCTCCAGCAGCGCATAGTCGATGCGCGCGCCGCGAATGATCTCCACCGCCAGGTAGGTGTAATCGTCTTTCAGGAACTGCACCAGGTTGGTGTCGTGGTTGATCAGGATCGGTGTGATGTGCTGGCGCAGATGCTGTTTGAAATATTGCCGCAGCCAGATTTGCTGGTTCTCGGACACCTGGCGCTCGTTGATCAGGAAGATCTGGTTACGCGCCATTTCCAGCAGCAGATCGTTGTACAGGCCGTCGAACTCCTGATCGGTTTTCAGCACCTTGGCCTGGATCTTTTTCAGCAAATGGCGCGAGGAACCGGCGGAGCCTTGCTCTTCGCTGATCAGGATGCGCCGTTTGAGATCGGCGAAGCGGACCTTATAGAACTCGTCGAGGTTGTTGGAGTAAATGCCCAGAAAACGCATACGTTCAATCAGGGGATTGCTCTTATCTGCGGCTTCCTGCAACACACGTTCATTAAAGGATAACCAGCTTAGTTCTTTTTCGATGTAGAGCTTTTCCTGACCCATTGCCACTCCAGTTCAAATTTAGAATAGGATCCGGGACGCAGCGCCCGGATGCCGCTCTAGTGTCCTTCATCATTATTGCGAGAGATTGACAGGAAAGTCCAACATATCCATTGCGTTGGCGCGCGGCGTTTTTTGGCGGCAATAAATTTTCGCCGATGCAGGGCGCAGGGGGGTGGAATGAGCAGCATGAAATGAAGGTTAGCAGGCTTATTCTTGGTGATATTAAGCGTGTTTGCGTTCATTTTTCAGCAATATATCAACGCCATATTGTCTGTTTGCAGTGTAAAAAACCTGGGTTATGGTGGGTAACTTTGTCATGCAAACGTCATAAAACTGACATAAGATGCCCGGTTATCTTACGGCGCAAGCCCGATTACATCAGCGACAGCGAGACACATGACACAGACGACGGCCAATCAACATCCCCGAGATCGCATGCGCGGGCGCATCGACCGCGGCGTGCAGGCGGCAGTAACCGCCAGCGGGCTGATGGTGCTGATGACGTTGATGCTGATCTTCGTCTATTTGCTGTTTGCCGTGCTGCCGCTGTTCAAACCGGCCTCGCTCGGCCAGGCGCAGCCACTGCCGATCGCGGCGTCGGCCCCGGTGCTGGCGCTGGGCATGGACGTGCAGCAGCGCGTCGGTTACCGCATCGACGCGCAGGGCGCGGGGCAATTTTATCGCCTGACGCCGGCACCGAACGGCCAGCCCCAGGCGCCGCTGGCGCAGCAGACGCTGCTGGCCAAACCGGCGCTGCTTGCCCAGGCCGCCGGAGAGCGCGATCTGTTTGCGTTGGCGCAGGCCGACGGCCGGTTGGTGGTGGCGCGCGCGGATTTCGCGACGGCGGAAAACGGCCGGCCGCAGTGGTTGTTCCCGCTCGGGCAGCAGCCGTTGGCGCTGGATCCGCAGCGCAAGCCGCTGAAACGGCTGTCGCTGGCGGATGCCCATCGCGGGCAGTATCTGCTGGCTGGGGTGACCGACGATCGGCGGCTGGTGTTCGGCCGTTTCAGCCCTGACCGGCCGCCGCAGTTCAGCGAGCGGCCGCTGGAACAGGATGCAGAACAACTGGTGCTGACGCCGGATGGCCGCCAGCTTTACCTGCTGACCGGCAACCGGCTGGCGCGTTATCAGATCGACGGCGCGCAGCTGCAGCTGCGTGAAACGCGTACCCTTGGCGAACATGCTCCGTATCAGATGACGGCGCTGCCCGGCGGCAGCGCGCTGTTGATCAAGGGCGCCGACGGCAATCTGCGCGAGTGGTTCGAAGTAGAAAAAGAGCAGCGCTGGCGCCTGACGCCGGTGCAGCATTTCGACCATGGCGCCGACGGGCAGGAGCTGACGGTGGCTGAGCCCTATCGCCGGGTGTTCGCCACCCTGCGGCCCGATGGCGGCTTCTCGCTGTTCTCCACCATTCAACCGCAGCCGCTGCTGAATACCCGTTTGGGCGCCGAGGTGCAGCAGATGGCGTTTGCGCCGCGCGGCGATGGCCTGCTGCTGGAGAGCGCGCAGGGCTGGCAGCGCTATGCGCTCGACAACCCGTATCCGGACGTTACCTGGCGTTCGCTGTGGGGCAAGGTGTGGTATGAGAACTACCCGCAGCCGGCCTATGTTTGGCAGTCCACCTCCGGCGAAGACAGTTACCAACCCAAATTCAGCCTGATGCCGGTGATCTTCGGCACCTTCAAGGCGGCGGCTTACGCGATGCTGTTCGCTATTCCCCTGGCGCTGGCCGGCGCCATCTATACCGCTTACTTTATGACGCCGGGGCTGCGGCGGGTGATCAAACCGGCTATCGAAGTGATGGGCGCGCTGCCGACGGTGGTGATCGGGCTGGTGGCCGGCATTTGGCTGGCGCCGATCATCGAGCAGTATCTGTTGGCGGTGCTGGCGTTGCCGCTGCTGCTGGCGGCGGCGGTGCTGCTGTGCGGCGCGTTGACCCATCGCTTTATGCCGCGTTGTCGGCCGGGCGTCGATCTGCTGTTGCTGTTGCCGCTGCTGGCGTTGACGGTGTGGCTGGCGCTCAGCCTGGGGCCGCGGCTGGAGGTGGCGCTGTTCGGTGAGCCGCTGCATTTCTGGCTGGGGGATAATTACGACCAGCGCAATGCGCTGGTGGTGGGCGTGGCGATGGGCTTCGCGCTGGTGCCGATCATTTTCTCGCTGGCGGAGGACGCGCTGTTCAGCGTGCCGGCCACCCTGAGCCAGGGCTCTTTGGCGCTGGGCGCCACCCAATGGCAGACGGTGATCAAGGTGGTGCTGCCTTCCGCCAGCGCCGGTATTTTCTCCGCGCTGATGATCGGCTTTGGCCGCGCGGTGGGGGAAACCATGATCGTGCTGATGGCCACCGGCAATACGCCAATTATCGACGGCAGCCTGTTCCAGGGGCTGCGGGCGTTGGCGGCCAATATCGCCATCGAGATGCCGGAGGCGGTCTCCGGCAGCAGCCATTACCGCGTGCTGTTCCTGACCGCGCTGGTGCTGTTTGTCTTCACCTTCGTGTTCAACACGCTGGCGGAGGCGGTGCGCCTGCGGCTGCGCAAGCGCTACACGCCGAATCAGGAGGCGCCATGAAGAACTGGGTGAAGAGCGGGTCGCCGTGGATATGGCTGACCGCCGGTTCGGTGGCCGTCAGCCTGTTGGCGCTGATCGGCATTCTGTTGCTGCTGGCCGGGCAAGGGATGCGCTATTTCTGGCCGAGCCCGGTTTATCAGTTTGAGCTGAATCAGAACGGCGCCGGGCCGGTGACGGTGATCGGCGAGCTGTACCAGCAGCAAAGCATTTCGCGCCGCCAGCTGACGGAAGCGGGCGTGGCGCCGCCGGGCGAGGCGCAAAGCGTCGAACGCTATCTGATCAAGGTCGGCAACCGCGAGCGCGAGGGGCAGGACTTCCGCACGCTGCTGGCCAGCGACATCCGCAGCCAAAGCACGCCGCGCGGCCTGCTGGTGCTGGAGCGCGACAGCCACGGTACCGCCTACGGCTATCTGGCGGGGCTGCTGGAGGATGGGCAACCGCTGACCGGCCGCAATCTGGGGCAGGCGTTGCAGCAGCGGCTGCCGCAAATCGCCGCGCTCTCGCGCCAGGCGCACGATATTCAATTCCGCGATATGGCGCGCATCAATCAGCAGTTTGACGCGCTGCGGCTGAGGGAAAAGCGCCTGCAGCGCGACGATAAGCTGGACGCCCGTGCGCAGGACGCCATCAAGGCCGAGCGGCTGGAGTTACAGCGGCAATACCAGCTGCTGTCCGAACGCCTGACGGGGCTGAACCGCGATCGCCAGCGCGATGCGCTGCTGCTGCGCGACATGCACGGCCAGACGTTGACCATTCCGCTCAGCCAGGTGCGCGATGCCTGGTACCCGAACGCCATGAACACCACCGAGAAGCTGGCGCACTGGGGCGAGCAGGTGAAGAAGTTCCTCACCGACAGCCCGCGCGAAGCGAATACCGAAGGCGGGGTGTTCCCGGCCATTTTCGGCACGGTGTTGATGGTGATCCTGATGTCGATCGTGGTGATGCCGTTTGGCGTGATCGCGGCGGTATATCTGCACGAGTATGCCGGCAACAATCTGCTGACGCGGGTGATCCGCATTGCGGTGGTCAACCTGGCCGGCGTGCCCTCGATCGTCTATGGCGTCTTCGGCCTCGGCTTTTTCGTTTATATGATAGGCGGCACGCTCGACCAGCTGTTCTATCCTGAATCCTTGCCCAACCCGACCTTCGGCACGCCCGGCGTGCTGTGGGCGGCGCTGACGCTGGCGCTGCTGACGCTGCCGGTGGTGATCGTCGCCACCGAGGAAGGGCTGTCGCGCATTCCCACTTCGCTGCGGCAAGGCTCGATGGCGCTGGGCGCCAGCCGGGCCGAGACGCTGTGGCGCATCGTGCTGCCGATGGCGGCGCCGGCGATGATGACCGGCCTGATTCTGGCGGTGGCGCGCGCCGCCGGGGAGACCGCGCCGCTGATGCTGGTGGGGGTAGTGAAATCGGTGCCGGTGCTGCCGGTGGACGAGATTTTCCCGTATCTGCACCTGGAACGGAAGTTTATGCATTTGAGCTTCCAGATCTACGATATGGCATTCCAGAGCCCGAGCGTAGAGGCGGCGCGGCCGCTGGTGTTCGCCACCGCCTTCCTGCTGGTGACGATCGTGGTGAGTTTGAATCTGGCGGCGATGGGTATCCGCCATTCGTTGAGGGAGCGGTACCGAGCATGGTCGCAGTAACAATGACGCTATTTTTGGGGAGTGCGTAATGGGTTTGATGACGCCAGGCAGTTTGCCCCGGCTGGATGTCCAGCATCTCGACGATGAACAGACCGCGCTGGCGGTCAACGGCCTGAACCTGTTTTATGGCGACAAACAGGTGCTGCACGATATTTCGCTGCGTATCCCGAAGCACCGGGTGACGGCCCTGATCGGCCCCTCGGGCTGCGGTAAATCGACGCTGCTGCGCTGTTTCAACCGCATGAACGATCTGGTGGACAACTGCCGCATCGAGGGCGAGCTACAGCTGAACGGCGCGGCGATCTCCGGGGCACAGATCGACGTGGCTGCGCTGCGGCGGCGGGTGGGCATGGTGTTCCAGCGGCCGAACCCGTTCCCGAAATCGATCTATGAAAACGTGGTGTACGGCCTCCGGCTGCAGGGCGTGCGCGACCGGCGCTTGCTGGATGAGGCGGTGGAGCGTTCGCTGCGCGCCGCCGCGCTGTGGCATGAGGTGAAGGATCGGCTGCGCGAAAATGCGTTCCGCTTGTCCAGCGGCCAGCAGCAGCGCTTGGTGATCGCGCGCGCCATCGCCATCGAGCCGGAGGTATTGCTGCTCGACGAGCCGACCTCGGCGCTGGATCCGATCTCCACGCTGACCATCGAAGAGCTGATTTCCGCGCTCAAGCAGCGTTACAGCGTGGTGCTGGTGACGCACAACATGCAGCAGGCGGCGCGAGTCTCCGACTACACCGCCTTTATTCATCAGGGCCGGCTGGTGGAGTATAACGACACCGACGCCATCTTCACCTCGCCGCGCCAGCGCCGCACCGAGGATTATATTACCGGGCGGTATGGTTGAGTTCTGGGGGCGTTGCATACGGCGCCCCTTTTCCCGTTTTTGTGTTTCCTCCGATTATTCTCGCTAACACGGCAAGCACGTCTTTTCACTGGCTACATTAATAAAAATAATTCTCATTTGCATGGACGGAGCCAACGAATTGTTTATAATTCGCCAATCTGTGTAAATCAGTGTAAATTGATGTGTTTGAATGTGTGCATGGAGGCTTGGTGCCTGGTCGCTATTATTAGCGTTTTGCAGCTCGGCGTGGTGCGCGGAAATCACCAGCCCTGCCGATCGCGACAGCATTACCCAACAGCAGAAAACGTTGCTGGAACAGGCCCAGCAACAGCGCGAGGCGCTGCAAAATAACGTTGAATTGCCGGCGTTACCGCTGCCTGTGCCAGCCGCCGCAGGAGCGGTTTGCCAGCCGGTGCGGCAGATTGTTTTTGAGGGTGCCGAGCATCTTTCCTGGTCGGTGAAAGAAAGCCTGGCGCGCCCGTATCAGGGAAGTTGTCTGACGCTGGAGCACATCAACCGCCTGGTGCGTGAAACCACCAATGCTTATCTGCAACGCGGCTATGTCACTTCGCAGGCCTGGCTGCAGGAGCAGGATATCTCCCGCGGCGTGTTGTTCGTCAGCGTCAGCGAAGGGCGAATCGAGTCCATCACGCAGAGCGGCGAGCAGACGCTGGCGTTGAAGATGGCGTTCCCCGGCCTGGTCGGCGACGTATTGAATCTGCGCGATATCGAGCAGGGCATGGAGCAGCTCAACCGGCTGGCTTCGCAGCAGGTGACCATCGATATTCAACCTGGCGAGCAACCCGGCTTTTCCAAAGTAGTTTTGCTGCGTGGCGCCACGCACGCGCCGGTCTCTTTCTCTTTCGGCGCCGATAACAGCGGCCAGAAAAGCACCGGCACCGGGCAGATGAATGCCGGCGTGGTGCTGGACAACCCGCTGCGCCTGGCCGACCAGTGGTCGCTCTCCGCAGCGCGCAATAACGATTTCAGCCCACATCATCGCAGCCGCAGCCTGAACGGCAGCGTCACCTTACCCTATGGCTATTGGCTGTTCAGCTACCAGTACGCCTGGAACGATTTTTTCCAGCAGGTGCCATTCAACGGCGCGGCTTACCGCTATCAGGGCAATAACCAGACCCAGCGTTTGGGCGCCAACCACACGTTGCTGCGGGATGGCAAACGCAAGCTGGCCGTTGATATCGGCCTGGCGCGGCGCACCACGGAAAATAAGCTGGCGGGTGAACGGTTGGGCGTCAGCAGCCCGACGCTCAGCATTGCCAGCCTGGGTCTCAATTACAGCGCGGTCGCGGGCGGCGGCTATATGACGCTGAACCCGACGGTAAGCCGCGGGCTGCGCATGCTGGGCGCCACCGCCGACGATCCGGAGCGCGACGGAGCGCCGCGCAGCGAGTTCCGTAAGCTTGGCCTCAGCGCCAGTTATTTCTATCCGCTCGCACCCTCCCTCTACTACCTGACCTCGGCCTATGGGCAAACCAGCGCAGACAACCTGTATGCCGGGGAGCGCATTTCCATCGGCGGGCAATACTCGGTGCGTGGCTTTAAAGAGCAGTACCTGACCGGCAATCGCGGCGCCTACTGGCGCAATGAACTCAACTGGCAATGGCAGACCTTGCCGGGGCTGGGGGCGCTCTCTTTGACCGGCGCGTTAGACGCCGGCTGGCTGCAGGGGCGCGCCGGGCAGATCGACGGCGGCAACGTCGCCGGCGCGGCGCTGGGAGCCACGTTAAGCGGCCGTTGGTTCAATCAGGCGATCACCGTTGGTAAACCGCTGACGCACCCAGACAGCCTGCAACCGGATCGTTGGGTGGCCTACTGGCAAGCCACCGTCACCTTATAACGCCAGCACACAGCAGGAGCGCCTCGGCGTTCAAAACAACATCCTTTCGAAGGAATGAATATGGATAAGCTCAACCCTCCGTTGGCGCGGGGCGCCAGCTATTTGCTGATCTACCTGACGGCTTTCCAGCCGTTGCACCCGGCGTTTGCCGCCGGCATTACCGCTGCCAACGGCAATACGCAGGTGGTTATCAAGCCGGGCGACGTGCCGGTGGTGAATATCGCCACGCCGAACGGTGCGGGCATCTCGCACAACACCTATAAAGATTTCAACGTTGGGCCACAGGGCGCCGTATTGAATAACGCCACGCACGGCGGCAAAACGCAGCTGGGCGTGGAAATCTACAGCGCGCAGGGCAACACCTACCTGAAGGGAAAGCCGGCGGAGTTGATCATCAACGAGGTGATCGGCGGCAGTCGTTCCGAGCTTCAGGGCAAACTCGAGGTATTCGGCAACAAGGCCAACGTGATGATCGCCAACCCGAATGGCATCACCTGCGACGGCTGCGGCTTTATCAACGCGCCGGGCGTGACGTTAACCACCGGCAAACCGCAGTTCGACAAGCAGGGCGCGCTGGAAGCGCTGGAGGTGAAAAAAGGCGGCGTCACCATCGGCGGCAAAGGGCTGGACGGCAGCGGCGCCGACTATGTCGATATCATCAGCCGCGCCACCGAGCTGAACGGCAAAATCAATGCGCAAAATCTGTCGCTGACCCAGGGCGCCAACCGCATTAGCTTCAAGGACGGCAGCATCAAACCGATCGCCGGTGAAGGCGCTAAGCCCCAACTGGCGGTGGATACCAAAGCGCTGGGCGGCATGTACGCCAACAAAATTCGCCTGGTGGCCAACGAGGATGGGGTGGGGGTGAACCTGAAAGACCTCACCAGCAAACAGCGGGATATTACGCTGAGCGTTAACGGGAAGATTGAGTTGGGCAACACAAACGCCGCGACAGACTTGAACGCCAGCGCCAGAGAAATTCATATCTCATCAGGCGTTAAAGTGCGTGGGGAGCGTGACGTGACGATGGCTGCCGATACGCTCAATAACAACGGCAATGTTACGGCGCATCGCGATATGCGGGTGTTTGCCGATACGGTGCGCAACGTGGAAATACGTGATGGCGACAACACCGCATTGCATAGCAACAATAATCTCTGGATCCAGAAAGATGCTCAGGGGAATAAATCCAAACAGATAGAAAATCGCTCCGCGCGCATTCAGACCAACAGTGGCGATTTGGTTATTCGTACCAACAAGCTTGATAACGTGCGGCAACGGTTTGCCATTTCCTCGAACAACGCACCGAAAGACAACAAGGATATTGACCGCTGGCTGGCTGACGGCGTTTATCAGGACCAATTCGATTACCGATTCTTTGATTATTTGGCTGAATTCGAAGACAAAAACTTCACCTGGTTGGGACACGTCGATTTCAAAAAAACGCCCTGGGTTAACAGTGAACGTGCGCGTTTTACCGTAGTGACCGACAGCCGTCCCGCAGAAATCATTTCAGGGAAGAATGCCTACATTAATGCGTCGGAGCTTTGGAACCACGTCAGCACAATAAAAGCGACTAACGATCTGATTTTAACTGGTAATAATCTGGGGGTGCGCAGTGAAATGACGGGGGACATGAACGACTATGCACTTTTCGAACCGAAGGTGCCGAATCCTAACGTTGTTCTGGGACATAAATGGCAGGATCAGAAATCGTCGATCCCGGAATATGTCATTTATGTCAGAAAAGGTGGGCAAAAGAGCTGGTCGGCTTCTGGCTATCCGGCCTCCGCCATGTTGGCGGGCGGCAATTTGGTCGCGGATTTTAAAAATCAGATAGAAATTAAAACTTCGTCGCCGGCGGGAAATCCGCTTGGTGAAGTGGTAGCTTCGGGACGGCCTCATTCACTGGAAGCTAACAATATTGTGCTGCATGCGGGACGCGTTATCAGTACCGATAAAATAAACGCGCGTAACGACCTGACTGTGGTTGCCGACGATCTGTTTTACACCGACGCAGCTGAGCTGACTGCGGGCAAGAATCTGAACGTTGCAGCAGTGAATGAGTTGGATGCCCGTCAAAGCTATCTGAAAGGACATAATGTCACTTTGACCAGCCGCAACGGCAACGTCAAAGTGCACACTGTACCTAGCCCGCGCTATTTCGGCGTCGATGGTGCCCGCTGGCTGAGCCAATTGAATGCTGCCGGGGACTTAACCTTAAATGCCGGGCAAGGCATTTATCTACGTAACACGCACTTCGCGCCGCAAAGCCAAAATATTGCCATGACGGCGAACGGCACTGTTTCGATTGTCAGAAATGATGAGGCGTTGAATAACGATCGTTTAGCGCAGAATTTATCTCCTGAACAACGACAAACGCAGTTCAACCAACTGCTAAATGCCGGACAGCTGAACGCCAGTGGTTCAGTGCTGCTCAACAGCGGCGGTTATCTGGCGCTGCGCGGGACGCACATTAAAGCAGGCAAAGATGTCACGCTGTTGGCCGGCCATAATGCCGATCTGAACTATCGCGAATTGGGGGGGCAATTTAGTCGCTTTTTCCCCTCTTCTCGCACGCCTGAGCTGGGTAGCCGGGTGCACGCCGGCGGCAATTTGTTGATCAACTCGGCCCGTGACATCGGCACCCAGGGCGGCGCGCTTTCCGCTAACGGCAATATCACGTTGTTGGCAGGACAAAATATGTGGTTATCGAATGTCGGCTATTCCGCCATTGATGCCGCCAACGACAACAACAAAGACGAGCGCCATGTGGTCACCGCCCTCAGCGCCGGGAAAAACCTGACCGCATCGGCGAACAACCAACTGCTGACTTACGGCGCCAGGCTGACTTCCGGCGCCAACATGACGCTGACCTCCGGCGGAGATATGCGCTTCGAGGCGGTGCAAAACCACACGTATCGCGAGGGCGGCAACGAGTTCACCGAAACCCGTGCCCAGCAAGGTACTGAGCTGAATGTCGGCGGCCTGATGACGGTGATTTCCGGCGGCAGCATTCTGTTCCAGGCGACCAAGCTGGTGGTTAAAGGATTAGGGGCGAACTGGAAATCACCGGTGGCGGTGACGGATTGGGGAAGTCGGATTGCGGCGGCGGAGCAGGCGGTGAATGCAGCGCAGCAACGTATCAACGATGCGGACAGTCGCAAAAGCCAGGCTCAAGGCCAACTTGCCATACTGCAAAATGCTTACAACGCGGCTGTAGCCGAAAGAGCTGAAGCCCAACGGCGATGGGATAACCCACCCAAGTTCCCATGTTGCGGATATACCGACGAACAGCACAATATTGAGTCGGAGATAGCGGCAAGATTGGTGAACGCAAAGCACGCAGTGCAACAGGCCAAGATTGCACTGGACTCGGCCAACAACACTATTAACCAGGCTGGCTCGCAGACAGTGCAGGCAACGCGCGAACGGGATGAGTCGCAGCAACGTCTCGTCGCCCTGCGCCAGGAAGCCCAAAGCAAAGGCATTGACGAAGCCAAACAAAAGGCCCAGGTCGACGCCCATAATCAGGCCGAAGCCATGCGTGTCGGCAATATGGATATTGCCGCCAAGGGTGGCTATCTCTACGCCCAGGCGATGGAGGAGTCCAGCCACTACGAGAAAAAGGAAACCAAGCGCAAATGGTGGGGCAAGAAAACCGAGGTTAAGCAGACCCGCCATGACGTGACCAACAAGGTTACCGAGTTTACCGCCGCCGGCAATATCACGCTGATGAGCCGCGACGACAGCACCTATGAAGCCAGCAAAATCGCCGCCGGGCAAAACGCGCGCCTGACCAGCTCCCGTGGCCAGGTTAACTTCCGCGCGGTGAAAAACACCTCTTTCGAACAGACCGTCAGCAATTCGAAAGGCTTCTTTATCAAGCAGGCCAATAAAGGGTACGAAGACAATAAGTGGGTGCTGCCGAGCATCCATACCGGTGGCGCCTTGACCGTAGAGGCCGCCAAGGGTGTTAGCGCCGATGTGAAGGTGAAAAACGGCCAGGCGCTGCAAAGCGCCATCGACGCCCTGGGCAATACGCCGGGCACCACCTGGGTCAAAGATCTGAACAAGCGCAACGACGTGCAGTGGAGCAAGGTCAAAGACGCTTACGACAGCTGGGATTACAAGAGCCAGCACCTGAACCCGGCCGTCGCTGCAGTCATAGCCATCGCGGCGGCGGCGGTGACCGCTGGCAGTTCACTGGCGGCCACGGCGGCCTCCAGCGTTTCCGGCGCCGTGGGCGGCGGGGCGGTAACCAGTGGCGCGGTCACGGCCGGGATGTCTTCTCTGGCCTCCCAGGCGGCGGTCGCGCTGGTGGAGAACCAGGGCAACCTGTCAAAAACCCTGCAGGCGCTGGGCAGCAATGAAAACGTCAAGGCGACGGCCACGGCGATGGCGATCGGCGGTGCGCTCAACGGCTTCGACAGCGCGATGGGTTGGAGCAAGGATGCGGCGGGCAAACCGCTTAACCCGAACAACGTCAAACTGCCGCAGCTGAGCAACGGCGACTGGAGCAAAGTGGCGCAGCGGGTGGCCGGGCAATCGGTCATCAGCTCCAGCCTGAATACCGCCATCAATGGCGGCAGCTTCAAGGACAACCTGACCAATGCGCTGCTGGCGAACATCGGCAGCCAGGTGCAGGCCGAGGGCGCCAACCTGATTGGGGATAACGGTCAGGTTCTTGATATACCGGGCCGGGCCGTAAGCCATGCCGTTCTGGCGGGCATCAGCGCGGAAATCGGCAAGGGGAATGCCAAAGGCGCGGCGGCAGGGGCGCTGGCGGCGGAGCTGGCCGGGGTGATCATCAATGATAATCTGGTCAGAAGTGAAGGCTGGCAAGAGCGTCAGGCTCAAATCAGCCGCGTAGCGGGCGCCTTTGCAGGGGCCATCGTAACCGCCAAAGCCGCAGGTGCCACCAGCGGTGCAAATGCGGGTGAGTTTGTCGAGCGTTTCAATCGACAGCTGCACCAGGAAGAACTCAACGCCATTAAAGCGCTGGCTAAGGGCGACAAGGAAAAAGAAGCGCGTCTGATGGCCGCATCCTGCCGAAAAGTCGCCTGCACCACGCAGGAAGCGCTAAACTCAGATGAGCGCAAGCAGTTTGAAGCCCTGATGAATAAGTATCCGTCAACGCGGGATGAAGACGGCCTCATTGCCAACTACTGGGTACAAAAAGAGCGCCAGCGTTTCGGCAACTATCCGGCGTTTGCCGGTTATGACAGCGAAAAGTTATTCACGTATGATTTGGGCGACCAGATAACCGACGGCCAGCTGTTTGCTCGCAACCAGCAGATAGAACAAATCAGCAAGTTGACCGGTTGGTCGCCGGACTGGGTGAATGCCTCGGTGATGGCGGTTTCTATCGCCAGTACGTTTGCCGGTATGGGTAAAGCGAACGTCGGCAACCAGTATCTGTCATCCAAACTGGTAGGGCCAACCAGTGCCTGGAAAGGGTATCTGGTCAATGAGAAGACGGTTCAGCAGGCAGCAACGTTCAGGCAGCAGGTATTGGATGCCAGGGCACCGTTCTCACAAAAGATCAGGAAAGGTGGGAATGCCGCCGTAGCGCAAATTGATATCCCCGGTATGCCAAAGACACTTGCGGCGCACAGTGGGATCGATAAAGCAGAGAATAGTTTTATAGGAAAAGGTAGCGGCAATTTTAAATTTAAAACCATCAATAGCGGGGATGGTAAACCAATACCAAGAAATACAGACTCGGAATACAAAATTCTGGACAACCTGGCTGATAAGTTGGGTGGCAATGTGTCTATCAAAGGTAAAGTCACTATTTTCACTGAACGTGCTGCCTGTGAGAGCTGCTTGGGTGTTGTGGACCAATTTCAGAAAAAATACCCAGGGATTAAAGTGGATGTCCTTGATAATAACGATGTAATGCTAATTCCTAGGAGGTTGAAATAATGGATGATGAGCGTATGACTTACGGTGAAATAAGAGAAATGGTACTGGGGTGTTTCTATGATTGCTGTAGAAACATTCTTGACATTAACCAAAAAACGGGTGAAAAATCATCTTATGATGGTTTAGAAATTGGGTATGCAGCCTATCAATATGAAAATACTCCTTTTTCGCCAATAGAAAAGTTAATGTTCAAGGTTTTTCTCCTAATTTTAATGGCCGGAAGAGAACCGGGAGAGGTGGAAAATAACATTCGGAGTGTTATTAAACAGATTATAAATGAATATCCTCTGGGTGTTTTGACTGAAGATATCTCTGAAAAAGAAAAAAGCGATTTGCTTTATGATATGGAGTTGCTTGGATTGCTTGATAAGCCCGAGTAACCTTCCAGCTCCTAACAGTTTGAGACTAAGCACGTTTTTCTCATGCGGGGGGCTAGCCAAGGTAAAAAGTACCACTATAGATCAAGATTGACGGAAATCTAACGCCCATACGAACGGCTCTTCGGAGCCGTTTTCTCTTGATGTTGTATTCCATATAAACGCCGATAGGACGCGGCGGGCAAACCGCTCAATCCAAGCAACGTCAAACTGCCGCAGCTGAGCAACGGCGACTGGAGCAAGGTGGCGCAGCGGGTGGCCGGGCAATCGGTCATCAGCTCCAGCCTGAATACCGCCATCAACGGCGGCAGCTTCAAGGACAACCTGACCAATGCGCTGCTGGCGAATATCGGCAGCCAGGTTCAGGCCGAGGGCGCCAACCTGATTGGGGATAACGGTCAGGTTCTCGATATACCGGGCCGGGCCGTAAGCCATGCCGTTCTGGCGGGCGTGGCCGCAGAAATCGGCAAGGGTAATGCCAAAGGCGCGGCGGCCGGGGCGCTGGCGGCGGAGCTGGCCGGGGTGATCATCAATGATAATTTGGTCAGAAGTGAAGGTTGGCAGGAGCGTCAGGCTCAAATCAGCCGCGTAGCGGGCGCCTTTGCAGGGGCCATCGTAACCGCCAAAGCCGCAGGCGCCACCAGCGGTGCAAATGCGGGTGAGTTTGTCGAGCGTTTCAATCGGCAACTGCACCAGGAAGAACTCAACGCGATTAAAGAGTTGGCTAAGGGCGACAAGGAAAAAGAAGCGCGTCTGATGGCGGCTTCATGCCGAAAAGTAGCTTGCACCACGCAAGAGGCGTTGAACTCAGACGAACGCAAGCAGTTTGAAGCCCTGATGAATAAGTACCCGTCAACGCGGGATGAAGACGGCCTCATTGCCAACTACTGGGTACAAAAAGAGCGTCAGCGCTTCGGCAACTATCCGGCGTTTGCCGGCTATGACAGCGAAAAGTTATTCACGTATGATTTGGGCGATCAGATAACCGACGGCCAGCTGTTTGCACGCAACCAGCAGATAGAACAAATCAGCAAGTTGACCGGTTGGTCGCCGGACTGGGTGAATGCCTCGGTGATGGCGGTCTCTATTGCCAGCACATTTGCCGGTATGGGTAAAGCGAACGTCGGCAACCAATACCTGTCATCCAAACTGGTAGGGCCAACCAGCGCCTGGAAAGGGTATCTGGTCAATGAGAAGACGGTTCAGCAGGCTGCTGCATTCAAAAACCAGGTTACAGAACTGAGGGCTGGTCTACCATCAGACTGGAAACGTGGTGGCAACGTTGCCGTGGCCAATATTGATATATCTGGAATGCCAAAGACACTTGCGGGTCACAATCTCATAAATGTTGAAGGGAAAGGTTTTGTTGGAAAGGGAAAAGAAAATTTCAAATATGAGACTTTGCTTACTGATGATGGTAGACCAGTACCAAGACGTATAGACTCTGAATATAAAATATTGGATAACTTAGCTGATAAATTAGGAAGTAATTATTCTGCTAAAGGTTCTGTTACTATTTTTACAGAAAAACCTGCCTGCGACAGTTGCTTGGGCGTTGTTAAACAATTCGAGAGTAGGTACCCTGGGGTGAAAATTAACGTTTTGGACAATAACGGAGTGCGTTTGATTCCGGGAAGAGGTAAATAACAATGAGTGTGATGAATTATGATGAGATAAGAAATAGCTTTGCCCATTCAAGTTACGTTTATTGCAGGGAGATAATTGACCTATTGAAAGATGGGGATAACCATGGGGTTTGTGATACATCTGATCAGGCGTTTGCGTATGAGTCATTAGAAGGTTCGTTTGAAGAACCTATAGAATGCCTCATGCTTGAGCTAGTGACGCTCATCTTTATGGCTGGTCGATGTAGTGATAAAACAGTAAAGTTCCACACAGATATCATATTAAAAATTTTATCCGAAAATGATTTATTCGAAATGCTTAAGGATGTAACTGAAGATGACAAAAACGAAATTTTAAACGATCTTCGATTGCTTGGCTTGATCGATAAGCCTGAATAAAAGGATGCTCGTGTGGATTGATGTGTTTTGTCTATCGTCTGGATCCATGACAGCGACTATGAAGATTGGATCTAACCCGCACACAGAAATGGCTCTTCGGAGCCGTTTTCTCTTGATGTTGTATCCCATATAAACGCCGATAGGACGCGGCGGGCAAACCGCTTAACCCGAACAACGTCAAACTGCCGCAGCTGAGCAACGGTGACTGGAGCACGGTGGCGCAGCGGGTGGCCGGGAAATCGGTCATCAGCTCCAGCCTGAATACCGCCATTAATGGCGGTAAAAAATTAAATCAAATTTCGATGAGGGCTACCATGTTGTATAGCGATGAACAATACAAACTGTTTAGAGAAGAGTTGGATGGTGCTTCCATTGGAACCGTATGGTCAGCTATGAGAGCTGATAATTTTGATAGAAACACATTGTCCTACGAAGAAAAGAAAAACTATTTTTTCGACTTAATTCATCACCTTATGGCTGAAGGGAGAGTAAGGTTAGGTAAGCATGGCCAATTCCTTGAGGGAGACATTGAAGAACAGGTAACACATTACAAAGCTGTATTCCCTAAGACAGAAGAGGAATGGAAAAAAAATGAAGACATTTGGTTCTATGAAGAGGAATGCCCTGGTGGTCTTGTCTGGATTCATGAAGACGGCTATCAAGATTGGACGTAGTTACTGATACTATCTGTAGTATGATAAGCTGTTAACAGATTATAAAAAGCCCGCAAAAGCGGGTTTTTTATTACGCAGCAATCAAAAAATAACACATTGATTTTTTCAAATCATTCAGTTTGCAATACATACACATTGCAGAAATATTCGCTTTGATAATGAATATGGCGCATATATTGCTCTGTAATATCTACGATGAAATTTGATTTTTAACGTCCCCGCCCCGAAATTCGCAGCACTACCCCCACCAGCAGCAACGCAGCCCCCGAGGCATAGAGCGGGAACCAGCGCGTCCACCAGAGCGGGGAAAATAGCGGGGTGCTATTGGGATCTGCAGGCGCGTAGCCGCTATAGGTATTCAGACCGGCGGCGATGGCGAGCATCGCCAGGCCGATAAAAAGCAGCAGGTTTGAGACGGTTGTCATGGCATTTTTCCTTTGTAGAGGCAGAGGGTAACTCTTACTATCACTATTAATTATTGTTCGATTAATTATCTCGGATGAATATTATTTATTTTCGCATTCATCAGGCTATTTCCTGACGATAAAATAACATCCATTAATACTAGTCGCTTATTTTCCAATAAAAAACCCGCTTTCGCGGGTTTTCACTTTTTTCTCGCGAATTGTCACTTCACCAGCGGCTTATCATTGGGCGTTTTGAACTTCGCCAGATATTGCGGCTGGAAGATGCACATGCGCAGCACGGTGCGGTATTCGCCGTTGACGAAGAACTCGTCGATCAGCTCGCCTTCCACGTTGAATCCCAGCTTGCTGTAGATGTGGATCGCCTTCGGGTTCTCCTTGTCGACGATCAGGTACAGCTTGTACAGGTTCAGCACCGAGAAGCCATAGTCCATTGCCAGACGGGCGGCGGTGCTGGCGTAGCCTTTGCCCTGGTGGGCGGGATCGATGATGATCTGGAACTCTGCGCGGCGGTGGATGTGATCGATCTCCACCAGCTCCACCAGGCCGACCTTGGCGCCTTCGTGCTCGATGATAAAGCGGCGCTCGCTCTGATCGTGGATGTGTTTATCGTAGAGATCGGAAAGCTCGACAAAGGCTTCGTAGGGTTCTTCAAACCAATAGCGCATAACGCTGGCGTTGTTGTCCATCTGGTGGACGAACGACAGATCGTCCCGTTCCAATGGGCGTAACCTGACGCTGGCAGTGCTGGACATGTGGGCTCCTCTGTGCCGTGAAATTGTGCAAAGTATAACTTCACAGAATGGATGAAGGCGAAAAAAAACGGCGCCGCATGGGCACCGTTTAGGCAAGGTTCAGGCTGCGCGCATCAGTCGGCGGCGTGACCCTGCTCAGGCAGGCGTTCGCCGTCCAGCCAGGCGGCGCCATCGCGCATCGCCAGGCGGCCGTCGACGAACCAGCTCACCACCAGCGGATAGATCGTGTGTTCCTGGGTTTGCACCCGTTCAACCACGTCATCCTCTTCGTCGTCAGCGAAAATCGGCACCTTGGCCTGCAAAATCACCGGGCCGCCGTCGAGCTGTTCGGTCACGAAGTGCACCGAGGTGCCGTGTTCGCTGTCGCCGTTGTCGATGGCCTGACGGTGGGTATGCAGCCCCGGGTATTTCGGCAGCAGGGAAGGGTGGATGTTCAGCATGCGGCCGGCATAGCGCTGCACGAACTGCGGGCTGAGGATGCGCATATAGCCGGCCAGCACCACCAGATCGGGCTGATGCTGGTCGATGGCGTCCGCCAGCGCGGCGTCGAACGCTATGCGATCGGCGTAAGCCTTGGCATCCAGCGCCTGGGCGGCGATGCCCGCCGCTTCGGCGCGTTGCAGGCCATAAGCCTGCGCCTTGTTGCTGAACACCGCCACGATCTCGGCGGCGATGCGGCCCTGCTGGCAGGCGTCAATCAGCGCCTGGAGATTGCTCCCCTGGCCGGAGACCAACACCACGATCTTTTTCATCAGTTGATGACCACTTGTTGTTCGGCGGAAGAGGCGGTCAGTTTACCGATTTTCCACGCTTTTTCACCTGCCGCGGTCAGCAGCGCGATGGCCGCTTCCACTTCGGCTTCCGGCAGGGCGATAACCATGCCTACGCCGCAGTTGAAGGTGCGGTACATTTCATGACGGCTGACGTTGCCGGCCTGCTGCAGCCAGGTGAACACCGCCGGCCATTGCCAACTGGCTTCGTCGATCATCGCCTGCATGCCTTCCGGCAGCACGCGCGGAATGTTTTCCCAGAAGCCGCCGCCGGTGAGGTGAGCGATGGCGTGGACGTCCGCCTTCTCGATCAGCTCCAGCACGGACTTCACGTAAATCTTGGTCGGCGCCAGCAGGTGGTCGGCCAGCGGCTTGCCTTCCAGCTGGGTGGCGGTCGGATCGGTGTTGCTCACTTCCAGGATTTTGCGCACCAGCGAGTAGCCGTTGGAGTGCGGGCCGGAAGCGCCCAGGGCGATCAGCGCGTCGCCGGGCTGCACTTTGCTGCCGTCGATGATCTCGGATTTTTCGACCACACCGACGCAGAAACCGGCCACGTCGTAATCTTCGCCGTGGTACATGCCCGGCATTTCAGCGGTTTCGCCGCCCACCAGCGCACAGCCGGACTGTTTGCAGCCTTCGGCGATGCCGGTGATCACGCTGGCCGCGGTGTCTACGTCCAGCTTGCCGGTGGCGTAATAGTCGAGGAAGAACAGCGGCTCGGCGCCCTGAACCACCAGATCGTTGACGCACATCGCCACCAGATCGATGCCGATGGTGTCGTGGCGTTTCAGATCCATCGCCAGACGCAGCTTGGTGCCCACGCCGTCGGTACCGGAAACCAGCACCGGCTCGCGGTATTTCTGCGGCAACGCACACAGGGCGCCAAACCCGCCCAGACCGCCCATCACTTCCGGGCGGCGGGTCTGTTTAACTACACCTTTGATGCGATCTACCAATGCGTTGCCTGCATCGATATCGACACCTGCGTCTTTATAGCTGAGAGAGGTTTTGTCGGTCACTGCGCGATTCCCCACGACGATTTGCGGTTTGAAAACTGTGCTTCCGATGTTGATTCCGGAATAAGGCGCGGCAATTCTAACAGCGCAGGCAAACGTTTGCGAGCGGCTTGTGAACCGGCTCCGCTTTTTCGTCATCTATACTGATATTCAAACTTTTGTTGATCCCGATCGGGCTATTGTGGGTGGCGCGGCGAAAAAAAGGAGGTATAATCCCGCGATTTTTTTGGCCGCAACCACCTTAATAGGAGAAAAATGATGAAGATCGTTGAGGTGAAACACCCGCTGGTAAAACACAAGCTTGGCCTGATGCGCGAAAATGACATCAGCACCAAACGCTTCCGTGAGCTGGCCTCAGAAGTGGGTAGTTTACTGACCTATGAAGCGACCGCCGATCTGGAGACGGAAAAAGTCACCATCGAAGGCTGGTGCGGGCCAGTTGAAGTGGAACAGATCAAAGGGAAAAAGATTACCGTGGTGCCGATCCTGCGTGCAGGCCTGGGCATGATGGAAGGGGTGCTGGAGCACGTGCCGAGCGCGCGCATCAGCGTGGTGGGCGTTTACCGCGACGAAGAAACCCTGGAGCCGGTGCCGTACTTCCAGAAGCTGGTTTCCAACATCGAAGAACGCATGGCGCTGGTCGTCGACCCGATGCTGGCCACCGGCGGTTCGATGATCGCCACTATCGATCTGCTGAAGAAAGCCGGCTGCCACAGCATCAAGGTGCTGGTCCTGGTGGCGGCGCCGGAAGGCATCGCCGCGCTGGAGAAAGCGCACCCGGACGTTGAGCTGTACACCGCCTCCATCGATCAGTGCCTGAACGACAAGGGCTACATCGTGCCTGGCCTGGGCGATGCGGGCGACAAGATATTTGGTACCAAGTAAACATTTGAGCCGACTTAACGAGTCGGCTTTTTTTTGACTAAAACCTATAAAACCAATAAACCGAGGAAAAGCACACATGACCCGTCGCGCCATCGGCGTCAGCGAGCGCCCGCCGCTGCTCCAGACCATTCCGCTCAGCTTCCAGCACCTGTTCGCCATGTTCGGCGCCACCGTGCTGGTGCCTATCCTGTTCAAGATCAACCCGGCGACCGTGCTGCTGTTCAACGGCATCGGCACGCTGTTGTATCTGTTCATCTGTAAAGGCAAGATCCCGGCCTACCTCGGTTCCAGCTTCGCGTTTATCTCGCCGGTGCTGCTGCTGTTGCCGCTCGGTTATGAAGTGGCGTTGGGCGGTTTCATCATGTGCGGCGTGCTGTTCTGCCTGGTGGCGCTGATCGTGAAAAAGGCCGGCACCGGCTGGCTGGACGTGATGTTCCCGCCGGCGGCGATGGGGGCGATCGTCGCCGTCATCGGGCTGGAGCTGGCGGGCGTGGCGGCCAACATGGCGGGGCTGCTGCCGGCGGAAGGTACCAGCGCCGACTCGACCACCATCACCATTTCGCTGGTGACGCTGGCGGTCACGGTGCTCGGCTCGGTGCTGTTCCGCGGCTTCCTGGCAATTATCCCGATCCTGATCGGCGTGCTGGTGGGCTATGCGCTGTCGTTCTTCATGGGCGTGGTGGATTTGACCCCGATCCGCGAGGCGCACTGGTTCGCGCTGCCGACCTTCTACACCCCGCGCTTTGAGTGGTTCGCCATCTTCACCATTCTGCCGGCGGCGCTGGTGGTGATCGCCGAGCACGTCGGCCACCTGGTGGTGACCGCCAACATCGTGAAAAAAGACCTGATCCGCGATCCGGGGCTGCACCGTTCGATGTTCGCCAACGGTATCTCGACGGTGTTCTCCGGCTTCTTCGGTTCCACGCCGAACACCACCTACGGCGAGAACATCGGCGTGATGGCCATCACCAAGGTCTACAGCACCTGGGTGATCGGTGGCGCGGCGGTGCTGGCTATCCTGCTGTCCTGCATCGGCAAGCTGGCGGCGGCGATCCAGGCGGTGCCGGTGCCGGTGATGGGCGGCGTTTCGCTGCTGCTGTACGGCGTGATCGGCGCCTCGGGCATTCGCGTGCTGATCGAGTCCAAAGTGGATTACAACAAGGCGCAAAACCTGATTCTGACCTCGGTGATCCTGATCATCGGCGTGAGCGGCGCCAAGGTGCATATCGGCGCGGCGGAGCTGAAAGGCATGGCGCTGGCGACCATCGTCGGCATTGGCCTGAGCCTGTTGTTCAAGGTCATCAGCCTGTTCCGCAAGGAAGAAGAGGTGCTCGACGCGCCGGATGAACCGGCGGAGCAGAAGTAA
The DNA here is from genome assembly GCF_053627655.1 of Serratia sp. 121840015-1. NCBI lineage: Bacteria > Pseudomonadati > Pseudomonadota > Gammaproteobacteria > Enterobacterales > Yersiniaceae > Serratia > Serratia sp. 121840015-1. The sequence goes on from NZ_JBSEYF010000001.1 coordinate 177,478, forward strand.
CGAAAAGGGCAGCCCAGGGGCTGCCCTTTTTATTCGTGTTTCTGCATTATATCCGTTGGGATAAAGTAGCTGATAGCATTAACAACATCGGTTAAGGAAAGAGGGTATGGAGTACTACGGCTATATTTTGCTCAAATTTGTGATTGGCTTTGTCATAGTTATCACCCACCTGAACCTGTCGGGAAAGACCCAGCTATCGCAGATGACCCCAGTAGATTTTATCGGAAACTTTGTGCTCGGGGGCATTATTGGGGGCGTTATCTATAGCGACAGCATCCCTTTGTACCAGTATGTCGTTGTATTACTTATCGGAGTAGGACTAATTTCTCTGTTGAATGCAATCAGTAAACATTGCAACTTCTTTCGTTCGGTCACTATAGGCAACCCGATACCAATTATAAAAAACGGCCGCTTTTTGATGGAAAATATTTTAGCCAAGAAAAATAAAATCGACATCTTGAACGTTTCCTCACAGCTGCATGCGCAGGGGATTCACGCCTTTCAGGAGATTGTCTATGCGCAAATTGAGCCGGGCGGTCAGATAACTGCGGTATGCGAGGGAAATGAACTGCCTTCAGTTATCATTATGAAAAATGGCAGGGCCAGGCCTTATGAGCTGCAGGAGATTAGTAAAGATGAGGAGTGGTTGAACCAAACTATCCGTGAACATGGCATAGAGCCGAAAGATATTTTTATTGCTGAGTTTTGGGACGGTAGGACAGCATTCATTCTTAATGACGGACGTATAGTTAAAGAGTGAAAAAGGGGAGCCTCAGCTCCCCAATGTCATATTAGCTGCGAATTTTGCGGTACACGAACAGCACCACGATGGCGCCGATAACCGCTACCACGAAGCTGCCGAAGTTGAAGCCGTCAACCTTGCCGTAGCCGAAGAAGGTGCTGATATAGCCGCCGACTACGGCGCCGATGATCCCCAGCACAACGGTCAGGATAAAGCCGCCGCCGTCTTTGCCGGGCATGATCCACTTAGCCAAAATACCGGCGATCAGGCCGAAGATAATCCAGGAAATAATCCCCATTTACTGCTCCTCTCTTGGTGGCTGAGTATGGCTTACTGCTGGGTGGCCGGCTGCGTATTGCCGTTCACCGCCGCATCGGTCTCTTGTTTCAACTCTTGCGCTTTGTTTTCGGCGCTGTTCTTGATGGCTTCGGTCTTCGCCTTGGCCTGCTCGGTCAGATCGTTAGCGCCGTTGATGGCGTCGTTTTTGATGGCCTTGGCCTGATCCACCAGCTGCTGGCTTTGTTTGCCGGCGTCATCCTTGATCGCGGCGGCCTTGGCCTTGGCGTCGTTGGTGATGGCGTCGGCCTGCTTGGCGGCTTCATCTTTAATTGCCGAGGCTTTGTCCTTCAGCTGGTCTGCCTGCGTGGCGGCCTCTTTTTTGATTTCATCCGCCGTCGCTTTCGCTTTGTCCGTCAGATCGTCCGCTTTTTTCTGGGCGGCGTCTTTCATTTGCTCGGCGCTGTCTTTGGCTTTATCCAGGTTGGCGTCAACCTTGGAAGAGTCATCACAGCCGGCAACCAACAACCCGATAAAGGAGGCTAACAGCACTTTATTCCATACTTTCATCGTCTATATCCTTGCAGAAACCTTGTTGATGGTGATTGCGTTTTGCCTACCTATACTAGGTCAGGTTTTACTTAAATTACAAATTTAACCTGCGTAGGCATGAGGTTAGGGTTTGATATCAGACTATTCTTGCCGATGAGGGAGCCGCAATCGATTAAACGGCGCTAAGGCATTGCTCACTATTGCGGCATAAGATCCTGCCGGTTCAACAGCGCCCGTTTTCTGTGTTAAACTGCCCGCGTTTTTCTGCCAGTTTTGGTTGAGGTGCTTCTCTGAATACGCCGGCACAGCTTTCACTGCCACTTTATCTTCCCGATGATGAAACTTTCGCCAGTTTTTATCCGGGCGAGAACCCATCCCTATTAGCCGCGATCCAATCCGCCGTCCGTCAGGAACATGGCAGCTATATCTATTTTTGGTCGCGTGAAGGCGGCGGGCGCAGCCATCTGCTGCATGCGGCCTGCGCCGAGCTTTCGCAGCAGGGGGAAGCGGTGGGCTATGTGCCGCTCGACAAACGCGCTTACTTCGTGCCCGAAGTGTTGGACGGCATGGAGCAGCTGGCGCTGGTTTGCATCGACAATATCGAATGCATCGCCGGCGACGAAGAGTGGGAGATGGCGATCTTCAACCTCTACAACCGCATCCTGGAAACCGGCCGCACTCGCTTGTTTATCACCGGAGATCGTCCGCCGCGCCAGCTGAACCTGCGTTTACCGGATCTGGCTTCGCGCCTGGACTGGGGGCAGATCTACAAGTTGCAGCCGCTGTCGGACGAAGAAAAACTGCTGGCGCTGCAGCTGCGTGGCAAACTGCGCGGCTTTGAGCTGCCGGAAGACGTGGGCCGCTTCCTGTTGAAACGGCTGGATCGCGAGATGCGCACGCTGTTTATGACCCTCGATCAGCTCGATCGTGCCTCGATCACCGCCCAGCGCAAGCTGACCATCCCGTTCGTTAAAGAGATCCTGGGGTTGTAGCGGCTACCGAAAAAGAACGGGCGCGACAGGCCGCGCCCGAATTCGAATTTATAAAATCTCCAGCACCTGCTCCGGCGGCCGGCCGATACGCGCCTTGCTGCCTTTCACCACGATCGGGCGTTCGATCAGTTTCGGGTACGCCGTCATCGCCGCCAGCAGCTGTTCTTCGCTCAGACTGTCGTCCGCCAGCTTCAATTCTTTGTACAGATCTTCTTTTTTGCGCATCAGATCGCGCGCGGATGTGAAGCCTAATTCTTTCAACAGCTTTTTCAGCTCATCGGCCGACGGGGGCGTTTCAAGATACAGCACCACCTTGGGATCGACACCGTGCTGCTCCAGCAGCGCCAGGGTTTCACGGCTCTTGGAGCAGCGCGGGTTGTGGTAAATCGTGACGTTTTTCATGGCGTTCATTCCTTGTTGAATCAGCTGCGTTGGTATTGGCGGAAGCGCTGTTGCAGTTGGCGCAGCTGGTCGATGCGCGCATCGTAGCGCGCCTGTTTCAGGCTGCCGAGTTTCTGCAGCGAGCTGGCATTGCTGAGCAGGCCGATGGCCTGATCGAGCCGGCCGGTCAGCGCCAGGCTTTCGGCGCGGGCCGACAGCTCTTCATCGCGCAGCCCCTGGGCGGCGCTGGCCTGCGCCAGCAGATCCCAGCCGTTCGGATCGTCCGGATGGGCAAAGGTATAGCGGTTCAGGATCTTCGAGGCCTGCGCCGGCTGGTTGCCTTCGACATAGGCATTGGCCAGGTTGAGCTGCAGCACCGGGTTGTTGTTCTGGGCGGCGTTGGCCGCCTGCAGGCGGGCGATGGCCTGTGGCGCGCGTTTCTGGCCGAGATCGATGTCGGTCATCAGGTCGATCAGCCAGACGTTTTTCGCATCCTGCGCCAGCATTGGTTGAATGATGTTGCGTGCGTCGTCGTATTTTTTCGCTTCATAGAACAGGATGGCGCGGCCGTATTTGGCGGCCGCCTGTTCGCGCACGTTGCCCTTGCTGAGTGAGCCGAGCAGCTCTTCGTTCAGGCCATAGCCTTCCGAGCTGTACATGCCCAGTGCGCGCACCTTGGCCATCAGGTAGTCCTGCGAAGACTGCACGATGTGTTTCGGCATCTGGTTGGCGCGGTTGCGCGCGTCGGAAAGGCGGCTGTCCGGCAAGGGGTGCGTCAGCAGCATTTCCGGCGGCTTGGAGGCATAGCGCGACTGATCCGAGAGTTTTTGCAGGAAGTCGGGCATCGCTTCGGGATCGAAACCGGCGCGCTGCAGCACCTGAATGCCGATGCGGTCGGCTTCCTGTTCGTTCGACTGGGTAAAACTGATCATGCCCTGCTGGGTGCCGGCCAGGGTACCGCTCAGCGCCGCCATGCCCATGGTCGGGTTGGCCATCGCCAGCAGGATGGAGCCGAGTGCGCCCACCCAGGTCAGCGGGGCGTTGCGCTGCTGGTCTTCCATTGCGCGCGCCAGGTGGCGCTGGGTGACGTGCGAGATTTCGTGCGCCAGCACCGAAGCCAGTTGGCTTTCGTTGTCGCTGACGCGAAACAGCGCGGAATGCAGCACCACGTTGCCGCCGAAGAAGGCGAAGGCGTTGATCTCGTCGTTGCGCACCAGATAGAAATGGAACGGCGTGCGCACCGAATAAGCGCTGGCCACCAGCCGGTTGCCCAGCTGGTTGATGTACTGGCTCAGCAGCGGATCGTTGATCAGCGGGGCGCTGGCGCGCAGTTGGCGCACGTAGAAATCGCCCATCGCCAGCTCTTGTCCGATGCTCAGGGTGCCGCCGGCGGAGGTGCCCATATCCGGCAACTGGTCTTGGCTTTCCGCCTGTGCTGGCGCCAGGGCGGTGGCGTTCAGCGTGCCGAGCAGCAGCACCGCTAACGCGGTTTTGGTCAACCGGTTGGTCATAGTCAGGCGTTTCCCTTAAATAATCATTTCTAAGACGTCAGCAGCAGACAAGAGTTCTTTATTCCCACGGCGCAATCCGCGCGAAAGTGCGGCGGCTCACAAACCGCGGCGGCGGCACCCATCACATCATAGTCAGCCGCAGGCGACAAGGAAACGTTAGCCGGGCGCGAATCGGGCAAAAAAGTTTTATTTTTCATTTTGAAGGGCGCTTTCTGCGTCGCCGGCGGCGTGCATTGTCAATAAAACGCAGACAAGGTTGATCCGTGTTTTATTGACAAGATAAACGCAGACTCATATAGTCTGCGTTATTGAAGGTTCATTGACGGTCGAAAACGGACATATGGCGTACATCACAACCAGCGTTGAATATGGCATCCACTGCCTGCTGTGGCTGGTCGGCGATAACCAGCGCGCGCTCAGCAGCCGCGAACTCGCCGAGCTGCAGGGCATCTCCCCCAGCTTTCTGGCCAAGATTTTCCCCAAGCTGGAAAAGGCGGGGATCGTCGTCGCCAGCGAAGGGGTGCGCGGCGGCTACCGGCTGGCGCGCCCAGCGGATGAGATCAGTTTTCTGGCGATCATCGACGCCATCGAAGGGCACAAGCCGCTGTTCGATTGCCAGGAGGTGCGCGGGCGCTGCGCGGTGTTCGATGATTCCCCGCCGGATTGGGCGGTCTCCGGAAAATGTGCCATCCACGCGGTGATGCTGCAGGCGGAGAAGGCGATGCGCGATGCGCTGGCGGCGCAGACCCTCGGCGCCGTCGCGGCCCGCTTTGGCCGCAAGGCGCCGCAGGGCTTCTTTGGTGAGGTCAACCTCTGGCTCGATGAGCGCATGACGGAACGCACCGCGCGCAGCGGCAAAACGGCGCGGGCCAAAACCTAACCACCGCCTTTCCTTAAAGCCAAACACACTTTTTCCCGCCTCTTCGGAAGGGGCGGGCGGGCCTTCTGCACCCTGCTACGGGAGCGGAACGGCATCGTTCATCCGAAAAAACTGCGGGCAGCCTTATCGCCCGGTTAACCCTGTATGAAGGAGTCATCCCATGACGCAGAAAATAGTGATTGCCGGTTCCGGTTTTGCCGGTTTTTGGGCCGCCGTGTCCGCCATGCGCGCCATTACCCTCGCCGGTAAGCATGACGATATCGAGGTGCTCATGGTTTCGCCGACGCCAACGGTCACCATCCGGCCGCGCCTGTATGAAGCGGTGTTGGAAAACATGAATCCGGACATTTCCGCGCAGCTCGCCGCCGTCGGCGTGCACCACCTGGCCGGGGCGGTAGAGCGCATCGATGCCGCCGCCAAGACGCTCACGGTGGCGCAGGCGACGGGGGGATCCCTTGAGCTGGCCTACGACCGCCTGGTGTGGGCCACCGGCAGTCGGCTCTCCGTGCCTGCGGTGCCGGGCTTTGCCGAATACGGTTTCAACGTCGATACGCTGGAAAGCGCGCAGCGTTTGGATGCCCATATCAAAGCGCTGGCGGCCAAACCCTCGACGCCGGCGCGCAACACCGCCGTGGTGGTGGGCGCGGGGCTGACCGGGCTGGAGAGCGCGGCGGAGATGCCGCAGCGGCTGCGGGATGCGCTGGGCAAAGACGAGAACGTGCGTGTGGTGATCGTCGATAGCGCCCCGGAAGTGGGCGCCGGAATGGGCGCGGAGCCGGGGGCGGTGATTCGCCAGGCGCTGGCGGAGTGCGGCGTGGAAGCGCGAGCCGGCCTGCGCGTCTCGGCTATCGACGCTGAGGGGGTGATGCTGTCGAACGGTGAGCGTATCGCCGCCAACACGGTGATCCTGGCAGCGGGCGTGCGGGCGCATCCGCTGACCGAGCAGATCCCCGGCGAGCGCGACGGCAGCGGTCGGGTGATCGGCGACGCCTTCCTGCGCGCGCCGGCGGCGGCGGGCATTTTCGTGACCGGCGATACGGTGAAGGCGGCGACTGACGATCTCGGCAATCACAACCTGATGACCTGCCAGCATGCGATGAGCCTTGGCCGCGTGGCCGGCCACAATGCGGCGGCGGAGCTGGCGGGGTTGCCGACACACCCGTACAGCCAGCCGAAGTATGTGACCTGCCTGGACCTGGGGCCCTGGGGCGCGCTGTATACCGAAGGCTGGGAGCGCCAGGTGCGCTTTACCCGTCAGGAAGGCAAAAAGATTAAGCAGGAGATCAATACGCAGTGGATTTATCCACCGGCGGCGGATCGCGAGGCGCTGTTTGCCGTCGCCAATCCGGATTTCGTGATTGTGCCTTAAGGAAGTCAAAACGGGAGCGGCAACGCTCCCGTCGTCATTTTCCCAGCGGCAGGAACGAGCGCTCCGGCACCACGGTTTTCATCACCAGCGTGGAGCTCAGGCGCTGCACGCCCGGCAGAGCGGAGAGTTTCTCGTCGTAAAGCTGTTGGAAAGCGGGCAGATCGCGGGCGATCACGTGCAGCAGATAGTCCGGATCGCCAAACAGCCGCTGCGCCTGCACCACCTGTGGAATGTCCATCATGGCGTTTTCGAAGGTTTCAACGGCGCGGCGATCGCCTTCGCGCATGGTGACGAACACCAGGGCGGAAAAGTTATAGCCCAGGCTGCCGGGATCGAGCTGGGCGCGGTAACCCCTGATCACCCCGGACTCCTCTAACGCCCGCACCCGGCGGTGGCAGGGAGAGACGCTCAACCCGATCCGCTCGGCCAGCTCGGTCACCGACAAACGCCCGTCGGCCTGCAGTTCAGCAAGAATCTTGCGATCAATCTTATCCATTTGGAAAAATTTTCCCGCTTATGCCGGTTTCAGGCAAGTAATTGAAAGCACATTTTAACGCCTTGAGGATATTCTTGCCATCTGTTGAACGGTTTTGACGGCCGCCGCGGCAGGCGGAGGCCGTTCTTCTTCCAAGAGGAAAGCGCAATGATTCTCTGTTCGGAATGGCGCGGCGCGTTTGAGAGGGCGCCGGCATGACGCTCGCTCTGTTCGCCGCTTTTTGGGCGGTGTCGATTTTGTTGGTGATCACGCCGGGTATGGATTGGGCCTATGTGATCTCGGCGGGCATTCGCGGGCGGGTAGTGGTGCCCGCCGTCGCCGGCTTGCTGTTTGGCCACCTGCTGATGATTGCGATCGTGGTGGCAGGCGTCGGCGCGCTGCTGGTCGGCAACCCGCTGGCGCTGACGGCGCTTACCTTGCTGGGGGCGGCTTATCTGTTGTGGATCGGTTTCAACATGCTGCTGCACCCGCCGGTGCCCGGCGCCGGTGAAGATCAGCGTTCCGATTCCTGGCTGCGCTGGGCCGGCAAGGGCGTGTGCGTCAGCGGGCTGAACCCCAAGGTGTTTCTGCTGTTTCTGGCGCTGCTGCCGCAGTTTACCGACGCCCGGGCCGAATGGTCGGTGCCGATGCAGATGCTGGCGTTGGGCGTGGTGCATTTGATCAGCTGCGGCCTGGTGTACCTGCTGGTGGGATTCGGTTCGCAGTCGGTGCTGCGCACGCGCCCGCAGGCTGCGAAGGTGGTGGGGCGCATCTCCGGCGCGGCGATGATCGTCATCGCCCTCGGGCTGCTGGCCGAGCAGGCGCTGAAATAGCGCCTTGAAAGGCCCGCTTGTGCGGGCCTGGCGGTATCAGGCTTTGACTGCGAGCAGCACCGATGAGGCTTTGATCAGGGCGATGGCGCGCGAACCGTTCTTCAGCGCCATCTCCTGCAGGCTTTCATTGGTGATCACCGACGTCAGCACAAAACCGGCATCCGCTTTGAGGTGCACGGTGCTGTTGACCGCGCCGTGCTCAACCGCAATCACTTCCCCGGCAAACTGGTTGCGGGCGGAAAAACGCAAACCGCAATCCTCCGTCGCCAGGATCACCCACGGCGCTTTAATCAGCGCGACGGCCTCTTTACCGATGGTTAATCCCAGCGACTGTTGGCTTTGTACCGTGACGATGGCCACCAGTTTTTCACCGCCCTGCAGGGTGATCTCCACTTCGTCATTGACGGCGCCTTTGGCGACGGCGGACACGGTACCGGCTAACTGGTTACGGGCTGAAACGGGCATAGATTCTCCTTGAAAGGGGCAAACGGTAAAATTTGTCGCCAGCATGGGCCCTAACCGCCGCGATTGCCAATGTCGCGGGGGAAGAGTGTGAACTGGGGCGGCCTTGCTGAAAAATTAACGTCGGTAGATGTCCGGTCGGGCGATCTGCCACACAAAATCGGGACAGTTGATGGCGGTATAGCCCACTTTTTCATAGAGCCAAGGGGCGGTGCTGGTGACCAGCATGATTCGCCGCAGCGTCGCCATCAGCGGATGGGCCTGGCAGCATTCCGCCAGCCACAGGCCCAACCCGCCTTTTTGATGCGCCTCCAGCACGTAAACGTCGCACAGATAGCCGAAGGTGGCGTAATCGGTGACCAGCCGGGCGAAACCGATTTGTCTGGTGCCGTGATACAAGCCGAAGCACAGGCTGTGGGAGAGGGACTGGCGAACGGTCTCTTTATCAATGCCCTCCGCCCATGACGAACGGGTCAGAAATGCATGAATGGCGTCAATATCCAGCAGGCTGGGCTCGGTGCTGACGAGATAGTCAGCACGCCGCCACTCCAGTGGGGCAGGGATTGTCATGAGGGCTCTTCTCCTGTGCAAGCGTTAAGGTCTGGGCCGCCGTTCAGGCGTGCAGTTCGGCGACCGTCATGGTGAAAATCAGCGTGTCTTCGCCCTCGTTGGCGTAACGGTGCGGGCTGTCCGTTCTGGCGACCGCCGAATAGCCTGGCGTAATCCTGAGCTCGGTTTGTTCGACGGCAAGGCTCAAGACGCCTTGTTCAACGTGCAGCAGCTCGAAGGTGCCCACCGGATGGCCGCCCGATGCATAGGCTTCCCCCGGCGCCATTTCCCAGCGCCACAGTTCTATCATGTTTGGGCCGCGGGTGCCTGCCAGCAAGCGGGCCGAGCCGCCGCGATCGCCGTGCCACAGCGTGGGAATGTCTTGGCTTTCAATCAGGTAGGCGGCGGGGGCGCGGGTCACGTTGACGATGTCCGCCACCGACAGGCCCAGCGCTGCCGCGAGTTTGCACAGGATGGCGATGCTGGGATTGGCGCTGCCTTTCTCGATCTCCACCAGCATGCCCTTGCTGACGCCCGCCCGGCGCGACAGTTCGTCCAGCGACAGTTTTTGGCTTTTTCGCTGCTGTTTGATGCGGTGCGACACCGCTTCGCTGACGGTTTGCACGTCGGCGCCGAACTCGGTCGGTCTGTTGACTTTTTCGCTCATCGGTCAATATTATAAAATAAAATGGTCAATATAGGATTATTCAATGATTTTAGTCGATCCGTCAATCGATCCGGCCGTCGCTGCGCTGGCGCCCGGTTTCCGGGCGTTAAGCATTACCGTGGCCGCGGTTCCCATAACCAACCCGGACGTGGGGGCGCTGGCGTTGGCGCAGGCCTGTCGCGCCCTCGGCGAGGAGGACGCGCCCTGGGCTGAAGCGCATCTCTCGGCCTGGCGCGATGTCTTCATGCGGTTTGGCGCCAAACCCAAGCGTACGCCCTGTTCCGCCGATGCCTTGCGCAAGCGCGCGCTGCGCGACGGCACGATGCCCAGCATCGATCCGGTGGTCGATCTCTACAACGCCGTCAGCATTCGTTATGCGGTGCCGGTGGGGGGCGAGAATATCGCGGCTTATGTCGGCGAGCCGCGGCTGATCGTCGCGGAAGGCAGCGAGCTGTTCGATACCGTCAAGGAGGGTGCGGTGATCCATGAATCGCCGGAGGCGGGGGAGGTGGTCTGGCGCGACGATCGCGGCGTGACCTGCCGCCGCTGGAACTGGCGTCAGGGCGTCAGAACCCGGCTGAGCGCCGAGGCCGAACGGATGTGGTTCATCCTGGAGAGCCTGCCGGCAATGCCGTTGGCGGCGCTGCATGCGGCGGGCGACGAATTGATTGCCGGTTTACGGCAAATGATGCCCGGCGTTGCGATAGAGCAACGGCTCATCGGCTGCACCTCGTAACCGGCCTCAGCACTGGCGGCGGACCAAACCGGTGATCAGATCCAGCGCGTCGTCCGCCGCCGCGACTTCGCTCTCGCTGAGCGCCTGCCGTTCGATAAAGCTCTCGATGGCTTCCAGCAGGGAGAAAACGCTGATTTCGTCTCCTATCTTCACGACTTCGCAGACGCCGCGCCCAATGGCCAGGCAGATGGCTTCATCAAATTCAAACGGCTTGTTGTTCATCTCTCCCCCTACGGCGTTTGGGATTATGCCGGTTATGCTACCGGTTTTTGGCCGGCGGCGGTCTGACGAAAATCCCATTTCTTTTCGTTGATGCTTACGGGCGTACGATCGCGTGTATTGGGGAAATTCTGATTTCCTTACGGCAGTCAGATTTCCCTTGTGACCGCCGTGGCGGCGCGGTATTGTCGCCAAATGACGACAATACCGCCTCATTGTCCGCATAAAAAATTTATGACGTTATCATCCCTTCATCCCGCTGCCGTGCGGGATTTTTTTATGAGGTTTATCTCAAAGTGCGGATAACCTCGACGCGATCGCTTGCCATGTTCTGGGAATAATCCTAGCTTGAAATAGTCATTTAGGGTTAGCAATCCCACATGACCTCCTTGTAATACTTGATGCACCAGAACGTCTTCTCCCCCGCCCAGGCGGGGGTTTTTAATGACGTGCATCGGCAAAGGCCGTCAACGTAGAACCGACAGAGTTCGTGACGATAATCACTTTAAGCATCAGGGGACGGGACAATGAAAAATGATTTGGCGGCGGCAATCGCGATTGGCTGTGTGCTGTTGTTCGCACTGGCGGTCGGTTCGCCCCTCTCCATCAGCGCCTCGCTGTAATCTGCCGCGGCCCCGTTCGGGGCCGTTCACCCAGTCTGTCGCCGCGTCTGCGGATTTTTGCGCCAATCGTTCGCCGGCGCGATAAATTCAGCCAAATCGCTGTTGATGTATGGCCAACTTTGAGTACTCTGAGTGCTTTGCACACCCGCGTGCGCCCGTTCTATCTATGCTTTAATCAGGCCCATCACAGGAATCGCCATGCCCGCCCGCCAAATCTCGAGGAGCCCGCTCTGATGCTGGAGATGTTATTACAGTGGTACCGCCGCCGCTTCACCGATCCGCAGGCTATCGCGCTGCTGGTGATCCTGGTCGCCGGCTTCCTCATTCTCTATTTTCTGCACGGCATTCTGACCCCGTTGTTGGTCGCCATCGTGCTGGCCTATCTGCTGGAGTGGCCGACCGCGCGCCTGCAGCGCATTGGCTGTTCGCGCACCTGGGCGGCGAGCATCATGCTGCTGGTGTTCGCGGGCGTCGCCATGCTGCTGGTGTTCGTCGTCGCGCCAACCGCCTGGCAGCAGGGCATCAATCTGATGAGCGATCTGCCGGGCATGCTCAATCAGTTCTATAACTTTGCCGCGACGCTGCCGAAGCGTTACCCGGCGCTGGTGGATGCCGGCATCATCGACATGATGGCGGAAAACCTGCGCAGCCGGCTGTCCGGCATGGGCGAGTCGGTGGTGAAATTCTCGCTGGCGTCGCTGGTCGGCCTGCTGACGCTGGCTATCTACCTGATCCTGGTGCCGATGATGATGTTCTTCCTGTTGAAGGACAAAGAACAGCTGCTGAACGCGGTGCGCCGCGTGCTGCCGCGCAATCGCGGCCTGGCGGGGCAGGTCTGGAACGAGATGAATCAGCAGATCACCAACTACATTCGCGGCAAGGTGCTGGAGATGGTGATTGTCGGCGTGGCGACCTACCTGGTGTTCGCCGTGCTGGACATGCGCTACTCGCTGTTGCTGGCGGTGCTGGTGGGCTTCTCGGTGTTGATCCCCTACATCGGCGCGGTGCTGGTCACCATTCCGGTGGTGGTGGTGGCGCTGTTCCAGTGGGGCGTAGGCGCCGATTTTTGGACGCTGATCGTCGCCTATCTGGTGGTGCAGGGGCTGGATGGCAACCTGCTGGTGCCCATTTTGTTCTCCGAAGCGGTCAACCTGCATCCGCTGGTGATTATCCTGTCGGTGATCGTGTTCGGCGGGATGTGGGGCTTTTGGGGCGTGTTTTTCGCCATACCGCTGGCGACGCTGGTGAAGGCGGTGATCCATGCCTGGCCGGATGAACTGCGGGTCGAAGTGGAAGACAAGGCCGACTGACAGGGAAGAAACGAAGCGCAGCAGGCCGCTGCGCTTCGTGAGAATTAGTGCTGCAGATAGTTCAGAACGATGTCATGGTGATTGGTGGTTTTGAAATCATCAAACACTTTCTCAATCTTGCCTTTGCCATCGATCAGGAAACTGATGCGGTGAATACCGTCGTAGGTCTTGCCCATGAAGGTTTTCTCGCCCCATACGCCAAACTGTTGCGCTACCTGATGATCTTCATCAGACAACAGCGTGAAGTTGAGCAGCTCCTTTTCAGCGAAGCGCGACAGTTTTTCCGGTTTGTCGGTGCTGATGCCCAGCACTTCGACGCCGACCTTTTTCAATTCGTCCATGTTGTCCCGCAGGCCGCAGGCTTGCACGGTGCAGCCCGGCGTCATCGCCTTCGGATAGAAATAGACCAATACTCGCTGTCCCTGGAAGTCGGCCAAATTAATTTCCTCACCGTCCTGGTCAGGCAAACTAAATTTCGGCGCTGTGTCACCGGCTTTCAATGGGCTCATCACTACTCTCCATCTTTCTCATCATGCTGTGGATAGTTCACCACGCTAATACTGCCTTGCGCGTTCAATTCTGTACATAGGCGATGGAAGGCTTGCTCAATATTTGAGGCGTCCCGATCGCCGGAGCTGTGGGCGGTGATTTGGATATACAGCTGCGGCGGCAGATCGCCGTCCGCCGGCTGCGTGCGTGAGACCAGTTCGGCGATATTCATCTGGCTGGAGTCGAACAGATCGGTAAAGCGTTCGATGATGTGCGGCGAGTCCTTCACTTCCACCTGCACCCACACCGTGGCCGGCATCGGCGGCCTTTCGTGCGAGTTTGTGCGCTTCATCACGATCAGCAGATCCAGCTCCGCGCCTTTTTGCGGCAGGGTGGATTCGATCAGGGTGATGGCGTTCCAGCTGCCGGACAGCAGCATGATGAACGTGAACTCCTCTCCCAGCATGGCCAGACGGCTATCTTCGATATTGCATCCGCAACTGCTGACGTGGCGGGTGATGGTATTGACGATTCCGGGGCGGTCGGCGCCGAGCGCGGTAATCACGAGATAGTGTTCGTCTGACTGAGGCAAAATAGCGCTTCCTGTCGTGCTTAATGGGGTTACCATGGTAAACATAAAAAAAACCGCCTGCCAAGCGCTTACAACGCGGTTGTGCGCTTGCTTTTGGATAGGCAGCAAAAGTACCATGAGTGACTTGTTTGTGGAGGGGACGGCCAATGTTTACGGGAAGTATTGTTGCACTGGTTACGCCGATGGACGACAAAGGTGCTGTCGATCGCGCGAGCCTAAAAAAATTGATCGATTATCATGTAGCCAGTGGCACCGCGGCGATCGTTTCCGTAGGGACCACCGGCGAGTCCGCAACGCTTGCCCATGACGAGCACGTTGACGTGGTGCTGCAGACGCTGGAGCTGGCCGACGGCCGCATCCCGGTGATCGCCGGCACCGGCGCCAACGCCACCGCCGAAGCCATCGCGCTCACCACCCGCTTCGCCAATACCGGCGTAGTGGGCTGCCTGACGGTGACGCCGTACTACAATAAGCCGACGCAGGAAGGGCTGTACCAGCACTTCAAGGCGATCGCCGAGAGCACCGAGCTGCCGCAGATCCTGTATAACGTGCCTTCGCGCACCGGCTGCGACATGCTGCCGCCGACCATCGCTCGGCTGGCGAAAATCAAGAATATTGTTGCTGTAAAAGAAGCGACGGGGAACTTAAGTCGCGTTAGTCAGATCCAAGTGCTGGTTGACGATGAAGACTTCATTTTGCTGAGCGGCGACGACGCCAGCGGGCTGGACTTCATGCAACTGGGCGGCAAAGGGGTGATTTCCGTGACGGCCAACGTGGCCGCGCGCGAGATGGCGGAACTTTGCGCGCTGGCGGCGCAGGGCAAGTTTGCCGAAGCGCGCCGCTTAAATCAGCGCTTGATGCCGTTGCATCAGGATCTATTTGTAGAAGCAAACCCAATTCCGGTGAAGTGGGCCTGTAAGGCGTTGGGATTGATGGCAACCGATACGCTGCGTCTGCCAATGACGCCGTTGAGCGAAGCCGCCCGCCCGGTGGTGGAGCGCGCGCTGAAAAGCGTCGGCTTGCTGTAACTCTAAGGGAAATTTGATGGCTTATTCATTGCAAAAGTCGACGGTAGCAAAAGTAGTGGGCATCTCTTTGGTGATGATGCTGGCAGCCTGCAGCAGCGATCAGCGCTACAAGCGCCAGGTCAGCGGCGACGAGGCTTACCTCGACGCGGCTCCGCTCAAGGCGCTGAACGCGCCGTCCGGCATGATCCTGCCGGTGCAGAGCGGCAACTATGACGTTCCCGCCACGACGCTGCAAGGCAACGTCGGCAAGCAACTGGACATTCGTCCGCCGGTGCAGCCGTTGGCGCTGCTGAGCGGTTCACGCGCGCAATACGCCGGCGACAGCGGCACGCTGCTGCTGGAAAACAGCCCGCAGAATCAGAACCTGTGGTCGCGCGTAGTCAGCCTGCTGCAGGCGAAGAACATCGCGATCGCTTCCCGCCAGGACGCCGGTCAGACCCTGACCACCGACTGGGTGAAGTGGAACCGTCTGGACGAAGACAACCAATACGAAGGCCGTTATCAGATCAGCGTGCAGCAGCAGGGCTATCAGCAGGCGCTGGTGGTGAAAAGCGTTGGCCTGCAGCAGCAGGGCAAGACCGAGCAGGTGACCGACCAGTCTGAGATTCAGCGCTACAACGGCATGATGATCAACACCCTGATCGAAGGCCTGGACAAGCAGGACAACCTGGCGAGCAGCCAGACCGCCAGCCGCTTCGGCGCGCTGGACGTGCAGAGCGGCGCCGATGACACCGGCCTGCCGATGCTGGTGGTGCGCGGCCCTTACACCGTGGTGTGGGATCGCCTGCCGGCGGCGCTCGAAAAACTGGGGATGAAAGTGGGTGACCGCAGCCGTCCGCAGGGCACCGTCGCCGTGACCTACAAGTCTCTGAGCAGCAGCGATTGGGATGCGTTGGGCGTCAAGGATCCTGAACTGGCGGAAGGCGATTACAAACTGCAGGTCGGCGATCTCAACAACCGCACCAGCCTGCAATTCATCGATCCGAAAGGCAAACCGCTGACCCAGTCGAAAAACGACGCACTGGTGGCGGCATTCCAGTCTGCCTTCAGTAAAACCAGCGTTAAATAATCAAAAAGGGGCTTCGGCCCCTTTTTGTTTTGTCGATACGGTATCGTTTGCGTCGCAGGTTTGGCACAATAGTGTCCGGCACGCCAAAGAATTCATTAGGTCAATTCTATACCCCCTAATTTCGGGCCGCGCTCGGGAGACAACGGGGATACATCACTGGAGTAAGTAAGATGCAAAAGCTAGCTGAGCTGTATCGCGGAAAGGCAAAAACCGTTTACACCACCGAGAATCCCGATCTGTTGGTGTTGGAGTTCCGCAACGATACGTCAGCACTGGATGGTCAGCGCATTGAGCAGTTCGATCGCAAAGGCATGGTGAACAACAAGTTCAACCATTTCATCATGAGCAAACTGGAAGAAGCCGGCATCCCGACCCAGATGGAGCGTCTGCTGTCCGACAACGAAGTGCTGGTGAAGAAGCTGGACATGGTGCCGGTGGAGTGCGTGATCCGCAACCGCGCCGCCGGTTCGCTGGTGAAGCGTCTGGGCATCGAAGAAGGCCTGGTGCTGAATCCGCCGCTGTTCGATCTGTTCCTGAAAAACGACGCCATGCACGATCCGATGGTCAACGAATCCTACTGCGAAACCTTTGGCTGGGTGAGCAAAGAGCATCTGGCGCGCATGCGCGAGCTGAGCTACCGCGCCAACGACGTGTTGACCCAGCTGTTCGACGACGCGGGCCTGATCCTGGTCGACTTCAAGCTGGAGTTCGGCCTGTTCAACGGTGAAGTGGTGCTGGGCGATGAGTTCTCGCCGGACGGTAGCCGCCTGTGGGACAAAAACACCCTGGACAAGATGGACAAAGACCGTTTCCGTCAAAGCCTGGGCGGCCTGATCGAAGCCTATGAAGAAGTGGCGCGCCGCATCGGCGTGAAGCTCGACTAAGCATTGGCACCGCCATTCGGGGCGATCCGGCCGGATCGTCCCGCTATTCTGCGTTTTTCCAGAAAATTTCTACATTTCCTCCGCGGCAGACCATTTATAATGATGGATGCGAGATGACTAAAACCTATCCCACTCAGGCTTGAAGCTGCCTTTGCGCTTACGATCGCGGCGCAACTTCAACGAGCAGGGGAAATATCTGGAGTATATTTATGCGTTGGCAAGGGCGTCGGGAAAGTGACAATGTTGAGGATCGCCGCGGGCAGTCTTCAGGTTTGGGCGGCGGTGGCGGCGGTTTCCGCGTGCCGGTGCGCGGCAAGGGCGGCATCGTCATTTTGGTGGTGGTGCTGGTGGCCGGCTATTACGGCATCGATCTGTCGCCGCTGTTGAACGGCGGTAACGTCGCACCGCAGGGTCAACAGCAGAGCGCCAACATCAGTCCGAAAGACGATGAACTGGCCAAATTCACTTCGGTGGTACTGGCCTCCACCGAGGATAACTGGAAAGAGATTTTCCAGCGCATGGGCAAAACCTATCAACCGCCGAAGCTGGTGATGTATCGCGGCGTCACGCGCACCAGCTGCGGCACCGGCCAGGCGGCGATGGGGCCGTTCTACTGCCCGGGCGACAGAACGGTGTATATCGATCTGTCTTTCTATCAGGACATGAAAACCAAGCTGGGCGCCGGCGGTGATTTTGCCCAGGCCTATGTGGTGGCGCACGAAGTCGGCCACCACGTGCAGAACCTGCTGGGCATCGAGCCCAAGGTGCGCCAGATGCAGCAGGGCGCCAGCCAGGCGGAAGTGAACCGTCTGTCGGTGAAAATGGAGCTACAGGCGGACTGCTTCGCCGGCGTGTGGGGTAAATACGCCGAGAAGCAGCAGATGCTGGAAGAGGGCGACCTGCAGGCGGCGCTGAATGCCGCGCAGGCGATTGGCGACGATCGGTTGCAGCAGCAGAGCCAGGGCCGCGTCGTGCCGGACAGCTTCACCCACGGCACCTCGCAGCAGCGCTACACCTGGTTTAAACAGGGCTTCGACAGCGGCGATCCCAATACCTGCAACACCTTCGCATCCCGTTAACGCCTCAAGTGCCGGAGCCTGACTCCGGCATTTTTTTCGGATTGAGATACAGCCTTATGTTACAGGCAGCGCAACAACTCATGCGGCGACAGGGCATCCGGCGCCTGCTGGTGCTCAGCGGTGAGACCGACTGGTGTCGCGAACAGGCGCAGCGGCTGGCGGCGACGCTGCCGGGCGACTGGCCGTGGGTGGGGGAAAACCCGCCGCCCGGCCTGTCGGCGTTGGCGAGCGGCGCAGTGCGCCAACTGCTGGGGCAGGAACGGCTGCACGCGGTGTTCGACGCCGGTCAGTCGCTGGACGTGGAGGCGTTGGCGGCGCTGTGCGGCGCACTGCGTGCCGGCAGCTGGCTGCTGTTGCTGACGCCGCCCTGGCGGCAATGGCCGCAGCAGCCGGACGGCGACAGCCTGCGCTGGAGCGATTGCCCGCAGCCAATTACCACCCCGCATTTCATCCACCACCTGCAGCAGCATCTGGCTGACGACCGCGAAGTGACGATCTGGCGGCAGGATGAGCCCCTGACGTTGGCCGCGCTGCCGGCGCGTGAAGGATGGCAGCCGCCGGACGGCCGGCCGACCGAGGAACAACAGGCGATCTTGACGACGCTGCTGCAGGCCGAATCCGGCGTGTGGGTGTTGACCGCCGCCCGCGGCCGCGGCAAATCGACGCTGGCCGGCATGCTGGTGGCGCAGTCGCCGCTGACCTGTTGGATAACCGGGCCGAGCCGCGCCGCCACTGAGGTGGCCGGGGAATGGGCGCAGGGGCGCGCGCAGTTTTGGGCGCCCGATGCCTTGCTGGCGCAGTGCCGGGAGGGGGACGTCAGCGCCGTGGGGTGGCTGCTGGTGGATGAAGCGGCGGCGATCCCCGCGCCGTTGTTGCAGCAGCTGATCGGTTATTTCCCGCGCGTGCTGCTGACCACCACGGTGCAGGGCTATGAGGGCACCGGCCGTGGTTTTCTGCTGAAGTTTTGCGCCGGGCTGCCTTCCTATCAGGCGTTGAGCCTGCAACAGCCGATGCGCTGGGCGCAGGGGGATGCGCTGGAACGGATAACGGACAATGCGCTGTTGTTCAACGAGCTGCCCGCCTGGCCGGCGGATGGCCAGACGATCGATTACAGCCAGGCGGACCAGCGCGAACTGTGCGCCGATCCGCAGCGGCTGGCGCGTTTCTATGCTCTGCTGAGCAGCGCGCATTACCGCACTTCGCCGCTGGATTTGCGCAGGCTGATGGATGCACCCGGCATGCACTTCGGGCTGGCACAGGCCGGGCAGGAGGTGGTCGGCGCCGTGTGGCTGGTGGACGAAGGCGGCTTGAGCGCCGAGTTGGCGCACGATGTGTGGGCTGGCCGCCGCCGGCCGCGCGGCAACCTGGTGGCACAGTCGCTGGCGGCGCATGGCGGCCAGTGGTGGGCGCCGACGCTGCGGTCACGGCGTATTACCCGCATCGCGACGCTGCCGGCGTTGCGGCGGCAGGGTATCGCGCGTCAGCTGGTCGAGCGGCAACGCCGCCAGGCGCAGGGGCTGGATTTTCTGTCGGTCAGCTTTGGCTATACCGAGCCGCTGTGGCGCTTTTGGCAATCCTGCGGTTTCGAGCTGGTGCGCATCGGCAGCAAGCCGGAGGCCAGCAGCGGCTGCTATACCGCGATGGCTATCTTGCCCCTGAGCGAGCAAGGAGAGGCGCTGCGGCACGCTGCGCACAAGCATCTGGCGCGCGACTGGCCCTGGCTACGGCAGCGCATTGAACTCGCGCTGGCGATCCCGGGCGACGACGGCGACACGCCGCTGTGCGAAGAGGATTGGCGCGAGCTGGCCGGGTTCGCTTTCGCCCATCGGCCGCTGGAGGCCAGCCTGGGGGCACTGCAGCGTTTGCTGTTGGCCAGCAATCTGCCGCTGCCCGCGCTGCGCGGCCATCTGCAACGGCGGCAATCCCCGGCGGCCTGCGCGGAGCTGGCGGGCGTCAGCGGCCAGAAAGCCTTGCTGCGCCACTGGCGGCACGAAGCGGCGCAGGCGCTGGAACAGCTGAATGCGCAGCACTGCCGCTACTGGCGCGACTGGACGCAGTCGTTGCAATAAATTGAATAACTCGCTCAATAAAACCCGATTTTCCCGATTTCTCAACGGCGTATAGTCACTGTCAGCGGTGAGGCGACGACTGTCGCCGCACCAGGTTGGGTTACTATTAAGGAGTCATCGATGAAACATGAGCATTTCGTTGTCCAAAGCCCGGCGACCCCGGCGGCGCAGCTGATCTTGCTGTTTCACGGTGTCGGCGACAACCCGGTGGCGATGGGGGAGATCGGCAGCTACTTCGCCAAAGACTTTCCTCAGGCACAGGTGGTGAGCATCGGAGGCCCCGAAGCGTTCGGCAACGGCGACGGGCGCCAGTGGTTTTCGGTGCAGGACGTGACCGAAGAAAACCGCGCGGCCCGCATCGCAGACGTAATGCCGCAGTTTGTGGCGGTGGTGCGCCATTGGCAGCAGCTGAGCGGCGTAGGCTATGCCGGCACGGCGCTGGTGGGGTTCTCGCAGGGGGCGATCATGGCGCTTGAGGCGTTAAAAGCGGAAACCCGGCTGGCCGGGCGCGTGGTCGCGTTCAGCGGGCGTTTCGCCCAGCTGCCTGAGCAGGCTTTCGGCGACAGCGTGGTGCATTTGATCCACGGTGAAGAGGACGCGGTGATCGCGGTGCAACACGCTCACGCGGCGGCAGAAGCGCTACGGGCCGGCGGCGCCGATTTTACGCTGGACGTGGAGGAAAACGTCGGGCACGCAATCAACCAGGGCATGATGAACGCCGCGCTGGAAAGGCTGCATTATTATGTGCCGCAGCGCTACTGGGACGAGGCATTGTCCGGCAAGCGCGGCGAGCTGATCGCCTTTCGCTAAAAATTCAGGGCGCCGATGAGCGCCCTGATGTCATTTCTTTTTCGGCCAGTCGTCTTCGTCATCCCACTGGGCGTTGTTGTCGCGGTGCGGCGGTATCTCCGGCTTGTTGGCCAGATAGCTTTTCACGTCGACGCGGCGCAGTTCCTTAATGCCGCTGACGACCATTCCCACCAGAACCAGCAGGATAATCCACCAGTAATCAGCTAACCATTGCATAGCTACTCCTTTCCTTCACTGCGTATAAAACGCGAAAAAATCGATGGCAGATGGCGTTCGAGCCATTCGGCACCGGCGACCTCCTTATCTTGCCAGGCCGTCAGCAACAGCGCCGGGGTCAGCAAATGCTCGGCTTCTTGCGCCAGCGGCCGGTAGCTCAGATGCCACGGCTCTACCGCCACGCCGCCGCTGTCTTCGGTAAAGGGGCGATAGAAACCGAACTCGGCCATATGCGCCGTCAGCCACTGGTTGAGCGGCGCAAAGTAACCGCCTTCTTCATATTCCCACGGCTCCAGCTGCAGCTTTTGCCCTTCCGGCAGCAGCGACGGGTCATACACGTCGAGATCGCTGCCCCAGTGATGGCGGCTGGCGCCCGGCAGGGCCGACCAGCGCAGGATCGCCTCACAGCGCTCGGCGGCGGACAGCGGCGCAACGTCTATCGGGCGGCTGTCCTTATCTAATACTGGCCGCTGGCCGCAGAATTTGCCATTCCAGATAGCCAACTGCCGGTCGAAATCGCGGAAGGTGCTGGCGGGCTGGAGATCGAATCCCGCCTCACGCGCCGCCTGCTGCATCGCCAGAAAGGCGTTGACCGCCTGCGGCTGTAGCCGGTGGTTCCCGCTCAGCGGCGCCAGGTGTTCGGTTGAGCGGCCGGTGAGCATCTCTGCGTTGATCATGCGACCAATTGCTCCATGATGCGTTGATACATGCGGCTCAGCAGCTGCAGATCCGCGGCGTTGACACATTCGTTGACCTTGTGGATGGTGGCGTTGACCGGCCCCAGTTCCACCACCTGCGCGCCCATCTGCGCGATGAA
Source organism: Serratia sp. 121840015-1 (assembly GCF_053627655.1). Taxonomy (NCBI): domain Bacteria; kingdom Pseudomonadati; phylum Pseudomonadota; class Gammaproteobacteria; order Enterobacterales; family Yersiniaceae; genus Serratia; species Serratia sp. 121840015-1. Next base: position 199,108 of record NZ_JBSEYF010000001.1, read on the forward strand.
GCGGCCGTCGGAGGTGCCGCCGGTGGTCAGCAGCTGCGGCGTCAGTTCAGAATAGTGCTCGACGGCGTTGACCACCGCATCCACCAGCGCGCCGCGCGAGGTGAGGAACGGTTGGCCGGACAGCCGCCACTCGATGCTGTAATTCAACTGGTGGCGTTCCAGCAGCTCTTCCACGCGCTGCTTGATCATCGCATCGGTGAGTTCGGTGCTGAAACGGAAGTTGAACTGCACGTAAAGATCGCCTGGGATCACGTTGTTGCTGCCGGTACCGGCCTGCACGTTGGCGATCTGCATGCTGGTCGGCGGGAAGAACTCGTTGCCGCGATCCCATTCGATCGCCACCAGTTCATTCAGCGCCGGCATGGCACGGTGCACCGGGTTGTCCGCCAGGTGCGGATAGGCGACGTGCCCCTGCACGCCGTGAATGTGCAGATTGGCGGTGATGGAGCCGCGTCGGCCGTTTTTCACCACGTCGCCGACGCGCTCGGTGCTGGACGGCTCGCCGACCAGGCAGTAATCCAGGCGCTCATTGCGCGCCATCAGCGTTTCGACCACTTTAACCGTGCCGTGGGTGGCGCTGGCCTCTTCGTCGGAGGTGATCAGAAAAGCCAGGCGGCCCTGGTGATTCGGGTTGGCGGCGACAAAGCGCTCTGCGGCCACCACCATCGCGGCCAACGAGCCTTTCATGTCTGCCGCACCTCGGCCATACAGCATGCCGTCGCGGATCGCCGGTTCAAACGGCGGGTTATCCCAACGCTTTTCATCGCCGGTCGGCACCACGTCGGTATGCCCGGCAAACGCCAGGGTTTGCCCTTCGCCGCGCCAGGCCCAGAAGTTTTGGGTGTCTTCGAAGTCCATCGCCTCGACGGTGAAACCGATCGCCTGCAGGCGATCGATCATCAGCTGCTGGCAGCCTTCGTCATTTGGGCTGAGGGAAGGGCGTTTAATCAGCTGTTGGGCCAGTTCGATAACCGGGCAAGTCATACGGCGACCTCGGCGATAAATTGCTGGTAAGCGTCGGCGTTGAAACCGAGCAGGGCGTGGCCGTTGCCGTCGTTCAGCAGCGGGCGTTTGATGATCGCCGGCTGCGCCAGCATCAGGGCGATGGCGGCGTCGGCGTTATCGCAGGCGTTGCGTTGCGCTTCATCCAGCTTGCGCCAGGTGGTGCCGCGAGTATTGAGCAGCGGCTCCCAACCCAGTTGCGCGATAAAACCGCGCAGCTGCTGTTCGGTCAGGCCGTCGGCGCGGTAGTCGTGAAAATGATAGGCCACGCCCTGATCTTCCAGCCAGCGGCGGGCTTTTTTGATGGTGTCGCAGTTTTTGATGCCGTACATCGTCAGCGTTGTCTGTTGCGGTTTGTTTGCCATGGCGTAAAGCTACCTGTCTCGTCGAGTCGATACTGAGCGGCGGGCGCGATCTTTGGCCCTCTCGCCGCCCGGCGATAGCAGAGATAATGCCAGTAAAGCGGCGGCGAGATCCAGACAACGATGCGGGCGAGGTGCGATTGGGTGCCTGGGAGAGGGAGAGGCAACGTGGCGGAGCGGCGGCCTTCGCCGGCGGTGCTCTCGAAGAGATGCCGGCGAAGGCGTTCAGCCGCAAATGCGAATCTGAAGAAGAGGGCGTTACTCTTTATTTATTCTTATGTTTAAACGATCGGTTAAACAGCGCACGCGGGTAATGTGTAATAGCGGTTTTATCCGGCTGGCGCCGAGTTTTTTCATTATTCGTGACTTGTAATGATTGGCGGTTTTATTTCTGATATTCATGGCACTGCTGATATCGGCCAGCGATTTTCCCGTCGACCATTCCGAGAGGAAAAGTGACTCACGCTGGGACAGTTGCGGCGGCTCGGTATAGTGGCTGTAACGTTTATATAAGTCGCCGATCAGGTGGCTAAAACGGCTCAATGATATAAGGTTTGATAATATAATGGTCTTTCTGTCGACAATCACCATTTCATGCGGGCAGTCAGTGATAATGACTATTTTGTAGGTGTTGGGGTTGGCATATTCATCGCGGTAACGCGCTTCAAAATTGGCGATGGTGACATCGATGAAGCAGACTCTTTTGCGGCTAAAGCCGGCCGGTGCGCGTTTTTCCGCCCAGGTTTGCTTAATGAGTTGTCGGATGCCGACGCTGGTATAGGCACAATCGCTGAAAATATCAATTTCCATTTTATTATAGTCCTTTACTTTCTATTTCCCGGTGAGGATCGATATCTTAAAACATAAAAAAAGAAACAATCTAAATAATTTCACATTGAACTTATCTTGTCGCGTAGGCAGAAGCCCTCTCTCGGCGGCGGCAAATAAGGAAAGTCTCATATACTAACATGATTTATAAAGAGTAAATCTGCTTTTTAGCCGGCCCTTTGGCCGGAGACGGTTTAATAGAATAGAAATCCTCTATTAATACTCAGGTTATTAAAAGGAATTAACATAGATATCACCTATCACAAAAGTAAATTCGATCGTTTTTATCGATACTTGTAGCGTGGCTGATTTCGTTAATGGGTTAATAACTAAGATATTTCTTGTTTTCTTGCCGCGATGGCGGTTTTATTTTGAACGGTGGAAAGACAGTCTATGAGTTTATGCGGAAATTCGGTTTAAAATTGAGATAAAGATAAATCTAAACAAAGAAAATGCGATGTTTTGAGCGACGAACAGCGCGTAATGTGGGCGGTTGATACGGAGAGCTGGCGTGAAAGAATGTCATATCGAAATTTCCGATCGGGTAACGCCGGAAATAACGTCTTGTATTGCGGAGGGGTTGGACCGCTTTAATGATCAACAGATCGGCTACGGCGATCGTCTGCCGCTGGCGGTGGTGGTAAAAGATCCCGACAGTGGGGAGGTTCTGGGGGGAATTACCGGGCGTTCATCGTTAGGGCTGCTGTTTCTCGATCTCTTTTATCTGCCGGAAGCGCTGCGCGGCGCGGGGCTGGGCAGCGAACTGTTGCGCCGCTTCGAACAGGAAGGTCGCCGGCGCGGTTGCCTTTCCGCCGTGTTGTACACCATCAGCTTTCAGGCGCCGGACTTTTATCAACGGTATGGCTGGCAACGTATGGGCGAAGTGCCTTGCTTGCCGCCGGGGACTAGCCGTATCTTTATGAGCAAAACCCTGTGAAGCGCGTTTAACGCACGTAGCCTCCCTGTTGCAGGCGCTGCAGGGAGGCGCCGTCCGCATACACCATGCCGGTGGTCAAATCGTGAAAGCCGTACTTTTTATAAAAGGCCAGCTTTTCCGGGACGGAATAGATGAAAATCTTGCCGAGCGGCGCCAGGTCTTGCATCACCCGACCCATCAACCGGCGCCCCAATCCCTGTCCCTGAAAGCGCGGATCGATCGCCACGTCGGCCAGGTAGGCGACCGAGGTCAGATCGCTGATGGCGTGCGCGGTGGCGATCAGCTCGTCGCCGATAAACCCCCAATAGCAAAACTGGCTGTGTTGGTAAACGCGCCGCAGGGTGTGCGGATCGCGCTTGCCCAGTCCGGCTGCCTCCAGCAATTCGCACAGCCGCTGCCAGTCGATGGCGCGGCGGTTCAGATCGGTGACAATTTCCATCGTTTTCCTCTAACCAATAACATTGAGATCGGCGGCATAGTGCCGAATGGCGCGCTGATAGCCGCGGATGTCGGGGTCTGACGAGGTGTCCGCCAACAGCAACAACAGATCGGCCACGGCCCGTTTATTTTCGCCCAGGTTGTACAGCGCCATAGCGCGAAACAGCATCAGCTCGTTGGCCTGCGGGAACTCGGTCAGGCCATCGTCGAAAGCCCGTAGCGAAGCCGGGTATTCTCCCAGGGCGCGGTAGGTGCTGCCGAGGCCCAGCCAGGCCTCGCGGCGCTGGGCGGGCGGCAAATCGCGGGCCAGCGCCGCGAGGTAGCAGGGAATGGCCTGTTGCTCCAGACCCTGTACGTCATACAGGCAGGCCAGCTGAAAGTGCAGCATCGCCGCTTCCGGTTCTGCTGCCAGCTGCCGTAGCGCCAGTGCAGTGGCTTCCTGATAGCGGCCCTGCGTTTTCAGCTGTGAAAGAGACAAAGAGGTGGACATGATCGGCGCTCCATTGGCGTATTTTTATACCTTTTACACGCTATCGTGGAGAAATTGATATCACAAGGGAATAGCTGCACTGAGTATTGATCAGATAAATACGAAAATGTGCGCTAACCCCGGTTTCCGGGCCCGGCATCGTTCCCGTTTCCCTTCACATGGTCAAAAAACAGGCGTAGAATCCGCTTCGTCAAATAATTGAGGTTGTAAAGTATTATGGTTGATCGTGAATTAGGAAACTGGAAAGACTTCATTGATGAGATGTTGGGCAACTGACACAGCGTTGAAGCAGATGGCAAGGTTGAGTCATTGGAGCGTCACTGAAACACCTTGGGAACGAGATTATCGTTCGAAATAAAGCAGCATCGGTTCACCCGACGCTGCTTTTTTTATATCCCGCGGGTCAGTCCCCGGCGGCCGTCGTATTGCCTGCCGGATGCGCTTTACCCGGGAAACGGCGGCGCACCAGTACGAAGAACAGCGGCACGAAGAAAATGGCCAGCAGGGTGGCGGAGATCATGCCGCCCATGACCCCGGTGCCGACCGCATGCTGGCTGCCGGAACCGGCGCCGCTGCTGGTGGCCATCGGCAGCACGCCGAAGATAAACGCCAGCGAGGTCATCAGGATCGGCCGCAGACGCATGCGTGACGCATCGAGCGTGGCGGACATCAGATCCTGCCCTTTATGGTTCAGCTCATTGGCGAACTCGACGATCAGAATGGCGTTTTTCGCCGACAGCCCAATGATGGTCAGCAGGCCAACCTGGAAATAAACGTCGTTCTCCAGGCCGCGCAGCCAGGTGGCGGCGACCGCGCCGATCACCCCCAGCGGCACCACCAGCATCACCGAGAACGGGATCGACCAGCTCTCATACAGCGCCGCCAGGCACAGGAACACCACCAGCAGCGAGATGGCGTACAGCGCCGGCGCCTGTGAGCCGGACAGCCGTTCCTGATAGGACATTGCGGTCCATTCCAGGCCAAAGCCGGTCGGCAGTTGGCTGACCAGTTTCTCCATTTCCGCCATGGCAGTGCCGGTGCTGACACCGTTGGCCGCCTCGCCGACGATCTCCAGCGCCGAGCTGCCGTTATAGCGCTCCAGCCGCGGCGAGCCGTACTCCCAGTGTGAGGTGGCGAAGGCCGAGAACGGCACCATGCCGCCTGCGCTGTTGCGTACATACCATTTGTTGATGTCATCCGGCAGCATGCGGAACGGCGCCGCGGCCTGCACGTAGACTTTTTTCACCCGGCCGCGGTCGACGAAGTCGTTGACGTAGGTCGAGCCCCAAGCGGTGGAGAGGGTGTTGTTGATGTCGTCGATAGACACGCCCAGCGCCTGGGCCTTGCGCTGATCGATATCGATTTGCAGCTGCGGGCTGTCGTCCAGGCCGTTGTGGCGCACGCGCGACAGCAGCGGGTTTTGCCCGGCCAGCTGCAGCAGCTGATCGCGCGCCGCCATCAGCTTGGCGTGGCCGAGCCCGGCGTGGTCTTCCAACTCCATATCGAAGCCGGAGGAGTTGCCGAGGCCGGTGATCGCCGGCGGGCTGCTGGCGATCACCCGCGCTTCGTTAATCTTGTTGAATGCCAGCGTGGCGCGATCGATGATGTCGAACGAACTGTTGGCGCCCGAGGTGCGCAGATCCCAGTCTTTCAATCGCACGAACAGGCGCGCCACGTTCTGGCCGTTGCCGCCCGGGCCGGAGCCGATGATGGCGAACACCGACACCACATCCTGTTTCTCTTCGGTCAGGAAGTACTGCTCGACCTTTTCCACCACCTTAGAGGTTTGCTGCAGGGTGGAGCCCGCCGGCAGTTGCACCTGTACGGTGAAGATACCGCGGTCTTCCTGCGGCAGGAACGAGGTCGGCAGCTTGATGAACAGCAGCGCCATGCCGCCGAGCAACAGCAGATAAATCACCATGTAGCGGCCGCTGGCGTGCAGGATCCGCCCCACGCCGCGCTCATAGCGTTCGGCGTTGCGGTTGAACATGCGGTTGAACCAGCCGAAGAAGCCGCGCTTGCCGTGATGGTGCCCCTTGGCGATCGGTTTGAGAAGCGTGGCGCACAGGGCCGGGGTCAGGATCATCGCCACCAGCACTGACAACACCATGGCGGAGACGATGGTAATGGAGAACTGGCGATAGATGGCGCCGGTGGTGCCACCGAAGAACGCCATCGGCACAAATACCGCCGACAGCACCAGCGCGATGCCGACCAGCGCGCTCTGGATTTGCCCCATGGATTTGCGCGTGGCCTCACGCGGTGGCAGGCCTTCCTCGCTCATCACGCGTTCGACGTTTTCCACCACCACGATGGCGTCGTCCACCAGCAGGCCGATCGCCAGCACCATGGCGAACATGGTGAGGGTATTGATACTGAAGCCGCAGGCGGAAAGGATGGCGAAGGTGCCCATCAGCACGACCGGCACGGCGATGGTGGGGATCAGCGTGGCGCGGAAGTTCTGCAGGAACAGGTACATCACCAGGAACACCAGCAGGATGGCTTCCAGCAGCGTTTTCACCACGTCCTTGATCGAGGCTTTGACGAACGGGGTGGTTTCATAGGCCACCTTGGCCTCCAGCCCGTGTGGGAAGTACTGCGACAGCTCGGCGATCTTGTCCTTCACCAGCTGGTCGGTCTGCAGTTCGTTGGCGCCGGAGGCCAGCTTGATGTTCATGCCAGCGGCCTGCATGCCGTTGTAGCGGCTGAGGTAGTTGTAATTCTCGCCGCCCAGTTCGACGGTGGCGACGTTGCCCAGCGTCACCAGCGAGCCGTCCTGATTGACCCGCAGCGTAATCTGGCGGAACTGTTCCGGCGTCTGGAGCTGCGACTGGGCGTTGATGGTGGCGTTCAGCGCCTGCTTGTCGACCGACGGCGTGCCGCCCAGCTGGCCGACTGCCACCTGGGCGTTCTGCGACTGAATGGCCTTGACCACGTCCTGGGTCGTGAGCTGGTAGCTGTTGAGCTTGTTGGGATCGAGCCAGATGCGCATGGCGTATTGCGAGCCGTACACGTCCATGCTGCCGACGCCGTTGATGCGGCTGAGCGGATCCTGCAGGTTGGAGACGATGTAATCGGCGATGTCCTGCTTGTCCATGCTGTTGTCGGTGGAGACGAACGCCACCATCATTAGCGTGGTGTCGCCGGATTTCGACACCGTGACCCCCTGATTCTGCACCGCCTGCGGCAGACGTTTGATCGCCGCCTGCAGCTGGTTTTGCACCTGCTGCATCGCCTCGTTGGGATCGGTGCCGGCTTCGAACGTCAGCGTGACGGTGGCCTGGCCGGTATTGGTGCTCTGCGACGACATATACATCATGTTGTCGAGGCCGGTCATATTCTGCTCAATGATTTGGGTAACGGTGTTTTCCAGCGTTTGCGCCGAAGCACCTGGGTAAGTTGCGCTGATGCGCACGTTCGGCGGCGCCAAATTCGGGTATTGTTCTACCGGTAGGGAAGAAATCGCCAACGCCCCGGTCAGGCAAAGAATAATTGCCAGCACCCAGGCAAAAATCGGGCGATCAATAAAAAAATTGGCCATGCAGCGCGAACCTCGTTATGACTTGTTCTATCTTTAAAACGCATCAGAATTATGCATTTCAGCGGCAGGGAAGGATTCCGGCGCTATTGCACTTTACTCGGGATAGCCGAGGAAAGCGTGGAGAAAAAAAGGAGATAGTGTAAATAACGGTAGCGGAAAACGGCGTGGGTGTACTGGCGTCGGTAATTGTACGCTATTAAGACATTTTTATTACTATCAAAGGCCTTGCGCATCTCTTCGCCGCAGGGAACCGGAAAGTAAAAACTGGACTTACCTTACAGCAGGAGCTTGGCATGGGAATTAACCCGGTATTTGCCCGTCGGCTTTATTTGTGCTGGCTGATCAGCCACAGTGAGCGGCCCAATGTGCCGCGGTTGATGGCGCTGACCGGCTGGCCGCGCCGCACGTTGCAGGATGTGCTGAAGGCGCTGCCCGGCATGGGCGTCGAGCTGCAGTTCGTGCAGCAGGGCGTGCGCAACAACGACGGTTTTTATCAGTTGGAAAGCTGGGGGCCGTTCAACAAGAGCTGGGTGCACCAGCATCATCAGGCGCTGCTCAGCGCCATCGAGTAAGCTGCCCCGGCGCATTGGCCGGGGCGGGGCGATCATTGACTTTTGTGCTCCAGGTACATCACCGTCGCCGCCACGCGAGAACGCACGTCCAGCTTGCGCAGTATGTTGCGGATGTGCACCTTCACGGTTTCTTCAGAGATATGCAACTGCGCCGCCACCTGCTTGTTGGACAGGCCGCGCGCCACCTCTTGCAAGACGTCCAGCTCGCGTTCGGTCAAGGCGGCGAAGGGATCGCGTTGCTCGCCGCGCGCCAACAAATAGTCGGCCATGGCGTCGCTGATCACGTTCTGCCCTTCGGCGGCGGCGCTGATGTGTTCCAGCAGCTGTTCCGGCTCGCTATCCTTCAGCAGGTAGCCGTCTGCGCCGGCGTCGATCAGCGCATACAGATCGCTGCGCGCGTCGGAAACCGTCAGCACGATGATGCGCGCATCCACGCCTTCGTCGCGCAGGGCCCGCAGCGTGTCCAGCCCGGACATGCCTTTCATGTTCAGATCCAACAAAATCACGTCCGGCGTGTGCTGCAGTGCCAGCGCAACCGCCTCACTGCCGTTGCCGGCCTCTGCCACCACGCCAAATCGCGCATCCAGTCCCAGCAGTTGTTTGATGCCGCGCCGCATCAACGGATGATCGTCAACGATCATGACTCGGTATTGCTTCATCACCATGAAATATGCTCCCTGTAGCAAGTAAAGCCACTCAAACGCGCCCTGGGGCGTGCTTCACAGTGGGACTGTCTCTTCAAAAATAGCGGCAATCTTCGCCGCAAACCTCCCCGGGCGGCCTTCTGCCCGGCGGCAGCCGTAACGCAAAGTGAACAGCGGCGAGGTCAGGGCGGGAATGTCAGGCAGACCGCCGTGCCGCCGCCGTTTCTGCGCCGAATGTGCAGCGTTCCTCCCAATCGCGCCGCGCGTTCACTCATGATGGTCAAGCCGTAGTGCCCTTCCGGTTCCTCCAGACTGGCGATGCCGCAACCGTCGTCGATAATGCTGAATACGTTGTCGCCTGCGGCGTTGACTTCGCAACACAGGGTGATTTCATTCGCCCCGGCGTGCTTGACGGCATTGAGCACCGCCTCGCGCACGATCTGCAGCGCGTGCACCTGCTGCTGGGCATTGAGCGCCTGCGAAGGTAGCCGACAGTGTAACTGAATCCGCGCGGGGGTTAGAGCCTTTAATGGCTGCAACAGCTGCTCCAGCGCGGCGTTCAGGTCCGCCTCCTGAATATTGAGACGGAAGGTGGCCAGTAATTCTCTCAGTTGGCGATAGGCATCGGCCAGCGTGCGATCGAAATCGTCGATAATCACCTGCGCCGCCGGCGCATCGGTGGCGCGCCTGAGCAGCGTAAGCTGAATGCGCAGGAACGACAGCGTCTGCGCCAGCGAATCGTGCAGCTCGCGGGCGATGGTCGCGCGCTCTTCCATCAACAGCAAATATTGGTGCTGCTTTTGCGCCCGGTTGAAGTAGACGCCGCGGCCCAGCATGTTGGCCAGGCTCTGCATCAGATGAGGATGCGGCGGGTGCGCCTCGGGCTGCCAACGCAGCTCGCCAAGCGGTTTGTCGCTCTGGGTGATCGGCAGCGTGTTCCAGGCTTGCGTCGGCGCCGCTTCCCCTTCGTTCAGTTGCCATTGGCCGTGGTCGTCCGCCACGTTCAGCCGGATGCAGCGCAGCCGTTCGCTTTGGCGCACAATGCGCAGCACATTCTCGAACGCCTGCTGATCGATCTGGCGCACGCTCAGCGCCTGCGAACAGCGATACAGTACCTCCAGCGTTTCGTTGGCCTGCTGCAGGCGCCGGGTCTTTTCCTGCACTTTCAGCTCCAGCGACTGATAGAGTCGGGCCAGCTCGTCCGACATGGCGCTGAAGGTTTGCGACAGCACGCCGAGCTCGTTCGGCAGCGCCACGTCCAGCTGCGAGTGGCTGAAGTCGCGCTGCTGCACGCGCTGGCTGGCGTCGACCAGATGCTGCAGCGGCGTGACCACCTGGCGGCGCATAAAGCGAATGCAGAACAGCACCAGGCCGATGATGGCGGCGTAACCGATCACGCTGACGGCGGCCACCAGGGTGAGTTTCAGCTCGGAATAGCGCTGCAGGGCAGAAACGAAATGATCGACGCGGTTGACGTAGCCGGCGACCTCCGCCCGGTAGGCGGCCGCCTGCCCGCCGCGGATCTGGCGCTCCATCGTTTGCCATGCCCGTTGCAGCGCCAGATAGTGATTCCGCACCTCGGCCGGTACGTAAAACCGCGCCAGCTTTTGCAGCGCCGGCGCCTGTAAAGATTGCCGGTACTGCTGCAGGTGCAGCTCCAGCTCCGGGCTCTGCTGGTCGAGATCGAAGGCCAGCCGGTAGCTTTGCATGCGCAGCGAACCGGCGATATTGATCGCTTCGGCGTCGCTCTGGCTGCCGGCGACGGTGGTCAACGCCAACCCGGTGGCGAGCACCGACAGTATCACGATGCCGAACAGCGCTCTGGCCAGGCTGCCGGTCACGGAACGTTTAACAAGCAATCACGGATCCTTCTCTCAGGTGAGGCGCTTCGCCAGTTTCATTCGAAAGCAAAACTATAACTTTTGCAACTAAAATGCACCGCGATTTGTATCAAGTTGTCAACAAAACGGGAACAATTGTCGTCGTATAATCAAATGAATAGCGAAATGCCCGCCGATGTTCAGCGGCGGGCTGGTTTCCTCCGGCGATTTGTCTTTAGCGTGGATCAAATCTTGCGCAAGGCTCCTCGTCGGCGGTTTTTGTCACTGTCGGTCAAGGCGTCGGCAGATGCATCGCGGCAACCTGTTTCGCCGCAGCATCGCTGAAGCGCAACCCCCAGCGGGTAAAGTACTCGCGCAGATCCTGCCCCGCCTCCCGGCTGTAGACGACCACGCTGAAGTCGATGACCTTCTGCGGCGTGCCGAAGACGTATTTATATTTATCCTGCATGGTGTTACCCGGTGCCGCGAAGGCCTGCTTCAACCGTTCCTGATTGATGCGCGGGAAGAAGGATTCATCATAAGCGTGCAGCAGATGGGTAAAGAATCCCAGTGCGAGATCGTGCTGCTGCTTCGGGAACTCGTCGTAGCGCACTTCCGAAGCGAGGAACTTACGCACCGCATCCCGATCCCACTCTTTGTCTGCCCCCAGTTTGCAGGTCGGGCCATAGTCAAAATCGTTACGTTCCGACAGCATGCGGCAGGCCAGTACCGAATAGCGGTTGACCTGCACTTCGGGGAACACGTTGTATTCCCACTGCGGCTCGTTCTCGTGCCCCAGTTCGTGCCAGAGCCCCCAGTGAGCGGCATTGGCGCGGGTGGTCTTGTCGGCGAAGAAACCGACGTTGACCGCGCCCTCGCGGTATTCCGCGCTGCAGCATTTGCTGTAGTTGAGGAACAGGGAGCCCTGTGACGCCGTGAACATCTAGTGGGTACCATCCATGCCGTTCACCGCTTCATACAGCGCGGCAATGCTGAGGCTTTCCCCCAGCGATTTATTGATGATCTCCTGCGTTTTGTCGGTGATTTTCTTCGGTACGAAGTGATTGGATTTACCGTCATACAACACGACGCCGCCCAGGATGCTGGCGCCGGCCTTCTGTTGCTCCCAGTCGCCTTGCGTATTTTGACCGAGAATGTGCAGGTTGCTGTCGCCCCCGCCGCTCACCTCAAACCGGACCAATTCGCCGTTTTGCTGTTTTTGCGGATGGCTGCAGCCTAAGGCCAGTACGCCGGTTTGCGCGAAGGTATAAGTGGTCTCCTTGTTGGCATCAAGCTTTCGTTTTTCCGAGTAGATGCTGTCGACATTATCGAAACGGGCGCTGGTCGCCGCAAAACATGAGCTGCCTGCCGGAATGGCCCCGGTCTTGATCGTGACGCTGTCGCCCTGATTCCCCAGCGTGCGGGTGTAGAAGAAAATTCCGCGCGCCATGCTGCCATACAAGGAGTTGTACCAACTTGCGGCGTGAACGATCGGCAGCCGGTAGACATTTGGCGTGTCTGACGGGTACATCTGCATGGTGCGCTTGAGCCAATACAGCGGCGTGCGGGCATCTTGCGAGTCCGCCAGCGCCTGTTCGGCGTCTTGATTCAGCGCGTCCAGGCTGGTGCCGATGTAACGCAGCGCATCGTTGAATCCCTCCTGCTCGGCGTAGGCTTGCCACCAGGGGGCTTCCTGGGCGGTACACTGGCCGAGGTTTTGCCAGGGTTCGCCGACCCAACCGGCTACGCCGGGGATATGGTGCTTTTCTGCCCACCATTTATTGGCGAACAGCGCATTGTCCTTGATGACCTGTGTGCCTTTGATGGCGTAGGTTTTAGCCGTCCATTCCGGCACGTTGGCGCAGTCCGCCGCGTGGGCGCCGGCGCTGGCCATCAATAAAAGGCTTAACGGTAACAAGCAGCGATGAGTCAGTTTCACGTTGGTTTTCCCTAAAGAGGCGTTGAAAAATAAAGTAGGCGCGTGTTATTAGGATGATATTGGCGCTCTTCCTTATGGTTTTTTTTCAGGTTTTCCGCTACTTAGATGTACTTACTTTAAGATGATTTCAGGTTGGGGTACCGTTGGGAGAGATGATGTTTTGTTGCAAATCGTCTGCCGCGGCGCGGCGCAATCGCGGTATGATCTTCAGGTTGCTACTCAAGGGAAAAGGGCATGTCGTCGAAAATTGAGAATGTGAAGAAAGAGCTGCTGTCGGACAACTGGTATGTGCTGCACAAGTACACGTTCGATCTGAAACGCAAAAACGGCGGTTCGGTGCAACAGGTGCGTGAGGTCTACGATCGCGGCAACGGCGCCACCATTTTGCTGTACAACCGCGCCAAGGGCACGGTGGTGCTGACCAACCAGTTCCGCATGCCGACCTATGTCAACGGCAACGAAAGCGGCATGTTGCTCGAGGCCTGCGCCGGCCTGCTGGACGCCGATTCGCCGGAGCAGTGCGCGCGCCGCGAAGCGGTGGAGGAAACCGGCTTCCAGGTGAGCGAGGTCAAGAAAATCTTCGAAGCCTACATGTCGCCGGGCGGCGTGACCGAGATCGTGCACTTCTTTATCGCCGAATACCATGACGATGAGCGGCGCGCGGCCGGCGGCGGCATTGAAGATGAAGATATCGAAGTGATCGAACTGCCGTTCAGCGAAGCGGTGGCGATGATCGCCGACGGCCGCATTAAAGACGGCAAGACCATCATGCTGCTGCAATATTTGCAGATTCATCGGGTGATGGCATAAAAAAAGCCGGTCACGATGACCGGCTTTTTTATCGGCTTGCGCCAGGCCGCTTACTTCAGCAGCGCCTGCGCCTTGGCCACCACGTTGTCCACGGTGAAGCCGAACTCGGCGAACAGCTGCTCCGCCGGCGCCGACTCACCGAAGGTGGTCATGCCCACGATGGCGCCGTTCAGGCCCACGTACTTGTACCAGTAGTCCGCAATACCCGCTTCCACCGCCACGCGCGCCGTTACCGCCGCCGGCAACACCGACTCGCGGTACGCCGCATCCTGCTTGTCGAACGTGTCGGTCGACGGCATCGACACCACGCGCACCTTGCGGCCCGCCGCGGTCAGCTTGTCCGCCGCTTCCACCGTGATGCCCACTTCGGAGCCGGTGGCAATCAGGATGACGTCCGGCGTGCCCGCGCAGTCTTTCAGCACGTAGCCGCCGCGGTACACGTTTGCCAGCTGCTCTGCGGTGCGCGGCTGCTGGGTCAGGTTCTGACGCGAGAACACCAGGGTGGTCGGGCCGTCGTTGCGCTCGATGCCGTACTGCCACGCCACCGCCGACTCCACCTGGTCGCACGGGCGCCAGGTGCTCATGTTCGGGGTCACGCGCAGGCTCGCCAACTGCTCCACCGGCTGGTGGGTCGGGCCGTCTTCGCCCAGACCGATGGAGTCGTGGGTGTAGACGAACACGTTGCGCAGCTTCATCAGCGCCGCCATGCGCACCGCGTTGCGGGCGTATTCCACGAACATCAGGAAGGTCGCCGAGTACGGCAGGAAGCCGCCGTGCAGCGCGATGCCGTTGGTGATGGCGGTCATGCCGAACTCGCGCACGCCGTAATGAATGTAGTTGCCCGCCGGGTCAACGTTCAGCGCTTTCGAGCCGGACCACATGGTCAGGTTGCTCGGCGCCAGGTCGGCGGAGCCGCCCAGGAACTCCGGCAGCACCTTGCCGAACGCTTCCAGCGCGTTCTGCGATGCCTTGCGGCTGGCGATGTTGGCCGGGTTGGCCTGCAGTTTTTCCACGAACGCCTTGGCGTCGGCTTTCCAGTCGGCCGGCAGCTCGCCGTTCATGCGGCGCTTGAACTCGGCAGCCTGCTCCGGGAAGGCCCTGGCGTAGGCGGCGAACTTGTCGTTCCAGGCCGCTTCTTTGGCCTGACCGGCTTCTTTGGCGTCCCACTGGGCGTAGATGTCCTGCGGGATTTCAAAGGCGGCGTATTTCCAGCCCAGCGCTTCGCGGGTGGCGGCCACTTCGGCGGCGCCCAGCGCGGCGCCGTGCACGTCATGGGTGCCGGCCTTGTTCGGCGAGCCGAAGCCGATAACGGTCTTGCACATCAGCAGCGACGGCTTGTCGGTCACCTTGCGGGCTTCTTCAATCGCGGCCTTGATGGCGTCCGGGTTGTGGCCGTCGACGTTGCGCACCACGTGCCAGCCGTAGGCTTCGAAACGCAGGGCGGTGTCGTCGGTGAACCAGCCGTCGACGTGGCCGTCGATGGAGATGCCGTTGTCATCGTAGAAAGCGGTCAGCTTGCCGAGCTTGAGGGTACCGGCCAGAGAGCAAACTTCGTGTGAGATGCCTTCCATCATGCAGCCGTCGCCCATGAAGGCGTAGGTGTGGTGGTCAACGATGTCGTGACCCGGGCGGTTGAACTGCGCCGCCAGGGTGCGTTCGGCGATGGCGAAGCCGACGGCGTTGGCGATACCCTGGCCCAGCGGGCCGGTGGTGGTTTCAACGCCTGGGGTGTAGCCGTACTCCGGGTGCCCTGGGGTTTTGGAGTGCAGCTGACGGAAGTTTTCCAGCTCGCGCATCGGCAGGTCATAGCCGGTGAGGTGCAGGAGGCTGTAAATCAACATGGAGCCGTGGCCGTTGGAGAGCACGAAACGGTCGCGGTCAGCCCAGTGCGGGTTAGTCGGGTTGTGGTTGAGGTAGTCACGCCACAGGACTTCGGCGATGTCCGCCATGCCCATAGGGGCACCCGGGTGGCCGGAATTTGCTTTTTGTACGGCGTCCATGCTGAGTGCGCGGATGGCGTTGGCAAGCTCTTTACGAGAAGACATAACGAAACTCCAGTACGGTTACAGTTGAGCGACCAACATGTCTTCCAGCTTCTGCTGGTCGACGGCGAACAGGCGAATGCCTTCGGCGAGTTTTTCCACCGCCATGGCGTCCTGGTTGTGCAGCCAGCGGAACTCCGCTTCAGCCAGCGGGGCAGGTTGATGGAAGCCCTCGGTAGACGGGGTCAGCTTGCGCTCGACCGGCTGGTCGCTGTTTTTCAGCTGTTCCAAAAGGTTTGGTGCGATGGTCAGGCGATCGCAGCCGGCCAGCGCCAAAATCTGCTCAACCTTACGGAAGCTGGCGCCCATGATCACCGTCTGGTAACGATGACGCTTGTAGTATTCATAGATGGTACGCACCGACTTCACGCCCGGATCCTGATCGGCATCGTAGTCGGCGGCAGGCTGTTTGGCCTGGTACCAGTCATAGATGCGGCCGACGAACGGCGAGATCAGATACACGCCGGCTTCGGCGCAGGCGCGGGCCTGGGCGAAGGAGAACAGCAGCGTCAGGTTGGTGTTGATGCCTTCTTTTTCCAGCTCTTCGGCGGCTTTGATGCCTTCCCAGGTGGAAGCCAGTTTGATCAGGATGCGCGATTTGTCGATGCCTTGTTCCTGATACATGGCGATCAGCTTGCGCGCTTTGGCGACGCACATGCCGCGATCGAACGACAGGCGGGCGTCCACTTCGGTGGAGATGCGGCCCGGCACGCTTTTGAGGATCTCGACGCCGATATTGACCGCCAGCTTATCGCTGGCGTTGATCAGCTGGGTTTCCTTGCTACCGCCCTGACGACGGGCGTAATCCAGCGCTTCGGCGATCAGCGCCTTGTACTGCGGCAGTGCGGCGGCTTTCAGGATCAGCGAAGGGTTGGTGGTGGCGTCCTGGGGTTCGAACTGGCGGATGGATTCGATATCGCCGCTGTCGGCGACCACCGTGGTCAGCTGCTTGAGTGCGTCTAATTGATTCATTAATAAGCTCCTTGACCAAGCTCAACGTAGGGAAATGAGAACCTTTTTCATCATAGGGGGAACACACTGCATCATCGGGTCGGGAATGAAAATGCGCTTTTTCTGATTGTTGCGATGGATAATAACAATGAATGCCGAATAAACCCAGGCGGGGCGCGGCTTGCGGCGGTGGCAGGCGAAGGGGGCGGTAGCGCAAGAGCCAAAAAAAGAAGGGTTCAGCGCCAGGCTGAACCCTCAAAGATCGTCTCATTTGGCCGATTATTTGCTCAGGTTGACATCGATCGCCTGGTAGAAGGCGTTGGCGGTGTCGGCTATATCCCACACGGCAAGGATCACGTGCGAACCGCTGCGGTCTGCCGGTATATTGCACTGGTGGGTCACCTGTGCGGCAGGGATGGCGCCGCCGTCGTTGAACTGGCAGAACGGCGTCAGGTCAAAGGAGGCGCGGGTCAGCGGCTGGGAAGCGTCCCAGTTCGGCTTGGTGATGAAATAGCGCCAGCTGGTGGTGCTGTGACGCGCGGTCAGCTTCCAGGTAAAGGAGTTTGGGCCGGTTTTCAGGTTGAGCTTGTTCCAGCGCGTCGGCGTTTGCTGATCCAGTTCGAAGAAGGTGGACTTGTCGGCGCTGGCGATATGACCGTCAGCCGGGCCGGCCTGCGGGAAGCCTTTCAGGCCTTCGACGCTCTGCGGTTCATACTGCACGCTGCCGCACTGGGTGTTGAGCTGCAGTTTGCACTGATAGGCACGGCTGGCCGGCGATTCGACGTAACCGTGGGCATTCGCCTGTTGCGAAACGCCAAACATGGCCGCGCTCAGCAGGCCCAGAGAAAGCAGGGTACGGGAAGTTTTGTTCATAAGTCACTCCTGACTGAAATTATGTTGTAAGTTGAGCGTATTTCACCGACAAAATGAGAGGCTAATAACGCAATTAGAAATAACCCTGTTTGTCGGCTTGTTTTATTTTTATCATTCTGGTTGTGCAGCAGAGCGGAATGTTTTAGCGGCTATTAACGAAAATTATTATGATGACGATCTTTGATCGTTAGGCTGAATTTATTTAACTGTCACAGTGTAAAAGCACGGCGCTATGATGAAATTTATATCATGTAGTGATGAATAGTATTTAAGATAGCGCTCTCATTTATGAAGTATATTGCTTGTTGCCTTGAGTAACCTTGTTCGACTTGATCGATTTTTGTGCGCCACCACCTCGGGAATTTAGTGTCATTTTTCTTATTTTATTTTAAAGAGGAATTTGTATGACTAGATTATCCCTGGACGCGATTAAAATAATCAGCACCATCAAGAGCACCGGCTCTTTCTCTATGGCGGCGGAGGCGCTGCATAAAACGCCTTCGGCGATCTCTTATCGGGTTTCCAATATTGAAAGCAAACTCTGCGTGAAACTTTTTCATCGCAATGGCCCCATGATTACCCTGACGGATGAAGGGGAATTTCTCCTGCAGGAGGGCAGCTGGATATTAAATGCGGTGCAGGATTTGGAAAGTCGGGTAAGAAACATCCCCAAGCTGGACAATAATATCCGCCTGGCGGTAGACACCTTCTTCCCACTGGAGACCCTGACGCAGGATATCCGCGACTATATTCAGCATTGCCCGAACGCCAATATCTCGGTGCAGCGGGAAGCGCTGAACGGCACCTGGGATGCGCTGAAGAACAACCGGGCGGACCTGATCATTGCCATCGGCCAAATTCCCGACAGCGTACAGGCCAAAACCCTGATGCTCGGCAAGCTCAACTTTGTGCTGTGTGTGTCGCCTTCGCACCCGTTCGCGGCGCAGAGAAAGCCGGTGTGCAAGAAGCAGCGCTTGAACGACATCGTGGTGGTGATCGCCGACAGCAGCCATGAGCTGCCAAAACGCAATCACGGCACGCTGCCTCTGCAGCGCCAGCTGGTGGTGTGCGATGTGGAAAGCAACCTGGCGCTGCTCAAACGCGGCATCGGCCACGCTTTTCTGCCGCCTGCGCTGATCGAAAAGGAATTGGCCAGCGGTGAACTGGTGACGGTGCCGGTGGAGATGCAAAAGGGCGACGAAATGATTTGGCTGGCGTGGCATCCGGCCAGCAAGGGCGCCGGGTTTAGCTGGTGGCATGAGCGACTGACGCGCAAAAGCGATGTTTACAGCCTGATGGGTCGGGAAGTGGTGCGGGATGGCGGCTATCCTTGGTGCCACAACTGAAGGAATAGAGACGAAGGGACGCGAAAATCAAACGGTTAACTCAATGAAAACCCCGCAGCGTTCGGCTACGGGGTTTTTTTATGGCTTACGCCACGCGGCCTACCTTCAGCCAGGCGCTGTCGGAGCCGGGCGCCGAGGTGATATAGCCCCACTTGGTCTGCCAGACGTAACCCTGATAGGACACCAGCGCGCCCTGCGCGTAAATGGTGCCCGGCACGTAGGCCGGCGCGGTCATGATCGGCAGGTTGCCGGGGCCGACGCCGGTGTAGCGCAGGCCGGTGCCCATATCCAGCTGGCTGTCGTCGTAGTCCGCGGCGTTGAAATAGCGATCCAGCGCGGCCAGCAGATCGCCGTTGCGGTTGTCCTGCCCCAGATGCCAGAACATCACGCCGCCCAGCTGCTGCTGCTTGATGTACTTCGCTTTGTATTTGAAGCTTTCGGCATCGTCATAGGTGACGAACAGCCCGTTCTGCGCATGATACAGGTAAGGGGTTTTGGTCTTGTCGTTCCACAACCGCTGATAGCCGTAGTTGCCCTGCAGCATCTGTTCCAGCTGGCGATAGGAGGCGATGCGCGGATCTTTGTCGCGCACGCACTCTTCGCAGCCCACCAGCCAGTAGTCGGTGCTCGGATACGGATCTTCGCCCGGCGTGCTGTGGCTGCTGTACTGGCCGCCGTTGCTGCCGCTGACGCCTTTGAAGGCGCGGCCGTAGAAGGGGACGCCCATCACGATCTTGGCGCTCGGCACGCCTTCCATCATCAGGTGTTGCTGCACCGCGGCGTCGACCGTCAGGCTGAACGGGCTGGGGAAGGCGCGGGTCAGCTCTTCCCAGCTCCAGCCCAGATTGGCTTCGCGCAGCGCGTTGTAGAAGGTCGGCCCGGCCGCGTCGCCGAACAGCGCCGCCTGGTGGTTGGTGATCTTCTCCCAGGGGCCGGCCAGATCGTAGGTCATCAGGTTGATGTAATCGAGCGGTGCGACGATCTGCGCCAGCTTGCTGTAATAGCGCGACAGGAAGAAGGCGCCGCCGGCGCCGGCGATGGTCAACTGATACGGCAGCGCCTGGCGGCCGTCGGCGACGGTTTGCCGATTCAGCAGGGTGCGGATCTCTTGCAGCGCGGCGATGAAACCCTCCACTTCTGAGGCCTGCGGGTACTCCCAGTCGATGTCCACGCCGTCGAAGCCGTAATCTTTCATGATGCGCACGCAGGATTGGGCAAACTTGGTGCGCGACGCCGGGGTTTTCACCGCGTTGACGTAGTTGGCGTGCGACACGCCCAGATCGTTGGAGTAGTACCAGCCGCCGATGGAGAACATGATGCGCAGGCTGGGGTTGTGCGCTTTGAGCGCGGTCAGGCGATTGACCACATCACGCGCCTTGGCGTCGTTGGTGGCCGGATCCCAGGCGCATTCCAGATTGCTGTTGATGTCCAGGAACGAGAAGTTGATGTGCGTCAGCTGTTTGGCTTTGGCCGGCGTGATGTTGGAAACCGGGAACGGCACGACGGACGTATCGGACTCGGTGTAATTATTGATTTGGTTGGTTGGAATAAAATAATACCCAATAACGGCTTTGCGTGTGGACATGGTATTTCTCCTGAGCGGATGTTTTTATGATGGGGAACTATTTCCCGTAGCCATTAATGTTTATTTTTGATGAAAACAAAAGTCGAAATAAATCACGATAACAATGAATTTTTATTCACTGCCGTACACATTGGCGGTTATGCGTTGTGCCAGCGCTCAGCATGAATGAATTCGACCATAGGGTCTGTATTTATTCATTTGCTTTGTCATAGCATCCTTAACTAGATTCTGATTATCCGATGTCCCACCGGCCGTGATTGGCATTTAATTAAAAATAAAAAAGGAGATGAGCTATGTCCAGCATAGAGCCTGACGCTGTTGGCTTAATAGTCCAGCGAGTATGTGAATATCTTCAGCCGGTATTAAACGCCATTTTGGCCGGCGTAATGGCGTTATTGCACGGCGCCTATCGCAACGTGGGTATTCGGCGGCGTTTATTGAATGCGGCGATGTGCGCGTTATTGGCCTGGACGGTGCGCGATGCGCTGGCGCTGATGGGCCTGGAATTAAAGTGGGCGAATTTAGCCAGCGTGCTGATTGGCTTTATGGGGGCGGATTACATCAACGCCTTAATTAAGAAATTCATTGGCAAAAAAACGGGGTTTAAAAATGTTAAATGACATCGAAGATATTCGTTTTACCGCCCGCAGCGAAGAGAACCTGCGCGGCGTACACCCGGATCTGGTGCGCGTTATTCGTTTGGCGCTGCGTTATTCGCTGGTGCCGTTCTCCGTCAGTGAGGGGCTGCGCAGCATGGCGCGCCAGCGGGAAATGGTGCGCGCCGGCAGCAGCCAGACATTACGCAGCCGCCATCTGACCGGCCACGCGGTGGACGTGGTGGCGATGCCGGCGGGCGTGGTCTCCTGGGAGTGGGATTACTACGCGCAGATTGCGGTGGCGGTGCGGCGCGCGGCGCGTGAATGCGGCATCAACGTTGAATGGGGCGGCGAGTGGAAAACCCTCAAGGATGGCCCGCACTTCCAACTGCCTTTCCGGGACTATCCGGCATGAGCGGTTGGCTGCAAAAACTGATGCAGGGCGGCTTGCTGCTGCTGTTGCTGGCGGCTATCTGCCTGGGTGGCTACAGCTCGCTGCTGTCGCACCAGTTGGCGTCTGCGCGGCAACAGGCGGCAGAGCTGCAGAAAAGCCTGGCGCAGCAGGCCGGGCTAATCGCCACCCTGCAGACTCAGGATGCGCAAAACCGTGCGCTGATGGCGGCGCAGCAGCGGCAGGAACGGCAGCTGCGCCAACAACACGAGGCTTATCAGAGGAAATACCGTGAAGCGATTAAAAACGATCCCTGCGCTGCTCAGCCTCTGCCTGGCGCTGTGCTTGAGCTCCTGCGCCCGGCCGCCGCCGCCGCAGGCCGTGCCGCTGTTGCCCCCTGAGTCGGTGTTTGCTCCTTGTGAGCAACCGCAGCTGCAAGGGGAGACCTGGGGCGACGCGGTAAGCTATACCCTGGCGTTACAAACCTCGTTACACATTTGCGCCGGCCAGGTGGAGACGCTCAACGCCTGGCGCGCCACGCTGCCGCCACGCTGACGGCGGCGTTTCTGTGCGCGTTCCACAGACCTTCTTTTTTTACTTTTAAAACGGTCTTTCGGCCAAGGTTATGGCCCGCTTCAAAGTTTGTGATGTTTCTCTCACTATACTTCAAGGCTGCGCCCTGTCATTGTACCTGGGCGCCACGGCCCACGGCAGGGCGCAGCCTCAAAGCCTTACCTCAACATAAAAGCAAAAAACAAAGGAATCCATAATGGACGAACAGCTCAAACAGAGTGCCCTTGATTTCCATCAGTTTCCTGTCCCAGGGAAGATCCAGGTTTCCCCCACCAAACCGTTGGCGACCCAGCGCGATCTGGCGCTGGCCTATTCGCCGGGCGTCGCCGCGCCTTGCCTCGAGATCGCCGAAGATCCGTTGGCAGCCTACAAATACACCGCGCGCGGCAACCTGGTGGCGGTGATTTCCAACGGCACGGCGGTACTGGGTCTGGGCAATATCGGCGCGTTGGCCGGTAAGCCGGTGATGGAAGGCAAGGGCGTTTTGTTCAAGAAGTTTTCCGGTATTGATGTGTTTGATATCGAAGTGGATGAGCATAACCCTGACAAGTTAATCGACATTATCGCCGCGCTGGAACCGACCTTCGGCGGCATCAACCTGGAAGACATCAAGGCGCCGGAGTGTTTCTACATCGAACAGAAACTGCGCGAGCGCATGAAGATCCCGGTGTTCCACGACGACCAGCACGGCACGGCGATCATCACCACTGCGGCGGTGCTCAACGGCCTGCGCGTGGTGAAGAAGAATATCTCCGACGTACGCCTGGTGGTGTCCGGCGCCGGCGCGGCCTCCATCGCCTGCCTGAACCTGCTGGTGGCGCTGGGGCTGCGGCAACAGAACATCACCGTTTGCGACTCCAAGGGCGTCATCTATAAAGGCCGCGACGCCAATATGGAGCAGACCAAAGCCGCCTACGCCATCGAGGATAACGGCCAGCGCACGTTGGGCGACGCCATCCCGAATGCCGACATCTTCCTCGGCTGCTCCGGCCCGGGCGTTCTGACGCAGGATATGGTGAAAACCATGGCGCGCGATCCGCTGATCATGGCGCTGGCCAACCCGGAACCGGAAATTTTACCGCCGCTGGCCAAAGCGGTGCGCCCGGACGCCATCATCTGCACCGGCCGCTCCGATTACCCGAACCAGGTGAACAACGTCCTGTGCTTCCCGTTCATTTTCCGCGGCGCGCTGGACGTGGGCGCCACCACCATCAACGAAGAGATGAAGCTGGCCTGCGTGCATGCCATCGCCGATCTGGCGCTGGCGGAGCAGAGCGACGTGGTGGCTTCCGCCTATGACGACCAGGATCTCTCCTTCGGCCCGGAATACATCATTCCGAAACCGTTCGATCCGCGTCTGATCGTCAAGATCGCGCCGGCGGTAGCCAAGGCGGCGATGGAGTCCGGCGTGGCAACGCGCCCGATCGAAGACTTCGACGCCTACGTCGAGAAGCTGGCGGAGTTCGTCTACAAAACCAACCTGTTCATGAAGCCGATCTTCTCGCAGGCGCGCAAAGAGGTGAAGCGGGTGGTGCTGGCGGAAGGCGAGGAAGAGCGCGTGCTGCACGCCACGCAGGAGCTGGTGTCGCAGGGGCTGGCCTTCCCGATCCTGGTCGGCCGCCCGAGCGTGATCGAGATGCGCCTGAAAAAATTGGGCCTGCAGCTGACGCCGGGCAAAGATTTCGAAGTGGTGAACAACGAGTCGGATCCGCGCTTTAACGAATACTGGGGCGAGTACTACCAGATCATGAAGCGTCGCGGCGTCTCGCAGGAACAGGCGCGCCGTGCGGTGATCGGTAACCCGACGCTGATCGCCGCCATCATGCTGCACCGCGGCGAAGCGGATGCGATGATCTGCGGCACCATCGGCAGCTATCACGAGCATTACGACGTGGTGAAGAACGTGTTCGGCTTCCGTGAAGGCGCGCACGTCGCCGGCGCGATGAACGCGCTGCTGCTGCCGAGCGGCAACACCTTTATCGCCGACACCTACGTCAACGACGATCCGACGCCGGAACAGCTGGCGGAGATCACCCTGATGGCGGCGGAAACCGTGCGCCGCTTCGGCATCGAACCTAAGGTGGCGCTGCTGTCTCATTCCAGCTTCGGCTCTTCCGACTGCCCGGCGGCGCGCAAGATGCGCAAAACGCTGGAGCTGGTGAACGAGCTGGCGCCGGAGCTGGAGATCGACGGCGAAATGCACGGTGACGCCGCATTGGTGGAAAGCATCCGTCACGATCTGATGCCGGACAGCCCGCTGAAAGGCTCGGCCAACCTGCTGATCATGCCGAACATGGAAGCGGCGCGCATCAGCTACAACCTGCTGCGCGTCTCCTGCTCGGAAGGGGTGACCGTCGGGCCGGTGCTGATGGGGGTCGCCAAGCCGGTGCACATCCTGACGCCGATCGCCTCGGTGCGCCGCATCGTCAACATGGTGGCGCTGGCGGTGGTGGAAGCCCAGACCGAACCGCTATAAGCCCGGGTTGAGTGACTGGCCCCCTGCGCCGTTGGCGCCGGGGGCTTTTTTTATGCCTTGCAGCGTGCGGCGATGGCGCGGATATCCTGCGGGGTGGTGCGGCAACAGCCGCCGATCAATTGCGCGCCGAGCGTGCGCCACTCCGTCGCCTGATCGGCCAGGCTGCCGTGCTCGCCGCCGCAGGCGTGCCAGGTTTTGCTCACCGCATCGTAGTGCTCGCCGGAGTTGGGGTAGACCAGCAGCGGTTTGTCGGCCAGCGCGCCCAGTTGGCGCAGCGCCGGGGCGACCTTGTCCAGCGCGATGCAGTTGATGCCGATGGCCAGCACCTGCGGGTTGCCGCGCAGCGCGGACAGGACCTCCGCCAGCGGCGTGCCGTCGCTGAGGTGTTGGCTGTCGCGCAGGGTGAAGGCGAACCAGGCGCCGAGCGTCGGGAATTCCTGCAGCAGCGTCAGCAGCGCCTGCAGTTCGGCGAACGACGGCAGCGTTTCGCAGGCCAGCAGATCGACGCCGGCGGCGGCCAGCGCGGCGAGGCGCGGGCGGTGGAAGGCAATCATGTCATCCTGCGCCAGCCGGTAGTCGCCGCGGTATTCCGAGCCGTCGGCCAGATAGGCGCCGTACGGGCCCACCGAGCCGGCGATCAGCAGCGGCGCGGCCTGCGGGTGCGCGGCCAGATAATCGCGGCGCGCGCGTTGCGCCAGCTGCACGCTTTTGGCGATCAGCCCCAGCGATTGCTCCTGATCCAGGCCGCGGCGCAAGAAGCCCTGCGGCGTGGCCTGATAGCTGGCGGTGATGGCGCAGTGGGCGCCGGCGTTGAAATAATCGAGATGCACCTGATAGATAAGCTCGGGATTTTCAATCAGCACCTTGGCCGACCACAGCGGATCGGTCAGATCGCAGCCGCGCGCTTCCAGCTCGGTGGCCAGCGCGCCGTCCAGGATCAGCGTGGGGTGTTCGGCCAGCAGGCGGGCGACGGGGTTATTAACCGACATGTTGTTCTCCCAAAGCGGTTTTTTGCCCGGCGCGCCGGGTCAGGAAATAGGTGAGGTAGCACAGGGCGACGAACGGCAGCCCGCAGTAGAGCGCAATGCGCTGCTCCGGATCGAACGCCAGCCCGATGCAGGCCAGCAGGCACAGCGCAAAGCCGAGGATCGGCGTCAGCGGGTAGCCGGGCGCGCGGTATTTCAGGCCGCTTATCGGCTGGCCGCTGCGCAGGTAGGCGCGGCGGAAAGCAAAGTGGGCCGCGCAGATGCTCAGCCACACCGCCACCACCGCAAAACCGGAGATCGCCGACAGGGCGACGAACACCGTGTCCGGCGCGATCACGCTGGTCAGCAGCGCCAGCACGCCACCGAGCATGCTGAAGGTCAGGGCGTTGATCGGAATGCCGCGCGCATTGACGCGCGCAAAGTAGGCCGGCAGGGTGCGCTGGTGGGCCAGCGACCACAGCATGCGCCCCGAGGCGTACAGGCCGGAGTTAGCCGCCGACAGGATGGCGGTCAGGATCACGAAGTTGAAGATATCGGCGGCGTAAGGCACGCCGATGCGTTCAAACACCAGCACGAACGGGCTTTTGACGATCCCCGCCTGATCCATCGGGATCAACGCTGCCAGCACGAAGACCGTACCGATAAAGAACAGCATCAGGCGGATCACCGTAGTGCGGATCGCCAGCGGCACGACTTTTTCCGGGTTCTCGGTTTCACCGGCGGCGATGCCGATCAGCTCCGTACCGGAGAAGGCGAAGTTCACCGCCACCATGGTCATCAGGATCGGCAGCGTGCCGTGCGGCAGCCAGCCGGAAGCGGTCAGGTTATGCAGGAACGGCGCCGGCGTGCCGTCTTTCATCGGCAGCAGGCCGAACATGGCGGCGCCGCCCAGAATGATAAACGCCAGAATGGTCACCACTTTGATCAGCGAAAACCAGAATTCGCTTTCGGCGAAAAAGCGGGTGGTCACCACGTTAAGCAGGAAAATGGCCGCACAGAAGATCAGGCACCATAGCCACACCGGCGACTGCGGGAACCAGTACTGCATGCAGAATCCGGCGGCGGTCAGGCTGGAGCCGAGTGCCACCGTCCAGGTGAGCCAATACAGCCAGGCGACGGCATAGCCGGTGGCCGGCCCCAGATAGCGCGAAGCATAGACGTGAAAAGCGCCGGTTTCCGGCATCGCCACCGACAGCTCGCCCAGGCACAGCATCACCAGATACACCACCAGCGCACCGATCAGGTAGGCCAGCAGCGTGCCGAGCGCCCCAGTGGTGGAGATGATGTAGCCGGTGTTGAAAAACAATCCGGTGCCGATCACGCCGCCCAGCGATAGCATCACCAGGTGCCGGGCCTTCATGCTGCGTTTGAACTGTCCTGCGGCGGGTGCCGATGGTTGCATAATAATCTATCCGTATAGACGTCTAAATATCTGAATGGCTATTGGTTATACCCGCAATGCTTTTTCAACGCAATGCGCAGCCGGCGATCGGCGCGTAAAAAAATCGTTAAGTCGGATCTATATGCAAATGATAATTATTATCTATAATGTCGCCATTTTCGATAATGGGGCAACATGATGAGATACCTGATTTTATTGGCGGCGTTGGCGCTCGGCGCCTGCAGCCAGGCGCCGGTGAAGGCGCCGGCCAACGACGTCGCGAGTTTGGGGAGCATCACCGATCTGCACAGCGGCGCGACCCTGACGCCGGAGCAGCTGTTGACGCGACTGGCGCAGCAGCCGCGGGTGATCCTGGGGGAGAAGCATGACAATCCTTACCACCATCAGATTGAGCAATGGCTGGTGCAGCAGCTGCCGCTGCGGCGGCCGCAGGGCAGCGTGCTGATGGAGATGATCAACCCGAACCAACAGGCGCAGGTCGACAAGGTCAAGCAGTGGTTGCAGAGCGATCCCACGGTGCGTGACGGCCGCGTAGCGGAGCTGATCGCCTGGCAGCCGGGCTGGAAGTGGGAGCTGTATGGCGGGGTGACGATGGCGGCGATGCGCGCGCCTTACCCGCTGTGGTCGGCCAATCTGGATCGCAGCGAGATTACGGCGTTCTATCAGCAGCCACAGTTCCCGGCGGGGCAGCTATCGGCGCAGCCGGCGGTGCGCAAGGCGCTGGAAGAGACCATCCGCACTTCGCACGGCGGCAAGATTGAGGCCGACCAGCTGCAGGCGATGTTGGCGATCCAGCAGCAGCGCGACCGGCGCATGGCGGAACGTCTGCTGGCGGCGCCGACGCCCGCGCTGCTGATCGCCGGTGGCTATCACGCCGCCAAATCGGTGGGGGTGCCGCTGCACGTGCGGGATCTGCAACCGGCGGCGGCGCCGACGGTGCTGATGTTGGCGGAGCCGGGCGTACAGGTCGATGCGAACACCGCAGACTACCTGTGGATCACACCATCAGTGAAATGAATACGTTAAGAGAGTGAAAAGGGGTGTTAATTATATTTGCAAATGATTATCATTAGTAAATGTGATCTGCAATCATTCGCAATTAAGCAAGCTAATGCCCCTATGTTAAGTCAGTCTTACTCCCTCCCGGCCTTTGAACTGCCGCAGCCGCGCTGGGCGCGCGGCCTGCTGCTCGCCCTGGCGGCGCACGCGGCGTTGGTGCTGCTGTTTTACTGGCCGCAGACGGCGCTGGAGCCGGTGGTACTGCCACCGCCGGCGGTGATGATGAGCTGGGCAGCGCAGATTGAAGCGCCGGAAAGCAAGCCGTTGCCGCTGGGCGTGCAGCAGGCGGAATCCGCCGCGGCGCAGCCTGCGGAGCAGCAGCAACAGCCGGATCTGCCCAAGCTGGCGCGCGCCGAGAATGCGAAAATCGTGACGGCGCAGAAGAAGCGTGCCGAACACCGCCCCCCGCAAAAATCGCAGCCGAAGCCGCAGGAACAGGCCAAAGAGACGCGCAATGCCGCCGCGTCCAGCGCCGCCGCGCCGCAGGCGCAGACGCTTTCCCACCAGACCGCCGCACCGATCAACAGCGACGCCAATAGCAACGCGCAGGCCAAACTGTCGTGGGAGAGCCTGGTGAAAGGCAAACTGAACCGCATCAAGGATTACCCTTTGGATGCCCGCAGCCGCCGGCGCAGCGGCATGCCGCAGGTCAGCTTCAGCGTCGACGCGCAGGGGCGGGTCTCGAACGTCATGCTGCAGGTGCGTTCCGGCACCGCGTCGCTGGATCGGGAAGCGGTGGCGGTGGTGTCACGCGCCCAGCCGTTGCCGCCGCCGCCGCCGGAGATGCTGCAGCAGGGAGCCGTCAAGGTGACGATGCCGATCGATTTCAATCTGGCGGAGCTGAATGCCCGCCGTTAATGCCCGCAGGCGCCGCATCGCCGTCGTGCGCCTCTTCAAACTTCGTGAGGGATTATGAATCCGCTGTTATTCACCCCGCGCCGTCGCATCGCGGCCGCGCTCTGGCTTTCTTTAGGCATCGCCGGCGCCGCGCTGGCGCAACCGCAGCCGCCATTGGCGGAACGCGCGCCGAAAGCGCTGACGGCGCACGGCGAGACGCGCACCGACGATTACTACTGGCTGCGCGACGACAGCCGAAAAGAACCGAAGGTGCTGGACTACCTGAAGGCGGAGAACCGCTACACCGAGCAGATGATGGCACCGTACCAGAAGCTGCGCGCCACGCTGTATCAGGAGATGCTGGGCCGCATGAACCCTGACGATCGTTCGGTGCCGTATCAGCTCAACGGCTATCGCTATCAGGAAAGCTACGCCGCCGGTAAAGATTTCGCGCTGTATCAGCGCCAGGCGCTCACCGCCGACGCGCCGTGGCAAACCTTGCTGGACGCCAATCAGCGCGCGGCCGGCCACGCCTACTATCGCCTGGGGGCGATGGACGTCAGCCAGGACAACCGCCGGCTGGCGGTGGCCGAAGATCTGCAGGGTCGCCGCCAATACCGCATCTCCCTGCGTGAGATAGGCAGCGAACGCTGGTCGCCGGAAACGCTGGAAAACACCTCCGGCAACATGGTGTGGGCCAACGACAACCAAACCCTGTTCTACGTGCGCAACCACCCGCAAACGCTGTTGCCATACCAGGTTTATCGCCATCAGTACGGTACGCCGACGGCGGAAGATAAGCTGGTGTACCAGGAAAACGATCCGGCGTTCTACCTCAGCCTCGGCCGCTCGTCCTCGCGCGATTACCTGATTCTGACCATCAGCGGTAACACCACCTCCGAGGTGCGCCTGATCGACGCCAACCAGCCGCAGCGCGAGCCGCAGCTGTTCGCCGCCCGGCAGAACGGCCGCGAGTATTACCTCGATCACTACCGCGGCGAGTTCTACCTGCGTTCTAACCATCAGGATCCGAACTTTGGCCTGTACCGCACGGCGGCGGCGGGCAAACCCTGGCAGACGCTGATCGCGCCGCAGGCGCAGCACGAGGTGGAGAGCTTCAGCCTGTTCCGCGACTGGCTGGTGGTGCAGGAGCGCGCCAACGGGCTGGTGCAGCTGCGGCAAATCAGCTGGGACGGCAAAACCGAGCGCGCCATCCCGTTCGATGACGCCAGCTACATGGCCTGGCTGGGCTATAACCCCGAGCCGGACAGCGATCGGTTGCGCTATGGCTATTCGGCGATGACCACGCCGACCCGCACCTATGAATGGGATTTGAACAAGGGCGAGCGCACCCTGCTGAAGCAGCAGGAGGTGAAAGGCGTCGATCCGAGCCTGTATCACAGCGAGCGCATCTGGGTCACGGCGCGCGACGGCGTGAAGGTGCCGGTCTCGCTGGTGTACCGCACATCGCTGTTCAAAAACGGGCATAACCCGCTACTGGTGTACGGCTACGGCGCTTATGGCATGAGCATGGATCCGGCGTTCAGCGCCAACCGCATCAGCCTGCTGGATCGCGGCTTCGTCTATGCGCTGATCCACGTGCGCGGCGGCGGCGAGCTGGGGCAGAGCTGGTACAAACAGGGCAAGCTGACGCATAAACCGAACAGCTTCAACGACTTCATCGACGCCACCCAGGCGCTGATCAAAGACGGCTATGGCCAACCGGGGCGCATCTACGCCATGGGCGGCAGCGCCGGCGGCTTGCTGATGGGGGCGGTGATCAATCAGGCGCCGCAGCTGTACAACGCGGTGGTGGCGCAGGTGCCGTTCGTCGACGTGGTGACCACCATGCTGGACGACAGCATTCCGCTGACCACCGGGGAATACGAGGAGTGGGGCAACCCGCACCAGCCTGCCGCCTATGCGCTGATGAAGTCCTACAGCCCGT
The DNA here is from genome assembly GCF_053627655.1 of Serratia sp. 121840015-1. Taxonomy (NCBI): domain Bacteria; kingdom Pseudomonadati; phylum Pseudomonadota; class Gammaproteobacteria; order Enterobacterales; family Yersiniaceae; genus Serratia; species Serratia sp. 121840015-1. The sequence goes on from NZ_JBSEYF010000001.1 coordinate 229,556, forward strand.
ACGACAACGTGCGCAAGCAGCGTTACCCGAACCTGCTGGTTACCAGCGGCTTGTACGACTCGCAGGTGCAGTATTGGGAGCCGGCCAAATGGGTGGCGAAGCTGCGGCGCTTCAAGCAGGGCGATTCGCTGCTGCTGCTCTCCACCGACATGACCGCCGGCCACGGCGGCAAGTCGGGCCGCCTGGCGCGGCTGGAAAACGGCGCGCTGGAGTACGCCTTTATTCTGGCGGCGGATCGGCAGGCGCAGAAATAACCTTCAGCGCCGCGGCACGCTGCGGCGCAATAAAACAATAACAACTTTTACCGCGCTTTCGGCGGGCTTTTTGCTGGGCATTGTCGGCCATCAAACCTTATTGGCTATTTCTGGGGATATATGAAAATCAAAATGATAGCGAGCCTGATCGGCGCGGGACTGGCGCTGTACGGGCCGGCTGCGGCCGCGCAGGAACAGGCGGAAAATAATAAAGGCAGCGTGGCGTTCAGCCCGCTCAACGTCTCGGCCGCCGACAGCGGCAAAAGCAGCGAAAAAGACGCATTGGCCCGGCCGGGCGCGTTCAGCTCGCGCGATGAAAACAAGAATCTGGAGTCGGTGGACAGCATTCTGCGCAGCATGCCGGGCACCTATACCCAGATCGATCCCGGCCAGGGATCGGTCAGCGTCAATATTCGCGGCCTGAGCGGCTTTGGCCGGGTCAACACCATGGTCGACGGCATCACGCAAAACTACTACGGCAACTCGCCGAGCGACGCAGCGCACGGGGGATTGCCCACCAGCCAGTTCGGGGCGCTGATCGATCCTAACTTTATCGTCGGCGTCGACGTGGCGCGCGGCAATGCCACCGGCTCCGCTGGGGTGAACGCCCTGGCGGGCAGCGCCAACTTCCGCACTATCGGCGTGGACGACGTGGTGTTTTCCGATAACCCGTTCGGCGTGCGCACCAAATTCTCGGTGGGCAATAACGGCATCGGCCGCAGCGGCATGATCGCCGTGGGTGCCAAAACCGCCGCCTTTGCCGACGGCGGCAGCCTGGGAGCGATGGCAGCGATCAGCGGCAGTTCCATCACCTCCAACTACAAAAACGGCGCCGGTTTCGACAGCGAGGTGTTCAACGTTGATAAAACCTACCGCCAGAACCCGAAATCCCAGCTGTTCAAGGTGGACATCAAGCCGGATGCCTTTAACAGCATCGAACTGTCGGCGCGCAGCTACCAGAATAAAATCACCCGCCGCCACATCGACAGCGACGATTTTTACCTTAAATATCACTACGCGCCGTTCTCGGAACTGATCGATTTCAACCTGACCGCCAGCACCAGCCGGGGTGAGCAGAAATTCATGTCCAACAACATGGCGGGCTTTAGCGACAGCACGGCGAAAAACATCTCTGATGCGCTGGATATCAACAACACCAGCCGTTTCAGCCTGCAGGATGTCGATTTCGCCTTCAGCTACGGCGGCAAGCTGGTGCGCAATGAGTATAAGAAAAAGGCCTCCGGTTTGGTGACGGATGACAATCAGGCGGAAAGCATGCCGGTGGGAATGTCGGGCAAGCAAGATATTTCCAGCCTGTATAGCGGGTTGCAGGCCAACTACGGCATCTGGCAGGGGAATTTCGATCTGAACTACACCGCCTATCGCCTCTCCGGCTATAAGCCGGCCTGTGACGAGCGCGTGGAGTGCTTCCCGCAGGGCGCCGGCAATATCAACCGCAACGAACACGGCTTCAACCCGTCGGTCATGCTGTCGGCGCAGGTAACGCCGTGGCTGCAACCGTTCGTCAGCTACAGCAAGTCGATGCGCGGGCCGAATATCCAGGAGGTGTTCTTCGCCAACAGCGGCGGCCAGTCGATGAACCCGTTCCTGAAGGGCGAAAAAGCGGAGACCTGGCAGGGCGGTTTCAATGCCAATGCCCACGATCTGTTGTTCAAGCAGGACAGCTTCCAACTGAAAGCGGTCTATTTCGAAACCAGGATCAAAAACTACATTTCCAGCCAATCCTACCTGGTGTGTAAAAATCGCCAGAAGTGCAATCGCTCGCAGGCGACGCAGGAAGAGTGGGATAACGCGGACGCCAACGTCAAAATGACCATGTACAGCAACGCTCCCGAGCCGGTCAAAATGCGCGGGGTGGAGCTTGAAGCGCTGTACGACGCCGGTTTCGCCTTCACCAAACTGTCGTTAAGCAAGGAGCATACTTCCCAGCCGACCAACCAGGCCAGCAACGAATTCGGCGCGGGCGACATCAGCGAACTGCCGGAATTCTACTTCACGCTGGACAGCGGGGTGCGCCTGCTGGACGAGACGTTGACGCTGGGCGGGGTGGTGAAATACACCGGCAAAGCGGTGCGCCTGTCGCCTGATTCCACTCCCGATGAAAACGAACAGTTGATGAAGGAGCCGGCGCCGCATATTCCGACCATTATCGATCTGTACGGCACCTATCAGGTGAATCGCAATTTGTTGCTGAAGCTCAGCGTGCAAAACCTGATGGACAAAGACTATTCGGACGCGCTGAACAAGATGAACTCGCTACCGTCGCAGTCACAAGATTTCACGCCGACCAACACCGCCCGTGGGCGGACTTATATCTTCGGCGGGGAGGTACGCTTCTAAACCGCAGCAGAGCAGGGCGCAGTCACTGCGCCCGTTTTGCCTGCAGCAGCCATTTGTCCAGCTCGTTGGCGAACTGCTGGCGGTCGCGCTGGTTCAGGGCGTTCGGGCCGCCGGTCTGAATGCCGCTGGCGCGCAGGGTATCCATAAAATCGCGCATGTTGAGGCGCTCGCGGATGGTGTCCGGCGTATAGCGCTCGCCGCGCGGGTTCAGCGCCACCGCGCCTTTCTCTATCACCTCCGCCGCCAGCGGAATGTCGGCGGTGATCACCAGATCGCCCGCTTCGCAGCGGCGCACGATCTCGTTGTCGGCCACGTCGAAGCCGGCCGCCACCTGCAGTGAACGGATGTACTTCGACGGCGGCGTGCGCAATGGCTGGTTCGCCACCAGCGTCACGGTGATGGCGGTGCGATCGGCGGCGCGGAACAGCACCTCTTTGATCACGTTCGGACAGGCGTCCGCATCGACCCAAATCTGCATCATTTCGGCTCCTGCAGCCAGTCGCGCACCGGCAGGAAATCGCGCGCCAGCGCCGCTTCCGGGCTGTCGGCGTCCGGCTGGTAGTTATATTCCCAACGCACCAGCGGCGGCATCGACATCAAAATGGACTCGGTGCGCCCGCCGGTTTGCAGCCCGAACAGCGTGCCGCGATCCCACACCAGGTTGAACTCCACGTAGCGGCCGCGGCGATACAGCTGGAACTGGCGCTCGCGCTCGCCCCAGGTCAAGGCCTTGCGTTTTTCGACGATCGGCAGATAGGCGTCGAGGAAGCCCTGGCCCACCGCACGGGTGAAGGCGAAACAGTGGTCGAAGTCCGGGGTGTTCAGATCGTCGTAGAACAGGCCGCCGATGCCGCGCGCTTCGTTGCGGTGCTTGATGAAGAAGTAATCGTCGCACCACCGCTTGTATTTGGGGTAAACCTCGTCGCCGAACGGCGCGCACAGCTCGGCTGCGGTACGGTGCCAGTGCACGGCATCTTCTGCGAAACCGTAGAACGGCGTCAGATCAAAGCCGCCGCCGAACCACCACACCGGCGCTTCGCCCGGTTTTTCGGCGATGAAGAAACGCACGTTGGCGTGGCTGGTGGGCACGTAGGGGCTGAGCGGATGGATCACCAATGAGACGCCCATCGCCTGGAAGCTGCGCCCGGCCAGTTCCGGACGGTGCGCGGTGGCCGAGGCCGGCAGGGTGGCGCCGGAGACGTGCGAGAAGTTGACCCCCGCCTGTTCGAACACCGCGCCGTTGGTCAGCACGCGGCTGCGGCCACCGCCGCCTTCTTCACGCGTCCATTGGTCTTCGGTGAACACGGCGCCGTCGGCCTGGGCGAGCTGCGCGCAGATATGATCCTGCAGCGCCAGCAGGAAGGATTTTACTTCAGCGATGTTAGGTAAACTCATGCGGGGTCTTTATAGCGTCTGGCTGAACAAGGCGCTGAGTATACTCTTATTCGCCGCCCGCGGCATCAGCGGGGTTTGCGCTGGTGGGCGTCGAAGTAGTCGAAGAAGTTGACGATGCCGTCCGCGATGGCGCGGGCTATTTTCTCGCGAAACGCGGTGGTGCCCAGCAGCCGCTCTTCGTTCGGGTTGGTGATGAACGAGGTTTCCACCAGCACCGAGGGAATGGACGGGGATTTTAACACCGCGAACGCCGCCTGTTCGGTGCTGTCGCTGTGCAGGTGGTGTACCGGGCGGATCTGGCCGAGCACGTGGCGGCCGAGCGTCAGGCTGTTGTTGATGGTGTCGGTTTGCACCAGATCGAACAGCACCTGTTGCAGGTAGTTGTCCTGATCCTTGTACTTGCCGCCCGCCACGTCGTCGGCGGCGTTTTCGCGGTTGGACAGGTAGCGCGCCATGGCGCTGCTGGCGCCGCGGTTGGAGAGGGCGAACACCGAAGCGCCGGAGGCCGATGGGCTGGTAAAGCCGTCGGCGTGAATCGAAATGAACAGGTCGGCCTGGTGCTGGTGGGCGATCTCCACCCGCTGGAACAGCGGAATGAATTCGTCTTCTTCGCGCGTCAGGCGCGCCTCGACGTGGTCATGCTCATGCAGAAAACGGCGCACGTGGTTGGCGATTTCCAGCACGATGTGTTTTTCCTGCGAGCCTTCGTGGCCGACCGCGCCGGAGTCGATGCCGCCGTGGCCGGGATCGATCATCACCAGCTTTTTGCCGCCGGCCGGTTTCGCCGCCGGTTTGCTGTGCTGATTGCGCAGCAGGCCTTCCGCCCTGGCGCTATGGTTTTTCACGCCGAACAGCGCTACCGCCAGGCCGGAAAGCAAAAGTTGGCGTCGCGTCGGAGAAACGGCAAGCGGCTTAAAATTGAGGAATTGTTTACCCTGCTTTTTCATTACGCAACGCTCCATCGACGTTTCTATTTTGCGACGTTATATCGTATTGATAATCATTAATCGACCCGATAACTATTTCCATTTATTACGCCTGTTACCGGCGATTTCTGGGCAAATAGCGCGGTAAATCGCAGTTTGATATTGCGTAAGTGAATAATCACGCGATAATCAGATAAACACCTTAATTAACAGCGGCCAACATCGATGGAAATTCGCGTATTTCGACAAGACGACTTTGAAGAGGTCATTACCCTGTGGGAGCGCTGCGATCTGCTGCGGCCCTGGAACGATCCGGAAATGGACATCGAGCGCAAGCTGAACCACGATCCGGAGCTGTTCCTGGTGGCGGAAGTCGGCGGCGAAGTGGTCGGTTCGGTGATGGGCGGTTATGACGGCCACCGCGGCTCGGCGTATTACCTCGGGGTGCATCCCGACTATCGCGGGCGCGGCATCGCCAATGCGTTGATCAATCGTCTGGAGAAGAAGTTGATCGCCCGCGGCTGCCCGAAGATCCAGATTATGGTGCGCGAAGACAACGACACGGTGGTCGAGATGTACGAGAAGCTCGGCTACGAGATCCAGGGCATCACCAGCCTGGGCAAGCGGCTGATCGAAGATCAGGAATATTGATCGAGCGGCGGGCGGCGGCGTTGCACCGCCCGCCACAGTGCATTACGGCAGCTTTTTGACGGTTTTCACGTCCACTTCGACGCTGCTCCAGTCTTTATCCACTTTGCCTTCCAACTGCACCTTGTCTTTCGGCGTAACGGTTTGGCCGTTCCAGCGTTTGCGATCGATATCGACCGTCAGGGTGCCGGTGGCGTCGCGGAAGGTATAGGTTTCGTCGCCGATGCGCTGCTCGATGTTGCCCTGCAGCATCACCCAGGTGTCGTCGCTCATCGATTTCACCTTGTCCACGGTGGTCAGCGCCGCGCTGGGGCCGGAGAAACCGCCTTGTGCGGTGGTTTGCGTTTGGGCCTGCGGCGCGGCCGGATCGAGGAATCCGCCTTGTTGCGCCAGTACCGGTGCGCTGCACAGCGCGATCAGAGCGGCCAGAGTCAGTTTTTTCATGTTGCGCTTCCTTATCGTTATCGAAAATCACATCCCGCTGATATCGGGTTGCTTGCTCAGTGATAAGGATTAAAACACGCCGATCTTAAGAGCTTCTTAAGCCGACGCATTGAAATTCACGCCGCCGGCGCCCATCTGTAGCCATAGTCTTTATTCTGTTGGCAAGGAACGATCGTTGAAGCCATTCTCACCCCGGTTTTCCCCGGACGATTACGACCAGCATGGCGCGCTGCGGCTGCCGCTGGGATTTTGGGCCGTGCTGATTTTGCAGGCGCGCACCTGGCTGCTGTTCGTGATGGCCGGCGCTTCGCGTGAGCAGGGTGAAAGCTTGCTGGCGCTGTTTTATCCGGATACCCAACGCTTTTGGTACGGCATGCTGCTCGGCCTGCCGGCGGCGCTGGCGTTTTTGCTGAGCGGCCGCCGCCACCAATGGCCGCGGCTGTGGCGCGGCTGGCGTTGGGGGCTGATTATCTCCGTGCTGGCGTCCCTCGGCGGCTCGCTGTTCAGCCTGTGGCGCCAGGACGGCGATGCGCCGGGGCTGGAGCTGGCGTTGGCGCTGCTCGATGCGCTGGCGCTGAGCTATCTGCTGTTGAATGCGCGCCTGAAAGCCTGTTTTGCGCCGGTGGAGCACGCCGACTAATTGCCGAGAAGTGCGGCACTTTTCGCATTTTCCGCACTCCAAGCTGGCAACCGTTGGCGTAGTGCGGGCCGTTGTGAGAGGCTGGCACGCAGCAAAACGCCGAGTGCGGCAGGGGCGGGTCACCGCCCCGTGCCATTGATGTTTAAGGAGCTAGAGATGAATATTCGCCCCCTGTTGTTAGGGCTTCCGCTGTTACTGACCGGCTGTTCGAGCATGTCCAATTTCTCCTGGTCCAGCCTGTCGCCGTTCAACTGGTTCGGCAGCAGCCTGGAGGTCGGCGCCAAGGGCGTCGGCAAGCTCAACGCCGGCACGCCGATGTCGGAAAGCGCCATCAACGACGGGTTGGACGGCAACTACCGCCTGCGCGGCGGCATGGCGACCAGCAACGGTCAGATCGTCTCTTATTACCAGGCGCTGTCCGGCGACGAAGTGAAGCTGGTGATCACCGGCGAGCCGAAAGGGCACGTGCAGCGGGTAGACGTAATAGATCAGAAAGTGGCGACGGAGTGGGGCAACAAGCTCGGCACGCCGTTCGGCGATATGTACAGCAAGGCGTTCGGCTCCTGTAAACCGGGCAGCGGCGAAGACGCCGGCAAAGTGGAGTGCGTGGCGGAACAGAGCAAGTACGTTACCTATATCTTCAGCGGCAAGTGGGCCGGGGCGCAGGACATCATCCCGCCGGACGACACCCTGAAAAGCTGGACGGTCAGCAAAATCATCTGGCACGCCAAGCCGCAGCAGTAATATGTTCAACGGGCGCCGGTTCACGGCGCCTGCCTTTCCAAGCCATTACCCCTATTTTCTTTGCGCTGCTGCAAGGCAATCGCCCGTGCTTGCGGTATGATAGCGCGCGTTTGTAACAGGGAACCCGCGCGTCAACCGCCATACCTTACCTGTTGCCGGATTCTGGTATTGAGGATAACAACATGACACAGGTTCAGAGCGGCATTCTGCTGGAGCACTGCCGTTTCGCCATTTTTATGGAAGCCACCGTACAGGGCGAATTCGCCGACTTGCGCCAGGGCTGCAAACAGTTTTGTCAGACGCTGAGCGAGCTGCAGCAGCAGTTTCCCGATGCGCGCCTCGGCGCGGTGATCGCCTTCGGCTATGACGTTTGGCACGATCTTTCCAACGGCCAGGGCGCGAAAGAGCTGAAGCCGTTCACGCCGCTCGGCAAAGGGCTGGCACCGGCCACCCAGCGCGATATGCTGATCCACATTCAGTCGCTGCGTCACGACGTCAACTTCACGCTGGCGCAGGCGGCGCTGGCGGCGTTCGGCAACGCCATCAAGATTGAAGAAGAAACCCACGGTTTCCGCTGGGTGGAAGAGCGCGATCTGAGCGGTTTCATCGACGGTACCGAAAACCCGCAGGGCGAGCAGCGCCCGGCAGTGGCGACGATCGCCGAAGGCGAAGAGGACGCAGGTGGCAGCTACGTGCTGGTGCAGCGCTACGAGCACAACCTGCGCCAGTGGCAGCGTTTTACCACCGAACAGCAGGAGCAGATCATCGGTCGCACCAAGCAAGACAGCGAAGAGCTGCCGGCCGATCAGCGCCCGGATACCTCGCACGTCAGCCGCGTCGATCTGAAAGAGAACGGCAAGGGCCTGAAAATTCTGCGCCAGAGCCTGCCTTATGGCACCGCCAGCGGCAAGCATGGCCTGTTCTTCATCGCCTATTGCGCACGCCTGCACAATATCGAGCAGCAGCTGCTGAGCATGTTCGGCGATCTGGACGGCAAACGCGACGCGATGCTGCGTTTCAGCCGTGCGGTTACCGGCAGCTACTACTTTGCGCCATCGCTGACGCGCCTGCTGTCACTTTGACGCCGTTGCCGAAGCCGGCGCGCCCGGCTTCGGCCCGTTTTCCCGCCCCGAAAACGCCTCGCATTCCCTGTCTTATAGCGTTTGATGCTTGTAAATCACTAAACGGTATATAAAAGCGTTACAGCTCCGCACCGAGTTATAAATACACTGGTCGTCAATAAGGCGAAAGCCTGAAGGAATGACTCAGTGATAAGGTGCAGAATGAAACAAAACCGGGTTAAAAATCTCGTGCTGAAAGGTTGGCTGGCGGCTGCGCTGTTGGCGAGCGGCGCCGCGTCGGCGGCGGAATTGCTGAACAGCTCTTATGACGTTTCCCGTGAATTGTTCGTCGCGCTGAATCCCGGCTTTGAACAGCAGTGGAATCAACAGCATCCGAATGACAAGCTGACAATCAAACAATCGCACGCCGGTTCCTCCAAGCAGGCGCTGGCGATCCTGCAGGGCCTGCGCGCCGACGTGGTGACGTACAACCAGGTGACCGACGTGCAGATCCTGCACGATCGCGGGCAGCTGATCCCGGCGGACTGGCAGGCGCGCCTGCCGAACAACAGTTCGCCGTTCTACTCCACCATGGCGTTTCTGGTGCGCAAGGACAACCCGAAGGGGATCCACACCTGGAACGATCTGGTGCGCGACGACGTGAAGCTGGTGTTCCCGAACCCGAAAACCTCCGGTAACGGCCGTTACACCTATCTGGCCGCCTGGGGCGCTGCCAATCAGGCCGACGGCAACGATCCGGCCAAGACCCGCGCCTTCATGACCCGCTTCCTGAAGAACGTGCTGGTGTTTGATACCGGCGGCCGCGGCGCGACCACCACCTTCGTCGAGCGCGGCTTGGGCGACGTGCTGATCAGCTTCGAGTCCGAAGTGAACAACATCCGCAAGCAGTACGGTGAGGACAAGTACGACGTGATCGTGCCGCCGGTCGATATTCTGGCGGAGTTCCCGGTGGCCTGGGTCGACAAAAACGTCGAGCGCAACGGTACCGAACAGGCGGCCAAAGCCTATCTGAACTATCTCTACAGCCCGGCGGCGCAGCAGGTGATCACCAGCTTCTACTACCGCGTGTATGACCAGAAAGCGATGGCGGCGGCGAAGGGGCAATTCCCGGACACCCAACTGTTCCGCGTGGAAGACCAGTTCGGCGGCTGGCCGCAGGTGATGAAAACCCACTTCGCCACCGGCGGCGAGCTGGATCAGCTGTTAGCGGCAGGGCGCAAGTAAATGTTGGCGTTGTCGTCCAGTAAGCGGGTGCTGCCCGGATTTGGCCTCAGCCTCGGCAGCAGCCTGTTTTATACCTGTTTGATCCTGCTGTTGCCGCTCACCGCGCTGGTGATGCAGCTGGCACAGATGAGCCTGGCGCAATACTGGGAAGTGATTTCCAACCCGCAGGTGGTGGCGGCGTATAAAGTGACGCTGCTGGCGGCTGGCGTCGCCAGCCTGTTCAACGCGGTGTTCGGCATGCTGATGGCCTGGATCCTGACGCGCTACCGTTTTCCCGGCCGTTCGCTGCTGGACGGCCTGATCGATCTGCCGTTCGCACTGCCGACCGCAGTGGCCGGCCTGACGCTGGCGGGGCTGTTTTCCACCACTGGCTGGTACGGTCAGTGGCTGGCGCACTTCGACATCAAGGTCACCTTTACCTGGCTTGGGATCGCGGTAGCGATGGCGTTCACCAGCCTGCCGTTTGTGGTGCGCACCGTGCAGCCGGTTCTGGAAGAGCTGGGGCCGGAATACGAAGAGGCGGCCGAGACGCTGGGCGCTACGCGCTGGCAGAGTTTCCGCCGCGTGGTGTTGCCCGAGGTGGCACCGGCATTGCTGGCCGGCACCGCCATCTCGTTTACCCGCAGCCTGGGCGAGTTCGGCGCGGTGATTTTCATCGCCGGCAACATCGCCTGGAAGACGGAAGTGACCTCGCTGATGATTTTCGTGCGTTTGCAGGAGTTCGATTACCCGGCGGCCAGCGCCATCGCCTCGGTGATCCTGGCGGCGTCGCTGCTGCTGCTGTTCAGCATTAACGTATTGCAAAGCCGCTTCGGCAGACGTTTGGGAGGAGGGCACTGATGGCCGATGTTTCCGCCTTCAACGGCGCCGAGCGCCCGCGCGTCAACTGGGGCAAGTGGACGCTGATCGCCATCGGCACGCTGTTCTCGGTGCTGCTGCTGGTGGTGCCGATGATGTCGATTTTCGCCGAGGCCTTTTCCAAAGGGTTCGGCGCGATGTGGAGCAACTTGCTCGATCCGGACATGCTGCACGCCATTTGGCTGACGGTCTTGATCGCGCTGATCACCGTGCCGTTCAACCTGGTGTTCGGCACGTTGCTGGCATGGCTGGTGACGCGCTTCACCTTCCCCGGCCGCCAGCTGCTGCTGACGCTGATCGATATCCCGTTCGCCGTTTCACCGGTGGTGGCGGGGCTGATTTACCTGCTGTTTTACGGCAGCAACGGCCTGCTGGGCGGCTGGCTGGATGCGCATAACATCCAGATCATGTTCTCCTGGCCGGGCATGGTGTTGGTGACTATTTTCGTCACCTGTCCCTTCGTGGTGCGCGAGCTGGTGCCGATGATGCTCAGCCAGGGCAGCCAGGAAGACGAGGCCGCGATTCTGCTGGGGGCGTCCGGCTGGCAAATGTTCCGCCGCGTGACGCTGCCCAACATTCGCTGGGCGCTGCTGTACGGCGTGGTGCTGACCAACGCGCGCGCCATCGGCGAGTTCGGCGCAGTGTCGGTGGTGTCCGGTTCGATTCGCGGCGAAACCTACAGCCTGCCGCTGCAGGTCGAGCTGTTGCAGCAGGATTACAACACCGTCGGCTCCTTTACCGCCGCCGCGCTGTTGACCCTGATGGCGATCGTTACCCTATTTTTGAAGAGTGCGCTGCAGTGGCGTCTGGAACGTCAAAACGCGCGTCTCGAGCGGGAGGAAAATCATGAGCATTGAGATTAACGGCATCAACAAGTACTTCGGTCGCACCAAGGTATTGAACGATATCTCGCTCGATATTGCTTCCGGCGAGATGGTGGCGCTGCTCGGGCCGTCCGGTTCCGGCAAAACCACGCTGCTGCGTATCATCGCCGGGCTGGAAAGCCAGAGCGGCGGCAAGCTGGGCTTCCACGGCACCGACGTCAGCCATATGCACGCGCGCGACAGGCGCGTGGGCTTCGTGTTTCAGCACTATGCACTGTTCCGCCACATGACGGTGTTCGACAACATCGCCTTCGGCCTGACCGTGCTACCGCGCCGCGAGCGCCCGAACGCCGCGGCGATCAAACAGAAAGTCACTCAACTGCTGGAAATGGTACAGTTGGGTCACCTGGCCAACCGCTATCCATCGCAGCTGTCCGGCGGGCAGAAACAGCGCGTGGCGCTGGCGCGCGCCCTGGCGGTGGAGCCGCAAATTCTGCTGCTGGATGAACCGTTCGGCGCGCTGGATGCGCAGGTGCGCAAAGAGCTGCGCCGCTGGCTGCGTCAGCTGCACGAAGAGCTGAAATTCACCAGCGTGTTCGTCACCCACGATCAGGAAGAGGCGATGGAAGTGGCCGACCGCATCGTGGTGATGAGCCAGGGCAATATCGAACAGGTCGGGTCGCCGGTCGAAATCATGCGCGAACCGGCGAGCCGTTTCGTGCTGGAATTCATGGGGGAAGTGAACCGCCTGAACGGCGAAATTCGCGGCTCTCAGCTGTTCGTCGGCGCGCACCAGTGGCCGTTGTCGTTCCAGCCGATGCACCAGGGCAGCGTCGATCTGTTCCTGCGCCCGTGGGAAATGGAAGTGGCGACCGAAAGCAGCGAGCGCTGCCCGCTGCCGGTTCAGGTGCTGGAAGTCAGCCCGCGCGGCCATTTCTGGCAGTTGACGGTGCAGCCGATCGGCTGGCATCAGGAACCGATAAGCCTAGTGCTGCCGGAGGGCAACGCCACGCCGGTGCGCGGCGGCCGTTACTACGTTGGCAGCCTCAATGCGCGGCTGTATGCCGGCGATCAACTGCTGCAACCTGTTGCGTTAGCCAAAAGCGCCTGATAGGTTTTAGCAGCCCTTTTCTTCAAGGCAACCCCCGGGTTGCCTTTTTACTTTACGCACACCAACACACAGGCAAAGATCGTGACAACGCTCGAACAATGCATCGGGAACACCCCGCTGGTACAACTGCAACGGCTGGCCGCCCAGGCGGGCAGCGAGGTATGGGTCAAACTGGAAGGCAATAACCCGGCGGGATCGGTGAAGGATCGCGCTGCGTTGGCGATGATCCAGCAGGCGGAGCTGCGCGGCGAGATCAAGCCCGGCGACGTGCTGATCGAGGCCACCAGCGGCAATACCGGCATTGCGCTGGCGATGATCGCCGCGCTCAAAGGTTATACGCTGAAGCTGCTGATGCCGGAGAACATGAGCCTGGAGCGGCAGGCGGCGATGCGTGCGTACGGCGCCGAGCTGATCCTGGTCAGCCGTGAGCAGGGGATGGAAGGGGCGCGCGATCTGGCGCTGGAGATGCAGCGCCAGGGGCAGGGAAAGGTGCTGGATCAGTTCAACAATCTCGACAATCCCTACGCCCACTTCACCACCACCGGCCCGGAGATTTGGCGCCAGACCGAAGGACGCATCACGCACTTCGTTTCCAGCATGGGCACCACCGGTACCATTACCGGCGTGGGCGGTTACCTGAAGAGCCAGAATCCGCAGGTGCAGATCATCGGCCTGCAGCCGGCCGAAGGCAGCAGCATCCCCGGCATTCGCCGTTGGGCGCCCGCTTACCTGCCGGGCATTTTCCGCCCGGAGCTGGTGGATCAGGTGCTGGATATCGAGCAGCGCGATGCCGAGCAGACCATGCGCCAGCTGGCGCAGCGTGAAGGCATCTTCTGCGGCGTCAGCTCCGGCGGCGCGGTAGCCGGCGCCCTGCGCGTCGCGGCGGCCCATCCCGGCAGCGTCGTGGTGGCGATCGTCTGCGATCGCGGTGACCGTTACCTCTCTACCGGCGTGTTCGACTGAATGTGCCCTCCCGGAGGCGTGTTCCGCCGGGAAAACCCTTCTCACTTCCCTTTTGACCGACGGTATAGCCGGCCCGCCTGCGCGGTGGCCGGCGCCTGTCGGCATGCCAATACCCTGACAGAAGTAGAGAAATTGCGCGACAGCAGCCACACTAACGATGGCGAGACGCGAACCGCGATGTGTAAGGATTGAGTAAAACCGGCTGCGGGCCGGCGGAATTGGCGGGAAAATAACGAAAATCGGTGAAGGAGCAAGGCATGAAAATTTTACTGGTCGACGATGACCTGGAGCTTGGCACCATGCTGAGCGAATACCTGACGGGCGAAGGCTTCGACGCCACGCTGGTGCTGACCGGCAAGGCGGGGGTAGAGGGCGCGCTGTCGGGCGACTATACCGCGATGATCCTCGATATCATGCTGCCGGACATGAGCGGCATCGACGTGCTGCGCGACGTGCGTAAAAAGAGCCGGCTGCCGATCATCATGCTGACCGCCAAAGGCGACAACATCGATCGGGTGATTGGCCTGGAGATGGGCGCCGACGATTACATGCCCAAACCTTGCTACCCGCGCGAATTGGTGGCGCGTCTGCGCGCGGTGCTGCGCCGTTTCGAAGAGCGGCCGCAGGAGGCGGACGACGAAGCCGCCATCAGCTTCGGCGAGCTGACGCTGAACCCTTCAACCCGCAGCAGCGAATGGCGCGGTAAGGCGTTTGATCTGACCGCTTCGGAATTCAATCTGCTGGAGCTGTTGCTGCGCGCGCCGGATCGCGTGGTGTCGAAGGATGAATTGTCCGAGAAGGGGCTGGGGCGCCCGCGCGAGGCCTATGATCGCAGCGTGGACGTGCATATCAGCAATATCCGCCAGAAGCTGAGCGCGCTGGCCGGCAATACGCTGAGCATCGAGACGGTGCGCAGCATCGGCTATCGCATTCGGTAACCTGACATGCGCGGAAGACTGTTCTGGAAAATTTTGCTCGGCTTTTGGCTGACCTTCCTCATCATGACGCAGGCCCTGTGGGTGGCGTTTTCTTTGTATGGCGACCGCTATGTGCCGCCGGAGAACGCCATGGCGCGGCGGGTCATCGGCCTGCAGCTGACCTCGGCGGCTACCCAGTTGCGCAGCGGCGGCATGCCGGCGCTGGAAGCCCTGATGCGCGACTGGCCCGAGGACGATCGACGCCTGTTGTCGGTGACGCCGATGACCCAACCGCCGCCGCCCGCGCCGGAAGAACCGGCATTTGAAGGGCGGCGGATGCCGCAGGAAATCTCTGCCTGGGTGCAGACCGGGGAAGGGCAGGGATACTGGCTGAGCTATAACGTGCGCGGGCTGCGGGAAGAGTATCGGCCGGAGCGGCGTTCCCATTTCTTCAACATTCCTGCGCCGATGCTGTGGGTCGGCGGGCTGGGCGGTTTGCTGTTCAGCGCCGTGCTGGCCTGGAACCTGACCCGGCCGATGCGTCAGCTGCGCGGCGGTCTGGATCGGGTGGCGCAGGGCGATCTGTCGGTGCGGCTGTTCCCGAAAATGCGCCGCCGTCATGACGAGCTGTCCGACGTGGCGCGCGATTTCGACACCATGGCCGAGCGGCTGGAGCTGCTGGTCAGCGCCCGCGAGCAGCTGTTGCACGACGTTTCACACGAGCTGCGTTCGCCGCTGGCGCGCCTGCAGCTGGCGATCGGCCTGGCGCGGCAGAATGCCGGCAACGTCGAAACCTCGCTCAAGCGCATCGAACACGAGTCGGGGCGGCTGGATAAGATGATCGGCGAGCTGCTGGCGCTGTCGCGCGCCGAACACAGCAGCCTGCCGGACGAGGAGTATTTCGATCTGTACGGCCTGGTGGATGCGGTGGTGAGCGATGCACGCTACGAGGCGCAGGTGCCCGGCGTGGATATCGTGCTGCAGGCCGAGTCGGACGTGGAGTACACCGTCAAGGGCAATGCGGAGCTGATGCGGCGAGCGGTGGACAACATCGTGCGCAATGCGCTGCGCTTTTCCAGCCACGGCCAGCGGGTGACGGTGGCGCTGACGCGCGTTGATAACCAGTTCCAGATCGCGGTCAGCGATCAGGGGCCGGGAGTCGAGGAGGCGAAGCTGTCGAGCATTTTCGATCCGTTCGTGCGCGTGAAGTCGGCGCTGTCGGGCAAGGGGTACGGCCTGGGGCTGGCGATCACCCGCAAGGTGGTGCTGGCGCACGGCGGCCAGGTTGAGGCGCGCAACGGCGATAAAGAGGGGCTGGTCATTACCCTGCGTATCCCGCGCTGGCAATAATAGACTATCTTACTTGCCATTTTGAACTAGGGCAGTGCTCGCCTTCGTCACGTACTGCGTGTACGCTCCGAAGGTTGCGCGCTGTCCATGTTCAAACTGCCTGCGCCGATAACGTCTATTATCCGCGGCATGCCCAAAGGATTTCGAATTGCAGCTAGGCGGCAAGCGGGGGAATCCCCGGGAGCTTACTCCGGTAAGTGACAGGGGGGAGCACGTGCGGCCAACAACGCTGCGGTTCGAAAGACGAAGGATATAAAAAAAACGGCGCCGAGGGCGCCGTTTTTCTTGCTCATTCGCGATTACTTCTTGATGCGGATGATCGGGGTTTCGCCAACGGTCACGCTGCCGGACAGTTTGATCAGCTCTTTGATCTCGTCCATGTTGGAGATAACGACCGGCGTCAGGGTAGACTTGGCTTTCTCTTCCAGCAGAGGCAGGTTGAACTCGATAACCACGTCACCTTTCTTGACGCGCTGACCTTCTTCGGCAATGCGTTTGAAGCCTTCGCCTTTCAGTTCTACGGTATCGATGCCGAAGTGGACGAACAGCTCAATGCCGCTGTCGGATTCGATAGAGAATGCATGGTTGGTTTCGAAAATCTTGCCGATGGTGCCGTCAACCGGAGCAACCATTTTGTTGCCGGCCGGTTTGATGGCGATACCGTCGCCAACGATTTTTTCAGCGAACACTACGTCCGGCACATCTTCGATATTGACGATTTCGCCAGAAAGGGGAGCGACGATCTCGATAGTGCCCGTGTCTTTCTTGTCATCAGAAACCAGAGATTTCAGTTTATCGAACAAACCCATGATCTTCTCCTAAGCATTAAATTGGGCGGCGTTCCAGTGTCGTGGAAGTTTAGCAGAGCGTTTTTTCTTCGATGAATTTATTGACGCAATTCATCAGGTCTTGTGCCGTTGGCTGTGCCAAGGCCTGCGCTGCCAACGCCTTCACATCTTCGAAATTCGTGTTACGAATAATTTTCTTGATGCGCGGGATTGAAATCGCACTCATGCTGAACTCATCCAGCCCCATGCCCAATAACAACAGTGTAGCACGCTCATCGCCAGCCAGTTCGCCGCACATGCCGGTCCACTTGCCTTCCGCGTGAGATGCATCAATAACCTGTTTGATCAGGCCAAGCACTGATGGGGACATCGGGTTATAGAGATGAGAAATCAGCTCGTTGCCGCGATCTACCGCCAGAGTATACTGGGTTAGATCGTTTGTCCCAATACTAAAGAAGTCGACTTCTTTCGCCAGGTGGTGAGCAATGACCGCCGCAGCCGGTGTTTCCACCATCACGCCCACTTCGATGCTCTCGTCAAACGCCTTGCCTTCTTCGCGCAGCTGCGCTTTCAGCGTCTCGATTTCGCCTTTCAGATCGCGCACTTCTTCCACGGAGATGATCATCGGGAACATGATGCGCAGTTTGCCGAACGCCGAGGCGCGCAGGATAGCGCGCAGCTGGGCGTGCAGGATTTCACGGCGGTCCATCGCGATGCGGATGGCGCGCCAGCCGAGGAACGGGTTCTCTTCCTTCGGCAGGTTCATGTACGGCAGGTCTTTGTCGCCGCCGATGTCCATGGTACGGACGATCACGGCCTGCGAGCCCATGGCTTCCGCCACGGCTTTATAAGCCTGGAACTGCTCGTCTTCGGTCGGCAGCGAGTCGCGGTCCATGAACAGGAACTCGGTACGATACAGGCCGACGCCTTCCGCGCCGTTGCGCTCTGCACCCGCGACGTCGCGCACGGTGCCGATGTTGGCGCAGACTTCAACCTGATGGCCGTCCAGCGTAATCGCCGGCAGGTCCTTCAGCTTGGCCAGATCGTTTTTCTCGGTGATGTATTGGTTCTGGGCGGCTTTCAGCTGATCGATAACGTCAGCGGTCGGGTTAACGTAAATTTTGTTGTTAACCGCATCCAGAATCAGGTAGTCGTCGTTTTTCACCTGCTTGGTCACGTCGCTGGTACCGACGATCGCCGGCAGCTCCAGGGAGCGCGCCATGATAGAGGTGTGGGAAGTCCGGCCGCCGAGATCGGTAATGAAGCCCAGCACTTTGTCCAGGTTCAGCTGCGCGGTCTCTGACGGGGTCAGATCGGTGGCCACCAGGATCACTTCGTCCTGAATGGAGCCCAGATCGACGATCGGCATGCCCAGGATGTTCTGCAGCAGGCGCTTACCGATGTCGCGCACGTCGGCGGCGCGCTCTTTCAGGTATTCGTCGTCCAGCTCTTCCAGCGCTTTCGCCTGACCTTCGATCACGGTGTAGGCGGCGGCGTCTGCGGAGGCCAGATCGTCTTTGATTAGGGCTATGATTTCCTGCTCAAGCTCTTCGTCTTCCAGCAACATGATGTGGCCTTCGAAGATAGCTTCCTTCTCTTCGCCGAAGGTTTCGCCAGCTTTGGTCTTGATCGCTTCCAGCTGTTCGGACGCTTTCGCGCGGCCGGCCAGAAAACGCGAGACTTCCTGCTCTACTTGATCAGCAGAGATTTTTTTCCGGTTGATGACAATGTCGTCTTCTTTCAGCAAGAGAGCCTTACCAAAAGCGATGCCCGGTGATACTAAAATGCCTGAAATCATAACCCTACCTTACTCTTGACTGGTGTTAACTAAAAAGACGGGCCGATTACTCAAGCTCTGCCATCAGTTTTACCAAGTGCTCAACGGCTTTCTGCTCGTCTTCACCTTCAGCGGAGATGGTCACTACGGTCCCTTGAGTCAGCCCCAGAGTTTGCAGTTTGAACAGGCTTTTAGCGCTGGCGCTTTTGCCGTTGGAGGTCACGGTGATGTCAGACGTGAAGCCTTTGGCTTCTTTAACGAACTGAGCGGCAGGGCGAGTATGCAGACCATTCGGAGCGGTAATAGTAACTTCTTGCTGGAACATTGATGTTTCCCCAACTTATTGGATTAATGTTGTGGAGCTAAAGTTTAGCCCAGGGGCCTAACTTTAGCTTGTCTGGTTATAGCGCCTGACTATGGACAGGGGCGAACGTTGATGCAACAGAAAACGACGCGTTAGGCACTTCAGATCAAAAAACTCGGCTTTAGACGTCGTTCCAATCCGCTCCCCATTATGCCCGATTCGACGCGTCGGCGACAGATGAGTAAATCGATTCAGCCTTGACCGGGCTCGGGGGGTGATTAATTTTGCGCATCGAAATAATGCACCGTTAAATACTAAAGCCGACGGGCAAAAGCAATCTTGGACTGCTATAAAGTTTGATCCAGTCCACAAAAAAGCACCCCGCAGGGTGCTTTTTTAGCGATTTGTGCAGTGGTGGAATTACTGCTGCAATTCCTGCTCGGTGAACAGATCGGCAAACAGCGCGGTGCTCAGATAACGTTCGCCGGAAGAGGGCAGGATCACCACGATGGTCTTGTCGGCGAACGCCGGTTCTTCGGCCAGTTTCACCGCCGCCACGACCGCTGCGCCCGAGGAAATGCCCGCCAGGATGCCTTCTTCGTCCATCAGGCGACGCGCCATGCTGATGGCTTCGTCGTTGGAGACCTTCTCGACGCGATCCACCAGGTCCAGATCGAGGTTGCCTGGAATGAAGCCGGCGCCGATGCCCTGGATCTTGTGCGGGCCCGGTTTCAGCTCTTCACCGGCCAGCGCCTGGCTGATGACCGGCGAGTCGGTCGGCTCGACCGCCACGGTAGTGATGGCCTTGCCTTTAGTGTTCTTGATGTAGCGGCTGACGCCTGTCAGCGTGCCGCCGGTGCCGACGCCGGAGATGAACACGTCGACTTCACCGTCGGTGTCTTCCCAGATTTCCGGGCCGGTGGTTTTTTCATGGATGGCCGGGTTGGCCGGGTTGCTGAACTGTTGCAGGATCAGGTAACGGTTCGGATCGGTGGCGACGATCTCTTCGGCCTTGGCGATAGCGCCTTTCATGCCTTTCGCCCCTTCGGTCAGCACCAGATTGGCGCCGAGCGCCTTGAGCAGCTTGCGGCGCTCGATGCTCATGGTTTCCGGCATGGTCAGCGTCAGCTTGTAACCGCGCGCGGCGGCCACGAAGGCCAGCGCGATGCCGGTGTTGCCGCTGGTCGGCTCCACCAGCTCTTTACCGGCGGTCAGCACACCACGTTGTTCCGCATCCCAAATCATATTGGCACCGATGCGGCATTTGACGCTGAAGCTCGGGTTGCGTGATTCAACCTTGGCCAGAATGCGTCCGTTGCCGATACGGTTCAGACGAACCAGCGGCGTATGGCCGATTGTTAATGAGTTGTCTTCATATATCTTGCTCATAGCCCGTCCTTTAACTCTATGAAAATGTGGGGAACATCGAAAGCATACGCTAACAGTACCGGCAGGGAAGTAAAGAATTGGTATATCTATATGTTATTAGGAAATAAGTTTTAAGCACAATGATAAGGGCGCGAAATGCGCGCCCTGTCGAAAATTCCCGCGCTATCGGCGGTAAAAAGCGGCGGTTATCGGACGAATTGCGAGCGGTAGCGATCGACCCACATCGCGGTGGCGCCGCAGACGGCGACCGGCAGGATCACCAGGTTGAGGATCGGGATCATGGTGAACAGGCTGACCAGCGCGCCGAACTGCAGGTTGTCGGTTTTGTGCTGGCGCAAGGCGCGGCGCATGTCGGCAAAGCTCACCTTGTGGTTGTCAAACGGGTAGTCGCAATACTGGATCGCCAGCATCCAGGCGCTGAACAGGAACCATAGCACCGGCGCCACCGTCTGGCCGATGCCGGGCACGAAGTACAGCGCCAGCAGCAGCAGCGCGCGCGGCAGGTAATACATCAGCTTGCGCCATTCGCGCGCCATGATGCGTGGCAGATCTTTGGCGATGCCGAGCAGGCCGGTGTCCGGCAGCGGTTTGCCGGTCAGGCTGCCTTCGAGCTGCTCGGCCAGCAGGCCGCAGAACGGCGCCGCAATCAGATTGGTGATGGTGCTGAACAGATAGCTGAACACCAGCAGCACCGAAATGACCGCCAGCGGCCACAGCAGGTAGCTCAACCATTGCAGCCAGTCGGGAACGTGGCTCATCATCGCCGGGATCCAGTCGCCGAGCCGGCTGAACAGCCACCAGAAAGCGGAGCCCATCAGCAGCACGTTGACCAGCAACGGCAGGACCACATAGCGTTTAATCCCCGGGCGCGAAATCAGGCGCCAGCCTTCGGCGAAATAGTGAATGCCGCTGGTTGAGCGGGCAGGGGGCTGCGTATAGGACATATCTTAAGTTATCTCGTTGTCTGAACAGGCATCATTATCATATAGGGATGATTTTCCACTGGCTAGGGTAGGGTTGGCTGAAAAACCAGCAGAAAAAGGCAGTATAATCATCTTTATTGGCATAAAGTTCAGCACGGACTTGCACTTGTGTGCGCGGGCAAATAGAGTTAAAGAGTGAATGTTTGCCGCGGTGGCAATGTATTGGAACAACAGAGATAGCAATGATGCAGGATTTGCGTCTGATATTAATCGTTGTTGGCGCGATCGCCATAATAGCGCTGTTATTGCACGGTCTGTGGACCAGTCGCAAAGAACGGTCAGCGCTCTTCCGCGATCGCCCAGCCAAACGTTCCCAAAAGGAACGTGAACAAACTCCGATCGACGATCTCGAAGAAGGCGTCGGTGAGGTGCGCGTACGCGCCGCTCACCCGCAAGACGAGCCGTCATTCGGCCATTTCGATGCCGCACGCGAAGAACCCGTGGCCGCGCCGAAGCCCGCTCCGGCGGCTGCGCCTGCGCCCCGCGCCGTTCAGCCGGCTGCCCATCAGACGCCGCCTCCGCTGTCTCAGCGGCCGGAGTATGATGACATCCTGCTGAACAACTACGCGCCGAACGAAGAACAGGCCGAGCCGCAGCAACCGCAACCGGCCGCGCGCCGTGAGCCGCGCGTCGACGATCTGCCGCATGAACATGAGGCGCCGCAGGGGGCGGAACCGGCATTCCACGCCGAGCCGGCCCCTGTGCAGCAGGCGCCGGAAGTGAAGCCGGCGCAGGAGCCTGCGCCACAGCCACAACAGCCGGCGGCTGCGCCCATTCAGGCCAAGCTGAAAGAGACCGTGCTGGTGCTGCACGTCGCGGCCCATCAGGGCGGCGTAATCGGCGGCGAAGTGCTGCTGCAGAGCGTGTTGCAGGCGGGCTTCCAGTTTGGCGAGATGGGCATCTTCCACCGCCATATCAGCCCGGCCGGCAGCGGCCCGGTGCTGTTCAGCCTGGCGAACATGGTCAAGCCGGGGTCGTTCGATCCTGACATGATGTCCGATTTCTCCACGCCGGGCGTGTCGATGTTCATGATGGTGCCGTCTTACGGCGACGCCAATCAGAACTTCAAGCTGATGCTGCAGTCGGCACAGCGCATCGCCGACGACGTGGGCGGCGTGGTGCTGGACGACGAGCGCCGCATGATGACGCCGCAGAAGCTGGAAACCTACAAAGCGCGTATCCGTGAAGTGTTGGAAAACAACGCCTGACCGGGTTGCCGCGCGCACTGAACATCCGTAACAACAAAGCCCCCGCTAGCCGGGGGTTTTTTATCTTTGATGGTGAGCCATGGAATCGATAATCCAACAAATCAATCAACTACGAGCCACACTGCGCCATCATGAATACCAGTATCATGTGCTGGATGCGCCGGAAGTGCCGGATGCGGAATATGACCGCCTGATGCGCGAACTGCGCGAACTGGAGAGCGCGCATCCGGAGTGGGTCACCGCCGATTCACCGACCCAGCGCGTGGGCGCCGCGCCGCTGGCGGCGTTCGACCAGGTGCGTCACGAAGTGCCGATGCTGTCGCTGGACAACGTGTTCGACGAAGAAAGCTTCCTGGCGTTTTACAAGCGCGTGCAGGATAGGCTCAAAAGCAGCGATCCGCTGACCTTCTGCTGCGAGCTGAAGCTGGACGGCCTGGCGGTCAGCCTGCTGTACGAAGACGGTGAGCTGGTGCGCGCGGCGACGCGCGGCGACGGCACCACCGGCGAGAACATCACCACCAACGTGCGCACCATTCGCGCCATCCCGCTGCGCCTGACCGGCGACAACATCCCGCGCCGCCTGGAAGTGCGCGGCGAGGTGTTCATGCCGCAGGCCGGTTTTGAACAGATGAACGAAGAAGCCCGCCGCAAAGACGGCAAGGTGTTCGCCAACCCGCGCAACGCCGCCGCCGGTTCGCTGCGCCAGCTCGATCCGCGCATTACTGCCAAACGCCCGCTGACCTTCTTCTGCTACGGCGTCGGCCTGCTGGAAGGCGGCGAGCTGCCGCGCAGCCACTTTGAGCGCCTGATGCAGTTCAAGGCCTGGGGCCTGCCGGTCAGCGATCGCGCCCAACGCCGCACCGGCAGCGAGGAAGTGCTGGCGTTTTATCGCCAGGTCGAGCAGGACCGCGCGCAGCTCGGTTTCGACATCGACGGCGTGGTGATCAAGATTGACGATATCGATCTGCAGGAAACGCTGGGCTTCGTGGCGCGTGCGCCGCGCTGGGCGACGGCGTTCAAATTCCCGGCGCAGGAGCAGATCACCGTGGTGCGCGAAGTGGAGTTTCAGGTTGGCCGCACCGGCGCGATTACGCCGGTGGCGCGCCTTGAGCCGGTGCTGGTAGCCGGGGTGACCGTCAGCAACGCCACCTTGCACAACGCCGATGAAATTGAGCGTCTGGGGCTGCGCATCGGCGATACGGTGATCGTGCGCCGCGCCGGCGACGTCATCCCGCAGGTGGTGGGGGTGCTGGAAGATCGTCGGCCACAGGATGCGCGCGAAGTGGTGTTCCCGCTGCACTGCCCGGTGTGCGGCTCCGACGTTGAGCGCGTGGAAGGCGAGGCGGTAGCGCGCTGCACCGGCGGTCTTATCTGCGGCGCGCAGCGCAAAGAGGCGTTGAAGCACTTCGTTTCCCGCCGCGCGCTGGACGTTGAAGGCATGGGCGACAAGATCATCGAGCAGCTGGTGGACAAAGAGTACGTGAAGAACCCGGCCGATCTGTTCCGTCTGTCCGCCGGCATTCTGACCGGCCTGGATCGCATGGGGCCGAAATCGGCGCAGAACCTGGTCAATGCGCTGGAGAAATCCAAACAGACCACCTTCGCTCGCTTCCTGTATGCGCTGGGCATTCGCGAGGTCGGCGAGGCGACCGCCGCCAACCTGGCGGCGCATTTCGGATCGCTCGAGAAGCTGTTCGCCGCCGATATCGAGGCGCTGAAAGAGGTGCCGGACGTCGGCGAAGTGGTGGCCAAACACACCCGCAATTTCCTCGATGAAGCGCTCAATCAGCAGGTGATCGACGAGCTGGTGGGCGCCGAGATCGGCATCCACTGGCCGGCGCCGGTGGTGGTGGTCGCGGAAGAGATAGACAGCCCGTTCGCCGGCAAAACCGTGGTACTGACCGGCTCGCTGAGCCAGCTGTCGCGCGACGAGGCCAAAGATCGCCTGACGGCGCTGGGCGCCAAGGTCAGCGGCAGCGTGTCGAAGAAAACCGATTTGGTGATCGCCGGCGAAGCGGCCGGCTCCAAGCTGGCGAAGGCGCAGGAGCTGGGTATCGCCGTGATCGACGAAGCGGAAATGATCCGCCTGCTGGGTGACTGATGGAAAAGGAAAACCTGCTGGAGATCGCCAATACCGTGATGCCGTTCGGCAAGTACCAGGGGCGGGTGCTGATCGACCTGCCCGAAGAGTACCTGCTGTGGTTCGCCCGCAAGGGCGAATTCCCCAAAGGCAAGCTCGGCATGCTGATGGAGATGACGTTGGCGATTAAAATCGAAGGGCTTGACCACTTGGTCAAGCCGCTGAAAAAAAGCTGATCTGACGGGCCTCGGCCCGTCTTTTTTTACCCGCGCGATGCCTGCACGTTGGCGTTGGGCACCGCCTGTTGCGCCCGCTGCTTGCGCTGATACCTTTTCGCCAGCACCGCACAGGTCATCAACTGCACCTGATGGAACACCATCAGCGGCAGCACCATGATCCCCACCGTCGCCGCCGGGAACAGGATATTGGCCATTGGAATGCCGTTCGCCAGGCTTTTCTTCGAACCGCAGAACACGATGGTGATCTCGTCCGCCTTGCTGAACCCGAGCCAGCGCGCCATGTAGGTGTTCACCACCAGCACGATCGCCAGCAGCACGATGCTGCCGCCGACGATAAACGCCAGCGAACCGATCCCCACCTGATGCCAGATGCCGTGCGTGACCGCCTCGCTGAAGGCGGCGTACACCACCAGCAGAATCGAGGTCTGGTCGGTTTTGCCGATCAGCGGGCGATGGCGCTCGATCCAGCCGCCGATCAGCGGCCGCAGCAGGTGGCCGGCGACGAACGGCACCAGCAGCTGCAGCACGATCGAGCCCACCTGCCGCAGGCTGCCGGTATCGCCGTGCACGTTCATCAGCAGGCCGACCAACAGCGGCGATACGAAGATCCCCAGCAGGCTGGAGGCGGAGGCGCTGCACACCGCCGCCGCCACGTTACCGCCCGCCAGCGAGGTGAAGGCGATGGCCGACTGCACGGTGGCGGGCAGGATGCACAGGTAGATGAAACCGGCGTACAGCTCGGGGCTGACGTCGATCGGCGTCCACCAGGCGAACAGCATCCCCAGCGCCGGAAAAATGATGAAGGTGCTGAACATCACCCACAGATGCAGCCGCCAGTTATTGCTGCCGGCCAGGATGGCCTCGCGCGACAGCTTGGCGCCGTGCATGAAGAACAGCAGGGCGATGGCGGCGATGGTCAGGGCGTTGAGCCAGCCGACGAACTCGCCGCGCGCCGGCAGGAAAGAAGCCAGCAGCACGGTGGCGATCAGCGTCAGGGTAAAACGATCGGGTAGGAATCTCATGGCGATGCGCTCGGGTAGAAAATCGATGGGGCTATTCTCCCGCGTGGGTATATAATAATTAAATTGATTTATTTAATTCATCTATGAATAAAATACATGAATTACTCACTCAAACAGCTGCGGGTGTTCGTCGCTGTCGCCCGCCACGGCAGCTTCAGCCGCGCCGGTGAGGCGATCGGCCTGACGCAATCGGCGGTCAGCCACAGCGTGAAAGAGCTGGAGGCGGAGGTCGGCGTGCGCCTGCTGGATCGCACCACGCGTGAAGTGGTGTTGACCGACGCCGGCCTGCGGCTGGCCAACCGGGTCGAACGGCTGCTGGACGAACTGCAGGCCGCGTTGCTGGATGCGCGCAGCTTTGGCGTACAGCGCAGCGGCACGGTGCGGGTGGCGACCAGCCAGACCATTTCCGCCCATCTGATGCCGCAGTGCATCGCCGCCGGCGAGCGCGAATATCCGGAGATACGCATCATGCTGCGCGATCAGGCGCAGCAGCAGGTGCTGCACAGCGTGCGCAATGCCGAGGTGGATTTCGGCATCGTGGTCGATCCGGTGCAGGCGGTGGATTTGGAGTGCGAAGCGGTGCTGCATGAACCGTTCCTGCTGCTGTGCCGCGACGATCACCCGTTTGCTGCGCGTCAAGAGGTGCGTTGGTCGGCGTTAAACGGCTGCCGCCTGGTGTTGCAGGATTACGCGTCGGGCAGCCGGCCGTTGATCGACAGCGCGCTGAGGCAGCAGGGCGTCGAGGCGCAGGTGGTGCAGGAAATCGGTCATCCGGCTACGCTGTTCCCGATGGTGGCGGAAGGGATTGGCATCAGTATCTTCCCGGCGTTGGCGCTGCCGCTGCCGGAAGGGGGGCGGCTCCGGGTACGGCGGCTGGTGCCGGAGATCAATCGCGCGTTGATGCTGGTGCGGCGCAAGAACCGCTCGCTGACGCCAGCGGCGGAGGCCATCTGGCAGGTGGCGCGTCAGCAGGCGGCGCTGCTGCACCAGCGCCGGCAGGAAAACGCCGAATATTGATTCAGATATAGACGTCCACCGCGTTGAGCGGCGTCGGGCGGTTTACGCCGTCGCCGGATTGCGCCGCGGCTTTTTCCATTTGCTCCTGTTGCTGCTTTTCCATTTCTTCTTTCTGGATGCGCGCGATCTCGGCCTGCAACATCTTGATCTGTGCTTCAATCAGCTGCTTTTGCTTCTCGATCTCTTTGGGATCGGCGCTGGAGTCCTTCAGCTCCACCAGCTTTTGCTGCAGAGCCTGAATCTGCCGGTTCAGCGCCTTGATGCGTGCCGAGGCGCGGCTTTCGTTGAGATTTTCCGGTTCGTCATTGCCGCTGGCGCCTTCGCTTTTCTTCGCCTTGCCGCCTTCCGGCTGGTTGTTGACCGGTTTGGCCATCAGCAATTCGCCCTGATGGCCCGGCGCGCTGAAGACGTGGCTGACGCCGGGAACGGTATTTTTGATCGGTACGATCATGGTGATGGTGGTCGACATGGGTGCTCTCCCTGAGTCTGGCTATCGCTGTTCAGGGTATCGGCAGCGGCGATTAAATCTTTACCTGCCGCAGGTGCGGCCAGCGCTGCAGCCAGCCTTTGTTGAGCACGCGCTGGGCATAGGCCGCGCGATCGCCGTTTTTCACGTTGAAGGTGATGGTGTCGTCGAACAGCGCCGTGAGCCCGAAGGGGGCCACCAGCGTGATGCTGTCGTCGGCGTTCAGGCGCGCGCCGATCGCCGTTTCCACTTCGGTCCAAAAGCTGATGGCCTCTTCGCTGTCGCGGTAAGGCGCCCGCCCGCCGCGCAGGTGCATGCGCGCCTGATTCTTGACCGACCAAGGCCGCGGCAGCCATTGGTGCAGGCGCGTCTCCAGCATGCGATCGCGCTCGGCGTCCGCACGCTCCGCATCGAAGTGGATCACGTCGATATCGTTGAGCGGCGTGGCGTCCAGGTAGCCGTGGCGCCGATCCCACACCAGATTGCGTACGAAGCCGGCGCCCAGGCACCAGTCATTCAGGCCGAGCCGGCGCGCGGTGCGCAGGGCGGCCATGCGAGCGTCATCTTGTTGCAGCCAGTCGATAATTTGCCGTTGCGGATCCATCACCCCTCCTTTTTTCGCGGCTACTGTAACCCGAAGCGGCGGCGGGTGAAATGGGGGAAAGCGCGACGGCGGCGATCGCGTGCAAAATAATTTTCTTTTCCCACTGACTACACTTGGTGCAGGGCTGTTATCTCGTCACTCGGGGCAAGGGAGGGGGCTATGTATCAGGCAACGGTGGGCCAACGCGGCTATCGCTTTGGCGATCTGCGTCAGCTGATGGCGAAGGCTTCGCCGGCGCGTTCCGGCGATTATCTGGCGGAGGTGGCGGCGCAAAGCGCCGAAGAGCGTATGGCGGCGCGCATTGCGCTGGCGGACTTGCCGCTCAAGGCGTTCCTGCAGCAGGCGCTGGTGCCGTACGAAGAGGACGAGGTGACGCGCCTGATTATCGACGGCCACGATGCCGCCGCCTTTGAGCCCATCTCGCACCTCACGGTCGGTGATTTTCGCGATTGGTTGCTGAGCGAGCAGGCGGACAGCGCCATGCTGGCGCAGGTGGCGGCCGGTATCACGCCGGAGATGGCGGCGGCGGTGAGCAAGCTCATGCGCAATCAGGATCTGATCCTGGTGGCGAAGAAGTGCCGGGTGGTGACGCGCTTTCGCAATACGATCGGCCTGCCGGGCCACCTCAGCGTGCGGCTGCAGCCCAATCACCCGACCGACAGCCTGCAGGGCATCGCCGCCAGCATGCTGGACGGCCTGTTGTACGGCAGCGGCGATGCGGTGGTCGGCATCAATCCGGCCAGCGACAGCCTGCCGCTGCTGGAAAAGCTCAACTACATGCTGGACGACGTGATCCAGCGCTTCGCCATTCCCACCCAATCCTGCGTGCTGACCC
The DNA here is from genome assembly GCF_053627655.1 of Serratia sp. 121840015-1. Taxonomy (NCBI): domain Bacteria; kingdom Pseudomonadati; phylum Pseudomonadota; class Gammaproteobacteria; order Enterobacterales; family Yersiniaceae; genus Serratia; species Serratia sp. 121840015-1. The sequence continues at coordinate 258,009 of NZ_JBSEYF010000001.1, forward strand.
ACGTGACCAACACGCTGCGGCTGATAGAGCGCGGCGCGCCGGTGGATCTGGTGTTTCAGTCGATCGCCGGTACCGAAGCGGCCAATCGCGGCTTCGGCATCAGTTTGGCGCTGCTGGTGGAAGCGCAGCAGGCGGCGCTGAGCCTCAGGCGCGGCACACTGGGCGACAACGTGATGTATTTCGAAACCGGGCAGGGCAGCTGCCTGTCGGCCAACGCCCATCACGGCGTCGATCAGCAAACTTGCGAGGCGCGCGCCTATGCGGTGGCGCGCCATTTCTCGCCGCTGCTGATCAACACCGTGGTAGGGTTTATCGGCCCCGAATACCTGTATGACGGCAAGCAAATTATCCGCGCCGGGCTGGAGGACCACTTCTGCGGCAAGCTGCTCGGCCTGCCGCTGGGCTGCGACGTCTGCTACACCAACCATGCCGAAGCCGATCAGGACGACATGGACACGCTGCTGACGCTGTTGGCCGCCGCCGGGTTAACGTTCCTGATCGGCGTGCCGGGCGCGGACGACATCATGCTCAACTACCAAAGCACATCGTTCCATGACGCGCTCTATATCCGCGAACTGCTGGGGCTGAAGCACGCGCCGGAGTTCGCCGCCTGGCTGGCGGCGATGAACATTACCGACGAACGCGGACGGCTGCGCGACGCCGCCGCCAATCATCCGCTGTTGCTGGCGCTGCAGGGAGAACGCACATGAGCAAACCGGTTCACGCCAACAGCTGGGACGCGCTGCGCGCCTTTACCGATGCGCGCATCGCGCTGGGGCGCACCGGCGCCAGCCTGCCGACCGATGAGCTGCTGCGCTTCGGGCTGGCCCATGCCCAGGCGCGCGACGCGGTGCATCAACCTTTCGACAGCGAGCGGCTGGCGGCGGATCTGCACGATGCCGGTTGGCCCACGCTGGCGGTGCACAGCCAGGCCGCCGATCGCGCCGCCTATCTGCGCCGACCGGATCTGGGGCGGCGGTTGGCGTCGGACAGCCGCAGCCTGTTGCTCGGTTCGCCATCGCGCCGCGTCGATCTGCTGCTGATAGTGGCGGACGGCCTCTCCTCCAAGGCGGTGCACCGCCAGGCGCTGCCGCTGCTGCAGGCGCTGCGGCCCTATCTCGATTCGCTGGGGCTGACCGTCGCGCCGGTGGTGCTGGCGCATCAGGCGCGGGTGGCGCTGGGGGATGAGATCGGCGAATGCCTGCAGGCCCGGGCGGTGGCGGTTCTGATCGGCGAACGGCCGGGGCTGTCGTCGCCGGACAGCCTGGGCGTCTATTTGACCTGGGGGCCGAACGCGCGCAGAACGGACGCCGAGCGCAACTGTATCTCCAACGTGCGGCCCGAGGGGTTGGATTATCCGCAGGCGGCGTTCCGCCTGGCCTGGCTGCTGGAGCAGGCGTTCCTGCGGCGGCTGAGCGGCATCGAGCTGAAGGACGAGAGCGACAACCCGGCTTTGCACGGCCGGGTGACGCCGCTTTACCCCCAGCTGGGCGGTTGACCGATGGTTTGCTGCAGCAGGGCGGTGAAGGCCGCCAGCCGGGCGGACACCTTCGCCATCGGGCGCAGCAGATAGATGCCTTGCTGCTCATGGCGAGGATCTTCCAGCATTTGCACCAGCTGCCCGTGCTGCACGTCCGGCCCCACCACCCAGTTGGGCAGGAAGGCGATGCCGAGCCCGAGCAGCGCGGCCTGGCGCTGCGCGGTGAAGTCGTCGCAGCGCAGCGCCATGGTGCAGCGGCTCATCAGCGCCGCGTCGAGGATCTGCGCCCAGCAGGCCGGCTGCTGCTTGTGGTAGCGGGCGATCAGCCGATGCTGCGGCAGCGCCTCCAGATCGGCCGGCAGGCCATAGCGGGCGACGTAGGCGGGGCTGGCGCACATCACCCAGCGTTGGGTGGCGATGCGGCTGGCATACAGCGCGCTGTCCTTCTGTTCGCCGATGCGGATGGCGGCGTCGAGCCGTTCCTGCGTCGGATCGGTCAGACGTTCGGTCAGATCGAGGTCGACCGACAGCTGCGGGTAGCGTTCCGCCAGCGTCGGCAGCAGCGGCAGCACATAGGTTTTGCCGAAGGTCGGCAGGCAGCTGATGCGCAGCGTGCCCTGCGGCGTTTCGTTCAGCGCGCTCAGCTCGGCGCGAAGGCCGGTAATGTCCGTCATCAGCGCGGTGGCGCGCGTCAGCAGCAGCTCGCCGGCGTCGGTCAGCAGCAGGCCGCGGGTGGAGCGCACGAACAGCGCGGCGCCGAGCGCGCTTTCCAGGGCATCGATGTGGCGCACCAGCGAGGAGGGCACCATGCCCAGCCGGCGCGCGGCGGCGGAAAAGCTGCCCAGGCGGGCCACGTCGAGAAAAATTGGCAGATGTTCTACATAGCGGGCGTCATTCATTTTTGCATTATATGCAAAAGCGTTTCTTATGAATACCCGCTTCTCTGCCGACGGCGCGGCGGCTACTCTGGCTGCGGGTTGACGACGGGCTTCAAGGCCGTCCCATCCCGGCCGTATAGAGAGAAAACGTATAAACCTCGCGGCGCTTAGCACTAAATAGCAGATGTTTTTCCCAGGCTGCGCGAGCCGCCTGCGGAGTTGATTGTCGCTCCAACACCAGATTAACCGTTCAATTTGATAACCGGTTCAGTCTCAATGATTAGTAAGCCTTTACTTTATCTCATTCTGATCTGATACCTGGTTATCGGCCGGCCAGCCGTGCCGGTTTTTTTGTCGCCTTAGGCTGAATCGTTCCAACTGATGAACGCGCCTTGGGGGACATCTTGGCTCACCGTCGGTGGGCCTTTTGAACGCGCGGAACCGCGATCCCGCGCTGGTGGAGGAGTCAGTCATGAACGAAAAACACGGGTGTTCCTGTGCGCGCCATTTGGCGCAGGGTTTTGCCAGGCAGTCGATCAACGCCGGGGAGGGCGAAATCTATCAAATCTCGCTGATGAGCGCGCTCATCGACGGGGTTTACGAGGGGGAGACCACCATTGCCGAGCTGCTCAAGCACGGCGATTTCGGCCTTGGCACCTTCAATCACCTGGACGGCGAACTGATCGCCTTCGATCAGGAAATACACCAGCTGCGCGCCGACGGCAGCGCCCGGCCGGCCGGCCTGCAACAGAAAACCCCCTTCGCCGTCGTCACCTTTTTCCAGCCCAGCGTCAGCCAGCAATTCGACCGGCCAATCACCAAGGCGCAGCTGCACCAGTGCATCGACGAGCAGGTCGCCTCGCCGAACCTGTTTTGCGCGGTGCGGGTCGACGGCGAGTTCAGCCACGTGGAAACCCGTACCGTGCCTCGCCAGGAGCGGCCCTACCGCCCGATGCTGGAGGCGATAGAAGAGCAGCCGACCTTCTCGTTCCATCAGCGGCGCGGCACGCTGGTCGGTTTCCGCTCGCCGGATTACATGCAGGGCATCGGCGTGGCCGGCTATCACGAACACTTCGTTACCGACGACCGCAGCGGCGGCGGCCACGTGCTGGACTACCAGCTCGATCATGGCCGTCTGCAGTTCGGCGTCATCACGCGTCTCAATCTTCAGTTACCGCATGATGCGGATTTCTTGCGCGCCAACCTCTGCCCAGAGGATTTGGATCGCGCGATTCGTTCCGCCGAGGGCTAACCCCGGCGATCGTTTTCTTAGGAGGTGGAACCATGGCACAGGAAAAAACAGGCAATGACTGGCAATGCGGCGCCGATTTGGTGGTGAAAAACCTGGAAGCGCAGGGCGTCAAACACGTTTTCGGCATTCCGGGCGCCAAGATCGACCGGGTGTTCGACTCGCTGGAGGACGCGCCATCGATTGAAACGGTGGTGGTACGGCATGAGGCCAACGCGGCCTTTATGGCGGCGGCGGTCGGCCGCTTGACCGGTAAGGCCGGGGTGGCGCTGGTCACCTCCGGGCCGGGCAGTTCCAACCTGATCACCGGGCTGGCCACCGCCACTTCGGAAGGGGACGCGGTGGTGGCCTTCGGCGGGGCGGTGAAGCGCGCCGACAGCCTGAAACAGACGCACCAGAGCATGGATACCGTCAGCATGTTCCGGCCGGTGACCAAGTATTGCGCCGAAGTGCATGCCGGTTCGGCGATTTCCGAAGTGATCGCCAACGCCTTTCGCCGCGCCGAGTTCGGCCGGCCGGGGGCATCGTTCGTCAGCCTGCCGATGGATATCGTCAATGAACCGGTCAGCGCGCCGGTGCTGGCCGGCTGCCGCTTGCCGCGCATGGGGGCCGCCGCGGCGGACGACATTCAGGCGGCGGTGAAACTGATCCGCCAGGCCAAATGCCCGGTATTGCTGCTCGGCCTGCAGGCCAGCCGGCCGGAGAACAGCGAGGCGGTGCGCCATCTGCTGTACCGCACCCATATGCCGGTGGTCGGCACCTATCAGGCGGCGGGGGTGATCGACGTCAACCACTTCGCCCGTTTCGCCGGCCGCGTCGGCCTGTTCAACAACCAGCCGGCCGATCAGCTGTTGCAGAAGGCCGATCTGGTGGTGAGCGTCGGTTATGATCCGATCGAATACGATCCCTGCATGTGGAACAGCCACGGGCGGCTGAAACTGGTGCACATCGACGTGCTGCCGGCGGATATTGATACCTGCTATCGGCCGGACGTTGAGCTGGTGGGCAACATCAGCGCCACGCTGAACATGATGACCGAAACGTTCACTGAGGCGGTCTGCGTGCCGCCGGAGGTGGAGCTGATCCTCACCGATCTCGGCCGCCAGCGCACTGAACTGGCGGAGCGCGCCGCCCGCCGCGGCGGCATGCCGATCCACCCGCTGCGCATCGTCAAGGAGCTGCAGGACATCGTCAGCGACGACGTAACCCTGTGTGTGGACATGGGCAGTTTCCATATCTGGATCGCCCGCTACCTGTACAGCTTCCGCGCCCGCCAGCTATTGATCTCCAACGGCCAGCAAACCATGGGGGTGGCGCTGCCGTGGGCCATCGGCGCGGCGCTGGTGCGCCCCGGCGATAAAGTGGTGTCTATCTCCGGCGACGGCGGGTTCATGCAGTCGAGCATGGAGCTGGAGACTGCGGTGCGGCTGAAAAACAACATCGTGCACGTCATCTGGGTCGATAACGCCTACAACATGGTGGAGATGCAGGAAGTGAACAAATACCAGCGCAAATCCGGCGTGGAGTTCGGGCCGATTGATTTCAAGGCCTACGCGGAATCCTGCGGCGCGGTCGGTTTCGCCGTGCAGTCGGTGGACGATCTGCGGCCGATGCTGCGCAAGGCGATGGCGATCCAGGGGCCGGTGGTGGTGGCCATTCCGGTCGACTACGCCGACAACTATAAGCTGATGGCGCAGATGAACTTCAGCCAGATGATTTAATTTCATCATCATCGGGCGGTTTCACCGGGGCAGGCCGCTTGCGCGCCTGCCCGTTTTTATGCGCGGAATTTGTCCTTTACTTCGCTAACTGCATGATTTATTGCTATCCGTTGGGCTGTTTTTTCACCACTGGGGATAGCGCAATGAAAAGAAAAGCAATAACGATCGGGCTGCTGGCGTTGGCGATTGCCGGCGGCGCGCGGGCCAATACGCTGGTCTACTGTTCCGAAGGCTCGCCGGAAGGCTTCAACCCGCAGCTGTTCACCTCCGGCACCACGGTGGACGCCAGTTCGGCGGCGATCTACAACCGGCTGGTGGACTTCAAACCCGGTACCGTCGAGCTGCAACCCAGCCTGGCGGAAAGCTGGGAAGTGAGCGAGGACGGCAAGCGCTATACCTTCCACCTGCGCAAGGGCGTGGCATTCCAGAGCAATAAATATTTCACGCCTACCCGCGATTTCAACGCCGATGACGTCATCTTCTCGTTTATGCGACAAAAGGACGACAACAACCCGTATCACAAGGTCTCCAACGGCGCCTACACCAACTTCGAGTCGATGGAGTTCGGCACGCTGATCGACCGGATCGTCAAGGTGGACGATCACACCGTGCGCTTTGAGCTCTCCCGCGCCGAGGCGCCGTTCGTCGCCGATCTGGGCATGTACTTCGCCACTATTTTTTCGGCGGAATATGCCGACGCGATGCTGAAGGCCGGTACGCCGCAGCGGGTGGACAACGATCCGATAGGCACCGGGCCGTTCCAGCTGGTGCAGTACCAGAAGGACGCGAAAATCCTGTACAAGGCGTTCGACCGCTACTGGGAAGGCAAACCGAAGATCGATCGGCTGGTGTTTTCGATCACGCCGGATGCGACGGTGCGTTACGCCAAGCTGCAAAAGAACGAGTGCCAGGTGATGCCGTTCCCCAACCCGGCGGATCTGGCGCGCATGCGGCAGGACGGCAACCTTCAGGTGATGGAAAAATCCGGCTTGAATATCGGCTTCCTGGCGTTTAATACCCAGAAAAAACCGTTGGATAACGTCAAGGTACGCCAGGCGTTGGCGCTGGCGGTCAACAAGCCGGCGATCATCGAGGCGGTGTTCCACGGCGCCGGCCAGCCGGCCAAGAACCTGCTGCCGCCGACCCAGTGGGGCAGCAACGCGCAGCTTGAAGACTACCCGTATTCGCCGGAGCGGGCGAAGCAGCTGTTGCAGGAAGCCGGGCTGGGGCAGGGGTTTGACATCGATCTGTGGGCGATGCCGGTGCAGCGGCCCTATAACCCCAACGCCAAGCGCATGGCGGAGATGATCCAGGCCGACTGGGCCAAGATCGGCGTGCGCGCCAAAATCGTCACCTTCGAATGGGGCGAATATTTGCAGCGGATTAAAAACGGCGAGCACCAGACGGCGCTGATGGGCTGGACCACCGCCAACGGCGATCCGGACAACTTCTTCGGCCCGCTGTTCACCTGCGCTTCGCTCGGCGGCTCCAACTCGGCGAAATGGTGCTACAAACCGTTCGACCAGCTGATCCTGCAGGCGCGCGAGGAGAACGATCACGCCAAGCGGGTGGCGATGTACCAGCAGGCGCAGGTGATGATGCACGATCAGATGCCGGCGCTGATGATCGCGCACTCGACCATTTTCGAACCGGTGCGCAAGGAAGTGAAAGGCTACGAAATAGACCCGTTCGGCAAACACATCTTCAAGCAGGTGTCGCTGGAGAAGTAACGAAAAGGCCGGGGTAACCCGGCCTTTTTCATGCCTGCGGCGCGTCGCAGTGATAGCGGCCGCGCGGGATCACCAGCGGGGTGTGGGACAGCGGATCGTCGATGATCATGCACGGCATGCCGAACACCCGTTCCACCAGCTCGGCGGTGATGATTTCCGCCGGGTTCCCCTCCGCCACGATCTTGCCGTCGCGCATGGCGATGATGTGATCGGCATAGCGGCAGGCGTGGTTGAGATCGTGCAGCACCGCGATGAGGGTTTGGCCGTGCTCGCGGTTGAGCTGGCGGAACAGATCCAGCAGCTCGATTTGGTGCGCGATGTCCAGATAGGTGGTCGGTTCATCCAGCAGCAGCAGCGGCGTTTGCTGTGCCAACGCCATCGCCACCCAGACGCGTTGGCGCTGCCCGCCGGACAGCTCGTCGACGCTGCGGTCCGCCAACTGGCTGACGTTGGTGGCCGCCATGGCGGCTTCCACCGCCTGTTTGTCGGCCTGCGTCCACTGTTTCAGCAGGCTCTGGTGCGGATAGCGGCCGCGCGATACCAGGTCCGCCACGGTAATGCTGTCCGGTGCGATCGAAGTTTGCGGCAGCAGCCCAAGCTCGCGCGCCAGCGCCTTGGTGGCGAAGCTGCTGATGTTTTTGCCGTCCAGCATCACCTCGCCGGCGCTGGGTTTGAGCAGGCGGCACAGGGCGCGCAGCAGCGTCGATTTGCCGCAGGCGTTCGGCCCGACGATCACCGTGAAGGCGCCGTCGGGGATCGCCACGCTCAGATCGTCAGCGATGATTTTATTGTCGTAGCCCAGCTTCAGGTGCGAGGCGTGCAGGCGGTGGCTCATGGCGTTATCACTTTTCATTATCTGCGGGCCTCACGGATGAGCAGCCAAATCAGGTACAGGCCGCCGATGCAGACGGTCACGACCCCGACCGGCAGTTGGATCGGCGCAAAAAGATGTTGGGACACCACGTCGGCGCCGAGCAGCAGCGTCGCGCCCATCAGCGCCGAGGACGTCAGGGTGACCGAGGATTGTCCAGCCAGGCGGCGGGCGATCTGCGGCGCCGCCAGCGCGATAAAGGAAATCGGCCCGGCGGTGGCGGTGACGGCGGCGGTGAGGGTGACGCCGAACAGCATCAGCCACAGCCGGCTGCCTTCGGCGTTCACGCCCAGTGCGCGCGCCGTGTCGTCGCCCATTTCCAGCAGCTGCAGCCGTTTGCCCATCAGCAGCGCGGCCGCGGCCGCCAACACGATGAACGCCGTAGCGGGCTGGGCTTTCTGCCAGGTCATGCCGTTGAGTGAACCGGCCTGCCACATGGCGGCGTCCATGGCGCGCTCCAGCGAGGCGGTGATGATCAGCCAGGTATTGGTGGAGACCAGCACCGCGCTGATGGCGATGCCGACGATGATCAGCCGGAAGCCGGCGATGCCCTGGCGCCAGGCCAGCAGGTAGATGGCCAGCGCGGAGAGAATGCCGCCGGCCAGCGCACCGCCGGCGATGTAGTAATAGCCGCCGTTGAACAGGGTGATGGCGATCAGCGCGCCGGTGTAAGCCCCCATGTTAAAGCCAATCACGTCCGGGCTGCCGAGCGGGTTGCGGATAATCGACTGGAAGATGGCGCCGCTCATGCCGAGTGCGCCGCCTAACAGCAGCGCCATGGCGATACGCGGCAAGCGCCATTGGGTAACCACGGTGACCAGATTTTTCGGCGCCTCGCCGCTGAGCGCGGCAAAGACCTGTTCCAGCGAAAGCTGCAGCGTGCCGTAGCACAGCGCGGCAACGGCCATTGCCAGACACAACGCCAGCAGCGAAAGATTGACCAACAGCAGGCGCAGCGGCATGCGCCAGTTGATGACGCCGTCTGGGCGGCCGATATGCAACGTGTGGGGCAGACTCATCACAGACCCCCCAGCGTTTTCTTGCGGCGCACCAGCCAGATCAGCACCGGCGCGCCGATGAAGGCCGCCACGATGGAAACCCGCAGCTCACCGGCCGCCAGCAAACGGCCGACCACGTCGGCGCACAGCAGTAAAATCGGCGCCAGCAGCATGGAGTAGGGCAGGATCCAGCGCTGGTCGGGGCCGACCCACCAGCGGGCGATATGCGGCACCATCAGGCCGATGAAACTGATTGGGCCGACGGTGGCGGTCGCCGCACCGCACAGCAGCGTGATGGCGATCACCGCGACGACCTGAGTCAGCACCACGCGCGCGCCGAGCGCGATAGCCAGGTCTTCCCCCATGCCGATGGTATTCAGCGGCCGGGCGATGAGCAGCGTCAGCAGGCAGCCGAGCAAAATGGCGGGGGCGGTAACCGGCAGCGTGGACAGCGTGCGGATATCCAGCGTGCCGGCCTGCCAGAAGCGCAGTTGGTCGAAGGTTTGTGGATCGATCAGCGACAGCCCGGTGGTGATGCCGAGCAACACCGCGCCGATCGCCACGCCAGCCAGCGTCAGCCGCACCGGGTTGATGCGCCCGCCCGCCAGCGTGCCGATCAGGTAGACCAGCAGGGTGGTGAGGGCGGCACCGACGAAGGCGTAGGCCATATAGCTTTCGGTGGTGGCCGCGCCGAAAAACATGATGCCGATGACCACGGCGAAGCTGGCGCCGGCGTTGATGCCGAGCACGCCGGGATCGGCCAACGGATTGCGCGTCAACGCCTGAATCAGCGCGCCGGCGGCGCCGAGCGCCATGCCGGCCAAGATGCCCGCCAGCGTGCGGGGTACCCGGGCGTTGAGAATGATGGTGCTGTCGGAACCGCTCGCGGCGCCCTGCAGGCTGAGCCAGACGGTATGGAAGGGGATGGCTTTGGAACCCAGCATCAGGCTGGCAATGATGCACAGCAGCAACAGCGCCAAGCCGATACCGAACCCGGCGATGCGTTTGAAGCCACTGACGTAAGCTGCGTGCGGTGCGGACGAAAGCGTCCGCTCAGTCGGAGTGGGTACGTTCACACCGGTAACTCCTGTATGATTTTTATTCTCATTGTTATTTGCGTTCATGCGGGCGCTAATAGTAGCACGAGTTTACGCCCGCATGCACCCGCCGGTTGGTGGCGCAGGTGCGTTGACGATGTTAATAACTATTGATATTTCAATTGATTGAATGTGAACGGTTGCCCTGTTTATGGCAAACGTCGGCAGGAGGCTGGCCTGCCGACGGCGTGGTTCAGGGCTTTTTGAACAGCCGTTCGATTTGGTTCAGCATGTTGGTGGCGCTGTAGTAATCGAGACGGAAAGTGTCGTTGCCGACGGCGTAGACGTGCCGCTGTTCCACCGGCTCCAGATGTTTGAGGAACGGGTTGGTCAGCACCTCTTGCACTTTACGCTCGTTGGTGGCGAACAGGATCAGCGTTTTGCCGTTCAGGCCCTCGGCCATTTTTTCGCCGGAGATCTGGATGATGTCATGGCGTTTACCCATGCTGGCATTGCCTTTGGCGCTTTCCGGCGGGGTGGCCAGTTGGAAGCCGAGCTGGGTCAGCAGTTTGCCCTGGGCTGACCCCGGTGTCCACAGCATGGCCTCGCGGCCGTTGTCGGCATACACCAGCGGGGTGGTCGGCTGCGGCGGCAGCGCGATCGCCTGCTTCACTTGCTCCACGCGCTGTTCGAAACGATCTTCCGCCTGTTTGGCGCCGGCTTCATGGCCGGTGATCTCGCCGAGCTCGCTGGCCAGCTGTTGCCAGCTTTTGTCGCCATAATCGAGCACCAGCGTCGGCGCAATGGCGGACAGCTGATCATACAGTTTCAACGCCGAATCCCCGCCGGTTGCGGCGACGACGATCAAATCCGGCGCGGCGGCGGCGACGGCTTCGGCATTGGGCTCCACCTGATACAATCGTTCGACGTGGCGCTGTTTGGCTACCTCGCTCCACTGGGTAAAGAAGCCTTGTTTATCGGCCACCAGAGGGTTCGGGCTGGTGGCGCCGCTGGCGACCACCGGGGCGTCGATAGCCAGCAGCGTGCCGGTGATGGTGACGCTGGTGGACACGATGCGCTGCGGCGGTTTTTCCAGCGTGAACTTCCCTTTGGCGCTGTCGATGGTGCGCGGCCAACTGCTGTCGGCAGCGGGGGCGGACGGTTTCTGCCCGTCGCTCTTGTCGTCCGGGCCGCAGCCGCTGAGCAGCAGGCTGGAAGTGGCGATAAATGCAATGAACAGCTGGCGTAAGGATAGGGTCATGAGCGGGCTCTTTCTTTCCTTGAACTAAGGCGTATCAATCCGGCGGCGGATTGGCTGCGTGGTGGATGCCCGCTAATTTACCATTCAAGCCGCCAAAATGATAACCATTCGTATCTTAGCGTGTGGTGAATAGAGAGAATAAGAAGAAGGGGAAGTGAGTGCGGCAGAAACGAAAAAAGTGCCAAAAGGCGCTTTTTTCTGAATTGGTGGGTCGTGCAGGATTGATTCGGCCCGTGGCCTCACCCTGCGGGCAACGCTGCGCGTTGTCGTATCGCTGCGCGATGCTCGAACCTCTACGGCTATCCGCCTATTTCATAGCCGGCCCCTTCGGGCCAGCGCAAGCGCTGTTCAAAAGCATAAATGCTTTTGTCTTATCCTGCACGACTCGGTGAACTCTGTCGGCAAGAAGATTAAGTCGGGTTTAGGGGGGCGCAGAAACGAAAAAAGCGCCAAAAGGCGCTTTTCTCTGAATTGGTGGGTCGTGCAGGATTCGAACCTGCGACCAATTGATTAAAAGTCAACTGCTCTACCAACTGAGCTAACGACCCGCAGAAGTGGTGGGTGATGACGGGCTCGAACCGCCGACCCCCTCCGTGTAAAGGAGATGCTCTACCAACTGAGCTAATCACCCACTTCAGGACTTCCAGGTACTGCTAAACGAGAGAATGATGGTGGGTGATGACGGGCTCGAACCGCCGACCCCCTCCGTGTAAAGGAGATGCTCTACCAACTGAGCTAATCACCCTCATTCGTTCTCATTTTTACTCAACAAGATGGTGGGCGATGACGGGCTCGAACCGCCGACCCCCTCCGTGTAAAGGAGATGCTCTACCAACTGAGCTAATCGCCCCGTCTTGTTGGAGTCGCATTATAGGGATAGTTCAAAGTGAGTCAACGGTTTTTAAAATGATTTCAATCGTTCGCCGCAAATTTAGGCAGGGCGCGATAATTATCGCCAACGGCGCCGATTCTTTGCGCAACGCTATGCGAAACTCGCCGCAAAACGCGCGAAATCGACCGGTGCAATATCGTGTCGGCGTTGAGGAATTAGCGCGTGGTGATACAATGTCGTCCACTCTTTTTTCAATTCCGAGCAATCGTCGGCAACCGCCGACACGCGTTGCGTAATAAGGCAGTGAACCCAATGAAAATCAAAACCCGTTTTGCACCGAGCCCGACCGGCTATCTTCACGTCGGCGGCGCGCGTACCGCACTTTACTCCTGGTTGTTCAGCCGCCATGCGGGCGGTGAGTTCGTTCTGCGTATCGAAGATACCGATCTGGAACGCTCCACCCAGGACGCGATCGACGCAATTATGGATGGCATGAACTGGTTGAACCTGGATTGGGATGAAGGCCCGTATTTCCAGACCAAGCGTTTCGATCGTTACAACGCGGTCATCGACGAGATGCTGGAGCAGGGCACGGCCTATAAATGCTATTGCTCCAAGGAACGTCTGGAAGCGCTGCGCGAGAAGCAGATGGAAAACGGCGAAAAGCCGCGTTACGACGGCCACTGCCGCGACAGCCAGTGCAGCCACACCGACGACGAGCCGCACGTGGTGCGCTTCCGCAACCCGCAGGAAGGCTCGGTGATCTTCGACGACAAAATTCGCGGCCCGATCGAATTCAGCAACCAGGAGCTGGACGATCTGATCATCCGCCGCACCGACGGTTCGCCAACCTATAACTTCTGCGTCGTCGTCGATGACTGGGACATGGAAATCACCCATGTGATCCGCGGCGAAGACCACATCAACAACACCCCGCGCCAGATCAACATTCTCAAAGCGCTGGGCGCGCCGGTGCCGGAATACGCGCACGTGTCGATGATCCTCGGCGACGACGGTAAAAAGCTGTCCAAGCGTCACGGCGCCGTCGGCGTTATGCAGTACCGCGACGACGGCTATCTGCCGCAGGCGCTGCTGAACTATCTGGTGCGCCTGGGCTGGTCCCACGGCGATCAGGAGATCTTCTCCATCGATGAGATGAAAGAGTTCTTCACGCTGGAAGCGATCAACAAATCCGCCAGCGCGTTCAACACCGAGAAGCTGCAGTGGCTGAACCACCACTACATCAACCATATGCCGGCGGAAGAAGTGGCGGTGCATCTGGCATGGCACGTTGAGCAGCTGGGCATTGAAACCCGCAACGGGCCAGAGCTGAAAGACATCGTCAAACTGCTGGGCGAGCGTTGCAAAACGCTGAAAGAGATGGCGGAGTCCTGCCGTTACTTCTACGAAGACTTCAGCGAGTTCGACGCCGACGCGGCCAAGAAGCACCTGCGCCCGGTGGCGCGTCAGCCGCTGGAAGCGGTGCGCGCCAAGCTGGCCGCCATCACCGTCTGGACGCCGGAAAACGTGCACGACGCCATTCAGGGCACGGCGGATGAGCTGGGTGTCGGCATGGGTAAAGTCGGCATGCCGCTGCGCGTTGCGGTGACCGGCGCCGGCCAGTCGCCGGGCATGGACGTGACCGTGCATGCGATCGGCCAGAAGCGTTCGCTGCAGCGCATCGACATGGCGCTGGCTTACATCGCCGAGCGCGAAGCGCAAGCCTGATTCGCTGATACGTCATAAAGAAAAAGCCCCGTGGAGCGATCCCGGGGCTTTTTTCATGGCGGTGCGTCAGGCTTGCTCGCTAGCCGGCAGCCCCGGGCGGTAGGCGAGGAAATACATCAGCCCGACAAAGCCGGCGCCTCCCAGCGCGTTGCCGAGAAATACCGCGACGAAATTGGGCAGATACTGCTCCCAGCCCATGCCGCCGGCAAAGATGGCCGCCGGGATGATGAACATGTTCGCCACCACGTGCTGGAAGCCGATGGCGACAAAAGCCATGACCGGGAACCACATGCCGATCACTTTGCCCGGCACATCCTTGCTGGCGAAGGCTAACCATACCGCCAGGCACACCAGCCAGTTGCAGCCGACGCCGGAAATAAAGGCGTGCAGGAAGTCCGCATCCACTTTGGCCTGCGCGATCGCCAGCGTTTTATGCAAGAACGCACCTTCGGTCAGGCCCAGCAAATGACCGAAGAAGTAGGCGACGGCCAGGCTGCCGGCCAGGTTGGCCAGGGTGACCCAAAACCAGTTACGCAGCACGGCGATGGCGGGGATTTCGCGGGCAAACCAGGCCATCGGCAAGGTCATCATGTTGCCGGTCAGCAGTTCGCCACCGGCCAGAATGGTCAGGATCAAACCGATAGGAAAGACCGCGGCACCCAACAGGGCGCCGAAAGAGCCCCATTCGGCCGGCAGGGTGCCGATGACGTGAATATCCAGCAGAAAGCCGGTGGCGATAAAAGCGCCGGCGAGAAAGCCCAGAATCAACAGATTAGCGAGAGGGGCGCGGCTTTTGTTTACCCCGGCCTGAACGGCGAGGGCGGCGATTTCTTTTGGTGAATGCAAAGACATGACGGACTCGGTTTATAGTAATGAAGTTTGTGGCGCGGGCAGTCTATGCCGCTCGGGAGTCCGACTCAAGCGCATTTCACTAACATTCCGTTAATTAAAAATCAATGTGATATGCAGGGTCTTTTGCCATTTTGAGATGTAGCGCGCAAAATGGATGAACTCTGCACAAAGTGATGATTTTTTGGCGCCAAACATGCTGATTTGGCGGCTTTTTCAACGCTTGATTCAGGAATTCAATTTAGCCGTTGACAGCTTTGAGCGGGTTTCATATCATGCGCCCCGTTCACAGCACAAAGTGATTGTGGAACGGGGCTATAGCTCAGCTGGGAGAGCGCTTGCATGGCATGCAAGAGGTCGACGGTTCGATCCCGTCTAGCTCCACCAACCTTCTTCTCAGAGAGGTTGGGGAATACCGTAACGCCGGTCAACGCGTACCACTTTTGTGGGGCTATAGCTCAGCTGGGAGAGCGCTTGCATGGCATGCAAGAGGTCGACGGTTCGATCCCGTCTAGCTCCACCACCATTTAAAAAGCCGACCTTAGGGTCGGCTTTTTGCTTTGCGTTATTTCACCTTCGCCGAATGCAGGCCAACAAAAAAGGCGCCCGCAGGCGCCTTGTTATCGCAGTCGGCTCGAGGCTTAGCCCAGCACCAGACCCGCGATGGAAGCGGACAGGATGCTGACCAGCGTAGAGCCGTACACCAGCTTCAGGCCAAAGCGCGACACCACGTTGCCCTGGTGTTCGTTCAGGCCCTTGATCGCACCGGCCACGATGCCGATGGAGGAGAAGTTGGCGAAGGACACCAGGAACACCGACAGGATCCCCAGGCTGCGCGGCGACAGTTCGGCAGACACTTTCTGCAGCTCCATCATTGCCACGAACTCGTTGGAAACCAGCTTGGTGGCCATGATGCTGCCAACCTGCAGGGCTTCGTGTTTAGGAATCCCCATGATCCAGGCGAACGGATAGAAGAAGTAGCCGAGGATTTCCTGGAAGCTCAGGCCGAAGATGGCGCTGAACACACCGTTGAGCGCGGCGATCAGGGCGATGAAGCCGATCAGCATCGCGGCAACGATAATCGCTACTTTGAAGCCGGCCAGGATATATTCACCCAGCATTTCGAAGAAGCTCTGGCCTTCGTGCAGGTTGCCGAGGTGCAGCTCTTCTTCTTTATTGGTGTCGTACGGGTTGACCAGCGACAGCACGATAAAGGTGCTGAACATGTTCAATACCAGCGCCGCCACCACGAACTTGGCGTCCAGCATGGTCATGTAGGCACCGACGATGGACATGGACACTGTAGACATCGCGGTCGCCGCCATGGTGTACATGCGCTTTTCCGACATCTTGCCCAGGATATCCTTGTAGGCGATGAAGTTTTCGGATTGGCCCAGGATCAGCGAGCTGACGGCGTTGAACGACTCCAGCTTGCCCATGCCGTTCACTTTCGACAGCACGGTACCGATAATACGGATGATGAACGGCAGCACCTTGATGTACTGCAGAATACCGATCAGCGCCGAAATGAAGACGATCGGGCACAGCACCTTCAGGAAGAAGAACGCCAGGCCTTTGTCGCCCATGCCGCCGAATACGAAATCAGTCCCTTGTCCCGCAAACCCGAGCAGTTTGTCAAACAGCGCGGCAAATCCTTTTACGAAGCCCAAACCCGCTTCCGAATGCAGGAAAAAGTAGGCCAGCAGTACTTCGATAACCAGTAGTTGAATAACATAGCGAATGCGGATGCTTTTACGATCGCGGCACACCAACAGGGCCAGGATCGCCACCACCACTATCGCCAACGCAAAGTGCGCAATATGGGACATGTTTGCTCCAAATTTGAGGCAGGCTGAATTTCGGCTGTCATTTTATGTAACGCTACGTTTAAAAACGAGACTTCTATTGCAAATATGGAAAATCATAGCGGGAGTTCTCCTAAAGTGTTGCGCAAAAGCATAAAAAATCAAGACGTTAAAGCGGCAATAGGAAATTCGTATTCTTGTGCTAACCTATCTTTCAGGGGTATTGCAGCCAAAATCCCATCAGAAAAGCACGGAAATCGGCAAGCTCCGCGCTGAACCCTTCGATAAAACCGTTAATGTTGGCTATTACAGAGATAAGTTTTACCGCTCTAAATGCGCTTGATAATTATTATCATTTATATAGAGTGGAGATAAACGTAATTTCAGTAAGGGTTCAACATATGCTGAACAGTCGCGTGGTTGAAACCACCTCCGGGCGCTCCGCCAGGAAAATCAAACTCTCGCTGATGGGGCCCGCCTTCATCGCCGCTATCGGCTATATCGATCCCGGTAACTTCGCCACCAACATCCAGGCCGGCGCCTCGTTCGGCTACAGCCTGCTGTGGGTGGTGGTTTGGGCCAACGTGATGGCGATGCTGATCCAGCTGTTGTCCGCCAAGCTGGGCATCGCCACCGGGAAAAACCTGGCCGAGCATATTCGCGATCGCTTTCCGCGGCCGGCGGTGTGGGCTTATTGGGTACAGGCGGAGATCATCGCCATGGCGACCGATCTGGCCGAGTTTATCGGCGCGGCGATCGGCTTCAAGCTGCTGCTCGGCGTTTCCCTGTTGCAGGGCGCAGTGCTGACCGGCATCGCCACCTTTTTAATCTTGATGCTGCAAAAGCGCGGGCAAAAGCCGCTGGAGCTGGTGATTGGCGGCCTGCTGCTGTTCGTCGCCGCCGCTTATATCGTCGAGCTGGCGTTCTCCCAGCCGCAGCTCGCGCCGCTGCTGAAGGGCATGGCGCTGCCCGATCTGCCTAACGGCGATGCGGTATTTCTGGCCGCCGGGGTATTGGGCGCCACCATCATGCCGCATGTGATCTACCTGCATTCGTCGCTCACCCAAATCGGCGGCGAGCACGACAAGGCGGAGCGCTATGCCGCCACCAAAGTCGATGTCGCCGTGGCCATGACCATTGCCGGTTTCGTTAACCTGGCGATGATGGCCACCGCCGCCGCCGCGTTTCATTTCAGCGGCCACAGCGGCATCGCCGATCTCGATGTGGCTTACCTGACGCTGCAACCGCTGCTCGGGCAAGCCGCTGCTACCGTGTTCGGCCTGAGCCTGGTGGCCGCCGGCCTCTCCTCTACCGTGGTGGGCACGCTGGCGGGGCAGGTGGTGATGCAAGGGTTCGTGCATTTCCATATCCCGCTGTGGCTGCGGCGCGCGGTGACCATGCTGCCGTCGTTTATCGTCATCATGCTGGGGATGGACGCGACGCGCATTCTGGTGCTGAGCCAGGTGCTGCTCAGCTTCGGCATTGCGCTGGCGCTGGTGCCGCTGCTGGCTTTCACCGGCAATCGGGCGCTGATGGGGGAGATGGTCAACGGCCCAGTGGTGCAAAACCTGGGTAAGCTGATCGTACTGGTGGTGGTGGGATTGAACGGCTATCTGCTGATCGGCAGCGTGCTGTAGGCAAAAAAAGCGCGGGCCGGCATGGTGCCGGCCCGTCGTCGTTAATCGCGGTCGTCATCGCCGTGGCGGCGCCAGCGATCGTGATCGTGATGGTGTTTTTTCTCTTTCTTCCAGTAATGCTTGTCGCAACGGCGGTCGCACTTGTAATAACGGCCATCGCGAGAGTAGTAGTATTTGCGCCAATAGTCGCGATCGCGCCAGCGATAGCCGTCCCAGTAATAGCCACGCGAGCTGCGGTCGCCGAGATAGCGGCCCTGATGGCCTTGCCACCAGTCGCGATCGCGCCAGTCGTAACCGTCCCAGTAACGGCCGCGATTGTCCTGATCGCCGATGCGCAATGAAACGCCCGGCATCAGATCGATGCTGAGCCCTTCGGCGCGAGCCTGCTGTACGGCGGGCAACACCGTCGCCGCCAAGATAGCGGCCAAGAGCAGAGGTTTAAACATGACTTCTCCTTTCCGCTTGCGCGGCCTGGCCGTTAATCACTTTATGAAGCGCGTTCATCAGTTTAAAAAGCGGCCTTATCGTTATTTTTGCTGCAATATCGGCATCATAGCGCCGGCGCATAGGATTGAATCTGAGAGCCACTCTGAAAACGGCGCCGCAGGCCGAGATTTGAGATTTTTCTGGGGGATCGCCGCTCGGTGGAGCGGCGGTATTTGTAAGCGATTACAGTAGGATTTGTTCGATCTGCGCGAGCTCTTCTTCACTGAAATGACGATTGGCCAGCATGCCTACCGCGTCTTCTATCTGCGCATTCTTGCTGGCGCCGATCAGCACCGAGGTGACGCGATCGCCGCGCAGCACCCAGGCCAGCGCCATTTGCGACAGCTTTTGCCCGCGTTGCCGCGCCAGCGCATCAAGGCGGCGCACCTTGTCCAGCCGTTCGGCGGTCAGTTGCTCCGGCTGCAGGAAGCGGCTGCCGCTGGCGGCGCGGGAATCTTGCGGGATGCCGTGCAGGTAGCGGTCGGTCAGCAGGCCGCCCGCCAGAGGGGAGAAGGCGATCGACCCGACGCCATGCTCCGCCAATGTGTCCAGCAATCCCGCCTCCGGCCCGCGTTCCAACATCGAATACTTCGGCTGGTGGATCACGCACGGCGTGCCGAGCTGCTGCAGAATGTCGAACGCCTGTCGCGCGCGTTCGGCCGGGTAGTTAGACAGGCCGACATACAGCGCTTTGCCCTGGCGCACCAGCAGATCCAGCGCCGCCATGGTTTCTTCCAGCGGCGTGTCCGGATCCGGCCGGTGGTGATAAAAGATATCCACATACTCCAGCCCCATGCGCTTCAGGCTCTGATCGAGGCTGGCGATCAGATACTTTTTCGAGCCCCAATCGCCGTAGGGGCCGGGCCACATGGTGTAACCGGCTTTGGACGAGACGATCAGCTCGTCGCGCCAGGCCCGCAGATCGGCGTTGAGTATGCGGCCAAAGTTCTCCTCGGCGGCGCCGGGCGGCGGGCCGTAGTTGTTGGCCAAATCGAAATGGGTAATGCCGCGATCGAAGGCGCAGCGGATCAGGCCGCGGGCGTTGTCGTACAGCGTGGCGTCGCCGAAGTTGTGCCACAGCCCGAGCGAGACGGCGGGCAGCTTCAGCCCGCTGCGGCCGCAGCGCCGGTATTCCATATCTTGATAACGCGTAGGGGAGGCTTGGTAGGACATAGTTATCCTTGTCGGCGGGAGGTGAAGTGCTTTGAGTGTATACGCTTTCACACCGCGCTGCCGGGGGAGCGATCACAGCGCCGGCATGTAACGCCAGGTTGCCGATCGAGGCAGGAGCGTTTGTTCGAAATTTGAACGGCATCTTCGATACTTAAGATAATCGCTCCAGCTGCAGACAGGTGATGATCATGACTCAGACCTATACGGTGGCCGATTATCTGCTCGATCGTCTGGCCCAAATCGGCATCCGTCATTTCTTCGGCGTGCCGGGGGATTACAACCTGCAATTCCTCGATCACGTTCTCGCTCATCCGCAAATCACCTGGGTAGGCTGCGCCAACGAGCTGAACGCCGCCTATGCCGCCGACGGCTACGCTCGCTGCAAACCGGCGGCGGCGCTGCTCACCACCTTTGGCGTGGGGGAGCTGAGCGCGTTGAATGGGGTGGCCGGCAGCTACGCCGAATACCTGCCGGTGATCCACGTGGTCGGCACGCCGGCGCAGCGCGCCCAGCGCGCCGGTGATTTGCTGCACCATTCGCTGGGGGATGGCGACTTTACCCACTTCGCGCGGATAGCCAAAGAGGTGACCGTCGCGCAGGCCGACCTGACCGCCGACAACGCCGCCGTGGAGATAGACCGCCTGATCGGCGTCGCCTTGCTGGAACATCGCCCGGTTTACCTGATGTTGCCCAGCGACGTCGCACAAGCGCCGCTGTCGGCCAAACCGGCGCCGCTGATGCTGCGTCAGGCCAAACTGTCGCGCAGCGCATTGCAGGCATTTATCGCCGCAGCGCGCGAAAAGCTGCTGCCGGCGCGGCGGGTATCGCTGCTGGCGGACTTCCTGACCGATCGCTTCGGCGCCGAAGCGGCGCTGGACGAGTGGCTGCAGGCGGTCGACATTCCGCACGCTACGCTGCTGCTCGGCAAAGGCGTGCTGGATGAGAACCGAGCCGGGTTTGTCGGGACCTACTGCGGCGGCGCCAGCGATCCGGCGGTGAAACAGCTTATCGAAAACGCCGATGTGGTGATCAACGTCGGCGTGCGTTTGACCGACACCATTACCGCCGGTTTCACGCATCATTTGCCGGTGGAAAAATGCATCGACATTCAACCGTTCGAGGCCTGGGTCGGGCGGCAGCGCTTTAGCCGCATTCCGATGCGCGAGGCGGTGCAGGCGCTGCACCGCCTGAGCCTGTCGCTGGCGTCACGCTGGCCGTTGCCGCCGATCGTCCGCCCGACGCTGCCGGAAACCGATGGGGAAGGGCTGGATCAGCACGCCTTCTGGCGGCAGATACAGGATTTCCTGCGGCCCGGGGATATCGTGCTGGCCGATCAGGGCACTGCCTGTTTCGGCGCGGCGGCGTTGACGTTGCCGCGTGGCTGCCGCCTGATCGTGCAGGCGCTCTGGGGATCGATCGGCTATACCCTGCCGGCGACGTTCGGCGTACAGACCGCTGAACCGCAGCGGCGG
This sequence comes from Serratia sp. 121840015-1, assembly GCF_053627655.1. Classification (NCBI taxonomy): domain Bacteria; kingdom Pseudomonadati; phylum Pseudomonadota; class Gammaproteobacteria; order Enterobacterales; family Yersiniaceae; genus Serratia; species Serratia sp. 121840015-1. The sequence goes on from NZ_JBSEYF010000001.1 coordinate 279,216, forward strand.
GCAATATTGCTGATCGGCGACGGCGCCGCGCAGCTGACCGTACAGGAACTGGGATCGATGCTGCGCGACGGGCTTAAGCCGGTGATCTTCGTGCTGAATAATCAGGGTTACACGATCGAGCGTGCGATCCACGGGCCGGAGCAACGTTATAACGACATCGCGCGCTGGAACTGGACGCAGCTGCCGCCGGCGCTGGCCGGCGAGCGGCCGGTGAAGGCGTTGCGGGTCAGCGATCCGGACGGACTGCGCCAGGCGCTGCGCGAGGTAGCGGACGACGATCGGCTGGCCTTCATCGAAGTGATGCTGCCGAAGATGGACATGCCGGAACTGCTCGATACCGTCTCACGCGCCATTCAGGCACGCAACGCCGCCGCTTAAGGCAGGGTATCGCCCAGCAGGCGATCCAGCATCCAGAACCCCGCCGGGCCCGGCGGGGTCAGTTTGGACCAGACCGCATCCACCGAAATCAGTTTTGGCCAGCCGCGCGGCCGCAGCTGGGTGAGTTTGCCGTGGCCGTATTGTTGCACCAGCCAGTGCGGCAGTACCGCCCAACCGAACCCCTGTTCCGCCATCTCCAGCAACAGCAGATAGCTGGGCGCCGACCAGACCAGGCCACCCTGTCTGGCCGCTTCGGCGCCGGTGTAGGTATTCAGGATCAGCTGGCGGATGCTGGACAGCTGCTCCGGCGTTGGCGCGGCGACCTGGGCCAGCGGGTGCTGATGGGCGACGAACAGCCCCATTTCGGTCTGTTCAGGCAGCCGGGAGAAGGCGATATCCGGCGGATAACTTTTTTGCACTTCCACCATGCCCAAGTGCGCGCGGCCGCTTTGCAGCAGATCGATAACGTCGCCTTCTTCGGCGATCATCCATTCCAGCTCAATCTCCGGGTAGCGCTGTTCGAACAGCTGCATCAACCGATCGTGATGCTTGGGCTGGTAGGTATCGGAAAACACCATGCTCAGGCGCGGTTCAACCTCGCCCGCCAGCTGAATGCTCAGGGCGTCGAGCCGTTCGCTGGCCGCGAGGATCGCCTGCACATGCCCCAGTACCTTGCGGCCGGCGGCGGTGAGCACCGGCTGGCGCGCGCTGCGATCGAACAGCGTCAGCGCCAGATCGGCCTCCAGATTGGCGATGGCAGTGCTGACGGTGGATTGGCTTTTGCGCAGCTTGCGCGCGGCGGCGGAAAACGAGCCGAGGGCGGCGGCTTCGACAAACGCATGCAGCGCTTCCGGAGAATAGTGCATAACCTATCTACTTTATCGATGGAATCTATTTTTAACCTACCCGAAAAAGCGATGATAATCACCTGGCTTTCGCAACAACTGTTGAAAAAAGGTGATGTATGCAACTGCAAAACAAGTCTCTCATTGAACGTATCGTCCACGCCGTCGGTTTCGAGGCCATCGCCGTGATGGTTTGCGCCCCGCTGGGCGCGTGGCTGCTGAACCGCTCAATGGTGCAGGTCGGTGCGTTGGCGGTGATGCTCTCCACCGTCGCGATGCTGTGGAACATGGTTTACAACACGGTGTTCGACCGCCTGTGGCCGGTCAGCCGGGTGGTGCGTAACCTGAAAGTGCGTGCGCTGCACGCCGTCGGCTTTGAAGCCGGTTTTATCCTGATCGGCGTGCCGATCGCCGCCTGGATGCTGAGCATCTCCTGGGCGCAGGCGTTTATGCTGGAAATCGGTTTCTTCCTGTTCTTCCTGCCGTACACCATGGCCTATAACTGGCTGTACGACACGCTGCGCCAGCGCTGGTTCGAAGCGCGCCAGCCGATCAATTCCGGCGCCAAATAAGGCGTCGTCAGCCCGGCGATTCTCAGGTAAGGTCAGAGGATCGTCGGAAATGCTGAGGAACGAATGATGAAAGTGTTGGGCTTGCTGAGTGGCATGAGCTGGGAATCCACCATTCCTTATTACCGCACTATTAACGAGCAGGTAAAGGCACGCCTCGGCGGGCTGCATTCGGCCAAAATCGTGCTCTACAGCGTCGATTTTCAGGAGGTTGAACGCTTGCAGCACCAGGGCGATTGGGACGGTGCCGGCCGGCTGCTGGCCGCCGCCGCAGTGGCTTTGCACGCCGCTGGCGCCGAAGCTATCGTGATCTGCACCAACACCATGCACAAGGTGGCGGAGGCGGTCGAGCAGGCCAGCGGCCTGCCGCTGATTCACATCGCCGATGCCACGGCGCTGCAGGTGCGGGAAAAAAACATTCGCCGCGTCGGGCTGCTGGGCACGCGCTTTACCATGGAGCAGACCTTCTATCGCGGCCGCCTGCAGGAATTGCACGGCATCGACGTGGTGACGCCGGTCAGCGCCGATCGCGACATCGTACACCGCATCATCTATGACGAACTGTGCCTGGGTAAAATTCGCGACGCCTCGCGCGACGAGTATCGCCGGATCATCAGCGATCTGGAGCAGCAGGGCGCGCAGGGGATTATTTTCGGCTGCACCGAAATAGGTTTGCTGGTGAGCGAGCGTGATGCGTCGGTGCCGGTGTTCGACACCACCGCGATCCACGCCCGCGCCGCCGCGGCGTTCGCGTTGGCCTAATCGTCGTGCGGCGGCTGCCGGCGATTCACCAGCATCAGCGGTTTGCCCGCCAGCGCCAGCCAGGCGGGCAGCATCACGATGCACAGCACCGGCAGCAGGTGCAGATCCGGCACCACCGCCACCGCCATGAACAGGCTGAGCCAGCCGTCGCGCGTGACCACCAGCACCAGCCCCATGATGGCGCAGGAGACGGTGATCGCCGCCGGCACTGCGGGAACGTGCTGATGCAGCATCAGCCCCAGCGCCACGCCGACGAACACCGCCGGGAAGATACGCCCACCGCGAAAGCCGCTGGCGGCGGCGATCACCAGCGCCGCCAGCTTGGTCAGGGTAATGGTCAACAGCGCCGGCACCGAATAGCCGTCGTCTTGCGCGAGGCGCTTCATTTCATCCAGCCCTTTGAACAGGGTAATCTCTCCGCCCACCAGCGCCAGCAGGCCCAGCACAAAGCCCCCCAGCCCTAACATCAACACCGGGTTCTTCATCGAATGGAACAGGCGGTGAACGTGCGGGAAGCACCACAGCGCCACCATGCCGAGCGCGATGGCGATCAGCGCCACGATGGCGCCGCTGAAGATGTCCGGCAGCCGAGTTACATCGTAGGCGTCGAGCTGCAGGGCGAAATTGGGCACGAAGAACATCTGGGTGGTGACCGCGCCGGCGGCGGCGGCAACCAGCGGGGCGAACAGCCGATCCCACAGCGGCGTTTCGTTATTGCCCGCCAGGGTTTGCGAGAAGATCAGCGCGGCGGCGACCGGCGTGCCGAACATCGCGCCGATGGTGCCCGCAGCCGCCAGGATGATCCAGTCCATGCGCGGCACCTTCGGCAGCAGGCGCGCTCCGGCGGCCGCTACCAGCGCGATATTGATGGCGGTGATCGGGTTCTCCGGCCCCAGGCTGACGCCGCCGGCCAGGCCGACGATCAGCGCCAATCCCAGCCCCGGCAGGGCGGAAAGCGGCAGCGGCATGCCGATCAACGATTCCGTCGCCGGGTCCGGCCCGGCGTGGCCCGGCATATAGCGCACGATAAGGCCGACAGCCACGCCGGTCAGCGTCAGCATCGCGACCGGCCACCAGGGCGACTGGGCGTCCAGGCTCAGCGCACCGGGCAGCGTCACCCACAGTAATTGCTGCAGTGCGGCGGCAATTTTCATCACCAACAGCAGCACCAGACTGGAAGCGGAACCGATAATCAGCGCAGGCAAAGCAAAGGCCAACATGGCATTGGCGCGCGGATGCAGCATGGATAATCCCTTGTCGATGCCTCCCGGCAGGGCAGGGAGAACGGGTGGTTGAGCAGTGGCCACAGCTTGCCAGACTATCGGCGCGCAGGCACGCATTGATATTGCCCGGCGTCGATGACGGTTAACAGTCGCCGGGGAGCGTTTTTTGCCGCAATTTGTTTCAAAACGCGGCGCCGCAGGCCAGCTGAAACGTTTTTTGTGATCCGGATCGCTATTGGGGTGCAGATCCGAGGCGGGTGATTGTTGTTTTTGCAGCAGGATTTTACAGTGTGGGCAGCTTTTTATTTTTCATTTTGCGGAGACGAAATCAATGACCTATGCCCTCGTAGGTGATGTTGGCGGCACCAATGCCCGCCTGGCGTTGTGCACTGTTGCGACGGGTGAGATTACCCAGGCGAAAACCTATTCCGGCCTGGAGTTCGACAGCCTGGAGGCGGTGATCCGCCAATACCTGAAAGCGTGCGATATCGAGGTGCAGGACGCCTGTATCGCGATCGCCTGCCCGGTGACCGAAGACTGGGTGGCGATGACCAACCACAGCTGGGCGTTCTCGATCAAAGAAATGAAGGCCAGCCTGGGGCTGAGCCATCTGGAAGTGATCAACGATTTCACTGCCGTCTCGATGGCGATCCCGATGCTCTCGCCGGACGACGTGCTGCAGTTTGGCGGCGGCGATGCGCAGCCGGGCAAACCGATCGCGGTGTATGGCGCCGGCACCGGGCTGGGCGTTGCCCACCTGGTGCACGTCGATCGCCGTTGGGTCAGCCTGCCGGGCGAGGGCGGCCATGTCGATTTCGCGCCGAACAGCGAAGAAGAGGACATCATTCTGGAGGTGCTGCGCGCGGAAGTGGGGCACGTTTCCGCCGAGCGCGTGCTGTCCGGGCCGGGCCTGGTCAATCTGTATCGCGCCATCGTCAAGGCGGACAGCCGCCTGCCGGAGAAATGGGAGCCGAAGGACATCACCGAGCGGGCGCTGGCAGACAGCTGCATCGACTGCCGCCGCGCGCTGTCGCTGTTTTGCGTGATCATGGGGCGCTTCGGTGGCAACCTGGCGCTGAATCTGGGCACCTTCGGCGGCGTGTACATCGCCGGCGGCATCGTGCCGCGCTTTATGGAATTCTTCAAGGCCTCTGGCTTCCGCGCCGCCTTTGAAGACAAGGGGCGCTTCCGCGACTATGTGCGCGAAATCCCGGTGTTCATGATAACGCACGGCCAGCCGGGCCTGCTGGGTGCCGGCGCGCATCTGCGCCAGACGCTGGGCATGCACCTGTAAGCTCAGGGGCGGGGCAATAAAAAAGGGGCGCAACCCACAGGTTGCGCCCCTTGTCGTTTTCACGGGGTATCAGGCTTTGGCCAGCTCCGCCGTTTGGGTGGTTTCTGCCGTTTCCGCTTCCACCGCCTTCGGCGCTTTGATGAACAGCGTAATCAGCAGAGAGGCGGCGGACAGAACGCCAATCACCATGAAGGTGGCGTGGAAGCCGCCGAAGTATTTGGCGACGAACGAACCGGCCAGCGCGCCCAGGCCGAAGCCCTGGTAGATGATGCCGTAGTTTTTGCTGTGGTTCTTCAGGCCGAAGAAGTCGCCGACAATCGCCGGGAACACGGTGATGTTGCCGCCGAAACAGAAGGCTACCGCGCCGACGCAGATAAAGAACAGCGTGTGGTTCAGGGTCATGAAGCTCAGCGCGACAATCGCCAGCACGGTAACCAGCATGGTGAAGCTGATGACGCGCATACGGCCAACTTTATCGGACAGCGTACCCAGGATGATGCGGCCGGCGGTGTTGAAGATGGCGACGGCGGACACGGTGTTGGCGGCGGTGGCCAAATCCATCCCGGCCAGTTGAACGCCCATGTCTTTCACGATGCCGATGAGGTACAGACCGCTCATGCAGGCAGCGAAGAAGATGGTGAACAGCAGGTAGGCTTCTTTGGTGGCCAACATCTGGCGCACGCTGAAGTCGTTGCCCAGACCGTTGGCGCCTTGCTGCGCGGCGTTGGTCGCCAGCACCGGCTCTTTCAGCAGCAGGGAACCGACGACGATCAGGCCCATCACGATGGCGCCCCAGTAGAAGAAGGCACCGGAAACGCCGACGTCGGCGATCAGGGCGGCGTTGACGTATTTGAACAGCAGGCTGCCGCTGCCGAAGGCGCCGACGGAGATGCCGGAAATCAGGCCTTTGTTGGCCGGGAACCACTTAATCAGGTTGGACAGGGTGGAGATGTAGGCGATACCGACCGCAAAGCCCACCACCACGCCGGCCAGCAGGTAGATCATGTCGAGCGAGCTGACGTGAGCGCTGGCGATAAGGCCCAGGCCGACCAGGATGCCGGAACACAGCGTCAGGTTGCGGATGCCGAAGCGTTCTTGCAGCTTGCCGGCGAACAGCGTGGCGAAGGCCAGGAAGAAGCTGGTGATGGAGAAGGTGGTGGCGACGTCCGCCAGTCCCCAATGGAACTTGTCGACCAGCGGCTGGTTGAACAGGCTCCAGGTGTAGATGGTGCCCAGGCCCATCTGACAGATGATGGTGCCGAGAACGATTAAGCTGCGATTTGCCGGTTTGGTGTTCATGGCCGGTCTCCTTCCTGTGTGTGCGTTGCCGGGCGTGAGCCGCTGGCTGAAATTTGCGGGGTGAAGCTGGGTTCCCGCGGTATGGGCTTATTATATGGCCGCCCCCCCCGGCGGGCGGCGGATCGGGAATGAGTTGCACGGTGAAAGGAATGAAATGCATGTTATGCGGCGTGAGCTGCCGTTTTTGCACCGAAAAGCGCGTGAAATGCCGTGGGTGGCACGTGATCTACATCAAAGATATCAACGATTTATTGTTAACTGCCGGTGAACGATTGTGGTGAAATTGTGAAGGATGCGTCTGAAAGGCGTAAATCGGCATTGCGCCTATAGAGCGGCGATGAGCGCGGGACTATGTTATCTGCGATCGGACGAGGTCCGCTCTGCAGGAGTCCATGAAATGAAAAAAACGCTGTTGTTACTGGCCGCGCTGCTGGCGCTGCCGCTGGCGAGCCAGGCCGACGTGTCCATCGGCGTGAACGTGCCGGGCCTGTCGTTGCATATCGGCGATCGCGATAATCGCGGCCACTACTGGGACGGCTATCGCTGGCGCGATCCGCGCTGGTGGGCCGATCACCACCGGTATGAACGCCCGCGCGGGTACTATTATGGCCCGCCGCCACGGGTGATTTACTACGGGCCGCCGCCGCGCGACTGGCGCGACCGGCCGCATTACCGCATGCCGCCACCGCCGCCGCCCGGCTATTACTACCGTCCGGGCCCGCGCTGGTAAGCGCTTACAGGCGCATCAGCTGGCGAAACTCTTTCACCTTGCTGCGGCTGACCGGCACTTCAAACTCAAGATCGCTCAGCCGCAGAATGTAGGTATTGTTGAACCAGGGCACGATCTCGCGGATCTTCGCCAGGTTAACGCAGTAAGAGCGGTGGCAGCGGAAGAAATGCGCTTCCGGCAGCCGGCCGTAAAACTCGGTGATGTTCATCGGCATCACGAACTCTTCCCGGCGGGTATAGACCCGCGTCACCTTTTCATCGGCGGCGGCGTAGTAGATGTCGTTGATGTCGGTAACGATGATCCGCTCGTCTTTGATCAGGTTGATGCTGTGGCTGCCGCGGCTCGGCGCGCTGGTCGGTTCCGCCCCACCGGCGGGGCGCTGATGCAGCGCCTCCAGTTTTTGCAGCATGGTGACGATGCGCGCCTCGTGATAGGGCTTGAGGATGTAGTCGAACGCCTCGATCTCGAACGCTTCCACCGCGTGCTCTTTATAGGCGGTGATGAACACGATCGACGGGCGATGCGCGAACTTGCTGATGTTTTGCGCCAGCAGCACGCCGTCCAGCGAGGGGATGTTGATGTCGAGGAAAATGGCGTCGACCTGGTGGGTTTGCAGGTATTTCAGGACGTCGAGGCCGTCCTCGAAGCTGGCGACGATATCGATATTGCTGTGTTTTTTGATCAGGTAGCTGAGTTCTTCCTGCGCGAGGAATTCGTCTTCCACGATGATGGCTTTCATGAGGCCTCCCCGACCGGCGGCGCGCTCGCTTCCTGATGCAGCTTGCCGCCGTTTTTGCTGATGTAGAACGCGATTTCGGTGCCTGGCTCCAGGCGGCGAATATGCAGCCCTTCACCGTACAGCAGCGACACGCGGTGGTGCACGTTGAGCAGGCCAATATTGTGGCCCGGCATCTCGTTGCGCGCCACCCGATCGATGGTTTCCTGATTGATGCCGTGGCCGGTATCCTTCACCGAAATCTTCACCCGATCGCCTTGATCTTTCACCGCGATCACCACCACCCCTTTACCCTTGCAGGGCTGGATGCCGTGCACGATGGCGTTCTCCACCAGCGGCTGGATCAGCAGGCTCGGAATGCGCACCGAGACGTCGTCGTCGATGTCGTAAATCACCGTCAGCTTGGCGCCGAAGCGCGCCTGTTCGATGGCGATATAGTCCTGAATCTGATGCAGCTCCTTGCGGATATCGATCAGTTCGTCGTTCAGCTCCAGGTTGTAGCGCAGGTAGCGCGACAGGTTAATGATCAGTTGGCGCGCGGTGTCCGGATTCAGGCGGATAGAGGAAGAGATGGCGTTCAGCGCGTTGAACAGGAAGTGCGGGTTAATCTTGCTCTGCAGCGCACGCATTTCGGCCTTGTCCGCCATCTGGCGCAGGTGCTCGATGCGGGACACTTCCATCTGCGTGGAGATGATTTGCGACAGCCCTACCGCCATCACCTTCAGCGTGTTGGTGATCTGGTGAGCGTGGCAGTAGTAGATTTTCAACGCGCCGGTCACTTCGCCTTTTTCCCACAGCGGCACCACCAGCTGCGAATGGATCTGCGGCGCCGCCGGGTTTTCCAGGTTGTTCTTGATGATGATCTTGCCGTGGCGAATGCTTTCGCGGGTGACGCGGCTCAGCCCTTCGCGGCCGATCGGGTAGGCTTCGCGCCCTACGCCGACGTAGGCCAGCACCTGATGGGTATCGGTGATCGCTACCGCATCGGCGCGGATGTCCTGGCGGATGATATCGCAGATGGTGGCCAGCGATTCGCTGTTGATGTTGCGGAAATAGGGCAGCGTCTTGTGGGCGATATCCAGCGCCAGCTTGGCCTGGCGCGCGGCGATCACCTCTTTTTCATCCTCGACGCTCTGCACCAGCAGCACGATCAGGCCGATGCACACCGTGCCGAGGATCATCGGCAGGGCAATCTGCGACACGATGTCCAACCCAAGCTCGGTCGGCTTGGCCCACAGCACGATTAGCAGCATGGTGAGGGATTCGCACAGCATGCCGCCGACGATGCCAGCGCGCCAGCGCTGCTCTTTTTTCACCTTGAGGTTGATGTAGCCGGCGCTGATGCCGGCGATGATGCTGGTGATAAGACAAGGCACCGACGTGATGCCGCCGATATCGATCAGATAGCGGTGTACCCCGGCGACGATGCCGGTGACGATCCCCACCCAGGGGCCGAACAGGATGCCGCCGGCCATAATGGCGATGACGCGCACGTTGACCAGCGATCCTTCGACGTTGATGCCGGAGTAGGTGCTGAACAGCGCGAACAGCGAGAAGATCGCCGTGACGATGCCGAGCTCGAGCGGCGTATGGTCTTCTTTTTGCAGCAGTTGGCGGAACAGCCGGGTGCGGGTCAGGAAAAACAGACAGATCAACATCAGCGCGGCGCGATCAAACACCGCCAACAGCATTTCAAAAAAAGGGTGCACGACGGGTTCTCGCTGCGGCCTACGGATGGCGGCAGTATACCACAGCGAAAGGGGCCCGTGGCGCGCGCCACGGGCGGGGGGATCAGCCCATGCCGAGCTGCGTTTTGCCCAGCGGCGTCAGCAGGTCGGCGGTGGCGCGGCCGTCGAAATCCACCTCGAAATCGTCGGGGGCGAAGTCCGGCGGCGTTCTGCCGTCGATAAAGCTCGGCAGCTGGCGCTGCAGATAGGCGTCGTTTTTCTCGCAGCCCGGCGCGGCGGCGATGTACATCACGTTGCTGTCGAATTCGCCGTTATGCTCGTTCTCCACCGCGTGGATCACGTCGCAGTGCCAAAAGACCGTGTCGCCCGGCTCCAGATCGGGAATAGGGGAAATCCCACTTAATAAAAGGGGATGCCACTTTTCCGAGATCGACAGCGCGCGGCCCGGCGCCGCATCGCACAGATCGTCGTCGGCGACGTCGTCCTGCAGCGCGCGCAGCAGCACATAGGCCATGGCGTTGGCGATCGGCACCAGGTTCAGCGTGCCGGCGTTGGTGCGCTGCGGCGTCAGCGCCGTCCAGCCCTGGAAGGTACGGAACATCGAGCAGACCGCCGGGGAGGCTATCTCGCGCACCTCGGTGCGGCCGTCGGCGGCGAAGGGATCGTACTGCTGCCAGTCGCCGGAGAAAACGTGGCGATACACATAGCGGAAGTTTTCGTCCAGCCAGCGCTCGATGGTGCCGCTGTCGACGTGCGGCGACAGGCCCAGCGACGAGGAGTTCGGCGGGCGGCGGCGGGTGCGATCGGCGTAAGTGGCGACGCGGGTCGGATCGAAATGCTGTTTGCCGTTGCTCTCGGTGGCCCACAGGCTGTTGAGGAACACCTGCACCGCATGCATGCGCGCATCCTGCCGCGCCTCGACCTGCGGTTGCGACCAATAGATGCCGTAGATCTGCGGTTTGCTGGCGGCCAGCTTGCCGAAATAGTTGTCTTCGGCGGCGTTTTTCAACCGCTCGACGAAGTTGTTGCGCTCAAGGTAGTCGCCGATTTCCCGGTTCCAGCCCTCGGCCTTGGCGCGGGGAAACACGCCGCGAATGGCGCAGGCGCCGCGCTGTTTGATCAGCGCTATCTGCTGCTCGCTGACGCGCTGCTGCAGGATATCTTCCGCGTCGATCTGCGGCACCGGATTGTGGCCGGCGGCCAGCTCGCGGCGGATCTGTTCGACCTGGCCGCGGATGTTCTCTTCCAGCGCCAGAAACACGTCGCGGTAGTTCGGCAATGCCTGGCGCAGCTGGCGTTTGACGTTAACGATCGTTTGCGGAATATCGTCGATGACTAAAGAGGCCATGGTGTTCTCCTCGTGCCGCATGAGTGACTGCGGCGAGCGGTTGTAGGGAATCGGGCAAGACGTTATGGTTTTGTGGTTTTAACGTGAATGATTATCGGCAACCCATCGGGGAAAATAAAGAAATATCTTTCATTCGTAAGTTCCTCTTTTTCGTTTTTCGGAGATTATATGAAGCTGGTCACTGAACGTCTGAGCTTGCAGTCGATAACCGCCGAGGATTGGCCGCTGTTTTTGCGCCTGTACCAAGATCCCGAGGTGATCCGTTACATCTCAGATCCGCGCAGCGAAGCGGAGATCCGCGCCCGGTTCGAGGAGCGGCTGCCGGCCTGGGACAAACACGGCGAGCAGTGGCTGTGCCTGGTGATGCGTGAGAAGCACAGCGCAGAGGCGGTGGGCATTACCGGTTTTCGCCCGCAGTGGGTGCCGTATCGGCAGGCGGAAGTGGGATACGGGAGTTTGCCTGCCGGGCAGGGCAAGGGGTATGGCAAGGAGTCGCTGCGGGCGGTGCTGGATTTTGCGGTGAACGCCTGCGGCTTTCACAAGCTGACCGCCACCGTGACCGCGGGCAACCTCGCTTCGCGCGGCCTGCTGGAATCGTGCGGCTTTCAGCTGGAAGGCACGCTGCGCGACAACTACCGTCTGGCGGGGCAGTGGTGCGACGACTGGCTGTTCGGGCTGCTGGCGGCGGAGTTTCAGGGCGGCAAATAAAAATATCGCGCCGGGTATCGACAAGCTCGTCGGCGCTGCGCTATGTTCGATATTCGGTCAGTTCGCTGGCCTGCGTCGCTCGGACGGTCCGGGCGCTAACGTCTATCGAGGAATCCCCTATGGCTGATAACAGTCCACAGCGCCGTTTCACGCGCATTGAACGCCTTCCCCCTTACGTATTCAACATCACCGCCGAACTGAAGATGGCCGCACGCCGTCGCGGCGAGGATATTATCGACTTCAGCATGGGTAACCCCGACGGCCCGACGCCGCCGCACATCGTGGAAAAACTGTGTGCCGTCGCCCAGCGCGACGACACCCACGGTTATTCCACCTCGCGCGGCATTCCGCGCCTGCGCCGCGCCATTTCGCGCTGGTATGCCGATCGTTATCAGGTGGATATCGATCCGGAAAGCGAAGCCATCGTCACCATCGGTTCGAAAGAGGGGCTGGCGCATCTGATGCTGGCGACCCTCGATCACGGCGATACCGTGCTGGTGCCGAACCCCAGCTACCCGATCCACATTTACGGCGCGGTGATCGCCGGCGCCCAGGTGCGTTCGGTGCCGCTGGTGGACGGCGTGGATTTCTTCGGTGAGCTGGAGCGCGCCATTCGGGAAACCATCCCGCGTCCGAAAATGATGATCCTCGGCTTCCCGTCCAACCCGACCGCACAGTGCGTGGAGCTGGATTTCTTCGAGCGAGTGGTGGCGCTGGCCAAGCAGTACAACGTGCTGGTGATCCACGATCTGGCCTATGCCGATATCGTCTATGACGGCTGGAAAGCGCCGTCGATCATGCAGGTGCCGGGGGCGAAAGACATTGCGGTGGAGTTCTTCACCCTGTCGAAAAGCTACAACATGGCCGGCTGGCGCATCGGTTTCATGGTCGGTAACCCTGAACTGGTCAGCGCGCTGGCGCGCATCAAGAGTTATCACGATTACGGCACCTTTACGCCGCTGCAGGTGGCGGCCATCGCCGCGCTGGAAGGCGATCAGCAGTGCGTGCGCGATATCGCCGAGCAGTATCGGCAGCGCCGCAACGTGTTGGTGAAGGGGCTGCACGAGGCCGGCTGGATGGTGGAAAGTCCGAAGGCGTCGATGTACGTGTGGGCGAAAATTCCCGAGCCTTATGCCCACCTCGGTTCGCTGGAGTTCGCCAAACGCCTGCTGGCAGAGGCCAAGGTCTGCGTCTCGCCGGGCATCGGCTTCGGCGACTACGGCGATACCCACGTGCGCTTCGCGCTGATCGAGAATCAGGACCGTATCCGCCAGGCGGTGCGCGGTATCAAGGCGATGTTCCGCGCGGACGGGTTGCTGAAGCCGGGCAAGGCCGGCAGCGCCAAATAATGCTGTCAGGCCGGGCGTTCGCCCGGCCTTATTTTTTCCGTCCCAAGGTTTTCTTCATCATTTCCCCATTATGCTCATCTACGCTGAATTTTATTTTTTGGATAGAGTGTATGAGCAACCGCTACGCGCGATCGCAAATCGTTTTACATTGGCTGACGCTGCTGATGGTGATCCTCACCTATGCGGCGATGTTGCTGAAAGATTCAGTGCCGGAGGCGTGGGTGCCGATGGTCAAAAATCTGCACTTTAATTTTGGGGCTTCGGTCTTTGCCCTGATGCTGATTCGGTTGGCGGTGCGTTCTTTCCACACGCCGCCGCCGACCACGCCACCGCTGGAAGAATGGCAGGAGGTTGGTGCCAAGATCTTCCATTGGCTGCTGTATGTGGTTTTCCTGATGTTGCCGCTGCTGGGCATGTTAACCCTGGCCTACGGCGGGAAATCGTGGTCTTTGCTGGGCTGGCCGGTGCCGCAGTGGGTGATGCCGGATCCGGTGATGCGCAAGCTGGTCAAAACGGTTCATGAGACGCTGGCAAACATCGGCTACTTTATCATTGGCGCACATGCGCTGGCGGCGCTGTATCATCACTACCTGCGCAAAGACGACACCCTGCGCCGCATGATGCCGGGCAAATGATCGCAAGCCGAAACGACAAAGGGACGCTTGCGCGTCCCTTTGGCTGTGTTCCTGGTCTGGCTGCTGTCAGGCAACCATCAACATGAAGGTGCCAACCCAGGCAACCAGCATGAATGACACGCCCATCAAAAAATATTTCACTGAACAACTCCTGTCTGGAGTCCTCGCCAGCAATGATCCCGATTGTTGTGCTGAGTATTTTATGGGCAACCTGCCTGTCGGGTGGGTTCTTCCAAGCGAAAGAACAACGGCCCCACGTACGGGTTGTCCGGTTGTCGCGCCTCATGCTCCGTGAGGTAAAATCCGAACCGCGACAGGATCGGCGCTAATGTACTCTCAATACTGGTCTGATTTCAATACTGTGTTTTTGATCACAATTTTCGGCTGTTTTTTGCACAGCGTGGACTGTTTTATAACGCTTTTTATGGGCAAGCGACAGGAAGTAGCCTGCCGCTGCGGGTTTTAAAATCGGGGTATTGCAATGCGGTGGCAGGCGCTCAAGCGACGGCGTTGATGCCGGTCACCAAAATGGCCCAAAAAACGAGACAAGACAGCAGAATAACGGCCCAAATATGACGGCGACTCCACTCCATTTTTAGCCTTCGTTGTTGCGACAAGTGATTAGGTAACGATCATATCGGCGCACAATGGGGAAAATTTAGCCCCATCGGATAATATTTCGCTTACCTGCCGCTAACTTATTGGCAAACTCCGCTTATTGTCACGCGCACTTCGTAGCCCAGCAGATACAGCGCCTGCTCCAACGCCTCAACCTTCGAGGCGTAGCCGAGATCCAGCAACCGCTCCATTTGCCCGCTGTTGAATCCCAGCTTGCGTGCCAGCTCCGCTTTGCCGGTGTTTTTGCGCAGCATGGCGTTGTGCAGTTCGATCTTCAGCGCCACCAGCACCGACAGGTGTACCCTCAAGTCATCGGTTTGCAGCGGGGAAGGAGCAGGCAGGGGCAGCCCTTCGTCCATCGCGGCGGCGATGGCGGCCAGCAGGCTTTCCTGCGCTTCCAGCTCGACGTCTTCGCGTTTATAGCAGGCCGATTGCCACTCGGGGAAGTCGTGGAAACCGATCTGCCAGGCGTCGCTGTCGCTATCGAAGGTGTAATGGGCGGGGTAGTGGCTGTACATGGCAATCCCTGATTGAAGCCTGAATGAGGCGCTATTGTGACGGCATGCCCGGGAGATAGCCAGCATGAACGTCGCCGTGGGGAATTTAAATTGAAAGTAATAATTATTAGCAGGCAAATTTAATTTTCTTGTTAGCAATATTCTTATTATTTTTTACGGAAAGAAAGATTATTTAATTAGGTGCTTGGATTAACATCCCCATTAATGATTGATAATGAGAATTGAAATCAAATATCACGTCGGTTTTTATACAATTTCACACGAAGGGATGAAGATAAGAATATTGATCATGATAAAAATGTATATTTATGATTTTTATGGCTTTAATTTTTATTATTTCACTTTTTAACAATTGTGAAATTCCATTTTCATTCAGATATCACCTGGCTGCGGTATTCATCGGCAGATTTATAAAATACTCTTTTTAGGCAAAGGCGCATTCGATTCTATTTAAGCGTGCGTCAGACAGAAATATTCATTACTCCATGCTTATTACCCGACGGCCTTAGCCGATTTTTCGGGTGCCTGCTCGCATTTCCACTTTGCCAGGACAGCAGCTCACGGATTAAAGGAATACCTCGTGCCTAAAGTTAACTCGCGTTCATTACGCTTTACCGAACGCCACGCCACCAAATATGCGGCGTCATTGCTGTTTATCGGTTTATCCCTGCCGGCCGCCGCGCTGGCGGATGAACGCTATGACGCGCTGATCCGTCAGGCCAGGTCGGGTGATACCGCGCCGGTGCTGGCGTATTTATCGCAGCGGCGCGCTCAGGAGGGGTTGAGCCTGCAGCAGCGAGCCGATTATATCCAGGTGGCCGGCTGGGCCGGCCACGATGAAGAGGTGGTCGCGCTTTGGCGTGCCGACGGCGCTGCGCTGCAGCGGGATAGCGCCAGTTTGGCGACGGCGGCCCGCGCCTATCGCAACCTGAAGCAGTGGCAACCATCGCTGCGCCTGTGGCGTGCGGCGTTGCAGCTCGCTCCCGCCGACGGCGGTCTGCAGCGCGGCTATGTGATGACGCTGGCAGATGCCGGGCAGGATGTGCAGGCGCAAACGGAAGCGGCAAAAGCGGAGAAGCTGCTGGAGCCGGCGACGTGGTATCTGACGCGCGCCTATGTGGACCAGGCCGCCGGCCGCAGCTGGGCGGCGCTGGAAAACGCCACCCATGCCCGTGCGCTGGCGCCGTCCGACACCGGAATTCAGGCTTATTACGTGACGCTGCTGGCGGCAAATCGGGTTGCGGATCCGGCGCTGCGTGAAAGCCAGGGGCTGGCATTGCCGCCCGCGCAGCAGCGCCGCCTGCAGGCGGATGAGGCCGCCGAACTGGTGCGGCTGTCGTTTATCGATGCTCGCGGCGAACAGGAACGTTTCGTCATCGCCGACCGCGCGCTGGCGCGCTATGACCAACTGCTGACGCAGTGGCGGCCGCTGCCGGAGGCGCAGGACAGCTACCAACAGGCGCGTATCGATCGCCTGGGTGCGCTGCTGGCGCGTTATCGAATGGCCGACGTGGTGAGCGAGTATCAAACCCTGCAGGCGGAAGGGCGCACGGTGCCGGATTATGCCCAGCGCTGGGCGGCGTCCGCCTACCTCTATCTGCAGCAGCCGGACAAGGCGCAGGCCATTTTCGGCCGCCTGAACGCCGCCGCACCGCAGGCGGTGACCGCCGAAGACGAAACCGATCTGTTTTACGCGCAGGCGGAGAACGAACGCATCGATCAGGCGGCGTTGCTGGCGCAGCGCGTCAGCCAGCGCTATCCCTACGCGACCCGCCTGTACCAGCTGCCGACGCTGGCCTACAACGATGACTGGCTGGTCGGCCAATCGCTGCTGGCGCAGTCGCGGGTTTATCAACGCGATCTGGCCGAGGCCGAACGGCAGCTGACCCATCTGGCGCGCACGGCGCCGGGCAATCAGGGTCTGCGCATCTCCTTGGCCAGCGTTTATTTGGCGCGCGGCTGGCCGCGTCGCGCCGAGGATGAGCTCAAGCAGGTGGAAGGGCTGGAGCCGCGCAGCCTGCCGTTGGAGATCCAGCAGGGCTATGTCGCGCAGGAGTTGCAGGAGTGGCGCCAGCTGGATTTGCTGGCCGACGATGTCATTCAGCGCGCGCCGGAAAGCGTCGCCGCTCAGCAGCTTGAACGTTCGCGACGCATTCACCACATGTCTGAACTGCGTATCAGCGGCAATCAGGGCATCGATTCCGACGGGCCGGTCAGCGGCAGCCACGATTTTGGCATTCACGCCGCGCTCTATTCACCGCCGATCGACGACAACTGGCGGCTGTTCACCGGCTGGGGATTCAACACCGGCCAGTTCGACGAGGGCAAGGGCATCAACCGCGATCTCAGCGCCGGCGCCGAGTGGCGCTCGCGCGATCTGTGGCTGGAGGCCGAGGTGGCCAACCGCAACTACGGCCACGGCAATGAGCTCGGCCTGCGCCTCTCATCCTGGTATGACCTGAATGATCAATGGCGCCTCGGCGGTTCGGTGGCGCGCCTGTCGGCCGAGACGCCGCTGCGTGCGTTGACCAACGGCATCAGCGCCAACGGCGGCAACCTGTGGCTGCGTTGGCAGCAGAACGAAAGCCGCGAGCTGCGCGCCAGCGTGGCGCCTTCGCACTTCTCGGACGGCAACAACCGGCTGGAATACGGCCTGGAAGGGCGGCAACGGCTGCTCGCCGGCGCCCGCTATCGGCTGGACATGAACCTGACGCTGTCCGGCAGCCGTAACAGCCAGGAGAACGTGCCGTATTACAACCCGAAGCGCGACTTCACGCTGCTGCCGTCGTTAACGCTCGATCACACCCTGTATCGCCATTATCAGACCGAGTGGAGCCAGCAGTTCCAGGCCGGTGCCGGCAGCTATTGGCAGCGGGACTATGCGCGCAAGCCGATCACCCAGCTGGGTTACGGCCAGCGCATCAGCTGGAACGGGGTGTTGGACGCCGGCGCGATGCTGCAGTTTGAGAAGCATCCGTACGACGGCAAACGCGAGCGGAACATCGGCGTGACGTTTGATCTGAATTATCGTTTTTAAAGGAATAATCATGCTTATTCGATCCTCGCTTTTCGTGTTGGCCGCGTTGCTGACCACCGCCTGCAGCCAGGCGGACGTGCCGCGCTTCACGCCGCCGGCGGAGCGCCCCGTGGGGCCGATGGAACGCCCTTGGCCGGCCAACCGTTACGCGGTGCTGGCGTATCACGACGTGGAAGACGGCGCGGCGGACCAGCGCTACATGTCGGTGCGCACCAGCGCGCTCAACGAACAGTTCGCCTGGCTGAAGCAAAACGGCTACCAGCCGGTGTCGGTCGAGCAGATCCTGCAGGCGCAAAACGGCGGCCCGGCGTTGCCGAACAAGGCGGTGCTGCTGACCTTCGACGACGGCTACCGCAGCTTCTACAGCCGGGTCTTCCCGCTGCTGAAGGCCTACAACTGGCCGGCGGTGCTGGCGCCGGTCGGCGTCTGGCTGGATGCGCCGGCCGGCAAGCCGGTCGATTTCGGCGGCCTGCTGACGCCGCGCGATCGCTTCCTCACCTGGCAGCAGGTGCGGGAGGTGTCGGACTCCGGGCTGGTGGAGATCGGCGCGCACACCTACGCGTCGCATTACGGCGGCATCGCCAACCCGCAGGGCAATACCGAACCGGCGGTCGCCAATCGGCTGTACGACGCCAAACAGGGCCGCTACGAAAGCGAGGCGGAATATCGCCAACGCATCGAGAAGGACGTGGCGTTGATCACCCAGCGCATCACCGCCGCCACCGGTAAGGCGCCGCGCGTGTGGGTCTGGCCGTACGGCGCGGCCGGCGGCGTGGCGCTGGACATCGCGCGCAAGCACGGTTACCGCATGGCGCTGACGCTGGAGAACGGGCTGGGAGACGTCAACGCGCCTGAAAACGTGCCGCGCATGCTGGTGGCCGGTAACCCGTCGCTGACGAGCTTCGCCCAGCAGCTGACGCAGATACAGAACCGGCAGATCATGCGGGTGGCGCACGTCGATCTCGACTACCTCTACGATCCCGATCCGCAGCAGCAGGCCAAAAACCTCGACAAGCTGATCCAGCGCATCTACGACCTGCGCATCAATACCGTTTTCCTGCAGGCGTTCGCCGATCCAAAAGGCGATGGCAACGTGCGCGAGCTCTATTTCCCCAACCGCTGGCTGCCGATGAAGGCCGACCTGTTCAACCGGGTCTCCTGGCAGCTCTCTTCGCGCACCGGCGTGGCCGTGTATGCCTGGATGCCGGTGCTGGCGTTCGAACTGGGCTCTGACGTGCCGCGCGTACAGCGCCTCGATCCGCAAAGCGGGCAGCTGTCGGTAGACGACAAGCAGTACCGCCGCCTGTCGCCGTTCAGCCCGGTGGCGCGCCAGCGCATCGGTGAGATCTACGAGGATCTGGCGGCCCACGCCACCTTCAAAGGGATCCTGTTCCACGACGATGCCCTGCTGTCGGACTTCGAGGACGCCGGCCCCGACGCCGTTGCGGCCTACCGCCAGGCCGGCTTCGCCGATTCGGTGGCGGCGATACGCCAGGATCCGCAGCAGATGGTGCGCTGGACGCGCTTCAAGAGCCGGGCGCTGATCGCGTTTACCCAGTCGCTGACCGAGCGGGTGCGGGCGATCCGCGGCCCGCAGGTGCAAACCGCGCGCAACATCTATGCGATGCCGGTGCTCGAGCCCGCCAGCGAAGCCTGGTTCGGCCAGAATCTGGCGGATTTCCTGCAGGCCTACGACTGGGTAGCGCCGATGGCGATGCCGCTGATGGAAAACGTGTCGCGTGCCGACAGCGGCCGCTGGCTGGATCAACTGGTGGGCAAAGTGGCCGCTTACCCCGGCGCGCTCGATAAAACGGTGTTTGAGTTGCAGGCCGTCGACTGGCGCAAGGAGCGCCGGATCAGCCTGGATGACGGTCAACTGCTGGCCGAATGGATGCGTCGCCTGCAGCGCAATGGCGCTCAGAGCTTTGGTTATTACCCCGACAACTTCCTCGACGATCGGCCTAAGCTGGATGCCATTCGCCCGGTGTTGTCCTCAGCCTGGTTCCCACTGCCATGACCGATCGTTTAATTGCCTTATTTATCCTGTGCCTGGTGTTGAGCGTGCCTTTCGGCATCGTCCTGCTGTTTACCGGCGAAGTGCTGCTCAACTTCGTGTTTTTCTGGCCACTGTTCATGTCCGGTATCTGGATCGCCGGCGGCATCTATTTCTGGCTGCACCGCGAGCGCCACTGGCGCTGGAGCCCGGACATGCCCGCGCCGGTGCTGCCGGGCAACCCGTCGATCAGCGTGCTGATCCCCTGTTTCAACGAAGGGTTGAACGCGCGTGAAACCATTTCGGCGGCGATGGCGCAGCGCTATGAAAATATCGAAGTGATCGCCATCAACGACGGTTCCAGCGATGACACCGCCGAGGTGCTGGATCAGTTGACGCTGGAGTTCCCCCGCCTGCGGGTGATCCATCTGGCGCAAAATCAGGGCAAAGCGATCGCGCTGCAGGCAGGCGCGGCGGCGGCGCGCAGCGAGTTTCTGGTGTGCATCGACGGCGATGCGCTGCTGGATCGCGATGCGGCGGCCTATTTGGTGGCGCCGCTGTTGGCCAATCCGCACGTCGGCGCCGTGACCGGCAACCCGCGCATCCGCACGCGCTCCACGCTGATCGGCCGCATCCAGGTCGGTGAGTTTTCGTCGATCATCGGCCTTATCAAGCGCACGCAGCGCGTCTATGGCCGCCTGTTCACCATCTCCGGCGTGGTGGCCGCGTTTCGTAAGCAAGCGCTTACCGATGTCGGCTACTGGAGCCAGGACATGATCACCGAAGACATCGACATCAGCTGGAAGCTGCAGCTCAAGCACTGGGCTATCTTCTTCGAACCGCGGGCGCTGTGCTGGATCCTGATGCCGGAGACCCTGCGCGGACTGTGGAAGCAGCGCCTGCGCTGGGCGCAGGGCGGCGCCGAGGTGTTTTTAAAGAATCTGCGCAACCTGTGGGCCTGGGAGCACCGGCATATGTGGCTGCTGTTCGCCGAGTATTGCCTCTCTACGTTGTGGGCGTTCACTTACCTGGTCAGCGTGCTGATTTTCCTGGTCGGGCTGGCGGTGCCGCTGCCGGAGGGCATCCGCATTCATTCGTTGCTGACGCCGGCGTTTACCGGCCTGGTGCTGGGCGTGGTGTGCCTGCTGCAGTTCACCGTCAGCCTGCTGCTGGAAAAGCGCTATGAGAAGGGCTTCGGCCGCTCGCTGTTCTGGATTATCTGGTATCCGCTGGTGTATTGGCTGCTCAGCCTGCTGACCACGCTGGTGGCGTTTTCCAAAGTGATGTTGAAAGCTCGGCGCGGGCGTGCGCGCTGGATCAGCCCCGATCGGGGCATTGGGAGGATCAAAGAATGACGGACGTCCTGATTTATTCCGAACGCGGCCTGCTGCCGCGCGTGGTAGACAGCCTGTTGACGCTTTTTGCCTGGTGCGGCTTCCTTTATCTGTTCAGCCGAGGCCTGATGTCGGTGATGGATCAGCACGGGGTGGGGTCCGCCCTGTCGCTGCTGGAGGTGATCTCGCTGTATATCATTGTGGCGTTGTTCAATGCCGTCACGTTGATCGCCTGGGCCAAATACAACCAGTATTTCTCCCGCCGCAGGGCGGCCGGCCGCTGGCGGAAACAGCAACCGAACACCCACATCGGCTATATCACGCCGGAGTTAACCCGGCAGCTGCGGCATTTGCCGATCGCCGTGGTGTCCCATAACAGCGGCGGCGGCATCAGCCAGGTCAGCGGCAGGCTGACGGCGGCCGAACCGGCAGCGAACAAGGTGGTGCAGCTGCGTTAGTCGTCAGCGTTGCCGTCCGGCTTGCGGCGCAGCCCGCCCGGCGGCAACAGCAGGGCGCAGATCATGACGGCCAGGCTGAACAGCGGCAGCCAGCGCGCCACCGGGCCGGGGGAGTAGTTGTTGAGCACCGAGCAAACATAGCACGCCACGGCCAGCGCCCAACCCGGCAGGCCGATATCGTTGAGCCGAAACGCGGTTTTGGCCATAAACCACGTCACCAGGCCGAAACAGAACAGCGCCCAGACCATAATGCACAGCAGGTACAGCAATACCGAGACGAATTCCTCGGTATCGCCGTGCGCATGGGCGCGAAAATGGTTTTTATCCAGGTAGGTCGACAGAAACGACAGCAACACGATGCCAATGGCGAAGATCGCCAGCGAGAAAACAAAGGGTTTGCGCGAGATGCGCCCACGGTAAAGATCTTTGGCGAGTTGTCCGAGAGATTCCATTACAGTCCATTGTCGTGATCATTGCGGCGATAGCCGGATGGCAAGCAGCCGGGCATTTTATCGGGGTAAAAGGGGGCGTCAAGGTGATAATTTTTCTCATTTAGTCGCGGTTGAGATTCCGCGCGGCCGCACCGGGCGTCCTTTCACCGTGCAAAACGTCACAATTTGGCACGTTTGGCTACCTGACGCGGTAATTGGCGACATAATCCAGTTTGTTCGCGCCGAACAATGCATTAACATAACTCCCACTTATCTCTTGCATGGTTATATGGATATCCGATGCGTCACCTGGTTGCGCTTTTACCGCTGATTACCTTGCTTGCTGCCTGTAGCAGCACGCCGAAACCCAGTCCCACCGCTACGCCGCAGGGCACCCCGGTAAAGGGCGGCTTTTTGCTGAGCCCGGCGCACAGCGGCGCGCCGCTGGGTGGTGATTTCGCCAATAACCCGAATACCGCGCGCTTTATCGATAAGATGGTGCAGGAACACGGCTTTGATCGGCAGCAACTGCACGACGTGCTGGCGCAGGCACGGCGCCTGGATTCGGTTCTGCGGCTGATGGACAGGCAGGCGCCGACGCCGTCGACCCAGGGGCCAACCGGGCCGAATGGCTCCTGGCTGCGCTACCGCAACAAGTTCATCACGCCGGATAACGTGCAAAACGGCGTGGTGTTCTGGAATCAATATCAGGATGCGCTGCAGCGTGCCTGGCAGGTGTACGGCGTGCCGCCGGAGATCATCGTGGGGATTATCGGCGTGGAGACCCGCTGGGGCCGCGTAATGGGTAAAACCCGCATTATCGATGCGCTGGCGACGCTGGCCTTCGACTACCCGCGCCGCGCCGATTACTTCGCCGGTGAGCTGGAAACCTTCCTGCTGATGTCGCGCACCGAAGGCGACGATCCGCTCGAGCTGCGCGGCTCCTTCGCCGGCGCGATGGGCTATGGGCAGTTCATGCCTTCTTCCTTCAAGAGCTATGCGGTCGACTTCAACGGCGATGGCCATATCAACCTGTGGGATCCGGTCGATGCCATCGGCAGCGTGGCCAATTACTTCAAGGCGCACGGCTGGTCCAAAGGCGAGCCGGTCGCGATTCAGGCCAACGGCCAGGCGCCGGGGTTGGAAAACGGCTTCAAGACCCGCTACTCGGTCACCGCGCTGGCGGAAGCCGGCCTGAGCCCGCAGGGATCGCTCGGGGATAACCAGGAAGCCAGCCTGCTGCGGCTGGACGTCGGCACCGGCTACCAGTATTGGTACGGCCTGCCGAACTTCTACACCATCACCCGCTATAACCACAGCACCCATTACGCCATGGCGGTATGGCAGCTGGGCGAAGCGGTAGGGCGCTCGGCGCGCGGCGGTTTCTGACGCTGCGCCCATAAACGAAAAAGGCCGCTTGCGCGGCCTTTTTTACGTTCTGAGCAATCAGAAATCGTAGCGCAGACGCACCACGGTCATATCGCCGAGGTTGTCGGTGCTCGATGTCAGCACGTGCTCTACGTCAACGCGGAAGCCGTAGTCAAACTGCACGGTAACCCCGAGGCCGTTGTCGATGCGCTGGTAGTTGCGCCCGGTGACGTATTCCAGGCGATCGCCCATAAAGTACGGCATCACCGATTTCACCGCGTACTGGCCAACCGGCACGGTATAACCGGCCAGGTATTCGATACCCCACGCATCGCCGGCGAAGTAATTGTTGACGTCGGCTTTCTTGGTGGTCAGGAAGTCGTGGTAGTAACCGCCGCCGAAGGTGAGGGTCCAGTTGTCCGGTTTCCAACTGAGGGCGGTGCCGACGATGTTCTGATCGTAGCT
Organism: Serratia sp. 121840015-1; assembly: GCF_053627655.1. NCBI lineage: Bacteria > Pseudomonadati > Pseudomonadota > Gammaproteobacteria > Enterobacterales > Yersiniaceae > Serratia > Serratia sp. 121840015-1. The sequence goes on from NZ_JBSEYF010000001.1 coordinate 303,002, forward strand.
CTTGCTGCCGCTGGTGGACGGGTTGCGCATTTCGGCGCGGGTGTAGTTCCAGGCGGTGCCCCAGGTCAGATCCTGCGTGATGTGGTAATCCACGCCCAGTGAGCCGCCGCCTTTGCGCTTATAGCGCAGGCCGTTGCCCGGCAGGTAGTCGCTGTCGCTGAACAGGTACGACGCATAAACGTCCGCATCGCCGAAGCGGTTCTTGTACTTCAGCATTTTGCGTGAACGGTAAGAGCCGTCGTAGTCGCCGTTGATGCCGTTGCCCGGCGCCTGGGCCAACATGTCGTAGTCCCAGATATCGGTCTTGGCGCCAACCACATCATAGTAAACGCTGTTCTGCTGGCCGAAGGTCATCTGGCCCCAGGTGTTGCTTTTCAGGCCGGTGTACAGCATGCGGCGGCTGGTGTTTCTCGCGCCGTCGGCATAGTGATGATCCCAGTCGAACAGCGCCGGAATGTTTACGCCCAGCTCGTAGTAGCTGATCCAGCTGATATCGTCGAACAGGTAGTAGTCCGCCGCGAAACGGAAGCGGGTGCCGCCGTCAAAGCCGTTACGTTTGTAGGAACCTTTGTCGCCGTCGCCCGTCATGTTGTTGAACTGCGGACGGATGCTGCCGCCAACGGTGAAGTTCAGGCGGCTGAGCGGATCACCGGCCTGTGGATCCTGCTTCAGCAGGGTGATTTCCGCCTGAGCGGCGAACGACGCGCTGCCGATCGCCAGACCCAGCGCCACCGCTTGAGTCAATACGCGCAATTTCATTGCCATGTGTTATCCCTGTTTTATGTATGACCGCCCCCATCAGCGCCGCCATGCCGATGTTTTGCGCAGAACGCTGCGTTTTTGCGCATTTTGACGGTTTTTTTTGGTGTTTTAGCGGCGGGCGGCATTTGTAACATAAACAGGGACATAAATAATTACTTTTCTTGCTAATTATTGGCCGGTTTTTGACCATTCCGTGCGGTGCAAAGGGCCGCTGTTCATGTTTCTCGATTCGGATGAATTCATTTAACGCCAAGGTTTATATTTTTCATTTGTCAGTCACCGGCGCCAGCCTGTAATTTCATCCGTGCAAGAGGTAATTAATTTGAGCCTTTTACCGGTGTATTAACGTCAGCCTTTGTCTGCGTAATCGGCCGGCATGAATAAGCGATTGGGAGGTCGCCATGAGAAACCTGTTAATGTTGTTAGTGGGGCTGTTTTCACTGCCGGCGATGGCGGCGGAGTCGCACGTTTGTCATTCTCAAGCGTATGATTATGCAGAGGTTAGTAAGCTTAGGTTGTCGGATGACACCCTGTTCACCTGCCGCGGCGTGGGGCGCCTGACGATCCCTGAATTAGCGCGTAAAGGATGGAGGGTGATTCATTTGGCGCAGCAAACGGAATATACCGACTCTGTCGATAGCGATGGTGAGGTTATTAAACTTTATCAGGAAATCGTGGTTTATAAAGAATAACGCGACGGTTGCCCGTTATTATTCTCACGGTGGCGAGAACCCTATTATGAATGCGAGAATCGGAATCGACGGCAGGGCTGCCGCCGCGATGGTGATGCTATGCGCCATCTGGGGAATGCAACAGGTGGCAATCAAGGCCGCCGAGCCGGATGTGTCGGCGGTGCTGCAAATCGCCATTCGCTCGGGTCTCGCCGCGTTGGCGGTTTACCTGCTGGCGCGCGGCCGCGGCGAGCGCTTCACCTGGGATCGCGCCACGCTGTGCGCCGGTTTGAGCGTGGGGGCATTGTTCGCGCTGGAGTTCTTTTTTGTCTCCGCAGGGCTGCGTTACACCAGCGCCTCGCATATGGCGGTGTTTTTGTACACCGCGCCGCTGTTTTCCGCCCTTGGCCTGCATTTTCTCCTTCCTCAGGAGCGCCTGTCGCCGGTGCAGTGGCTGGGCATGCTCATCGCCTTTGGCGGCGTGGTGCTGGCCATATCGGGCATGGCTGAGGGAAGCGGCGGAGCCGAACGGCTGAAAGGCGATCTCTACGGCCTGCTGGCGGGGATCGCCTGGGGAGCCTCTACCCTGGTGATCCGCACCACGCGCCTGGCGGAGTGCCCGGCCAAACAGACGCTGCTGTGCCAGCTGACGGGCGCCTGTGTGCTGTTGTCGTTGCCGGCGCTGGCGACGGGAAACCTGCATTTCACTCTGAGCCCGGTGGCCTGGTACAGCCTGCTGTTCCAGACCGTGGTGGTGTCGTTTTTCAGCTACCTGATCTGGTTTTCACTGCTGCGCCGTTATCAGGCCTCCTCACTGGGCATTCTCACCTTTATGACGCCGGTATTCGGTATCCTGGCGGGGGGCGTGATTCTCGGCGAGCCGTTGCAAATTGAGTTTGTATTGGGGGCTGTGCTGATCGTGCTGGGATTAATCGTGGTGAGTTGTTCTTATCTTATTTATTTTGACCGAAGGGTGGCACCCAAAATATAAATTATGGATGTTGATGTACAGAACTACCAAATAAGCTGCGAAAGCCAATTCATTATCCAGCTGCAAATATCCCGCTATGCCTGGGGCGTGCCGCTGATCACGCTCAGCGATAACGGTGATTTTACCGTGATAAGAAGCCGAGGCTGGTCGAGGTTGGCTAATGGGATGCAATTGGAGGTTTATTATTTTGCCAATAATTCCCTGCTTACCTGGGATAAAAACCGCAAATATATCTCTTATTCAAAGGCCGGCCGGCTCTACGCCTGCGCGCTGCGTTTTTCTTATTCCCCCAAAATAGAGCGCTAACCCTCTGGCCATCAGACCAGAGGGGCGATTTTCATGATCCACTGCTTAAACGCGAGGATTTTCGGCCACTGCCGCTCGGAGATGGTCGAGGTAAAATAGCAGTGCTCGCAGGGCACGGTCATGTCGGTGAACGGAATGATCAGCTCGCCGCTTTTGATCCAGTCCTGCACCAGATTGAGCCGCCCCATGGCGACGCCAAGGTGCCGCGTGGCGGCCAGCACCGCGAGATCGGAGCGGTCGAACTCCATGCTCTTGCTGTCGGTATCCAGCCCCAGCGCAAAGTGTTGCGACCAGGTTTGCCACTCGTCTTCGCCGGAGTTGTAGCGATCGTGCAGCAGCGTGCAGTGGGCCAGGTTTTCCGGCGCATCGTACAGGCTATGTGCGGCGGCATACTGCGGCGTGCAGATCGGCACCATCGATTCCTGCATAAAAGCCTCGTCCAGATGCCGCCCCGAGGGCAGTTTGCCGAAGTACATCGCCAAGTCTACGCCGCGGTTGGCCAGGTTGATGATCTCCTGCCCGGTCAGAATGTTGAGGTGAATGGTGGGGTGCTGGGCGATAAAGTCGCCGATGCGCGGCAGCAGCAGGCATTGCACCAGAGACGGGTGCGAATAGAGGGTCAACGTCCCTGTCAGCTCGCGATTTTTGATGTCCAGAATTTCCTGGTTTAAGGTGTTGAACGAGCTGTCCAGCGCCCATTGCATGCGCTCGCCCTCCGGCGTCAGGGTAATTCTGCGATGAAAGCGCTGGAATAGCAGGAAGCCCAACTCCTTTTCGAGCAGATTAATGCGGTGGCTTACGGCGCTGGGGGTGATCGACAATTCTTGCGCCGCCAGCGCAAAAGATAAATGACGGGCGACGCATTCGAAAGTATGCAACCGGGAAAATTGATAGCTGGTCAGCGGGGTGGCCCGCTGTGAATGTTTTTTACTGGGGAACATGCTATTTCTCCGTGCGCATAATACGCCAATGTTAACATCTAATGGAGAGAGGGATAAACCCAGGTTGACCGATAGAGTCGGTTTTTAAACTGGCGGTTTTAACTATGTTGAGGGTAAACCGATGGAGCGTATAAAAACCGGAAATAACAGCCGGTGAACGCTTTGATGGAGAGGGCGATGATAATCGGGAATAGGGCGAATATAATAAAATGGCGGGTTGTTAAACGGCGAGTAAAGGCGGTATGCGACAACCTGAATGATAAAGGCCCGTATTTAATAAGGGATATAACGGCTTAACCATAATAATCCGCCGTTGTGACGACGCGGAGTACCCGTTAATCATCATTGCCGGCGAATAAATCGATAAGACCGCATGTTCGCTACGTTTGCTCTTTGACCTGGGGAACCGCGCCCGGTGGTGACCCTCCGGGCACGGCATTCAGGGAAAAACGGTATGCTTGTCGGCGCGCATCAACGGCGGCGCAGCAGCAGGCCGGCCAACAGGCCTGCACCAGCAATGAGGGCTAATGCGGCGAGGGGGTTTTTCTTCATCATGCTGCCGGCGCAGCTCAGGGCGTCGCCGTATTTTTCTTGCAGCGCGCCCGCTGCATAGCGCGTGACGCCTTCGGCCTGCAAACGTTCGTTTCCGGTGACGTCGCCCGCCATTTCCTGCGCTTTGCCCGCCACTTTTTCCATCATGCCATTGGCTTTTTCGCTGTTCATTATGATGCGCTCCTAAGGTTCGATCCGTTTGGCTTCCGCACAGGGCGAAAGCCTGCATTTGCACCTCCATGTTATGCACTTCACGTTGTGCCTATAAGGGGCGTTTGCATCGGTACGGATAGTGCATTTGCAGGCTACTTGCCGTTCCTGGTGGCCGGCCCGCCGGTAAACAGACCGCGCTCCCTGGCCCAGACGATGGCTTCGCTGCGGCTATGCACACCCAGTTTGGAATAGACCGTCGCGACATGATTGCGAATGGTGTTGAGCGCCAGATTGAGACGCGCCGCGATTTTCTTGTCCGGCAGCCCCTCGCAAATCAATTCCAGCACATCGCGCTCGCGCGGCGTGAGATCGCTGGCGTTAAATCCGGTCTGATCGGGCCGGTTGATGCTTTTCACGTTGGCCAGTTTTTCAATCAAGGTTTGGCTGAACCAGGAAGCGTCCTGCATCACTTCCTCGATGGCGCTCACCAGCTCCAGCTCCGAGCGTTTGCGTTCGGTAATGTCCATGAGCACCAGCAGGTAGCAGGGCGTATTGTGAATGCTGACGGCATCCGCCGAGGCCACGCAGTCGATCGGCTCGCTCCCTTTCTTGCGTACCCGGATGTCCAGCCCTTCGACGTTACCGCTTTTTTCCAGCGCGGCAAACAAACGGCGGTTCGCCTCGGGATCGTCAATAAATTGGATCTCATCGACCGTTTTGCCGATCAAGGCTTCGGCGTCGTACTCGGTGGTGCGGGTGAAGGCTTCGTTGACGTCCAGCACGCGCCGCTCGTGCGCCGTACACAACAACGTCGGCACCGGGCTCAGGCGAAATGTCTTGGCGAACCGCTCTTCACTTTCCCGCAGCGCCGATTCCGCCTGACGCCGGGGTTCGAGATCGGTAAAAGTGAACAGCATGCAGTCGTCTTCATTGATGTCCAGCGGTTGGCCGGCAACCACCACCAGCTTGCTTCCGCCACCGGGCAGTTTCAGCTCGGCCTCCATTTGCGGAATAGTTGCGCCTTCCCCCAGGCGCTGAATCGCCAGCTCTTTGTGCTCAGCCTGTTCCAACACGTCGAGTTCATAGACCGAACGCCCCATGACCTGTTCACGCTGGTAACCGGTCATATCGAGGAACCCCTGATTGACCTTGACGTAACGCAGGTCGCTTAGCCGACAAATGACCGCCGGCGCCGGATTGGCGTTGAAGGTTTTTTCAAAGCGCTGTTCGGCGCTGGCCCACTCCGTCGCGTCGCTCAGGATCAGCGCCAGCAGCTCCGGCTGCCCCTGTGCATCGGTGATAATCAGGCTCCGCAGGCGGTGTACCCAGAAGCTGTCCGGATCGTCGACCTGCCGAACTTCCACCACCACATCGGTGAAGGTCTCGCCATCGGCAACCCGGTTCAGCGGGTACTGTTCCAGCGCCAGCGGGTGGTTGTTGCGATAACGCAGGGCAAACCGCGCCGCGTACTCGTCGGCATTGGCCCCCAGGGCTTTCTGGTGGCTCACGCCATGCATGGCCAAGGCGGCTTCGTTGGCCCAAAGCAGCGTTTGATCGGTATCCGTCAGGATCACGCCGTCGGACAAGCCGGAGATGATTTGCTGCAGGTGGCCGCGGTGGGTTTCGCTGGCCAGGACGGATGGGTTCATGTGCTCTCCGCTAGACAGAAGGGGGAGCGGCCTCTGACGGGGGCCGCGGGTTACGCTACTCGCTGAGCAGCTTAGTGCATAACGTGCGTATTCGCAGGGTGTGAATGCACTAGTCATTCTGGCGCAAATGAACCGGGACGGCCGACGATGCCGCGCGGCAGACTGGATTTGTCTGCGCGGTTATCCGCCGTGCGTGCAATCACTTGTCCAGAAAATATAAGGAACAACGATGACCACTGTCTATGAATCAAATCGCTTTGCGTTTCAGGTGTCATGGGGCTCGATATTGGCCGGGAGTGCCGTGGCGCTGGTGACTTATCTGATCTTCAGCGTGCTGGGTACGGCTGTCGGTGCCCAGGCCGTGGATATGATGCAAAAGGGCAACCCGCTGAGCGGCTTTGGCACCGGCACCGGGATCTGGCTGCTGGTTTCAACGCTGGCCTCGCTGGCCGCAGGCGCGTTCGTCGCCGGCCGCACCGCACCGAATCGCGGCGGCTTGCATGGCCTGCTGAGCTGGGCGATCACCACCTTGCTGACCACCTGGCTGGTGGTTTCATTGGCGAGTGGCGTGGTGGGGCTGGCGGGCAGCGCGGTGGGCAAAGGGCTTTCGCTGGCGGGCAGCGGCCTGGCTGCGGCAGCGCCAAACGTGGGCGAAGGCCTCAAGCAACAGCTGGATAAAAAAGGCATCAGCCTTGACTGGGGAAGCCTGGAAAACCAGTTGAACGCCACGCTCAAGCAGACCGGCAAGCCAGAACTGGATCCGGCTCGGTTGGAACAGAAGGCCGATAGGGCGACCGCCGACGGCAAGCAATCGGCCATGGACGCGGCGGCCGATCCGGCGCGGGCCGCCTCCGAGCTCAAGCAGTGGTTCGACCGCGTCAAGCAGTCCGGTGAGCCGACGTTGAGCGCGGCTGATAAGGATGCGTTGGTGAATATCGTTGCGGCGCGCACCGGCAAGAGCCGTGATGAAGCGAGCCAAATCGTCGATAACTACGCTCAGGCTTATCAGCAGGCGGTGCAGAAAGTGGAGAAACTCAAGGCTGAGGCCGAGCAGAAAGCGCGTGAAGCGGCCGATGAAGCAGCTAAACAGCTGTCGCGCGCCGCATGGGGGTCGCTGTTGGTGCTGCTGTTGGGCGCCGCGCTGAGCGCCGGCGTGGGGCGGATTGCCGAATCAACTCGCCGCACCCTCGCGGTAAGTTGAGATGAAAAAAAACCTGTCGTGCATTTCGCTGAATTATCGAAAAGTAGCCGGGGCCTCTGCGCCCGTGCTCGTCATCGATTTTTGCAACGAAAACAACGAGCGCTATACCCTGCGCTACAACCTGCCGCCGGATACCCCGGAACGCACCGAGCGGCGGGTGTCTTTGCTGCTGTATCTGTTGCGTAAGCACAGGTCCGCAGAGATCGACAACCTGGCTGATTGATCAGTCCGTGAATGAAAAGCCCGGCTTTGCGAGCCGGGCTTTTTGCTGCGCTTGGGCAATAAAGCGTGGCACAAGCAGACGCGGCACTGTTACGAGGGAAGGAGAGGCGGTTCAGCGGGGCACCAGTGGCGATCCTATTGACATGGAGGGAAAATAGGGCATCGAACAGGGTTTGTTGAAACGTCGATTCTTCACCGTGCGGGAGAAGATAAAAAAGAAACTCGCAATGACGATCTGTGATTATCGGGCCCGAGGTTAAGATCTTGCGCTTATCCGCCGCATCTTCCTTCGCCACCGTTCATACTTTTTCGTATTCGGCTCAATAGTTTTATCAACCGGCCAAACAATAAAACACGATTTAATTTGTGATGATGAAATTCCTATTCGGCCATGCCCGTGGAGCGTAAAAAAACACTTTAAGATAAAACAATTAACATAAAGTGTGATTCACCCTGGCGGGGCAAATGCATCTTTAATGGATGCACTTTGCGTGACGCATTTTTTATTCACGGATTTTTCGCAAGCGTATTTATATAACATGATCATTTTCAGTTATTTATATGATGACTTTTCCTATGCCGTAAAAATTGCATTGACAGGGTGATTTTTTTTAGGATTAATCTTAATGACTTGATTTGAGAGGTTAACGATTTTAATAAAAAGGACACAATCTTTATAAAGGCAGGGAGCGCTCATGGATTATAGAAAGGATATTCTTGTACAGGTCTTGGAGTATATGGAGAAAAATATTATAGAGGGGCTTTCCGTTGAGAAGGTTTCCATTATCTCGGGTTACTCTAAATGGCATTTACAGCGGTTATTTAAACATTATTTTGGCATTACGTTAGGGACTTATATCAGGAATAGAAAGCTGAGTCGGTCCGCTGTCCTGCTCAAACAGCATCAAGGTAACATATTGGATGTTGCCCTGGCATCCGGGTTTGCTTCTCAGCAATGCTACACGCGGGCATTCAAACGTTTCTTTGGCGAAACGCCCAACAGCTTTAGGAACAGCCGGGGATGGGATTTCTCCACCCAGATCCCACCGTATGGCAGCGACAATAAACCCTATTTTTATCATACGGTCATGCCGGATGATATCGACATGTTGAAGCAGTACAAGGCATTGATTTTCCACTCCGTCAGGAAGTACAGAGATGCCAGTGACATTACCCAGACGAATGATAAATGGCTAAGTAAAAATGGGAGGACTTATAGCGTAGAAAAAAGAAAAGGGGGGCGGCCGCATGCCAACGGCAAGGAGCAAGAGGTTTTTCATTCCATATTTAACTTCTATATACCCATGGGGAAATATATTGTCATTCCCTTTATCGGGGAGCTACCTGAGTATATTGCCTTTTTTGAGGGTATCTATGACGCCCATCTGCCGGCTATTAATGTCAAAATGAGGGAGAGCTTTTTCATCGAATTATACAGGCACGAGCATTTAAACAGTAAGATCATCAATGTCGATATACTTATTCCTGTGGCGTAGTGTTGAGGAAAGGAGGCATCATGAGTAAAGAAAAATCCTCTGGCTCGATTAATAAACACCGCCGCGCGCTCTTTATGCTACCTTTAACGTTGCCTGCCTTTGGCAGAGTGAACGTTAAAGGTTTAGGCCGGCAGGCAATTCAATTAGCGCTGGCATTAACGCTCTTCATGTTTTCAGGAAATGCGATGGCAAATAATCGGGAACAGCATCAAATAGCGTTAGTCGGCACCTGGACCCATATTCCGGATGCGCCAACGGTGCAGAAACCGACGCGCCCCAGTGAAGGGCTCTATCGTCTGGCGGTTAATGGCGACGGCACGTTAACGCTGCTCGATGCCCTTAAAATGAAAAGCCCGTCGTGGATCGTCACATCCCGCGATGGCCGCTTCGCCTATGCCACCAATGAGGAGGACGCGGGAACGGTGACCGCCTTGGCGATAGACCAGGCTGGCAGCCTGCGGGTGCTGAATACGGTGAGCAGCGCGGGTCGGCAGCCGACGCATGCCACCCTCAGCCCGGACGGCAAGTTTCTGTTGGTCGCCAACTATTCCGTCGCCAAAGGCGGCGCGGGGGTGACGGTATTGCCGATTGGCAGCGACGGCAGGCTGGGTGAACGCGTACAGCATTATCCGTTTACGCCCGGCTCCGGCATCGTGCAGGGGCGCCAGGAAGGCGGGCATGCGCACTCCACCACCTTCAGCCGCGATGGGCAATACCTGTACGCGGCGGATCTCGGCGGCGATAAGCTGCACGCCTACCGCTATCGTTCGGATAACGCGCAGCCGTTGCAGGCGGATGCTTCGCGCGATGTCGCCTTTGCGCCCGGCGCCGGCCCAAGGCACATGGTGTTCTCGCCGGCAGGCGACTATGCCTATGTCATCACCGAAATGGCGGGCGAGATCGAGGCGTTTGCCGTTAACGACAATCGATTGACGCGGCAAGGGAAAGTGAAACTGAACGGCGGCCTCGATTCGGCGGAGGCGAAAAGCGGTGGGGCCATTATCCTGAGCCCGAGCGGCAGATATCTTATTGCCACCCATCGCGGTACCGATAACCACCTGCTGGTATTAAAAATAGGCAGGGACGGTCTGCCAGGCGTGCCGACGCGCTATGAGGCCGGCGGCATTGAGCCGCGTGCGCTCGCTTTCGATGCCGGCGGTAACCATCTCTATGTGACGAATGTATTCACCAATAGCGTGACGCTGTTCGATTTCGATGATGAAAAGGGCGAGTTGCAGGCCAGAGGGCAGGCGGCGACGATTTCAACGCCGACGGATATTAAGTTTTTCAATTAATGCCCATCATAAGGCGCGTGAGAAACCGGGTCTGAACAGGGGAAAAGGGGAATTGCGGGTGCAGATGATGGGGAATGGCGTGATAAGAAAGAATGGTGTCCCCGACTGGAATCGAACCAGTAACTAGCCCTTAGGAGGGGCTTGTTATATCCGTTTAACTACGGGGACGCTGCGGGCCGGCAACCGAAGCTGCCGGGGCATTATACCTTTTTTTACCCGCAGAATAAGCGCTTAGCGGCGCGTTTGCTCAATACCTCGCCATTTCACGCCGAAATTTCCTCGGCTAACCGACCGCGATCACGGTTTTTCCCCGCCGTGGCGCCGCTTTTCCTCTTGCCGACGCGCGGCCTGGTTTTTGGCGCTCAAATCGTTGCGGATCTGCGCGTGGCTTATCAGCGCAAAGATAAAGGTGCCGCCGATGATGTTACCCGCCAGCGTCGGCAGAGCGAACGGGTAAATGAATTCTTGCCAGCCAATCGCGCCGTTGAACACCAGATACAGGATCTCGACCGAACCGACCACGATATGGGTCAAATCGCAAATCGCCACCAGGTAGGTCATCAGCACGATCACCCAGATTTTCGCCGCGCCGGCGGCCGGGAACATCCACACCATGGTGGCGATGATCCAGCCGGCCAGGATGCCGTTGGCGAACATTTCCCCCGGCGTATGGCGCATCACCTCTTCGCCCAGGCTGACGAAGGCGCCGCGCGTTTCGGTGTCGAACAGCGGCATATGGGTAAACGCCAGCGCCGCCAGCCCGGTGCCGATCAGGTTGCCGAGCAGCACCACGCCCCACAGGCGCAGCAGGATCAGCAGGTTGCGCGGCGTGGGCTTATGCATGATTGGCAATACCGCCGTGACGGTGTTTTCGGTAAACAACTGCTGGCGCGCCATGATGACAATGATGAAACCGAAGGTATAGCCGAGGTTCTCGATGAAAAAGCGGCTGGGATCGTCCGGCAGGCGGGCGTGGAAAATGCCTTTCGCCGCCAGCGAGGCACCCATCGACAGCCCGGCGGCGATCGCCGACCACAGCAGCGCCAGCCCGTCGCGCTCCAGCTCTTTTTCGCCTTCCATCCGGATCTGTTCATGCACCGCTGCCGCGCGCGACGGCAGATTCTCTTCCCTGACTTCGATTTCGCGCTTGCCCTGTTCCTGCTCCTCGCTCTCTACCTGCATCGTCTCATCCGGCTCGTGCTCTTGGCGCTGCTGCTCGCTCATGCTGTCGCTCCTGCTCATTAAGGGTGAGTTCACGTCATTAAGCGTAGTTGCCTGGCCCAAATGCGGCGAAATACAGAAAAAGGTAACAAGAGTTAAAATCCGCCGATTTTTTCCACGCATTCTTGATCCTGCTCGCCATATTGGCCCGTCGGCGCGCCCGCCGCGGGCTGCGTGCGGGGAAAGGCTTATGCTATGATTCGCTATCCCAAAGAAAAATATGAGTTCCCCGATGCTGGAAGCCAAAAGTCTGAGTTGCGTGCGCGATGAGCGCATCCTGTTTAGCGAGCTAAGCTTTTCAGTTCAGCCGGGCGATATCATTCAGGTAGAAGGGCCGAACGGCGCGGGCAAAACCAGTTTGCTGCGCATTCTCGCCGGCCTGGCGCGGCCGGACGGCGGCGAGGTGTGCTGGCGCGGGCGCAGCACGCTGCGCGATCGTGCGGGTTACCAGCAAGATTTGCTGTTTATCGGCCATCAGCCCGGCATCAAAGCCGTATTGACGCCCTTCGAAAATTTGCAGTTTTATCAAGCGGTGCGCGGCACAACCGATCATCCGGCCATCTGGCGCGCCCTGGAGCAGGTGGGGCTGGTGGGCTACGAAGATCTGCCGGTGGCGCAGCTTTCCGCCGGGCAGCAGCGGCGCGTGGCGCTGGCGCGGCTATGGCTCAGCGCGGCGCCGCTGTGGATCCTCGATGAGCCGCTGACGGCGATCGACAAACAGGGCGTAGCCGAGTTGATTAGCCTTTTTGAACAACATGCGCAGCGGGGCGGCATGGTATTGTTGACCACCCATCAGGATTTGGCCGGCGTCAGCCAAACGGTAGGTAAAGTTCGTTTGGCGGAACATGACGCGGGGAGCCTGTGATGTTTTTGACCCTGGTGCGCCGCGAACTGAAGATCGCCTGCCGTAAAGGCTCGGAGATCGTCAACCCGCTGTGGTTTTTCCTGATTGTGATCACGCTGTTTCCGTTGGGGATTGGCCCGGAGCCGCAGCTGCTGGCGCGCATTGCGCCGGGCATCGTGTGGGTGGCGGCGCTGCTGGCCTCGCTGCTGTCGCTGGAGCGGCTGTTTCGCGACGACTTCCTCGACGGCTCGCTGGAGCAGCTGTTGCTGCTGCCGACGCCGCTGCCGATGACGGTGCTGGGCAAAGTGTGTGCTCACTGGGTCGTGACGGGATTGCCGCTGCTGATCCTGTCGCCGCTGGTGGCGCTGCTGCTGTCGCTCGATATGCAGACCTGGCTGGCGGTGGCGGGGACGCTGCTGCTCGGCACGCCGACGCTGAGCCTGATCGGCGCTATCGGCGTGGGGCTGACCGTCGGCCTGCGCAAAGGGGGCGTGCTGCTCAGCCTGCTGGTGCTGCCGCTGTATATCCCGGTGCTGATCTTCGCCACCGGCGCGATCGACGCCGCCTCGATGGGCATGCCGATCGACGGTTACCTGGCGATACTCGGCGCGATGCTTGCGGGCAGCGTGACATTGGCACCGTTTGCCACCGCGGCGGCGCTGCGAGTGAGCGTGCACTAGCTAACGTATTGAATGAACAGACGGGGCAAGGCCGACAAGAGCGTACCCCGCAGAAGATTTTCGCCGTTTCGATCGCTCGGGGCGGCCGACGCATAAAAATTACCGTGAGCACTGACGACAATGTGGAAATGGTTACATCAACTGGCGCGGCCTGAACGGCTGTATCACGTCTGCGGCCGCTTTATCCCCTGGCTGGGGCTGGCGGCGGCGGCCTGCCTGCTGCTTGGCTGGGCATGGGGCTTTGGTTTCGCGCCGAAGGATTATCAGCAGGGCGACAGCTTCCGCATCATTTATATTCACGTGCCGGCGGCCATGTGGTCGATGGGCATCTACGCCTCGATGGCGGTGGCGGCGTTTATCGGCTTGGTGTGGCAGATGAAAATGTCCGATACCGTGGTGGCGGCGATGGCGCCGATCGGCGCGGTGTTCACCTTTATCGCGCTGGTGACCGGCTCCGCCTGGGGCAAGCCGATGTGGGGCACCTGGTGGGTGTGGGATGCGCGTCTGACCTCCGAGCTGGTGCTGCTGTTCCTTTATATGGGCGTCATCGCGCTGTACAACGCCTTTGAAGACCGCCGTCTGGCGGGCCGCGCCGCCGGGATTCTGGTGCTGGTGGGCGTGGTGAATATCCCTATCATCCATTTTTCGGTCGAATGGTGGAATACGCTGCATCAGGGCTCGACCAATATGCAGCAATCTATCGCGCCAAGCATGCGCACCCCGCTGCGCTGGGCGATCCTCGGTTACCTGCTGCTGTTCGTCACGCTGACGCTGATGCGCCTGCGCAATCTGATCCTGTTCCAGGAGCGCCAGCGCCCGTGGGTCGCCGGGCTGGTGAATAAGGAGCGTCAGTCATGAATGCCGCGTTCGATTCCTGGTCGGCGTTTTTCGCCATGGGCGGTTACGCCTTCTATGTTTGGCTGGCGGTCGCCGCCACGCTGATTTCGCTGTTGGGGCTGGTGGCGCACACCGTCTGGCAACGGCGGCAGTTGCTCGCCGAGATCGGCCGCCGTCAGGCGCGCGAGCGGCGCATTCGCCATGCGCAACAATCAAAACAAAAATCCGCCGCACCGCGGGAGAAATCATTGTGAATCCACGTCGTAAAAGCCGCCTTTATCTGGCGATCGTTGTGCTGATCGGCATCGCGCTGACCGCGACCCTGATGCTGTACGCGCTGCGCTCCAACATCGATCTGTTCTATACCCCGGGTGAAATCCTGCAGGGCAAGGGCGAAAATCATGAGAAGCCCGAGGTCGGCCAGCGGCTGCGCATCGGCGGCATGGTGATGCCGGGCTCGGTGAAACGCGATCCCAATACGCTGCAGGTCAGCTTCAAGATTTACGACGCGCGCGGCGCGATCGGCGTGACCTACACCGGCATTCTGCCGGACCTGTTCCGCGAAGGGCAGGGCGTGGTGGCGCAGGGCGTGCTGGGCGAGGGCAACGTGGTCAATGCGCGCGAAGTGCTGGCCAAACACGACGAGAAATACACGCCGCCGGAAGTGGCCGACGCGATGAAAGAGAACCACAAAGGCCCGGCGGAAGCGTATAACGCGCCGCAGGCGGAGGGCGCCAAGTCATGATGCCGGAACTGGGCAGTTTTCTGCTGTGCCTGGCGCTGGCGATAGCGCTGCTGCTGAGCATTTACCCGCAGTGGGGCGCGGCGCGGCAAGACAGCCGCATGATGGCGGTCGCCCGCCCGCTGACCTACGGCATGTTCGCCGCGATTGCGCTGGCGTTCCTGTGCCTGGTGCACGCCTTCGTGGTCAACGATTTTACCGTCGCCTACGTGGCCACCAACTCCAATACCCAACTGCCGGTGTATTACCGCATCGCCGCCACCTGGGGGGCGCATGAGGGGTCGCTGCTGTTATGGGTGCTGCTGCTGAGCTGTTGGTCGCTGGCGGTGGCGTTGTGCAGCCGGGCGATGCCGCAGGATGCGGTGGCGCGGGTGCTGTCGGTGATGGGGATGATCACCGCCGGTTTCCTGCTGTTCATTATCATGACCTCCAACCCGTTCACCCGCACGCTGCCGAATTTCCCGATCGACGGCAGCGATCTCAACCCGCTGCTGCAGGATATCGGCCTGATCTTCCACCCGCCGCTGCTGTATATGGGCTACGTCGGCTTCTCGGTCGCCTTTGCGTTCGCCATCGCCTCGCTGATGGCCGGCCGGCTCGACACCGCCTGGGCACGCTGGTCACGCCCGTGGACCACCGCGGCCTGGGTGTTCCTCACGCTCGGCATCGTGCTCGGATCGGCCTGGGCCTACTATGAGCTGGGCTGGGGCGGCTGGTGGTTCTGGGATCCGGTGGAAAACGCCTCCTTTATGCCGTGGTTGGCCGGCACCGCGCTGATGCATTCGCTGGCGGTGACCGAGAAACGCGGCACGTTCAAAGCCTGGACGGTGTTGCTGGCGATCACCGCCTTCTCGCTGTGCCTGCTGGGCACCTTCCTGGTGCGTTCCGGCGTGCTGGTCTCGGTGCACTCTTTCGCCTCCGATCCGGCGCGCGGCATGTTTATCCTCGCCTATCTGGTGATCGTGATCGGCGGTTCGCTGCTGCTGTATGCGGTCAAGGGCGGCCAGGTGCGCAGCCGGGTGCAGCACGAGACCTTCTCGCGCGAGACCTTCCTGCTGGGCAACAACGTGCTGCTGATCGCCGCCATGCTGGTGGTGCTGTTGGGCACGCTGCTGCCGTTGGTGCACAAACAGCTGGGGCTGGGCAGCATCTCGATCGGCGAGCCGTTCTTCAACACCATGTTCACCTGGCTGATGGCGCCGTTGGCGCTGCTGTTGGGCATCGGGCCTTTGGTGCGCTGGCGCCGCGATGAGCCGAGCAAGCTGTGGCGCCGCCTCGGCGTGGCGCTGTTGGCGACGCTGGTGCTGTCAATCCTGCTGCCGTGGCTGCTGCAGGACAGCATCGCCGGCATGACGGTGGTGGGCCTGATCATGGCGCTGTGGGTGATCATCCTGACGCTGATGGAGCTGCATGAGCGCGCTACCCACCGTCACGGTTTCTGGCGCGGCCTGCGCCAGCTGTCCCGCAGCCACTGGGGTATGGTGCTCGGCCACCTCGGCGTGGCGGTGACGGTGATCGGCATCGCCTTTAGCCAGAACTACAGCGTGGAGCGCGACGTGCGGATGAAGGCCGGCGACAGCGTGGATATTCACAACTATCACTTCGTGTTCCGCGACGTGCACGACATTCGCGGCCCGAACTACAGCGGCGGCGTCGGCATCATCGACGTCACGCGCAACGGCAAGCCGGAGGCGACGCTGCACGCGGAGAAACGCTACTACAGCGTGGCGCGCAGCATGATGACCGAAGCGGCGATCGACGGCGGTTTCAGCCGCGATCTGTACGCGGCGCTGGGCGAGGAGCTGGAGGACGGCTCCTGGGCGGTACGCCTGTATTACAAACCCTTCGTGCGCTGGATTTGGTTCGGCGGCGTCTTTATGGCGATCGGCGGCCTGCTGTGCATCCTCGACCCGCGTTACCGCATGAGCAAAAAACTCAAGCGCGAAGGCAAGCTGGAGGCGCAACCATGAATCGTAAGCTGCTGTTTATCCCGTTGGTCCTCTTCCTGCTGCTGGTGGCGGCGCTGATGGTGCAACTGACGCGCAACGCCGGCGGCGAAGATCCGACCATGCTGGAATCGGCGCTGATCGGCAAACCGGTGCCGACCTTCAGGCTGGAATCGCTGGATCAGCCCGGCAAAACCTACGATCAGGCGGTGCTGCGCGACGGCAAGCCGATATTGCTTAACGTCTGGGCCACCTGGTGCCCGACCTGCCGCGCGGAACACCAGTATCTCAATACGCTGGCGGCGCGTGGCGTGCGGGTGGTTGGCCTGAACTATAAAGACGATCGCGCCAAGGCGGTGACCTGGCTGAATTCCCTCGGCAATCCCTATGCCCTCAGCCTATACGACGGCGACGGCATGCTGGGGTTGGATCTCGGGGTCTACGGCGCGCCTGAGACCTTCCTTATCGACGGCCAGGGGATTATTCGCTATCGCCACGCCGGCGACATGAATGAGCGCGTTTGGCAGCAGGAAGTGCTGCCGCTGTATAAAAAGTACGGGGGTGAGGCATGAGGCTGATTGTCCTGCTGTGCGCCGCGCTGCTGAGCTGGAGCGCCGCCGCGGCGATCGATACCTATCGCTTCAACTCCGTCGATCAGGAGCAGCAGTATCGCGAGTTGACCGAACAGCTGCGCTGCCCGAAATGCCAAAACAACAGCATTGCCGATTCCAATGCCATTATCGCCGCCGACATGCGCACCAAGGTGTACGAGCTGATGATGCAGGGGCAAAGCAAGCAGCAGATCATCGATTACATGGTGGCGCGCTACGGTAACTTTGTCACCTATGAGCCGCCGGTAACGCCGGCGACGCTGATCTTGTGGATCGGCCCGCTGCTGTTCGTGCTGATCGGCGGGGCGGTGGTGATCCTGCGCACCCGTCGCCGGCCTGGCGCGGTGGTGGACGATGAATTCTCCGAACGGGAACGGCAGCGCCTGGCGGCGCTGTTGCAAGAGACTGACAGGAAGAAACCCTAATGGCTTTTTGGCTGATTATTTGCGTGTTGCTGGCCGGTGCCGCCGCGCTGCTGATGGTGCCGGCGATGCGCCACGGCAAGCAGAGCGCCGCCACGCGCGATGCGTTGAACAAGGCATTTTATCAGGATCGCCTCAGCGAGCTGGAGCAGGACGAGCAGCAAGGCGTGGTGGCCGAGCGCCCGGAGCTGGTGAAAGAGCTGCAACAAAATCTGCTGAACGACATTCCCGTCGAGCAGGCGGCGCAGGCGAAGCCGATCAATCGCTGGGCGCTGGTGCCGGGCGTGCTGTTATTGCTGGCGGTGACCGTTGGCTTTTATCTGAAAACCGGCGGGTTGGCGCAGGTGCTGGACTGGCGCCTGGTGCAGGCGCAAATGCCGGAATTGCGCGAGCGCGTCGCCAATGAGCGCGCCAAACCGCTGAGCATGGAAGAGATCGCCCGCCTCGGGCTGGGGCTGCGCACCGCGCTGCAGCAGGACGATCGCAACATCAACGACTGGATGATGCTGGGGCGGGTCGGCATGGCGCTGAACAACGCCACCACCGCCACGCAGGCGTTTGCCCATGCTTATCAATTGGATCCGAATAGTCTGGAAGTGCGGCTCGGCTATGCCGAGGTCTTGACGCGATCCAACGATCCGGAGGATAACAAGCAGGCGACGCAGCTGTTGCGGCGCATGATCGCGGAAAATCACGGCGATCCGCGGGTGCTGAGCCTGCTGGCGTTCAATGCCTTCGAACAGGGCGACTTCAAGCAGGCGATAGGCGCCTGGCAGGTGATGCTGCAGCTGCTGCCGGCCAACGATCCGCGCGCGGAAGTGATAAAGCGCAGCATTGCACAAGCAAAAGCCCAGGCCGGCGGAGAAACTGTTAAACTGAATGTGACCGTTTCGCTGTCACCGCAGGCGGCGAAAGCCCTGCCGACGCAGGGGACGCTGGTCATCTCGGTGACCGACGGCGTCAGCCCGGTGCCGGTGGCGGTAAAACAATTGCCGCTGAGCCGTTTTCCGCTGTCTTTCTCTCTGGATGACAGCAACGCCATGATGCCCGAGCGTCTACTCTCGGCACAGCATCAGGTGCAGGTGCGTGTGCGCCTCTCACAGGACGGATTGGCCACGCCGCAGCCGGGAGACTGGTTCGGCGAAAGCTCGCTGCAGACATTCAGCGGTAAAGAGCAGGTTAGCGTTCAGATAAACAAGCAGGTCAATGAAAAATAAGACCGAACGTGTTTTTATGGAGAAAAATATGAACTTTCGCCTGACTGGGGTGGCATTCGCAACGGTATTACTGGTGGGCTGTGCCAGCGCGCCAGACAAAGATCCGCAAGGGCGTTCCGATCCTTTGGAAGGATTTAACCGGACGATGTTCGACTTCAACTACAACGTCCTGGATCCTTATATCCTGCGCCCGGTCGCGGTGGCCTGGCGCGACTACGTGCCGATGCCGGCGCGTAACGGCATCAGCAACTTCACCTCTAACCTGGAAGAGCCGGCCAGCATGGTCAACGCCTTCCTGAAGGGCGATCCTTACCGCGGGATGATCCACTTCAACCGTTTCTTCCTGAATACCCTGCTCGGGATGGGCGGCCTGATCGACGTGGCCGGCATGGCCAACCCGAAACTGGCGCGCGAAGAACCGAATCGCTTCGGCAGCACGCTGGGCCATTACGATGTGGGTTACGGCCCGTACGTGATGTTGCCGGGCTACGGCAGCTTCACGCTGCGTGACGAAGGCGGCGACTTTGCGGATACGCTGTATCCGATGCTGAGCTACCTGACCTTTTGGATGTCGGCGGGCAAGTGGGTGGTCGAGGGGATCGAAACCCGCGCCCAGCTGCTGGATTCCGATGGTCTGCTGCGCAACTCTTCCGATCCTTACATCATGGTGCGCGAAGCTTACTTCCAGCGCCACGATTTCATCGCCAACGGCGGTTCGCTCAAGCCGGAAGAGAACCCGAACGCCAAGGCGATTCAGGGCGAACTGGACGAGATCGACTCGCAGTAATCACGGGCGTTACGCCAATGAAAACCCGCCGTCAGGCGGGTTTTTTTATGCCGGCGGCAAGCGGCGGGCAAAAAAAGCGCCCCGAGGGGCGCTTTGGCTTCTTTCTCAAGCGAGATTAGAAGCGGTAGTTGAAGTTGGCGCCGTACAGCCAGGCCTTGCCCACCGAGTTGAAGGTGTAAGGGCCTTCGTTGATGGTGACTTTCTGGCCGTGCATGTAGGACACACCGACGTCGACCGACGCGTCTTTGTTGAACGCGTAAGAGGTACCTGCGCTGACCCAGAAGCGGTCCTGATCCGGAATGGAGATAGAGCGGTTCTGTGCCGGCACCGGGCTGTCATCGAAGGCGACACCGCCGCGGAAGGTCCAGTTGTCGTCGTAGAAGTAAGTGGTACCCAGCGCAATGCGGTAGGCATCGCGGAAGCCTTCATGCTTCTGGAACAGGGTCTGGCCGTTGCTGCCGGTGGCTCTCAGCTCCTGGAACTGACTCCAGCTGGTGTACGCCAGGCTGTAGTGGATGGCCCACTGCGGCGCCACTTTGTTGTAGCCGGACAGTTCCCACATTTCCGGCAGGTTCAGATCCAGAGAGCCCGGGATGGTGCTGCCGCTGGTGCCCCACGGCAGACCAACGCCCAGCGCCTGGGTAATTGGGTTGTACTGTGCAGGCAGGCTGCTTTTGTAGTCGCCGTCGAACTTGATTTTCACTTCAGAACGGTAGGTGAAGCCGTAACGGTTGTTTTCGTCCACTTCGTACAGCAGGCCGGCATTCCAACCGAAGCCCCACTTATCGCCTTTCAGGTGAGAAATCTGGGTATCGCCAGGAATTTGAGCGATCATCCCGGCTTGCTGAGGCGTTAATTGACCGGTTTGCAGGCCTTGACCAGCAAGCAGCTTCGGCAATTCGCCGGCGTAGCGTTCCAGTTTGGCTCTGGCGTATACGGCGTCGAAGCCTAGACCGAAGCTGAAGTGTTGATCCAGGCGGTAAGCGCCGCTCAGATTCAGGTTCAGGGTTTCCAGATCGGTTTTGCCGCCATAAGCGCCTGCGGTGTAGCCGTCGTTGAATTCGGTCGCCAGACCGTAGTTGCTGGTGACCGATCCGCCTACGGCGAACTGATCGTTAATCGGGTGAACATAATGCAGGTTCGGCACCCAGGCGGTTGGCGCGATGTTTTTCGCATCCAGGCTGGCGCCGGAAGGGGATTTGCCGGTGATGTCTACATCCGGGTCGATAAAGACCGCGCCGATGGAAAGTTCCGGGCGGGTGTACATCATCAACAATGCCGGGTTGCGGCTCGCGGAGGCCGCCGTATCCGCCATGGCGCCTTCGCCAGAATACGAACGTCCTAAACCAGCTGCTGAGAACTCATTCAGCTGGAATCCTGCGGCAGACACGTTTGATGAAATAATTGCCACTGCAGCTGCGAGAGCTGATTTAGTCAATAGGTTTTTCTGGCTCATGACCAAAACCTCATTATGTGTTTATTATTTAAACTATGTTACGCAAGGTAACAAGGAGCGCGGGATTGTAGGGTCCGTTATCATTCAGACAAATCAGACCAGTGGCTGAAGTATAGGTCTGACCTGTGAAAATGTTGCAAGTTTGTTTTTGAAATATTTCCAACCTGATATCAAAAAAGAGATCTGCTTAACAAAAAGCCAGCGGTAAATAACAAAATTCTTACCATTCCTTAGCAGGCGCTCATTTTTATTTGTGATTTCCATCACTTAAAACACCCAGTAAAAGTAAGTGCTAGTGATTACCGGCGCGGAAGCGTAAAATACCTACAGAATTTTGTGGCTTTGTGCCGGTGAGTAAAACGGCAATTTGGGCTGATAACCGAGGCCCTTGAGGAGAACCAATCATGTCAGATGCAATTAATAAATGCAGCGCCCAGGAAACCGCCGCGTGTTGCTGCGTGGATGTCGGCACCGTGATGGATAACACCGATTGCACCGCGTCCTACAGCCAGGTGTTCAGCAATCAACAAGATGCGGAAGCCATGCTGGCCGCCCTGAGCGAAAAGGCGCGCGCGGTAGAATCCGACCCTTGTGACATCAGCAGTAGCATTAAACCGGTTGACGGCGGCGTGCAGTTGGAGGCCGATTTCACCTTCGCCTGCCAGGCGGAAACCCTGATCTTCCAGCTCGGCCTGCGTTAATCCCCGCTTTACCCCCGGCGCCGCCTGCCGCGCGTCGGGGATTGCCTTCCCTACATCGCCCCCCGATAGAAAGTGCGCCTGCTCGCAGTTTTGATCTCTGCCGGTTTGCCAAATGTAACCGTTTGGTTAACAATGACCTCATCAGGTCAGACCTCTTTCTGCCCATTGCGCTGACGTTATTTTCTTCAGGAGCATTTATGAGTAAGGCACTGCCGTTGGTGGCCCGTCATGGTGACCGCATTGCGATTGTGAATGGACTGCGTACCCCCTTTGCCAAACAGGCGACTGCCTATCACGGCATTCCGGCGGTGGATTTAGGGAAAACGGCGGTGAGCGAGCTGTTGGCGCGTAGCGGCATCGATCCGCAGCTTATCGAGCAGCTGGTGTTCGGCCAGGTGGTGCAAATGCCCGAGGCGCCGAACATCGCGCGTGAAATCGTGCTCGGCACCGGCATGAGCGTCCATACTGACGCCTACAGCGTGTCGCGCGCCTGTGCCACCAGCTTCCAGGCAATCGCCAACGTGGCGGAGAGCATCATGGCCGGCAGCATCAGCGTCGGCATCGCCGGCGGGGCGGACTCGTCTTCCGTCTTGCCGATCGGCGTCAGCAAGGCGCTGGCACGCACGCTGGTGGACGTCAACAAGGCGCGTACGCTGTCGCAGCGTCTCAAACTGTTCAGCCGGCTGAAATTCCGCGATCTGATGCCGGTGCCACCGGCGGTGGCGGAGTATTCCACCGGCTTGCGCATGGGCGATACCGCCGAACAGATGGCGAAAAGCCACGGCATCACCCGTGAAGCGCAGGATGAGCTGGCGCATCGTTCGCATGAGCTGGCGGCCAAGGCCTGGCAGGAGGGGTGGCTGCGCGATGAGGTGATGACCGCCTACGTACCACCGTACCGTGCACAGCTTTCTGAAGACAACAACATCCGCAAAGACTCCAGCCTGGCGTCCTACGCCAAGCTGAAACCGGCGTTCGATCGCAAGCACGGCAGCGTCACCGCGGCCAACAGCACGCCGTTGACCGACGGCGCGGCGGCGGTATTGATGATGAGCGAGTCGCGCGCCAAAGAGCTGGGGCTGCAGCCGCTGGGCTATTTGCGCAGCTTTGCCTTCGCCGCCATCGACGTGTGGGAAGACATGCTGCTGGGGCCTTCCTACGCTACGCCGCTGGCGCTGGATCGCGCCGGCATCGGTCTGGCCGATCTGACGCTCATCGACATGCATGAAGCCTTCGCCGCGCAAACGCTGGCCAACCTGAAGATGTTCGCCAGCGAAGAGTTCGCCCGCGAGAAGCTTGGCCGCAGCCAGGCGATCGGCGAGGTGGACATGGCAAAATTCAACGTCCTGGGCGGTTCCATCGCCTATGGCCACCCGTTTGCCGCCACCGGCGCGCGCATGATCACCCAGACGCTGCGTGAGCTGAAACGCCGCGGCGGCGGGCTGGGCCTGACCACCGCCTGCGCCGCTGGCGGGTTAGGGGCCGCGATGATCGTGGAGGTGGAATGATGAGCTTTGAAAACGCATTGCATGAACAGCGCGCCAAACCGTCGGCCTTTCAGCTGACGATTCGCCCCGACAACATCGGCGTGATCGCCATCGACGTGCCGGGCGACAAGGTGAACACGCTCAAGGCCGAGTTCGTCGAACAGGTGAACGACGTGCTGATCCGGGCGCAACAGCATACCGCGCTGGAAGGGTTGGTGATCGTTTCCGGCAAGCCGGACTCGTTTATCGCCGGCGCCGACATCACCATGATTGCCGCCTGCACCAGCGCCAAAGAGGCGGAAACGCTGGCCAAGAAAGGGCAGAGCACGCTGGCGCAGATCGCCGCGTTCCCGGTGCCGGTGGTGGCGGCCATTCACGGCGCCTGCCTGGGCGGTGGGCTGGAACTGGCGCTGGCCTGCCACGGCCGCGTCTGTTCGCTCGATGAAAAAACCGCGCTCGGGCTGCCGGAAGTGCAGCTGGGCCTGCTGCCGGGCTCCGGCGGTACACAGCGCCTGCCGCGCCTGGTCGGTGCCGCCAAGGCGCTGGACATGATCTTGACCGGCAAGCACATTCGTGCCCGCCAGGCGCTGCGCATGGGGTTGGTGGACGACGCCGTGCCGCAGTCGATTCTGTTGCAGACCGCTATCGAGCGGGTGAAACAGGGCTGGAAACATCAGCGCGAGCTGCCGTGGCAGGATCGCCTGCTCAACGGCCCGCTGGGCAGAAATCTGCTGTTCAGCATCGTGCGCAAGAAAACGTTGGTGAAAACCCACGGCAACTACCCGGCGGCGGAGCGCATCATTCAGGTGGTGCGCACCGGGCTGGATCACGGCAGCGCCAGCGGTTATGAGGCCGAAGCGCGCGCCTTCGGCGAACTGGCGATGACGCCGCAGTCGGCGGCGCTGCGCAGCCTGTTCTTCGCCTCCACCGCGCTGAAAAAAGAGCGGGGCGGCAATGCTCAGCCGCGCGCCCTGCACCGCGTCGGCATTCTCGGCGGCGGTCTGATGGGCGGCGGCATCGCCTGCGTCACCGCCACCCGCGGCGGTTTGCCGGTTCGCATCAAAGACATCAATGAAACCGGCATCAATCACGCGCTGAAATACAGCTGGGACGTGCTCGGCAAGCGGGTGCGCAGCAAGCGCATGCGCCCGGCCGAGCGGCAAAAACAGATGATGCTGATCTCCGGCTCTACCGATTACACCGGCTTTGAACAGGTGGATGTCGTGGTCGAGGCGGTGTTTGAAGATTTGGCGCTGAAGCAGCAGATGGTGGCCGAGGTCGAAGCAAACTGCGCGCCGCATACCGTGTTCGCCTCCAATACCTCCTCGCTGCCTATCGGCCGCATCGCCGAAAAAGCCCGGCGGCCGCAGCAGGTGATCGGCCTGCACTACTTCAGCCCGGTGGACAAGATGCCGCTGGTGGAAGTGATCCCGCACGCCGGCACCAGCGAAGAGACCATCGCCACCACCGTGGCGCTGGCGCACAAGCAGGGCAAGACCGCCATTGTGGTGGGCGACAGCGCCGGTTTTTACGTCAACCGCATCCTGGCGCCGTACATCAACGAAGCGGCGCGCTGCCTGCTGGAAGGCGAGCCGATGGAGTCGCTGGACAAGGCGCTGGTGGACTTCGGTTTCCCGGTCGGCCCCATCACCCTGCTGGATGAAGTGGGCATCGACGTCGGTACCAAGATCATCCCGGTACTGGTCGAGGCGCTGGGGCCACGCTTCGCCGCGCCGGCTGCGTTCGATGCGGTGCTGAAAGACGGGCGCAAAGGGCGCAAGAACGGCCGCGGCTTCTATCTCTACCCGAGCGAAGGGCAGCAGCGGCAGCGGCGCAAACGTGCGGATACCTCATTGTATACGCTGCTCGGCGTCACGCCGAAGGCGCACATGCTGCCGGCGACCGTCGCTCAACGCTGCGTGATGATGATGCTGAACGAAGCGGCGCGCTGCCTGGACGAAGGCGTGATCCGCAGCGCGCGCGACGGCGACATCGGCGCAGTGTTTGGCATCGGCTTCCCGCCGTTCCTCGGCGGCCCGTTCCGCTATATGGACGAACTCGGTGCCGAGAAAGTGGTGAAGACGCTGGACTACCTGCGTCAGCAGCACGGCGAGCACTTCGCCCCGTGCGAACGCCTGCAGCGCATGGCGCAGCAGGGCGAGCGCTTTTACCCGCTGGGGAGCTGAACGCAGGGCGGCCCGATTTGCACTATAGTTGCAACAGGGCCGCGTTGTGATCGCCATCACTCCTTGCAACAGCGTCAGCCGGTGAGGCTGTACAGCGAGGCGGAGGCAGCGGTAAGTTAGCTTGACCGCCATCAATAAATTTCATGGCGGCAAGGTTAAAATTTAACCCGTTGAATTGATTGTTCTGTGAGCAATCGAGGTTTGCCTGGGGAGGATTGCTGTAAAAAACAGCGTTTTCTTTACGCAAACTTTCAGGCAAAATGCCCGGCCGCCATAAAGAGACGGCGCGTTATCGTTTTAAAGCTTTGGCTTTGGGTTGTAAAACTCGGCGGTACAGCACGCACGGCGTTTCTGTATAGCGTTACTTTGTCAACAACAGCGGTGCAATATGCAAGTTTTGATTATGCGTCACGGAGAGGCGGCGCTCGAGGCAGCCAGCGATGCGGTAAGGCCCCTTACCCTATGCGGCCGCGATGAGTCCCGTCAGATGGCGGCCTGGTTGAACACCAAGTCTGTGGATATTGAACGCGTGCTGGTCAGCCCCTATCTGCGGGCCGAACAGACGCTGGCGACGGTGCGTGAAGCCTTGACGCTGCCGGAGGGCGAAGAAGTGCTGCCCGAGTTGACGCCGGGCGGCAACGCCGAACAGGTCGGCAGCTATCTGCAGGCGCTGGCGATGCAGGGGGTGAGCTCGGTGCTGATCGTGTCGCACCTGCCGCTGGTGGGCTATCTGGTGGCCGAACTGTGCCCGGGTGAGTGCCCGCCGATGTTCGCGACCTCGGCGATTGCCAACGTCGATCTGCCGGCGGACGGCAGCTACGGCAAGTTTGAATGGCAGGTCAGCCCGTCGCAGGTGATGGCCAAAGTGTGAGCCGCGGATGCGGTGCGGAATAAACTCAGGGCGATGTCTGACATCGCCCTGAGTCGTTTCTGCAGGGTTACTCGGCCAGCTCCACCAGCAGTAGGATGGCGGCGTTGCCGCCCCATTCCTTCGGCGCCTGGTGGAACGCCAGCACGTCGGGATGCTGCGCCAGCCACAGCGGCGTTTGCTGTTTGAGAATGTGCTTGCCATGCCCGTGCATCACGCAGGCGCAGTGCACGTGTTCGCGTTTGCAGGCGGCGATCAGCGCCCCCAACTCCTGCTTGGCCTGCAGCTGGGTCAGGCCGTGCAAATCGAGAAACAGCTCCGGCGAATAATCGCCGCGTCGCAGCTTCTTCAGCTCATACGGGCTGCTGCCGGGGCGCACGTAGCGCGTGGGGCCCTCTTCTTCCAGCTGCGGCTGGTATTCATCTGAAAAATAATAGCTGGCATCGACCTGCTCCTGCAGCAGCCGCTGCGGGGCAATCTGTTTGACCTTGGGTTTCGGCGGGCGGTGGACGATGGTGTCCTGGCGCAGCTTTTTCGCGCCCGCCACCGACTCTCTGAAGAGCTGTTGTTCGTCTTTGCTCAGAGGGGGCTTGTTCTTCATGCTTCATTCACCGGAAATCGTTTATTTCGCTAGTTTACCTTGTGAACGAGCGCTGTCGACGCAAAACTCGGGCCAGAATGAAAAGCGCGAGGGGCAAGCGTGATTTGTCGCGGGCTTCATGGCAAACTATGCGGCTAAATCATGAAACACAGCGCCTGCCGGAGGGCAAATTGGACAAAATTTTCGTCGACGAAGCAGTGAACGAACTGCACACCATTCAAGATATGCTGCGCTGGACGGTAAGCCGTTTCAACGCCGCCAATATCTACTATGGTCACGGAACCGATAATCCGTGGGACGAAGCGGTGCAATTGGTGCTGCCAAGCCTGTTCCTGCCGTTGGATATTCCGGAGGACATGCACACCGCCCGTCTGACCTCCAGCGAGCGCCATCGCATCGTTGAGCGCGTGATCCGCCGCGTCAACGAGCGCATCCCGGTCGCCTACCTGACCAACAAGGCCTGGTTCTGCGGCATGGAATTCTACGTCGACGAGCGCGTGCTGGTGCCGCGTTCGCCGATCGGCGAGCTGATCAACGATCGCTTCAGCGCGCTGATCCCACACCCGCCACGCCATATCCTCGACATGTGCACCGGCAGCGGCTGTATCGCCATCGCCTGCGGCTACGCTTTCCCGGAGGCGGAAGTGGACGCGGTGGACATCTCCAGCGAGGTGCTGGCGGTGACCGAGCGCAACATTCAGGCGCACGGCGTCGAACATCAGGTGATCCCGATCCGTTCCGATCTGTTCCGCGACGTTCCCGCGATCCAATACGATCTGATCGTCACCAACCCGCCGTACGTCGATGCGGAAGACATGTCCGATCTGCCGCAGGAGTTCCGCTTTGAGCCGGAGCTGGGCCTGGCGGCGGGCAGCGACGGCCTGAAGCTGGTGCGCCGCATCCTGGCCTGCGCGCCGGACTACCTGACCGACGACGGCGTGCTGATTTGTGAAGTGGGTAACAGCATGGTACACCTGATGGATCAATATCCGGACATTCCGTTCACCTGGCTGGAGTTCGAAAACGGCGGCGACGGCGTGTTCATGCTGACCAAACAGCAGCTGGTGGATTGCAAGGAACACTTCAGCCTCTACCGCAGCTAAACCGCATTTCCAGGGCCCGCACGGCGGGCCTCATAACGATAAAAGACTAACGGTAAGGAGCCGTGATGGCAGGAAACAGTATTGGGCAGATTTTCCGCGTCACCACCTTCGGTGAATCTCACGGGGTGGCGCTGGGTTGTATCGTCGACGGCGTGCCGCCCGGCATTCCGCTCACCGAAGCCGATTTGCAACACGATCTGGACCGCCGTCGTCCGGGCACCTCGCGTTACACCACCCAGCGCCGCGAACCGGATCAGGTGCGCATTCTCTCCGGCGTATTCGAAGGCGTGACCACCGGCACCAGCATCGGTTTGATCATTGAGAACACCGATCAGCGCTCACAAGACTACAGCGCCATCAAAGACGTGTTCCGTCCCGGGCATGCCGACTACACCTACGAACAGAAATACGGCCTGCGCGACTATCGCGGCGGCGGCCGTTCTTCGGCGCGTGAAACCGCCATGCGCGTCGCGGCGGGCGCTATCGCCAAGAAATACCTGCAGCAGAAGTTCGGCGTGCAGGTACGCGGCTATCTGGCGCAGATCGGCGACGTGACCTGCGAGCTGAAAGACTGGGATCAGGTCGAGCAGAACCCGTTCTTCTGCCCGGATCCGGACAAGCTGGAAGCGCTGGACGAACTGATGCGCGCGCTGAAAAAAGAGGGCGACTCCATCGGCGCCAAGGTCAGCGTGATCGCAGAAAACGTGCCGGTTGGCCTGGGCGAGCCGGTATTTGACCGTCTCGACGCCGATCTGGCGCATGCGCTGATGAGCATCAACGCGGTGAAAGGCGTTGAGATCGGCGACGGGTTTGCCGTGGTGACCAAACGCGGCAGCGAAAACCGCGATGAAATCACCCCGGAAGGCTTCCAGAGCAACCATGCCGGCGGCATTCTCGGCGGCATCAGCAGCGGCCAACCGGTGGTGGCGCATCTGGCGCTGAAGCCGACCTCCAGCATCATGGTGCCGGGCCGCACCATCAATCGCCAGGGCGAAGCGGTGGAAATGGTCACCCGCGGTCGCCACGATCCGTGCGTGGGCATCCGCGCCGTGCCGATCGCCGAAGCGATGATGGCGATCGTGCTGATGGATCACCTGCTGCGTCAGCGTGCGCAAAACGGTGATGTGGTTTCCGACGTGCCTCGCTGGTAATCGCCATGAAAAACTGGATGTTGGGCCTGGTGGCCCTGACGGCCTCCGCCTCCGCCATGGCGCTGACGCCGTGGCAGAAAATCGATCACCCGGTGGCCGGCGCGCCGCAGGCGGTGGGCGGTTTCGCCAACGGCTGCATCATCGGCGCGCAGCCGTTGCCGCTGAACTCACCGAACTACCAGGTGATGCGTACCGACCAGCGCCGCTATTTCGGCCACCCGGATCTGCTGGCGTTTATTCAGCGCCTCAGCAGCCAGGCGAACCAGAAAGCGCTGGGCACGGTGCTGATCGGCGACATGGCGATGCCGGCCGGCGGCCGCTTCAGCAGCGGCCACGCCAGCCACCAGTCGGGGCTCGACGTCGACATCTGGCTGCAGCTGCCGCGCCAACGCTGGAGTGCGCAGCAATTGCTGAAACCACAGCCGATCGACCTGGTATCAGGGGACGGCAAACAGGTGGTGGCCAGCCAATGGCAGCCGCAAATTGAGTCGCTGATCAAGCTGGCGGCGCAGGACGCGGAGGTGACGCGCATCTTCGTCAACCCGGCGATCAAGCAGCGCCTGTGCCTGGATGCCGGCGCCGATCGCGCCTGGCTGCACAAGGTGCGCCCGTGGTTCGGCCATCGTGCGCACATGCACGTGCGCCTGCGTTGCCCGGCCGGCAGCCTGGAGTGCCAGGAGCAGGATACGCCGCCGCCGGGTGACGGCTGCGGGGCCGAACTGGCGAGCTGGTTCGTGCCGCATCAGCCTAACGCCAAGCCGGGCAAATCCGTGCCGCCGCCGTTACCGCCGACCTGTCAGGCATTGCTGGATCACCATTTCTCAGCGGAATAACACATGGACTGGTTTGTCATTGGCCCCGAGATGCTCGGGGTGTTGTTTGCGGTAGCGCTGCTGGCGGGGTTTATCGACTCCATCGCCGGCGGCGGTGGGTTGCTGACGGTACCGGCCCTGCTGGCGGTGGGGGTTCCCCCGGCGCAGGCGCTGGCCACCAACAAGCTGCAGTCGGTCGGCGGCTCCTTCTCCGCCAGCCTGTACTTTATTCGTCGGCGCGCGGTGAACCTCAATGACCAAAAGCTGACGATATTTCTGACGCTGATCGGTTCGATCGCCGGCGCCATTCTGGTGCAGCATATGCGCGCCGATTTGCTGCGGCAGATGTTGCCGTTGCTGGTGATCGGCATCGGCCTCTATTTCCTGCTGATGCCGCGGCTGGGTGAGGAAGATCGTCAACGCCGCCTCGGGGCCTTGCCGTTTGGGCTGGTGGCCGGTGGCTGCGTCGGGTTTTACGACGGTTTCTTCGGCCCCGGCGCCGGGTCTTTCTACGCGTTGGCCTATGTGACGCTGTGCGGTTTTAACCTCGCCAAGTCCACGGCGCATGCCAAGGTGCTGAACTTCACCTCCAACGTCGGCGGGTTGGCGCTGTTCATCATCGGCGGCAAGGTGGTGTGGAGCATCGGTTTGGTGATGCTGGTGGGGCAGGTGCTGGGGGCGCGTCTGGGGGCGCACATGGTGCTGACCCGCGGGCAGAAGCTGATTCGGCCGATGATCGTGATCGTCTCGCTGGTGATGAGCCTCAAGCTGCTGTACGACAATCACGGCGCGGAAATTCAGCAGTGGTTGACCGCCCTGGTACACGGTTAAAGATGAAGAGGGGGCGTTGCTTACGCGCCCTGTCTTATCGGGTATAATGGCCTCTTTATTTTTGTGGTTATAGAGTTTTTATGTCAGACATGCAGACCCGCTATCACTATGAACAGCTGATCGAGATCTTCAATCAGTGCTTCAGCGATGATTACAACACCCGCCTGGTGAAGGGCGACGACGAGCCTATCTACCTGCCGGCCGACGACGAACTGCCGTATCACCGCATCGTGTTCGCCCATGGCTTCTACGCCAGCGGCCTGCACGAAATCTCGCACTGGTGCATCGCCGGCGAAGCGCGCCGCCAGCTGGTGGACTTCGGTTACTGGTATTGCCCGGACGGGCGCGACGCGCAAACCCAGAGTGAATTCGAAGCGGTAGAGATCAAACCGCAGGCGCTGGAATGGATGTTCTGCGTGGCGGCCGGTTTCCCGTTCAACGTCAGCTGCGACAACCTGAACGGCGACTGCGAGCCGGATCGCATCGCGTTCCAACGCAAGGTGCGCGCCCGGGTATTGGCGCTGCTGGAGCAGGGAATACCCACACGGCCTGCGCGCTTTATTCAGGCGTTGCAATCGTTCTACAATACGCCACCGTTGGCGGCCGAGCATTTTCCGTACCCGGAAGATCTCAACTGACGCCACAGCCCGCTATTTAATGAGGAAATTTGATGATCGCAGAATTCGAAGCGCGCATTTTGGCGCTGATTGATGACATGGTAGAGCACGCCAGCGATGATGAACTGTTTGCCGGTGGCTACCTGCGCGGTCATCTGACGCTGGCGGTGGCCGAAGCGGAAGAGCAGGGTGAGCACACTGCCGAAGCGCTGAAGGCGCGGGTGGAAGAGAGCCTGCACAAGGCGATCGCCGCCGGGGAACTCTCGCCGCCGGATCAGATCCTGGTGCGCGGCATGTGGGAAAACCTCTATCAGGCCGCCACGCCTGCCGCCTGACCGCCATGCCGGGGCGCATCACCGCGCCCCTCATTTATGAATTAAACCGCACGCCCTTTCAGCAGCTTTCGTACCCACATCCGATTCGGATTCAACGCCGCCAGCAGACGCGCATCGCCCGGTAACGGTTCGCCGAACAGCTGCGCCGCCAGAATTTCCGCTGCGAGCGGCGCCGAGCACAGCCCGCGCGATCCCAACCCGCCGATAGCAAATAGGCCGGGATAGACCGGCGCATCGGCGACGGTTTCGCCGCGCTGATTCTGCCGCTGCAAATCCTGATACTGCGTCACCGTGGCCTGATAGTCCGGCAGCGCGCCGACCATCGGCAGATGATCGCGGGTGGCGCTGCGCACGCCGCAGCGCGCCTGATGAGCGCTGACGTCCACCTGCTGCGGCCAGGCCTGTTCCGGCAGGCAGCGCAGCAGGCGCTCGCGGTTTTCCTGTTGCTCCTGCTCGCGGTAGTCGGTGGCGGTGTCGCCACGCTGGTAGCTGGCGCCGATGCAGTGTTGGCCGTTGTTGGCGTTGACCGGCGTCAGGTAGCCGTCGTAGCACAAGACCTGTTTCAACTGACCGAGGGCCGGCGAGCTTGGGATGTGCGACACCTGCCCGCGCACCGAGTACAGCGGCAGGGCTTGCGTCGGCGCCAACTCGGCCAACCGGTGCCCGTTGGCTAGGATCACCGTCGCATGGCGGTGGCTTTCGCCGTGGGCGAAGTCGATGCGCCAGCCGTTTTCTTCACGCGCCAGCGCCTGCGCATCGTGCCGGTAGCGGCAGACCAGACCCTGCCGCTGCGCCAGCGCGATAGCGCCGCGCGTCAGCTCGGCCGGGCAGAGCCAGCCGCCCTGCGGGTAGGTGATGCCGCCAAAGCCGGTATCGACGCCGCACAGTTCACTGAGCGTCTCGCGGTCGGCCGCCATCGCCAGCGCCGGCGGCCAGTCGGTTTTCAGCATATTGGCGATCTTGGCCCCACTCTTTTCGTCGTAGGCCAGCTGGCTGACGCCGCACCACTGGTGATCAAAGGTGACGCCTTGTTGCAAGAGGGTGTCGTATTGACGACGGGCGAAGGGAAACGCGGCGCTGAAGAAACTCTCCAGCGCGTCGCCGCTGCCGTTCAACAGAGGATAAATCGCCCCCTGACGGTTGCCGGAAGCGCCCTCGGCCGCCTGCTCGTCGGCGCAGTACAGCGTGACGCTGGCGCCGCGCCGCAATAAGGCCAATGCGGTGAGCGCGCTGGCGACGCCGCCGCCGATCAGGGCGATGTCGGCGGTGTTGTCCGCCGCCGGACGCCGATACCAGGGGGCCGGGTGGGGTGTAGGCTGCGTATCGGCCGGCAGACCGCCGGCGAGCATCTCACGTTTTTGGCCGAAGCCTTTGCAACGGTTGACCTGAAAACCGGCCTGCTGCAAGCCGCGGCGCACGAAGCCGGCGGCGGTAAAGGTGGCGAAGCTGCCTTCCGGCCGGGCGAAACGCGCCATGGCGGCGAACAGTTGCTCGGTCCACATGTCGGGATTTTTGGCCGGTGCGAAGCCGTCGAGGAACCAGGCGTCGACCTGGTTATTCATGCTGGCGTCGAACTGAGGCAGCAATTCGTTGACGTCACCGAACCACAGATCGAGCGTAATGCGGCCTTCGGCCAACAGCAGGCGATGGCAGCCCGGCAGCGGCAGCGGCCATTGGGCGCGCAGCTCGTCGGCATAGGGAGTCAGCTCCGGCCAGCGCGCATGCGCCGCCGCCAGATCGGCCTGCTGCAGGGGGAATTTTTCAAAGCTGATAAAGTGCAGGCGTTGCAGCGCGGCGTCCGGCTCGGCCTGGCGGAAGCCCGCGAAGGCCTGCCACAGGGTCAGGAAATTGAGCCCGGTGCCGAATCCGGTTTCCGCCACCACCAACAGCGGGCGCGGGTGAGTGGCGAAACGCTGCGGCAGCCGGTTGCCGTGCAGGAAGACATAGCGGGTTTCTTCCAGCCCATCCTGATTGGAAAAATAGACGTCATCAAACTGTTTCGAAACAGGTGTACCCTGTTCGTTCCAGGTTAGCGTTGCGGTTTGGATGGGGGCGTGGTTCACGGTCAATAGCTCGAAATTCAAGGGATGCCGCGAATTCTAACGGCGCTGGCGCCCAGGCGCAAACTGGACAACAATAAAGCTGAAAAACGCTGATCGGACTTGTTCGGCTTACATCTGTACGCTAAAGTGCGATGCAAAATCCCGTAGGTAAATAGTGGAAGAGGTATTGAATGAAACGTGCAGTGATTACTGGCCTGGGAGTTGTCTCCAGCATTGGTAATAACCAGCAGGAGGTCCTGGCGAGCCTGCAGGAAGGACGTTCTGGGATCACTTTCTCCCAGGAACTGAAAGATTCCGGCATGCGTAGTCACGTATGGGGGCAAGTTAAGCTCGACACGACCGGCCTGATCGACCGCAAGGCGGTACGTTTCATGAGCGATGCTTCCATCTATGCCTTCCTGGCGATGCAAGAAGCGATCGCTTCTTCCGGCCTGAAGGAAGAAGAGTATCAAAACAACCCGCGCGTGGGCCTGATCGCCGGTTCCGGCGGCGGTTCTCCGCGCTTCCAGGTGTTCGGCGCCGATGCGATGCGCAGCCCGCGCGGCCTGAAAGCGGTTGGCCCGTACGTGGTCACCAAAGCCATGGCCTCCGGCGTTTCCGCCTGCCTGGCGACGCCGTTCAAAATCCACGGCGTAAACTACTCCATCAGCTCCGCTTGCGCGACCTCTGCACACTGCATCGGTAACGCGGTTGAGCAAATTCAGCTGGGCAAACAGGACATCGTGTTCGCTGGCGGCGGCGAAGAGCTGTGCTGGGAAATGGCCTGCGAGTTCGACGCGATGGGCGCGCTGTCCACCAAGTACAACGACACGCCGGAAAAAGCCTCCCGCACCTACGACGCCGATCGTGACGGTTTCGTCATCGCCGGCGGCGGCGGTATGGTCGTGGTTGAAGAACTGGAGCACGCGCTGGCGCGCGGTGCGCACATCTACGCAGAAATCGTTGGCTACGGCGCAACGTCCGACGGCGCCGACATGGTTGCGCCATCGGGCGAAGGCGCAGTACGCTGCATGAAGATGGCGATGCAGGATCTGGATGCGCCTATCGACTACATCAACGTGCACGGCACCTCCACGCCGGTAGGCGACGTGAAAGAGCTGGGCGCGATTCGCGAAGTGTTCGGCGACAATACCCCGGCTATCTCCTCCACCAAGGCGATGACCGGTCACTCGCTGGGCGCCGCAGGCGTGCAGGAAGCGATCTACAGCCTGCTGATGCTGGAGCACGGCTTTATCGCGCCGAGCATCAACATCGAAACCCTGGATGAGCAGGCGGCCGGCATGAACATCGTGACTCAGCCGACTCAGCGCGAGCTGACCACGGTGATGTCCAACAGCTTCGGCTTCGGCGGCACCAACGCCACCCTGGTGATGCGCAAACTGGCGAAATAATTCCGCCTGAGCTTCATCTCGCCATCAAGCCCGCGTTTTCGCGGGCTTTTTACCGTTCAAAGCCCGCCGGGCGAGCGCTCGGAGTTTTCCCAAATCACATCCCCTGACACATCATTACCTCGCCATTACACGCGTTGGGCATACAATAGCCAGGTAGCGTGATTATCGCTCGGCGTGGCTTTCTAAAGTGATCGAACATTGAGGCAAGAAGTATGAAAAAGTTAATTGCGGTTGGGTTACTGTCGGCCGTGTTGGCCGGATGCGCCACTGATTCTCCCTGCGTTCCGGTCTACGATGACCAGGGGCGTCTGGTGCACACCAACACCTGCATGAAGGGCACCACTCAGGATAACTGGGAAACCGCGGGCGCGATCGCCGGCGGCGCGGCGGCAGTGGCCGGTCTGACCCTCGGCATCATCGCGCTGACCAAGTGATCGGCGCGGCGCCTGCGGGCGCATGCAACCAGTCCGGCCATTGCGTGCCGGGCTTTTTTATTTCACTGCACCAAAAACGCCTTGAACTGCGGCGTCATCACGGCGCTAAAGCCGTCGTCGGTTTTGCTGATCAGGTAGACCGCCAGCCCTTTCTCTTCGGCAAGTTTCAACGCTTTCTCCGTGCCCAGCACCATCAGGCCGGTATCCCAGCCGTCGGCCTCGAGCGCGGTGGGGGCGATCACCGTGGCGGAAACCAGCCGGTGGTTGATCGGCCTGCCGGTGGTCGGATCGATGACATGAGAGTAGCGCTGGCCGTTTTGTTCAAAGTAGTTGCGGTAGCTGCCGGCGGTGCTGATGCCGTAACCGTGCAAATCCACCAGCGCCTGCACCGCGTTTTCACGGTCGGTTGGCTTTTGGATTGCCACCCGCCAGGGTTTGCCCTGGCCGTTGACGCCGCGTGAAGAGACCGCGCCGCCGACCGATACCAGGTAGTTGGTAATGCCGTTGCGGTTCATCAGGCGCACCAGTTCATCGGCACCGTAGCCTTCGCCCAGCGTCGAGAGATCGACGTACATGTCCGGCAGATCTTTTTGCAGCCACTCCCCGCGATTGTCGCTGATAAGCTTCAGGTGCTGCAGGCCGATGCGCTGATTCGCCGCGTCGATCTGCGCCTGTTCCGGCACCTTGACCGGATGCTTGTCGGGGCCGAATCCCCACAGGTTCACCAGTGGGCCAACGGTAATGTCCATGGCGCCGCCAGTATCGCGGCCGATGCGCTGGGCCATCAGCACGATGTCCGCCATGCCGCGCGGGATCGGCTGCGGTTCGAGGCTGGCGCTACGGTTAAATTGCGACAGCACCGAGTCGGCGCGGTAGGTGGAGATATCGTCGTTGGCCCGTTCGAGCACCGCGTCGATCTGCCGCTGCAGTTCTTGCTTGCCGATCGCGACGTCACCGCTGACTTTAACGCTGTAGAAGGTGCCCATGGTCTTGCCGTCGATAGCGATTTGCGGGCGGGAGGAGGCATCGTCGCAGGCGGCGAGCAGGGCGCATAAGGCGCTGAGCAACGCCCCTTTGGCGAACAGGGAAGCCATAACATGTCCTTTGAAAACGAGAAAGCCGCTACAAATAAAGTAAAGCGCGGCAAATGGAAAGCGGATAAAGGTAAAATAGCATTTTGCTGGCGTTGCGGCTGCGCCTGAGCTAACGTCTCGCTCATGCTTTTCGCTGAGGTTTCAAGCTGCCACCATGAGTGCAACCGCCATTTCCCGGCTTATCCATCCCTTTGTCAAAGACCGTTTCCTGCATGCGCTGTTGCTGGCCGGCGTGGCGATGTTCGCCTTTCATCCGCAGCCGCTGGCGGCGCTGGGCGGGTTTATCGACGGCCGCACCCTCATTACCCTGTTGGGGCTGATGCTGCTGACCAAAGGCGTCGAGGTCAGCGGCTACTTCGACGTCGTTGGCCGCAAGATTATCAACCGGCTGCATAGCGAACGGCGGCTGGCGCTGTTCCTGGTGTTTTCCGCCGCGCTGCTGTCGTCGTTTCTGACCAACGACGTGGCGCTGTTTATCGTCATTCCGCTCACCATCACGCTGAAAAAGCTATCGGCGCTGCCGGTGGGCCGTTTGATCATCTTTCAGGCGCTGGCGGTGAACGCCGGTTCGCTGCTGACGCCGATCGGCAACCCGCAAAATATCCTGCTGTGGAGCCGCTCCGGCCTTTCTTTCCTCGGCTTCATCGGCCAGATGGCGCCGTTTGGCGCCGCGATGATGCTGAGCCTGTTGGCGTTGACCTGGTTCAGCTTCCCGGCGCGCGACATCGTGAAAACGCCGAATACCGAGGGCTACCCCTATCAACGGCCGCTGTTGCTGAGCTGCGTGGGGCTGTATGCGATCTTCCTGCTGTGCCTGGATATCGGTCTGCCGCTGTATGGGCTGCTGGCGGTGTTCGCCGGCTTTTTGTTGCTGGCGCGCCGGGTGCTGTTGCAGATCGACTGGAGCCTGATTTTCGTGTTCGCCGCCATGTTTATCGATGTTGGCCTGTTTACCCGCCTGCCGCCGCTTCAGCCGGCGTTTGCTGCTATCGCCGGGCTGAGCGACGGCGGGGTGTATGCGCTGGGCGTCGGGCTGTCGCAGATCGTCAGCAACGTGCCGGCCACCATTTTGCTGCTCAACTATGTGCCCTCCAGCGCGCAGTTGGCCTATGCGGTCAATGCCGGCGGCTTCGGGTTGGCGGTCGGCTCGCTCGCCAACCTGATTGCGCTGCGCATGGCGGGGGAGCGCAAGATCTGGTTGCGCTTCCACTATTACTCGCTGCCGTTGCTGGCGTGGGCCGCGCTGGTAGGCTGGCTGTTGAGCTAGCCCGGATTACCGCTCTGCCGGGCGGCCAACAGGCAAATGCTGCGGGTTACCTGGTAGGATTTCACAAAGGCGCTGACGGGTAAAAACTCGAAGCGCGAGTGGAAGTTATGCGCGCCGGTGAAGTAATTGGGCGTCAGGATGCCGCGGCTCGAGAGCGCCGCGCCGTCGGTGCCGCCGCGCATCGGGATCACCTTCGGCGGGATGCCGTGGGCGGCAAGGGCGCCAAAGATCAGATCGATGGCGCGCCGATCTTCGCCGATGGCGTTGCTGATGTTGCTGTAGATGTCGCTGATGCTGCAGCTGACGTTGGCGCGCGGATAATTGGCCGCCACCTGATGCACCGTCTCCTCAAGGCGGGTTTTGCGCGCCTCGAAGGTGGCGCGATCGAAGTCGCGAATCGACACCTTCAGCGTCGCCTGATTGGCATTGGCGGCCAGATCCGTGAACCAGAAATAGCCCTCGCGCCCGTCGGTGTGTTCCGGGGTATCCTGCACGTCGAATCGGTTGATGATGTCGTTGGCGATGCGTATCGGGTTGATTAACACGTTTTTCGCCGACATCGGGTGGGCGGTTACCCCTTCGATGCGGATCTCCGCCGCCGCCGCGTTGAAATTCTCGTAAACCACTTCACCCAGTTCGCAGCAGTCGATGGTGTAGGCGAAATCGACGGCGAAACGCTGCAGATCCAGCGCCTTGGCGCCGCGCAGGCCGATCTCTTCATCCGGCACGAATGCCACCACGATATCGCCGTGGCGATCGGCGGCGGTCAGGTTGGCCAGCAGCGTCATCACCACGGTGACCGCCGCCTTGTTGTCGGCGCCCAGCACGCTGGTGCCGTCGCTGAACAGGATCTCTTCGTTCCGGTAGGGCAGGATCTCCGGGTGCTCGGCGGTGCGCAGCCAGATATCTTGCTCGGCGTTCAGGCATAAATCTTCGCCGGTGAAGCGCAGGCGCTGCGGGCGAATTTCGGGCGACAGGCCGACGTCCACGGTGTCGATATGGGTGATGAAGCCGATGCGCGGCGCGCCGGGTTGGGTGCCGGGCTTGCGGGCGGTGACGGTGGCGTGGTCGTCTATCTGCACGTCGGCCAGGCCGAGCCGGCGCAGCTCTTCCGCCAGCAGCTGTGCCATCTCATGCTGCCCCGGCGTGCTGGGCAGGGTGGTTGCGGCGGCGTCGCTCTGGCTGGTCACCGCCAGATAGCGGAAGAAACGTTCGGTGAGCTGTTCGGCAATCGGGCTGGTCATCGGAACTCCTCGCGGTTGGCAATCTACCGGTTTTAAAACGAAATCAGCCGTTTGTCCAACGGTGCAATGCGTAAACCGCCAGAATGCGAAGCATCGCGCAGAAACAAAAAATAGCGGTGAAACTAGGAAATCGTCGCAGGTTTCTGCGGCAAAATCGGTGTTAGCTGTGGGCCGGGAAGCGCCCGCATAACACTTATCTGTTCCTCAAGGAGAATTCATGCACACCGGTCACGCTCTGCTTATCACCATACTGTCCCTTGGCCTCTCTCCCAGCGCCTGGTCCTCTGCCGACACCGGACATGCCAACAGCAACGCCAACAGCCGCGAAGTGGCCAGCGCGCTGGGCGGCCTGAAAAACAAAACCTACGAACTGGAACAGGCGCCGAAGATCCGCGTCGCCAGCTTCAATATCGCCGCCGGCAAGGTCAGCGACATGACCGCCATCGCCAAGGCGATTCGCGCGATGAACGTCGACGTGGTGGCGCTGCAAGAGGTGGATAAGCTCACCGCCCGCAGCGGCCGCGTCGATCAGGCGGCGGAGCTGGCGAAGCTGACCGGCATGCAGGCGGTGTTCGGCCGGGCGATCGACTTCGACGGCGGTGAATATGGCCTGGCGTTTCTCTCCAGGTATCCGCTGCACGACGCCGTGATCTATCCGCTGCCGTCCGGCCAGCGCGAACAGCGCATTGCCTTCAGCGCCAAGGTCGACGTGCCGGAGTTCCCGGCGCCGATCACCCTGTTCAACACCCACCTCGATACCAAGGAAGACCCGACAATGCGCCTGGATCAGGTGCGGGAGCTGAACGATCGCACCATAGAAGTGCGCGGTATCAAGCTGCTGTTCGGCGACATGAACGATGTGCCGGGCAGCGTGACCTGGCTGGAATTGAGCCGCTATTGGAACGACATCATGCCTAACGGGCAGGATGGCCGCAGCTGGCCGGCGGAAAACGCCGAGATCAAGGTGGATTACCTCTTCACCGGCAACGCGCAGCGCTGGCATCTGGACAGCCTGACGGTACCGAACGCCAGCGGCGACTGGAACGGCGTGCATTGGCCGGCGGTGAGCGACCACCTGCCGCTGGTGGCGGAAATGCGCCTGACCGAGCAATAAGCCGGTCGCATTCCGTTGAGGCCGGGCTAAGCCACGGCGATCTGCGCCAGCCGCTCGACGGCGCTGCGGATCTCGCCCGGCGTCAGGGCCGAAAAGCCCAGCAGCCAGCCGTCGCGCTGCGCCTGAGCCGTCTGGTATTGTGCCGTCAGCCGGGGCGTGAGGATGCCGAGCCGCTGCGCCTGTCGGCTGAGCGCCGCCTCCTGGCCGGGCGGCAGCCAGACGCTGAGCTGCAGGCCGCCGGCGGCGGGAGCGGGCGTGGCGAAGTGGCCGAGTTTTTCGCGTACTTCCGCCAGTAACACATCGCGCCGGCTGCGGTAGAGCTGGCGCATATAGCGAATATGCGCGGCGAAGTGCCCCTGATGGATGAATTCGGCGGTGACCGCCTGCATCAGCTGCGCGCTGTGGCCGTCATACACCGTGCGCGCGGTGACGAACGCGTCAACCAGCGTGGGCGGGACGATCAGGTACGCCAACCGCAGCGAAGGGAACAGCGATTTGGAGAAGGTGCCGAGGTACAGCACCCGGCCACGGCGATCCAGGCCCTGCATCGCCGGTATCGGCAGGCCGTCGTAATGAAACTCGCTGTCGTAATCGTCCTCGACGATCCAGGCCTGCTGCCTGTCCGCCAGCGCCAGCAGCGCCAACCGGCGTGCCAGGCTGAGCGCTGCGCCGGTTGGGTATTGGTGCGAGGGCGTCAGATAAATCAAACGAGGGTCGGGCAAGGAGGGGTCAGCGCGCAGGCCGTCGCCGTCCACCGCGACCGGCGTCAGGGCGGCTCCGGCGCTGATAAAGGCGTTTCTTGCCCCGGTGTAACCCGGTTCTTCCATCCAGACGCTGTCGCCGCTGTCCAGCAGCAGCGTGGCGATCAGCTGCAGCGCCTGCTGCGAACTGGTCAGCACGATAACCTGCCGTGCATCGCAGATCACGCCGCGCGTTTGATTGACGTGGGCGGCAATCGCTTCACGCAGCGGCAAATAGCCCTGAGGGTCGCCGTAGCGCAGCAGGCTTTCTCCCTGTAGCCGCAGGCGCTGTGCGGTCAGTTGCTTCCACAAGGCCAGCGGAAACGCGCGCAGATCCGGCGAACCGGCGGCAAACGCCCGTGGCTGCTGCGGATCGCGGCAGCCGCCGGTTTGTACGATCTGTTGGCCGCGCTGCGAAAGGCGCGGTATGCCGGCAGCGGTCGCCGGCGGCGGTGATCTGGCGATGATAATCGCCACAAAGGTGCCCTGGCCGACGCGGCGCTGCAGATATCCCTCCGCCTCCAACTGACCGTAGGCCGCTTCGACGGTCACTCGCGAGAGGCCCAGATCGCTGGCCAGCACCCGGCTGGAAGGCAGGCGTTGCCCCACGCTCAATGCCCCTTGGTGGATGGCCTGCCGTAATGCGCCGCACAGGCGATCGCGCAGCGTGCCGGCGGTGTGGGGCGATTGCTGAAACAACGTGACCAGCGAGTGCCGCATAATGGGTCTTATCACGGTTGGAAAATGGGTATCAATCATAAGACCAAAATGGGGCACTATTGTCATCTGTCTTGATGCACGGGAGTGAATGGTATGTCGAAAGAATCATTGGTGCTGGCTTTTCCTCCGGCGGCGCCGGAAGAGAGCCTGGCCTACCTGGCGGCCAAACTGAGCCGCTATGCGGATGCCTGGGACGTGGCGGAGGATCTGCGCAATGGCGTGGAGGGGGTGATAGTGATCGACACCCGCGCGGAGGCGATGTACGCCGCCGGGCATATTCCCGGTGCGCTCAGTTTGCCGCATCGTCTGATGGATGAAGCCAGCACGGCGCAGCTGGATCGCGAAAAAGTGTATGTGACCTACTGCGACGGCATCGGCTGCAACGGTTCCACCAAGGGCGCTTACAAGCTGGCGAAGCTGGGATTCCGGGTGAAGGAGCTGATCGGCGGGCTGGACTTCTGGCTGCGCGACGGCCATCCGTTGGCCATCGGCGAACAGCCGGGATCGTTGCGCGATCGGGCGGCTGTTGAGGACTGCGGCTGCGCCTGAGGCGTTAAAACACCAGAGCCAGCACGACGGCCAGCGCCAACAGCAGCAGGATCAGCGCGACGGCGGGTTTGCTGAGCGCTTTTTGCAGCGGCAGCGGCAGGGCGGCGATCAGCGGGTTGAGCAGCGGCTGCGGATCGACAGGGTGGCTGACGATAGCCTGAGCCTGGCCGGCTTTTTCCAGGCGGCGGGCAAACAGTTGATGAATGGCGTCGCTCATTTGCGGATGCGTCAGCGGCGCATTGGCACCGCAGTTGAAGCGCGCCTGGCAGTAGTCGTTCATCTGCTGCAGCTCTTGCTCGTCCGCCGGCTGCTTGAGCGCCGCCAGCAGATTGTTCAGCGTCGGCGCGCTCTGCGGGCTGAGGGCCACCTTCACTTGCAAGAATTGGTTTAACAGCTGGAAGTGGCGCGCTGGCAGCGGATCGTTGGTTTTCACGCCCGCCAGATCAAACAGCGTTTGCCAGATTTTAGCCGGCGCTTCACCGGTGGCCGCGCTAAGTTTGGTGAACTGCTGCTGCAGGCTCTGATGCTCTGCGGGCAGCAGCGGGCGATCGCTGGTGGCGGTTTGCTGCGGCTGAGGAATGGTCAGGCCGCCGGTCTGCAACAGATTCAGCACCTGCTGCAGCTGTGGTGGGCTCAGCTGGCT
This sequence comes from Serratia sp. 121840015-1, assembly GCF_053627655.1. Lineage (NCBI taxonomy): Bacteria > Pseudomonadati > Pseudomonadota > Gammaproteobacteria > Enterobacterales > Yersiniaceae > Serratia > Serratia sp. 121840015-1. The sequence continues at coordinate 345,955 of NZ_JBSEYF010000001.1, forward strand.
CAGTACCGTGTGGCCGAACTGCTGGCGAATAAAGTCGCTGACCGCCTGGCGGTTGTTGCCCTGCGGCAGCAATTCGGCCAGCTGTTGCAACAGCTGGCGCCCGGCGTGGTTTTGCTGCGCCTGCGTCAGGCGCGTTTGCAGCAGCTGTTCCGCCGGTTGAAAATGGCGCGCCAGCAGTTCACCGCCGTTGTCGGCGCCGAGCTCGTGGCGCAGAGTCGCCCAGATCTCCGCCGATTTTGCCGGGCTGAGCGTCATGATTTTCACGATCAGCTTTTCCAGCGTCGTGCGCTGTGCCGGAGAAAGGGGTTGATCGTCAGTGGCCGCCGTTTTGCCCGGGGAGGGAGGGCGTTCGCCGGCGATTGGGGTGCCCGGCCCACTCAAAGGTTGCATATCACCAGTCCTTCGCTGTGTATCCCCGCAGAATGCCTGGAGGAGAGAATCATCATCGTACCCGGCGAAAAGCGCAGGCTTACCCGCTATGATACCTGTAAATCGCCGCCATCAATACCGCCGCTCAGACATTTCTTTACCGACAAAACGTTGCTAATCGCGCCCGCGTCGCTAAGATAACCCCAGACCCGAACATGAGGATGGCATGGTTAAACGGCAGCGGATTGCAAAATGGTTTTTATGCCTGGCTTGCCTGGTGGTGCTGACGTGCATGACCCAGCGCATGGCGGGCCTGCATGCGCTGCAGCAAACGCTGGGGATCCCGGCGGCCATCGCCGTTCAATCCGGTGACGTCGCCGCCGAAGCGCAGCCGACGCCCTGTGAACTGAGCGCCAAGTCATTGCTGGCCGCGCCGCCGGTGATGTTCGAAACCGTACTGTTCGGGCTGGGCCTGCTGCTGGCGCTGTTGGCGCCGACCATTGCCGCGCGCCTGCGTATTCCTCCTCCTCGCGCCATTTCACCGCCCACCCTCAGGGTGCACCTTCGATTATGCGTTTTCCGTGAATGAGTTAATCGCCCGTTTTTCGCGGTGAATTAATCATTTATGGAGAATTAACATGTTGAAAATTATCAGGCTGGCCTGCGCTTGCCTGTTTATGCTGTGGCTGCCTGCCTTGCAGGCGGCGGACAGCGGCTGGCTGCAAAACCCGGCCAACGATCATGCCAAGGTGCGGCTGCGTGCCGACACGTCACAGCCGGGGGAGACCCGCCTGCTGCTGTCGGTCGAGCTGCAAAAGGGCTGGAAAACCTACTGGCGTTCCCCTGGCGAAGGCGGCATCGCGCCGGCTATCGTCTGGCAGGGCAACCCTCCGCCGGCGACCTGGCACTGGCCGACGCCGCAGCGTTTCGAGGTGGCCGGCATTTCTACCCAGGGCTATCACGATCGGGTCACGCTGCCGATCGTAATGTCTGGTCAGGTATCCGGCCCGCTGGCGGGCACCCTGACGCTATCCACCTGCAGCAACGTCTGCATTCTGACCGACTACCCGTTCAGCCTGGATCTGACGACGCCGAACGATCCGCAGTTTAACCACGACTTCGCGCAGGCGATGGGGCAGGTGCCGATCGCCGCCGGGGTGGCGGAGGGCGTCAAGGCCGGTTACCGCAACGGCGAGCTGCAGATCGCCGCCGAGCGCGCCGCCGGTTGGCAGCAGCCCGCGCTGTTCTTCGATACGCTGGCGGATGCCGATCTCGGCAAGCCGCAGGTTGAGACCGACGGCGCTCAGCTGTTGGCGCGAGTGCCGGTCAGCGATGGCTGGGGCGATGCGGCGCCGGATCTGCGCGGCAAAACGCTGACGCTGGTGATCGACGACGGCGGCATGGCGCAGCAGATTACACTGCCGATTGGCGATCCGCTGGCCGCGCCCGCCGGTGCGGCATTCCCGCTATGGCAGGCGGTATTGATGGCGCTGGCGGGCGGGTTGATCCTCAACCTGATGCCGTGCGTACTGCCGGTGCTGGGCATCAAGCTCGGCTCCATCCTGCAGGTGGAACGGCGCGATCGGCGCAGCGTGCGTTTGCAGTTCCTGGCGTCGTCGTTGGGCATCGTCGCCTCGTTTATGGCGTTGGCCTTGCTGATGACGCTGCTGCGGCTCGGCAACCATGCGCTCGGCTGGGGTATTCAGTTCCAGAATCCGTGGTTTATCGGTTTTATGGTGCTGGTGACGCTGCTGTTCAGCGCCAACCTATTTGGCCTGTTCCATCTGCGCCTCTCGTCCGATCTGAATACGTCGCTGGCGACCCATAATGGGCACGGTCTGAGCGGCCATTTCTGGCAGGGCGCGTTTGCCACGTTGCTGGCGACGCCGTGCTCGGCGCCGTTTCTCGGCACGGCGGTGGCCTTCGCGCTGGCGGCGTCGCTGCCGGTGCTGTGGGGCATGTTCATCGCGCTCGGTATCGGCATGAGCCTGCCGTGGCTGCTGATCGCCGCCTGGCCATCGCTGGCGCTGCGCTTGCCGCGCCCCGGCCGCTGGATGAATACCGTCAAGCTGGCGATGGGGCTGCTGATGCTGGCGTCGTCGCTGTGGCTGCTGAGCCTGCTGAGCAACCATATCGGCGTGCAGGCCACGCTGTGGCTGGGGGCGTTGGCGCTGCTGGCGTTGCTGCTGGCGGTGTGGCGTCAGCAGGGCGCACGGTTGGCGGCTAAGCTGGCGGCGGGCACGTTGGTGCTGGCGGGCGTGGCCTTGCTGGCCGGATCGCTGGCCGCCGGCCTGTGGCGCCAGCCGTTGCAGGATCGGGTGCAGTGGCAACCGCTGAGCGAGCAAGCGATTACCGAGGCGCTGGCCCAGCATAAGCGGGTGTTCGTCGACGTGACCGCAGACTGGTGCGTGACCTGTAAAGCCAATAAATTCAATGTGCTGCTGCGCGATGACGTACAGCGCGCGCTGAGCGCCGACGACGTGGTTGCGCTGCGCGGCGACTGGAGCCGCCCGTCGGCCGACATCAGCGCCTTCCTGCAAAAGCGCGGCAGCGTCGCCGTGCCTTTCAACCAAATCTATGGCCCCGGCAGCCCGGACGGCGAGGTGTTATCCCCGCTGTTGACCCGTGACGCCGTGCTGCAAACGCTTTCCCATGCCAAAGGAACCGAACAATGAAAAAGCTACTGATTTTACTGATGATCATCGCCGCCCCGGTGTGGGCCGCCGAGCCTTTCACCCCGGCACAAGAGGCGCGTATCAAAGAGATGATCCGCGAAACGCTGGTGTCCAACCCGGACATTCTGGCGCAGGCGGTGGACGCCTGGCAGCAGCAAACCGCCGGCCAGCAAATCAGCCAGGCTATCAAGCAGAACGCCAAAACGTTGTACCAGGATCCGGCCAGCCCGCGCCTCGGCGCCGCCAACGCCAAACTGACGCTGGTGACTTTTACCGACTATAACTGCCCGTACTGCAAGCGTTTTGATCCGATGCTGGAGAAGATCGTCAAGCAATACCCGGACGTGGCGCTGGTGGTGAAGCTGCTGCCGTTCAAGGGCGAAAGCTCGGTCAGTTCGGCGCGCGTGGCGCTCACCACCTGGCAACAGCACCCGGATCAATTCTGGGCCCTGCACCAGCGGCTGATGGCGAAAAAGGGCTTCCACGACAACGCCAGCATCGCCGCCGCGCAAGAGAAAACCGGCGTCAAGGCGGTGGCGCCCAGCGAACAGAGCATGACCACGTTGCGTACCAATATGGAGCTGGCGGAACAGCTGGGCGTGCAGGGGACGCCGGCGACGCTGATCGGCGATCGGATGCTGCCGGGGGCGGTGTCGTATGAAGAGCTGGAAGCGATGGTGAAGCAGCAGCTGGCGAAGGCCAACCATGGCTAAGCTCAAGCGCTGGGGGCGCGAGTTGCTGCTGCTGGCGCTGATCGCGCTGGCGGTGGTGACGGTGATGGATTGGCTGAACGCGCCGCAGGCGCCGCCGGCCTTCGATGCTCAGACCCTGACCATGCTGGACGGCGAGCGCGTGTCGTTGGCGCAGCTCAGCCATGAGCGGCCGCTGCTGGTTTACTTCTGGGCCAGCTGGTGTGGCGTCTGCCGCTTCACTACGCCGGACGTCGCCCGTTTGCAGGCGGCGGGCGGCAACGTGCTGACCGTCGCGCTGCGCTCGGGCGACGATACCCAGGTGAAACACTGGCTGGCGCGCAAACGGCTGGCGCTGCCGGTGGTCAACGATCCGGCCGGTACGCTCTCGGCGCAGTGGCAGATTGGCGTGACGCCGACCTTCGTGGTGGTCTCGCAGGGCAAGGTGGTGCAGAGCACCACCGGCTGGACCAGCTACTGGGGGATGAAGCTGCGGCTGTGGTGGGCCGCCGTCTAACCGGCGCTTTTCTCCGTTATCACCTCCTCAATCGCCCGGCACAGCCGGGCGATACCTTCTTCAATCTGCGGCGGCGAGTTGGCGGCGAAGTTCAGCCGCAGGCCGTGCGCGCCCAGCTGTTCCTGCGCATAAAAGCATTCGCCGCGTGCGAAGGTTACGCCGTGCCGCCAGGCGACCGGCATCAGTTCGGTGGTGGTCACCGTCGCCGGCAGCGTCAGCCAGATAAATAAGCCCCCCTGCGGCGTTTCGAAGCGGCACCCCGGCGGCAGCTGCCGTTGCAAGGCATCAATCATCACCTCCAGATGGCGGCGGTAGACGCGCCCGGCGCGCCGCAGCTGCTTGTCGTAACGGCCGACGGTGACGAACGCGTCCAGCGCCCGCTGGATCAGGCTGGAACTGGTGAAGCTGTCGACGTGTTTCAGCCTGGCGAAACGCTGATAGTGTTCGCTGTCCGCCACCAGATAGCCGATGCGCATGCTGGGCAGCAGCATTTTGGAGAAGGTGCTGACGTAGATCACCGCGCCCGGCTGCGCCAGCGCGCGCAGCGACGGCAGCTGTTTGCCCTGGTAACGCAGATCGCCGACGAAGTCGTCTTCCAGGATCACCACGCCGGCCTGTTGGGCGACAGTCAGCAGGCGTCGCCGCCGCGCCTCGCTCAGGCAGCGGCCGGTCGGGTTGTGGAAATTGGGGATGGTGTAGATCAGTTTGGGGCGGTAGCGTTCCAACAACTCCGGCAGCAAATCCACCCGCATGCCGTGGCGGTCGCCCGGTACGGTGACGATATTGATGCGGTGCTGGCGCAGCAGGCCCAGCGCTTCGGCGTAGGTCGGTTCTTCGACGATCACCGTATCGCCCGGCGCCAGCAGGCTTTGCACCACCAGACTGATGGCGTGCTGCGAGCCGTTGGTGATCAGCACCTGTTCCGCCTGCGTGGGGATGCCCTGCGCGCTGAGAATGCGGCTCAGCGTATCGCGCAGCGGGTAGTAGCCGCAGTATTCCCCGTAGCTGAAGGCCTCTTCCGCATGGCGGCTGAGCACCGACAGCAGCACTTTGCGAAACGCCTCCAGCGGAAACACCTGAGGGCTGCCGACGCCGGCGGCGAAGTTGATCAGCCCCTCCGGCAGCGGGGCGTCGGCGTAGCCGTCCAGCCGCGAGGTGAGGGTGGTGAAGCTCTCCAGCGGGAATGGAGCATCGCTGCTCGGCCGGGCCGGGCGCGCCTGCGCTTGCGGGTGCGCGACATAGGCGCCGCTGCCGCGCCGCTGATGCAAAAAGCCTTTGGCCGCCAGTTCGGCGTAGGCGTTATCCACCGTTAAACGGCTGACCGCCAGTTCGGCCGCCAGCGTGCGCGTCGAGGGCAGTTTGTCACCATCGACGAACACGCCGGTGAGGATGGCGCGCCGCAGCGCTTCTTCGATCTGTAAATAGAGCGGAACGTCCTGCTCGCGATCCAACGGGATATGCATGCGAAATTGGCCCGGTTATGGAGAGTGATTTTTACTATACCCCATGTCAACAGGGCTTCAAGCGCAGAAAAGTGGCCTGCATGACAACGCCGTAAAGTGGCTATAGTGATAAAGAATGGCCGCGTTACACTGTCCGCCTGAGCATTTACGTCGCCATTTCTCCGAGGATCTCATGTCATTACCGTCAGGCGTTTCCGCCCGGCCGGCGCTGCCCGGCGCGCGCCTCTTTCAGGGCAGCCACCAGGGGTACGTCATCGCCATTATCAGCGCCATGCTGCTGGCCTTTACCGCCATCATCATTCGCGCGCTGACCGAGTACTATCACCTGCCGACCTTCGTGCTGGCGTTCTGGCGCGCGGCGCTGGTGGCGCTGGTGCTGTTGCCGCTGTTGTTGCTGGTGAAACCGCAGTGGGCGCGCCTGCGCCGTGAACAGGTGGTGTTCTACGCACTTTACGGGCTGCTGCTGGCGCTGTTCAACAGCCTGTGGACGCTGTCGGTGGCGCTGAACGGCGCGTCGGTGGCGACCATTCTGACCTACTGCTCGGTGGGCTTTACCGTGTTCCTCGGCTGGGTGATGTACAGCGAACGCCTGACGCTGCGCCAATTGCTGGTGATCGCCATCAGCCTGGGCGGTTGCTTCCTGGTCAGCAACGGCGACAGCATGGGGAACAGCCACTTCGATCTGCTGGGGCTATTGGTCGGGATGCTGTCGGGCATCGGTTATACCCTGTATACCCTCGGCGGGCGGGTGGCCAGCGAGCGCGGCTATCCGGTGTGGAACACCATCCTGTACGTGTTCGGTTTTTCGGCGCTGTACCAGCTGGTGTTCAACGCGGCGCTGACGGCGTTCCCGCTGGCGGCGTTCCACGGCATGGCCGGCTCTCTGTGGTTCCTGTCGCACGGCGCACTGGGCATCCAGTGGAGCGGCTGGCTGTTGCTGCTGGCGCTGGCCGCCGGGCCGACGCTGCTGGGCTTCGGGCTGTACAATATCAGCCTGAAAACGCTGCCGCTGGCGGTGGCCAACCTGATCCTGTCGCTGGAACTGGTGTTCACCGCGGTGATCGCCTATTTCCTGCTGGGGGAGAGCATGAATCAGCTGCAGCTGCTGGGCAGCGCGCTGGTGATGGGCGGGGTGCTGCTGCTGAAAAGCAAGACCGCCGAGGCGTGATCGGCTACCATTACGCCTCGCAAGAGAGGCCGTAAGATGAATAACCCGAGATTGAAACGAGCGCTTATCGCTTGAATGGCCGTGTTGAGTGAACGACAACACGGCCACAGACATTCCGTTCCGTGGCTTTTATTCCCGTAACAAGAGAATACGCCATGTCCGAAAAACATTGGTCCAAAACCGAGCTGCTGCATCAGACGGTGACCAACCCGAATATCATCATCAAAGGCACCCACAGCTACTACAGCGACTGCTGGGATAACGGCTTCGAGCGCTCGGTGGTGCGCTATCTGCACGGCGACGCGGTCAGCCGGCAATGGCAGCCGCTGGGTGACATAGATCGCTTGCTGATCGGCGATTATGTGTGCATCGCGGCCGAAGCGGTGATCCTGATGGGCGGCAACCACACCCATCGTATCGACTGGTTGAGCCTGTATCCGTTTATGGCAACCATCAAACGGGCGTACCGCCCCAAAGGCGACACCCGGCTGGGGGACGGTTGCTGGATTGGCATGCGGGCGATGTTGATGCCAGGGGTATCGATAGGCGAAGGGGCGATCGTCGCCGCCGGCAGCGTGGTGGTCGGCGATGTTGAGCCTTATGCCATCGTCGGCGGTAACCCCGCGCGGTTTATCCGTTGGCGGTTCGCGCCGGAGGTCATCGCGCGGTTGCTTGCCTTGCGCCTCTATGACTTGTCCGAGGCGGACTTTGCGGTGATTCAGCCCCTGCTCGCCGATGACGATATCGAGGCGTTGGAAAGGGGAATTGCGGCCCTACGCCGTTAAACACAACGGGCGGGGGATCCCCGCCCGTTTCGCGTTACTCGGCTTTGGCCTCGGCCGCCGGTTGGCGGCGTTTGCGCATCAGGCGCAGCAGCGGCGGCAGCGCCAGTACCGCGACCGCCAGCACCAGCAGCGTTTGCGCGATGCTGCTGCTCCACAGAATGCCGAACTCGCCGTTGCTGATCGACAGCGCGCGACGCAGATTCTGCTCCAGCATCTCACCCAGTACGAAGCCCAGAATCAGCGGCGACATCGGGAAGTGCATTTTGCGCAGGATGTAGCCGAACACGCCCAACCCGACCATCAGCAACAGGTCGAAAGTGGTGCTGTGCACCGCATAAACCCCCACCGCCGACACCGCAGCGATCGCCGGCACCAGGAACCACAGCGGGATGGTCAGCATGCGGGTGAACAGGCCGACCAGCGGCAGGTTCATGATCAGCAAAATGACGTTGGCGATCAGCAGCGCGGCGATCAGTCCCCAGACGATGTCCGGCTGTTCGGTGAACATTGCCGGGCCGGGGGTGATGTTGTACAGCGTCAGCGCACCCATCATCACCGCCGTGGTGCCGGAACCCGGCACCCCCAGCGTCAGCATCGGAATGAACGAACCGCAGGCCGAGGCGTTGTTGGCCGCTTCCGGCGCCGCTACGCCGCGGATGTCGCCCTTGCCGAAGGTGTCGCTGTTGCCGCTGATTTTCTTCTCGGTCATGTAGGTCAGCGCACTGGCGATAGTGGCGCCGGCGCCTGGCAGAATGCCGACGAAGAAGCCGATCACCGACGAGCGCAGGGTAGGGCCTGCGCACTGCGCCGCCTCTTTGCGGTTGAACAGCAACCGGCCGGTTTTACGCACCAGCTTTTGCCCGGCGCTGGTGCTTTCCAGCATCAGCAGGATTTCGCTGACCGAGAACAGGCCGATCACCACCACGATAAACTGCACGCCGTCGGAGAGGTGCACGCTGTCAAAGGTAAAGCGGTAAACGCCGGTGTTGGCGTCGACGCCCACCGTCGCCAGCCCCAGGCCGATCAGCGCCGCCAGCAGCGATTTCAGCGGGTTTTGGCTCATCATGCTGCCGAGGCAGGCGATGGCGAACACCATCAGAGCGAAATACTCCGCCGGGCCGAAGGCCAGCGACCAGCGGGCCAGCAGCGGCGCGAACAGGATGATGCCGCCGATGGCGATCATCGATCCAACGAACGAACTGACCGCCGAGATGGACAACGCCACGCCGGCGCGCCCCTGCTGCGCCATCGGGTAGCCGTCCAGCGCGGTCATGATCGCCGCCGCGTCGCCCGGTACGTTAAGCAGAATCGACGAGATGCGTCCGCCGTACTCGCAGCCGATATACACCGTCGCCAGCAGGATCAGCGCCGATTCGGCCGGCAGCTTGAGGGCAAACGCCAGCGGCAGCAGGATCGCCACGCCGTTGATCGGCCCGAGGCCCGGCAGCAGGCCGACGATGGTGCCGACGAAGCAGCCGATCAGGGCGATAATCAGGTTCTGCGGCACCAGCGCCACTTCGAACCCTTGAGTCAAATACATCCAGGTATCCATCATCGCTCCCGTTAGCTCAGCCAGGCGCCGAGCGGCAGTGTGACATCGAGAAGTCGGTCAAAGGCGTAATACAGCGCTGCGCCCATGACGACGCCGGAAATGGCCGCCGCCGGCAGGCTGGCTTGAAACAGCAGGCCGATGCTGAACGTCAGCAGCGCGGTCGCCAGCGGGAAGCCCAGCCATTCAAAGCCCCAGGCATACAGCACCAGGGTGATCACCAGCACCAGCAGCCGCTGCAGCACCTTGTTGTGCGGCCACTCCACCGCCTGCGGGCGGCGCAGCAACAGCAGGGCCGCGCACAGCGCCATCAGGCTGAGGATCGCCAGCGGGAACGGGCGCGGCCCCAGCGGTTCATAGCTGTATTCGCTTTGGATGCCCCAGCCGATGAACAGCCCGCCGATACACAGCAGCAGCCAGAAGCCGGCAAAAATACGATCGCTCATGGTTTTCCCCTGCGGTTATTTGGCCAGGCCGAACACTTTTGCCTGCTCACGGTATTGGGCAACCTGATTCTTCACGTAGGCGTCCAGCTCTTTGCCGGTCATGTTGAATTCGAACAGGCCGCGCAGATCGCGCTGTTGCTTGAATTCGTCGGTCGCCATCATTTTCTGGAAGGTGTCGATCCACCACTGATATTCTTCATCGCTGACTTTCGGCCCGACGTAGAAGCCGCGAATGATCGGCCACACCAGGCTGTATCCCTGCTCTTTGGCGGTTGGAATGTCGGCCAGCTGGCCCGGCAGACGTTGCTCGGCATACACCGCCAGCACGCGGATCTTGTCGCCCTGCAGATAAGGCACCATCTCGCTCAGGTCACCGGAGACCGCCTGGATATGGTTGCCGAGCAGCGCGGTTACCGGCTCGCCGCCGCCTTCGAATGCCACATAGCGCATCTTGCGCGGATCCACGCCGACTTCGCGCGCCAGCAGCGCGGTTTTCATCCAGTCCTGGCTGCCGATGGAGGCGCCGGCGCCGAACACCACGCTGTTGGGATCTTTTTGGAAGGCGTCCATCAGGTCTTTCAGGGTTTTGTAAGGCGAGTCGGCGCGCACCGCGATCATGCCGTAGTCGGTACCGACCGCCGCCAGCCATTTCACGTCGTCCACGTTGTAGCGGCCGAACTTGCCCTGGGCCAGATTGAGCAGCGAGCCGCCGGAGAAGGCCACCACGGTGCCGAACTCCGCCGGGCGCTGCGCTACGATGGCGTTATAGGCCACTGCGCCGACGCCGCCGGGCATATAGGTGACGCGCATCGGCTTATCGATGGCCTTGGTGTCCTGCAGCGACACCTGGATCAGCTTGCAGGTCAGATCGAAGCCGCCGCCGGGCTTGGCCGGCGCGATGCATTCGGTGCGTTTGGGCGCTTCAACGGCAAAGGCCTGATTGGCCGCCAGCAGCAGGGCGGCGGCGGTAAAGGTACGGGTCATTATTTTTTTCATTGTGACTTGCCCTCGGTATTGTTCTGTTTGTGAAATCCCGCCGGGTGCGGTTGCAGGATTGTTAAAACAACAACCTTTCATTTACCTTTCAGCGGCCGGAAAAGTTTCCAGTCTGTGATTGGGGTCGCTTGTCGCGAGCGGAGAGCGGGTGCGCTACCATAGAAAGGAAGAGAAGAACAGGGGGCAAAACCGGCCAAAATCCTGCGTAATATCAGGTTTGCGGCTCTGCTTTTGCGATAGAATCATGAGCAATGAAATGAATAGAGATGCAGTAATATGTTTTCGTTAGGGAAATTGTTTGGTGGCAGGGACAGCGCCAAAGTGTGCGCGATTAAACGGCTGCCGGAGGTCTATGCAGAGATGACCGGTGAAACCGGGCAGTGTCGTTTAAAGCGGCTGCGTGCCGATATTGGCGTATTTGAGCTGCATTTCGTCAATGCCGACGGTGAAAAGTATGCCTGCCAGATGACCGCCTGCGTGGCCGGCATTGATCTGGTGTTTGCCGCCAACAATCGCTCCGTGCTGGTTTCTTCACCGTTTACCGCCGACAAGCTGCGCCCGGTGATTGACATTGCCGTTGCCGACAGCCCCATTCCGTTGATCTGATACCGGCCTGCGATCGCGCTCCATATGCATAATTGTGTGCCAGCTCCCAAAACTGGCGGCGCGGCGCTCTTTTATCCCCTTATTTTCCATGCCATTCTCTGTTATCGACCTGTTAACAAGCACGCTATCGGCGTCAGGTTGTTCAGGTAAATCAATGGAATGGAAACATGCGACTGTTATTGGTTGAAGATCACCCCGAGCTGTCTCACTGGTTGCAAAAGGCGCTGACCGGCGCCGGCTTTGCCGTCGACGTCGCCCCGGACGGCGTGGCGGCCGATCATCTGTTGCTCAACGAACGCTATGCGCTGGCGGTGTTGGATGTGGCGCTGCCGCGTTTGAACGGCCTGGATTTGTTGGCGCGCCTGCGCAAGCGCGGGCAGGAGCTGCCGGTGCTGCTGCTGACGGCGCGCACCGACGTGGCCGATCGGGTGAAGGGCCTGAATCTGGGGGCGGACGATTACCTCACCAAGCCGTTCGAACTGGACGAGCTGGAAGCGCGCATTCGGGCGCTGCTGCGCCGCAGCGTCGGCGCCGCGCAGCCGGCGTTGCAATACGGCGCGTTGACCTATCACGACGAAGGCTATTTCCTGCTGGAAGGCAAGCCGCTGGCGCTGACGCCGCGCGAACTGGCGGTGTTGACCGCGTTGATGCACCGCCGCGGCCGCCCGGTGGCCAAGCAGCAGCTGTTTGAGCAGGTGTTTACGCTGTCCGACGAGGCCAATCCGGAGAGCATCGAGCTTTACGTACACCGTTTGCGGAAAAAGCTGCAGGGCAGCGACGTGGCAATCATCACGCTGCGCGGTCTGGGTTACAGCCTGGAGCGGTGCAATGCGGTGGTTTAACGCGCCGCGTTCGTTGTTTTATCAACTGCTGCTGTTTTTTGGCCTGCCGCTGGTGGCGTTGGGCGGCATCTCGATCTACACCCACTATTTCAGCGCCATGAGCGCCGCCACCCTGGCTTACGATCGCACGCTGCTGGCGTCGGCGCGCACCGTGGCGGAGCGGCTGGTGGTGCGCGACGGCAAGCTGGCGGTCGATGTGCCCTATGTGGTGCTCGACAGCTTCGAGCGCAACATGAACGATCAGCTCTATTACGAGGTGATATCGCCGCAGGGGAAAAGCATTTCGGGCTATGACGATTTGCCGCCTTTGCCGCCCCATATCCCGCGTTCCACGCTCTACCCGGCGCTGGTGCATTTTTACGATGCGGAATACCTCGGCCGGGCGATCCGCGTGGCGGCGCTGTTTCAACCGATCAACGAGTCGGGCGTGAGCGGCATGGCGACCATTCTGGTGGCGGAAACCCTGGAATCGCGCCGTTACCTGGCGCGACAGATGATGATCGCGGCGCTGTTGAGCCAGGGCACGGTGGTGGTGTTGACCCTGATTCTGGCGTTCGCGCTGCTCAAGCGGGTGTTGAAGCCGATGCGCAAGCTCTCCGGCATCATGCTGCGGCGCGATCCGGGCGAGCTGACGCCCCTGCCGCGGGTATTGCCGTGGTCGGAGATGCAGCCGCTGCTGGTGGCGTTCAATCGCTATATCGAACGGCTGCGGCTGATGGTGGCGCGCCAGGAGCGTTTCAGCGCCGATGCTTCGCACCAACTGCGCACGCCGCTGGCAGTGTTGAAGACTCAGGTTGGGGTGGCGCTGGCCAGCGACCGGCCGCAGCAGTGGCGCGAAAGCCTGCAGGCGATGAGCGCGACGCTGGATAATACCGTGTCGCTGACCGACCGCCTGCTGCATCTCTCACGCCTGAAGGCCAGCGAGCACCGGGCCGAGCGCCAGCTGCAGCCGGTCAATCTGGCGCAGGTGTTGCGCGACGCCTGTTTTTCCCGCTTGCCACAGGCGCGCAGTAAACAGATCGATCTCGGATTTGAAGGCGAGGCGGCGTGCCAGGTGGCGGGGGAACCGCTGCTGTTGGCCGAACTGTGCGCCAACCTGCTGGACAACGCGCTGAAATACACGCCGCGTCAGGGCGTGGTGACCGCGCGCCTCACTCAGGATCAGGCGGCAGGGGAAGGCGTGCTGGAGATTGAAGACAGCGGCCCCGGCATCGCCTTGCAGGACAAGGCGCTGGCGCTGCAGCCGTTTCATCGGCTGGACAACGTGGGCGATCAGCCGGGCGCCGGCCTGGGGCTGGCGCTGGTGAAGGACATCACCGCGTATCACGGCACCCGCCCGGAGCTGCTGAGCTCCGCCGCTCTGGGCGGCCTGTTGGTGCGGGTGCGTTTCAGGCTGCTGCCTTAAGCCTGTTCTTTGCAGGATTCGACGTCGGCCGCCGGGGCCTTGGCTTTACGCGTCAGCGGCGTGCGCAGCCGCTGCGACAGAATAACGCCCAGCAGGGTGATGCCGCCGCCGATCAGGTGGTAACCGTGCAGCTGCTCATGCAGGAACAGCACGGCGATAGCGGCGGTAAACACCGGCGCCAGGTTCATAAAGATCGAGGCGGTGTTGGCGCCCAGGCGCATCACGCCCTGGATCCACAGGAAGGGAGCGATGATCGAAGCCGGAATGCCGGCGAACAGCACCAGCGGCAGGTTATGGCCGTTCAAGCCGACATCCTGCGCCATCAGGAAATTAGGTAGCAGGAGCAGCACGCCGAACAGGATCTGCACGTACAGCGATTGCCAATTCGGCAGCGCGATGGCCCAGCGTTTGGTCAACACGCCATACAGCGCGTAAGAGGCGGTGGCGAGCAGCATCATCAATTCCCCCTTGCCGATACCGTGCTGCAGCAGCACGCCGGGCTGACCGCCGCTGACCAGCCAGATCAGGCCGCAGAAGGAGAGTATGCTGCCGAGCAGCACGCCGACGGTTGGCGCAATGCGCAGCAGTACGATGCTGATCAGGATGGTCAGCAGCGGGATCAGCGATACGATGATGCCCATAAACAGCGCGCTGACGCTGTGTGCGGCGTAATACGCCAGGCTTTGGTACAGCACCATGCCCAGCAAACCGAGGATCATCAATTTCCACCAGTTGGCGCGCACCTGCGCCCAGTTGCGCAGCACGCCCGGCAGCACGAACGGCGTCAGGGCAATCAACGCCAGCAGCCAGCGGTAGAGCGAGATGGCCGCCGGATCGATGGCGGTGGCGGAAAGTTTGCTGACGACGGCGTTAATCGACCAAATCAGCACGGCCAACAGCGGGAAGAGCATATTCATGATAATTATTCTCAATAACGTCCAACATGCTGGCTAGTCTACGCGTGTCCGGTTTATCATATATAGCGATATCCAGACAAAAATCGGCGTAAACAAGACAAATCACGGGACGAAACCATGCCAGAAATCCGCCATTTCCCCGAGTCGCTGATCCCGGCGCCGAAGCCGGTGCAGTTCCGCTGCGAGGAGTTCAACGCGCGCACCGAATTCCAGCCGCACAGCCACACCTGGGGCCAGTTGATGTGGGTCAAAGCCGGGGTGATGGTGCTGCGCATCGGCGGGCAGCGCTTTCTGGCGCCGCCGGAGTTCGTGCTGTGGGCGCCGGCCGGCATCGAACACTCCTGCTATAACCAGCGGCTGGCGCAGTGCCGCATGGTGGACATTACGCCGGCGCTGTGTGCCGGCATGCCGGCCGACCCTTGCCTGGTGAGCGTGACGCCGATATTCCGCGCTATCGCCGAGGATTTCTATGCGCGCAAGCAGTACATTCCGCAAACGGAAGAGGATTTGCGCCTGTGCCAGGTACTGATCGATCAGCTGCGCCTGTCGCCGCGCCAGCAAACCTATCTGCCGTCGTCGGACGACAAATTTTTGGCGCCGGTGCTGGAAGCGCTGGAGCACTGCCCGGCGGACAACACCTCGCTGGCGGCGTGGGCGGCTCGGGTCTACACCACTGAGCGCACGCTGTCGCGCCGCTGCCAGCAGGATCTGGGCATGTCGTTCAGCGAATGGCGCCAGCGCCTGCGTTTCCTGCATGCCGTGTCGCTGCTCGAGCAGGGCAAGACCGTGCAGGACGTGGCGCTGGACGTCGGCTACAGCTCCGCGTCGGCGTTTATCGTCATGTTCCAGCAGATCGCCGGCACCACCCCTGAGCGCTTTCGCCGTGCCTGATTCAGTGGCACACTATTTCGCAGACAAATAGCCGTAAACCGTCGGAGAACGCAGTGAAAATTCTGGTTGATGAAAATATGCCGTACGCGGCCGAGCTGTTCAGCCGCCTGGGCGACGTGCAGGCAGTGCCGGGCCGCCCGATCCCGCGTGAGGCGCTGGCGGATGCCGATGCGCTGATGGTGCGTTCGGTCACCAAGGTCAATGAAGCGTTGCTGGCCGGCAGCCGCATCGGCTTTGTCGGTACCGCCACCGCCGGCACCGATCACGTCGATGACGCCTGGCTGCAACGGCAGGGCATTGGCTTTTCCGCCGCACCGGGCTGCAACGCCATTGCGGTGGTCGAGTATGTGTTCTCTGCCTTGATGCTGCTGGCCGAACGCGATGGCTTCCATCTGCGGGATAAAACCGTCGGCATCATCGGCGTGGGCAACGTCGGTTCCCGCCTGGACGCGCGCCTCAAAGCGCTGGGCGTGCGCACGCTGCTGTGCGATCCGCCGCGTGCCGATCGCGGCGACGCCGGGGAGTTTTGGCCGCTGGAGAAGCTGGTGGCCGAGGCCGACGTGCTGACCTTCCATACGCCGCTGAATAAATCCGGCCCATACCATTCGCTGCATCTGGCGGACGCCGATCTGTTGGCGGCGCTGCCGGACAACCGCATTCTGATCAACGCCTGCCGCGGGCCGGTGGTGGATAACGCCGCGTTGTTGCAGGCGCTGGAAAAGGGCAAAAAGCTGAGCACGGTGCTGGACGTGTGGGAACCGGAGCCGGATCTCTCCTTGCCGCTGCTGGCGCGGGTGGATATCGGCACTGCGCACATCGCCGGGTATACGCTGGAAGGCAAGGCGCGCGGCACCACTCAGGTGTTCGAAGCGTTCAGCCGCCATCTGGGGCAGCCGCAGCAGGTGGCGCTGGCCTCGCTGCTGCCGGTGCCGGAGTTCAGCCAGATCCGCCTCAACGGGCCGCTGGATGAAGCGCGGTTAAAACGATTGATGCACTTGGTGTATGATGTGCGCCGCGATGATGCGCCGCTGCGCAAAGTCGCCGGACAACCGGGCGAATTCGATCGCCTGCGCAAGCACTATCAGGAACGCCGCGAGTGGTCGTCGCTGGCCGTGCAATGCGATGACAGCGCCAGCGCCGAGCTGCTCGGCAAGCTGGGTTTCAGCGTGGCATAGCGCGTAAGGTTGTCTTAAGCCAACGCCGCTACAGTGAGCGGCAAAGATTATCGGGCGGTGATTGCACTGCCCGTCTGCTTTTATGAATGAAATACTCTGGAGAAAACCCGATGTCTGACGGCTGGAATATCGCGCTGCTCGGCGCCACTGGCGCGGTAGGTGAAGCGTTGCTGGAATTGTTGCAGGAACGCCAGTTCCCGGTGGGTGAGCTCTATCCTCTGGCAAGCGAACGCAGCGCGGGCGCCAATGTGCGCTTCAACGGCAAGTCTCTTCTGGTGCAAAACGCCGAAGAGTTCGACTGGTCACAGGCGCAGCTGGCCTTCTTCGTCGCCGGCAGCGAAGCGTCCGCGCGCTATGCCGAAGAAGCCGGCAACATGGGCTGCCTGGTGATCGACACCAGCGGCCTGTTCGCCATGGAGCCGGATGTGCCGCTGGTGGTGCCGGGCGTTAACCCGCAGGTGCTGGCGGATTACCGCAACCGCAATATCGTGGCGGTGGCCGACAGCATGGTCAGCCAACTGCTGACGGCGATCAAGCCGCTGACCGAACAGGCGGGGCTGTCGCGTCTGCACGTCACCACGCTGATGTCGGTATCGTCGCGCGGCAAGGTGGCGGTGGACGATTTGGCCGGCCAGAGCGCGCGCCTGCTGAACGGCATTCCGGCCGAGGAAGGCGTTTTCGGCAAGCAGCTGGCGTTCAACCTGTTGCCGCTGATTGCCGACGAGCAGGGTAGCGTGCGCGAAGAACGCCTGATCGTCGATCAGGTGCGCAAGGTGCTGCAGGATGAAGGGCTGCCGATTTCGGTGAGCTGCGTTCAGTCGCCGGTGTTTTACGGCCACGCGCAGGTGGTGCACCTGGAAGCGCTGCGCCCGCTGTCCGCCGAAGAGGCGCGCAGCGAGCTCGAAGAGATCGAGGACATTCAGCTGAGCGAAGAGGACGATTACCCGACTCAGGTCACCGACGCCTCCGGCAGCGATGCGCTCAGCATCGGTTGTCTGCGTAACGATTACGGCATCCCCGAGCTGTTGCAGTTCTGGACGGTGGCGGACAATGTGCGCTTCGGCGGCGCATTGATGGCTATCGAAACCGCCGAGCGTTTGGTGCAGGAGCAGATGTACTGATGTCTGAGGTGGTCTCGCCCGTTCAGCCAACGCTGAAAATTGCGCTGGGCATCGAATATGACGGCAGCCGGTACTACGGCTGGCAGCGGCAGCAAGAAGTGGCCAGCGTGCAGCAACGCCTGGAGCAGGCGTTGAGCAAGGTGGCGGATGCGCCGATTAGCGTGCTGTGCGCCGGGCGTACCGACGCCGGGGTGCACGCCACCGGGCAGGTGGTGCATTTCGAAACCACCGCGCGCCGCAAGGACGCCGCCTGGACGATGGGGGTAAATACCCATCTGCCGCCGGATATCGCGGTGCGTTGGGTGAGCCCCGTTGCCGACGATTTTCACGCGCGTTTCAGCGCCACCGCGCGCCGCTACCGCTATATTATTTTCAACCATCGCTACCGGCCGGCGGTGCTGCAACAGGGGGTGACGCATTTTTATCACCCGCTGGACGCCGATCGCATGCATCGGGCGGCGCAGGCGCTGCTGGGCGAAAACGACTTCACTTCGTTCCGCGCGGTGCAATGTCAGTCGCGCACCCCGTGGCGCTGCGTAAAACACGTTAAGGTTACGCGCTACGGCGAATATATTGTGGTAGATATCAAGGCGAATGCCTTCGTGCATCACATGGTTCGCAACATCGTCGGCAGCCTGATGGAGATCGGCTGCGGCAATCAGGATGAGAACTGGATGGCCGAGTTGCTGGCGCTGAAGGATCGCAACCTGGCGGCGGCGACGGCGCGAGCCGAGGGGCTGTATCTGGTTGCCGTGGATTACCCTGACCACTTTGGTCTACCGCGGCCGCCGATGGGGCCGCTGTTTTTGCCCGACGATTAAACGCCGGCACGCCTGAAAGCGTCGCTCCCTTGTGCTTCTGCCGGGTGACTGAAACACCCGGCATCAATGAGAGAATTTATGGACATCATCAAGTTTATTATTGATTTCATTCTGCATATTGATGTGCACCTGGCCGAACTGGTCGCACAATACGGCATGTGGGTCTACGCTATTCTGTTCCTGATCCTGTTTTGCGAAACCGGTCTGGTGGTGACGCCGTTCCTGCCGGGGGATTCTTTGCTGTTTGTCGCTGGTGCGCTGGCGGCGTTGCCGACCAACGATCTTAACGTGCACACCATGGTGGCATTGATGGTGGTGGCGGCGATCCTCGGCGATGCGGTGAACTACACTATCGGGCGGTTGTTCGGCGAGAAGCTGTTCAGCAACCCGAATTCGAAAATTTTCCGCCGCAGCTATCTGGACAAGACGCACCAGTTCTATGAGAAACACGGTGGGAAAACGATTATTCTGGCGCGATTCGTGCCGATCGTGCGTACTTTTGCGCCGTTCGTCGCCGGTATGGGGCATATGTCCTATCGCCACTTCGCCGCCTACAACGTGATTGGCGCACTGGTTTGGGTGCTGCTCTTCACTTATGCTGGCTACCTGTTCGGCGATCTGCCGGTGGTGCAGGAGAACCTGAAACTGCTGATCGTCGGGATCATCATCGTTTCGATTCTGCCGGGCGTGATTGAAATTTGGCGCCACAAGCGCGCGGCCGCCCGCCAGCAAAAACAGTAAAAACATTGTTTAACCTGTCGGTTCGACCAGTTTTTTGTCCACAGCGTCGGGCCGATATGGTTTAATGAGCGACATTATGGTCTGTTCCTGCGAACAACCCTGAAGCCGATGCCTCAGTCGCCGCGCTTGCCGCGCCGCGAACGGGCATTTTTTCATTGGGGTGTTTTCGGGGGGATTGTTAAAGCATGAACAGCGGACTGGCGTGTGCCAGGTTCAAACAGAAAGGTCATCGATGAGCTGGATTGAACGAATTCTTAACAAGAGCAATATCACACAAACCCGTAAGGCGAGCATTCCTGAAGGGGTCTGGACCAAATGCGACAGCTGCGGCCAGGTTCTCTACCGCGCCGAGCTGGAGCGTAATCTGGAAGTGTGTCCGAAGTGCGACCACCATATGCGTATGGGTGCGCGCGCGCGTCTGCATACCCTGCTAGACGAAGGCAGCGAAGTGGAGTTGGGCAGCGATCTGGAGCCGAAAGACGTTCTGAAATTCAAGGATTCCAAGCGCTATAAAGATCGCCTGGTCGCCGCACAGAAAGCGACCGGCGAGAAAGACGCGCTGGTGGTGATGAAGGGCACGCTGTACGGTATGCCGATCGTCGCGGCCTCCTTCGAATTCGCCTTCATCGGCGGCTCGATGTCTTCCGTGGTCGGCGCGCGCTTCGTGCGTGCGGTTGAGCAGGCGCTGGAGGACAACTGTCCGCTGGTGTGCTTCTCCGCCAGCGGCGGCGCGCGCATGCAGGAAGCGCTGATGTCGCTGATGCAGATGGCGAAAACCAGCGCGGCGTTGGCCAAAATGCAGGAGCGCGGCTTGCCGTACATCTCCGTGCTGACCGACCCGACCATGGGCGGCGTTTCTGCCAGCCTGGCGATGCTGGGCGACATCAACATCGCCGAGCCGAAAGCGCTGATCGGCTTTGCCGGCCCGCGCGTCATCGAGCAGACCGTGCGCGAGAAATTGCCGCCGGGCTTCCAGCGCAGCGAGTTCCTGATCGAAAAAGGCGCGATCGACATGATCGTTCGCCGTCCGGAAATGCGCCAGACGTTGGCGAGCATTCTGTCCAAGCTGACCAACCAGCCGCAGCCGCATTTCGATGAGGCCGCGCCGGTCATTGAGCCGGAGCAGCAGGCCGACGCCTGAGGCAAAGACAGATCCCGCCCGGGTTCAGCCGCCACTTTGTGGCTAAGTGACGGCTGATGCCCGTTCCCTGCCGGCCGCAGCCCATCTCGCTGCGGTTTGCAGGCTGGCGGCAGTCACGAAGCGCATCGCCTTTACCGCGGTGAGGGTGGTGCCCTGATGGATTAATGAACCCAAGTTCAGTGATGGGACTCATGCAAAACCACCAAATTCCCCAAGCCACGTCGCCATTGAGCTCGTGGCTTTATTATCTGGAACGTCTGCACAGCCAGGCGATCGAACTCGGCCTTGAGCGCGTACAGCGCGTCGCGGCGCATCTGGATTTACTGACCCCCGCTCCCACGGTGTTCACCGTTGCCGGCACCAACGGCAAAGGCACCACCTGTCGTACCCTCGAAGCCATTCTGCTGGCCGCCGGCCTGCGCGTCGGCGTCTACAGTTCGCCGCATCTGGTGCGCTATACCGAACGCGTGCGCATTCAGGGGGAAGAGCTGAGCGAAGCGGAGCACAGCCGCTCGTTCGCCGCCATTGAAGCCGGCCGCGGCGAAACGTCGCTGACCTATTTCGAGTTCGGCACCCTGTCGGCGCTGCAGCTGTTCAAACAGGCGCGGCTCGACGTGGTGATCCTGGAAGTGGGGCTGGGCGGGCGTCTCGACGCCACCAACATCGTCGATCCGAGCGTGGCGGTGATCACCAGCATCGCGCTCGATCACACCGACTGGCTGGGCAACGATCGCGAAAGCATCGGCCGCGAGAAGGCCGGCATTTTCCGCAGCGGCAAGCCGGCGGTGGTGGGCGAACCCGACATGCCGGACAGCATTCGTCAGGTTGCCGAAACGCTGGGCGCGCCGCTGTATCGCCGCGGCGAAGCCTGGAGCTTCAGCGAGCAGGGCGATCGCTGGCAGTGGCAGGGCGGCGACACGCTGCTGACCGATCTGCCGACGCCGAACGTGCCGCTGGCCAACGCCGCTACCGCGCTGGCGGCGCTGAACTGCTCCCCGCTGGAAATCGACGAACGCGCGATCTTCACCGGGCTGCAACAGGCGACGCTGCCGGGGCGTTTCCAGATCGTGCGGCGGGAGCCGACGCTGATCCTCGACGTGGCGCACAACCCGCACGCCGCCGGCTATCTGGCCGGGCGCCTGGCCAAACTGCCGCGCGACGGCGGCAAGGTGCGCGCGGTGGTGGGCATGCTGTCGGACAAAGACATCGCCGGCACGCTGGCCTGCCTCAGCGAGCAGGTGGATGAATGGTACTGCGCACCGCTCGACGGGCCGCGCGGCGCCAGCGTCGAACAGCTGGCGCAACATCTGACGGAACCGCGCCGCTTTAATGATGTCGAAACTGCCTGGCGGCAGGCTATGCAGGATGCTGATAAACAGGATATTGTGATCGTCTGTGGATCGTTCCACACCGTGGCGCAGGTGATGGCGGCGTTAGACGAGATGCGGGGAGTGTGAGTGGCGAGTAAATTTCAGAACCGACTGGTCGGAACCGTGATTCTGGTGGCGCTGGGGGTAATCATCCTGCCAGGGCTGCTGGACGGCAAAAAGAAGCATTACGAGGATGAATTCGCGGCCATTCCGTTGGTGCCGAAGGCGGGCGATGTCGAAGAGAACGACGTGCTGCCGCCGGTGACGCAGCCGCTGCCGGCACAGCCGCCGGAAGGGGCGGGCGCGCTGGTCGAGCAGCAGGCGGCCAACGAAGCGGCGGCGCAACAGGCGGCGCGGCAGACTGCTCAGCAGCCGACGCAGGTGGCACCACCGCCGGTCGAAACGCGTCCTCAACCGGTGCCGCAGCCCAAGCCGAAACCGGTAGAAACCAAACCGGTAGAAGTGAAGCCGAAGCCGACACCGCAACCGAAGCCGGTGGAAGTGAAGCCGGCGCCGAAGCCGGAACCAAAACCTGAACCGACGCCGAAGCCTGAACCGGCACCGCAGCCGAAACCGGCGGAAGAAAAAGCGCCGGCTGGACAAGCCTATGTCGTGCAGCTCGGGGCGTTGAAAAACGCCGCCAAGGCGAACGAGATTGTCGCCTCGCTGCGCCTCTCGGGCTATCGCGCCTTTACCGTGCCGTCAACGCCGGTGCAGGGGCAGATCACCCGCATCTACGTTGGCCCGGACGCTTCCAAGCAGAAGCTGCAGGCGGCGCTGCCGTCGCTGAACTCGATCAGCGGGCTGAGCGGGCAGGTGAAGCCGTACGGCCGTTAAACCCCGCGGGGGCGCAGCACGATGCGCCCCTGAATTAAGGAGTGGTGGAGAGAAAGCGAGAAAAACCGCGCCTTTTACAGGCGAAATCACCTATGTAGGCGCGGCGATTGGGAATTTTTTGATCGCCGCTTTTTATTTGTAACGTGGTAGGAAATCCCCTACGCAAACGTTTTCTTTTTCTGTTAGAATTCGCCGCGAATTGGATGCAGGGGCGATTCATCATTGGAATAGTTCATGGTCTGGATTGATTACGTCATTATAGCGGTGATTGGATTTTCGGCTCTGGTGAGCCTGATCCGAGGGTTTGTTCGCGAAGCATTGTCACTTGTGACATGGGGATGTGCGTTTTTTGTTGCCAGCCATTTCTACTCTTACCTTGCGGTCTATTTCACTCGTTTTGAAGATGAACTGGTGCGAAACGGCATCGCGATCGCGATTTTGTTCATCGCGACCTTGATCGTAGGGGCTATTGTTAACTATGTGATTAGCTCACTGGTAGAGAAAACCGGGTTGTCGGGCACCGACCG
The DNA here is from genome assembly GCF_053627655.1 of Serratia sp. 121840015-1. Classification (NCBI taxonomy): domain Bacteria; kingdom Pseudomonadati; phylum Pseudomonadota; class Gammaproteobacteria; order Enterobacterales; family Yersiniaceae; genus Serratia; species Serratia sp. 121840015-1. The sequence continues at coordinate 369,006 of NZ_JBSEYF010000001.1, forward strand.
CGTGTTGGGCATCTGCTTCGGCGCGCTGCGCGGAGTGTTGATCGTCGCGGCGATCCTGTTCTTCCTGGACACCTTTACCGGCTTCTCACAAAGCGCCGACTGGAAACAGTCGCAGCTCATTCCCCAGTTCAGTTACGTCATCAGGTGGTTCTTTGACTACCTGCAGAGCACGTCGAGTTTCTTGCCGACCCAATTGCCGGGGCGGTAGCGCTGATGAGGAAAAGACAACATGTGCGGTATTGTCGGTATCGCCGGTTTCATGCCGGTAAACCAGTCGATTTATGATGCGCTGACGGTGCTTCAGCACCGTGGCCAGGATGCCGCAGGCATCGTCACCATTGACGCCCACAACGGGTTCCGTTTGCGTAAAGCCAACGGCCTGGTGAAGGATGTGTTTGAGGCGCGCCATATGCAACGCTTGCAGGGCAACATGGGCATTGGCCATGTGCGTTACCCGACGGCCGGCAGCTCGAGCGCCTCTGAGGCCCAGCCTTTCTACGTCAACTCGCCGTTCGGCATTACGCTGGCCCACAACGGCAACCTGACCAACGCCCATGAGCTGCGCCAAAATCTGTTCGAAAGCGGCCGCCGCCATGTCAACACCACCTCCGACTCGGAAATCCTGCTGAACGTGCTGGCCAGCGAGCTGGATCGCTTCCCGCACTACCCGCTGGAGGCCGACAACATCTTTACCGCGGTCGCCGCCATGCATCAGCAACTGCGCGGCGCTTACGCCTGCGTGGCGATGATCATCGGCCACGGCCTGCTGGCGTTCCGCGACCCGAACGGCATTCGCCCGCTGGTTATCGGCAAGCGCACGCTGGAGGATGGCCGCAGCGAGTACATGGTGGCTTCCGAGAGCGTGGCGCTGGATACCCTGGGCTTTGAGTTCCTGCGCGACGTGGCGCCGGGCGAAGCGGTGTACATCACCACCAAGGGCCAGCTGTTCACCCGCCAGTGCGCGGAGAACCCAAAAACCAACCCGTGCCTGTTCGAATACGTTTATTTCGCGCGCCCGGACTCCTTTATGGACAAGATCTCGGTCTACAGCGCCCGCGTGCGCATGGGCCAGAAGCTGGGTGAGAAGATCGCCCGCGAGTGGGAAGATCTGGACATCGACGTGGTGATCCCGATTCCGGAAACCTCCTGCGACATCGCGCTGGAGATCGCGCGCATTCTCGAGAAGCCATACCGCCAGGGCTTCGTGAAGAACCGCTACGTCGGCCGCACCTTCATCATGCCGGGCCAGCAGGCGCGTCGCCAGTCGGTGCGCCGCAAGCTGAACGCCAACCGCGCCGAGTTCCGCGACAAGAACGTGCTGCTGGTGGATGATTCCATCGTGCGCGGCACTACGTCGGAACAGATCGTCGAGATGGCGCGCGAAGCGGGCGCCAAGCGCGTGTACCTGGCTTCCGCCGCGCCGGAAGTGCGCTTCCCGAACGTCTACGGCATCGACATGCCGAGCGCCAACGAACTGATCGCCCACGGGCGTGAAGTGGATGAAATCCGCCAGATCATCGGCGCCGACGGGCTGATTTTCCAGGACCTGGACGATCTGATCGAAGCGGTGCGCGAAGAGAACCCGGACATTACCCAGTTCGAATGCTCGGTGTTCAACGGCATCTACGTGACCAAAGACGTCGACCAAAGCTATCTGGAATACCTGGAGTCGCTGCGCAGCGACGACGCCAAGGCGCTGCGGGTGCAAACCGAAGCGGAAAATCTGGAACTGCACAACGAAGGCTAACCGCCTGCGTTGATCCCTCAGGGTGCATCGCCGCGTCTGCGGCGGTGCACCTTGCTCCTCTGACTTGCTTATCCCTCGCCATTGCGGCAAAGTCTGCCTGATCTTACTTTTTACGGCAGAGGCCATTTTCCATGAAACGACTCATCATCGGCATTTCCGGCGCCAGCGGCGCTGTCTACGGCGTGCGCCTGTTGCAGGTTTTGCGCGACGTCGCAGAGGTGGAAACCCATTTGGTGATGAGCAACGCGGCAAGACAGACGCTGGCGCTGGAAACGCCGTACAGCCTGCGTGAAGTGCAGGCGCTGGCCGATGTGGTGCACGATGCGCGCGACATCGCCGCCGGCATCTCCTCCGGCTCCTTCAAGACCCTGGGCATGGCAATCCTGCCCTGCTCGATCAAAACCCTGTCCGGCATCGTTAACAGCTACAGCGACGGGCTGCTGACCCGTGCCGCCGACGTGGTGCTCAAAGAGCGCCGCCGTTTGGTGCTGTGCGTGCGGGAAACGCCGCTGCATTTGGGGCACCTGCGGTTGATGACCCAGGCGGCGGAGATGGGGGCGGTGATCATGCCGCCGGTGCCGGCGTTTTACCACCAGCCGAAAAGTGTGGAAGACATCATCGATCAAACCGTCAATCGGGTGATCGACCAGTTTGATATCGAACTGCCGACCGACCTGTTCACCCGCTGGCAGGGTGCTAATTAACAGTTTTATCCCTAAATTGGTACATTTGTGCAACACCGCACTGAATTGGGGCGGAGTATGCACCATAATGATCCCACTTCATCACGCTCACTGTTTCATGGCGCCGCCTTGTCGCGGCTGCCAGTGGCGCGGCCCCGACCGGCCGATTTAATTTTGCGGTTATCGTCCCAGGAAACAGTATTGTGAAGGCCGGAGCCGTTCCCTCCGCCCGTAGCACCGAATGTGGCACGATTACTGCAAATTGATTTGGTGGGGAAAGTAATGCCCGTAGTGGCATCAAAAAAATCAATTTGAGGGTAATTTATGAAAAAGCGGGTTTTGATTTTGCCGTTAGTTCTGGCTTTGAGCGCCGCCAGCAGCGCCTTTGCCGCCATTCCTTCCACGCTGAAGATTGGCACCGATCCGACATACGCGCCGTTTGAATCCAAAAACGCCAAAGGCGAGCTGGTCGGCTTTGACATCGATTTGGCCAAAGAGCTGTGCAAACGCATCAATACCCAATGCACCTTCGTGGAGAGCGACTTCGACGCGCTGATCCCATCCCTCAAGGCGAAGAAGATTGACGCCATTATCTCTTCGCTGTCCATCACTGAAAAACGCCAGCAGGAAATCGCCTTTACCGACAAGCTGTATGCCGCCAACGCGCGTCTGATCGCGCCGAAGGGCTCCAAGCTGCTGCCGACCGCCGAAGCGCTGAAAGGCAAGAGCGTGGGCGTGCTGCAGGGCACCACCCAGGAAGCCTACGCCAACGCCATGTGGCAGCCGAAAGGGGTGACCGTTGTGCCTTACCAGAACCAGGATCTGGCTTATGCCGACCTGGCCTCCGGCCGTATCGATGCCGCCTTCCAGGATGAAGTGGCGGGCAGCGACGGCTTCCTGAAACAGCCGCCGGGCAAAGACTATGCGTTCGCCGGCGAATCGGTGAAGGATGACAAGTTCTTTGGCGTCGGCACCGGCATGGGGCTGCGCAAGACCGATACCGAGCTGAAAGCGGCGCTGGACAAAGCCTTCGCCGAGATGCGTAAAGACGGCACCTACGACAAATACGCGAAAAAGTACTTCGACTTTGACGTCTACGGCGGGTAATCCGCTTCCCGTTCCATGCTGTGACTGCGGGGCCGGTGCGCCGGCCCCGATGGTTCGGATCCTAGACCACAGGGTGAAGTAGATGCTGCAAGGCTATTCCCAACTGATTTTCGAGGGGGCTCTGGTGACGTTGGAGCTGGCCCTCAGTTCCGTGGTGCTGGCGGTGGTGATCGGTCTGATCGGCGCCGGTGGCAAACTGTCTCATAACCCCTTTATCTCCGGCCTGTTCGGCGCCTATACCACGTTGATCCGCGGCGTGCCCGATCTGGTGCTGATGCTGCTGATCTTTTACGGTTTGCAGATCGCGCTGAACAACATCACCACGCTGCTGGGCTTCTCGCAGATCGACATCGATCCGCTCGGCGCCGGCATCATTACCCTCGGCTTTATCTACGGCGCTTATTTTACCGAGACCTTCCGCGGGGCCTATCTGGCGGTGCCGAAAGGGCAGATCGAAGCGGCGACGGCCTACGGCTTCAGCGGCGCGCAGATCTTCCGGCGCATTCTGTTCCCGGCGATGATGCGTTTCGCCTTGCCGGGCATCGGCAACAACTGGCAGGTGATCCTGAAGGCGACGGCGCTGGTGTCGATCCTTGGCCTGAACGACGTGGTGAAAGCCACGCAGCTGGCGGGGAAAGGCACCTATCAGCCGTTTTTCTTCGCCATCGTGGCCGGCGTGGTGTACCTGATCTTCACTACCGTTTCCAACGGCGTGCTGCTGTGGCTTGAACGGCGTTACTCACTGGGCGTCAAGAGGGCCGAGCTATGATTGAGATCCTGCAACAGTATTGGCAGTCGCTGCTGTGGAGCGACGGCTACCGTTTCACCGGCGTGGCAGTAACGCTGTGGCTGCTGATCGCCTCGGTGGTGATGGGCGGGCTGCTGGCGATCCCGATGGCGGTGGCGCGCGTCTCTTCCATCCGCTGGGTGCGTTTCCCAGTGTGGCTCTACACCTATGTGTTTCGCGGTACGCCGCTGTACGTGCAGCTGCTGGTGTTCTACTCCGGCATGTACAGCCTTGAGATCGTGCGCGGCAGCGAGTTTCTCAACGCATTTTTCCGCAGCGGGCTCAACTGCACCATCCTGGCGCTGACGCTCAACACCTGTGCCTATACCACCGAGATCTTCGCCGGGGCCATCCGCTCGGTGCCGTACGGTGAAATCGAGGCCGCCAACGCCTACGGTTTCTCGCGCTTCAAGATGTATCGCTGCATCATTTTGCCTTCGGCGCTGCGCACCGCGCTACCGGCTTACAGCAACGAAGTGATCCTGATGCTGCACTCCACCGCGCTGGCGTTTACCGCCACCGTGCCGGATCTGCTGAAGATCGCGCGCGACATCAACGCCGCGACCTATCAGCCGTTCTACGCCTTCGGCATTGCGGCGGTGCTGTACCTGATCATCTCCTACGTGTTAATCAGCCTGTTCCGCAAGGCTGAAAGACGCTGGATGGCCCACGTTAGTCACTGATAAATGACGGGAAGAAAAACCATGTCTGAGAATAAATTAGCCGTCACGGAACTGCATAAACGCTATGGCGACCACGAAGTGCTGAAGGGGGTCTCGCTGGCGGCCAACGCCGGGGATGTGATCAGCATCATCGGCTCCTCCGGCTCCGGCAAAAGTACCTTTCTGCGCTGCATCAACTTCCTCGAGAAGCCGAGCGAAGGCTCGATCAGCCTGAACAACGAAGACATTCGCATGGTGCGCGACAAAGACGGCCAGCTGAAGGTGTTCGACAAGAAGCAGCTGCAGCTGCTGCGCACCCGCCTGACCATGGTGTTCCAGCATTTCAATCTGTGGAGCCACATGACGGTGCTCGAGAACGTGATGGAGGCGCCGGTGCAGGTGCTGGGGCTGAGCAAGGCCGAAGCGCACGAGCGCGCGGTGCGCTATCTGGATAAGGTGGGTATCGATGAGCGGGCGCGCGGCAAATACCCGGTGCACCTGTCGGGCGGCCAGCAGCAGCGTGTTTCTATCGCCCGCGCGTTGGCGATGGAGCCGGAAGTGCTGCTGTTTGACGAGCCGACGTCGGCGCTGGATCCCGAGCTGGTGGGCGAGGTGCTGCGTATCATGCAGAAGCTGGCGGAGGAGGGGAAAACCATGGTGGTGGTGACGCACGAAATGGAGTTTGCGCGCCACGTTTCCAACCACGTGATCTTCCTGCACAAAGGGTTGATTGAAGAGCAGGGGCCGCCGGCCGAGCTGTTCGGCAACCCCAAAAGCCCGCGCCTGCAGCAGTTCCTGTCCGGCGCGTTGAAGTAACTTCAGATCAGCGGGCTTCGGCCCGCTGATTAATCACGTCATCCAGAGCCTGTTCCAGCTCCAGATAGCGGAAGTGGAAGCCGGCCTCCTCCAGCCGCTTCGGCACCGCCCGCTGGCCGCCAAGCACCAGCACTGCCGCTTCCCCCATCAACAAACGCATGACGAACGCCGGCACCCGCAGAAACGCCGGGCGATCGAGCACGTTGGCCAATTGGGCGGCGAACTGTTCGTTATGCACCGGGTAGGGAGCGACCATATTGAACGGGCCGGTCAGAGTGGCGTGATCCAGCAGATAAATAATGGCGTTGACCATGTCTTCGAGATGGATCCACGGCAGGTATTGGCGACCGTCGCCGATCGGGCCGCCCAGCCCGAAGCGGAACGGCGGCAGCATTTTAGCCAGCGCGCCGCCCTGTGGCGCCAGCACCACGCCGGTGCGCAGCAGGCAGACCCGGGTGGCGTCGCTCTGCGCCTGCAGCGCCAGCGCTTCCCAGCGTTGGCACAGCTGGTGGGTGAATTCGTCGTGCGGCGGCTCCTCTTCGGTGACCACCGCCTGCCCCTGGTCGCCGTAGTAGCCGACGGCGGAACCGGAAATCAGCACGCCGGGCGGCGTGCTGCCGGCCTTGATAAGCTGCGCCAACCGCTCGGTCAGATCCCAGCGGCTATGGCACAGCCGCTGTTTCTGCTGTGCGCTCCAGCGCTTGTCGGCGATAGGTTCGCCGGCCAAATTGATCACCGCATCGAAGTCATCCAGCGACTGCCGGTCGTCCAGCGTTTGCCAATAGCTCGGCTGGTCGCCCAGCCTGGCCCGGGCTCGCCGTTCGTCTCGCGTCAGCACCGTAATGTGGTGAGAAAGCGCCAGCAGCCTGGCCGTCAGGCTGCTGCCTATCAATCCCGTTGCGCCGGTGATCAGGATCCGCATGGTCGACCTCCCTGAGTTAGCCCCGGCGGTAGCTCATGGTCATGGAGACCGAATCGGCGTAGCGCAGGGCCAGAAGTTTATCTATCTCCACTTCAGCATAGGTCACCCAGGCATGTTCTTTTACGATATCGAGCACATCCTGCGTTAATTTTTCCAGCAGCGCGAAACGGTTATCTTCCACATGGCGGATGATCGCTTTGGTGATGGTGCGGTAGTTGAGCGCGTCGGCGATGTCTTCGCTGTTGCGCGCCTTGTCCGCCGGGTAGTGGATCACCACGTTAATCAGGACGTCCTGTCGGTTGTTGATTTCTTCTTCCTTGATACCGATGAACGTGCGCAACCGCAGATTTTTAATGCGAATAACGGCGTCGGGTTGACTGAAAGACATCAGAGATTCTCCATAGGTCTGATTATTGGCGTTCAGAATACACGGAAAGTAGGGAAATGATAACGCAGGGGCGATGTGACTCCCCGGCGGCGGGGAGTCGGGGAGCGGGGGTTAGCCCTGTTCAGCCAGCTTATAGGCGCGCTCGGTCGCCGGGCGGTTGCTGATGCGCTCGAACCAGTTGCGCACCGCCGGGTAATCCGCCAGATCGATGCGCTGGCGCGGATGCGACACCACCCACGGGTAGGTGGCGATATCGGCGATGCTGTAGTTGTCGCCGCCCAGGTACGGGTGTTTTTGCAGTTCGGCTTCCAGCACGCCGTACAGCCGCTTGGTCTCCAGCTGATAGCGTTCGATGGCGTAAGGCACCGGCTGCGGCGCGTAGTGGTTGAAGTGGTGATTCTGCCCGAGCATCGGCCCGAACCCGGCCACCTGCCAGAACAGCCACTGCAGGGTGGCGGCGCGTTCGCGCAGGCCCTTGCTCAACAGCTTGCCGGTTTTCTCCGCCAGATACAGCAGGATTTCCCCGGACTCGAACAGGCTGATTGGCGCGCCGCCGTCCACCGGTTGCTGATCGACGATCGCCGGGATTTTGTTGTTGGGAGAAATGCTCAGAAAGTCCGGTTTGTACTGCTCGCCGGCGCTGATGTTTACGCGATGGATACGGTAGGGTAAGCCGACCTCTTCCAAAAACAAGGTGATCTTGTGACCATTGGGAGTAGGCGCGTAATACAGGTCAATCATGTTGCCTCCTGCGGTAAGGTGATCTGTAATTCATTACACGTTGCTGCGGTCTTCGCCGCGCACAAAGGTATATCAGAGATCCAACAATAGCAGCTAAGGATAGCAGGCTATGTGGGATTCGTCCGATGCTATCTGCGCGGTTGGATCACAATTCTCCACCGGGGCGGACGGCGGTTTGCCGCACGGCGCCGGCGCGGTAAAATGGCGCTTATTTCCCTCTATAGGACAAGGTTATGAAGCTGATGTTCGCCTCGGATATTCACGGATCGCTGCCGGCCACCGAACGCGTGCTGGAATTATTCGAACAAAACGGCGCCGACTGGTTGATTCTTCTGGGTGATTTGCTGAATCACGGCCCGCGCAACGCGCTGCCGGCCGGGTATCAGCCTGCTCAGGTTGCCGAACGATTGAATCGCTATAGCGACAAGATCATCGCCGTTCGCGGCAATTGCGACAGCGAGGTCGATCAGATGCTGCTGACGTTTCCCATCGAGGCGCCCTGGCAACAGGTTTTACTGCAAAAAAGACGATTGTTTTTGACCCACGGTCACCTTTATCATCCCTCGGCACTGCCGCCGTTATCCCGCGGTGACGTCCTGGCCTACGGCCATACGCATCTGCCGCAGGCGGAGCGGCAGGGTGAGATCTATTGCTTCAATCCGGGCTCGGTCAGCATTCCCAAAGGGGGCTTTCCGGCCAGCTACGGCATGTTGGATCGGGGCACTTTGCGCGTGCTGACGCTCGACGACGGCAAGGTCGTCGCGGAGGTGGCGTTAACACGCTAAACGCACTAATTTATACACACACAATAAAAATCTTTGAAAAACACTCATTGATTAACCAGCGCGCGGGATGCATCGCGCCAAAATAGAAGGTTTTAGAGGATGGCGGAACAGGGTCAGGCTGCAGATACCGAATGGGTTGATATCGTCGACGAGCAAAACGAGGTGATCGCGCAATCCAGTCGTCAACAGATGCGGGCGGAGCGGCTGCGCCATCGTGCTACCTATATTGTGGTGCATGATGGGATGGGAAAAATTCTGGTGCAGCGTCGCACCGAGATCAAGGACTTCTACCCGGGCTGGTTGGACGCAACGGCGGGTGGCGTAGTGCAAAGCGGTGAAAACGTGCTGGATTCGGCGCGCCGCGAGGCGGAAGAAGAGCTGGGCATTGCCGGTGTGCCTTTCGCCGAACACGGTCTGTTCTACTTCGAAGAAGAGCAGTGCCGGGTGTGGGGCGCGCTGTTCAGCTGCGTTTCGCACGGCCCGTTCGCGCTGCAGGAAGAAGAAGTGGCCGAGGTGTGCTGGTTGACGCCGGAAGAGATCACCGCGCGCTGCGACGAGTTTACCCCGGATTCGCTGAAGGCGCTGTCGCTGTGGCTGACGCGCAACAACGAACAGGATTACGGTAAGCCGCTCGACAACCACTGAGACGCCAACGCGTGAGAAAGCCGGTCATCGACCGGCTTTTTTTATGGCGCGGATTCAGCAGCTGTCGCGGCGGCACAGCGTGGCGGGCAGGGAGCCTGCCGGCTGCCAGGGTTGCTCGTTCAGGCGCGCCAGCAGCGCCTGGCCGGCCTGAATGCCGATGTCGCGATGCGGAATGGTCATGGTGGTCAGCGGCGGTTGGCAGACCCGGCTGAACTCGCTGTTGCCGAACCCCACCACCGCCAGATTGTCCGGCACCTTGATGCGCCGCCGCTGGCATTCATACAGCGCGCCGCCGGCCAGTTCGTCCGAGGCGCACACCAGCGCGTCCAGCTCCGGCCAGGCCAGCAGGAATTCCGGCAGCTGCTGCGCGCCGGTGCTGAAGCTGGCGGGCTGCGCGGCGTTGATCACCCGATGCGGCGACATATGGTTGCGCAGCAGCGCCTTGTGCCAGCCCTGCAGGTGCTGCTGGAAGATCCACTGTTCCTGGTTGGCGCACAGCAGCCCGATGTTCTGGTAGCCGCTGGCGATCACCGTTTGCGTCAGCTGATACATGGCCGCCACGTAGTCGATGCCGATGCTCATGTCGATAGGATCGGCGCGCACGGCGCCGATCTCCACCACCGGAATGTTGGCGGCGATCAGCGCGTTGCGGGCATTTTGCGAATGCTCGACGCTGAGCAGCACCGCCGCCGCCAGGTTGTAAGAGAGCAGGGTCTCCAGCAATTTCTCTTCGCGTTCGAGGTGATGCTGCGACTCCGCCAGCATGATGTGATAACCGGCCGGCTGCAGCACTTTCTGCAGGCCGGCGAACATCTCGGCGCAGCCGGATTCGGACAGGCTGGGCACCACCATGGCGATGGTGTAGGACGAGGCCGACGCCAGCGAACTGGCGGCCAGGTTGGGCAGATACCCCAGTTCGCTCACCGCGGCTTCAATCTTCTCGCGCAGTTTGTCTGATACCTGCTCCGGCGTGCGCAGCGCGCGCGACACCGTCATGGTGCCGACGCCCGCCAGCTGCGCTACGTCAGCCAACGTCACCCTGCCCGTGCTGCGTCGTTTTTTACCGATCGACATGCCTAATCCCGACTGAAATGCGCGCGCGGCGCATAAAAATGGTGAGGGCGGGAAGCCGACGGCGCGGCTTCGACGATCCCCGTATGCGGCACATTCTACCCCGTTACCCGAAATAGCGAGAAAAAATTGTGGTTAACGCCATGCCGCAGCGCGGCGTTTTGATAGCGCTATCACAGATCTGCATGATAGCGCTTTGGTAGCGCTATCTTTGTGATATCCATCACTGTGTGGCCGGGTGGGGTTGATTAAAGTTTTACCGTCGTCGGTGAATTAATCACCGGCCGAAACCATCAACCTTTAGGAGGGTAACGTGCTGAAAGAGTGGCTGACCGCCGATCATATACAGCTGTGCGAACGGGTGGAGGACTGGCGCCAGGCGGTAACGCTGAGTGCGCAGCCGCTGCTGCAAGACGGCGTGATCACGCCGAATTACCTGACGGCCATCTTTCATCAGCAGGAGAAGCTCGGGCCTTACTTTGTCCTGGCGCCGGGCATCGCCATGCCGCACGCCCGGCCCGAAGAGGGCGCCAACGCGTTGGGATTATCGCTGTTGAAGATCCATCAGGGGGTGAACTTTCATTCCACGGATAACGATCCGGTTCAGGTGGTGGTGATGCTTTCGGCGCCCGACGGCGACAGCCACATCGAATTGATTTCGCAACTGGCGGAATTATTTTCAGACAATCAGGCCATGGAGGCGTTATTTCACGCCAAAGATAAACGGCAAATCGAGGATATTATCGCCCGCTATTAACGCTTAATCACCAGGAACACTATTAATGCTAACAACGCCGGGAATATGACCGGCGGCGCTACCCTACACGCTAAATTCAACAGGTGGATATTATGAAAATCATGGCGATTTGCGGTTCCGGTCTCGGCAGCAGTTTTATGGTGGAAATGAACATTAAAAAGGTGCTGAAAAAGATGGGCGTGGAGGCCGAGGTCGAACACTCCGATCTGTCGTCCGCCACCCCGGGCGCCGCCGACGTGTTCGTGATGGCGAAAGACATCGCCGACAGCGCCAGCGTACCGGCCGAGCAGCTGGTGGTGATCAGCAACATCATCGACATTAATGAGCTGGAAGCCAAGCTGCGCGCTTACTTCGAAGCCCACTCAATCATCTGAATAAAACGATTGGCGAGGTGGATATGTTTATCCAGGAAACGCTTAAGTTTGTGGTGGATATATTAAAGGTGCCTTCGGTACTTGTCGGGCTTATTGCGCTGATCGGTTTGCTGGCGCAAAAGAAATCGTTTTCCGACGTGGTAAAAGGCACGGTAAAAACCATTCTCGGCTTTATCGTTTTGGGCGGCGGCGCCACGGTATTGGTCGGATCGCTCAATCCGCTGGGCGGCATGTTCGAACACGCGTTCAATATTCAGGGCATCATTCCGAATAACGAAGCCATTGTCTCCATCGCGCTGGAGAAATACGGCGCCTCCACCGCGCTGATCATGGCGTTCGGCATGGTGGCGAATATCGTGGTGGCACGCTTCACCCGGCTGAAATACATCTTCCTGACCGGCCACCACACCTTCTACATGGCCTGCATGATCGGCATCATCCTGACGGTGGCGGGCTTCGAGGGCGTGCAGCTGGTGTTTACCGGCGCGCTGACCCTGGGGCTGGTGATGGCGTTCTTCCCGGCGATCGCCCAGCGCTATATGCGCCGCATCACCGGCAATGACGATATCGCCTTCGGCCACTTCGGCACCCTGGGCTACGTGCTGTCCGGCTGGATCGGCTCGAAGGTGGGTAAAAACTCGCGCTCGACCGAGGAGATGAACCTGCCGAAAAACCTCAGCTTCCTGCGCGACAGCTCCATTTCGATCTCGATGACCATGATCGTCATCTACCTGATCCTGGCGATCTGCGCCGGGCGGGCCTATGTGGAAAGCGAGCTCAGCGGCGGCCAGAACTACCTGGTGTATTCGATCATTCAGGCCATCACCTTCGCCGCCGGGGTGTTCATCATCCTGCAGGGCGTGCGTTTGATTCTGGCGGAAATCGTGCCGGCGTTCACCGGCTTCTCGGAAAAGCTGGTGCCGAATGCGCGGCCGGCGCTGGATTGCCCGGTGGTCTATCCCTATGCCCCCAACGCGGTGCTGATCGGCTTCCTGTTCAGCTTCCTTGGCGGATTGGCCGGGCTGTTCCTGCTGGGGCAGCTGAAGATGGTATTGATCCTGCCCGGCGTGGTGCCGCACTTCTTCACTGGCGCTACCGCCGGGGTGTTCGGCAACGCCACCGGCGGGCGGCGCGGCGCGATGCTGGGCGCCTTCGCCAACGGGCTGCTGATCACCTTCCTGCCGGTATTGCTGCTACCGGTGCTGGGGGCGCTGGGCTTTGCCAACACCACCTTCTCCGACGCCGACTTCGGCGCGATCGGCATCCTGCTGGGCAATATGGCGCGCTTTATGTCGAAGGAGATGATCATGCTGGCGATCGTCGCCGTGTTCGCGCTGCTGGTGGCGCATAACTTCCTGGGAAAACGCAAAGGCGCGCCGGCCGCTGACCGCGTCGAGAAATAACGAGGGCAGACTGATGAACTACACAACGAGCGAAACGGAAATTGAAGAGCTGCATACCCTGGCGCGGGCGATCCGCCTGGAAACGCTGAAAGCGCTGACCGGGCTGGGCTTCGGCCACTACGGCGGCTGCATGTCGGTGGTGGAGACGCTGGCGGTGCTGTATGGCAGCGTGATGCGCATCGATCCGGCGGATCCGGACTGGCCGGAGCGCGATGACTTCGTGCTGTCGAAAGGGCACGCCGGCCCGGCGCTTTACAGCACGCTGGCGATCAAGGGCTACTTCCCGCTGGCGGAGCTGAAGACCCTCAACCAGAACGGCACGCGTCTGCCGAGCCACCCGGACCGGCTGCGCACGCGCGGCGTGGACGCTACCACCGGCTCGCTGGGGCAGGGCGTGTCGATCGCCGCCGGCATGGCGTTGTCTCATCGGCTGGCGGGGCGCCGCAATCGGGTGTTCAGCATCCTCGGTGACGGGGAACTGAACGAAGGGCAGTGCTGGGAGGCGTTCCAGTTTATCGCCCACCACAATCTGAACAACCTGACGCTGTTCATCGATTACAACAAGCAACAGCTGGACGGCGCGCTGGACGAGGTGATCCAACCGTTCGATCTGGCCGCCAAGTTCCGCGCCTTCGGCTTTGAGGTGCAGACCATCAAGGGCGATGACATCGCGGCGCTGCTGGCGGCGGTGGCGCCGGCGCGCGGCGGCGAACAGCGGCCGCTGGCGATCGTGCTCGACAGCATCAAAGGGCAGGGCGTGGCCTATCTGGAAAACTTGTCGAACTCTCACCACCTGCGCCTGACGCCGGACGTGCAGCAGGAAATCGAAAAAGCCATCGCCGAACTGGAGGCCGCCCATGTTTAACGTAGTGACGCAGTTGGAAAACGACGCCGTCGAAATGCGCAAAGTCTACGCCGGCGCGGTGCGTCGGCAGATTGAGGCGGGCGCGCCGATCATCGCGCTGGAGGCGGATCTGATGAGCTCGATGGCGATGGATGGCGTGCACAAGGATCACCCGCAGCACGTGATCAACTGCGGCATCATGGAGGCCAACGTGATCGGCGTCGCCGCCGGGCTGTCGCTCACCGGCCGGGTGCCGTTCGTGCATACCTTTACCGCCTTCGCCAGCCGCCGCTGTTTCGATCAGCTGTTCATGTCGCTGGATTATCAGCGCAACAACGTCAAGGTAATCGCCTCCGACGCCGGGGTGAGCGCCTGCCACAACGGCGGCACCCACATGTCGTTCGAGGATATGGGCATCGTGCGCGGGCTGGCGCATTCGGTGGTGCTGGAGGTGACCGACGCCACCATGTTCGCCGATATTCTGCGCCAGCTGATGGATCTGCGCGGCTTCTACTGGGTGCGCACCATTCGCAAGCAGGCGACGCGCATCTACCAGGAGGGCTCGTGCTTTACCATCGGCAAGGGCAACCTGCTGCGCGACGGCGACGACATTACGCTGATTGCCAATGGCATCATGGTGGCGGAGGCGCTGAAGGCGGCGCAGATGCTGGCGCAGCAGGGCGTCAGCGCGGCGGTGATCGATATGTTCACCCTCAAGCCTATCGACCGTGAACTGATCAAAACCTATGCGGCCAAAACCGGGCGCATCGTCACCTGTGAAAACCACAGCATTCATAACGGGCTGGGATCGGCGGTGGCGGAGGTGCTGGCGGAAGAGTGCCCGACGCCAATGCGGCGCGTGGGGGTGAAGGAGCGTTACGGCCAGGTGGGCACCCAGGCGTTTTTACAGCAGGAGTACGGCCTGACCGCCGAGCATATTCTGGAGGCTGTTGGGCAGCTGCTGCAAAAACAGTTCTCGAGTCAATAACAACTGCTGTAACGAATGAGGTCTGGTGCTCTGGATAAAGCACATACCTTCCTGACCAGTATCTGAGTTATGACTCACACGTTATCAACTGAGAAGCCCCTTAAGGGGCTTTTTGTTTTTAATGGATAATAGATGGCCAATGCTAGGGTAAAAAGAGATAATAAAAATAGTCCAATAAATACAATAAGTTATATTCATGGAGTGAATGATGATAACAACAAGAGGCTCGTTCAGAAGGCTGACGCTAGGCGAGATCACGCTATCCCGCTCTTTCTATACCCTCATCATGATGATGTTGCTCAGTGGCTGTATCCTTGAAAAGCAACGTTTTTACGCTGCGGATATTACGCTGCGGGGAAATGATCTCTGTTTCTCTTTACCACAAACCTACCCAACACAGAGTGGCAGGGTCAGTCTGGTCAGTATCGCTATTGAACAACGGTTGGATAGCCAAACGCATGAACTCTGGCGCAGGAGCACTCTACCACTGAATCCCGTTGAGATGATTACGCCCGGCCAATGTATCCCATACTCGTTCAAGGCATTTGAGAGCAATGCGCTATACACCGTGGCAATCAGTACCGTGGATCCTCAGGATGCAGATTCCAAACGTTTCTGGCAGCGCAGTTTCTCGCTGAAAATCAGCGACGGCCAGATTTTGCAGGTTATTGCCAGCGCGGAGCAATAAAGCGAGAGAAGGGATGAATGAAATAGCAAGGGCCGGCAATGCCGGCCCTTGTTTCGTTTGGCGATGAATTACGCCTTGGCGGCAGCGTCAGCCTGGGAAGACTGGATCGCCGTCAGCGCAACGGTGTAGACGATATCGTCAACCAGTGCACCGCGCGACAGGTCGTTCACCGGCTTGCGCATGCCTTGCAGCATCGGCCCGATGGAGACCAGGTCAGCGGAACGCTGTACCGCTTTGTAGGTGGTGTTGCCGGTGTTCAGATCCGGGAAGATGAACACGGTCGCCTGGCCGGCTACCGGTGAGTTCGGCGCCTTGGACTTGGCAACGTCGGCCATGATGGCGGCGTCGTACTGCAGCGGGCCGTCGATGATCAGGTCCGGGCGTTTTTCCTGCGCCAGGCGGGTCGCTTCGCGCACTTTCTCGACGTCGCTGCCCGCACCGGAGTTGCCGGTGGAGTAGGAGATCATCGCTACGCGAGGCTCGATGCCGAAGGCCGCGGCGGAATCCGCAGACTGGATGGCGATCTCAGACAGCTGCTCGGCGGTCGGATCCGGGTTGATCGCGCAGTCGCCGTAGACCAGTACCTGGTCAGGCAGCAGCATGAAGAACACGGAGGACACCAGCGAGCTGCCCGGCGCGGTTTTGATCAGCTGCAACGGCGGACGGATGGTGTTGGCGGTGGTGTGAACCGCGCCGGAGACCAGACCGTCGACTTCGCCTTGTTCCAGCATCAGGGTGCCGAGCACCACGTTGTCTTCCAGCTGCTCGCGCGCGACCACTTCGGTCATGCCTTTGCTCTTGCGCAGCTCAACCAGACGCGGCACGTAGTTTTCACGCACGGCGACCGGATCGACGATTTCGATGCCTTTGCCCAGCTCAACGCCTTGCGCTGCCGCGACGCGCTGGATCTCGTCCGGGTTGCCGAGCAACACGCATTCCGCGATGCCGCGTTCGGCGCAGATGGCTGCCGCTTTCACGGTGCGCGGCTCGTCGCCTTCCGGCAGCACGATGCGTTTGCCGGCTTTACGCGCCAGCTCGGTCAGCTCGTAACGGAACGCCGGTGGAGACAGACGGCGTGAACGTTCGGAGGTGGCGGTCAGCGAGTCGATCCACTCGGTGTTGATGTGGCTGGCCACGTAGTTCTGCACTTTCTCGATGCGCTGGTGGTCGTCCGCCGGCACTTCGAGGTTGAAGCTCTGCAGGCTCAGCGAGGTCTGCCAGGTGTTGGTGTCGACCATGAACACCGGCAGGCCGGTCTGGAAGGCGCGTTCGCACAGCTTCTTGATCGGCTCGTCGATGGCGTAGCCGCCGGTCAGCAGGATGGCGCCGATTTCCACGCCGTTCATCGCCGCCAGGCAGGCGGAGACCAGCACGTCAGGACGGTCTGCGGAGGTCACCAGCAGAGAGCCCGGGCGGAAGTGTTCCAGCATGTGCGGGATGCTGCGCGCACAGAAGGTCACGGACTTCACGCGGCGAGTCATGATGTCGCCTTCGTTGACCACGCGGGCCTTCAGGTGGCGAGCCATGTCGATGGCGCGGGTGGCGATCAGATCGAAGCTCCACGGCACGCAGCCCAGAACCGGCAGCGGGCTGTTGGCGAACAGCTGCGCAGGATCGACGTGGGCGATGCTGGCTTTGGTGGAGTCGTCGAAGATTTCGGATAGGTCAGGACGGGTGCGGCCCTGATCGTCGACCGGTGCGTTCAGCTTGTTGATGATTACGCCGGTGATGTTTTTGTTCTTGCTGCCGCCGAAGCTGGTGCGCGCCAGTTCGATGCGCTCTTTCAGCTGCGCCGGGGAGTCGTTGCCCAGCGCCAGCACGAAGACGATCTCGGCGTTCAGGGTTTTGGCGATCTCGTAGTTCAGCGCGTTGGCGAACTGATGCTTGCGGGTCGGCACCAGGCCTTCGATCAGCACCACTTCCGCGTCTTTGGTGTTCTCGTGGTAGCGCGCCACGATCTCTTCCATCAGCACGTCTTGCTGGTTGGAGCTCAGCAGGCCCTCAACGTAGTCCATGCGCAGCGGTTCGGCCGCCGTAATGGTGGAGTTGCTGCTGCGGATGATGGTGGTGGTCTGGTCGAGCGCGTTGTCGCCGGTGCGCGGTTGAGCGATAGGCTTGAACACGCTCAGACGAACGCCTTTTTGCTCCATGGAGCGGATGACACCCAGGCTGACGCTGGTCAGGCCGACGCTGGTGCCGGTGGGGATCAACATAATAGTACGTGACACAGAATAGTCCTCTTCACGATTAACATGAGGCTAAAACAACACCGTCAGCCTGGGCTGACGGTGTTTTGAGAGCATTACGCGGTCAGGCGGGATGCGTCCTGCGCGATGACCAACTCTTCGTTGGTCGGGATCACCAGCGCCAGGCGGCTGCCGTCTTTGGTGATGGCGCCGGATTTGCCGAAGCGAGCGGCCATGTTGCGGTCGTGGTCGATTTCGAAGCCCAGCAGGCCCAGTTTGTTCAGGGTCAGCTCACGCACCATGCCGGCGTTCTCGCCGATGCCGCCGGTGAAGATCACCGCGTCCAGACGGCCTTCCATCAGGGCGCTGTATGCGCCGATGTATTTGGCCAGACGGTGGCAGAACACGTCCATGGCGCGTTTGGCGTCGGCTTTGCTGTCGTAGTTGTCTTCAACGTAACGGCAGTCGCTGGTGACTTCGGTCAGGCCCAGCAGGCCGGATTCTTTGGTCAGCATCTTGTTGATCTGGTCAACGCTCATGCCCAGAGAATCGTGCAGGTGGAAGATGATAGCCGGATCGATGTCACCGCTGCGGGTGCCCATCACCAGGCCTTCCAGCGGGGTCAGACCCATGGAGGTGTCAACGCACTGGCCGTTGCGCACTGCGGTAACGGAACCGCCGTTGCCCAGGTGGCAAGTGATCACGTTCACTTCTTCTACCGGCTTGTTCAGCATCTTCGCGGCTTCCTGAGTCACGTAGAAGTGGCTGGTGCCGTGTGCGCCGTAGCGGCGAACG
The DNA here is from genome assembly GCF_053627655.1 of Serratia sp. 121840015-1. Lineage (NCBI taxonomy): Bacteria > Pseudomonadati > Pseudomonadota > Gammaproteobacteria > Enterobacterales > Yersiniaceae > Serratia > Serratia sp. 121840015-1. Next base: position 387,395 of record NZ_JBSEYF010000001.1, read on the forward strand.
CCGTGGTCGCGGTACAGGCTGTACGGCAGGGCGTACAGGTAAGATTCTTCCGGCATGGTCTGGTGGAACGCGGTGTCGAACACGGCAACGTTCTTGTCGGCCAGGTTAGGGAAGGATTTCAGCGCTTCCGCGATGCCGATCAGGTGAGCCGGGTTGTGCAGTGGTGCAAACGGCACGGAATCTTTGATACCCTGCAGAACTTCGTCGTTGATCACGGCGGAAGCGGTAAACTTCTCGCCGCCGTGCACGATGCGGTGGCCGATAGCGGTCAGCTGCGCAGAAAGCTCTGGTTTTTGTGCCAGAATAGTATTAACAATGAAGTTCAGCGCTTCGCTGTGTGCAGCGCCGGCCCCCAGGGCAGCTTCGTGTTTGGCGCCGTCCATTTTCCACTTGATGCGAGCTTCAGGCAGGTGGAAACACTCGGCCAAACCGGAGAGGAATTCGTCGCCGTTAACGGCATCGATGATGGCGAATTTCAGAGAAGAACTGCCGCAGTTAAGAACCAGTACTAGCTTACTCGACATGGAAGTACCTACTTAAATAGTCGTGTTGTTAAAAGAAAATCGAAAACACGTGGTGAATTAATCGTCAATCAGACAACAAGCGTAGCGCATAGTGCCGATGACATTTATGATTAACATCATGTGAAGTGCACAAATCACAGGATGATGGAAAAACCGATGATTTCTCTGCGGTTTAAATAATCTTGATTTTTATAGGGCTAAAAGTTGACAAAATTTGCGTCATCTTCTACCGGCCACAAGGCCGGCTTAGGATACCGATAGCCCGGTGCAAACACAAAATAAATTTAAAGCTTCAAATTTTTTAGTATGGTCTCTGGCAGCACGCTTTTAGTTTCTTTACGTGACGTTGAGGTACGCAATGACGAGCAAACCGTCCGGTTCCGTAAGCTGGTTTCAGGTCTTCCAGCGCGGGCAGCATTATATGAAAACCTGGCCGTCGGACAAACGTCTGGCACCGGTCTTTCCGGAGAACCGCGTTGCGCGTGCCACCCGTTTCGCTATCCGTTTCATGCCGCCGTTGGCGATTTTCACGCTGACCTGGCAGATCGCGCTTGGCGGTCAGCTCGGCCCGGCGATCGCTACCGCGCTGTTCGCCTGCAGCCTGCCGATGCAGGGACTGTGGTGGCTGGGGCGCCGTTCGGTCACGCCGCTGCCGCCGACGCTGCTGCAATGGTTCCATGAGGTGCGCAACAAGCTGACGGAAGCCGGGCAGGCGGTCGCGCCGCTCGAAGGCACGCCGACCTATCAGACGTTGGCCGATCTGCTCAAACGTGCTTTTAAGCAGCTGGACAAAACCTTCCTCGACGATCTGTAACTGAGAAAAGGCCGCGTTGATGCGGCCTTTTTCGTCAAAGCGCCAATAACCCCGGTTTAAATCAAAGAACGGTCGAGTTGTGATTTCCTGCGTTCTTGCGCTGTGCGATGCTCCCGCCATCACACAGAAATGAGGAAATCCTGATGGAAATGACCAACGCCCAGCGGCTGATCCTGTCGAACCAGTACAAGATGATGACCCTGCTCGACCCGGACAACGGCGACCGTTATCGCCGGTTGCAAACCATCGTCGAACGCGGCTTCGGGTTGCAAATGCGCGAACTGGATCGCGACTTCGGCGAACTGAGCGAAGAGGTGTGCCGCACCATCATCAACGTGATGGAGATGCACCATGCGCTGCAGGTTTCCTGGGGCAACCTGAAAGAGAAGCAGGATCTGGACGAGCGCCGCCTGGCGTTTCTCGGCTTCGACGCCGCCACCGAAGCGCGCTACCTGAGCTACGTGCGTTTCCTGGTCAGCACCGAGGGGCGTTATACTCACTTCGATTCCGGCAGCCACGGTTTCAACGCCCAGACCAAAATGTGGGAAAAATACCAGCGTATGCTGGCGATCTGGCTGGCCTGTCCGCGCCAGTATCACCTGAGCGCCGTTGAGATAGCGCAAATCATCAATGCTTGATTAAGAAGAGGTTTTCTGTGGAGTGTAAGGGTTTTCTGTTCGATCTTGATGGCACCCTGGTGGATTCATTGCCGGCGGTAGAGCGCGCCTGGACGCACTGGGCCGAGCGCCGCGGTGTCAACCCGCAAGCGGTGCTGGATTTCATTCACGGTAAACAGGCCATTACTTCTCTGCGCCACTTTATGCCGGGCGAAAGCGAAGCGGAAATTCAGCGCGAGTTCGAGTTGCTGGAGCAGGCCGAAGCGCAGGATACCGACGGCGTTCGCGCGCTGCCGGGCGCGATTGCGCTGCTGGAGCGCCTGAACGCGCTCGGTATCCCTTGGGCGATCGTCACCTCCGGTTCGGTGCCGGTGGCCGGCGCTCGCCGCCAGGCCGGCGGTTTGCCGCAGCCGGAGGTGTTCATCACCGCCGAGCAGGTTAAACACGGTAAGCCACAGCCCGACGCCTATCTGCTGGGCGCCGAGCGCCTGGGGCTTGTGCCGCACGAGTGCGTGGTGGTTGAAGACGCGCCGGCCGGCATTCTCTCCGGCCTGGCGGCGGGCTGCCAGGTGATTGCGGTCAACGCGCCGGCGGATGCGCCGAAGCTGGAGCAGGTCGACCTGCGGCTGGATTCGCTGGCGCAGATCGCCGTCGATAAAACGGCGCAGGGCGCGATCGTTCGCCGGCTGGCCTGAGCGGCATTATCTTCACCCTAATTGATTAGACCCCGCTTCGGCGGGGTTTTTTTATGCTATTTTTTAGACCCTTGGACATTTGCCGGATGAGGCCGTTTTGAACAGCGAATTACTGTGGGTGCTGAGTTTACTGCTGATTGCCATCGTGCTGTTTACCACCAACAAGCTGCGCATGGACGTGGTGGCCCTGTTGGTGATCATCGCCTTCGTGCTGAGCGGCACGCTCAGCCTGCAGGAGGCGACGGTCGGTTTCAGCGATCCCAACGTGATTTTGATCGCGGCGCTGTTCGTGATCGGCGAAGGGCTGGTGCGCACCGGCGTGGCCTATCAGGTGGGGGACTGGCTGGTGAAAGTGGCCGGCAGCAGCGAAACCAAAATGTTGATGCTGCTGATGGTGACGGTCGCCGGGCTGGGGGCGTTCATGAGCTCGACCGGCGTGGTGGCGATCTTTATCCCGGTGGTGCTCAGCGTGACGGCCAGAATGAAGATCGCGCCGGGGCGGCTGATGATGCCGCTCAGCTTCGCCGGGCTTATCAGCGGCATGATGACGCTGGTGGCCACGCCGCCCAACATGGTGGTCAACAGCGAGCTGGTGCGAGAAGGCATCCATGGTTTCGGTTTCTTCAGCGTGACGCCCATTGGCCTGGTGGTGCTGGCGCTGGGCGTCGGTTACATGCTGATCGCCCGGCGTTGGCTGGGCAGCGGTGAAACGGGCAAAGCCGGCGATGACTGGCAGCGCCGTACCTTCCGCGATTTGATCCGCGACTACAAGCTGACCGGTCGCGCGCGGCGGCTGGCTGTCCGCAGCGCTTCGCCGCTGATCGGGCGTTCGCTGGATGAACTGCACCTGCGTGCGCGTTATGGCGCCAACGTGGTGGGTATCGAGCGCTGGAAACGCTTCCGGCGGGTGATGATCAGCGCCTCTGGCAGCACCGAGCTGCGCGAGGGCGACGTTCTTTTGATCGACATGTCGGACAGCCAGGTCGATCTGCGCGAATTCTGCGGCGAGCAGCGGCTGGAGCCGATGGTGCTGCGCGGCGATTACTTCTCTGAACAGTCGCGCAACGTCGGCATGGCGGAAGTGTCGCTGATCCCGGACTCGGCGCTGCTGGGCAAAAGCCTGCGCGAAGCGGCGTTCCGCAGCCGCTACGATCTCAACGTGGTGGGCATCCGCCGCCACGGCGAGACGCTGGGCGGCAAGCTGGTGGACGAGCCGCTGGAGCTGGGCGACATTTTGCTGGTGATCGGTGACTGGAAGGCGATCCGTCAGCTGCAGGCCAAAACCCACGACTTTATCGTGCTCAACCTGCCGGCTGAGGTGGACGAAGTGGCGCCGGCGATCACGCAGGCGCCGCACGCGCTGTTTTGCCTGGCGTTGATGGTGGCAATGATGTTGACCGACGAAATCCCCAATCCGATCGCGGCGCTGATCGCTTGCCTGCTGATGGGTAAGTTCCGCTGTATCGATATGGAAAGCGCCTATAAATCGATCCATTGGCCGAGCATTATTTTGATCGTCGGGATGATGCCGTTTGCGCAGGCGCTGCAAAAGACCGGCGGGGTGGATCTGATCGTCAGCGGGCTGATGGACGTCGCCGGCGGCGCGGGGCCGCGCGTGATGCTGCTGTGCCTGTTCGTCTTGTGCGCCACCATCGGCCTGTTTATTTCCAACACCGCGACGGCGGTGCTGATGGCGCCGATCGCCATCGCCGCCGCGCGCGAAATGGGCGTCTCGCCACACCCATTTGCGATGATTATCGCCATCGCCGCGTCCGCCGCCTTTATGACGCCGGTCTCTTCACCGGTCAACACGTTGGTGCTGGGGCCGGGCAATTACAAGTTCGGCGATTTCGTGCGTCTCGGCGTGCCGTTCACTCTGCTGGTGATGGCGGTCAGCGTGATTGTGGTGCCGTGGCTCTACGGCTTTTAACGGCGCAGCGAGGCTGCGCCGGCGGGGTTACAGCGAACTGTCGAGGCTGATTTCGTCCAATGACAGGCTGAAGCTGGGAATGAACACGTCCATGAAGTAGTCCATTTCCGGGCTGCGGCGCTGTTCCAGGGTTTTATCCAGCCGCGCCTTGGCCAGGGTGAATTCGTTGTTGCCGGCAGAGAGTTCCTCCAGGCATTTCAGGTAGGCGCACAGCGCGTCTGCCTGCTTCACTACCTGCTTTTCATCTTCGCTGTAGTAGTGCTCATCGAGAATGGTGCGGAAATCGTTGCGCAGCTCCGCGGGGATCATGTCCAGCAGCTTTTGCTGGGCGATCTTTTCGATCTTCTTGTATTCATGGGCGATCTGCGGATTGTAGTACTTGATCGGCGTCGGCATGTCGCCGGTGATCACTTCGCTGGCGTCGTGGTACATCGCCAGCAGCGCAACGCGGTCGGCGTTGAGGTTGCCGTTGAATTTGCGGTTCTTGATCACCGCCAACGCGTGGGCGACAAAGGCCACCTGCAGACTGTGTTCGGAGACGTTCTCGGTACGCACGTTGCGCATCAGCGGCCAGCGGTTGATCAGTTTCAGGCGGGACAGATGGGCGAAGAAATGGCTCTGGCTCATGGTGCTCTCTTTAACGGCAAGTGAGGGCCCCATTGTGAAGCAGTGACAGCGAATTTTGCAACCGGGCAATGAGAGAAGGGCGCAGCAAGGCGCTGCGCCCCAGGCGATTACTGGTGGTAACCTTCCAGGAAGCGGCCCAGTTTGCCGACCGCCATTTCCAGTTCGTCTACGCGCGGCAGGGTGACGATACGCACGTGATCCGGGTAAGGCCAGTTGAACGCGGTGCCCTGCACCAGCAGCACTTTTTCCTGCAGCAGCAGATCAAGCACCAGCTTCTGGTCGTCGTGGATGTTGAAGCGCTTGGCGTCGATGCGCGGGAACATATACAGCGCGCCCTGTGGCTTCACGCAAGAGACGCCCGGGATGTCGTTGAGCAGTTCCCAGGTGCGATTGCGTTGTTCGTACAGGCGGCCGCCAGGCTGAATGAATTCGCTGATGCTCTGATAACCGCCCAGCGCGGTTTGAATGGCGTGTTGCATCGGCACGTTGGCGCACAGGCGCATCGAAGCCAGCATCTCCAGCCCTTCGATATAGCCTTTGGCGTGCTTCTTCGGCCCGTTCAGCACCATCCAGCCCTGGCGGAAGCCCGCCACGCGGTAGGTTTTCGACAGGCCGTTGAAGGTCACGGTCAGCAGATCCGGCGCCAGCGCGGCGATCGAATGGTGCTCGGCTTCGTCATACAGGATCTTGTCGTAGATCTCGTCGGCGAAGATGATCAGGTTGTGTTGACGGGCGATCTCGACGATCTGTTCCAGCAGCGCTTTGCTGTAAACCGCGCCGGTCGGGTTGTTCGGGTTGATGATCACGATGCCGCGGGTGCGCGGGGTGATCTTGCTGATGATGTCGTCCAGATCCGGGAACCAGCCGGCCTGCTCATCGCACAGGTAGTGCACGGCCTTGCCGCCGGAAAGCGATACCGCAGCGGTCCACAGCGGGTAGTCCGGCGCCGGCACCAGCATTTCGTCGCCGCTGTTGAGCAGCGCCTGCATGGATTGGACGATCAGCTCCGAGACGCCGTTGCCAATGTAGATATCCTCAACGGTCACGTCACGCATGTTGCGCGCCTGGTAGTGCTGCATGATCGCTTTACGCGCCGAGAAGAGGCCTTTGGAATCGGAGTAGCCTTGCGCCGTGGGCAGATTGCGGATCACGTCGACCAGGATTTCGTCCGGGGCGTCGAAACCGAACGGGGCAGGGTTGCCGATGTTCAGTTTCAGGACTTTGTTGCCTTCTTCTTCAAGACGTTTAGCTTCTTTAAGCACCGGGCCGCGAATGTCATAGCAGACGTTGTCCAGTTTGCTGGATTTCTCAATGGGGGACATAAAAAGTTGAGCCTTTTGCTGGGATAGGGGCGCTCCTACCGTGGGACGCCGCAACCCGCCCAATGTACTCCTGGCGTAGTTGCTTTTGAAGGGTTTTGCACGCCTTTGGTGCAAATGCATGTCGTAACGGGGGATTTTAGTTATGATAAGCAAAGGTAAAGTTATTTTGTGGTTCATAATTTCATGAACTATAATTTTACTAGGGTTTTGTTCTGTAAAATCCCGCCTCGATAAACGCGACGTGCCGGCGAGCGCTGCCGGCAGCAGTAAACTGATAAGCCGAAAGGGAGAATAGGCTTCAATAAACTGTAAAGGAACGATAATACCGGAGTTGTCTGATAGCGGGGTGTCAGTTAGCGCACCACACTAAGGAAAATGACATATTTACATTAGCTTTACTTTATATTTTACCTTAAGCATTGTTTATGTGGTTATAGGATTATTATTTAAAGCAAAAATCTTACTGATTGAATTTATTAAATTCATTGAGTGGTAACACGAAGTCGGTAGCGTTAATTATTTATCTTTTTTGCTCTGTAATGCAGTCTGAACGCCGGTTGATAAGGGTTCTCAGTAGCACGAATGGAGTGGAAATTAGGCAGTATGAATGAGTAAAATCTCAGGTTCGGTGGGGGTTTTCCCTTTTCACCGGTATTCAGTCCCCCGCGTTCTATAAGCACCATCGATAGATCGCATTTTAAAAAGCGATAGAGGTAACGAATCATAAGTAATTTTTTTGCCCTCCACTTATGAGTGGGGTACTGTCATAACAGGCTCCGTCCTTTTCAACGGCGTCTGAGAAACACACCAGGGTAGTAGTTCGTAAATTAGAATTTAAAAAAGTGAAGAATACACTATGACAACTGCAAATCGTCCGATACTTAATCTCGACCTCGATCTGCTAAGAACCTTTGTTGCGGTTGCTGATTTGAATACCTTTGCGGCGGCGGCGGTTGCCGTATGCCGTACTCAATCAGCCGTCAGTCAACAAATGCAGCGATTAGAGCAACTGGTCGGCAAAGAACTGTTTGCCCGCCATGGGCGTAACAAACTCCTGACTGAGCATGGTATTCAGCTTCTCGGTTATGCCAGGAAGATCCTGCGCTTTAACGACGAAGCCTGTACCTCGCTGATGTACAACAATATTAAAGGTGTTCTGACCATCGGCGCTTCCGACGACACCGCCGATACCATTCTGCCTTTCCTGTTGAACCGCGTGACCGCCATCTATCCGAAGCTGGCCATTGACGTGCGCGTAAAGCGCAGCACGACGATGGTCGATCTGCTGGAAGAGGGCGAGATCGATCTGGCGGTGACCACGGCCGATCCGGCCGGACATCCGCATATCGTGCTGCGCACATCGCCGACGCTGTGGTACTGCGCCGCCGATTACCACTATCAGGCGGGCGAACCGATCCCGTTGGTGGTGATGGATGAGCCAAGCCCGTTCCGCGCGCTGGCGATCAAGCAGCTGGACGAAGCCGGTATCCCGTGGCGCATCGCCTACGTCGCTTCCACGCTGTCCGCGGTGCGGGCGGCCTGTAAGGCCGGCCTGGGCGTGACCGCGCGGCCGATCGAGATGATGAGCCCCGATCTGCGGGTGCTGGGGGCGGTGGAAGGTTTGCCGCCGCTGCCGGATACCCAGTATGCGCTGTGCAAAAACGCGCAGTGCAGCAATGAGCTGGCGATGGCCATCTTCAGCGCAATGCAGGGCGGCAATGACGGTTATGGCTTCAACGGCGCGGAAGCCGGTCTCCAGGGCGATCAGGATGACGCCAGCCTGGTGGACGAAGAAGAATAACGCCGCGGCGTTAGATCTGATGAAAACCTCTGCTTCGGCGGAGGTTTTTTTTGCCCTTTTTTTGGCGATTTTTACTGTTATAGGGATTTAATGACGATTTTGTTATGAGTTGGCTGTTTTATTAACTTTTAAGCGTTACTGAAAAGAGAGTTTGGCCGGGTTTAAGACGCTGAGTTTGTTTTTTGAGCAATAAGATTGAATGGGTTAAAGGCATGGTAATAACAGGGTTATTTTGTTAGCTTATAGCGGCCGTTTTTGCGGCTTAATTTGAGGAAAATTGTTAAAGGGCCACACTTTTTTTGAGGATTTATGCTGAAAACGTGTCCTGGATCAAAAAAATACCCCTAGGTAGTGAGTGGAAGAACAGGGAATTCCTGAGACAATGGTATAGTAAAACTGAAATGTGCACGTTGGTTTATATCTATCTGTTTCTACACAAAAATTAACTGACACGATTTAGCCAGCCCCTGGCGCATCAAATGTTAATCAAATGATACGTATGTAAACTAGTGTGTAGATACTTTTGTCAAAGTTGACAAAAGGTTATAGAAAGGAGTAAAAAGCCCACAGAAAAACGCTGCCTAACTCGCTGTAAAAGCAGTTTGTTTGTGTGGTTATTTATCCTTCCCTTAAATCGATGTGGCGCACTAACTGCCGGTGACAAGAGCAGCGCGATCGACGCCACTTTTGATGAGTAAGCATAGAGTATGTCAACAACCACTGAAGTTATCGCTCATCACTGGGCGCTCGCCGTATTTCTCGTCGTGGCTATCGGGCTTTGCGGCTTAATGCTGCTGGGTGCGTTCTTCTTGGGCGGGAGAGCCCGGGCGCGCGCCAAACACACCCCGTTTGAATCAGGCATCGACTCGGTCGGTACGGCGCGCATGCGCTTGTCCGCCAAGTTCTACCTGGTGGCCATGTTCTTCGTTATTTTCGACGTTGAAGCCTTATACCTGTATGCCTGGTCGGTCTCGGTTCGCGAGAGCGGTTGGGTAGGCTTTATCGAAGCCGCCATTTTCATTTTGGTGCTATTGGCCGGTCTGGTTTATCTGGTGCGCATCGGCGCGTTGGATTGGACTCCGGCGCGTTCCCAACGCCGCAGCAAACCGAGCACGATCACTAACACCAACAGTCATCCGCAGTAACAGCGAGGCATTAAGATGGACTATACGCTCACCCGCATAGACCCGAACGGTGAGAACGACCGTTATCCCCTGCAAAAACAGGAGATCGTCGCCGATCCCCTGGAACAACAGGTCCACCGCACGGTTTACATGGGTAAACTCGAACATGCGCTGCATGACATGGTGAACTGGGGGCGTAAAAACTCTATTTGGCCGTATAACTTCGGCCTTTCGTGCTGTTACGTGGAGATGGTGACGTCGTTTACCGCCGTTCACGACGTGGCGCGTTTCGGTGCGGAAGTACTGCGCGCCTCCCCGCGTCAGGCTGACCTGATGGTGGTGGCCGGTACCTGTTTCACCAAGATGGCCCCGGTCATCCAACGCCTGTACGAGCAGATGCTGGAGCCTAAGTGGGTGATCTCGATGGGCGCCTGCGCCAACTCCGGCGGCATGTACGACATCTATTCCGTGGTGCAGGGCGTGGACAAGTTCCTGCCGGTCGACGTGTACATTCCCGGCTGCCCGCCGCGTCCGGAAGCCTACATGCAAGCGCTGATGCTGCTGCAGGAATCCATCGGCAAAGAACGTCGCCCGCTGTCGTGGGTTGTCGGCGATCAGGGCGTTTACCGCGCCAATATGCAGTCTGAAAGAGAGCGTAAACACGGCGAACGCATCGCGGTGACCAACCTCCGGACGCCTGACGAGATTTAAGACGTTCATTTAACGTCCATCTTAGTGCGCTATTGGTTAACACAGCGAAAAGTGAAACTTGCGGCGAATAACCCTTTAGTGTGGTGAAAAAAAATTATGACAGATTTGACGACGCACGACGCCTTGCCTGCCTGGCAGACCCGAGATCACCTTGACGACCCGGTGATCGGCGAACTGCGCAACCGTTTTGGGCCGGAAGCCTTTACTGTTCAGGCCACCCGTACCGGCATGCCCGTGGTATGGGTTAAACCTGACCAGTTGCTGGAAGTAATGACGTTCCTGAGAAAACAGCCGAAGCCGTATGTCATGCTGTTCGATCTGCATGGCGTGGACGAACGTCTTCGCACCCACCGCGACGGCCTGCCCGCTGCGGATTTCTCCGTTTTCTACCATCTGATTTCCATCGAACGCAACCGCGACATCATGCTGAAGGTGGCGCTGTCTGAAAAAGACCTGCACGTGCCGACGGCGACCAAGGTGTTCCCGAACGCCAACTGGTACGAGCGCGAAACCTGGGAAATGTTCGGCATCACCTTCGACGGCCACCCGCACCTGTCGCGCATCATGATGCCGCAGACCTGGGAAGGGCACCCGCTGCGCAAGGACTACCCGGCGCGCGCCACCGAATTCGATCCTTTCGTGCTGACCAAGCAGAAAGAAGATCTGGAGATGGAAGCGCTGACCTTCAAGCCGGAAGACTGGGGCATGAAGCGCGGTACCGAGAACGAAGACTTCATGTTCCTCAACCTCGGCCCGAACCACCCGTCCGCGCACGGTGCGTTCCGCATCATTCTGCAGCTGGACGGCGAAGAGATCGTCGACTGCGTGCCGGATATCGGCTATCACCACCGCGGCGCCGAGAAGATGGGCGAGCGTCAATCCTGGCACAGCTACATTCCGTACACCGACCGTATCGAGTACCTCGGCGGCTGCGTGAACGAAATGCCTTATGTGCTGGCGGTCGAGAAGCTGGCCGGCATCAAGGTGCCTGAGCGCGTCGACACCATCCGCGTGATGCTGTCCGAGCTGTTCCGCATCAACAGCCACCTGCTGTACATCTCCACCTTCATTCAGGACGTCGGCGCGATGACCCCGGTGTTCTTCGCCTTTACCGACCGTCAGAAAATCTACGATCTGGTGGAAGCGATCACCGGTTTCCGTATGCACCCGGCCTGGTTCCGCATCGGCGGCGTCGCGCACGATCTGCCGCGCGGCTGGGATCGCCTGCTGCGTGAATTCCTCGACTGGATGCCGAAGCGTCTGGACTCCTACGTGAAAGCGGCGCTGAAGAACAGCATCCTGAAAGGCCGTTCCATCGGCGTAGCGTCTTACAACGCCAAAGAAGCGCTGGAGTGGGGCGTGACCGGCGCCGGCCTGCGTGCCACCGGCGTCGAGTTCGACGTGCGTAAATGGCGTCCGTACTCCGGCTACGAGAACTTCGACTTCGAAGTGCCGGTCGGCGACGGCACCAGCGACTGCTACACCCGCGTGATGCTGAAGGTGGAAGAGCTGCGCCAGAGCCTGCGCATTCTCGAACAGTGCCTGAACAACATGCCGGAAGGCCCGTTCAAGGCCGATCACCCGCTGACCACGCCGCCGCCGAAAGAGCGCACGCTGCAGCATATTGAAACGCTGATCACCCACTTCCTGCAGGTTTCCTGGGGCCCGGTGATGCCAGCCAACGAATCATTCCAGATGATTGAAGCCACCAAAGGGATCAACAGCTACTACCTGACCAGCGACGGCAGCACCATGAGCTACCGCACCCGGGTACGTACGCCGAGCTTTGCGCACCTGCAGCAGATCCCATCGGTCATCCGTGGCAGCCTGGTTTCCGACCTGATCGTCTATCTGGGTAGTATCGATTTTGTAATGTCAGATGTGGACCGCTAACTATGCATGATCAAAAAGACAATCACGCAGTCAATGATGCGCTCGAGCCCATCAACGCAGCCGCTCCTCAGAGCGGCGTTGATGCATTTGTACTGAGCGCGGAAGAACGTGATGCGATCGAGCACGAAAAGCACCATTACGAGGATCCGCGCGCCGCTTCCATCGAAGCACTGAAAATTGTGCAGAAGCAGCGCGGCTGGGTTCCGGACGGTGCGATTTACGCCATCGCGGAAGTGCTGGGCATCCCCGCCAGCGACGTAGAAGGCGTGGCCACGTTCTACAGCCAGATTTTCCGTCAGCCAGTAGGACGTCACGTGATCCGTTATTGTGACAGCGTTGTCTGTCACATCACCGGTTACCAGGGCATTCAGGCCGCTATCGAGAAGAAGCTGAACATCAAGCCGGGTCAAACCACCTTTGATGGCCGCTTCACGCTGTTGCCGACCTGCTGTCTGGGCAACTGCGATAAAGGGCCGACCATGATGATTGACGAGGACACTCACAGTCAGCTGAAGCCTGAAGATATCGAGACGCTACTGGAGCAGTATCAATGACCAAGCACATTGTACGCACTCCCGAAACGCATCCGCTGACCTGGCGTCTGCGCGATGACAAGCAGCCGCTGTGGCTGGACGAGTACCGCAGCAAAAACGGCTATGCCGGCGCAGAAAAGGCCCTCAAAGGCCTGGCCCCGGACGAGATCGTCGGCCTGGTGAAAGACTCCGGGCTGAAGGGCCGCGGCGGCGCGGGCTTCTCCACCGGTTTGAAGTGGAGCCTGATGCCGAAGGACGAATCCATGAACATCCGTTACCTGCTGTGTAACGCCGATGAAATGGAGCCGGGCACTTATAAAGACCGCCTGCTGATGGAGCAGCTGCCGCACCTGCTGGTGGAAGGCATGCTGATCTCCGCGTTCGCGCTGAAAGCCTACCGTGGGTACATCTTCCTGCGCGGTGAGTACATCGAAGCGGCGGCGCACCTGCGTCGCGCCATCGCGGAAGCCACCGAAGCCGGCTATCTGGGCAAGAACATTCTCGGCACCGGGTTCGATTTCGAGCTGATTGTGCACACCGGCGCCGGCCGTTACATCTGCGGCGAAGAAACCGCACTGATCAACTCGCTGGAAGGCCGCCGCGCCAACCCGCGTTCCAAGCCGCCATTCCCGGCCAGCGCCGGCGTATGGGGCAAGCCGACCTGCGTCAACAACGTCGAAACGCTGTGCAACGTGCCGGCCATTTTGGCGAACGGCGTGGAGTGGTACACCGGCATCTCCGGCAGTGAAGACAAAGGCACCAAGCTGATGGGCTTCTCCGGCCGGGTGAAAAATCCGGGCGTCTGGGAGTTGCCGTTCGGCACCACCGCGCGCGAGATCCTGGAAGACTACGCCGGCGGCATGCGCGACGGTCTGCGCTTCAAAGCCTGGCAGCCGGGCGGTGCGGGGACCGACTTCCTGACCGCCGATCACCTCGACCTGCCGATGGAATACGGCGCGATCGGCAAAGCCGGCAGCCGTCTCGGCACCGCGCTGGCGATGGCGGTAGACCACGAGATCGGCATGGTGCCGCTGGTGCGTAACCTGGAAGAGTTCTTCGCCCGCGAGTCCTGCGGCTGGTGTACGCCATGCCGCGACGGCCTGCCGTGGAGCGTGAAGATCCTGCGTGCGTTGGAAAACGGCGAAGGGCAGCCGGGGGATATCGAAACCCTCGAACAGCTGTGCCGTTCCCTCGGCCCGGGCAAAACCTTCTGCGCCCACGCGCCAGGTGCCGTAGAGCCACTGCAAAGCGCGATTAAATATTTCCGTGAAGAGTTCGAGGCGGGCATCGCCGTGCAGCACTTCGGCAACGCCCATGCGATTGGCGGCATTCAGCCGAACAATCTGCTGAAGCAGCGCTGGTAAGCCGACTCGCCCGAACACGGCCAGAATTTTTGATTAACGCCTGCCGCAAGGCAGGCCACTTGGAAGCATGCTGACTATGGCTACGATTCATGTAGACGGCAAAGAGTATGAGGTAGACGGAGCGGACAACCTGCTGCAGGCTTGTCTTTCCCTCGGCCTTGATATTCCTTACTTTTGCTGGCATCCGGCGCTGGGAAGCGTCGGCGCTTGCCGCCAATGTGCGGTAAAGCAATACCAAAACGCGGAAGATACGCGCGGCCGTTTGGTGATGTCCTGTATGACCCCGGCATCCGACGGCACCTTCATCTCCATCGATGACGGTGAAGCGAAGCAGTTCCGTGAAAGCGTGGTCGAGTGGTTGATGACCAACCACCCGCACGATTGCCCGGTCTGTGAAGAAGGCGGTAACTGTCACCTGCAGGATATGACGGTAATGACCGGCCACAGCTTCCGCCGCTACCGCTTCACCAAGCGCACCCACAACAACCAGGAGCTGGGGCCGTTTATCTCGCATGAGATGAACCGCTGCATCGCCTGCTACCGCTGCGTGCGTTACTACAAAGACTATGCGGACGGCACCGACTTCGGCGTGTACGGCGCGCACGACAACGTCTACTTCGGTCGCCCGGAAAGCGGCACGCTGGAAAGCGAGTTCTCCGGCAACCTGGTGGAAGTGTGCCCGACCGGCGTATTCACCGACAAAACGCACTCCGAACGCTACAACCGTAAATGGGACATGCAGTTCGCGCCGAGCATTTGCCAGCAGTGCAGCATCGGCTGTAACACCAGCCCGGGCGAACGCTATGGCGAGCTGCGCCGTATCGAAAACCGTTACAACGGCAGCGTGAACCACTACTTCCTGTGCGACCGCGGCCGTTTCGGTTACGGCTACGTCAACCAGAAAGATCGTCCGCGTCAACCGCAGCAGCTGCGCGGCGATGACTGGATCACCCTGAACGCCGAGCAGGCGATGCAGGGCGCGGCGGACATCCTGCGTCAGGCGAAGAAAACCATCGGCATCGGCTCCCCGCGCGCCAGCCTGGAAAGTAACTTCGCGCTGCGCGAGCTGGTCGGCGCCGAGAACTACTACACCGGTATCGCTCAGGCGGAGCAATCACGCCTGGCGCTGATGCTGAACGTGCTGAAAAACGGCGGTGTCCATACGCCGGCGCTGCGTGAGATCGAAGATTACGACGCGGTGCTGGTGCTGGGCGAAGACCTGACGCAAACCGGTGCGCGTATCGCGCTGTCCGTGCGCCAGGCCGTCAAGGGGAAAGCCCGTGCGATGGCGGCGGCGCAACGCGTGGCCGACTGGCAGATCGCGGCGGTGCAGAACATCGGTCAGCACGCCAAGTACCCGCTGTTCACCACCAACGTCGACAACACCCGTCTGGACGACATCGCCGCCTGGAACTACCGCGCGCCGGTGGACGAGCAGGCGCGCTTCGGCTTCGCCATCGCTCACGCGCTGGACAGCGCGGCGCCGGCGGTGAACGATCTGGCTGAAGGCCTGAACAAGAAAGTCGATATCATCGTGCAGGCGCTGACCGGCGCACGCAAACCGCTGATCGTGACCGGCAGCAACGCCGGCAGCGAAGCCATCATCGAAGCGGCGGCCAACATCGCCAAAGCGTTGAAGGGCCGCGGTTCCGATGTCGGCATCACCTTCGTGGCGGGCGCAGCCAACAGCATGGGCCTGGCGATGATCGGCGGCGGTTCGCTCGATCAGGCGCTGGAACAGCTGGCGAGCGGCGCAGCCGACACCGCCATCGTGATGGAAAACGATCTCTATCGTCATGCGCCGGCGGCGCAGGTGGATGAGGCGTTGGCCAAGGTCAACAACCTGATCGTCGCCGACCACCAGCGCACTGCGATCATGGACAAAGCCAACCTGATCCTCTCCTCGGCCAGCTTCGCCGAGAGCGACGGTACGCTGATCAACCAGGAAGGCCGCGCGCAGCGCTTCTTCCAGGTATACGATCCGGCTTACTACGACGACGCCAAGAAGAATCAGTTCACCGTGATGCTGGAAAGCTGGCGCTGGATGCACTCGCTGCACTCCACCTACACCAGCCGCCACGTGGACTGGACCCAGCTCGATGACGTGATCGCCGCTTGCGTTGCCGCGTTGCCGCAGCTGCAGGGCATCGTCGACGCTGCGCCGGACGCGACTTTCCGCATTCGCGGTCAGAAGCTGGCGCGTTCGCCGCACCGCTCCAGCGGCCGTACCGCCATGCGCGCCAACATCAGCGTGCACGAGCCGCGTCAGCCACAGGATAAAGACACCATGTTCGCCTTCTCGATGGAAGGGAACAACAGCCCGCTGGCCGATCGTCAGCAGATCCCGTTCGCCTGGGCGCCAGGCTGGAACTCACCGCAGGCATGGAACAAGTTCCAGGCCGAAGTGGGCGGCAAACTGCGCCACGGCGATCCGGGCGTGCGCCTGATCGAAGCGGGGGAGGGCAGCCTCGGTTACTTCGATCGCGTGCCTGCCGCGTTCAATCCGGTCGACGGTTGGCGTGTCGCGCCTTACTACCACCTGTTCGGCAGCGACGAAATGTCGCAGCGCTCTCACGTGATCCAGCAGCGCATGCCGGAAGCCTACGTGATGGTCAACCCGGCCGACGCGGCGACGCTTGGCGTCAACGCGGGCAGCCTGGTGGAGTTCAGCTGTGCGGGTCAGACCCTGCGTCTGCCGGTGCGTCTGAGTGAAACCCTGACCCAGGGCCAGGTTGGTTTGCCGCTCGGCTTGCCAGGGATCCCGCCGATCTTGGTGGGTGCTAAGGTAGACAATCTGCGGGAGGCAGCACGATGAGCTGGTTTACCCCTGAGGTGATCGACATTCTGATCGCCATTCTTAAAGCGGTCGTGATCCTGTTGGTGGTCGTGGCGTGCGGGGCATTCATGAGCTTCGGCGAACGCCGTCTGCTCGGCCTGTTCCAGAACCGCTACGGACCGAACCGCGTAGGCTGGGGCGGCTCGCTGCAGCTGGTCGCCGACATGATCAAAATGTTCTTCAAGGAAGACTGGGTACCGAGATTCTCCGACCGGGTGATCTTCACCCTGGCGCCGATGATCGCCTTTACTTCCCTGTTGCTGGCATTTGCCATCGTTCCGGTCAGCCCGACCTGGGCGGTGTCCGATCTCAACATCGGTATTCTGTTCTTCCTGATGATGGCCGGCCTGGCGGTGTACGCCGTGCTGTTCGCCGGATGGTCGAGCAACAACAAATACTCGCTGTTGGGCGCGATGCGCGCCTCCGCGCAAACCCTGAGCTACGAAGTGTTCATCGGCCTGTCGCTGATGGGCGTGGTGATGCAGGCGGATTCGTTCAACATGCAGGCCATCGTTGAATCCCAGGCGCACGTCTGGAACGTCATTCCGCAGTTCTTCGGCTTCGTGACCTTCGCGATCGCCGGCGTGGCGGTGTGCCACCGTCACCCGTTTGACCAGCCGGAAGCCGAGCAGGAACTGGCCGACGGTTACCACATCGAATATTCCGGCATGAAGTTCGGTCTGTTCTTCGTGGGGGAATACATCGGTATCGTCACCGTGTCCGCCCTGATTGTGACGTTGTTCTTCGGCGGCTGGCAGGGTCCGTTCCTGCCGCCATTCATCTGGTTCGCGTTGAAAACGGCCTTCTTCATGATGATGTTCATCCTGATCCGTGCCGCGCTGCCGCGTCCGCGTTATGACCAGGTGATGTCCTTCGGCTGGAAAGTGTGCCTGCCGCTGACGCTGCTGAACCTGCTGGCAACCGCCGCGGTCATTTTGTACAACGCTCAATAAGGGGTGAATAAACCATGACATTGAAAGAGTTAGTGGTTGGTTTCGGCACCCAGGTGCGCAGCATTTGGATGATTGGCATGCATGCCTTCGCCAAGCGCGAAACCCAGATGTATCCGGAAGAACCGGTTTACCTGCCGCCGCGCTACCGTGGCCGCATCGTGCTGACGCGCGATCCGGACGGCGAAGAGCGCTGCGTCGCCTGTAACCTGTGTGCGGTGGCCTGCCCGGTCGGCTGTATCTCGCTGCAAAAAGCGGAGCAGAAAGACGGCCGTTGGTATCCGGAGTTCTTCCGCATCAACTTCTCGCGCTGCATTTTCTGTGGCCTGTGCGAAGAGGCTTGCCCGACTACCGCTATCCAGCTGACGCCGGATTTCGAACTGGGTGAGTACAAGCGTCAGGATCTGGTGTACGAAAAAGAAGATCTGTTGATCTCGGGGCCGGGTAAATATCCGGAATATAACTTCTACCGGATGGCCGGTATGGCGATTGACGGCAAAGCCAAAGGCGAAGCCGAAAACGAAGCCAAACCGATCGACGTCAAAGGTCTGTTGCCCTAAGGAGCCAGCAAGCATGGAAATTGCATTTTACCTGGCAGGTTTGATTGCGGTGGCCGCGACGATTCGCGTGATCACCCATACCAACCCTGTACATGCGCTGCTGTATCTGATCGTCTCGTTATTGGCGATCTCGGCAGTCTTCTTCTCGCTCGGCGCCTACTTTGCCGCCGCGTTGGAAATCATCGTCTATGCGGGCGCCATCATGGTGCTGTTCGTGTTCGTGGTGATGATGCTGAACCTCGGCAACGTGCAGCAGCAAGAGCGCGACTGGATGAAGCCGACGGTGTGGATCGGGCCTGGCCTGTTGTCGCTGGCGCTGCTGGTGGTATTGATCGTCGCTATTCGCAGCGTATCCGACCAGGGTATCAGCGGCGAGATGGTCGACGCGAAGGCGGTGGGCATCAGCCTGTTCGGGCCTTACGTACTGGCGGTTGAGCTGGCTTCAATGCTGCTGTTGGCGGGTCTGGTTGTCGCCTTCCATATCGGCCGTGAGCACAAGCCTGGCGAGGTGCTGAGCAACGCGCCGGCGAGTGGCGAAATGGCGAGAAGAAAATCGGAGGAGCAAGCATGATCCCTCTTCAACACGGCCTGATCCTGGCGGCTATCCTGTTTGTGCTCGGGCTGACCGGGCTGCTGGTGCGCCGCAACCTGCTGTTTATGCTGATCAGCCTGGAAGTGATGATCAACGCTGCGGCGTTGGCGTTTATCGTGGCGGGAAGCTACTGGGGCCAGGCGGACGGTCAGGTGATGTACATCCTGGCGATCAGCCTGGCGGCAGCCGAGGCCAGTATCGGCCTGGCGCTGCTGCTGCAGCTCTACCGTCGTCGTCATACCCTGAATATTGATACTGTCAGTGAGATGCGCGGATGAACCTATTATATTTAACAATTCTGCTACCGCTGATCGGGTTCCTGCTGTTGGCATTTTCCCGCGGTCGTTGGTCTGAGAACACGGCGGCCACCGTCGGCGTGGGCTCTATCGGCCTGGCTGCGCTGGTCACGGTGTATGTGGCGATGGATTTCTTCGCCCAGAAAGCCGCCGGCGTGCAGCTGTTCGAGCAAAGCCTGTGGACCTGGATGGCCGTCGGCAACTTCAATATCGGCGTGACCCTGGTGCTGGACGGCCTGTCGCTGACCATGCTGTCGGTGGTCACCGGCGTCGGCTTCTTCATCCACATGTTTGCCTCCTGGTACATGCGCGGTGAAGAGGGCTACTCGCGCTTCTTCGCTTACACCAACCTGTTTATCGCCAGCATGGTGGTCTTGGTGCTGGCGGACAACCTGCTGCTGATGTATCTGGGTTGGGAAGGCGTGGGCCTGTGCAGCTACCTGTTGATCGGTTTCTACTACAAAGATCCGGCCAACGGCGCGGCGGCGATGAAAGCCTTCATCGTGACCCGCGTTGGCGACGTGTTCCTGGCGTTCGCGCTGTTCATCCTCTACAACGAGCTGGGCACGCTGAATATCCGCGAGCTGATGATCCTGGCACCGCAGAAACTGGCGGTGGGCGATACGGCCATCACTTGGGCGACCCTGATGCTGCTGGGCGGCGCGGTCGGTAAATCGGCGCAGCTGCCGTTGCAAACCTGGTTGGCGGACGCGATGGCGGGCCCAACCCCGGTTTCCGCACTGATCCACGCGGCGACCATGGTGACCGCGGGCGTCTATCTGATCGCCCGTACGCACGGCCTGTTCCTGATGGCGCCGGAAGTGCTGCACCTGGTGGGCATCGTCGGTGCGGTCACTCTGCTGCTGGCCGGCTTCGCCGCGTTGGTGCAGACCGACATCAAGCGCGTGCTCGCTTACTCCACCATGAGCCAGATCGGTTACATGTTCCTGGCGCTGGGCGTGCAGGCATGGGACGCGGCGATCTTCCACCTGATGACCCACGCGTTCTTCAAGGCGCTGCTGTTCCTGTCGTCCGGTTCGGTGATCCTGGCTTGCCACCACGAGCAAAACATCTTCAAGATGGGCGGCCTGCGCAAGAGCATCCCGCTGGTGTACGTCTGCTTCCTGGTGGGTGGCGCGGCGCTGTCTGCGTTGCCGCTGGTCACGGCCGGCTTCTTCAGTAAGGACGAGATCCTGGCGGGCGCGATGGCCAACGGCCACATCAACCTGATGGTGGCCGGCCTGGTCGGTGCGTTCATGACCTCGCTGTACACCTTCCGTATGATTTTCATCGTGTTCCATGGCGAAGAGAAAATCAAAGCGCATGCCGGTAAAGGCATCACTCACCACCTGCCGCTGCTGGTTCTGCTGGTGCTGTCCACCTTCGTCGGCGCGATGATCGTGCCGCCGTTGCAGGGCGTGCTGCCGGATACGACCGAGCTGGCGCACGGCAGCGTGCTGACGCTTGAAATCACCTCCGGCGTGGTAGCTATCGTCGGCATTCTGCTGGCGGCCGCGCTGTGGCTGGGCAAACGTAGCCTGGTCAACAGCATCGCCAACAGCGCGCCGGGGCGTTTCTTCTCGACCTGGTGGTTCCATGCCTGGGGCTTCGACTGGCTGTATGACAAAGTGTTCGTCAAGCCGTACTTGGGCATTGCGAAGCTGCTGCAGCGCGATCCGCTGAACTCGCTGATGAACCTGCCGGCCGTCTTCTCCCGCTGGGGGAACCGCGGTCTGACGGTGAGCGAGAACGGTCAGGTGCGTTGGTATATAGCGTCTATGGGTGTGGGTGCAGTGGTCGTATTGGCTCTGTTGATTTTGGTTTAATTGAATAATTTAAACAGACGCATTTTTCGGGCGTAGCGCCGGGCAGGCGCTACGTACAAAGTTTGAAATTATTCGTATAAGGGACACAAAACGCCATGCTATTACCTTGGCTAATTCTTATCCCCTTTATCGGCGGTCTGCTGTGCTGGCAGCTTGAGCGCTTCGGTACTAAGGTGCCGCGCTGGATAGCGCTGATCGCAATGGGGCTGACGTTGGCGCTCTCTCTGCAGCTGTGGATGCAGGGCGGCTATACCTTGACCACGCCGAAAGGCATTCCGCAGTGGCAGAGCGAATTCCTGCTGCCGTGGATCCCACGCTTCGGCATCTCCATCCACCTGGCGCTGGACGGCCTGTCGCTGCTGATGGTGGTGTTGACCGGTCTGCTGGGCGTGCTGGCGATCCTCTGTTCCTGGCGTGAAATCCAGAAGTATCAGGGCTTCTTCCACCTCAACCTGCTGTGGATCCTGGGCGGCGTTATCGGCGTGTTCCTCGCCATCGACATGTTCCTGTTCTTCTTCTTCTGGGAAATGATGTTGGTGCCGATGTACTTCCTGATCGCGCTGTGGGGCCACAAGGCGTCGGACGGTAAAACCCGTATCACCGCGGCGACCAAGTTCTTCATCTACACCCAGGCCAGCGGTCTGGTGATGCTGATTGCGATCCTGGGCCTGGTGTTCGTGCACTACAACGCGACCGGCGTATGGACCTTCGATTACGAAGACCTGCTGCAAACGCCGATGTCCCACAACGTGCAATATCTGTTGATGCTGGGCTTCTTCATCGCCTTCGCGGTGAAAATGCCGGTGGTGCCGCTGCACGGCTGGTTGCCGGACGCGCACAGCCAGGCACCGACCGCAGGTTCCGTCGACCTGGCGGGCATCTTGCTGAAAACGGCGGCCTACGGCCTGCTGCGTTTCAGCCTGCCGCTGTTCCCTGAGGCTTCGCACGAGTTTGCGCCAATCGCCATGTGGCTGGGCGTGATCGGCATCTTCTACGGCGCCTGGATGGCGTTCGCGCAGACCGACATCAAGCGTCTTATCGCCTACACCTCGGTTTCGCACATGGGCTTCGTGCTGATCGCCATCTACACCGGCAGCCAGCTGGCTTACCAGGGCGCGGTGATCCAGATGATCGCGCACGGTCTGTCCGCCGCCGGTATGTTTATCATCTGCGGCCAGCTGTATGAGCGTCTGCATACCCGCGACATGCGTCAGATGGGCGGCCTGTGGGGGCGGATCAAATTCATCCCTGCGCTGTCGCTGTTCTTCGCCGTGGCTACGCTGGGGATGCCGGGTACCGGTAACTTCGTCGGCGAATTCATGATTCTGTTCGGCAGCTACCAGGTGGTGCCGGTGATCACCGTGATTTCTACCTTCGGTCTGGTGTTCGCTTCGGTTTACTCGCTGATCATGATGCAGCGCGCTTATTACGGTGCGCCTAAATCCGACCAGCCGCTGCAGGGCATGACCGCGCGCGAGCTGTTCATCATTCTGCTGCTGGTGGTGTTGCTGGTTCTGCTGGGGGTTTACCCGCAGCCGATTCTGGATACTTCCAACGCGGCGATGAGCAACGTGCAACACTGGTTTGGTTCGTCAGTTTCAGCAATTTCAACAACAAGGCCGTAATTCGCCATGACAATAACTCCTCAACAACTGATCGCACTGCTGCCGCTGTTGATCGTCGGATTGACGGTGGTGGTTGTGATGCTAGGCATTGCGTGGCGACGCGACCACTTTATCAACGCCACCCTGACCGTGATCGGTCTCAACCTGGCGCTGCTTTCGCTGTACTTTGTCGGCCAGGCAGGCCCAATGGACGTCACCCCGCTGCTGCGGGTTGACGGTTACTCGATGTTCTACACCGGGCTGGTGCTGCTGGCGAGTCTGGCGACCTGCACCTTCGCCTATCCTTGGCTGGTCGGCTATCCGGATAACCGCGAAGAGTTCTACCTGCTGGTGCTGATCGCCGCCATGGGGGGCATCCTGCTGGCGAGCGCCAACCATCTGGCTTCGCTGTTCATCGGTATCGAGCTGATCTCGCTGCCGCTGTTCGGCCTGGTGGGCTACGCCTACCGCCAGAAGCGCCCGCTGGAAGCCGCCATCAAGTACATGCTGCTGTCCGCCGCCGCGTCGTCGTTCCTGCTGTTCGGTATGGCGCTGCTGTATGCCGAGTCCGGCGATCTGTCGCTGGCCGGCCTCGGCAAGAGCCTGCAGGAAAACATGATGCACCAGCCGCTGATCCTGGCCGGTATGGGCATGATGATCGTCGGTCTGGGCTTCAAGCTGTCGCTGGTGCCGTTCCAACTGTGGACGCCGGACGTGTATCAGGGCGCGCCTGCGCCGGTCTCGACCTTCCTGGCGACCGCCAGCAAGATCGCGATCTTCGCGGTCGTGATGCGTCTATTCCTGTATGCCCCGGCCGCCGACAACGAAGCGCTGCGCATGGTGCTGTCGATCATCGCGTTCTGCTCTATCTTGTTCGGTAACCTGATGGCCATCAGCCAGACCAACATCAAGCGTCTGCTGGGCTACTCGTCGATCGCTCACCTGGGCTACCTGCTGGTGGCGCTGATTGCGGTGCAAACCCATCAGCTGTCGCTGGAAACCGCCGGCGTTTACCTGGCCGGTTACCTGTTCAGCAGCCTGGGCGCCTTCGGCGTGGTCAGCCTGATGTCCAGCCCGTACCGCGGCCCGGATGCGGATTCGCTGTTCTCTTACCGTGGTCTGTTCTGGCACAAGCCAATCTTGTCCGCGGTGATGACGGTGATGATGCTGTCGCTGGCCGGTATCCCGATGACGCTGGGCTTTATCGGTAAGTTCTTCGTGATCGCGATGGGCGTCAGCGCACACCTGTGGTGGCTGACCGGCGCAGTCGTGGTAGGCAGCGCCATCGGCCTGTACTACTACCTGCGCGTGACCGTCAGCCTGTTCCTCAGCGCGCCGGAATCGCTGCAGCGCGATACCCCGAACAACTGGGCGTTGACCGCCGGTGGCGTCGTGGTGCTGATCTCAGCCGCGCTGGTGCTGCTGTTGGGCGTCTATCCGCAGCCGCTGATTTCGCTGGTGCAGATGGCTCAGCCGACGTTCTGATAACGCTTCAGACGGTAAAAAGGTCGCTTCGGCGACCTTTTTTTATGGGCGGGGGAAAGAAGCTATTACAACGTCATTTGTGCCGGTTGGCAGCGATAGAGGACAGCCAGCTTTTCCCGGGTTTTCTTTTGTGGTTTCGAGTGAGGGGCTTCCCATTGGGAAACGGCGGATTGTGTCGTGCCCAATTTTTCCGCTACATCGTATTGCGAGAGGCCACGGAAAATTCGCCAAGCGGCAATCAAGCTGACGTCTTGATCCAGCATGATGGAAACGACTTCATGGGGGACGGTTTCATCATCATGCTTATCGGCATGGTAGGGAAGAGGCTCGTAGTCCTCTTGCTGTCTCACAAGCCTTTTATACTCATCGAGCGGCAATACCACATAGAGCGGCTGGCCGGAGTCATCATGGATATACTGTAACTTCGCCATTCGGCATACCTCTGACTTTCAATAAGTTGTCGATGTTCTGCGTTTTACCTGCTGAATCAGGCACACGACAGGTTCATCATCGACAATCTCAAAAATAATGCGGTAGTTCCCTGCGCGTAGACGGTACTGGTTATCGGTACCGTGCAGCTTTTTAATGTCCAGTCTGACGGTCGGGAAAGTGCCCAAGAGTTCAACCTTGTGCGCAATGGCCAACCGGTTCTGAGAAGGCAGTGTCATCAATTGTTTCAGTGCTTTACGTGACCAGCTGATCTTTGCCATTGTTCCCTCGGGCCGAATGCACGTCCTGTGCAGTGATTAGATAATAAGCTTTATATCTTATTATTTCAATCTTGGACGAAGAAGGATACGTGAGACATCAGCGATGTTTCTCCACGTGTCGGCACTCAGCCGTAATGGACGCTAAACGACGTTTCCAGCGCCTGCACCACCGCGCGCACGCGGGCGGCGCGTTGCAAATCGGGATGCAGTACCAGCCAGATATCCACCCAGTCTTTGTTCTCCGGGAGCAGGCGCACCAGCTCCGGGTCTTTGTCCGCCAAAAACGCGGAGAGCAGGCCGATGCCTAGCCCGCTGCGGGTGGCGGAGCGCAGCAGCAGCTGCGAATTGCATTGCAGCACGACGTTGGGCTCGTGCAGAGCCTCGCCGCAGAAATTGTTCCAGTGGCGCGGCACCAGCTCGCGCGGGAACATCAGCAGATCGTGGCCGCGCAGCTGCTCGCCCCTGACCGGCATGCCGCGCCGCGCCAGGTAGTGCTGAGAGGCGTACAGACCCATTTCGATGGTGGCTAAGCGTTTGATGATCAGCTCATCGTCATCGGGGCGGGCGCCGCGGATCGCCAGATCTGCGCCGTGGTAAGAGATATCGGCGATGTTCAGCGCCGTTAACAGCGTGACGGTGATGGCGGGGTAGCGTTCCCGCAGATCTTGCAGCGCCGGCATCACGAAGGCTTCGGCCAGGGTGTCGGTGGTGGCGATGCGCACGTTGCCGTTCAGGCTTTCGTCACCGCTGGCGGCTTTACGGTTGATCGCCTGCACCGCATTTTCCATCTTCATCACGTCCGCCAGCATTTCCTCCCCCAGCGGGCTGAGGGCGAAGGATTTCGGCGTGCGGATAAACAGCTTGGAGCCGAGCGCATCTTCGAAAGCGGACAGCCGTCGACCGACGGTCGCCTGATCGACATGCAGCTGGCTGGCGGCTTTGCGTAGCGTGCCACAGCGTGCGACGGCCAAAAAGAAGCGCGCGTCGTCCCAATTCATCATGCCATTTCCTCTCTGCAGATTTGTCGGCACCGTGGGGCACGGGCCAAGCCAGGCGAACAATAACGGTTTCTATCATAAAGCGTTGTTCCGTCCGGGGGGAGACAAAGACGGTTAACGGCCTGCACATCGGCGGTTATTTCTCCGGTGATGCAAGAATGCATCAGGGTGATTCATTCTTGACGATACTTCGCCCGTCGCCGTAACGCTATGATAAGCGCCGTTCCCGGCTCGTCGGGTGAGGAAAAACGTCGATGGCAGGCCGCCACCTGCCGACTTTGGGAGTTAAAGCATGTCAGAAAATACCGCCATCCAGGACACGGTGCCGAAAAACGCGCAGGCATCGCGCATGGGTATTCTATTGTTCCTGGCATTGGCACTGATGTCGGCATTGCTGAACAGCAGTGCGCCGACGCCGCTGTATCCGCTGTATCAGCAGCAGCTTGCGCTGAGCTCCGTCAGCCTGACCGTTGTTTACGGCGCTTACGCCGCCGGCGTGCTGATCGCTTTGTTCGGCGTCGGCAATCTGGCCGGCAAAGTGAAGGATTTGCGCAGCATGATCGTGCCGGCATTGCTGGTGGTGTTGAGCGGTGCGCTGCTGTTCGCGCGGGCTGATACCTTTGCCATGATGCTCATGGCGCGACTGTTAGCCGGGGTGGGCACCGGGGCATTGACCGGTGCGGCAAACATCGCGTTGGTGCGTTTTGGGCCACGAGACGGCGGTAAAAACGCCGCGCTGATCGCCACGTTGTCCTTTACCACAGGATTGGCGCTGGGCCCGATCTTCAGCGGCATCGCTTTGCAGACCGGTTTTCATCCCACGACGCTGCCGTTCGTTTTCATCATGGTCATTGCCGCCGTGGCTGCGTTGGGCGTGATGTTCTCGTGGCCGCGTGGCGTGGTTACGGCGCCGACCCATGCTGCGCCGGCTGCGACAGAAAAAAGCTCGCTGCTCGATGGCCTGCGCGCCACCGGCGGTAAATTCTATGTCTGTGCCGGGGCGCTGTTTATCTGTTGGGCCCTGGCCGCCAGCATTTTGGCTATCGGCCCCAGCGTGGCGGAAACGCTGTTAGGCCTGCACGCTCGAGGCGTCTTTGGCTATGCGATTGCGGTTTATCTGTTGATCGCCGGTATCAGCCAGATCCTGAGCCGCCGCCTTAACGCCCGCCATTCGCTGTTGTTCGGTTGCCTGGCGCAGGTGCTGGCGGCGGTGGTATTCGCCGTGGCGATCCAGCGGCATTCACTGTGGCTGGCGGCTGCGGGGCTGGTGGTGGCCGGCTATGCTTACGGCGCCATTTTCGTTGGCAGCGCGACCCTGGTAAACCTGATTTCGCCGCCGGCCAGCCATGCACGTTTGCTTTCGCTGTTTTACGTTATCGCTTATATCGCCAACTGGGTGCCTATCTTGCTGGGGATCGTGGTCGACCGTGTCGATCTACAGCAGGCAACCCATCTGCTGTTCCTGAGCAGCACCACGGTATGCCTGTTGTTGGCATGGATGACGGTACGTGCTGGGTTCCCACGTTAATAATTTTGTGATTGAAGTCTCTTTTATTTAATTAATTATTCTTTAATTGCATTTATATTGTGATTTTAATCACATGAAATGACCGGCTTTCGGGTAAACTGCGCGCTTTCTTTTTGCCGCGGGTCACTTTATGAACGTTCTTTTCGCCATTGCCGTTACTACCGGGATCCTCTCCGGCGTGTGGGGCTGGGTTGCCGTCAGCCTGGGGCTGATCGGTTGGGCCGGTTTTCTCGGCTGCACGGCGTATTTCGCCTGCCCGCAGGGTGGGTTGAAAGGGCTGGTGATCGGCGCGTTGACCTGCTGCAGCGGCGTCTTCTGGGCAATGGCGATCATCCACGGCAGCGAACTGGCGCCGCAGTGGAATCTCTTGGGGTATCTGCTGACCGGCGTCGTGGCATTCCTGATGTGCATTCAGGCTAAACAGCAGTGGCTGGGGTTCGTGCCCGGCACCTTTATCGGCGCCTGCGCGACCTTCGCCGGCGGCGGTGATTGGCCGCTGGTGACGCTTTCCCTGCTGGTGGGCCTGCTGTTCGGCTATGCGATGAAAAACAGCGGTTTGTGGTGGGCGGCGCGCAGCGAAAAAGCCCGCGCTACGCCGCCGATGGGCTCGAATGCCGGCTCAAACGGTGCCGCCGAGTGAGAGGCGGTAATACAGATCGTGGCGCTCGGCGCAAGGCTCGCCCGCGATCCGCAACAGCAGCATTTCGGCGGCGGTTTTCCCCATGTCAAAGCGCGGCGTGATCACGCTGGCGATGCTCGGCGTGGTCGCCTGGCCAATATCCAGGCCGTGAAATCCCGATAACGCAACCTCCTGCGGCACGCGCACGCCGAGACGCAGGCAGGCCTGCAACACGCCCACCGCCAGATCGTCGTTGGTGCACAGGATACCGTCGAGCTGCGGGTAGCGTTCGCGCGCCATCGCCAGCATGTCGGCGCCGATCGAAACCGAAGAGACCCGATGCGGCGCGATCTGACGTGGCGTTTTCCCCTGAGCCGCCATGGCGCGGCAGTACCCCCGATAGCGTTTATTGTCGCGGGCGTCCGACATGGCGCCAAAGTAAACGATATGCCGTTTGCCGCTGGCGAGCAGCGCTTCGGTCATGTCATACCCCGCCTGTTCATTATCGAACCCCACCGCAATCCGCCCCGGCGGCGCGTCGAGATCCATTACCTGCGCGAGGGGGATTTTGGCGGCGCCGAGGTAGGTCTCTGCGCGCAAGGTATGCGCAGAATCGGTGAGGATCAGCCCGGCAATCGGGTAGCTCAACAGCTGTGCGATCTGCTCTTCTTCCCGTTGCGGGCTGTAATCGTAGTTCATCACCAGCGTTTGGTAACCCCGTGCTTGGGTTACGGATTCGATGCCGGCCAGCAGATCGGCGAAGATCTGGTTGTTGAAGGAGGGGACCAGCACGCCGAGACGCGGTTTTCTGCCGGCCTGTGCCGCATCGGCGCCGGTGACGTTCAGCTCCCGCATGACCTGCGCAATGCGTTCGGCGGTGTCGGCCGCCACTTTTTCCGGCGTGCGCAGGAAGCGGCTGACGGTCATTTTGGTCACGCCGGCCAATTGTGCGATGTCCTGTAGCGTAACGCGGGGGTGTTTCATTCGGTGGCCTTCACGGGCGGCGCGGCAAGGGCGGATAGCGGTATGTTAACAAATCGATTTGGCGATAACAATGAATGCACCTCTATTGAAAATAGCCATTTTTCAATCGGATAGCTGATTTTTACCCGCGTGCTGCCTGCGTGAGATCACGTTAAGGGTAACAGGGTTTCGTAACATGATTTTCAGTGATTTTCATCACGTTTTTACCGGTAACAATCGGCTGAGATAGAGGCCTGTCCGATTGGAGGCCTGATGGCCGGGAATCACCATGAACAATCTGTTTTCACTGGATAATAAAATCGTCTTGATCACCGGCGCCTCGCGCGGCATTGGTTTTCTGCTGGCGCGCGGCCTGGCGCAGCAAGGCGCACATATTCTGGTCAACGCCACCACCGGAGAACATGCCCGGCACGCCGCCGAGCGCCTGCGCGAAGAGGGCCTGCGTGCCGATGCGGCGGCGTTCGACGTCACCGATTCCCAGGCGGTGCATGCCGCCATCGACCGTATCGAAGCGGATATCGGCGCGATAGACGTCTTGATCAACAACGCCGGCATCCAGCGCCGCCACCCGTTCACCGAGTTTCCGGAGCAAGACTGGGACGACATCATCGCCGTCAACCAGAAGGCGGTCTTCATCGTGTCGCAAACCGTGGCGCGTTACATGGTGCCGCGCCGGCGCGGCAAGATAGTCAACATCGGCTCGATGCAAAGCGAGTTGGGGCGGGACACCATCACCCCTTATGCGGCGTCCAAGGGCGCGGTGAAAATGCTGACGCGCGGCATGTGCGTGGAGCTGGCACGCTACAACATTCAGGTCAACGGCATTGCCCCCGGCTATTTCAAAACCGAGATGACGCAGGCGCTGGCCGACGATCCGGCCTTCACCGCCTGGCTGACCCAACGCACACCCGCCGCGCGCTGGGGCGATCCGCAGGAGCTGATCGGCGCGGCGGTGTTCCTGGCCGCCGACGCCTCCGCCTTCGTCAACGGGCAGCTGCTGTTTGTCGATGGCGGCATGTCGGCGGCGGTGTAACCTTTTTTCGTGGAGTCTTGAGATGAAAATTCAAACTCAGTCCTGCGTGGTCAATGGCAAACGAGACGTGGCGGTGATCGCGCAAGAAGTGGATTACCGGGGGCAGGGAACGCTGGTGAAAATCAGCCGCGGCGGTATCTGCGGCTCGGATCTGCATTACTTTCAGGAAGGCAAGGTCGGCAATTTTCAGGTGCGTCAGCCGATGGTGCTGGGCCATGAGGTGATCGGCGAGGTGGTCGCCAGCGATTCACCGCGGCTGCCGGTCGGGCAGAAGGTGGCGCTCAATCCCAGCAAACCCTGCGGGCAGTGCAAATACTGTCTGGCGCAGCAAAGCAATCAATGCGTCGAGATGCGTTTTTTCGGCAGCGCGATGTATTTTCCGCACGTTGACGGCGCTTTTACCCAATACAAAGTGGTGGATAGCGCGCAGTGTGTCCCTTACGGTGCCGATCGCGACGACAGGGTGATGGTGTTCGCCGAACCGCTGGCGGTGGCGATCCACGCAGCGAAGCAGCCCGGCGACGTGACGGGAAAAAAGGTCTTCGTGTCCGGCGTCGGCCCGATCGGCTGCCTGTTGGTGGCGGCGCTGAAAGCGCTGGGCGCCGCCGAGATTGTCTGTGCCGATCTCAGCCCGCGCTGCCTGGCGATCGCCAGGCAAATGGGGGCCGATCGGTGCCTGCATGCCGCGGACGACGATGTTAGCGATTATCAGCAGGACAAGGGGTATTTCGACGTCGCCTTCGAAGTGGCGGGGCATCCGCAGTCGCTGCAGCGTTGTCTGGAGATCACCCGCGCCAAAGGCACCGTGGTGCAGGTGGGCATGGGCGGCAGCTTTCCCGATTTCCCGCTGATGTTGTTGATCGCCAAGGAGTTGAACCTGCTCGGATCCTTCCGCTTCGTGGCAGAGTTTGCGCTGGCGGTGGCGTGGCTGGCCGACGGCGTGGTCGATCCGCTGCCGTTGCTGTCGGCGGAGTTCGCCAGCGGGCAGCTGGCGCAGGCGCTGGAGTTTGCCGGCGATAAGCGCCAGGCCGCCAAGGTGCAATTGGTGTTTTAGGGTAAAAGTCCGATGGCCGCAGGCGGCGATCCTTGTCTATAGTGTAGGAACGCTTAATTTTTCAACCACGGAGATCTCACGATGGCAAGACATACGGATGCTGAGCAAACTACGCTGGATGACGATCTGAGAATGCTGACCGAGACGCTGGAAGAAGTGCTGCAATACACCGGCGATCGCGCGGATCAGGCTTACGTCGACATCAAGTCGCACGCCGAGCAGGCGCTGAGTGAGGTCAAGGCGCGCTGGGCGAACACCGGTGAATCCTACTACGCGCGCGCCAAAGAAGCGGTACATCGCACCGACGACTACGTGCGGGATAAACCCTGGCACAGCGTAGGTATCGGCGCCACCGTCGGGCTGGTGCTGGGGCTGCTGCTGGCCCGTAAATAATGACGGCATCGGGGCGGCGCAGGCCGCCTCGTGCTTTTCTGCAGGCTGTGTTGTTCATCTCGCTGTTTCCCCGCTGGCTTTCCCTTATCCCGCCTATACTTCCCGCTAGCCGTCGTCGGAGCGCCTCTATTTCCCTTGTTTTTGTATGGACGGATTGAGCCGGCGCCGCCGCAAGTGTAAAGTATTTGTGTCTTTATTGTTTATTTTTTGTTCTAAATCAAATAATTATCTGGTGTAAACACCCAGGGATATACGGCGTTCTTGCGCTGGCGCAAAAGCCGTGAAAATAACACCTCATATAATACAGAGCGTAACTACAGGCGCGGCGTCCGTCGGCTGCGCCGGAGACGATCTCTGCTAACTGACTTGTGAGCGAACTATGTCGACAAGTGTTTTTAATCGCCGGTGGGCGGCTGTGCTGCTCGAGGCGCTGGCCCGCCATGGGGTGCGGCATGTTTGTATCGCTCCGGGATCGCGCTCCACGCCGCTGACGCTGGCCGCTGCGGCCAACCGATCGTTTATCTGTCATACCCATTTTGATGAGCGCGGGCTCGGCCATCTGGCGCTTGGGCTG
This sequence comes from Serratia sp. 121840015-1, assembly GCF_053627655.1. Classification (NCBI taxonomy): domain Bacteria; kingdom Pseudomonadati; phylum Pseudomonadota; class Gammaproteobacteria; order Enterobacterales; family Yersiniaceae; genus Serratia; species Serratia sp. 121840015-1. Next base: position 419,392 of record NZ_JBSEYF010000001.1, read on the forward strand.
GCGAAGGCGGCGCGTGAGCCGGTGGCGGTGATTGTCACGTCCGGCACCGCGGCGGCGAACCTTTATCCCGCGTTGATCGAAGCCGGCCTGACCGGTGAGCGGCTGGTGTTTCTCACTGCCGATCGGCCGCCGGAGTTGATCGACTGCGGCGCCAATCAGGCGATCCGTCAAAGCGGCCTCTACAGCAGCCACCCGACGCTGGCGATCGATCTGCCGCGTCCTACGCCGGATATTCCGGCCGCGTGGCTGGCCTCCAGCGTCGACAGCGCGATGGCGCGCTTGCAACACGGCGCTTTGCATATCAACTGCCCGTTCGCCGAGCCGCTGTACGGCGGCGACGAACGTCACTATGCCGATTGGTCCGCCGCGCTGGGCGACTGGTGGCAGAGCGATCGTCCGTGGCTGCAGGAAAGCGAGACACATGCGGCGCCATTGCCGCAGCCGGACTGGTTCTTCTGGCGGCAGAAACGCGGCGTGGTGCTGGCCGGGCGCATGAGCGCGCAAGAGGGCGCTCAGGTGGCCGAATGGGCCGCAACGCTGGGCTGGCCGCTGATCGGCGACGTGCTGTCGCAGACCGGGCAACCGCTGCCCTGCGCCGATTTGTGGCTCGCTTACCCGCAGGCGCAGCGCGTACTGCAAGATGCGCAACTGGTGGTGCAGTTCGGCGGCAGCCTGACCGGCAAACGCCTGCTGCAGTGGCAGGCGCAGTGCCGGCCTGAAGAGTATTGGGTCATCGACGAGCTGCCGGGGCGGCTCGATCCGGCCCAGCACCGGGGGCGGCGACTGCGCGCCGGCGTGGCGCAGTGGTTGGCGCAGCACCCGGCACAGCCGCGCGCGCCGTGGGCCGCCGGGCTGGCCGCGCTGGCGGATAAGGCGCTGACGGCGGCATCCACGCATCTGCACGATAACTTTGGCGAAGCGCAGCTGGCGCATCGCCTGCCGGAACTGCTGCCGGAGAACGGCCAGCTGTTTCTCGGCAACAGCCTGGTGGTGCGACTGATTGACGCGTTAACGCCATTGCCCGTCGCCTACCCGGTATTCAGCAACCGCGGCGCCAGCGGCATCGACGGCCTGATCTCTACCGCCGCCGGCGTGCAGCGCGCAACCGCCAGGCCGACGTTGGCGGTGGTGGGCGATCTTTCCGCTCTGTATGACCTCAATGCGCTGGCGCTGCTGCGCCAGAGCTCGGCGCCAACGGTGTTGATCGTCGTCAACAACAACGGCGGCCAAATTTTCTCGCTGCTGCCGACGCCGGAAGAGGATCGTCAGCGCTTTTACTGCATGCCGCAGAACGTCGAGTTTAGCCACGCGGCGGCGATGTTCCAGCTGGGTTACGCGCGGCCGGAGAACTGGAGCCAGCTGCAACAGGCGGTTGAACAAGGCTGGCGGCGCAGCGGCGCTACGCTTATCGAACTGCAGGTGCCGCCGAGCGCGGGGGCCGAAAGTCTGCAATACCTGGTGCAACAGATGGCGGTGCAATGATGCTGGCGACGCGAATTTTGCAACAGGGCGAAGCGGGCCGCCCGTGGCTGGTGTGGCTGCATGGCCTGCTCGGCAACAACAATGAATGGCGGGTGATCGCCGCACGCTGCCCGGAATGGCCGTCGCTGGCCATCGATCTGCCCGGCCACGGCGATTCCGTGGCGGTGAGCTGCTACGGCTTCGACGACATCAGCGCGCAGATTGCCGCCACGCTGCAGCTGCGCAATATCGAACGCTATTGGCTGGTGGGCTACTCGCTCGGCGGGCGCATCGCCATGTATCACGCCTGCCACGGCCGCCATGCCGGCCTGCAGGGGGTGATCGTCGAGGGCGGCAACCCGGGGCTGGAGGACGAAGAGCAGCGCCGTCGGCGCTGCGAACAGGATGCGCTGTGGGCGGCGCGTTTTCGCAGTGAGCCGATCGCCGAGGTCCTGGCGGACTGGTATCAGCAGCCGGTGTTCAAAGAGCTTAGCCACGTGCACCGCCAGGCGCTGATCGCCGCACGCTCGGTCAACAGCGGCCCGGCGATCGCCGACATGCTCGAAGCCACGTCGCTCGGGCGGCAGCCCTATCTGGCGCCGCAGCTGCGCCAACTGAGCGTGCCGCTGCAGGTGCTGTGCGGTGAGAACGACCCCAAATTTCAACGGCTGGCGCGCGACGCCGGGTTGCCGTTGCGCATCGTGCCGCAGGCCGGGCACAACGCGCATCTGGCCAATCCGCAGGATTTCGTCGCCGAGCTGCAGACCTTTCTCGTTAACCCTGGTTAAAGGAACCGAATATGCTTTATCCGAATGAAGAACAGCTGTATGCCGCCATCGCCTGGCAGGATTGCACCGGCGATTTCGAAGACATTCTGTATCACAAGTCCGCCGACGGCATCGCCAAAATCACGATTAACCGGCCGCAGGTGCGCAATGCGTTTCGCCCGCAAACGGTTAAAGAGATGATCGACGCGCTGGCCAACGCCCGTTACGACGACGGCATCGGCGTCATTATTCTGACCGGAGCCGGCGATAAGGCCTTCTGCTCCGGCGGCGATCAGAAAGTGCGCGGCGACTACGGTGGCTATCGCGACGACAGCGGCGTGCATCACCTCAACGTGCTGGACTTCCAGCGCCAGATCCGCACCTGCCCAAAACCGGTGGTGGCGATGGTGGCCGGTTATTCGATCGGCGGCGGCCACGTGCTGCACATGATGTGCGATCTGACCATCGCGGCGGATAACGCCATCTTCGGCCAGACCGGCCCGAAAGTGGGCTCGTTCGACGGCGGCTGGGGTGCGTCTTACATGGCGCGCATCGTCGGCCAGAAGAAGGCGCGCGAAATCTGGTTCCTGTGCCGCCAGTACGATGCCGCTGCCGCGTTGGACATGGGCCTGGTCAATACCGTGGTGCCGCTGGCCGATCTGGAAAAAGAGACGGTGCGCTGGTGCCGAGAAATGCTGCAGAACAGCCCGATGGCGCTGCGCTGCCTGAAGGCGGCGCTGAACGCCGACTGCGACGGCCAGGCCGGTTTGCAGGAGCTGGCGGGCAACGCCACCATGCTGTTCTACATGACCGACGAAGGGCAAGAAGGGCGCAACGCGTTCAACGAGAAGCGTCAGCCGGACTTCAGCAAATTCAAGCGTAACCCGTAATGAGCGGGGTAAACCGCAGTGCGGCGCTTTACCGTTACAGCCTGCCGATGGAGGCGGGCGTGGTGCTGCGCAATCAGCGGTTGAAAACGCGTGACGGATGGGTGGTGCAGCTGCGTCAGGGCGAGCGTGAAGGCTGGGGCGAGATCGCGCCGCTGCCGGAATTCAGCCAGGAAACGTTGGCGCAGGCCGAACAGGCCGCGTTGGACTGGCTGCAGGCCTGGTTGGCGGGCAACGAACCGGATGACAGCACGCTGCCCTCGGTGGCCTTTGGGCTCAGCTGCGCGCAGGCCGAGCTGGAGCAGCGTTTGCCGACGCAGGCGGATTTTCGCAAGGCGCCGCTGTGCACCGGCGATCCGGACGAGCTGTTCGAGATATTGAGCGCCTTGCCGGGCGAGAAAGTCGCGAAAGTGAAGGTGGGGCTGTATGAGGCGGTGCGCGACGGCATGATCGTCAACGTGCTGCTGGAGGCGCTGCCGGATCTGCGGCTGCGGCTGGATGCCAACCGCAGCTGGACCCGCGCCAAAGCCGACGGTTTCGCCAAATACGTCAACCCGGCGTGGCGCGATCGCATCGCCTTTTTGGAAGAGCCCTGCAAAACTCGTGATGAATCGCGCGATTTCGCCCGGGCGACCGGCATTGCCATCGCCTGGGATGAGAGCGTGCGTGAGGCGGACTTTGTGGTGCAGGCCGAGCCGGGCGTGGCAGCCATCGTGATCAAGCCGACGCTGGTCGGCAGCCTGGCGCGCTGCCAGGCGCTGGTGGCGCAGGCGCATGCGGCGGGGCTGACGGCGGTGATCAGTTCCAGCATCGAGTCCAGCCTGGGGTTAACCCAACTGGCGCGCATCGCCCGCTGGCTGACGCCGGACACCGTGCCGGGGCTGGATACGCTGGGGCTGATGCAGGCGCAGGTGCTGCGGCCTTGGCCGGGCAGCGCATTGCCGCTGCTGGATATTTCGGCGCTGGAGTGCCTATGGCGCCGTTAAGCGATTGGCCGTGGCGACACTGGGCGCGCCTTCAGCCGCAGGCGACGGCCCTGTTGCTCGGCGAACAGCCGCTGAGTTGGCTGGCGTTGCAAGGCCAGGTGGATGAGCTGGCGGCGGATTTTCAGCACCAGGGCGTGGAGCCGGGCTGCGGCGTGGCGCTGTGCGGTAAAAACAGCTATCCGCTGCTGTTGGCCTATCTTGCGCTGCTGCAATGCGGCGCGCGTCTGTTGCCGCTCAATCCCGCCTTGCCCACGCCGCTGCTGACGCAGCTGTTACCCGAATTAGACATCACCTTTGCCTTCGGCCCGGATCCGTTGCCAGCGCTGCCGGAAGAGGTGATTCGATTGACGCCGCCCTCGACCGAGCCGCGCTGGCCGAACCTGCCGAGGTGGGATGTGCGGCGTCTGGCGACGCTGACGCTGACCTCGGGCTCCAGCGGCATGCCTAAAGCGGCCGCACACAGCTACGCCAACCATCTGGCCAGCGCCGACGGGGTGTTGCGGTTGATGGATTTTCAGCGCGAGGATTGCTGGCTGCTGTCACTGCCGCTGTTTCACGTCTCCGGCCAGGGCATCGTCTGGCGCTGGCTGGCGGCGGGTGCGCGGCTGGCAGTACGCGAAATGCATCCGCTGGCCGAGGCATTGGCTGGCTGCACGCACGCCTCGCTGGTGCCGACACAGCTCTGGCGGCTGCTGGCGCAACCGCTGACGGATACGACGCTGAAAGAGGTGCTGCTCGGCGGCGCAATGATCCCGGTGGCGCTGACCGAACGGGCGGAGGCGGCGGGGATCCGCTGCTGGTGCGGCTACGGCTTGACCGAACTGGCTTCCACGGTGTGCGCCAAGCGCGCCGATGCGCGGCCGGGCGTTGGCCTGCCGCTCGGCGGCCGCGAGATCAAACTGGTGGACGAAGAAGTCTGGATCCGCGCCGACAGCCTGGCGCTCGGCTACTGGCGTCATGGGCATCTGCAGCCGCTGGCCGATGAACAGGGCTGGTTTGCGACCCGCGATCGCGGCGCGATGGCTGAGGGGGAACTGCGTATTCTCGGCCGGTTGGACAACCTGTTTTTCAGCGGCGGTGAAGGGGTGCAGCCGGAGGATATCGAACGCGTGCTGGCGGCGCATCCGCAGATCACGCAGGCGTTTGTGGTGCCGGTGGTGGACGCCGAGTTCGGCCAGCGGCCGGTGGCGGTGATCGACGGCGAACCGTCGCTGTCGCTGGCGGCGTTGCTCGCCTGGTCGCAGGATAAGCTGGCCAATTTCCAACGCCCGGCGGCGTTGCTCCCGCTGCCTGAGGAGCTGAAAAACGGCGGCATCAAGATTTCGCGCCGCCAGTTGCAGCAGTGGGTGACGCAGCGTCTCTCTCAGGCATAAAAAAGCCGCCCGAAAGGGCGGCTGAGCGGATGGCAGCAGGGGGTTATTTCAGCCCCAGCGCCTTGGCGACACCGGCGCCGTAGTCCGGGTGCACCTTGGTGAATAGCTCGACCTGACGGCGCTGGATGTGTTCCGGCACCTGCGACAGTTCGCCGGCGATGCGGGTGAACATGCGCTGGTGCTCTTCGGCGCTCAGCAGGTTGAACAGCGCGCGCGGCTGGCTGTAGTAATCGTCGTCTTCACGATGATTCCAGTGGTCGGCCGCGCCCTCAATGCTCAGCGGTGGCTCGCTGAAGTCCGGCTGCTCCTGGAACAGGCCGAAGCTGTTCGGTTCGTAGGTGGCGCCGTTGCCGCTGTTGCCGTCCACGCGCATCGCGCCGTCGCGATGGTAGTTGTGGAACGGGCATTTGGCGCCGTTCACCGGGATCTGGTGGTGGTTGACGCCCAGGCGATAACGGTGCGCATCGCCATAGGAGAACAGACGGCCCTGCAGCATTTTATCCGGCGAGAAACTGATGCCCGGCACCACGTTGGCGGGGTTCATCGCTACCTGCTCAACCTCTGAGAAGTAGTTGTCGGGGTTGCGGTTCAGCTCGAAATAGCCAACGTCGATCAGCGGATAGTCGCCGTGCGGCCACACCTTGGTCAGATCGAACGGGTTATATGGCGTCTGCGAGGCTTCGTGTTCCGGCATGATCTGAATTTGCAGCTTCCAGCGCGGGAAGTCGCCGCGTTTGATCGCGTCGAACAGATCGCGCTGTGAGCTTTCGCGATCCTTGGCGATGATCGCTTCTGCTTCTTCATCCATCAGGTTTTCAATGCCTTGCTCGCAGCGGAAGTGGAATTTCACCCAGAAACGTTCGTTGGCGGCATTGATAAAGCTGAAGGTGTGGCTGCCGAAACCGTGCATGTGACGGTAGGATTTCGGAATGCCGCGATCGCTGAAGTCAATGGTCAGCTGGTGCAGCGATTCCGGCAGGTGGGAGAAGAAGTCCCACTTGTAGACGGGGTTGCGCAGGTTGGTATGCGGATCGCGTTTCACCACGTGGTTGAGATCGGGGAACTTCAGCGGATCGCGCAGATAGAACACCGGCGTATCGTTGCCCACCAAATCCCAGTTGCCTTCTTCGGTATAGAACTTCATGGCGAAGCCGCGAATGTCGCGCTCGGCGTCGGCGGCGCCGCGCTCACCGGCGACGGTGGAGAAGCGGATAAACATGTCGGTCTGTTTGCCGACCTCGGAGAAGATCTTGGCGCGCGTATAACGGGTGATGTCGTGGGTAACGGTAAAGGTGCCGTAGGCGCCGGATCCTTTGGCGTGCATGCGGCGCTCGGGGATAACCTCACGGTCGAAGTGGGCCAGTTTTTCCAGGAACCACACGTCCTGCAACAGCATCGGGCCGCGTTTGCCTGCGGTGATCACGTTATTGTTATCGACAACCGGGGCGCCGGCTGCGGTGGTCAGTCCTTTCTTGCTCATCACTTGCTCCTTATCGTAGTGCAGTTAAGTAAAGACTCGGGCGGTTTAAGCGTTCATCAGCATAGTCCTTTGGCGGGGCTTCTTCCCCTGACCTTGGTCAAAGCCACTACTAGTTGTAGCCCTATTGGCGCGCGGCGGCAAATAGGTCTCGGTTATCGTTGGCATCGCCTTGACGAATATAGAATCTTGTTTGCAAATATTTACATTTATTTGATTATTGAAGAATTTTTTCGCTTTTATCCCTTAAATACTCATTGCGCTTTGGTATAGACTCGTGACGTTATTATTATGCGTTGATTCGATCATTCGGTACGGATGACAAACCAGAGGGAAAGATGATGAAAAAGACTTGGGTCGCGTGCGCGGCAGGATTGCTGTTTGTGACCGGTGCGGCGAACGCCATCAGCGTGTCGGGCGAAGCCGGGCAGCACTACACCAACCTGGGCGTCGGCATGAGCACCGGCTCTTCAGGCCTGGGCCTGACCGGCAACTGGGCGCGCAGCGACCACGACGGCAACGTCGGCAGCCTGGGGCTGAACTTCGGCGTGCCGCTGGGGCCGTTGACGGCGACCGTGGGTGCCAAAGCGCTGTACCTCAGCCCGAAAGACGGGAAGAGCGGCGGGGCGGTGGCGCTGGGCGGCGGCCTGGAGTGGGAGATTAACCGTTACTTCAGCCTGCACGGCGAAGGGTACTTTGCGCCTGAATCCTTCACCAGCGGCGTGAAAGCCTATAACGAAGCCAGCGGCGGCCTGCGCTGGAAGTTCCGTCCGCTGAGCGTGGACGTGGGCTACCGTTACATGCAAATGGAAGGCAAAGACGGACGTCGTAACAATACGCTGGCCGATGGCCCTTATGTCGGTGTCGGCCTGAGCTTCTAAGGCCGGCTGACGGGCTGTGGCCCATCGCGTTTTCCGAATCCCTCGGTCATTGGCCGGGGGATTTTTATTTGTGCCATCAACGGGAAATCCATCCGGACTCTGAATGGCAAAAGATTAAATAATTTAAAGACTCGACGATCGGCATCGCCATATGGGGGCACATGCCGTAAAATTCGCAATATAAATACTTATATAACGATATGGACGTCATGACTTACCGAAATCCACTGGCGGCGCTGATGCCGCTGTTTGCCTCACTCTTTCCTTATACCGCTGCGGCGCAGGCCGATCGTGACGAGGTGTTGACCGTCACCGGCAGCGCGTTATCCCCCGCGACGGAAAGCGCATCCGGCGCCGGTTTTAAAACGCCGGAGATTGAACTTGGGCCGCTGGGCACCAGGGCGTGGATCGATACGCCTTATTCTTCTACCACCGTGACCCAACCGATGATCAAAAATCAGCAGGCGAAAAGCGTCGCCGAATTGCTGAAATATTCACCGAGCACGCAGATGCAGGCTCGCGGCGGCATGGACGTCGGGCGGCCTCAAAGCCGCGGCATGCAGGGCAGCGTAGTGGCGAATAGCCGCCTGGATGGGTTGAACATTGTCTCCACCACGGCCTTTCCCGTTGAAATGCTGGAACGGCTGGATGTGCTCAACAGCCTGACCGGCGCGTTGTATGGCCCTGCGAGCCCGGCCGGGCAGTTCAACTTTGTGGCTAAACGCCCGACGCCGCAACCGTTACGCGAGGTGACGCTCGGGTATCAGAGCCGCAGCGCCTTTAGCGGCCACGTCGATCTCGGCGGCCATCTCGACGACGACAATACGTTTGGCTATCGCATCAATGCCCTCAACGAAGAGGGTGAAGGCAGCGTTGACGACAGTACCTTGCGCCGTCGGCTGTTGGCCGTGGCGTTCGACTGGAATATCAAGCCGGGCACGCAGCTGCAGCTGGACGCCAGCCATTACGAATTCCTGCAAAAGGGCTACCCCGGCGGCTTCAGCTATGGGCCGAATGTTCCGTTGCCCTCCGCCCCTAATCCGCAAAATAAACACCTGGCGCTCGAGACGGCGGGCAACGATTTAACCACCGACACCCTCAGCACGCGCCTGGTTCATTACTTCAATGACGATTGGTCAGTCACGGGCGGCATAGGGTGGCAACAGGCGGATCGCGCCATGCGTTCGGTATCCAGCACTCTGCTCAACGGCAGCGGCGATATCAAACGGTCGATGAGCGACTCCAGCGCCTCGGGGCGATTTCGGGTGTTGAGCAACGCACTGGCGCTGAACGGCCATGTCGATACCGGTTCGGTGGGGCATGAGTTGGCGCTCGCCACGACGGGCTACGTCTGGTCTATCTACAGCGGCAAGGGGGCCAGCCGGCGCTACGATTTGGGCATCGACAATATGTACCATCCGTCGGCGCTGCATGAGCCGGGCGACGGAAAAATCCCCAAGAACGGCGCACGCTATAAATCCAGCGAGAACAGCCAGCAGAGCGTGACGTTCGGCGATACGCTGACCTTCAATCCGCAGTGGTCGGCGATGCTCTATTTAAGCGAAAGCTGGTTGCAAACACGGAATTACAGCGCTGACGGCAAGAAAATCGAAGAAGACAATCAGCAGGGTTTGAGCCCGAATGCGGCGTTGATGTACAAAATCACCCCGACGCTGATGGCCTATGTCAGCTATGCCGACTCGCTGGAGCAAGGCGGTACGGCCCCGTTGGGGGAAGGCGTGAAGAACGAAGGGCAGACGCTCAAGCCCTATCGCAGTCGGCAATATGAGATTGGCCTGAAAGCCGACGTCGGGGAGATGAATCTCGGCGCCGCGCTGTTCCGCCTCAAGCGGCCGTTCGCTTATGTTGACGCCGAAGACCGGGTGTACAAGGAGCAAGGCGAACAGGTGAACAATGGCCTTGAGCTGACGGCCGCCGGGCGCGTGGGTGACGGGCTGAGCCTGTTTGGCGGCGTCACGCTGCTCGATCCGCAACTGAAAGAGACGGTTTCCGACAGCACGCGCGGCAAACGCGTGGTCGGTGTGCCGAAGGTGCAGGCCAATATGCTGGTGGAGTACAGCCTGCCGTCGATGCCGCAATGGGTCTATAGCGCCAACGTGCACTATACCGGCAAGCGAGCGGCGAACGACACCAACAGCGCCTGGGCTGACAGTTACACCACGCTGGACTTGGGGGCCCGCTACGTCACCCGCATTCATTCCGTGCCTGCGACCTGGCGGCTGGCGGTCAATAACGTCACTAACGAACATTACTGGGCCTCTATTTTCCCCTCGGGCACGGATGGTAATGGCGGTTCGTCGAGCGCCTTTCTCGGCAACGGCCGTGAAGTGCGCGCATCTGTCACGTTTGACTTCTGAGGGCGCTATGAGGATCGCATCGTTGTCTGCATGGGCACTGTTGGTTGGCGTGTTGTTGCACGGCGATTTGTGGGCTGCATCACCTGCGAGCGAAATGCGCATTGCCTCGCCGTGGCCCGCGCAAAACGCCATCATCGCGATGCTGGGTTATGGCGATAACATCGTCGGCACCTCGAATGTCGCGAAACAGATCCCGCTGTTTCGCCAAAGCCTGCCGCGCATTGACGCCGTTCCGGTGGTGAGTGTGAATAGTGGGCAAGCGTTGAATCCGGAACAAATCATCGCGCTTGGCACTCGGCTGCTGTTTGTGCCTGACAGCATGAAAGTGCCGCAATTGGATTTACTCGAACGGGCTGGGGTGCGCGTATTGGCGTTTAAAGCCAATTCGATGGCGGCTCTGCGCGCGCGAGTGTTAAAAACGGGGGCCGCGCTGGGGCCGGATGCACAGGAAAAAGCGTTGGCTTACGAGCGCTATTTTTCTCGTAATGTGGCGCGCGTCGCCGAGCGACTGAAGGATTTACCGCCAGGGCAGCGCATTCGCGTTTATCACAGCATGGGCAATCCGCTGACCACCTCAGGGCGACCGTCGCTTAACCAGGATTGGATGGATCTGGCCGGCGCCGCCAACGTGGCGGAAACGTGGTTTGGTCTGAAAAAAGAGGGGGCGGGCGAAGTGGCGTTGGAGCAGATCGTGGCCGCCAATCCGCAGGTGATCGTGGCGATGAACAGGCGCGATGTCGAAGAGATACGCACGTCCGCGCAATGGCAGGGCATCGATGCCGTTTTGCGGCATCGGGTCGTGGTCAATCCCAAGGGGATGTTCTGGTGGTGTCGCGAGACCAGCGAAGAGGCGCTGCAGTTTTTATGGTTGGCGAAAACGCTGTACCCGGCACGTTTTGCCGACATTGACATGCGGGAAGAGACGAGAAGTTTTTATCGGGACTTTTTCGGTCTGTCGCTCACTGCGGCGCAGATTGACGCTATTCTTAATCCACCCGCTTGAACAGATTCGGGGGCCCAAACGGCCCCCGAATGCGTTACCCCACCGCCGGCAGCATGCCGCTGGCGATGCCCAGTTGAATCGCGATGACCGTCACCCCGCAGACAAACACCAACGCCAGCGCTGGCGTACCGCCCCAGACGCGATACTGCGCCTGATGTTTTTGGCGCGTTTTCCACACCAGCAGTGAAGGCAACAGCAGCGCCAGCACCGACAGGGCAATGGCGGCGAATCCCAACGCCAGCACGAAGCCGCGCGGGTAGAACAGCGCAAAGGCCAGCGGCGGCAGGAAGGTGATGGCGCCGGTTTGCAGGCGGCCACGCACGTTGTCTTGCCGCTTGAACAGGTCGGCCAGGAAATCAAACAGCCCGAGCGCCACGCCGAGGAACGAGGTCGCCAGCGCCAGATCGGCGAACAGGTGCACCGCCAGTTCAACGTGCGGCGAAGCCACCGCATCGCGCACCGCCTGCAACAGGCCATTCAGCCCGGCCTGCTGCGCCAGAATGCCGACGAAGGTGTCGGAGCTGATGCTGCCCAGCGTCGCCAACTGCCAGAAGATATAGGCGATCAGTGGGATCGCGCTGCCGATGATAAACACCCAACGCAGTTTGCGAATGTTGCCGCCCATGTAGTTGACGATGCTCGGCACGCTGCCGTGGAAGCCGAAGGAAGTGAAAATAACCGGAATGGCCGACAGCGCCAGGCCTTGCTCCAGCGGCAGCGTCATCAGATTGGTCTGGTGGATATTCGGCAACATCAGGCCGAGCATCACCACCAGAAACACCACTTTGGCGCTGAACAGGATGCGGTTGAACAAGTCGACCGAGTGGGTGCCGATGCAGACCACGCCGCCGGCCACCAGGGTGAACAGCAGCACGCCGAGCGACACCGGGAAGTCCTGCGACGTCCATTGGCTGATGCTGGTGGCGAGCAATTCGCCGGCGCCGCTGATATAGGCGGCGGTGAGGGCATACATCAGGAACATCATGCTAAAACTGGTCAGCCACTGGCCGCCGCCGCCGAGATAACGTTTGGCGAGCGTGCCCAGACCGGTATCCGCTTGCTCATGCTGGTAAACCTCCACCAGCAGCAGCGCGGTGTAACACATCAACAGCCACAGCCCGACCAGTAAGGCCAGCGTGACGCCGAAGCCGACGCCGGCTGCCGCCAGCGGCATCGCCAGCATCCCGGCGCCAATGGTGGTGCCCGCCACGATAAAAACACTGCCAAGAGTGCGATTCTTCACGTTTTTTCTCTACCAGCCGAAAGATTTTGAAAATTATAGGTAACGATTTATGAGGATGGCAGGATAGTGGAAGCCCTAATTTGTGTCAAACCGGCGTTACGCATGATGTACAAAAATGTTTACATTGCGGCGGGCTGCATGGCGCATGAGGAACGGGCCCATGGCTGAAATTATCCGCAGGCGGCTAGTGAAAAGTTATTTACGGGCTTCTATAGTGGAATGACCAAAAAATGTGGGAGAGATCAATGTTAAGGGTGGAGATGCTCAGCACCGGCGATGAGGTGCTGCATGGGCAAATTATTGATACCAACGCCGCGTGGCTGGCGGACTACCTGTTCCAGCAGGGGGTGCCGATGAGCGGGCGTGAAACGGTCGGGGACAGCCTCTCTGCGTTGATCGAGATCCTGCAGGAACGAAGCCATATCGCCGATGTGCTGATCGTCAACGGCGGCCTGGGGCCGACCAGCGACGATCTCAGCGCGCTGGCCGCCGCGAAAGCCTGTGGCGTAGAGCTGGTCGAACGGGCCGACTGGCTGGCGCGCATGGAAGCCTATTTCGCCGAGCGCGGGCGGCCGATGGCCCCTTCCAACCGCAAGCAGGCGCAGATCCCGGCCAACGCGGAAATGCTGGATAACCCGGTAGGCACCGCCTGTGGGTTTGCGCTGCAGCTGAACAAATGTCAGATGTTCTTCACCCCCGGCGTGCCGTCGGAATTCAAAGTGATGGTCGAACAGCAGATCGTGCCGCGCCTGCGCCAGCGCTTCACCTTGCCGGCGCCGCCGCTGTGCCTGCGCCTGACCACCTTCGGCACCTCCGAGAGCGATCTGGCCGCCGAGCTGGATGGCATGCCGCTGCCGCCGGAAGTGGTGCTGGGCTACCGCTCATCCAGCCCGATTATCGAGCTGAAGCTGACCGGGCCTGAAAGCCGGCGTGCGGAGATGGAGCAGGCCTGGCGGCGCGTGCGCGAGGTGGCGGGGGACAACTGCATCTTTGAAGGCACCGCCGGGTTACCGGCGACGCTGACGCAGCGTCTGAATCAGCAAGGGCTGAAGCTGGCGTTGAGCGAGCAGTTCAGCGCCGGGTTGATCAATCTGCAGCTGCAGAGCGAAGGGGCGCCGCTGGCGGGGGGCGAGCTGCTGCCGGCGCACTGCATCGAAACGCTGGAAACGACGCTGGCGCGCGCCCGTTCGCTGGCGGAATTGACCGGTGCGCCGTTGGCGTTGGCGGTCAGCGCTATGTGCGACGAGCAGGTGAGCATTGCGCTGCATACGCCGCGCGGCGGCATTGGCCAGACGGTGCGTTATCGGGCATCGCGCCACGGCCTGCGGCTGCGGCAGGAGTCGGTGGCGATGCTGGCGCTGGATATGCTGCGCCGCTGGCTGAATGGGGGCCAGGCGTGCGGTAAAAACGCCTGGCTGGAGGTGGTGGAAATTATCGAGTGACGGTCATGATGCTGAGTCGCCGGCGTCACGGTTTTGCTGCAACCGTTCGGACGCCAGGCGTGAAAGGCGTATCGCCGCCGCGCCCCGCGTTTGCAGATCTGCACCATAGTCCTTGAGCGCCTGCGCGGCGCTGCCGGCCTGCGCCAGATGCATCGCCAGGCTGGCGGCGTCCGCCAACGCGGTGTTGGCGCCGAGCCCGCCCGCCGGGCTCATGGCGTGCACGGCGTCGCCGAGAAAGGCGATGCGTTCGCTGTGCCACACCGGCATCGCCTGCGTGACCTGCACCGCCCGCACGCTGAGTGACTGAGGATCCGCCAGCGCTAACGCCGTTTGCAAAGCGGGGGCCCATCCCTGCGAGATATGCCTTACGCGCGCCTGCAGCGCAGCGCTTCCCTCCGCCCGCGCCGGCCCGCCGAGCCGTTCAGCCGTTCCGATACAGGCCCAATAGAGATAGTCGTCGACCGGCGTGAGGGGGCAGTCCGGCGCATAGTCGGCTGCCAGCTGCGCCATGGACGCCTGAAAGCGCATCGGTTCAATCACCAGCGACAAGCCGTCGGCGAAGACGACCGACACGCCGCGCAGCAATTCGGGGGCCAATTGGGCACGGGTCGCCGCATCGAGCGGCGTTTTGCCGTAGAGGGTGACCGCGCCGCTGTCTTCGGGCCCCGCCTCGGGCAGGCAGCGCCGCCGCACCAGCGAGTTGACGCCGTCGGCGGCGATCAGCACATCGACCCGCGCTTGTTCGCCGTTGGCGAACTGAAGCTCCACGCCCTGCGGCGTTTGTGCAAATTCACACAGGGTATAGCCGAAGCGCACCCGGTCTTGCAGACCGGTGAGCAGGATTTCGCGCAGCGTTTGCCGATGAACGCCGAGATCGCCGCTCGGTTCCTGCGCCTGCCGCGGGCTGGAGGGCAGCCAGTGCTCGGGGCGTCGGGCGTTGAGCGGGGCAAGCTGCGGATCCCATAGATTGCTCTCGCCGCTGTTTTGCGCGCTGCCGGCGCAGAGCAACCGGTAATGCGCCGGCGGCAGACAGGCGGCCAGTGCCTGCTGGCCCGTCGGATCGATGCGCAGCCGGTAGCCCTGATCGCGCGCTTGCGGCGTGGTGTCACGTTCAAACACCGTGGCGTGGATGCCGAAGCGATGCAGTCCCTGAGCCAGACACAGGCCGCCGGGCCCGGCGCCGATAATGCCAATGCTGAGTGTTGTCATCATGTTCCCTCGTGAGTCAGTGGCCACAGAAGGTAGCGGCCGGAAGCATTTCATTATGTCGGCGCAGGGAAAGGTTGGTATAACGGTATCTGGACTAAAAATAGTGATTAGTGGCCAATATGAACGATAACCCTCACTTCGCCGACGCTGACTGCAGCGAATGGCGGGCGGGCCCCTGGCTGATCGCCCTTGGCGGCCGCGACGCGGCAGGCCGGGAGTATCGGTTGGGCACGCGCGAATACAGCTGGCATCAGCATGTACGCGGGCAGCTGCTGTGCGTCGAAAGCGGTTTGCTGCATGTGCGCACGGCGCACGGCGATTGGGTGCTGCCGCCGCAGCGGGCGGGGTGGATCCCGCCGGCGACGCAGCACCGGGTGCAGGTCTGCGGCGCGCTGAGCGGCTGGAGTTTGCTGCTGGCGCCGGAGGCCTGCAACGATCTGTCGAATGCACCCTGCGTCATCGGTATTAGCCCCGTGTTGCAGGCGCTGGCTCTGCGAGCAGAAGGCTGGGATAAACGCAGCGCGCTCACCCTGGAGCAGGATCGCATGGCGCAGGTGATGCGGGACGAGATACGTCTGGCGCCAACGGAGCCGCTGCATTTGCCGATGTCGTCCCATCCGCGCCTGGCCGGCGTTCTGCAGGCCTTGCTGGCGCAGCCGGGGAGCGAGCGTTCGCTGGAAGCCTGGGCCGAATGGGGGGCGATGTCGCCGCGTACCCTGCGGCGGCTGATGATCGGCGAAACGGGGCTGAGTTTTACCCAGTGGCGCCAGCAGGCTCGGTTGTCATATGCATTGGCGAAGCTGGCCGAAGGTGAAACGGTGTTGCAGATCGCGGAAACGCTGGGGTATGCCTCGCCGAGTAATTTTATCGCCATGTTTCGCAAAGCCTTTGGCGATTCTCCGGCGCGTTATTTTTCCGCATCGGCAGGAAAGGGGCGCTAAGCGAAATACTTTGAGGATGGTTATATATCCCTGATTAATCATAATCTTATAGGGGATATTCGCGGCGAGGGAATGCTGTTACTCTTTTGGCGGGTGCTTGAGACTGTTCGTCTTGGGCATTGTGTGACCAGGCGGATAGATGAAAGCCCCAGACTGACTCTCAATCAGAATGGGGCTGCACATACCGCCTAGACACCGGTATGGTAGCCCCTTCACAGCAAGGAGGCAAGCATGTGTTTAAAGCATGTGTTTCACTCGCTAACCGTTGTATGTATTACGATTTTGTTATTTATCTGGATGATAAGAGACTCGCTGTGCGAGCTGAAAATCTACCAGGAAAATATCACTATCCTGATCAGGTTGGCGTGTGAGGTGAAGCGGTAATCATAGGGCGGGGGCAACCCCGCCTTCTGGTCTCCAGGCGCGGTTTCCGGCACCCGACTTTACATTTCCAGCTCGATGTCCGTCAGCGGCATACAGCAGCAGGGCAGGATCTCGCCGGCATTGATAAACGCCAACGGCTGTTGGCGGTAGGCCACTTCGCCTTTCACCAGCTTCAGGCGGCAGGCGCCGCAATAGCCGGAGCGGCATTGGTACTCCACCTGCACGTCGTGCAGTTCCAGCACGTCGAGCAGGCAGTTTTCACTGTTGGGGCAGGAGAGCTGCGTGCCGGCGGCGCGCAGCGTTACGATTGGCGTCGCCATCGCTTACAGTTCGAAGTCGCTCAGGTCGTCGGCGTTGATCTCCGAGTCGATCTGGCCAACCAGGTAGGAGCTCACTTCCACTTCCTGCGGCGCCACCTGTACGTTGTCGGACACTAACCAGGCGTTGATCCACGGGATCGGGTTGGAGCGGGTTTCGAACGGCAGACCGAGGCCGACCGCCTGCATGCGGATGTTAGTGATGTATTCCACATACTGGCACAGGATGTCTTTGTTCAGGCCGATCATCGAACCGTCGCGGAACAGGTATTCCGCCCACTCTTTTTCCTGCTGGGCGGCCAGCACGAACAGATCGTAGCACTGCTGCTGGCATTCTTCGGCGATCTCTGCCATTTCCGGATCGTCGGCGCCGGAACGCATCAGGTTCAGCATGTGCTGGGTGCCGGTCAGGTGCAGCGCTTCGTCGCGGGCGATCAGCTTGATGATTTTGGCGTTGCCTTCCATCAGTTCGCGCTCGGCGAACGCGAAGGAGCAGGCGAAGCTGACGTAGAAGCGGATCGCTTCCAGCGCGTTCACGCTCATCAGGCACAGGTACAGCTGCTTCTTCAGCGCGCGCAGATTGACGGTGACGGTTTTACCGTTCACCTGGTGGGTGCCTTCACCCAGCAGGTGATAGTAGCTGGTCATCTCGATCAGATCGTCGTAGTAGCCGGAGATGTCTTTCGCGCGCTTCTTGATCTCTTCGTTGGTGACGATGTCGTCGAACACCAGCGCCGGATCGTTGACGATGTTGCGGATGATGTGAGTGTAGGAACGGGAGTGGATAGTCTCGGAGAACGACCAGGTTTCCACCCAGGTTTCCAGCTCAGGGATCGAGATCAGCGGCAGCAGCGCGACGTTCGGGCTGCGGCCCTGGATGGAATCCAGCAGCGTCTGATACTTCAGGTTGCTGATGAAGATGTGCTTCTCGTGCTCCGGCAGCGCCTGGTAATCGATGCGATCGCGGGAGACGTCAACTTCTTCCGGGCGCCAGAAGAAGGAGAGCTGTTTTTCGATCAGTTTTTCGAAGATTTCATGCTTTTGCTGGTCGAAACGCGCAACGTTTACCGACTGGCCGAAGAACATCGGCTCTTGCAGCTGGTCGTTTTTGGTCTGAGAAAAAGTGGTGTAAGCCATAAGCCTGAATCCATCGTAACGTGGCTAAATGAAGGGGCCGGAAAATTCCGGCCCGCTAGGTCAAACTTTAGATCTTGCAGGCGCCGCTTTCGCAGTCGTCATCGCCGGCCTTGGCAGGCTGCAAATCTTCCTGGGCGTCTTCCGCACCGTCGCGGGTGTTTTGGTAGTACAGCGTTTTCACGCCGAACTTGTAGGTGGTGAGCAGGTCTTTCAACAGCTGCTTCATCGGCACCTTGCCGCCCGGGAAGCGGGTCGGATCGTAGTTGGTGTTGGCCGAAATCGACTGGTCGATGAATTTCTGCATCAGCCCCACCAGCTGCAGATAGCCGTCGTTGCTCGGCATTTCCCACAGCAGCTCGTAGTTGTCTTTCAGACGCTCATACTCCGGCACCACCTGGCGCAGGATGCCGTCTTTCGACGCCTTGATGCTGATGTGGCCGCGCGGCGGCTCGATGCCGTTGGTGGCGTTGGAAATCTGCGAAGAGGTTTCCGACGGCATCAGCGCAGACAGGGTCGAGTTGCGCAGGCCGGTTTCCTGGATCTCTTTACGCAGGGTTTCCCAGTCGTAGTGCAGCGGCTCGTTGCAGACCGCATCCAAATCTTTTTTGTAGGTGTCGATCGGCAGGATACCCTGCGAATAGGTGGTTTCTTTGAACCACGGGCAAGCGCCTTGCTCCTGAGCCAGACGGTTGGAGGCTTTCAGCAGGTAGTACTGAATGGCTTCGAACGTTTTGTGCGTCAGGTTGTTGGCGCTGCCGTCGGAGTAGCGCACGCCGTTCTTCGCCAGGTAATAGGCGAAGTTGATGACGCCGATGCCCAAGGTGCGGCGGCCCATCGCGCCACGGTGTGCGGCCTTGATCGGATAATCCTGATAATCCAGCAGGGCGTCGAGCGAGCGCACCGCCAGGGTTGCCAATTCTTCCAGGTCGTCCAGGCTGTCGATCGCGCCCAGGTTGAAGGCGGACAGGGTGCACAGCGCAATCTCGCCGTTTTCGTCGTTGACGTCTTCCAGCGGCTTGGTCGGCAGGGCGATTTCCAGGCACAGGTTGGACTGACGCACCGGCGCGATCTGCGGATCGAACGGGCTGTGGGTGTTGCAGTGGTCGACGTTCTGGATGTAGATGCGGCCGGTAGAGGCGCGCTCTTGCATCATCAGCGAGAACAGCTCAACCGCTTTCACGCGCTTCTGGCGAATGCTGTCGTCTTTCTCGTACTGGGTATACAGGCGTTCGAATTCGTCCTGATCGGCGAAGAACGCGTCATACAGCCCCGGCACGTCGGACGGGCTGAACAGGGTGATGTCTTCGCCCTTGATCAGACGCTGGTACATCAGGCGGTTCAGCTGCACGCCGTAGTCCATGTGACGCACGCGGTTGCCTTCAACGCCGCGGTTGTTTTTCAACACCAGCAGGCTTTCCACTTCCAGGTGCCACATCGGGTAGAACAGCGTTGCCGCGCCACCGCGCACGCCGCCCTGCGAGCAGGATTTAACGGCGGTCTGGAAGTGTTTGTAGAACGGAATACAGCCGGTATGGAAGGCTTCACCGCCACGGATCGGGCTGCCCAGCGCGCGGATGCGGCCGGCGTTGATACCGATGCCGGCGCGCTGCGAAACGTATTTCACAATGGCGCTGGAGGTGGCGTTGATGGAGTCCAGGCTGTCGCCGCACTCGATCAGCACGCAGGAGCTGAACTGGCGGGTTGGGGTGCGCACGCCGGACATGATCGGCGTAGGCAGCGAAATCTTGAAGGTGGAAATCGCGTCGTAGAAACGTTTGACGTAATCCAGACGAGTTTCACGCGGGTAGTTGGAGAACAGGCAAGCGGACACCAGCATGTACAGGAACTGGGCGCTTTCGTAGATCTCGCCGCTGACGCGGTTCTGCACCAGATACTTGCCTTCCAGCTGCTTGACGGCGGCATAGGAGAAGTTCATGTCGCGCCAGTGATCGATAAAGGAATCCATCTGCTCGAACTCTTCAGCGCTGTAGTCTTCCAGCAGATGCTTATCGTATTTGCCCATCTCGACCATGCGAGTGACGTGGGCGTGCAGCTTCGGCGGCTCGAACTGGCCATAAGCCTTTTTGCGCAGGTGGAAGATCGCCAGGCGTGCGGCCAGGTACTGATAGTCCGGCGCATCGCGGGAGATCAGATCGGCTGCGGCTTTGATGATGGTTTCATGAATGTCGGCGGTTTTGATGCCGTCATAAAACTGAATGTGTGAACGCAACTCTACTTGAGAAACCGAGACGTTGTGTAATCCCTCTGCGGCCCAATCGATGACCCGGTGGATTTTGTCGAGATTGATGCGCTCTTTACGGCCATCGCGTTTAGTTACAAGCAGACTTTGGTTCATGTGGTGTTTTACCTGTCCGTATGGTGCCCCTAAGCAGAAGTGTAGTCGCTCTGCTCAGTATGTAAACACTATATATAGGGGTTGTATGTCGGTGAGGTAACAAGATAGTGAGAAAAAACGGCGTTTGCAAGTGAACAAAACCGGCCTAATTTGTGGATAACTTGGGGGTGAAATGTAACTTGCCGCGCGAAGCGCGCGCCGTGACTGGCGCGACAAGCTTGTCAATAAGCGCGATCAGATTTTACTGAAAAACTGAAAAAACCGATCGTTTGGCGCTTTATTAAACGTTAGAAAAAAACGGCATATTGATCTGATTTAATATTCTAAAAAACTGTTTACAACGGCTATTTTGATCGAAGTCGCGGAAATTAGGTATTTTTCCGAATGCTACGCCGGCGCCGCCCCCCGGTAATGCAGGGCCGGCGCGGTTTACAACGCTTAGCCTTCGTGCTGGGTGTGCACCATGTAGTTCACGTCAACGTTGCGTCCAAGCTTGAAATGATCGGTGATCGGGTTGTAATGCAGGCCGATCATGTGCTTTTCGCGCAGCGGCGTGCCGTCGACCCAGCCGATCAGTTCGGAAGGGCGAATGAACTTCTTATGATCGTGGGTGCCCTGCGGCACCATCTTCAGCACGTACTCCGCGCCGATCACCGCCATCAGCCAGGCTTTGGTGTTGCGGTTGATGGTGGAGAAGAACACATGGCCGCCCGGTTTCACCAACTGGGCGCAGGCGCGCACCACCGAGGCCGGATCCGGCACGTGCTCCAGCATCTCCATGCAGGTGACGACGTCATAGCGTTGCGGGTTGGCCTGAGCGTGGCTTTCCACCGTCTCCTGCACGTAAGTGACGTTCATGCCGCTTTCCAGCGCGTGCAGCCGCGCGACCTGCAGCGGCTCCGCGCCCATGTCCAAGCCGGTGACCTTGGCGCCTTCGCGCGCCATGCTTTCCGCCAGAATGCCGCCGCCGCAGCCCACGTCGAGCACCTGCTTGTCAAAAATGCCGTCGGCGCGCTGCATGATGTAGTTCAGGCGCAGCGGGTTGATGCGGTGCAGCGGTTTGAACTCGCCTTCCAGATCCCACCAGCGGGAGGCGACGGCCTCGAACTTGGCGATTTCCTGGTGGTCAACGTTTTGCACTCGGCTGGATGATTCTGCGTTCATGGGCTTGTCTGGCTCCTTGTTCTCGTTGCGCGGATTATACATGTTCCGGCGCGGCATCGTCTGCGCCGATGCGTTTTTAGCGCACTTATCTGCACAATTTCCGTGAAACAGCGGCGGTTATTTTCCCGTAAAGCGTGCTTTGTGATATAGTTTTACACCTTTGCCACTATGGCAGCGGGCAGATGAATCATTAGTAGAGGGATAGCAGCTCCATGAGCGACCTTGCCAGAGAAATCACACCGGTAAACATCGAAGACGAGTTGAAAAACTCGTATCTGGACTATGCGATGTCCGTTATTGTCGGACGTGCGCTGCCAGATGTTCGTGATGGACTGAAGCCGGTTCACCGCCGCGTTCTGTACGCGATGAGCGTACTGGGTAACGACTGGAATAAACCATACAAGAAATCGGCCCGTGTCGTCGGGGACGTGATCGGTAAATATCACCCACACGGTGACAGCGCGGTTTACGACACTATCGTGCGTATGGCCCAGCCGTTTTCACTGCGCTACATGCTGGTGGACGGCCAGGGTAACTTCGGTTCCGTCGACGGCGACTCCGCCGCGGCGATGCGTTATACCGAAGTGCGCATGTCCAAGATTGCTCACGAACTGTTGGCGGACCTGGAAAAAGAAACCGTCGACTTCGTGCCTAACTATGATGGCACCGAGCAGATCCCGGCCGTCATGCCGACCAAGATCCCGAACCTGCTGGTCAACGGCTCGTCGGGTATCGCCGTGGGCATGGCCACCAATATTCCACCGCACAACCTGGCGGAAGTCGTCAACGGCTGCCTGGCCTATATCGACGATGAAAACATCAGCATCGAAGGGCTGATGGAACACATCCCGGGGCCGGACTTCCCGACGGCGGCGATCATCAATGGCCGCCGCGGCATTGAAGAGGCCTACCGCACCGGGCGCGGCAAAGTCTACCTGCGCGCGCGCGCGGAAGTGGAAGCCGACGCCAAGACTGGGCGCGAAACCATCATCGTTCACGAGATCCCGTATCAGGTGAACAAGGCGCGTCTGATCGAGAAGATCGCCGAGTTGGTAAAAGAAAAACGCGTGGAAGGCATCAGCGCGCTGCGCGACGAGTCCGATAAAGACGGCATGCGCATCGTGATCGAAGTCAAACGCGACGCGGTCGGCGAAGTGGTACTGAACAACCTGTATGCGCTGACGCAACTGCAGGTCACCTTCGGCATCAACATGGTTGCGCTGCATCAGGGCCAGCCTAAGTTGCTGAACCTGAAAGACATCCTCGAAGCCTTCGTGCGTCACCGCCGCGAAGTGGTTACCCGCCGCACCATCTTCGAACTGCGCAAGGCCCGCGACCGCGCCCATATCCTGGAAGCGCTGGCCATCGCGCTGGCCAACATCGATCCGATCATCGAGCTGATTCGCCGTGCGCCGACCCCGGCCGAAGCGAAAGTTGCGCTGGTGGCGCAACCGTGGGATCTGGGCAACGTCAGCGCCATGCTGGAGCGCGCCGGTGACGACGCCGCCCGCCCTGAGTGGCTGGAGCCGGAGTTCGGCATCCGCGACGGAAAATACTACCTGACCGAGCAGCAGGCTCAGGCGATTCTGGATCTGCGCCTGCAGAAACTGACCGGCCTGGAGCACGAGAAGCTGCTGGACGAATATAAAGAACTGCTCAACTTTATCGCCGAGCTGATCTTTATTCTGGAAAGCCCAGAGCGCCTGATGGAAGTGATCCGCGAAGAGCTGGTGGCGGTCAAAGAGCTGTACAACGACGGCCGCCGCACCGAGATCACCGCCAATACTTCCGACATCAACATCGAAGACCTGATCAACCAGGAAGACGTGGTGGTGACCCTGTCTCATCAGGGCTACGTGAAGTATCAGCCGCTGTCCGACTATGAAGCTCAACGCCGCGGCGGCAAAGGCAAATCTGCGGCGCGTATTAAAGAAGAAGACTTTATCGATCGCCTGCTGGTGGCCAACACCCACGATACGATCCTGTGCTTCTCCAGCCGTGGCCGCCTGTACTGGATGAAGGTGTACCAACTGCCTGAAGCCAGCCGTGGCGCGCGCGGTCGCCCAATCGTCAACCTGCTGCCGCTGGAGGCCGATGAGCGTATCACCGCTATCCTGCCGGTACGCGAGTATGAAGAAGGGCGCCACGTGTTCATGGCCACCGCCAGCGGTACCGTGAAGAAAACTGCGC
Organism: Serratia sp. 121840015-1; assembly: GCF_053627655.1. Taxonomy (NCBI): domain Bacteria; kingdom Pseudomonadati; phylum Pseudomonadota; class Gammaproteobacteria; order Enterobacterales; family Yersiniaceae; genus Serratia; species Serratia sp. 121840015-1. The sequence continues at coordinate 442,988 of NZ_JBSEYF010000001.1, forward strand.
TGACCGAGTTCAGCCGCCCACGCAGCGCCGGCATCATCGCCGTCAACCTCAACGAGGGCGACGAACTGATCGGTGTCGATCTGACCGACGGCAGCAACGAAGTGATGTTGTTCTCCGCCAACGGTAAAGTGGTACGCTTCCCGGAAACGCAGGTGCGTTCGATGGGCCGTACCGCAACCGGCGTGCGCGGCATCAACCTCGGCGAAGGCGACAGCGTGATCTCCCTGATCGTGCCGCGCGGCGAAGGCGACATCCTGACCGTGACGCAAAACGGCTTCGGTAAACGCACCGCCGTGACCGAATATCCGACCAAGTCACGCGCCACCCAGGGGGTTATCTCCATCAAGGTGAGCGAGCGTAACGGCCAGGTGGTCGGCGCCGTACAGGTGGAAACCAGCGACCAGATCATGATGATCACCGATGCCGGCACGCTGGTGCGTACCCGCGTTTCGGAAGTCAGCGTGGTGGGCCGTAACACCCAGGGCGTGACGCTGATTCGCACGGCGGAAGACGAAAACGTCGTCGGCCTGCAGCGCGTGGCCGAGCCGGTGGAAGACGAAGAGCTGGACAGCCTGGAACCGGGCGCGGAAGCGGTGGAAGAAGACACCACGCCGCTGGACGATGGCGACGACGCGGCTGAGCCGATGGACGACGACAACGTTTAAAGCAGGGTGAGGGCGTCGGCATGCCGACACCCTAATGCACTGAGACAGAAGGGCCTGGCAGCGATGCTAGGCCCTTTTTCAGTTATATGGTTTAATTGGCGCACCGAGCCGCCGGCTGCCGCGCCGGCGAATGCGTGCACCGCCACTGACTTTCGTATGGTATCCGATTGAAATACTTAGCCTCTTTTCGAACTACGCTGAAGATATCCCGCTATCTGTTCCGGGTGCTGGCGATTTTGCTGTGGTCGTTGGGAGCGCTGCTCACCACCTTTTATATTCTGAATATCCTGCATCAGAAAGAGTCGGATATCCGGCAGGATTACAACCTTAACTTCGATCAGGCGCAGGGCTACATCCGCCATTCCGCCGACATCATCCGCGACATCAAGTATATGGCGGAGAACCGTCTCAACGGTTCGGTCAGCAGCCTGGACATGTTCAGCGGCGTGTTTCCCGGCAAGGGCAGCCCGCCGCAATTCTTTCCGCTGTACCCGGAGTCCAACTGCACGCTGAGCACCACCTACCGCAGTTCGCTCGATTCGCTGAGCGGCCTGATCCAGTATTGGAAAGAGAACTTCGTGGCGGCCTACGATCTCAACCGGGTGTTCTTCATCGGCGGCGACAGCCTGTGTATGGCGGAGTTCGGCGGCGGCAACGCGAGCGCCAATCGGGAAAACGTGCTGAAGTCGCTGCACGAGCGCATTCTGAAATACCGCAACGCCAAGAATCTGGACAAAGACAACAACCTGTATTGGATCAGCCCCAGCGCGCAGCGGCCGGACGTCGGCTATCTGTATGTGCTGACGCCGATTTATATCGGCAACAAGCTGGAGGCGTTGCTGGGCATCGAACAGACCGTTCGGCTGGAGGATTTCGTTACCGCCGGCAACCTGCCGATCGGCGTCACGCTGCTGGATGAGAACAACGAGCCGGTGCTGCGCCTGGCGGACGGCGATCGCTATGCCGCTTCGCTCAACAGCTATCCCGCAGAGCACGCCTACTTCGGCTATGTCGACAATTATCGCGATCTGATCCTGAAGAAAGCGCTGCCGCCTTCTTCGCTGAGCATCGTCTATGCGCTGCCGGTGAAAAGCGTAGTAGAACGCTTCAAAATGCTGATCCTCAACGCGCTGTTGCTGAACCTGCTGTCGGCCATCGTGCTGTTCACGCTGGCGTGGCTGTTTGAACGTAAAATGTTCCTGCCGGCGGAGGACAACGCCTTCCGCCTGGAAGAGCACGAGCAGTTCAACCGCAAGATCGTCGCTTCGGCGCCGGTGGGTATCTGTATCCTGCGCATCAGCGACGGCACCAATATCCTGAGTAACGAACTGGCGCACAACTACATCAACCTGTTGACCCACGAAGATCGCGATCGCATTACGCGCATCATTTGTGAACAGCAGGCGAATTTCGTCGATGTGATGACCAGCAACAACAACAACCTGCAGATCAGCTTTGTCCACTCGCGCTACCGTAACGAAGAGGTAGCGATTTGCGTGCTGGTGGACGTCAGCGCCCGCGTGAAGATGGAAGAGTCGTTGCAGGAGATGGCGGCGGCGGCGGAGCAGGCCAGTCAGTCCAAATCGATGTTCCTGGCCACCGTCAGCCATGAGCTGCGCACGCCGCTGTACGGCATTATCGGCAACCTCGATTTGCTGCAAACCAAGGCGTTGCCGCAGGGGGTCGATCGGCTGGTCAATGCGATGAACAACTCTTCCGGCCTGCTGCTGAAAATCATCAGCGATATTCTCGATTTCTCCAAAATCGAGTCCGAGCAGCTGAAGATAGAACCGCGCGAGTTCTCCTGCCTGGAGGTGATCACCCATATCGCCGGTAACTATTTGCCGCTGGTGGTGAAGAAACGTCTGGGGCTGTACTGCTTTATCGAACAGAACGTGCCGGAGCGCATTTTCGGCGATCCGGTGCGGCTGCAGCAGGTGCTCTCCAACCTGGTGAACAACGCCATCAAGTTTACCGATACCGGCTGTATCGTGCTGCAGGTCTGCACCCGCGGCAGCTATCTGGAGTTCAGCGTGCGCGATACCGGCGTCGGTATTCCGGAAAAGGAAATTTCGCGCCTGTTCGATCCGTTCTTCCAGGTGGGCACCGGCGTGCAGCGTCATTTCCAGGGAACCGGCCTGGGGTTGGCTATCTGTGAGAAACTGATCAACCTGATGGACGGCGATATCGCCGTCGAGTCCGAACCGGGTCTGGGCAGCTTGTTCAGCATCCGCATTCCGCTGTTCAACGCTCAGTTCCCCATCCCGCAGGCCAGCGATACCTGGCAGGGCCGTCGGCTGTGGCTGGATATTCGCAATCAGCGGCTGGAAAGTTACCTGATGGCGATTCTGGGGGGCTACGGCGCCGATATCCAGCGCTATGACGGCCAAGAGACCGCCGCCGGAGAGGTGATGCTTAGCGATCATCCGCTGATGCTGGACACGCCGCTGCTGGCTCAGATCCAATTCTCCACCGAGCATATCGGCCCATCGCTGGAAACTCGGCCGGGTTATTGGATGCACAGTACCTCCACGCCGCGAGAAACGCTGAGCTTGCTAAACCGGTTGTTCGGCGTCGGCAGCGGCGCGGCAGAGGCGCTGGTGCAGCTGCCGGTGCCCGCCAAGGCCAGCGCGGCGGACAACGGCGATATTCATCTGCTGGTGGTTGACGATCATCCGATCAACCGTCGCCTGCTGTCCGATCAACTGGGATCGCTGGGGTATCAGGTGGTGACCGCCAACGACGGCGTCGACGCGCTCGGCGTGCTGAAACAGCACCACGTCGATATTGTGCTGACCGACGTCAATATGCCGAACATGGACGGCTATCGCCTGACGCAGGAACTGCGACAGATGCAGTTCAGCGCGCCGGTGATCGGCGTGACGGCCAATGCGCTGGCGGAAGAGAAGCAGCGCTGCCTCGAGGCGGGTATGGATAACTGCCTGTCGAAACCGGTCACGCTGGAGACGCTGGCACAGACGCTGGCTTACTACAGCCAACGGGTACGCTACAGCCGCAGCGAGGCTTGAAAAGCAAACAGGCACGGCGAATGCCGTGCCTGTTTGGCGCTAACCTGCCGTGAGGCGGGATTTAGTCTTTGTCCAACGGCGTCATGCTGACGGAGGAGAGGTAGTTGAGCAGGGCGATGTCGTTCTCGACGCCCAGCTTCATCATCGCCGATTTCTTCTGGCTGCTGATGGTTTTGATGCTGCGGTTGAGTTTCTTGGCGATTTCGGTCACCAGGAAACCTTCGGCGAACAGGCGCAGCACTTCGCTCTCTTTCGGCGACAGGCGTTTGTCGCCATAGCCGCTGGCGCTGATCTTCTCCAGCAGTTTAGAGACGCTTTCCGGCGTGAATTTCTTGCCTTTCTGCAGGGCGGCCAGCGCCTTCGGCAGATCGGTCGGCGCGCCTTGTTTCAGCACGATGCCTTCGATATCCAGATCCAATACCGCGCTCAGGATCGCCGGGTTGTTGTTCATGGTCAGCACGATGATCGACAACTGCGGATAGTGGCGCTTGATGTATTTAATCAGCGTGATGCCGTCGCCATACTTGTCACCCGGCATCGACAGATCGGTGATCAGCACGTTGGCGTCCAGCTTGGACAGATTGTTGATCAGTGCGGTTGAGTCTTCGAACTCCCCAACGACATTCACCCATTCAATTTGCTCAAGTGACTTCCGGATGCCAAACAGTACGATAGGATGGTCATCAGCAATAATTACGTTCAGGTTATTCATGTTGTTGGCTACCTTGCTTCAGCAGTCTGCTGACGAAAAAATCAATCTGACTGATGTTATTCTCGATCTCGGGCGCATCACCTTCTGCGATGCGCTGTTCTAACGATTCGCACAGCTGCTTGCCGGGAAGCAGATTTAACATGGCAAACACGCCTTTAAGGCGGTGTGCGGTTTGTGACAGCGCATTGAAATCACTGCTGCCCGCCTCAGTATACAGTTTTTTGACATCGTCGGGTACTGTATCGACAAACAGCCCATAGTAATCACTTGATTTCAATTGTTTTTCATAGAGTTGGATATCTTCTGAGCTCAATGAAAGCGGGCTTTCTTCCTGTTCCAGCGCGGCCATTTGCTGTTCGATCAGCATCAGCACGGCGTCGATTAATGCGCCGTTCAGATTATAGTTCACCCGAATGTAGCGTTTATCCAGCGCTTGCCAGCCCGGCTCATCGGTCGCCAACAACAGGGTGTAGTCATCGGCGCGTTGTGGGTTATCGGTCAGCAGCACGTCATAATCGCGGTTGACCGCGCGATCTTCGGCGACGAGACAGTCGGCGCCGTAGGCCTGCAGCAGGCGGGTCACGATGCCGCGCACCTCATCCGACGTGACGTCCAGCAGGGCAGTGACGCCGTCGAGCAGCTTTTCCTGCTCCTGCGGCTCTTTTTTCTCCATCTCCATGGCGACGCGAATGGTATAGCGAGTGCCGATATCCACCTTGCTGCGAATATCCAACTGGCCATTAAGCTTTTTGCACAGCTGGTTGCACAGGAAGAAGGTGAGCCCGGAACCGTGGTTGAAGCGGTCCACCAGCGTCTGGCTGAGGAAGGGATAGTTGAGGTTGCTGATCTCTTCGTTGGAGATGCCGGAGCCGGTGTCGTTGATTTGGAAAATCAGGCGATCCGGGTGCTCGGGCTCATGGTCGACAACCAGCGAAATCTTGCCGCAGGCGGTGGTGATAATGGCGTAATGCACCAGCAGCGCGATCACTTTGCGCAGCGCGTTGGCGTCGCCGATATAGTTCTGCTCGACGTCCAGCTGGAAATGCTTGAACAGCGCCAGCCCCTTCTGATTAAGGGCGGGCAGGGCCTCCAGCAGCAACTCGTCGACCATCGCCGCCGGGTTGAACGGTTCACGCGTAGGCTGCCAGTCCTGGGTTTCCAGCCTGGTCAGCAGGGTAATGTTATCGATCAAACCCAGCACCGAAGCCGACTCCGCGGTCAACTGGCCCAGCAGTGCCTGCTGCTGCTCCTCATCCGGCCGGTTACGCAGACGATCGACCAGATCGTGCATATGGCGTACCGGCTGATTGAGCTCGATGCCCAGGTTGTGCAGCATCAGCTTGCGTGCCTGAACGTTCTTGTCGTATTCGCGGCGCGCCTGCTGCAGCCGCTTGTTCACCATCACCTCTTTATCCTGATCGTGCATCAGGAACAGGTAGGTGTCCGGCGACAGCTGGCTGCGGAAGATACGGATTTCATACACTTCATTGTTGACCGTCGCCTGGATCACCCCGTGATGCTGTTCGGCCATATGGGCAATTTTTTGCAGGCTGAGGTGCGGCAGCAGGTGTTCGGCGATTTTGTTGCTGGCGATCACCGTATTGTTGGCGAAGCTGTAGACCAGCAGGCCGGAAGGCAGGCTGGAGACGATCTCCTGATTCAGCGCGCGCTCGGCTTCCAGCTCCACCGCCATGTTTTCGCTCGGGCGAATGTACTGGCGGCGGATAAAGTAGATGCTCAGCATCGACAGTGCCAGCAGCAGCAGGTTGATCGCGATCAGCCAGATGTTGTTGCGCAGCAGATCGATGGCCAGATTGATGGCCGAAACGCGATACACCACCTTCAGCGGCGCATTGGGCAGGGCGGCGCTGAACTCGACCCAACCGCCGCTCATCGTCGCATGGGTACCGAGAGCCGTTTCCGCCGGAATGGCGCTGTCGTCGAGATCGACGTCGTCCGGCAGCAGCAGGAAATTGGCGCGGGCCAGATTGGCCGGAATGATGTCGTTGATCGGCAAGTCGAAGGCGATCACCGTCGCCAGATGTCCCGGCTGATTAAAGGTGGTGCGAATCGAGAACGAATAGGCGTTCTGGAAACGCTGCTTGCGCAGATCGGAAAAGCTCTCGCGCTCGTCGAGCATGTTGGCCTGTTGCAGCATCTCGGCGCGGCGTTCGTCCGCCGAGGTGGTCAGGTAGCTCTCTCGAAAGCGCGAAGCCAGCTCTTTGAGCGGCTGGGTGGTGATCAGACTGAGGCTGTTGTCCTGGCCATTGAGGTAATACATGGCGTAGTTCTCGGTCTTGGCACCCCAGCGGGTGTCCAGATAGTCCGAGATGTTGGCGATCATTGCCAGCGTGTTCTCGTCATGGCTGCCGAAGATCACCGCGTCGGTTTTCTTGTGCGGCTTCTCGACATAATAGACGTCGGGCCGCAGGCGGGTTTCCTGCAAACCGGGATCGCTGTTCTGTGCCGGCGCATTGCCGAATTTGTCATAGACCTGGTAGGTCATATAGCGGTAGGTATCGATACGCTTTTGCAGCGAACCGGCAATGCTGTTCAGCGTGTACTTCTTTTCCGCCAGCCAGGCGTTGGTGTAGTTGTAACCATACAGGCCAATGCCGATCGTCAGCAGCACGATAAACAGCAGGAAGCAGCGGGTAATGTTGCTGGAGCTGATGGTCAGTTGTTTATTTTGCATAGTGGCTGCGCATTCCTGAATCAGCGAGTGACGGCCTTGGCGCTGGCGGTGACCGCCAACAGCAGGGCGGCTACGCAGGCGAAAGCCACCGTCAGGCTGGAAAACTGAGCGATAAAGCCGATCAGCGCCGGGCCGGCCAGAATACCGGCATAGCCGACGGTGGTGACGGAGGCGATCGCCAAATTGGCCGGCATGTCGCGCTGGTTGCCTGCCGCGCTGAACAGGATCGGCACGACGTTCGAGGCGCCCAGGCCGACCAGCATGAAACCGACCAGCGACACGGTGGCGTGATTGAAGGCGATGGCCAGGCTCAGACCGAGTGCGGCGCACAGGCTGCCCAGCAGCAGCACCCGGTAGCGGCCCAGCGAGTTCACCACCCGATCGCCATTGAGCCGGCCGAGCGTCATGGTGATGGAAAACAGCGCATAGCCCAGGCCGGCCTGGCTATGCTCGACGCCGCGCAGCGTGGTGAGGAACAGCGCGCTCCAGTCAAGCATCGATCCTTCCGCCAGAAACATGATAAAGCACAGGATGCCGATGAACATCACCCAGCCGCGCGGCAAGACGAACATCGGCCCGCCGTCGTCGGCGCCGCTCTCACGCAGCAGATGGCGGCTGGCGAGCGCCAGCAGCACTATCACCGCCAGTACGGTAAGCAGGGTGGATTGCAGCGGCGTCAGGCCCAGCCACAGCAGCGCGCTGACGCCACCGGCGCCGGCAATGCCGCCGATGCTGAAGAAACCGTGAAAACCGGACATCATCGCCTTGCCGCTGGCGCGTTCGACGATCACCGCCTGAACGTTCATCGCCACGTCGATCATGCCGATCGCTGCCCCGAACAGCAGCAGCGCCACGGCCATGCCGCCGAGGGAATCCATCAGCGCCAGCAGCGGCAAATCGATGCATAACCCGAGCCCCGCCATCAGGATCACCGCGCGGCAGCCCAGTTTGCCGGTCAGGAAACCGGTCAGCGGCATCGCCAGCATGGAACCGGCACCGATACAGAGCAGCAACAGGCCGAGCGAGCCGTCATCGATACCGATGCGCGTTTTGGCGAAGGGCACCAGCGGCGCCCAGGCGGCCATGCCGAGACCGGCGACGAAAAAGGCCAGGCGGGTGGCGATCTGTTGAGGAACGCCGGGCGTTTGCTGTTCATTGCACAAGGTGGCTGTCATGTAAGCGTCAGGATCTTGGGTCAAAAGAGTGGCGAAAGTTACTGACAGTTTTTATCACAATCCGCGATCCGGGTCGAAAAGATTCGCGTTTGGTTCCTCTCTGGCACCGCCTCTGCGCACCAGCCACAGGGCGATCACCTGGACTATATACGCCTTTTGCCGTTGGTCGAGCGCGATACCCTGCGGTATGCCGTGCCACTTTTCCAGGCAGCCGCGGCAGCAGGTGGCGGTGGCGTGTTGGGCGACAAACACCGGGTGGCCGCGCATCGGCGTTTGCTTACCGTCATTTTTAGGATGGGCGGCGGCCAGGCGACTGTCGATGAAATCGCGGGCATGGCTGAGGATCAGCGGCAATCCCTTGTCGTCGAGGTAGGTTTGGTCCTTGGCATTTAAACGGAAACGGGCGCGGAAGGGGGAGCTTTGCAGCCGCTGCCACAGCACGTCGGGTTGAAAGGGCATCATGACTTTACTCGCTGAGGGTGAGCTTTTTTTCAGGCTATCAGAAGTGAAACTCCGCGGCTAATTATGCCTGCGGCGAGAAATAAAGGATGGGATAAAGCACGAAATGAAAAGCAAGCTCAATTTGTAGACTAAAATAACAGAAAAGATTAGCAATTAGTGCGGAAGTGAATTAGTGAAACTATATCATGAGGTTATTTATTTGCCTGCTATTTGTACGAGCTGAAATTGTGAGGAGAGTGTGGAGGAAAATAAAAAACCGGCCAGAAGCCGGTTAAAGGAATGCTGAAATTATCTTCGGATAATGAAGGTAATAATGAAAATAATGATGATAGCGAGGTGATTATAGCGGCTGCGTGCGGACAGCGTTTTGGCACAATGTGCTTATTGCTCGATTCAATTGTATGGTTGCCTTTTTTTTCTTAAAGATATGTATAACTACATGATTTTTTATCAATTAATCTATTCTTTGTCTTTAAGTGCTTTATTTTGTTTGTCTGTAATGTTTTGTGAAAGTTCGCGCGTATTTACATTTTGAAACCTTTATTAATTACAATGAAACACTATCGGATACTTGGTATCATTTTCTTTCTGGATTAATATAACCCTTGTTACCAGAATGGTAATGCACAGTCGTGCTAATAATGCTCGAAAAGGGCAGTGGCCGTAGCTCGACATAATTAACGAGGATAATAACGATGAAACTTCGAGTACTCTCTCTGATGGTACCCGCACTGCTGGTTGCAGGCACAGCAGGCGCGGCGGAAATCTACAACAAAGACGGTAATAAACTGGATTTGTACGGTAAAGTCGACGGTCTTCACTATTTCTCCAGCAATGATGGCGCGGACGGCGATCAGTCTTATATGCGTTTTGGCCTGCGTGGCGAAACGCAAATCAGCGATCAGCTGACCGGTTACGGCCAGTGGGAATATCAGGCTAACCTGAACCACGCTGAAAACCAGGACAACAAGAACTTCACCCGTTACGGCTTCGCCGGTCTGAAATTCGGCGACTACGGTTCCTTCGACTATGGTCGTAACACCGGCGTGCTGTACGACGTCGCGGCTTACACCGACTTGCAGCCTGAGTTCGACGGCTCGACCTACGGCGCTGACCAGTTCATGTTCCAGCGCTCCAGCGGCCTGGCGACCTACCGTAACAACGGCTTCTTCGGTTTGGTTGACGGCCTGAACTTCGCCCTGCAGTACCAGGGTAAGAACGGCAGCCCAGAAGAAACCAACAACGGCCGTGACGTTCTGGGTCAGAACGGCGAAGGCTACGGCATGTCCATGAGCTATGACTTGGGCTACGGCATCAGTGCTGCCGGTGCCTTCTTCAACTCCCGTCGTACCAGCGAGCAGAACGGCGGTGGCGGCTACCAGAACATTATGGGCCGCGGCGATAAAGCAGAAGGGTATTCCGGTGGTCTGAAATATGACGCCAACGACACCTACCTGGCCGTGATGTTCACCCAGTCCTACAACGCGGCGCGCTTCGGTAGCTCTACCAGCGATGCTTTCGGTTACGCCAACAAGGCGCAGAGCTTCGAAGCTTACGCGCACTACCAGTTCGACTTCGGTCTGCGTCCGTTCGTGGGCTATAACCAGACCAAAGGTAAAGACCTGGGCCTCGCTGGTAACGGCAAGGACTACGGCGATGAAGATCTGGTCAAATTCGTCGACCTGGGCGCGACCTACTTCTTCAACAAAAACATGTCCACCTATGTTGACTACAAAATCAACCTGCTGGACAACAACGACTTCACCCAAGCTGCCGGTATCAACACCGACAACGTGGTTGCCGTGGGCCTGGTTTACCAGTTCTAAGCACCTCAGTGTGAACGTCATCACGCGGCCTTCGGGCCGCGTTTTTTTTTGCCTGTAAAGCACGGATTGATCCGTTGTCGGCACGGGAAGCGCTTCGGCTAGCCCTCGCTCGGCCTACGCTGTCAGTACAGCAAACAGAGCGGAGGTGATATGGAACTCAAGATCGACAAGGTGATCGAAACGGTGCTGTACGTCAGCGATATTGAACGCGCGGACGCCTTTTATCGAGAGGTGCTGCAACTGCCGGCGATGGTTGCCAACGAACGGTTTCGCGCCTATAACGTCGGCGATCGAAGCGTATTGTTGCTGTTTATCGAGGGCGACTCGCTGCGTGGGGCGCACTATCCGACCGGGTTTATTCCCGCGCACGATGGCGTGGGGCCGGCGCATATCGGGCTGGCGGTAGCGAAAGACCAACTGCCGCATTGGGAACGGCATCTGATGGCCAACGGCGTGGAGATAGAGGGGCGGATGCGCTGGGAACACGGCGGGGAGAGCATTTATTTTCGCGATCCCGACGCTCATCTGCTGGAGCTGGTGACGCCGGGCATTTGGGCCAATTACTGATCGAACCCGCCTTGCGCCAACATGTCCAACGTAGCATTCAGCACCTGCAGCGCGGCCTGCGGTTGCCGCTCTATCTGCACTCTGACGATGGCGCCGTCGATCAGCATCGCCAACATCGCTGAGTGCTGTTCCCGCTGTGGGCCGGCGGGCAGGTGACGTGCCAGCTCGTCCGCCATCTGCCGCTTATGCTGGCTGGCGATGTGCAGGCTTTCCGGCAGCAGGTCGGCAAGTTCCACCGCCGTATTGATAAACGCGCAGCCGCGAAAGCGCGGATCGTCGAACCATTCCGCCAGGCAGGGCGCCAGCGCCGCCAGCAACCCGCCGGTTTGCGTCACATGCCTGGCCAACGCTGTGCTGAACCAGGCTAGCCACTGCTGGTGGCGATAGGCCAAAAACGCCGTAATCAAGTCGTTCTTGCTGGGAAAATGGCGGTAAAACGTCACCTTGGTTACGCCAGATTCCTTGATGATGCGATCGATGCCGGTGGCGCGTATCCCCTCCTGATAAAACAGATCGTGCGCCGTCAGCAGGATGCGCTGGCGGGCGGGCAAGGCGTTGAGATCGGCGGTCATCATTTTCTCCTGGGCTATTTCCGAGTGATTGTAGACAATTCTGTCTACATGCGCTAGCGTAATGTTGTAGACAGAGTTGTCTACATGCCTTCACTCAGGAGATGAACATGAGCATTAAACCCCCATTGCCGCCTTTTACCCGCGAATCCGCCATCGAGAAGGTGCGGCTGGCGGAGGATGCCTGGAACAGTCGCGATCCCGAACGCGTATCGCAGGTATATTCCCTCGATACCCATTGGCGTAACCGCGCGGAGTTTGTCGACGGCCGCGCAGCGGTGGTCGGTTTTTTACAACGCAAATGGGCGAAAGAACTGGAGTATCGGCTAATCAAGGAACTGTGGGCGTTTGATGGCGCGCGCATCGCGGTGCGTTTCGCCTATGAATGGCGCGACGATTCCGGCAACTGGTATCGCAGCTTCGGCAACGAAAACTGGGAGTTCAATCAGGAGGGGCTGATGATCAACCGCCATGCGTGCATCAACGACATGCCGATCCGCGAACAGGATCGGCGTTTTCATTGGCCGCTCGGCCGGCGGCCGGACGATGTCCCGGCCCTGAGCGATTTCGGTTTTTGAATCTGACGTCGCGCCCGCGATGGCCGCTCGTGAGGAAAAGCGCACCGATCGACAAAGGGGAATTTGTAGAAAAGCCTTTCCACTTCTAGACTTAGGGGACAACAAACGCACTCCAAGAGGACAAGCTATGACGAAGAAGTTGGTTTTGGCCGTCGGCACTGCGGCGGTATTTTCCATTCTTGCCGGCTGCACCGCCTATGACCGCGCAACCAGTTATGTCAATGAGCCGGTGGTCAGCGATGTCAAAGTAGGGATGACCAAGCAGCAGGTGCGGGCTATCGCCGGTCCGCCGTCGACCACCGCCACGCTGGTTCATGCGCAGGGCACTTGCGACACCTATGCGGTGGCGCCGCGCGACGGCAAAGTGCAAACGTACTTTGTCAGCTACAACGACACGGGCCATGTCATGAACAAGGGCTATCAAACCTGTTCAGACTACGATTCTCAGCCGAAATAATCGCGTTTCGGCCGACACAAAAAGCCTCGCTTGCGCGGGGCTTTTCATTTTTTAAGCGTTTAAGGCCTGAAGTTTAGGCAACTGCACCGGTTGTGCCATTTTTTTGCATGAAAACGATAGACATTTCATAACGGTATCGCTAATATCAGCGCCCATTGGAAGGATGGCCGAGTGGTTTAAGGCAACGGTCTTGAAAACCGTCGAGTGTAACAGCTCCCAGAGTTCGAATCTCTGTCCTTCCGCCAAATTCAGCCGGCTTAGCTCAGTAGGTAGAGCAACTGACTTGTAATCAGTAGGTCACCAGTTCGATTCCGGTAGCCGGCACCATGATAAAAGCCCCAGCAGCGATGCTGGGGCTTTTTGTTATGCGCTGCACGCTGACACCGAAGGATCAAATTAACCTATAGGCGGGGCTTTCATCTGCCGCATGGAGCTTGGACATTCATCACGGAGGGGAGGAGCCTATGGCTTATTCTGGCAGAAATATAGCCGGAGGATGAGCCGGCTATCAGGTAGGGTTCAAATCTCAGTGACCAGCCACTGATCCGCTTCTTCGAACATCTCTTCCAACATTCGGTTCAGCTTCTCACGATCGCTTTTGCTGGCGTCGGAGTTCAGGCCGTTGGCCTGCATCGGTTTTACGCGCACTTCGGCTTCAGGAAACAGCGCATGCACGCGTTTTTCCAGCTCGTTGCGAATAATCTCGGCGGCGTTGGGTAGCCCAGCGACGTTGCGCTTGTCGTACACTAATTCTACAAACATGACTCACCTGTAAATACTGATTTAATGTACAGTATTCTGGCCTGAGGAAGGCGGGTTGGCAAGAGTGGGAAAGCAATTTTGCATGAGGCGTTCATTCTTGCGCTGTGCGCGACCAAGCCTGCAGCTGAATCACCAATTCCGCCAGGCTGGCGGCCTGCATTTTCTCCATCACTTTCGCCCGGTGAACCTCCACGGTACGCAGGGCGATATTCAGCCGCTCCGCCATTTCCCGATTCATCATGCCTCGCACTACCAGCTGTGCGATGTCGCGTTCTTTCGGCGTGAGCGTGCGGTAACGGCCGAGGGTTTCATGGCGTTGCCAGGCTGCGGCCGAAACCCGGTGCGCGCGTTCGAGGGCGGCGATCAGCGGTTCAGTGGCGATCGGTTTTTGCAGGAAGTCCACCGCGCCGTACTTCATCTGCTCCACCGCCATCGGCACGTCGCCATGGCCGGACAGGAACACCACCGCCAGCGTGCTGCCGAGGCGGCGCAGCTCAGCGTAGGCCTGGTGCCCATCGAGTTTCGGCATCCGCATGTCCAGCAAGACGATCCCGATCTGAAACAGGTCGGCCCGCGCCAAAAAGTCGGCGCTGTCATTCCAGCACTGCACGTCGTGGCCGAGGCTGGTCAGCAAAAAATGACAGGCGTCGGTGACGGCGGCGTCATCGTCCACCAGATGAATTAGCGACATGGTTTTCCTCATCGTTCAATATGAAATGCAGCGTTATGCACAGCCCATTGCGGCTGTCGGGGGCGGGGCGGTTCGCCAGGCGGATTTCGCCGCCGCCATAGCGGGCCAGGCGCCGACAAATGGCTAACCCCAGCCCCATGCCGCCGGCTTTGGTGGTGTTGAAGGGGCGAAAAGCCTGTTCCAGCCCGGCCGTTGTCATGCCGCCCGCGTTGTCCTGCAGATGCAACTCGATCGCCCGTTCGCTCTGGGTGGCGGAAAGCCAGACGGCATTGGCCCCGGCCTGCGCCGCATTCAGCAGCAGGTTCGCCAGCAGCTGTTCCAGCAGCGCCGGCGGCAGGGTTAGCGTCAGCGAAGGCGCCACGTTGTTGAACAACGTCAGGTCGGGATAGCGCTGCGTCAGGCGCAGCAGCGCCCACACCCGCTCGGCGGTTTCGCTTACCGCAGCGGACTGCCAGCGCGTTTGATCTATCGCCTCAGCGGTGGGCTGTGCCCACTGGCGCAGGTTATGAATCGTTTCGCCGCCGCGCTGCGCCTGTCGGTCGATATTTTCCAGCGGCCCCAGCAACGGATGCCCGGCGTCCGTTTTGCGCAGTTGGATCAGGCATCCTTGCGCATAGTGGCGAATAGCCGCCAGCGGTTGATTGAGCTCGTGTGCGAAGCCGGAGGCCATTTCCCCCAGCACGTTCAGCTGCCTGGCGTTCTCCAGCGCCTGCTCCTGCCGCCGCAGTTGCTCTCCGGCATGGAGCAACTGCCGCCCGCGCCGGCGTACCAGCAGCGCGATCCAGATGTGGTTGACGATCAACAGCGCCAGCACCGCCAGCGACAGGCCGACGGCCGTCTGATGCTGGATCAGCCAGCTTTTGATATCCAGCCACAGCCGCCGCTGTTCCGGGTGTTGATTGACGGCGCGCAGCAGCGCTTCCACCTCGCTGGTCGAGGCCGGTGCGCCCCACAGGAAGGGTGACTGCGGCGGTGCGGTCAGCAAGGCTCTTGCCACCGCATCCACCAGTGAGTTCTCCAGGCCGGGCAGGGCGGCGAACGACCAGTTGGGGTAAAGCGGCGTGCTGGTAACGCAGGGAACCGACGCGGCCTGTTGCAACAGCGGGCGAAAATCCGCCGGATTGATCAGGCCTTCCTGATCCATTTTCTCCAGCAGGCAAACGGGGACGATGGCGGCCTGAATGGCGCGTTCGCGCAACAGATAGAGCAGGGCGTCGGCAGGGAAACCGGTAAAGCGCAGGTGAAAATCGCGCTCGGGCCGTATGCCGGCATCGCTGAGCGCCTTATAACCGGTCAGATAGCCGCCGAAGGCCTGCGGATCGATGGCGCCCACCGTTTTGCCCATCAGCGCCTGTGGCGTCGTAATGCCGCTGTCGCGCCGCACCAGAATCACGCTGCCGATGATGTTGCCCGTTGCCCGGTCGCCGTTGGCGGCGCGTAACGACGCCAGCCAGCGCAGATGATAGTGGCTGTTCAGCTGCACAAACTGCGCCGGATTGGTGACCACGAACTGCACGCTGCCCCGATTGACCGCCTCGCGCATCTGCGCCAGATCGAGCGGCCGCAGGCAGAAGCGTTCACCGCCGACGCTGCCGTTGAGCCTGTCGATTAGCGGCTGCCAGTCACGCGCGGTCGCCGCATCGCCGCGCATCGCCAGCACGCCGACCGACCACTCGCCCGCCTGTGCCGCCATCCCCCAGCCGAGACTGAGCAGCAGTAATAACACGACCCTCACGGCCCCTCCTGATGGGCAATCTGCCTGCCGTCACTTGTTTTAGATCAACGTTAGGTTCGGTATGTGGTTAACCACAATAGAGCTGAGCCCAATGCCATTTTTACACTGTAAATCATCGACATTGTTTATTCATCTAACGGGCATCAATAGCGTGATCGGGGTGATGCCCAGGGTGTGGGAGAGGCGCATGGATTTCGGTAAACGGCAGTTTTTGCAGCGGCTGGGCGTGTTGACGGCGGGGGCCTCGCTGATCCCCATGGCGGAAGCCGGGCTGACGTGGGCGCCGACGCGGCGCGAGGGGGATGTTCGCCGACGCTATGCGATGCTGATCGACCTGCGGCGCTGCGTCGGGTGCCAGGCCTGTACCGTGAGCTGCGCCATTGAAAACCAGACGCCGCACGGGGAGTTTCGCACCACGGTAAACCAGTACCAGGTCAGCCTCGAAGGCGAAGCGGTGGCGACCAACGTGCTGCTGCCCAGGCTGTGCAACCACTGCGACAACCCGCCCTGCGTGCCGGTATGCCCGGTGCAGGCCACCTTCCAGCGCGAGGACGGGATCGTGGCGGTCGACAACAAACGCTGCGTGGGGTGCGCCTATTGCGTGCAGGCCTGTCCGTACGATGCCCGTTTTATCAATCACGCCACCCAAACGGCGGACAAATGCACCTTCTGCGTGCACCGGCTGGAAGCGGGATTGCTGCCGGCGTGCGTGGAGTCGTGCGTGGGCGGGGCGCGGATCATCGGCGACATGCGCGATCCGCACAGCACGCTGAGCAAGCTGCTGCGGCGCCACGAGGACGAGATCAAAGTCCTCAAGCCGGAGAATCAAACCGCGCCCCACGTCTTTTATCTGGGGCTGGATGACGCCTTCGTCACGCCGCTGCCGGGCCGGGCGCAGGTCGCCTTATGGGGGGAGGGACGATGAACCGCCAACTGATGATCGCAGAAGTGTTGAGCCAGCCGCAGGCGGTGAGCTGGCTGCCGTGGGCCGTGCAATATTTCTTCTTTATCGGCATCGCCGCCTGCGCCGCGCTGCTGGCCTGCGTGTGGCGCTGGCGTGGTGGGGATAGCGCCGCACATCTGGAGCGCACGGCGCTGTTTATCGGGCTGACGTGCGCCATCACCGCGCCGCTGGCGTTGACCGCCGACCTGCATCAAACCGCCCGCTTTTGGCATTTCTACGCTTACCCGACGCCCTGGTCGTGGATGCCATGGGGCGCGCTGTTCTTGCCGCTGTTTACCTTGTTGATCGGCCTGTGGTTTATCGCGATCGAATTTACGCGGCTGACGGGCAGGCGGGTGGCGCTGCTGCGTGGGATAGCGCCTGCTTGTGCGCTGGTAGCTATCGGCCTGCTGTTGTACACCGGGCGTGAGGTTTCCGTTGTGCGCGCCCGCCCCATCTGGTTCAGCTACGGATTTCCGATCGTGATGTTCCTCAGCGCGCTGCAGGCGCTCTTGGCCCTGTTGCTGTTGGCGATGCGCAAACGGCCCGGCCTGCAAGCGCCGCTGGCGCGCGGGATGCTGCTGACGCTGTTGCTGCTCGGCGGGGCGATCCTGCTGTGGGTGTGCGGCGATACGCTATCCGGCGCGGCGGTACGCCACTGGCTGTATACGCAGGCGGCGGCGCGTCAGTATGCCGCCGGGTGGATCGCGCTGTGGGCACTGGCGCTGGCGTGTGCCGCCTGGGCCACCTATCGACGTTTGCCGCGCGGCGGCGCACCGCTGCTGGTGGCCGGCGCGCTGGGGCTGAGCTGGCTGATGCGCTGGACGCTGTTGATCGAGGTACAAACCCTCCCGAAATACAACGCGTCTTATTCCCTCTATAGCCTGCCGCTGGGTACCGACGGCTTACTGGCGATCGTCGGCACTTTCGGGCTGTGGCTGGCGTTAATGATCATGGTGCGTGAAGCACAGGCGTTTTTATTTCGGAGAAAACAACATGGCTAAACTCACCCGGCGTCAGTGGTTGAAAGTGGGCCTGGCCTTCGGCGGGTTGTCCGCTTTTGGCCTGAGCTATCGTGAGGTCGCCAAACGGGCGATCGACGGCTTGATTCACGGCACCTCAGGGCGGGTGACGTTGGATCGCATCAACGGCAACTCTCTGCTGCCCGAAGGGCGGGCAGTGCCGGAATGGCAAGGCAATCCGCAGCAGGCCATCTCGATGACCCAGTGTTTCGGCTGCTGGACGCAATGCGGCGTGCGGGTACGGGTGGACAGGCAGACCGATCGGGTATTGCGCATTGCCGGCAACCCTTATCATCCGCTGTCTCAGGAACGGCACGTCGACTCGGCGTTGCCGTTGCAGGAGGCGTTGGCGCAGCTGGGCGGCGAAAGCGGCCTCGACGCCCGTTCCACCGCCTGCGCGCGCGGCGCCACGCTGCTGGAGGGGCTTTACAGCCCGCTGCGCGTGCTGGAGCCGATGAAACGCGTCGGCAAGCGCGGCGAGGGCAAGTGGCAACGTATCAGCTTCGAGCAGTTGATCGCTGAAGTGGTGGAGGGCGGCGATCTGTTCGGCGAGGGGCATGTGGACGGCCTGCGGGCGATCCGCGATCTGGAAACGCCGATCGACGCCCGGCGGCCGGGGCTGGGGCCGAAAGCCAACCAGCTGCTGGTGACCAACGCTGGTGACGACGGGCGCGACAGCTTCCTGCGGCGCTTCGCCCAGAACAGCTTCGGCAGCAAAAACTTCGGCGCGCACGGCGCTTATTGTGGGCTGGCCTACCGTGCCGGCTCCGGTGCATTGATGAACGATCTGGACAAGAACCCGCATGTGAAACCGGACTGGGAACAGGTCGAATTCGCGCTGTTTATGGGCACCTCGCCGGCGCAGTCCGGCAACCCGTTCAAGCGCCAGGCCCGGCAGCTGGCCAGCGCCAGATTGCGCAGCGAGTTTCGCTATGCGGTGGTGGCGCCAGCGTTGCCGCTGACCACCACGCTGGCGGACGATCATGGCCATTGGATCCCGATATTACCGGGCACCGACTCAGCGTTGGCGATGGCGATGATCCAGTGGATCCTCGACAACCGGCGTTATCAGGCCGACTATCTCGCCATCCCGTCGGAGGCCGCCATGCAGCGTGCCAGCGAGAAGAGCTGGACCAACGCCACGCATCTGGTGATCGCCGAGAGCGAGCACCCGCTGGCGGGGCAGCATCTGACGCTCGCTCATCTGAACGGCGCCGAGTCGGCGTCGCCGCTGGTCGTCAACGGCGCGGGGGAGCTGGTGCCGGCCGAGGCGTGCGACCGCGCCGAGCTGTGGGTAACCCGCACGGTGACGCTGCACGACGGCGCGCAGGTGGCGGTGAAGAGCGGTTTCCAGTGTTTGAAAGAGGCCGCCGACAAACTGTCGCCGGAGGCGTACAGCCGGGAATGCGGCGTGCCGGTGGCACGCATCGCGGCGCTGGCCGAGGCCTTTACCGCCCATGGGCGCAAGGCGGCGGTGATCGCCCATGGCGGGATGATGGCGGCAAACGGGTTTTACAATACCTGGTCGGTGATGATGCTCAATGTGTTGATCGGTAATCTGAGCCTGGAGGGCGGGGTGTTTGTCGGCGGCGGTAAATTCAACGGCTTCGCCGAGGGGCCGCGCTATAACCTGGTCGAGTTTCCCGGCCTGGTAAAACCGAAGGGGCTGAATATCGCGCGCAGCAAGGCCGCTTATGAAACCTCCGACGAATACCGCGAAAAAGTGGCGGCGGGCATTTCACCCTGGCCGGCCAGGGCGCCCTGGTATCCGTTCGTCGCCGGGCAGTTGACCGAGCTGCTGACGTCGGCGCTGGCGGGGTATCCGTACGGGCTGAAAGTCTGGATCTCGAACATGACCAACCCCTTGTACGGTATCGCCGGGTTGCGCGGCGTGGCGGAGGAACGATTGAAAGATCCGGCGCGTTTGCCGCTGTTTATCGCCATCGATGCGTTTATCAACGAAACGACGGCGCTGGCCGACTATATCATCCCGGATACCCATAACTTTGAGAGCTGGGGATTCAGCGCCCCTTGGGGCGGCGTCGCCAGCAAGGCCACTACCGCGCGCTGGCCGATAGTGACGCCGGCGACCGCGAAAACGGCGCAAGGGCAGCCGATTTCCATGGAGGCGTTTTGCATCGCCGTCGCCAAACGCCTGGGGCTGCCGGGGTTTGGCGATCGCGCTATCGGCGACGGCCAGGGCGGGCTGCTGCCGCTCAACCGCGCTGAGGATTATTATCTGCGCGCCGCCGCCAACGTGGCGTTTGCCGGCAAGGCGCCGGTGCCGGCCGCGAGGGCGGAAGAGCTGGCGCTGTGCGGCGTCGATCGCTTGTTGCCGCAGCTTGCGCAGACGCTGCGCGCCGATGAAATCGACCGCGTGGCGTTTATCTACAGCCGAGGTGGCCGCTTCGCCGATCATGACAGCGGCCGCCGCGACGGCAGCGTGGGCAACCGTTGGGAGAAGCCGCTGCAGATCTGGAATGCGGAAGTGGCAAAGCACCGCCATGCGATCACCGGCGAGCGTTTCAGCGGCTGCCCCACCTGTTACCCGGCGCGTTTGTCGGACGGCCGTGCGGTGGAAGAGCTCTACCCTGAGCGGCAGTGGCCGCTGCGGCTGATGTCCTTCAAATCCAATGTGATGAGCAGCTCCACCGCGGTAATCCGGCGCTTGCACGACGTGAAGCCGGTGAACCTGATGGCCCTGAACCCGGTGGACGGGGTGCGTTTCGGCATTCAACACGGTGACTGGGTGAGCATCAGTACGCCGGGCGGCAGCCGGGAGGCGCAGATCAGTTTGCTGGCGGGGGTGATGCCAGGCGTGATCGCGGTGGAACACGGTTACGGCCACCGGGAGATGGGCGCCAGCCAGCACTACCTGGACGGCGAACCGCTGGCGATGGATGAGCGCATCGCCGCCGGCATCAACCTTAACGATTTGGGCTTTGCCGATCCGACGCGCGAAGTGCCGAACACCTGGCTGGATTGGGTAACCGGTGCGGCGGTGCGCCAGGGTATTCCTGCGGCGATCGTCAAACTTTCCGCGTAAACGGCAGACGAAAAAAAACCTGCTGTAACAGCAGGTTTTCTTGAGCTTGGTCGGCATGAGAGGATTATGCGCATCTTCGATGCTTGCCCTGCGGGCCGTTGCTAAAGCAACGTGGTCTCACTGCGCTCGGCTCGAACCTCCTTCGGAGATTCTCATCCTCTCAGCGTGCAGACGAAAAAAAACCTGCTGTAACAGCAGGTTTTCTTAAATTTGGTCGGCATGAGAGGATTCGAACCTCCGACCCCCGACACCCCATGATACCGTTTGAAATTCGCTGAAAGCCGCGCCAGTACTGGGTTTTAAGTCATTTCACTGTTTAAACAAACAGTGCATTTTGTGCATAACTTGGCTTATAAACATCAACAAGTTAGGGCCGGTTTTGCCATCTACCCTACAGAGATCTCCCCATGCGGGACAACAACCCAATCGATGTGATTCTGGGTGTAGATTTTTGTAGATTTTGCGTCGCTATGTGCCATTCGACCTTGTGGATCTATCCCTTGGTTGTCAAAAAGGTGAGCTGCTAAAGCACGTATCTCATGGAATGTCGGCCGTTCTTCCATTTCCAGGTGGTCGCATAACCCAAGTTGATCGCGCAATTTGGAAAAAGAGCGACTGAGGTAATCAGGCGCCACCTGGGTCGGGTGAGCAACTTCTTTGCTGCGTTTCACGTTCCGATCAGGTATGCGATGCACAACATATGGGCTAGCTACATTGTCTCTACTTTCCTCGATGATCTTCTTCAAAACCTCCCCGATCGGAATAGCAACGTGTGAAGCCTCTTTCTTTTGTACTTTTTGCCGGTGAATATATAGCGTGCCGTAAATGCCATTCACGGGCTGTTCCAACCAAACGCACCCACAAATCCCATTCTTTGGTTCACGGATAGAATAGCGGATCCGGGATACTTCAAGGCGTGCATGTGTTGTCTGTAATGCCAGATCCATGGCTGTTCGTAACCATGGCAATGCTGCGTTACGAATAGCCAAGAAATGCTCTAGGGATAGGCGCTGTCTCTTTTTCTCTTCTGTTCTTCGCATTTTCTTACGCGTGGCCGGGTTATCCAGCATTAACGATTCATCTACAGCGTAACTGAATAGTTTCTTTAAGAAACTGACCTTTCTGTTTTGAACGTTGGCTGATGCTTCCGCATGGTATTCTTTTATATAAGCGTTTACATGCTCCAGTTCGATATCACATGCCGGTATATTTACAAAAAATTCTTTCACCCGCTTTGCATCATTATTCCAATCATCTTTCGTATTGTCGGATGGACGTTCATCTTCAATAGCTCTCGCCATTATTCTATCTACATGCTCAGCGAAGGGGAGAGCTTCTCCTTGTATACCTCCAGACTCCCTGATAAGTGAGTCTATTGATATTGCATTTTCAGGACGCATTCTGTTGTTGTATTCGCGTGCAATATCGATTGCCAGCGCCCGGTCTTTACCCAGAGACTTGCGTTTCCCTGTGACCAGAGTGAAGCGGTAAACGCCAGTAGCTTTATCGAAATAAAGTTGATCTGGTAAATGCCGGTTTTCCCGCCGGCGCGGACGGGCGGCCATTACGACTCCCTAATCAGTTGGTCAACAGCATGAGAAATTTTAGATTGAACTCCCCAACGCTCAGATGAATAAACATATGACATACCGTCTACTACCTTCCCTCTAACTTTACCGTTTTCAATCCAACGCTTGACAGTGCGTTTATCTGGGATTGAGCCTTCTTCAAATTCACGAGCGAGCCATTTGCTTGCGCGCATTAATTTATCGGCCATGGTTTTTCCTCCACACAATAGGCCCGCTGCAACGGGCCGTTAAAAAATTACAGGTCGTCCGGCTGCTGGTGGGGTGATAGCAATCGCTGGTGTATTGCTGAAACGTATTGCGCCTGGTGTACCGCATCGGCCAAGGCGTTATGACGTTCCCCGCTGAACGGCAGATCGCGTTTCGGATCGAATCCAATCCGCCGGCCGAGGTTCACAATGGTGCGCACGTCCAAATCGTTGAACCAGTTCCAGCATGGCACCTTGCTGCAACGCTCGTAGGATTCACGCAGAATGACATTGTCGAAAGCTGCACCATTGCCCCAAACCTTCAGGTACTTCGGCTGCTCGCAGCTGCGGGCGACAAAATTGGTCAACGCATCGAGGGCTTCAGCGATGGGTTTTGCCTCGTCACTGGTGATCGCCGCTCGGGCTTCGCTGCTTTGTTTCAGCCACCAGTTAATGGTATCGCCATCGGGAACGGCGCCGACGGCTAGTTCGCTTGCCAGATTCACTGCGGTGTAAAACCGCGGGCCAAGATCGCCGGAGGTTGGTTCGAAGAACACGGCACCGATCGCGACGATAGGCGCTTTTGGTCTCTTGCCCATGGTTTCCAGGTCAATCATCAGATCATTCATTGTTTTTACCTTGTGTTGGGGCCGCTGCCAGCCTCTCCTGGGCCTCAGCCCTTAACGGTCTTGACGGCCAAATTCCACGCCTGCTCTGCGCTCATTCCGTCGCTATGGTTCTGTTTGAAATGCCTCTCAATGCGTAACTCATCAAGATAACGCTTGGAACGCCGCTGGCTGCGTGATGGCTTAACGTGCTGCCATACGTGTGGATAGTTGGCGCTGTAAACCTGCCAGCGCCGGTTACTGATTTTGAAACAGTCGCCATACCCGGCAATCGGAACCCATAGCGCTAACCGCGCCTGCCTGTTGCTCTTACGCTTAGCCATGCTCACACCTCCACATATCTAGCCCGCCCGTAATACTTGCCAGAGCGAAAACGATAATGTTTCTTGCATTGCCACATGTCGCACTCTGTTGTCATCGCGACACCACGCACCAGGCGTGGTGAAAAGTTAAGTTTAGGCATGGGTGATCACCCCACGGTGGTTGATGCGGTACACACGTTTAGGCATGCCGGAATTTTGACGATTGCCGTTGACAAACTGCGCCCACATTTTCAGCTCAAGCAAAAAGCCGCACATGCCTTTTCCTGTCTTTCTGACGCCAATCTTGTTGCTATTGCCGATGCTTCGGCGAGCCTTTCGCATTACATTGCGGTTGTGGGCGTTGCACACCTCAAGCCAGCGGTCATTGCCTCTATACCTGTATGGTGAGAACGTCCGATAACGCCGTGCCTGCTGCTCTTTTAGGTGTGAATGTTGCAAATCTTCGATGTAGGTTTGCTTGCTCATCAATCGTCATCCTCATTGGCCATAACCAGCTGCGTATCGTCCGGTATTTCCATGGTCAGCTGGACGCTGTAACCTCGCTCATGCATGGAGTATGAGACAGGCCAAGCTGGTACCGGCACGTCTTCGCCAACCTGACAAAGCCCAATAGCCCAGCAACCTTCATCGGTGTAGGTTGCGACAATCAGCACTTCGCCTTCGGCAGATTTCAAGTGATAGATCCCCAGCTCGTTAGAGCAGCCGATCTCTTCACGTATCGCACCCTCAACCTCAAAAAGATCATCGCTGGCGCCATAAAAATTCAGTATCTTGCTCATCAGTAACCCCCGCGGCGCGTGGCCAGCCGAATACGTTGATAAATTTCACCTGCGTTGCTGCGCTCTTCTCCAAGTTCGCAAGCACAGAAATAGGCATAGGCTGCTTTTTCACATGCCTGGTGAGCGTCGATAAATTCACGTTTCAAAGCTTCGGTGTGGTGCTTTTCAACCAGATTCTTTAAGGCATCGGGATCCTCTTCAATAGGGCGCAGCCAGTAACAAACTGGCCCATCTTCGGTATCGTGAATCGAAGCAATAAACCATCCATCGCCCGCCGGCGGAGTAGGCTCCCAATCGCTAATATCGCCGTCCCCGGATTCATGGGCATCGATCTGTTCGGCAGTGGCATGATTTTCCATCCACTGCAGCGCGCCAGTGACGCGGTTTGCTTCCTTCCACGCCTCAAATTCACCAGGCGTGCCATATTCCGCGCCATTGGCCGGCACAAAGTAATCCGGGTGCGTCCAGTAGCCGTACTGGTCGCGCTGTGGTTCAACTGCGGTGATCAATTTGCTCATGATGTTGTCTCCTGCAGCCGGCGGATCCGGCCGTAATATTCGCCTGAGTTCCAGAACACGACTTTCATTCCGAGCTCTACCTGGTTTTCGAATCGCCGCGGCACGAACCACATGACGACGGCTTTCTTTACAAAGACGCTGCTGACGATTTGGGTGCTGACGCGCTTAGCCATTGCCAGCCCCCTTTACGAAGATGATCCAGTGCGTCTTATCGTTCTTACCGGTGCGTTGCCAGATAGCCGGTTTTTCGTCTGTGAGAGCGATGATCTGGCTAACAGGTATCTGGGTTTCGTTCCATTTGAAGATCAGCACGCCGTGTGGCCGCAGCACGCGGAAGGCCTCAGCGAACCCGGCACGCAGTTCATCGCGCCATGTTTCGCGATCGAGCTTCCCGTACTTTTTGCCCTGCCAGCCCTTGGGGCCGACGCGCTCCAGGTGCGGCGGATCGAACACGACAACAGGGAAGCTACCGTCTGCAAACGGTAGCGCGGTGAAGTCGGCGATCAGGTCAGGGGAGATAACCAGTTTCCGACCATCGCACAGGGTGTGGCTCTCGCTGCGCTTGTCGCTGAATACAGCGCGCTCGTCTTCTTTGTCGAACCAGAACATGCGCGGGCCGCAGCACATATCGAGAATGGTTTTATCAGTCAGCATTTTCGGCCCCCTGGCGCCGCGCCGGGATCACTCCATCCACTGGCAGGCATTCATATTGCGGTGGAAGCTGTTGCTGGTGGATATCCGCCAGACAGTTACTTTTGTCGGGGTACACCCAGCCCTGCGGCACGAATTCGCATGGCTGGTACGTGTAGCAGACGAGTAGGAACAGGCCGAACATTACACGCCCCTCTCTGAGGTCAGCTGGTGGAATCGCTGCAGGAACATCGTGCGTGCCTGCACTGGATTTACCGGTGACACGAGAAAATCTTCGGATGGGCTGATTCCTTCGAGCATCGGCCACGGCGTGCCGTCGTCAATATCGAGGTCGCGGCGCTCGGTGGCTAACATCACCAGATCGGCATTTTTAACGATCGGACTGGTTGTGGCAGGAAGCCCAAATTTATAGCGGATAACAAAATCAATGTTATTTTCGATGCCGCGATAGTCAGGTATTAATTTTTTGAGTGGTGATGGAATATCTTTGCAATAAGCTTCATGGGCATCATGCAATAAAGCTTCGAGAGCAAAGCTTGGCGGCACGATCTGGCTTGCAATAAAGCAATGCTGTGCCACGCTGTAAAATTCAGGAAGATGGCCATTGAAACGGCATTCATGTGATAACGCTTGAGCGATATCTTCAATGCAAATATCGTCTACGTTTGGCGCTGCGTAATCAAAACGCTTGCCAGTAAAGGTTAAAATCCAAGACATAATTATTCTCCACACAGTTTTTGGCAACACTTCACCAAATACCCCATTGCTGGGGTATTTGAGGCTGCATTACATATTGAATTAAGCTTTAAATTTACCGATGAAGGTTTCTACTTCTACGCCGTCAAACTTGCTGGTCAGCAGGTCGCGGAATTCGACCGCGATTTCTTCTTCTGCTTTTTCCAATTGCACGATGCGTAATACCAGGATCGGTTTGTCATTGGTGATTATGCTATAGCGCAGTTTGAATGGACGCTCGCTCAGACCTTCATACGGCACGTATTTGAACTCAAAAGCGGCTGGCATAACGTCTTTGCTTTTGGCCTCCACGCTTTCCATGAGTGAACGTTTACCGCTGAAATCGTTCTCTTCATGGTCAGAGGTGGAGACGGACTCAATAGTGATGCGTCGGACAGCACCTACGGCTTGCTTAATATCGAGTACAACGCCATCAGCATCGAACGCGGTAAGGAAATCACGGTTGTCTTCCAGCCACTCTGCCAGTTCTTTTTGGCCTTGCTTGCGGCCATTGATATCGAGCAGCCCGGAGAATGGGGCCGTTTTTTTCAGGGTGATCGAGGCTTTATTATCAGCATGGCCGGGTTCGTCTAGCGTGCCAATGTTGAAGATCGTTTCGGCCTGCATACGATCTGCATCGATGAAGCAGCAAACGCCTTCGCCTGCATATTGGGTGGAGTATTTAACAAAATCGGGAATGCTGGTTGTTTCCATGTTCCCACGGAAGCGAAAGCGCAGATCGTGATAACGTTCGAGACTTTCAACGTTCACATCTTTTGGTAAAACAGCGATCGGGCAATCAACATGATTAAGATCTTGGATGAATGCAGCGCCGATAGCCAGATGCTTAATTTGCTCGATGGCTGAGCCGTCTAATTGTGACATATTATTTAGTCCTATTGATTAATAGTTGACGAGATCGCGAAATTACTGCGCGACTTTTAATTTACCGTCTGGCTGCCCGCCAACAGTAAATAATTGCCCTTGATCTTCCTGCAAAATAGTCAGCTTGCCGCCCTTACCAACGTACATTGGTGTTTCGGTGGTATCTTCCTCTGACACTTTGCCACGCGGGGTAGGGGTTACAAATTTCAGTTGGTGCTTAATACCGACCCGCTTTTCTTCAACTGAATTACTCAAGCGGTCAATATCAAAGGTGATAACGATCTTCCCTTTGCCGCCATTGTTGAGAACACCCAGGGCAGTAGCGTTTAAAGCCGCTGAGATTTTATTTTGAAACACGCCAGCATCCAGTTCGCCCAGAAAGTCCGGCACGTTGGTCTTGCGGTCATCACTCATTGAATACTCCTCACACGAAGCGGCGATAGCCGCGGTTTTCTCCACACATCAGGTGGCGCACCGCGCTGGTGTTCATACTGTGCAGAAATGAATTGGAACCGGCACAGTGCGCCACCTGATGTGTAAAAAGGGCGGCCAGCCTATGAACATTATCTTCACCCCTTGTTGGTTGAAGTTCAGCGTGGCCGCCAAAGACTACACACAGCAATTACTAGGTTGTGGCGGCTGGTAAACAACGCCCCCGAAGTTTCCAGCCTTGAACCACAATGATAAGAGCACTGCCGGTCTCCGAATTGAACGGAGCTTTTCCCTGCCCATCGCCTAACTCATTAGGTGGCTGGAATTGAACCAGTCGTTATGCCTTGCTCGTCAGTGCTCTTGCCGTTGTGTGCTGACCTTCCAGCCAACATGGTGGGGATAGCAAGCAAACCGCTGAACGTACCCACTCGGCGGACTCGCCATTTCGGATGCCGCCGCATAACTCCGAATGACCCTTCATTTTTAGCTGACTGATGCGTTAACCGGGCGCCAACCGGAACTACGTGATGCTTATCGCCACCTTTCCCTCACTCCGTCGCCGGGGGGAACTTGGCCATTACCACTGATGCGGCTGGCCGGTATCTACGGTCGGCCCGTTTACTTGTCACATGATGCTTACCTCCATTCACGTGCCTGTTCTCGTCATGGGGCAGGCTCCCGGTTCTCATGTTCCCTCTGAAGCCGTCATAGCCGAAGCTGATAGCAGCAGGGGAGAAAAGACGCTTCACATTGGGCTGCTCACTCATGGGTCAAGATCCTTCACCGCTCCCAGAATTTAGGGAATCGGCTGAGTGAGCATTCCGATGTGCGCCGGTCACCCGGCGACAGCCACCAAAATTAAAAAACCAACCGCCAACCAAAAACCCAGACACAAAACAGCCATTAACAACCACCATGCGCCTCGTTCACTCATGATTGCCTCGGTGCGCCTTATTGCGCGTTGCTGTCTGCCCCGGCCATTGCCAGAATCTTTTTGGCGTAAGCGATCGCTGCATCGCGCTCTAAGTAGATGCTGCCGTCCTCGCTGAAAAAGGTGAGGCAGAACGTCTCGTTGTCTTTGCCAAATTCGATCTCGCAATTGCACTGGTCCCGGCACTGGAAGTCGGCAATGATTCTGCCGTTTGGCTTACCGTTAACTTCTTGCGACCGCATGTTGAACATCGCCGAACCGTCCACGAAGTTCTCAGTTGTGGCGGGTTCTACTTCGACGCGGATCAGTTGCGCACAAAGTTCAGCGGTAGGCGCTTCGAAGCTGTGCTCGAGGTAGAGGTGCATTTCTTCGCCGTCGGCGCTGTCGATGGCGTGGATGGCTTCTTTGTCGAAGGCCCAGCGTTGGCCTGTTGTGTCCATGAACGAACCGAGAATTTGCAGATGTTCCACTTGTTTATCCTCTTGTTTATTGGGGTGCCCGGTTAAACTTCTCCACCTCGGGCGGCGGTGGTATCTTGGTGGTTCTCACACAACCAAGAAGGAAATTGGTATGCGCGGAGTCGTTGTACACCACGAACGCCGGATCGGATTCATCGCTATTCGTGACAGCAGAGGAGAATTTGTCCTTGCTGAACTACTTGGCGGTTATGTCGTTGAAAAAGGTGACGTGGTCTCTGGAAATGCCGATCATCACGGTTCTCAAACGTTGTTAAATGAAACCAGGGGCGAACGAATCAACGTTTTCATACAAGGCATTGGCATGACCGAAAAACAAACTATTCGGATGATCCAAAACACTCGTTAATCATTTCTCTGAATGCCATGCAGTCTTGCAGGGTCCACTTACACTGCTCAGTGCTGATAATTCTTCCCGGCTCCTGAGCCAACTTCGGATCCGCTGAGCACTTAATGCCACGATTGGCGGCCTGCTCCATGCGTGAAACCTTTTCCAGAAGCTTTTGCTTAATGCTGTCCATCGCCTAAACCTCTTACAGAAAGTCACCTGAGCGAATCATCCTGATCTTCGTGCGCCTCGTGCGGCTACTTCGTGGGCATCCTGCCTGTTCGCTGTTGATGTGATTAATGTAACTATGGTTACCTTTTGCGTCAAGTGGAAATGTACTTAAAGTTACATTGAGGGGGCTAAAAAAGCCCCGAATGGGGCTCGTGATGATTGTTACAAGTCTTGAGTTACCTGGACGACGCGGCCGATTATGCGGCAATTACCATCTATCTCGATTGGTTTGAAGTTTGGATTGAGTGGCATCAGGTATTTATTAGGGCCATCAATCACTAATTTTTTTATAGTGGCCTCACTACTCCCATCGATCATAGCAACGACGATTCTCCCAGATAATTCTTCAACAGAGCCATAATGTGGTTCAACGATAACTGTTGATCCTTCTGGGATTGTGGGAAGACCGTGAGGGTTAGTCATAGATTCACCACGAACATCGAGGCCAAAAGCATCATCCGAAACATTCACTGTTGTACTACACCACCTAAGGACATCTGAAATACGTGCTGCTGTGTAGGAATCTGTCCATGATCCGGCCTGCACTGAAGAGATTACTGGGACACTGAATGGTGCCGCTGCAATGGGTTTTAGCTTTGTATCATCAGGGTAAGTTTCATCACCCTTACCATAGAGTAACCATTCAGGGTTAGACGATAAAACCCGAGCCAAAACATGTAAGTTTTCCCCATCAGGTTGAGTGACACCAGCTTCCCATTTGGTGACTGATACCCTGCTCACACCTACGGCCTTTGCTAACTGAAGTTGGGTCATATCCAACTGCAGCCTTCGCATTCGAATTCTGTCGTTCATTGCTGTTTTCATGTAACCAATGTTACGCGATTAAGACGTGAAAGGTGTTTGCTTTGTAATGTACCTTTTGTTACCTTTAGCGTGTGAATCAATAAGGAGTTTCTATGTACAAAGAAACAGTAATTTCCCATTTTGGCGGTGTTGTGAATACCGCTATGGCCTTGGGAATAAAGCATCCAGCGGTATGCCGATGGGGAAAAGTTATCCCCGAAAAACAGGCAATGAGAATAGACCACTTAACCGGCGGAGAACTTAAATACCAGCCTGAACTGTATAAGAAGTCTACGGCATCAGCTGCATAACAGTAACTACCAAAGGAAAAACAACATGGTAGAGGCAAATCTGAAAGAAGTAGTGAAGGGAATGTGTAAGGCGTTTGCTGGTGGCCGTTCGGCGATGGCTGGCGCCCTGGGCATGACCGAAACGGCGTTCAACAACAACCTCTACGAGAAGAACGGGTGCCGCTTCTTCGAGATAGGGGAGCTGGAAGCGATGGAGGACATATCCGGTACCAATCTGCTGACCGAGTATTTTGCTCGGCGGCGCGGGTTGCTGGTGGTGGAGCTGCCTGCACTGGAAGAACTGGATCAGGTGGAGTTGTTCAGCAAGAGCATCCGCACGGCGGCGCATCGCGGCCATGTGGATCAGATCATTCAGGAATCGTTGGCAGATGGAGTCATTGACGACAAAGAAGCCGCCGAGATCATGCGTCATCACCGCAAGCATTTGCAGGCGCGAGACGCAGAGGTTAGGGCTGTGCTGGCGCTATTTGGCAAGAAGGCCAAATGCCAGAAAGGTTGACGCCCAAAGTTGCAGCTCTGGGCGTCGGGGTGCGAATAAATCGTGTGTGGAGAAATAATCGCATGGGCAATTTAACCAGAAAACCTATGGTGCCGCAAATACGCTGCCGGGCAATGCCGGGCGGTAAATCAGCTGCGCCATTCCGGTATGAGGTAAATGTACTGGGCCAATGGGAACCCAGCAACTACCAGTTTGCGCGCTGGGTGGTAGATGGCGGGGCTCAATTATGCGGGGTGGGCCATGACTAATCTGCCTGCGTCCGAAATCACAATGACCAGCCTCGAGCTGGTGGACTACATCAATGCCGATCGTGCTGAAAAAGCCAAAAACGTCGGGGCGGAGTTTCCAAGCAAAGGGCATGCTGAACTCAAGCACAATGACTTCCTGAAGAAAGTCCCTCGGGTGCTGGGTGAAGCAACATCAGGGAAATTTTTCCTTGATGATATTTTCACCGCCGGGAACGGCGCACAGGCCGTTCGCAAAATTTACCGTTTCCCTAAGCGTGAAGCCTGTCTGATGGCGATGAGCTACAGCTACGAGCTGCAGGCGAAGGTATACGACCGAATGACGGCGTTGGAAGATCGGCAGATCGTTGCGTTGCCAGCGGCAAAAGAAGATCAGATTAAATGCGGCCTGCTGATCCTCGAATCAGCTACCAAACTTTTGAACTTGTCCAATTCCTCCCGCCTCGGTGCGCTGCAGCGCCTGCAAGAGTTCGCCGGTGTCCCTGCGCTGATGCCTGCTTATGCAGTAGACGCGCCATCGGATGCTGCTGACGGCTCCAGCCGTTCTACCGCAGCCCTGACGACGTTGCTTAAACGTCATGGTTCAGAGCTCAGCACGCCAAGCGCCAACGCCATACTCGAGCGTCTGGGCATTCTGGAACGCAAACACAGGCCAAGTACGCGCCACGGCACCAAGCAGTTCTGGAGCGTTACCAGTGCAGGTCTTGTGTATGGCAAGAATCTGACAGATCCGCGCAGTCCGCGCGAAACCCAGCCGCATTTCTACGAAAGCCGCTTTCCGCGTCTGCTGCAGCGCATCTATGACGAATGGGGGCATGGCTAATGGCGGCTAAATACCCCGAGATCGGCACAAGCTGGCGCGATAGCCATGGCCACGTCGTCATCATTACAGGTCATGACACTGAAAACGAGAAAGTTATTTATAAACGTCCTGGGTATGACTGGCCGTGTGCCTGTCCGCTATTCATCTTCTGGGCGCGCTTTACCGGAGCTGTAGTATGAGCAGAATTTTTGAGGTTGTTCAGGCCATGTCTGGACAGAAGAACTGCATAGTGATTCCCGGCCCCTATCTGGATTATTTCGCCAATGATCAGCAGGCCTTTGCCCTGGCTGCCGTATTGAATCAGCTTGTGTTCTGGACAGGGAAGTCATCACAGGATGATGGCTGGTTTTACAAGACGCACGAGGAACTTGCAGGCGAACTGCGCGGAGTCAGCGAAAATCAGGTTCAGCGTGTAGTGAGTAAGCTGCGCACTAAATATTTACCGGGAGTTATTGAAGTCTCATTGCGGAAGGTTAACGGCACGCCGAAGAACCATTATCGCATTGATGGTGACAAGCTGATCGGGCTGATCTTCCCGCCGCTGGTGGACTCCGCAGAATCACGGAATGGAAAACGCAAAGCTACGGAATCGACTCCGCAGGATCGCGTAATGGATTCCGCAGATTCACGTGAACAATGCCGCGAAACTGCGGAATCCTATCTCTATACAGATCAGTACACAGATCACCACAAACAGATCCAAAACCCTTGTCAGTCGGACGAGCCGACCGACGAAATTGTTTCCCCTGATGAACTGGTCTTAACCCATTTCAACAGCACCACCAACTCGGATTACAAGGCTGGGAAAACCACGATGGGTTACATCCGGGGCCGTCTGGCTGAGGACTACACTGCCGCTGACCTGATCCTAATCGTGGACTATCTGACAGCCAAATGGCTGAACGACCCGAAAATGAGCGATTACCTGCGACCAAAGACCCTGTTTGGCCCAGAGAACTGCGCAGAATATTTCGAGAAGGCAAAAAAATGGCGTGAAAGCGGACGACCGGCGTGTGTCGATGGGAAATGGCTGAAGCCTGGCCAGTCTGCCGACGCTGGTGATCACTCCGAGCGAGACGCGGCTTATCTGCGTTTTCTCGGGCGGAAATTGCAGAAGAAAAACCCAAGCGCTCTTGAAGAAATGGTTCGCGGCGAAGCCAGTAAGGCGGGCGTTCGATCCAGCCGAAATGCTGATTATGCCGTATCAACATGGAACCGCATCTGGGCCGACTGTGCTCAGCACCTGAATGGAGGAAAAGCAGCGTGAACAATTTAACGATCTCCGTTGACGTGTTTGAGAGCGAACGCATCAACAGCGGCATTCGCAAGCTGGTGCTGGCGGGAATGCTTAAGGACAACCCTGAAACCCAGATGGGCCGAGTTATTCAGGCTGCTGTGGGCGCGCAATGGATGACGCTGCGCAAGCTGGAAAGAACGGTTTTCATGATGTTTTTCGTGGCAGATACCCAAGCGGCGATCAGCGCGCGACTTAGGGAAGTGGATCCAAAAACACACGGATTAATCAAAGAAAAGCGGACTGTAAAGGATCCCGAAACGGGCCGGCCTGTCTATTTCTACCGGCTGGTGGCCGCCACTGAAAAGGAGAAAGCAGCATGAGTCAGTATTGCGAAAAGCTAGCTGCGCTGCGGGCTCAGCCTGCCCATGAGTTGAAAGAGATTGGCGATCAGTGGCGCACCACCGACGCGCTGTTTTGGGGCATCAATGCCATGTTCGGGCCGCTGGTGCTGGATCTTTTTACCGATGGCGAAAACAGCAAATGCGCCTCGTTCTATACGGCTGAGGATAACGCATTAACCCAGGACTGGTCGGCAAAGTTGCAGGAACTGAACGGCGCCGCCTTCGCAAACCCGCCGTATTCCCGCGCGCAACAGCATGAAGGGCAGTACATCACCGGCATGGTTCACATCATGGCCAAGGCGATGGAAATGCGTGAGAAGGGCGGGCGCTACGTCTTCTTGATCAAGGCTGCCACATCTGAAACCTGGTGGCCGGAACAGGCCGACCACATAGCATTTATCCGCGGACGTCTGGGCTTCGATCTGCCCCTTTGGTTTGTCCCGGCGGACGAAAAGCAGGTGCCGACAGGGGCATTCTTTGCGGGGGCGGTTGCCGTCTTCGACAAAAACTGGCGTGGCCCGGCATCTGCTTACATCAGCCGCAACCAGCTGGAGGCTCAAGGCGCGGCATTTCTGGCGCAAATTCGCCGTGAGGCATCGCGTCTGGCACCGGCTGAAATTGCTGTGCAGCAGGTGGAAACCGCAAACACGGTATGGCCGAAAGAGGTGCTGTTCCTGCTGCAGCAGGTTGATGGGGTGGATCAACTGCACGATAGCCTGCGCCAGAAGCTTTGCCAGCATATCAACCGTTTGAAACTCGAGGGCATGCAGGAGCCCGAGATCGTCAACACCATTCAAAATTTGTCCATCGCTATGGGAGCAGCAGCATGATCAATGAACTGATTATCGATAATTTCGCTGGTGGCGGTGGCGCTAGCACTGGTATTGAGATGGCCACCGGCCGCAGCGTGAACATTGCGATCAATCACGATGAAAACGCCATTGCGATGCACGAAACTAATCACCCCGAAACGCTGCACTACTGTGAGTCAGTTTTCGATATCGATCCTGTTGCGGCAACTTGCGGGCATCCTGTTGCGTTGGCGTGGTTCAGCCCGGATTGCCGCCATTTCAGCAAGGCCAAGGGCGCCGCTCCGGTTAAAAAAGAGATTCGCGGCTTGGCGTGGATCGTTGTTCGCTGGGCATTGAAGAAGCAGCCGCGCCTGATCCCACTGGAGAACGTTGAGGAGTTCAAAACGTGGGGGCCGCTGGTCACCGATGCTAGTGGTAATGACTACCCATGCCCTGAGCGTGCAGGTGAAACGTTCGCGGCGTTCGTGGGCATCATGTCCACTGGCGTCAGTGCTGATCACCCAGCTCTGGCTGAATGCTGTGAAGTCCTCGGCATCGATGTTGGTAGCGAAGACCACCAGAAGTTGATCACCGGCCTGGGTTACGACGTGGAATACCGTGAGTTGCGGGCATGCGACTATGGCGCGCCAACGATCCGCAAACGCTTCTTCATGCTGATGCGCTGTGACGGTAAGCCGATCGTCTGGCCGGAGCCAACACACGGCGATCCGAAATCACTCGAGGTGCAAAGTGGTAAGTTGAAGCCCTGGCGCACGGCGGCTGAGTGCATCGACTGGTCTATCCCATGCCCGAGTATCTTTGAACGTAAGCGCCCGCTGGCCGAAAACACCCTGCGTCGCATCGCGCGCGGCATCCAACGGTTTGTGATCGACAGCCCCAATCCATTCATCGTGAAATGCAACCATACCAGCACAAAGAGCAGCTATGACTGCTTCCGTGGTCAAGCGCTGGACGAGCCACTGCAGACGATCACAAAAACCCATGGCTACGCGTTGGTCACGCCTATGATCGCGGGTGCTGGCGGATCGGAATATCAGGCAAAACCGCGTGGCGTCGATCAGCCGATGCACACCGTTCTGAAAGAGTCGAGAGCCGCGTTGGTAGCTCCGGTTATCGCAAGAATCGGTCAGACGGGCTTTGGCAAGGATCGCATGGCGTATGAAGCGGGCAAATCGCTAACGACCGTCACCACCAAAGCAGAACACCTGCTGGTGGCGCCAATAATTGCACGTCAATTTGGGAAAAGCGTTGGGCATGCTGCTGATGAACCAAACGGGACGATCACTGCAGGTGGCGGTGGCAAGAGCCAGCTGGTGGCTGCTTTCTTGGCGAAACACTTTGGCGGCAACTACACCGGCCCCGGCGCTAATCTCTCGGAACCAGCGCACACAGTCACCACTGTCGATCACCATGCTCTGGTCACCTCAAACCTGATCAAATTTCGAGGTACCTGCAAGGATGGCCAATCACTGAATGAGCCAATGCCGACGATCACCGCCGGCGGACTGCATATCGGGGAAGTCCGGGCGTTTCTGCTGAAGTATTACGGCAACGAGAAAGAGGGGGTAAGCCTTGAAGATCCCCTGCACACAGTAACGACGAACGACCGGTTTGGCCTGGTCACAGTAGAGGGCATCGACTACCAGATCGTTGATATTGGCATGCGAATGCTACAGCCGCATGAGCTCTACGCCGCGCAGGGTTTCCCGGAGTGGTACATCATCGATCAGGACTACAAGGGCAAGAAACACGCAAAAGACAAGCAGGTCGCGCGCTGTGGAAACGCTGTACCTCCGCCATTTGCTGAAGCTTTGGTGCGCGCCAATCTGCCAGAGCTCTGTGTCGATCGCAAGGAGGTTGCTGCGTGAGAATGCTGCTCACTCCTTACCTGCAGCGTGATCTGGGCGTGGTGATACTGCGCCCCGGTCGTGACCTGCTGCATTATTTCAGCGGCCAGCGTCGGCTGCTGATTGCCAACGAACCAGAAGAGCTAAAACCACTCCCATCGGGTTTGCTGCCGGTAGCCGATCAGGACTTGGCAAATGATCCGCGTCTGTCGCCATTCTTCCTGCATGAGCGAGTTATTGGCGCTGCTGGTGGTGTTGCGGCGCTGCGTGAGTGGCTGAGCCGCGGTACCGAGTGCCAGTGGCCACATGGCGATGGTTATCACCATCACAACATGGATATTCTGGATTATGACGGCTTGCCGGTACGTCTGTGCTGGCATCACGAAAACATCTTGCGGGAGCAAACGCACGCCACACTGGATCTGCTTGCGGCACAAAACGTCGCGGATTGGCTGGTATACCGGGCTCGGGTTCACTTTCATTTTCGGGAAGACCACCAGCTGAGTCTGCCGGAATTATGCTGGTGGGCCGTGCTGAAAGGGGTTTCCGATCTGCTGCCTGATTCAGTGGCGCGCTCAGCACTGCGCCTTCCACCAGCGCCAGTCGAAACAGGTACGCGTAAAGAGGCGGATATCGTCTGGGATAAGGAACCGAAGGCGATCATCAACGAGAGCGTGGAGAAAGTTAAGCCGGCGTTGCTCGTTGATGTTGACGAGGCTCCAGCAGAGGGATTCATGCTGCGGCCAAAGCTGACCCGCTGGGTATGCGAAAAATATACTCAATGGGTGAAATCGCAGCCGTGCTGCTGCGGTTGCGGACTACCGGCAGACGACCCGCATCACATCATCGATCATGGCCTGGGCGGTACTGGCACCAAGCCTCACGACATTTTCACCATTCCTCTTACCCGTAAATGCCATGACGAGCTGCATAAGGATGTAGCGGCATGGGAAGCCAAGCATGGCAGCCAGCTATTCCACCTGGTGCGCACGCTGAATAAGGCATTTGGGATTGGGGCGATCAGCACGGCAAACAAACGCGGAGCAAAACGATGAATCAGCAATATATTGAGTATGTCCGCGGCGAACTGTCTGTGGCACTGGCGGATATTCAGCGGTCTGGTAAAGGGCAACTGGCGGCATTCGAAGAGAATTCATTGGGAGACACGACCCGCCTCAAGCGCAAGCGCCTGCGCAGCGTTGAACTGGATGGCCGTAAAGTCTGCCGAGCAGTGGATCCTATGCACTGCCCGGAAACTCGAGTGAACAAGAAACCAATGCCGCCGTTGGATGAACTGACCTACATCACCGCGTCATGGCGCCGCGCCGTTGGAATGCTGGAAAATCACGAGCGGGCATGGATCCGATATTGCTACGCCAATGATCTCGATTTTAACGGCCAGGTGGTGATCTGCCGCCATATTTGGGATCTGATGCAGGAGTCGCTTGCTGGAAAAAGAATCACGAAGAAGGTTTGCAAACGTCTGGAAAGCCTGGTGTGGTTGGCGGTTCAGCAGGCAGCACATAACCGCGGCGCAGTAATCGGGCGTGAATACAGCCACACGCAGCTGGCTGAATTGTCGGGAGTAAATAAGGCCACATGGTCAGAAATCTACAGCGGCCACTGGCAGACGCTGATATCGATGGTGGAAACCCTTGATGCAGGATCCTTGCAGTGTACTGCTAAAAAAAGGATCGCGACGCGTTCAAAACTTTTAGCATCATGATACTTGCAAAACCGAACAAAATGAGCCATATTTAAGGCTAATTTGATATTTTGCCAGAATTGCAAATGGCGCAAAACCTCGCTTCGGCGGGGTTTTTTATTTCTGGTTTGTGAAGTGGGCGGCGATCAGAGTGTTACTGCACGCTGACCGCCAGGCGCTCATGTCGAAGAGTCACAAGCAACCTTTGCCCGTGCTGCTATGAACAGCAGAACGAGCCTACCAAACAAGGGCGCTTATGATCTCCAGTACCTGTCTTGTCAACGCTGACACACTCGAATACATCAAAACCCTGCCTGATGACTGCATCGACCTGATAGCAACGGATCCTCCCTATTTTCGGGTGAAGTCCTGCGATTGGGATAATCAGTGGAAAAGCGAGGCCGATTATCTGGCCTGGCTGGATTCGCTGCTGGTGGAGTTTTGGCGCGTGCTGAAGCCGAATGGCAGTCTTTACATGTTTTGCGGTAGTCGGCTGGCATCGGATACCGAGCTGCTGGTGCGCCAGCGGTTCGACGTATTGAGCCATATTGTGTGGGCGAAACCATCCGGCGCGTGGAAACGGCAGCACAAAGAAGGGCTGCGCGCGTTTTTCCCGGCAACGGAGCGGATCATTTTCGCTGGCCACTATGCAGGCCCACTGCAGCCAAAGGTCGATGGCTACGCAATAAAATGCGTAGAGCTGAAACAGAACGTCTTCAAGCCCCTGATCGACTATTTCAAGTCGGCTCGGCAATCACTGGGTGTATCGGCGAAAGAGATAAACGAGGCGACGGGCCGGCAGATGGCCAGTCACTGGTTTAGCGAAAGTCAATGGCAGTTACCGAGCGAAGCGCAGTACCTCAAGCTTCAGAAGCTTTTCGATCGTATCGCTAAAGAGAAGCAACAGGCCGGCGGATTGAAACGACCGCATCACGATCTCGTTCGTGAATACAGGACGCTTAACCGCGAATACCTGGAATTGTGCCATGAGTACAAATCGCTGCGGCGCACTTTCACGGTAACGGCTGCGGTTCCCTATACCGATGTTTGGCATTATCCGCCGGTGGCGTTCTATCCCGGTAAACACCCATGTGAAAAACCGGCAGAGATGATGGAACACATCATCAACGCCAGCAGCCGGCGAGGCGATGTGGTGGCCGACTTCTTTATGGGCTCCGGCTCAACGATAAAAGCCGCTATCAAACTTGGCCGGATCGGTTTGGGGGTAGAGCTTGAGAAGGAGCGGTTTGAGCAAACACAAAGAGAGATCTTCCCGTAATTGAACCCTGGCCTAAGTGCTGGGGTTTTTCGCATTTAGCCTCCTTGCCAAAACAGTCAACCACTGCGCACACATCCTGTCATCGAGTGACTACGGCGGGAGGCTAAACCCCATCCACTACCCGATGATCGGGCCAAGCCCCGACAAGGGGGAGGTATGAAAATCATGCCGGAGAAAATCACCACGTTCATTTCTTACTGCACCTCTGCGACGTTGGTGTGTGGAGGTAGCATTTTGCAATGGCTTCATGACCTCGACTGGAATCAGGTTGCGGTAGTTGGCGGCTTCGTGATCGGTGCAATCACTGCTGTGATGAACTTCTACTTCAAGCACCGCCAGACAAAAGCCTATGAGAATGCCCTCAAGGCCGGTTATGTCACACCACCGCCGGCGGAGGACTAAGCATGGCGATAACGGCCTCTTTAAAGAAAAAACTAAGTGCTGCTGTTGCTGGTGGCGCTATGGCGATAGCCGCGGTGTTGATCCCCTCGCTTGAGGGCGTCGAATACAAGCCTTACCGTGATGTTGTTGGCGTGCTGACGGTCTGTTATGGCCACACTGGGCCAGACATTATCCCCGATAAGACGTACACCGAAGTCGAATGCAAAACGCTGCTGGATAAAGACCTGCAGCCTTTCGCCCGTTCGGTAGAGCGTTCGGTGAAGGTGCCAGCCAGCGAATACCAGAAGGCGGCGCTGATCAGCTTCAGCTACAACGTCGGCGTTAGGGCTTTCGAGTCATCAACGCTGCTGAAAAAGCTTAATGCTGGTGACAGCCGTGGCGCCTGTGACGAAATGAGGCGTTGGAATAAAGCTGGTGGCAAGGTCTGGAAGGGGTTGATTAACCGCCGTGAGGTTGAGCGCGAGATCTGCAACTGGAGCCAATAATGAACCGATTAACGACGGCATTGGGTGCCGGTCTGCTGATCATCGTCATTGTGCTGGCATGGCTGGCGTTTTACTTCCACAGCAGCGCAGTAAAGGCCGGTGAGAAGGTTAAGCAGCTTCAGAGCGATAACAGCCTCCAGGCGAATACAATCGCCACACAGGCTTTTCAGTTCCAGCGCGCCAACGAAATCAGCAACGCGGCGACTCAGTACGGTATCAACACCGACGCGGCCACACAGGGGAAAGAAATTGAATACCGGACGATCCTCAAGAAACAGCCGACGTGTGATCTGGCTGTGCCTGCCGCTATTGCTGGTGGGCTGCTCGACTACACGCACAGTCTACGTTCCCGCGCAATGTCAGCCGATACCATCGTCGCTGACGCAACCGGTGCTGGCGCCACTGCCTCCGGCACCCTGACATACTGTCAGGCGGTGCTGTGGATTGATCCGCTGCTGGCGGCGCTCGACAAGGCGAACAACCAACTGCTGGCAATACGCCGGCTCGAAGAAGAGAGAAAACGATGAGCAAGATTGTACTGACCCTGGAACAGATTAAAGAGTTGGCGCGCTTCGCAGAAGAGGAAGGCCAGCCGTCCTACACCATTACCACCGGCACGATTCCAGCGTTTGAGGCTGAGGATGGCGAGATGGTTGCGGAGTACAACGGCCTGATCGCTTACTCGGACTCGGAAGAGCACGGCGTTCTGCAACTGGCCTAACGGCATTACAGGTGGCATTCACTGAGTGCCATCGATAATGCTGAGTTATAATCCTCATACTTTCAATGGTAGGAGGCATTATGAAGTATTGCCCTAAATGCGGTTCTTCTGCTGTATCTAAGGATAAGCAAAGAGGCGGTTGGACAGGTGACTATATCTGCAACGGATGTGGATTCAATAACGCGCCGAGCGAGTTCTTATCTGAAAAAGAGCATAAGCGCAGAAAAAGCTCTGGGGCTTTACCTGGCTCGCATACTGATAACTGAACGAACCCGCTCCGGCGGGTTTTTTATTGGAGGTGAGGATGGCAGGTTTAAAAGAGCTGTCGGCTCAACTCCAAAGCGTACGAAAGCAAATCCCGTTTGCTACGGCGCAGGCACTGACAAGCGTCGCCCGAAAGATAGAGGCAGCGGAGAAAACCGCGTTTAAGCGGCATCTGGAAAACCCCACACCGTTTACAGTCAACTCGGTTAAATCGTTCGGCGCCCGGAAAAGCAACCTGAAGGCCAAGGTGTTCGTGATGGACACCGCCGCGAGCTATCTGGAGCCGTTCGAATTTGGTGGCCAGCATAAGCTGAACAGCCAGGCGCTGTTGAACCCCAAGAACATCAAGCTGAACAAATACGGCAACCTGACGCGCAACAAGATGGCGCAGCTGAAGGCTAAAGATGACGTGTTCATTGGCGCTGTGACCACCAAATACGGCGAGAAAGTCAACGGTGTATGGCAGCGGCAGAAAGCCAAAAAGGTGAAAAAGGGCAAAGGGCGCCGGCGTAAACGCTCAGCCAATGGCACGCGGCAACCTCGCATCCAGCAAAGAGCGCCAAAGCTTCTTATACGATTCGGTGACGCGCTTCCCGTTAAGCCAACGCTTGGCTATTTCGACCGTGCGCAGGCTATGGCGAATGCCTTGATGCCGACAGAGCTGAGCAGGGCTATGGCAGAGGCGATGCGAACAGCAAAATGATCGGCGATCACCCTCGGGGGAGGCTACAGAAAAAAATGGGTCCTTCCTGGCACTTTTTTATCTCACGGGCATTGCGCGCCGCGTTCTGCGTCTAGCTATCAACTTTTGAAATTTGGGTAACAGGTAACACCTGAGGTAACAGATGAACCAGTCAGATTTTGCCAAACTTCACGGCGTCAGCCGAAAGACGGTAACGACCTGGAAGGCCCGCGGCTGGCTGGTTCTGGCCGGAGACGATATTGACGTTGAAGCGTCGAATGCGAACATCGAGCGCTTCCGAAAAACTGTTACCCGACCAGAGAAAAAACCGGCAGGTAACAAGCAGGGTAACAAAACAGGTAACAGATCCTCGGGTAACAAGTCAGGTAACAAAAACGATAAGGATCTGGCCGAGTCTCCGACGAAAACCGTTGAGCGGATGATCGCCGAGCACGGCGTGACGATGACGCTTGATGAAGCGCGCCAGATGAAAGAAAACTTCCTCGCGTTGCTTACCCAGCTCGAGTACGACATTAAATCCGGGCAGGTGCTGCCGTACAAAGACATGATCGAGGCCGTAGGTAATGAATACGCCCGCATGCGCACCCGTCTCATTGCGATTGCTCCTGAACATGGCCCCCGGTTACGGGTGCTGGCTTCTACCACCAACGACGCGGAGTTTGTCCAGGCACTGCAGGAGGTGGTTTACGAGGCGATGGAGGAATTGAGCCTTGATGCAGATAATAACCGAGGAGAGAACTAACGCTGCAGCCTGGCAGAATTTCACCGGGGAGCTGCGCCAGCGTCGCTCCGATGTTCGCCCGCCCGAACCGCTGTCACTGA
The DNA here is from genome assembly GCF_053627655.1 of Serratia sp. 121840015-1. NCBI lineage: Bacteria > Pseudomonadati > Pseudomonadota > Gammaproteobacteria > Enterobacterales > Yersiniaceae > Serratia > Serratia sp. 121840015-1. Next base: position 485,971 of record NZ_JBSEYF010000001.1, read on the forward strand.
GCGAATGGGCTAATAAATACGCGGTGCTCTCGAAAGAAACCAGTGCGCAAACAGGCCGATTCCGGTCTTTCGCGTACCAGGATGGCATGATGGATGCCATTACTGATCCGGCGGTGACGCAGGTGTCGGTGATGAAGTCGGCGCGCGTCGGCTACACCAAAATCCTTGACCACGTTGTCGGCTATTACCTGGCGCATGACCCGTCGCCGATCCTCATTGTTCAACCGCGTGTTGAAGATGCCGAAGATTACAGTAAAAACGAGATCGCGCCGATGTTGCGTGATACCCCGGTGCTGGCGGAAATCTGTGGTGATCCAAAGGCCAAGGACAGTAATCAGACCATCCTCAAAAAGACCTTTGCCAACGGCGCCAATTTGACGCTGGTGGGGGCAAATAGCCCCGGCGGTTTCCGCCGTATTACATGCCGGATCATCTTGTTTGACGAAGTTGACGGTTATCCGTCCGGCGGCGCCGGGGTGGAAGGTGATCAGATTGCACTGGGCATTAAGCGTTCCGAAACATTCTGGAACCGCAAAATTGCCCTGGGTTCGACGCCAACGGTGAAAGGCACCAGCCGGATTGAAAAGGCGTATGAGGAAAGCGATCAGCGCCGCTATTACGTCCCGTGCCCGCACTGCGGTGAATTTCAGGTACTGGAGTGGGGTGGCCCTGAGACGCCATACGGCATCAAGTGGGACAAGGATGAAAATGGAGAAGGCATCCCAGAATCGGCATATTACGTCTGCCGGCATAATGGTTGCGTGATCCACCATAACGAAAAGTCGGGCATGGTGAAGCGCGGCGAATGGCGCGCAACCAAACCATTTAAAGGGCATGCGGGTTTTCACATTTGGGCGGGTTACAGCCTGTTCCCGAACGCGGCCTGGAAATATCTGGTGGCTGAGTGGCTACGGGTGAAAAACGATCCGCTCATGCGTCAGACCTTTATCAACCTGGTGCTTGGCGAGCCGTATGAAGACCGCGGCGAAAAAGCGCTGAGCGAGAAACGCTTGCTGGAGCGCTGTGAAGTCTATGCAGCAGAAGTGCCTGACGGCGTGGCGGTATTAACGGCCGGCATCGATACCCAGGATGGTCGCTTTGAAATTGAGGTGACGGGTTGGGGACGTAATGAGGAGAGCTGGTCGATTGCCTTCGACGTGATTGAGGGCGATCTGGAAACCAACGAACCGTGGCAACGCCTCGATGCGTATCTCAAGCAGGTCTGGCGCCGGGCTGACGGGCGTGGATTCACGATCATGGCGGCCTGCATGGACTCCGGTGGCCACCATACCCAGAAAGTTTACGAGTTTGCCAAAGAGCGCCTTGGCCGCCGAATTTGGGCGATCAAGGGCGAATCGGCGCGCGGTGGTAAACGGTCGCCGGTTTGGCCGACGAAAAAGCCAACGTCCAAGTCAAAGGCCAGTTTCAAACCAATCATCATTGGGGTGAATGCGGCCAAGGATACCATCCGCGGGCGACTGCATATCGATCCGCCTGCACCGGGTGAGCCTGCAGCCAGTTACATGCATTTTCCGGCAGACCGTGACCTGAACTATTTCAGCCAGTTGCTGGCAGAACGTTCGGTGTTGAAGGTGTCCGGCGGCCAGCGTTACCGAGTTTGGGAGCAGCTCCCAGGCAGGGCAAACGAAGCGCTGGACTGCAGGGTGTACAGCTATGCAGCCCTGTGCGGCCTGTTTTATCTCGGTTTAAAGCTGAATCTGTTGGCGGACAACATCGCGATCAATCCCGATCGCCTGTTGCCGGCGCCGCAGCAGCCGGAGGAAAAACAAAACCTTCGACTGCCTGGCGTCATCATTGAAGAGCCGGAAAAACCGAAGCGCAAGCGCCTGTCACAACTTTTGCCATCATAAGGATCCCTATGTTTAACCGTAACACCAGCCTGTTGGCCGGTGCGATGACGCCTGCGCAATTGCAGGACGCATTGGCAAAGGCGCAACAGGCCTATATTGACCTCGCAGCCGGCGCGCGCGGTGTGTCGTTCTCGTACACGCAAGGTGATGGCACGCGTTCTGTTTCTTATCAACAAGCCTCAATGGCGGACCTGATGGCACTGATCCAGTTGCTGCAGGCGCAGTTGGGTATTGTTCCCCGCCCACGTCGGCCAATGAGGTTTAGATTCTGATGAATGACATCAAAATTTTAGGCCCGAATGGGCAGCCGCTACCGCCGATGCGGTCTAAGGCATCCATGCTGGTGGGCGGCAGCCGTGTGCCTTACGATGCGGCGGATTCGTTTAGCGACCAGTTGGCAAACTGGCAGCCTGCGTTATGGTCACCCGACAATGAGATCAATATCTACCGTGATCGCATTGTTTCCCGTGTGCGAGATCTTGCACGCAATGATGGTTGGGCCAGCGGCAGCATTACCCGCGTGCTGGATAACGCCGTCGGCGCCAACTTTCGTCCCATCCTCAAGCCTGACTATCGCATGTTGGCATTGATGACCGGCAATACAGCCTTCGACGCCACCTGGGCAGATGAATATGGCAAGGTGGTTGAGGCTCATTGGCGGTCATGGGCTAATGATCCGGGACGTTATTGCGATGTTGAGCGCAAACAAACGGTGTCTCAAATGCTGCGCCTGGGTTTTCGGCACAAGCTGCTTGATGGTGATGCGTTGGCGGTGCTGCAATACCGGCCAGACAGACTGGGGCGTGGGCGCGGCCGCTATGCTACAACGGTGCAAATCGTCGATCCGGACCGGTTGAGTAACCCGCAGCAAAACTTCGATATGCCGAATGTTCGCGGTGGTGTTGAAATTGACGGTGATGGCGCGCCAATCGCGTATCACATCCGCGAAGCACATATCGGCGATTGGTGGAGTGGCGCCAAGACGATGACGTGGCGGCGCATCCCGCGGGAAACAAGCTGGGGCCGTCCGCATGTGGTCCATGATTATGACCATGAGCGGGGCGCACAACACCGGGGAAATGGGATTTTAACGCCGGTTGTTCAGCGCCTGAAAATGCTCATCAAGTATGACCAGTCGGAGCTTGAAGCAGCGATCCTGAACGCCGTATTTGGAGCCTACATTACCTCTCCCTATGATCCGCAGATGGTTGAGGCGGCGATGGGGGAAACCTTTGACGATACTCAGATCGGTGCCTATCAAGAAGGACGCGTTGATTTTCACAATGATCGCCGCATATCGCTGCAAAATGGCGCAAGAATGCCGATATTGTACCCCGGTGAGGATGTAAAGGCAGTTAATGCTGCCCGTCCTCACAGCAATTTTGAGGTGTTTGAAAGTGCAGCGCTGCGCAATATCGCCGCGGCAACGGGCCTGTCAACACAGCAAGTAACGCAGGACTGGTCTGATGTTAACTACAGTTCGGCACGCTCTGCGATGCTTGAGGCCTGGAAGACACTGACCCGCCGACGCGATGATTTTTCTGTGGGGTTCGCCCAGCCGATCCTGTCCGCTTTTATTGAAGAAATCCACGATACGGAAGACTTACCGCTGCCCAGTGGTGCACCGCACTTTCTGGACGCCAGGGCGGCGTATTGTCGTGCTCGCTGGATGGGGCCTGGTCGTGGCTGGGTGGACCCGGTGGCGGAGAAGAAAGGCGCCATTCTGGGTATGGATGCCGGGCTTTCAACGCTTGAAATGGAATCGGCAGAAAACGCCGGCGAGGACTGGGAAGAAATGCTGGATCAGCGTGCGCGCGAGATTGCCGCCTTCAAAGAGCGGGGGCTCCCGGTTCCGAGCTGGGCTCAGGCTGAAATCCTGGCACCTGAAACAATTAAAGATCCGGAGGCAGAGTGAATTTACCGCACCTGGCGCAGCGACTGTTTAACACACCGCTGGCGTTGCACCCGCAAAAGGCCGAAGTGGTCATGGCCGCGATGATGGACCGGTTCGGGATAACCCGCATCAACACGCTGGCATCTGACTGGCTGGGGGATGATGAAAGTTTTACCCGAAAGGCACGTAAACAGGACGCTGGCTATGACGTGGTCGGCGGTATCGCGGTGATACCCGTGCAAGGGACATTGGTTCAGAAGTTGGGCAGTCTGCGACCCTACAGCGGTATGACGGGCTACGACGGGATCAGGCAGTCGTTCCTGACCGCGATCAGTGACCCCGAAGTAAGCGGCATCTGCCTCGATATCGACTCTCCCGGCGGTGAGGTAGCCGGCTGTTTCGATCTGGTGGATGAGATTTATCACGCGCGCGGTTCAAAACCGATCCACGCCATCCTTACCGAAAATGCGTATTCCGCCGCGTATGCCATCGCCAGCGCGGCAGATCGCATTCATGTACCGCGTACTGGCGGTGTCGGTTCGGTCGGGGTGATCGTCATTCATTGTGACTGGTCACAGCGAATTAAAGAAGACGGCCTTGCGGTCACCATCATCACCTACGGTGACCGCAAGGCCGAGAGCAACCCCTACGTCAAATTGAGCGATCAGGCCCGCGCCGCGATTCAAGATGATGTAGATGCGATGGGTAGGCTTTTTGTCAGTACGGTAGCCCGTAACCGGGGGATCACTGAAAAAACTATCCGTAACACCCAGGCTGCCTGTTTCCTGGCGGCTGATGGCGTCAAATTGGGGCTTGCCGATGCGGTGATGACCCCTGATGCCGCATTCCGAAAATTAATCAATGAAGCAGGAGCTTAACGTATGTCTTATTTAAAGTTTGCCCATCTTCTCGGCCTCAAGAAAAAAGCGTCTGAGGGAGAGGAAGACGAAAAAGAGAAATCTCGGCGAGCGGAAGAAGAGGAACGCGATTCTGAAGAAAATGAAGAGCGTGACCCTGATGCTGAAGAGAATGAAGAGCGTGACCCTGATGCCGAGGAGGATGGCGACGAAAAGGAAAAAGGCAAAAAGGCGAAATCCCGTCGTGCTGAAGAAGACGACGAAGACGCGGAAGAGGATGAAAACCGCGATGTGAAAAAAGGTCGCCGGGCAGAGCGGAAACGTTGCGCCGCTATTTTCGGCAGTAAGCACGCCGCCGGCCGCCCGGACATGGCCGCTCACCTGGCTTTCAATACCCGGATGAGTGCGCGTGAAGCCATCGACACGCTCGCGACGATGGGCGCCGTATCCCCGCAGCCACAAGGTAGAAAGTCGCTGGATGCCCGGATGCGTGAATCTGAGCAGGCACGATTAGGGCCCGACGGAGAGAAGCCTGCAACGGGTAAAAATGCGCTGGTAAGCAAAATGACCAGTCTTTATGACACTGCACGAGGTAACAAGTAATGGACCAGTTTGGACAAAATCAATTCGCGCCGGGCATGAAAAGTTCGCTGTTCGTACCTGATCAGCTGGTTTCCGGCCCGTTACAGCTGGTCACTGACTCGGTCACGATCGGTGTTTCAGGGGCGCTTAAACGTGGGACGGTACTCGGCGTGGTCACAGCGACCGGCGCGTATATCCCGAGCAAAAAAGACGCCACCGACGGCAGTGAAAAGCCGTCTGCCATCTTGGTCGATAACGTAGACACCACAACCACAGCACAAACTGGCGGTGTGTATCTGATGGGCGAGTTTAACCAGCATCGCCTGATCTTCGACGCGACCTGGACCATTGCTGAACTGAAAGCGCAATTCCGCCCGTTAGCTGTCTTCCTGCGCGATAGCATCCAGTCGCCGGTATCCTGATCTAACCCTTTTGAAACGTAACTGATGCCAGTTCTTTGGCAGGGTTGCACTCGTCCTGAATTCTGGCCGGCTACGGTGCCGGCATCATAAAGAGACTGAATATGGAAAACATTTTTGATACCAGCGTGCTGGTCCAGGTCGTCCCTAACCTGAAAACCAGCCAAAACTGGCTTCTGGATCGCTTCTTCCCGAACGTGGTGACTTACGAGACGGAAGAGGTTGCTATTGATGTGGACGTGGGTCTGCGTCGTATGGCGCCATTCGTATCGCCGCTGGTGGAAGGTAAACTGGTTGAGAGTCGCAAATACCAGACCAATACCTTCAAGCCGGCATACATCAAAGACAAGCGCGCGCCGGATCTGCGCAAACCAATCCGTCGGCAGATTGGCGAACGTATCGGCGGCGAATTTACCGCGGCAGAGCGTGAAATGCTGAACCTGCAGTTCGAGATGGCAGATCAGATTGACATGATTAACCGCCGTCTTGAATGGATGGCCAGCAGTGCAATGGTGTCAGGGAAAGTGACCGTGAACGGGGAAGGTTATGAAACCAAGGTGGTGGATTTTGGCCGTTCGCCTGATCTGACCATTACACTCAGTGGCAGTGATAAATGGCCGCTAACGGTGGCGGCCGGCGCGACCAACACGCAGCCATCGGATGATATTGAAGAATGGCAGACCCTGATCCTCAAAAATTCCGGCGCGGTACCGACGGACCTGATCTTCACTAACAAGGCGTGGAAAGCGTTCCGGCTGGATACCACGATCAAGGATAACGCCATCACCTTCCCGGCGCTGAGCCCATTCGGCAACCAGATTAATGCCGGTGCGCAGGTGCAGAAAGGGGCCGTTTATAAAGGCCGCTGGGGCAACTTCGACCTGTGGCTATATAACGACTGGTTCATTGACCCGCTGGACAATGTCGAAAAACCGATGATCCCTGATGGTGCCGTCATTATGTCTGGCGCTGATCTGATGGGGACTCGTGCGTTTGGCGTGATCCTCGATCCTGCTTTCAACTATGGCCCTCTGGCCTATGCCCCTAAGACCTGGGTGAAAGAAGATCCGGCGCAACGCCTGCTGATGATGCAATCAGCTCCGTTGGTTATCCCAAGCCGGGTAAATGCTGCACTCTGCGCGACGGTGGTGTGATATGGCTAAAAAACCTCAAAGTAACGAACTGGGCGGCTTGCCGCCCGAGTTAATGGTGGGTGAACAGGAAAACGGCGGAGAGTTGAAAGTAGACAGCCAGGCGTCAGAAAATTCTGCCGAGACCGAGACCGAGACCGAGACCGAGACCGAGACCGAGACCGAAGATGCGGATGACGTTCAGGACGGTGAGAAGCTGCCGGCCGGCATGGTTTCAGTGGTTGTCACCAAAGGTAACACGGTGCGGCACGATGGCTGCGACTATCCAGAAAACCGGGCGTTCATGTTGCCGGTAGCGGATGCGCAGCGCCTGATTGGTCTGGGCGTGGTTGCTGATGTTGAGCAGCTCCGCAAGTTAGCGTTGCTTCGCAGCGCGCCGGCCGTATCTGTGCAATCGGGGGAGTAATGGGAATCAACTGGGATCAGCATTTGCTTGCGCCATTGCACGGCGTTTTTGGTGACCCGGTTGAGTATCGCCCTGGCGGCGGCGCGGAGCCTTACACCATTAGCGGCATATTCGATCGGGCCTATACGCAAGAGGTTGAGCCGCTGGACGATGGCAGCACTATTAACACCACCAAGCCTGTGCTGGGTGTGCGTGATAGTCAGTTCCGGGCGCCGCCTAAACAGGGGGACAGGGTATTGGTCGGCATCGTTGGTGGGGTGCCGGTCAATACGCTCTTTGCCGTTGCGGATGTTCAACCTGATAGCCACGGGGGGACGAAGCTTATTCTCAACAAGGTGAAATCATGAACCCGAGAGGAGTCCGGTTGCTGGTCATTGAGGCGTTGAAGAATAAGACCGATGCCGCCGATCGGGTTTATTCACCTCGAGACTGGCCTACCACTGCGGATATGTATCCTGTTCTTCTGGTGCAGACACCGATCGACGTGAAGAATTCGCTGGGGCGCAATGTGCCCCAGTTCAACACGGTGACCACGGTCCGTATCACCGGGCGTCTGCAGGAACTGGATGATGCGGCGGAGGACAATGGGGCAGAAAAAGCTGAAGAAGCGTTAGAGCAGCTACGCGAGCAGGTAGAGCGCGCGGTCATCAATAGCTATGAACTGACGCGAAAAATTCAGCAGTTTCTGCAGGTGCGTTCGACCATTGATGTGGACGCCGGCGGCGAAGGGCATACCGCCCAGTTACTGATGGAACTGGATATCGAATACTACCAGGGCCCCGAAGAGTTTTATGAAATTGACGCGTCTCCGCTTGAGGGAATTGACGTCACGATCTCCATGCCGGATGGCACCCCTGAACCACTCGTAAAAATCGATCTGGAGTAACCCTATGTTTGTGAAACCCGTACCGGGGCGCATTGTGCGCGATCCGGTCAAGGGCACCTTTTTGCCGGAATCCGGCGAACAGGTTCCCGATAATATTTTTTGGGGGCGCCGCCTGAAGGATGGCGATGTACAAAAATTCGACCCTAACGCATCGACTAAGACGGTGGCGGGGAAGAAAAGCCAGGAGAGTGATCAATGACCGTTCCATTTACTCGCATCCCTTCAAACCAGCGCGCGCCGTTTTTCTACGCCGAGTTTGATAACTCGATGGCGAATACTGCGACCGCGGTACAGCGCACGCTGTTGATCGGGCAGATGCTGTCAACGGCGACGGCAACGCCAGGCATTCCGCAGAAAGTTTCTTCTGAATCGGCGGTAGCAGGCATCTGCGGCAACGGTTCCATGTTGCACAACATGATGGCGGCGTATCTGGCCAACGACATTTCTGCGGAAATCTGGATCCTGCCGTTATCGGATGGCACCACCGGAACAGCAGCGGCAGCCGGTAAATTACAGGTGGTGACAGCGGCGGCTGCGACCGGCGTTTTGTCGCTCTACATTGCCGGTATTCGCGTTCAGCTCACGGTCGTCAGTACCGATGATAATGTTGCCGTGGCCGCGGCGATTGCAGCGGCGATCAACGGTCAAAGCAAGCTGCCGGTTACTGCTGTCGTGGATACAACAGCCACTGATACGGTGAACCTGACGGCGAAAAATAAAGGTGCGCACGGTAACAGCATCGATATTCGCCTAAATTATCAGGGTGCTGCCGGCGGTGAGGAAACCCCGCAGGGCATGGAATTGAAGATCACGGCAATGGCCGGCGGTGCCGGTGCGCCGTCTCTGACTGATCCGCTGGGTAATCTGCAAGATCGCGCATTTGACTTCATCGTCAACCCCTACACGGACACCACGTCGCTGGATGCCGTGAAAGAGTTCCTGTCAGATGCTACCGGCCGTTGGTCTTACGCACAGCAGCTCTATGGTCATTCATTCGGCGCGCTGGCGGGCACGTATGGTTCCTTGTCCGCCGCCGGCGAAGCACGCAATAACCAGCATGAGACGCTGCTGGGGATCAATGGCTCACCGACGCCCGCTTATCTTTGGGCGGCAGCGTTGACCGGGGCGATTGCGCCGAGCCTGCGGAACGATCCGGGCCGTCCAACGCAGACGTTGACGATCAGTGGTGTACTGGCTCCGCCGCTGGAATCCCGCTTCATGCTGACCGAGCGCAATAATCTGCTGTACAGCGGTATCTCAACGTTTACGGTCGCTGATGATGGTTCTGTGCAGGTTGAAAAAACCATCACCACCTACCAGAAGAACAAGTTCGGCGATGCAGATGACAGCTACCTGAATATTGAGACGCTTTATCTGCTGATGTTCGTGACCCGTTTCCTGCGCACGCAAATCACTTCCAAGTTCGGCCGTATGAAGCTGGCCAACGACGGCACCCGCTTTGCGCCAGGCTCCGCGATTGTGACGCCCAATGTGATCCGCGCGGAGCTGATCGCCCAGTATCGCACGCTGGAATATAACGGCTATGTGCAGGATGCCGCGGCATTCGCGCAGACACTGCTGGTGGAGCGTAACAGCAGCAATACCAAACGGATCGATGTGTTGTGGACGGGCACGCTGATCGACCAACTGGAAATTTTCGCACTACTCAATCAATGGCGACGCGCGCAGACCGCGGCCTAAGGGGGATTTATGGGAGATACAACTAACCGCCTGGCCGGTACTGCATACGTTACCATCGACGGTGTAACGGTCATGGTTGCCGGCCAGTTCAAATACAGCCCCGGTAAAGTGGAGCGCTCCACGTTGACCGGGATGGATACGGTGCACGGTTACAAAGAAAAGCCACGGGCGCCGTTTATTTCCTACCAGGCGCGTGACAGCGGCGGAACGTCGATTGCTAAAATCAACGATTCCACCAATGTCACGGTGGTTGTTGAGCTGGCCAACGGTAAAACGGTGATCGGCGAAAACATGTGGTCCGTTAATACGCAGGATGTTGATAGCGAAGAAGCGGTGTTTGATGTTCGCTGGGAAGGCGGATCGGTAACGGAGTATTGATATGGCAGTGCTTGATAAAACCAAAACGATCGTACTCAGCAAAGCGCTGGAGATGGCCAACATCCGCTACGAGAGCCTCGAACTGAAAGAGCCCGCACTGGCTGAGGTTGAGCAGTTCTATGAAACGCAGCGCAGCAAGAATGGCATGGCGGCCATGAAGCTGCTGCTGGCGTTAAATTCCGGCATAACTGAAAAAGTGTTGAGTGGCATGGCTTACACCGACTACAGGAAGTGTGAGGACTACTTGATGTCTTTTTTGACCTTCGATCCCTCGGCGGATGGCAGCAACTAGCTGCTGAGGTGACGAAGTATTACGGGTGGGGGCCGCAGGATGCGTGGTCCCTGACCCGTACCCGGTTGGATTTTTGGGCCGATCAGGCCCGTCGGATAGAAAAGCTTAAGGCGGGCAAGTAATGGCCAAGTCATTCGACTTTGAGCTGACGGCTAATGATGAGGCGTCAGCCGCAATTCTGCGGATTGAGGAAATTGTAAAGCACCTCAATCCGCTGTTGGACAGAACACGCGATGCGTTGGCGTTGGGCGGTCAGGAATCCAGAGATAACCTTGACGATTTGGGCAGCCGTTTTGATGTGTTGGCTAAAAATGCCAGAAGCGGCGTCCAATTCATCGGCGATTTGGTCCCGCCGCTCAAAATGGTCGGTGGATTAACCCTCGGGCTGGGTGGCGCTGCAGCGGTCGTCAACGTTGTTAAAAACAACCTGACCAATTTTGCCAACGCCGGCTACCGGATCGATACCGTTGCAAAAAACGTCAGCATGACGGCGGACGCGTTTCAGGAACTGACTGGCGCCATGATTGAAAACGGCAGCGCGCGTGAGGCTGCGGAAGGTTCGGTCAGTGAGTTGTTTGAAAAGGCGAATGATGCTGTACACGGCCGTAATGATGGCTTTCTCGCCTTGTTGAAACAGCGAGGGATAGGGATCAGCGAAACCAAGGATGGCCTGGCTGATGTAGGCAAGCTGATTAACGATCTCAACCGCGCCATGCAATCACTCCCTGCTGGGCAGCAGGCACTGTTTGCCAACAAATTGGGCCTTTCGCCCGATCTTCTCAGCTATCTGCGCAACACGACCAGTGAAGTGCAACGGCTCAAGGATCAGGCCCGCCGGGATGGTCTGATATTTACAGAGAAAGATCTGCAGAATGCCCTGGCGTTCAAGCAGCAGCTTAACCAGATAGGTGCTGCCTACGACGGTATGCTGATGAAAGGCCAGGCCTGGTTGGGCCAGTCGGAAACCCTGGCGGCTTCGGTAGACCAGATCAAGCAGGTCGTCACCAATGGTCTGGACAGTACGGCTATCGGTTCGATCCTGACGTTTAACAGCGGCGGGAAACAGGCCGATGTTTTGCGGCAGGCTCAAGGCGACGAGAAATTTAAAGACACGCTGTCATGGAAAGAGAAGCTGGATTTAAAACTGGGCTATGCGTCGGAAGATCTGATCAAGAAACTGAACGGCTATTATAAGCCCGTATGGCGCGCCGACCAGCTGAGAGCCGATACCGAGAAAATTTCAGGTTACCCGGCGCCGGCAGAAAATGGGGCGATGTTGCCGTATGGCCAGCCGGGGAATAATGCACTCGGGCTGCGCAACAATAATCCGGGCAATCTGCGTTCAGCCCCGAATATGACTGGCCGAAACGGCGGCTTTGTCACGTTCGAAAATCCCAATGATGGGCTGGCGGCGCTCTCTCGACAGCTGATGCTGTTCGGCGATCGCGGTAAAAACACGTTGAACAGCATCATCCCGACGTATGCGCCATCCAATGAAAACAACACTCAGGCCTATATTGATGCCCTGGCTAAACAGACCGGATTTAACCCCACGGAATCGCTAGACCTGCATTCGCCAGCGGTGCTTGAAAAGCTTATCCCGGCCATCATCAAGCATGAAAACGGCGCCCAGCCATACAGCCGTGATCAAATTTTCAGGGGGATCAGCGATTCGGTCTTTGATCCTCGCTGGTCTGGCTTGCGTGACCAGAACAATCTTTACGGGCAGCGAGCATCTGGTTTGTTCGAACTCTCTGATCAGGGGCAGTCATTACCGCCGCCAACGCCAAAGGATTCGTCAACGCAAGCCTCACTGTTTGCACCGAATGATCAGCGAGAGGAAACCATCGGCCAGATCTCTGATGCAATGTCTAAGGCGATCGACGAGAACAAATTCCAACTGGAAATTACACTGGTCAATCCCCAGACCGGCGAGCGCCGCAAGGTTCAAACTGAAGGCGGTGGCCGCGTGGCCTTGTCAATGCAATCAATATCATAACCTACGTGATTGCAGGTTATGATTTTTAGGTTCTATCGTGGGCGTTCTTCATCTCCTTTTGATAGGCATTCTGGTGCTAACTCCCAAGCTGCATCTTTTGTGCTGATTTGACAGAAGTTTTCGCCGTTATTATTAACGAGGAATTTAGGGAAATATGCACCTTTTTCATCATGACTTATTTTTTCTACGACAATACACGATGGGCATTTTTCGGAATTTGCTAATGCAATGAAATTCCCGTCTGTTATAAATTTCTCTTTTAATTGGTGAGAAGTCATTTTTAATTTTTGCATTGGCACGCTAAATGCGTGTATGGCGTCACTGGTGGTCCATGCCATTGTTGAAAAATAGACAACTCCATTCTCTTTGTCGTATGAGTCTAATTTCATGTTTTCTAATGTTAGTTTTGGTTCGAATTCTTTTGGGTTGTTAAAAAGCAGTTTAACCTTATTAGGTTCGCCTTTTGAATTTTCATAAACCCCATACAATACGCTATTTCCGTTTTGTTCATTGTATGTGGTTACGTAGAAGAATTCTTCATCATCTAGCTTTATAACTGATGTGAGTTTTGCGCCATCAGATTCTGTAATCCAGCTTGTAACGTTTCTACCACTGAAACAGGCTTTTTCTGGTGTGTTTCTCGAGTTTGTTATAATTGGGAAGGTAAAGCCTTTATATCCCATATTGTAACTGTTTTCACAAGTACTTGAGTGCGCATATAACGGTATTAATGATAGAGAAAAAATCATTTTACATATCGTATTCATCTGTCAGTTCCCTTTTTATCAGAGTCCATAGCATTTTATGGAGAAAACATGGCACTAATCAATGACGCATTATCTTCCTTGCTGGGGATTGGTGGTGGCTGGGACTGGTTTGAGCATATTCACCCGGCATCATTTCGCGGCGTTCCTTTTGCGGTAGTCAGTGCCGAAGGCGTATTTGGCCGGCGCCAGGCCGTGCATGAATACCCTTATCGCAACACCGCCTGGGTTGAAGACCTGGGGCGTGGTACGCGCAAATTAACGATCAGGGGGTTCATCGTCCATAACAGCCTGGCGTATGACGCACCTGACGTGATAACGCAGCGTGATTCGCTGGTGGCTGCGTGCGAGACGGAAGGGCCGGGTACGTTGATACATCCGACGCTTGGGGAGCTTACCGTAAGTGTGCCGGATGGCGGTTTGCGGGTACTTGAGAGCGTGGATAACGGCCGGTCCTTCGAGTTTACCCTGACGGTCATTGAGTCCGGTTTAAAAGTGTTTGCGATCACCGGCAGCACTCAGGCGGCATCACTGGTTCAGGCAAACTGGTTACGAACCGGCCTGATGGCGGCCACAAAATTTATCGCCACTGTTAAAGGTGAGATCCGCAGTGTAACCCAGACCATCAAGACGTTGCGTAATACCGCTGCGTTTTGGGGAAACATGGTGAAAAGCACCGCCAATGAGGTCACTAATCTCAGTAATGTCCTGAAATCGACCTTCGGTAGCGCCCGCTATGGGCGATACAACAAAGGCACCGTAGGGGGAGGTGTTTCGGGATCAACCGGTGCAGTAAATCGAACGGCAGATACCGACAATTACGCCGGATTGGTTAACCAAAAAATGGCGCAAGCGGTAACAGGACGCGCTGAATTATTGGCGCTCACGGCCACATTTGAGGGCGTAGCCTCCGTTGATGCCTTCCCCGTTGATGCTAGGGCCATCATTGATGCGGTCATTTCGTTCAGCGGCAGTGTAGAAGAAAAAATCCGCATGCTGGAAACGTTGGCCTCGTATCGAAACACCACATTTTACGCCACCTCGGGTGAAAATGCGGTAGCCAATGGCGCCACTATCCTGCTCTGCGTACTGTCCGCTGGCGCACTGGCAGCGACCGCCGCCAATTATGAGCCCTCAAGCTATGACGATGCCATTCTGATGCTTAATCGCGTCTGCGACACGCTGGATGAGGTGCTGTTGATGGCGGCGGATGCCGGTGACGACGACGATTATCTGAACTTGTTGCAAACCCGCGATGCGCTGGTCAACGCCTACAGCCAGAAAGGCGCCGTTCTCAGTTCACTGACCCAGGTTGTTATGCCCACATCGTTACCGGCGTTGGTGCTGGCCAACCGCATGTATCAGGACGGTGCTCGGGGTGATGAACTGGTTCAGTCTGTCGGGCCGCGCCATCCGGCATTCATGCCCATCAAATTTAAAGCGCTGAGAAAATGAAAGATGAACTGATTTTGACGGCCGGCGGTAAGCGAATTTCCGGCTGGGATTCTGTTCGCGTTACGCGAGGCATTGAGCGCTTGCCATCGGATTTCGACCTGTCGTTGATGGACTATTACCCCGGTAACGATGAAAAGCAGCTGGTGCTGCCCGGAGACAGCTGCACGGTGCATCTGGGGGATGATCTGGTCATGACCGGCTATGTCGATCGCTGGAATCCGGTGATTGGCAAAGAGCGTCATGAAGTTCGCGCTACGGGCCGCAGTAAATGCCAGGATTTGGTGGATTGTTCAGCCGAATGGCCTAACAACGTGATCAGTCAGGCCAATGTATTGCAGATAGCGCAAAAGCTGGCGGCGCCATACGGTATCACCGCAAGCAGCGACGTGAATGACATGACGACGGTTCCCCAATTTACCCTGAACTGGGGAGAGTCTTCGCAAGAAGTGATCGACCGGATCACCCGTTGGGCTGCGCTGCTGTATTACGACAAGCCCGATGGCAGTCTTTTCCTTACCCGCGTCGGAACCGGCAAGGCGGCCAGCGGCGTGGCGCAAGGGGAAAATATCGAGACGGCATCTTTCATGTCATCGATGGATGAACGGTTTTCCGATTATGTCGGGGTATCGATGTCGATGACGCCGGCGATGGAGTTGTCGCCGGATGGTGGCTATTCCGCCGTTACCCTGGCGCGCGCGCAGGATCCGGAGGTCGCCAAAATGCGCTACCGAAACCGGATTGTCATCGTTGAGAGCACGATGAACTCTCACGGTCAGGCGCAAAACTGCATCGACTGGGAGATGAACCGGCGATATGGCCGTTCACGACGCCTGCAGGTGGAGATCGATAGCTGGCGAGACAAGGCCGGAAAACTGTGGGAGCCGAATACGCTGATCCCCATCAATATTCCTGTTTTTGGGCTCAATAACGTGCAGTGGCTTCTGGCGGAGGTCACCTTTACCCGTGACGAGCGGGGCACGCGGGCCAATCTCATCATGATGCCGAAAGAAGCATTTGCCGTTCAACCCTATCAATTCTATAGCCAGGTGCAGGAGCTAAATCGATGAATGACGGTATGTTGAGGCAGCTTGGGCGCCGGGTGGCCATGATGATTGGCCTGGGCAAGATCACCGGGTACGGCGATGCAGGCGGTATTCAAAAACTACAGTATCAGACGCCGCTGGAGGTGAAGGGCGACACCCCGCGGATGGCGGAGTTTGGGTTTTCGTCAGGTCTACCGGTTGGCACGGATGTGGTACTGGCGTATCTGGGCGGCGATCGTTCCAGCGCGGTGATCGTCGCAAGCAACAATCAGCAATACAGGATATCGGGTTTAAAAAGCGGTGAGACGCTGATTTATAACCAGTGGGGAATGTTCGTAAAACTCACGGAAAACGGCATCGAGGTAGAAGCGAAAGGGAAGCCGGTAACAGTGGCCAATGCGACTACGGTTACCGTTGCGGCCACCGAGAAAATCAGGCTTGAAACGCCACGTTTGGAAGTGACCGGCGACGTGATCGACAACTGCGACAGCAATGGCGCCACGCTGAAAGCCTTACGTGATGCCCATAACGATCACGGCCATATCGTGAAAAATGTCCAGAGCGGCAACGATGAGAAAACCAGCGAGAAACCGGGGGAGATCGTCGAATGAGTGATATCAGCTCTTTTTGGGACATTGAACGGCTGGTGGCCGAGTGGCGTGAGGGACGCGGCGATTTGATCAATGGCGATGACCTGCAGACAGCGATGATTATCAGTCTGTTCACCGATCGCGTCGCCCGTGATGACGATGATATAGACGGAGAAGACCGCCGCGGCTGGTGGGGGGATATGGGGGAGGAGCATAACATAGGCTCCCGGCTGTGGTTGTTGCGTCGTCAGAAATTGACCCAGGACGTTGCTCAAAAAGCGGAAGACTATGCCCGCGAGGCATTGCAGTGGCTGATCTCTGATGGTGTGGTGTCGTCGTTCACGATAGCAACCCAGATCGTTTATCCCCGCCGGCTAAATATGGTCATTCGCTATCAGCGTCCGGGCACCGGTGACCGCACGGACATGCGATTTTTTTGGGTTTGGGAGCAATAAACTATGCCTTTCAATCGGCCGACACTCACCGAATTGCGTGAGAAAAGTCGCACACAGCTTCAGGCTGAACTGAGAAAGACCGGTGCGCTGTTGCGCTATTCCAACATGCGTGTTTTAGCGGATGCTGACGCCGGCCTCGCCCATTTACATTACGGGTACCTGGATTATATCGCGCTGCAGTCCACCCCTTTTAATTCCACCGATGAATGGCTATCTGGATGGGCTGGCCTTAAAAGTGTCTACCAAAACCCGGCCAATCCGGCATCCACACCGTCTTATGAATTTAGCGGAACTGCGGGCGCTCCTGTCAACAAAGGTGCCGTGTTGCGCCGTGGTGATGGTTATCTCTACCGGCTTGAGGAGAGCGTAACGATCGGGGCAAATGGGAAAGGTGTCGGCAAGCTTATTGCAATACTGCCCGACATTATCGACGACCCGACAGGGGGCGGTATTGACGGCAATGCGGATGCCGGCACGACCCTGACACTGGATGTTTCTCTACCCGGCATTGATGCCAGCGGCGTAATGCTCGAGCCTGCCACCGGCGGAGCAGACATTGAGACACAGGAAAGTTTCCGCGCCCGTATGCTGCTTGCCTATCAACATCCGCCCCAGGGTGGCAGCGACACAGATTACGAGCAGTGGGCGCTGGCGGTACCTGGCGTTACACGCTGCTGGCCCAAACGGCGCCTGATGGGGGCCGGTACGGTTGGGGTGTACATCATGTGCGACGGCAACGACGAAACCAATCACGGTTTCCCGGTAGGGACTGACGGTATTTCTCAGCTGGATGACTGGGGCGCACAGAAGGCTACCGGAGATCAGGGGCGTGTGGCTGATTACATCTACCCACGCGCGCCAGTCACTGCGCTTGTTTACGTTTGTTCGCCAGTGGCCAAGACGGTGGATTTTGAGATCAGCGGCATTTCGCATGTTGGCAGTGACATTACCACGGCCATTGCGGCGGCTATCGACAATGTCTTTTTCGAAGGTGGAACGCCGGTCGGCAATGGCAAGATTTTCCTCTCTGACTTGAACAGGGCAATCGGAGACATTGATGGCACAGCAGGCTTTATCCTTGTTTCCCCAACCGCGAATATCGATCTGGGGGTAGGGGAACTGCCGGTGCGTGGCGAGGTGAACTACACATGAGCCAGTTTAGCGTAAAGGAGTATTCGCGCGCGCTGCAGGCGTTGATTCCGACCGGGTTAGCGTGGCCGCGCGACCCCGGCGGGATTCAGGGTGCAGTTATTCGGGCTCTGGCTGCAGGGTTTCAGCGTAGCGATAACGATGCGATAGCGTTGCTTGTCGGCGCTTTCCCTGAAACCGCAACCATCATGCTGACTGAGTGGGAAAAAACTCTCGGCTTGCCGGATGACTGTTCGATCGGTGAGGTTGACACGATAGCGAAACGCCAGGCGGCCGTGGTATCAAAATTTATCAGTACCGGAGGCCAGTCACGCACCTATTTTATCGGTATCGCCAGAGCGCTCGGTTACAACATCACCATCAAGGAATACCGCCAGGCGCGAGCCGGGCTGTCTGTCTGTGGCGACGGGTTAAATGGCGACGACTGGCCGTTTGTGTGGCTGGTGGAGGCAGAGGAAACAACCATCTCCTATGCCCGAGCCGGGATGAGTTACTGCGGCGATCCGTTACGCTCATGGGGGAATAAGCAGCTTGAATGTCGAATGAGTGCGCTGGCGCCTTCGCATACGATCGTTAAATTTGGCTATATCAATTTTGGATTCAACGACGAGGGCGTTTACGACGTTACTCCAGAGTTTGCCGATATGTTCGACACTGCATCGGGCTATCTCTAATCAAATCTATATTAAATTACAGGAGTTATCATGAGAAAAGTAGGAAGCACAACTGATACAGCAGATGCAAACGGCGAATATACGAATGGTAATGTGGCTCAGGGCATCCCGCCGACCATTATCAATGCTGAGATGTTGAACACGTTCCAGCGCGAGTTAATTGGCGTTGTGGAAGGTTCAGGGATGGAACTTAACCCGGAGGATGACAATCAAGTTTTTAAAGCGATTAAAAGATTCCTTGGCAATAATGTGACGGTGGAAAGTAACCCATTGGGGATTTGCTTTACAGTAAAAGATATTTTTAACGATGTGGTGATTACCATTCAAGCAGGCAAGTCAGTAATAAATGCATCGTCTGGTACTGTTAGTTTCCCTAAACCTTTTACCAGTAATGTACTTGCAGTAATACCGTCAAAAGTTACCGATACAAATAGATATGTGTCGTCAGCTAATCATACACTGAATGGGTTTGATGTTTTTGGATGGATCTCAGGATCATCAGGCAACGTGGACAATTTTAGTTATGTAGCTGTTGGGTGGTGATAAATTCCACCTATGTGGTATAATCCAATGATCTAAAATTGGGTAATGCCATATGAAAACAAGAAACTACATCATAGATGCATTCAGAGGAGTCGCTGTTCTATTGGTGACATCGTTCCACATTTTCCTCTGGTCTTCTTCTAGTGGGCTGCCATTGGGTAACTATTTTGACCTTTATGGTCCATTTGGGAATGGATGGATTGGGGTTGGGATTTTCTTCGTTATTTCCGGGTACTGCATGGGAATGTCAACAAGAAACATGTTTTCAAATGGTGTTTCACAATCAAGTTATTTTATTTATTTCTCAAAGCGTTTTCTACGGATTGCTATTCCGTACTACATTTCTATTTTGTTTTGGATAGTATTGATAAGATGTTATGGAGTGGCAGAAAAGCCAACTGGAATATATGACATTTTAACTCACATGACATTCATACATAACTTAAATGAAAGTACAATGTTTAGCATTAGCGGTGTTTATTGGTCGTTAGCTGTAGAAATGCAGTTTTATTTATTGTTGCCGATTTTCGTTTTAACTTGCAAAACAGATCGCAATAGAATTATATTGCTTGCAATTTGCGCTGTATCTTCCATCGTTATTAATCTTATAACCGTGGATAGGGTGTTGACGTGGTCAATAATATCCTACCTTTATCTTTTTGTTTTGGGTTGGGTTTTGTTTGTCTCATCCGACTGTGGCTTAAGTTTTAGTAAATTAAAAGCAATAAGGATATCTTCCATTGTCGCTTTAGTTGTCATGCTTTTCTATAAGGGTGATGGATTTAATAACAATGTTAAACTTTATGAAATAGTTGCTTCTACTTTTGCGGCAATTTCTATGTGGTCGTTTGTTGTAGGAGGCAAGGGTAATGTTAACCCTACGATAGTGGTGAGATTGCTTTCATTTGTTGGTAAGTGTTCTTTTTCAATTTATCTATATAATTATGTATTTTGGGTTATACCAAGAGAGAGTTCATCAATGATGATTTCAATGCTATCATTTTGTTTTGTGATAGCATTTGGTATAGCGATGTATTTTATTGTTGAAAATCCATCTGAAAGATTCAGAAAATATTTTTTCAGCGTAAAATCGAAGCAAGTCACAACCTAATCTATATTTTAACCAGTTTAAGAAAACCCGCCTAGTGCGGGTTTTTTTATGGGAATAACCATGGCTAATAGATACAACACCGGAAACCCACGTCCTTCTAACAGCATGAAGGATTTAAATGATAATGCTCTCGCATATGATGACTTCCTTAATGGCGAACAAGATGAGGCTTACGATCGGTTTCAAAAACCATTTCCTACAGTACGTAAGCAGGTATCTGAGCGTATAAATGAAATTATTGGTGCTCAGCAAGGCGCAGAAGTTTATGCAAAACAGGCGAAACAGAGTGCTGAAGATGCCCAGAACATCGCAGACGCCAACACCTATTACACATCGCCAACAGATCCTGACGGAACGATTGCAGGGATTGCAGGAACACCAAGCGGAAAATATTTCCGTGTAGGTCAGGGGCCAGGGAATGGATTTAAATATTATCTAAACAATGAAGGAGTCGCGATTGAAGTGGCGGATTCTGTTGGTTCTGCCGCAATCCAAGAAATCATTAATCAGCTGCAAAACTCAGAGATCGGGCCGGAGGTGGCATTTACTGATGCTGTAGGGCGCACCCACACATTTATTCAAGATGGAAATATCACCACAAAGAAATTAAAGCTGATTGGAAGTGATGGGCAAGATGTTTGGCTTTCAGATGATTTCGGGCGTCGCATTGCATTGGCGAGAAAATATAATGGAATTAGTCTCACCGACTCGGATGGATTAGCGACAAACACCATCACCATTGAGCCGAACGATAGTGAGCGGCTGGAGATGGGGGATCAGTTCGGGCGCAGGAAAGTTATTGGTTCATCTGGAAGTCAGCCACCGGATACATCCACCTGGTTAAGCGATGCCATTCAGCGAATGGAGATTATTGCGCTGCAAAGTCGAGAGCGCGTAATGACTCGCGGAAACAATATCGCGCGCCTAATTGCCGAATATATTATTTTACTGTTTACAGGGCAGTCATTGTCAAATGGGACTGAGTCATTTCCCAGCTTAAGCAAAACACAGCCGACAGACAGCCAAATGTTGGGTGATTCTGTAATGCCAGAATCGCCCACAAAACCGGAGTTTGTCCCGCGTGGTGGCACGGCGTTGAAGCCACTTATTGCAACATGCTGTGATGCTGATGGTAATTCTCTGACCGATGAAGAAGTCGCTCAGCTGGCGCCAGGGACAATAGCTTATGGCGAGTCTCCGGCGGTGGCCGCGGTTAATGGGCTCCGTCGCCTTTATCTTGACGGTATCAGTAAACCAGCTGATCCGGATAAATTGTTCATTGCCGCAGCCTCCGGCGTGGGTGGGAGGACAGCAGCGCAACTGAGCAAGGGAGCAACACCAAATCTCTATCATCGCAACGTTGATGCGATGAATATCGTGAAGGGTATCGCTGATACTGACGGCAAGACATTTCAGGTCGGGGCTTTTAACGATAAGCAAGGCGAGAACGATTACCCAAACACCCCCAAGCAACAATTCAAGGATATTAAAAACCAATATTACGATGACTTGCAGAGCGATCGGCCAGCGAACCCAGACGGACGAAACACGGCGATATTCATCACCCAAACAGGTGCGTCATATACCCGAGACGAAAATCACCTGTCCATCGGCATGGCGCAGCTTGAAATTTCAAACGAGCGCGATGATGTATTCATGATTGGCGGTTACTACCCATACACCAACAAAGTCAGTGGACATCTCGATTCTAATGGTGCCAGAAACCTGGGTGATAAAGAGTCAGAGATTAAATATCGCGTGCTCGTGCTGGGGCAGGACTGGAAGCCTATGCAGCCACTGCAAGCCGTATATCATGAAAGAGATGCCGTGATTGCGTTGCACACGCCGGTTGTGCCGTTACAGTTTGCCGCGCCTTATGTTGGCAGTGTTACTCAAGAATGGCCCGACAAAGGCCTGACGGCATTCGATGAGGTTGGCGGTGTTCTATCCGTCATCGGCATCATCTCTGTTGAGAGAGCCGCAACCTCTTGCGTGCATGTAAAGCTCGAGCGTGAACCCGCCGGCAACCTTGTTTTCCGCTATGCCGATAAAAATTTTCACGGTGGCAATGGGATGATATGCGATTCAAGCAATGGACTCAGCCCTGTGAAGTATACCTATCTCCCAAACAGCGGAATGTACCCAGAGGCTGATATACCCGCCCTGGTAAACAAACCCTATGACCGCCGAAATTGGTGTGTCGCATTCGAAATTACAGCAGAGAAGGAATAAGCAATGGGTTTCACGTTGATGAATCAGGCCGTCGCGCTGACAGATTACGACTACATTGAATCACCGGTTAAAGCGGGGTTGATGGGGCATAACTTACTCGGCGGATCACTGGCGCAGTCACTTAAAAACGCGGTCAGCGACACTGCTGCAGATTTGGTTGCAATCGGAAACCCTGAGATTCACCCGAACTGGGTATCGTTTTCCGGTGGCACGGATTATTTTCAGTCGTTCCTCATGCAGCAAGCTGAGCAAACATGGATTTGGGTCGGACGTTCAGCCGACACATTTGCAGATCCGGCACATCAGCCGATGTTTATGTCAACGTTTAACGGACAGAACAAGGACTATCCGCAGTTCACTACGCATGGCCTATCGACGTTCGTCATGCCATCAGGCTATCCGGCTCCACAGGGGAAGCTATTTGGAGGGGTTGGTATATATCCGCAGGCTACGCCAGCAAGTACCTCACAAAAAACGCAAAGTATTGATTTTGTCGATTTCTCGCAATTCAATCTGTGCGTATTGCGCCAGTCGTCAACAGCAATCGCGATAGATAGCCTGACGAAAGGAACTGCGTCGCCGTGGGCGGAATTTGGCGCTGGCTATGTAGCGGGCATTTCAACTCGGCCTGTTTGCCTTGGCGGCCCGGCAAACCCCGCAACAACAAACAAAGGCAAGTGCGACATGGGCTACTGGGCGGTTTACAACCGTGTTTTAACGACAGATGAAATCGCTGTTATCGCCACATGGCTGCGCCGCTACTACCGGACGCTGGGTATCAATCTGTGAATAACTCGCCGGGAGGGAACCCGGCTATTTGTACAGCGTGGCAAAGTCGAAAGCAATTGCCGCATCGACGGCCGTTCCCTGGGTTTCATATGGCACTTCCGAGACGAGCGGCCAGCGCCCTTTATGCCAAACATAAAGCCAGTGCTGATGCTCCTCGTCTTCGCGTATCGCGAACATCGGAGGGCTGTTCTGCTGCGGTTCTGGGTATCTGTCGTTTTCGTTGAGGATGAAGATCTGCCGGCCGGCGAGGGTGATGCTGCCCATGTTTTGCCTCTCGGATGGAGGATTATAGGGTAATAGTAGCTCAGGTTTTGTCATGGGTTTTGACATGGTTTTACCATCATTTCACCATGCACAATTTGCAGAAATAAAAAAACCAACCGTAACAGGTTGGTTTTAAAGGGTGTTTTGGTCGGCATGAGAGGATTCGAACCTCCGACCCCCGACACCCCATGACGGTGCGCTACCAGGCTGCGCTACATGCCGACGCTATGAAAATTCATACTACCGATTCCCGATGTTAATGCAAGCGCCTCGCCACTTGATTGCTTTAGTTTTAAGCAGTTAGTTGGCGATAAAGCGTTTTACATCGGTCAGCACCTGCAACAGCAGAGCAAGCTGCGGTTTCTCGTCTTTTATTTCATCGCCGTTCTGATCGTAGACGCGATAGTTGCCGCTGTTGTCCAGCATCAGCGTCTGCGTCGGCGTGGTGATCACCAGCTGATTGCCATCGCCGGTGGCGATCCAGTTGTTGCGGCGCTGGGCGGTGAACAGATCTTCGCCCTGCGAATAGTCTTTCGGCGCGGTCTTCACGTGCAGCAACCGTTGCATCAGGGTGCGCATCACGTCGTTATGGCCGGTCAGCTTGCTGATGGTCTGGGCCGGGGTGCCCGGCCAGTGGATCACCAACGGTACCTGCAGCTGCGCCTGGTTGAAGCCGTTGCCGGCCCCCCATTGGCCTTTGCCGCTGTCGTTGAATTCGACGCCGTGCTCGGCGGTGATCACCACCACGGTTTTGTCCAGCAGGCCGCGCTGTTTCAGGGTGTCCAGCACCTGGGCTATCTGGGCGTCCACGTCTTGCGCGCCGGTACGATAACGCTGGATAAAGTCGGCCGGCGCCGGGGTTTTGGCACCTTCGGCCGGCTCGGCGCCGCTGAAGTTGATATAGGAGAACCACGGCTCTTTATCGCCCTGATCCGTCAGCCAGCGCTGCCATTGCTGCGTGGTTTGCGCGTCGCTTTGCGGCGCCGGCGTCGGCAGCGAGAAGTCGGTCAACAGGGCCTGACGGTACAGGCTGGCGTTGAAGCCGTCGGAGGAGAACAGCCCCAGCTGGTAGCCTTGATCGCTGAGCGCATTGATCAGCGCCGACGGCTTGCGCCCGGCGAGCACGCTGTCCAGATAGGTCGGGGAAATGCCGTAGAACAGGCCGAACAGCCCGGTATCGGCATGGTTGCCTGAACTGTAATGATCGCTGAAACGCACGTTTTCCTGAGCGAAGCGCGTCAGCGCCGGCATGTCTTGCGCCACGTCTTTGGCGCGAATGCCGTCTACCACGATCATCAGCAGGTTATAGCCGCTGCCTTTATCGCCGTAGCTGAGATCGCTGAGCGGATATTCCACCGCCACCGCTTCCGGATTGCCTTGTTGCACCAGGCGGCGCTCATACTCTTGCTGGTCGAGCAGGCCGTGTTTTTCGAGGAACTTGCGCGCGGTCATCGGGTACGAGAGCGGCAGGTTGGCTCGCTGCATGGTGATCGGGCGATAGAAGTTGGCGTCGGCCCAGATATAAATCAGGTGCGACGCGAAAAAGGCGCTGATAAACAGCGTCGCCAGCGGCTTGCCGAAACGGCGGCGATTCAGGCTGCGCAGCTTTTGCCAGCTCCAGGTGCCGAACAGCATCTCCACCAGGAAGATCACCGGCACGCAGATAAACATCAGCTGCCAGTCGCGCGAAAGCTCGCTTTGGTCCGGGTTGACCACCAGATCCCACACCACCGGATTGAGGTGCAGGTGGAAATGGGAGAACACTTCGCTGTCGACCAGCAACAGCGTGAGCCCGGCGGTGGCCAGCGCGGCGGAAATAAATCGCAGCAGCCGCTGCGACATCACCACGAAGGTGAGCGGGAAGATCACCAGCAAATAGCCGGCGAACACGATAAAGCTGAAATGCCCCAGCAGGCTGACCAGAGCATAGACGCGGCCCAGCAGGGAAGCGGGCCAGTCGGTGACAAACAGGTAGCGGCTACCCAGCCCAAGGGCGAGCAGAATGTTGAATAAGGCGAACCAGTGCCCCCAGCTGATCATCTGGGAGACTTTTTCACGATAACGCTGACGGTTTGTCACCATAAGTCAATATTAATGCGCTTTATCTTCACGGACAGAAGCCTGCAGGGCTTCCGCGAACGATCTCGCCAGGGTTTTCCGCTGCGCGGGGGCAACGCTGGTGTTGATCAAATTAGTGACCATGTTGCCCAGCACCATCAGGGAAAGATCGGTGGGGGTATGGTGTTTTTCCAGAACATTGACCAGCTCTGAGAGCAGTTGTTCAACGTGTTCGTCACTGTAACGGGATGATTGTGGCATAAAATTGCGCTTAGTAATCTGCAAAGTGCTCTATCTTACCGTATAGGACAGTGATTTTCCGCTCTTTTATCACTTCCTGTCATTCGGGAAATCGTTCGCCCGCGCCGGGGCGGCCCCTCGCTGCGCCTTTCCGGTTTGCCGCAGTTTTTTAGTATTGCAGGGCGGGGCCTTCAGTGTTTGAATACGCGCCTAAAGAACAGGAGGATTTACCATGAGTCTGGATATCGACCAGATCGCTCTGCATCAGTTGGTGAAACGCGACGAGCAAACGCTGGACGTGGTGCTGCGCGATTCCTTGCTTCCCGCCAACGCGGCGGTAGAAGAAATGATGGCGGAATTGCATCGCGTCTACAGCGCCAAGAGCAAGGCCTTAGGCCTGTTCAACGAAGGCAGCGAACTGGCGGAAGCGCTGCGCACCTGCCGCAAGGACGATAAAGACTTTCTGGCCTTCAGCCGCGCGGCGACCGGCCGCCTGCGCGACGAACTGGCGAAGTATCCGTTCGCCGAAGGCGGCGTGGTACTGTTCGGCCAATACCGCTATCTGGCGGTGGAGTACCTGCTGATCGCGGTGTTGAACAGCCGTAACAGCATGCGCGTCAACGAAGAGCTGGATATCAACACCACGCACTATCTGGACATCAACAACGCCGATATCGTTGCGCGCATCGATCTGACCGAGTGGGAAACCAACCCGGAATCGACCCGCTACCTGACCTTCCTGCGCGGGCGCGTGGGCCGCAAGGTCGCCGACTTCTTCATGGACTTCCTGGCGGCGTCCGAAGGGTTGGACACCAAGGCGCAAAACCGCGGGCTGCTGCAGGCGGTAGACGACTATTGCGCCGATGCGCAGCTGGACAAGAACGAGCGCCAGTCGGTGCGCCAGCAGGTGTACAGCTACTGCAACGAACAGCTGCAGGCGGGCGAAGAGATTGAACTGCAGGCGCTGTCGCAGGAGCTGTCGCCGGTCGGCGAGAAAGACTTCATGCAGTTCTCCAGCGAGCAAGGGTATGAGCTGGAAGAGAGCTTCCCGGCGGATCGCGGCACGCTGCGCCAGCTGACCAAATTTGCCGGCAGCGGCGGCGGCATCAGCCTGAACTTCGACGCCATGCTGCTGGGCGAGCGCATTTTCTGGGATGCGGCCACCGACACGCTGACCATCAAAGGCACGCCGCCGAACCTGCGCGATCAGCTGCAGCGCCGGACCGGCAGCGGCAAGTAAGCTTGCCGAATCGCAGACAATAAAAAACGCCGCAATTGCGGCGTTCTTTATTTCGGCGTCCCGAAAGGTTCGAAAACGTAGCGATTAAACGCGAACGAAGTCGATGTGAGCCAGTTTTGGCTTGAACGGGTGACGCTGTACAGCCTGAACCTTAACTTTGGTTTCTTTACCGTCGATAACCAGAGTTACTGCTTCGCTGTAGAATTCTGGTTTAGCTTCCATGTTCTTAACAGAATCATGGTCCAATTCGATGGAAACTGCAGCTTCTTTGCCACCGTAAACGATAGCTGGGAATTTGTTTGCTGCACGCAGGCGGCGGCTCGCACCTTTACCCTGGTCTTTACGTACTTCTACATTGATAGTGAACATTGTTTTTTCTCTTAAAAGAAAATTTACCCTGCTACAGGCGACCCAAGTAGCAAGTTCGGAAACCCGCTTTAACGCTGGGCAGGCCCAGGTAAAGCGCGCGGCATTTTAACGGAAAGCCGCCCGCAGGGCAACGAAAACCTGCCCAGGTTGGGGACAGTTCGCTCAGGCCAATTGATTGGCGCGGCGGAAACGGCCTTGATAATCGAACACTTTCTCGCGCACCTGCCAAAACTGCCCGCGTTTGCGCGCTACCACGAAATCCGGATGGCGCAGCGCCTGCTGTTGCGCCAGCACGTCGGCGGCGGTGTGCCAGGCGAACGGCACGCCCGGCGCGCGCTGATGCGGGCGCAGGAACAGCATCTCGAACGCTTTGCGCTGCGCCGGCGTCTGCAGGCGGAAGCGCTCGCTGGTGCTGGTGCCGTCCTCGTCGTAATAGGTGGCCTTCAGCCATTCGCCCTTGTCGTCGCGGCCGCTTTGCAGCTCCATGCCGCCGCAGCGCAGCACCAGCGCGTCTTTCAGCTTCAGCGCCGCTTTCAGCATGTCGTCGGGATCGACCAGCACCTCCTGACACTGATGGCAGCGGCGTGCGGCGATGTCGTTCTCCGCGCCGCAGTGCGGGCAGCTCTTGAACCGGAAGCGGTAATCGCACTGCTCGCGGTGGCCGTCGTCGTCCTCCAGCCAGCCCTGACAGCGGCGGCCGTAGTGCTCGATGATGTCGCCGTTTTCGGTGCACTTGCCCCAGAACAGGTTGGCGAAGCCGCAGGCCGGGCAGAACACCTGCACCGGTTGGCTGTCACCGTGCGGCTTGCTGACGCCGACCTCCGGCGTGAACAGGTCGTGCGGGTTGCCGGCGTAGTCGAGGATCAGGCAATCCTCCTTGCCGGGCGCCAGCCGCAGCCCGCGGCCGACGATCTGCTGATACAGGCTGACGGACTCGGTCGGGCGCAGGATCGCGATCAGATCGACGTGCGGCGCGTCGAAGCCGGTGGTCAATACCGCGACGTTGACCAGATAGCGCAGCCGCTGCTGTTTGAACGCCTCGATCAGCGCATCGCGCTCGGCGGGCGGTGTTTCGGCGCTGACCAGCGCGGCCTCGCCGGTTGGCAGCAGGCCGTGGATCTCGCGGGCGTGCTCGACGGTGGCGGCGAAGATCATCACCCCTTTGCGATCTTCGGCGTACTCCACGATCTGGCTGATGATGTGCGGCGTGACGCGGTTTTGCCGCTTCAGCTCGCGGTTCAGATCCGCTTCGCTGAACAGGCCGTTGCTTCTGGCTTCCAGCCGGCTGAAATCGTACTGCACGATCGGCATGTCCAGCCGCTCAGGCGGTACCAGGAAGCCGTTCTTAATCATATAGCGCAGCGGGAGCTCGTAGATGCAGTCGCGAAACAGGCTGGCGCCGTCGCCGCGGGTGAAGCCGTGGTAGTGATACTGGTAAATCCAGCCCTTGCCCAGGCGATAGGGCGTGGCGGTCAGCCCCAGCAGCCGCAGCTGCGGGTTGGTTTTCTGCAAATGCTGGATGATTTGCTGGTACTGGCTGTCGTCGTCGTCGCTGATGCGGTGGCATTCATCGACGATCAGCAGCGAAAAGGCGCCGTCGAACAGCGGCAGGTTGCGCGCCACCGACTGCACGCTGCCGAACACCACCTTGCCGGCGCTCTCTTTCTGCTGCAGGCCGGCGGCGAAGATGTCCGCTTCCAGGCCGTAGGCGCAGTATTTGGCGTGGTTTTGCGCCACCAGTTCCTTGACGTGCGCCAACACCAGCACCCGCCCGCGGGCGCGCTTCGCCAGCTCGGCGATCACCAGGCTTTTGCCGGCGCCGGTCGGCAGCACGATCAGCGCCGGTTCGGGATGCCGCCGGAAATGATTGATGGTGGCTTCGACCGCTTCCAGTTGGTAGGGGCGTAGGGTAAAGGCCATAAATGAACGCCGTGGGTTGGGATGGGCCGTCGGGAAGCGGCTTTGTCACCGCTGCTCCCACAGAAACCGTGACATTCTACTCCCCGGACAGCCGAAAATTTCTATTATTATGCCTTCTGCGCGCGCGCGGTGCGAGGAGCGTGAAAATTACCTCTGTCGGGCAACGCGTTGTGCCGCTATACTCATGTGACAGCAATCGCTGTTCCCCCACGCGATTCCCCCCCTGAACCTGCCATTTGCACCCGGTGCAACGGCGGGCGTCATATTTTGGCAATACGATCAATGCGATCATAACAACGACAGGCAAAGCAGATCCCATGCGATTGGACAAGTTTTTATCTCAGCAGTTAGGCATCAGCCGTGCGCTGGTTGCGCGCGAACTTCGGGCTAAACGCGTCACCGTGGATGGTGAGGTAGTGAAGAGCGGGGCGATCAAACTGACCCCGGAGCAAGAAGTGGCGTTCGACGGTAATCCGCTGCAGCAGCAGAACGGCCCGCGCTATTTCATGCTCAATAAACCGCAGGGCTACGTCTGCTCCACCGACGATCCCGATCATCCGACGGTGCTGTATTTTCTCGATGAACCGGTCGCGTACAAGCTGCACGCCGCCGGACGGCTGGATATCGACACCACCGGGCTGGTGTTGATGACCGACGACGGGCAGTGGTCGCACCGCGTCACGTCGCCGCGCCACCACTGCGAGAAAACCTATCTGGTGACGCTGGAGCACCCGTTGGCGGAAGACACCGCGCAGCGTTTCGCCGAAGGGGTGCAACTGCACAACGAGAAAGACCTGACGCGCCCGGCGACGCTGGAGCAGGTTGACGAGCGCGTAGTGCGCCTGACCCTAAGCGAAGGGCGCTACCACCAGGTGAAGCGGATGTTCGCTGCCGTCGGCAACCGGGTGATCGAGTTGCACCGTGAGCGCATCGGCGCCATCGTGCTGGATGACGATCTGGCGCCGGGCGAATACCGCCCACTGACCGAAGAAGAGATCGCCAGCGTGGGCGCGCCGCACCTGCAGAACTGAAAACCGATCATCGATTGCGGCCGATTAAGGAGTCGTGGAACGTGCAACAGAACCGAACCTCTCATCTCGGTTTGATTTTCATTCTGGGCCTGTTGTCCATGTTGATGCCGTTGGCCATCGACATGTACCTGCCCAGTATGCCGGTGATCGCCGCCCAGTTTGGCGTCGAGTCCGGCAGCGTGCAGATGACCCTCAGCGCCTATATGCTCGGCTTTGCCTTCGGGCAGCTGTTCTATGGGCCGATGTCGGACAGCCTCGGCCGCA
This sequence comes from Serratia sp. 121840015-1, assembly GCF_053627655.1. Lineage (NCBI taxonomy): Bacteria > Pseudomonadati > Pseudomonadota > Gammaproteobacteria > Enterobacterales > Yersiniaceae > Serratia > Serratia sp. 121840015-1. The sequence goes on from NZ_JBSEYF010000001.1 coordinate 516,598, forward strand.
AGCCGGTGATCCTGTGGGGAACGCTGATCTTCGCCATCGCCGGCTGCGCCTGCGCCATGGCGCAATCGATCGATCAGCTGATCGGGCTGCGTTTCCTGCATGGCCTGGCGGCGGCGGCCGCCAGCGTGGTGATCAATGCCCTGATGCGCGATATGTTCACCAAGGATGAGTTCTCGCGCATGATGTCGTTCGTCATTCTGGTGATGACCATCGCGCCGCTGCTGGCGCCGATGATCGGCGGTGCGCTGTTGCTGTGGTTCAGCTGGCACGCCATCTTTTGGACCATGGGCGCTGCGGCGTTGATCGGTTCACTGCTGGTGGCCCTGTTCATCAAGGAGACGCTGCCGAAAGAGCGCCGACAACGGTTCCACCTGCGCACCACGCTGGGCAACTTCGGTTCGCTGTTCCGCCATAAGCGGGTGCTGAGCTACATGCTCGCCAGCGCCTTCTCGTTTGCGGGCATGTTCTCGTTCCTCAGCGCCGGGCCGTTCGTCTACATCGAACTGAACCACGTTTCGCCGCAGCATTTCGGCTACTATTTTGCGCTGAACATCGTCTTCCTGTTCCTGACGACGCTGATCAACAGCCGCAACGTGCGGCGGTTCGGCGCGGTCAAGATGTTCAAGCTGGGGCTGTTGGTACAGTTGGCGATGGGGCTGTGGCTGGTGGCGGTGAGCGCCGTCGGTCTGGGCTTCTGGGCGCTGGTGATCGGCGTTGCGGTCTATCTGGGGTGCATCGCGATGATCTCCTCCAACGCCATGGCGGTGATCCTGGATGACTTCCCGCATATGGCGGGCACCGCGTCTTCGCTGGCCGGCACGTTGCGCTTCAGCATCGGCGCGTTGGTGGGGGCGGTCCTGTCGATGGCGCCGGGTAAAAGCGCGTGGCCCATGGTTACCTCAATGGCGCTGTGCAGCATCGTGGCGGTGCTGTTTTATCTTTACGCCAGCCGGCCACGCGATCGCGCGGCCTGACGTTCTCCCAATGCGGGGCGTGTCGCGCCGCATCGTCATAGGGTTGCGCCCTGCCATTTAAGGGTGCAACTGGCAATGGAAATTTTGTTGCTAAATATACGCAAGCTAATCAATTGGCCATTTTCCCCTCTGTGTGTTTTTTGTTAAAAAATTCCGCCGCCGCACCACCCCATATTCCCCGGGAGGCGCGGCGTTCTGCCGGCTGAGCGTGGCGAGTGGTTTGTATTAGGATTGATGTAAATCAATGTATTAGCAGGAGAGGCTGCGCTAACGTGGTGGGAAAAATGTTTCTTCATTGTAAAAATATGGCGACGGAAAAGTAGTCGCATTGCAAGAAAAAAGAGTTGAGATCGCTGCGGGAAAGGGTTACATATAACGCAAAAATGCGAGCTGAGTCGCAAAATGCCGTGAAATAACACCGCACGGCGCGCCAAAAAATGGCACGGCATCGGCAAGCACGGGGTCTGGTTAATGGCTAGCGGCAAAATTTACATTTAAATAACATTTGTGCGCGGCAGAGTCGGGAGTCAGCGGCTATAACTTAGTAACCCTGTCAGGTAAAAGTGTTTCACCTTTTCAATCTAGGGATTTCATGTGGAGAATATCCAACTTTCGGTAGTGCATCGCTTGCCGCAAAGTTATCGTTGGCTATCCGGTTTCACTGGCGTGAAGGTAGAACCGATTCCGTTTAACGGAATAGACGAAGATAACAACCTGATAGGGCTGAAGTTACTCAGCCATGAAGGGGCCGAGGCCTGGCAGGTAATGCAACAGCTTAATCTGTCGCTGCAGGAGATTCAGGTCGACTGCGCGATCGTCGAATGGGAAGGGGAGCCTTGCCTGTTCGTGCAGCGCAGCGACGAGAGCGCCACCATGTGCCGCCTGAAAAACGTCGGCGCCGCGATCGCCGAACCGCTCAGCGCGCAATACCCCTTCTAGAATTCGCCGCTAATCCGCCAACTGCAGCAGTTGACGGGTATAGTCGGCGGCGGGCGCCGCGAAAATCGCCCGGCAGTCTCCCTGTTCAACCACTTCTCCCTGTCGCAACACGATGACCTGGTGGCATAGCGAACGCACCACCTGCAGGTCATGACTGATGAACAGATAAGCCAGTCGGTGGCGTTGCTGCAGCGATTTCAGCAGCGTCAGGATCTGCGCCTGCACCGATTTATCCAGCGAAGAGGTCGGCTCGTCGAGGATCAGCAGCTGTGGCTGCAGGATCAGCGCGCGCGCGATGGCGATACGCTGGCGCTGCCCGCCGGAAAACTCGGTGGGATAGCGATGGCGCAGCTGCGGATCCAGGCCGACTTCCTGCAACACCGCGATCACGCGCTGTTCCCGCTGCTCTGCGCTAAGCCGCTGGTGCACTTCCAGCCCTTCGGCGATGATTTGCTGCACGTTCAGCCGCGGGTTCAGGGCGGAGTAGGGATCCTGGAAGACGATTTGCATCCGGCTGCGGTAGGGCAGCATCTGCTTCATCGTGAGCGGGTGCAGCGGTTCGCCGTCGAACCAGATGGCGCCCTGTGAGGCCAACAGGCGCAGCAGCGCCAGCCCGGTGGTACTTTTACCCGAGCCGGATTCCCCCACCAGCCCCACGCTTTCCCCTGCGTGCAGCTCGAAACTCAATGATTTCAATGCATAGTGATAATCCACCGTGCGGCGCAGCAGGCCGCGGCGGATGGGGAAGCGTACCTGCAGATCTTCCACCTTGAGCAGCGGCCGCTCGTCGCCGGGGCGCCCGTTGGCCGCGGCAGGCAGCGGCAGCGGTTCACCGACGTCCTCGGCGGCCAGCAGCTGCTGCGTGTAAGGATGCTGCGGCCGGCTGAACAGCTGCGCACGGCCGTTTTGCTCCACGCAGCGCCCCTGACGCATCACCGCCACGTTGTCCGCCAGGCGGCGCACGATATTCAGGTTATGGGTGATGAACAACAGCCCCATGCCCATCTCCTGTTTCAGCTCTTGCAGCAGCGTCAGGATCTGCGCCTGGATAGTGACGTCGAGCGCGGTGGTGGGCTCGTCGGCGATCAGCAGTTTCGGGCGAGTCAGCACCGCCATGGCGATCATCACCCGCTGGCGTTCACCGCCGGACAGCTGATGCGGGTAATCCTGCAGCCGGCTTTTGGCCTGACGGATACCGACGCGCTCCAGGCATTCGACGATCTCTGCGCGCGCGGCTTCGCGCCGCAGGCCGCGGTGCAGCATCAGCACTTCCGCGAGCTGTTTTTCGATGGTGTGCAGCGGGTTAAGCGACACCATCGGTTCCTGAAAGATCATCGCGATCTGATTGCCACGCACCTTGCGCAGCGCCGCTTCCGGTGCATGCAGCAACGAGTCGCCGTTGAACAGGATATCGCCGGCAGGGTAAACCACCGGCGGCGCGGGCAGCAGGCGCAGTATCGACAGGGCGGTGACGCTTTTGCCGGAGCCGGATTCTCCTACCAGCGCCAGCGTTTCCGCCGGCGCGATTTGCAGCGAGAGTGCGTTGACCACCGGCGTGACGGTGTCGCCCTGGCGAAAGGCGATGCTGAGATCCTGAATAGCGAGCAAAGGAGTGGCCATATCAATGCGCCTTGCTGGGGTCAAAGGCGTCGCGTACCGCTTCGCCGATAAAGATTAATAACGACAGCAGCACCGCCAAGACCAGGAAGGCGGTGATGCCGAGCCACGGCGCCTGCAGATTGTTTTTGCCCTGCAGCAGCAATTCGCCGAGCGACGGCGAACCGATCGGCAGACCGAAACCGAGGAAATCGAGCGACGTCAGGGTGGTGATCGAGCCGCACAGGATAAACGGCAGGAAGGTCAGCGTCGCCACCATGGCGTTGGGCAGCATATGGCGGGACATGATCACCCGATCCGGTACGCCCATGGCGCGCGCGGCGCGGATGTAGTCAAAATTGCGCGTGCGCAGGAATTCGGCGCGGACTACCCCCACCAGGCTCATCCAGCCGAACAGGATGGTGATGCCGAGCAGCCACCAGAAATTGGGCTGGACGATGCTCGACAGCAGAATGATCAGAAACAGCGTCGGCATGCCCGACCACACTTCGATAAAGCGCTGCCCCCACAGATCGAAACGCCCGCCGTAATACCCCTGGGTCGCGCCGACGCACACGCCGATCAGGCTGGAAAACAGCGTCAACGCCAGGCCGAACAGCATCGAGATGCGAAAACCGTACAGAACACGAGCGAGCACGTCGCCGCCGTTGCTGTCGGTGCCCAGCAGGTTGTGACGCGAAGGCGGCGAGGGGAAGGGCACCTCGGTGGCGAAGTTGATGGTGTCGTAGCTGAAGCGGATCGGCGCCCAAACCGCCCAGCCGTGCCGTTCGATCTGCCGCTGTACGAACGGATCCTGATAGTCGGCTTCGGTGTTCAGCTCGCCGCCGAAGGCGGTTTCGCTGTAGTTAATCATAAACGGCAGGTACAACCGGCCTTCATAACGCACCAACAGCGGTTTGTCATTGGCGATCAGATCGGCGGCCAGGCTCAGGGTGAATAGCACCAAGAAGATCCACAGCGACCAGTAGCCGCGGCGGTTGCGGCGAAAACGCGCCCAGCGCGCCTGGTTGATCGGGCTAAGGCGGCTCATTGGCGGGCCTCGAAGTCAATGCGCGGATCGACCAGGGTGTAGGTGATATCGCTGAGGATATTCAACAGCAGGCCGATCAGGGTGAAGATATACAGCGTGCCGAACATCACCGGGTAGTCGCGCTGCAGCGTGGCGTCGTAGCCCAGCAGCCCCAGGCCGTTGAGCGAGAACATGACTTCTATCAGCAGCGAGCCGGTGAAGAACATGCTGATAAAGGTGGCCGGAAAACCGGCGATCACCAGCAGCATGGCGTTGCGGAACACGTGGCGGTAGAGGATTTTTTTCTCATCCAGCCCCTTGGCACGGGCGGTGGTGACGTACTGCTTGCGGATCTCGTCGAGGAACGAGTTCTTGGTCAGCATGGTCAGGGTGGCGAAGCCGCCAATCACCGTCGCCAGCACCGGCAGGGTGATGTGCCACAGGTAGTCGGCGATCTTTGCCGGCCACGAGAGGGTGTCGAAGTTGCTGGACACCAGGCCGCGCAGCGGGAACCAGTCCAGGTAGCTGCCGCCGGCGAACAGCACAATCATCAGGATGGCGAACAGGAAAGCCGGAATGGTGTAGCCGATGATGATCAGCGTGCTGCTCCAGGTATCGAACGCGCTGCCGTTGTGGACGGCTTTGCGGATGCCGAGCGGAATCGACACCAGGTAGATGATCAGCGTGCTCCAAAGGCCCAGCGTGATGGAGACCGGCAGGCTCTGGCCGATCAGCTGCATCACCGAAGCGCCGCGAAACAGGCTGTCGCCGAAGTCGAAGCGCATATAGTTCCACAGCATGGTGAAGTAGCGTTCGTGCAGCGGTTTGTCGAAGCCGTAACGTTGGGTGATCTCGGCGATCACCTCCGGATCCAGGCCGCGCGAACCGCGGTATTGGCCGTCGCCAGCCGCGATGCCCGCCCGGGCATGACCCAGGCCTTCACCTGCGCCGCCGCTGCCAAAACCGCTGCCGTGCCCCAGCTCAATGGCGGCGATGGCCTGATCGACCGGGCCGCCAGGGGCGATTTGCACGATAAAAAAGTTGATGGTGATGATCGCCCACAGCGTGGGGATCACCAATAACAGTCTGCGTATCAGATAGGCCGCCATTCCGACTCCTTATTGCCGCTGAGCCGGTAAACGCGCCGCCTTGTTGACGTCGTACCACCAGTTGTCGAAGCCAATCGCATAGGCCGGGCGGATTGGCGGCGTGGAGAATTTGTCCCAATAGGCGTAGCGATCGTGGTTGGAGTACCACATCGGCAGCATGTAGTTGTTCCAGGTCAGCACCCGGTCCAGCGCGCGGCCGAGCGGCAGCAGGGCTTTTTCGTCGCCTTGATGGGCGGCGATTTGTCTCACCAGGCTGTCGACCGCCGGGTCTTTGACGCCGGCCGTGTTGTAACTGGAATCGATGTACTGCGAATCCCACAGGATTTGCAGATCGGCGCTGGGGAACGGCATCGCCATGTACACCGTCGACATCATGTCGAAATCGCGCTCGCGCATGCGGCGCGTATATTGCGAGGCGTCGACCTCGCGGATTTGCATCTCGATGCCCAACCGCTGCAGGTTGTGGCGGAACGGCAGCACATATTGGAAGTTGCTGCCGCTCAGCAGCATCAATTCAAAGGTGAACGGCTGGCCGGTTTTGGCGTTGACTAACTTTTGATTTTTGACCACCCAACCGGCTTCTTTCAGCAGTTGGGTCGCTTTCAGCAGATTTTGCCGATCGTTGCCGCTGCCGTCGGAGGAGGGCGGCTGGTAGATGCTGGTGAACACCTCCGGCGGCACCTGGCCTTTGAGCGGTGCCAGCAAGGCCAGTTCGGCGGCGTCCGGATAGCTACGGGCGGCGTAGGCGGTGTTTTGGAAATAGCTGTCGGCGCGCTGATAGGCGTTGTAATACAACGCCTTGTTCATCCAGTTGAAGTCGAAAGCCAGGCCGATCGCTTCCCGTACCCGACGATCGGCGAACAGCGGTTTTTGCAGGTTGAACGCCAGCCAACGGGTATTCTGCGCCGCCTGGTTGGTCTCGTCCTGCTTGATGATGTAGTTGCGCGCGAAGTTGCCGCCCTGATACTGGGTGGCCCAGCTTTTGGGCGACGGCTCGATGCGGAAATCGTAAGCCCCGGCCTTGAAGGCTTCCAGCGCCACTTTATCGTCCAGGTAATAATCGTAGCGAATGCTGTCGAAGTTATAACGGCCGCGGTTCACCGGCAGGTTGGCGGCCCAGTAGTCGCGCACTCGCTGGTAGGTGATGTACTGGCCGAGGCGGTAATCGCCGATTTTATACGGGCCGCTGGCGAGCGGCGGGGTGCTGAGCGGTTCGTTGAGCTTATGGTTTTTCCAGAAACTTTCCGGCAATACGCGCAGGCTGAGCAGGCTGAGGATTTGCTCACGGTTGGCTTTAGGCAGCTCGATGCGCACCGTCAGCCGGGAAATGGCCTTGACCGTGACGCCTTTGTAATAGGAGCGAAACTGCGGCACGCCTTCGGTCATGAATTTATTGAAGGTGAAGGCCACGTCGGCGGCGGTGATCGGGCTGCCGTCCTGGAAGCGGGCGCGCGCGTTGATATCCAACTCCATCCAGCGCATGTCGGCCGGGAAACGGGCCGATTCGGCAATCAGCGGATAATAGCTGCCGGGTTCGTCGTCGGAGTTGGTGAACAGCGTATCGTACAGCTCCATCGTGCGTTCACCGGGCACGCCACGGGTGGCGAAGCGGTTGAAGTTGTCGTAGGTGCCGATGGCCGCCAGCCGTACGTCGCCGCCCTTGGGCGCCGCCGGGTTGACGTAGTCGAAATGGCTGAAGTCGGTGGCGTATTTCGGTTCACCGAGAAGGGCGAAAGCGTAGCTTTCGTTGAGGGCTTCGGCCTGCAGACCGAAGCTCAGTGCCGAGAGCACCAGAGCAGCGAAAATGCGCACGGACATCGGACGGTAAGCTCCTGCTGTGGAATAAAGTACAACCTGCGCCCAGCATAACATTCTTCGGGTGAGCGCAGGGTAAAGATGCTTAAAGATTAACTATTTTTTTGCCTGATAATCAAAGACCTGATGAGCATTGCAGTAGGCGACGAAGTTGTCGATGCTCAGCGGCTTGCTGAAGTAGTATCCCTGCATGAAGTTGACGCCGTGTTCTTGCAGGAACTGCATCTGCTCGGCGGTTTCGACGCCTTCGGCCACCGTCAGCATTTTCAGCTTTTTCGCCAGCGAGATCACCGCATCCAGCACCGGCGCGGTGACCGTGTCCTGGCCAATGGTGTTGACGAAGCCACGGTCGATCTTCAGGTAATCCATGGTGAAGCGCTCAAGATAGATCAACGCGCTGTGCCCGGTGCCAAAATCGTCTACCGCGATCTCGATGCCCTGTTTGTGCAGCCAGTCAAACTCCGCCAGCGCGCTCTCTTCTTCCACCATGCCGCGCTCGGTGATTTCAAACACCAGCGTGAAGTAATCGCCCGGCAGCTGCGCCAACAGTTCATACACGTCCTGGTGGAACGACGGTGCGCTAAGGTGGGCGGGGGAGATGTTGAGGCCGACTTTACCTCCCCGTGGCAGCGCTTTGGCAAGCTGCGGCGCATCTTCGGCGATCAGCCTGAACAGCTGGCGGGTAAGCGGCACGATCAGCCCGTTGCTTTCGGCGTAGGGGATAAAGACATCGGGCGGGATGCGGCCCTCGATCGGATGCTGCCAGCGAATCAGCGCTTCCAGCCCGCCGATGCTGTTGCTGTCGGTGTGGAACACCGGCTGGTATTCGATAAAGAACTCGTTGCGCTTGATGCCGCGCAGCAGCGCGCGCTCCGGGCTTTGCCGCAGCAGCAGCATGTAGTAGCAGAGTACGCCGATCATCAATGACAGCACCAGGCTGCCCAACAGCGTCAGGCGAATGTCGTTGGGCGTCAGCTTCTCGTTGTAGAACATGATGGTCAACGGCAGATTGGGCAGCGTCAGGTTATCCGCCTTGCCTTTCGGCAGTTGATCGACCGGCATCAGGTTCGGGCTGAAAGTGGTCAGCGCGCGATTGCCCATCACGATGGCGATGCCCGGCGCCTGTTCGTCGTGCGAGGTGAACAGCAGATAGGGCATCAGATCGATGTCCAGCGTAGCGAGGATGCCGGTGGCCTGCTCGCCGGGATGCCGCAGCCAAACCGCAACCGCAGGCTTATTTGGCACGATCGGCGTGCCCTGCTGCAGCTTGAGATCCAAAGGCAGATCCCAGTCGATGTCCTGATAGAGGTTTTTCATCGGCAGCATCATGTCGCCGGTGGCGGAGGAGCAATAGGCGTAGCCGTCTTTCACCAACAGAAAGGTGCGCACGCCGCTGGTAAAGGCCGCCTGGTAGGTAATGTCCGACTGGCTGGAGAGGCAAGGCTTGTCCAACAGCGGCATCATTTGCTGCATCACGGCCGTCAGATGCGAGATATAACCCAGCGTGAACTTTTGCGTACGCGCTTCGACTTTATGTTGATATTGCGTGCGCTGGTGGTTGATCAAAGAAAGCGTGACCGCGGTGAATAGCGTAAAAAATACCAGAGCGGCGACGCCGCTTTTAGCCAGGCTGCGCTGTCGGTGAGAGACGCTGCGGGCGAAAGCCCTTTTCAAGCCCATAACCGAGTCCTCTGCAACAGGGCGTCAGGGGTGTCGCACAGCCAGTTAATGGATTGTACCAACGGCTTTTTTTTCATTTTTGCCTTTTTATCCCGTACCAACCGGCGGCGCCGTTTAAATACGCGGCGTCGCCGACAGAAATATAATGCGCCTATTCTAAGCGGAAACGTTTTAAATAACGCCGGGGCGCCGTTGCCGTCATCTGACGATAATAGGCGAGTTTTTCCTCGACGGCGCGATTTCCTGCCAACAGTTTATCAAAATAATGGCGTGCGGCGGCGTTAAGCGGGGAGAGGTGACGATAAGCCAGGGACCAAGCGCGAGGGCACCTGTTCAACCGCCAAAAAAAACGCCGCCCGTAGGCGGCGCTTATCGCTCGTTTGGTATTCGGAATCTTCAAGGCGATGCGCCGTCAGCCGCTGGTCAGCACCCGGCGCGCTTCTCGATAACGTTTGTCCCAATAGTTATCGGTCAGCTTGGAAATCATGACACCACTGCTGGTGGAGGCGTGAACGAACTGATCGTTGCCTAAATAGATGCCGACATGACGCCCGGTAGAGCCGGCGCGGAACAGCACCAAATCGCCGGCGCGCAGCTTGGTGCGCTGGATTTTCTTGCCGAGATCTTCCTGTTCATAGGTAGAGCGCGGTAAATCCATGCCGAACTGTTCGCGGAAGGTACGCTGCACAAACGCCGAGCAATCGATGCCGCGCTTGGTGTCACCGCCTAAGCGGTAGCGAACGCCTTTCCAGTCCGCGTACTGATCCATAATCTTTGACTTGACGTCAACGTTGCGGACCATCGCTTCGAATTCATCCTGAGAGGCTTGCAGTAAAAGACCGTCTTTGTCATTAACTGCACGCATCTCAGTTTGTGCGTTATTCAAGTTCGAAGTGTGAGTCGAGCTGCACGCTGACAGCATAACCGCCGCGGCAATTGCAGGGACTACCCGCAAAAAATATCTCAGAAACGGTTGAGATTTGACCATTGTTGTTGTTTTCCCTTGAAGTCCTTAACGACGAAAGTCGCTACCTGAAAAATGCCAAACGGAACGAGCCTAGTCCGCACCTGTTGCATCGACAACCAGTTACCGTTGAAAACGTGCGAGAACGCACATTTTTATCGGATTCCATACTGATTCGACTTAAACCAGGCACAAACGCATCTGAGATTACCGGAACAAATAGGGGATTGCGAGCCTTTTTCCCGTCTTTTTTATATGAATTTGTGATGTAACATAATGTAAATCTTCATATAAAAAACGCCAATTGTCCGATGTATGAATCTGGCGTGAAATCAGGTTGCAAAAGCGTTAACGGGCGGCGGTGAAATTTTGCGCGCGGCGCGGGGGGAGAGCACGGGAGGCGTGGGCCTCCCGGCATGAGTCATAGACGCAAGTTATGGTTGGCCGGGGCGGTGCTTGCCGGGCAACAGGCGATTCAACCGATCGACAATCCAGTCGCTGCAAGGCGTCATCAGCACCCAGCTGGCGCCAACCAGCACCACGGACAGCGAACCGACGGCGATATCGGTAAACCAGTGGGCGCCAATCATCACGCGTGGCAATGAAAAGACCAGCGTAATCAGCAGGGCGACGGCGAAGGCACCGCGGCCGAAATAGCGCAGCATAAAGCAGGAAAAAATAATCAGCATCATGCCGTGGTCGCCGGGGAAGCTGTCGCCGGAAGCGTCCTTGGTCGGGATGCCGGTCAGCTCGCTGACGCGATGGATATTGTCGAAGGTCAGGGTAGGGCTCGGATGTTTCACCGGCAGCAGATGGCCAAGCTGATTCAGCACCACGGCGGTCAGCAGCATCACCACGCCGGTGATCACCAGGCGGCGGCGGCCGGCGGCGTCCTGCTTCAGGTAGAAGTACAGATACAGCAGACCCATGGCGAGCAGCGAAATGACATCAAACGCGCGGTTATTGGTGATGGCGACCAGATGCAAAAATGCCGGGTCGGTAGCCAGATGGCGGTTAAAGAAGAAAAAAATCGCCGAATCCAGGGTAAACCAGCCGCCGTGATTGGCCGGCAGGAACCAGGACAGAAACAGCGCAACGCCCAGTAAGTTAAAGAAGAGAATGAAGGGTAAATTGCGGCGTGTCATGACATAACCTGTTGAAAAAATGAAAACGAAACAAAACCCGGCCGCCCTGCGACAACCGGGGGGGCAACGGTACGGGGTTTAACTTAAACGAATCTTAAACAGGGCGGATTGCAGGGCGTTCCAGTCGGTATTTTCGCTGTGGATCAGTTCAATCCGGCTGTCGAGCGGCGCGAGCGGGCGGGTTTCGATGTTGAGATCCTGCCCCTGCCGATTGATCAGCAATGTGCCTTCGGGAATGCGCACCACGCCTTTGGCGCGTTCGACCGGCGCGAGTCGTACCCACTCCATAAAGCCGACGGTGTCGAACTGGGTGTCGGCGTCAAAAATCCAGCCGCAGCTGGTGAAGCCTTGCCCCTCGTTCAGCGCTCGCCGCCAGCGGGCGTGCTCCGGCAATCGCAGCGCCGCCAGCCCCTGCGTTTTCGCCTGACCATGATGATGCTGCGCGTCCGGTAATTCTGCACGATTCGTGCGCGGGAGGGACAACAGCGCGACATCCGCTTGGCCTTGCGCGATGGCGTAGCAGGGCCGCTGCAGCGGATCTTGCGCCCTCCAGGCTTCCAGCGCCAACCGATCTTCCGGCTGATAGGTATCGCTTTTGCTGGCCAAAATAACGTCGGCCGCGGCCAGCTGATCGCGGAAGTTTTCGTTGTCGCGGTAACGGGGTTGGCTGAGCTGGCGGGCATCCAGCAGGCACAGCGTAGCCTGCAAATCGATCCAGCCGGCATAGCTCTCCTGGGTCAGCAGCGACAGGATTTGTTTCGGATGCCCGAGCCCGGTTGGCTCGATCAGCAGCCGGTCCGGTTTGGCCTGCTGCAACAGCATATTCAAGCCCACCTGCATCGGCAGGCCGTTGACGCAGCACATGCAGCCGCCGGGGATCTCTTTGAGCACCGCGCCGCTGTCCGCCAGCAGCGCGCCGTCGATGCCTATTTCGCCGAATTCGTTGACCAGTACCGCCCAGCGTTCCTGGTCGGGCTTATGAGCCAGCAAATGGCGGATGGTGGTGGTTTTACCGCTGCCGAGAAAGCCGGTAATCAAATTAGTTTTGGTCATTAATAATTCCTGGCGTAAAAATTAACTTGCTTAATAAATGAGTTGCGCTGCCTTGTCGGTGAAGCGGCCGCAATTTAATTTGTGCTCTATCTCGCAAATTTTGCACGTCACCCTGCGCTTTTCAACCGACAAAAGCCACCTTTCAAAGCAAGAAAATTCTTAGATAAAACCCTGTATTAGATGCGGTTAACTTTTGTTAGTAGTTTGTTTTTACATTGTTAATGACGCGATTAACGATCAAATTGCGTCCCTTTCCTTGCGATTATTCCTAACAAGATCCTCTATGGTTAAATTGGCTTAACTAAAAATGAGGTTGCCATGAATACCTTTCGGTTATTTTTGATCGTAGGAATGTTGTTTTCATGGACGGCAGTGAGTCATGCAGGAGTGGCCGGCGGGGTAATTCGCTTCGTCGGTTCTATCGTTGAAAGTCCTTGCACGGTCAATATTGCAGATTCTAAGGCGAATACGCAATGTTACCGCAACGGCCAGCGTTATCAGGCCCAGCAAGCGTTGTCAGGTTTTGATGCTACACGCAAAGAACTTCCGCTAAATCTAGGCACAACCGAAATGAAGTGGGTAGACCAACAGAAGAAGCTCGCTGTTATGACGGTCGTTTATCGTTAAGTCGTTCCGCCATGCCGGCGTAACGTTACGCCGGCATGGTTATTCTCGGCCCTGCAGGCTCCTCACCGCATCACCCACTCCTTCACCGTTTCACGCGCCCCGCGATCGCGCAGCGACAAATAGGCTTGCGTCACCGTTTCTATAAACGCCGCATGCGCCGCCAGCGTTTCGCCGAACACCGATTTCAGCGCCAACAGCGCCGTTACGCGCCGCCGATCGTCCGGCGTGGCGGCGATTGTCTGTTGCAGCACGTCTGCCAGCGGATCGCGAATGTCGATCGGCTGACCGGCGTCATCGACGCCGCCGACGTAACGCATCCAGCCCGCCACGCCCAGCGCCAGCCCGCTATAGTCACCGCCGTGCCGCAAATGCCAGCGTACCGCGTCCAGCAGGCGCTGCGGCAGCTTCTGCGAGCCGTCCATGGCGATCTGCCAGGTGAGGTGTTGCAGCGCGGGGTTGCTGAAGCGTGCGATAAGCTGTGCGGCGTAGTCGGGCAGGCTGATGCCGGTGACGCTCAGCGTCGGGGCCTGTTCGTCCAGCATCAACCGCAGGGCGGCGCGGCGGTAGTGCTCATCCGCCATGCACTCGTTGATATAGCGGTAGCCGCCCAGGTAACCGAGGTAAGCCAGGAATGAGTGGCTGCCGTTCAGCATGCGCAGCTTCATGTGTTCAAACGGCAGTACATCGCTGACCAGTTGGACGCCGGCCTGCTCCCACGCCGGGCGTCCGGCGGTAAAGTTGTCTTCCACCACCCATTGGATGAAGGGCTCGCAGGCGATGGCGCATTCGTCGCGCACGCCGCCCAGCGCGGTGGCGATCTCATCCAGCGTGGCCGGCGTGGCGGCCGGCACGATGCGATCCACCATGGTGCAGGGGAAGGTGGCGGCGGTGGCGATCCAGTCGGCGAGCGCCGGATCCCGCGCCTGCGCCAGATCGAGCACCGCCCGGCGCAGCACGTGGCCGTTCTCCGGAATATTGTCACAGGAGAGCAGGGAGAAGGCGGGCAGGCCGCGTTCGCGCCGCAGCCGCAGCGCTTCCACCAAAATGCCGGGCACGGTCTGTGGCTGATGCGGCCACGCCAGATCGGCGACGATCCCCGAATGCTGTCTATCCAGCCGCCCGCTGCCGGGCTCGATGCAGTAGCCTTTTTCGGTGATGGTCATCGAAACGATCGCCACCTGCGGCTCGGCCAGCTTCTCCAGCACCGCGGCGATGCCTTCCAGCTTGCGATGCAGGCTCTCATGCACCGCACCGACCACGATGGCCTGATGGCCGTCCGCGCCTTTCTCCAGCACGCTGTACAGATGATCCTGTTGCCGCAGCGCCTCAAACAGCGGCACACCGCCGGAAAGACTGATTTCGCAAATGCCCCAATCGCCGCCTTGGGCGCTCAGCACCCGATCGGTCAGCAGCGCCTGATGCGCGCGGTGGAACGCGCCGAAGCCAAGGTGCACGATGCGGCTGCGCAGGGCCCGGCGGTCATAGTCCGGCTGCCGGACGGCGCTCGGCAGCGGGGTGTTGGCGATCGTTTTCATCTCATCTCCAAAACGGGTAAGACAGCTTGCGGGCCACTTGCGCCAAGTTAGCAGACCAGTTTTCCGCCGCGCAGGCAGGGTGGCACCGGTGATAAAAACTGCGACCAGTGTAAGGCTGTCGGGCAGTTAAAGGAATTGGTCAGTCCAAAATAAGCCAGAATCGTGAAGTGGATCAACCAATGAGGGGTTCGGTTTTGACAGCGCAGGGCGAAAGAGTACCTTAAAGATAACTGACATCTAGATTAAACTGGTATAACAGCATTGCGGTGCGAGACAGGCATAAGGACAAAACATGGAACAAACATGGCGTTGGTATGGCCCGAACGATCCGGTTTCTTTGGACGATGTACGTCAGGCCGGGGCGACCGGTGTGGTGACGGCGCTGCATCATATCGCGAACGGTGAAGTCTGGCCGATCGACGAAATCCGCGCGCGGCAGGCGCTGTTGGCGGAAAAGGGGCTGGTGTGGTCGGTGGTGGAGAGCGTGCCGGTACATGAGGAGATCAAAACCCACAGCGGCGACTGGCGGCGGTACATCGCCAATTACCAGCAGTCGCTGCGCAACCTGGCGGCCTGCGGCATCGATACCGTCTGCTACAACTTCATGCCGATCCTCGACTGGACGCGCACCGATCTGGCCTATCCGCTGCCGGACGGTTCCAAGGCGCTGCGTTTCGATCAGATAGCCTTCGCCGCGTTCGAGCTGCATATCCTGCAGCGCGCCGGCGCCGAGGCGGACTATACGCCGCAGGAGCGCAGCCAGGCGGCGGCCCGTTTCGCCGCCATGAGCGAGGAAGAAAAAAATCGGCTGACCGGTAACATCATCGCCGGGCTGCCGGGAGCGGAAGAGGGCTACACGCTGGATCAGTTCCGCCGCCGGTTGGCGGAATACGACGGCATCGATAAGGCGCGGCTGCGCGAAAATATGGCGGTCTTTCTGCGTGCCATCGTACCGGTGGCGGAAGAGGCCGGCATCCGGCTGGCGGTGCATCCCGACGATCCGCCGCGGCCGATCCTCGGCCTGCCGCGCATCGTCTCCACGATTGAAGACATGCAGTGGCTGAAGCAGACCGTCGACAGCATTTATAACGGCTTCACCCTATGCACCGGTTCATACGGCGTGCGCGCCGATAACGATCTGGTGCGGATGATTGAAACCTTCGGCGATCGCATTCACTTTACCCACCTGCGCGCCACCTGCCGCGAGGAGAACCCGAAAAGCTTCCACGAAGGGGCGCACCTGCAGGGCGATGTGGACATGGTGGCGGTGATCGAAGCGATCCTGACCGAAGAGCTGCGCCGACAGCGGGCAGGCGATCGGCGGCCGATCCCGATGCGCCCCGATCATGGGCATCAGATGCTGGACGACTTGAAAAAGAAAACCAATCCGGGCTATTCGGCCATCGGGCGGTTGAAAGGGCTGGCGGAGCTGCGCGGCGTCGAGCTGGCGCTCAAGCGGCGATTTTTCCCGGAGTTGCCGTAGCGGAAAAGGAAACGGGGCCGAGACTCGGCCCCGCTGGCGTCGACTAGTCGGCGCGGCTCATGTAGCGGCGTTCGGCGATATGAATGCGAATCTTGTCGCCGGCGCTGAGGTATTCCGGCACGTGGATCACCAGGCCGGTCGCCATGGTGGCCGGTTTGTTGCGGGCGCTGGCGGAAGCGCCTTTGATGCCCGGCGCGGTCTCGACGATTTCCATATCCACGGTCTGCGGCAGCTCCAGCGCCAGCACCTGGCCGTCCAGCGTCAGCACCTGCATACCCGGCAGACCGCCTTCCGGAATGAACAGCAGCTCGTCCTCGATCTGGTCTTTCTTGAAGATGTACGGCGTGTAGTCTTCGTCATCCATGAACACGTATTCTTCGCCGTCGATATAGGAGAAGTTCACCTTGCGGCGCGACAGGGAAATGGTGTCCAGGATATCGTCGCCCTTGAAGCGTTCTTCCACTTTCAGGCCGGTGCGCACGTCGGAGAAGCGCATTTTGTACAGGGTGCTGGCGCCGCGGGCGCTCGGGCTCTGCACGTCGATATCTTTTACCAGCAGCAGTTTGCCGTTGTAGCTGATCGCCATGCCGCGCTTAATTTCGTTAGCTCTTGCCATTTCAATTCATCCGCAATGAAGAGTATTAGAGAAGTTGCGACAAGGTACTCGCGCCGCTGATTTCAGGCAATAGCCCGGCGTAAAAACAGTGCGGGAAAGGGAGAACAGATGCTCTCCCTGCGGGGATTAGTGGAAGACCGGCAGCAGACCGAACAGCGACAGAATATGCGCGGCGGCGTTGATCAAGCCGAACAGGATGACGAACAGGATCACGCCGTTGCCGCCCGGTGCGCGGTATCCCGCCTGCGGATAGCGGCGGCGGCTGGCGCGCGCCATCAGCGCTGGCACGATCACTGCCCAAATGGTGGCCGCCAGCCCGGCGAAGCCGATGGCGTACAGGAAACCGTTCGGGAACAGCAGCGCGGCCAGGGTCGGCGGCACAAAGGTCACCAGCGCGGTCTTGCTGCGTCCGACGGCGTCGTCCTTGAACTTGCAGAAGTCCGCCAGGTAATCGAACAGGCCCAGCGACACGCCGAGGAACGAGCTGGCCAGCGCCATATAGGAGAAGGCGTTCAGCAGTTGGCTGACGGTCTGGCTGCTGGAGACGTTGCCCATTTGCTTGAGCAGGCTGCCGATATTGCCGCCCTCGGCGATCACCTGCTTGAAGGCGTCGCGCGCGATATTGCCCTGAATCACATACTGCCACAGGATGTAGATCGCCAGCGCCAGCAGGGTGCCGTACACCAGGCTGCGTACCACGGAGCCGCTGTCCTTGTGGTAGTACTTCACCAACCCGGGAATGTTGCCGTGGTAACCGAACGAGGTCAGCAGGTAAGGCAGCGCCGCCAGGGCGTAAGGCAGATAGCTGGCCTGATCATCGCCGGTGTTGAACAGCACCGCAGGCTGCACGTGGGTGAACATGTCGCCCACCGACATCACGAAGGTGATCACCATACCGCCGATCAGAATGGTGCTCAGGCGATCGACCGCGCGGGTGGAGAGCCAGACGATAAACGCCACGACCAGCGCGAACACCAGGCCGGCGGTGGTCTGGCCGACGCCGACGATGCCCTCCAGCGTGTGGGCGATGATCGAGCCGCCGGCGGAGATATAGGCGTAGGTCAGGATATACAGCACGAACGCCACCGACAGGCCGTTCACGGCGTTCCAGCCCTTACCCAGCAGATCCTTAACCATGGTGTTGAAGCTGGCGCCGCTCGGGTAGTGCAGCGTGGCTTCGAGGATCATCAAGCCAGAAAGCAACATGCAGGCCCAGGTATACACCAGCAGCGCGACGGAGCCGCTGAACCAGACACCGGAAGTGACGATCGGAATGGAAAACATGCCGGCGCCAACGGCGGTTCCGGCAATGATCATCGCGCCGCCGAGGACGGAAGGGCGGGCCAGCTTCTGGATGGTGTCCGTAGACATGCGTGCTCCTGATGGAAGAGGTTCTTTTGTACTAGCTCAATGGTACATGGGTGTATGGCGCATGTAAAGCGGGGGAATTGCACGTTTCACGCGTTTTTATCTGTAAATCAAGGTGTGTTGGGCGTTTATTCGCCATACGATGACGCCGGCCGGCGCAGGGCGATGAGTGTAAAGATCGCCGGGGCGCAGGGATTCTGCTGGCGGCCGCCGCGCGCGGCTGCTATTGTCGCGCTTCTTTTCCCCAGCCCACCAGGAGTAGCGCTGATGGACTGTCGCAGCGACTGCGGCGCCTGCTGTATCGCGCCGTCAATATCCAGCCCGATCCCCGGCATGCCGAACGGCAAGCCCGCCAATACCCGCTGCATTCACCTGGATGAGCAGCTGCGCTGCGGTCTGTTTCATTCGCCGCTGCGGCCGAAAGTGTGCGGCAGCCTGCAGCCGAGCCGCGACATGTGCCACGATCACCGCGATCAGGCGCTGATTTATCTCGCCAGGCTGGAAGCGGACACCGCGCCCTAAGCGTCTTTCAACCGCCACAGGCACAGCGTGGCCCCCACCGTCATCGCCAGCGCGGCGTAAAACACCGCATGGTAGTTCCAGATTTCCGCCACCGCGCCGGCGATCGAGCCGGCGATGATCCAGCCCACCCTGGTGGTGTTGGTGAACAGCGTGGTGGCCGCGCCGGCCTGGCCGGGCATCAAATCCTGAAAATAGAGCATGCCGATCCCCGCCAGCACGCCGATAAACGCCGCATTCAGCAGCTGCAGGGCGATGAGCTGCCAGCTGTCGGTGATAAACAGCAGGCCGCAGTAGAACAGCACGCCGGCGACCACCGCCCCGCGCATCAGGCGGCGTTTGCCGCAGCGCTTCGCCGCCAGTCCGGCGAGCAGCATGACCGGGATCTCCAGCCCGGCGGCGGCGCCCATCAATATCCCGGCCAGCCGCTCCGGTAGCCGCAGCTCGTGCACCACGTACAGCGGCATGTTGATCAGGTACATGCTGTTGGCGGTCCACATCAGGGTGCAGGCGACGAACAGCAGCAGCGAATCGCGGCGGTGCTGCCGCGGTGCGGCCAGGGGCGCGTTCGTCGCCGCGGTTTTCGGCATCGAGGGCAGCCGTTTCCACACCAGCAGGCCGCACAGCACAAAGGCCGCCGCGCCCGCCAGATACATGGCCTTAAAGCCGAAGCCCAGCGCCAGCGCGAAGGCGATCGGCGGGCCAATGACCCAGGCCAGGGAGACCTGGGCGCGCATGATGGAGGTGAACATCACCGCCTCGCGGCCGGTACGGTCGGCATGCTCACGCGCCAGCGCAAACATCTGCGGGTTGGCGGTGGAGCCGAAGCTGGTGAGCACCACGCCGACGATCAGCAGCAGGTAATAGTCGCGGTTCCAGGCGAACAGCGTGAATCCCAGCGCACCCAGCATGCAGCAGAGGAAAATAAGTGACTTGCGGTCGCCTTGTTTATCCGAACGGCCGGCGAGAAACTGGCTGACCAGAATGCCGATCACCGCGCTGCCGGTAAAGAACAGCCCGACCAGCGCCGGGCGTACCTTGACCTCGGTTTCCAGAAACAGGCTCAGCGTCGGGGTTTGCAACGCACCGGCGATACCGGTCAGGAACGCCACCGCCAAAAAGGCCAGCGAAGTGAGATCGGGCGCGCGTCGCGTTATTGCGGATGAAGTCGGCATGGTGGTTGATAATTCGTCGAAAAAGGAAGGTCGCGCGCATCATACGCCCGTTGAAATGAAACGCAAACCGCTCCCTTGCGGCGAAGGGTAAACGGATATGTCGTGCGGCGACGAGAAAAAAGGGGCGCGTCGCGCCCCCCAGACCGTTGACAAAGGAGGAAAAAACGTGGTTTTTCCTCCTTTGTGGTCATCAGCCGAAAATCAATTCATTGATTTTCCCTGTTTGTTATCCGCTGCTTTCTGCAAACCGGGCAATGACATGAGGTTTGTCATCAACCTCAGGGGCGCGTCGCGCCCCTTTGCTTGCCGGTAAATCAGGCGCCTTGTGGCACCGCGTGCGCGGTATTTTTCAATACCGGCCCCCGATACTTCTCGATCTGCAGCTGCGCCATCTGCCCGCAGTTGCCCTGCGCCAGGCTGGAAGAGCCGATGTCGAAGGTCAGGCAGTTGACGTTGCCGTTCTTGCACAGCGAGCCGGGTTGCGCCGGATCGGCCGGATCGAACCAGGCACCTTCGCTGATGCGCACCACGCCCGGTCGCACGTCTTCGCTGACCACCGCGCCCACCAGGATCTGGCCACGATCGTTGAACGCCCGCACCAGATCGCCGCCGCTGATGCCGCGCGGCTGCGCGTCCTGCGGATGGATCAGGATAGCTTCACGATCCGCTACCGCGTATTTCTCGCGCAGCGGCGTGTTGTCGAGCTGAGAGTGCAGCCGGTTGGTCGGGTGCGCGGTATTGAGCGACAGCGGATATTTGGCCGCTTCCGGCCCGCGATACCACTCGTGCGGCGGCATCCAGGTCGGGATGCCGGGGCAATCCTCGTAATGCATTTTGGCGATGGCGTCGGAGTAGATCTCGATCTTGCCCGACGGCGTGCCCAGCGGGTTCAACAGCGGGTTGTCGCGATAGTCGGCGAAGCGCACCCACTGCGTGTTGGCCTCCGGCACCGGGAAGCGCACGTAGTTGTTGGATTGCCAGAACATGTCGAACGGCGGCAGCGCCACCCGGGCCGCGCGCGCCTGGTTCTTCATGTCGTCGTACATGCCTTTCAGCCACTGGGTTTCGTCTTTGCCCTCGGTAAAGGCCTCCTGCACGCCCAGCCTGGCCGCCATCGCCGAGAAGATGTCGAAGTCGCTGCGCGACTCGTGCTGCGGCGGCACGCATTGATGCATCGGGAACACATAGAGCTGCGAATAGTCGCCGCCCATTTCCAGATCGTTGCGCTCGTAGCTGGTGGTGGCCGGTAGCACGATGTCGGCATGCTTGGCGGTAGCGGTCCAGTAAGGCTCGTTGACCACGATGGTGTCCGGCCGCTGCCAGGCTTTGACCAGGTTATTGGTGTCCTGATGCTGGTGGAAGGTGTTGCCGCCCGCCACATACACCATTTTCACCTCAGGGTAAGTGACCTTGGCACCGTTGAAGTCGATGGTTTTGCCCGGATTGCTCAGGCATTCGGCGATGCGCGCCACCGGGATCGGCGCCGGGGAGTTCTTCGGCGCGTTGCCGGCGGAGATGCCGGCGATGATGCCGCCCTTGGCGGTCGGGCTGCCGCCGGAGGAATAGTGGTAGCTGAAGCCGAAGCCGCCGCCCGGCAGGCCGATCTGGCCGAGCATCGCCGCCACCGTCACCAGCAGCCAGTGCTGCTGTTCGCCGTGGTGCTGGCGCTGAATGCCCCAGCCGCCCATGATCATGGTGCGATGCTTCGCCATCTCGCGCGCCAGACCGCGCAGCGTGTCGGCATCGACGCCGCTGATGTCGGCCGCCCATTCGGCGGTTTTCGCCACGCCGTCGCTCTCGCCCAGCAGGTAGGCCTGGAACTTGTCGAAGCCGACGGTGTAGGTTTTCAGGAAGTCCGGGTTATGCAGCTTCTCGGTCAGCAGCGTGTGGGCGATGCCGATCAGCATGGCGCCGTCGGTATAAGGACGCGGGGCGATCCACTGCGCATTGACGAATTTGGCGCTGTCGCTGTGCACCGGATCGATGCTGATCACCCGGGTGCCTTTCTTCTTCAGCGCCTCGAAGCCGGTCTGGCCGACGTGATCCGGCACGTTCCAGCTGTTTTTCAGCGTGACCATCGGGTTGCAGCCCCACAGGATCACCAGCTCGCTGTTCTCGATCACGTTCGGCCAGGCGGTCTGCTGTTCGTAGACCTCCATCGAACCGACCACGTGCGACATGATCACCTGCGCCGCGCCGGTGGAGTAGTCGCCGGCGTAGCCGAGGAAACCGCCGGTCAGGTTCATCAGGCGCTGCAGCAGCGTGCGGCTGTTGTGCAGCATGCCGACGCTTTTCCAGCCGTAGGAACCGGCGTAGATCGACTGCGGCCCGTGATCTTTTTGCAGGCGAACGATCTCATTGCACACCAGCTCGGTCGCTTTGTCCCAGCTGACGCGCACCCACTCGTCGCGGCCGCGCAGCTCGGTATGGCTGCCGGGGCCGCCTTCCAGCCAGCTTTTACGCACCATCGGGTATTTGATGCGGTTCTCGGCGTGCACCTGATAAGGCGCCATGGTGATCAGCTCATTGGGGTACGGATCGTCCTGCACCGGCTGCACGCCGACCATCTTGCCGTCTTGCACGATGGCCTCGAATGCGCCCCAGTGGGCGCCGGTCAGAATGCCTTTTTGCGCCTGACGCAAGACGATGAATTGCGGCAGCGCTTCGCTGATGGCCTGCGCCAGCGCCGCTTTGGGCCATAAGCCTGCCAGCAGCGGGGCGGCGGCCAGCGCGGCGGCCCCGGTCAGGAAGCGGCGGCGGCTCATTGTTAACGGTTGTTGTTTGCTCATTACGCTTCTCCCTTAAAGCTTGGCCGGTGCGGCAGGTGGCATGTCGCTGGCGTGTTTTTGTACGTATTGCGTCAGCACGCGCAGCTGTTCCTGCGTCAGCGAGGTGCGCGGCGCCATGCCTTTGATGACGCCGATCCATTGGTTGGCGTTGAAGCGATCGAGCGCGGTCAGCCCGTGGCAACCGGTGCAGTTGGCCGACATCATGTCCGCGGCGTAGCGCCAGATTTTTTGCTGATCGTCGATCAACTGTTTACGCGGCAGCCACACCTGCAGAGAAACCTGATGCCAGACCAGGCCGGTTTCCGCATCGGTCTGGGTGGAGGCGGTCTTCAGCTGTTGGCGCGCGTCTTCACCCAGCAGCACGCTGAGGATGCGTTTGCCCTGCGCGGCGTAGAACACTTCGCTGACGCCGTCCTGCTGCCAGCCGCTGACGGTGGCCAGCACCTTGTCGCCCTGCTGCTTAACCACCTGCACTTCGGTGGACGGCATCAGGTTGCCGGCGTTATGGCTGTCGTTGGCGCCGAGGAAGAACGGCTCGGTGGCGATGGTGTAAAGGGTGGTGGCGTCCGGTGCGGTCAGCGCCGCGGCCTTCGCCAGCTCGGCGGCGCCGGCCTGGGTTTCGCCGCTCATGTCCGGCAGGATGTGGGCCACGCCCTTATGGCAGTCGATGCAGGTCTCGCCCTGTTTGATCGCCACCGGGTGCTGCAGGCGCGCCTCAGGGCGCTGGGCGGTGATGTCCATGGCGTCGTAGCTGTGGCAGGAGCGGCAGGTGGCCGAGTCGTTCTCTTTCAGCGTTTTCCAGACCGACTGCGCCATCGCCAGCTTGTGCGCTTCGTATTTTTCCGGCGTATCGATGGTGCCGACCATCTCGCCGTAAATGTCTTTCACCGCGCGGATTTTGGTCCACAGGTAATCAATCGGCTGGTGCGGCACGTGGCAGTCGGCGCACTCGGCGCGGATGCCCTTGGTGTTTTGGAAGTGGACGCTGCCCTGATATTCGGCCAGCGGTTGTTGCATGGTGTGGCAGGAAACGCAGAAGGCGGTATCGCTGGTTTTATGGAAGACGGTGGCGGTCCCGGCCAACAGCGCCGCGCCGAGGATAATCCCCAGCAGCAAAAGCCATAGCCACCCCCACCGGCGCTTTTTTTCAAAGCCAGTCAGTTTTTTGCTCATGGTAAACCCGCTTATAATTATGAATTTAAAATAAAATCTTGCCAAAAGGCCGCCGACCGGAGGTCAGAATGCCACGTCGATTGCAGGGGTAATAATAGAAGAGGGTTAACCCCATAGGGTTATCCGTAGTCAAAAAAAGGGCATATATCGCAAAAAATAGCGTTATATTCTAATTTATATAGCGTTGAGGCAGTGCGGCAGAGGAAGCGAGCGCAACATGCGCTCGCGATGGGTCAGGCCGTGGGCACATAGGCCTGGCCGCTCAGCCACAGGCGGATGGCGGTGCGGCTGGCTTCGAAATGCGGCTCCGGCAGGGCGTCTGGCGCGCACCAGCGCCACTCGGCGCACTTTTCAGGTTCTTTCAACTCGGCGCTGCCGCCGGGATGATCCACCTGCAGGCAAATAGACACCGTGTGTTTGCCTTCGGCGCGCCAGGTTTGCAGATTGTTGCTGACGCCCACGAAGCGCGGCGGGTCGATAAGCAACCCGGTCTCTTCGGCGATTTCGCGCTGGGCGCACTGCTCGAAGGTTTCGCCGGCCTCCAGATGCCCGCCGGGGATCGACCAAAAGGGCGCGTGCGGGCCGCAGCGTTTGCCCAACAAAATCTCGCCCTGCGGGTTGACGATGATCACCCCGACGCCCGTCACTACGTTCATGCTTTTCTCCGTCAGCAAAGTTTCAGCACAGTATGTCATTTTGCCCCGGCGCTGACCAATGCGCCGGCGAAAGTGTGC
The DNA here is from genome assembly GCF_053627655.1 of Serratia sp. 121840015-1. Lineage (NCBI taxonomy): Bacteria > Pseudomonadati > Pseudomonadota > Gammaproteobacteria > Enterobacterales > Yersiniaceae > Serratia > Serratia sp. 121840015-1. The sequence goes on from NZ_JBSEYF010000001.1 coordinate 540,922, forward strand.
GTAAGCTCAAAAATCTGCAATGGCGAAAGGGAGAAAGCTTGCTTTCACCTAGCGCTGCTTACACACTCCTTGAAACGTTTCAGCGTTATCCGGCCGCTTGTGACGAGCGGGTAACGCTCCTTTTTCTCAATGAAGCTGAAACGATTCAATTCAGCAGGAGAGGAGAATCATGTTCCAGTTGTCACCGCAAGACATTCATCTGGGCGCCGCTGCCGACGGTAAGCAGGAGGCCATCCGCCAGGTGGCCGCCGCCCTGACCGAAGCGGGCTGCGTCAGCGCCGGTTACGTGGACGGCATGCTGCAGCGCGAACTGCAGACGTCCACCTATCTGGGCAACGGCATCGCCATTCCGCACGGCACCACCGATACCCGCGATCTGGTGCTGAAAACCGGCGTGCAGGTATTCCAGTTCCCGCAGGGCATCGCCTGGGGCGAAGGCCAGACCGCCTATGTGGCGATCGGCATTGCCGCCCGCTCCGACGAGCATTTGGCGCTGCTGCGCCAGCTCACGCACGTGCTGAGCGATGACAGCGTGGCGGAGCGGCTGGCGAAAACCACCTCCGCGGAAGAGCTGCGCAGCCTGCTGATGGGCGAACAGCAGAGCGCCGAATTCCAGTTTGACGTTTCGCTGATTGCGCTCGACGTCGCGGCCGACAGCCTGATGACGCTGCAGGCGCTGAATGCCGGCCGGCTGCAAAAGGCCGGCGCGGTCAACGCGCAGTTCGTCAGCGATGCCATCACCCGCAAGCCGCTGAACCTGGGGCAGGGCATCTGGCTGAGCGACAGCGTCGAAGGCAACCTGGCCAGCGCGGCCACCGTCAGCCGTCCGGCGCAGGCTTTCGTGGAAGACGGCGAGCCGGTGGCGCTGCTGCTGACGGTGTCGGTTGCCGATGCGCAGCCGCTGGCGGTGCTCAACTACCTCAGCGACCTGCTGCTGGCCAACAAAGCTGAACGCCTGCTGAAGGCGGATGCCGCCGGGGTGCTGGCGCTGCTGACCAGCGAAGTGGCCGAGGAAAGCAGCGTGCTGAGCGCCGAGTTTGTGATCCGCAACGAGCACGGCCTGCACGCACGGCCGGGCACGGCGCTGGTCAACGTGATCAAAAGTTTCAACAGTGACATCACCGTCACCAACCTGGACGGCAGCGGTAAGCCGGCCAACGGGCGCAGCCTGATGAAGGTGGTGGCGCTGGGCGTGAAGAAAGGGCATCACCTGCGCTTTACCGCCAATGGAGAAGATGCTGAAGCCGCGCTGAAGGCGATTGGCGAAGCGATTAATGAAGGACTGGGCGAGGGCGCAGCATGAGCAGAAGAGTAGCAACGATCACCTTGAACCCGGCGTACGATCTGGTGGGTTTCTGCCCGCAGATCGAGCGCGGGGAAGTCAACCGGGTAAAAACCGCCGGCCTGCACGCCGCCGGTAAGGGTATCAACGTCGCCAAAGTGTTGAAGGATTTGGGCATCGACGTCACCGTCGGCGGTTTCCTGGGCAAAGACAATCAGGACGGTTTCCAGCTGCTGTTCAGCGATCTGGGGATCGCCAACCGCTTCCAGGTGGTGCCGGGCCGCACCCGCATCAACGTCAAGCTGACGGAAAAAGACGGTGAAGTGACCGACTTCAACTTCTCCGGTTTTGAAGTGACGCCGCAGGACTGGGATCGCTTCGTCAGCGACTCGCTGAGCTGGCTGGGCCAGTTCGACATGGTGGCGGTGAGCGGCAGCCTGCCGGCCGGTGTCGATCCCGATGCCTTTACCGACTGGATGACCCAGCTGCGCGCCAAGTGCCCGTGCATCATTTTCGACAGCAGCCGCGAAGCGCTGGTCGCCGGGCTGAAGGCCTCGCCGTGGCTGGTGAAGCCGAACCGCCGCGAGCTGGAAATCTGGGCCGGCCGCCCGCTGCCGACGCTGGCGGACGTGGTCGAGGCCGCGCATGCGCTGCGCGAACAGGGCATCGCCCACGTGGTGATCTCCCTCGGCGCGGAAGGCGCGCTGTGGGTTAACGCGTCCGGCGCCTGGATCGCCAAACCGCCGTCCTGTGAGGTGGTCAGCACCGTGGGCGCCGGCGATTCGATGGTCGGGGGCCTGATTTACGGCCTGCTGATGCGCGAATCCAGTGAACATACCCTGCGTCTGGCCACGGCGGTAGCGGCGCTGGCGGTCAGCCAGAGCAACGTTGGCGTGACCGATCGTCCCCAGTTGGCCGCGATGATGGCGCGCGTCGATCTGAAACCTTTCAATCAATAGCAGGAGGCAGAATGAAAACGCTGCTGATGGTAGACAGTTCGCTGGGGCAGGCCCGTGGCCACCTGGCGAAACGCATGCTGGAGGCTGCCGCGGCCAAAACCGGCCTGACGCTGGTCGAGTCGCTGCAGGACGCCGAACTGGTGGCGGTGGCGGGGCAGTCTGCCCCTGCTGACGCCGGGCTGAACGGCAAATTGGTGTATGTGGGCGACGTAGAGCAGGCGGTGCGTGAGCCGGAGGCTTTTCTGGCGCGCGCCAAGGCCGAAGCTGAAACCTATCAGGCACCGCAGGCGGTGGCGCCGGTGAAAGCCGATGGGCAAAAACGCATCGTGGCGATCACCGCTTGCCCAACCGGCGTGGCGCACACCTTTATGGCGGCCGAAGCCATTGAAAGCGAAGCGAAGAAACGCGGCTGGTGGGTGAAGGTGGAAACGCGCGGCTCCGTCGGCGCCGGCAACGCCATCACCCCGGAAGAAGTGGCGGCGGCGGATCTGGTGATCGTCGCGGCGGATATCGAGGTGGATCTGGATAAGTTTGCCGGTAAGCCGATGTACCGCACTTCCACCGGCCTGGCGCTGAAGAAAACCGCCCAGGAACTGGACAAGGCGCTGGCCGAGGCCGAGGTGTTCCAGCCGCAGCAGCGCGGCAGTGCGGCGCCGGCGGGTAAAAAGAAAGAGGGCAACGGCCCGTATCGCCACCTGCTGACCGGCGTGTCCTACATGCTGCCGATGGTGGTGGCCGGCGGTCTGTGTATCGCGCTGTCGTTCGTGTTCGGCATCAAGGCGTTTGAAGTCAAAGGCACGTTGGCGGCGGCGCTGATGCAGATCGGCGGCGGCTCCGCCTTTGCGCTGATGGTGCCGGTATTGGCCGGTTTCATCGCCTTCTCCATCGCGGATCGCCCGGGCCTGACGCCGGGCCTGATCGGCGGCATGCTGGCCGTGAGCACCGGCGCCGGGTTCCTCGGCGGCATCATTGCCGGTTTCCTGGCGGGTTACGTCGCCAAGGCGATCAGCAGCAAGCTGCGCCTGCCGCAAAGTATGGAAGCGCTGAAGCCAATCCTGATCATTCCGCTGGTGGCCAGCCTGATCACCGGCCTCATCATGATTTACGTAGTCGGCACGCCGGTCGCGAAAATCATGGAAGGTCTGACCCATTGGCTGCAGTCGCTGGGCACCGCCAACGCGGTGCTGCTGGGGGCGATTCTCGGCGCGATGATGTGTACCGACATGGGCGGCCCGGTGAACAAAGCGGCCTACGCCTTTGGCGTGGCGCTGCTCAGCTCCTCGGTGTATGCGCCAATGGCGGCGATCATGGCCGCCGGCATGGTGCCTCCGCTGGCGATGGGGCTGGCGACGCTGCTGGCGCGCCACAAGTTCGAGAAATCCGAACGGGAAGGCGGCAAAGCGGCGCTGGTGCTGGGCCTGTGCTTTATCTCTGAAGGGGCGATCCCGTTCGCCGCCCGCGATCCGATGCGCGTGCTGCCTTGCTGCATCGCCGGCGGTGCGCTGACCGGTGCGCTGTCGATGGCGTTCGGTGCCAAACTGATGGCGCCGCACGGCGGGCTGTTCGTGCTGTTGATCCCGGGGGCAATCACGCCGGTGCTGCTGTATCTGGTGGCGATCGCCGCCGGTACCCTGCTGGCGGGCGTGGCTTATGCCCTGCTGAAGCGTGCTGAAACGTCGGTGGCCGCCGCGGCGTAACTGACGTCGGTATCGCTAAAACGCGCAGCCCTGGGCTGCGCGTTTTTGTTTGTGGTTGAGGCAGTTAGCACGATTTACCCCTGGCCAAAAGCCACAACGCTTTCTAAGCTGACAGCGCGACTTTGTTCATGCGAACAAGGAATGACTCAAGGAGATTCATCCGTGGCTAAAAAAGTGGCGATCGTACTGGCATCCGGTTTCGCCGATTGGGAATACGCGCTGATTGCCGGCGTTGGCGGCCCGTTTTATGGGCTGGAGGTAGCGTTTTTTGCGCCGCAGGTCGGAAAGTTTCGCTCACAGGGCGGGCTGACGGTAGAGGTTGAAAAAGGCGTGGCCGAATTGGCGGATTGGCGCCCCGAGGTGCTGGTGGTGGTCGGTGGCACTCTATGGGAAACCGAACGGGCACCGGATATCAGCGCGTTGCTCAACGAGCAGTTTCAAGGCGGCGCAACCTTGACGGGCATTTGCGGTGGAACGTTGGCGCTGGCGCGGGCCGGCCTGTTGAACGGCAGGGCGCATACCTCCAACGATGCTGGGTTTTTGACGCGCCATGCTGAGGGCTACACCGGGCAGCGCCATTTCGTTGCGAGCGCCGCCGCCGTCGTGGATGACCGTGTCATTACGGCACCGGGATCGGCGCCGGTCAGCTTTACCACCGCCGTGTTCAGGGCTGCGGGCCTGGATGAAGAGACGCTGCGCCAGCTCAGCGCCATGCTGGCGGCGGAGCACGCGGTGGGGGAAACCGCTCGCGCCTAGGCGAGCGGCCAGAGGTGGGTTACTGCTGTGCCTTCAGCCAGGCGATCTCTTCCGCCCAGATATCCGGATTTACCGTTTCCAGAATCAGCGGGATATTGTCGAAACGCGGATCGCGCATGATGTAGCTGAACACCGTTTTGCCGATGTTGCCCTCTCCCAGGCTGTGGTGGCGGTCGACGCGGCTGTTGAACTCGCTCTTGGCGTCGTTCAGGTGCATGCCGCGCAGGTAGTTGAAACCGACGATGTCGCCAAGCTGCTTAAAAGTGCGCTCGCACTCTTCTTCGGTACGCAGATCGTATCCGGCGGCGAAGGCGTGGCAGGTGTCGATGCAAACGCCGACGCGGCTCTTGTCTTCCACGCCGTCGATGATCGCCGCCAGATGTTCGAATTTGAAGCCCAGGTTACTGCCCTGGCCGGCGGTGTTTTCGATCACCGCCGTCACGCCGGCGGTTTTGTCCAGCGCGATGTTGATCGATTCGGCGATGCGCGCCAGGCACTTGTCTTCATCGATTTGCAGCAGGTGGCTGCCCGGGTGGAAGTTCAGCAGCGTTAGCCCCAGCTGTTCGCAGCGCTGCAACTCGTCGATAAACGCCTCGCGCGATTTTTCCAACGCCTCGGCCACCGGGTGGCCCAGGTTGATCAGGTAGCTGTCGTGCGGCAGGATTTGCCCCGGCCCGAAGCCGTACTGCGCGCAGGCGCTCTTGAACTTATCGATCACGTCGGCGGCCAGCGGCGCGGCCTTCCATTGACGCTGATTTTTGGTGAACAGGGCGAACGCGGTCGCCTCCAATTCGTGCGCGCGGATAACCGCCTGATCCACGCCGCCTGACGCGCTGACATGTGCACCGACAAACTTCATCTTCATTCTCCTGTGTTATCGGTGACATTATGGCATTGATGGCGGGCGGATTGAATGATGAAAAGCGGCGGCCCGCCGAAGCGGGCCGCTGAAGGGGATGATTAGAGCCAGTGTTGCACCAGCTGGTTTATCGCGCCGCCGCCGACCAGCAGCCAGACGAACAGCAGCGTGGCCAACAGAATCGGTTTCATCCCGGCCTGGCGCACGGCGCTGATGTGGGTGGTCAGCCCCAACGCCGCCATCGCCATCGCCAGCATCCAGGTGTCGGCGGTGATCAGATGGTGCACCAGCGTGGCCGGCAGCAGGTTGAAGGAGTTCAGCCCGGCGACGGCGATAAACAGCACGGCAAACCACGGAATGGTGATGGCGGATTTTTCCGCCTTGCCTGCGCTGCCGCGGCTGATGTAGCCCGACAGCAGCAGCAGGAACGGCGCCAGCATCATCACGCGGATCATCTTGGCGATCACCGCCGCATTTTCGGCGTCCGGCCCAATGGCGTGCCCGGCCGCAACCACCTGAGCCACTTCGTGGATGGTGGAGCCGGCGTAGATGCCGAAGGTTTCCTGGCTGAACGGCAGCCACTGGAAGTGTTCATTCAGCTGATACAGCCATGGGTAGGCGAAGATCGCCAGGGTGCCGAACACCACCACGGTCGAGACCGCCACCGCCACTTTGCTGGAGTCGGCCTTCAGCACCGGCTCGGTGGCCATCACCGCCGCCGCGCCGCAAATGCTGCTGCCGGCGCCGATCAGCATCGCGGTCTGGCTGTCGATGCCAAACACTTTCTTGCCGAGCCAGCAGGCCAGCAGGAAGGTGGTGGTCAGGGTCAGCGCATCGATGATGATGCCGCTGGCGCCCACGTCGGCGATTTGCTGAAAGGTCAGGCGGAAGCCGTAAAGGATAATGCCCAGACGCAGCAGGCGTTGTTTGGCCAGCTGTACGCCGCCGTGACAAACGGTTTGCCAGCGGGGATACAGCGTGTTGCCCACCAGAATGCCGAACAGGATCGCCAGCGTCAGCGCCCCCAGGCCCAGCTCCGCCACCCAGGGAATGTCGCCGGCCCAGACGGCCAGCGCGGTGAGCGCGCCGGTGAGCGCCAGCCCCGGCACCAGGCGCGGCAGGCCGAACAGCGGAAAGCGTCGCTCGGGATAAGTGTGAGTGGTATCAGTCGCCATAAAAGTCAGTCCTTCAGTCTGTTTCTTGCTGCTAAGAGTACGTTTGGGCTGAATAAAAGAGAAATTGATTATATATTTATAACCTATCTGAATAAGTGGTATGGCGTCAGGCATTGGCATAAAGCCGCATTGCGGCTAGGGTGAGGAGGAGCGGCGAGCCGCCGTCAACTTTCCAACTGAACAGGAGCAGGCGATGGATACCGACGATCAACGCAGAGAGCAGATAGACCAGGAAGTGGGGCGCGCGGTGCGGCGGTTGATTGAAGAAAACAAGGTGGTCGATCGCGATCGCCTGGTGGCGATGCTGCAATTAATACAGCGGGACGAAGCCGGCACGCCGCGCGAGGCGGTGCTGGCCGCGGCGGCGCAGCTGGTCGCCTTGGGCAAGTAACGGGCCGAATTGGCCGTAAACCGGGTAGCCTCGCCGGGCTACCCACATCATGTTGACATCATTTTGTGGTTCTCTGGCAGAACCCTTTTTCACTACCGGGACGGCTATGCATATCACGTTGCGTCAACTGGAAGTCTTCACCGAAGTGCTGAAAAGCGGTTCGACCACTCAGGCCTCGGTGGTGCTGGCGCTGTCGCAGTCGGCGGTCAGCGCGGCGCTGGCGGATCTGGAGGGGCAACTGGGCGTGCAGCTGTTCGATCGCGTCGGCAAACGGCTGGTGATCAACGAGCACGGCCGGTTGTTGTATCCCAAGGCGCTGGCGCTGCTGGAGCAGGCGGGGGAGATCGAGCAGCTGTTTCGCCATGACGGCGGGGCGCTGCGCATCGCCGCCAGCAGTACCATCGGCAACTACATGCTGCCGGAGATGATCGCCCGTTACCGCCGGGACTTTCCGGCCACGCCGCTGGAGCTGAACGTCGGCAACAGCCAGGACGTGATCGTAGCGGTGGCGGATTTCCGCGTCGATCTGGGGCTGATCGAAGGGCCTTGCCATATGCCGGAGCTGGTGACGCAGCCGTGGCTGGAGGACGAGCTGGTGGTGTTCGCCGCGCCGGACAACCCGCTGACCCGTCAACCGCCGACGCTCGAGGCGTTGGCCAATGCGTCGTGGATCTTGCGCGAGCGCGGTTCGGGCACCCGCGAGGTGCTGGATCATCTGCTGTTGGCGCACCTGCCGCACTTCCAGCTGGTGATGGAGCTCGGCAACTCGGAGGCTATCAAGCACGCGGTGCGGCACGGCATCGGCATCAGCTGCCTGTCGCGGCGGGTGGTGGCGGAACAGCTGGCCAGCGGCGCGCTGGTAGAACTGCCGGTACCGCTGCCGCCGCTGCGGCGCACCCTGTACCTGATCCGCCATCGGCAAAAGCACATTTCCAACGCATTACAGCGTTTTCTCAGCTATTGCGCGCTGTAATCGGCAGCGCGTCACGCCCTCTGCTGCCGCGCAGGCCGGAAAAAGCATAAAAACCTGCGCGCGCTCACATTAATGAGAGTAAGTAAGGCCATAAGGGCCGCGGCTAATAATTGCCTCTGAATTATGAAGCTATCTTATATCAGTGCAATGTTGCTAGTTCACCGGCGGGTATTTGTTACAATCCGCCCTCATTTTTCAAAGAGCAGATAGGGTACGAATGGCTCAGCAGGATATAAAAACATCGGGGCAGCAAGCACCCGGATTGCGCCGCGAGCTGAAAGCCCGGCATTTGACCATGATCGCCATCGGCGGCTCCATCGGCACCGGCCTGTTCGTCGCCTCGGGGGCCACGGTTTCTCAGGCAGGCCCCGGCGGGGCGCTGTTGTCTTACGCGCTGATCGGTTTGATGGTGTACTTCCTGATGACCAGCCTGGGCGAACTGGCGGCCTTTATGCCGGTCTCCGGTTCATTCTCCACTTACGGCGCCAAATACGTGGAAGAAGGCTTCGGCTTCGCGCTGGGCTGGAACTACTGGTACAACTGGGCGGTGACCATCGCCGTTGATCTGGTGGCCTCGCAGTTGGTGATGAGCTACTGGTTCCCGGACACCCCCGGCTGGATCTGGAGCGCGCTGTTCCTCGGCCTGATGTTCCTGCTGAACTACATTTCGGTGAAAGGGTTCGGCGAGGCGGAATACTGGTTCGCGCTGATCAAGGTCAGCACCGTGATTATCTTCATCGCCGTCGGCGTGCTGATGATCGTCGGCATTCTGAAGGGTGGCGAGCACGCCGGCTGGCAGAACTGGACGATAGGGGACGCGCCGTTCGCCGGTGGCTTCTCGGCGATGATCGGCGTGGCCATGATCGTCGGCTTCTCGTTCCAGGGCACCGAACTCATCGGCATCGCGGCCGGCGAATCGGAAAACCCGGGTAAAAACATCCCGCGCGCGGTGCGTCAGGTGTTCTGGCGTATCCTGCTGTTCTATATCTTCGCCATTCTGATCATCAGCCTGATCATTCCGTATACCGATCCGAGCCTGCTGCGCAACGACGTGAAGGACATCAGCGTCAGCCCGTTCACCCTGGTGTTCCAGCATGCCGGCCTGCTGTCGGCGGCGGCGGTGATGAACGCGGTGATCCTGACGGCGGTGCTGTCGGCCGGTAACTCGGGCATGTACGCCTCTACCCGCATGCTGTTCACCCTGGCGTCGGAAGGCAAGGCGCCGCGCATCTTCGCCAAGCTGTCGAAAGGCGGCGTGCCGCGCAACGCGCTGTACGCGACCTGCGTGGTGGCCGGGCTGTGCTTCCTGACGTCGATGTTCGGCAACCAGTCGGTTTACCTGTGGCTGCTGAATACCTCGGGCATGACCGGTTTCATCGCCTGGTTGGGCATCGCCATCAGCCACTATCGCTTCCGTCGCGGTTACATGCTGCAGGGGCGCGATCTGAACGACTTGCCGTACCGTTCCGGGTTCTTCCCGCTGGGGCCGATCTTCGCCTTCGTGCTGTGCCTGATCATTACCCTGGGCCAGAACTACCAGGCCTTCCTGCAAGACAAGATCGACTGGTACGGCGTGACCGCGACCTACATCGGCATTCCGCTGTTCCTGCTGATCTGGTTTGGTTACAAGCTGTCGCGCGGCACCCGCGTCGTGAAGTACAGCGAAATGGAATTCCCGAAGATGGACGTGAAGTAATTTTCGGAGAGTGAGACGCGGCGGGGGTTCCCGCCGCGTGTGGTTTTACTTTTTCCCGCCTTTGGCTTCCGCCAGCGCCTGCTGCGCCGAGCTCATCAAATTTTCCACCGTCGCATAATCCTGCGTCAGCGCCAAAATGCCGGCGTTGAGCTGCATGTTCACCTCGCCGAACGCGCCAAAATCGTAGGGTGCCTCCAGCGGCGGCACGATGCGCGCGAGGAACTCGCTTTCCGCGCCGTAGGGCAGATCGTGCACCAGTATCAAAAACAGGCCGCCGGTATAGCGGCAGACGTAGTCGCTGGGGCGGATCAGCGTCTTGAGGCGCTCGCCGACGGTGCGCAGCACGTCATCGCCAATCTGGACGCCGTGGCTTTGGTAGAGCGCAGCCAGCGGACCGAACTCAAGAATGAACAGGTGGGAGATCGTCTGCGCTGCTGCGGGGCGGCAGATGCTGCGCATCACCACCTCGCCGCCCGCTCGGTTGAGGAAGCCGGTCAGGCGATCGCGGTGCGACGCCTGCTGCTTCTCCCAAGCCAGCGTGACGTGCTGTACCCGCTGACGGTGGTAGCGAGCGATCATGCCATGGGCCAGCACCAGCCACAGCGGCGCGAGGTCCGCCAGGACAAACAGGTTTTGCACGCGCGACAGCGGCGCCGCCAGCAGGTAGGGCAGCGTCAGCGCGATCACCTCAAGCAGCGCGAAGCGCGGCGCGGCGGCGTGGCGCTGCATCAGCCAGCAGGCCAGGGCGGTGATCGTCAGCCCGGCGAACAGGATTAAAACGAAGCGGCCTGACAGCATCGCCAGCGCGGCGCTGGCGCCGACCAGCAGCATCCACAGCAGCACCGTCACCAGCATGGCGTCCGGCCAGGCGGGTTGGCGCCGCTGCGCCAATCCGGCGCGTCCGGCGGTTAACAGCAACAGCAGCAGCAGCAAACCGATGCCGACCAGCCGCTGGTTCAGCCAGGCGTATCCCACCAACAGCGCCGCCGGCCCCACGGCATTCAGCCAGGGGGTGAGGGGAGAGGGCGTCAGCGTGAGCCGCAGCTGGCGTTGAAACGGCTCGTCGTCGGCGTGCAGCGGGCTGTACAACAGCCAGTTCAGCAGCGCCGGGCGTTTGGGCGTTACCGCCGGAGATGGACTTCTCATTACAGCCTCGTCAATAAAGGCCGCTCTTGCGGCGGCCTGAAGGTTTTTTGCACGCGCGGTGCTGTGGTTTTGGATTCTAAGTGGTTTTTTCGTTATTTGTCAGACTCTGGTCGGATCAGGAATAACTTTCAGAATAATGAACCTAATGGCCGTTGGTGGGGTAAAGGCGAGGGGATGAAAAATGGCGATAGAAAACAATTTATTACATTTTCATAACGCCGTTTTCACCTATTGATATGATTGATAAGTATTATCGTTTGCTTTATTGTTGACGGCTGCGCGTAGGCTGTCGCTGCGCGCTTTCCGGTTTACGGCGGATGCTTTCGCGCCGCTGTCATGATGGTTGTAACAGGTATCCTAACTAATGAGCGTATCCACCGATCCCACGACTGAAGCCAAGGGGCAACCCGACGCCGGCGTGATGGGGCGTTATCAGCATATTCTTCGCCATCGCCTGTTGATGATGGGCGCGTTGGCACTGGCAATCCTGGGCTCGCTGCTGCTGGATTTCACCATGGGGCCGTCCGGGCTGTCGCTGTCGTCCTTATGGCAAACGCTGCTCGATCCCGCCGCGGCCGATGCCGGCACGCGGGTGATCGTCTGGGACATCCGGTTGCCTTATGCGCTGATGGCGGTGGTGGTGGGCTTTGCGCTCGGCCTGGCCGGGGCGGAAATGCAGACCATCCTGAATAACCCGCTGGCCAGCCCCTTTACCCTCGGCGTGTCTTCCGCCGCGGCCTTTGGCGCCGCGCTGGCGATCGTGCTCGGCATCGGCATTCCGGGCATTCCCGATCAGTGGTTCATCTCCGCCAACGCCTTTATCTTTGCGCTGTTCGCCGCGCTGATGCTCGACGGCATCACGCGCTGGACGCGGGTCGCCACCTCCGGCGTGGTGCTGTTCGGCATCGCGCTGGTGTTTACCTTCAACGCGCTGGTATCGATGATGCAGTTCATCGCCAGCGAGGACACGCTGCAGGGGCTGGTATTCTGGACCATGGGCAGCCTGGCGCGCGCCTCGTGGGACAAGCTGGGCATCCTGTTCGGCGTTTTCGCCGTGCTGCTGCCGCTGTCGATGATGAGCTCGTGGAAACTGACCGCGCTGCGTCTGGGTGAAGATCGGGCGGTGAGCTTCGGTATCGATGTGCGCCGTCTGCGGCTGGCCACGCTGCTGCGCATCAGCATTCTCTCGGCGCTGGCGGTGGCCTTCGTCGGGCCGATCGGCTTTATCGGCCTGGTGGCGCCGCACATCGCCCGCATGATCTTCGGCGAAGATCACCGCTTCTATCTGCCGGCCAGCGCGCTGATTGGCGCGCTGGTGCTGTCGATGGCCTCGGTGGCGTCGAAAAATCTGGTGCCCGGGGTGATCATTCCGGTGGGCATCGTCACGTCGCTGGTCGGGGTGCCGTTCTTCCTGAGCATTATTCTGCGCCACCGGGGGAACGTATGATCCAGGGCTTACGAATAGAAAACTTCTCGGCGGGCTACCCGAAGCGCCCGGTGATCGACGATCTCTCGGTGCCGATGCTGCCGCGCGGGCAAATCACCGTGCTGCTGGGGCCGAACGGCAGCGGCAAATCGACGCTGCTGCGCTCGCTGGCCGGGCTGAACCCGGCGCAGGGCAAGCTGTGGCTGGACGACGGCGATCTGATGCAGATGCCGTTCGCCCGTCGGGCGGAGAAAGTGGTCTATCTGCCGCAGTCGCTGCCCGCCGGGGTGCATCTGCACGTGCTGGAGTCGATCATCGTGGCGCAGCGCGCCTCGGGCGGCCGCAGCAACGCCGGCAGCGAAGCGGAAGTGATGGCCCTGCTGGAGCAGTTGGGCATCGCGCACCTGGCGCTGAGCTACCTCGATCAACTGTCCGGCGGCCAGAAACAGCTGGTGGGATTGGCGCAGTCGCTGATCCGTCAGCCCTCGCTGCTGCTGCTGGATGAGCCGCTGAGCGCGCTCGATCTCAACTATCAGTTCCATGTGATGGATTTGGTGCGCCGCGAAACTCGCAAGCGCAATATCGTGACGGTGGTGGTAGTGCACGACATCAATATCGCGCTGCGCCACGGCGACCACGTGCTGATGCTGCAGGATGGCGATCTGATCGCCGACGGCGCGCCGGAGCAGGTGATTACGCCACAGAGCCTGGCGCGGGTCTACGGCGTGCGCGGGCGCATCGAACGCTGCTCGCAGGGCACGCCGCAGGTGCTGATAGACGGCCTGGTAAACCAGCCGACGATTTAACCCAAGAAAAAGCCCGGCATCGCCGGGCTTTCTTTATCGCGCAGTGTGGTTCAGCGCCTCGCTCACGCGTTCGACGACGTGCTGGGCGGTGACGATGCCGCCGGACAGATACACCTCGGCCGCCGGCAGGTAAACCACCTGGCCTTTTTTCACCGCCGTGGTTTTCTTCAGCGCGGTACCGGTAAGGATTTTCTGCGGTGCCACCGCGTTCGGCCGTCCGGTCGCGGCGTCTCTGTCGATAACGAACAGCCAGTCCGGATTCAGTTTGGCCACCTGCTCAGGCGTCAGCTTGTTGCCGCGCACGTCTTTTTCGTCGGACTGCAGCGCAGACGAGAAGCCGAGGGCGTCATAGACGAAGCTGAAACGACTCTTGGGGGCGTAGGCGCTGATCTTGCCGCCGGAGAACAGCACCACCAGCCCGCGCCCGGCCTGAGCGGCCTGCGGTTTGACCGCCGCGATCTGCGCATCCAGCTTATCAACCGCCGCCTGCGCCTGCTGCTGCTTATCGAACAGCTCGCCCAGCTGCAGCGTGCGCTGTTTCAGGCTGCCCAACTGATCCTGCGGATCGACGGACATGTTCAGCGTCGGCGCCAGCGCGTTCAGCTCGTCATAGGCTTTGGCAGCGCGGCCGGCGATCAGGATCAGATCCGGCTTGGCGGCGCGCAGCACGGCCATATCCGGCTCGAACAGGGTGCCGGCATTGAGGTATTTGTCATCCTGATAGCGCTTCAGATTATCCGGCAAGTTCTTGCGGTTGCCGGGCAGCGCCAGCGGCTCGACGCCCAACAGCTGCAGCGTTTCAAGCGAGGCGTAATCCAGCACCACGATGCGCTGCGGGTGCTTTTTCACCTCGGTGCTGCCGTTCAGGTGCTGGACGTTGACGGTGGCCGGCGCCACCGGCGCGTCGGTTTTGCTGTGGCAACCCGCCAGCGCCATCGCGGCCAGCAGGGCGATCATCAGGGGGGAGCGGCGTAATCTCATGGAGCTTCCTCACGGTGATGGAATGAAAAGGGCGCGCAGCGCGCGCCCAGGGGCATCAGAAGTTGTAGGTCATGCCGACGGTGTAACGGCGGCCGTCCAGCGTGGTGCGGTAGTGGTCGTAATCCACGGTTTTGTCGAGGATGTTGTAAACCCCGCCGGTCAGCTGCAGGTTCTTCGCCGCCTGATAGCTCAGGCCCGCATCGACGAAGGTGTAGGACGGCGTGCTGGTCTCCATCGACGTGCGGCTCAGGTAGTCAGAGGTGCGGCTGCGGAAGTTGACGCGCGACCACAGGCTGAGGTCCTGCGTGGCCTGCCAGTCCAGCACGGTGTTGAGCATGTGCTTCGGCATCTGGTTGAGCGCCTTACCCTGGAAGTCGCCGCTCTTCTGTTCGGAAGCGGTGTAGGTGTAGTTGGTGTTCCACTTCCAGTCTTTGTTGATCTGCCAGCCGAAGGTGGCTTCTACGCCGCGCATATTGGCTTTGTCGACGTTGACGCGATCGCTGATAAAGTCATAGACATCGTTGCCGATCTTGCAGTCCGGCGTGTCTTCGCAGCGGCGTACTTCGGTGATCTTGTTCTTGAAGTCGGTGTTGAAGACCGTCACGCCGGCGTTGACGCCTTTCAGGCTATCCCACATCAGGCCGATCTCTTCGCTCAGGCTCTTCTCCGGCTGCAGATCCGGGTTGCCGACGATGATGCCGTTACGCACGCCGCCGCCGGTGACCTGGCCCCAGCTGGCGGAGGATTGGCGCAGATCCGGCGAACGGTAGCCGGCGGAGACGCCGCCTTTCATCGTCCACTGCTCGGTCAGGTGCCAGACGCCGTACATGCGCGGCGACCAGTGGCTGCCGAAGTTCTGATCGCGATCCATACGGATGCCGCTGGTCAGGCTGAAGTCATTGGTCAGCGCCCATTCGTCTTCGGCGAACAGCGCCCAGCTCCAGCGCGTCAGCTGGTTGACGTCTTTCGCCGAGCTCAGCTGGTTGCCGCTGTCGCCCAGTTTCTCATAGCGGTATTGGCCGCCGAGGTTCAGCATGTGGGAACCCAGCTCGAACTGGTTCTGGGTGTTGAAGATGGTGTTGTACATCTTCATCTTGCGGCCCGGGTTATTGGTCTCTTCCCGCTGAACGTAGCTGGTGGAGTTGCCGAAGTCGTAATAACCGTTGTGGGTCAGCGAGTAGTTGGTGCGCGTGTAGAGATCTTCGCTGCGAGAGGTAGGTTTGCACTTGCCTTTGCTGCAACGCTCTGCCACCACCGATTTGCCCGGTGTGCTGTTGCGATCCTGCAGCGAGCGGCCGATTTCGAAGTCGAATTCGTTTTTCTCGTCCGGCGTCAGGGTGAACACCGCGGTGCCGCTGCGCATGCGCTGTTCGTTGTAACCGTTGGCGATTTTATCTTCGGCACGGCGCGACAGCAGGCCGTTGACCCGCACGCCGAGCAGGCCTTCAATCAGTGGGCCGGAGGCGTAGGCGTTGGTCTGGAACAGATCGCCGGAATCGCGGTTTTCCTGAAGGGTGGCGTCGCCGTGCAGCGAGCCTTTCCACTCGGTGCGGGAGGTCTTGCGGGTGATGACGTTGATCACGCCGCCCATGGCGTCGGAGCCGTACAGCGAAGACATCGGCCCGCGCACCACTTCGATGCGCTCGATGGCTTCCATCGGCGGCAGCCAGCCCTGTTCGATGCCGGCGTTGTCGCTGTTCGGACGGGTACCGCGGGTGTCAACGCGCTTGCCGTCCACCAGGATCAGCGTGTACTTGGAGGACATGCCGCGGATGCTGATGTCACTGCTGCTGGCGCCGCCGGTGACCACCACGCCCGGCACGTCTTTCAGCGCGTCGGTCACGTCGCGATAGGCCTTGTCTTCAATTTGCTGACGCGGGATCACCGAGATGGAAGCGGCGGAGTCCTGAATTTTTTGCTGGAAGCCGGAGGCGGTGACGACCATGGTGTCCTGGGTGTCGTCCTGCGGCGCGGCCAGCGCGGCGGTGGCGCTGAGTGAGGCGACGACCAGAGCGGCGAGCTTGCTGTAACGTGGCGTTTCCATGAGGTAAACCTTTCCTGGATTGAAGTGAAAGTAATTAACCAATTGAATTTCTAATGAAATTATTCATCGTTCGCTGAGAAATACTTCGCTTCGTCAGCGTTGCGTGAGGGTATTGTAAGGATTTTTTACTGAATGTAAACGCTAATGATAATTCATATCATTTGTATGCTTGTTCTTCTGACGGGAAAGGGTAACCGGATGAATTAAAGGGAAAAGCGGCGCAGCGGGCGTGCGCCGGGGAGGATCAGCGTTTCTGGATGTAGGTGATGGCCAGCGCCAGCGCCAGCACCAGGCCTTTGATAATGTCCATGGCGTAGTAGGGCACCGACAGCATCACCAGGCCGTTTTGCAGCACGCCGAGGATCACCGCGCCGATCAGGGTGCCGAGCGCATTGGGTTTACCGGCCCCGGCCAGCGAGAAGCCGATATAGGCCGCCGCCACCGCGTCCATCAGATAACCGCCGCCGGCGTTGACCTGCGAAGAGCCGATACGTGACGCCAGCAAGATGCCGCCAAGCGCCGCCAGCCAAGAGGAAATGACGTAAGCGGCAACCCTGTAACGCACGGTGCGGATGCCCGACAGACGTGCGGCTTCGGGGTTGCCGCCGATGGCATACATGCGGCGGCCATGCTTGGTCAACGACAGGAACAGCTGCACCGCGACGGTGACCGCCAGCATGATCAGCACGATCACCGGCACCTGGCCGAGGGCGGAAAACACCTCCGGGATCAGGCCTTCCGCCATGTCACCATTCGGCAGCACCATGTTTTGGGTGATGGATCCGCCGTAGCTGTAGGTCATCGCCACGCCCTGGATCACGAACAGGCTGGCCAGCGTCGCCAGCATATCGGGAATTCTGAACACCACGATCAGCAGGGCGTTGAACAGGCCGACCAGCGTGCACAGCAGCAGCGTTACCACGATGGCGCCGGTGGTGCCGAATCCGTGCCAGACGAACAGCGAAATCACCAGCGCGTTGGCCAACGAGGCGGTTGAGCCGACCGACAGATCGAAACCGCCGACCGACAGCGAGATAGAGACGCCGATGGCGATCACCGTCACGATGGCGATCGAACGCAGGATATTGATGATGTTGTTGGCATCGAGAAAGTTGTCCGACGCCAGGCCGAACAGGGCGATCAGCGCCGCCACGGTCAGCAACATGCCCCATTTGTAGAGGAAATCGAACAGCTGTTGGCGCCAGGGCAGCGCAGGCCGCAGGGCTAATTCTTTACTCACGCAGGGGTTCCTCCGGTGGAATAGAGCAATAAGGTTTCTTCGTCGATGTCGGCGGCGTTCAACTCCGCCACGATGCGGCCGTCCCACAGCACGCAGATGCGATCGCACAGGCCAACCAGCTCGGCGAACTCGCCGGAGGCGTAAATCACGCCTTTGCCGGCGCGCGCCAGGCCGTCGATCAGGCCAAACAGCTCTTGCTTGGCCTTGATGTCCACGCCCTTGGTCGGTTCATCGAAGATCAGCACCTCGGCGTTGCCGCGCAGCCATTTGCCGATCGCCACTTTTTGTTGATTGCCGCCGGACAGGCGCGCCAGCCGCTGTTGCGGGCCCGAGGCGCGAATGTTCAGGCGCTGCATGATCTCGCGCGCCCAGCGCAGCTCTTGCCGCCGGCTGAACAGGCTCCAGCGCGAGAAGCTGTCGTCGGCGCTGACGCTCAGGTTCATCGGGATCGCCTCATCGATGAAGATGCCCTCTTTGCGGCGCTCTTCCGGCACCAGCGCCAATCCTTGTTCGACCGAGAGGTGCGGCGCGCGCGGTGCCCAGGGTTGCCCGCGCAGTTCGCCGCGCTCGAGCTGCACGGCGCTGGCGCCGAACAGCGCTTTGCACAGCTCGGTTTTGCCGGCTCCGGCCAGCCCGGCGATGCCGAGAATTTCGCCCTCATGCAGCCGCAGCGAAACGTCGCGCAGCTTGTGGCGATCGCGCAAGCCTTGCACCTGCAGCAGCGTTCGCTTGGCGTGCGGTGGGCGCGGCGGCGGGAAAATGTCGTCCAGCCGATGGCCGAGCATCTTCTCGACGATCTGTTCGCCGCTCAGCCCGCGCATGGGGTCCTCGCTGACGCGCCGGCCGTCGCGCAGTACCGTCAGCCGATCGCAAATGTCGCTCAGTTCGTGGATGCGGTGGGAAATAAACACGATGCCGATGCCTTCGGATTGCAGGCGGCGCACCACGTTAAACAGGCGCTCGCTCTCGGCGCGATCGAGCGGCGCGGTCGGTTCGTCGAGCACCAGAAAACGGCAGCGGTGCGAAAGCGCACGCGCCAGCAGTACCTGCTGTTTTTCCGCCAGCGTGCAGTCCGCCAGCCGCCTGCGCGGGTTGAGCGGCAGCGCCCATTGCTGCAGCAACTGCGCGGCGCGGCGGTGCAGCTCCGCCCAGTTCAGCCAGTGGCCCGGCTCGTTCAGCCAGTCCAGCATGATGTTTTCCGCCACCGACAGCGTGGGGATCAGCGCGACGTCGACCTCTTGCTGCACCACGTGAATACCGTGGCGGCGCGCCTGCAGCGGGGAGTGGATCGCCACCGCCTGGCCGTCGATCAGGATCTCGCCGCGATAATGATCGTGGGCGCCGGAGAGGATCGCCATCAGCGTCGACTTGCCCGCGCCGTTGGCGCCGACCAGCGCGTGGATTGAACCGCCCTGCAGCGTGAAGTCCACGTCCTGCAGCGCGTTGAAGCCGGCGAAGGCGATCGAGATATTGCGCATCTCGAGGCGTGAAGGCGTTGCGGTTGGCATAGAGCAATAAGGCCGTTTAGATGTTTAGATGGCTGTTCTGCTCTGTTGTAACACAGATTGCGCCGTTGGCAACCAACAAAATGGCATAACGGCGGTGAAAAACGCGTTGGCGGGCAGGGGCGCAACCCGCGTCAGGCTGCGCCGGTGCGAGAAACGGTCAGAAGGTGGTGGGGGTGTGTGCGCTGACGATGCGGCAGATGCGCGCCGACGTATTGCTGAAGCTGTGCGGGATGCCGGTATTAATGGCGTAGCTCTGACCGGCGGTCAGGCAGTAGCTCTGGCCGTTGATGGTCAGCACGATCTCGCCTTCCAGCAGGGTGCCGATCTCTTCGCCCTGGTGTTTGATCTTTTCGCCGGTGGTGGTGCCGGGCTGGTAGGTTTCCAGCATCATCGCCAGGTTGCGCGTCGGGCTGCCGTTGTGCACCAGCTTCATCGACACCCCCTGGCTGCCGATCTCAATCAGGTCCTCGGCGTCGATCACCACGCGCGGTTCGTCGGCGGCTTCCGGTTCGGCAAAGAATTCAGACAGCGACAGGCCATACACCTTCAGCAGCTTTTGCAGCGTGCTGATGGCCGGGCTGACCTTGTCCTGTTCGATGGTGCTGATCGCACTGTGGGTTAACCCGGACAGTTCGGCGACCCGGCGCTGCGACAAACCCAATTGCTGACGGATCTGCGACAGGCGTTTGCCCGGTGCCAAGCTGGCTTCGCTCATAGCGGTACTTCCTTCTGGTAGGGGCGACAGGCAGACATGAATATCGCTATCGGGCGCCTGTCTGGGCGATAACGATGCTGCATGATATCGGTAGTTAGGGCAGGTTTGGAAAATATATTGCCCATGTTCACTCTCGGTGCGTTGGACGAAATAATTGACGTAAAAAGAACGGCAAGGCCTTTTCGGTCAATATTTTATCAATTTAGCAGCCGGTGGCGAATAATCAAACAGGATTGTAACATTTGCAAACCTATTCTGTTAAGGCTATGTTTCATATTGTGGATGTTATTTTGAGCGCCCAGCAGCGGCGCGGCCTGGCGAGAAATCCAATCATGTGTTGAATCGAACGGCGGACGGGCGCCAACGCGCCTTAAGAGCATAATGGCGGGTGACGTATGCAAACCAATAGCGCAGCAGTTGAACATTTTGCACAGCATCATGAAGAGAGGCGAAGTAGCGCGTTCCAAAATGAGGTTGCTCATTATTTGGAACGCCATCCCGCCACGCAGTATGTCGATATCCTTCTCACCGATCTCAATGGTTCCTTCCGCGGCAAACGCATACCCGTCTCAGGGTTGAAAAAACTGGAAAAAGGCAGCTACTTCCCCGCGTCGGTGTTCGCCATGGACATCCTCGGCAACGTGGTGGAGGAAACCGGTCTTGGGCAGGAGCTTGGCGAACCGGACCGCGTATGCCTGCCGGTGCCCGGCTCGCTGACGCCGTCGGCCGCCGATCCGGAGCATATCGGCCAGGTGCTGCTGACCATGCTGGATGAAGATGGCACTCCCTTTGACGTTGAACCCCGCAATGTGCTGAACCGCGTGTGGCAGGCGCTGCGACAGCGCGGCTTGTTCCCGGTGGCAGCGGTAGAGCTGGAGTTTTATCTCATCGATAGGCTGCGCGACGCGGAGGGCGATCTGCAGCCGCCGTGTGCGCCCGGCACCCAGGAGCGCAACACCCAAAGCCAGGTGTATTCCGTCGATAACCTGAACCATTTCGCCGAGGTGCTGAACGACATCGACGCGCTGGCGAAACTGCAGGGGCTGCCGGCGGACGGCGCGGTGGCGGAGGCGTCGCCGGGGCAGTTCGAGGTCAACCTGCGTCATACCGACGATATCTTGCTGGCCTGCGACCACGCGCTGGCGCTGAAGCGGCTGGTGCGGCTGGTGGCCGAGAACCACGACATGCACGCCACCTTTATGGCCAAACCCTATGAGGATTACGCCGGCAGCGGCATGCACGTGCATGTCAGTATGCAGGACGGGGCGGGCAACAACCTGTTCGCCGACGCCGAAGGCGAGGATTCACCGCTATTGAAACAGGCGCTGGCCGGGATGATCACCCTGATGCCGGCGTCGATGGCGCTGCTGGCGCCGAATGTCAACGCCTACCGGCGCTTCCAGCCGGGGATGTATGTGCCGATCCAGGCCGCCTGGGGCCACAACAACCGCACCGTGGCGCTGCGCATTCCCTGCGGCGAACCGGAGAACCACCGGGTGGAGTACCGCGTGGCCGGTGCCGACGCCAATCCCTATCTGGTGATGGCGGCGATCCTGGCCGGCATGCTGTACGGGCTGGACAACGCGCTGCCGCTGCCAGAGCCGGTGACCGGCAACGGGCTGGAGCAGGAGGGGCTGCCGTTGCCGATCCGCCAGAGCGACGCATTGTACGAGTTTGAACACCAGCACGCGCTGACCCATTATCTGGGCGAGCGTTTTACCCAGGTTTATCACGCCTGCAAGACGGACGAACTGCTGCAGTTTGAACGGCGGGTGACGGAAACCGAGATCGACTGGATGTTGAAAAATGCCTGAATGGGCGTATAAAGTAAGAGGTATGTGCGGGCGACCGGCCTGCCGGTAGCGGATTAATTCGCCTGCCGGGCTGGTTTTCCGTTCGATCGACAAAAAGAATTTGTATTTGAGGGCTTCCGGATCTTGTCATCCGGAGGCATTCTGGTGCAAAATATCTCAAATGCAGATAGCCGACGTTTTGAAAGCGTCGGTTATTTTTTTTGCATTAAGTTTTACCAACGTAGCGTTTCATACACCAAGCGAGGCCGGACACCGATCCGGATAGATAAATAGTTTCGTGCACGATCAAACAAAACTTTATGGTCGTGACTCATGAGGATTAGAAAGATGGGGCAATTTTTCACTTTAGCACCGGTGCCCGCCGGTTTCCGCTGTGGCCGCAGCGACTATGGAGCAGCCGAGGTTTCCTCGACCCGTTATCCAGCTTACAATCCCCTTCTTTTAGAATTAAGTCGCTCGTTGCGAAGTTTCCCCGCAACCTTAAGTCTTGGCGTGTCCGCCATCCGCAAGGCTCAAGGTAAGGGGGGGCTGACCAATGTCCGATAACACCCTCAACGCCGCTCCGGCTCAGCGCACCCAACTGCGCAAAACCCTGACTTTGGTTCCGGTAGTGATGATGGGCCTGGCTTATCTGCAGCCAATGACCATCTTCGATACCTTCGGCATCGTATCCGGCCTGACCGATGGTCACGTCGCGACTGCGTACGCCTTCGCTCTGCTGGCGATCCTGTTTACCGCCCTGAGCTACGGCAAGCTGGTGAAGAAGTTCCCTTCCGCCGGTTCTGCCTACACTTACGCCCAGAAAGCCATCAGCCCGCACGTCGGCTTTATGGTGGGCTGGTCATCGCTGCTGGACTACCTGTTCATGCCGATGATCAACATCTTGCTGGCCAAGATTTACCTGGAAGCGATTTTCCCGGGCGTCCCGTCCTGGATCTTCGTGGCGGTGCTGGTCGGCTTGATGACGATTTTCAACCTGCGCGGCATCAAGCTGGTGGCTAACCTGAACTCCATCATCGTGGTGGTGCAGGTGGCGATCATGATCGTGTTCCTCGGCCTGGTGATCAACGGCATTTACCACGGCGAAGGCGCCGGTACGCTGGTCAGCAGCCGTCCGTTCTGGTCCGATAACGCCCACGTGGTGCCGATGATTACCGGCGCGACCATCCTGTGCTTCTCGTTCCTGGGCTTCGACGGCATCAGCTCGCTGTCTGAAGAGACCAAAGACGCAGAGAAAGTGATCCCGAAAGCCATCTTCCTGACGGCGCTGATCGGCGGCATCATCTTTATCGTGGTGTCTTACTTCGTGCAGCTGTACTTCCCGGACATCTCGCGCTTCAAGGATCCTGACGCGTCGCAGCCTGAAATCATGCTGTACGTGGCGGGCAAGTTCTTCCAGTCGGTGATCCTGGTGTTCTCCTGCGTGACGGTATTGGCGTCTGGCATGGCGGCACATGCGGGCGTTTCGCGTCTGATGTACGTGATGGGCCGCGACGGCGTGTTCCCGACTCGCTTCTTCGGCTATGTGCATCCGAAGTGGCGTACCCCGGCGCTGAACGTGCTGCTGGTGGGCGCCATCGCGCTGTCCGCGGTATCGTTTGACCTGGTGACCGCGACCGCGCTGATCAACTTCGGTGCGCTGGTGGCCTTCACCTTCGTCAACCTGTCGGTGATCTCGCAGTTCTATATCCGCGACAAGATGAACCGCACCGTGAAGGACACGTTCAACTACCTGATCCTGCCGGTGATGGGCGCACTGACCGTCGGCGCGCTGTGGGTCAACCTGGAAGCCAGCTCGATGACGCTGGGTCTGGTCTGGGCGGCTATCGGCCTGATCTACCTGGCCTTCGTCACCCGCAGCTTCCGTTTGCCGGTGCCGCAAGCGAGCGAAGACGCCGCCTAAGCGCGAGCCGTCTCCTCTGCCACCAAAAAGGCCGCATTCGCGGCCTTTTCCTTTTCTGCTTGCAGCGGGTTTTACCCTACCAACTCTTTGCCGTAATCGAACAGCGCTTTCAGCAGGGCGGTTTTCTCTTTGTCGCCTTCGTGCAGGTTATACAGCGATTCGAGCTGCAGCAGGTAACTCTGCACGCGCTCCGCGCTTAACGCTTCCTGGCGGTGCTGCAGCCAGCGGCGCTGCTCGGCATC
The DNA here is from genome assembly GCF_053627655.1 of Serratia sp. 121840015-1. Taxonomy (NCBI): domain Bacteria; kingdom Pseudomonadati; phylum Pseudomonadota; class Gammaproteobacteria; order Enterobacterales; family Yersiniaceae; genus Serratia; species Serratia sp. 121840015-1. Next base: position 564,535 of record NZ_JBSEYF010000001.1, read on the forward strand.
GTCCAGCGTATTCGGGTAGTTGCGCGCGCGGAAGCGGAACAGCAGCTCTTTCATGCGGCCGTCGCTGAAGGCCAGATCCAACGCCGGCAGGTTTTGCGGCTTGGTCTGCTGAATAATCCTCATTGCCGCCTTGTCGGCGTCGCTGAAGAAACCGTCGTACAACCGGGCGTCGACGTCGTCGGAGCCTTTGAACGGCTCGGCTTCGGCGAACAGCGCCACCACTTTCTCGCGCACTTCCGGGTGCTGTTTCAGCAGCTGCAGGTTCTGCAGGCAGGCCTGGCGATCGATGCCCAGCCGCTCGGCGTTCTCCGGCAGCAGGGTTTTGGCCGGCGCCAGCACCGGGCATTTGTTGATGTGCACCAGCTTGATCGGCACCGGCGCCTGATCCGGCGCCAGGTCGTCGCGGCGGGTATACAGGCGTTCACGCAGCTGCTCGGCGCTCAGCGTCAGCAGCGGCGTCATATCGCCGGCGAGATCGCACATGATCACCGCGTTCTTGTTGTCCGGGTGCCAGGCCAACGGCGACACCCAGCTGGTGTTGCCGCGCGCTGCGCCGAACATACCGGAGACATGCACCAGCGGCGTCATTTCGGCGACGTCGATCAGGGCGTTCAGTTTGTGTTTGTTGCGGTGCTGCAACAGAAAATCGAACAGCCGGGGCTGCGCCTGCTTGACCAGTTTGGCCATGGCGATGGTGGCGTAAACGTCCGACATCGCGTCGTGAGCCTGCGTGTGCTCGACGCCGTTGGCGCGCGTCAGGTGTTCGAGGCGGAAGCTGGGGAAGCCGTCTTCGTTTTCCGGCCAGACGATGCCGTCCGGGCGCAGGGCATAGCAGGCGCGCATCACATCCAGCAGATCCCAGCGCGAGTTGCCGTTTTGCCAGCTGTAGGCATAGGGATCGTAGAAATTGCGATAGAAGATATTGCGGCTCACTTCGTCATCGAAGCGGATGTTGTTGTAACCGAGAATGCAGGTGCCGGCCACGCTGAAGGCCTGATGGATTTGGCGGGTGAACTCGGCCTCGTTAACGCCTTTGGCGCGCGCCACCTGTGGCGTGATGCCGGTGATCATCACCGCCTCGGGTTCCGGCAGGTAGTCGTCGGCCGGGGCGCAGTAGATGACCAGCGGCTCTTCGATAATGTTGAAATCCATATCGGTGCGCACGCCGGCGAACTGCGCCGGGCGATCCAGCGACGGGCTTTTGCCGAAGGTTTCGTAATCGTGAATATAAAATGTGGCCGTTGCCTTGCTGCTCAAAATCGCGTCTCTTCAGTGGCGGATACAAGATGCCCCTATTGTAACGGCGTGGGGAGCGATGCCAAGCGGCGGTTAGCGAAATGCGCGCAATTACGCACGGCGATAATAATCCAGCCGTTGATGAAAGTAGGGGAGCAGGTGGTCGGGGATCTGTTGTTCCGTTTCCGCCTGGGTCGAGGCGATGCCGTAGCGCTCGTTGTAGATCACGCTGATGGCCAGCAAATCGGTTTCTATTTTTTCGCGTTGTGCCTGCGGTAAGCTATCCAGCTTTCGAGCCATCGTTATCTCCCTGTTAACCTTAGGGCATAATAGGATCGTTAGCGGGTCTTGTCCCTACCCATTCCGGGGGGCGGTGGACGCCTGAGCGCCTTGCTGCGAGCAGGGGGCCAGGCTGTGGCGCGCGGCGAACTCGCTCTGCGGCTGGTGTGCATTGAGGCGATCCGCCCGGTTATACAGCGAACAGGCGCCGCCGATGACCGCCACCCAAAACAGGGTGCACAGCAGCAAAACCCCCAACCAGGCTTTTTGGTTATAGGTCATAAGTCCTCCACGGACGAGAAGAGAAATAACATTGACCGTTAAATTAAATCAGGGGCTACATCAATGGTATTTAAACAGTAGGGATTAATCGCAATGCGTGCCCGACTCTTTTGTTACGAAATCCATGATGGATGTTTCAAAAGATTCCTTAAGATAATATTAAGAAAATTGAGTAGGGGCGCCGTAATTCTATTTAATATTTGTTTAATTATCCGCAGATACAATCTTCCACATTCAATGCCAATGTGGGTGACAATTATGAAAACGCTACTGTTGACCGGCGCTACCGGCTTTCTCGGTGGTGCAGTTCTCGAAAAATTATTGATTGAAAATCAGTCTATTAATTATCTTTTACTGGTGCGCGCCGATGATGCGCAGCAAGGGCTGGCCCGTATTCGCGCGAATATGGAAAAGTTTAATATCGATGCGAACCTGCTGTCTAAAATTACGATAGAAAATATATTGTTGGGCGACCTTTCCGAGCCGGCCGACTTTTTAACTGACGCACGTATTAACAATGTCACGCACGTTATTAACTGTGCGGCCGTTGCTTCATTTGGTAATAACCCGCTCATTTGGAAGGTAAACGTAGAAGGCACTCTGGCCTTTGCCGAAAGAATGGCGCAGGTGCCGGGATTAAAACGTTTCCTGCACGTCGGTACCGCCATGTCTTGTTCGCCGGAGCCGGGTTCGCTGGTGGCGGAGAGCGGCGAGTTTGAGGAAGACGCCGAGCACCTGGTGGAATATACGCGTTCCAAATCCACCATCGAACAGCTGATGCGCCAACGCTGCCCGCAAATGCCGCTGACCATCGCTCGTCCGTCGATCGTGGTGGGGCACACCCGCCTGGGCTGCCAGCCTTCCAGCAGCATTTTCTGGGTGTTCGGCATGGCGCTGATGCTGCGCAAATTCATGTGCTCGCTGCAGGACAATATCGACGTGATCCCGGCGGACTACTGTGCGGATGCACTGGTGATGCTGATGAACAGCGAAACGCTGGAGAACGACGTGTATCACATCTCTGCCGGCGTGGAGAGCAGCGTCAGCTTTGCCGAAATCGACAACGCCATGGCGGCCGCGCTGGAAAAAGCGCCGGTGGGCGATGAGTATGCGCAGGTGACGTATGACGCGCTGGTGAAAATGCGCCGCCAGCTGAAAGACATTTTCGGCCCGTGCAACGAGCGGCTGATGCTGAAAGCGATGCGCCTGTACGGATCGTTCGCCATGCTCAACGTGCGCTTCAGCAACGAGAAGATCCTCAAGCTGGGTATGCCGAAGCCGCCGCGCTTCACCGACTACATCGCCGGCTGCGTACAGTCGACCCGCGGGCTGTCTATCCAGCAGCAGATGGTGGTGGACTTCAAATAACCGCCGGGCGCAGCGGGCGCCCGAGGTTGTTCCACTACCAGGACGAAGAGGACCAGAAGACGCGGCCGAGCACTACCAGTTGCTCTTTGCGCTGCTGATAGCTGAGGTGCTCGTCCTGGTACTCTTCCCGGTTGAGGGAGCGGATGATGACGCCGCCGTCCGGCTGCTCGATCAGCACCTTCACCCGCAGCAAATTGCCGTGGCGGATGGCGTAGGTCTTGCCTTCCCGGATGCGCGTGTCGTCGGTGTTGATGCCGACCACGTCGCCGTCCTGCAGGCGCGGCTCCATGCTGGAGCCGGAGATGCGAATGATGCGCGCGGCGTTGACCGCCACCCCCATCTTGTGCAGGTAGTAACGGCGGAAGATCAGCGAAAACTCCTCGCGATCGACGATTTCGTAGCAGCCGTCGCCGGCGGAAAAATCAATATCCAGCAGCGGGATCTCCACAAACTCTTCCTTGTCCTGTTCGGTATCTTCCCATACCACCGGTTTTAAACGGGCGGGCTGGAAGTCCGACTCCGCCGCCACGTTGTCAAACGGGCGCACCAGCTGCTTTTCGTGAAACACGTCGAACCAGCCCTTGGGCAAATTCAGCCTGGCCTCGATCCGCCTGGCCAGATTGTCGCCAAGATTGCGGGAGGATTTTTCCCCGATGATTTGGCTCAGCGTCGGCGCGGAAGACTCAACCAGCGTGGCGAACTCATTCTGGTTGACGCCTTGCCGGGCGTAGCGGGCCATCAATTCGCGCAGATTGTTGCGCCTGATTTCTTTAGTTTCCATTGTTCGATGATCGCACTCTTTAGCAAAAAGGTAAATAACGGTTTTGCTAAAAAACGCTTGCGCATAATTTAGCAATTAGCTAAAACAAAAAGGGTGAGCCAAAGGTTCACCTGTGCGGAGCGGCCTGTCATGATGAGAGGCCGCTCAGTGAAATCAAACGAGAGAGGGACTTTACGATGTACAAGATTGATTACAATAGCTACCGATCGGTCGCCAGCTTCGGCCACCGCGTGCGCTTTCTGGTGCTGCACTACACGGCGCAAAACTTTGCCGACTCGGTGAAGTCGTTGACCGGAAAATCGGTCAGCGCGCACTATCTGGTGCCGGATCCGACCGAGGCCACCTATCAGGTCGCCGGCTTTAGCGGCGTGCGCATTTTCAACCTGGTGGACGAGAACGAGCGCGCCTGGCATGCCGGCACCAGCCAGTGGGGCACCCGCAGCAATATCAACGACACCTCGATCGGCATCGAGATCGTCAACCTGGCGAGCGGCGACGGTGAAAACATCACCTTCCCGCCGTTTAACCCGCAGCAGATCGAGGCGGTCACCCAGCTGGCGCAGAATATCCTGCAGCGTTACCCGGACATCTCGCCGGTGAACGTGGTGGCGCACTCCGACATCGCCCCGGGCCGCAAGAGCGATCCGGGCCCGCAGTTCCCGTGGCAGCAGCTGTATCAGGCCGGCGTTGGCGCCTGGTATGACGAGGCGACCAAGCAGCAGCGCCAGCAGGAATACTGCCGCCAGGGGCTGCCGGCGCAGGCCGAGCTGCTGAAACTGTTCGCCCAATACGGCTATGACACCTCGGCGGCCAATACCGCAGAAGGCTATCGCCAGCTGGTGCGCGCGTTCCAGCTGCACTTCCGCCAGCAGAAGTATGACGGCGTGATGGATGTCGAAACCGCCGCCGTTCTGCGCGCGCTGGTCGACAAGTACGCCGCCTGAGCCTGACCGCGAATGGGGGACGCCTCATTCGCCTTTTCCTTGCCGGGCTTCCTCCGCTAAAATAGCGGCCTGGCTGGTCTTTATCGGAGGCATTGTGCGCCTCGATCGAAAAATCTCTTCCCTTGAATTGCTAACCTACCGCCACTATCGCATTGTCCACGGCGTGCGCATCGGGCTGGCGTTTATCCTGACCTTTCTGCTGATCCGCTTGCTGGCGGTGCCCGAAGGCACCTGGCCGCTGATCACCCTGGTGGTGGTGATGGGGCCGATCTCGTTTTGGGGCAACGTGCTGCAGCGGGCGCTGCAACGCATTGCCGGCACGGTGTTCGGCGCCGCGTCCGGCCTGATCGCCCTGTATTTGGAACTCTATTCGCTGCCGCTGATGCTGGTTTGGTGTGGCGTGGTGATGTTCGTCTGCGGTTACCTGACGCTGGGCAAACGGCCGTATATGGCGCTGCTGGTGGGGATCACGCTGGCGGTGGTGTGCGGCGCGGGCGCCGGCGACATGCATACCGCGCTGTGGCGCAGCGGCGACGTGATCTTCGGCTCGTTGCTGGCGCTGCTGTTCACCAGCATCTACCCACAGCGCGCCTATATTCTGTGGCGCATGCAAATGGCGGATTGCCTGCAAACCGCCGCCCGCCTCTACGGCGCGTATTTTTCGCCGAACGTCATTGAGCGGCCGCGGCTGGAGCCGCAGCTCAAGGACCTGCTGAATCAGGTGGTGAAGCTGCGCAGCCTGATCGTGCCCGCCAGCAAGGAAACCCGCATCCCCAAAGCGGTGTTCGAGGCGGTGCAAACCCTCAGCCGCAATCTGGTGTGCACACTGGAGCTGATGGCCGACGCCTACTGGGCCTCGCGCGAAACGCACTTCATCATGTTGAACGCCCGCACGCTGCGCAGCACCCAGCTGCTGACGCTGAGCTCGCTGGAATCGCTGGCGGTGCTGATGCGTGAAGGGCCCCAGGCGCAGCGGCAGGCGGCGGCGGGGCAGCTGGCGGAGATCGCCGGCGAGCTGAAAACGCTGATGCAAGAGGTCAGCCTCGGGCAGCACGGCGAAGCGCCGATTTACGGCTATGTCTGGCTCAGCATGGAGCTGGCGCAGCAGCTGGAAGAGCTGGGGGATCTGCTCCAGGTCTGCACCGCCGCCGGGCGCGAATAAGGGGTCAGATCATGAAGGCGGCGCTTTGGGTTTTGGCCGCCGGGGCAAAGTGGGTAAGATAAGGCAATCACTGTTGTGCCGGACCGCCACAAACCTGTATCTTGGTGCCATGTGGCCGTAAGCAAATGAATCTGTGTATTACTAAAGCAAGGGTATAAAGATGGATAATGCAAATAAGCCGAGTTTCCAGGACGTGCTGGAGTTTGTGCGTATGTTCCGCCGCAAAAACAAACTGCAACGCGAGATCGTCGACAACGAAAAGAAAATTCGTGATAACCAGAAGCGCGTGCTGCTGCTCGACAACCTGAGTGAGTACATCAAGCCCGGCATGAGCATTGAAGACATTCAGGGCATCATCGCCAACATGCGCAGCGACTACGAAGATCGCGTTGATGACTACATCATCAAAAATGCCGATCTGTCCAAAGAACGCCGCGAGCTGTCCAAAAAGCTGAAAGCGATGGGCGAAGTGAAGTAACCCGCTTTAGCGGGCCGAGCGTCCTGCCTGGCCCGCATCCTTATCCCGCCTGATTTTCCGTTCTTGCCGACACTGCCGTTTCCGTTGGGGCGTTCCCCGGCGGCCGAAGGCGCCTCCCCGTCCTGCAGGATCTGCAGGTGACCGCCGGGGAACGCTTGTTACTGCTCCGCGCCGTACATGTCGAAGTCGAAATACCTGTCGTTGATTTTCTTGTACGTGCCGTTGGCGCGGATCGCCTGCAGCGCGGCGTTGAAGGCGTTCAGCAGCGCGGTATCGTCTTTGCGCACCCCGATGCCGTCGCCGACGCCGAAGTATTTGCTGTCGGTCAGCTCGGCGCCGATAAAGGCGAAATCTTTGCCGCCGGGCGTTTTGAAGAACTCGCTGGCGCTGACGCTGGCCAGCAGCGACGCATCCAGCCGGCCGTTGGCCAAATCTTCGTTCACTTCCTGTTGGCTTTGGTAAGCCACCACGTTAACGCCGGCCGGGCGCCACAGCGCGTTGGCGTAGGCCTCCTGGCTGGAGCCTTGCTGCACGCCGACCGATTTGCCTTTCAGGGAGGCGACGGTAGGCTGCAGGTTGCTGCCCTTATGCGCCACCAGCCGCGCCGGGGCGTTGGAGACCTTGCTGGAGAAGGCGATCTGCTGCCGGCGCTGCGGCGTGATGGTCATCGACGAGGCGATGGCGTCGAACTTCTTCGCCTGCAGGCCGGGGATCATGCCGTCCCAGCTGCTTTCTACCCACACGCATTTGGCCTGCATCTGGTCGCACAGCGCCTGGGCGATATCGACGCCGAAGCCGGTCAGCTTGCCCTGCGGGGTTTTATATTCCAGCGGTGGAAAGGTGGGATCGATGCCCAGCTTGATCACTTTGCCGCTGAATTCACCGCTCAGCGCGGGAAAGCTCGCGGCCAGCGGCAGCAACAACAACAGCCCTTTGATGGTTTTCATGTCATTTCCTCAGCGTTAGCGATGAAACCGCAGGGCGAGCCAAAAAGCGCTCGACCAATTTGACCCAGTAGGTGGCGCCCAGCGACAGACTGTCGTCGTTGAAGTCATAACCGGGGTTGTGCAGAGAATTGCCCGGCGTGGCGGGGCCGTTGCCGATCGAGATGTAGCTGCCCAGGCACTTCTCCAGCATAAAGGCGAAATCTTCGCTGGCGGTGAACGGCCGCAGCGTGGGGATAACCCGGCTCTCTCCGGCCCATTCCAGCGCCACCGCGCGCGCCAGCTCGGTTTCTGCCGGGTGGTTCACCAGCACCGGGTAGCCGTGCTGATAGTCGATCTCCGCGCGGGCGCCGAAGCTGGCGGCCTGCGCCGTGACCAGCTCGGTGATGCGCTGCTCCAGCCGCTCACGCACCGCCGCCGTCAGCGCGCGCACGCTGAGCGTCAGGGTAGCGGTCGCCGGGATCACGTTGGCGGCCTGGCCGGCCTGCATCGCCCCCACGGTGACGATCGCCGTTTCCTGCGGATCGATATTGCGCGCCACGATGGTTTGCAGGCTCATGACGATGGCCGCGCAGGCCACCACCGGATCGACGGTGCTCTGCGGCACCGCGCCGTGGCCGCCGTGGCCGTGCAGGGTAATGTGTACCGTATCGGCCGAGCACATGAAGGGGCCGCTGGCGAAGCCCAGGTGGCCGGTGGGGAAGCCGGGCACGTTGTGCATGGCGAACACCGCGTCGCAGGGGAAGCGCTCAAACAGGCCGTCTTCAATCATCACTTTGGCGCCGCCGCCGCCTTCTTCCGCCGGCTGAAAGATCAGGTGCAGCGTGCCGCTGAAGTTCGGCTGCTGCGCCAGATAGCGCGCCGCCGCCAGCAGCATGGCGGTGTGCCCGTCGTGGCCGCAGGCGTGCATCACCCCGGCATGGGTGCTGGCGTGCGGCAAGCCGGTCGTTTCGGCAATCGGCAGGGCGTCCATGTCGGCGCGGATGCCGAGCGATCTTCCCGGCCCGCGCTGCAGTGTGGCGACAACGCCGGTTTGTCCTACGCCGCGCGTGACGCGGTAACCCCATTCCTCCAACCGCTGCGCCACCAGATCCGACGTCGCGAACTCCTGGAAGCCCAGCTCCGGGTGGGCGTGAATGTGGCGGCGAAGCGCGACCATCTCATCATGAACGGCGGCGATCTCAGGCAGTACGAGTGAAGGGTTCATCACGGTCTCCGGCAAAAGAGTCCCGACCAACGGGCACGGAACGGGGCAGAGGGATAGGCATCGAGACTAGCAAACTCCGTTTTTGCCGGGTAGCCGCCGTTCGGTTATGCTGACAACCAATGATTGTCAGGAGGTGAACATGAAACTGCACCAACTGCAGGCGCTGGTGGCCAGCGCCGACAGCGGCAGCATTCGCGCGGCGGCGCGGCATCTGGGGCTGTCGCAGGCGGCGGTGACACGCGCGCTGCGCGAACTGGAGCAGGAACAGGCGCTGCCGCTGCTGATCCGCACCCCGACCGGGCTGGGCTTTACCCCCTACGGCAAAACCCTGCTGGCGCACGCCCGGCTGGTGTTGAATCAGCTGGAGCAGGCTCAGGGAGAAATGGCGGCGCTGCGCGGGCGGGCGGCGGATCTGGTCAAGGCGGCGATCACCCCCTGGTTGATGCTGACGGTGCTGCCGCCGGCGGTGATGGCGTTTCGCAGCAAGGTGCCGGCGGTGCGGCTGGAACTGTCGGAAAGCCTGATGGCCAACGCCCAGTCGCAGCTGCGCGAGGGCACGATGGACTTTGCCATTACGCCGCTGCCGGCGTCGTCGGCGCCGCAGGAGTTCCACTGCGAGCCGCTGCTGGAGTATGAAACGGCGTACATGGTGCGGCGCGGCCACCCGCTGGCGCACAGTACCTCGCTGCATCAGCTGCTGGAGCAGGATTGGGTGATGAGCTATACCCCGGAAAGTTTCGATGCGCTGCTCGACGAGGTGTTTCACCGCCACGGCGCGCGCCTGCCGCGCCAGCGCATTATCCAGGCGCATTCGTTCGGCATGCTGCAGGCGCTGGTGGAGTCCGCCGAGATGTGCACCTGGTGCCCGCGGCCGATCGTCGCGCTGCCGCAGTTCGCCTCCCGCGTGCAGCCGCTGGCGCTGCGGGAGAGCTGCCAGCCGGCGCAGCTGAATATCGTCACCCGGCGTAACAGCATTCTGAGCGCCGCCGCCCATGCGTTTATCGACACGCTGGTGCGCACCCTGCGCCAGCAGGCGCGATCGTCGCGGCCGGAAGATCGCCAGATCTACGATCGCGTGCGCCTGCTGATTTAGCGGATCCCCCCGGTTCGCCGATCTCGTAAATGGGATCGCGATCCGCATTTGTAGCATTTTTAGCCGCAATGTTAACGATATGTGATTTCGCTCAAATAATTATTTTTGCAGCTTTGGTTATATGTCGCTCTATGTTCACGTTGTCATTTTGAGTTTTCCTGGGTGTTTGATGATTAATTAATTGAAATTTATCACTTTATAACGTTGGTTGTTTTTTGTTGGATAAAAATGACAACGTCAACATTAAGAAAATTCAAGCGTTTAACGAGTGTATTGGAGGAAGAGATGAGCCAGTTGCCGGAAAAAATGCGTGCGGTCGTTTGCCACGGCCCGCAGGACTATCGTTTCGAACAGGTGCCCACGCCGCTGCCGAAGGCGCGCGAGCTGGTGATCAAGGTGGAAGGCTGCGGCATCTGCGCCGGCGACTGCAAGTGCAAGAATGGCGCACAGATGTTTTGGGGGGAGAACCCGTGGGTTAAACCGCCGGTGGTGCCGGGCCACGAGTTCTACGGCCGCATCGCCGCGCTGGGCGAGGGCGCGGAAGGCAAATACCGGCTCGGCGAGCGGGTGATCGCCGAGCAGATCGTGCCGTGCTGGGAGTGTCGCTACTGCAAATCCGGCAGCTACTGGATGTGTGAGACGCATAACATTTACGGCTTTCAAAAAGACGTGGCGGAGGGCGGCATGGCGGAGTACATGCGCTTTTCCGAGAACGCCATCGTGCACAAGATCCCGGAAAGCCTGAGCCATGAAGACGCGGTATTGATTGAACCGATGGCCTGCGCCATCCACACCGTGGCGCGCGGCGACATCCAGCTGGACGACGTGGTGGTGCTGGCCGGCGCCGGGCCGCTCGGGTTGTGCATGGTGCAGGTGGCGCGCCTGAAAACGCCGAAGAAACTGATCGTGATCGACGCCATCGACGAGCGGCTGGCGCTGGCGAAGGAATTTGGCGCCGACGTAGTGATCAACCCGCTGAAGGAAGACGCCGACCAGATCGTCAAATCGCTGACCGGCGGCTACGGCTGCGACGTTTACATCGAGGCCACCGGCGCGCCGATCGGCGTCACCCAGGGGCTGCAGATGATCCGCAAGCTGGGCCGCTTCGTGGAGTTCAGCGTGTTCGGCAAGGAAACCACCGTCGACTGGTCCATCATCGGCGATCGCAAAGAGCTGGACATCCGCGGCGCGCACCTGGCGCCCTACAGCTACGAAATCGCCATCGATCTGTTCGAGCGCGGGCTGGTGACTTCCAATGGCGTGATTACCCACAGCTATTCATTGAACGACTGGGACGAAGCCTTCGCCCTGGCGGACTCGACCGACTCCATCAAGGTGATCCTGGTTCCCTGACCCTCCCGCCGTACCGCTGTTGCAGTCACGACCGCCGGCCCGCTCGCAATGGGGGGCCGGCCGGTCGGCCAAACGTAAAGACATGCTGTTGCTCTGATAACCACAACAAGAAGCTTCCCTACAGGAGAATTGGCTATGTTTTCATTATTCAAAAAGACCCTGCCTTTTATCGTCGCCGGTGGAATGTTGGCGGCCAGCCATGGGGCGCTGGCCAAGCAAATCACTATCGGTATGTCGTTCCAGGAAATGAACAACGACTACTTCGTCACCATGAAGCAGGCGCTGGATCAGGCGGCGGCGGATATCGGCGCCAAGGTGTACGTGGCCGATGCGCGCCATGACGTTGCCAAACAGATCGGCGACGTGGAAGACATGCTGCAGAAGAAGGTGGATATCCTGCTGATCAACCCGACCGATTCGGTGGGGGTGCAGTCGGCGGTGATCTCCGCCCATAAGGCCGGCGCGGTGGTGGTGGCGATCGACGCGCAGGCGGAAGGGCCGCTGGACTCGTTCGTCGGCTCGGAAAACTACGACGCCGGCTTCCAGGCGGGCGAGTACCTGGCGAAAGCGCTGGGTGGCAAAGGCAAGGTGGCGATCCTCGACGGCATCCCGGTGGTGCCGATCCTGGAGCGCGTGCGCGGCTTTGAAGCGGCGATGAAGAAATACCCCGACATCAAGATCGTCACCAAGCAAAACGGCAAGCAGGAACGCGACACCGCGCTGACCGTGACCGAAAACATGCTGCAGTCGGCGCCGGATCTGGCGGGTATCTTCAGCGTCAACGACGTCGGCGCGCTCGGCGCCCTGGCGGCGATCGAAAGCAACGGCGCCAAGGTCAAGCTGGTGAGCGTCGACGGCCAGCCGGAAGCCATCAAAGAGATCCTCAAGCCGAACTCGCCGTTTATCGCTACCTCGGCGCAGTTCCCGCGCGACCAGCTGCGCATCGCGCTCGGCATTGCGCTGGCCCGCTACTGGGGCGCCACGGTGCCGAAAACCGTGCCGGTCAAAGTGAAGCTGATCGACCGCAGCAATGCGGCCGGCTTTAGCTGGTAACAGCGGCCAGGTTCGCCCCGCTGCGGCGGGGCGTTCGGCGCGGAGGGCAATGCGGTGACACCTTTACTGGAACTGAAGCGAATAAAAAAGAGCTTTCCCGGCGTGAAGGCGCTGGACGGCATCGATCTGGCTATTCAACGCGGCGAAGTGCACGCCCTGCTGGGCGAAAACGGCGCCGGCAAATCGACGCTGGTGAAAATCATGTGCGGCATCCATCAGCCGGACGAGGGCGATATTTTTATCGACGGCGAGCAGCGCCGCTTTAACAACTATCGCCAGGCGATCGAGGCCGGGGTCGGCATTATTTTTCAGGAATTCTCGTTGATTCCCTACATGAGCGCCATCGACAACATCTTCCTCAACCGGGAGATCAGGAACCGCTGGGGCCTGCTGGATCGGCGGGCGATGCGGCGCAAGGCCGAGACCATTTTCAAACGGTTGACGGTGGCTATCGATCTCGATTGCCCGGTGGAGCAGTTGAGCGTAGCGCAGCAGCAGTTCGTTGAGATTGCCAAGGCGCTGTCGCTGGAGGCGCGGGTGCTGGTGCTGGATGAGCCGACCGCCACGCTGACGCCGGGCGAGGCCGAGCACCTGTTCAGCGTGATGAACGATCTGCGGCTGCTGGGCGTCGGCATGGTGTTTATCTCGCACCACCTGGACGAGATCTTCACCATCTGCGATCGCATTACCGTGCTGCGCGACGGCACCTACATCGAAACGCTGGCCACCGGCGACACCAACGTGGAAGAGCTGGTGCGGCTGATGGTCGGGCGCAAAATCGAGAACGCCTTCCCGGTGAAACAGCACCCGGTCGATACCGCGACGGTGCTGCTGGAGGCGGAGATCCAGCGCGAGAAGCACGGCGCGACCGACCGCTTCCACCTGCACAAGGGCGAGATCCTCGGCTTCGCCGGGCTGGTGGGCTCCGGGCGCACCGAGACCGTCTCGGCGCTAATCGGCGCCAGCCGCTGCCACCGCAAACGCGTCAGCCTCGGCGGCCAACCGGCGGCGCTGCGCTCCCCGGCGCAGGCGCTGGCGCAGGGTATCGGCCTGCTGCCGGAGAGCCGCAAAACCGAGGGCCTGGTGCTGCCGTTCTCGGTGGCGCAGAACATCACCCTCAACCGGCACCACCGGCGCGGCAAGATCTTCGTCAGCGCCCGTAAGGATCGCGACGTGGTGCAGCGGCTGATCCGCGCCGTGGGCGTGAAAACCCCGGACGCCGAGACCGCCGTCAGCACCCTGAGCGGCGGCAACCAACAGAAGGTGGTGATCGCCCGCTGGCTCAACAACGACTGCAACATCCTGATCTTCGACGAGCCGACGCGCGGCATCGACGTGGGCGCCAAGGCCGAGATCTACCAGCTGATGCAGCAACTGACCCTGCAGGGCATCTCCATCATCATGATTTCCTCCGAACTGCCGGAGATCATCGGCGTGTGCGACCGCGTGCTGGTGTTTCGCGGCGGCCACATCGTCGCCGAGCTGACCGGCGACGACATCGAATCCAACCACATCATGCTTCACGCGACCGGGAGTGCCTTATGATCGGAATTGAACAACCCGCCGTGGCGCGCCGCGCCGCCGGCCCCAGCCTCGGCAAGCGCTGGGAAAAACTGCTGCATCACCCGGCGGTCTTGCCGTTTATCGGCTTCGCTGTCCTGTTCGTATTGATGAGCCTGCTGAACGACAGCTTCCTCAGCGTCAACAACCTGACCAACGTGGCGCGCCAGGTGTCTATCAATGCCATCATCGCGGTGGGCATGACCTGCGCCATCCTGACCGGCGGCATCGATCTCTCGGTGGGGCCGGTGATGGCGCTGGCCGGCTCGGTCGCCGCCGGGCTGATGCTGGCGGCGGTGCCGATCCCGCTGGCGATGGTGGCGGCGCTGGCGGTCGGCGCGCTGTTCGGCCTGGCCAACGGCGCCTGCATCGCCTACCTGCGCATGCCGCCGATCATCGTCACCCTGGCGTCGATGGGCATCGCCCGCGGCCTGGCGCTGCTCTATACCGGCGGCTACCCAATCTCCGGCCTGCCCGACGTCTTCGCGTTCTTTGGCCGCGGCACGGTGCTGGGCATCCAGGTGCCGATCCTGATCATGCTCGGCGTGTACGTGCTGGCCTGGCTGATGCTCAACCAGCTGCCGTTCGGCCGCTACGTCTACGCGATGGGCGGCAACGAAGAGGCGGCGCGCCTGAGCGGCATCCGCGTGCCGCGCTACAAGATGCTGGTGTACGTGATCAGCGGCTTGACCGCCGCGCTGGCCGGGCTGGTGCTGACCTCGCGCCTGATGAGCGGGCAGCCCAACGCCGGCGAAGGCTTCGAGCTGGACGCCATCGCCGCCGTAGTGCTGGGCGGGGCGGCGATCTCCGGCGGGCGCGGCGCCATCATTGGCACGCTGGTGGGGGCGATGATGCTCGGGGTGCTTAACAACGGCCTCAATCTGATGAACGTGTCGCCGTATATCCAGAACGTGGTGAAAGGCGGCATCATCCTGGCCGCCATCTACCTCAGCTCCGTGCGGCGCAAATAGGAGGTGCGATGTCAGTCTTTCTTGGCATAGACGTCGGCGGCACGGTGATCAAGGCCGGGCTGTACCGGGCAAGCGGTGAAGAGCTGGCGATCGCCGAGCGCGACGGCGCGGCGATTGCCGCCCAGCCGGGCTTCAGCGAACGCAATATGGACACGCTGTGGGATGACGTTTGCGCGGCGATCCGCCAGACGCTGCACGCGGCGGGGCTGGAGGCCGGCCAGGTGCGCGGCGTCAGCTTCTCGGCGCACGGCAAAGGGCTGTACGCCATCGATCGCCACGGCAAACCGGTCGGCAACGGCATTCTCTCTTCGGACAACCGCGCGGCGGCCACGGCGGATGAGCTGCGCCGCGCCGGCGTGGACGCGCAGACCTACCCGCGCAGCCTGCAGCCGCTGTGGCCCAGCCACCCGGCGCTGCTGCTGCGCTGGCTGAAGCACCGGCAACCGGCGCAGTACGCCGCCGTCGATCGCATCCTGATGGCGCACGACTACCTGCGCTTTCGCCTCACCGGCGAGGCGGCGGCCGAGGTGACCAACATCTCTGGCAGCAACTTGTTTAACCAGCACAGCGGCGCTTACGATCCGGCGCTGATGGCGGCCTTCGGCATCGAAGAGGCGCAGGAGAAAACCGCGCCGGTGATCGGCTCGGCGCAGCTGGCCGGGCGGGTGACGGCTGCGGCGGCGGCGCAGTGCGGCCTGCGAACGGGCACCGCGGTGTACGGCGGCCTGTTCGACGTGGTGGGCGCGGCGCTCAGCTCCGGCGTGGCCGACGATCGCACGCTCAGCGCGGTGGCGGGCACCTGGTCGATTGCCACCTGCGTGACCGAGCGCATCATTCCCGCCGATTACCCCTACGCCTGGGGGCGCTACTGCATCGACGGCCGCTATTTCGTGCACGAAGGCAGCCCGACCTCGGCCGGCAACCTGGCCTGGTTCCTGCGCCAGTTCTGCGCCGACGACCGGCAGCGCTACGCCCAGTTCAACGCCTGGGTGGCCGAGCGCCGCGAGCAGCCGAGCGGGCTGCTGTTCCTGCCTTATCTGTACGGCTCCAACCTCGGCGGTAACACGCCGGGCGGGCTGATCGGCCTGAGCGCCCACCACGAGATGGCGGACGTGGTGCAGGCGATCTACCAGGGCATCGTGTTCTCGCATCTGATTCACCAGGAGCGCATGGTGCAGCTGAACCCGCGCATCGAGCGGGTGCGCATGACCGGCGGGCCGACGCAGTCCGAGGTGTGGATGCAGATGTACGCCGACGCCGGCAACCTCCCGCTCGAGGTGGTGGAAACGCGCCAAAGCGGCTGCCGCGCCGCCGCCCTGTGCGCCGCCGTCGGCGCCGGGGAGTACGCCGGGTTCGCCGAAGCGATCGCCGCCGCGCCGCCCAAGCTGCGCTGTTATTATCCCGCGACTGCCGCCCACCGGCGCCTGCGCGCCCAGCAGGCGCGCTATCTGGCGGTCGCTCAGGCTTTGAGTGAGGTGACTGATGCAAACGACTAACGCCGCCTGTCTGGGGCTGTATGAAAAGGCGCTGCCCGCCGATCTGAGCTGGCCGCAGCGGCTGGCCACCGCCGCCGAGCTGGGCTTTGAATTTGTGGAGATGTCGATCGACGAGCAGCCGGCGCGCCAGCAGCGGCTGGATTGGGATCGCCGCCAGCGGCTGGCGTTTATCCAGGCGCGGCTCGACAGCGGGGTGACGGTGCCGAGCCTGTGCCTGTCGGCGCACCGGCGCGATCCGTTCGGCAGCCATGACGCCGCCACCCGCGAACGGGCGCGGGTGCTGATGAGCAAGGCGCTGGAACTGGCGACGGATCTCGGCATCCGCAATATCCAGCTGGCGGGCTACGACGTCTATTACGAACCCGCCGATCGCCACAGCCGCGAGCGCTTTATCGAGGGCATGCAGTGGGCGGCGGCGCAGGCCGCCAGGGCGCAGGTGATGCTGTCGGTGGAGGTGATGGACACGCCGTTCATCAACAGCATCAGCAAATGGCGCGACATCGCCCGCCACGTCAACAGCCCGTGGTTCAGGGTGTATCCCGATCTCGGCAACCTCAGCGCCTGGGGCAACGACGTCGCCGCCGAGTTGGCGCTGGGCATCGGCAGCATCACCTCCGTGCACCTCAAAGACACCGTGGCGGTGGGGCCGGGCAGCACCGGGCAGTTCCGCGACGTGCCGTTCGGCGAGGGCTGCGTGGATTTCGCCCACGCCTTTTCCGTGCTCAATGCGCTCGGCTATCGCGGCCCCTACCTGCTGGAGATGTGGGCGCGCGAAGACGGGCAGGATAAGCAACGCATCGCCCAGGCCAAGGCCTGGATCGAACAACAGATGATCGAGGGAGGCATCGCATGCTGAACGAACTCAAGCGGCAGGTGTTGGCCGCCAACCTCAGCCTGCCGGCGTACGGGCTGGTGACCTTTACCTGGGGCAACGTCTCGGCGATCGACCGCCAAAGCGGGCTGGTGGTGATCAAGCCTTCGGGCATCGCCTACGAGGCGATGACGCTGGAGGATTTGGTGGTGGTGGATCTGGAGGGCAAGGTGCGCGAAGGGCACCGCAAGCCCTCGTCCGACACTGCCACCCACCTGGCGCTGTACCGCGCCTTCGCCGATATCGGCGGCGTGGTGCACACCCACAGCCGCAACGCCACCATCTGGGCGCAGGCCGGGCAGCCGATCCCGGCGCTGGGCACCACCCACGCCGACTACTTTTACGGCGACATTCCCTGCACCCGGCCGATGAGCGAGGCGGAGATCGCCGGCGACTACGAGGGGGAAACCGGCAAGGTGATTATCGAAACCTTCAATCAGGCGGGGCGCGATCCGCAGCAGGTGCCGGGAGTGCTGGTCTATTCCCACGGCCCGTTTGCCTGGGGCAAGGATGCGGCGGATGCGGTGCACAACGCGGTGGTGCTGGAGGAGGTGGCGATCATGGCGATGGCGACGCGCCAGCTGGCGCCGGCCATTGCCCCGATGCAGCCGGAGCTGCTGGATAAACATTTCCTGCGCAAGCACGGCAAACACGCCTACTACGGGCAATAGCGCCCGTCAGCGATTCAACAGCGAGCCGGTGAAGAACTCTCTGCGCACCGGCAACTCGCCGCGCGGGCTGTGAATGGCGCTGAACAGCAGCTCCGCGGCGATCTCCCCCAGTTTCTGCGTATCGTGATACACCCCCGGAATGTGCAGGCCGTAAGCGCCGGCGCGCGGCGGCTCGTCTATCGAGAAGAACTTCACCTGCTGATAGAGCCCCATCTCGTGGCAGATGGCGATGGCGCCCAGCGTGATGATGCCGTTCAGGCCGATGATGCAATCCGGGCGGTTCTCCGGCTGCGCCAGATAGGCGCGCACCTCGCTCTCTTGCGAGGTGAAATCGTAGTCGCCGTTGATGATATGAATCTCACGGCCGCTGCCCTGCAGCGCTGCGACGATGCCGGCGGTGCGCGTTAGCGTAATTTCCGAATCCGCCGGGCCGCCGATAATCAGCAGCTTCTGCTCCGGCTGCTCCGCCAGATAGCGCCCGGCCAGCACGCCGATCTCGCGGTTATCGAGGAACACGCCGCTCAGCTGCTGATCGTAGAGATCGCGGTCGATCAGGATCAGCGGCACGCCGTACACCTCGGCCAGCTCGAGATAGGCGGGACGGTAGCGCTTGTCGTCGCGCACCGCCGAGAGCAGGATGCCGCGCGCCTTGTAGCCGAACAGCGCCTGAATGGCGCGCATTTCCGCCTCTTCGCTGCCGTCGGTGTCGAACAGCATGATCTGGTAGCCCTGCTGGCGCGCAATGCGCGACACGGTCTTGATCAGGCCGGAATAGAACGGGTTGTACATGCTGCTGGTGACGATGCCGATAATCTGGCTGCTGCTGCTTTTCAGCCCCTGCGCGAAGGCGTTGGGCACATAGTTCAGCTCTTTGGCGATGGCGTGAATGCGCTCGCGGGTTTCCGGCTTGACCAGCTCGGGCTTATTGAAGGCGCGGGAAACGGTGATATTGGTCACCCTGGCGCGGCGGGCGATATCCACGATAGTGGCATTGGGATTGGCTTTCGACACCGTCTTTCCTTGCGTTATGCCTCAACAGATCCCTTATTGTAGGGAAAGGGCGGGGGCGGTGCTAGGGGGGAGTTAGGGGATGGGCTGGAGTAGGGGAGAGAAAATAAACAAATGAAAGCGAAGTTAATAATTTCATTTATTTATTAGTAGCGAATTAAATCATTTTATGTGGCTATATTTTGTTGGAGGAACCTTTGCTAAAGTGTGTTTTATGTTCGAGGTTTGGTATTAATGACTGCTTTGTGCCAAAAGCGGACGAGCTAACTGAGTTATTGTTCAAAGGCACGGTTCTATCGAAGAATACAGATATGCCGATTCAATATGGGCAGACAACTCTAGCTACAAGAGGTAAGAAAAGTAATGTGGCGACTGCCAAAATCTTAGAATACAATGGATGGATATAAGTAATAGTAGCTCTACCTAGTTTAGGAGAAAAAATTGGAAAATTACGTTGATATTCCTATTCCTTCAGAGAACATTGAAAGTGGATTATTGCCCATCTATAAAGGACAGGTTCTTTTTATTCTTGGGGCCAATGGCGCTGGCAAGTCATCACTAATATATCACGCACTAAGAAATCTAGGAGATAATAATAACATCGTATTGATATCTGCACATAGGCAAATTTGGTTTGATACATCGGTTATTGACATGTCGAACTCGGAGTTCGCTTCTACTTTAGAATATCTTCAAAATAACGTAAGATACTCAAACACTTCTCGCTGGAAAGTCGAGGATGCAAGACAAAGCAAGCTTCCTATTATTAGATTAAAAAAAGCAATTAATAGAAGAAATAGAGATGTTGCTGATAAAGTAGACGCAAGAGATATAGATGGAGCGCTCAAGGTTAGTGTGTCACCTAAAGAAATAATTAATTCAGTTTTAATATCATCAGGAATGCCTATCACAATAGATCACGATGATGAAGATAATATTATAGCAGTCAACTCAAAATATAACCCGCCAGCAATTTATTCTATATCTCAACTATCTGACGGCGAGAAAAATGCTATAACTATATCCGCTGATGTTATATCAGCATTGCCAGGTACTCTTTTTATCATTGATGAGCCTGAAAGGCATTTACATAGGTCTGTTTCATCTCCCTTGCTATCGGAGCTGATAGCAATCAGGCCTGATTGTTTTTTCATTGTATCAACACACGATATAGGTCTTGCTTCAGATATGGATAATTCACAGATCCTTTTGGTGAAATCGTGTAAATATAGATCTGAAATCGCAATCTCGTGGAACACAGAACTCATTAGAGATCCCGGTTCAATTCCTGATCACATAAAAAAAGATATTATCGGTGCAAAAGAGAAAGTTATTTTCATAGAGGGGATAAACTCAAGCCTTGATATAGGACTTTATAAATCAATTTTTCCCAATGTTTCGTTAATCCCGAAGGAAGGCTGTGAAGATGTAGCTATTTCGGTCAGAGGCATTAGAGGTAATGATAAGCTAGGATGGGTTAATGCATTTGGTTTGGTTGACAATGATAATAAGAAAACAGAAGAGATTGATAGCTTAAAAAGTGATTTTATCTTTACTTTAAAATATCACTCTATTGAATCAATATTCTATCATCCTGTAATGATAGAGTTCTTTATAAAAAAGTACGGTAACATTTTTGAAATTGATATTTCGGTTATGAATATTATCAAACAAGATATTCTTGCCGTATTAATTGACTCTTCAAAGAAGAAGGATTTATGTAGCCTTGCTGTTAATAAATCAGTAAGATGGATGTTTAATCAGTTGATGCCAAGTCATAGAGGCGGCTTCGAAAATAAAAGCGTGTCAATCAATGCTGGAGATATTTATAGCAACGAGCTATCGATTTATGAAGATGCTCTTGAACGAAAAGATGTTAATTTCTTGATAGAAAGATATTCAATTAGGCGAACTGGTATGATAGATAAGATAATTCGTAGGCTTAACTGTCCAAACCGTGCATTTTATGAAACTAAAATTATGTCCTTAGTGAGAGATGACCAAGAGGCTAGGAATTTTGTTATAGAATGTTTGGATGGATTACCAGAGTTTGTATATTCTTGAAAAATATTTCACACTGATAAACATCGGGGATAACAGTCCATCTTTCAAATGGGTCTGTTATCTCTATGGTTTTTCTTAATCTGCATTCATGTTAGACAGTGCTCGCTTCTTAGCACTACATATTGTGACCGCCTCTCGCCCGTAGCGGATTTTCAGATCAGGTAACGTGTCCGCTTCGTACCAGAGCTGGCTTTAAACCTCAGTGATTTGATTAGCACAACTCCTGTGATAAACATACAGCTGCAGTATTGCTTTTTAAGGAGCGTAGTACAATAGGACACCCAAAAATGTCAGTCGGCAAAAGCCGACTGAAAAAACGGTGTGGACAAGTAATGTCCATTTAATACCATTTCTCGATCAAAATGTGCTATTTTGAGGGTATTCTTAACCGTGCAAAAATTTTCTGATTTATCATACAAAGAGTCTTATCATGTGAAGCCATTACGTTGTACATCAAAAAATTATTACAAGAGAAATTATGATACCGCCAACAAAAATTGATACTTCAAGTCTACTTACCATACTGGGCGTTATTGCTGCTGTGTGGGCTCTTATTACGCCAAATGCTCGACTACGTTTAAGGTTCTGCCTGGCGTGGTGGGATTGGGCAATTGTTGGGTTTGCATTCTTACTAAGCAATTATTTGGTGCTTGCACCAGCTTTAAAATCACTAGACTTATATTTTAGCTTTGGCTCTTGGAAATGGGGATTCGATAGTTCAAGTGCCGTGTACCTGATATCACTCGTAGTTGCTATTTACATTTTATTTCGCTTAAAAAACCCTAAACTCTCAGTTGGAAGAACAGGAATATTTCTAGAGTTAGTAGAAAACTTGCACCTTACTAAACGATACGATGATCTGGCACAGTTGTTGGCACCTCAACTAGAAAAGTTAATATCAATAATTGATAGGCCGGTGAAGAATCGACTTTGTAATAAGATAGCTAACAATCTCCGCATCTCTAATCGCGAGACAGCTGCCGAATATGCGCATGAGGCATTATTTAATATTGTATCATCACCTGAACTTACCAATCACTTTGCACTTGCGCACCCATCCCTCTGCCTTGAGTTAATCAAGATCGAGCCAATAGTTCGTTCTGATTTTACTTCTAATTTTATCAGTGCATTACTCAATTCACCTAGCAGTCGTCTATATGTTGAGCTTAAAAATAATCTTAACGTTAGTCGAGGACATCGTTTGCTGATTCCAAAAAACAACCGTATATTACATTTTTTCTTTTCTAACGCTAAGTTTTCAGCTGATTTAGCAATATACCGTGACATCGGTGAATATCTATACTGGAGGTTAGATGAAGATGAAAAAATTATTGCTTCACTTAATAAACCTTTAGGTTCCTATTATGATGTTTCGAAGTATAAATGTCCTATTTACTCTGGGGTCACGCTGTTTGAAATCATGATTCATGAAGGGATTCATCAGGGACTTCAGGATCATCTATGGCTGCATTACTATACATATTTTGCAAAGAAAATTATAAAGAGTATGAATAGGCAATCGGATGAATATAGTGGTGAATGGGAAACACCTTTTCACTTCCTTCTCTGTCATTTATTTAGCGTCGCTACAGATTGGGCAGAGCAATGCGAATGGATAGATGAAAAGGAGATCCCTCAAGAAAATAAAGGAACAAATAATTTCGAACTTCATTACATTTCAAAAGAGGCCACAAAATTACTTGGTGCTATGCTGCGCTTGGTTATACCTAATAATAAACTTACTTTGAAATCTAGAAAAGATATTCTTGATATGATTGTGTCTTGTTATATCAGGTTAAAAAAGAATAAAAAATTAAAAGACGTCGCGGACTCATTGTTAATTTTCACAACTAGAGGTGAAGACAATTCGGCATCGACGCATTATCGTAGAGAGCTTCTAAAAATATTCAATGCACTTGATGATCATCGATTAAGAAGTGACGCTCCGGAATTTCGAGCAGCTATAGAGTCAGCCATTCAAGCAAGGCCGAATTAGATAAATCAACCACCTGCATAGCGGGTGGTTTAGACATAGACCTTTAAGTACTCCTGAAAAATAGAGGTGCCTCTAACTGTTGATGTCTAGGTGTTAGTCAGCAGTAATTTGGTAACCTAGTCAAGTTTATAATTTTCTCAACGTAAAAAAGAAGTATTTCTGATATTGAGTTATACTAATTTCACCACTTTTTACAAAATTATGGAAAATTTTTGTATTAGTAATCTCGATAATTAGTGTTGTTCTCATCAGTCGTTATGAAAAATTTTGAACTTCCGCTCCTCGTTCAAAGCAGCCCCTCAAATGCCGCCTATCAAAGCAATAAACCAGCACCAGAAGCGATGAGGCAAAGGTGCTCAAGGGCTCACTGGGCGAAAACAGCGAGCCCCGCTTAAGAAAGTTCGATAAACAACGCAGGTAATGAATCCCACGATCGACTACCGTAACAACACCGCTAATCTAGCAGCGACTTTTCACCCCCAACCTCCCCCACAACCCCGGCAACAACCCCAACGTCTCATCAATCAGCGCCCGCCGGTCATTACCCGGCTTCCAGATGGTCACCATAGTTTGGCTGATCCCCTGGCTGCCCACTTCGGTGCGCAGCGTGTTGACGCTTTTCCACTGTTCGGCATGCATATGCGTCGGCAGGAATCCCCAGCCGCAGCCCTGTTCGAGCAGGGCACGCAGCATCTCCAGTTCGTTGGTAAATATGGTATGCCCGGAAATTTGCAGGCGGCGCGCCACGGGCTCGTCAGAATCCGGGTGCATGATCACCTGCGGCGTGAGCGAAAGTTCCAGCAGCGAGAGCGGCTGTTCCGCGCCGGGGAAAAGCGCTTTTGCGGCGTAAAAGTCCATCTCTATCGCCCCTAAGGCGCGCCACTCCATGGCGTCGCCCACGCTGCGATGGCGCGCCTGGCAGATGCCCAGATCGGCCTGGCCGTTTGCCAGCAGCCTTTCCGCTTCATCGCGCGAGGCGTTAATCAGGCTCAGGCGCGTGTTGCGTTGGGCCATGGCGGCAATCAACGCCTGCAGCAACGCGCGGGGCGTGAAGGGATCGTAAACCAGAGAAATTTCCTGCGCCGCGCTCTTCGGCACGTCTTTGGCAAACGCCTCAAACGCTTTCACCTGGCGCATCAGCAGGTGCGCCTGGCGCTGCAGCTGTTCGCCCTCCGGCGTCAGGTGCAGGCTGCGCCCCTCGCGTAGGAACAGCGCATAGCCCAAGCCATCCTCGAGAAAATCAATCAAATCGCGCAGCGTCGTGCGGTCTTTGCCCAGCTTGAGCGCGGCTTTCGCCAGGCTGCCGTGCTCGGCCACGGCGGTGAAGGCTTCCAGTTGGGCAAAGGAATAAATCAGGCTCTGCACGCGGTTCTCCCGTCGATTTTGCGGGGGATTTTCCCCCATCAGGAGTTTTTTATTATAGGCCGCGTTTTTTTAAGCTGAACGCCTTCCTGAGCTAAGCGAGAAAAAATATGAAAAGCAAAGTGTTTAACCGCAGCCTGCTGGCGGGCGTTGCCATTAGTCTCTGCAGCGGCTTGTTGGCGCCCGCCGCGCTGGCCGCCTGTGCGGGCACCGAACTCAGCGCCTGTCCCGCGCCTTTCGATGCGCAATTGCCGGACACGCATAAGATGCTCACCTGGAGCCAGAGCGACCGGGTGATCGGTTTTCGTAATGACTACCGCAACTATGCCGGGGATGTGTTTCATCACGGCAACGCCACGCCGCTGCTTACTGCCGCTAAGCAGCTAACGAATGCCAGCTATCGGGTGAATGGCAAAACCTACAGCCTGCAGGATTACCTGCAGCGCCAGAACGTCAGCGGCATGCTGGTATTGAAGGACGGCAAAATCGCCTGGAAATATCTGGGACAGGGCAATACCGACGCCACCCTGTGGACGTCGCGCTCGGTGGGCAAATCGGTGGTCGCTACGCTGGTGGGCGTGGCGATTAAACAGGGCAAGATCCGCTCGCTCGACGATCTCATCACGCAATACGAACCCGATCTGAAAGGCACCGCGTGGGACGGCGTGACCCTCAGGCAGCTGATCACTCACACCTCGGGCGTGGCGTGGAATGAGGATTACACCAACCCGAAATCGGACTTCGCGCAGCTGACCGAGTGTGAGGCCAAGCCTGGCACTTACGCCTGCGTGCGCAAGCTGGTGGCCGGTTTGCAGCGTGCGCATCCGGCCGGGCAGAACTGGTCTTACTCCTCCGGCGGTGCGTGGCTGCTGGGCGACGTGCTGGAGCGTGCCACCGGCATGCCGCTGGCGGCCTATCTTGAGCAAAGCATCTGGCAGCCGTACGGCATGGCAAGCGACGGCGTGTGGCATGCCTACGCCAAAGGCCAGCACGACGTGGGTGCGCACGGGTTCAACGCCACGCTGGAAGACTGGGGGCGCTTCGGTGAGTTCATTCTGCATAACGGGAAGCTGCCGAACGGCAAACAGATCTTGCCGGCTGATTGGGTAGCCCAGTCGTCCAACTGGACGCGGGCGGCGGGCTCGGTGTCGGCGGCCCATCCTAACGGCATTTACGGCTACCAGTGGTGGAACAACGAAGTGCCAGTGAATGCGACCAACGTAGAACCCGCTCCGCAGGCCTCCCTGAAACATTCCCTGTGGGCACTGGGGATCTTCGGCCAGATGATTATGGTCAATCAGGCGGAGAATCTGGTGATCGTCCAGTGGTCCACCTGGCCGCAGGCAGAGCCGTCCTTCAGCGCACAACCGCTGGAGGCCTCGCTGATGTTTAGCGCGATAGCGAAGGAAGTGCGTTAACCCTCGGTAGCGAGCAGGGGCGGTTGCCATTTCGCCCCTGTTATAAATGTGCCCGTGCATATAACAGCGCGGAAACGGCGGTCTGGGCTATGCTTTTCACCACATCCATTTTGCGCCGAAACGGGCGTGACAAAAGTGCGATAGGTCAGGCCAGGTTGAAGCTCTTTATCGAACGGCTCTCACAGGAGTGGCTAAATTGAAAATCGATTGGCATAGCGCATTGCTAACACGCGCCACGATCGTGGATAAAAGCTACAAAAATACGCAAAACGTTCGTCGTTTCATGGTTGAGGCGTGCGGAGAGGACTTTCGCTTCGATCGTGAATTCATGGCATGGATACGCAATGACGTGCCAAAGACGTTAGGTGATGTGGTCGATGAGTGGCGGCGCAGGCACTCCCTCAACCCTGGCCGATAGGGTTCAACCTGCGGACGAGTAAATCATCTTCAGCCTTTCCCATCACACCACTGTTCTCACCCCTAACCCCGCCGATCAAACCGATAAACCAGCGCCAACGCCAGCGCCAAAATCAGCAGCGGCGGGGCGAGGGCGGTGAAGGGCGCGTTAAGAGCGAACAGCAATCCCAGGTTGAGGACGATCTGGTAAGCGATATAGGTCAGCAGCCCGACGATCACGCCGAGCGCTAATCGGCTGCCCATGCCGGGGGCGCGCGGGGCGGTAAAGGTAAACGGGATGGCCAATAGAATCATCGCCAGCACCAGCAGGGGCTGGCCGAGTTTTTTCCACAGCGCCAGGCGGTATTCGGTGCTGGGCTGCCCCGAGCCCTGCAGGTAATCGATATAGCGATCCAGCTGTTGCAGCGAGAAGCTGCCGGCCGGCAGGGTCAGCTCTTTCAGGCTCGGTACGGCGAACAGCGAGCGCCACGGCAGGCTGCTTTGCCGCTCAATCGTCTCCTTTCCGCCTTGCCAGCTTTTCTGCATCACGTTATGCAGCAGCCAGCTGCCGTCGGCGGCGGTGCTGGCGCTGTCGGCGTAAAGGTAAGATTCCAGCGTGCGGTTGGCCTGATAACGGAAGATCTCAATGCCGTGGGGCTGGTCGTTCTCATCGACGGTTTTGACCGTCACAAACTCGTTGCCGCGCCGCGCCCACAGTGGGTTAACGGTGACGTCGTTATCGTTAGACTGCGCCAGCGCGTTGTTCTTCATCTGCAGCGCGCGCTGCTGCAGCGGCGAGGCGGCCCATTCATCGAGGGCGCCGAGCGACAGGTTCATCAGCAGCCCGGCGGCGAGCATTACCAGCGCAATGCGGAATATCGACATCCCGGCGGAGCGGATCGCGGTCAGTTCCAGGGTTTTGGACAGCTGCCCCAGCCCGACGATGCCGCCGAGCAGCGCGATAAACGGCCCCAGATCGACCAGGCTGCGCGGCAGGGTCAGCACGGTCACCAGCAGCGCCTGCTGCCAGCGGTAGCCGCCCGGGGTCACGTCCTCCAGCTCGTTGATCAGCGTAAAGGTGGTGAACAGCGGGATGAGCAGCCCGGCCGCGGCGGCGAAGCCGATGAACACGTTGCGGATCAGGTAACGGCTAAAAATAGTCATTGGGAGGGTTTCCGCAGCAGGGATAAGTCGCGCGCCAGCAGCAGGGCGATACCAGCAGCCATGGCTATCGGCACCAGCCAAACGCCGGGGATCGTCGGCAGAGAGCCGTTGGCCACCAGCGTGCGGCAAATGTTGCCGCTATAGAAAATCACGGTAAACAGCACCGTCAGGGGCAGCAGTGCGGCGTAGCGGCCCTGCCGCGGCTTGATGCGGCTAAAGGGGATCGCCAGCAGCACCATCAGCACGGTGGTCAGCCCGCGGCTTTCGCGCCATTGCAGTTCGGCGGCGTCACCCGGATCGGCGGAGCGCGCCAGCTCCGCCGGCGAGGCCGACTTGTGCCGGCTCTCGGCGCTGGGCACGAACGGCTTGAGCGCGATGTCAAAGTTGTCGTAGTTCTGCCCGTTGTCGTCGGTGCCCTGACGATCCAGCACATAGGCGGTGCCGGTTTTCAGCCGCACGGCGGGGCTGGCGGGGGAGGCGTCGAGCACCTCAACCGACTGCGCGCGGTACAGGTTGGTGTGATGGCCGCCGCGCACATAAATCAGGGCGTCCGTTAGGTGGTTGGCCGTTTTGTCGACGTGACTGGCGAGGATCATGCGGCCGTTGCCGCTGACGTTGAATTTGTCGGCCTGCAGGTGGCTCACGTCCAGCACCGACTGCGACTGTTGCTGCAGCTGATAAATATTGGCGTACGCCCAAGGCCTGCCATACAGCGACAGCAGCGTGACCGCGATCGCCAGCGGCACGGCCAGTATCAGCACCGCCTTGTACAGCCGCAGCGGGCTGGCGCCGGCGGCCAGCATGGCGGTGATCTCCGCATCGCTGTACAGCTGGCTCAGCGCCACCGCCACCGAGACATACAGCGCGACGGGCAATATCATCTCCAGCGCGATCAGCGATTTATAGAAAACCACCTCGGCCACTACCCGCAGCGCCAGCGTGCCGTTGGCGGCGTCGGTCAGGTAGCGCTGGGCGGAGTAGCTGGCGAACATGAAGATCAGAAACCCGGCGATCATCATCACCAGGCGGCGGATCTCAACCGTGATGTAGCGTTCAATTAAAGACATGCGTCATCGGCTCCCGGCGGCGTGCGCGTCATGGCGTCTCCCGGTCGATCAGGGCGCGCAGCAGGGCGATCACCTGGTCAACTTCCTGCGGCGTGAGTGCGCCGTCCTTAGCCCACTGCACGCGCCCGGCCTGGTCCAGCACCACGATGGTGGAGCTTTCTTCCGGCAGCCTCCAGGCCATGCGCCCCAGCCCGTCGCTGTCGACGATGAACTGCGCCCAGGGGTAATGCCGCTTGTTTTTCTCTATCTTGCCGCGCACGAAGAAGCCGGAGCCCGGTATCGCGTCGTCGGTGTTGACGATGGTGGTGGGCTGGAAGCGATCGACCGGCAGGTTCGCGTCTTTGACGGCGTTGATCAGCAGCGAGTTCTTCTTTTTGGCGGAGGTGCGCCCGGCGATGTACTGGATCACCCGCACCTTGCCCGCCAGCTTTGCGCTGTTCCACGGCCGGTAGTAGAAATCGCCGTTGCGCAGCAGCAGCTCGCCGCGATCGGTGATGGCGATCGGCGCCACCGGCCGGCCATGCACGAAGTTATGCGCTGACGCCGCCAGCGGCGACAGCAGCAGCGCGAGGGTTAGCAAGCGGCGTAACGTCATCATGGCTCCGCGCAACGCGCTTATCTGCCCGCCGCGATGGCCGGCTGGGAAAACGACAGCGGAAAGCGCGCCAGCAGCAGCTCCAGGCGCTGGCGGATGTCGATATCCAGGATAGCCGGCCGATCATAGATATCGCCGCCGGCCAGCTTGTCCGCCACCATCACGTCATGCCGGTCGCCCATCAGGCCGTTAATCGCCGCCAGGAAGCGCGAGATCTGCCGGGCTTCGCGGTTGTCGGGATCGATCGATCTCAGCGTGTCGTAAAACGACACCTGGCGGCTGACGATTTTGCGCACGTCGTGGAACTGGTGCCCGGTCAGCGCCGGGCTGGCGATCAGCGTCTGCAGCTGGCGCATTTGCTCCTGGCGGTAGGTGACAAAGCCCTGTGCGCTTTCCAGCCGGGTGTGGCGCAGCGCATAGCGCACGTACGACCACACCGGCTTGCTGAGCAGCAGCCGCAGCAGGTTGCCGTACAGCGTCAGGTTCTTCTGGTTGCCGTTGCGAAACGCATCCTGAAAATGGCCGAGCACCACGGTGGTGGTGTGGAACAGGCGGTTGGCGCGGTGGGGCGCGCCGTACAGCTGCTGGGCGAAGCGCAGGTGCTTATAGCGGGCGCGGATATATTTGTAGCGCATGCGGGTAGCCGCCGCCAACTGCGGGTCTTGCAGGAAACCGTTCACCAGTTGCAGCAGCTCGCGGCGGGAAAAGCCGTCTTCCCAAAACTGTAGGCACAGCGCGTAGTTGTCCCGAATGCTCTCGGGGGTACACTGCAAATCAATCTGCTGCGGCAGGCTGATATTTGCCTCAACCAGGTCATCCTCTTCCACCGCGACAAACAGCGCCTGGGTGGTTTCGGCGGAGAACTTCTTCCAATTATCGTTAGCGGTCATTAATTACTCTCTTTGGGCACATTCAGCCCCAACATAAAGCGATTGCGGTAGGCGCCGATCGTCGGTATCAGGGATAACAGAACGTCTAAACATTGCCCCAGTAAATAAGCGAAGGCGGCGCCCTGCACGCCGAAGGCATACGCCATCGACACCAGCAGCGCAATGTAGGCCGCCGAGGCCGTCGCCTGCGCGATCAGGAAAGCGCGCTGCTTGCCTGCCATAAACAGTAAGGATTCCTGCGGGAAGCCCATCATGGAAACGATGATCGCGCCCAGCATGATTTGAATCAGGTCATAGGCTTCCAGGTATTGCTGCCCGAAGACGGCGGAAATGAGCGGCTTGCCCACCAGCAGCATCAACACCGCGACGGCCAGGCCGATGCCGCCGGCCAGCAGAGAGGAGCGCAGGCCCAGCAGCCACGGGGTCTTGGTGCGCGGGTCCAAGCGCATGATCTCGGGATAGAAGCTTTTCTCCAGCAGCTTGGCCGGGGTGCCCGTCGCATCGAAGAAGGTCATGGCGATCTTGAACAGCCCGGCGGCGGCCGGCCCGAGCACCACGCCCACCAGCACGGTGGTGCAGGAGTTGCGTGCGGCCCAGATGGTATGGGCGATGTTGGTGGTCCAGACGAAGTTCCAGGCGCCCTCGATGCGGCGCGCGACGTTGAACAGCCGTGGCCTCAGCGCGCCGTGGATATCGCGGCGGCGCAGCTCGCGCGCGGTGAACCACCAAAACAGCGTGCCGCCGATCAGGTTAGAGGCGTACCAGGTGACGATAAAGCCAGGGAATCCCAGATCGAAATAATAGGAGATGACGCTGCCCACCGCCTGCAGGAAAGGCTTGATGGCCTGCTGGATGGCGATGAGATCGAAGCGGTTGAAGGCGCGCAGCACGCCGGTCGGCGTGGACGAAGTCATCGACGGGATCAGGGTGCAGTACAGCATGGCGAGCCAGAAACTTTCGCTGTCCAGCCCCAGGGCGTGGGACAAGAACGGCAGCATGATCATGCCGCCCAGCACGGCGATGACGCCGCTGGCGATATCCAGCCCGAAGGAGAAGGCGACGACGTCGCGGAAGCGCCCGGTGTTTTGATGCTCCAGCGCCGGGGTACCGAATTGCACCACAAACTGCCAGGTCTGGAATTTGATGAAATCACTGACCGCTTTGGTATAGGCCTGGATCACCACCAGCACGCCGAACATTTCAGGCGACATGCCTTTACCGGCGCAGGAGAGCGCCAGCAGGCCAAGCAGTGCGCTGGCCACGCTGCCGGAGCCTAAGTAGGCGGCATTACGTAAAATGGAGCGAAACGCGCCATCGGAAAACCACCGTTTCATAACCCAAACCAGCCGTTATCGTTGTTTTGCTGCATCTTGTGTTCCGCTGTCATGCGCTTGCCCTGTATGCGTTTAATAAACCTGAGTTTCTTCGCCGGCGTTTTCGCCGGGTTGCCCGATGTCGCTCTGTGGGCGCTTCACGGGGGGCACCACGGCCGAAATGGCGTTGAGCGCGTTGCTCAGCACCTCGTCGTATGGGGCTCTGGCGTCCAGCTCGATGATGCGTGCGCCGTTGTACTGCAGGCGCACCATGGCGGAAATCTTGTCTTTCAGTTCTTCATAGCTGTGATCGGGCTTACGGGAAAACGCCGTATCGACGTCGATATCGAGGCGAATGATCAGCGCCGGCCGATAGACGGCCATGCGTTGATATAAACGGCGTTCGCGCGCCGCCAGGCGGCTCAATAGCCAGCCTTTTGCGCGCTCCACGCCGATACCGGGCCCGTCGTAGTAAAAACCAGAAATTTCCGCCTGCGGGTAGCGATCGCTGATCACCAGCACGCCGCTCTGCGCCAGCCGCCGCACCTTGCGCAGGTTGGAGGCGCGCCACAGCGAAAAGCCGTACATGATCAGCGCCGCCCACAGTGCCGGCGGCCTGTTGCTCATGCGTTGGGTTTTATCGGATTTGGCCGCCAGGCGCCGTTCCAGCCACACGCCGATGAAGGGCAATTTCTTGATTTTGTCGCCGTCTTCGCCGGAGATCAGCCCTAAATAGCGCCGCTGCGTGGGGCGATGCTGCTGCAGGTTTTTCACCAGATCGGCGGTCAGCGTGGACTTGCCGGTGCCGTCGCTGCCCACCACGGCAATCAGCCCGCTAATGCAGGTGGAAGAGGAGTGCTGTTCGGCAGTGAGTTTATTTTTTTTCATCTGTTTCGGTACGAAAAGGTTATTTGTCGGCTAGGCATTGGCGGCCCTCAGCGATATTTTAACGGCGCGCAGAGATTCATCGAAAATATGGCTGGCCGGTTCGCGGCCGTCTAAATCCAGTATGTTAGCGCCGTTAAACGTCAGGTGCGGGATGACGGCGATCTTTTCACGCAACGCCGCCAGCGAGTGATCGGGTTTACGTGAATAGGCCGTTTGTTCGTCAATATCCAGCCGAATTAATAATAGGGGCTGATAAGACGCCATCCATTGGTACAGGTGTTGTTCGCGCTTTCTCAGCCAGCGTACCCAGCGATTGCCGCCGGCGGTTTTTGCCAGCTGCGGGCCATCGAAACGAAACCCTGCCACTTCGGCCTGCGGATAACGATCGGTAATCAGCAATGCGCCGCGGCGACTTTTCTTCAGCATGCGGCGGAATTTATAGACGCGCCAATAGGAAAGTAAAAAAATCACCAGCGCCGTGGCATTATCCGGCGGTGCGGAAGGGCGATCGTGCACGCGCTGCGACTTCTTCAGCAAATAACGCCCGAAGGGCGCGCCAATAATCGGCAGTGAACTGATCCATTCGCCGATACGCCCGGAAGACTGGCCGAGATAAAGCAGTTCGGCAGGTTCTTTTGCCGATAAGGCGTTGACCAGACTGGCGGCCAAGGTGGATTTTCCCGAGCCGTCACAGCCGGTTATCGCTATTACGCGCACGGGCGAGCGATCAGATGAAGGTCTTATCTGCTGACTCACAATAATTGATCCAATGCGAAAAAAACTATTGTATTCCAATACGCCTTGGGTTCAAGATATTTATTGTGCTTTGCTACGATAAAATAATGAGATGGGTATTTTTGTTCGTTATTCGAATTGATATTCATGGCGTTCGTTCTTGTTATTTTGTGCTAATTGTTCGCGCGCAGGTCAGTTTCGCTTTTTATGTTAATTTCCGGAATGGCCCGCAGCGGAAAAAGAGCAGAGGTTTTTAATTTTCGCTTAATCTTTTGTGCTGTTTGGCGCTGCATTGAGGCAATTTATTTTGCGCGGCTGCCGAGCAAGGTTAAGCGTGATTTCGCTGCAAACATGGCACGCCGTTTCTGGTGTATTGAAAGAGAGTCTTATTATGAGTGCAAAATTTCCGCCGTTGATTGCGGTTATTGGCAGCGACGGATCGGGTAAGTCCACCGTTTGTGAACATCTGATCGAATATGTGAAACATTATGGCCCGGCGGTGCAGGTGCATCTGGGCAAACAGGCGGGCAACGTCGGGCGCGCGGCGGCGAAATTGCCGCTGCTCGGGCGCTCGGTGGGCAAGGCTATCGAGAGCAATACCAAAAAAGTCAAAACGAAAAAATCCCGGATTGGCCTGTTGCCGTCGGCGGTGATCATCGCGTTCGTGGGGCGGCGGCTGCTGCGTTTTCGTCGCATGCTGACGTTTCGGCGGCAAGGGTTCATCGTGCTGACCGACCGTTTTCCGCAGGCGCAAATCCCCGGCGCTTACGACGGCACGGTATTTCCCGTCGACGTTGAAGGGAGCCGTTTTGTCCGTTGGCTGGCGGCGCGCGAGCGGGCGGCGTTCCAATGGATGGCGGGGCAAAAACCGGATCTGGTGCTCAAGCTGAATGTCAGTCTGGCGGTGGCCTGCGCGCGCAAACCCGATCACCGCAAAGCGGCGCTGGAGAAGAAGATCGCCGCCACGCCGTTATTGACGTTTGAAGGCGCTGACATCGTGGATCTTGATGCCGATCGGCCGATCGAGGAGGTGCTTTCTGCGGCGGAAAAAGCCATCGCGGAATTTATGGCGGCGCAGGGGTATCGCTATTCGACTGATGGAGTATCAACGGCTGCGCACTGAGGTGCGCAGCGATTCGGCAGGGCGGCGATGCCATTTTCGGCACCGCCGCCGCGGCCGAGAGGAAAAGGCTTTATTTTTTCAGCGCCGCAAAGGCGCGCACGATGGTGTCGATCTCTTCATCGCTGTGCGCGGCATTGACGCTGCAGCGCAGCAGGGTAACGCCCGCCGGCGCGGCCGGTGGCAGCACCAGATTCACATACACGCCGTGGGCGATCAGCTCGCGCCAGAAACGCAGCCCTTCTTCCTTCGAGCCGATCATCACCGGCACCACCGGGCTGATGCGCGGCCCCAGGGTATACCCCAGCTCGGCGAGGCCGTGGTACAGGCGGTGCGCATTGCTCCACAGTTTTTCCCGCAGCTCGGGATGGCGCGCGATTTTTTGCAGCGCCGTGCGCACCGACGCGATGCTGGAGGGCGACGGCGACGCGGTAAAGATATACGGCCGGCTGCTGTAGCGCAGCACGTCCATCCCCTTGCCGCCGACGGCGAAACCGCCGATCGAAGCCAGGCTTTTGCTGAAGGTGCCCAGGATGATATCCACGTCTTGCTCGACGCCCAGCGCTTCGGCCAGACCGCGGCCGTGCTCGCCCATCACGCCGAAGGAGTGCGCTTCGTCGACCAGCAGATAGCCGCCGAGCCGCCGTTTGATGTCGACGATTTCCACCAGCGGGGCCACGTCGCCCAGCATGCTGTAGATGCCTTCCACGATAATGATCGCCTCGCGGGCCCGTTCGCCCAGGCGCAGCATGCGGCGCTCCAGATCGGCGGCGTCGTTGTGGCGGAAGCGAATAATCTCCGCGCCGCCGAGGGCGCAGGCGTCGTAAATGCTCGCGTGGCTGTCCGCGTCGATCAACACCACGGAGCCCGGCCCCGCCAGGGTGCTGATGACGCCCAGGTTGGCGGTATAGCCGGTGGAGAACACGATGGCGCTCGGGCGATCGAAGAATTCCGCCAGCTCCCGTTCCAGCGTCAGGTGCGATCCGTAGCTGCCGTTCGCCATGCGCGAGCCGGTGGTGCCGGTGCCGAGTGCGGCCAGGGCCGATTGGCCGGCGGCGATCGCCTGCGCATCGAACGTCAGGCCGAGATAATTATTGGTGCCGGCGAGGACAATCTTTTGATCGCCGATGCGGCCCTGGGTGGCGGAATACACTTCGTCGATACAGGTGCCGAACGGATTCAGACCGGACGTTTGAAATTGTTCACGGTCATTGGCGAGCCGCGCAAACTTATCATACAGTCCCATGGCTTTTCTCCAGATAAGGGCGCAGCGCGTCAAGCAGTTGCTCAGGCGTTCTGACATCAAGCAATATATTGATAGGAATGGAGATATCTAATTCATCTTCCAGCATCATCAGCAGATCCAGGACTCTGATGGATTCCAGGCCAAGATCATTGACGAGATCGCTATCAGGTTTTATTTCCACTCCGCCTTCGACGATACCTTGCAAACACGTCAGGATATAATCCATTACAGCATCGCGATTTAGCATAAGAACGTTGACACACCTCTATTTGGAATAATTAAAACAGCCCTTCACGCAGCGCGCGCTCCAAACTCACCTGTGGAAACCAATTAATCTGTTGCGACAGCGCGTGATTGCTGGCGGACCAGTCGTGATGGGTTAATTCGCGTATTTTGCTGCGCGTCAGCATCGGTTCCTGTTTGACCAGGCGGTTCCACACCACGCTGATATCCGCCAGGGTTTTCAGCAGCGGCAGCGGAATGCCCACCAGACGCACCGGCCCGTGCCGCACGGCGGCGCCGATGTCCCGCAGGCGCAGCCAGTTATAGCCTTCGGCCACGCCGTCGCACAGCTCGTAAATATTCGGCTGCGCGGGTTCGGCCTGCACCCATTGGCTGACCGCCTTGGCCAAATCGCTCACGTGCAGAAAAGTGAGCCTGGCGTCAGGCGCACCCAGCCGGGGCAGTACGCCGCGCAGCAGGCCGTTGAACAGCGGCTTCAGCTCTTTATCGCCGGGCCCGTAAACCGCCGTCGGGCGGAAAATCCCCAGCGCGATATCGCCCGTGGCGGCGATGAGTTGCTGCTCGGCGGCCTGTTTTGAATGGGCATACCAGGACAGCGCCGGATGGCGGGCCGCCAGCGACGACATGAACAGGAAGCGATGGCAGCGGCCGTTCTGCCTGGCGGCCTGCATCAAATTCAGGCTGCCGGTCACGTTGCAGCGGGTGAACACCGCTTCCGCATGCCCGCGTACCTGGCCCGCACAGTGCACCACGCACTCTGCGCCGCGCACCAGCTCGGTGAGCGAGGGCCGATCTTCCAGCGCGCCGGGGATCCACTGCAGGTTGTCGATGGCGGCTTTTCCGGCTTGCCGCGTCAGGGCGCGCACGCTAAGCCCTTGCGCCAGCAGTTCCTGGACGATGTGCCGGCCGATAAAGCCGGTCGCACCCGTCACCGCCACGGTGCCGCTCATTGCGCGAAACCGGCCAGCTGCGGCATTTGCGGGTAGAGCGAGGCGCTCAGCCAGCGTTTCTTGGCCTCGGCACGGGCGGGTTTGCCCGACGACGTGCGGGGAATGCTGTGCGGCGGCAGCAACTCGATATCCACCGCGATGCCGAACTCGCTTTGAATGCGCGCGCTCAGCGAATGCACGATTTGCTCCCGGCGTTCTTCCGAGCTGACTCGGCACTGGATTTGCAAAATGATCCTGGCCGCCTCGTCGTGTTCTTCGGTCACGAAGGCAATCGCATCGCCGGAACGGATTTCAGGCTCGGATTCCGCGACGTACTCGATATCCTGCGGCCAGATATTGCGGCCGCGAATGATGATCAGGTCCTTCTTGCGGCCGGTGACGTACAGATAACCGTCCAGCAGATAGCCCAGATCGCCGGTGTCCATCCAGCCGGTCACCTGGATCTGCTGTTGGGATTCGTCGTCGCAGAAATAACCGTTCATCAGGCTGGGGCCGGAAATTGTGATATGACCGACCTGGCGTTCCGGCAGCGGCTGCCCGGTTTCGCTGCGGATCTCGATGCGGTGGCCGGGCAACGCTCGGCCGCAGTTGACGAAGGTCGAGACGGCGCGGGTCTTCTTGCCGGGCGCGACCGCCTTACCCTCGTACTCCAAAATATCGCGGTCGACGGCGTTGGTTTGCGGGCCGGAGCAAGGGTCGGAAAAGCTCACCGCCAGAGTGTTCTCGGCCAGGCCGTAGCACGGCATGAAGGCTTTGCTGTCGAAGTTGATGCTGCTGAAGTGTTCGCCGAACTGGCCGAGCAGCTCGGCCGGGATCGGCTCGGCGCCCACGCCCGCGACTCGCCAGCTGGAGAGATCCAGATCGGCCAGCTCTTTGGCGTTGCTGCGGCGCAGGCACAGGTCGTAGCCGAACGGCGGGGCGACGGACACCGTGCCGCGATTCTTGGCGATCAGTTTCAGCCACTGCATCGGGCGCATGGCGAAATCTTGCGTGCGCAGGTAATCGACGGACAGCTGAGTCGCCACCGGGGTCAGCAGAAAACCGACCAGGCCCATATCGTGATAGAAGGGCAGCCAGGAGACGCAGCGGTCGCCCGCGCGCAGCTTGATCCCGTCGCGGCTGATCGCGTTCAGGTTCGCCATGGCCGCCCGCTGGGTAATGATCACGCCGCGCGGAAAGCGGGTGCTGCCCGAGGTGTATTGGAGATAGGCGATGTCGTCGGGCGAAGGTGCGGGCAACGCGATTTCCGGCTCCGGCAAGGCGTTAAAATCCTCGTCGCTGAGGATGTGCAGCGACGGCGCCTTTTCCGTGGCCGAGGCGATCAGCGGCGTCCACTCTTCGCTGCTGATGATTGCCGCGGGGTTACAGCTGGCGATCAGCCCCTTCAGCTTGGCGGTGTAGGAGTCGCGTTGGCCGACGCCCATCGGGATCGCCAGCGGCACCGCCACCAGGCCGGCATATTGGCAGGCGAAAAAGGCTTCGACGAATCCCGCGCTGGTTTCGGCGATCAGCGCCACGCGATCGCCTTTCTTGAGTTTCAGCGACAATAAACGCCGCGCGCCCGAGATCGCTTTTTGCTGCAGCGTGCGGTATTCGAGCACGGTCACGAGTTGATTGCGCCGATCGTAAAAATTCATTCCCGTATTGCCCAGCGCCGCGTAATCCAACGCGTCCACTAAAGTGGGGAAGTCCGCATAGCGCATGGGAAGAGAATGAACGGAACTTGTTTCAGACATAGACAAACTAGCCATAGATTAAAAATCACCAAAAGAGATAAAAGACTCTTGGCGAGGTAATTGATATTTTACTATGAATAGGGTTTGAATAAGTTTGTTATTCAACCATCTTCATTCCGCGAACAGCGTATATTACCGTGCTTGAACGGTACGCCGGTTATTACCCGGGCAGAGTGTGGGTTGCCCGTTTTATCAGCCTTGTACGGCACCCTGGCGATATACAGGGGGCTATTGTAAGCTCCGGGTTTCGCCGTTCTTTAGCCTGAATGTGTCGGGCAGAAAATAACTGTCGACTCATGGGTTATGACCTCGTGCATGGCTATCTTAGAACTTAAACACTTCCTAAACAGTATGCCGCAAGAAATCAAAAAGTGAATGGCTCATTTAAGCTGAATCTTAAAAAGAGCATTAAGTGGTAAAAATGGCGATCCCGCTCCTGATTAAAGTCGGTACACTAAATGCGGCAGATTTCTTTTGCCCATACAGCACGAAATAATAAAAGAGCATCATTAGCGTAGCATGTCAGCGCCGCTTTTTGTTTCCCTTTTTTCGAACAATCACGGAAACCTCAGGGTGAATATCGGGCAATGAGCACGCTGATTCACCGGGGGTAATATTCGGTTTTTCTTATCGTTGAACCGGAGGCAATACACAATCCAATTAAAGAGAACAGCATAAAAAATGCTAAAGGCGTTGTCGCGCGCTTATTTAATTATTTTATTAAAACGTAAGGCTATTTATGATCCGCATTGAGAAAGTTCTGGATAAACGCGAGCTTAAAGAATTTATTGCTTTCCCCTCGTTACTGTTTCGCGATGATCCAAACTGGATTGAGCCGCTGTATTTAGAGCGCGAAGAGCATCTGTCAAAGAAGAATCCCGGCACCGACCATATCGAATGGCAGGCGTGGGTGGCCAAAAAGCAGGGGAAGGTCGTTGGGCGCATCACCGCACAAATTGATTCCCTGCACCGCGAGCTGCATGGCGAGGATACCGGCCACTTCGGCATGATCGACGCCGTTGACGATCCCGCCGTATTCAGCGCGTTGTTCACGGTGGCGGAGGAGTGGTTGAGGTCGAAAGGCGCGCGCAAAATCACCGGGCCGTTCAGCCTCAACATCAATCAGGAAAGCGGCCTGTTGGTCGAGGGGTTCGACACCCCGCCCTCGGCGCTGATGACGCACGCCAAGCCTTATTACGCGCCCCAGATAGCGCAGCAGGGCTATAGCGAAGGGATTGATTTACTTGCCTATTGGATGAAAAGAACCGATCTGCACTTTTCGCCGTCGTTAACCCGGATGATGGACCAGGTGCGCAAAAAGGTGACCGTTCGCCGCCTCAACCGCAAGCGCTTTCGCGAGGAGATGCAGGTGCTGCGCGAGGTGTTCAACTCCGGGTGGCAACATAACTGGGGGTTTGTCCCGTTCACCCAGCACGAGTTCGCCACCATGGGGGATCAGCTGAAGTTCCTGGTGCCCGACGATATGATCCATATCGCCGAGGTGGATGGCGCCCCCTGCGCCTTTATCGTCGGCTTGCCGAATATTAACGAAGCGATTGCCGATCTGCAGGGGCGGTTATTGCCGTTTGGCTGGGCGAAGTTATTGTGGCGGCTGAAGGTCAGCGGCGTGCGCACCGCGCGCGTGCCGTTGATGGGCGTGCGCCAGGAATATCAATTCAGCCGCATCGGGCCGATTATTGCGCTACTGCTGATTGAGGCGCTGCGCGAGCCTTTCGCCAAGCGCAATATCGACGCATTGGAAATGTCGTGGATCCTGGAAACCAATACCGGCATGCGGACGATTTTAGAACGCATCGGCGCGGTTCCCTATAAGCGCTACCGCTTGTATGAGAAAACGCTTTAACCGGCTGATAACGTTTCGTCTTTTAACGTCCTCAGGATAATAAGCCCGCCAGGGCATTTTTCGCGCTGGTCGTTTCACTGTTGTGCGGGCATCGCGTGAGCGAATGAATCCTCTCCTGAGGGCAAACGGTTAAGGTCTTTAATTAATAAACCCGAGATAAATTCACGGCGCGTGATTTATTTGCGGACGTTGTCGTCGTGTTGATGAGAGCAAATGCTATGCCTGGAAATAAGAAAAAGGGAATAAGCCGATTAACCTACAGCATAAGGAATTCCTGGGCCGGGTTTATTGACGCCGTGCTTACCGAAGATGCGTTCCGCCAATTATTGGTTATTAACGCCATTTTACTGGTTGTTACATTTGGTTTAGATATTACAAAAATGGAGCGGCTGTTATTAATCATCTGCAGTTTCCTGCTATTGGTGGTTGAGTTGCTTAATACGGCGATTGAAACCGTGGTCGATCGTATTTCGCTGGAATTACATCCGTTATCCAAACGCGCCAAAGATTTGGGTGGCGCAGCGCAGCTGGTGGCGGTGGTGCTGACTATCGTTGTTTGGGCAACGGTGCTGCTGGGCCGATAGGGGCTTGGGTGGTTCAACCACCAGGCGGTTGCCGTGGCGATATAAGCGGTTATCATCGTTGTTTTGCGTTCAGCAAGGAGAGTAGGCCGCTATGCCCGTGAATTTTGATCTCAACGATCTTTATGCCTTCCGCGCGCTGGTGGAGTACGGCAATTTTCGGCTGGCCGCAGAGTCCATCTGCCTGTCGCAGTCGGCGCTGAGCCGCAGGATTGAGAAGCTGGAAAACGCGCTGGGCAGCAAACTGTTCGATCGCACCACCCGGCGCGTGACTTTGACGCTGTACGGGCAGGCTTTTGCCGAGCGTTCGGATCAGCTGCTGATGAATGTCGAAGCGGTGTTGGCCGATATCGATAAGGTCAGCCAGGAGCGTACCGGGCTGGTCACCGTCGCCACGGTGCCGTCGGCGGCCTACTATTTCATGCCCGACGTGATACGCCGCTTCCGGCTTCGCTATCCGCGCGTGCGCGTTAAGCTGATCGACGGCAGCGCCGGGAATGTCATCGAGGCGGTCACCGGCGGCCAGGCCGATTTCGGCATCTGCTTTGCCGGGCGCCTGCAGCCTAATCTTGAATTTGTGCCGTTGGTGGGGGACGTTTACGTGGCCGCCTGCCGGCGCGACCATCCGCTCGCCGCTAAAAAGAGCCTCACCTGGCGGGAGTTTTATCAGCAGGACTACGTGTCGCTGGATAAAACCTCCGGCAATCGCAATCTGCTCGATCAGCGCCTGGAACACATCGTGCCGGAACGTCCCAGCGTGTGTGAAACTCGCCATGTGACGACCATGCTGGGCATGGTTGAGGCGGGCATCGGCATTGCCGCCGTGCCCGCCATGTCGATGCCCGCTTCAGAGCACTCGGTGTTGACGTCGGTGCCGCTGGTTGATCCGGTAGTGAAACGCACTGTAGGCCTCATCAGACGCGGCGGCCGCATGCAGTCTTTCGTCGCCGCCGAGCTGGAAAAGCTGATTACTGAACAGTATCACTCTGCCTGACCGGCTGCGGCGTCGGCACGGTTCGCATGCCGGTCGCGCGAATGGTCGGCTGCGCCTGAGAGGAGGCGAGGAAGTCCAGCAGCGCTTTGCCTTCGCGGCGGTGTTCCGCCTTGGCGGTTACCGCGCCCGCGAAGCGGGTGATGTACTGCACGTTTTCCGGCAGCTCGCCGATAAAGGTCACGCCCGCCACGGGCAGCAATTCGCTGACCTGCTGGAAGCCCAGCGCGTATTTCCCCTGTGCCACTTCAGAGGCCACCGGAATGCGCTCAACCTTATGCGCTTTCC
This sequence comes from Serratia sp. 121840015-1, assembly GCF_053627655.1. Classification (NCBI taxonomy): domain Bacteria; kingdom Pseudomonadati; phylum Pseudomonadota; class Gammaproteobacteria; order Enterobacterales; family Yersiniaceae; genus Serratia; species Serratia sp. 121840015-1. The sequence goes on from NZ_JBSEYF010000001.1 coordinate 606,199, forward strand.
CTTTCACCTGTTCCTCGATGCCCAGCTTTTTGAACAGTTGGCCGCTGACATAGCGGCCGCTGGCGCTGTCGGAATAGGCGAAAGAGTTCGCCTGCAGCAAGACATTGCGCAGGTCGGCATCCGTTTTTATCACCGGCTTGGACGCGCCCTGTTTGACCACCATGCCGATCGGCGAATCGGCCAGCTCCACGCGCGAACCCGGCTGGGTCCAGCGCTCTTTTTCCAGTTGGGTGAGCGCGTCGCCCACCATGATCAGCACATCGGCTTGCTCTCCGCGCGCCAGCCGCGCGGGGATCGCCTGCGGCGTTTTGCCCATCGAGGGGCCGGACACCAGAATGATTTTGTCGCCGCTTTGGGCTTCATACTCCGGGGCCAGCTTCTCCAGCGCGGCTTTGAAGCCGCCGGAGATCATGACGGTCACGTCTTTGGCCAGCGCCGCTGTACTGCAGGAGGCGCACATGAGCAGGGTGATGATCGAACGAGTGAGTTTGTGCATGGCATCATTCCTTTTGAGATGGCGGCTTAGCGCGCGGTTTGCAGCGGCATGGCGATGCGGCGATACAGATACAGCGTCGCCAGCAAGGCGCACAGCGCGGCGAAGCTCATCCAGTAGCCCGGTGAAGCCTTGTCGCCGGTGTATTCGATCAACGCGGTGGAGACTACCGGCGTAAAGCCGCCGAATACCGCCGTCGCCAGGCTGTAGGCCAGCGAGAACCCGGCCACCCGCACTTCCGTTGGCATGATCTCGGTTAAGGCCGGGATCATCGCGCCGTTGTAGAGGCCATAAATGAAGGACAGCCACAGCAGCACGGCCAGCATCATGCTGAAGCTGGGGGCGGCGGCGAGCAGGCTGAGCGCCGGGTAGGCGGTGGCCAACGTCAGCAGCGCCATGGCGATCAGCACCGGTTTGCGGCCGAAGCGATCCGACAGCGCACCGCCGATGGGCAGCCAGATGAAGTTGGAAATCGCGACCAGTAAAGTGACCAGCAAGCTGTCGGAGGCGCTGAGCAGCAGCACCTTTTTGCCGAAGGTTGGCGCATACACGGTGATCAGGTAAAACGCGGTGGTGGTCATGGCGACCATCAGCATGCCGGCGATCACCACCGGCCAGTTTTTCAGCAGGGTTTTAAACACGTCGCGCATCGCCAGGTGGTGGCGGCGGGCGGTAAATTCCTGCGTTTCTTCCAGCTTGCGGCGCAGGATGAAGATGAAGGGAACGATCAGGCAGCCGAACAGGAAAGGCAGGCGCCATCCCCACTCGCGAATAGCGCTTTCTTCCAGCGCCGCGTTGAGCGCGAAGCCCATTGCCGCCGCCACCATGATCGCCACCTGCTGGCTACCGGACTGCCAGCTGGTGTAGAAGCCCTTACGGCCCGGCGTGGCGATTTCGGCCAGATAGACAGACACGCCGCCCAGCTCCGCGCCCGCCGAGAAGCCTTGCAGCAGGCGCCCGCACAGCACCAGCAGCGGCGCCCAAAGCCCGATGCTCTGGTAAGAGGGGATCAATACGATCAGGAAGGTGCCTGTAGCCATGATCGACAGGGTGACGATCAGCCCTTTGCGGCGGCCGACTTTATCGATGTAGGCGCCCAGCACGATGGCGCCAATGGGGCGCATCAGAAAACCTGCGCCGAATACCGCGAAGGTCATCATCAGCGAGGCAAATTCGCTGCTGGCCGGGAAAAAGGTGTGTGCGATGTAGGTGGCGTAAAAGCCGAACAGAAAGAAGTCGAACTGTTCCAGAAAGTTGCCGGAGGTGACGCGCAGTATCGCGCCGGTTCTGGCCCGGGTGGTCATGGGTGAGGTAGAGGAATGCATCTTTATCTCCAGTTTGTTATTGGCGCTTGACGCCGCGCCTGTTGCTGAAGACTCGCTCAGGAAAATAAAGTAAATAAGCGCAATAAACGCATGGCGCGATGCGTTTGGCGCATCAATCGGCGTTAACAATGTTGCCTAACCCGATGTAACGTGGCGTTAACAAGTTTGTCGCTCATCGCCCGCTGCGCAGAACGCCGAAAACGTTATGCGCTTTTTGTGACAGGGTTCATAAAGGGGTGGCGAAGAAATGCCCCGTGCCTCTGAACGATTGTTCGATACCGCTCGTAAAAAGGTGAATGCCTCGCACTGAGTTTGCAAAATGTGTGGATGTACGTTCAGCCTTGCAGTAACAACGCACGCCTTTGCATGTCATCCCGGCACCTCTCTGCTATAGCTTTACATCTATATAGTTGTTGATCTATATTACAGGGAGGTCCCGTGTGGGAAATTAAAACAACGGATGTGTTTGATGACTGGTTTAGCTCACTCAACGATGCCGATCGGGCCGGCGTGCTTGCCGCATTGATGGTCCTACGGGAAAAGGGGCCCGGGCTGCCCAGACCCTATGCCGATACGGTGAAAGGCTCACGTTACAGCAATATGAAAGAGTTGCGCATTCAGAGCCGTGGCGAACCGTTGCGGGCATTCTTCGCTTTCGATCCGTACCGTATTGGCATTATTCTTTGCGCGGGCAATAAAGCCGGCAATGAAAAACGCTTTTACGATCGAATGCTTCAGATTGCCGATCGGGAATTCACCTGTTGGCTGAACACATTAAACGAGAAGGAGTGACGCGATGGGCAGAACGCTGGAACAGCTTATTGCGGATGAAAAGCCCGAGGTCGTGGCCAACGCGCAGGCGCTGGCGGCGGACATCATGCTGAACATTCACCTTGCCGAGCTGCGCGAAAAAGTACAGAAAACGCAGGTTGAAATGGCGCAGGCGCTGGGGATCCGGCAGCCGACCGTGGCCGTGATGGAAAAACCGGGCCGCGATCTGAAACTGTCTTCGCTAAAACGCTACGTTGAGGCGGCGGGCGGCAAACTGCGGCTGGACATTGAACTGCCGGACGGCTCTCACTACGAAGTGGTGCTGTAGACGCCGTTGCTCGGTTAACGGCAGAAAGCAAAAAGCCCGCTCAGGCTCCCCCAAGCGGGCTTTTCGCAATATGGCGCCTCCGATATCAGGAGACAGCCGTGAAAGCAAAGAGGCTCAAGGTGTTCAGGCTGTATGGTCGCTTCCGTTAGGGCCTGATAACCTTAACAAGCCACCGCCGTACCTTCGCGATAAACCATCCCCTTGCTCAAAGCTGAAACGATACGACTTATGTTGATGAATCGCTCATTTAACGTGCAAAAAATTAATGAATTTCATTAAAATTGCGATGATATTCGTATTTTTATCGCACTATTTAGTGAAATACTCACCCGGTGAAGTTCATCACATTTCTTTAACCTGCTTAACAGTAGATTTTTCTCGTTAATAGAAAATCGATTCAGCTAAAGGGGAAGGGAAATGAAGAAAACGTGGTTTATAGCGATGTTTTCGGCTCTGATTTCAGGGCAGGCTGCGGCGCAGAGTTGGGTGCTGACCAGCGCTGAAGATGGCGTGGAGGAAGGAAACTGGAATATTTCGAGCGAGGCGCTGAAGGTGAAGGATAAAACGTTCAGCATTGAGCAGAAAGTGTTGCACGGCGGCAAGCAAGAAGGCAGCAAAGTCATCATTATCCGCAGCCAGGATGGCCTGACCATCACGCTGAGCCCCACGCGCGGCATGAACCTCCTGCGGGCAGAAGGCTTTGGCGCGAAAATGGGATGGGATTCCCCGGTCAAAGAGGTGGTCAACCCCGCCTTTATCAACCTGGAAAGCCGCAATGGGCTCGGTTGGCTGGAAGGTTTCAATGAGATGATGGTGCGTTGTGGCTATGAGTGGACCGGTCATCCGGTGACCGAAGGAGGGCAAATTTACACGTTGCACGGTAAAGCGGGCAATACGCCGGCCTCGCGGGTTGAGGTTGAGGTAGCGGATACGGCGCCGTATGAAATTCGTATTCGCGGCCTGATCAAAGAGAGCACATTCAAAAAAGCCGATCTGCAAACCCTGACCGAATTGCGCTATGTGCCCGGCAGCAACAGTTTCAGCCTGCATGATGTGTTAACCAACCGGGCGGATTATCCCCATGACTACCAGATTATTTATCACAGCAATTTCGGCGCGCCGATTCTGGAAAATGGCGCCCGCTTCCTGGCGCCGATCGCCAGCATCAGCCCGTTTAACGACTATGCCAAAGCCGGGCTGAAGACCTGGGGAACCTATGCCGGTCCAACCAAAGGGTTCGATGAAATGGTCTTTAACATTAAGCCATTATCGGATCCGAATCATCAAACGCTGGCGGCGCTGGTCAATAACGCGGGCGACAAAGGGGTGGCTATTCAGTTCGATACCCGCCAATTACCCGTCCTGACGCTGTGGAAGAATACCGATACGTTAAAACAGGGGTATGTGACGGGGATTGAGCCGGGCACCAACTATGCCTACCCGGTCACTATTGAGCGCGAACAAAAACGCGTTAAGCAGCTGCAGCCTGGCGCCAGTGCGCAGTTTGATCTGACCTATACCTTGCTGCACAGCAAAGCGCAGGTGGCGGCTCTGGAGAAGAAGATTGCGGATATTCAGGGCAAGGTAAAAATAGATGAGAATGCCGTGCCGATAGCCAAAGAGTAGCGCTGCCTGTCGGCGCATTCAGCGTTAAAGCAAAAAGCCCGCTTAAGTTTCCTTAAGCGGGCTTTTCTAAATATGGCTCCTCTGACTGGACTCGAACCAGTGACATACGGATTAACAGTCCGCCGTTCTACCGACTGAACTACAGAGGAATCGTGTGAACGGGGCGAATAATAGCGGGGCGCCTGGGGTTTGTCAAAGCGCTAAACTGCAAAAAAAGTGCGTTTGCTGAGGGAATGAGCACCTTGCGCTGTTTTTCGGCATCTTTCGCCGGCAGGCGCTGATTTTTCCCGCCTGTCTCGTTGTCACATCGCTTGCACAAGCCCTTGCACGGCGATGGTGCAGGGCCACTCTCCCTCTCATGCCCCCTCTCATGCTAGCCGTACGGCCCTGACACCGTTATCCCCGCCACACGCCGTGCCGCAACTGATATGTAGGATGAATAAGCAAACAATATGTATTCGTCGTCACAATGGCTGGATTTTTGCTTACCCATTTTTGGGGAATGCGACTGCGCTCTCAAGAAAATTATTTTCCCCGTCTACACATAAAGTGACTGATCCGCGCCCCCGGGCGTTTCGCTACAACAGTGCTGAGGAAGATAACAATGTCATCGAAATTGATAAAAAGTCCGCTCGCTGCTTTGCTCATCGGTTGTTTAGGTACGGCGTTTTCCGCGCAGGCCGATATCGTCATCGGCGTCGCCGGGCCGTTCTCCGGGCCGAACGCCACCTATGGCGATCAGTATTGGCGCGGGGCTTCGCAGGCGGCGGCGGACATCAACGCCGCCGGCGGCATCAAAGGGGAAAAAATCAAGCTGGTGCAGGGGGATGACGCCTGCGAACCGAAACAGGCGGTCGCGGTGGCCAACCGGCTGGTGGATCAGGATAAGGTCTCGGCGGTGGTCGGCCACTTCTGCTCCTCTTCCACCATGCCCGCCTCCGAGGTGTATGACGAGGCCGGCATCATCGCCATCACCCCCGGCTCCACCAACCCGCAAATCACCGAGCGCGGCATGAAGACCATGTTCCGCATGTGCGGGCGCGACGATCAGCAGGGCGCGATCGCCACCAACTACATGCTGGATACCCTGAAGGCCAAACGCATCGCGGTGATCCACGATAAAGACACCTACGGCCAGGGGCTGGCGGACGCCGCCAAGGCGGCGATGAACAAGCGCGGAGTCAAAGAAGTGCTGTATGAGGGGCTGTCGCGCGGCGAGAAAGACTTCAACGCGCTGGTGACCAAGATCGCCTCGGTCAAGCCGGACGTGGTCTACTTCGGCGGCTGCCATCCGGAAGCCGGGCCGCTGGTGCGCCAGATGCGCGAGCAGGGCGTGACCGCCAAGTTCTTCTCCGGCGACTGCGTAGTGACCGAAGAGCTGGTGACCGCCGCCGGCGGGCCGCAGTACACCAACGGCGTGCTGATGACCTTCGGCAACGATCCGCGCCTGATCCCGGAAGGCAAGGCAGTGATCGCCAAGTTCCGCGCCAGCGGCTTTGAACCGGAAGGGTACACCCTCTACTCCTACGCCTCGATCCAGGCGATCGCCGCCGCCTTCAACGCCACCGGCGGCAAAGACAGCGCCAAGGCCGCCGAATGGCTGAAGTCGCACGACGTCGATACCGTGATGGGCAAAAAGGCTTGGGACCAGAAGGGCGACCTGAAGGTCTCGGACTACGTGGTCTACCAATGGGATGACAAGGGCAAATATCACCAGCTGTAAACGGCCGAACCTTGAAGTTGTAACCCTATGACCGACGGGCTCGCCGCTCTGGCGAGCCCGTTCCGCGATGACCTTTGGGCCGCGTCGGACTGCGTTGGCGGCCTTACCAGGCGAGACTGCTCATTATGGATGTATTCTTTCTGCAACAGCTGATCAACGGCCTGACCCTTGGCGCAGTGTATGGCCTGATCGCCATCGGCTACACCATGGTTTACGGCATCATCGGCATGATCAACTTCGCCCACGGCGAGGTGTACATGATCTCCGCCTACCTGTGCGCCATCGGCTTGGCGCTGCTGTCGTTCTTCGGGCTGCACTCGTTCCCGCTGCTGATCCTCGGCACGCTGGTGTTCACCATCGTCATCACCGGGGTGTACGGCTGGGTGATCGAGCGCATCGCCTACAAGCCGCTGCGCAACTCCACCCGCCTGGCGCCCTTGATCTCCGCCATCGGCATGTCGTTAATCCTGCAAAACTACGCGCAGATAAGCCAGGGGCCGCGCCAGCAGGGCATCCCGACGCTGCTGAGCGGCGTGTTCCGCCTGGAGTTCGACGGCGGCGTGGTGCAGATCACTTACACCAAGGTGTTTATTCTGGTGGCGTCGCTGCTCGGCATGGCGATCCTCACCTACATCATTCAGCGCACCCGGCTGGGGCGCATCTGCCGCGCCACCCAGCAGGATCGCAAAATGGCTTCGATTCTCGGCATCAATACCGATCGGGTGATCTCGCTGGTGTTCGTGATCGGCGCCGCCATGGCCGGGCTGGCCGGGGTGCTGATCACCATGAACTACGGCACCTTCGATTTTTACGTCGGCTTTATCATCGGCATCAAGGCCTTCACCGCCGCGGTGCTGGGCGGCATCGGCTCGCTGCCGGGGGCCATGCTGGGCGGGCTGCTGCTCGGGGTGGCGGAGGCGCAGTTCGCCGGCATGGTGAACTCGGATTACAAGGACGTGTTCTCCTTCGGGTTGCTGGTGGCGATCCTGATCTTCCGTCCGCAGGGCCTGCTCGGTCGGCCGCTGATCGCCAAGGTTTAAGGAGAATGCCATGTCGCAATCCGTGATCAACGGCGGGCTGGACGTTAAACGCAGCCTGCTGGACGCCGTCTTGGCCGGGCTGATCGCCCTGATCGTGTTCGGGCCGATCGTCGGCATCGTGCTGAACGGCTATAGCTTCAACTTCGAGCCGCACCGGTTGGTGTGGATTATCGTCGCGGTGATGGCCGGGCGGCTGTTGCTGAGCCTGTTCTTGCAAACCGCGCCGGGGCGCAGGGTGCTGGCGCGCTTCGACGGCGGCAACGACGGCGTTTACGTGCGGCCGCTGGGCTATAAATCCAACCTGCGCTGGATCCTGCCGCTGATGGCGGCGATCGCGCTGCTGTTCCCGTTCGTCGCCACCAAATACCTGCTGACGGTGGCGATCCTCGGCCTGATCTACGTGCTGCTCGGCCTGGGGCTGAATATCGTGGTCGGCCTGGCGGGGCTGCTCGATCTGGGGTACGTGGCGTTTTACGCCATCGGCGCCTACGGGCTGGCGCTGGGCTATCAGTACCTCGGGCTGGGATTTTGGGCGATGCTGCCGCTGGGGGCGCTGATGGCGGCGCTGGCCGGCGCGCTGCTGGGCTTTCCGGTGCTGCGCATGCACGGCGACTACCTGGCGATCGTCACGCTGGGGTTTGGGGAGATCATCCGGCTGGTGCTGAACAACTGGATGTCGCTCACCGGCGGGCCGAACGGCGTCTCGGTGCCGGCGCCGACGGTGTTCGGCCTAGAGTTCGGCCGCCGCGCCAAAGACGGCGGGGTGCCGATCCACGAGTTTCTCGGCATCGATTACAATCCCAACCTCAAGTTCATTTTCATCTATGCGGTGCTGTTTTTGGTGGTGCTGCTGGTGCTGTACATCAAGCACCGGCTGACGCGCATGCCGATCGGCCGCGCCTGGGAGGCGCTGCGCGAGGATGAGATCGCCTGCCGCTCTCTCGGGCTCAATCACGTGCTGGTGAAGCTGTCGGCGTTTATGCTGGGCGCCTCCACCGCCGGGCTGGCGGGGGTGTTTTTCGCCACCTATCAGGGCTTCGTCAACCCGACCTCGTTCACCTTCTTCGAGTCGGCGCTGATCCTGGCGATCGTGGTGCTGGGCGGCATGGGCTCCACCCTCGGCGTGGTGCTGGCGGCCTTCGTGCTGACGGTGGCGCCGGAGCTGCTGCGCAGCTTCGCGGAATACCGGGTGCTGCTGTTCGGCGTGCTGATGGTGGCGATGATGATCTGGCGGCCGCGCGGGCTGGTGCGCATCAGCCGCGCCAGCTTCGCCGAACGCAAGGGGGTGGCGCCATGAGCGACGCCATTTTGCGGGTGGAGCACCTGATGATGCGCTTTGGCGGCATCAAGGCGCTGAACGACGTCAATCTGGAGGTGGAGCGCGGCTCCATCACCGCCCTGATTGGCCCCAACGGCGCCGGCAAGACCACGGTGTTCAACTGCCTGACCGGCTTTTACCGCGCCAGCGGCGGCGCGATCCTGCTCAATACCCACAAGCGGCCGACCGACGTGATCCAGGTGCTGGGGCAGAAGTTTCGCGCCGGCGACTGGATACGCCCGAAGCGGCTCGGCTCGCGCCTCTATTACAAGATGTTCGGCGGCACCCACCTGGTCAACCGCGCCGGGCTGGCGCGTACCTTCCAGAATATCCGCCTGTTCCGCGAAATGTCGGTGGTGGAGAACCTGCTGGTGGCGCAGCACATGCAGAGCAACCGCAACCTGATCGCCGGGGTGCTGAATACGCCGGGCTACCGCCGGGCGGAGAGCGCCGCGCTGGATCACGCCTTCTACTGGCTGGAGGTGGTGGATCTGGTGGACTGCGCCAACCGGCTGGCGGGGGAGATGTCCTACGGCCAGCAGCGGCGGCTGGAGATCGCGCGCGCCATGTGCACCGCGCCGGAGATGATCTGCCTCGACGAGCCGGCCGCCGGGCTGAACCCGGTGGAAACGGCCACGCTGAGCCGCATCATCCGTTTTCTGCGCCAGCATCACGGCATCACGGTGCTGCTGATCGAGCATGATATGGGCATGGTGATGGAGATCTCCGATCGGGTGATCGTGCTCGATCACGGCGACGTGATCGCCCGCGGCACGCCGCAGGAGATCCAGCACAACGAGGCGGTGATCGCCGCCTACCTGGGCGCGGACGAAGAGGAGCTGGCGGGATGAGCGAAGCGATGCTGGAATTTCGCGAAGTGGACGTGTTTTACGGGCCGATCCAGGCGCTGCGCCAGGTGTCGCTGCAGGTCAACGCCGGGGAGACGGTGGCGCTGATCGGCGCCAACGGCGCGGGCAAATCCACGCTGTTGATGTCGATCTTCGGCCAGCCGCGCATCGCCGGCGGGCAGATCCTGTTTGACGGCGAGGACATCAGCCGCCGCTCCACGCACTACGTGGCGGCCGGCGGCATCGCGCAGGCGCCGGAGGGGCGGCGCATCTTCCCGGACATGAGCGTGGAGGAGAACCTGCTGATGGGCACCATCACCGTCGGCAACCGCTATCTGGAAGAGGATTTGCCGCGCATGTTCGAGCTGTTTCCGCGCCTCAAGGAGCGGCGCAACCAGCGGGCGATGACCCTGTCCGGCGGTGAGCAGCAGATGCTGGCGATCGCCCGTGCGCTGATGAGCCGGCCGAAGCTGTTGCTGTTGGACGAGCCGAGCCTGGGGCTGGCGCCGATCGTGGTGCGGCAGATCTTCGGCGTGCTGCGCGAGCTGACCCGCAGCGGTATGACGCTGTTTCTGGTGGAGCAGAACGCCAACCACGCGCTGAAGCTGTCCGATCGCGGCTATGTGATGGTCAACGGCCAGATCCGCCTCACCGGCAGCGGGCAGGAGCTGTTGAACGATCCGGAGGTGAGAAAGGCCTATCTGGGCGGCGGCTGAGCGCCGCCCTTTGGGCTGGGAGGCCCGCGTTCATCCCTCGGCGGCGCTTCGTTCTTGATCATCGTAGCGCGAGCGGGCCGCCCTGAAGGCGTCGGCGGAGGCGATAATCCACGACCAGAGCGGCAGCATGTTGAGCAGCATCTCTTTCCCCGCGTCGGTGATGGTGTAAACCACGCGGGGCAGCTTTTCCTGATAATCGCAGCGCGATATCAGCCCGTCCCGTTCGAGATGGCGCAGCGTCCGCGTCAGCATTCTCTGCGTCACGCCCGCTAATTGGCGGCCTATCTCGCCGTGGCGCAGCGGCCCGTGGGTGCCCAGGATATGCAATGCCCCCAGCGACCAACGGTTGCCCGCATGCGCGAGGATCTCACGCTTCAACCCTTCATCGTCGTTGCTCAATTCTTCACAGAACGCCTGCGAAAATTGCAGCAGCACTTCCCGATCGTTCGTCATATTCCTCTCCGGTATCACGCGTGTACCTAATTGAACCCGTTTTTGTCAGCTGTCAGGATGGCGCAGTGTCAAGACAGGAGGCAAGAATGAAATCCACAAATCCATCCATCAATAACGTGCTCATACTCGGCGCCGGTGAACTGGGGCTGCCGGTATTGCGCGCGATGAGCCGGCAGGCCCGGTTACACCACGCTTTAAACATCAGCGTGCTGCTGCGGCCGGAGGCCGCCCGCGCCGTCACCGGCCCGCATCGCGCGCGACGGGATGCGCTGGCGCGGCTCGGTATCGCCGTAGTGGAAGGCGATCTGCAGCAAAACAGCGTGGATGAGCTGAGCGCGCTGCTGCGCGGCTTTGACGCGGTGATCAACTGCAGCGGCTTTGTCGGCGGGGCGGGCACGCAGATAAAGATCACCCAGGCCGTTTTGCAGGCGGGCGTGGCGCGCTACTTCCCGTGGCAGTTCGGTGTGGACTACGATGTTGTCGGCACAGGCAGCGGGCAACAGGTGTGGGATGAACAGCTCGAAGTGCGCCACCTGCTGCGTGCGCAGAAGGCGACGGAGTGGGTGATTGTTTCCACGGGCATTTTCACCAGCTACCTGTTTGACCCGGGTTTTGGCGTGGTGGACGCGGCCACCAAAACGGTGCGCGCGTTGGGCGACTGGCGTTACGCGGTGACGCTGACCACCCCCGAGGACATTGGCCGGCTGACGGCCGCGATTTTTTTCCATCGGCCCGCGTTTCGCAACCAGGTGGTCTATATCGCCGGGGACACGTTGACCTACCGCGAGCTTGCCGATGTCATGCAGGCGCACTGGGGCGTTGAGGTCAACAGAGTCCTGTTGAACAAAGAGCGGCTGCAGGAGGAGGTGCTGAACCATCCGCGTGACGTCGGCGCCAAATACCGGCTGGCTTTCGCCCGGCCCGACGGCGTGGCCTGGGATAAGGCGAAGACCTTCAATGCGCGCCAGGGCATAGCCACCACCACCGCCGAGCAGTGGCTGGCGCAGCAATGCCCGACCTCCTAGGACGGTTAGTCGCCTGAGCGCCGGACTCAGAACTGGCGCTGCATCCAGCGCACGTTCAGCCGCACCAGGGCGATGATGGCGCTGGAGAGCAGCCGCAACCCGCCGGGCATGTCGCGGCGGCGGATGTCCAGCAGCAGCACCGTGCGCACCTGCGCGCTGTCGTTCCACACCTCGTGTTCGAAAGTGTCGTCCCACAGCATGAATTCCCCCTCATGCAGCCGGTATTCGCGGCCGTCCACTTTCAGCACCGCCGCCGGTACGCCGTCGGCGCGCTTGGGCATGTCCAGCACCAGATAGCCGCGCAGAATGCCGCGGAACGGCCCGCGGTGGGGCGGCACCTGTTTACCGGGCGCCAGGAAGGAGAGCGAGGCGGACAGCACGTCCGGCGACGAGGCGATCAGCGCCGCCAGCGTCGGGCAGCGCGCCAGGTTGCGGGCGATCGGCTGGCCGTAGGCCTTCATGATGAACATGCGCCAGTCGCGCGCGTCGTTGGCGGAGATCGATTCCTGCTGGATCATGATCTCGTGAAAACGGGGAATATTGTGCAGATCGTGGGCGACGGTCAGCGCCTCCTCGCGGATCTGCCGCCATTGGGCGGTGAAACGTTCGGCGTCGGGGAACAGCGCGGCGCTGTCGAGCACCGGCTTGCCCTGAATGCGGCGATCGTAAACATTGCGCAATGCGAGCACGGACCAATCATAAATCGCGGACATAATGACCTCGCCTCAGAAAACGCCAAATGGACACTGCGCGCGGTTCTTCGGCGCGGCGCGTCGTCTGCGGCGGCCGGAGGGGAAGAGCGGCAGGAAAAATTGGTACGCTTCAAGAGATTAGCACAGCATTTGTGCAACCGTGTGTCTGCGAATGTGTCGAAATGCGGCGAAAAAAACCACACAATTAAAGTGTGACGCGTATCGCATTTAGCGGGCCGGTTGGTTAAAATATCGCTACTTGCCCGCACCTGTCCGGATTTTGTTTACCATGGAACACGCTGCCGTTTCGCGCTCAACCGCCTGGTTGCGCGTGGTTATCCTCGCCGTCTCGGCCTTTATCTTCAACACCACCGAATTTATTCCGGTCGGTCTGCTGAGCGACATCGCCGCCAGCTTCTCGATGCAAACCGAACAGGTCGGCCTGATCATTACCATTTACGCCTGGATTGTCGCCGCCGCCTCGTTGGCGTGCATGCTGCTGACCAGCAAAATCGAGCGCCGCAAGCTGCTGATCGGCGTGTTCATGCTGTTTATCGCCAGCCACGTGCTGACCGCCGTGGCCTGGAACTTCACCACGCTGGTCATCTCGCGCGCCGGCGTGGCGCTGGCGCACTCGGTGTTCTGGTCGATCACCGCCTCACTGGCGATCCGCGTGGCGCCGCCGGGCAAGAAAGCCCAGGCGCTGAGCCTGCTGGCGGGCGGCACCGCGCTGGCGATGGTGCTCGGGCTGCCGCTCGGGCGGGTGGTGGGGCAGCTGCTCGGCTGGCGCATGACCTTTATCGGCATCGCGGTGTGCGCCACCCTGGCGCTGGTGCTGCTGTGGCGCTTGCTGCCGGTGCTGAAAAGCGAGCACTCCGGTTCGCTGGCCAGCGTGCCGCTGCTGTTCAAACGCCCGGCGCTGCTGGCGCTGTACATGCTGACCGTCATCGTGGTGACGGCACACTTCACCGCCTACAGCTACATCGAGCCGTTTATCCAGACCGTGGCCGGGCTGTCGGAGAACTTCACCACGCTGATGCTGCTGCTGTTCGGCGCCGCCGGCATCGTCGGCAGCCTGCTGTTCAGCCGCTACAGCGAGCGTTTTCCTTCCGGCTTCTTTATCGGCGCCATCGCGCTGCTGGCCTTGAGCCTGCTGCTGCTGTTGCCGGCCGCCGGCAGCGAAAGCCACCTGACCGTGCTGTGCATCTTCTGGGGCATGGCGATCATGGCCATCGGCCTGTCGATGCAGGCCAAAGTACTGAGCCTGGCGCCGGATGCCACCGACGTGGCGATGGCGATTTTCTCCGGCCTGTACAACTTCGGCATCGGCAGCGGGGCGCTGCTGGGCAACCAGGTGAGCCTGCATCTGGGCATGGGCAACATCGGTTTCGTCGCCGCGCCGCTGGCGCTGATCGCTCTCGGTTGGTGCCTGCTGAGCTTCTACCGCAGCGAACGGCTGCAGCAGCACTCCAGCCGTTAAGCTGTCGATTCGGGATGCCGCTGCGGCATCCCAGGTTGCATTTTCCTGCTATAAAACAGGCTGCTGCAGCGTTTTATGCTTAACTTTTTTTCATAGTCTGCTAATTAAAAATTTAACTCCGACGCCGCTTCGCTAGCATAGAAAGTCATCAAAAATGTTAATGCGAGGTTAACGGTGAGTGACTCTGTAGCGGCGTCGCCGATCCATGCGCGGGATTTGGCGGCCAGAATCGACGCCTTGCCCGCGTCGGCCGGCCTGTGGCGCTTTATCATTCTGCTGTCGCTGGGCGGCTTTTTCGAACTCTACGATCTGTTCCAGACCGGCTATATCAGCACCGGCCTTATCGCCGACGGCATTTTCCACACCGGCGCGCAGGGCGTCTTCGGCGTGTCGGACCAGGCGGCCTTCGCCTCCGCCACTTTTCTTGGCCTGTTCGTCGGCGCCAGCCTGCTGAGCCCGTACGCCGATCGCTTCGGCCGCCGCGCCACCTTCATGTTCGCCCTGATCTGGTATGGCGCCTTCTCGCTGCTGCTGGCGTTTCAACAGCAGGCGGAGTGGGTGATCTTTCTGCGCTTTCTGGTGGGCGTCGGGCTCGGCATTGAGCTGGTGACCATCGATACCTACCTGACGGAGTGGGTGCCCGCGCATCTGCGCACCCGGGCTTTTGCCTTCGCGTTCTTCGTGCAGTTCCTGTCGGTGCCGGCGGTGGCGCTGATGTCCTGGTGGCTGGTGCCGCAGACGATTTGGGGCCTGAGCGGCTGGCGCTACGTGGTGATCGCCGGTGCGCTGGCTTCGCTGGTGATTTGGCTGGTGCGCAAGGGGCTGCCGGAGTCGCCGCGCTGGCTGGTGCAGCAGCGGCGCTATGCGCAGGCCCGGCAGGTGATGCGGGATATGGAGCGGCGCTGCGGCGTGGCGGCCACGGACTTCCCGTCGCGCCCGGCTGACGATGCCGAGGGGGCGCCGCTGCACGGCCGCTTTCGCGATATCTGGGCGCCGCAGTACCGCGATCGCACGCTGATGCTGGTGGTGATGAATTTCTTTCAGGCCATCGGCTTCTTCGGCTTCGGCAACTGGCTGCCGGCGCTGCTGTCGGGCAAGGGCGCTTCGGTCACCCACAGCCTGCTGTACGCTTTCTTCATCACGCTGGCCTACCCGCTGGGCTCGCTGCTGTGCAGCTTCTACGCCGACAAGATGGAGAACAAGTGGCAGATCGTGTTGTCTTGCCTGGTGACGGTGATCTTCGGCTCGCTGTTCGCGCTGCAGAACAACCCGCTGTGGCTGATCCTGTGCGGCTTCTTCATCACCTGGTCCAACGCCTGGCTGACCTATAGCTACCACTCCTATCAATCCGAGATCTTCCCGACCCACATCCGCGCCCGCGCCGTCGGTTTCTGCTACTCCTTCAGCCGGCTGTCGACGGTGTTCAGCAGCATCATCATCGGTATTATCTTGCAGTACGGCGGCTCGCTGGGGGTGATCGCGTTTATCGTCGCCAGCATGCTGATCGTGATGCTGGTGATCGGGCTGTTCGGCCCGAAAACGCGCGGCATCGATCTGGAAAACATCTGACGTTTTGCGCCGGCGGTGACGCCGGCCTCTTCAGCAAAAAAACTCGCGATCATGCGAAAATTATTCCGTTATCACTGCCTTTGCGCCTGCCGTACTGTTACCCGGTACAAAATCCAATTCAATACCGAGCGGGGAACACGTCATGAGCATCCTCACCGCGCCCGATGGCGCGCGCATTTTCTACAAGGATTGGGGCCGCGGCCAGCCGATCCTGTTCTCCCACGGTTGGCCGCTGTCCGCCGACGCCTGGGACAACCAGCTGCTGTTTTTTGGCCAGAGCGGGTTCCGGGTGATCGCCCACGATCGCCGCAGCCACGGCCGTTCGGATCAGACCTGGCACGGCAACGACATCAACCAATACGCCGACGATCTGGCTCTGCTGATTGAAACGCTGGATCTGCGCGATCTGATCCTGGTCGGCCACGCCATCGGCGGCGGCGAAGTGGCGCGCTACATCGGCCGCCACGGCAGCGATCGGGTGGCGAAGGTGGTGCTGGTGGGCGCCGTGCCGCCGCTGATGCTGCAAACGCCGGCCAATCCGGAAGGCGCGCCCATGGCGGCCTTCGACGGCATTCGCAGCGGCGTGGCGGGCAACCGCTCGCAGTTCTTCAAAGATCTGGCGGTGCCGTTCTACGGCTTCCACTGCGACGAGGTGGAGAGCAATGCGGGGCTGATCGACCACTTCTGGCTGATGGCCATGCAGGGCGGTGTGAAAGGGCAGTACGACGGCGTGAGCGCATTCTCCGAAGTGGATTACACCGCCGATCTGTTGGCGATCGACAGGCCGACGCTGCTGGTGCACGGCGACGCCGATCAGATCGTGCCGATCGGCGCCTCGGCGCTGAAAGCCGCTAAGCTTATGCAACAGGCGGAGCTGAACGTTTACGCCGGCGGCGCTCACGGCTTGGCGCAGGTCGATCCCGATCGCTTCAACGCCGATCTGCTGGCCTTTATCCAGAATTCGCCGTTCTAAGGGGGCGCGATGAACCTGACTGCTATCGCCGCCCGCTGCGCGCAGCGGCTGCATGCGCCCGCGGTGCGCTGGCTGCTGCTGCTCGCCATTTGCGCCGCCTACATCCAGGGCGGGTTGGTCAAGGCGCTGAACGTCGAAGGCGCGGTTGCCGAGATGACCCACTTCGGCCTGCAGCCGGCGGCGCTGTTCGCCGTGCTGGTGACGCTGCTGGAACTGGCGGCGTCGGCGCTGATCCTGAGCGGCTTTTATCGCTGGCTCGGCGCGTTGGCGCTGGCCGGTTTTACCCTGATGGCGACGCTGATGGCCAATCCGTTCTGGCAGTTCGACGGGGCGGAGCGCGGCCAGATGATGAACGGATTTTTTGAACACCTCGGGCTGGCCGGCGCGCTGTTGCTGGTGGCATTTAACGATTTGAAGGAGCGAACGGATGGCTGAACAGACGGAAAACAAGGCGGCGGCGGGCGGCTTCGCGCCGCTGAAAATCCCATTATTTGCGGTGCTGTGGGGCGCCACGGTGCTCGGCAACGTCGGCAGCTTTATGCGCGACGTCGCCAGCTCGTGGCTGATCACCGATCTGTCGAGCAACCCCTCGGCGGTGGCGCTGATGCAGACCGCCGCCACGCTGCCGGTGTTCCTGCTGGCGATCCCGGCCGGGGTACTGTCGGACATCCTCGATCGGCGGCGCTTTCTGATCTTCGTGCAAATTCTGCTGGCCTGCGTCAGCGGCAGCCTGCTGGTGCTGTCGCAGACCGGTGCGCTGACGGTGGAATACCTGCTGGCGCTGACCTTCGTCGGCGGCATCGGTGCGGCGCTGATGGGGCCGACCTGGCAGGCGATCGTGCCGGAGCTGGTGCCGCGCACCGAGCTGAAAAACGCCGTGGCGCTGAACTCGCTCGGCATCAACATCGCCCGCTCCATCGGCCCGGCGGCCGGCGGCCTGCTGCTGGCCAGCTTCGGTGCCGGCGCGGCCTACGGCGCGGACGTGATGAGCTATGTGCTGGTGATCGCGGCGCTGCTGTGGTGGAAGCGGCCGAAGGCCGAGGACAGCGGCCTGTCGGAACACTTCTTCGGCGCTTTCCGCGCCGGGCTGCGCTATGCCCGTTCCAGCCGTGAGCTGCACGTGGTGCTGCTGCGGGCAGCGGTGTTTTTCGCCTTTTCCAGCTCGGTCTGGGCGCTGCTGCCGCTGGTGGCGCGCCGCATGCTGGGCGGCAGCGCCGGTTTTTACGGCGTTCTGCTGGGGGCGGTAGGCGCCGGGGCGATCCTCGGGGCGATCGCGCTGCCGCGCCTGCGCCAGCGGCTGAATGCCGACGGGCTGGTGCTGCTGGCGGCGGTGCTCACCGCCGTGGTGATGGCGGCCCTGTCGCTGGCGCCGCCGCAGTGGCTGGCGGTGGTGCTGCTGTTGGTGCTGGGCGCCGGCTGGATCATTGCGCTGACCACGCTCAACGGCGCGGCGCAGGGCGTGCTGCCCAACTGGGTGCGCGGCCGCGGCCTGGCCATCTACCTGATGGTGTTCAACGGCGCGATGGCGGCAGGCAGTCTGCTGTGGGGGCTGGTGGCGCAGGAGCTGGGCGTGGCCGCCACGCTGCTGGTCGGCGGCGTCGGCCTGTTGGCGGCGGGGCTGCTGTTCCACCGCCTGCGCTTGCCGACCGGCGAGGCCGATCTGCAGCCGTCGAACCATTGGCCGGAGCCGCTGGTCAACACGCCGGTTGAGAACGATCGCGGCCCGGTGATGATTCAGGTGGAGTACCGCATCCGTGAACAGGATCGGCCGCAGTTCCTGCGCACGCTGCTGATGCTGGAGCGGGCGCGTCGCCGCGACGGCGCTTACGCCTGGGGCATTACCGAGCACACCGGCGATCCGGAATGCATCATGGAGTGGTTCCTGGTGGAGTCCTGGGCGGAGCACCTGCGGCAGCACCAGCGGGTGTCGCACGCCGACGCCGATCTGCAGCAGGAGGCGTTGCGCTTCCACATCGGGCCGGAGAAACCGGTGGTGCATCACTTCCTGTCGCTCGACCGGCATCAGGTGAAGCATTAACTGCACGGTCAGGCGGTGAGAAGGTGCTATGCTTTTGGTCGGTTCGGCGGCGCGGCCGCCGTAAGACGAATGTAGTCAGCACAGGGAGACACATTGATGACGGCACCTTCTGCTTTTGCCCGTGAGCTTGGGCTGCGCTATCCGATCGTTCAGGGGCCGATGAACGGCGCGTCGCCGCCGGCGTTGGCGGTGGCGGTGAGCAACGCCGGGGCGCTGGGCTCGTGCGCGGCGGCGCTGTTTTCACCGGCGGTGATCCTCGAACGCGTGCAGCAGATCCGCGCGCAGACCACCGCGCCGTTCAACATCAATCTGTTTCTGCTCGATGAGCAGCACCCGGATCTCGCCGAGCTTAAGCGCGCCCAGCACCTGCTGCGGCCGTTCCGCGAAGCGCTGGGGCTGAGCGAGCCGCCGATCCCCACCCAATTCGCCGAAAACAACCGCGACCAGATTGCGGCCTTGCTGGAGGCGGCGCCGCCGGTGGCCAGCTTCACCTTCGGCGTGCTGCCGCGCGCCACGGTCACGCAGTTCAAGAAGGCTGGCTCGCGGGTGATCGGCACCGCCACCACGGTGGCGGAAGCCCGCGCCTGGGAAGAGGCGGGTGCCGACTTCGTTTGCGTCTCGGGCTCGGAGGCGGGCGGCCACCGCCCGACCTTCCTCGGCGACATCGAGCAATCCTGCGTCGGCCTGATGGCCCTGCTGCCGCAGGTGGTGGCGGCGGTGAAGATCCCGGTGATCGCCGCGGGCGGCATCATGAACGGGCGCGGCATCGCGGCGGCGCGCTTGCTGGGCGCGCAGGCGGCGCAGCTGGGCACCGCGTTCCTGTGCAGCCCGGAGTCGGGCATCGCCGAAGCCTGGCGGGCGGCGCTGAGCAACGCCGGCGATGACAGCACGCGCCTGACGCGCGCCTTCAGCGGCCGCCCGGCGCGCGGTATCGTCAATGATTTCATGCGCCAGATGCGCGCGGAAGAGGCGCAGATCCTGCCTTATCCGGTGCAAAACGCGCTCACCGGCGATATCCGCCAGGCGGCGGCCAAGGCCGGGCGCGGAGAGTTTATGTCTCTGTGGGCCGGGCAGGGCGTGGGCCTGGCGCGGCCGATGCCGGCCGCGGAGCTGGTCGCCACCCTGGCGGCGGAGCTGGAGGCGGTGTGACCTTGTCTGCGCAATTTATTGCTTTGGCAATGTAACAAGACGCCGGAGTGAGATCTGAAAAGAGATGAACAGCCCGGCGTTCGCGCCGGACTGCGGGTTTGTCTTGGCTAGACGAGAATATCGGCGGAGGCGTCGACCTGCCCAACGATTTTAACTAGGAAATCAGGCAATTGATTGCCGGAGAGATTGATGGCCAGATCGGTGACATTCTGCTGCGCGTCATAATTCAGCGCCGCTTCATACAACGAGCCGCTTAAACTATTCACGAAGTGCAACTCGCTCCCTTCTGCCTTAGCCGTCTGGTTGATCCACGAGAGATCGATTTTATCCACCGCCGTCTGGAAATCACGGATCCAGTCCGGTGCGGCGGCTTGGCTGTCGCCGACTGCGCGGAAGACAAAGGTGTCCGCGCCTGCATTGCCCCAGAGCTGATCGGCGCCGCCGGCACCGTAAATGATGTCGTTGCCTGCACCGCCTTTTAGCGTATTGTTCAGTGCGTTGCCCACTAAAATGTCGGCGCCGCTGCCGCCGATGATATTTTCAATCTGCGCGCCGTAGGCGATGGCGATATTCGCCTTCAAGCCGCCCACATCTGAGAATGAGCCTTCGTTAATGTTGATTCGCTGATCTTGGTTGTAGCCTGAAAAATCCAGCGTGTCATTGCCGCCGGCATCCCAGATAGCCGCCACGATTTTGTCCGTGGACGTCTTAACGCTCAAAAAGTCTCTGTCCGTATTCGAGTTGAAACCATAGGTGGTATCGCCGGTGCGCGTGGTGGTATTCGCGCCGTACAGTTTCTGTATGGCGGTAATATCGTCCAGCTGCGGCCCCGATGGCCAAACGCCTTTATAGTCAGCGCTCGTATATTGCTCGCTAAAATAGCTCATTAAAGAATATTGATGGTCGTCTTCATAATACTTCGCCGAGTTGGTGTAGGTGGGGTAAGTCGTGTTGGAGGCATCATAGTTCCCTGGGTGCGAGAGCCCCAGCGCATGCCCTATTTCGTGGGTCAGCGTATCTCTGGCATAGTTATTGGTTTGTGGGTTAGAGGCGTCGTAGCCATTGTTCCCGCTGATCCATATAGTGCTTTTGAGATCGTTTTGCGTACTTTCATAAGAGGTGTAATTGCCCCCGCTGGCCGCCTTATAAAAACCAAACTTTATATCTGCATTTTTCGCGTCGTTGCCTGTGACTTCGGTAAACGTGATGTTGGCGACGTCTGACCAGGACTGCAATGAAAGCTTGGTTTGAGCCTGTTGGGCGGCGTTGAGCTGTGCGGATCCTGGCTTATCGCTGTCGGTATACACGGGGAAAGAGTAGGTTAATGCTGCCGCATGGTCGGTCACACCTTTGCCATTGGCGGAATAATGGCTCCTCAGCAACAGATCTGAAACCTCCTCCGTGGTGTATGAGGGCTTGCTGCTCCCCGCGTGATCGCCTCTTTCATAACTCGTTAAATAACCGGAAATCTTATCGGTCGCTAATGACATCTCAAACTCCTTTGGACGTTGACAATATTGCACCTAACGCTCTATATGCTCGTACACAGGTTTGAAAATAGGGGTAATTAGTGGGTTATCATTAGTTTGCCTCCTTGATCTGGCTTGAATATTGCATTCAAGCGGGATATGTCCTTATCATTAATCACGGTGAGGAATTAATGGCGCGCAATGGTTGGCTGAAAGCAGTATAGGCAAAATTATTTTATTAATGAGTTATTCTTATATGAATCTTTTACATAAGATATGCGTAAAAGGCGTGCTTAAATAACTAGGTGGAATTAAATATTTATTTAATATTACCCTGTAATTGGCTCGCGAAATTTACGTGACTGATTTATCTTTTTGCTTTTCATTAGTTTTTATCTGTGAATGGCGGCGAGTAGCCGCCATCGCTGCAATGCATATAGGCGGCTACACGCTGGCGATCGTCATTAATTGAGTACGGGATTATTAAGGACACTCGCGTACACCGATTAACTTGCCTGATACTTAAAAGCTGTAGGTGCCCTGTGCCAGCACGAAGTTCATGTTTTTCAGCCCGGCATGCTGCTGCAGGCTGTGGCCGACGTCGAAGTAGACATAGGCTACCTTGAACTGGAGATCGCTGCGCGGCGTCCAGGTGGTTTCGACCTGATACTGGTTGCCGATAAAGCGCGAGCACTGCTCGCTGCCTTTCACCGGGCGCATCGGCCCGAGATAGAAGGCATCCTCGCGGCGTTGCCGCCACAACGCGTCCCAGCTGAAATCGATGGACAGGGTTTGCCATGGCGTAATCGTGACCGAAGGGTGGATGGCGATCAGGTTAGCCGGCGCCACCAGTCCGTTCTCGGTCAGGTAGGGCAGCTTGGGGTACATGGCGTTAAAGGTATTGAGCTGCCCATCGTGACCGTTTTTATCGCCGCTGGCGATGCCAATCTTGCCGCCGAAGCGCGGTTGCCAGCGCCAGTCGCTCACCGTATACCCGGCGTGCGCCGACGCCGACCAGGCGCGGATGTCGCGCTGTTCTGCGCTGCCGAACTGCCAGGCGGCCTCGTTGTCCCAGTCGAATCCCTGCGCCGCGCCGAAAATGCGCGCGCCGACGGTATAACGCCGCTCTTGCCCGCTGAGCTGCGCGTAGTGGGCATCGCTATCCTCAAAGCCGAAGGTGTAGAGATCGAGCGAGGAAACCAGCGCGGCCAGCGGCGTGGTGCCGTACAGCCCCCACACCTTTTGGCTGTTGTCGGTATCGTCGTCGAAACTGCCGGTTTTAAGGGTGACGGGATGGCCGATAAAGGCGTCGAGGCGGTTTTTATCCTTGGCCCAGCTGGCGCGGACGGCGTCGAAAGAACGGCGCACGTTGGGGCCGTCGCGGGTGCCCATCAGGTGCAGCGAACCCAGCGCAATCTCCTGGCGGCCGACCCGCAGGGTGCCGAGGCCGTAGGCGGTGGGCAGTTTTAAGTCCACGTAGCCCTGACCGAGATAGGCATGATCTTCGTCGGTCGGCTTGCGCCCGCGATCGCGCGGCGTGGCCAGTGACGATCCCAACTGAACATAGGCGCCAAAGTTGTCGCCATAGTCGAGGCGCGCGCCAATCAGCAGGCGCTGCATGAAGGTATCGTCGCGTCCGCCGCTCAGATCCCGTTGATCCGTCCATTCATAGCGCTCGCGCAGTGAACCGTCGAAAGACAGGGTGGCCGCATCGCCCAACGGGATGTTTTTCCAGGGGGACGCGGCGGGCTCCGCCGCCAGGGCGGGGAGCGTGGAGAACAGCAACAGTGCGAGAAGCGTGCGTTTCATCATGGATATCCGAAGAAAAAAGCGCGCCGCAGCACGCCTTGGGTTTATTTAGCCGCCTGGTGAATTTCGGCGATGTAGCCGCCGGGGAAACGCACCAGCGCCGAGGCGCGGCGCTCCGCCGCCGTCGAACGCCACAGCACCTGCGCGCCGCTGGCCGTCGCTTTGGCCAGCGTGGCCGGCAGATCGTCGACGCCATAGCCGGTGCGCTCATGGCCGAACGGATAAGGCAGATGCCCGTCGGTGACGAAAATGCGCGTTTTGCCGAAGCGGGAGTCCAATTCGATCTGGCGGATCTTGCCGTTGTCGCTGCGGCCGATCGCCGTGTCGCTGACCAGTTCGTCGCTCACGACCTTGCCGTGCGAGAACGCCTGGTAGCTTTTCAGGAAATCGTCGACGCGGTAGGCGGAGAGATACAGGCGGTTTTCCGGCACGCTCAGCAGAGGCTTGTAATTAGGCGCCTTGGTGTGCCAATAGAGCTGCATGTTAACGCCGCCGGGCCACTGGATCACCGCGTCGCGGCCGATCGGATCGTCGAAAGGCGCAACCTGCACATCGGCGCCGGCGGCCCTGGCTTGGCGGAT
Organism: Serratia sp. 121840015-1; assembly: GCF_053627655.1. NCBI lineage: Bacteria > Pseudomonadati > Pseudomonadota > Gammaproteobacteria > Enterobacterales > Yersiniaceae > Serratia > Serratia sp. 121840015-1. The sequence goes on from NZ_JBSEYF010000001.1 coordinate 629,625, forward strand.
GGCGGCGTCCATATCCCTGACCAGAAAACCGTTGCGCTCGGTGCCGAACGGGTGCGGGATCGGCGTTTTGAAATCGAACACCGAGAAGCTGCCGGCCGGCGTCAGTATCAGCTGGGAGTAAGTTTCGCTCGGCGTGGGCGTGACGTTGACCAGCACGCGTTCGGTGCTGGTACCGCCGAAGGTTTTCAGAATGCTGTCGACAAAGGCATCCATCTTGCCGCGTTCGACGTAGACATGGGTGGTGTCATATTGCGGCCCTACGGCGAGAGACGCCGTATCGGCCGCCCAGGACATTGCCGGGAGCAGCAGCGCAAGGGCCGATATCCTCAGCCGACGAGAAGAAATACCGATAATATGTTGCATGATGACCTCCAGGTAGCGGTTATTTTCCTGAGTAAAGTGTGATTCCCTATGACCTTTCCCGTCGGTTGAAAAATAAAAAAGAAAAGCGCAGTGCGCGGGGGGAAGCATTAAATAAGGGCGAGCGTCTGGCGCCTAGGAAATATCACCCAGGTGCAGAACCTCTTTTTTATTGGCATAAAAACGGTGGGCGCTTTTGGCGGCCGGGCCCGCAGCCGCTAAGGGGCGGCGATGAGAATAAGGCCCGCCTTGGCGCATATTGAGGTGAATCGAGGATAATCCATAATGGTGTTCTCCTTGATGGGATATATCGCATTAGCCAGCTGAGTTTACGGTCTTCATTGCCGTCTAAATATAAATACAGCATTAAAAGAATTGCCGCCCATCAAATTTTTATATGACTTGTTGAGTAAATACGAATAAGCGGGTAAAGAGAATATCGCGGCGCCAGCCATGGCTCGCCGAAGCAGGCCGTGAGGGGGCTTACGCCAGGTTTGGGCGATCGTCGTAAGGGTTATTGATGTTCTTAGCGGGAAGGAACAGCGCGAAGATAAGCATTACATAGGGTGTGAAGCAGAACCATGTCAGGCACCAACCACCGGAGTAACCCGCATCATGCAAACGGCGCACATTGGCCGCTAGCATAGGCAGCAAAAACGCCGCAAGCGCGAAAATGGAAATCTCATTCATCTTGCTGGCGATAACGGCGAGATAAAGCAGAAACCAAACGTGCTGGCACAAAAGCAGCATTGAGTAAGGCCCACGGCTTTCGCGGCCTGAGTAGGTGAAGGTCTTTTTGTAACTGCTGAAGAGCGGGTGAGCGCTATCCGATGTCTGTATCATGCCATCTCCTTGGCTGTGGTTAACCCACGTTAGCACGAGATTGCGATAAAGATATGCATCAATGATTAAAAAGCCCGCCAGGTTTACCGTGGCGGGCTTTGTGCTGTCGCTTAGTTAGGCCAGATCGAAACGATCGAGGTTCATCACTTTGTTCCAGGCGGCGACGAAGTCGTGGGCGAACTTCTCCTGCGCGTCGGCGCTGCCGTAGACTTCGGCCAGCGCGCGCAGCTGCGCGTGTGAACCGAACACCAGATCGACGCGGCTGCCGGTCCACTTGACCGCACCGCTGCGGCGATCGCGCCCTTCGAACAGGCCGTCTTCACCGACCGGGTGCCAGGTGGTGCCCATGTCGAGCAGGTTGACGAAGAAGTCGTTGGTCAGCGCCTGCGGCCGCTGGGTGAACACGCCGTGCTGCGTGCCGCCGACGTTGGCACCGAGCACCCGCAGCCCGCCGACCAGCACCGTCATTTCCGGCGCGGTCAGGGTCAACAGCTGCGCCTTGTCGACCAGCAGCGTTTCGGCCGGCACGCGGTATTTGCCCTTCAGGAAGTTGCGGAATCCATCGGCGAGCGGCTCCATCGCTTCGAAAGAGTCCACGTCGGTCTGCTCCTGCGAAGCGTCCATGCGGCCCGGCGCGAACGGCACCGTCAGGGTCAAACCAGCGTTCTTCGCCGCCTGTTCCACGCCCGCGGCGCCGGCCAGTACGATCAGATCTGCCAGCGAGACGCGCTTGCCGCCGGTCTGCGCATCGTTGAAGGTGCGTTGGATGCTCTCCAGCTTGGCCAGCGTCGCGGCGAGCTGCGCAGGCTGGTTGACCGCCCAGTCTTTTTGCGGCGCCAGGCGAATGCGCGCGCCGTTGGCGCCGCCGCGTTTGTCGGAACCGCGGAAGCTCGAAGCGGAAGCCCAGGCGGTGGAGACCAGCGCCGACACCGGCAGGCCGGAAGCCAGCACGGCGTTTTTCAGCGCGGCGATATCCTGATCGTCGATCAGCGGATGATCGACCGCCGGGATCGGATCCTGCCAAATCAGCTCTTCCTGCGGCACTTCCGGGCCGAGGTAGCGCGCACGCGGCCCCATGTCGCGGTGGGTCAGCTTGAACCAGGCGCGGGCGAAGGCGTCGGCCAGCTCTTCCGGGTGCTCATAGAAGCGGCGCGAAATCTTCTCGTAGGCCGGATCGAAGCGCAGCGACAGATCGGTGGTCAGCATGGTCGGGCGGCGTTTCTTGTTCGGATCGAAGGCGTCGGGAATGGTTTCACCGATGTCTTTCGCCACCCACTGATGCGCGCCGGCCGGGCTTTGGCTCAGCTCCCATTCGTATTCGAACAGGTGGCGGAAGAAGTCGTGGTTCCACTGGGTTGGGGTGGTGGTCCAGGTGACTTCCAGGCCGCTGGTGATGGCGTCTTTGCCGACGCCGGTGCCGAAGGTGCTGTGCCAGCCGAGGCCCTGCGACTCCAGCCCGGCCGCTTCAGGATCGGCGCCGACGTTAGACGCCGGGCCGGCGCCGTGGGTCTTGCCGAAGGTGTGGCCGCCGGCGATCAACGCCACGGTTTCTTCGTCGTTCATCGCCATGCGGGCGAAGGTTTCACGAATGTCGCGCGCGGCGGCCACCGGATCGGGATTACCGTCCGGGCCTTCCGGGTTGACGTAGATCAGGCCCATCTGCACCGCCGCCAGCGGGTCTTCCAGGTCACGGTCGCCCGAGTAGCGGCTGTTTGGCCCGCCGCTCAGCTCCAGCCAGATCTTCTCCGAACCCCAGTAGACGTCGTCCGGCTCCCAGGTGTCGGCACGGCCGCCGGCGTAGCCGAAGGTTTTGAAGCCCATCGATTCCAGCGCTACGTTGCCGGTCAGGATAATCAGGTCGGCCCAGGAGATATTGCGGCCGTATTTCTGTTTGATGGGCCACAGCAGGCGGCGCGCCTTGTCGAGGCTGACGTTGTCCGGCCAGCTGTTGAGCGGGGCGAAGCGCTGCTGGCCTTCGCCCGCGCCGCCGCGGCCGTCGCCGATGCGGTAGGTGCCGGCGCTGTGCCAGGCCATGCGGATAAACAGGCCGCCGTAGTGGCCGAAGTCCGCCGGCCACCATGCCTGCGAGTCGGTCATCAGGGCGTGCAGATCCTGTTTGACCACCGCCAGATCGAGGCTGTTGAAGGCGTCGGCGTAGTTGAAGTCTTTGTCCATCGGATCGGACAGGGGGGAGTGCTGATGCAGCGGTTTCAGGCTGAGCTGATTAGGCCACCAATCCTGATTGGTGGGGCCGTCTTGCGGTGCGGGCTGCTTGCCGCCCGAAAACGGGCATTTGCTTTCAGTTGTCATAATGCGCTCTCTGCTTCCGTAAAGGTGCTCCAGCCGCCGGGCGTGGAGCGGTTAACAAGGCATGCGGGTCAGGCTTGCGTCGGGTGTTGCGCTAAATAACTGAACTCAATGGAATCACATCGCCCCGGCCGCTAACGGGCACAGGGCGACTCATGGCTAAGCTTAGTCAGCGGCGGCGGAGAGATAAAATAGGAATGAGTGAATATTGCGATAGCTTGCGGCGATTTATGGGGGGTTATTGATAGCCAGCACGCCGCCTTATCGACGCCGCAACATCACCTTGAGCACCGCGTCTGCCAGCTTGCCGAACGGTGCGCGCAGCAGATCGGTGAAGTGCCAGCGACTTTGGATAAAGACGCCCTTGGCGTGGCTCAGCGCCCGGAATCCTTCAATGCCGTGATAGGCCCCCATGCCGCTGGGGCCGATGCCGCCGAACGGCAGATCGTCCTGGGCAAAATGCAGCAGGGTGGCGTTGACGCTGACGTTGCCGGAGGTGGTGCGCGCCAGCAGCCTGTCCTGCAGGGGGCCGCCTGGGCCAAAGTAGTACAGCGCCAGCGGGCGCGGCCCGGCGTTGATAACGTCGAGCGCTTCATCAAAGGCGGCGTAGGTGCGTATCGACAGCAGCGGCCCGAAGATCTCCTCTTGCATGATCCGGCTGTCGTCGGGGGCGCCGATGATAAGCGTAGGGGCCAGCGTGTTCGGCCGTTCAGACGCCGAGTCCGGGCGGTGGCCGACCGGATGGATTTGCGCGCCGCGCGCCTGTGCGTCGGTGAGCAGATCCTGCAAACGGTGGTAGTGCCTGTCGTTGATGATGGCGCCGTAGTCATGGCTCGTCGGCCCGTCAGGGTAAAACGCTTTGACCGCCGCGTCGTAGAGCGCGATGAAGTTTTCCACATCGTCCTGATGGATCAACAGGTAATCGGGTGCGATGCAGGTTTGGCCCGCGTTCGACAGCTTGCCGAACGCCAGGCTGTTAACGGTTCTGGCGGTGAGCGCGCCGGGCGCCACGACGGCGGGGCTTTTGCCGCCCAGCTCGAGCGTCAAGGGCACCAGATTTTTACCGGCCGCCTGCATGATCTGGCGGCCGATCGCCGTGCTGCCGGTGAACACCAGATGATCGAACGCCAGTGCGCTGAACCCGGCTCCGACGTCCGGCCCGCCGGTCACCACAGTGACCTCATCGGCGGGAAACAGCGCCGCCAGCATCGTTTCGATGAGTTGGCTGGTGTGCGGCGTGAGCTCCGAAGGTTTCAGCATCACGCGGTTGCCGGCGGCCAGGGCGGTGGCCAGCGGGATGAAGGTCAACGAAAACGGGTAGTTCCACGGCGCCATGACGCCAATCACACCCTTAGGTTGGTATTGCACGTAGGCGCGCCCGGCCTGGTACGGCAGGGCGACGTGGCGGCGTTCCGGCTGCATGAAGCGTTTCAGATTGCGCAGCAGGTAATCGATCGCCTGCACGGTGACCAGGATCTCCAGGATGTCGGTTTCGTAGGGCGAGCGGTGGCCGAAGTCCGCGCTGACGGCCGCCGCCAGCGCACCGCGCTGGGCCAGAATGGCGCTCCGTAGGCGGCGCAGGGCGGCCTTGCGCTGATCCCTCGTCGGCGCGCCGTCGCGCAGGAAGGCGTGGCGCTGGGCGGCAAGCCGTTGCTCCATCGTCATGAGGATGTCATCTCCCTGCACTTGAATTCTCCTGATGCCGATCGCGTTACTGAGGGAAATACCGCTTGCCGGGCCGCTATTGACCTTAAAGTGAACTTTAAACCTATACTCGTTAAACGATCAACGCAAGATCGTCGGCCAACCGGGATGAGGGAGCCAGAGATCCCGGCGCCGCGCGCAGTATAAACCTTCTTTTTTAACCATAGTGTAAATGGGAGAAACGACATGGGTTACGTAACAACCAGCGATGGCGTCGAGATTTTCTACAAGGATTGGGGCCCCAAAAACGGCAAGGTTATCTACTTCCACCACGGCTGGCCGCTGTCCAGCGACGACTGGGATGCCCAGATGCTGTTCTTCGTGAACAAAGGGTTCCGCGTGGTGGCGCACGATCGCCGCGGCCACGGCCGCTCCAGCCAGGTGTCGGAAGGGCACGACATGGACCACTACGCCGATGACGTCGCCGCGGTGGTAAAACACCTCGGCGTGCAGGGCGCGATGCACGTGGGCCACTCGACGGGCGGCGGCGAAGTGGTGCGCTATATCGTGCGCCACGCCGAGGACAAGGTGTCCAAAGCGGTGCTGATCAGCGCGGTGCCGCCGCTGATGGTAAAAACCGACGCCAATCCGCAGGGCACCCCCAAAGCGGTGTTCGATGATTTCCAGGCGCAGCTGGCCGCCAACCGGGCACAGTTCTATTACGACGTTCCCGCCGGCCCGTTCTACGGCTATAACCGCCCAGGCGCCAAACCCTCTGAGGCGATTATCTGGAACTGGTGGCGCCAGGGCATGATGGGCGGCGCCAAGGCGCACTACGACGGCATTGTCGCCTTCTCGCAGACCGATTTCACCGAGGATCTCAAGAAGATTGCCATTCCGGTGCTGGTGATCCACGGCGACGACGATCAGGTGGTGCCTTATCAGGACTCCGGCGTGCTGTCGGCCAAGCTGGTGCAAAACGGCACGCTCCATACCTATAAGGGCGCGCCGCACGGCATCCCGACCACCCATGCCGATCAGGTCAACGCCGATCTGCTGGCGTTCGTGAACAGCTAAAGACTCAACGCGTCGCGAGCCTCGCCCCTTACCGGGCGGGGCTTTTTATTGGCTGCGGGAGAGCGGATCACCAATGATAGCTGATGCCCATATCGAGCTTGTCCGACGCATCGACGCCGGGCGTGTGCTGCGAAAGGTTATTGAATTCATAGTTAATGAACACCTGCATATTGCCGTTGAGCAACCAGGTGACCCCCAACTCCTCATAGTTCAATAAGTCCGTGTTCCGGCCTGCCCGGGCCTGTATCAAGCGGGTATAGCCGATGTTGGGTTGAATATGGTCCGTCAGCCGATATTTGGCGAGCGCTTCATAACTTGACGCCGAGCCGCGGTTAGCGGTTTGTTGCGGGCTGATGGCGTTGTCGCTTTGGGTGAACACGGCCGCAAGATAGATTTTTTTCGACGCATAGAGAACCCCTTCGGCCAGCGTGTCGATGCGCCGGCGATAACCGGCGGCGTGTTGCTGCCGCTGCGTGGTTTGAGACGCCGAGGCGGCGGCGATGAGGCTGAGCGTCGGCATCAGCGCATAACGGAACGAGGCACCGAATCCGTTGCCGTTTTGTTTGCCCGGCGCTTGCCGTTCGTCGCCGTCTTTGAACTGGTATTGCAGCGCGAGGGCGGCGCGCCGCTGAAACAGGCTGAAAGTTTGGCGGTAGGTGAGCAGGTTATGCGCCCGGCCGCGCATAAAGTTGTCGATATAGTTGTAGGCCATCTCTCTAAACAGCGGAGAGCGATCGGTCAGGGCGGTCACATCATAAAGCACGCCCCAGTTGCGGCCGATATCGAGGCTGCCCAGGGCGGCGTTTTGCACGCCGATATAGGCGAGCCGGGTGCTGTTGCGCGTCGCGTCGGCGAAGCTGACGGTATATTCCCAGTGGGCGTAGGCCTGCCAGCGCGGCGCGATCTTTTTTTTGCCTATCAGGCCGAAATAGAGGTAGCTGCGGTCGCCGTCGTCGCGTTCGTTTTGGCCGCTGTAGCGTCTGGCGATAATCGTGCCGTAGAAATTCAGGCTGTTTTGCTGCGATCCCGTCAACGACACGGCGGAGGCGCCGCACGGCAACAAGGCCAGCAGGGGGAAAAGCATGCCCGCCGAAAAATTACGAGGATTGCGTTTTATCATGATGGCACCGTCCCTGTGCGCGGCAAGCCCGTGAGCTTGCCGCCCCGGCGAAGCTTAAGCGTGCGTTTCGCGTTTAAAGTAGCTGACGATCCCCTGAGCGATCGCCGTGGCAATTTTATTTCTGAAGGCGGGGGTGCCGAGCAGCCTTTCTTCCTCAGGGTTGGTGATGAAAGAGGTTTCCACCAAGACGGAAGGAATATACGGGGACTTTAAGACCACGAAGGCCGCCTGTTCGGTATTTTTGGCATGCAGATGATGGATGGGCGCAATATGTTGAATCAGGTGCGAGCCCAGCGCCAGGCTCTCTTTGATCGTTTCCGTCTGCTCCAAATCAAACAGTATCTTCTGCAAATAGCGGTCTTTCTTGATGACGTTAGGGCCGGCGAGATCGTCCGCCGCGTTTTCACTGTTCGATAAGTATTTCGCCATCGCGCTGCTGGCGCCTTTATTGGAAAGCGCAAAGACCGACGCGCCGCAGGCGCTGGGGCAGGTAAAGCCGTCGGCGTGGATGGACATGAAAAGATCCGCGCCATGCCGGTGCGCGATCTCCACCCGATCGTAAAGCGGGATAAAAACGTCGCTGTCGCGCGTCAGGCGGGCATCGATGCCGTGTCGATCGAGCTGTGCACGCACATTTCTGGCGATCTCCAGAACGACATGTTTTTCCAGCGAACCGGTGTGGCCAATGGCTCCGGAGTCGATGCCGCCATGACCGGGATCCAACATGACCAGGAATCTTTTTCGCGCCCCGTGAGGGCCGTTCTGCTTTTTGGGGCGTGGCAGGCCGTGGGCGTGAGCCAGCGGGGAAACGGCGCCGTTCAGCGCCAGGGCCGCCAACCCTGCCAACATCATTCTGCGGCGAGATAACCGGGTGTTCAAAAGGTCCGTCTTAGCCATAAGGGTAACCAGCATAAAAGGAAAGGGTGTTTTTGTTATAACATAACAATTCCGTGCGTCGGCGGGGTTGTCTGTTAGCGGCTGTTACTTTTAATGTCATTCCTTAAATTCACTGGCTTTTTATACTGCATTTATTTTGTTTATTGAATGTTCGTATTGCTATTCATTTGTTTTGTATTTGTTAATTCTTATTTTGACACACTATTTAATCTAATATTTCAAATGAGATTTATTCTCCTCTTTAATTGATATGTTATAACGTAATTACTAAAACGGATAAAAAACGGGGTCTTTGCCGCCGGCATGAAGCCACTCACGTTTTTGGAGCGTTAACATGACTTTTAAACACCAGGAAAAAGAGACATTAAATATATTCGCCGTTCTCGCGGTCTCGTTAAGCACGGTCATCGCCATGCTCGACAGTACCATCGCCAACGTGGCACTGCCGGTGATCGCCAAAGATTTCGGCGTCTCCGAATCGGCCTCCATCATGATTATTAATGCCTACCAGTTTGCCGTCGTTGCCTCTTTGATGCCCTTCGCGGCGCTGGGCCGCGCGGTGGGCAATAAAAAGATCTTTATAGCCGGGGTGGTGCTGTTCGCTTTTTCATCCTTGGGCTGCGCGCTTTCCGCGACGCTGTCGATGCTGACGGCATTCCGGGTGATACAGGGCTTCGGTGCGGCGGCGGTGCTCAGCGTCAATGCGGCGCTGATCAAGGAGATATACCCGGAAAGGCTGCTGGGGCGCGGCCTGGGCATAAACGTAATGGTGGTGTCGGTTTCCGCCGCCGCCGGGCCCTCCATCGCCTCGGCGATACTTTCTCAAACGAGCTGGAACTGGCTGTTTACCATCAATGTTCCCATCGCCTGCCTGTCGCTGTTGTTGAGCCTGATCTTCCTGGCCCCCCGCGAGCGGCGCAGCGTTGGATTCGACAGCGGGGGGGCCCTGTTGGTGTTTGTGCTGTTCATCGCTTTCTCGCTCAGTACCATGAGCATGACCACCCACCATCTGCCGGCGGCGGCGCTGAGCTTTGCGGTATTCGCCGGGCTGGCCGGGTTGCTGTATATCAATCAGAAAAGAAAGGCCAACGCCGCGCTGATCCCGATCGCGATGCTGCATAACCCGACGCTGTCATTGTCTTTGCTGATGTCGATGCTGTCCTACAGCACCCAGCTTTTGGCTTTTGTATCGCTGCCTTTCTATTTCCACAATGTCCTGCAAAGAAACGTGGTGGATATCGGTCTGTTGCTGACCGCCTGGCCGCTGGCCACCATGGCATCTTCGCTAATTTCCGGCGATTTGGCCAAGAAATACGATCCCAATCTTGTTGCCCTCTCGGGCCTCGCCTGTCTGCTGGCAGGCATGCTGCTGATGGCCAATCTGCCCAGCGATCCGTCGAATGGGGCGATCGTATGGCGCGTGGCGCTGTGCGGCATCGGTTTTGGCCTGTTTCAATCACCGAACAACCTGCTGATCATGACGTCGGTCTCCCATGAAAACAGCAGCATCGCCAGCGGCCTGTTGGGCAGTTCCCGGCTGATTGGGCAAATCGTCGGTTCGGCGTTAGTGGCGATTTTCTTCAATATGCGGGGCGCGCAAGCGACGAATATCAGTTTAATGGCGGGGGCGGCATTCTCGTTCCTTTCTCTGGTCGTGAGCTATATGCGCTTCAAGTCCGCCGTTACGTTAAAAACCAGCAAATAGAAGCACGAGGTTTCCCATGCGATTTATCCCATTAGTGCCGTTGGTTATCGGGATGGCGGCGTTTTCCCTTGCCGGCTGCACGACCTACCACGACGTGGCGTTGCAACAAAAAGAGACGGGGCTCAATAGCCAATATTACCTGCTGCAGCCGCCGGTCTATGTCGGCGACCAGTTGAAATATGGTCTGAAGGACGGCAGCGGCGGCGAGCTGACGGTGGCGAAGGTTGAACCGAAAGACTTGGTTGCCGACAGCGGAAAAATCATTCCTCTGTCGCAGCTCTCTTTCCTGCAACGAAAAGACCTTTCCACAGGAAAAACCGCCGCGTTGGTCGGCGGCGGCGCGGTCGCCACCACGGCAATCGTGTTTGTGGCCGGGATCACCATCATGGCCGCCGGCATCGCCGCGTCGGCCTAATACAGCCCATCGACGCGCGCCGCCGAGCGTGCGCACAGGAGGCACCATGTGCGTCACAGTGAAATTTATCGCCACCGCTCTGCTGGCAATATTCGCCTTGCCGACCGCGCCTTGCGCCACCGCCGGCCAGCCGGCGGCGGCCGAACCGCCACAAAGCGTGGCGGCGCAAACGCTGCCCGGCAGCTATCCGCGGATCGTCATCACCGGCAACTGCCCCTTCGGCGTGATCCTGGCGAACGAGGCGGCCTACCGGCACGTCGTCGGCGTGGGGCCCTGGGCGTTCATGCATGCCGATAGGCATGTATTGGAGGACATGAAGCCTGACATCGGCAGGATCACCTCCGCCTTCATCAATAAGGACTACCGGGTCAACATGGAATCGTTAATGAATCTACGGCCCGACATTATTTATTACTACGGCAAAAGCCAGGACGATCGGCTGGAAAGGGCGGGCGTGATGACCGTCGATCTGGATGCCGGTGGGAAGACAAAATACCAGCCGATGGCCACCCAGGTGTATTGGGAAAACACTTTCGCCGACACGCTCGGCCTGCCGCGCACGCACAAATTCAAAGACGCCTGGGAAAAGACCCTGAAGCAGATCCGCCCCTATGCCGCAGCCATCCATGCGCAGCACGTCAGGGCGTTGTATCTCGAAGAAAGTGACGGCAGGCAGCTGAAGGTGAGTGGCCCGCATACCTACGGCGATACCTACCTGAAAATGGCCGGCATGGACAACGTCGCCGGGGATTTGCCGGTGAAGGGGGATGCCGGCAGGTACATCACCGTTTCGATGGAGCAGATCATGGCCTGGGACCCGGATGTGATTTTCGTGGTTTTCGGCAGCGCCAAAGCGCTGCTGCACGGGGGGATCCCCGGCCAGGCCTGGGAAACGCTCAGGGCGGTAAAAAACGGCAAGGTTTTCTCGACGCCGGTGGGCATTCATAACTGGGGGGGCCTGTCGGCGGAAACGTCACTGCTGCCGCTGTTTATGATCAACCGGTATGCCCCTGAAGACATTAGCGACAAAACGCTGCGGGAGGAGACGCGCCGCTATTATCAGACGATGTTCTCTTATGCGATCCCGGACCGGTTGCTGGATGAGGTGCTGGCACAGCGCTAGTGCCACGGTTGAATAGCATTCATTTAATGGGGGGAGCTTGGGGATGCCGGGCAGAGGAAAATATGTGGCGATCCTGGCGGGGCTGTTTTTGGCCTTGTGTGTGGCCGCCGTCGCATCACTGTTTGCCGGCCGCTACGCCTTGTCGGCCCACGATGTGATGCAGATTTTGTGGCAGGGGAACATGCCGGGGGAAAACCCGACCCGCTATTCGGTGATTTTTAACCTGCGCGCGCCGCGGGTGGTGGCGGTGATGCTGGTGGGCGGTGGGTTGGCGGTCGCCGGCGCGACCTTTCAGGCGGTGCTGAAAAACGCGTTAGCCAGCCCGGACGTGCTGGGCACCTCTTCCGCCTCCGCCTTTGGCGCTGCGCTGGGCATTTTATTGAGTTTGCCTTTTGCTCTGAGTGCCATGCTGTCGTTTCTTTTCGGCGTGGTGAGCTTGCTGTTGGTGCTCGGCATCTGCCGCCTGAAACGTCGGCAGGATGCGCTGACGACGATCCTGTCCGGCATGATTATCGCGTCGTTGTTTATCGCGTTTGTCTCGGTCATAAAATATGTCGCCGATCCGCAGGATACCTTGCCGGCGATCGTCTTCTGGCTGATGGGCAGCTTCGCTTCGGTGGCGAAAGCGCAGGTCTATTGGCTAATCCCGCTGTTTGCGGCGTGTTACCTGACAATCTATCGGCTCAGGTGGAAAATGAACATTCTCTCGCTGGGGGACGACGAGGCGCGCATTGCCGGCCTGAATCCGCCCCGGTTGAAGATCCTGCTGCTGATCGCCGCCTCCTTGCTGGTTTCCGCTTCGGTAAGCTTGGCCGGCGTGGTGGGATGGGTCGGCTTGGTGATCCCGCATCTGGTGAGAAGCGTGCTGGGGTATAACCACGGCCGCCTGATCCCGGTCTCGGCGCTGAGCGGGGCGTTGTTTTTGCTGGTGATAGACAATATCGCCAGAGGCGCCACCTACGCAGAAATCCCGATCGGCATCCTGACCGCGCTGATCGGTGCGCCGCTTTTCGCCACGCTTTTTATTATGGGCAATCGATATGATCACCGCTAGCCGACTATCCTTTGGTTTCAAAGGGCGGGAGCCCATTTTCGACAACGTCAGCTTCGAGCTTAAGCGCGGCGAGATCCTCAGCGTGCTGGGCCCGAACGGCGCCGGCAAAACCACGCTGCTGAGAAATATTGCGGGCCTGTGTCGGCCCAGCGCCGGCTGGTGCGAGATCGGCCGTGTCGATAATCGAGAGGCGCGCCTGGCCTATGTGCCGCAGGCGAAGGCGCCACATTTTTCCTATGGCGTACTCGATTTTGTCACTTTCGGCTGCGTTCGTCAGGCCGGACTGTTTGCCCGGCCGGGAAAGCACGATTTCGCCAGGGCGCAGGCGGTGCTGCAATCTCTGGAAATCGGCCCGTTGGCGCAGAAAAGCATCGATCAGATCAGCGGCGGTGAACTGCAGATGTGTTATTTCGCCAAGGCGCTGATGGCAGATCCTGACGTCATGATCCTTGATGAGCCGGAGTCGAACCTGGATTTTTACAATCAGGCAAAAATGATCGAGATGCTCTGGCGCCTCGCCAAAGAGCGGCAGATGACGATCGTGCTGAATACGCATTTCCTCAATTACGCCGAACGCATCTCCGACAAGTGTTTACTGATGACAAAACGGCAGTCGTTGTTTGGCGTTAAAAGCGCTGTGCTGCGGGAAGATATCCTGGAACGCTATTTTCGGGTGCCGGTAAGAAAGTGCCGCTATGAATACCAGGGCGCCGGCGAAGAAACCTTTATTATCGCTCTGCGCAATCTCGCCTGAGTTTCGGCTGCAAAGATTGCTTGAGGGATATCCCTCATTGCGGCCCCGCCGGCGGTTATTTAAGCTGAAAGGGCAACGTAACGGTGAATATGGAGATAATCATGACTGATTCAGTGTCCAACGATCGTAATCCCACCCCGGATGTGGCGGAAGACAACGCGTTCTTCCCATCGCCTTACTCCCTCAGCCAGTACACCTCGTCCAAAACCGACTTTGCGGGCGCCAGCTACCCGAACGCCTATCGCGGCGGCAAGTGGAAGGTGCTGATGATCGCCTCGCAGGAGCGCTACCTGCTGATGCAAAACGGCAAATTCTTCTCCACCGGCAACCACCCGGTCGAGATGCTGTTGCCGATGTATCACCTGGATCTGGCCGGTTTCGAGATCGACATCGCCACGCCGTCCGGCGATCCGGTGAAGCTGGAGATGTGGGCGTTCCCGCAGGAAGACGAAGCGGTCAAGGCCACCTATGAGAAGTACCGCAGCCAACTCAAGCAGCCGAAAAAGCTGACGGAGGTGGTGAAGGATCTGGATGGCGGCAACTACCTCGGCGTTTTCATCCCCGGCGGCCACGGCGTGCTGAATGATATTCCGTTCAGCGAAGAGGTGAAAAAGACCCTGCACTGGGCGCACGACAACGATCGCTACGTGATTTCGCTGTGCCACGGGCCGGCGGGCCTGCTGGCGGCGGGCATCGGCGAGCGCAAAGAGGATTTCCTCTATCGCGGCTATGAGATGTGCGTGTTCCCGGACTCGCTCGATACCGGCGCCAACATCGACATCGGCTACATCCCCGGCCCGATGCCCTGGCTGGTGGGCGAACGCCTGCGCGAGCGGGGCGTCAAGATCGTCAACGGCGACATCACCGGCAAGGTGCATAAAGATCGGCGCCTGCTGACCGGCGACAGCCCGCTGGCCTCCAACAACCTCGGCAAGCTGGCAGCGGAGACGCTGTTGGCCGACGTCGCCGCGCGATGAGCGACGAGATCGCGCAGCGCGCTTTCCAGACGGCGCTGGCGATGGACCACGAGCGAACCCTGTCCGTCATTCAGGGGCGAGTTCGCGCCTTTGCCGCGCCGTTCGGCTTCGATCGCTTTGTGCTGTTTTCCGCTTCCGCCGCGGCGGAGGCGGGGATCGAGCATATCTATTGGGTCGAGGGCGACTGGTTCGGCGACGGCGAGGCCGTCGATGCCCTGACCTACGTGCGGCACTGCCCGGTGACCCGGCACATGCTGCGGGTCAGCGAGCCGTTTTTCTGGACCAAGACCCGGGCGCAGCAGGGTGAACGCTACCGGATTGTGCGCACGCCGCGCGGCGCGGGCCTGCACGGCGTGCAGATCCCGGTGTTCGGCCCGGCCGGTTTGGAGGGCGCCGTCAGCCTGGGGGGCGAGCGCATCGACGCTTCGCCGCCGGTGCGGCTGGCGCTGTCGCTGGTGGGCACGGCGGCCTTTCAGGCGGCGCGGCGGCTGTTCGCACCGGCGGCCGGCGAGGGAGAGGGCCGGCTGTCGGCGCGCGAGCGCGAGGTGCTGAGCTGGACCGCCATCGGCCGGCGGCAGGCGGATATCGCCGCGATGCTCGGCCTGTCTGAACGGACGGTGGAAAACCACCTGCGCCGCATTCGCCAACGCCTTGGCGCCGCCACCACCGCGCAGGCGATCGGCGTGGCGATCCGCCTGGGGGAGATCGCCCCCGAGCGCCGTTAGCCTGCTGTCATTTGCCGCAGCAACCATTCGCGCAGCGCAATGATATCGGGGCGCTGCGCGGTTTCTTCGGTAGTCACCAGGTAATAGTTGGCGCCGGGTAACGACATCTCGAACGGCGCGGCCAGCACGCCGCGCTGCAACAAATCGCGCGCCAGCAGCCGGCTGGCGATCACCACCCCCTGGCCCGCCACCGCCGCCTGCAGCGCATGCGTCTCGTCGCTGAAGGTCAGCCCGGCTTCCACGTTCAACCCTTCCGGCCCGTAGCGCCGCCGCCAGTTTTCCCAGGTCGGCGCGTCGGCGGGCACCTGCCGATGTTCCACGTGAAACAGCGTTACCCGCTGCAAATCCTCGCTGCGCTCCAGCGCCAGCGCCGGGCTGGCCACCACGATAAAGCGATCCGCATGCAGCAGGGTGCAGTGCAGATCGCTTTCCGGCGTTTCGCGGTAGCGGATGGCGACGTCCACGGTGCGCTGGTTGAGATCGACGCGCTCGACGCTGGTGTGCAGGCGCAGATCGATGGCGGGAAACTCCGCCTTGAAATCCGCCAGGCGCGGCACCAGCCAGTGGGTGAGAAAATTGGAGGTGGTGGTGACGGTCAGTGCCGGCGGCTGTTGGGCGCGGGTGATTTGGGCGACGGACTGCTCCAGCGCGGCAAAGGCGCGCTGGGTGCCGGCATACAGGATCTCGCCGGTCTCGGTCAGGTTGACGCCCTGCGCGCTGCGCTCGCACACCCGGCATTCCAGCACCGACTCCAGCAGCTTGATCTGGTGGCTGACTGCCGTCGCGCTGACGCCCAGCTCCTCGGCGGCCAGCTTGAAGCTGCGGCAGCCGGCCACGGCGTGGAAGGCGCGCAGCGCGCCCAGCGGCGGCAAACGGGGTTTTTTCATGGCTGAGTTATTCTCATCTAAGGCTGAAAACTATGAGTTTGTCTGAACGATTATACAAGAGATAGGCTAGCGATATGTGAACAGGGGAATGAATTAATTTCATCATTCCCACATGTCGGGAGTTAACGATGAGCCTCTATATCAACAACGGCGCCCTGGGCGCAATGGAACACACGGGAACGGCGGCGAGCGCCCTGGCGCTCAGCGTGCCGGTCGCGGCGGGCGCCTTGCTGCTGAAGACCGAAAGCTTGCTGAACATCGGCGCAACGCTGATGCTGCTAACGGCATTGGCGCTGGCGTTTCTCGGCGCCGCCGCGCTGGCCCGCTGGCAGCCGCTGCGGAAGCGGCCTGCGCTGGCTGTGCTCCGCTACGGTTTTTTGCTGGCGGCGGCGGGGTGGCTATTGACGCTGCTGATGCTGTTCGGCGGCCATGATTGGCCGGCCCTGCTGGCGGGCATCGCCCTCGGCGGCCTGGGGCAGGGCGTGGCCTACCGCACGGCGGTGGGGGAGAAAGCGGCGTTCGCCGTGGCGTGCCGGCTGGCGATGGTGGTGAGCATCGTGGCCGTGGTGGTTGCCGCGTTGCTGATTCAAACCTACGCCGCGCCGGGCGCGAGAGGAAGCTGTTTCGCGCTGGCGTTGCTGGTCGACCTGGCGCTGCTGGGAGCGTTGATGGCGCGGGTTGCGGAGCGGGATGGGGCCTGAGCCGCCGCGCTGAAGGAAAACAGCCCGCCGGTAAACCCGGCGGGCTTCGCTTAGGCGGCCGCGAGCTCTTGCGGCGTAACGGTTTGCAAGCCGACGAGCTGAATGGCCGGCTGCTCGAGCGTGATGCCGAAGTCGCCTTGCGCCCAATTGTAGATATTGACGACGTGTTGATTGAGCGCGCTTTCACCCTGCATGAATATCGACAGATCCTGCGTATGGGTTTGCGCGTTGTAGTTCAGCGAGAAGCTGCTGTTTGAGCCTTCGGTGCCGAAGGCCAGCAGGTGGTTATCGATAGACAGGGAAGAGGCCTGTAAAAAGCCCAGCTCGAAGCTGTCGTCGATGTAGATATTGTGAGTCTGCTTTACGGGAATATTCAGCAGGCTGTTGGGGAAGGGCACATCGTTGGACAGCATGCTCAGGTTCACGCCGAGATAATCCTGCGGCGCGCTCCCACCCGGCGCAGTGGTATAGCCGTGCTCGAAGCGAATCTCGCTGGAGCCTTTGCCCAGGTTGACCTCCAGACCGTTGGCCGGCGTCAGCACCCGATCGTTAAAGGTGACGTTATCCTTAAAGTCCGTCAGCTTCACCGCCTCGATGTTGTACAGCCCGTCCTTAAAGCCATACAGCCCGATGCCGTTTTTCTCGATCACTCCGCGCCCGCCATAGCTGCCCTGGGCGTCAAACTTCAGGTTTACCCCGTGCGACAGGCTGGAATAATCGACCGTATCATGGCCGCTGCCGCCGTCGATGACCGTCCAGCCGTAGTTGCCGGCATTGTTTTGCCAGCCGCGTGGCACGCTGATGGTGTCGTCGCCGCTACCGGTGTTGACGGCGATATTGCCGAACGCCAGCGTGAAATCGTCGTCATACAGCGTACCGACGCGGTACAGATTCGGCGTGGACAGCACGTCGGCAATGTCGTTGAAAATCGCCGAGCCGATATCCAGCTTGCCGGGAATGAGGCTGCCGCCGCCGGTCACGCTGCTGCCGTAGGATTCGGTGTAGAAATCACGCGCCGCTTCGGCGGCGAGGCGGATGGTCTCGTGGCCAATGCCGAGGGTGGTCAAATAGGTGGGTACTTCGCCCGCCAGCAGCGTTTCAACCACGTAGCTGAGGTTTTTCATCTGCATGGAGACCTGCGCCGCCGCAATCAAATCGTAGGTGCCGCTTTCGACCTTAAAAGGCGAGGTGTCGTTGGTGGCCACCCATTCGGTAAAGAACGAGGTATCGCCTAAATAAGAGAACAGCGTGGTGCCGGCCCAGGGGGAATAGTTGGGGGCGCCGGTCGAGGAAGCATCGGTGAACACCTCGGACGCCGCCGCGCCGGCGTCAATCAGGCCGACCTCGTGAATATCCGGCACTTTGGCGCTGGTGGGCGGGGCATCCGGCAGCGGCGCGTTGGGATCGCTGCTCAGATCGACGCCAAACAGCGTCTTGGCGAAGTTCTTGGCGATGTTGTCGGAGGCATTTTGAATGCGCGTTTCCCAGTCATCGGGCACATGCCCGGTGCGCAGCTCATACTGCAGCTTGGTTTGGTCGCGAATGTAATGGGCAAACGCCCCCTGATTCGAGTTCACGCCATAGGCGCCTTTGATCCAGGTATACACCGCGATGTCCACGCCCTGAATAGGTTGATTGGCATGGTTGGGATCGGTGAGCGCATCGACGGAGGCGGCATACACGGCCGGCCAATCGCCGGCTTTGGCGGCCTCCCAAATCGCTTGCAGTTTTTCTCGGTCGGTAATGACGTAAGCCATATAAACACTCCTTGTTGCTGAGAGATTGCTGTGAAATTCAACATGATGAATGGAGGCGCGCGATGGAATAAACCGAAACCCGTACAGCCAGAAACGCGCATGCCGCGAGCCGCAGCGAACGATGGGCGGCAGGCGCCCATAGCGAAAGGATAGACGCTACTTGCCGAGTGCGAACAATTCGCTTATCGATTGTTTTTACAGGATTATTGCTGTAAATCGGCGGGTTAACCCGCGTATTGGCGTCAGGAAGGGATATCTGTCAGCTGGGTTAGGAATCTTCTTAGATAAAAGAGTGGGTTTCGCTGTGGGGGTTGGCCAAGCGTTGGCGTTATGGTGGTGGTTGTGGCTGCCGCTTTGCGGATTCACACCGAAGGCAACGCAGGGGGGCGCTCCAACGCTGCTGGGGTGTGGAATGGGGTGAGGAAATGCCGGAGTGGGGACTCTGGCGGTCGGTTTTGTGCCAGGAGCGGACGTATAAACTGCTTGTACTAATTATTAGGTAATAAATTGCAGTCTCTTCCCCGCTTCTACATATTCAGAAAGCTCATTCGAAACATCTAGTTGATGTAGATAATTAGTGGTTGAAAGGTGCCAGGAATGACGGAAGAATAGGCCTATATTGCTGAGTTTAAATGGGTTGAGGGGCAAAAAGTGGGCTCGCCTGAAACAGTAAAGAAAATCGTTATGCTGGCCATTTTGGCTAGTCTTACTGCGGGTTGCGCACCGTTACATCCTTCCGGCTGTCATAAGACCACGGCAACGGGTAGTTGCAGTTCAGGACGTTGGGATGATCAGGATGAATGGGGCGTGCAAGCGAGGGCAATCAGGGCGGCAATAAATGCTGAACTTGATGAGCCGCAAAACTGGAAGGGGAAAAAATGCAGGTTGCATATTGAATTTGCTCAGGATGGCACGGCTTTAAACGTATCAACCAGCAATGGCAATACAGCCTATTGCGAAGCGATAAAGTCAGCAGCCCATAAAGCCAAATTTCCAGCCTTCAACAATCCAGAAGTCTATAGAGATTTTCAAAAATCGGGCTTCGATATGCTCGGTTAGCCCGATAATAGCCCTTTCAGTACCCGCTACTCGCTCAAAGCAGGCCCAATGACCACGTAGCCTGTCCGTTGCGTGCCAGAAACGGACATTGATGATGTGAGGATATATAGTGGTAGATTGCCTATCGATAGTTGATATTACCCGAGATTGTCTCCAAAATTATGATTAACGGATTGCTGATCAGTCGGATCCTAGCAAAAGACTCATATCAAAACCAGTTATCCGAAAACCAAACTCTTTATATAATTTCAAAGCCCTTTGATTGTCCGGTGACACTCTGAGTTCCACCTCATATGCGCCCTGTTGAGTCAGCTCATTCAGGAATGCACGGATAAAATCCCGACCCATTCCCTTACCCTGAAATTCTGGGAGAAGCATTATATCTGACAAAAAGGCTGAGTTATCTTCCAGGCTGAACCACAGATATCCCGCAGCCTGACTGTCATGTTCATAAGTTCTAAAATGGTTATTTTGAGTATTGATACCCGCTGGCAAGGCTGCTTTAAATGATTTCGACGCCTCTATCTGGGCTTTTTTACGACTGTACCGATGATTTGCCATCAGGTCTTCAACATAGTCATTTAAAGAGAGGCCCCCCCAGAGGTCAAACTCGTCGTCATGCATGGGCCTATAAATTGATTTGGGGATTTTTGACTGTTTTGTTTTCAATTTACTGTCTCATTCTTAATAGCAACGTAACGCATACTTAGTACTACTCTACCGAATTATCCGCCGATTCAGCATGATAAAATTATATCATATAGCGTTGTCCACTGAACGTAATTTTGCTGACGCCGAAGTCTGCATTTCGCTCATAGCGAACTATCGTTCGCCTGACCAAATAAGCCTCAGTGCGATGAAACAAATACCGACGCAGGCTGCGCGGGCGGAATGGCGAAGTGACGCTGCATGCGTTTTATCTCCTCTGCCGGTGGCAGGCCAAACAGACGTTTGAATTCGCGATTAAATTGCGATGGGCTTTCATAGCCAACGGCGTAACTCGCGGCGGCGGCGGTGATTTGTTGGCGCACCATCAGCATCCGTGCCTGGTGCAGGCGTACCGATTTCACATACTGCATTGGCGGCATCTGCGTTATCGCCTTGAAATGGCTATGAAAGGTCGGCACGCTCATGCCGGCCCTCATCGCCAGCTGCGTCAGCGTTAACGGCTCCGCGTAAGCGGCATGGATGTGCTGCAGTGCTTTACCGATTTTGCCAAACTGGCCCTGCAAGGCCAGCGCGGCACGCATTGCGTTGCCCTGTGCGCCTGTCAGCACGCGAAAATAAAGCTCTCGCACCCGCGCCGGGCCGAGGATTGCCGCCTCAAGCGGGTTAGCCAGGACTTCAAGTAAGCGAAGTACGGCCATTTTTATCGCGCCGTCCATGGGGCTCGACATCATGCTTTGCGGCGCGACGGGAGGATGCGGGGCGCCATGCTGTTCAATCTGCAACATCAGTTCCGCAGCAAGCTGAAAATCCAGATGCATATAAATCGCCAGCAGCGGATGTGCTGCCGACGCGTCGGTTTCCATCACAAACGGCACCGGCACCGAAACCGCCAGGTAGTGCTGCTCATCATATAAATAGGTCTGTTGACCGAAATAGCCGCGTTTGCTGCCCTGGCAGACGATCACGATCCCCGGATCGTAAAGCACCGGCGTTCTGGCAAGCGGGCGATCGGAGCGCAAAATTCGCACATCAGGCAGGGCAGTGAGGTTGTATCCCTCTTGCACCGCAAGTCTATTCATCAGGGCAATCATGTCGGACATCCCACCACCTCATAAAATCAGGCAAGAAAAAGAGAAGATACGGCCTAAAAATGCGGCAGAACAGAGAATACCATGCAACCTTCATGGTTCATGGGAGTTCTTTTTATGGCATCTGCAAAAACGATTTTAATTACCGGCGTCAGCAGTGGCTTTGGCCAGGCGCTGGCGCGGGAAGCCCTCGCCGTGGGGCATCGGGTTATAGGGACGGTGCGCAACAGCGAAGCGCTGCAGGCTTTCGGTGCGCTCGATACGCAGCGGGCTTTTGGCTATCTGCTTGATGTCACGGACGTTGAACGTATTGATGAGGTGGTTGGAGAGATTGAGTCCGCCGTCGGTCCAATAGATGTGCTGGTGAACAATGCCGGTTACGGCCACGAAGGCATTCTGGAAGAATCCCCGCTTGCAGAGCTGCGCCGCCAGTTTGACGTGAATGTGTTTGGCGCGGTGGCGATGATCAAAGCCGTGCTGCCGGGCATGCGCCAGCGCCGTCGCGGCCACATTATCAATATCACCTCAATGGGCAGTTTCATTACCTTGCCCGGTATCAGCTATTACTGCGGCAGCAAATTTGCACTGGAAGGGATATCAGAAACCTTAAGTAAAGAGCTTGCCCCGTTCAACCTACACGTGACCGCCGTGGCGCCGGGCTCGTTTCGGACGGACTGGGCCGGGCGTTCAATGGTACGCAGCCCTCGCCGTCTCCCTGACTATGACGCGTTATTTGAACCTGTTCGTCAGGCGCGTCAGGAAAAAAGCGGCAAGCAACTCGGCGATCCCGTGAAGGCGGCTCACGCCATGCTGGCATTGATCGAGAGCGGGAACCCACCCACGCATCTGTTGTTAGGCAGTGACGCATTAAGTTTGGTGCGGCAAAAGCTCGAGGCGTTAGGCAAGGAAATTGAACAGTGGGAGAAACTTACCCGTTCAACGGATGGCTGAACGGTTTGGGGTAGGGAGAGTGCAGGGGATCGCCGATTATGATCCGCCCAACAGCAAAAAGCCCGCTCAGGTTTCCCTGAGCGGGCTTCTCTAAATATGGCTCCTCTGACTGGACTCGAACCAGTGACATACGGATTAACAGTCCGCCGTTCTACCGACTGAACTACAGAGGAATCGTGTGAACGGGGCGAATAATAGCGAGGCGCCGTCGGCATGTCAAAGGCGGATTACACATTCTGTGACTGTTTGCTTACAGAATGCGCAACCCGTTGAGTTTTTTGGCAGATTTAGCCCTCGGGCGCCCGCTGCAGGCGCAGCTGATAGCGGTAAACGCCGGTGGTGAGCAGGTAATCCCGGTGCACGCTCGGGCTCCAGGAATCGTCGCCGCCCACCCCCATGTGGAAGCCGTCCAGATGCAGCCAGGTGCCTGCTTCCGGCTGCAGCAGGTGCTGGTGGCTGCAGGCCATCAGCTGTTGCAGGCCGTAGCGGCTGAGTGAGAAGTGGAAGCGGCCGTCGATGCGCCAGCCGCCGTAGCGCAGGCTGCGGGTGTCGCAGCGCAGGCCGTTCTCGCCGGGGAAAATATACGGCGTGTGCAGATCTGCCAGCGGCAGGCGCCAGCGCCCGTGCTGCGCGGCCAGGCGGCGATCCGGGTAGTTCTCGTGCGGGCCCAGGCCCAGCCATTCCGCCTGCGGCTGCAGCGTTGCCAGTTGGCAGTGCAGGCCGATGCGCGCCGGCGGCGGCAGGGCGTCGGCCACCTCGACCTCCACGCTCACGTTCACCGCGCCCAGCGCATCGAACAGCCACTGTTTGCGGCTGAGCAGTAAAATCTGCTCGTCTACGCCGAACTGGTGTTCGCTCACCACCCGCACGCCGTTTTGCAGCGCATCGGCCTGCAGCCGCGTGCAGCGCTCCTCCAGCCGGTACAGGCCCGCTAGCTTCCAGCGTTCGACCCAGGCGTTGGGATCGATATGGTCCGCTTCGCTGACGCCGATGTCGTTATCGATCGGCGCGCGCGCAAAGCCGTCGCGCAGCGGCGTCAGCAGCTGCGGCTGCTCATTCTGCCACCACTGCGTCAGATGGCCGCTGCTGCGCTCGAAGCGCCAGCGCTGGTCGCCGTGGGTGAGCGTCAGCCCCTGATCGTCTTCAGTCAGCGTGGGCGGCACGCCCTGCGCCGGCGGCGGCGCGGGATGCAGCGCGCGCGGCACTCGCCACTGCTCCCAGGCACAGCGGTGGTGCGCTTCGGACCAGTCGGTGGCCTGCGGTTGCACCACCTCCACGTTCAGCCACAGCTCGCCGGGCCGATGCAGCATCGGCAGGCGATCGAGCAGGGTGAAGCTAGCGCTGCCCTGCGGCGGCAGCGCCAGATCGAAGCTGCCGCTGGCGCGCTCCACGCCGTCCAGCTCCAGCCGCCAGTTGAGCTGCTCGTTGTCGGTGTGGCGGAACAGGTAATCGCTGGTGACGGTCAGCGTCAGCGAGGCGGCGTCGAAGGCGAAGCGGAACAGCTGCTGCGCCCGCTGCGCTTCGAACAGCGCCGGGTGAGGGGTGCGATCCGCGAACACCAGCCCGTTCAGGCAGAACTGGCGATCGTTGGGGGTGTCGCCGAAGTCGCCGCCGTAGGCCCAGAACTCTTGGCCGTGCTCGTCGCGTTTGATCAGCGCCTGATCGACCCAGTCCCAGACAAAGCCGCCCTGCAGGCGCGGGTAATGGTGGAACGCGCGCCAGTAACGCTCGAAACCGCCGAAACTGTTGCCCATCGCATGGGCGTATTCGCACAGGATCAGCGGGCGCTGTTCCTCCGGCAGGCCGATCCACTTGCCGAGCGCCCATTTGGGCACCGCCGGGAACGGCTGATCCTGATCCACTCTGGCATACATCGGGCAGATGATGTCGGTAGCGGCGGTGTCGGCGCCGCCGCCTTCATATTGCACCGGGCGGGTCGGATCCTGGCTTTTCACCCAGCGGTACAGCGCGTCGTGGTTCACGCCGTGGCCGGACTCGTTGCCCAGCGACCAGATAATGATGCAAGGGTGGTTGCGATCGCGCTGCACCATGCGGGTGACGCGCTCGCTCATCGCCGGCAGCCACAGCGGATCGTCAGCCAACCGGTTCATCGGCTGCATGCCGTGGGTCTCGATATTGGCTTCGTCCACCACGTACAGCCCGTAACGGTCGCACAGCCGGTACCACAGCGGGTGATTGGGGTAATGCGAGCAGCGCACTGCGTTGAAGTTGTGCTGTTTCATCAACAGGATGTCGTGGCGCATCGTCGCCTCGTCCATCACCTGGCCGTGGCGCGGGTGATGCTCGTGGCGGTTAACGCCGCGGATCAGCAGCGGCTGCCCGTTGAGCTTCAGCAACCCGCCGCTGATTTCTACCTGGCGGAAGCCGACGTCATAGGCCTCCACCTCGATGACCTCCCCCTCGGGTGAGAGCAGGGTGACGGTGGCGCGATACAGCGCGGGCGTTTCGGCGCTCCACAGCGCCGGGCGTTCTACCGGCAGGCGCAGCGTGACGCGATCGTCATAGGCGCCGCGCTCGTCCACGATCTCGCTGCCGAGCGGCTGGGTGCGTTCGGCCACCCGCGCGCCATCGCGCCACAGCTGAACCTGCACCTGCAGCGGGCCGGGCCGGCTGGCGCGCGCCGTCACCACCAGTTCGCCGCGGGTAAAGCGGTCATGCAGCGGCGTGGTGATGTGCACATCGCTCAGGTGCGCGGCGGGTTTGTGCAGTAGGCTGACGTCGCGGAAGATGCCGCTCATACGCCACATGTCCTGATCTTCGAGATAGCTGCCGTCGCACCAGCGCAGCACCATCACCGCCAGCCGGTTTTCTCCCGGCTGCAGCCACGGGCTGAGATCGAACTCCGCCGGCAGGCGGCTGTCCTGCGAATAGCCCACCCAGTGGCCGTTGCACCACAAATAGAATGCCGAGTTGACGCCGTCGAAGATGACGCGCGTCTGGCCGGCGGCCAGCCAGGCCGGATCGACGCTGAAGGTGCGCGAGTAGCAGCCGGTTGGGTTGTCTTCCGGCACGCGCGGCGGATCGACCGGGAACGGGTAGCGCACGTTGGTATAGATCGGCGCATCGTAGCCGGCGAGCTGCCAGTTGCCCGGCACTGCCAGCGGGGCGGCGTCCGGCAGATCCTGCTGCAGCCAGCCTTCCGGCGCCGCCTCTGGGCGCGGGAAATAGCTGAAGCGCCACTCGCCGTTCAGCGACCTGCGGCTGGCGCTGGGGGCATCGTCGCGCGCGTCTTCCACCGTGCGCCAGCTGGCGAACGGCGGGTGGGCGTCCAGCCGGCGGGAGTGGGTGCAGGCCGGGGTTTGCCAGTCACGGCGGGCGAGGATCTCGGTCAGGGAAGCAAGGGGCGCAGCGGGCATCGGCGATCGTCCAGTCGGCTAGGTGATGTTCACCAAGATGCTGACCGGCGCATAAAAAGTAAAGCGGTTACACGCAACCTTGCAAGGGCGATCAAATAACCGTTAATGCGGTTCGCCGGCGCGGTAGATCCGCTGTGGGCGGCCGACCTTGCCGTAAATGATCTCGGCGCGCAGCTGCTGCGCGGCGGTGCAAAACTCCAGATAACGGCGCGCGGTGGTGCGGCTGAGCCCCATTTTTTGCGCAACGCTTTCAGCGGTGTGGCGCGCGGCGGGTTCGGCAAACAGCGCGCGGACCTTGCCCAGCGTCAGCTCGTCGATGCCGGCGGGCAGCGCCGCCTGCTGTTCGCCGCGGGCGTAGGTGTTGAACATCTCGTCGATGCGGCGCTGGTTGAGGCGCGCTTTGTCCTTCAGCGCTTCGCGGCGCTGGCTGAAGCGCTGCAGGGTCTGGCTCAGCCGGTCATAGGCCAGCGGTTTGATCAGGTAGTCGAACACGCCGTAACGCAACGCCTCGGCCACGGTGGCCATGTCGCTGGCGGCGGTGATGAACACGATGCCGCCGCGATACCCGCTCAGCGTCAGTTCGCGCAGCAGGGTGATGCCCTGGCCGTCGGGCAGAAAGTTGTCCAGCAGGATCAGGTCCGGCTTGAAGCGCTCGGTCATGGCGCGCGCCTGCGCCAGGGTGCCGGCCAGCCAAATCTGGCGGCAGCCGCCGTTCTGGCGGATAAACTCCGCGTGCATTTCCGCCAGCGGCGTTTCGTCTTCAACGATCAGGATGTTCAGCCATTCCATAATGAAACCTACTATTGCAATCAAGATGCTAAATGAATGTAAGTAAATTGCGGCGCTAAATAAAGATTATCTCAATAATAAACACCATAAGATTAATTAAGCAAATAAAGAACATTAAATAACTTATTAACCGGAATCGGTTTGTGAAATAGGTCAATAATCGGCGTTTTTTTTCTGTTTACCATTGATTTATCGAACGCGAAACGGCGTTTATCTCCATGGTTTTTAAGGTTTTAATTACCCTTGTTGATGTTAATTAAAATGCCTTTTTGTATTTAATTTGTTGTTTGTCAGTTAACCCAGAGAGCGTGTTATGTTAGGCGATGCCGTATTTAATCGGGTAAAGCGATCGGATCATAAAGCGATTTCGGAAATAAGCGCCTTCTTGCGCAGTAACGATCTGAATATCGACACCACGGTTGAAATATTTATTACCGTTACCCAGCACGACAAATTGGTCGCCTGCGGCGGCATCGCCGACAATATTATCAAATGCGTCGCCATCAGCCCGCTGATGCGCGGCGAAGGGTTGGCGCTGGCGCTGGCGACCGAGCTGGTGAACCTGGCCTACGAGCGCCACCACACTCAGCTGTTTATCTACACCAAGGTGCAGAACGAGCCGCTGTTCCGCCAGTGCGGTTTCTACCCGATCGCCACCGTGCCGGGCATCGTGGTGCTGATGGAAAACAGCCCGTGCCGCCTGAAGCGCTACGCCGCCCAGCTGGCGAGCCAGCGCCGGCCGGGCGACACCATCGGCAGCATCGTGATGAACGCCAACCCCTTCACCCGCGGGCATCAGTATCTGGTGCGTCAGGCGGCCAAACGCTGCGACTGGCTGCACCTGTTTTTAGTGAAGGAAAACACCTCGCGCTTCAGCTATGAAGACCGCCGCCGGCTGGTGCTGGCCGGCACCGCCGATATCCCCAACCTCACGGTACACGAAGGCTCGCAGTACGTGATCTCGCGCGCCACCTTTCCCTGTTACTTCATCAAGGATCAGGGCGTGGCCGACGACTGTTACACCGAAATCGATCTGAAGATCTTCCGCCAGTATCTGGCGCCCGCGCTGGGCATTACCCACCGCTTCGTCGGCAACGAGCCGTTTTGCGCGGTGACCGCGAAATATAACCGCGACATGCGCTACTGGCTGGAAACGCCGGCGCTGCCCAGTCCGCCGATCGCGCTGGTGGAAATCGAGCGTTTGCAATATCAGGGCACGGCGATCTCCGCCTCCTGGGTGCGCAAGCTGCTGGCGGCGGGGGACTTCCACGCCGCCGCGCCGCTGGTGCCGCCGGACACCCTGTACTACCTGCAGGATCTGCAAACGCAGCGCCGGGCCAAGGCGGCCCCGCATCCTTTTGAGTCCGCACAATCAGGTGAATGATGAAAATTATCCGAGAAGCAATGGCCGGCACGCTGGAATCCAGCGATGTCATGGTGCGCATCGCGCCCGCCGAGGGGCCGCAGCACGATCTGTTGATCGCCAGCAGCGTGGAAAAACAGTTCGGCGCGGCGATCCGCCACACCCTGCTGGAGGTGCTGCAGCGCTATGAGGTGGAGCCGGTGCAGGTGATCGTCGACGACAAGGGGGCGCTGGACTGCGTGCTGCGCGCCCGGCTGGAAACCGCGCTGATGCGCGCCTGCGAGGGCGGCCAGCTGCCGTGGGAGGCGAAAGATGAAAACGCTGAATAAAACCCGGCTGCGCCGCAGCATGTTGTTCGTCCCCGGCGCCAACGCGGCGATGGTCAGCAACGCCTTTATCTACCAGGCCGATGCGCTGATGTTCGATCTGGAAGACTCGGTGATCCTGCGTGAAAAAGACGCGGCGCGCCGGCTGGTGTACCACGCGCTGCAGCACCCGCTGTACCAGGAGGTGGAAACCATCGTGCGCGTCAATGCGCTCGACTCCGCCTACGGCCTGGCAGACCTGCAGGCGGTGGTGCGCGGCGGCGCGGACATCGTGCGCCTGCCGAAGACCGACAGCGCGCAGGACGTTGTCGACATGGAACGCGAGATTGCCGCCATCGAAGCGGCCTGCGGCCGGCCTGTCGGCAGCACCGGGCTGCTGGCGGCGATCGAATCGGCGCAGGGCATCACCAACGCGGTGGCGATCGCGCATGCTTCGCCGCGGCTTATCGGCATCGCGCTGGGGGCGGAAGACTACGTGCGCAACCTGCGCACCGAACGCTCGCCGGAGGGCATCGAGCTGCTGTTCGCTCGTTGTTCGCTGCTGCAGGCGGCGCGCGCCGCCGGCATTCAGGCGTTCGACACCGTCTACTCCGACGCCAATAACGAGGCCGGCTTCCTGCAGGAAGCGGCGCTGATCAAACAGCTCGGCTTCGACGGCAAATCGCTGATCAACCCGCGCCAGATTGAGCTGCTGCACAACCTGTACGCGCCGACCGCCAAAGAGGTGGCGCACGCGCAGCGGGTGGTGGACGCCGCCGAAGCGGCGGAGCGGGAAGGGCGCGGCGTGGTGTCGCTCAACGGAAAAATGGTCGACAGCCCGGTGATTGAACGCGCCCGGCTGGTGCTGGAGCGCGCCGCGCTGTCCGGCTTACGGGAAGAACCGGCGCAGCACGGGGAGGAAGCATGATGAACCGCCAACAACGATTGATGACCTTCGCCAACCCGGCGGATCTGCCGGGCTATCAGGACGTGTCCAAAGCCAATCTGCAGGCGCGCAAACCGCGCGATCTCAAGCTGTGCGACTCCTTGCAGGAAGCGGTGCGCCGCAGCGGGCTGCAGGACGGCATGACCATTTCCTTCCACCATGCGTTTCGCGGCGGCGATTTGACCCTCAACCAGGTGATGGAGACGCTGGCGGCGATGGGGTTCCGCAACCTGACGCTGGCGTCCAGCTCGCTGACCGACTGCCATGCGCCGTTGGTTGAGCATATCCGCCACGGTGTGGTGAGCCGCATTTACACCTCCGGGCTGCGCGGCCCGCTGGCGGACGCGGTTTCGCGCGGCCTGCTGGCGGAGCCGGTGCAAATTCACTCGCACGGCGGCCGGGTCAACCTGATCGAATCCGGCGAGCTGAAGATAGACGTGGCCTTCCTCGGCGTGCCGGCCTGCGATGAGTTCGGCAATGCCAACGGTTACAGCGGTGAAGCCTGCTGCGGCTCGCTCGGCTATGCGCGGGTGGACGCCGAGGCGGCGGGCACCGTGGTGCTGCTGACCGAGCAGCTGGTGCCGTATCCGCATCATCCCGCCAGCCTGGCGCAGGATCGGGTGGATCTGATCGTGCAGCTGGAACGGGTGGGCGACGCCGACAAGATCGGCGCTGACGCCACGCGTATGACCTCGAACCCGCGCGAGCTGCTGATCGCCCGCCGCGCCGCCGAGGTGATCGCCGGTTCCGGCTACTTCACCGAAGGCTTCTCGCTGCAAACCGGCACCGGCGGCGCCTCGCTGGCGGTGACCCGGTTCCTGGAGGACAAGATGCGCGCCCGCGGCATTCGCGCCGCGTTCGCCCTCGGCGGCATCACCTCGACCATGGTGGATCTGCACGAGAAAGGGCTGATCGGCAAGCTGCTGGACGTGCAGAGCTTCGATCGGGCGGCGGCGACTTCGCTGGCGCGCAACCCGCGCCATATCGAAATCAGCGCCAACCAGTACGCCAACTTCAGCTCCAAGGGCGCCTCTGTTGATCGGCTCGACGTGGTGGTGCTGAGCGCGCTGGAAATCGACACCGGCTTTAACGTTAACGTGCTGACCGGCTCCGACGGCGTGCTGCGCGGCGCGTCCGGCGGCCACTGCGACACCGCCGCCGCCGCGCGGCTGGCGATCATCGTTGCGCCGTTGGTGCGCGGGCGCATCCCGACGCTGGTGGAGCAGGTGACCACCTGCGTCACGCCGGGCTCCAGCATCGACATTCTGGTGACCGATCACGGCATCGCCGTCAACCCGGCGCGGCCGGAGCTGGCGCAGCGTCTGCGGGAGGCCGGCCTCGAGGTGGTGAGCATCGACTGGCTGCGCGCCCGCGCGCTGCAGCTGACCGGCGAACCGCAGCCGATCGCCTTTACCGACAAGGTGGTGGCGGTGGTGCGCTACCGCGACGGCTCGGTGATCGACGTGGTGCATCAGGTGGCGGAGTAAGCGATGGCCGCCCTCGATCCCCAACTGGCCGCCGAACGCGCGGTCAGCCTGCCGGAGTTGCTCACCAGCCGCGAATGCCGCCAGGCGCGGCAGCAGGCGTGGCTGGCGCAGCACGAGTGCACGCTGCTGGTGCTGACGCTGGTGGTGCCCGGCCCGGTGAAGGACAGCGCGCTGACGCGCGGCATCTTCAACCTGGGGTGGGCGGCGCTGCTGCGACTGTGCGCCGAACAGGGTTGGCCCAGCCCGCAGGCCGAGGCGCTGGCGCTCGCCACCGGTTGCGAAGGGTTTGTCGCGCTGCGCGCCGATGCCCAGCGGGTGAAGGACTGCGCCATGCAGCTGGAGGTGAGCCGCCCGATCGGCCGGCTGTGGGATATCGACGTGCTGGATACGCAGGGGCGCATTTTGTCGCGCCGCGACATCGGCCTGCCGGAACGGCGCTGCCTGCTGTGCGGCCAACCGGCCAAGATCTGCGCCCGCCAGCGGCGGCACAGCAGCGAGCAGCTGCTGCATGAAATGGAAAGGATGTTCAACGATGCGATCTCTGCCGATTAACCTGCCCGCCCACCGTGCCGAACCGGCCTGCGACTTCGCCCGCGCCGCTTTCCGCGCGCTGCTGGTGGAGGTCAACCTCACGCCCAAGCCGGGGCTGGTGGATCGCCATAACACCGGCGCCCACCGCGACATGGATCTCGGGCACTTCTATCGCAGCGCCCGCGCCATCGGCGTGTGGCTGCCGCGCTTTATCCAACGCGGGCGCGAGGACGTCGCTTTGCCGGCAGAGCAGCAGCTGGCGCGGCTGCGGCCGCTCGGCCTGGCCTGCGAAAACCAGATGTTTCGCGCCACCGGCGGCATTAACACTCACAAGGGCAGCGTGTTCTCGCTCGGGTTGCTGTGCACCGCCTTCGGCCGCCTGCAGCAGCAGGGCCGCGCCATCGGCGCCGAAGCGCTGTGCGCCGAGGTGGCGGCGATGTGCCGGGGGCTGGTGGATCGCGAACTGCGGCGCAACAACGCCGGGCAGACCGCCGGCCAGCGGCTGTTCGCCGCGCACGGGTTGAGCGGCGCACGCGGCGAGGCGGAGGCCGGTTTCCGGCTGGTCATTGACGGCGCGCTGCCGCTGTATCGGCAACGGCTGACCGCCGATGGCGACGAACAGCGGGCGCTGCTGGACAGCCTGCTGTGGCTGATGGCCCACAACGACGACACCAACGTCGCCTCGCGCGGCGGCCTGCACGGGCTGCGCTGGCTGCGGCGCCGGGCGGCATTGCTGCTGGCGCAGGGCGGCTCGGAGGGGGAGGCGGGTCTGGCGCGCCTGCGGCGCTTCGATGCCGACTGCATCGCTCGCAACCTCAGCCCCGGCGGCAGCGCCGACCTGTTGATAGTGACCTGGCTGCTGGCGCAGCTGGGTGCCCAAGAATAATAACCAAGCCTTCAGGAGAGTCCCTATGTCCCAAACCCAGGAAAAGATCTGGAAAGCGATAGCGCCGCTGGCGGTGCTCGCGATCCTGTTATTGATACCGGTTCCCGACGGCATGCCGCCGCAGGCCTGGCACTACTTCGCCATCTTCGTGGCGATGATCGTCGGCATGATTCTGGAGCCGATCCCGGCCACCGCCATCAGCTTTATCGCAGTGACCGTCAGCGTGCTGAGCGCCAACTGGGTGCTGTTCGGCGCGCAGGAACTGGCGGAGCCGGGCTTCAAGGCCGGTAAAGAGGCGCTGAAATGGGGGCTGGCGGGCTTCTCCAGCACCACCGTCTGGCTGGTGTTCGGCGCCTTTATCTTCGCGCTGGGCTACGAGGCCACCGGGCTGGGGCGGCGCATCGCGCTGTTCCTGGTGAAGTTCATGGGCAAGCGCACGCTGACGCTGGGCTATGCGGTGGTGATCATCGATATCCTGCTGGCGCCGTTTACGCCGTCCAACACCGCGCGCACCGGCGGCACGGTATTCCCGGTGGTGAAAAACCTGCCGCCGCTGTTCGACTCCTTCCCCAACGATCCCTCCTCGCGCCGTATCGGCGGTTACCTGATGTGGATGATGGTGGTCGGTACCAGCATCAGCTCCTCGATGTTCGTCACCGGCGCCGCGCCGAACGTGCTGGGCATCGAATTTGTCGGCAAGATCGCCGGGGTGCACATCAGCTGGATGCAGTGGTTCCTGGCGTTCCTGCCGGTCGGCCTGCTGCTGCTGATCATCGCGCCGCTGATTTCCTACTACCTGTACAAACCGGGCGTGACCCACAGCAGCGAAGTGGCCGCCTGGGCGAATACCGCGCTGGGGGAAATGGGCAAGCTGACGCGCAAGGAATACACCCTGATCGGCCTGGTGCTGCTCAGCCTGTGCCTGTGGGTGTTCGGCGGCAAAATGCTGGACGCCACCGCGGTGTGTCTGCTGGCGGTGTCGCTGATGCTGGCGCTGCACGTGGTGTCGTGGAAAGAGATCACCAAATATTCCAGCGCCTGGAATACGCTGGTTAACCTGGCGACGCTGGTGGTGATGGCCAACGGCCTGACGCGATCCGGCTTTATCGACTGGTTCGCCCAGACCATGAGCACCCACCTGGACGGCTTCTCGCCGAACATGACGGTGGTGGCGCTGGTGCTGGTGTTCTACTTCGCCCACTACCTGTTCGCCAGCCTGTCGGCGCACACCGCCACCATGCTGCCGGTGATCCTGGCGGTCGGTAAAGGGCTGCCGGGTGTGCCGATGGAGCAGCTGTCGATGCTGCTGGTGCTGTCGATCGGTATCATGGGCGTGCTGACGCCGTACGCCACCGGCCCGGGGGTGATCATCTACGGCTGCGGCTACGTGAAGTCGAAAGACTACTGGCGCCTGGGCGGTATTCTCGGCGTGGTGTACATCGCCGCGCTGCTGCTGATCGGCTGGCCGATCATGAGCCTGTGGTACTGAGTTGAAGCCACGCGGCCACCGCCTGGTGGCCGCGGTTACGATCCTTTCCCGTGAACCCTGTCACACACTTGTCACACTAACCCCGCCATCATACTCGGGCAAACGCTAACACCTTAAAAATAATCATTTTCCGGGAGCCTCTGCGGATGAGAAAAAAAACGCTATTGCTGTGCCTGCCTTTGTTATTCACCGGGAGCGCGCTGGCGGACGCCGGCGGTTATCAGTTGGAACAGGTGCTGGTCATGAGCCGCCATAACCTGCGCGCGCCGCTGGCCAACAACGGCAGCGTGCTGGCGCAGTCCACGCCGAAGGCCTGGCCGGCCTGGGAAACGCCGGGCGGCCAGCTGACCACCAAGGGCGGGGTGCTGGAAGTGTATATGGGGCACTACTTCAACGCCTGGCTGAAGCAGACGGGCCTGTTGCCGCAAGAGGGCTGCCCGACCGCCGGCAGCGTGTACGTCTATGCCAACAGCCTGCAGCGCACGGTGGCCACCGCGCAGTTCTTCAGCAACGGCGCGTTCCCCGGCTGCGACGTCAGCGTGCACCATCAGGACAAGATGGGCGAGATGGATCCGACCTTCAACCCGATCATCACCGACACCAGCGAGGCCTTCAACCAGCAGGCGCTGGCGGCGATGAACGCCGCGCTGGGCTCGCTGAAGCTGGACGCGGCTTACCAACAGCTGGCGAAGATCATCGACTACAAGGATTCCGCCGCCTGCAAGACCGATAAACACTGCGACCTGACCAAAGAAGCCAGCGTGATGAGCGCGGTGCCGGGCAAAGAGCCGGGCGTCTCCGGCCCGCTGCGGGTGGGCAACTCGCTGGTGGACGCCTTTATGCTGCAGTACTACGAAGGTTTCCCGATGAAAGAGGTGGCCTGGGGCAAAATTGCCACCCCGCATCAGTGGAAACAGCTGGCGCAGCTGAAAGACGGCTATCAGGATTCGCTGTTCACCTCGCCGGTGGTGGCGCAAAACGTCGCCAAACCGCTGCTGACCTACATCAACAACGCGCTGCTCGGCGAGCGCAAACCGGACGCGCCGAAGCTGACGGTGCTGGTCGGCCACGATTCCAATATTGCCTCGCTGCTGTCGGCCATGCAGTTCCAGCCGTATCAGCTGCCGCAGCAATACGAGAAAACGCCGATCGGCGGCAAACTGGTGTTCCAGCGCTGGCGCGACGCGCAGAACGACCGTGAATTGCTGAAGATCGAGTACGTCTATCAGTCCACCGAACAGCTGCGCAAGGCGACGCCGCTGACGCTGCAAACCCCGCCGCAGCGGGTGACGCTGGCGCTGAAAGGCTGCCCGATCGACAAAGACGGTTTCTGCGCCTGGAGCGATTTCGAAAAGACCATGAAAGGCATCTTGTAATGCCCGCCCTCTCTCCCGCGCGCGGGGGAGAGGCCTCTCCCCATCCCGGCTAACGCGCCGCCGTGCCGGTCTTAACGCCATTTATTTTGCCCAGGGTCATTGTTGCAGGCCGTTTCGGGGGCTAACATCATCAGCCTGCCTGCTTATCATGGATATCGCCGTTGCCCACTTTTATCCGCAATATCGAATTTTTCACGCCCGATGGCTATCCGGGCCAGGTGGCGCGCTGCCATTTTGCGCTGGCGGAGTATCGTGACGAGCGTTTTCCCGAGGCGGGCTTTGCGCTGCCGGATCATCTGGCGCGTGCGGTGCCGAAGCGCCGCGCGGAGTATCTGGCCGGGCGTGTTCTGGCGCGGCAACTGTTGGCGCCGCTCGGTTTTGCCGACTTCACCCTGGCGCGCGGCGAAGATCGCGCGCCGCAGTGGCCACCGGGCATCGCCGGGGCGCTGAGCCATAATTCGGATACCGCGCTGTGCGCCGTGCACCGCGAGAGCGGGCTGGGCGGCGTGGGGCTGGATGTGGAGACGCTGCTCTCCGACGTGCGGGCGGAGGAGCTGTGGGGGGCGATCGTTTCCCCGGCGGAGCGCGAGGCGTTGCTGCGCGAGGCGCTGCCGTTCAATGAACTGCTGACGCTGACGTTTTCCGCCAAAGAGAGCCTGTTCAAGGCGCTTTATCCGCAGGTGCGCTGTTACTTCGATTTTCTCGATGCGCGCATGGTCGCCGTGGATATGCAGCGGCAGGCGTTTGTATTAGCGCTGCTTAAGACGCTGACGCCAAATTGCCCCGCCGGCCGCCGGTTTAACGGGCGTTTTTGGCGTGAAGGTGACGATGTCACGACTTTTATTTTCTGCTAAAACACAATAATAACAGTGTGTTATTTCTTACTTTGCCGTAACGCGGATTTGCCGCAGCGGGCGGAAAGATTCATTCATCGGAGATTGACCCACGGTGGGGATCCGGTGTAATTTATCCTCCTTTTATGGCTAATGATAATTATTCGCATAAACATTATCATTGGTAAGGCGCAACAAAGGAGTGGTCTAGTGGCGACACTGACGACAGAAAACCAAACCTTCCCCGGGTTTGTGTACGCCGAACAATCGACCTTTTTGTACCGGTCCGAATTCCGTTCCCTCTCCGCCGATGGCGTGTTCGAGCGTATCGAGACGCCGGCGTTCGGCGGTGAGCAGGAAGGCAGCGCGCTGGCGCAGCATATCCGCCAGGCGCTCGCGCGCGCCAAAGCCGCCGGCCAGGAGACGCCGGTGGTGGTGGGCGCCATTCCGTTCGATACGCGCCGGCCTTCCAGCCTGTACGTGCCTGAAAACTGCCAGTTTGTCGCCAACGACAGCTTTACCCGCGCCGCGCGCCCGATGCTGCAACAGCCACATCGCCTGGCCGCCTGCACCAGCATTCCGGACGAGCCGCGCTTCAAGCATGCGGTGGCGGAAGCGGTCAGCCGCTTTAAACAGGGCAAGCTGGACAAGGCGGTGCTGTCGCGCATCCTCGACATTGAGCTGGAGCAGCCGGTGGCGGGCCACCAGATCCTCAATAACCTGATGGTGCAGAACCCGACCGGTTATCACTTTTCCCTGCCGCTGGCCGATGGCGGCGTGCTGATCGGCGCCAGCCCGGAACTGCTGATCCGCAAGCAGGGCGGCGAGATCCACACCAATCCGCTGGCGGGCTCCGCGCGCCGTCAGGACGATCCGCAGCAGGATCGCCTCGGCAGCGAGCGCCTGATGCGCTCGACCAAAGACAAATACGAACACAAGCTGGTGATCGACGACATTCGCCGCCACCTGGCGCCATTGTGCGCCAGCCTGAGCGTGCCCAGCGGCCCGTCGCTGCTCAGCACCGGCACCATGTGGCACCTGTCCACCCGCATTCGCGGCGAGCTGCTGAACCCGAATCTCAACGTGATGCAGCTGGCCTGCCTGCTGCATCCGACGCCGGCGCTGTGCGGCTTCCCGACCGAGAGCGCCCGCCAACTGATCGCCGATCTGGAACCGCACGATCGCGGCCTGTTCAGCGGCATCGTCGGCTGGTGTGACGCCAACGGCGACGGCGAGTGGGCGATCGTCATCCGCAGCGGCCTGCTGCGCGGCAACCGGGTGCGGCTGTTCGCCGGCGCGGGCATCGTCGCCGCTTCGACACCGCAGTCCGAGTGGATGGAAACCGCCGCCAAACTGGGCACCATGCTCAACGCTTTCGGCCTGAACAGCGGCGCGCTGTAGGCCTCTTTGCGGCGCAGTGCGCGCCGCGTCATACGCTTTCGCAGGAGACAACGATGAACAACAACATGACCCGGCAGCGTGCCCGGATGGCGGTGTGCGCATGAGCATTCAAATGGATTTCACCGGCAAACGCGTGTGGGTGACCGGCGCGGCGCGCGGCATCGGCGAGCAGATCGCCCGGCATTTTTTGACGCAGGGCGCCGAGGTGGTGGGATTTGACCGCGAGTTCGCCAACCCGGATCTGCCTTACCCTTGCGTGACGCTGGACATCAGCCGGCCGGAGCAGGTGGAGGCGGTGTGCCGCCAACAGCTGGTGGAGAACCCGCGACTGGACGTGTTGGTCAACGCCGCCGGCATTCTGCGCATGGGCAATACCGAAGATCTGAGCGTGGATGACTGGCATCAGTGCATCAACGTCAACGCCTCGGGAGCGTTTTACCTGTTTCGCGCCGTGCTGCCGCACTTCAAGGCGCAGCGCAGCGGGGCGATCGTCAGCATCGGCTCCAACGCCGCGCACGTGCCGCGCGCGCAGATGGCGGCCTACTGCGCCTCCAAGGCGGCGCTGACCAGCCTGAACCACTGTGTGGGGCTGGAGATGGCGCCGTTCGGCGTGCGCTGCAATCTGGTGTCGCCGGGCTCGACCGACACGCCGATGCAGCGCGGCATGTGGCAGACCGACGACGCGCAGCAACGCACCATCGCCGGTTTCCCCGAGATGTTCAAGCTGGGGATCCCGCTGGGCAAAATCGCTCGCCCGGATGAGATCGCCAACGCGGTGTTGTTCCTGGCCTCCGATTTGGCCAGCCACATCACCATGCAGGACATCGTGATCGACGGCGGCGCCACGCTGGCCGCCTGAGTCAGACCCGCTGGCGGCGCAGCAGGTGCTGCGCGCCTTCCGCCGCCAGCAGCAGCACCGCCAGCCAGATCGCCAGATAGGTTGGCCATTCGCTTTGGCTGATGCTCTCGCCGAGCAGCAGCGCGACGATCACCAGCAGCACCGGTTCCACATAGCTCAGCAGGCCGAACAGGCTGAACGGCAGCAGGCGGCTGGCGAGGATGTAACACACCAGCGCCACGGCGCTGATGACGCCGAGCAGCGGAATGCGCCAATACAGCTCGGCATTGATCTGCAGCGCCGCTGCGCCGCCGTCGCCGAAGGCGAACCAGGCCGCCGCCGGCAGCATCAGCGCCAGCTCGCACCACAGCCCGCCGAGATTGTCGGTGCCGAAACGCCGCCGCAAAATAAAGTAGAGCGGATAGCCCAGCGCCACCACCAGCGTCGGCCACGAGACGCCGCCCGCCTGATACAGCTCATTGCCCACCCCTACCATGGCGCACGCCACCGCCAGCTTTTGCAGCAGCGACAGCCGATCGCGGTAGATCAAACGGCCCGCCAGCACCATGGTCAGCGGCAGCAAAAAATAGCCGAGCGACACGTCGAGGGCCTTGCCGTGCAGCGGCGCCCACAGGAACAGCCACAGCTGCACCCCCAGCAGCGCCGAGGTGAGCAGCAGGCCCAGCAGGCGCTGCGGCCGTTGGCCGATCCAGGCCAGCGTGTCGCCCACCTTGCGCCAATCGCCGGACAACGCCATAAACAGCGTCAGGAACGGCAGCGTCAGCAGCGTGCGCCAGCCGTAGACCTGCTCGCCGTTCAGCGGGGTGAGGGTAGAGGTGAAGTAATACATCGCGCCGAACAGGATGGAGGCGACGACCGAAAGAGTGATGCCCTTAATCACACGCATTCCTGGTGAGTGATTGATTTTATGGCGGCTACTGTAGAGAAATTTGCCGCCAACGACAATGGCATTGCCGGGCGCTGGACAATCGGCGGCGGCGGGTTACAATGATTACTGTGTATTCATACAGGTTTTGGCGATGACAATCGATCTTTTTGAAGACGCGCTGCCGCCGCCGTGGCGCGAAGAGATCGCCCCCGGCGCGGTGGTGATGCACGGCTTCGTGCGCGATCACGGGCCGGAACTGCTGGCGGCGGTGCAGGGCGTCGTCGCCCAGGTGCCGTGGCAGCATTTGACCACGCCCGGCGGGCACGTGATGTCGGTGGCGATGAGCTGGTGCGGCAACGGCTGGACCAGCGACAGCCGCGGTTACCGCTATTCGGAACGCGACGCACGCAGCGGTAAACGCTGGCCGGCCATTCCCCCCATCCTGATGGCGCTGGCGGACGAAGCCGCGCAGCAGGCGGGATTCGGCCCTTTCGTGCCGGATTCCTGTCTGATGAACCGTTACGATCCGGGCAGCAAGCTGTCGCTGCATCAGG
Organism: Serratia sp. 121840015-1; assembly: GCF_053627655.1. NCBI lineage: Bacteria > Pseudomonadati > Pseudomonadota > Gammaproteobacteria > Enterobacterales > Yersiniaceae > Serratia > Serratia sp. 121840015-1. The sequence goes on from NZ_JBSEYF010000001.1 coordinate 668,802, forward strand.
ATAAAGACGAGCACGACTTCGGTGCGCCGATCGTCTCGGTGTCGCTCGGGCTGCCGGCGGTGTTTCAGTTCGGCGGGCTGCAACGCAGCGACCGGGCGCGGCGCATCCCCTTGGCGCACGGCGACGTGGTGGTATGGGGCGGCCCGGCGCGGCTCTGTTTTCACGGCATCCTGCCGGTCAAGGAAGGCTACCACTCGCTGGTGGGGCCGCACCGCATCAACATCACGCTACGCAAGGCGCTTTAGCTGTGGCTCCTGCGCCAGGCAGGCGACGAGATAGTCGATAAACACCCGCAGTTTGGGCGGCAGATACTGGTTAGGCGCGTAGAGTAACCACAGGCCGCCGTGATAGCTGCTGAGGAAATCCCATTCCGGCAACACCTGCACGATCTCGCCGTCGTCGAGCGCCTGGCGGGCGGTAAAATACGGCAGGCTGCCGATGCCGATATGCTGTTTCACCGTGTCCAGCCGCACGCCGGTGTGGTTGGCGGCGTAGCGGCCGCGCACGTTGACCGTCACCGTTTTGCCGCTGCGGCGGAACTTCCATTGCGCGTCGCTCGGCGTTTCGCCCAGATAGATGCAGCTGTGCGCCGCCAGATCGTGCGGGTGCTGCGGCGTGCCGTGCTGCGCCAGGTAGTGCGGCGTGGCGCACAGCAGATGGTCTATTCTCATCAACTGGCGGCCGATCAACCCGGGCGACGGGCGATCGGTGATGCGCAGCGCCAGATCGACCCGATCGTCGATCAAATCCATGTAGCGATCTTCCAGCCGCAGCCTCACGTCCACCTTCGGGTAGCGGCGCAGGAACTCCGGCATGTGCGGATGCAGCACGAAGCGGCCCACCGCCTTGGGCACGCTGACACTGACCAGCCCCTCGGGCTCCACGGCGCCGCGCCCGCCGATCGCCATGACCGCGTCGGCCGCCGCCAGCAGGGTGCGGCAGTGCGCAAACGCCTCTTCGCCGCTTTCGCTCAGCCGCAGTTTGCGGGTGGTGCGGTGCAGCAGCTGCAGTGCCAGCGCCTGCTCGAGCTTCGCCACGCTGCGGCTGACGGCGGAAGGCGAGGTGCCCAGTTTACGGGCGGCGGCGGAAAAGCTGCCGCTCTCTACCACCTGAACGAAAACGGCCATTTCGGGCAACAGGGCGTAAGAAAGATTTGTGCTCATGACGCAAAGGTCCATTGTGACGGCGGCGGATTATCCCTCGATTATGACATGAATATAATGGCTCTTCGAACCGAGGAGAAAAATGATGACCGAACGACGTTATTACTACAGCGACGATGTACAGGGCCAGGCGCAGGCGTTGAGCTGCGCGCCGGCCGAGGCGGGCGCTTACGCCGTGGTGCTCGACGCCACGCTGTTCCACCCGCAGGGCGGCGGCCAGCCGTCCGACGTGGGGACGTTAGGCGGCGTCGCCGTGCTGCGGGTGCAGCAGCAAGGGGATACCGTGCTGCACTTTACCGCCGCGCCGCTGCCGCTCGGGCCGGTTACGATGCAAATCGATGAAGCGCAGCGCCGCCTGCACGCCCGCTGGCACTCCGGCGGGCATCTGATCGGCTGGCTGGGAGAAACCCGAGGCTGGCGGCCGGTCAAGGCGCATCATTGGCCGGGGGAAGGGCGCATCACGTTTATGCCAGGGCCGGATGCGCAGACGGTAGAAGCGGACTTTTTGCAGGCGGAGCTGGCGCGTTTGATCGCCTCCGATTTACCCCGCCGCCAACAGGCGGTGGAGGGTATGCGCCAGGTCGGCTTCGGCGAACTGCCCGCCTACGGCTGCGGCGGCACCCATGTCGCCACGCTGACGGAGGTGGGGGCAATTGCGATCACCGGCGTAAAGATGAAGAAAGGGCAGCTGATCGTGCAGTATGAGCTGAGTTGAATAAGGGGCTTCAGCGCCCGGCCTGCCGCAGCTGGGTGCAGAACGCGCATTGGCATCCCGCTACCGGCACCGCCGCGCAGCTGCCGATGTTCACCGGCTGGGCGTCCATGGCGTGAAAGCCGTAAAACAGATTTTCGATGTTTTGTTCCGCCGCGCGCGCCTGTTCCGGGCGCGGTTCGGGCACTTTTGACTGAAACGCCGCGGCCTTGCCGGCCAGCAGGCTGAGAAACAGCAGCGACAGCTGGATTTTCATCGTCGTCTTCCTTTGGCTGAAGTTGTGATACGTTATAACAAAACCCCATCAATGCCAAGCGGCGGCGCTGCGGCCACTCACGTTATTTTTACGCGCTGCAACAGTTTCTCATTCAATTAACACTTCGACATATTTCTTGCCGATACGCTGACTAATAATTCAAATTACAAAAATTGCCTCATTAAACGAATATTTAGATACTCGCTGTGCGGCCTGGCCAGTGCTGACACGTTTTTAAATTCTGAGCATACAGAAAGATGCCTCTGTAGGTATCGTCACGCACTCTGGATAGGACATCGCCACCATGGGCTCTTTTTTTAAGCAGGTCTACCGCTATTCCCACGCGCGCCCTTATCGGCATAACGAAAACCTCTGGCCCTACGTGAAGATCGCGCGCGGCGAAGGCGGTGAAATCGCCGCCTTATGGTACAAGCACCGGCCGGTGCCGATCGTCCCGCTGAGCGAACTGCGCAGCAGCTGCCGCGGGGAGGTGCTGCTGACGGCTACCGGCCCGTCGGTGAAGGCGCTGCGCTTCGAAAATATTCCCGCGATGCCCGCCATCGGGGTCAACGGCGCCTATTTTCTGCATCGGCAGGTGGATTTTCGCTTCTACGTCATCGTGGACATGGGATTTATCGACAGCCGCCCAGAGATCGTGCGCGACGTCATTCAACGGCCTGAGCTGACGCTGTTCACCACCGTGCACGGCGTGGCGCGCATTCTCGATCGCTTTGGCCCGGCGGCGATCGGTTGCCGATTGGCGCTCGTCGAAGACGCGGCCTGCAAGATTTACCGCCCCCGGATCGACAGCGGCGCGCTGTGGGAGCACTACTGCCGGGAAAACGGCGTGGTCTTTGCCGCCGAGAGCCGCATGCTCGGCTTTAGCCAGGATATCCGCTGCGGCATTTTCGATGCTGGCACCGTGGCCTATTGGGCGCTGCAAATTATCGCCTATCTCGGCTTCAAGCAGCTGTTTATCGCCGGGCTGGACATGAACAACTTCCACCAGCCGCGCTTTTACGAAACGGAGCAGGATCGGTTGCCCACGTTCCTGGCGGACAAGGTGGAGTCGCTGGTGATCCCCGCTTTTCGACACGCCGGCGCGATCATGAAAAAGCAGCAGATCGCGATAAAAAACCTCTCCCTGCACAGCGCTATCGGCAGCGATATCTTCGAGAAGGTGGACGGCAATGTTTACTTTCAGCAAGCCTGAGCGGTGTTATCGCTTCGGCAGCGCGCTGTTTTTAGCCTTCGCGTTTTTCAGCGCGATCTTTTGCGGGCAGACCCGCGTCAACAACCTGTTTCATTTGGCGGCGCTGCTATGGCTGGCCGCCGTATTCACCTGGCCGCCGCTGCGGCGGCAGCTGTGGGCCAATCGTCAGGCGCGCTGGGGCGGCGGGCTGGCGCTGATGTTTTTGCTTTATTATTCCCTCAGCGCGCTGTGGGGCGAGACGCCAGGCGACATGCCGTCGGCCCTGACCCACAGCGCCTATATCCTGCTCTACCTCGCCTGGCTGGTGACGTTGCTCGACGGTGAGCGGCGTCACCAACTGCAGTGGGCGATGCTGGCCGGCATGACGGCGCTGTGCCTGTATCTGACGCTGGTCGACGCCCCGTCGATTTATCATCTGCGGGAAACCACCGCCCGCAATCCAGGGCCGAGCAACGTGATCGATCTGGCCGGTTACGCCGCCATCGCCATTTTGTTGAGCCTGATGATTTTCCGCGATACCGGGCAAAAAGCGGCGCTGTGCTTTATCCCGCCGCTGCTGGCATTCATGGTGCTGACGCAAAGCCGCGGCCCGCTGATCGCACTGGCGCTCGCGGTGGTGGTGGCGATGCCTTATCGACACCGGCCGGGACGGTGGCTGTGGTTTCTGTTGCCCGGTGTGCTGGCTGTGGTTCTTGTCGTCGTTTACAGCGCGATCGGCGAAATGTTGCTGACGCGTTTTGGCGAGCTGTATCAACAGAGCTTTGTTCGCATCAGCATCTGGCGCCACAGCCTGGCGCTGATCGAACAGGCGCCGTTCTTCGGCTACGGCTTTGATAAGCAGCTTAACTTTCTCAATTACACCGGCGAGCTGAACCACACCACGCACAGCCTGTACCTCGGCGCGTTGCTGAAGGGCGGCTGCGTGGGTTTCCTGTTGCTGCTGGCGCTGCTGGGATATGGCGCGCGGCTCGCCATCGCACACTGGCGCGCAGGGCGGCGCTGGGAGGCGGGCCTGTTTCTGTTTATGCTGGTGTTCTACAGTTCGCAGGGCATGTTTGTGATCGCCAATCCGGCGGAGTTTTGGTACCTGTTTTGGCTGCCGCTGGCGCTGCTGCTGTCGCAGCCTAAACGGCGGCCGATCGGGACTGTGCAGACGACAGCGCCGCCAGCGTCTTCTCCCACACCTGTTCCGCCGCGATAATACTAAGCGGCTGGCGGCGCTCAGCGGCACTCAGCGCGGCGCTGTCAACCGGCACGTGCATCACCTGATGCCGTTCGCTGTCCTGATAGGGGCCGGTATGCCGCGGGTTAGCGGTGACGAACAGGCTGACGGTGGCGGTTTTCAACGCCACGGCGAGGTGAAGCGGCCCGGTATCGCCGGTTACCAGCACCTGCAGATTGGCGATCGTCGCCAGCAGTTGCGGTAACGTGGTCGCGCCGATATGGCTTACCACCCGCTGTTGCTGTTCCTCGCTCAAACCTGCCATAAATTCCCGTTCGAGGCTGCGCTCCGCCTTGCTGCCAATCAACGCGATCTGACAGTCGGGGGAGTGCGCCAGCAGCCGTTGCGCCAGCTCAACAAAGCGATCGACCGGCCAGCGGCGCAGCGTTTCGGAGGCGCCCATCTGAAAGCCGATCAGGATCTTGCCCGCCGGTTTCGCCAGCGTGGGAAAAGCGACCGGGATGAACATGTCAGGATTGTCGGTACGGCACCCCAATTGCCCCACCATATCCAGCTTGCGCTGAATCAAATGGCCGTCGCTGCTGTGGCTGACGCCGGTCAGCCAGCGCTCCATGCCGCTCGGTTTGTTGCCGTAAACGTCTTTGAACAGGTATTGGCAACCGGCGGCGATGGCGACCAGCACGTCGTAAGGCGCCTTCGAGTGCAGGATGACCGCCAGCTGTGGCCGGTTTTTTCGCAGGCGCCGGATAACGGCCAACATGTCTTTGGCCTTGTGGTCCCAGTAAATCACGTCATGAAAGCAGGGGCTGCCTTCGACCAGCTGCCGGTTTTTATGGCTGGAGACCAGCGTGATTTGCGCGCCGGGATAGCGTTCGCACAGTGCGCGGATGGCGGGCGTATTGAACATCAGATCGCCGAGGGCGCTGGTGGAGAAAATCACGATGCGTTCAAAGGATTGCTGCGGATCGAAGCTCGCTGCGGGCCGGAAATTGCCCACGATGCGGGTATAGAGACGTAAACCGGCGTTGGCCGCCGCTATTTTCCACTGTTTAGACATTGCAGTTCGCTTCCGCTTGAGATCGACGGCCACCGTCTGGCGCCGCGTCGTATCATACAAGCGCGGCAACGGCGGGCCAATGGTCCGCAACAGATTGCGACAGATGCTAACGTTATGTTTGCAATTGCTGCCGGGCGCCGCGCTTACTCCTCCCAGACCTGCGTACTGCGCGGGCTGTCCATCTGATAATCCGAGTAGGGGCGAGTGAAGAACTCGCGCCCCAGTTCGCGGGCGGCCTGCAGCGGATTGCGCGGATCGCGGGCGATCTCGCCGCGCTGGTTGCCGGCGCCGTGCACCACGCCGACGAATGCGGAATGGGTGTAGCGGCTGAACTCCTGGATCTGATGCACGATGCCCAGCGCCGCGCCGGGGTAGGTCTCTTCCGACGCTACCGCCAGCCCGATACGCTTGCCGCTCATGCGCTGGTGCACCTGTTCCGCCTGAGGGTAGGCGTTGGAATAGAAGCTGAACGAGCGATCGAAAAAGGCTTTGGTTTGCGCCGACATGCCGTACCAGTAAATCGGCGTGCAGAATACCGCGCCATCGGCCGGCAGGAAGTGCTCCAGGAACAGCTCGGCGTAGCGATCGGCCGGCGGCGGCGTGTGGCGTTCATCGCTCAGAAAACCGCTCAGGTAATCATCGAGAAAATGCAGGCTGGCGGACGTGCCGGCTTCGGCGGCGCCCGCCAGGATCGCCTGCGCCAACGTGGCGCTGTTGCCGTCGCGGCGCGGGCTGCCGACCAACACCACCAGACGTTTGGATTGATGAGTTGTATTCATGTCATGTTCCTCGGTATGAAGTGGACTCAGCCCTACTCTAGAAATAAGTGCCGGCAGGCGACAAATGACGGCTTTTCTGCCAGGATGATTTCAACTCATCTCAAGAGGCTTCGCCATGTTTGCCACGCTGCCCGTCAACGCATTACGCACCTTTGAATCCGCCGCTCGCCTGCGCAGCTTCAAGCTGGCGGCGGCCGAGCTGGCGGTGACGCCGACGGCGATTTCGCACCAGATCAAAGCGCTGGAACAGCAGTTGGGGTTTTCGCTGTTCGAGCGGGTGCCGCGCGGCGTGCGGCTGACGCCGAAAGGCGAAACGCTGTTTGCCGGGGTGCACGGCGCGCTGCTGGACATCGCCGCCACGCTCGAGGGCCTGCGGCCGCAGCCCAGCACCGGGTCGCTGTGCGTCTCGGTCACGCACTCTTTCGCGGCGCTGTGGCTGGTGCCGCGCCTGGGGCGTTTCTATCAGGCGTACCCACACTATCTGGTGCGCCTGGAGGCCTGCGCCGAGGTGATCGATCTGCAGCAGGACGCCAGCGTGGACGTAGCGGTGCGTTACAGCCGCGCGCAGTATCCCGCGCTGCATCAGACGGCGCGGCTGGAGGAAAGCTTTGGCGTCTACGCCGCGCCGGATCTGGCCGCCGCCGAGCCGGAAAACCCGGTGCTGATCACCGTCAAGTGGGGGGATTCGGCGCTGTACGACAGCGGCTGGCGCGACTGGTGCCGGGCCGCCGGCGTAGACTGGTGGCAGCGCCATGCGGCGATGCGCAGCTATCACGAGGAGCATTACGCCCTGCAGGCAGCGGTGGCCGGGCAGGGGCTGGTGCTCGCCAGTTCGGTGATGGTGTCCGATATGGTGGACAACGGCCTGCTGGTGGCGTACCGGCCGGAGGTGCGCGTACCGGGCGCCGCCTACAGCGTGCTGTGCGCGCCGGGGCGCGAGCGGCATCCGCCGGTCAGGGCGTTTCTCGCCTGGCTGCAGCAGGAGCTGCCGCAGGGCAATGGCACGAAATAAAAGTTTTATCGTCCTAAGCTGTGGGAATATCAGCGAACTTTTGTTTTTACTTCACTGCGAGAACCTATCATGAGCCAGCCAAGAACCTCCGAGTACCCGATTGATGCGCAATTTATCGAGCGCTGGTCGCCGCGCGCGATGGCCAACGACGCCATCGACGATCAAACGCTGCTGAGCTTTTTTGAAGCGGCGCGCTGGTCGCCATCGGCCTACAACATTCAGCCGTGGCGCTTTGCCTACAGTAAGCACGGTTCCGACAGCTGGGAGAACTACCTGGAATTCCTGATCGACTTCAACCGCGGCTGGGCGCAGCACGCTTCGGCGCTGGTGGTGATCGTCTCCAAAACCACCAGCCTGAACGGCGAACGGCTGGTGGACAACCCGACCCACGCGTTCGACACCGGCGCCGCCTGGGCCAGCCTGGCGCATCAGGCGCACCTGAAAGGCTGGTTGACCCACTGCATGAGCGGCATTCACCACGACAAGATTAAGGCGGCGCTGCAGCTGCCGGACGACTATGCGGTGCACGCCATGGTGGCGATCGGCAAACCGGGCGACAAGGCCCGCCTGCCGGATTTCCTGCAGGAAAAAGAGGCGCCGTCGGGCCGCCTGCCGCTGGGCAAGACCGTCAGCGAAGGGCTGAATTTCACGCTGTGATTGTCCGCTTTCCCTCAGGCCCGCTTGGCGGGCCTTTTTTATGCGGCGAGTAAAACTTAGGGAGTATGTTCTCGATCGCCCATTCGCTGTATATTTTATTATATAGCGATGGCGTGATGAGGAGGAAACCGTGGGTGACCATTTTGGCAAAGGGCTGTTGGCGGGGCTAAAGGCGGAGAACCTGAAGCCGGAGACGGAGCTGTCGCGCTTTTGCTCCGACTACAAGCGCGGCTTTGTGCTCGGCTATGCGCATCATTTGGCGCAGCGCTGCGGCGACGAAAACCGGGCGGCGTTTGAGGCCGGGCAGCTGGGCCGCGCCTATGGCCTCGGCAGTGAGCCGATGAGCGAGTTCTTTTCCGGCGGCGACAGCCGGCTGGCGGAGAAGTTTTTCCGCGCCGGCTACAACCGGCCGACGCAGGGCTAGCGCGGGCGGGGCGTCAGGCGGCGCTCAGCACCGCCACCATATACACGCACGGTTGGTCGCTCTGGTTTTCAAAGCGGCAGTCCGCCGGCGGGCCGAGCTCCAGGCAGTCTCCCTCGGCCATGTCATGGCGCGCGTCACCTTCCACAAAGACCAACTCGCCGGATAAGACCCAGATCAGCTGGCGCTTGAAGGCATACACCGAAGCCGGCATCGGGATCGTCGCGCCGGCCGGCAGTTCGATACGCACCAGATCGAGCGGCAGATCGGTGCGCGGCGAAACGTGGCGCCGCACGTAGCCGCTCTCCGGATCGACCCAGACCGGTTGATCTTCCCGGCGCAGCAGCCGGCCTTCCTGCGTTTCCGCCCGGGCGATCAGCTTGGACATGCTGAGGCCGAACGCTCCCGCCAGCCTGGCCAGCAGCATCGCTGTCGGGCTGCTCTCGCCGCGCTCGATCTTATGAACCATCGCCCGTGAAACGCCCGCCTGCTCGGCCAGATCGGACAGCGACCAGTGGCGCGCCTCGCGTTCAATGCGAATGCGTGCGCCGATCAGCTGATTTAGATTGTCTAATTTAATATTCATATCGTAGTATTATAGTGGACAATTGGCCGGGGTAAACCATGATTATACGAAATGCGACGCTCAACGATAGCGCGGCGATTGCCGCCATCTATAACGACGCGGTGTTGAACAGCACCGCCATCTGGAATGAACAAACCGTGGATGCGGCCAATCGCGCGGCGTGGATCGGCGAACGGCAGGCGGCGGGCTACCCGGTGCTGGTGGCGGTGAACGGCGCGGACGAGGCGATCGGCTACGCGTCGTTCGGCGACTGGCGCGCCTGGGACGGCTATCGCCATACCGTAGAACACTCGGTGTATGTCCATCAGGCGCATCGCGGTGAAGGGATTGGCAAAGCGCTGTTGATCGCCCTGATCGCACGGGCGCGGGAGATCGGCAAGCACGTGATGGTGGCCGGCATCGAATCCGGCAATCAGGCCTCCATTCAGCTGCATCTGGCGCTCGGGTTCCGCGAGGTGGGGCGCATGGAGCAGGTGGGCGCCAAATTTGGCCAATGGCTGGATCTGACTTTCCTGCAGCTGACGCTCGACGAGTGGGCGGCGCCGCCGGCGCGCTGATCCCGGGAGACAGGGTGATGAATATGCTATTGCTGCTGATCGCGGCGGGAATGGGACTGGTGGTACAGAATCTGCTGATGGTGCGCATTACCGAAAGCGTCTCGACCATCCTTATCACGCTGGTGATCAACTCCAGCGTCGGTTTGCTGCTGCTGGTGGGGTTGCTGCTGGCCAAAAACGGCCTTGACGCGGTGGCGGAAGTGACCGGCGCCGCCAGGTGGTGGATGCTGCTGCCGGGGCTGCTGGGATCGCTGTTCGTGTTTGCCGGTATCCTTGGCTACCAAAAATTGGGGGCGGCGGCCACCATCTCGATCCTGGTCGCCAGCCAGCTGTGCATGGGGCTGCTGGTGGACGTCTACCGCGCCGGCCCGGCGGCGCTGCGCGAGAATCTGCCGGCGCTGTTCGGCGCCCTGCTGTTGGTGGCGGGCGCCTATCTAGTGGCGAAACGCAGCTTTTGACGGCGGCTGAAATGCAAAAAGCCCGCTCAGGTTTCCCTGAGAGCGGGCTTCTCTAAATATGGCTCCTCTGACTGGACTCGAACCAGTGACATACGGATTAACAGTCCGCCGTTCTACCGACTGAACTACAGAGGAATCGTGTGAACGGGGCGAATAATAGCGGGGCGGTTGCGGCTTGTAAAGCGTGAAAGCGCCCGATGCGTTCGTTTGCTGCAAGATTGCCCAACCTGCTGCTTTTTCTCGCTTTTGTCGCTTATCCCGCGCGCAGTGCCCCCGGATGGCCCGTTGTTCGGGCCGTTGCTTGCCTGTGGTGCAACGTCTGCCCTGCGCGGTGGCGCTCGCCGCCCGACGAACGGCCGTCGGCCGCCGTGTATCCCGCTTCCATGGCCGTTTACCGACTCTGGCCCGGATCTTGCTGCGGTGCCTGACCGGATTTCGGCATTCTCAATTTAGCGGCTCGCTGGAGGCACTATGAATTTCAGACGTCTGAAGTACTTCGTGAAAATCGTTGATATCGGCAGCCTGACCCAGGCGGCGGAGGTGTTGCATATCGCCCAGCCGGCGCTCAGCCAGCAGCTGGCGACGCTGGAAGGGGAGCTGAAACAACAGCTGCTGATCCGCACCAAGCGCGGGGTACAGCCGACCGAGGCCGGCAATATTCTCTATGCCCACGCGCAGACCATTCTGCGCCAGTGCGAGCAGGCGCAGAGCGCGGTCAACAGCGCCGGGCAGGCGATGAGCGGCCAGGTGTCTCTCGGGCTGGCGTCGGGCAGCACCGCGGCGCAGCTGGCGTTGCCGTTGCTGCAGACCTTGCGCGATCAGCAGCCGGGTATCCTGCTTAGCCTGCATGAAAACAGCGGCGCGGCGCTGGCCGGGCAGGTGGCCAATCAGACGCTGGACATGGCGATGGTCTACGGCGCCAAGATGCCCGCCGGGCTGCACGCCATCGCACTGATGCGGGAAGATCTCTATCTGGTGGCGACGCGCGCGGTGCCGCATCCCGGCAACAGCGTCGAGCTGCTGGACGTGGCGCGGCTGAACCTGTTCTTGCCGCGCGAGGGCGATGCGGTGCGCAATCAGCTGGAAGAGGCGATGGCGCTGCGCAAGCTGGCTGTCAACGTGGTGGGGGAGATCGAATCCTCGGGCGCGCTGAGCGCCGCGATCGCCGGCGGGCTGGGGGCGACCGTGCTGCCGGAATCGGTAGCGCGCGCGATGATCGGCCCGGCCAAGGCCTGGATGGCGCGCATCAATGCGCCGACGATGTCGGTGCCGCTGGCGCTGTGCATGTCGGGCCAACAGGCGCTGTCCGCCCCGGCGCTGCTGGTCAAAGACATGCTGCTGTCGATCGCCGGCGGCCGCAGCCAGGAGAAACGCGCGCTGGCGCTGGTGCGTTGAGGAAAAAACGGCCCGCCGCAGCGGGCCTGATAACCGTTATCGGAACGGCGGTTCGTTGAAGGTGCGCAGCTTGCGCGAGTGCAGGCGATCGCCCTCGGCGCGCAGCAGATCGATGGCGCAGATGCCGATCTGCAGGTGCTCGGAGATCGCCCCTTCGTAGAAGCGGTTGGCCTGGCCCGGCAGTTTTATTTCGCCGTGCAGCGGTTTGTCGGAGACGCACAACAGCGTGCCGTACGGCACCCGGAAGCGGTAACCCTGAGCGGCGATGGTGGCGCTCTCCATGTCGACCGCCACCGCGCGGCTGAGGTTGAAGCGCCGCGCCGAAGCGGAATAGCGCAGCTCCCAGTTGCGATCGTCGGTGGTGACCACGGTGCCGGTGCGCAAGCGCTGTTTGACCTCTTCGCCGGGCATGCCGCTGACCATCTTGGTGGCGTCGTACAGGGCGCGCTGCACCTCGGCGATGCTCGGGATCGGAATATCCGGCGGCAGCACCGCATCCAGCACGTGATCGTCGCGTAGATAGGCGTGGGCCAGCACATAATCGCCGATCTTCTGGCTTTCGCGCAGGCCGCCGCAGTGGCCGATCATCAGCCAGGCGCTCGGGCGCAGCACCGCCAGGTGATCGCAGATGGTTTTGGCGTTGGACGGGCCGACGCCGATGTTGATCAGCGTGATGCCCTGGCCGGTGCGCGAAATCAGGTGATAGGCCGGCATCTGGTGGTTTTTCCACGCCAGATCGGATACCGCCTGCTCCGGGGCGCTGGTTTCCGGCGTGATGTAGGTGCCGCCGGCGCTGGAGAGCGCGATGTACGGGCTGGCCGGATCGGCGATCTGGGCGCAGGCCCAGCGCACGAACTCATCCACATAGCGGGTGTAGTTGGTGAACAGCACGAACGGCTGGAAGTGCTCCACCGGCGTGCCGGTGTAGTGCCGCAGCCGCGCCAGCGAGAAATCCGCGCGCAGCGCATCGAAATGCGACAGCGGGAAATGGTTGTCGGTGGTGTGGTACAGGCCGTCGGCGGTTTCGTCACCGATCTGCGCCAGCTCGGTGGTGGGGAAATGCTGCGCGATGCCGGCGCTCATCGAGCGATCGAGCGCCAGGCTGGAGCCGTCGATCACGTAAGGGAACGGGATCTCCTGCTGCGACGGCGCCACTTCGATATGGGCGGCGTAATCGTGCTCCAGCATCGCCAGCTGTTCGGCCAGATAGTGGCGGAACAGCTGCGGCCGGGTCACGGTGGTGCTGTAGCTGCCGGGATGGGTGAAGCGGCCGAAGGCGCGGGTTTTGCTCGGGCCGGATTGCTGCCCGTCCCAGCTGACGCGCAGTTCGGGATACACGAACAGCCCGGCGGCGCGCGCCTGCGCATCCGGCAGCGTACCGTGGCTGATAAAGTCGCCGACCGCCTGACGCAGCGCGTCTACCGCGGCGTCATACAGGGCTTCCAGTTGATCGAGTGCCTGATCGGCGCTGAGGCCGCTGCGAGGTGGGGCATAGCTCATACTTTCTCCTTGGATGTCCCGGCTCTGTGGCGGGGTTGCGGCGTTTTACCGTCACAGGTTAGCCGAAGAAGGGCGTAAAAGCTTGGTCGAAATGACGGGCGCGGCAAAGGAAATACCGCGCCCGTGAAGGCGCGGGGATCAGGAGGCGGGGTCGGCCGCCTCGACCTTCAACGACACCAGGCCGATGCCCAGCTTCTTCGGCGTGAAGCCGCCGCTGGCGCTCTCTTTCGGCTCGGTGGGGGCCGGCGGGGTAATGCTGATCTTCTGCGCGCCGCGCGGGTTGTCGAAGCGCAGGGTGACGGTGCTGTCCTGTTCGCCGAGCGACACGAAGCGCTCTTCGTCGCCGACGCGCACCGAAATCGGTTCGCCGACGTTGTTGCCGTAGGCGCGGGCGCGCAGCACCAGATCGAAGCGCTTCGGCAGCGGATCGACGTAATCGATGTCGACCGCCGGCGCCAGGTTGGCGTCGGACCAGCGGCCCCACTCCTCGACGCCGGAAACGCCGGTGATGGCTTTCACTTGCTCCGGCAGGCCGGGCAGCATGAACTCGATGCTGTCCGCCCGGTACTTCATCGCCGCGTCGTCCACCTGCAGGCGAGCAACGGCGTTTTGATAATCGGCGACGCTGTCCGCCGCCGGGGCGGTAAAGCTCACCTTGCTGCGGAAGCGTTCGCCGCTGGCCTGCACGATCTGCGGCGGTGAGGCCAGGGTGCCGGAGGCCACGCAGATGTCGGTGCTTAGCGCCAGCTGCGGCGCCCAGACCCGGCCGATCTCGTAGCATTTATCGACCCAGACGAATTTTTCCCCCGCGCCCAGCCCGGCCAGCTGCTTGCGCAGCGGGGTGGAGAGGTAGACGTTGAACATCGGTTCGATGCGGTTATCGCCCACCCGCAGGATAAACGGCACTTTGTAGGTGACGCCGGAGAAGCTGAAGCTGCGCTGGCGCGTATCCACGCTGTAGTCGCTGATGCGGTTCGGCAGGCCCCACTGGTTGATCACCGCCGGTTTCCAGCCGTTGATCTTCTCTTCGATGTTCAGGAACACCGTAGACAGCGACGGCGCCGACAGGCTGCTGCGGCCGAGGCCGATGTAGTTGTCGCCGCCCATCACGTCCAGCACCGTGGCGCCGTTGTCCAGCGTGCTGCGCTTCTCGTTGCGCTGCTCCGCCAGCGGCCGGGTGCCGTCGATGATAAAGAACAGGTTGCGGCGCTTCTGTTTGGTCAGGATATCGTAGGCGGTGTTGTTCATCGCCAGATGATCGGAGGACACCACGATCACGGTATTGCTGAAATAGGGCGAGCGTTTGATCTTGTCGATCAGCGCGGCGATGTGTTGCTGGCTGCAGGCCACCGCGCTCAGCGAGCGGTTTTCCTTGTTCTGCCAGGCGTAACTCTTTTTGCTGCAGCCGGCGGAGATAAAGCCGTCCGGGTGATGGGTGTCGACGGTCAGGGTGAACAGCGAGAAGGGTTGGCGCTGCCTGGACAGCTCGACGAACTTGCCGTACACCACGTCCAGCACGCTGTCGTCGTACCAGCCCCAGTCGTTTTTGTAGCTCGGATCGGCGACCTGTTCGCGCAGCTCTTTGAAGCCGTAAACGTGGTCGAAGCCGTGGGATTTCAGGAAGGTGTCTTTACCGGCGAACGCCAGCTCGGCGCCCTGATAGAAATAGTTGCTGTAGCCGGCGGCCTTCAGCACGTCGCCCAGGCAGACGTTCTCCGGGTAGAAGGTGGAGACCGCGCTGGAGGCGTTGCCGTCGAAGGGCGCGAACAGCGGAATGCCGCACTGCGAGGCGACCATGCCGGCGATGGTGTAACCAGTGCCCGGCAGCTGCTGGGTGTTGCTGAAATCGATGCTGTCCGTGCGCAGGGCGTTCAGCTCGTCGGCCAGGCCGGGAAACAGCTCGGTATCGAAGTAGGTGCGCTCCAGACTCTCGGCATAGATGTACACCAGGTTCGGCCGCTTGCCCTGCACGGTCTTTTTCGGCGCCTTGTAGTAGGTGGTGAAATCGGCGGTATCGCCGACGATCTGGCTCTTGACCAGCAGCGAGATGTCCTGAAACGCCGGGGTGGTGCCGACCGAGAACAGCGCCAGCAGCACGGCGACGACGCTGTAGGCCACGCTGCTGCCTTTGGCCTTGCGGCGCAGCAGGCTGCGGGCCAGCACCGCGAAGATAAGCCCCAACGCCGCCAGCAGGCCGATAAACGGCAGCACGTATTTGCTGATGCCCGCGCCTTTGAGGCTGCTGGTGACGGTGTAAATCACCGCGTCGGTGATGCCGTCGCCGGTGAAGTAGTTGCTGGCGATCAGGATGACGTTCAGCACCAGATAGCTGCCGAGCAGCGTCAGCAGAATGGCGAACCACCAGCGGTTGGCGGCGGCCCGGGTGCGATAAATCAAAATCGACGCCAAAAAGAGAACAAACGAAACGACTGCTAAAACCATCCGCCAAACCTTGTCTGATTGAAATAAAACCGTTGCTGCCCTGGTTTGCGCCGCCGAGCGTGCCGCGGCGCGAAAAGTGAAGGGTATAGCCTATTGCCGGCGGCGGAACAACGCGCGATCTCCCGCTACGGCCGACGAGCGGCGGCTATTGTACATTTTTATGACAATAGTGTGACGTTAATCACGCCGACGGCGGCCTCGGCGGCGAAAGCTTGCTGGTCGGAGGTTTCGCTCTACGCTTAATGAGCGCCACGACGGTGCGCCCATCAGCCATTCAGGAGGAAGTATGCAGACGATTCCCGCCGCGGTACTCGACGATCTGGCCCCGCAAGGCGTGTTGCGCGCGGCGATCAACTACGGCAATCCGGTGCTGGCACAGGCCGGGGCCGGTGGCAAACCGCAAGGCGCTTCGGTGGAGCTGGCCGCCGCGCTGGCCCAGGAACTGGGCGTGGCGCTCGAACTGGTCACCTATGACGCGGCGGGCAAGGTGTTCGCCGACCTGGACAGCGGCGCCTGGAACCTGGCGTTTATGGCCATCGAGCCGGTGCGCGCGGCGCAGATCGCCTTCAGCGAGCCCTACGTGATCATCGAGGGAACCTATCTGGTGGCGAACGACGCGCCTTACTTTGAGGTGGCGCAGCTCGACAGGCCGGAGGTGCGCATCGCGGTCGGCCAGGGGGCGGCGTACGATCTGTTTTTATCGCGCACGCTGCAGCAGGCGCAGCTGGTGCGGGCGGCAACCTCCGCCGAGGCGATCGCGCTGTTTTTCGAACGGGGGCTGGAGGCGGCGGCCGGCGTGCGCCAGCCGCTGTTGGCCGCTGCGGCCGCCCATCCCGGCTACCGGGTGCTGGAGGGGCACTTCACCGCCATCCGGCAGGCGATGGCGGTGCCGCGGCAAAAAACTCAGGGCGCCGCCTACGTGAACGATTTTATCGAGCGCTGCAAGACCAACGGGTTGGTGAAGGCGGCCTTGCAGCGCAGCGGCCAGGGCGAGGTGACGGTGGCGCCACCGGCCGCCTCGGCGTGATCAGTCCAGCTCCACCGCGTACTGTTCCACCGGCGTGATTTTCTTGATCAGCTTGTTGTCGAACAGGAACTGTTCGTAAGCCTGGTAGCGTGCCCGATCCAGCTTGGCCGGATCGCGTGCGAACAGCGGCAGGCTGGCTTGCCACGCCTGTTTGTTCAGCTCGGTATTCAGCTCCGGGTGCGCCTTGGCGAACGCCAGCCAGGTGTCCTGCGGGTGCGCATGCAGGTAGTCGCTGCCTTGCTTCAACGCGGCGAGGAACTTGCGGATTTTCGGCTCGTTCACCGCATCGCGGTGGGCGACGATGATCAGCTCGTCGTAGGCCGGCACGCCGTAATCTTCGACGTTGAACACCACCGGCGTCTTGCCCTGCAGCTTCAGCTCCAGCGCTTCGATGTTGCGGTAGCCGCCGATCACCGCATCGACCTGGCCCGCCAGCAGGGCGCTGGTCAGCTGGAAGTTGACGTTGATGAGCTTGATGTCCTGCGGCTTGAGGTGCTCGTGTTCGACCATGGTGGCCAGCGTCGCCTGTTCTATGCCGCTGACCGAGTAACCCACCGTTTTGCCCTTGAGATCCGCCGGCGACGTGATGTTTTTATCCAGCGCGATCACCGTATTCAGCGGCGTGTTGATCAGCGTGCCGACGCGCATCAGCGGCAGGCCCTGATCGGCGAAGAAATGCAGCTGCGGCTGATAGGTGATGGCGAGGTCGGCCTGTTTGGCGGCCACCAGCCGCGGCGGCAGCGCCGGATCGGACGGCGGCACGATCTTGACGTCCAGCCCTTCGGCCTTGAAGGCGCCGATCTGCTCGGCCACCATAATCGGCGCGTGATCGGGGTTGATGTACCAGTCGAGCACCAGCGTCAGCTTTTCGGCCGCGCCGGCCTGGCCGGTGATGGCGGCGCCGAGCAGCAGCCCGCAAACGGTTTGTTTGATCATGGTCGTTCCTTTATCCCTGGTTATGGTTGCAATCATCAGTCGTTTTCCGGCGCCCAGGCGATCAGGCGCCGCAGCAGCGCATCCACCGCAGCCCACAGCAGCACGGTCATCAGCACCAAAATAAACAGCGCGGCGAAGCAGACGTCGGTCTGCATGCGCGCGTTGGCGTTCAGCATCACGTAGCCCAGCCCTTCGGCCGAGCCGACCCATTCGCCGATGATGGCGCCGATCGGCGCGACGGCGGCGGCCATGCGCAGGCCGGAGCCGAAGGCCGGCAGCGCCGCCATCAGCCGCACGTGCCGCAGCTGCGCCCAGCGCGAAGCGCGCATCGTGCGCGCCAGATCGAGATAGTCGTTGTTGACCCGGCGCAGCCCGTCGAAAAAGGTCGACACCACCGGGAAGAAAATCACCAGCACCGCCATCGCCACTTTGGCGCTCATGCCGAAGCCGAACCACAGCACCAGCAGCGGCGCCAGAGCGAACACCGGTATCGCCTGGCTGGTGAGCACCAGCGGCATCAGCCAGCGCTGCAGGCGCGGCGAGAAGATCATGCACAGCGCCAGCGCCGCACCGAGCAGCACGCCCAGCGCCAGCCCGCTGACGATCTCCGAAGCGGTGACCAGCGTGTGCCAGGCGAGATAGCCACGCCCGTCCCACAGCGCCTGCGCTACCGCGCTCGGCGTGGGCAGCAGAAAGGCCGGAATGCCGCTTTGCGCCGCCAGCCACCACAGCAGCAGCAGGCCGGCAAACACCGTCAGCCCACGCCGCAGGCGGGTAAGCCCACGCTCTTTGGTAATATTCATTGCGCGGCCCTCACCAGCTGTTGCAGCAGTTCGGCCTGGCTTTTCAGCAGGTCGGCGTCATCCGGCGCGCGCGGTGGTTGCCCGCTGATGCGGTGGGTATCGTCGAGGCCCAGCGGCCAGGGCGACAGCACCAGCAGCCGGTGGCTCAGGCGGCAGGCCTCCATCGGATCGTGGGTGATCAGCAGCACGGTGTTTTGCGCCAGCAGTTCGGCGGCCAGGCTCTGGATCTCGGCGCGGGTAATGGCGTCCAGCGCGGAAAAGGGTTCGTCCATCAGCACGATCGGCTGGCGTTCGTAGAGCGTGCGGGCGATGGCGGCGCGCTGGCGCATGCCGCCGGACAGCGCGGCGGGCAGGCTGCGGCCATGCGCGGCCAGGCCCACGCGCTCCAGCAGGTGCGCCGCCCACGCCCGATCCGTCACTTCGCCGCGCAGCCGCGAGCCGAGGGCGACGTTCTCCTCGACGGTCAGCCACGGGTAGAGCAGGTCTTTTTGCCCCATGTAGGCGATGCGCCCGGCGATCGGCAAACCGTCGCTGCCGGTCACCGTGCCCGAGGTCGCCCGTTCCAGGCCGGCGATGATCTTCAGCAGGCTGGTTTTGCCGGCGCCGCTGGCGCCGAGCAGGGCGACGAAGCTGCCGCCGACGATGTCGAAGCTCAGCCGGTCGAAGACGATTTGCTGACCGAAACGCAGGCTGAGATCCCGCACCTGGATGCCGGGCGGGAGAAGCGGGGAGGTCATGAGGCGTTCAGCCCCATCTGCCAAAATGCCGATTCCAGCTGGGTGGCGGTGGTGAAAATCTGCGCCAGCTCGGTGAAGCGGCCTGGTGCGCCGCGCTGGTGGCCGACGGTTTCCAGCAGCTCGATGGCAGCGCGCACGCCGGCCAGATAGCCCTCGTCGCCGTAGTTGCGGATCCAGGAAGCGTAAGGATTGCCCTCCATTTTGGTGGCGGGGTCGTGCAACAGCCGCAGGCCGATTTCGGCATAGCCGGCCACGCAGGGCAGCAGGCCGGCCAGCAGATCGAGGGCGTCGCCGGCATGGCCGATATCCAGCACGTAACGGGTGTAGTTCATGGTCTCCGC
Organism: Serratia sp. 121840015-1; assembly: GCF_053627655.1. NCBI lineage: Bacteria > Pseudomonadati > Pseudomonadota > Gammaproteobacteria > Enterobacterales > Yersiniaceae > Serratia > Serratia sp. 121840015-1. Next base: position 688,037 of record NZ_JBSEYF010000001.1, read on the forward strand.
CGCTTCCGGCTGGGCGGCGATTTGCGCTTCGCTCAGCCCCCATTCGGCGCAATAGGCCACGTGCAGCGGCAGTTCGGCGACGATGCCGTTGAGCGACGCCGTGGCGGCGCGCATTTCCGGCAGGGTGCGTAGCTTGCTGACCAGCAGTGCGTAGGCGCGGGCGAAGTGCAGCAGGAACAGGTAGTCCTGGGTCAGGTAGCGGCGAAAAGCGCGTTCGGGCAAGGTGCCGGCGGCCAGCTGCTGCAGAAACGGGTGATCGACGTAATCTTGCCAGTGGCTGCCGGCTTGTTGGCGCAGCCGGCCGTAAAGACCGCTTTCGAACAGGGTGGTGATGGACATGGGACCTCCTTGAGTCAGTGGAGATCCGGGCACGCTGGGGTATGAACAGGCAACGGGTGAGAGCGTTGTTGCCTAACCGTCCCTTCGCTGGCATGACCCAGATCAGGTTCAAAGGGTTCGGCTTGCGCCATCTCAGCCCGTAACAGGACACCCCTCGGAGCTGCCTGTTATACGACATTTGTTTTTTGATTACAATCGCCGGGCGGCGCGGTGGCAATCGGTTCGTTTAGTGCGATCGGGGGCGATTTTGCTGGCGCAGAGCGCGCGATTTTTGTCACTGTAGGCCGATGATTTTGCCTTTGAGGACGATTCCCGATGAAAAAGATTGGTTTTCTCTCGTTTGGCCACTGGTCGCCTTCCGCCCAGTCCGGCACCCGTTCCGCAGCGGATGCGCTGCTGCAGTCCATCGATCTGGCGGTTGCCGCCGAAGATCTGGGGGCGGACGGCGCCTATTTTCGCGTACACCACTTTGCACGCCAGCTGGGGTCGCCGTTCCCGCTGCTGGCCGCCATCGGCGCCAAAACCCAACGCATCGAGATCGGCACCGGCGTGATCGACATGCGTTATGAAAATCCGCTGTACATGGTGGAAGACGCCGGCGCGGCGGATCTGATCGCCGGCGGGCGGCTGCAGCTCGGCATCAGCCGCGGCTCGCCGGAGCAGGTGATCGACGGCTGGCGCTATTTCGGCTATGCCCCGGCCGACGGCGAGAGCGACGCGGACATGGCCCGCCGCCATACCGAAGTGTTCCTGGAAGCGCTGCGCGGCGAAGGGTTCGCCGAGCCCAATCCACAGCCGATGTTCCCGAATCCGCCTGGGCTGCTGCGGCCGGAGCCGTTTTCCGCCGGGCTGCGCGATCGCATCTGGTGGGGCGCCGGTTCGAACGCCACCGCCGTCTGGGCGGCGAAGCTCGGCATGCACCTGCAAAGCTCGACGCTCAAGAACGACGAGACCGGCGAACCCTTCCACATCCAGCAGGCCAAGCAGATCCGCGCCTACCGCGCCGCCTGGCAAGAGGCCGGCCACGCGCATGAGCCGCGGGTTTCCGTGAGCCGCAGCATCTTCGCGCTGGTGGATCAGCGGGATCGCAACTACTTCGGCGGCGGTGGCAAGGAGGGCGATCAGCTCGGATATATCGACGCGCAGACCCGGGCGATCTTCGGCCGCAGCTATGCCGCCGAGCCGGACGTGCTGATCGAGCAGCTGGCGCAGGACGAGGCCATCGCCGAAGCGGATACGCTGCTGCTGACCGTGCCTAACCAGCTGGGCGTGGATTACAACGCCCACGTGATCGAATCGATTTTAACCCATGTCGCGCCGGCGCTCGGCTGGCGCTAAACGGAGGAGTGACATGTCACGCATTTTCATTACCGGTTCGGTAGACGGGCTGGGCCGCGCCGCCGCGCAAACGCTGTTGGACGAAGGGCATCAGGTGATTTTGCATGCGCGTGAGCCCGGCCGTTTGGACGCGGTGCGCGATCTGCTGGATCGCGGTGCGCAGGCGGCGATCGGCGATCTGTCCGATGTGCAGCAGATCCGGCAGCTTGCCGAGCAGGTCAACCGCCTCGGCCGCCCGGACGCGGTGATCCACAACGCCGGTATGTTTACCGGGCCGCAGGTGATGCCGGTGAACGTGATTGCGCCTTACCTGCTGACGGCCCTGATCGAACGCCCCAAGCGCATCGTCTACCTGAGCAGCAGCATGCACTTTGACGGCGTGCCGGAACTGAACGGCGTAGACTGGCTCGGCGGCGCTGCGGGCTCCTATTCGGACAGCAAGCTGTTCGTCACTGCGCTGGCCGCCGCCGTGGCGCGCCTGTGGCCTGACGTGATCAGCAGCGCGGTCGATCCCGGCTGGGTGCCGACCAAAATGGGCGGCGCGGACGCGCCCGACGATCTGGCGCTGGGGCATGTGACGCAGGCGTGGTTGGTGAGCAGCGATGAGCCGCAGGCCCTGGCGTCCGGCGGCTATTGGCACCATCAGCAACGGTTCGATCCCCACGCGGCGGTACACGACGAGGCGTTTCAAACGGCGCTGCTGGCGCAGTTGGCGCGCGCCGGTGGGGTGAGCCTGCCGCAGGCTTGAGGGCAGTGCTTTGTTGGCCCGCCGGTGCTTGCCGGCGGGCTTTTTTATGCCCGCAGGGTGAATCGGTGAGGCTTTTCTTATACAGTGGCTGTCTGACCTGTTTTGCTCGTTCTTCTTATTATCGCCATGCATACATTCCTGATTATCGTCCCTGAAGGGGGCATGCTGTTCGAAGCGGCGGGCATCGCCGATATCCTGATGCAGGCTAACCGTCTGAGCCCTGCCGAAGCGCCGCTGTATCAGATCGCGGTCGCCACCACGCAATCCCATCGGGTGGTACACGGCCTGTCCGGGCTGAGCCTGTTGGCCGACCATCGCCTGGCGGATCTCGATCCGGCCCTGCCGCGCGATACCGTCATTGTCGCCGGCAAGGGGGCGACCGAAGAAGAGGGCGCCCTGGTGGCGGATTGGCTGCGCCGCGCGGCCCCGCAGGCGCGCCGTATCGCTTCCGTTTGCGGCGGGGCTCTGCTGCTGGCCGAAGCCGGATTGCTGGACGGGCGGCGGGCGACTACCCACTGGCGGCTGGCGGAAACGCTGCAGGCGCGCTTCCCGCGGGTGCAGGTCGAGAACGGCCCGATCTACGTGCAGGATGGGCCGATTTGGACCTCCGGCGGCGTCAGCTCCGGCTTCGACCTGACGCTGGCGCTGGTGGAGGACGACTACGGCTTCGTGCAGGCGCGCGAAGTGGCGCAGGATCTGGTGATGTTTCTGCGACGCCCCGGCGGGCAGGCGCAGTTCAGCCGCTACCCGCTCAACCAGGCCAAATCGCCGGGCCCGATCCGCGACCTGCAGTCCTGGATCCTGGAAAACCTCGCCGACGATCTCAGCGTCGATCGGTTGGCCGAACGCGTGGCGATGAGCCCGCGCAACTTTACCCGCGTATTCACCCGCGAGACGGGCATTTCTCCCGCCAAATTCGTCGAAGAAGGGCGGTTGCATACCGCCAGGCAGCGCCTCGAGCAGAGTGCGGACGGCATCGAACAGATCGCGCTGGCCACCGGCTTCGGCAACGGCCTTAACCTGCGGCGGGTGTTTGAGCGCAAACTGCAGCTGACCCCGAGCGAATACCGCGAACGCTTCCACGCGCGCAATTTGGCGTAAATTGATCTGTAAACGTCATTTACGCCGCCTCGTGGCAGGGCTAGATTTGAGGCAAAGCCCAAAACGAGGAGAGCATCATGGTGAAAGTAGGCATTAACGGCTTCGGCAGGATCGGGCGCAACGTGCTGCGCGCGGCGCTGGGGCGCAGCGATTTTGAAGTGGTGGCGATCAACGATCTGACGGACAGCAAGACGCTGGCGCATCTGCTGAAATACGACACGCTTTCCGGCACGCTGGCGGCCAGGGTGGAAGCCGGCGACAACCAGCTGCTGCTGGACGGCCGGCCGATTCAGGTGTTTTCGCAGCGCGATCCCGCCGAGATCCCGTGGAGCAGCGTGGGCGTGGACGTGGTGATCGAAGCGACGGGCTTCTTTACCGAGAAAGCCAAGGCGGAAGTGCACATCACGCACGGCGGCGCCAAGCGGGTGATTATCTCGGCGCCGGCCAAGAACGACGACATCACCATCGTCATGGGGGTTAACGACCAGCTCTACGATCCGGCGCTGCATAAAGTGGTCAGCAACGGCAGCTGCACCACCAACGGGCTGGCACCCGCCGCGCAGGTGCTGCATCAGGCGTTCGGCATCGAATACGGGCTGATGAACACCACCCACGCCTATACCAACAGCCAGGCGCTGCACGATCAGCCGGAAAAAGATCTGCGTGGCGCGCGGGCGGCGGCAGAGTCGATCGTGCCTTACTCCAGCGGCGCGGCCAAAGCGCTCGGCAAGGTGATCCCGGATCTCGACGGCCGCCTGACCGGTTACTCGCTGCGGGTGCCGGTGCCGGTCGTCTCGATCGTCGATCTGACGGTGACGCTGAAACGCCCGGCGACGGTGGAGGAAATCAACGCCGCTTTCCGCGCGGCGGCGGCGTCCGGCCCGCTGAAAGGAATTTTGGGGTACAGCGATGAACCGCTGGTGTCGAGCGACTATCGGGGCGACGCGCGTTCATCGATTATCGATGGTTTGTCTACGCTGGTCATCGGCGGCAACCTGGTGAAAGTGCTCGCCTGGTATGACAACGAATGGGGGTTCTCCAATCGGTTGGTCGATCTGGCGCTGCTGATGGAAAAGCGCGGGCTGTAAATGCCCCATAGCAAAAAGCCCGCTTAAGTTTCCTTAAGCGGGCTTCTCTAAATATGGCTCCTCTGACTGGACTCGAACCAGTGACATACGGATTAACAGTCCGCCGTTCTACCGACTGAACTACAGAGGAATCGTGTGAACGGGGCGCATGATATCCAGCGGCCCCGGGTGTGTCAACGCTAAATTGCCTTGAGTGGTGCGACTGCTCGGTATCTGAGCAATGCGTCCATCAATCAGCCCATTGCGCGTCGTTCTCCGCCTGGCTGCGCAGCAGGCGCGCCAGCGGATCCTGGCGGTAGAAGCGGCAAAAGTGCTGATACAGCGCCGGGAAGCGTTCGGCCAGCAGCTCGGGGGCGCTGAAGAAATACTCCGACAGCACGGCGAAGCACTCGGCCGCATCGGTGGCGGCGTAGGCATCCATGCTGGCGGCCTCTTCACCGACCATGTCTATCTCGTCCTGCAGGCTTTCCATCGCGGCGTGCAGATCGTGCTCCCAGGCGGCCACCTCGCGCAGCGGGATCGGCGGCACGCCGGTAGCGACGCCGCCGTTGCGCATATCCAGTTTGTGCACCGCTTCGTGGATCACCAGATTGAAACCGGAAAGATCGAAAGAGTCCTGCACGTCTTGCCAGTTGAGCACGATCGGCCCCTGTTCCCAGCTTTGGCCGGACTGCACTACCGGCCCCGAGTGCACCAGGCCAATTTCGTCCTGCCATTCGTCTTCCACCACGAACGGAGTGGGATAGAGCAGAATTTCGTTGAAGCCGTCGAGGCACTCCGCGCCGAGTTCCAGCACCGGCAGGGCGAACAGCAGGGCGATGCGCGCCTGCATTTGCGAGGTGAGCTGCAGCCCCTGCAGCGGCACGATGCGCTTTTGCTGCAAGATCTGCCCGGCAACGGCCACCAGCCGCTGCCGCTCCTGCTCATTCAGCGGCGAGAGCAGCGGGATCGCCAACGCGTCCTGCCACTGGGCCTGAGTGTCTGCCTGGGGTTGAGAGGGTTGAGTCGCTTTCCACGGCCATTTAATCATCAGGTTGCTCGTAAACTCATCACTTGAACGTTCAGCGGTATGCTAATGCTGTAAAAATGCCGTAAAAGCGGGCATGATAGCAAGCGTTGTTAGGAGAGATGCCGGAGCGGCTGAACGGACCAGTCTCGAAAACTGGAGTAGGGGCAACTCTACCGGGGGTTCAAATCCCCCTCTCTCCGCCACTATTCAATCACTTACGAATAAATCTTTCAACGATCCCCATCACAGATAGCGCTGGCCTGGCGCCAAATCACTGAACGACAATCCACTGCCTGCCGTTGATTTTCAGCGTGTATTCGCGCGCCATATTGGCATTCCGTCATCTGAAGCTTGCCCGACTTTCACGCTTCCAGCGCGCTGTGAATATAGCGTTGCGGCGATACGCCCAGTTTTTTGCGAAACATGGCGATGAACGCGCTAGGGCTGGCGTAACCCAGTTCGTGGGCCAGTTGACCCACGGCTACGCCGCGCGCCAGATTGCATACCGCCTCCAGCAGGCGAATTTGCTGGCGCCATTCGGAAAAGCTCAGCGCAGTCTCTTCGCGAAACAGCCTCGCCAGGGTGCGTTCGCTGGCGCCGACCTTTTTCCCCCACCAGGCGAGCGTTTCGCCATGGCCCAATTCGCGGCACAAAGCATCGCATACCTGGCGCAGGCGCCGGTCGCTCGGCAGGGTCACGTGACACAGTTGGCCTGTCTGCATGCGTTGAAACTCATCGCTCAGCAGATTTTGAATGAGCGTAAGCCGTTCGGCGGAAATGGCGTTTTCAAGCCCGGCGGCAATCAGGGGATGTAGTAGGGGAGTGGCGCTCAACCCCTGGGGGCGTGCGCCATAGCGACGAGAAAAGGGCGGCGTAAAATAGATGTTGTGCGTCACGACGTCATTGATGGCTTCCAAACCGTGCGGTGTGCCGCTGGGGAGCCAAATGGCGCGGCCCGGCGAGAGCAGCCAGATATGCTGCGCGGTGGCGATTTTCGCCACGCCGCGCAGCGGCAAAATCAGCTGCCCCTGCTCATGCTGATGGACGGGCTCTTGGCTGCCGGGGCTGTAGCGCAGTTGACGCAGGCCTTCAATACCGTGATGGGATGTCATGTTTACCTGCCTCTGTCCGGTTCTCACCATTTGTGCCTATTGCTGCGATAACGGACAACGTTTGTCCGTCTGGCGACATCCTGACTGTCGGTAGCGCCATTCTGCCATGAACGGGCTTCTCTTTTAAAGTTGAATAATTATCATTTCCATCAAATTCTACTAACAGTCGGAAAGGCGAAGAGACAGATGGGCAAATTTTTCAGGGAAAAACCGTTGAAAGTGCTGGTATATACGATAATCGCAGGCTATAGCGGGCAAGCCTTTACCGCGGATGGCGGGCAGAATACCACAAAAGAAGAGACGCTGGTGGTGAGCGCGGCGGCGTCTCAGGATCAGGATGACGAGAGCACGCTGGTGGCGCACGGCGCCGCCTCCGCGACGAAGTCAAACCAGCCGATTAGCCGCACTTCACAGAGCATCTCTGTGGTGACGCAAGCAGAGATTGACGCGCAAGCGGCGAAAAACGTCCCGCAGGCGCTGCGCTATGTTTCCGGCGTCAACTCGGAGAGCGCCGGGCCGGATACCCGTTTCGACACCATCATCGTGCGCGGTTTTGAAGCCGACGAATACCTTGATGGCCTGCGGCTGCCGCGCGAAGCGTGGTGGAGCCGTCCGGCGTGGGATCCGTTCCTGCTGTCGCGCATCGAAGTGGTCAAAGGCCCTTCCTCGGTACTGTATGGCCAGGCGAATCCCGGCGGGATCGTCAACCTGGTCAGCAAAACGCCGCAGGCGACCCCGTCCGGTGAGGTGTATGTCAGCGCGGGCAACGAAAACCAGTTTGGCGCCGGCATAGACGCCACCGGGCCGCTGAACGATAACGACACGCTGTTGGGGCGCGTGGCGGGGACCTTTTTTGATACCGAAACCCAGGTCGATCATACCCGCTATCAGCATTATGACATCGCGCCGTCGCTGACGTGGCAGCCGGATGCGCACACCAGCCTGACGATTATTTCGCAGTTGCGCAAAGATCCGGACAGCGGATTCTACAACCAGATGCCGCTTTCCGGCACCTTGACGCCCAACCCGTACGGCCACATCTCGACCCGTTTTTACGGCGGCCAACCGGGCTTCGACAAGTACGAACGCCAGCAGGGCAGCATCGGTTACCAGTTCCGGCACGATTTCAACGATACGGTGACTTTCCGCCAGAATCTGCGTTACCTCAGCAGCACCGGCGACTATCTGATGGTCTATCCATGGGGTGTGCATGCGGATGCGCCGCTCATCGATCGCTATTCGATGAACCTGAAGGAGAGCATGACCAACTTCGCGGTGGATAACCAGGCTGAATTCCACTTTGATACCGGTCGGGTGAAACATACGCTGCTGACCGGGATCGACCGGATGCATACCTCGGTGCGCAGCCAGTCGGGCTACGGCGACGCCAGCCCGATTAACTTCCTCAACCCGGACTATAGCGTGCCGGTGGCCATACCGCCGCTCGATAGCAGTACGCACAATACGCTCGATCAAACCGGGCTCTATCTCCAGGACCAACTCGAACTGGGGAGCTGGATCCTGAACCTGGCCGGCCGTTACGACGCGGCGAAAACCAAAAGTATCGATCTGCTGAACGACGCTCGTACCGAGCGCAATGACTATGCAACGACCGGGCGCGCCGGACTGCTGTACCACTTCGATAACGGATTGGCGCCTTACATCAGCTATTCCACTTCGTTTGTGCCGAGCAGCAGCAATGACTTTTACGGCCACGCCTTTAAACCGACCGAAGGCAAGCAGACGGAAGTGGGGTTGAAATACGATCCGGTCGGGCTGGATGCCTTGTTTACCCTGGCGTTGTACGATCTGCGGGAAACCAACGTGGCGACCGCCGATCCCGATCACCCGAACTTCAGCGTGCAGACCGGCGAAGTGCGCTCGCGCGGAGTTGAGCTTGATGGCCGCATCAATATCACGCCGGCGTGGTCGGTGCTGGCATCGTACAACCTGACCGATCCGAAAGTGCTGAGTGCCAACGACGATACGCAGGGCAAGCGTCCGGTGGGCATTGCGCGCAATACCGCCAAGCTCTGGAGCCAGTATGCCTTCGACGGCGCGCTTGACGGTGTGACGCTGGGCGGCGGCGTGCGTTATGTCGGCACCAGCTACGCCACCACGGACAACGGCCTGAAGGTGCCGGCGGCCACGGTCTACGATGCGCGCGTCGGCTATCAGTGGCGCCAATGGCAGCTGGCGCTGAATGCCGCCAATCTCGGCAACAAAACCTACCTGGCTTCCTGCTCCAACAATGGCTGCGAGTATGCGCTGAAACGCCAGTACATCGCGACCCTCAGCTATAAGTGGTGACCGATGCTGTCGCGACGCAGGTTGTTGACCGCTCTCCTGTTGGCCCCGCTTTACGCGCGGGCCGACGCCGGCCGGCCGCCGCAAAAGCTGGCCGTGTTGGATTGGGGACTGACGGAAATTCTGTTGGCGCTGGGGGTGACTCCGGCGGGCGTCTCGGCGCCGGATTGGTATCGCAAGCTGATCCCGACGCCTGCGCTGCCTGCGTCGGCGTTGGATCTCGGCCTGCTGTTTCAGCCCAATCTGGAAACGCTGTACGCACTGCGGCCGGACGCGATTGTCATCACGCCGCAGCATGCGTTGTTGAAGCCGGCGCTTGAACGTATCGCGCCGACGATCGCGCTGCCGGCTCATGGGCTGGCGGAACTCATCAGCGCCGCCCGGCAATTGGGCGAACGGCTTCAGCGGCAGCCTCAGGCCGCGCAGATATTGGCCAGCCTGAACGGCAAGCTGAGCCGCGCCTCGCTGCTGGCGCGGCAGGTTGAACGTCCGGCGCTGCTCGCCGCCCCGGTAGATGCGCTGCACCTGCGGGTCTACACCGCAGGCAGTCTTCCCGGCGACGTATTGGCCGCCTGCGGGCTGCGCAACGGATGGCATGGCGGCGCGGGAGCGGAAGGCAGCGTGCTGGTGGAGCTGACCCGCATTGCCGATCTGAATGCGCGGCTGATGCTGTTGACGCCTGACGATCAGCGGGAGTCGGTGTCTCAATGGCGCCAAAGCTCGCTGTGGCAACGTCTGCCGCTGACCGCAGCGCACAACCTGAACCTGATAGAAGAAAACATCAGCGATGCCGGCGCCCTGATAACCGCTGGGCGCTTTGCCGATATTTTTACCGGGATGATGATGAGGTGGCGTGATGCATGAATCTTTTTCCCGCCGTCTTTCCTGGGGGGTAATCGCCGCGTTGTGGCTGACGTCGTTGCCGTTGGCGCTGACCGATATTCATCGGCAGGGCGGCATTGTCGCGTTGTTCTCCGAGCATAATCTCGATCCGGCGGCCATTATCCTGCATAGCATGTGGTTGCCGCGTCAGGGTATGGCGATGGTGGGAGGCGCGACGCTGGGGCTGTGCGGCTGGTTAATGCAACGTGCGCTGCGCAATCCGTTGGCGGAGCCGATGACGCTCGGCATGACCGCCGGGGCGACGTTGGCGATGGGGCTGGCATCGTTGTGGCTGCCGTCGCTGCTGGTCGGCGCGCGCACCGCCGTGGTGATTGCCGGTGAGATTGCGGCGCTCGCGTGCGTGCTGGCGCTCAGCTGGCGTCAGCGCATGTCGCCGCTGGCGATGGTGCAGGCGGGCATCATGATCAATTTGTGGTGTGGGGCACTGACTTTGCTGATCGCCATTATCAACGATCGCTTTTTACTTCAGGTGCTGATGTGGGGAGGCGGTTCGCTGGCGGTGGAAAACGGGCAAATTCTGCTGCGGATGTTGCCGTGGCTCGCGGTCTGCGTAATGGGCCTGTTGTTCTTGCTGCGCCCGCTTGAACTGCTGCAACTGCCGGAAACCGTGGTCAGCAGCCTCGGCGCATCGCCGGTGCGCATCCGCGCCGCCGCGGTGCTGCTGGCGCTGATCATGAGCGCCCTCATCATTAACGCCGTCGGCGTCATCGGTTTTTTGGGGCTCGCAGCGCCTCATCTGGCGCGCTTTGGCGGCGCGCGAACATCCCGGCAAATGGTGCTGCATACGGCGCTCATCGGTGCGGGCCTGCTGTGGCTGACCGATCTTTGCGTCTCTCGCGTGTCGCTGGAGAGCGGCCAGCTACTGCCCGTCGGCATGCTGACCGCCCTTACCGGCGGCCCGTTGCTGATGCTGTTGGCGCGTTTTGCACGGCAGCAAAGCATCGATCTTGCGCCGCCGTTGCCGGTGTCGCAGACCTCGCATCAACGACGGTTCATCTGGTTGTCGGCCGGCATTCTGGCTGCGGGGATCGTGGTCTCTTTATGTTTCGGCCATGGATTGCAGCATTGGCACTGGGCGGAAAGAGGGGAGCTGGCGAACCTGCTGCCATTGCGATTGCCACGACTGCTGGCGGCGGTGAGCGCCGGTGCGCTGCTGGCGGGGGCCGGCGTGTTGATGCAGCGGGTGAGCGGGAACCCGCTCGCCAGCCCGGAAGTGCTGGGTATCGGCGGTGGCGCGGCCATGGGCGTTACGGCCTTCGTGTTTTTGCTTCCCGCTGGCGGCAGTGGCTGGCTGTTGGCGAGTAGCCTGGGGGGCGCGCTGATAAGCCTGTTGCTGACGTTGTGGAACAGCCGTCGCAGCGACTTTAATCCGCAGCGGGTATTGCTCAATGGTTTGGCGCTGAATGCACTATGCCAGGCCGCGGTCAGCATCGTGATGCTCAACAATCTTGCCGCAAGTGCGGTGTTGTTGCCGCTGATGACGGGCAGTACCTATTACGTCGGCGCGTCGTTGGCCCAAGGTGTGTTTGTCATCACGCTGGTTCTCTTGGCGCTGATGCCGCTGTTCCGCCGCTGGTTGGTGCTGTTGCCGATGGGCAACGTCGCAGGCGCGCTCGGTGTGCCATTGTCGCGCGCACGTTTCAGCGTGTTGGCGATGGCGGCAGTCATGACCGGGCTGTCGACGTTGCTGGTCGGCCCGGTGTCTTTCATCGGCCTGCTGGGGCCGCATCTGGCGCGCAAGATGGGCGCGAAAGGGCCGCTGATGCAGCTCTATACCGCCGCGCTGTTGTCATCCGCCATCATGACCGTTGCCGACTGGCTGGGGCGCAATGCGCTCTACCCGCGCCAGCTGCCGGTCGGGTTGGTGGCGTCGCTGATCGGCGTCCCCCTGCTGGTATGGCCGTTAATTCGTAATAAGACATCCCGGTCAAAACCATAAAAAGTGTGAGTATGAGCAAGGAATTTGCATGTCGGTATTAATGATGTTGTTTCGTATGGTGCGCGGTTGGCTACTGCTCGCCGTGGTCGCCGGTGTCGTCAGCGGGCTGTGCAATGCCTCTTTGCTGGCGATGATCAATCACGGTCTGACGCAATCCAATGAGGCTTCATGGCTGAGTCCGGGAGGCGATTTTGCGTTACTGACGCTGTTGATGCTGGCGGCGCGCGTGGTTTCTCAAACCACGTTTATGGCGCTGGGACAAAAGGTGAAGGCGCGCTTGCGCAGCGAACTGGTGCAAGACGTCAGCGAAACGCGCTGGCTGCTGTTGGAGAAAGCGGGAATGGCAAGAACGCTGTCCGTGCTGACACAGGATCTCGATACGCTGGTGGTGTTTTTCGTCAACCTGCCCAATCTGCTGATTTTCGGCGCCGTTATCGTTGGCTGCCTGATTTACCTTGGCAGCCTGTCATTGAGCGTACTGGCGCTGGCATTGGCGGTGATTGTCTGCGGCAGCTTGGGCTACCGCGCCGCGCACGGCCCCGCGATGCGTTTGTTGCGCCGATCGCGTCAGCGGGAAGATACGCTGATTCAGCAATGCAAAAAATTGTTTGACGGCGCGAGGGAGTTTCGGCTTAACGCGGTGCGTCGCCGTCAATTCGTCAGCGGTGAACTGGCGCAAAATATTGACGCGGTTCGCCGGGAGAGAACCCGCGGTTATGTGTTGTACGGTTTGGCGAGCAGTTGGGGAAGCGCGTTGTTTTTCGCTTTCATCGGCCTGGTGTTGTTCAGCTTGCGCGACGGGCTGGCTTTGGACGAGCGGGCGCTTACCGGCTATATCATGGTGTTTCTGTATATGATTGTGCCGGTCGAAGGGCTGTTATCCGCGCTGCCCACCCTGGCCGGTGCGCGGGTGGCCATGCAGCGGGTACAGTCGCTGCGCGCGCAACTCAGGCCCGAAGTTCCACAGCGCCATTTTACGCCCCCTCCTTTTGCTTCGTTAGCGTTGGATAATGTCCGTTACCAATATCAGAACGAAGAAGGGGAGCATTTCACCCTTGGCCCGCTGAATATGCACATTGCGCCCGGTGAACTCATTTTTATCGTCGGTGGCAATGGCAGCGGCAAGACGACGTTGGCGAATCTGCTGGTGGGAATTTATCCTCCCGATAACGGCGCGATTTTGCTTAACGGCGAGCCGGTCAGCGACGATCTTCTGGAAATATACCGTCGGCATTTTTCGGTGGTGTTCAACGACTTCTTTCTTTTTGACGATGTGGCGTTCGTCACTGAGCGTACGCCAAAGCAGGTCGAACATCTGCTGCGCCTGCTGAAGTTAAGCCATAAAGTCAGTTTTGCCCACGGCCGTTTTTCAACAATCGCGCTCTCTCAAGGGCAGAGAAAACGGCTGGCTTTACTGCAGGCGTGGTTGGAAGAGCGCCCGGTTTATCTGTTTGATGAGTGGGCCGCCGATCAGGATCCGGAGTTTAAGGCGGTGTTTTACCTTGAACTCTTGCCGATGCTGAAGGCCGAAGGCAAAACGGTCATCGCGATTACTCACGACGATCGCTATTTCTACCTGGCGGATCGCATCATCAAGCTGGAATCGGGGCTGGTGGTCCCATCGACGCATGGCGTGCCGTCATGATGCGCATTGCTTTCACCCAGCACGATATTGGGCTTTTTTCCCCTCATGCTTGATGATTCGCCCCGGCTTTCCTCTGCGCAGTGAACGCGGTGATAGTGTACTGTTGCCCGCGGGTAAGGTAATTTGCTGATGGCAATGACGACTGACGCGGGGGCTAACGGGCATGAACGAGAAAATCGACTATCACATCGAGAAATACCATTTCGCGCCGCTGGATGAGGCCCCCAGGCTCGCGCACCAGTGGAGCGAGGTGCTGAACGAGTGCCGCGAGACGCAGGCCGGAGCGGAGGAGCGTCTGCGCATTGCGCTGCTCAACGTGGATTATGTGACCAGTTTCGAACTGCCTTTCCGGTTATTGCTGGTGCGGGCGCCGCAGCTGATCGCCGGAATACGGGAGGAGCTGCCGCTCAGCCAGAAGAATGTGGTGTTCAACGGCAAGCGTTTCGGCTGCGTCTACAGCCTGAAAAGCGATTTGAGCGGCGTTCCGGAGGCCTTTCAGTACAGCCTGTCGACCCGCATTCACCGCCGGGCGGCATCGGGCGTGGACGCGCTGCCATACCGGGAAATCGCCAAGGCGCTCAAGGCGCCGCGTGAGCGGCTCAGGTTGGCGCTCGAGCAAGGGCTGCCGGTAACGGCGCTGGACGGATTGTTCTGGTTCGGCATCCAGCGCATTGCCGCCGAGGTGCGCAGGCTAAGAAAAACCGGCATGGCGATCGTGACGGCGGAAACGGAGATCTTCGACACCCTGACCGGCACGACGCGCAAGGTCCCGGTGTACCGCCTGGCCGAGAGTTAATTGTCGTTTCCGCACAGAGGAGGTTCGAATCAGGAACCTCCTTAATTATGGTATCGCTTACCGATAGGCTTCATTGCGCGCAATCGCGTATTTGCCGCTGCCCAGCAGCAGGATGGCAAGCCCGCCCATAAAGAACACCAGTTCGTTTTCAATACCCCAGGCGCCGACGTCGGTAACGGTGAACACCTTGCCAGTGCCCACCATCAAAAACGCCACCACCAGAGTAAAGGCGTAAACCAGCGCGGCGGGGCGGGTGAACAGCCCCAAAATGATCAGTATCGGCGCCAGGATCTCGCCCACGTACACGCCATAGGCGATGAAGGCGGGCAGCCCCTGTTCCTGCAGCGCGCCGGCGATCCAGCCGACGCCATGCTGAATTTTCGCTACGCCGTGAAACAGCATCAGCCCGCCGAAGGTCAATCTGAGCGCCAACTTGCCGGCGTCCGGGCGATCAAAAAGACGAGTGAATGCCGCATTCAGTGATTTAACCATGGCCTTTTCTCCTGAATAGGAATGATTTTCAATCAATGTACCAGTCAGGTGAATGCGAAAGATGTCCTGGATCAGTAAAACGGTGGGCTTCGCGCCGACTTTTCGCGTGAGGTGGAGGGATAGTTGAAAGGCGGCGGCTCTCTCAGGGAGCGCACGTTCAAGGCGGCAGGTGAGGTTGCGCTCCGCTTTTTCACCCGCAATAACATTCTCACACCGGCTGAACGTAGGGTAAAAAAAGTCTCTGGGCCGTTTTCACGCGTTACCTGGTTATGCGGCTGCACATTCTTTTTATGTCTGTTTTTACCCCCGGAGTCGCGGCGGCGGCACTGTGTGAGGATGGCGGCAACATAAAGATCAATAAGGTTTTTTTCCTTAATAATAATCGACGACGCGCGTGTAATATAACCCTATAGGGTTAATCTTGTTTTTATTTTGTACTGCTAACTAATTAGCGGTTCTTTTTCGCCATCTTATTGGGAATTATCTTGCTTATTTTGTTTTGCGAAAGTTGATCCTGTGGGAAGGAATGTTGCCCGTTGCATTTATTTCCGATTTTTTCCTTGTTTTTTGATGTGAATTCAACGGTGAAGAGATTTCGACTGATTTTATGAGTGGCATTATGAACGGCTGTAAACTTTGGTGAACTATTTTTATCAGACTAAAAATAATAGAAATACTGATTTTTCAAGTTATTGAATTGTTTAATAATTGTATATTGTTTTGTTAATTTTTTATTAAAAAAATAATATTTTTCCTTGATATTGGTTTTGGCTTTGCTAGTATCAAATTAGTGGTCTTATCAGTTAGGAAAACATCCCTTGAGCATGGAGTGGATCGCTGGCCATAACGGAGTTATCGCCGTCACAAGATTGAAGTGGTTATTTTGCCGGCAGGTGAAATGATATTATTCATACCACTTTATCGAACCCGGCGATTTTTTAGATGCTGACTCAGTGCTGGCCTGGCGTAAAAGAATGCGTCGGTGAATGGGGGATGAATCTTAAGTTAATCTGATCATTACCCTGGGTTAACTATAAAAAATGTGCTTTATCAACCCAGCTGTTTGCGCGCCAATACCGTGTTAGGCGCGCCACGGCGGAATGTTAACTCAGAACCTAAGCTTTAAAATTAATAATCAAAACTCTCGCCAAATTGTTTATTTTCACACCAGGTTTCGCATTTGTAAGTACTGAGTGCTGGAAATGAAAGTCACACTGTCATCGTGTTCTCATGATCATTGCGTGCTACCCGATCGCAAGAAACGAATGACTGTCATGCTTGTATGAAAAAATTTCACTATTTACCATGGTTACCATTTGATTGTTAAATTATTTGTATTCTGAGGTTTTATTGGAATTATCCTACCAACGGAGAAACGTTGTTTTTAGGGCATTTTTTGATTTTTTTCCTATTATTAGCTTGCATAATTATTGCTTGTAACTTGTTGATTTTAAAATTAAAAAATAAATATGTAAATGTAAAATAGTTTAAACCGATCACTGAGTTTTTATTGATAGGTTTAATCTATTATTGTTGTTAATATTAATACATCTAAACAATTTGCGGGCTTGGTGACGACTAATTACGCTAAAAGGACTCTGGGAAAGACTGGCGAATGTAAAAGCCCATTTTTATAGGCTTTATGTTTGTAGTGCTGATGAAAAGGATATCAGGCCATGAATGAAGTCATCTCAACAGCAGTTAACGGCGTCGAATTTGACCCTCGATACAGTGAAATTGAATTCACGTTATCGGAATTTGACAGCCAAACCGATCCGCTGAATGCCGTGGATAATGCACGCGACATCAATTGGCATGCTATTCGCGAGCAATCCGCCGCCTTACTTGAACAGTGCTTTGATTTACATGTCGTGCTGTGGTTTATGCGCGCTAACCTTCATATCGATGGTTTTTCGGCTGTCTATCAAGGCATCAGGGCTATCGACGGCAAATATGCCGAAGAGGGGAGCACCATTTTCCCTCAGGCCGATATGGAGCCGGCGACGGACAGCTTCCATGCGGCCGCGTTAGGCTGGCTCGCCACCTCGTCCTGCCTGCACGAAATCAAAAACAGCAAGATCTTCCCCGATACGCCGTTAACCACCGATGAACTGCTCAATATGCGAATGGACGAGCAGGAAGGCAAAAGCCTGCATTTTTCGGAAGTGGTGAAGGTGTTGGGGCAGGCTGACAGCTATTTTGCCGGCAGAAATATGCCGTCATTAAAAGAACAGCTGTCGCAGGGAATCGACGCCTTGGAGCGCGTGGAAAACTACGCCAACCTGCAGGCTGAAGATTACCGGCTGGACTGCCGCCAGGTACGCGACTATTTAGCGCTCTTCAGCCGCCAACTGCTCTCTCTCGAACAGCAGGAATTGCCGGAGGAGATCGGCGCTGCGCCGGCCGACGCGGAAGCGGCGGAGGCGCCGGCCACCCTGCCTGGCAAATATATCCGTTCCCGGCAGGATGTCATCTTGCTGTTGGACCAGGTTTTGGACTATTTCCAAAACTATGAGCCCAGCCATCCGGCCCCCATTCTTATTCGACGTTCACAAAAAATGATCGGTATGGACTTCGCGACGATTGTTGAGGAGCTTTTGCCGGAATCTCTGGCCTCGTTAAATCAATTGTCCGGGAAGTAATTTTTCTCACAAAGGAGTTTTCCAATGGCTAAGGACTCAAGCTCTCAGAAATTTATCGGTAAAAATAACGCGCCCCGCGTGCAAATTGAATATGACGTAGAGCTCTACGGTTCACAAAAGAAAGTAGAGTTACCTTTTGTCACGGGGGTCATGTCCGATCTCTCTGGGCATCGGAAAAAACCTTTGCTGCCGATCGAAGAGCGAAAATTCCTGACGTTCGATCAGGACAATTTCAACGATCGCATGCGGGCCATTAAACCTCGTCTTCAATTTTACGTGGAGAATACCTTGAGTGAGGACGATGCGCTGCTGGACGTGGAATTAGAGTTTGAATCGATGGAGGATTTTTCGCCCGGCGCCATCGCCAAACGGGTTCCGCAGATGCAACGCCTGCTGGAGGCCCGCGAACATCTCACGGAACTGATCACGTATATGGATGGCAAATCCAGCGCGGAAGAGGTGGTGAAGAATCTGCTGGAGAAGCCCGATTTTCTGCATCGTTTGGTGACGGATGCACGTAAAACGGTCGCGGATGCGGAACAGGATGTGCAGGATTCCGGGAATAAAGGAGATGAGGAATGAGAGCGAGGCAACGACGCTATTCAGCTAAGCAGCAGGCAACGGCGGTCGCTGAAGTTGAAACGCAGGAAACGGAAAACGAGCTTGACGGTCTGCTCAAGCGTTCGTTCCGGCCCAGAACGAACGAGGCCTCAGAAGCGGTTCGTCGGGCCATCGGCACGCTGTCCGAATATGCCAACCAGGGCAAGGTCAAGGTCAGCCAGGATGTCGTATTGACCATTGAATCGCTGATCGCCCAGATCGACGAGCAGCTTTCGCAGCAGATGAACAATATCTTGCACCATAAGGAGTTCCAGAAGCTGGAGTCCGCCTGGCAAGGTCTGAGTTATCTGGTCGACAATACCAACGTCAGCGAAACGCTGAAGATTCGGGTATTGAACATCAGTCAGGATGAGCTGACGCGCAATCTGCGGCGCTACCGAGGATCGGCCTGGGATCAAAGCCCGGTGTTCAAACAAATTTATGAACAAGAGTATGGCCAGTTCGGTGGCGAGCCGTTCGGCTGCATCATCGGCGATTTTGAGTTCGATCACAGCCCGATGAGCGTGACGCTGCTGACGGAGCTGGCGAAAATTTCCGCCGCCTCGCACTGTCCGTTTATTTCCGCCGCTTCGCCGTCGCTGCTGCAGATGAGCAAGTGGAACGAATTGGGCAACCCGCGGGATATCGGCAAGATTTTCACCACGCCGGAATACGCTTCCTGGCGCCGCCTGCGCGAAAGCAACGATTCGCGTTATCTGGTGCTGACCATGCCGCGTTTCCTGTCGCGTTTGCCTTACGGTGCGAAGACCAACCCGATCGAAGAGTTCGCCTTCGAGGAGGCCGTCAGGCCGGATATGGATGATGATTTCTCCTGGGCCAACTCGGCGTATGCGATGGGCGTCAACATTAATCGCGCCTTCCATGAGTACGGCTGGTGTTCGAAAATCCGCGGCATCGAATCCGGCGGCTCGGTGGAGGAACTGCCCGCCTACGCGTTCCCTTCCGATGAGGGCGGTTATGAGCTGACGTGCCCGACGGAGGTCGCCATTTCCGATCGGCGCGAGCAAGAGCTGTCAGACGCCGGGTTCTTGCCTTTGGTGTATCGCAAACATTCTGATTTCGCCGCCTTTATCGGTTCTTGCACCATGCATGCCCCGGCGAAATATGAAGATCCGGATGCGACGGCCAACGCCAAGCTTTCCTCCCGGCTGCCGTACATTTTTGCCACGTGCCGCTTTGCACACTATTTGAAATGCATCGTACGCGACAAAATCGGTTCTTTCCGTTCCAGAGACGATATGCAGCTGTGGCTGAATGACTGGCTGATGAATTACGTGGATGGCGATCCTTCCGTGTCGACGGAAGCGACGAAAGCGCGTCGTCCCTTGGCCGCCGCCGAAGTTCGCGTTGAGGATGTTGAAGACGATCCGGGTTATTACCGCGCACATTTCTATTTGCGCCCGCATTACCAGTTGGAAGGCATGACCGTGTCCTTGCGATTGGTATCAAAACTTCCGTCAGCCAAAAAAGATGGGAGCAGATAAGTCACGGCTGGTCATTGGTTTGGATATTGCCGACGTTAATTATTAAATGGCGTGGGTGAGAATTGATATTTCATTGAAATTTAGCGGCGTTATTCTCTGCGTCATGGCTATTTATTAATGGCTAATGGGTTCCCATTGTCGCTATTTCAATGATTGCGTAGGCAATATAACGACTTATCTGAGTAGACATTTCAATTAACGTAGTAGGACCTATCAGTCAAGGAGACAAAAATGAGCACTAAAGCTTTAGTAGACTATTTTTTGAAGATTGAAGGTGTTGACGGTGAATCCCCTGACCAAACTTATCCGGGATGGATTCAGCTGCAAGCCTGGCAATGGGCGGAGGAAAATGCCGGGCGCTGGGGATTCGGCAGCGGCGGTGGTTCCGGCAAAGTCGAAATGAAAGACTTTGAATTCCGTATGGTGAGCAATAAGGCTTCGCCGAAGCTGTTTCTGATGTGCGCCACCGGCGAGCATATTCCTCAGGCAAAACTTGTTTGCCGTAAATCAGGCCAGGGTCAGCAAGATTTTATTGCCGTGACCTTCAGTAACTGCCTGGTTTCCTCATTCAAGACCGTGGGTAATATGCCGTTGAACTCCACCATCGGTACTGAAATCGATACCGTGCTGCCCACCGATGTTATCAAGCTGAATTTCGCACGTATCGAAGTTGAGTACAAAGAGCAAAACAACGATGGCTCCATGGGTGCGGTGATTAAGACGGGGTATGACCTCAAGCTTAACGCCCGCATCTGATCATTGATGTCGTAACACTTATTGCAGGCCGTCTGCCCGCAGATCTTGCGGGCAGACACACTCATTACCGCGAGGTGTTAAATGAAAGCGTCATTACCCATGCTATTCGATAAGCTCAGCGTGAGAAGTCAAAGCGGCAGCGCCGATAATTGGCGGCGCGTCCTGGTGCGCGATATCGAATTCTTATTGAATGACGCATCGCGCAGCGCAGATTTAAAACTTCACGATTATGCGCACAGCGAAAGCTCGGTATTGAATTATGGCCTGCCGTCGCTGAGCCAACGAATACCGATTAATACCGATCCGCTAACGCTGGCGAGACATATACAAAGAATCATTACGTCTTTTGAGCCACGGCTGGATCCGAAAACGATTCGCGTGGTGCCGGTAGTGAATGAGCGTCAATCGTATGTATTGGCGATCTTATTTGATATCTATGGCACCTGCTCATTACCGGGTGACGAAATGCTGGTGAATTTGCGCATAGCTCTTGATTATTCCTGTGGCGCCGTACACGTATTTGATTAATAGAGGTGACTATGTTCAGTGAGCGTTTTCTCCAATTATATAATGATGAGCTGCGTTATTTTCGCGAGGCCGGCCGTCAGTTCGCCTCTTCGCATCCCCAGGTCGCTCAGCATTTAGGCATGCATATCGACGGCGTGCTGGATCCTTTCGTCGAGCGCCTGTTGGAGGGCTCTGCTTTTCTTTGCACCCGCATCCAGGAAAAGCTGAACAACGAGCAGCCGGAATTCGCCTTGCAAATGCTTTCGCGCCTGGCGCCCTTGTGGTACACGCCGGTTCCCGCGATCGCCACCGTTGCGATTAAGCCCGATCTCTCTTTTCCCCAGTGGCACAGCCAGGTCGACCTGCCGCGCGGGAGCCGAATGACCCTGAACGATATCTCGCTGAACAACAAACCCGCCACCTTCACCACGGCGCGGCATATTAAAGTGCAGCCCGTTGAGATTGCGCTGGCGGAATGCGAAATCCTGCCGCCTCACCATTTGCCCGACGGTGCCGCCAGGCATATGCAAGACTGTTCGGCCTACGTCAGAATCGGCCTGACCACGCACGGCGTGTTGCCCGTCTCGGAACTGGATCTCGAGCCGTTGCACCTGACGTTGGCGGAAGATACGGTGCGGGCCAACCAGCTGATGGCCGCGCTGCTTAATCGCACCTTGCGCATCGTGCTATGGGCGAAAAACGACGATCGGCCGGTCATCAAAGTCTTGCAACCGGAAAGCCTGCGTCTGGGAGGCGTCGGCGACGAAGAGGCGCTGTTGCCCACCGCGGTGGGGGAATTGCCCGGCAACCGCCTGATGCGCGAGTACTTTGCGGCGCCGAGCCGCTTCTTCAGCCTGGAGCTGCATGGCGTGCGGGACTTTCTGCGCCAATGTGAACGCGTCCATGAATTCGAGATTTTGTTCGCGCTTGAGCAACGCCCGCTAACGCTGATCGGTCGCGTCAACGCCAGGGATTTTCATCTTTTCGCGACCCCGGTCATCAACCTGTATCGTCGCCATTGCTCGCCGGTGCTGCTGACGGGAGAGCGCACGGAGCATCAGCTGGTGGTCGATCGTTTGAACACCTCGCTGTATGAGATTCATAGCGTCAAACAGGTGAAGGGCATGCTGCCCGACGGCAACCCGGTGATTTTCTCTTCGCTGCAGGCCGACGTGCACTACGACTGCGAGCGGGAGCCGGCCGGCTATACGTTGCACCGCCGCCGGGAACCGTCGCCATCCAAATACAACAACCCGCACCTGCCCAACGAAGATACCTTTATCGCCATTTCGCCGGGCAAAAGCGGCATCGACATCGATGACATCACGTCGCTCAGCGTCGAGGCGCTGGTCTGCGAACGGCATCTGGTGCCTGCGCACCTGCAGCAACCGCATTTTCAGCTGGAAACGGCGATGCCGATCCACCAGGTGGAGATCGTCCGCTATCCGAGCAACCCTGTCGCGGTGCCTAACATCAGCCAGGCGTGGCAAGCGATCCAGATGCTGGCCTCCAATCCTTTGCGCCATGCGCGCCCTGACGTGCAGGATTGCTCGGCGCTGTTGCGCGACTGGCTGTCGTTGTTCTGCCATCAGGATGACTCCAGCCAGCGCAAACGCATCGCCAGCATCAAAAACGCCTGGGTGGAGCACCACTTCGAACGCAATCAGGGGCCAGGGCCGCTGGCCTGGATCCGCGGGGCCGAGATCGCCGTCAACCTAAGCGCCAACCATCATGCCGATCACGGTGCCTATCTGTTCGGCAAAATATTGCACCACGCGCTGAGCCAATACGGCGACCTGAACCAAACGTTGAGCATGAAGCTGTTGCTGGATGGGGAAACCCACGCCGACTGGGGGGCGCTCTACTATGGCTGATATGTCGCTGATGCGCGAAACGGCGCTGTCGTTGGAACAGGCGCCGGCGCCGGGGGCCCAAGGCGAAAGCGTGGGCCAGGCCGAAATCCGCGGGCTGTCCAATCGGCAGGATTTCTTCGAGCTGTTGCGGCGCATCGAGCGTGCGCAGCCGGATGCGCCGCGGCTCGGCGTCTCCAACGATCGCAGCCGCGAAAGGCTCTGCATCACCCAGCCGGCGGATATGGGTTTCGCCTCGCGTGAAATCGCCTCCATCGTACAACGCCCCACGCAGGTGCTGATTCAGGCGCGGCATTTCGGCATGTTCGCCCCTTACGGCCCGCTGCCGATCCATGTGACCGAGCACGCGCGCACCGAAGTCATCGCCAGGCGCAATCAGGCGTTCCAGCAGTTCGTCGGCATCGTCAGCCAGCGCTTCGCCGTACTGCATTACCGGGCCTGGGCGCAGCTGAGGGCGATGATCGGGCATGACCATGACGATGACAAAAACCCGTTTTTGCATCATCTGCGGCAGACGGTGGGCGTCGACACCACGTTGGCCGTGAACCCGCATATCCAGCGCCTGCGCGAAGCCTACCCCGGCATTTATCTGCCGGGCCGCCGCTCGCTGCGCCAGCTTAACAAGATGCTGGCGGCCTACTTCGCGGTTCCCATCGAAATTACGCCGCGCTACGCCAAATGGATCGACGACGGCAAAAAAAACGGCAGCCAAAAGCTGGGCAAGCTGGGGAGCACGCGCATCGGTAGCCGCTTTTTCGATGCCCAGTACGGCGCGCATATTCAAATCGGGCCGCTGGGGGCCCCGCATTATCAGCAGTATCAGCGCGGCAGCCGGCGGCTGCAGGCGCTGGTGAGCATCTGCCATGACTTCACGAGCCATCAGCTGATGTTGGACGTCAGCCTGCTGATCGCCACGGAGCCGAGCATGGCGGCGCAACTGGGCGGCAAGTCGCTGAGTAAAGACAGCTGGCTGAAACCTAAGACAGGGACGTTTAGGCAGCTGGTTTATCAATCAACAACTTAATATAAGGAAATTTAAGGTGTATCAACGAGAACGTCTTTTTTCGCGATTGGGCCACTTTGCTTATCAGTCCTTCGTTGAAGCCACCAAGCTGTGCCGGACCTTCAGGCACGAATACGTGGAGCTTGAACACTGGCTGAAAGTCCTGGTGGACAAAGAACGCGGCGACTTGCCGCTGATCCTGGCGCACTACGCGATCAATATTCAGCGCGTAAGCGATGCGTTGGATCGCATTCTCCATACCTTGCCAAACCGGACGAATGCGGTGGTGGATCTGTCGACGCAGTTGGAAACGGTGGTGGAAAGAGGGCTGCTGATGAGCCAGCTCGCCGAAACGCCGTCCGGCGGCGTGCGCACCATCCATATCCTGGTCGGCATTCTGCAGGATCCCACGCTGCAGCGCAGCCTGTACCGGCTGAGCGAAGAGTTTAAAAAACTGCCGATCCCGCAGCTGTTCGACGACTACCCGGCGATTCTGGCGGAGTCTGTCGAACACGAGGAGGAAGAAGAAGAAAGCTACGGCGCGCTCGGCGAGGCGCCGGATGCGCCCGAGACGGTCGAGATACTCGATAAATGGTGTGCGGACCTGACTCGTCAGGCGCGCGACGGTGAAATTGACCCGGTGATTGGCCGCGAAGCGGAGCTGCGCCAGGTGATCGACATTTTGCTGCGCCGTCGGCAGAACAACCCGATTTTGGTGGGCGAAGCCGGGGTCGGCAAAACGGCCGTGGCGGAAGCGCTGGCCTGCAAGATAGCCCAAGGGCAGGTGCCGCCGCTGCTGCAGGGCGCCCGGCTGCTGTCTTTGGATCTGGGGCGCATGCAGGCCGGGGCGAGCATGCGGGGCGAATTCGAATCGCGCCTGAAAGCGCTGATCGACGCCATTGCGCATTCGGCCGTGCCGGTGATTTTGTTCTGCGACGAGGCGCATACGCTGGTGGGCGCCGGCGGACAGGCCGGCACCGGCGACGCCGTCAACCTGTTGAAACCGATGCTGGCCAGGGGCGCGCTGCGCATGGTGGCGGCGACCACCTGGTCGGAATACAAACAGTTCATCGAGCCGGATGCCGCGCTGACGCGCCGTTTCCAGTACGTGCTGGTTTCAGAGCCGGACGAAGAGAATGCGGTGAACATGATGCGCGCCATCGCCCCGCATTTCGCGCAGCACCACAGCGTCAAGATCCGCGAGTCGGCGCTGCAGGCGGCGGTGCATTTGTCGCTGCGCCATCTGCCGTCGCGGCAGCTGCCGGACAAGGCCATCAGCCTGCTGGACACCGCCTGCGCGCGGGTGGCGCTGAGCCAACATGCGCAGCCTGAAAAAATCGAGTCGCTCGAGGCCGGGCTGGCGGTGAAGCGTACCGAAATGCACGGCCTGCAGGAAGAAAGTAAATTCGACGATCTGGCGCTCACCCGCATCAGCGAATTGCAGCAGACGCTCAGCGAGATGGAAGGAGAGCTGGATGCGCTGCGTCAGCGGCAGGCGCAGGAGCAGCAGGCGGTCACCACCTTGCTCGATGCAGAGCAGCAGTCGCCGGATCGTTTGCCGCAGCTGGCTACCGAGTTGGGCGAGCTGCAGGGCGGCGGCCTGCCGCTGGTGTATCCGTGGGTAGACGATCGCGTCGTGGCGGAGGTGCTGTCGGATTGGACCGGCATCCCCACCGGCCGCATGCTGCAAAGCGATCTGGACAATGCGCTCAATCTCAACCAACTGCTGAGTCGCCAGATTTTCGGCCAGCAGACGGCGATCGACGAAATCGCGCAGGCGGTGAGGATCTCCCGCGCCGGCATCCAGGCGCACGATCGGCCGTTGGGCGTTTTCATGCTGTCCGGCCCGAGCGGCGTCGGCAAAACGGAGACCGCGTTCGCCCTGGCGGAGGCGATGTACGGCGGCGCGCATAACCTGATCGTCTTCAATATGAGCGAGTTTCAAGAGTCGCACACCGTCTCCACGCTGAAGGGGGCGCCGCCGGGCTATGTCGGCTATGGCAAGGGCGGCAAATTGACGGAGGCGGTGCGCCGCAAACCCTATTCCATCGTGCTGCTCGACGAATTCGACAAGGCGCATCCCGATATCCATGAAGCGTTCTATCAAGTCTTCGACAAGGGCGTGATGGAGGACGGCGAGGGCCGCATGATCAGCTTCCGCCAGTGCTTTATTTTGATGACCAGCAACATCGGCGCCGGCGAAATAGAAGCGACGCTGGCGGAAACGCCGGAGCTGAAAACCGAGGCGCTGCGCCCGATGCTGCACGACGTCTTGGCGCGCTTTTTCCCGGCGGCGCTGTTGGCGCGCATGAACGTCATTCCTTACGTGCCGCTTTCCACCGAAGCGATAACCCATATCGCCACCAAACAGATTTCACGTTTACAGCAGCGTTTGCACAAAGAAGTGGGCGTGTCGCTGGTGCTGGAGGGCGACATCCCAGGCTGGATCGCCAAACGCATCAGCGCCCATCCATCGCGCGGAAGAGCGGTCGAGTCGCTGCTGCAGCAGGCGATCTTGCCGCCGATCAGCAATGAAGTGCTGCAGCGCAAACGGACGGGACAGGAACTGCAGAATATCCAACTCATGGTCGAGAACGATAGCTTAAGTGTTTATTTCGACTGATTTTTAATTTACCGCCGGCCCGCAAACGCGGGGCGGGGTTCGATATCGGATCAGAGAGGTTGTTATGCCTTTAATCGAAATTGATAACCCGGTGTTAGCCGAATTAAATGCGTTTCCACTCAGCTTCACCACCCAAGAAGGGTTGTCGAGCAACTCGCAATATTCGCTCGAATTCGAATGCGAACAGGCGGACGTGGATTATGAATCCTTGCTGGGTGAAGGGATCCGCATCCAGATAGAAAGGCCGGATTTCGGCTCGCGGCCTTTCTATGCTTACGTGATCGGCGCGTCCGATGCGGGGCAGCATCAGGATAAGTTCGTGTACAAACTGGAGCTGAGCACCTGGCTGTGGTTTTTGATGCAGAACCGCAACAGCCGTATTTTCCAGGATCTGAACGTGCTCGACATCATCGAGCAAATCTTCTCTCGCTATGGCTTTGCCGACTACCGTCTGGATATTCAAGGCACCTATCCGACGCGTGAGTATTGCGTGCAATTTTCCGAAACGGATTTTGCGTTTATCAGCCGCCTGCTGGAAGACGAAGGCATCTGGTATTACTTCGATCACGCCGAGGATAAGCACACGCTGGTGATCACCGACCGGCAGGATTTCGACGATCTGGATTTCGGTTACGCCGTGTTGCCGTTCATGCCGGACAGCGAAGAAAACCGCGCCATCCGCGAAGGGATCCAGCGCATCCAGCGTTCCCGCAAAGTGCGTCCGAATGAAATCGTGCTGCGCGACTTCGACTTCCAGAACCCGCGCAAGAACCTGCAAACCAAGGTGGAAGAGAGCCGCCTCGGCCTGCAGAACACGCCGCTGGAGTGGTACGACTACGCGGCGGGCTATGTGGATACTGAACGCGGCGAGAATCTGGCGCGTTTGCGCCTGGAAGAAATGCAAAGCGACGGCCACCTGCTGTTTGGCGAGAGCAACGCCGTCGGGTTGATGGCCGGCAAGGACTTCTCCTTGATTTTGCACCCGGACGCCAACCGCAACCGCCGCTTCAAACTGACTCGCTGCGACTATGTGTTCGTGCAAGATGGCCCCGACAGCAGCAGCGACGGCCGCAACGTGACCTGCCGTTTCAACGCGTTGAACGACGACGTGGCGTTCCGCCCGCTGCGCGAGACGCCCAAGCCGCAGATGCCGGGCATCCAGAGCGCCACCGTGGTCGGCGCGCCCAATTCCGAAGTGCATACCGACAAGTTTGCGCGCATTCGCGTGCATTTCCACTGGGATCGCTACAAAACCACCGAGGAAGACAGTTCGTGCTGGATCCGCGTGGTGCAGGCCTGGGCGGGGAAAGGCTGGGGCGTGATCGCCATGCCGCGCGTCGGCCAGGAAGTGTTGGTGACCTATGTCGACGGCGATCTCGATCGCCCGATGGTGACAGGTATCGTTTATAACGGCGATAACCCGCCGCCTTATCAACTGCCTGAATACATCAACTACTCGGGGATGGTGTCGCGCTCGCTGCGCTTCGGCAAACCGCAGCATGCCAGCCAGCTGACCTTCGACGACAACCGCAACAACGAACGCGTCATGCTGCACGCCGAACGCGATCTGCAAACCACGGTCGAGCGCAACCAGGCCACCGAGGTGGGGATGGACAAGTTCGACATCATCCGCCGCACTTTTACGGACTGGTTCACCAACCACGTTTCTTACAAGGATTACGTCTTCAGCATCACCGGGTTTAGCGCGTCCATCACTGGCGTCAGCGCCTCGCTGACCGGCGTCAGCCTCACCGCCACCGGCGTCAGCACCTCGTTCACCGGCGTCAGTACCTCGTTCACCGGCGTCAGCACCTCGTTTACCGGCGTCAGCACGTCGTTCACCGGGTTGAGCACGTCATTTACCGGGCAGAGCACCAGCTGCACCGGCGTCTCCAACTCGATGACCGGCGAAAGCAACTCCTTTACCAGCATCAGCAACAGCATGACCGGCGAAAGCAACAGCTACACCACGGTCAGTACCAGCCAGACCGGCAGCAGCACCAGCTTTACCGGCGTGAGCGTGAGCACCACCGGCTCATCGACCAGCACCACCGGCTGCAGTATCAGCACCACCGGTTCCTCGACCAGCACCACCGGCTGCAGCATCAGCACCACCGGCAGCAGCGTGAGCACCACCGGCAGCAGCGTCGGCACCACCGGCAGCAGCGTCAGCAGCACCGGCAGCAGCGTCAGCAATACCGGCAGCAGCGTCAGCAATACCGGCAGCAGCACCAGCACGACGGGGGTGTCCATCAGCTACACCGGCGCGTCACTGTCCGAGACCGGCGTCGATTTGAAAAAAGTCGGGATGCAAAGCAAAAACTAACGAGGCGCGGCAATGAGAATCATACGGCCACAGCAATTGGTAGTGATTAAAGGGGGTTACCAGATCGGCGCAGACAGCCGGCTCGGCATCAGCGTCGTGGCCGGATGCTACCTGTCCCGACCGGAACACTTCGTGAACGAGGCCGAAATCTGGGAGGCGTGGAAGCGTGCGCCGCTCAGTCTGCCGGTGTTGGACGTTGCTGAGCCGAAGCCGTTCGCCGAATACCTGATCGCCGGCCATGCCGGCGTCGGGCAGCCGGTAAAAACGTTGGACGTCAGCGCCGACATCGGTGGGCTTAAGCGCCGTTGGCGGGTGGAGGGCGAAGGGCGACGCGGCGCGATGGGGGCGGAACCGTTCCTCAGCGTGCCGCTGGACCACACCTCGGCCTGGGGCGGTAAAGACAGCAAGGAGAACCCGGTGGGGCGCGGTTGCAATGATGGGCTGCGGCCGCTGCTGATGACCTTGTCCGCCGAAGGTTCCGCACAGGAGCGTTCCCCGCTGGCAGCGCCGGCGCCGGTGCCACACGAGTTTTCGCTGCGCAAGGCGCATATCGATAAGGTGGCGGGCCAGATCGCGAGCAAAGCCTATCTGGAGAAGGCGTTTCCCGGGCTGCCGGCCGATATCGATCGGCGCTATTACCAGATGGCGCCGCCGGCGCAGTGGCTGCCGGAAGCGGCGTGGCCGGATAGGGTGCCCTTCGAACTGCAGGGCGTCGGCGCGCAGAGCCAGGCGATTCGCGGCGAGCTGCCGGCGGTGCGCGGGCGGGCATTCATACGCCGCCACGATAGCGAAGGCCTCGAGGAAATCGAACTGCAGCGAAAAACGCTGTGGTTCCTGCCCGACAGCGACATGGCGCTGATTATTTTCACCGGCAACGCGCCGCTGACGCATCTTCTGGACGAATCCATCGAGTCCCTGATGCTGGCGTTGGATCGTTGCGACGCGCCGCGCCCGTTCGATTATTTCCGGCAGGTGCACCATAAGCGCAGCGACGACGACGCTTCGCCTTTCGAGTTCCTGTTCGATCCGGATCTGATGCCGGCGGAGATGGGGTTGAACGTCATCCAGGCGGCGTCGGATCACCCCAGCGATCTGCGTTACGATCCGTCGCCCACGTCTTTGGGCGACTCCGCCGTTTTCTATCAACGCATTCGCGAGGCGATTGCCTTGCACCAGCAACAGACGGCGGCGGAGCCCGCCCCCGTGACGTTGCCCGATTTGCCGGATCTGCCTGCCGAAGAGGGTAACGACGCGTTTTTCCCCGCTAGCGCGACCGTGGAAGGGAAAACCTTCACCGGATTGCGCGGCCCTGCGCTGTCGGACAAGCATTTTCTGCAATGCCGTTTTGAGCGCTGCGACTTTTCACAGGCCGTTCTGGAGAACTGCACCTTCGAAAACTGCGTTTTTGATGCGGTCAACCTGACGCAGGCGGCGCTGCGCCGGATCCGCATGGTGTCGTGCACCCTGCAAAAGCCGCTGATGGCGGAAAGCGTATGGCAGGAGGCGGTCCTCGAAAAAGTGACGCTGGAAGAGCCGCAGGGGCAAGGCATGCGGGCCGAGGGCGTGAAGCTCGATTACTGCGTCTTCGAGCGGGGAGATTTCACCGCGAGCCGCTTTGAGCGCGGGGCGATTGGCAACGGCATGTTCAACGGCTCGACGCTGATCCGCGCGCAATTCCTGCAAGGGGAGCTGGACGCCTGCGTCTTCAACCGCTGTCTGGCCGAGGGGGCGGTGGCGCTGGATATGGCGTTAACCAAGAACTCGTTTCTTGGCGGCAATTGGCGCGGCGTGCGCTTCGAACGTTGCCGAATCGAGAGCATGACGGCGGGGATGCAGGTGAATTTCTCCCACGGCGTGTTCAGCGACTGCGGCTTCACCAAAGTGGGGCTGAAAGCGGCTCGTATGGAGAGGTGTCAGCTGCAGTACAGCGTTTTCACCGAATGCAATTTCGACGAGGCCGACCTGACGGCTTGCGCGATCGTCGGCTGCGACCTGGCCGGCGTGCGGTTTAAAGACAGCGTGCTGGCGCACGCCCGCTGGCAAAACAGCAGCGCCCAGCAAGCCATGTTTTATAACGCCGATTTGCGCGATGCGGGATTTGAGCAGTGCAACCTGGCGGCGGCGAATCTGGCGATGACCTGGCAGGACGCCGGCACCCGTTTCAGCGGGTGTTTGCTGGAGCGGGCGTGTTGGGTGCCGCGCAGAATTATTCAGGGGGACTATGCGCATGAAAACTGAAAGCCGCGTGATTCAGCAGGCCCTGCCTGACACCGAAGTGATTGAGCTGGAGGTCGCTCAGGCGGTGTCGCAGACGCCGCCCCTGCCGCGAACCTTCAAAAAGCGGCGCTTCCACGATCGCGAGCTGAAAGGGCTGACGCTGAGCGACTGTTTTTTTATCGACTGCCATTTCGATCGCGTCACGTTTGAAGGATGCGATTTGCGGGCGGTGCGCTTTGAGGGCTGCACCCTGAACGAGGTCAACGTGGTCGGCGGCAGCTTGCTGCGCCTGTCGTTCAACGAATGCCGGTTTGACAACCTGACGCTGCAACGGGGGCTGCTGTGCAATCTGGCGTGCAACGACACCACGCTGCGTGGGTGCTACATCGGCGACTGTCTGCTGGACGACTGCAGTTTGATCCAGTGCGAGGTCAACGGGGCGGAAGTCGAGCGCAGCAGCCTGGGGCACCTGGCCGTGCAGTCCAGCATCCTGACCAACCTGATGTTCCAACAGGACATCATTCAGGACGCCAATTGGTATGCCTGCCAACTCACGCAGTGCCTGTGGCAGGCATCGACCCTCGAACGCCACATCATGGGGAGCTGCCGGCTGGAGAAATGCAGCTGGCAGAAGATAGAGGGGCAGGCGCGCATCTGGTTCACCTGCCGCCTGTCAGGCTGCAACCTGGCCCAGCTGCGGCTGCAGGGCGCCAGCTTTCACCGCAGCGAGCTGGAAGGGTGCTCGTTCGCCGACAGCGATCTGACGTCGGCGATCTTTGCCGAAGTGCAGGCGCTGCGCTGCGATTTCGAGCGTGCGACGCTGACCCTGGCGCAGGCGCAGAAGGCACGGTTCAGCGAATGCGCGATGAACGGCGCCCACTGGGGGCGCGCCAGGCTGACGCAGGCGGAGTTCAGGGCGTGCGATCTGGCGCTGGCCAACATGGAGCAGGCCGAGATGCGGGAGGCGAACCTGATGGAACAGCCGTTGACCGCCGCCCAGCAACAGAGCGCCCGCCTGCATGGGGCGAAGCGTCATCGCGCCGAAAATGTGCCGCTTACCGCCGATCCGTTCTTGAGTGCGATCGACGCCTGGTATGCGCATCAACAACCGGGACCGCGGCAACCGTCGTATCAACGGCCAACAGGAGTAAGCAGATATGTATAAGTCCAGAAGAGAGCATCAGAAGGTCTATGCCAACGCCAGGGTGACGCCTTTGCAGTTGGTGCGCAGCGCTCCGCTTGCCGAACAAGGGGGGCGCAAGGTGGTGACGCTGGCGGCCGACGCCAATGGCGGCCTGTATGTCGATGGCATGCGCGCCCACTGCCTGGCGGTCGCCAC
The DNA here is from genome assembly GCF_053627655.1 of Serratia sp. 121840015-1. NCBI lineage: Bacteria > Pseudomonadati > Pseudomonadota > Gammaproteobacteria > Enterobacterales > Yersiniaceae > Serratia > Serratia sp. 121840015-1. The sequence continues at coordinate 720,243 of NZ_JBSEYF010000001.1, forward strand.
CAGCTGCCTGGTTCAGCCGCTGGCGGGCGATCGCGTTTGCGTCATCGTCGACGGCGACAAATTGGTCATTACCGAGATCCTGTCGCGCCAACAGGCGCACGCCGTCATGACGCTGGACAGCCGCAGCGCCAACTTGCGCATCGTGGCGCCGGAGATCGAACTGCAGGGCGGCAAGCGGCTGACGTTGCGCAGCCCGCACTTTACGCTGCTGACGCGCAGTAGCCGCTGGGTCGCCGAAACGCTGCACCAAATCTCTCAACGCCTGTTTGTGCGCAGCAAGCACGCAAGCCGGCGGGTGGAGGAAACCGACGAGGTGCTGGCGAAGCACATCATTCAGGATGCCCGGCAATCCCTCGTCATCAACAGTGAAATTGGTTCCCTGAAGTCTTCGGCGGTGCTGAAGATCGACGGCGGCCAGATACATATGGGGTAAGTCATCATGACCGCAGCCAACAACAACACGGCCGGGATCAGCTTCGCCGGCTGTGACCCGATGATCCCGGCGCCGGGCCCGAATACCGCGCCCAACAATACCGGCATACCGAACGTGCCTAACTATTTCCTTTGCGGCGGCAATGAACAGAACATCGGCAGCATTCGCGTGGCCACCGTCGATTCGGGCGGGGTGATCGGCGCCGCCTCGGGGACGCATTCGGCGCAGATGCAGCCGATGCAGGGGTCGGGGAAGTATTTCACTGGCGGCATGCCGGTCACGCGGTTAGGTGATTCCAGCACGACGAACAACAACAACATGGTCGCCACTCAGGTCGCGCCGAGCCAGACCAAATGTTTCGTTAATGCATAGGAGTTCAGCATGGTGAAAACGCTCCGGGGGATCGCGGCAGGGGGACTGTTGGCGGTGGGGATGCTGAGCGGGTGCAGCTGGTTTTCTCACGACGAGGCTGCCGATGCGGGGCGTCGATTGCGGTTTATCGATGTCGAGGTGACCGCCAACGACAATGTGAACCCGAATGCGGCCGGGGAGGCGCAGCCGGTCAAGGTGTGCGTCATCGAAACCAATCGCTCGGGGTGGATGCCCGAGGGGATTGGCGATGGCGCCCCTTGCCGCGAGACGGCACCGTCGGAAGGGGCGCTGAGCCGGCACCAGAGCATTTTGCAACCGAGGGAGACGCTGCGTTATCGCTTCGAGGTGCCGGCGGGGCAAGAGCGATGGGTCGTCGTGGGGGCGGAATTTCAGCAAATCAGCGGGGTATTGCCGCTCGCCGAGCAAAAATCGCCCGCGCAGGCTGATTCGCAAATGAAGGTGATGGTGGGGATGACGTCACTCAGCATAGTGACTAACGACAAAATGGATGAATGACATGTTACCTAAACAACGCGTCGCCTGGGTAGAAGGCATGTTGATGGAACCGCAGCATTTCCAGCAGCAGGAACGTTTTTTCGAGCACTTGATTGAAGCGCGCTTGCGCAGCGTCGAAACCTTTACTTGGGGGTTCCTGACGCTGGAAATCGACAACGGGCTATTGGAGCAGGGCAAGTTTGCGCTGAAGAAAGCCAAGGGCGTTTTCCCCGACGGCACGGCGTTCAGCATGCCTGAGGATATTCCGCTGCCGCCACCGCTGGTGCTGGGAGAGGGCTGCCAGGGGAAAGTGGTGTGCCTGTCCGTGCTGATGGACATTGCCGGCAATGCCCAGATCGATCTTATCCAGGATGAGCGGAAAAGCAGCCGTTTTCGCACCATGGACGCCGACGTGCCGGATCGCAACCACGGTGTCAGCCTGGAGGGAACGCCGCGCGTGTGCACGATGCAGCTGGGGAGCCTGGTGACGCGGCTAAGCCTGGAAGATGCGGTCAGCAGCGCGGAAAGCGTGCTGCCGGTCGGCTTCGTGCGCGAACTCACCAGCGATCGTCGGGTGCTGCTGGATGAGCGCGCCCTGCCGCCGATGTTGGACTTCCGCGCCATCGGCTGGCTGCCCGCGTTCACCACCGAATTGCTTGGGTTGATCAGCCAGCGTCTGGAGTCGGTGTTCCGTCCGGATGTGCATATGACGATCGGCGGGCTGTCCGAGCTGTTGGAATTGCTGCTGCTGCAAACCCTGAGCGAATTCAATTTGCGCATCAGCCAACTGTTGGCCAGCCCGCAGGTGCATCCAGAAACCCTGTTCGACACGTTGTTGAGCCTGCTGGGGCGGCTCAGCATCATTCCCGGCGGCGAGCGGCTCTGGGACCGGGCCGACTTGGTGTATCTGCACGATGAGCCGCACAACTGCTATTTCCAGCTGTTCGCCTCGATTCGCCGCGCGCTGTCGCTGGTGATCGAAGCGCCGGCGGTGGCGCTGCCGTTTATCGATCGCGGCGACAGCATCTACCTGTGCCCGAACGACTCGCAGCTGCGGCTGGAAAAACTGGTGTTTGCCGTCAGCTGCGGTTTGTCCATCGAGCATCTGCGCTCGTATTTCCCCGCGCAGGTCAAGCTGGGGCCGGTCGAGAAAATCATTCAGCTGATCGATCTTCAATTACCGGGCGCTCGCTTGCTGCCGATGGCTTCGCCGCCGCGGCACATACCGTATTACCCGAACAGCATCTACTTCGAGGTGGATCATGCCGACCCGATTTACAAGGAAATGATGGGCGGCTCGGCGATGGCGCTCAGCATCGTGGGTGATTTCCCGGACCTGCGTTTTGACGTCTGGGGATTAAGGCAAGGGAGGGTGGGATGAACGAATTCGAGAGGAAAATCCGCGAGGCGATGGCGGTAACGCGCAACAACGCGACCCCGCGTCTCCCCACGTCCGGCTCGGTGGGCAAAACCACGGCGGAAATCGCCGCGCTGTCCTTCGGCGCGCGGGCGTTGGCCGCCAAGCTGCGGCCGGGAAGCGCCGGGGTGGCGGCGACCCCCGAACCCAAACCTTATGAAGCAGAAACCGCCGTCCCGGAAAGCGTCGAACCCGCGCCTGGCGATCGCCAGGCTGATGCGGCGCCGACCTCGAGCGGGCTGTTTGGCCGCGCCGCGCTGAGCAAGCCCGGGGTGATGATGGGCCACTGGGACAACCCGCTGATCGCCGCCGCCATTCCGGTATTGCTGCAGGTGGAGCGGGTGCGCGATCAGAAACAGCTGAACCCGGCGGCGGTGCGTGCGCAGATCGTGCGGGAGATCCAACAATTCCAGCAGACGTTGCTGGCGGATCACGTTGCGCCGGGCGATGTGGACAAGCTGGCCTATCTGCTGTGTTCCTACGTGGACGAGTGCTGCATGAGCACGTTGGAGTCCGGGGAACTGAACCTCAGCCTGCTGGTGGAGTTTTATCGCGATGCCTGGGGTGGGGAAAAATGCTTCGAGCACCTGCAAGAGTATCTGGCCGCCTCGCCGCGCAACAAGGAGATCCTGGCGTTTTACGATCTGATCCTGTCGCTGGGGTTTGAGGGGCAGTTCCACGTGATGGAGCGCGGCGCGGTGCTGTTGGCCGACGTGCGCAATCGCCTTGACGGTTATCTGTACAGCCAGAATCCGACGCAGACGCTGGCCGATGCCGAACCGAGCAAAGTGGTGCGCAAGGCCACCCGTATCACGCCGCTCAAACTGCTGTGCTACGGCCTGGCGATAGCGCTGCTGGCGTATGCCTCGGCCGCCTGGTATCTGCATGACCAGTCCCGCGCGCTGCGCAACGCCATTCTGGCCTGGACGCCGCCGCAGCCGCGCAAAATCAACATTATGGAGACGCTGCCGCAGCCGCTGCCGCAAATCCTCAGCGAAGGGTGGCTGGAGGTGCGCGCCGATCCGCGCGGCTGGCTGTTGATCTTCACCTCCGACGGCGCCTTTGCCACCGGGCAGTCGAAGCTGTCGGAAGAGTTTAAAAAGAAACGCAACATTGAGCGTCTGGGGGAAGCGCTGGCGCCGTGGCCAGGCGATCTGGAGGTGATCGGGCATACCGACAACAAACCGTATCGCAACACCTCCAACAACTCCAACCTGAAACTGTCGGAAGCCCGCGCGCAGACGGTGGCCGACAAGCTGCGGGAATCATTGGCCAACAGTAAATACAACCGCACCGTGACGTCGGTCGGCAAGGGCGATCAGGAGCCGCTGGACGACAACGCGACGGAAGAAGGGCGCCGCCGCAACCGCCGGGTGGACATCCTTTGGAAAATCGGCGAGAGGGAGATGGCTTCACCGTCTGCCACGTTGAATCAGGCAGGGGTAGCCGCCGAGGTCCCCGAGGATAACTAAGACATCCGTCGGCGTAGAGATAATAAGGAAATTATATGATACGTAGATCATTCATATTGGTGATTGCCTTGCTGCTGTGTGCGGTGGTGTGGTGGATTGGGCCGCTGATCGCCATCGGCACCTACCGGCCGCTGCTGTCGGTCTGGGTCAGAGGCATCATCATCGCCCTGATCCTGTGCTGGGCGCTGTGGCCGTTCGTGGCGACGTTTTTGTCCTGGGTGTTCCGCCACGCGCGGGCGCCGGCCCCGGCTAAAAGAAAAACCGCGCAGCGAGATCGCGTGACCTCGCGTTTTTACGACGCCTTGCGCACCTTGCAATACGTCGGCACGTCGAAGCAGCGCACCCCCTGGCAGCGTTTCAAATACCGCCTGACGCGCCGTTATATCAGCGAAAAGCCCTGGTTCCTCGTCATTGGGCCGCCGGGCAGCGGCAAAACCTCGCTGATCGGCGAAAGCGGCGAACGTTTCTTGCTGGCTGAACACTATGGCCTGCAGCAGACCGTGGACGTCGGGCCGACCCAGGATTGCAACTGGTGGCTGGCGGAGAACTCGGTGTATGTGGACACCTCTGGTGAATGGCTGCAGCTGAACGGCCTTGGCGAAGACGGCGCCAGGGCGCGCGATACCCTGTTCAAACTGATTCGGCGCCACCGCCGCCATCCGGGCATCGACGGCATCATGCTGTGCCTGGATGCACGCTGGCTGCTGCATGCCTCGCTGACGGAAAGAAAATCCGTCGCCGATGCGCTGCGCGTGCGCCTGCTGGAAATGGCCTCATGGTTCCGCTGCGAGCTGCCGGTCTATCTTACCATCAGCCACCTCGATCAACTGGTCGGCGGCGAGACCTTCCTGTCGATGCTGGGCGACGACCTGTTGCAAAAAGGGATGGGGTTCAGCCTGAACCGGGCCGAACAGGGCGAAACCCCGTTCGAGCAGTATGAAGATCTCTACCGGGAGATGGTGGCGCGCGTCAGCCATCATGTGCTCGAACTGCTGCACGATGCGCCGGACGGCCAGAACCGCCAACAGCTGCTGTTCTTCACCGAGTCGTTGGGATCGCTGGGCAACCCGCTGTATTCGCTGCTGGAGCAGATTTTCCCGCAAACGCCGGTGGGCTACGCCTGCCATTTGCAACAGGTATGGCTGGGCAGCACTATCGCCTTGCCGCCGCAGGGCGCGATTTATAACGCGGAAGCGGCGGATATCTATGAAGCCCGTCCCACCGGGCGCATTTACCACCCAGAGCTGAATTACGCCAGGCAGGAGCGCGGGGTGCTGCAGCAGTCTTCTCACGCCAGGCCGCTCGGCAGCCGCATGAGTTCCCTGGGCCGCTATGTGCTGGTGCTGGTGCTGCTGGCGGTCTCTTTTAACCTGCTGGCGATGCGTTACCTGTGGGAGAGCGATTACATCTCTTACATTGCGGCGCGCTTTGACGAAACGAAGCGCATCGTGCGCGAAATACCGGTCACTAACCGCGTCAGCGACGACGTCATCTCCGCCTATGAGCAGTTGGGATACATGAACGCGCAGCTGGGCGGCGAGGTTTCGCCGGTGCCGAATCCCTATTTCGAGCACAAGCTGATCAACAGCGCGGCGCAAAAGACCTACCAACGCCATTTGCTGCAGATCTTCTGGCCGGCGGTGGAAAACTATATCGCGGACGAACTCAAGAATGACGTTTCGGCGTCCAACAAGGACGTCTACGGCACGCTGAAAGTGTATCTGATGATGGGCGAACCCTCGCACCGTTCCGCCGAGGCGCTAGTCGACTGGTTCATGACGCGCTGGGATAGCTTTATGCCGCAGGGCTACACCGACATGAACAAAGGCATTTTCGCTTACCACCTGCGGGAAATGTTCTCTCTGCCGAATGCGCCGGTCATGAAAATGAACGGTGACCTGCTGCGCCTGGCGCGGGTGAAAGCGATGAATATTCCGATGCAGGTCAGGGTGGTGCGCCGCATCGAAGAGAAACCGCTACCGGCGGCGATCAACGACATTTCATTGGCCGACGCCGCGGGGCCGAACGTGTCATTGATGCTGCGCCGCAAGAGCCAGGCGACGGTCACCGATACCGCCGTGCCGGGGTTCTATACCCGCGCCAGCTACCGCGATGTCTTCCTGGCACAGCTCGATGACGCCGCCAAAGACATGATCGAAGAAGAGTCCTGGGTGCTGCGCGACAGCGCGGAAGGGAAAAACGCGGTGAACTCGCTGGCTTCGGCGCAGAAGCTGGCCGACGAGGCGAGGAAGCTTTACCTCATCGAGTATGCGGACAAATGGGATGCTTTCATGCGCGACGTGCGCGCCCGGCCGGTCAACGGGCTGGAGGATGCGGCGATATTGGCGCGCCAGCTGTCCGATCCTTCATCCCCGCTGGCCAACCTGGTGCGTTTCGCCGCGCGTGAAACCAGCATGACCGGCACCAACCAGGGCGATGCGGCGAGCTGGTTCGATCGCCAGCGCAATCGTATTGAACAGCAGCGGCGTGACATCCTCGGCGAGATTTCCGGCGAACGCGCGCGTTTTCGTCTCACGCCGGAACGCGCGGTGGAAGACCGTTTTGAGCTGCTTCGCCGCCTGGGGTATCAGCTGTTGCAGACCACCAACGCCAGCAACGATCCGCTGAGCCGCAGTTTCGAAGCGCTGTACAGCCAGCTGACCACGCTCTCCACCTCATTGCGCGGTGGCCAGGTGGTGCCCGCCGGCGGCACGCTGAAGCGGCTGCAGCTGGATGCGGCGCGTCAGCCGGAACCGGTGCGCAGCGTCATGATGGATCTGTTGCAGGTCGGCGACAGCCAAACGATCCAGCAGAGCCAGAAGAACCTGAGCAAAGGCGCTTCATCGCTGGCTTCCGGGCTGTGCAAGGGCAGCATCAGCGGGCGCTATCCGTTCTCGCGCAACGCCAGAGCGGAGGTCGGCATCGAGGACTTCTCGCGCATGTTTGGGCAGAACGGCGCCATGCAGCAGTTCTTCGATGAAAACCTGGCCGCTTACGTGGATGTCAACGCGCAGAAATGGAATGCCAAACCGGGGTCTGAGGGGATCGTTAATGCGAGCACGCTCGGCGCGTTTGAAAATGCCCGCTTGATTCGCGACACCTTCTTCACCGCCGGCGACAAACTCTCGTTTTCCATGTTCATCAGGCCGCTGTCCCTGACGCCGACCATCACGGAAGCGACCCTGGACATCGATGGGCAGGTGATTAACTACAGCCATGGTTTTAGCCAACCCACGCGTATCGACTGGCCCGGCCCGAAAGGCGGTAGCTATGTTCGGCTGACCTTCCGCACCGGCACCGGCCAGATCCAGGTCGCCAGTTTCGACGGGCCCTGGGCACTGTTCCGGATGTTCGACGCCAGCAATCCCGTGCCGCTTTCCAGCGACAGGCGAGAGCTGACGATGTCGATGTCTTCGGTGGTGGGCGTGCTCAAACTGGAACTGCGCTCGACGATGAAAGATTTCCCACTTTGGTCACGGGCGTTGCGAGGATTCTCGTGCCCGAAAGCGATGTAAACACAACCGTAAAGAGGTGATAAACATGTTAGATCCAGCCAAAATTTTAGAAACCATGAAGGCCGGCGGCAATTTGGGCACCAACTCCCAATCGTCGCTGAGCCAGCCGTTTATGCAAGGCGTCAGCAATATTCAAATGTCGGGGCCGGATGCGGCCAAGTCGGTCATGAGTAACGTGACAAAATCTTGCGATGATATGTTCGGCAATATGAAGGGCATTTTTAATGGGCTGCAGTCGAATGTGAACGCACACCAAAAAATGCAAACGGGCGAACAGCCGAAAGATTTTAATGTTTCTATGGACGATCTTCGCCCGGCGATTGCGAAAGGGTTCCCGCACGAAATGGCGGACTTCTTTTCCAAAGTGCCGAAACTGTAATCTGCAACTCGGTGGGTAATTTAGCGGGGGGCCGAAATGCCCCCTGGTATTCACAAGGAGAGGTGAGATGATCAACGAATGGATGTTAAAAAATGCCAACAAACGCATGGGCTTTTTTATTGTAGTGATCCCCAGCCTGTTTTTTTGGATGATGCTTTTTCTGACCTTTTATCTTTTTTGATTCTTTGAGGTAAAAAAAAGCACCCGCTAAGGTGCTTAAAGTGAAACGAATTAAAAAAATAGGAAGGGATGAAAATGCGTTATTACAGTTTTGAAATGATCTGCAATCCGCTGGAGATCAGCGCATCGACGGCCAGACCAATACCTTTACCGATGGTGCCGACAACGGTTTTGGCATCCGGGTTAACACCGGCAATCGCGGAAATGGTATCAATACCGGTTCCCACTGCACTGCCAATCAGTGTCCCTACGTCACCAAAAAAACCAGCACCGTTCACTTGTTCAATTTCAATTGCGGATAGTTCTTTCATGATTGAAACTCCTTTTTCAGTTAGCCCTTTACTTCAGGCAATTTCATTATTGCAAATCAGGTCTTTTTTTCAACAGAAGTATTACTATTTTTTATACTATTCTGTTGTTTGTTATTTTAATTTCGTATCGTTAGAGTATATATTGCCGAAGCCTGATTTTCGTCTCCCCGCTCGTGCTGAATGAGGGATGCCGGTTTTTATTTTCAATCTGAATGACCTATATCTGAAGGGGAATTTATGAAGGTTTTGACGACACCGGAAAGACCTTTCCGCTATGAAGATCTGGCGGAAAAAATTGTCACCGAGGCCAGAAGCCGCTTGGGCTGCGCCGCTCTGCGGTTTTTAGACTGCCTGATCCAGGGGTATGGCCCGCCGGTGATTGTCTTTGATATCTATAATAATCACGGTAAGTTGCAAACGGTGAAACTGATTCTCCCCATCGGAAGTCATAAGCAGTTAAAAAAAGATCACCTCGGGCTGATCGCCTGCCTGGAGGCTAAAAAACTGGTGAGATTAAAAAAGATATAAACAATGTTCCGCATCGGCAACACCGATTGAGTTCTTCTTGTTTTTCGTCACACCGCTGAATAATCTCTGTCCCTGCCTGGATTCTCTTATATCCACGGACGATGCGTTCGCCTTTTTTCAACCCATCAACGCATTTTTTTGGAATCACTTATCGCCATAAAGTGTAGCTTTTCTTTATGCATTTTTTTTACAATAGGATTAATATGGTTATAGAGGGTTTTTTAATATGGCCTGCCAGGGTAACGGCACATCTCGAGATAAAGCATTATCCCGTCTTTCTTCTAAGTAAAGTCCTAAACCATAATCGGATGCTCTTAACAATCAATACAGAGCCGTGTTATGTTCTATATTATGTTTTTTTCGATATTTATCTGGATATATTGCGCTCTTGGAGTAAAATTAACTTATCAGAGAAAATTATTGGCACCGTATCACGGATGGCAATGATGCACTATAAATATATCTTACGGTAACCCTTTACCTTGTGAACGCGGTACTTCCCCGCGTCTTGCTTTTGTGTGCTCTCCAGGGCTGATGAGTTTATATCATTATATATAAAATACACTTTTTGCGAGGCGAAGACGTTTCCGCATCGCATATAACGCTTTTTTATTAAAAAGCATCTCAAAACTAAAAAATAATCACAGCAATCATATTGCAGTAAGGAGAGTGGGCAAGCGTAGTCAAAAGGGAGGTTTGTTAATGGAGCGCGTCAATATTGCTATCGTCGATCAAAATCAATTTTTCAAGCTTGGGTTGGGGCTCGCCTTGCAAGAGGGTTTTCTCCAGAATGGTGTCAAGGCCAAGATCACGGGAGAGGAACGGGCCAACATTATATTCCGGGCGCCGGATAAGCGGGTGTCCATCAATTTTTGCCATACCCAGCTTTTGCAGGGCAACTTTTCTTCTATTCCGCTCTATTTTTCAATACTGGAGCATAAAACGATTTTTCCAAAAATCCATTGCAATCTAGAGGCCGGAAGCATTACGCGCAAAGACGGCGTGGCGGCGATCGTGGATAAGGTCATGGTTTGCTATCGCAAGAAAAACAGTTTGGTTTCAAGCTATTGCCCGCGTTGCCGCACCCAGTTGACCTTTAGCGAAGGGAAGGTGTGCCGTCTGATTCATCTGGGATACTCGCAAAATCAAACTGCGATGTTGCTCGGCATCAGTCCGAAAACGGTCAGCATTCATAAACGCTCTGCGATGAGAAAACTGAATATCGATAACAATATTGAATTCTTGCGCTGGTTAAAAATGCACAGCGACTCTTGTTAATGGAGAGGGGGAAAGTGACGATCTGATTCGGTATTTTTACCGGCGCAGGCGGCGATCGTTCATGGTTGCCGCCTGGCATGGAATAGGTTTTATAGGGAGATAAAACATGGCTGATTTTGTAAGGGAAACGGTTTCCAAAAATCATTTCAAATTATTGCAGGACCTTTATGGCAGAGATCTGGGCGGGGAGCGTTTCCTGCACTGGAAGCATCTGCTCGATCCGCATTGTGGCGCGCCAAGGGAGAAGACGGGCATATTCTACAAGGATCGCGAACGTTATCTCGGGATGTTCGTTTCAAGCTTTTATCCCTTTAAGATCAACGGTGTTGGTGTCAATGTCAATATGCTTGGCGATCTTGGCATCCATCGTCAGGTAAAGTCCGCCACCGTACTGAAAGATTTTTTCCTGCAGGCCAGACGGTCGGACGTGGCGGCGGATATTTGCTTTTCCGATGACAGGAAGATCCGGGTTTACGAAAAAATATTTAGAAAGTATTTAACAACCAACACCCAAATCTATCCTTATGTCGAATTAACCTTAAAGCCTGACAAGTTTATGGCATTTCGTTTTGCTGAAAGTGGGCTCGCACAGCAGGCAAGCTTCATCAATAATTTAGGGCGGGAAAAAGATCGCCGCGCCTTTGAGTATATTGAAAAACACCCCCTGTACCATAAAATTCATTATATCAACAAAGGCAGCCACTACGCCGTGATTGGCTGTTCTCATGAATGTGCCGAACTCTTGGATATTTCCAACCCTTCCAGGGAGTGTTTTTCCTGGGCCATCGGTGTGTGTCGGCATCTGCATAGCCGTTGCAAAGTAATGATCCCCCTCGCTTTTTATAAGTCGGTTTGCGCTCAGGCGGCGGAGGTCATTTCAGAAAAACGCATCAACATGCTTATCGGCTATTACTCACAAAAGATAAGCGATCTGATGCCGAAAGAGGTTTGGGTATGCCGCATGGATCGCCGTTAAGCAGGGCTTGTGTCTTCTAAATGGAGTGTTTGTCATGGAAGAAATTCCTGTATCACCCTACTCAAAAGTTTTTATCGATGAATATGATCGCCATCCTGAAGGCTGCAATTACAACGTATTGGTGCTGCAGCGAATTGAGGGCGCGTTGGATCCCATCCGGTTGCAAGCCGCGCTGAATGCGCTGGTGCAAGATCATGTTCTGCTGAACAGCCATATTCATGAACAGGATGGCGAGCTGTATTGGCGCCGCAATGACGCAATCCATCCGTTGCAGCATTACACGGACCGTACGCTGCTGACGCAAGTGATTCGCCGGCCCTTCGATATTTACCGCGGGCCGCTTTATCGTTGGGCACTATTCGCCGAGGGGGAGCGGCGCTATACCTTGGCGTTGGTCGGCCACCATCTGGTGATTGACGGCGCCTCTTCCGACGAGTTTTTCTCCCTGGTGAGCCAGTACTATCGCCAGCAGCGGCTGGCGACGCGCGTCGAGGCGGCCGAGATCGCCGCCGTTAACCGGCAACTACAGCAGGAGGTGAAGCAACTGGCCGCCGAGGGGGCGCTGGCGCATTGGCGCGCCGAAGCGGAAAGTTTGGGCGCGCTCGAGGTGCCGTTTGAGCGAAGCGGCGCCGGCCGTGAAGACGAAGCGGGCGAGCTGCGCTTCCACTTTCCCAAAGCGCAATGGAAAGCGCTGAAACAGGCCTCGGGGATACGGCGAGTGAATGATTTCCTGGCGTTGCTGGTGCTGTGGGGCATCTTGATGGCGCGCAGTGGCAATCAGGAAACGGTCTACATCAGCTATCCGGTGTCGATAAAGAAGGGGCAAAAGTTTGCGCTGGGCGGCCATGTGAACACCAGCGTGTTGCCTCTCTCTTTGCGTGACGGCGCGAGTTTTTCCGACGTTTATCGACGGGCGCTGGCATTTATTACCGCCGCGCCGCCGCAGTCGCGCCAACGTTTTAACCAGCTGCCCACGCAAGAGGTGGTGCGGGCGTTGGGGATCCGCGCGTTACCGATCTCCTTTGCCCAAACCAACTTGCGCGATGCGGCATTGCCGCTGGCCGATTGCGCCACCTGGCCGCTATTCGAAGCCAATCACGATATGGCCAGCGCGGCGCTCTCGCTGGAATACGAAGACCGGGCCGATATTGATGCGTTGCAGTTCCGGTTGCGCTTTCGCCAGGGCATGTTTGACGAGGAAGACATGCGCGACTGCGCGGCGCATTTTACTCGCCTGATGCAACAGGCGATGAGCGCGCCTGACGCCCCGTTAAGCCACATGGCCTTCTATCCCGCCGCCGACAGGTCGCCGCCGGATAATGAGAGTCTCCCGCTGCCAGGGGAGACCCTCAGCGCCCGTTTTGAAGCGATCGCGCAACGCTATCCGGAAAACATCGCGCTGGAGTATGAGGGGCTGCGCGTCAGCTACCGTGAGTTGAACGGCATGGCGAACAGCCTGGCGCGCGAGATCGTGCTTCGCTATGCGTCGCTGACCGGGGCCGAGCCCCAGGCCGACGCGCCGATCGCGCTATACAGCGAAAAAAGCCTGGAAATGGTCGTGGCGCTGCTGGCGGTGCTGAAAACCGGCGCGGCCTATGTGCCGATCTCCTGCCATTATCCCCAGGCGCGTATTCAACATATTCTTGCGGAAACGCGGGCGGCCTTGGTGATTGCCGGGCCCTCTATGCAGACGGCGGCGGAAGCGTTGGCGGCGATGATGCCGCATCCCCAGGCCGTGCTGACACTGGGCGATCTGAGCCGCCTGCCGCATGAACGGCATAATCTGCCGGTGGTCACCGCCGCCGAACGGCTTGGCGCGATCATTTATACCTCGGGATCGACGGGAGTGCCGAAAGGCGTGATGCTCGAGCAACAGGCGATGTGCGGGTTGGCGACCGCGTCCGGCATCGCGATTACGCCCGAAGATGTCTTGTTGTTCCTGTCCAGCCCGGCGTTCGACGCGGCGACGTTCGAAGTGTGGGGTGCCTTGCTCAACGGCGCCAAACTGGTGGTTATCCGCGACACGGAAGATATCGCCGGCGATGTGCCGCAGCTGGAAGCGCTGCTGCGTCGGCAGCAGGTGTCGATTCTCTGGGCCACGCGCAGCCTGTTCGATCACCTTTATCTCAGTAATGCGGAGCTGTTTGCCGGGCTGCGCTATCTGCTGGTGGGCGGGGAGGCGCTGACCGCCACGCTGATGCAGCGCCTGGTGCGGCAACCTCACCGTCCGCAGTGGGTCATCAATGGCTATGGCCCCACCGAATGCACCACGTTCACCACGATGTACGCTATCGCTCCAGACGAAGCGCGCAGCAGCATTCCCATCGGCAGAGCGATACCGGGGCGCGAGCTCTACGTGCTGGATCGCTGGCTGCAGCCGCTGCCGCCGGGGTTGGCCGGCGAGTTGTATATCGGCGGTTCAGCGCTGGCGCGCGGCTATCTCAACCAGCCGCAGCAAACCCAGGCGAGTTTTATCGAACTGAATGGCCGGCGCTTATATAAAACCGGCGATCGGGTGCGTTGGCTGCGCGACGGCAACCTGGAATATCTCGGCAGAAATGATTGCCAGGTGAAAATTCGCGGATTCAGGATTGAACTCAGCGAGATAGAAAATGCGATCAATGCCCTGGATGGCGTCGAAAAATGTGTCGTGGTGGATGTCGCCCATCGCGACAGCAAGCGCCTTGCCGCTTATTTGCTGATGGCGCGGGGCGTGGCCTGGGATCCTGCTGAGCTGCGCGCCCGGCTTGAGCGCGGTTTGCCGGATTATATGGTGCCGTCCAGCTATGTCGAGATTGACGAGATACCGCTGACGGTTAACGGCAAGTTGGATCGTTCGGCCTTGCCCGCGCCGCAATTCGCGCAAAGCGGGCGTTATGCCGCGCCGGAGAACCCGCTGGAGGCGCTGATTTGCTCTCTGTGGTCGAGCATTCTTGGCGTGGAGACCGTGGGTATCGACGACGACTTTTTCCGATTGGGCGGCGATTCGATCCAAAGCATTGTGTTCACCAGCGAATTGAGCAAGTCGGGTTACCACAGTAACTCGCGTGCGGTGTTCGAAACCAGAAATGCGCGGGCTCTGGCCCAGCGCATTCTGCGGCAGCAAGACGCGGTTACCGCGCTCAATGAACAGGGCGAGCTGCAGGGCGAATTCGAGCTGCTGCCGATTCAGCGCTGGTACCGTGAGCTGGCGCCGAACCGCGGCGCCTTCTTCAACCAGACTTTTTTGGTGCGGGTACCGCCGATGTCCGCCGAACAGGTCGCCGATCTGGTGGCCGCGCTGGCGGATCAGCATGACATGCTGCGCGCGCGTTTTAGCGTCGACGACGCCGGCGTCATCGTGGCGCAGCGCTACCTGTCAGCGGCCGACGGCGGCCCTTCATGGGGCTACTATGACCTGGCGCTTTGTCGCCAAAGCCGCGCCGAGCTGCTGCGTCAATGGCAATCGGGGTTTGATCCGGCGGCAGGGCCGATGTGCCGCTTCGTTTATATCTTTGACAGCCGCGCCCCCGGCTACGCGCTGATGTTCTGCGCGTTTCATCATCTGATCGTCGATGTGGTTTCCTGGCGCATCATCGTCAGCGACCTGCAGCGGTTGCATCAGGGGGGATCGCTGCCGGCAAAAGGCACCAGCTACCGCCAATGGGGAGAACGGTTAAGGCAATACGCGGCAACCCGGCAAGACCAATGCACTTACTGGCTGGCGATGATCGCCGGGCAGCCCGATTACGCCACGCTCAGCGGCGTGGTGCAGGCCCCTGAATTTTGCCGCTTCGAGTGCGACGTGGCGTTGACCGCGCTGCTGATGGACGGTTGCCACCAGGCCTACAAAACCTCGGTGCGCGAAGTGCTGTTAGCGGCCCTGGCGCCGGTGCTGCAGGCATGGCACGGCAGTGCGGACAGTTACCTCACGCTGGAGCACCATGGCCGCGATATCAATGACGATAAGATCCGGCTTGAGGGCACCGTCGGCTGGTTCACCGCCTTGATGCCTTTGCGCATTACCGCGCACGAGTGCCAAAAAACCACGCTGCGCGCCATCAAGGACCGGCTGAGAAAGATGCCTGACCACGGTATCGGTTATTCGGCGCTGAAATACGCTTCAGCGCCGGGCGATGAGGTGCCGGCTTGCCTGCGGCGCCACCGCCTGCCGGCCATTTCGTTCAATTATCTCGGCGCGTTCAACGAGCAGGCCGACGACGCGTTATGGGCCTTGATCGACCAAACGGCGGATTTGGAAAATGGCGCGATGCCGGTCAGCGGCAACGTATTGGATCTGGTGCTTTATGTTCACGACGATCGGCTAAGCATCGTCATGTCAGGTCTGCTGCCGCATGAAACGCTGTCGCGGATCGGGTCGCACTATGTCGACAGCCTGTCGGCGCTGGTTGAGCACTGTTGCCACGAAGCCGGCAATGGCGTTTGTCTCGCCAGCACGGGCGACTTCCCCCATGCCGACGTCAGCCTCGCCGAATTGGATCGCTGGCAGCAAAAGCATCGCCTTGCCGCCGTTTTCGAAGCCACGGTAACCCAGCGAGAGTTGATGTATTTCAACCGACTCAACCGCGAGTATCAGATCGACCAGGCGGTTTATGAGATCGCGGGGCCGTTGCAACCGGCCGTGTTGAATCAGGCGTGGGCGCTGGCGCTGCAGCGGTTTGAAATGCTGCGCGCCGGATTTGACGATCAAACCCGCCGCGGCCGGCCCAACGTCTTTATCTGCGAGACGCTGCAGGCGCCGATCGCGATGGACGATTGGTCGGATGCCGCGCCAGCCTCTCTGGAGGAACGGATGGAGGCGCTGCTGGCCCGGGAGAGGGAGACCGCGTTTGAGCTGGATGCGCCGCCGTTGATTCGCTGGCGCCTCATCAGGTTGCATGCGGACGAGCACTATCTGGTGCAGACCTTTAACCACATTCTGTTTGATGGATGGTCGCTGGGGGTCTTGTTCGGCCAGTGGTTCAACGATTACCTCGCCCTGTTGGCGGGCCGGGTGCCGGCGCTGGAGATTAACCGATTCGAGCCTTTTGCCGCCCATGTGCGCACGCACGGCAATGATCCTGAGGCGCGGGCCTTCTGGGCAGACTATTTGCGGGATGCGCCGGTCAATCAACGCTTGCCGCTGACTGCCGCACCGCAGCTCGTACCGCAGGGGCGCCGGATGCGTCAGCATGGCGACGAATTCTCCAGCGCGCAGATGGCGCGCCTCACCGCGTTTTGTCGGCGGCAGGGGATCACGGTCAACCAACTGACGCAGCTGGCCTGGATGCTGGCGCTGGCCGAGGCGCTGGCTTGCGATGATATCGCCATCGGCACGACCATGAGCGAGCGCCCGGCCGACATTGAGCAGGTGCAGACGCTGTTTGGCCTGTGCGTCGCAAGCCCGGTGCTGCGGTTGCGGGCGATTCGCCGCCGCCCCCTTTATGAGCTGCTGGATGACATCGCGGATTCACAAACCTTCCGGCAGAAATACGCCTTTTCCGAACTGAATCGATACGACGAGAATTGGGTGCCCACCTCGCCGTTCGGCAGCCTGTTCGTGTTCGAAAACATGCCGAAACCGGCGATGGATCCGCGGCTGCCATTTCAGTGCCGCGTGATGGATATCGTCAGCGGCAGCAATCACCAAACGGTGCTGTGCCTGTTCCCCGAGGCGGAACGGCTCGCCATTTCACTGTTTTATGATTCCCACGAGATCGCTCGGGAAAACATCGTCGAATTGGGCCGACGTTTTCTGATTATTGCGCTCGCGATCGCCAATCTCCCGCCCGACAGCGACATCTGCGCTGAGGACGGGATTATCCAGGCTGAGGAGGCATGATATGTGGCTGGCAGTCGACGGCAAAATAAAGTACCGGGCGATCGTGAGCGATCTTGACGGCACCTTGCTCGATCCGTCCGGGAATTTATCCGATGTGACGGTGGAAACGCTCAACATTTTACAGCGTCGGGGGTTGGAAATCGTCATTGCAACGGGGCGCTGCGATGCGGATGCGCGCGGGATCGTGGATGGGCTGGGGTTCTCGCCGGTGATCGTTTCTTGCAACGGCGCGATGGTCAACATCGAAGGGCAGGCGGTGGCGGATAGAAGCTATTTTTTGCCCGCAGAGCTGCAAACCGGGCTGATCGATTTTTTATTCGCCAGCCCGTTCCACGTGACCCTGTTCACCCGAGAGGGCTGGATGATGGCCGAAGAGAATCCGCATTTTTCTGACTACGTCAAAACGTCGGGCGTGGCCTGCCGCTATGTCGAGCCTGAGGCCATGAAGCGGCAGCGGATATTGAAGGTACTGGTGCATGGCGACGCGGCGCCGATCGAGACGCTCTTTGACCAGGTCAACCAGGCCTTCGGCAAAACGCTGTCCATCTGTAAGTCCTCCACGGAAACGATAGACATCATGGATAAGCATATTTCCAAGGCCAGAAGCGTGGCCGACTATTTGAATTCCAAACAGATAGCGATGCGCGATTGCCTCTCTTTCGGCGATGCGATGAACGATCTGGACATGCTGCGCTGGGCCGGAACGGGCGTGGTCATGGGCAATGCCATGAGCGAATTGAAACGCGCTCTGCCGTTGAATCCGGTGGCGTTGCCCAATAGCCGCAATGGCGTCGCAGACTATCTCTGTCGTGAATTCGGTCTGTTCTGACGTTTTCACCGGGCGAGGTTTATTGGCAGACATAAGGAGGTGAACGAACAGTGAGGGTTTCATTTTCTCAAAACGGAACACTTAGATTAATGCAAAGGAGCGAGTATGAAAGAACTGACTGAAGCAGAAGTTATGGCGGTATCCGGCGCGGGCATCGCTTCCGACGCCGGCAAAATCCTGGGTACGGGTATTGGCGCCATCGTGGATGCCGGCACCGGTCTTTTCGGTATCCATGCGGATGCGTCAAACGCCGGCGCAAAACTCGGTGAAGGCATTGGCGCCGTCATCGATGCCGGGATTAGCGCGTTCTCGCAGTTGTTTGGCCGCAAATCCTCTTGAGCCTCTAATGAAAAGTGCCCGCAAGGGCACTTTTAAATCAACCGCGAGCGCGGTGCAGGGAACGGGGCGGGAGGATGAATGGCAAATAAAATCATGCTGATTATGGTTATCAATCTTTTTGTGGCGGTGGCATTGGCGGTGTTTAACGTCATCTATATCCAAAAGAAGATGGATATCCGCTACCCCAGTGACGCCACCCCCTTTCAGGTCGCGGAGAAAGCGCAGGCCAGAATCCTGTCCATGAGACAGACCGCGGTGTTTTTAAACAACAATCCCGTGGTGGCGTTTACGTTGGAAATTACTGCCAAGCGCAGGCAGTTCACCCTGACGGATCATCGCGAGGTCGTGCTCTATGTCGCCATGAGTCGTTATCAGGAGAACCGCATCTATAGCGTGCTGGTGGGCGAAAACGAGAACGATGTGATGTTCGAAAAAGACAGCTTCGGCTACCCGATATTATTTCATCACGCCTCGTGAGGCTGTTGATGCCCGTTTGCCGCCGCGCTGGCCTGCGAGGGCGGGGCAACGCCAATTATCGTGGGGGAAAAATGTTAAAGATCTCCGCTTATATTACCTTGATTTGGCTGGCTTTGGCCGTCTGCCGGTACGCCGCGGCCAAGGAGGAAGACACCTGCTTCGCCGATGAGCACCCAGCATTACAGACGGTGATCCCTTGCTATAACCAGCAACTGGCCACGCTGCCCCTGTCATTTTCGTTAAAAAGCGTGGAGAGCGGCCAACACGCGGAAATTCGTCATTATCGGCTGATGTCGCAATCCTGGTCGCCGCAAGACGCGATCCGGCCGACGCAGTGGTGGCACGACGTGGACATTTATATTCCCAACGGGGCATTCACCGGTAAAGCGTTGCTGGTGATGAGCGAAGACTGCGCGTGCAGCGCCGCCGGCCCGGGAACGTCGGGCAATCAAAAGCCGGCGTTTTCCGCCGAGGCGCTGGCGGCGCAGAGCAAAACGGTGGTGGTGGTGGTCAATCGGCTGCCTTACCCGTACCTGGAATACCAAAATGAGGGACGGCGCCGTTCAGGGGCGGATAGCCGGGCGAGGGGATGGCGATTGTTCCTGGATGATGCCGAT
The DNA here is from genome assembly GCF_053627655.1 of Serratia sp. 121840015-1. Taxonomy (NCBI): domain Bacteria; kingdom Pseudomonadati; phylum Pseudomonadota; class Gammaproteobacteria; order Enterobacterales; family Yersiniaceae; genus Serratia; species Serratia sp. 121840015-1. The sequence continues at coordinate 739,682 of NZ_JBSEYF010000001.1, forward strand.
GAATATTTGATGATGCCGCTGCATATCCCGATGACGGCGGCGCTGTCGCAAACCATGACGCTGGCGCAACGCGAATTGCGCCAGTGGGGGATAGACAAATTTATCGTCGCGGGCGTGTCTGAGGGGGGAACCACGGCCATGCTGACGGCGCTTTCAGATGAGCGCATCGATGCCGTGGCCGCCATTTTCCCTGAGGGGATCGCGGCGCGGCAGGTGATGAAGCATACCTATCGCACGTATGGCGGGCGTTGGCCTTTGGCGTTTCATCCTTATTACCAACTGGGCATCGATCGGCGCATAGAGACCCCGGCGTTTGACAAGCTGATGCAGATTGAAGATCCCATCGAATATCCCCCTCTGGCCGAGCGCGGGCGGCCTCAGGCGCCGAAGTATTTCATCGTCGCCGGCGGCGACGAACGCTATCCGCCCGACAGCACGCGGTTTTATTTGAATAAGCTGCCGGGGGAGGTCTCGATGCGAGCCATCGCCAGCGACGAGCGCACGGTCCCCGAACGCGCTGTTCTGGCCTTGGTCAACCGTCGTCAGCGTGATATTGCGCTACCGACGATCGAGGTGCAGAGCAACGCCTCAGAGACGGCGCTGCGCACGCTCCGCTTTTCCGAGCCGCCGATCAGGGTGTTGCGCTGGACTGCGCATAACCGCACGGCCCGAGATTTTCGCTACTCGTGCGGCGTGCGTTATACCTCGGCGCCGCTGGAGGCGAACCGCGGTGAATTTCGGCTGAACGCCCCTGCACAGGGTTGGGAGGCCACCTTTATCGAAGCCGAGTTTAGCGACGGGTATATCGCGACCTCGCCGGTCTTTATCACCCCTGACGATCGCTACCCGATCGCCGCACCGGCGGGCGATGGCCTGGCGTGTGAAACCTTACCGGGCCGAGGGCTGGGAGAAGATTATCGCCATGACGACTAATCCCGCTGAAAATAAGACGGAGAAGCGTTTATTATGAATTGAGCATCAAAAGAACGCGGCCACATCGCTGAATTAACCTGCGTCGGAAGGGAATCGCTGATGATCGAGGGCGGTTCCCTTCCCGCAGCATGATTACGCTGATTTTATTGTCGGCGTTTTCTTATTTAAGAGAAAGCACGCCCCCATGTTTTACCGCTTCTGAACGCCTAACCTTCGCTGCATCCTCTGGTTTATCCGTCGGCTCGTCATTTCCCCTTGCAAGAATAAAAAACCTCTCCGGTTATTCGCGCTCGTGCGGTGTCTTTCATATTTGTGACGATTAATCCTTGTGCGCATTCATTGAAGGGGAAATGAGTGGATTATCTTGTGGGTGGTGTATGAAGCACGCTGATAAACATTTCCTTTTCGGCCAGAGGAATGAATCAAGAAACGCCTTTTTTTTGGTTTTTTTAAAATAAAAATAAGAATGATGCCAATTCGATTCGGGGTAATTATCTTTTCTCATCTTTACATTGATTTTATGTATTGCTAAAGAGGGAAAGCCAAGCATAATTAACTGTGAAAGGGGCGGAGCTCCTATTCGCCTTATCACGGATTAGCCGTGATAGGGATATTTTTAAGTTTGTCCAATCAAAAGGAGAAGTACCCATGATGGAAAAAAAAGTGATTATGTTGGCATTGGTTGCGGCGAGTTTTTCGAGTGCTTTGCCGGCCCTGGCGGCAGACGGGCAGGTTAATTTTACCGGGAATATTGTTGATGCCGCGTGCAAGGTCACAAATGACTTGAGTAATCCATTAAATGTTGTTCTGGGCGATGTGGCCCGAACGGCATTTGCGGGGGGCAAGGGATCCACTTCCTCGGCGACTAAATTTACGCTGGAAGTGACGGATTGTCCGGATACGGTAAAAAGCGCCACCGTTAAGTTCGACGGCTCGGCCGATAATGGTGACAACAACGTATTGCAGCTGACCCAGGAAACGGATGTCGCCACGGGCGTTGGCATCCAGCTGTCTGATATTTCTAATAATGTTCTTCCGCTTTACACGGCCTCAACGGCCTATCCGCTGGCTTCCGGCAGCGGCGTGAAAAACAATCTTGATTTTACCGCGCGTTATATTTCCACGCTTGCAGATGTGACTGCCGGTAAAGCCAATAGCGTCGCGACCTTCACGCTGAATTACAACTGATAATATTTTCTTGCCCGCTGGTTTCCAGCGGGCCGTATTGCCTCGGAGATAATATTATGCGGTTTAATCGCTGCAGTGCCCTAATGGGATTCATTTTATTATTATTTTTTTCTACGGCGCAGGCCGGTGTGGTTGTCGGTGGAACGCGAGTAATTTTTAACGGTGAAAAAAAAGAAGCCTCAATCAGCGTCGACAACCCGGACAACGAACCTTATTTAATCCAGTCCTGGCTGGATAATCAACAGAGCGGCGTGGATAAGATAGCCTTTATTATTACGCCGCCTTTATTTCGTCTGGATGGGCATCAGGAGAATATGCTGCGCATCGTCCGCGTCGGCGATGACTTACCGAAGGATAAAGAGAGCCTGTATTGGATGAATATAAAGTCCATTCCTTCGACAGAACACACGGGTAAGTCGAACACGTTGCAAATCGCGGTAAAAACGCGCCTCAAACTGATTTATCGCCCTGCGGCGTTGCTCAAACAGGTTCCCGAGGATGTGACTCAACGGTTGACGTGGCAGCGCGTCGGCAAGGAATTAAAACTCACCAATCCCACGCCGTATTATATGAATTTTCATTATGTTCGCATCGGCGGGCGCGAAATGAAAGAGGTGACTTATATCGCGCCGATGAGTAGTGAAATGTTTTCATTGCCGGTTTCTGGCGCGTCGTCGGTCAGTTGGAAATTAATTAACGACTACGGCGGCACCGGCAAGGAGCATCAGTCAGGTATTTAACCGCCAGGGGATGGGCGGCAGAAGGGAATAACGAATTCAATAATGGAGCTAATGAATGATAACTCGTCAGCGTAGAGCAGCGAAGCGGGATGCTTGGCTGAAGCGCATCGTCTTATTCACGGCAACCACGGCGGTATGCGGCAACATGGCCAACCCTGCCTTTTCCCGTGACTATTTCAATCCGGCGTTGCTGGAAACGGGGCGTTCGGGCCAACAGCCTGTTGACCTGTCGGTGTTTGAAAACGGCAACCAGGTGCCCGGCAAGTATCGGGTGGATATTTGGGTGAATGACATGCTGATGGAGACGCGTGATGTTCGGTTTGTCATCAAGCCCGGCGGCGACGATAAAGCCGGCCTGCAGCCTTGCCTGACGGGGGAGGATTTACAACGGCTCGGCGTGAAGATCGAGCGGTTTCCCGCATTGAACCGCGCGGAAGAGTGCGCGAATTTGGCCGCCATCCCGCAGGCCTCGGCGCAATTTCAATTTAACCGCCAGCGGCTGGTGCTGAGCATTCCCCAGGCGGCGTTGGAAAATCGGGTGCGTGGTTATGTACCGCCCGAACTGTGGGACGAAGGGATGCCGGCGATGCTGCTTAATTACGGTTTCACCGGCAGCAACAGCAAGGGGCGCGATCGTTTTACCCAGAGCGCAAGCAGCTACTACCTCAACCTGCGGCCGGGGTTCAATCTGGGAGCCTGGCGGGTGCGGAATTACACCACCTGGAGCTACAACAGCGGCGGTGGCGGGCGGCAGTCGGAAGATCGCTGGGACACCGTCTATACCTACGCCCAGCGCAATATCATCAGCCTGAAGAGCTTGCTCACGCTCGGTGAAAGCAGCACTCCGTCCGATGTGTTTGACAGCGTGTCGTTTCGCGGCGCGCAGCTGGCCTCCGATGACGACATGTTGCCGGAAAGCCTGCGCGGCTATGCGCCGGTGGTGCGCGGCATTGCGCGCAGCAACGCGCAGGTGGTCATTCGCCAAAACGGTTATGTCATCTACCAGAGTTATGTCGCGCCGGGCGCGTTCGAGATTTCTGACATGTATCCGACCGGCGGCAGCGGCGATTTGGACGTGACCATCAAAGAGGCGGACGGCAGCGAACAGCATATGACCGTGCCTTTTGCCAGCTTGCCGGTATTGCAACGCGAAGGGCGCCTGAAATACGCGCTGACGTCCGGCCAATACCGCACCTACGATCACAGCGTGGAGAAAAAGGTTTTTTCTCAGGGCAGCCTGATTTACGGCTTGCCGGCCGGCTTTACCCTCTATGGCGGCGGACAGTTCGCCGGCCCGTATCAATCCTTGGCCTTGGGGGTGGGTAAAAACCTGGGCGAGTTCGGCGCCCTGTCGGTGGACGCGACTCAGGCCTGGGCGAAACAGGAACATCAGCCGAAAAGCGACGGCCAGTCGTGGCGCGTGCGCTACAGCAAAAACATCGTAGCGACCGGCACGAACTTCGCCATTGCCGGCTACCGCTATTCAACCAGCGGCTATTATGGGCTGCAGGAAGTGCTGGACACCTACCGCAGCGGCAACCGCTACGCCCTGACAGACCGCCGTAAAAACCGCGCCGAGATTACGCTCAACCAGAATTTATGGGAGGGGGCGGGGTCGCTTTCCCTCAGCGCGGTCAGCGAAGATTACTGGAATTCCGAGCGCAACATGCAATCGCTGAGCGCGGGTTACAACAATAGCTGGAATGGCATCAGTTACGGTTTTAACTACAGCTACAACCGTAATTCACAGGCGATTTACGGTGACTCAGGCCGGGGACAACGGCGTATTTACGATCGCGACCAACTGTTTGCCTTCAATATCAGCGTGCCGTTGGAGAAATGGCTGAGCAACACCTACGCCACCTATAGCCTCAATACCAGCCAAAAAGGCAATACCAGCCATACGGCGGGGCTCAACGGCACGGCGCTGGCCGGCAACAACCTCAACTGGAGCGTACAGGAAGGGTATGGCAATCAGGGCCAGGGCAACAGCGGCAATGCCAACCTTGACTGGCGCGCCACCTACGGCGAACTCGTCGCGGGATACGCTTACGATCGCAGCCAACAGCGCGTCAACTATGGCGTGAAAGGGGGCGTGATTGCCCACGAAGACGGCGTCACCTTCGGCCAGCCTTTTGGCGAGACGGCCGCCCTGGTGACGGCGGCCGGCGCCAGCGATGTGGCGGTCGGCAACCAGGTCGGGGTGAAAACCGACTGGCGCGGCTATGCCATCGTTCCTTACGCCACCCCTTATCGCAACAACTCGATTCGTCTTGATGTGGAGAGTTTGCCGGATGATGTCGATCTCGCGCTGACCAACCAGTCGGTCACGCCTACCCGCGGCGCGGTAAGCCGGGCGAATTTCAAGGCGCACGTCGGCAAAAGGATCCTGATGAGAGTCACGGATCCACATGGGGTGCCTCTCCCTCTGGGGGCCAGCGTCCGCGATGCGGATCATTCGGCGCAGCCGTTCCTGATTGGTGGGGATGGGTTGGTTTATCTGTCCGGCATGGCGGAACAAGGTCGACTCATCGTGCAGTGGGGGCGAAATGCCGAGCATCAGTGCCGCATCAGCTATCAACTGCCGGCGGAGAAACCTGCTGCAGGGATCCAAACCCTCAATGGCGTTTGCCAATAGATCTCGCTCCGTATCCATCATGACTTGTTAAGTGAGAGTGAAAATGAACGTTTTTATCAGGATATTCGGTTACGGCGCTCTGCTATGGCTGGCGACGCTAACGACGGTGGCGTATGCCGGCACCTGTACCACCAACGCGAAAACCATCCGCATGGGGTTGCTGACGCTGGCCGTGGATCCGCGTATTGAAATCGGCGAACAGTTGGCTGTCCGTACGGAAAACAGCATCAGCGGCACGACGTTTTCTTTTCTTTGCTCGGGCTCGGTGGCCTATCGCTCCCTGTCGCCGCTGACGCCGAGTGCGCTGCCCGGCGTGTTTGAAACGGGCATCGACGGCGTAGGCGTGACGATTTCGGACCTGTGGCAGAGCAATAAGAACGTGCCTTTCAATACGGCGATTTCGCCCAACCTGCTGACGCCGTGGATCAACCGGAATGATGTCAGGCTGACGTTTATCAAAACCGGCCCGATTAAAACCGGCGGTGATATGGGGGGGAAGATTATCGCCAGATATTATCTGGACTCGACCTCGGTATTGGACTTGAGCATTTCCGGCATGAAGGTCATTCAGAAAAGCTGCCTGGTGGATTTGAATTATAAAAATCAAACGGTGGACTTAGGCAGCCCAAAACGCAGCGAATTTAATGGGGTCGGCAGCAGCGCGGTGTCTTCCGAACGTAACTTCTTCGTGGTCTTGCAATGCCAGGAAGACAATATTCCGGTACAGGTGACGTTTGAAGCGGCCGGAAATTCGCCGGGCGTAGGCATGATCGCTATTGCCGACGGTTCTGATGCGGCAAAGGGCGTTGCCGTGGAGGTCCTGGACGAGAACCGTAATCCGCTCACGTTTTCCCGGCCGATTAACTATCACACCGCTGCCGAAAAAGAGATCAGAATTCCCTTAATGGCGCGTTATAAGCAGACGGGGGACATTAGCCCCGGGCAGGCCGATGCCGTCATGACATTCACCATTACGCAGAATTAAGGGAGCCGTATCAAAAATATAATGCCGTCTTTTCCCGCGGCATTATTGGTGGCATCCGGCGCTGCAGGCCGATGCCAATGCAATGACAACACGCATGTATGGCTGTGTTTGTCCGTTTAAATATGGAGATTAACCAATGAAAGAACTGTCTGTTATCGAAATGAATGAAGTGTCAGGCGCCTATTCCTGGGATATGAGCAATGGGCTGGCCGGCCTGATTGGCAGCGCCGTCACGAATGCCGCGGAAGCCGTTTCGTCCGTTGCTTTGGGCGCCGCGGTCGGCAGCATGGCGGGCGCCGTCATCGGCGGTAAGCACGGCGGCGACGGCGGTGGTCTGCTGGGCGTCGGCTCCATTGGCCAGGGCGTTGGCATGGTCGCTGCGGGTATTCTGGGTGGCGTGGCCAGCGGCGTGGCCGCGGCCGTTGTTGGCTGGGATACCACCCTGGAATACTCCAAAAAAGGCCTCGATGGGCTGATTAACGGCACCATCAGCTAAATCAATATTGCTGTCCAAGGCCGCAGCGCTCGCGCTGCGGCTGTCTCCCGGTCAGGCATGCGCAGGTCTTCCTATGAGTGATAATAAGAGCAGAAATATTTTCCGCCAGGAGGCGGTCAATTATCAACGTCAAAGATGGACCGGCAGAGCGCTGCTGATTTCCGGCGCGTCCAGCTCTGTGATTGCCGTGACGTGCCTCGTTTTTATTCTTATTTTGGCGAGCGCGCTCTATTTTTGTGAATATACGCGCAGGGTGGATGTCGAGGGGGAGGTGATCAGCATTCCGCATTCGACGAACGTTTTTTCTTCCCAATATGGCTATGTGAATCGGTCTTTCCACCAGGCCGGTGATGTGGTGGAAAAAGACGAGCCGCTGTATATCATCGATGTTTCCAGAAGCACGGCCTCGGGTAATGTCAGCCATATTGCCGCAGGTGAAATCAACAAGCAGATCGGCAATCTGGATTCGATTATCAGCAAGCTGAAAAAAAACAAAGACGCGATGCTGGAGAACCTGAGAAAACAGATCGACAGCTATGAGATAGCGTATAAAGAAACGGAAAAACTTAACCTCAGTGCCAGAGACGGCATGGAAAAAATGAGGGAGAGTTTGAAAAACTATGAGCATTACCTGACGAAAGGGCTGATTACCAAGGATCAGCTGAATTATCAGCGTTCGCTCTTTCAGCAACAGCAGAGTTCCTATCAGGCGCTCAACAGCCAAAAGATTCAGCAGAATATCCAGCTGTCGCAGCTGCGCAGCGATCTGCTGATTCGCGCCGCCGATTACGACAATCAAATATCGCAAAGCGAATCGCAACGCAGCGAGCTGCAACGCCAATTGGCGGAATCCAACGCCGGCGACCAGGTGATTATCAAGGCGCCGCTGAAGGGGAAAATCGAGTCGCTGAGCGTGACCGCCGGGCAGGTGGTCGAGAGCGGCAGCAGCCTGGCGCAGATCAAGCCGATTGAGAACATCAAATATTATCTGGTGTTGTGGCTGCCGAATAACAGTTTGCCCTACGTGAAAATCGGCGATGGCATCAACATTCGCTACGAGGCTTTTCCCTCGGACAAGTTCGGCCAGTTTCCGGGGCGCATTGAATCCATCTCTTCGGTTCCGGCTTCTCCGCAGGAGATGGAGGAATACAGCAGCGGCAATAAAAGGGAGCGAAACGCCTACTACAAAGTGTTGGCGTCCATCAGCGACACGCAATTCAGCGACAAAGGGAAATATCTGGAGATCAGCAGTGGGCTGCAGGCCAGGGTGATTGTGTTCCTGGATAAGAAACCGCTTTATCAATGGGCGGTCGCGCCTTTGTATGACATAAAAAACAGCGTGGTGGGGAGAGTCGATGAAGGATCATAATCTTTTTGAACGGATCAACGAAAAGTTAACGTTCTCTCTGCGTAAACGGGTGCCGAGCATCTTGCAGTCGGAGTCGTCGGAGTGCGGCCTGGCCTGCCTCGCGATGATCTCTTCTTATTACGGATTTAATGTGGATATGCTGAGCCTGCGGCAGCGATTCGGCATTTCCACCCAGGGCGCGACCCTGGGCACCCTGTCACAAATCGCGGCGCAAATTCAGCTGAAGACGCGGGCCTTGTCGCTGGACATCGATGAAATCAATCAGCTGAAAACGCCCTGCGTATTGCATTGGAACATGAACCATTTCGTGGTGCTGGTTAAGGTTCAGCGCGCGGGCTTTGTGATTCACGACCCTGCCTTCGGGCGCCGAGTGATTGGCCTGCAAGAGATGTCGAACCATTTTACCGGCATTGCGCTGGAGCTGTGGCCCGACAAGGCTTTTCAGCAAGAGACCTTAAAGACCCGTTTACGCCTGCTGGATTTGATGAAAAATATCGAGGGGCTGCCGGGAACGCTGCTCAAGATTTTTGCCTTATCGCTCGTCATCGAGTCGGTCAACCTGCTGCTGCCCGTGGGGACCCAGCTCGTGACCGACCATGTCATTCAGGCGCATGACTACAGCTTGCTGACGGTCATCTGTTTGGGGCTGATCTTCTTCACCCTGTTTCGCGCCGTGGTCAGCATCGCCAGGGCCTGGATTTCCATCGTGCTGGGGACGCTGACCGATATCCAGTGGAAGACGACGCTGTTCGAACATTTGCTGAAGCTGCCGCTGGACTTTTTCGAGAAACGGCACCTGGGGGATATCCAATCGCGGTTTTCCTCACTGGATGCGATCAGAACCACCTTTACCAATAATATCGTCGGCGGGATCATCGACGGCATCATGACGGTCGGCTTGTTCGTGATGATGATGGTCTATGGCGGCTGGCTGGTCTGGGTGGTGTCAGGCTTCACCCTGGTCTACATCCTCATCAGGATGATGACCTACCGCACCTACCGCCAATTCTCGGAGGAGCAAATCGTCAAGGCGGCCAAGGCCAACTCGCATTTCATGGAGACGCTGTACGGTATTTCCACGGTCAAAGCGCTGGGCATCAAGGAAACGCGCTCCAGCTATTGGCTCAATTTGAATGTCGATGCCGCCAATACCAATATCAAAATCACCCGTTTCAATATGATGTTCGGCGGGATCAATACCTTTATCACCACGCTCGATCAGGTGGCGATACTTTGGCTCGGCGCCATGATGGTCATCGACAATTCTATGACGCTCGGCATGTTCATGGCGTTCAACGCCTATCGCGGCCAGTTCTCGCAGCGGGCTTCCAGCCTGATCGATCTGGCGATCGGCCTGCGCATGCTGTCGCTGCACAATGAGAGGATATCTGACATCGTCTTTACCGATGCGGAGGCGGAGTCCGCGCCGCGGCAGGTCTTCGAACCGGGCAAAGGGGTTGCCGTTGAGGTTAAAAACCTTACCTATCAATATGACGCGCTGTCCCGGCCGATCTTTAAAGACCTGGATATCCGCATCGCCGCCGGCGAGAGCGTCGCCATCGTCGGGGCGTCAGGCGTGGGGAAAACCACCTTGCTGAAGGTCATGTGCGGCTTGCTCAACCCGACCTCGGGAGAGATCCTGGCCGACATGATGGATATCCATAAAATCGGCGTGAATAACTACCGCAATGCGATCGCCTGCGTGTTGCAGGACGACCGGTTATTCTCCGGCTCGATCGCGGAAAACATCAGCGGCTTCGAGGTCAACGCCAATAAAGAGTGGATTGTGGCCTGTGCGATGCACAGCAACATTCACGAGGAAATCATGCAGATGCCGATGGGTTACGAAACCCTGATCGGCGAGTTGGGGAACGGCATCTCCGGCGGGCAAAAGCAACGTTTGTTTATTGCACGCGCCCTCTACCGGCGACCAAGCGTGCTGTTTATGGATGAAGCAACCAGCCATCTGGACGTTGAGAATGAATTGGCGATCAACCGGGCGATATCTTCGCTGAATATCACGCGCGTGATTGTCGCCCACAGAAAATCGACGATCGACTCGGCGGATAGGGTGGTGGCGCTGGGGGCCGCGAGCGGCGGCTAACGCTCGCCCGGCAACCCAGGCTGTCCCCGCGGCCAAAATCGCGGTAAAATGCAGCAGTTGACCTTATCGCACGCCATCAGGCCGCCGTACTCGCTATGAAAATGCGCAAACCGCGCCGTCCGCCCGGGCGGTGGATCTATTACATCCTGCATGAAGACATGCTGTGGCCCTGCCCGGTCAAATGGGAGTGGGAGAGCGGCTATAACGCCTGGCTGCCGTTTTACTATTCCCCCACGCTGGAGTTCGTCGCCGGCAACCCCGCCCGCGCCACCAAAGTCAGCAGCGGTCGGCGTTAAGCGGGCAGCGCGTGCTGCTCGCCTTGCCGCCCGGCATCCGCTCACCTAAGATCATTGCATCACCCACAGGTTTTCCGGGAGCTCCCATGTCTACTCTGTTTCGCACTTCTCTTTGCGGCGCGGTGGCGTTGCTGCTGCTGGCGGGCTGTCAGCAAACGGCGCATAAACCGACGCCGCCGCTGCAGGCGCAGTTGGATCACATCGCTTCGATGCTGGCCGGCGGGCACTTCCTGCGCGTGGACTGCGGGCGCAGCGATGTGCCGGACGATGTCAAATTGCAACGCACCGCGATGCGGGCGGCGCAGCATCGCGGCTGGGATACGCAGGCGGCAGGGTATCGGCAGCTGCCGGCGCTCACCCAGGCGCGCTACCTGACTCTGCAGCAGGACAATCAGCTGCTGACGGACAAATGCACCACGCTCAGCCGCAGCACCGCACGCTTTATCGCGGCGGCGCAGGCCGATCAGGAAGACTACATGGAGTAGCGCGACGGTGTGCCTTACGGGCGCTCGTCGCGGGCGCCCAAAAATTCTTTGCAGGATAACGATTTATCGCTCATCATTTGAAATGATGTTTCACTTTTATCCATCGAGCCCACCTTGAACCTGTATGCCGCCCTGCGTCAGCGCGTGGAAAATACGCCCTGGTACGCCAAACGGAAAAGCTACCGCGTGCTGTTCTGGCGCGAAATCACGCCGCTGGCGGTGCCCATTTTTCTGGAGAACGCCTGCGTTCTGTTGATGGGGGTGCTGAGCACTTTTCTGGTGAGCTGGCTCGGTAAAGAGGCGATGGCCGGGGTGGGGCTGGCGGACAGCTTCAACATGGTGATCATCGCCTTTTTCGCCGCGGTGGATCTCGGCACCACCGTGGTGGTGGCCTTCAGCCTCGGCAAGCGCGATCGTCGGCGCGCGCGCGCGGCGGCGCGTCAGTCCCTGGTCTTGATGACCGGCGTGGCGCTGCTGTTGGCGGCAGGCATCCATCTGGCGGGCGAACCGATCATCGATGTGATCGCCGGGGCGGCCTCGCCGGAGGTGAAGGCGCTGGCGCTCTCTTACCTGCATACCACGGTGTGGAGCTACCCGGCGGCGGCGATTGCGCTGATTGGCAGCGGCGCATTGCGCGGCGCGGGCAACACCAAGATCCCGCTGCTGATCAACGGCGGCATGAATATCCTCAATATCATCATCAGCAGCATTCTGATTTACGGCATGCTCGGCTGGCACGGGCTGGGCTTCGTCGGCGCCGGGCTGGGGCTGACGATTTCCCGCTATATCGGTGCCATCGCCATTCTCTATGTGCTGGCGATCGGTTTTAACCCGGCGCTGCACATCACGCTGAAAAGCTATTTCACGCCGCTGAAGATGAGCATCCTGTGGGAAGTGCTGGGGATCGGCATTCCCGCCAGCGTCGAATCGGTGCTGTTCAACGGCGGCAAGCTGCTGACGCAGATGTTCGTCGCCGGCATGGGCACCAACGTGATCGCCGGTAACTTCATCGCCTTCTCCATCGCTTCGTTGATCAACTTGCCGGGCAACGCGCTGGGCTCGGCCTCGACCATCATCGTGGGCCGGCGGCTCGGCAAAGGTGAGATCGGCCAGGCGGAGCGGCAGCTGCGCCATATTTTTTGGCTGTCGACCCTTGGGCTCACCGCCATCGCCTGGGGCACGGCGCCACTGGCCGGCGTCTTTGCCGCGTTCTATACCTCGCAGGATGACGTAAAAACGGTAGTGAAAACCCTCATCTGGCTCAACGCCGCCTTTATGCCGATCTGGGCTGCTTCCTGGGTGTTGCCCGCCGGGCTGAAAGGCGCGCGCGACGCCCGCTTCGCCATGTGGGTGACGATGCTGGGCATGTGGGGCTGCCGCGTGGTGGCCGGCTATGTGCTGGGCATTGAACTGGGCATGGGCGTGGTGGGCGTCTGGCTGGGGATGTTTCTCGATTGGGCGGTGCGCGGCGCTTTGTTTTACTGGCGCATGGTCAGCGGGCGCTGGCTGTGGAAATATCCGCGGGTCAGGCGCACGGACGCCGGATAGTCTCGTCCGTGCGAAGCCTGCCGGTAGCCTGGGGGACACCGGCAGGAAAAACGCGTTCAGAGGGAAGGGTACCAGCGCAACGACTTATTGACCGGCCCCGGCGTGACCAACACTTTGCCCCTGCCGGCCAGATTCAACAGCAGGTTGCGCGCCTGATAGATGGTGATGTCGTTAGACTCGGCCAGCTGGCGAGTGGTGGGCCACTCGCCGGGGGGCGGGGGGGCCGCACCGTTGGCCACAGGGCAGAGGCGGTGCAGCGTGGTTAATAAATGCTGCTGCAGGTTTTGTAATTCTTGTTGTTTTGGCGTGCGTTTTATCATGTCAGCCTCCCTTAAGCCTCAGCCGAGTTTTGATATAACGGTAAGCGTCTCCCGGACAATAATGCTCTGTTCCGGCAATACCCTTCTTGAACCGATCGCGAACGCCTGCCTGAACCCGATATTTCCGTTGCGATAATCCCGCGGCACTCACCGATCAGAAGGGGTAACGGGGTGGCTAAATGCTCAGCCTGCTGTATGTAATGGCTGTAATTCATATCTTTTCTCCATTATTTACTGCCCGGTGCCGGTTTTTACCGGACCGAATTGATAAGCCTCCCTTTCCTTTTCCGGATCATTATAACGCAAATAGAAAAAAGGCGATCAATAATGTCGCGTGATATATATTTTACGAGATAATTGACTGATGTTGTTAATTTTACGATCTGTTGTTTCGCAAAAATATATTTGCCCTGTGGTTTTTGGGCTTATATCTCGTATTTATTGCTTTTGCCGGAAATGACTTTTCAAATTGTCGCGGTTTTTGTAACAATATTCGGGCCAAGACAAGCGAATAAGTTAAATCTTAGTGTAATTTTCATGATGGGTAGTAAATTTTGTGGAAATTTAAAGATTTGATTTTTTTCTTTCTCGTCAGCGTGAGTTTTGCTGAATACCTAAAATGGGTAATGATGAAATAAAATACGCGATTTAATTATCGTGAGGGTTTGCTTTGTCTGCGGATAATACCGTTTTCATTCTGGATTATATAAATAACTGTTAAAGGAACGGGAGCGATCCTGCGCTTTTTACATAAATTAAAGGAATAAGTGAATTATGAAACTGAACAAAATCATGCTGGCAGCGGCTCTGGCGTTTGGCGTTTCTTCTCTGGCGCATGCCGGCGATCAGGGGCATGGCAAAGTGACGTTTACCGGTTCCATTATTGATGCGCCTTGCTCCATTTCTCCTGAGACCGTGGACCAGACCGTGGATATGGGCCAGGTTTCCAACGTTGCGTTGAAAAATGGCGGCAAATCGGCGCCACGCCAGTTCGATATCAAACTGGAACAGTGCGACAACTCGACGCTGAAAACCGTCACGACCACCTTCGAAGGCAAAGCCTCTGCCGCCAACAAGGATCTGCTGGGCATCGTCGGCACCGCCAGCGGCGCCAGCATCGCCATCACCGACACCGCCAGCAATCCGATCAAGCTGGGCACCGCCACGGCTCCGCATAACCTGGGTGCCGGTACCAACACGCTGCGCTTTGCGGCTTACCTGCAGGGCGACGGCGCTTCCGCCAGCGTGGTTCCGGGTGATTTCACCGCCGTAGCCGACTTCAAGCTGGCTTACCAGTAAGCCTGCGCCATTGGCGTGACTTTTTGCATGCGGGGGTTCCCCGCATGCATTTTTCCAAGATGGAAGGGCAGTTGTCAGGAGGTTCAGTGCGCCGATTTATTCACCCTTTAGTGTCTCCTTGCATATTGATGGCCACGCTGATGAGCCCGGCCGTGTCGGCGGCGCCCAGCTCTCAAGGCTGGGGGCGCGTAAATATGCAAGGAGCCATTATTGATACCGCTTGCGCGATCGCCGCCGGCAGCCGCGAACAGACTATCGATATGGCCGTAATGCCGACGGGAAATATGATGCGTGACGGTTTGGGCAATACACATGCCTTCACCATTGAATTAATCAACTGCACGCTTGAGCGCCCGAAGCCGAATTTACCGGACTGGCGGCAGTTTCAGGTGGTTTTCGACGGTGATGCCGAGGGCGATTTATTCGGCGTGCACGGCGAAGCGAAAGGCATCGCGCTGCAAATATCCGATGGCCTGGGGAATATTGCCGCGCCAGGTCGGCCGTTGCCGCTTGGCGATATAACGCCAGGCAGCATGTCGCTTAATTATTCCATAAAGCTGGTTGCCAATAATCAACCGATGCGTGCAGGGGATTATTTTTCCGCCGTGCGTTTTAAGCTGGATTATTACTGAGCGCTGCGATTGCGGCGAGCCGCAACGCCAGAATTATACGATATAAGGTTAGGGATATGATGTTGTCGCCTGCTGGGAAGCTATTTCGTTTTCAGGTGCTGGGGTTATGTATCACGCTGGCGCTGGGAAGTTCATCAACGTGGGTATATGCCGAAGACGGTATTCAGTTTAATGCCGACATTTTGGACGTGAACGATCGCAAAAATATCGACCTAAGCCAATTTTCCCGCAGTGGATACATTATGCCGGGAAGTTACAGCATGGTGGTTCATCTCAATAAAAGCGAGTTACCCGAGCAGAAAATCCCTTTTTATCCGCCGGACAACGAACCTGACGGCAGCCGCGCCTGCGTCGGCAAAGTGCTGGTCGATCAGCTGGGGCTGAAATCGGCGGCGATGCAAACGCTCACCTGGTGGCATCAGGGAGAGTGTCTGGATGAGTCCAGCCTGAAAGGGATGGTGTCGCGCGGCGATCTGGCGACGGGCGCGCTGTATTTAAGCGTGCCGCAGGCCTACCTGGAATACAGCTCGGAAGACTGGGATCCGCCGTCGCGTTGGGATGAAGGCATTCCGGGCCTGCTGTTCGATTACAACGTCAACGCCCAGAGCCGGCAGCAGCAGCAGGGCGGTACGCGGGGGTACAGCGTCAGCGGCAACGGCACCGCCGGCGCCAACCTCGGCGCCTGGCGCCTGCGCGCCGACTGGCAGGGGCAGGTGAACCATCAGACCGGCAGCGGGCAATCGACCGACAAACGGTTGGACTGGAGCCGTTACTACGCCTATCGGGCCGTTTCCGCGCTGCGCTCGCGCCTGACGTTGGGTGAGGATTATCTGGATTCGGGCATTTTCGACAGCTTCCGCTTCTCCGGCGTGAGCCTGGTGTCGGACGACAACATGCTGCCGCCTAACCTGCGCGGCTATGCGCCTGAGGTGGTCGGGGTCGCCAAAACCAACGCCAAGGTGACGATCAGCCAACAGGGGCGGGTGATCTATGAAACTCAGGTGGCGGCGGGGCCGTTTCGCATTCAGGACATCAACGACGCCATCAGCGGCGAACTGGACGTGCGGGTGGAGGAGCAGGATGGCAGCGTGCAGGCGTTCAAGGTCAACACCGCCAGTATTCCGTACCTGACGCGCCCCGGCTCGTGGCGCTTCAAGCTGGCCGCCGGCAAACCTTCGGATTGGCAGCACCATTCGCGCGGGCCACTGTTCGGCACCGGCGAGTTCTCCTGGGGCGTCAGCAACGGGTGGTCGCTGTATGGCGGGGCGCTGCTGGGCGGCGACTATAACGCGCTGTCGCTGGGGATAGGCCGCGATCTGATGATGTTCGGTGCGCTGTCGTTCGACGCCACCCAGTCGCGGGCGCGGTTGCCGCAGCGGGATGAGACGCTGAGCGGCGGCTCTTATCGCGTGAGTTATTCGAAAACCTTCGACGAGCTGGACAGTCAGGTCACCTTCGCAGGCTATCGCTTCTCGGAGGAGGACTTCATGAGCATGGGCGAATACCTCGATGCGCGCTATTACGGCAGCCGGGTCGGCAACAACAAGGAGATGTACACCATCACCTTCAACAAGCAGTTCCGCGACTGGGGGCTGAGCAGCTATCTCAACTACAGCCACCAGACCTATTGGGATCGTCCGTCCAACGATCGTTACAACCTGACGCTGTCGCGCTATTTCGATCTCGGCGAGATAAAAAACCTGAATCTGTCGCTGTCGGCCTACCGCAACCGCTACAACGAAACCAACGACGACGGCATGTACCTGTCGCTGTCGATGCCGTGGGGCAACGGTGCCACGCTCAGCTACAACAGCACGGTGAACCGCAATGACAACACGAACCGGGTGGGGTACTACCAGCGAGTCGATGAGCACAACAACTATCAGCTGAGTGCCGGCAGCTCGCGCCGCGGCGCCAACCTGAGCGGCTACTACAACCACGAGGGCGATGCGGCGCGCCTGAGCGCCAACGCCAGCTATCAGGAAGGACGCTACAGCGCCGTGGGGCTGTCCGCGCAGGGCGGCATGACGCTGACGCCGGAAGGCGGCGCGTTGCACCGCGTCGGCATGATTGGCGGCACGCGCCTGCTGCTGGACACCAACGGCGTGGCCGGGGTGCCGGTACGCGGCTACGGCAGCACCGTCAGCACCAACCGCTTCGGTAAGGCGGTGGTGGCGGACGTCAACAGCTACTACCGCAACAAGGCCAGCATCGATCTGGACAAGCTGGGCGACAACGCCGAAGCCACCCGCTCGGTGGTGCAGGCTACCCTGACCGAAGGCGCGATCGGCTACCGTCAGTTTGACGTCATCGCCGGCGAGAAGGCAATGGCGATCGTCAAACTGGCGGACGGCAGCACGCCGCCGTTCGGCGCCACGGTGCTGAACGCCCGTAAACAAGAAACCGGCATCGTCAACGACGGCGGCAGCGTCTACCTGAGCGGCATCAACGCCGGCGAGATCATGACGCTTCACTGGAGCGGCGCGGCGCAGTGTCAGGTGCAGCTGCCTGCCACGCTGCCGGCCGACATGCTCACGCGTACGCTGCTGCTGCCTTGCCGGCCGATCGCCGCGGCGCCGGCGGAGCCGGTTGAATAAATTCATCATCCTGAATTTGGAGTTATCGACAACATGCAAACTTTTTCTCTGAAAACCACGGCGGCGCTCGTGCTGCTGGGCGCCACGGTGTCGCAGCACGCGCAGGCGGCGATCGCGCTCGACCGCACCCGGGTGATCTTCGACGGCGGCCAGAACTCGGTCAGCCTCAATCTCAGCAACCAGAACAAACAGCTGCCGTACCTGGCGCAGGGCTGGCTGGAGGACGAGCAGGGCAACAAGATCCAGAGCCCGCTGGTGGTGTTGCCGCCGGTGCAGCGCATCGAGCCGGGCAAACCGAGCCAGATCAAGATCCAGGCGCTGCCGGCGGCCAAACAGCTGCCGCAGGACCGCGAGACGCTGTACTACTTCAACCTGCGCGAGATCCCGCCGAAGAGCAACAAGCCCAATACGCTGCAGATCGCGCTGCAGACGCGCATCAAGCTGTTCTACCGCCCGGCGGCTATCGTGCCGAGCCGTACCGACATGGCGACGCCGTGGCAGGAGCAGCTGACGCTGACGCGGCAAGGAGAGCGTTACCAGGTCAATAACCCGACGCCGTACTACATCACCATCGTCGATGCGGGCAGCAAAAAGGGCGGCGAGGGCGTGAAGGGGTTTGAGCCTTTCATGATCGCGCCGAAAAGCCAGGCGAGCCTGACCGTCGGCGCAGCGGCTCTGGGCGGCAGCCCGGTGCTGACCTACATCAACGATTACGGCGGCCGGCCGCAGCTGATCTTCAGCTGCAGCGGCACGAGCTGCAAGGTGGTGCCGGAGAAACGGACGGCTTCATAACCCGCGCTGTGAGCCATTCAGGGGTAAAGGATGAAACGAGAACGGAAAAAAATCGGCGCAGGCGCGTTGCTGCTGGCGCTCAGTCTGGGCGTGATAGCGATGCCGCCGGCGCAGGCCGACGAGGTGGACAACTGGCAGGTAGAGGGCGCCAATGGCGTGCTGCAGGTGTACGGCGCGCTGACGGAGAGCGCCTGCCGGTTGGAGATGACCAGCGCGCGGCAGGACATCTGGCTGGGTGAGACCGGCACCGCACGGTTGCGGCAGGTCGGCGATCGCGGGCAGCCGGTGGCGTTCGAGCTGCGCTTGCAGGATTGTCTGCGCACCCCGGGCGGCCAGCGTGATGCGCGCACCGGCGCGTTGACCTGGGCGCCGAATCAGCCGGCGGTGACGGTCAGCTTCGGCTCGACGGCGGACAGCGACAACCCGCAGCTGGTGAAAGCGCAGGGTACCACCGGGCTGGGGCTGCGCCTGCTGGACGGCCGCGGCCGCGACGTTCGTCTGGGCAGCCGCGGGCAACCGCTGCTGTTGACGCCGGGGCAAGATGCATTGAGCTACAGCGTGACGCCGGAGCGAACCGCGGCGCCGCTGATGGCCGGCGCGTATCGGGCGACGGTGGATTTTAGGCTGAGTTATGACTGAGGCGAGGCGATGGCACAGAAGATAACGCGTTGCCGGGCAGCGTTCTGGCTGGCGGGGATGCTGGCGCTGGGCCAACTGCCGGCGCAGGCGACCACGGTGAACGTGCGGGTCACCGTGCTTTCGCCCCCCTGCATCATCAACGGCGGGCGCCCGATTGAGGTGGACTTTGGCGATGAGGTGATGACCACCCGCATCGACGGCGCCAATTATCGGCGGGCGGTGAATTACACGCTGACGTGCAGCGGGCAGAGCAGCAACGGGCTCAAGCTGCAGGTGCAGGGGGCGGCGAGCGGTTTCGACGGCCAGCTGCTGCGCACCAGCAAGGACGGGCTAGGCATTGCGCTGCTGAACGGCGGCCGCCGCTGGCCGGTCAATCAATGGCTGAGCTTTACCTATCCGGCCGCGCCGACGCTTGAGGCGGTGCCGGTGAAATCGGCTTCCGCCAGGCTGACGGCGGGCGAGTTCACCGCCGGCGCCACCATGAAGGTGGATTACCAGTAACGCGGGAGCGAGAGCATGAAACAACGTTTTACGGCGAGCGTGCTGCTGTGCGCCGCGATGGCGTGCCCTTTCGCCTGGGCGGAAAAAACGGTCGACATGCAGTTTCGCGGCACGCTGATCGCGCCGCCGCCCTGCACCCTTAACGACGACGGGATCATCGACGTGGACTTCGGCGATCGCGTCGGCATCAACAAGGTTGATGGCGTGAACTACCGACAAACCATCGGCTACCGCATTCGCTGCGAACCGGGAATCGGCAAATGGGACATGCTGCTGAGCCTGACCGGCACCGCCGCGACGTTCGACGAAGCGGCGGTGCAAACCAATCGGCGCGCTCTGGGGATCCGCATTTACCAGAACGCCCAACCGTTCAAAGTGGGCAGCGCACTGCCCGTCGATCCCGCCAAACCGCCGTTGCTGGAAGCGGTGCCGGTCGGCAAACCGGGCGAAGCTTTGACGGAAGGCGCATTCGAGGCCGCGGCGACGCTGCGGGCCGACTACCAATGAACAAGGAGGCGCGCGTGAAAACAATACAAGCCCGCCGCCGGCCAGGCGGCCACGGAGCCATCGGCCTGCTGTTGCTGACGCTGGGCGTGAACGGCGCGGCGCACGCGGTGGACAACCTGCGCATGCACGGAGCGCTGGTGGCGGAGCCTTGCGTCATCCAGCCGGGCGACGAAGACATCGAGCTGGATTTCGGCACGCTGGTCGACAAATACCTGTACCTGAACCAGCGCACGCAGGGGCAACCGTTCGAGCTGCGGCTGACGGAGTGCGATCTCAGCCTGGGCAAGACGGTCTCGATCACCTTCAAAGGCACGGAGAATGCGCAGCTGCCGGGGCTTCTGGCACTGGCGGCGAGCAGCCAGGCGCGCGGGATCGCCATCGGCATGGAGACGCCGCAGGGGCAGCCGTTACCGCTCAACAGCGCCGGCGGCAAGTACCCGTTGCAGAACGGCAGCACGGTTATCGGCGTGCAGGCTTATGTGCGCGGCGAACCGGAAGCGATCGCGAAGCGAACCATCGGTCGTGGCGCTTTCAGCGCCATTGCGACTTTCAGTCTGGATTACCAATGAGCGCCGGGCTCCGGCACCACAGAATAAGGATATGACGCGATGCAGCGTGTTCACTTCAGATGGATGTACTTACTGCTTGGCCTGCTGCCGGGGCTGTGCTCGGCGCAAATATACTCGTACGTGACCAAGAGCACCGGCTCTCCCAGCAACGCGTCCTATGAATTTGTGCTCGAAAGCTGGGATACGGACGATTCGTCGCCCAATCCCTGTTACCAGCAAAGTATGTGCGCGGTGGGGATCAACCACCGCCACACCAGTGCCAATACCGGCGGCAGTACGGCGGTGACACCGTCGACCTCTATCGTCGGCTCAGGGCGCTACCCACAGATCACCCAATTGAGGACGATGGGCGAACTCAGCCGCTTCTACCAAAACATCTATCCGTTGCCGATTGTCGGCGCGACTTCTCATGTGGGGGACGCTATCACTCAGGAGTGTGTCGGGCTGTTTTATACCACCAGTTCCTCTTCCGTTGTTCAGGGGGCCAGTGCGAGATTGATGCCGAGCAGCGTTTGCGGCATCGCGCCACCGCCGGTCGGGGTGTGCGGCATCGATGAGCAACAGCTCGATCTGAACCACGGGGTGTTGCCGGATACCGAACTGGTGGGCAACACGGCGCGCGGCAGCCTGCGCGTGGTTTGCTCGCAGAAGATGAACATCGTCATGTATATCCGTGTCGGCAGCAATGGCCGCCTGGATCTGGGGAACTCCGGCGTTTACAGCACGCTGCGCATCAATGGCGCTCTGGGCAACCTGGGTTACCAGTTCACTTCTGATACACGCGGCGTCACGGTGCCGATCACTTCCACGCTCGGCGTGACCGGAACGGTCAAGGCCGGCGATTACTCGGGGCAATCGGTCGCCATTCTGGCGCTGCCGTAGCCGCATTACCCCCGCCGCGCGCCGTCGCGATACCGCGTTATGCCGTTGAGTCGCCCGCCGTCGGGGGGATGACTCACGCTCGGCGGCGGCCGGGAAGGATTATTTCAAAGGGAGCGTGCCGATGGAAAGCACTATCACTCTGGCGTTTATCGATAATGACCGTTTCTTTATTGAAGGATTGCAGCGGCTGCTGCTGGCGTATTTTTCGCGCCGAGGTATGCGGGTTCAACTGCTGGACGCCGCACAGGCGCACCGGGCGGATATGGTGTTCCAGTCCGTGGAGCGAGACTGGCAGGCGCGTTTCTGCCTGCGTTCAGTGAGCGGCAGCCGACCGATCAACTTTGCGCTGC
Source organism: Serratia sp. 121840015-1 (assembly GCF_053627655.1). Lineage (NCBI taxonomy): Bacteria > Pseudomonadati > Pseudomonadota > Gammaproteobacteria > Enterobacterales > Yersiniaceae > Serratia > Serratia sp. 121840015-1. The sequence continues at coordinate 761,552 of NZ_JBSEYF010000001.1, forward strand.
GTGAGCCGGGCGATATTCGTTGGCGCGATAAGCCGCGCTGCATCAGCGAAACGGGGGTGATCTTCCGCAATGACTCGCCGGACAGCGTTGTCAGACAGCTGGACCTGGCGCTGGCGGTGCGGGCGCAAAGCGGGGCAGTGCACCGCTGCCATTGGTGCGAACGGCAGCGCATTACCCGCCGCGAGCAGGACGTGATGCGCTATCTGGCCTGTGAATTGCCGCAGACCACCATTGCGCGCAACCTGCACCTGAGCGTGAAAACCGTCAGCAACCACAAACAGGCGGCGATGAGAAAACTGGGTTTCAAACGCAACGCGGATCTCTACCACTGGCTGCGAATGGGCGGGTTGAAAACCGTAGAGCGGCCGCGAGGATGACGGCGCGGCTCAGGCGCCAGACCGTATGCCTGAGCCGCTGCGGCGTCAATACAGCAGGGTCATCGCGCTGAAGAACAACAGCGTCAACACGATGATGATGACGTTTTGCGTGGCTTTGCGCAGCAGCTTACCGGCGCTCAGACGGCTGTCGATGACGTAGAGCAGCGGCACCATCAGTAGCACGTAGGCAAACATCAGCATGGCGGTAAAAGGCTGCACATTCATTCCGGCGGCTCCTGTGGGTCATCTTGGCCGATCAGGTGCACCAGCACGGCCTCTGTTTGATGGGGAAGTCCGACAAAGGGCGAATGGACGGGGGGAGCCGGCTCGAACGGCAGGCCGGCGCGCCGCGTCTTCACCGCCGCTTGCAGGATCTTCTTTTGGTGTCTTTGCGTGTGGTCGACCATGCGCCTCCGAATAGGGCCGCCCGCAGGCGGCCAACTGCCATATTGCCCATTAAGGTGGAGAAGGATTGCGGGCCACTGCCGGGGCCACGCACTCATAATATTGCGAATGATAATTATTATCAATAATGAAAATGAAAAAATTAAGGGTATTGCGGGCGGCGCATCAGGCGGGGCGTAAAAAGAAAAAGCACGCCTTGCGGCGTGCTTTGCAGGGTATTACCGGTGGCGGTTACTTCTGATCGGGCAGCGCGTAAGCGACCACATAGTCGCCCAGCTTGGTGCCGAAGGAACCGTGGCCGCCGGCGAAGATCAGGACGTACTGCTTACCGTTGACCTCATAGGTCATCGGCGTCGCCTGGCCGCCGGCCGGCAAGCGCGCTTCCCACAGTTTCTCACCGTTGGTCACGCTGAAGGCGCGCAGGTAGTTGTCTGCGGTGGCGCCGATGAAGAACACGTTACCGGCGGTGGTCACCGGGCCGCCCAGCATCGGCATGCCCATTTTGAACGGCAGTGGCAGCGGGGAGCTGTCGCGCACGGTGCCGATGCGTTTTTTCCACACGATGTCGTTGGTTTTCAGATCAACGGCGGAAATGTAACCCCAGGCCGGCTGTTTGCACGGCAGGCCGAACGGTGACAGGAACGGATTCAGCGTGACGCCGAACGGCACGCCATACTGCGGCTGGATACCGGTTTCGGTACCGCTGCCGCCCTTGTCGCCTTCCGGCGGCTCAATCGGGTTGCCTGGGCCGCGTGGGATCAGTTTGGACACGAACGGCAGCGCGATTGGGTTGGCGATGGCGATTTCGCGATCGGTATCGACGGCCAGGCCGCCCCACTCGAACATGCCGAGGTTACCCGGGAACACCAGCGTGCCCTGCTCGGAAGGCGGGGTGAAGGTGCCTTCATAACGCAGGCTGTGGAACATCACGCGGCAGACCAGCTGGTCATAGATGGTCGCGCCCCACATGTCTGCACCAGTCAGTTTCTTCTCAGGACGGAAGGTCAGCTCGGAGAACGGCTGGGTCGGTGACAGGCGATCGCCTTTGGCCGGCCCCTGCGGTACCGGTTTCTCCGGCGCCGGCACCACCAGTTCGCCGTTGGTGCGGTTCAGCACGAAGATGTTGCCGGTTTTGGTCGGCACGTAGATGACCGGCACTTTTTTACCGCTCTTGTCGGTAATGTCCGCCAGGGTCGGCTGCGCCGGCACGTCCATGTCCCACAGGTCATGGTGAACCGTCTGATAGAACCAGGCCAGCTTGCCGGTGGAGGCGTTCAGCGCCAACAGGCCGCTGGCGTAGCGCTCCATTTCCGGGGTGCGGTTGCCGCCCCAGATGTCCGGCGTGGCGACGCCCATCGGCAGATAGACGATATCCAGCTTGGCGTCATAGGCGGCCGGTGCCCAGGAGTTCGGCGAGTTCGGCACGAAGTGATGCTCGTCCGCCGGGATGGCGTTCGGATCTTTCGCGCCCGGATCGAAGGCCCACAGCAGCTTGCCGCTGTTGACGTCGAAGCCGCGGATCACGCCGGAAGGCTCGCGGGTGGAGTAGTTGTCGGTCACGGCGCCGGCGACGACGATCACTTTATCGGTAATCACCGGCGGCGAGGTCGGCTCGTAGTGGCCCGGTGTCGCATACGGCATGTTGCTCTGCAGGTTCAGTTCGCCGTTGTTGGCGAAGTCTGGGCACGGCTTGCCGGTTTCGGCGTCCAGCGCGAACAGGCGGCCATCGTTGACCGGCAGAATGATGCGGCGTGCGCACATCGCCGGTGCGGCGTTGCTGGCAGCGTCTGCGGCGGCAGCGGTTTCGTGGTAAGACACGCCACGGCAGGTGATGTGCTGGAAGGTCGGGTTGTACTTCAGCTGCGGATCAAACTTCCATTTTTCTTTACCGGTGGCGGCATCCAGCGCAAACAGCTTCTGGTGCGGCGTACACATGTAAAGGGTATCGCGGATCTTGATCGGCGTGACTTCGTTGGTGATTTCACCCGGATCGTTGGCGGTCTTCAGATCGCCGGTCTGGAAACGCCAAACCTCTTGCAGCTGGCCAACGTTTTTGTCGTTGATCTGGCTCAGCGGCGAGTAACGGGTGCCTTCCTGGGTGCGGCCATAGGCCGGCCAGTCGGCGCCGGTGGTGTCTTTAGGCTGTACCTGCGCGGCGTCGAGGGTGCCGTTGATCTCTTGCGGATCGTTGAACACGGCATAGGCCAGCGCAATGACGGTGATGACCAGCGCCGCGCTCAGCGCACCGTAGGCGAACTTGCCGTTGGCCACCAGCTTACGGTAGATAAACGGCAGTACCAGCCACAGGCCGAAGAAGAAGGTGACGTCCAGACGCGGCGTCAACGCCCAGAAGTCCGGGCCGACTTCCCACAAGGCCCAAACGGTGGTGCCCAACAGGAACACGGCGTACAGCAGCAGCGCGGTGGCGCGGCGGCGGAACAGCAGCCAAGAGGTCGCCAGCAGCACCAGCCCGGCGATGATGTAATACAGCGAACCGCCCAACTTGGCCAGCCAAATGCCGCCGCCGAGCAGATAAAGCCCGCTCAGGGCGGCAAACAGCGCCGTTATGACGATAAGCGGCGATAGTGACGCTTTATTTTGCATAGCAATACCCTTACCAAAAATGAAAGTCCCCGATTTAGAGATTAAGCCAAATCGGAAAAAACACGCGGTTTCTCCCTAATATTTCAGCGGGAAGCCGCTAGGGTGACGTAAAACCCATCCCGTCTTTTAACCTTAAGGTGCTTTGCCTTATTCAAAGCGGTAAGACAAGGTGGCGCCGCCACCCCAGTTGCGACCCGGCGCCGGCTCGAAATAGCGGCCGTTGCCTTCGTTGACGATCACCGAACCGACGTAACGGCGATCGAACACGTTATCTACCCGGCTGAACACGTCCAGCGCCCAGCGGTTCCAGGTAAAGCGATAGCCGGCGTTTACGCCGGCCACGGTGTAAGAGGGGGCCTGCGCGCTGTTGGCGTCGTTGGCCTGAATGTCGCTCATGTAGCGCAGCTCCGCGCCGGCGTGCCAGCCTTCCGGCGGCGCAAAGGCCAGCGAAGCGTAGCCCATGTTGCGCGCGATGCCCGGCAGGCGATTGCCGGCGGGAATAGTCTGGGCCGGGGTACAAACGGCTTTGCCGCACATATCGCTGCGGTAGGTGGCGTCCAGCAGCGTCCAGGCCATATGCAGGCGCCAGTCCAGCGCAAACTCTTGATCCAGCGCCAGCTCCAGGCCGCGCCGCCGGGTTTTGCCGGCGTTGGCATAGCTGGTGCGTCCGCCGCTGCTTTCCGCTACCACCAGCTCGTTATCGGTATCGGTCTGGAACAGGGCCGCGCTCACCAGGCCGTTGCCGAGGCGCAGTTTGCTGCCCAGTTCGACGGTATCGCTGGTGGACGGCTGCAGGCCGATGTTGAGGCCTGACTGGCCGTCGGGACGGTAGGAGAGCTCGTTGATGGTGGGGGTTTCAAAGCCGCGGCCGGCGGAGAGATAAACGTTCCACGCCGGATTGATCTTGTAGTTGAGCGAGCCCATCGGCAGCCACTGGTGGTAGCGTTTGCTGCCGCTGTCGTCGCCGTTGCGCGGCGTGATGTAGTAGTCGGTCGAGTCGAAGCTGACCGTGCTGTAGCGCAGGCCGGCGTCCAGCGTCCAGTGCGGCGTCAGTTGCCAGGAGGTTTGCAGGTAAGGATCCAGGTTCCAGATGCGGTTCTTCTCGTTGCGCCGCTGGTCGCCTTTCTCGCCGTAGTCCACTGTGCCGTCTCGCAGAATAAAGTTTTCGAACCCCTGGCGGCGTTCGGTCATGGTTTCATAATCCAGACCGCCGATCAGTGTTACCGGTAACGATGCGAGAGTATCCTCATGCTTCCAGCGAGTGTCAATGCCCTGATATTTTCTTTCCAGCACGATCACCCCGCCGGCGTGGGTGGGGTTGAGCTGCGGCCCTATCGGGATTGATTGGTATTGCGTGGTGTGGCGCTCGCCGTGGTAGGCGGTCAGGGTCAGTTCATCGCGCTCGCTCATCTGGCGTTGATAGCGCAGGCCGGCCTGGGTCTGGTCGAGCGATTTGCGGGTGTTGTATTGATCCGCGCGCGGCGCCTGGCGCGGGTTGGCCTTCCATTCCGCCTCGGTCAGGCCGCCCGGATCGCCGGCGTCAATCGAGACGCTGTTGAACATCAGCGTCAGGGTGCTGACGTCGTCCAGCCGCACGCCGAGCTTGCCGTTGCCGAGGTTTTTCCGCGCGGCGCTGTGATCGCGGTAGCCCTGGGTGGTAAAGCGGGTGCCGGAGATGGCGTAGTTGACGTCGCCGGCCTGGGTACCGTCGCCGGTGGTGCCGGTCGCTTTCACCCCGTAGCGCCAGGTGTTGTCGCTGCCGAAATAGCCGCCGGCTTCCAGCGTCGGCGGCTGGGTGCCGGTTATCGTATCAACATTGATAACCCCGCCCGAGGCGTTGCCGTACAGCGCGGAATAAGGGCCGCGCAGCACCTCGATGCGTTCGACGGAATTGATGTCGATATTGGAGGTTTGCCCCTGGCCGTCGGGCATGGTGGCGGGAATGCCGTCGACGTACATGCGCACCCCGCGCACGCCGAACATCGAACGGCTGCCGAACCCGCGTATCGACATCTGCAGATCCTGCGCATAGTTTTGCCGATTTTGGATCTGCAGGCCCGGCACGCTGCCGAGGTTTTCCGACAGGTTAATCTGCGGCGCGGCGTTGCGCAGGGTTTCGCCGTCGATCACGCTGACGGAGACCGGCGACCCCAGCTCGGTCAATCCGGTGGGTTGCGCCATCACCACCAGGGTGTCGCTGTCTTTTTGCTCCGCCGCCAGGGCCGAGCCGATACAGATCGGCTGCAGCAATAACAGGGTTGCCGGGGTCAAGGCGGGACGTTTTTTATTCATCAGATAATTCTGCCAATAATGCTGAAAGAGTTGCCCGCAAAGGGGCGAAAATAGCCATTTTTGACTCCCTGTACTGGCATTCAATGGGAAGGAAACTGCATCCTGCAAAGAGTATAGGATATTCCGACATCGTGCGCTTTGGAATAGCGCAGCAGAAAGAGGTGTGTTTTTAATTAAGAAAATTCTCTATTCAATAGTGATTTGCCGGGCGTTTTTAAATTACCCTCACTTATCTTAAATATAATCCTATTTGTTTTTTTAATTTGTTTATTTCATTTATTTTATTAATGAATGCAATGTGGTTAATCCATTGATGGAAAATCAAAATCAATTCTAATTAATTGTTTTTTATGATGTTTATTTATTTGTATTTTTGTGGCTTTATTTTTTATAAAAATAAAATAATATTCGCACTTATGTTTTTAGTTTTTCAGCTAACAGCTCAACCGCATAACGGCCACGCTATTTATTTAATGCATAAGTAGTGGTTGATATATTTTTGGAATATATTAAAAGGGAATTGCTTTATGAACGTGCTCATCGCTTCACCCTATACCCACACGTTTTGGAATGAGTACGTGCTCAATCCACACTCCTGCGAGTACAACCTGGTGCTGGATCAGACGATTGAGGGAGAGCTGGACGTCGGACGATTGCGCGCGGCGATCGACGGGGTTTGCCGGGACTATATTCTGTTTCACCACGTTTTGGATGACAGTTCCTCGCCACTGCGCTGGGTAAAGACGGCGAAAAAAATTGCGTTGGAAACGCTCGATGCCGATTGTGATATCGGTAAGTTAATCAACACGCCGTTCGATCTCCGGGAAGGGCCGCTGTGCCGCTTCTACCTGATTGAGCTGGCCCCTCAGCGCTATAACCTGATCATTGTCGTTCATCACATCCTGATCGACGGCCTGTCGGGGCAGGAGTTCTACAGCGCCGTTTCCGCCTATTACAATCGCGGCGCGGCGGTGGCGCCGCCGCAGGCGGATGAAACGGACATCTGCACATTGTACGAGCGTTATGAGGCGGATGTCGCGACGTTGAAGCACGAGTTCGGCTCTGCGTCATTCTGGGGTAACCTGCTGGCTGAATGCGCTCCGCGCGTGGCGTTGCCTTATCTTCCCGGCGCAGCCCCCGAAGCGCCTGGCGCCGGTGAAGTGCGCTTTAGGTTACCGTTCGCCGAGTGGCAGGCGCTGAAATCCGGCGTCAGGTATGCCAATCCTTTCCTGATATTCAAAACGCTGTGGGCGTTGCTGATCGCCCGGCAATCCGCGCAGGAAACGGTGCATATCGGTTATCCCGTCGCGCCGGAGGGCGGCGAGGCGCTGTTCTTCGGCGCACAGGTCAATACCGCCGTGTTCCCCTTGACCCTCGCCCCGGGGGCCACGTTCAATCAGCTGTACCGCGCGACGCTGGCCTACAGCAAAGCGCTCAAGGCGGCAGGCAAGCTGCGGCACAGCCAGTTGCCGGTTTATGACATGCTGAGCCTCAGCCCGGTGCGTCAGCTGAACGTCAACTTTACCCAGGCTTACCTGAAAGATGCGCCGCTGGCGCTCGACGGTTGTCGCATCGGCGTCAATCATCGCTTCAACGTCGATCTGGCCGGTTCGGAACTGCTGCTGGAGTACCAGCCTACCGAGCAGGCCTTTGAGTTTCGCCTGCGCTACCGCCCCGATCTGTTCGACGCGACCCAAATGACGGAGATGGCGGAGCAGTATCTCTGGCTGTTGCAGCGCGCGTTAACCGAACCGGACGCGCCGATTGCCGCTTGGCCGCAGCTGACGGCGCAGCAGGTTTTACGCTGCCGCGACGGCTGGGAGAGCGGGCCGGCAACGGCCGATGCGGAAGCGACGCTGCTCGAGGGCGTGGCCAGACAGGCGCGCCGTCACCCGGAGCGCATCGCCGTGACCGATGCCAAAGGATCGCTCAGCTACCGCCAGCTGGCGCAGCGCAGCGATCGTCTGGCGCTGCGGCTGCGGGCGGAGTATCAACGGCTGTGCGGCGTGGCCATGCCGCCGGAGACGCTGATCCCGCTGTATCTGCAGCGCAGCGCGGAGGCGGTGGTGGCGATGCTGGCCATCATGAAGGCGGGCGGTGCCTATGTGCCGCTGGATCCCGCCGCGCCGGCGCAGCGGCTGGATTATATCCTGCAAGAGGTCAACAGCCCGATCGTCTTGACCGAAAACGCGTTGCAGGCTGCGGCGCAGCGATTGGCGCCGGGCGGTCTTTGCCTGTCGGCAGATGAACCGCTCGCCGACGCGGATGCCGCAGCCTTGCCGAGTGTGGACGCCCGGCAGTTGGCCTACGTGATTTACACCTCCGGCACTTCCGGGCGGCCAAAAGGCACGCTGTGCGAGCACCGGGGCGCGGCCAATATGGTGCGGGGCCACACGCAGCGTTTGTTGTGCAATGAGCCGGATGCGCTCAACTGCCTGCAGTTCGCGTCGCTGGCGTTTGACGCGCACGTTTTCGAAGTGTTCGTGGCTCTGGACAATGGTCACCGGCTGTTCATCGCGAGCGAAGCGCAGCGGCGGGATCCGGCGCAGTTGTGCGAACAGATGGCGGCCTGGGGCATCGAGGCCTGCTTCCTGCCGCCGGCGCTGCTTGGCACCTTGCCTGAACTTCCGGCTTCGGTGCGCTATCTCGCGACCGGCGGTGAGGCGACCGCGCAGGAAGCGCTCGACCATTACCTGGCCAGCGGCATGCAGGTCGCCAACATGTATGGCCCGACCGAAGCCTCGGTCAGCGCCAGCCTGAATATCTATCGCCGCAACGGCGCGCGCAATATCGGCCACGCTATCGCCAATATGCGTTGTTATGTGATTGACGAGAAAGATAATTTGTTACCGTTGGGCGTAGAAGGCGAGCTGTGCCTGGCCGGCGTGGGGTTGGCGCGGGGATACCTGAACCTGCCGGCGCTGACGGCGTCCACGTTCGTCGCCAACCCATTTGAACTGCGGGAACCGTACCGGCGCCTGTATCGCACCGGTGACAGAGTGCGGCGCTTGGCCGACGGCGGTCTGGAGTATCTCGGGCGGCACGATCAGCAAATCAAGATCAACGGCTATCGCATCGAATTGGGCGAAATAGAAATGCAGCTGCGTGCGCTGCCTGAGGTGGCCGAGGCGGTGGTGAGTCTGCGTCCCGGCACTACGGACCAGCTGGCGGCTTGGTATGTGCCGCAAGCTGGCGCGGAGCCGGAGGCCGGCGACATCTTGCAACGCCTGGCGGCGCAGCTGCCGCACTACATGTTGCCTTCGGCGATGCGGGCGCTGGCGGCGCTGCCGCTGACGGTGAGCCGCAAGGTCGATTACCGGGCATTGCCGGAACTGCTGCCGGTCGAGCCGCAAACGGCGTTTCGCCGGCCGGGCACGCCGCTGGAGACCCGTCTGTCGGCGCTGTTCAACCGGCTGCTGGGGGGCGATGTTGGCGTGGACGACAACTTCTTCCGCCTCGGCGGCAACTCCATTATGGCCATCAGGCTGTGCCACGAAGTGAATAAACTGCCGGGGGCAAAGATCTCGGTACTGACGTTGAATCAGCATCCGACGGTGGCCGCATTGAGCGAGCACATCGCCGCCCAACGGCAGGCGCCGCCGGATGAGCTGCCGATCCTCTCCGGCGGGCTGCGGGAGGCGCCGCTGTCGCTTCAGCAGTCGCGGCTGTGGTTTGTTCAGCAACTGTCGGTGAATGCCACGCATTATCTGTCGCCGGTGCTGCTGCGGCTGCCGCCGGATGTCGATGACGAACGCTTTGCGGCGTGTCTGCAGGCGATCGTCGAGCGCCACCAGATCTTGCGCAGCCTGATCCGCCAGAATGACCGGGGCGAAGCCAGTCAGTGGGTCAGCGACACCGTGCTGCCGGTACCTTTGCTGACGCTGAGCGCCGATGAATTTGACGCTGCGCTGGCGCAAGCCTGCAGCCAGCCGATGGATTTGACGCGCGAGCTGCCGCTGCGCGCCACGCGCTACCGTTACCGCGATGCGGCGGAGCGGGAAACGACCGTTTGCCTGTTGGTGTTCCATCACATCGTCTTTGACGGCTGGTCGCTTGAGGTGCTGCTGCAGGAATTGGACGCGCGCTATCGCGGGACGTGGCGTGAGGCGACAGAGCCGGCGTTGCAATACCTCGACTATGCGTGCTGGCAACAAGCGCCGGAAAATGTGCAGCGCCGGGCGGACGAATTGGCCTTTTGGCGGCAAGCGCTGGCAGGTTGCCAGCAACTCGATCTGCCGTTGGACTTTTTGCGGCCGGCGGTCTTCGACGAGCGCGGTGACAACAGCGAAGTACCGTTGCCGGCGGCGCTGGTGAAGGCGCTGGATGCGCTGGCACGCAGAGAGGGGGTGACGCTGCATGCGGTGATGCTGGCGGGGTTCATGCTGCTGTTGTCCCGCTACAGCGGCCAGAACGATGTCATGGTCGGTACGCCGCTGGCGAACCGCAACCGTCCCGAACTGGAGAATCTGATTGGGTTCTTCGTCAATACGCTGCCTTTACGCCGGCGGCTCGATCCGCGTCATCGCGTCGCCGAGTTTGTGCGGCAGGTGGCGGCCACGACGCTGCAGGCGCAGCAGCATCAGACGCTGTCGCTGGAAGCGCTGGTGGACGATCTGGCGCTGCCGCGCGATTTTTCTCGCCATCCGCTGTTCCAGGTCATGTTCGCGCTGGAGAGCGAGGGCGGCGCGCAGGCGCGCCCGGACTGGCTGTCGGTGGTCGATCTGAGCGCTTATGAGCGCACCGCCAAGTTCGACCTGACGCTCACGCTGACGCCGCAGGGCGAGCAGATGCGTGCGCGCTTCAACTTCGCTTCGGCGTTGTTCAGCAAGGCGTCGATGGATCGGCTGGCCGGCTACTATCTCGCCGTATTGCAGCAGATGGCTCACCACGACGACTGGCCGCTGGAAAACATCCGCTTGCAACCGCAAAGCCAGGCGCTGCCGGCCGGATCCCCCTTCGGCTATGCGTTTGAACGCAGCCTGCAACAGGATTTCGTGCAGCATGCGCGGCGCAGTCCGCAGGCCGTGGCGGTTGTCGACGAGCAGGGGGAGATGACTTACGGCGAGCTGCACGAGGCGGCGTTGACGCTGGCCACTCAGCTGCGCGTGCAAGGACGGATGACCGGCGACGCCATCGCCGTCATCGCCGACAAAGGGCGCCGGCAGCCGGTAGCCCTGCTGGCGGCGCTGATGTGCGGTAAGGCGTTCTTGCCGATGGAGGCGGCATGGCCACCGCAGCGGCGGCTGAAAGTGATGGCGCAGGCCGGCATCAATACGCTGCTCAGCGATGCACCCTGGGCCTGCGCCGAGATCAACCTGATCGAACTGAATGCCGCAGGGCTGGCGGCGCAGCTGCCGCTGCCGGAACAGCGCCTGCCGGCGCTGGATGCCGGGCCTGACAGCCTGGCCTATATCATTTTCACCTCAGGATCGACCGGCACACCGAAGGGCGTGGCGATCGAACATCGCAGCGCGGTGAACATGCTGGAGGGCGTGCGGCGGTATTTCGGCCTCAACGAGCGGGATCGCAGCCTGGCCCTCAGCGCGTTGAGCTTCGATCTGGCGATCTTCGACATTTTCAGCCCGCTGAGCGCCGGCGGTGCGGTCGTGATGCCGGCCGAGCGGGACAGGAGCAATCCGCAGGCCTGGTATCAATTGATGATGGCCCATCGGGTGACGCAATGGCTGAGCGCACCGGCGCTGATGGAGCTGTTGCTGGATTACGTGAACGGCGCGGGGTTAACGGCAGGGCCGGCACCGGCGCTGCGGGCGGTGATGGTGGGGGGCGATTGGATCGCCACCTCGCTGCCGGAACGCTGCCTGGCCTGGGCGCCGCACGGCCGTTTTTGCAGCGCCGGCGGCGCGACGGAGGCGGCGATCTTCACCATGCTGTACGAGGTCCCGCGCGGTCAGAACATTCGGTCGGTCAGCATTCCTTACGGCAAACCGTTGCCGCACCAGCGTTGCTATATCCTGGACGCCGGGCGACGGCCCGCCGCACCGGGGGTGCGAGGGGAAATCTATCTGGCGGGTGAGGGCCTGGCGCGCGGGTATTACGGCGATCCGCAACGCACCGCCGAGAGTTTCTTCTGGCATGACGAGCTGCAGGAGCGGGTGTACCGCACCGGCGACGTGGGCCGATGGCTGGAGGATGGCAACGTGGAGTTCATGGGGCGTCTCGATCAGCAGATCAAGCTGAACGGCTATCGCATCGAGCTGGGGGAGATAGAACATGCGGTGCTCGCCTATCCGGGCGTGACCGCCTGTTGCTGCGTGCTCGTCACGCAACCGCAGCCCTGCCTGGCCGCGTACTACGTTGCCGATGAGACGATCGCCCCCCAGGCGCTGGCTCAGCACTTGAGCAGCCAACTGCCTCCGTACATGGTGCCGCAGGCGCTGATGCAGCTGGCGCAGCTGCCGCTGACCGAAAACGGCAAGATAGCCCGACAGGCGTTGCCGCAGCCGGAAAGGGCGGCGCGTGAGCTCGTTGCGGCGCAGAGCGAATGGGAGAACGTTTGTCTGGCGGTGTGGCGCGATTTGCTGCAGCGGCAGGATATCGGCGTGGAGGACAACTTCTTCTCGCTGGGGGGCAACTCTCTTCTGGCTATTCAGGCCTGTTATCAGATCGGCCGGCGGCTGGCGCGTGAGGTAACGCTGAGCGAGCTGGGGCGGTTCCCGACGATCCGTTCGCTGTGTCGCGTGTTGCAGCAACAGGAGCAGGGCGCCGCGCCGGTGTCGATCCCGCCGCTGCGGCAACGCGAGTATCCGCTCTCTTCTTCACAGCTGCAGCTGTGGTTTATCGAGAATCTGAACGGCGGCGGCAATCTTTACCATGTGCCGATGCTGTTCCGTCTCGGCGACGAGGTGTGTCTGGCGGCTTACGAGCGCAGTTTACAGGCGGTTGTCGCCCGGCATCAGGTTTTACACAGCCTGATTGTCCAGATGCCATCCCAAAGCGCCGTCGCCCGGGTCTGTGAACTGACGCTTTCGCTGGAGCGCGTGACGCTGGAGGCGGCGCACTGGCCGGACAGGCTGCGGCAGGATATCGACCGGCCGTTCGCGCTGGGGGCGGAATTGCCGATCAGGGCGGCCGTTTACCGGGTTACGCAGCCGGATGGCGGGTGGGTGAATTACAGCCTGATTCTGGTGCACCACCTGGCGTTTGACGGCTGGTCGCAGCCGGTGCTGCTGCAGGAGCTGGACGTGCTGTATCAGGCGCAGCGGCAAGGGCAAGAGGCCGGGCTGGCGGCGTTGCCGTTGCACTATGGCGACTACGCCGTCTGGCAGCGGCGCTGGCTGGATTCCGCTCAGGCGGATGAGGCAAAAGCGTATTGGCGCCATGCCCTGGCGGGGTGGCAGGCGCTGGAAATGCCGCTCGACTTCGTGCGGCCTGCTCGCTTCGATCATCGTGGCGCCAACCACGTCATCGCGCTGCCGGAGGCACTGGTGGCGCAGGCGACGCAGTTCGCCCGGCGGCAAGGCGTCACGCCGTTTGCGCTGTATCTTGCGGCCTTTAATCTGCTGCTTGGTTACTTCAGCGGCCAGCAAGACATTCTGGTCGGCACACCGGTCGCCAACCGGCCGGTGGCGGAGACTCGCTCGGCGATCGGTTTCTTCGTCAATACGCTGCCGCTGCGCTCGCAAATAGACGATGCGGTGTCGCTGAACGATTATGTGCATCGGGTCTTTGACGGCGTGCTGCAGGCGCAACGGCATCAGAACTTGCCGTTGGATCAGCTGATCGAACTGCTGCAGGTGCCGCGCGACCTGTCGCGCCATCCGCTGTTCCAGGCGCTGTTCGCGCTGGAGGAGGTGGGGGACGCGCCGGCCTGGCTGGTGCCGCAGGATCTGCTGGCATACTACCAGGCGGCCAAATTCGATTTGACGCTGAGCATACAACCGGCGCCGCAGGGCGGGCGGGCGATCTTCAACTATGCTACCGCCTTGTTTGCACCGACTACGCTAGCGCTGCTGGGGGAGTATTATCTGACGATCCTCACGCAGATCGTCAATCATGGGGAGCAGCGCGTCAGCCAGTTGGCGCTGATCTCGGAGAGTGAAATGTCGCGGCAGCGCGCCTTCCATCAATCCTGTCCGCCGGCCTACGATTTCGAGCGCGCCATCCATCATGATTTTATCCGTCAGGCCGAGCGCGATCCGCAGCGGGTGGCGATCGTCGATGAATGGGGCGAACTGAACTACGGTGAGCTGTATCGGCGGGCGCTGACGCTGTCGTTGCAGCTGCGTCAGCACGCGGACATGCGCGCCGAGACCATCGCGGTGATGGTGGATAAAGGGCGGGCGCAAATCATTGCGGTGCTGGCGATTCTGATGGCCGGCAAGGCCTATTTGCCGCTGGATGGCGCCTGGCCGGAACGCCGCCGCCTGGATATCGTCGCGCAGTCGCAGACTCGGGTTATCCTGAGCAGCCGCGAGTGGGGGGCCAGCGGCGAGGCCAGGCTGTTGACGATCGATCCGCAGGGGGCCGTCATGGGGTTACCGCCGGCTCCGCCGGGGGAGCCTGTCTTGCCGGCACCTTCCGCGCTGGCCTATGTGATCTTCACCTCCGGGTCTACCGGCGCGCCAAAAGGGGTGGCGATAGAACATCGCGGCGCGGTGAACAGCATCATCGATACGTTGCACCAGCTGGAACTCGGCGCGGACGATCGCGGGTTGGCGCTCAGCGCGTTGAGTTTCGACATTTCGGTGTTCGATATTTTCGGCCTGCTGTCGGTGGGGGGCGCCATAGTGATGCCGTCCGAAACCGAACGCTACCAGCCTGAGACCTGGCATCGGCTGTTGATGACCCAGGGCGTAACCTTCTGGAATTCCGCGCCTTCAGTGATGACGCTGCTGGTGGAGCAGTTGGAGTCCGCCGCGTCGCAGGCGCAGTGGCCGCAGCTGCGCAATGTGGTGCTGGTGGGCGAGGTGATCTCCCGCCAACTGCCGGCGCGTATTCGCCAATGGCGGCCAGGGTGCCGGATCGTCAGCGCCGGGGGCGCGACCGAGAGCTCCATTTGGTCGATCCTGTACGACATCCCGGAAACGCCGATCCTGGCGCCCAGCGTGCCTTACGGCCAGGCGATGGCGCATCAGCGCTTTTACGTGCTGGATCGCCATCAGCGCGTACTGCCGCCTGGCTTGCCGGGAGAACAATACATCGGAGGGATCGGCGTGGCGCGCGGCTATTACCGCAATCCGTCGCTGACCGAAGAGAAATTCATCTACCATCCGGCGCTGGGAGAGCGTCTTTATCGCACCGGCGATGCCGGCCGCTATTTGCCGGACGGTAATCTGGAGTTCCTCGGCCGTATGGATTTTCAGGTGAAAATCAACGGCTACCGCGTTGAGCTGGGGGAGGTCGAGCAATGTGCGCTGGCATTCGGCACGATCAAATCCTGCTGCGCCATCGTGCTGTCGGAGGCGCATCGGCAGCGCCTGGCGCTGTATTACGTCAGCGAGGCGCCGCTGGATGAATCGGCGCTGCTGGTCTTTATGAGTGGGCAATTACCGTTGTACATGCTGCCTGCGGCGCTGATGCGGCTGGAAGCACTGCCGTATAACTCCAGCGGCAAACTGGATCGCAAGGCGTTGCCTGCGCCGGCGGTGAGCGAGCCGCAGGCCTATGTCGCTCCCGCGAGCGAGCTGGAACAGCAGCTGTGCGCGCTGTGGCAGGCGGCGTTGCAGTGCGGGCAGGTCGGCATGACGGATGATTTCTTCCTGCTGGGCGGCACCTCGATCAAGGCCATTTCCCTGTGCGTCGGCATGGGCGAACTGATGGCCGCGCCGGTGCCGGTGGTGCAGCTGCTGCAAAGCCGCACCCTGAAAAATCTGCTGGCCGCCAACGAACGCCGCCTGGTCTTGCCGCTTAACCGTTGGGCTGAGGGCGCGCCCGTGGTATGGATGATCCACCCGGCGCTGGTGGGGGCGGAAGCGTTTCACGCTTTCGCTCAGCCGTTGCAGGGGCGATTCAACTGCTATGGCGTCGACAACCATAACCTTTACCATCAACCGGCCATCGACTCGCTCGGCGATCTGGCCGAACGGTATCTGAACGACATGATCGCCGCCGGTCTGCTGCAAGGCGCCGGGCCGGTGCACATTCTCGGTTGGTCGCTGGGGGGGATCATCGCGCTGGAGATTGCCGCCCGTCTGGAAGCGCGCGGCTGCCGTAACGTGCAACTGTATCTGCTGGACAGCTTCTACCGGCAGGCCACGGCGGAGTTGCCTCTGGAGCAGCTGTTGCCGGCGTTGGGCATCGAGGGCGAGGCGGCGACACGCGCCATGGCCGCAGGGCAGGCGGAGCGGCGGCTGTCGGAAGGGAGGCTGAGCCGCCAGCTGCAGACCACTAGGGTGACGCTGTTTAAGGCGACGGAGGGTAATCCGCAGTTGCCGGAGGCGGTCACGGCGCCGCTGTTGGCGGTGGACGATAATGGGCTTGGCGCCGTCTGCGAGCGGCTGCAGGTCATCCCGTTGGCTTGCCATCACCATAACATCTTGCTGTGTGAGGCGGAGATCGCGCAAGCGCTCAACGAAGGGATCTGATTCATGAGCCTGGCTCATAAGCTCAAGCGTATTTCGCCCCATAGTCATGGCGGCGGTTGCGTTTTACAGTCATCACACCGGAACGGCTCCGCGTCAGGCGGGGCCGGTATCAATCAGTGGGGGAGTGAAGATGCAAACACGCAAATTGGGGCGCGAAGGGCTGGAAGTCTCGGCGTTGGGGTTGGGCTGTATGGGACTGAGCTTTGGTTACGGCCCGGCCACCGACAAACGGCAGGCGGTCGATCTGATCCGTGCCGCGGTTGACGAGGGCGTGACGTTCTTCGATACCGCCGAGATTTATGGTCCGTTCACGAACGAGGAATTGTTGGGCGAAGCGCTGGCGCCGGTGCGCGATCGGGTCGTCATCGCCACCAAGTTCGGTTTCGATCTGCCGCAGCCGGCGGGGCAGCAGGTGTTGAACAGCCGTCCGGAGCATATTCGCCGGGCGGTGGAGGGTTCGCTGAAGCGCCTGCGGATAGAGACGATCGATTTGCTGTATCAGCACCGTGTCGATCCTGAGGTGCCTATCGAGGAGGTGGCCGGTACGGTGCAGCAACTGATTCGCGAAGGGAAAGTGAAGTATTTCGGCCTGTCGGAAGCCGGTGCGCAAACCATTCGGCGAGCTCACGCGGTGCAGCCGGTCACGGCGCTGCAAAGCGAATATTCGCTGTGGTGGCGCGAGCCGGAGCGTGAAATCTTGCCGACGCTGGCAGAGCTGGGCATCGGTCTGGTGCCGTTCAGCCCGCTCGGCAAGGGCTTTCTCACCGGTGCCATTACCGAGGACACCACCTTTGACAGCGGCGATTTTCGCAACGTGGTGCCGCGCTTCAGCGCCGAAGCGCGCCGGGCCAATCAGGCGCTGGTGAGCGTGCTGGGGCAGATAGCGCAGCGCAAAGGCGTGACGCCGGCGCAGATCGCTCTGGCCTGGCTGCTGGCCCAGCAGCCGTGGATCGTGCCGATCCCGGGAACCACCAAGCGTCACCGGCTGGAAGAAAACCTTGCGGCGGCGGCGGTGGTGTTGGCGGCGGACGAGCTGGGCGAGATCGAGCGTGCGCTCTCCGCTATCGACGTGATCGGCGATCGTTACCCGGCGCATCTGCAGAAGAACGTCGGGCGTTAAGCCCCGCGTCGCAGCGCCTCAATCAGCAGCGCAAAGGCGGTAGTGTGTTGCCTGCGGCTTGGATAATAGAGGTAATAACCGGGAAACGGCGGGCACCAATCGTCCAGCGCCATCAGCAAGCGACCGTCGGCCAGCGGCTCGGCGACGGTATCTTCCGGCACAAAGGCGATGCCGAGGCCGAGCTGCGCGGCGTCGATTCGCTGGCGCAGGCTGTTGAAGGTCAGTTGCCCCTCTACCCGCACTTTAATCTCCCGGCCATCGCGGGCAAATTCCCAGGCGTACAGCCCGCCGAGGGTGGGGAGCCGCATATTGATGCAGCGATGGTTTTGCAGCGCTTGCGGCGTGGCAGGGAGGCCGTAACGGGCGAAATAGTCAGGGGAGGCGACGGGCACCATACGCATGTCCGGCCCGATGCGCACCGCGACCATGTCCTTCGCCACCTGTTCTCCCAGCCGGATGCCGGCGTCGAAACGCCCGGCGACGATGTCGGTCAGGCTGTTGTCGACGGTGATTTCCACGTTGATATCCGGGTAATCGACGAGAAAAGTGCGCAGCACCGGCCACAGCACCGCATCCACCGCGTGTTCGCCGGCGGTGATGCGGATGTTGCCGGCGGGCCGATCGCGCATTTCACCCAGCGCGTTCAGCTCGCTTTCAATCTCCGCCAAGCGCGGGCCGATGCTGTTGAGCAGCCGCTCACCGGCCTCGGTGGGGGCGACGCTGCGGGTGGTGCGCGTGAGCAAGCGCAGCGCCAGGCGCTCTTCCAGCCCACGAATGGCGTGGCTGAGCGCCGATTGGGAAACCCCAAGCTGCGCCGCCGCTTTGGTGAAGCTGCGCTCCCTGGCCACCATCAGGAAAGCGATCAGATCGTTAAAGTTTTCTTTCAACATACCGGCACCGAAGAGGAAGGTGAGCGCACTGTCGCGCGTAGATTTATGAATTGAGCTCATAGCTCCTTGCGCATTTTACCCGCTAGTCGCCGTAAAAGCATGGCGCTATCTTGGCATCACTGACTCATGACGATCAGCGCCGGCGGTGAGAGCCGGCGCGGAGGACACGACAGATGAAAATACAACGCAGCGGTTCGATCCCTTCACAGCGCGGTTCGGCAGAATATTTTACCGGGCAGGTACGCATCGACGCGCCGTTCGCCGGTGACGCGCCGGCCAGGGTGGGCGGCGCGACCGTCACCTTTGAACCCGGCGCCCGCACGGCCTGGCATACCCATCCGCTCGGCCAGACGCTGATCGTCACCCAGGGGCGCGGGTGGATCCAAATGTGTGGCGAGACCACGCAGGAAATGCACCCCGGCGATATCGTCTGGATCCCGGCAGGCGTCAAACACTGGCACGGTGCGACGCCGGACACTGCCATGACCCATATCGCCATCGCCGAAGCGGTGGACGGCAGCCCGGTGACCTGGCTGGAGCCGGTCAGCGAGGCGGAGTACCGGCAATAAGGCCGCTCAGGCCTCGTGGCTCTGCTCGCAAAACCGCAGGCGGTTGCCGAACGGATCGGTCAGGTTCAGCTCTTTGCCCCAGTCGACAACCTCCAACCCCGGCCGGGCATAGCGGTAGTTTTTGGCCGTGAGCTCCCGGTGCAGCGCGTCGATATCGTGTACCGGGATGAAAATAGCGGCGCCGGGCGTGCTGTCGCCATAGTGTTCGCTCAGGTGCAGCGTCAATCCGGCGCGGGTCACCTGCATGTACAGCGGCAGATCTTCGCTGAAACGGTGCTCCCACTCCAGCGTGAAGCCGAGAAAGTCCAGATAAAACTCTTTGGCCTTATCGACCGCAAAAATGCGCAGGATCGGAATGGCGGGGGAGAAGGTGATCATCGTCGATCTCACTGTTACGTTAGCGGCAGCCGATATGGATATCGACCGCCTCGAGGCCGGTATAGGCTTCGAAGTCGGTCAGGAAGCGGCGTTCGATTTCCGGGTGTTGCTCGAAGTAGGCCCAGATGGCTTGCCAGCCTGCGATAACCGCCGCCGGCATGGCGCCACGGGCCTGGAACACCAGATAGCGGCCGGGTTGGATGTGCAAACCGCTCTCTGCCGCGCTGCCGGCGGTGACGTCAAACGGCCCGCCGGCGTCGGAGGCGTAGTTGGAGTAGACCCCATAGACCGGCGTGGCGGGCGAGGTGGCGAAAAAGTCTGACCACAGCGCCGGGATTTTTGCCGTCTCGGGCTGGGTTTCGTCCTGATTGGTGGTTCTGACCGTTTGGCCGGCGACGTAAAAGCCGGGTAGCTGTACCACGAGAGGTTGCATACTGGAAATTCCTTTTAACCGTTCGAACGAGAGGCCTAAAGGTAGCAAAGGCTTCCCGGATCCGCCAGACAGGGCCCCCGCAGACGCGGAGGCCGAACGCATCAAGCGCCCAAACCGCCAAGGCACAGGTATTTGATCTCGAGATAGTCCTCGATGCCGTATTTTGAGCCTTCGCGGCCCAAACCGGAGTGCTTCATGCCGCCGAACGGCGCCACCTCGGTGGAAATCAGCCCTTCGTTGATGCCGACGATGCCGTACTCCAGCGCTTCGGCCACGCGCATCACCCGGCCGATGTCGCGGCTGTAGAAGTAAGCGGCCAGGCCGAACGGCGTGTCGTTGGCCAGTTCGATGGCTTCCGCTTCCTGGTTGAAGCGGATCAGGGGCGCCACCGGGCCGAACGTTTCCTCGCGGAAGATTTTCGCCGTGCGCGGTACGTCGGTCAGGATGGTCGGGGTGAAGAAATTGCCGCCCAGCGCGTCAGGCTTGCCGCCCAGCAGCACCGAGGCACCGTGCTCGACGGCGTCGGCGATATGCTCGCGCACTTTCTCCACCGCGTCCGGGTTAATCAAGGGGCCGATGGTGACGCCGTCATCCAGGCCGTTGCCGACTTTCAGCTTGGCGACGGCGGCTTTCAGTTTGGCGGCGAAGGCGTCGTACACGCCGTCCTGCACCAGAAAACGGTTGGTGCAGACGCAGGTCTGGCCGGCGTTGCGGTATTTCGAGGCGACCGCGCCGGCCACGGCGGCGTCCAGATCGGCGTCGTCGAACACGATAAACGGCGCGTTGCCGCCCAATTCCATGCTGGTTTTCTTGATGGTGGGCGCACACTGGGCCAGCAGCTGCGCGCCGACTTCGGTGCTGCCGGTGAAGGAGAGTTTACGCACATCCGGGTTGGCGGTGAGTTCGCCGCCGATGCCTTTGCTGGGGCCGGTGATCACGTTGCACACCCCGGCGGGCAGCCCGGCGCGCTCTGCCAAAACAGCGATCGCCAGCGCCGAGAACGGGGTCTGGCTGGCGGGGCGGATCACCCCGGTGCAACCCGCCGCCCAGCCGGGGCCGGCTTTGCGGGTGATCATCGCCGCCGGAAAGTTCCACGGGGTGATGGCGGCGAACACGCCGATAGGCTCTTTCTGCACGATGATGCGGCGACCCGCCTGGGGCTGCGGAATGGTATCGCCATACACCCGCTTGCCTTCCTCGGCGAACCATTCGATAAAGGAGGCGGCATAGGCGATCTCACCGCGGCTTTCAGCCAGCGGTTTACCCTGTTCCGCCGTCATGATGCGCGCCAGATCCTCCTGATTTTCCATCATCAGCTCAAACAGCCGCCGCAGTTTGCCGGCGCGTTCTTTGGCGGTCAGCGCACGCCAGGCGGGCAGCGCCTTCTTGGCGGCGGCGATGGCGCGCGCGGTTTCTTCAGCGCCGAAGGCCGGCACATGGCCAACCAGCTCGCCGTTGGCGGGATTATGGATGGCGATCGCGTGGCCTGCTTTGGCCGGCAACCATTGCCCGTCGATGTAATTGGCCTCGCGGAACAGCGTGGGGTCCTTGAGGGTAGCGCTGATGCTGGTGCTCATTGGTCTCTTCCTTTGCTGAGTTCAATAGAATGGTCTATCCCATACGGCTACCCTTTACCCTAGCAAACTTTGCCGTCGCCGTTTGCCTGCGTGGCGACAAGATGAGCGTTTTCTTCATGCGCACCTTCTGTACAAAAAATATCCGCCGCCGGGCCGATACTGAAAGAGCAGGCATATGACCCTTTTCGATGTGATTAAAAGGAGTGTGCGAATGATGAAATCAGTGGACAGGCATCTCGCGGCCTACGGCAGCGAAATGGATTTTTTGGCGTCGAGTATCGCCCTGATGGAATGGCAAGGGCGGCAGATTGACGCCGGGCAGGTGGCCGGCAATATGTCGGAACAGCAAAGCCGCCTGTTCTTTGCGCGGTTGAGTTATTTTCGTCAGCTTTATCAGGCCGCAGCGGCGGCCGAACACAGCCTGTAATTTCCTGATTCAGCCCCGCCGCAGCGGGGCTTTTCATTTCAGCGGTGCCACACTCCGGTCGCCAGCGTCGCCGGCGAATACTCAAGATCGCGTCCCCGCCACGGCAGCGCCGCCGCAAAGCGCCAGGCGCGGTGAACGTCAAACCGCCAATAGCGCTCCGCCCCTTCCACGCCGGGATCCCCTTGCGCCTGCCAGAGGATCTGCGTTTTTCCTTGCAGATGCAGCACGTCGCCGCGATCGAAATCGATGAACAGCAGCGCCGCCCGCGGTTCGGCCAGCAGGTTGCCCAACGTATTCATATAGCGGTTGCCGCGAAAGTCCGGCATCCACAGCGTGTCGCCTTCCAGATGGATAAAGCCGGGCCGCCCGCCGCGATGGGAAATATCGACGCCGCCCTGCGCCAGTTCCAGATGCGCGCCGCTGGCGACGAAGCTGGTGTCTGCGGTGCGGATCAGCGCCTGCGCCGCCGCATCGAGCGACGCTAAATGCTCAACCGGCTGTGGCTGGCTCTCCACCGGGTAGAGTTCGCGGCGCTGAATGTACTGCGGGCAGTTGCCGAAGCTTTGGTGAACGACGATCTCCACCCGGTTTTTATCGGTGCGGCCGACGGTGCCGTTGGCGCGGTTGCGCCGCCGGTTGCTGAAGTCGAGCCCGAGCGCGCCGACCGGTTTGCCGGGCAGCAACAGCGCCTGGGCGGGATCGTCGCTGCGGCGCGGCGCGCTGATGCGCAGGTGCGTGTCGTCCGGCGTGCGTAAAAATCCGGGCGGGCCGCTGAACAGGGTGGCGATGGGCCAGCCCTGGTCGTCCAGCGTGGCGACGAACAGGTAGGGCAGTGCGGCAAAAAACGCACGGTGCTGATCCGGCATCGCGGGGTAGATGCCGCCGCCCACGCGATCGAAACCGGCCAGCGTCTGCGCGCGCAGCTCATCGGGGTGGAACCGTTGCGGGATCATGGCGTCAGCTCGCCGCCGGTGCCGGCAGGGCCGGCATGGCGAAGAAGCCGGGAAGCGCCGCGATGCTCGCCACCCAACGCCGTATGGCGGGGTAAGGCGCCAGCGAAATGCCGCCTTCGGCCGCGACCGCCACATAGCTGTAGCAGGCCAAATCGGCGATGGTCGCCTGTTCACTGGCCAGATAGCCGCGCTCGCTCAGGTGCTGCTCCATCTGCGGCAGAAAGCGATCGCTGATTGCCCGCGCCGCCTGGTAATCCTCCGGCACCGCGAACTGGGCGATCAATCGGCAGGAGGCCGGGCCGTAGCGGACTTCGCCGGCGGCTTTGGAAAGCCAGGCCTGCACCCGCGCCGCCGCCGCCGGCTGTTCCGGCAGCCAGTGGCTGTCCGGCGCATAGCGTTTCGCCAGATAGACCAGAATGGCGTTGCTGTCGGCCAGCGTCAGATCGCCGTCCTGCAAGACCGGGATCTGGCCAAACGGGTTGAGCCGGCGAAAGGCCGCGCTCTGCCGCACCTCCGCCGAGGCTTCTACCCATTCATAAGGCAGCGCCAGCATGCGCAGCAGCAACGCCACGCGGTGAACGTGGCCGGAAAGCGGGGTGCCGTAGAGGGTGATGGTGGACATGGCGTTTCTCCTCAGTGCTTTTTTTTTCAGCATACTCTTGCGGTGAATGAGCGGAATCCGGCAATGTGGAAATTGATAATTTCACTTATCGGAAGAGTCTATGGATCGGTTAGACGAGTTGGCCATCTTCGTGGCGGTGGTGCAGCAGGGCAGCCTGGCAGCCGCCGGGCGCAAACT
This sequence comes from Serratia sp. 121840015-1, assembly GCF_053627655.1. Classification (NCBI taxonomy): domain Bacteria; kingdom Pseudomonadati; phylum Pseudomonadota; class Gammaproteobacteria; order Enterobacterales; family Yersiniaceae; genus Serratia; species Serratia sp. 121840015-1. The sequence continues at coordinate 784,920 of NZ_JBSEYF010000001.1, forward strand.
GCGGCGCTCGGCGCCGGCGATCACCCGGGCGATCGCCGCGCTGGAACAGCGGTTCGGCACCCGGCTGGTGGAACGCACCACCCGGCGGCTGGCGCCTACCGAGGCGGGCGTGCGCCTGCTGGAGCGCGCGCAACAGCTGCTGCAGGATTATCAGGCGGTGGTGCAGGATACCGCCGAAGCGCAGCTGAGCGGCTTGCTGCGCGTCACTTCGCCGGTGCAGTTCGGCCGCCGCTACGTGGCGCCGGTGGTGATGGCGTTTCTCGATGACTACCCGCAGATGCAGATCGAAATGGTGTTGAACGATCGCAATCTCGATCTGATCGACGAAGGGCTGGATATCGCGGTGCGCATCGGCCATCTGCAGGACTCTTCGCGCGTGGCGCGGCGGCTGGGGCAGGTCAGTCGGGTGACGGTCGCCAGCCCGGCTTACCTGGCGCGCTGCGGCGAGCCGCGCTCACCGGCGCAGCTGGCGGAGCATGCCACCATCGTCGGCACTCAGCGGCCGTCGCTGCGTGAATGGCGCTTCGGCCCGCAGGAAAACGGCGAGCGGGTGCGCTTGGCCCCCCGACTGTTGCTCAACGATGTGGAAGCGCAGCTGCTGGCGGTGCGCGCCGGCAAGGGCATCGCCCGCCTGCTCTCGTATCAGGTGGCGGACGATGTGGCCGCCGGTACGCTGGTGCGGCTGCTGGCGGACCATGAACCGTTGCCGATGCCGGTGCAGCTGGTGGCGCAGCAGGCGCAGCGCATGCCGCTGAAGGTGCGTGCCTTTTGGGATTATGCGTTTGAGCGGCTAAGCGCATTGCCGCAAATTCAGCCGGACGGGCGGGGAAAATAAGCGCAAAAAGTTTCATGGGTTAAACTTTTTCGCCGCCGGTGTTGTTTTATTTTACCGGGCGCGCATTGCTGATAGACCCGTCTTGACAATAATGTTGCCGGTGCTAATAGTTAATTCATATCTTAAATAATAAACGAAGTTTAATATATGAAACAACTTGCGGGGAGCTATGACAACGGCGCTGCGGTGGATAATGAAGACGCTATTTTGGCTTCATTTCAGACCCGCAGTGCGGCTATTTATCATCAGACGAAACATGAAAAGAATATTGCGTATGGCGAAAGCGAACGCGAGACGATGGATTGGCTCTATTCTGCAAAGCAGCACCAGGGGACGTTAATTTTTATTCACGGCGGCTATTGGCAATTCTGCGATAAGGCGGATTTCGCCTTTATCGCTGCCGGGCCGTTGGCGTTGGGTTTTGACGTGGTGCTGGTGGAATATGCGCTGGCGCCGGCGGTTAATCTTGACGCTATTTGTCGCCAGGTGGGGGCGGCGCTTGATGCTATTCAGCGCCGTCTGCCGCCGCACTATGCCCATCCGGTGCATCTGTGCGGCCATTCCGCCGGCGGGCATCTGGCGGCGTTTTGGCAGCAGCATGCGTTGGTGGAGGCGGTCTTTCCCATCAGCGGCCTGTTCGAACTGGCACCGCTGCAAGAGAGCTATGTCAATCGGGCGCTGCAGCTGACCGAGCGGCAGATTGAAACGCTAAGCCCGGCGCGCCACCCGCCGACGCGCAGTAAGCCGCTCACGCTGTATTACGGCGCAGCTGAGCTGCCGGAGCTGATCGGTCAGTCGCAACACTATCACGCGGCGCTGCGCCAACGCGGGTTGCCGGCCGAACTGGTCGCGGTGCCCGGCGCCAATCATTTCACCATTCTGGATGCGTTGTTCGCCGCCGACGGCGCGCTGCTTCGCCAACTTGACCACCACGGGAACCACTGACATGCGCGAGATCGTAGAGACCGGGCTGCCGGACATCGGCCAGCCTTTTTCCTGGGCCACCCGGGGCGGCGGCATGCTGTTTACCGCCCACGGCCCGGTGCGGGCGGACGGCAGCATCGAGACCGGCGCGCCGGAGCAACAGATTGCGTTAACCTTCGATAACCTGGCGCAGACGTTGAAGACGGCGGGCAGCCACAGCGATAAGGTACTGCAGGTGATCGTTTATCTTACCGACGTCAACGACGTTAAATTGCTCGATGATATTTACCGGAAATACTTTAATTATCCTTATCCCAATCGCTCCACGGTTATTGTCGAAAAACTGGTGGTGCCGGGAATGAAAATAGAAATCACCGTCAGCGCCATCGCCTGATTTAATTTTTATTAAGTCCATCTTCATATTAATTCAATAACGAGTTAAGGATGCGTCATGTTTAAACAGATTGCACCTTCTGCAGCCGATCCTATTATGTCGCTGATGGAAGCCTATTTGCAGGACCCCAATCCGAAAAAAGTGAATTTAGGCATTGGGCTCTATTACGACCGGCAGGGGAATATTCCGCTGATGCAGGCGGTGGAGGCCGCCGAGCAGCGGTTGCTGGCGCTGCGTCGCCCGCACGGTTATCCGCCGATCGAAGGTTCGCCGCAGTTCGCTCGCCAGGTGCAGGTGCTGCTGTTCGGCGAGCAACAGGCGGCCGAGATCGCCACGGTGCAGACCGTCGGCGGTTCCGGTGCGCTAAAGTTGGCGGCGGATTTTTTGCGCCACTTTCTGGCGCGCAGTGACATTTGGGTGTCCGATCCCACCTGGGCCAATCACTGGGCGATATTTGAAGGCGCCGGGCTGCAGGTGAATACCTATCCCTACTTTGACGAAGCGGCGGGTGGCCTGCGTTTCGCCGCCATGCTCGACGCGCTGGACAGCCTGCCGCCCGGCAGCGTAGTCCTGTTGCATCCTTGCTGCCATAACCCGACCGGCACCGATCTGACGGCGGAGCAGTGGCGCGCCACGCTCGCCGTGCTGCAGCGGCGTAAGCTGCTGCCGCTGTTCGATCTCGCCTATCAGGGCTTCGGCGACGGGCTGGAGGAGGACTGCTTGGCGTTGCGCGAAGCGCTGAAAACCGATCTGCCGTTTTTGGTCTGCAACTCGTTTTCCAAAAACGTGGCGCTGTACGGCCAGCGGCTGGGCGCGCTGTCGGTGCGCTGCGCCGATGCGGAAAACGCCGCTAACGTCAAAGGCGCGTTAAAAACGCTGATCCGCCGCAGCTACTCCTGCCCGCCGACGCACGGCAGCCAGATCGTGGAAACCCTGCTCGGCGACGCCGAACTCGGTGAGCTTTGGCGCAATGAGCTGGCGGAAATGCGCGTGCGCATCAAGCAGATGCGTGAGCAGCTGGCCGCCGGCCTGGCGCGGGGAGGTTCTTCGCTGGATCACCGGCGCATACGCGATCAGCGCGGTATGTTCAGCTATACCGGCCTGAACGAAGCGCAGCTGCAGACCCTGCGGCAGCGCTATGCCATCTATCTGGTTTCGCCCGGCCGCATGTGCCTGCCGGGGCTCAACCCCGGCAATATCGACTACGTGACCGCCGCCATTCTCGACGTCACCCGTACCGCCTAACTTCGCTCGGGAACACAGCCATGCCACAGATGAATGATTTTGAGCATATCGCCCGCCGTCAGGGCGGGTTGAACAAGCATCTTACCGCCGGGCAGATGTCGATGCTGGCGATCGGCGGCGCCATCGGCACCGGGCTGTTTCTCGGCAGCGCCTACGCCATTCAGATGGCGGGGCCGTCGGTATTGCTGAGCTACCTGATCGGCGGCGTTATTGCGCTGCTGTTGATGGGCAGCCTGGCGGAAATGACCTCCGAACACCCGACGCCCGGCTCGTTCGGCGACTACGCCGAATTCTATCTTGGCCCGCTGTTCGGTTTTCTGGTGCGTTATTCCTACTGGTCTTGCGTGGTGCTGGCGGTGGGCACCGAAGTTACCGCCATCGGCATGTACATGCAGTTCTGGTTCCCGGCGACGCCGACCTGGCCGTGGGTGCTGCTGTTCTCGGCGGCGGTGATCGTCATCAATGTGATCGGCGTGAAGTCGTTCGGCCAGGTGGAATACGCGCTGTCCACCGTCAAAGTGACGGCGATCGTGGCGTTCATTCTGATCGGCATCGGCATTCTGGCGTTCTCGGGCAACCCGGCCTACGGCCTGCGCAACCTGACCGCCGGCGGCTTCATGCCGTTTGGCGTCAAGGGCATGTGGTTCGCGGTGATCGTGTCTATCTTCAGCTACCTGAGCATTGAAATGATCGCGGTGGCCGCCGGCGAGGCGAAAAATCCGGTGATTGCGGTGAAGGCGGCGTTCAAGGGCACCATCGTGCGGCTGTTTATCTTCTACATGCTGTCGATTGCCCTGATGCTGGCCATCGTGCCCTGGCGGCAGTCCGGCACCGGCGAAAGCCCGTTCCTGATGGCGATGAACGTGATCCATCTGCCCGCCGCCGCCGGTATTTTCAACTTTATCGTGCTGGTGGCGGCGCTGTCGGCGATGAACAGCCAGCTGTATATCACCACCCGCATGATGTTCTCGCTGTCGCGCGCCGGGCAGGCGCCGGCGGCGTTGGGGCGCGTCAGCCGGCGCGGCATTCCGGTCAATGCGCTGGCGATGTCGTGCATCGGCATCGTGGTGTCTATCGTGCTGAGCCTGGTGGCGCCGGAAACGTCGTTCGCCGCCATGATGTCTATTTCGGTGTATGGCGCCTGCTTTACCTGGCTGATGATTTTCGTCACCCACCTGTTCTTCCGCCGCCGGCATCGGCAGACCCACCTGAAGTTCCGCATGTGGGGGTTCCCGTATACCACCTTGCTGGGTGCCGGGCTGATGGCGGCGCTGATGATCTCGACGGCGTTTACCGAATTCTTCCGCATGACGCTGTGGTTCGGTATTCCGTTAACCTTGCTGCTGGTGGTGGCTTATCACGTCCAGAGCCGCCGCGCGGCCGTGCCGTCGCCGTTCAAGGCGCCGGAAGTGGAGTAATAAGGGAAGGGGCTGAGGCGTTCCTCAGCCCCGGGGATTACAGCTGGCTTTTCGGGATCAGGTGGTCGCCGAAGCTCAGGCGTTGGCGGCCCGGTTCGATTTCGGTCAGCGGCGCCACTTCGTGCAGCGAGGATTTGCAGCGCTGTACCAGATCCTGATACTCGCGGGTGCCTGCGATCTTCCAGGCCAATTCCTGTTCGGTCAGATCGCGCAGCACGCGCGCCGGGCTGCCGACCACCAGCTTGTTGGCTTCGATCACCGCCGCGGCTTTGACGAACGCCATCGCGCCGACGATGGTGTTCTCGCCGATTTCCGCGCCGTCCATCACCACCGCGTTCATGCCCACCATCGCATTGCGGCGAATGCGGCAGCCGTGCAGGATGGCGCCGTGGCCGATATGGCCGTCTTCTTCCACCACCGTGTCCTGCTGCGGGAAGCCGTGCATCACGCAGTTATCCTGAATGTTGGCGCCGTCGCAGATCACCAGGCGGCCAAAATCGCCGCGCAGGCTGGCATTCGGGCCGATGTATACGTGCTTGCCGACGATCACGTCGCCGATCAGCACCGCCGTCGGGTGCACGTAACTGCTGGGGTCGACGACCGGCGTCAGGCCGTCAATCTGATACACAGGCATAGCGTGAGTTCCTTAAAATGTAGGGTCGCGCGGCAGGCCGCCGAAGCGCCGATAGTAGCCGGCGGCCGGCGCGGGCAGGGCGCCGATGGTGGTTTCCGCCAGCGCGCTGACATATTCCGTTGCGGCGCGATCGACCTGTTGATAAAGATTGATGCACAGGTTGCGGGCGATCTGGCCCTCCCACTGCGCGGGCAGCAGCGCGTCCGGCAGCAGCGGATCTTTCAACACCACGCGACGGAAGAAGTGAATCAATAATAGCTTAATCTGGAAACAGCGCAGCGGCGTCAGCGCCGACGGGTCGACTTCGCGCAGCAGCGCCATCAGCGGCCGGAAGGAGACGATAAACTCGTGATAGCCGGCCGCCACCTCGTTTAGCGACCAGCAGTCGGCCACCAAGTTCTGCAGGGTTTGCTCGGAGCGGTTATAGGGATAATCGGCGCGGAAGTAAATCACCTGCTCGCTGGCGTTCAGCTCGCCGAGCAGTGCCGTCACGTCGGTTTGCGCATGGGTGGGGGCGGCCATCAGGTTGCTGGCGATTTGCCCGAACCCGAGCCAGCCCAGCTCTTTTTTCAGCCGCGCGCGCTCGTTTTTTTCGGCGCTTTCCAGCAGCAACAGCTCCCACTTGCCGTCCCAGGCGGGCTGCTCGCGCAGATAGATTTTCGATTCGGCGTGGCGGAACTGGCGCATCCCTTGCTCGGTCACGCGGTAGAAGCTGCGGCGGCCTATTTTTTCCACCGCCAGCCAACCCTCTTTCTGCAGGCGGAACACCGAGGTGCGCACGAAGCGATCGCCGAAGCCGAAGGCCTCCAGCAGCGCGCTCAGGCTGCCGAGCCACACTTCGCCGCCGCGGTGGCTGAGCGCGTCGCCGTACAGCGAAATGATCAGCGAGGTGCCGCTGATCGGCTGCGCGTCGACGGCATGGCGAATGAACTCATCCAGTTTATGTTCCATATTTTTCCATGGGTTAGCCTTCGATGAGCCATAACATTACCATAATTTAAGGCGGCGTCATCCGTGACGCCGTGCGCCTCAGCGCGGCCGCAAATCGACCACGCGCTGCGCTTTGCCTTCCGAGCGCGGAATATCGCCGCAGTTGGCGATGCTGACGTCGGTGCTGACGCCCACGATCGATTTGATGTGGTGGCGTAGCTGGTGGCAGATGTCGCAACGCTGCTGGTGGCTGAGGCTGAGCGCCGACTCCTTGAGCTCGACACGCACCGCCAGCGTGTCCAGGTGCCCGCTGCGGCTGACCTGCAGCTGGTAGTGCGGCGACAGCTGCTCGAACTGCATGATCTGCTCTTCCACCTGCGACGGGAAGACGTTGACGCCGCGGATGATCAGCATGTCGTCGGAGCGGCCGGTGATCTTGCCCATGCGGCGCATTTGGCGCGCGTCGCCCGGCAGCAGCCGGGTGAGATCGCGGGTGCGGTAGCGGATCACCGGTAGCGCTTCTTTGGTCAGGGTGGTGAACACCAGTTCGCCGTGTTCGCCGTCCGGCAGAGCAATGCCGGTTTCCGGGCAGATGATCTCCGGCAGGAAGTGGTCTTCCCAAATGGTAGGGCCGCCGCCGCTCTCCAGACACTCCATCGCCACGCCCGGCCCCATCACTTCCGACAGGCCGTAAATATCCAGCGCCTTGATGCCCATGCGGGTTTCGATCTCGTGGCGCAGGGCTTCGGTCCAGGGTTCAGCACCGAACACGCCGAGCCGCAGCGAGCAGCCGCGCGCGTCGCCGCCCATCTTGCGCTCCAGCTCGTCGATCAGCGTCAGGCAATAGGACGGCGTCACCATGATGATGTCGGGTTTGAAATCGAGGATCAGCTGCGCCTGGCGTTCCGTCTGGCCGCCGGACATCGGGATCACCGTCGCGCCGAGCCGCTCTGCGCCGTAGTGTGCGCCCAGGCCGCCGGTGAACAGGCCGTAACCGTAGGCGACGTGCACCTTGTCTTTGGCGGTGGCGCCGCCGGCGCGCAGACAGCGGGCGACGATATCGGCCCAGTTATCGATGTCGCGCTGGGTGTAACCCACCACCGTCGGGCGGCCGGTGGTGCCCGAGGAGGCGTGGATGCGCACCACCTGTTCCATCGGCACCGCGAAGGTGTCGAACGGGTAGTTGTCGCGCAGATCCTGCTTGGTGGTGTAGGGGAAGCGCGCCAGATCGCTCAGCTGTTTGAGATCGTCGGGGTGCACGCCGGCCTGGTCAAATTTGCGTTTGTACATCGGCACATTGTCGTAGGCGTGGTGCAGCGTCCACTTCAGACGCGTCAGCTGCAACGCTTCAATCTCATCGCGCGAGGCGAATTCGATCGTTTCGAGGGGCTGTGGATTTATTGTCATGGTTAGCCTCAGGGGTCAGACACGCTCAATGATCATGGCGATGCCTTGGCCGACGCCGATGCACATGGTGCAAAGCGCGTAGCGGCCGGCTCGCCGTTCCAGTTCAAACAGGGCGGCCAGCGCCAGGCGCGCGCCGCTCATGCCCAGTGGATGCCCCAGGGCGATCGCGCCGCCGTTGGGGTTGACCTGCGGGGCATCGTCCGGCAGGCCAAGCTGGCGCATTACCGCCAACGCCTGGGCGGCGAACGCTTCGTTCAGTTCGATAACGTCCATCTGCGCCAGGCTCAGCCCGGCGATTTCCAGCACCTTGCGGGTGGCCGGCAGCGGGCCGATGCCCATCAGCCGCGGCTCCACGCCGCAGGTGGCGGTGGCAACGATGCGCGCGCGCGGCGTCAGCCCCTGGCGCGCCGCCATCGCTTCGGAGGCGACGATCAGCGCCGCCGCACCGTCGTTCAGGCCCGAGGCGTTGCCGGCGGTGACGCTGCCGGGCTGACGGAACGGGGTTTTCAGCGCCTGCAGCTGATCAAAGGTGGTGTCGGGGCGTGGGTGTTCATCCTGGCTGAATAGCGTCACCGCGCCTTTTTTGCCGATGAGGCTGACCGGGGCTATCTCCTGCGCCAGGTGGCCCAGCGCCTGCGCCCGGGCGGCGCGCTGCTGGCTGCGCAGCGCAAAGGCGTCCTGATCGGCGCGGCTGATGTTGAACTGCGCCGCGACGTTTTCGGCGGTCTCTGGCATCGAATCGGTGCCGAACTCGGCCTGCATGCGCGGGTTGACGAAGCGCCAGCCGAGGGTGGTGTCGTACAGCTGCGCCTGGCGGCTGAAGGCGCTGTCGGCCTTGCCCATCACCAGCGGCGCACGGGTCATCGATTCCGCGCCGCCCGCCAGCAGCAGCCCGGCGTCACCGGCTTTGATGCTGCGCGCCGCCATCGCCAGCGCATCCAGGCCCGAACCGCACAGGCGGTTCACCGTGGTGCCGGAAACGCCGACCGGTAGCCCGGCCAGCAGCAATGCCATACGCGCCAGGTTGCGGTTGTCTTCCCCGGCCTGGTTGGCGCAGCCGAGGATCACGTCGTCCAGCTGCGCCCAATCGACCTGCGGATGGCGTTCCAACAGCACGCGCAGCGGCAGGGCGGCGAGGTCGTCGGCGCGCACCTGGGCCAGCGCGCCGCCATAGCGGCCGATCGGGGTACGCACGCCGTCGCAGATAAATGCCTGATTCATGCCTGATCTCCTAAAATGCTGTGGCCGAGGCGGTGCGCGCGGCCGCGGAACCAGGCGACGGTTTTGCCCCGTTGGTTAACGATTTCGACGTCATACAGCCCGGTGGCTTTGCCCTGATGGCGCATCTCCGCGCTGGCGGTGAGGCGATCGCCGGCCAGCGCCGGGCGGACGAAGTCGATGCTGCAGCCGGAGGCCACCGCCGCCAACCCCTGGCTGTTGCAGGCGTAGGCGAAGGCGGTGTCCGCCAGGCTGAACAGCTGGCCGCCGTGGCAGGTCTGGTGGCCGTTGAGCATCTGCGGGCCGACGGTCATGCTGACCTGAGCGTACCCGGCGTCGACGGCATCGATGTGCATCCCCATCGCCTGAGCGCAGGTATCTTGTTGGAACATCTGTTCGGCGCAGCGCTGAGCCAGCGCGCGTGGCGTATTGGCGTTCATCGTTCGGCTCCTGGGAAAGAGGCGGGGGAAGCGTAGCGGCGCAGCAGCGGCATCGGGCGATAGCGCGCTTCGCCGTAATAGCGTTGCAGGTTTTCCAGCGTAGTCAGAATGTGGCGCCAGCCGAGCGCGGCGCCCCAGGCCAGCGGCCCGCGCGGATAGTTGACGCCGCGCAGCATCGCCAGATCGGTATCTTCGGCGCTGGCGACGCCTTTATTCACCACGTCGAGCGCTTCGTTGGCCAGCATGGCCAGGGTGCGCATCGTCAGCAGGCCAGGGTAATCCGGCAACGGAATGACCTGCTTGCCGAGGGACTGCAGCAGGCGAATCGCGTTGGCATTGTGTTGCGCATCGTTTTGCGCCGCGCAGCTGATGGCGATGGCGGAGGCGTGCGCATAGTCGGCACAGAGATCGAACAGCACCACGGGCGTTCCACGTTCGTCGGCCAGTTGGCCGGCGGTTTTACCATTGGTTAACATCAGTGTAACGTCGTCGATCGTGACGTGTGGGCTGGTCTGGCCAGGTTGTTTGATCGCCCCCGCATTTTCGCTTAACAGCTGCGCCAAATCGGCCAGCGAGGACCAGTCGCCGTGCAGCGTAACGCGTTGCGGCAGTGCGGCCTGCGCCGGTGGCGTAAAGGCGATCGCGGCGGCGGATCGCGGCGCGTCGTAGCGGTAGAAACCGCGGCCGGATTTACGGCCGAGGTGCCCGGCGGCCACCAACTCCTGCTGCACCAGTGAGGGCGTGAAGCGCGGATCCTGATAGAAGGCCTGATACACCGATTCGGTCACGGCGTAATTGACGTCCTGGCCGATTAGATCGGTCAATTGCAGCGGGCCCATGGCGAAGCCGCCGGCGTCGCGCAATACCGCGTCCAGCGTGGCGGCGTCGGCCACCTGTTCCTCCAGCGCGCGCAGGGTTTCGGCATAGAACGGCCGCGCCACGCGGTTGACGATAAATCCCGGCGTCGAGCGGCACACGACGCTCTGCTTACCCCAGCGCTGTGCCAGGGCCTGCAGCGCGGCGAGGGTCTCGGCGCCGGTCTCCAGGCCGCTGACGATCTCCACCAGCTTCATCAGCGGCGCCGGGTTGAAGAAGTGCAGCCCGGCCATGCGGGCCGGGTGTTGCAGTGCCCCGGCGATGGCGGTGATCGACAGCGAAGAGGTATTGCTGGCGAACAGCGTCGTGGGTGCGCAGAGCGCCTCCAGATCGCGGAACAGGCCCTGTTTGATCGCCAGATTTTCCGCCACCGCTTCAATCACCAGCGTGCAGTCGGCCAGCTGCTCGAGCGAGTCGGCGCATTCGAGGCGCGCCAGCAGGGCTTCGGTGGGCGCGGCGTCGGCCTTGCCGTCGTCGACCCGCTGGCGCAGGCGGCGAGCGAGATCGTCGATCGCGCGCTGGGCGGCGGCGGGCGCGATATCGAACAGCCGCACCGGGTGGCCGGCGGCGGCGGCCACCTGGGCGATGCCGATACCCATGGTGCCGGCGCCGATCACCGCCACCTGGCCGTTAAGAAGGGGCGCGTTCATGGCTATTTCCCGCTGAAGTTTGGCGTGCGTTTGGCAAAGAACGCGCTGACGCCTTCGCGATAGTCGTCGCTGCGGCCGCCCAGGCGCTGCAGATCGCGCTCCAGATCGAGCTGCTGATCGAGGCTGTTGGTGGCCGAGCTGTAGAGGGCTTTCTTGATCAGCCCCAGACCGTAGGTCGGCTGGGTGGCCAGATGGCGCGCCAGCGTTTGCGTGCGGTCGGCCAATTCATCCGCCGGCACTACCTGCCAGATCATGCCCCACGCCAGCGCCTGTTGGGCGCTGATTTTGTCACCCAGCATGGCCATGCCCATCGCGCGGGCGTGGCCGGCCAGCCGCGGCAGGAGCCAGCTGCCGCCGGAGTCAGGCACCAGCCCCAGACGGCAGAAAGACTGAATGAAGCTGGCATTGTCGGCGGCGATGACGATATCGCACGCCAGGGCCAGCGCGGCGCCGGCGCCGGCCGCCACGCCGTTGACCGCGCACACCACCGGCTTCGGCAGGGCGGTCAGGCGACGGATCAGGGGGTTGTAGAAACGTTCGACCGACAGGCCGAGATCCGGCGCCTGTTGATCGGCGCTGACGTTGCGATCGTTGAGATCCTGCCCGGCGCAGAAACCGCGCCCGGCGCCGGCGATCAGCAGGCAGCGCACGCTGTCGTCGCGCTCGGCTTGCGTCAGCGCTTCACTCAGCTGGCGATGCATCTCGTCGTTAAAGCTGTTGAGCCGATCCGGCCGGTTAAGGGTCAGCGTCAACACGCCGGCGTCGAGATGGCTGAGAATCAATGCGTTATCCATAAATCAGCGCCCCTGATAGTTTGGCGTACGTTTTTCGAAAAAGGCGGCGATGCCTTCGCGGCGATCGTCGGTGGCGGCCAGGGTGACGAACTGCTGACGCTCCATCGTCAGCCCCTGGCTAAGGCCGATTTCCTCGGCCTGTTTCAGCGCCTGTTTGGCGGCGCGCAGCGCCAGCGGCGCCTGACGGCTGATGCGATCGGCAATCTGCTGCGTGCGTTCCAGCGTCAGGGCATCGACGCACACTTCGCTGATAAGGCCGGCCTGCAACGCGGTGCAGGCGTCGATGGGCTCGCCGGTCAGCACCATCTGGCTGGCGCGCGACTTGCCGACGCAGCGGATCAGACGCTGGGTGCCCCCGGCGCCCGGCATCAGGCCGAGGGTGATCTCCGGCAGGCCGAAGCGGGCGCTTTCGCCGCCGATGACGATGTCGCAGGCCAGCGCCAGCTCGCAGCCGGCGCCCAGGGCATAACCGTTCACCGCCGCCAGCAGGGGCTTGCTGAACTGCGCCAGCCGCTGCCACAGCTGCGGACGGCGATCCGCCAGCGCGGCCGGCAGATCCTGCTGTTGCAGTTCGCGCAGATCGGCGCCGGCGGCGAAGAAGCGCGCCGCACCGGCGATCACTACGGCGCCCACGCCGCTGTCGGCGTCGGCCTGCTCCAGGCGAGCAACCAGCTGTTCCAGGCACGGCGTGCTCAGGGCGTTGCGCGCCTCCGGGCGATGCAGCGTCAGCGTGACCACGCGGTGCTGCTGCTGATGCAAAATAAAGGGGGTGTCCATCGCGGCTCCTAGACGTCGAAGTCCAATACCACGCCGTCGCCTTTCGGCCACGACTGGCAGCTCAATACGTAGCCTGCCGCCAGCTGATCCGGCTCCAGGCTGTAGTTGACGCCCATCTCCACCTGGCCGGCCTTCAGACGGCATTTGCAGGTGGCGCATACGCCGCCTTTGCAGGCGTAGGGCAGGTCGGCGCCCTGGCGCAGCGCGGCGTCGAGAATGCTGTCGTCCTGTTCGCCGACCTCGATATCCAACCGGCGGCCGTCGAGCAGGATCGCCACCCGGGTGGCGTTGCGATCGCCGCTGCTTCGCGGGCGGACGACCAGGCCGCTGGTGTTGAAGCGTTCGCTGTGGATGTGGTTGGCCGGGACGCCGGCCTGTTCCAGCACGGTTTGTGCGTCGTCCATCATCGATTCCGGCCCGCAGATAAAGGCGTGGTCATAGTCGCGGAAATCCAGCAGCGCGCCGCCGATCGCCGTCAGGCGTTCACGGTCGATGCGGCCGCTGAGCAGCGGGCTGTCGAGACTTTCCTGGCTGAACAGATACAGCTGCTGAAAACGCTGCGGGTAGCGGTTTTTCAGATCCGACAGCGCCTCTTTGAACATCATCGAACGGCTGTTGCGGTTGCCGTAGATCAGGGTGAAGCTGCTGCCCGGTTCGAGCAGCAGCGTCGCCTTGATGATCGACAGCATCGGCGTGATGCCTGAGCCGGCGGCGATCGCCAGGTAGTTGCCGTGGCGCTCTGCCTGCGGCTGGTAGCCGAAGTGCCCCTGAGGCACCATCACCTCCAGCGCGTCGCCGACCTTCAGCATGCGGTTGACGAAGCCGGAGAAGCGCCCCTGGTCAATCGCCTTCACGCCGATCTGCAGCAGGCCTTCCTGCGGCGAACTGCAGATGGAGTAGCAACGCCGCAGCTCTTCGCCGTTGACCAACGCCTTGAGCGTCAGGTGCTGGCCGGGGGTATAGCGGTATTGGTTTTGCAGCTCTTCGGGCACCCGCAGGGTGATGGCTACGGCGTCCGGCGTTTCGCGCTCGATGGCGGCGACGTTCAGGCGATGAAAGACCGTCATGGTGTCAGCGCTCCTATATGCATTTGAAATAATCGAACGGTTCCCGGCAGTCGCAGCAGCGGTACAGCGCTTTACAGGCGGTGGAGCCGAACTCGCTGATCTTCTCGCTGTGGGTGCTGCCGCAGCGCGGGCAGGCTACCGGGCCGTGGGCGTGCGGCCGATCGCAGGTGTGCCCCTGCGGTGGCGCTACGCCGTATTGCCGCAGCCGCTCGCGGGCGTCGGCGTTCATCCAGTCGGTGGTCCAGGCCGGGCTGAGGCGAATGTCCACCTGCACCGGGCTGAAGCCGGCGGCCGCCAGCCGCTGCTCGATGGCGTTGAGCAAAAATTCGGTGGCCGGGCAGCCGGAATAGGTTGGGGTGAAGGTCACGCGCCAGCCCGCGCCGTCGCGCGCTACGTCGCGCACCATGCCCAAATCGGTGATCGACAGCACCGGCAGTTCGGGATCGCTGATCTGCTGCAGGCAGTGCCAAATCTGCGGGATTTCGGCGGGTTGCAAACGGGTGACGTTCATCGTGGCCTCCTACCATTGACCGTTTGGATAGGCGCGCTGCAGGAACTGCATTTCCGCCAGCAGCGGGCCGAGGTGTTCGCTGTGCCGGCCTTGCTTGCCGCCGTGCCGGAACGCCTGCTCGGCAGGCAGCGCCAGCGTCGCCTGGCGCAGCGTCTCTTCCACCTGCGCTTGCCAGGGGGCCTGCAGTTCGCGCGGATCGACGGCGATGCCTTGTTCTGCCAGTTCCAGCTCCAGCGCGTCGGCGTGGAACAGCTCGGCGGTGAACCGCCACAGGTTATCCAGCGATTGCTGGATCTTGCGGTGGCTGACGTCGGTGCCGTCACCCAGGCGGATCATCCAGCCGTGGCTGAAGCGCAGGTGATAATCGGCCTCCTTCAACGATTTGGCGGCGATGGCGGCGATCTGCACATCGAGGCTGCGGCTCAGCGCCTGGTGCAGCTGTACGTGGTAGGCATCGAGCAGGAACTGACGCACCAGCGTGTCGTTGAAACCGCCGTTCGGCTGCTCCGCCAACAGCAGGTTATGAAACTGGCGCTCGTCGCGGCCGAAGGCCAGGCTGTCTTCGCTGCAGGGCGGGCCGGCCAGTTCGGCGGCGTAACCCAGAAAGTTGCGCGCCTGGCCGAGCAGATCGAGCCCGATGTTGGCCAACGCCAGATCGATTTCCAGCTCGGGCGCGTGGCCGCACCAGGCGCACAGGCGCTGGGCGAGGATCAGAGGCGTGTCGCCCTGGCGGAGCAAATAGCTGATGCGCGGATCGTTAACCGTCATGGTCGCCTCTACATGTTCTTGATGCCGTCGGGAATGGTGTAAAACGTCGGATGACGGTAGATCTTATCTTCGGACGGATCGAAGAACGCGCCGCGATCTTCCGGCTGCGAGGCGATCAGATGGCGCGACTGCACCACCCAGATCGAGCAGCCTTCGTTGCGGCGCGTATAGGCGTCGCGGGCATTTTCCAGCGCCATTTGGTCGTCGGCGGCGTGCAGGCTGCCGACGTGGCGATGCGCCAGCCCTTGTTTGCTGCGGATAAACACTTCATACAGCGGCCATTCAACGTGGCTCATGATCTCGTTTCCTTATGTTGGCTATGCGGCGGAGGCGGCGTTTTTCGCGGCGTGGGCCATGGCGCCGTCGCGTACCCAGGCGCCGTCTTCCCAGGCGCGGCGTTTGGCCTGCAGGCGTTCGTGGTTGCATTGGCCGCGCCCTTTGAGCACCTCATGCAGTTCGCTCCAGTCGATCTCGCCGAAGCGATAGTGGCCGGCGGCCTCGTCCCAGGTAAGGCTCGGGTCCGGCGCCGTCATGCCCAGCGCCTCAAGCTGCGGCACGGTGTTGTCGACGAATTTCTGCCGCAGCTCATCGTTGCTGTGGCGTTTGATTTTCCACGCCATGCTCTGGGCGCTGTGGGGGGAGTCGGCGTCGCTCGGGCCGAACATCATCAGCACCGGCCACCAGAAGCGATCGATAGCGTCCTGCAACATGGCGCGCTGCGTGTCGCTGCCGTTGGCCATCGCCATCACCGCCTCGTAGCCCTGGCGTTGGTGGAAGCTTTCCTCTTTGCAGATTTTCACCATCGCCCGCGCATAGGGGCCGTAGGACGCGCGGCACAGCGCCACCTGGTTGACGATGGCGGCGCCGTCGACCAGCCAGCCGATCACGCCGATATCCGCCCAGTTGAGCGTGGGGTAATTGAAGATAGAGGAGTACTTCATCTTGCCGTCGAGCATCTTTTGGTAGATGTCCTGGCGCGAACAGCCGAGGGTCTCGGCGGCGCTGTAGAGGTACAGACCGTGGCCGGCTTCGTCCTGCACCTTGGCCAGCAGCACCGCCTTGCGGCGCAGCGTGGGGGCGCGCGTCAGCCAGTTGGCTTCCGGCAGCATGCCGATGACTTCCGAGTGGGCGTGTTGGCCAATCTGCCGAATCAGGTTCTGACGGTAGGCGTCCGGCATCCAGTCTTTGGCCTCAATGGCGATGTCCGCCGCGATCTTGTCGTCGAAATGCTGCTGATACTGTGCGTCAGTTGTCATGCTTGCCTCTTGGTGATTCGTATTTTTCACATTAAACATAAAAATGTGAATCACTTTAACTAACCATAAGGCTACAAACTGATAACAAAAAGATCAAACGTAATTCATGTGGTTTTGCGAGGTTACTCACAAGGTGATTTGTTATTTTGTTGATTTTATTTGATAAATAAAGTGATTAATTCCTTGTTTATGGCAGGTCAAATGCCCTGAAAGCGCCTTTTGTTTTCTTTTTGTTAAAATTTGGTTTGGCGCGGACTGGTATTTATGTGATACGTAATTAAGCTATATGGTGAAAATTTATGAATTTCGGAGGGCACATGCAGCAGTTACACAGTTATCTTTCTGGCGCCTGGGTGTACGGGCAGGGAGAGGGGCGCGAGATCCGCCACGCCGTGACCGGCGAGGCGCTGTACCAGGTTTGCTCCGACGGCCTGCCGTTGGCGGCGAGCCTGAGCTATGCGCGCAGCCACGGCGGCCCGGCGCTGGCGAACATGACATTCCAGCAGCGCGCCCAGATGCTGAAAGCGGTGGCGAAACACCTGTTGGCGCACAAAGAGGCGCTGTATCAGATTTCCTATCAAACCGGCGCGACGCGCAGCGACGGCTGGGTTGATATTGAGGGCGGTATCGCCACGCTGTTCGCCTATGCCGGCATGGCCGGCCGCGATCTGCCGGACGATACCCTGTGGCCGGAAGACGAGCTGATCCCATTGTCGAAACAGGCGCAGTTCGCCGCCCGCCACGTGCTGACCTCGCGCCCCGGCGTGGCGCTGCACATCAACGCCTTCAACTTCCCGTGCTGGGGCATGCTGGAAAAACTGGCGCCGACCTGGCTGGCGGGCATGCCGGCCATCATCAAGCCGGCCACCGCTACCGCGCAGCTGACGCAGGCGATGGTCAGGCTGATCGTCGACAGCGGGCTGGTGCCGGAAGGGGCGCTGCAGCTGGTTTGCGGCGGCGTCGGCGACATGCTTGCGCACCTGGATTACCAGGATGCGGTGACTTTCACCGGTTCGGCGCAGACCGGACAGCGGCTGCGGGCACACCCGCGCCTGCTGGAGAAATCGATCGCGTTCACCATGGAAGCGGATTCGCTCAACTGCTGCGTGCTGGCGGAAGACGTGACGCCGGAGATGCCCGAGTTTGCGCTGTTCATCAAAGAAGTGTGCCGTGAAATGACCGCCAAGGCGGGGCAGAAATGCACCGCGATCCGCCGCATCATCGTGCCGGCGGCGCAGGTGGCGGCCGTGCGTCAGGCCTTGTTGCAGCGCCTGGCGGGGGTGACGGTGGGCGATCCGCAGCTGGAACAGGTGCGCATGGGGGCGTTGGTCAGCCACGAGCAGCGTGATGATGTGCAAAGCAAGGTGGATTTCCTGCTGCGCAACGGCTGCGAACCACTCTGTGGCGCGGCGCAGGATAAGCTGGAAGTCCTCGGTGACGGTGCGCGCGGCGGGGCGTTTTATCCGCCGACCCTGCTGTATTGCGCCGATCCGCTCACCCATCAGGCGGTGCACGGCACTGAGGCCTTCGGCCCGGTGGCGACGCTGATGCCGTATGCGGATACCGAGCAGGCGATCGCGTTGGCGTTGCTGGGGCAGGGCAGCCTGGCGGGATCGCTGGTGACTGCCGATCCGGCATTGGCCAAGCGCTTCATTCGCGCGGCGGCCTGCGCCCACGGCCGCATGTTGATTTTGGATGAGCAGGCGGCGGCGGAGTCCACCGGCCACGGTTCGCCGTTGCCGATGCTGGTGCACGGCGGCCCGGGGCGCGCCGGCGGCGGTGAAGAGCTGGGCGGGCTGCGCGCGGTGAAGCACTATATGCAGCGCACGGCGATCCAGGGCAGCCCGGCGATGCTGGCGGCCATCGGCGGCGAATGGGTGCGCGGCGCGCCGGTCGTCGAGCATCCGGTGCATCCGTTCCGGAAATACTTCGAGCAGCTGCAGCTGGGCGACAGCCTGTTGACCGCGCGCCGCACCGTGACCGAAGCGGATATCGTCAACTTCGCCTGCCTGAGCGGCGACCATTTCTACGCGCACATGGACAAGATCGGCGCCGCCGACTCGCTGTTCGGCGAACGGGTGGCGCACGGTTACTTTGTGGTGTCCGCCGCGGCCGGGCTGTTTGTTGACGCCGCCGTCGGGCCGGTGATCGCCAACTACGGCATGGAGAATCTGCGCTTTATCGAGCCGGTGAAGATCGGCGATACCATTCAGGTGCGGTTGACCTGCAAAAAGAAAATCCGCAAGCCGCAGAAAACCGCCGAAGATCGCCCGCACGGCGTAGTGGTGTGGGATGTGCAGGTGTTGAATCAGGAACAGCAGCCGGTGGCGCTGTACAGCATTCTGACGCTGGTGGCGCGCCAACAGGGGGATTTCGAGGCGTGATGCGCGTTTGCCGCCGCCGGTAACGCCGACGGCGGCAAATCAGTCAGATCAACGGCTGGCCGCGCAGCTGTTCCAACACTTTCAGCGGTGAACGTTGCGGATCCTGCATTTTATTCACCGGCAGCAGGAAGGTCTGTTCCAGCATAAACTGGCCGCCCATCGCGGCGTGCGGCGTTTGGTCCGAGAAGCAAATCCAGCTGCTGCCCGGCGGGAACGCCAGCGCCAGCTGTGGGCCACGCTGCTGATAATCGCCATCGGCCTTCATGGCGTCATGCAACTGCAGCATCAGGTGGTCATAATGGCTGCGGCGGGTTTTGGTGATGCGCACCTGGTGCTGCAGCCAGCTGCTTAACGCAGAATAGCGGGCCAGACGCGGCATAAAGCGTTCAGCCAGCTCAGGGAACGGCTCGCCGACCCGCCATTGGCGATGTTCACCGTGCGGATTGATGTTGGTGAAAATGCGCAGAATGCGTTCGCCGTAGTTCGGGCGCGACGGGAAAGCGTCGACGTGCAGCCGGCTGTCGTCTTTGCGCCAGGAGCTATTGGCGCGCCAGGCGGAGACCGGATGCAAACGCAGGCTGCCGGTTGGGTGGTGCAGCGCCTCCTGATACTCGGGCAACAGCCCGGCGATCAGCTGACGGCACGACTGGTAATAGCGCTCCAGCAGTTGCTGAACCTGCTGCCGGCGTTCCGCGACGGCGACGCCGGTCAGCTTGCCGGACAGCGGCTGATAGCTGATGTTCTTGCGCTTCGGATCGACCAACGCCGGATCCAGCAGCGGCATTTCCTGCTCAGACAGGGTGAAGGCCAGCTCGGGCAGAAACAGCACCTTGCCCTGTTCCAGTTCGCTGACCGCGCTGGAGGCTTCTTGCGCCGCCCATTGTCGCAACGGCAGCGTCAGAACGGCCCGTTCACGCGTAATATCGCCAGTAGGCATGAGATCTCCTTGCAAATCTATATCGCTTTATTCCCGTCTTTCAGGTTGCCGCGTGGTTGGCTGCACTGGCTTGCGCAGTGGCTGGCTGGAGCGGCGCCAGAAATTTTTGCGCCGGTCGCCCAATTGCAACGTGAAATTTGCGGGTTCTATTATGGATGTATCAGCAGGGCGCAGTGCGCCGAAGCGTGCGATGGCTTCCTGATATATAGAATAGTCCTGATAAGAGTATCACCGGCAACGCCAATAAATAGTAAACGGGGGCTAAACGGGGCCTGGCGTAGGCACGAATAATCAAAAATGGCACGAATGGGTTGTTGAATGGCGTAATTCTTATCTTATTGAATTATATTGTAAATTAATATCCTGCTTATTTATTGGCGTTATTTCATTCAGAGAGCGGGGCGAGTCGGTGAAATAATGTTGCGGAGGGAAACTATTTCATTTTTGCCGGGTGAATAAATCGGGCCGCCAAATTTTGGTGACCCGATGATTGCTTAAGCGCCGTAAATGCAGTTTTTGCCTTTTTTCTTGGCCTGATACAGCGCGCTGTCCGCCTCATTGATAAAGCTGATCGGCGTATCGTTGTACATATGCGGCACTTTGGCGCAGATGCCGATGCTGATGGTAACGATGCCGTGCGGGTTGCCCTGATGCGGAATTTTCAGATCGCGCACCGCCTGGATGACGCGTTCGGCGAAAATCAGCGCGCCCTGCACGTCGGTATCCGGCAGGATAATCCCCATCTCTTCGCCGCCGTAGCGCGCCAGAATGTCGTTGCTGCGGCACGCCAGCCCCTTCAGCGTTTGGCCGATTTGCTGCAGGCACTGGTCGCCGGCGACGTGGCCATAGCTGTCGTTGTACTGCTTGAAGTAGTCGATATCCAGCATCAGCAGCGCCACGCTGCGGTAGTTGCGCGAAGCCCGCGCCAGCTCGTTCTTCAGCGCGATATCAAACTGGCGGCGATTGGCCAGACCGGTCAGGCCGTCCAGCAGCGCCAACTCTTCGAGCATCTGGTTGATGCTGGTCAGCTGATCGCGGGTGCGCATCAGCTCGGCTTCGGTTTGCATGCTGTGCTTGATTTGCCGCAGCAGCACCATGCCCATCGCCAACAGGATCATCAGCAGAGAGAGGCCGCCGGCGGCAAACAGGCCGGCGTCGGTGCGCCAGTCCGCCAGCGCGTCGCGCTTCGACAGCCCGGCGGCGATCACCAGCGGAAAGCGATTGACCCGCGAATAGCCGTAGATGCGCTCCACTTTGTCGTACAGCGAGGTGATGGTGGCGTTGCCGAACTCCGAATGCGGTAAAATTTCGCTGAACAACACGCCCTTGGCGATGTTTTTACCGATCGAGGCCGCTGAGTAAGGGCGACGGTAAAGGATGGTGCCGTCCGCCAGCAGCAGGTTCAACGAGGCGTCGGTGTTGAGGGCGAAGCTGTCGTAAAACTGGCGGAAATAATCGACGTACAGCGTCGCCAGCACCACGCCGCCAAAGCTGCCGTCCGGGTTGTTGAAGCGCCGTGATACGGGGATGATCAGATCGCCGCTAGTGCGGCTGCGGATCACCTTGCCGATGTACAGACCGCCGCCGTCGCGGTTTTGATGGTATTTGAAGTAATCACGATCGGCGTTGTTGGCGTTCTTGATGAACTTGCCCGAGGAGGTCGCCAGCCAGCGGCCGCGCGCATCGTAGATAAACAGCCCATGCAGCTGCGGCAGATTGCCGACCTGCGTCTGCATGACGCGCTGCAGCCGCGTCAGCTGCGATGGGCCCAGCCCGTCGTTCTGGAGACGTTCGGTCAGATCGAGCAGATTGCCGTCCACCTGCATGAAGGTATCGTCGGCGTGCTGCGCCAGCGAGCGGGCGAGGTTGGCGGATTCATGCTCGGCGCTGCGCAGATCGCGCTGGTGCGCGTTCCAGATTTGCCAGCTGTTAAAGAGGATCAGCGTGGCGGCAACGATGATGACAAACACGCCGGCCTGAAATAATAATGGGGAGCTTTTAACGCTGCGCGGCGGCACGGCATCCTGTATGGGTTGCTGCTGAGTCATGTCACCCTTGTGGTTTGATTACTATTCAATTTGAGTTAAGAGCAATCCTATATTTTATGCATAAATGCGCCAGACCTCTAGCCCTTAACGAGGCGATACGGAGAAAGGCATGCCGCAATCTGCCTCTGCGGCGGTGTGAAGACTACGGAGTAAAGAGTCAATGTCGGATTACATCATGATCGCTTTACTGACGCTGGCGGTGTATTACCCCCTTACGCTGGGGGCGCTGGCGGGGATGATGTACATCGCCTGGCGGCGCCGCCGATCGCCCTACTGGCGGTTGGGTTTGGTGCTGTTGGCGCTGCTGTTCGTGCTGTTCGCCAAGGCGGCGTATGACTGGCACCGCTATAGCTAGCGGCGCCATGGCGGGTTATTCGACGTTGATCATCCAGTTGACGCCAAATTTATCGGTCAGCATGCCGAAGCCTTTGGCCCAAAAGGTGGCCTGGTAAGGCATCGTCACCTGGCCGCCCTGCGCCAGATTATCGAACAGCTTGCGCCCTTGCTCCGCATCGCTGGGGTTCAGCGACAGCGAGAAGCCTTTATGGGAAGCGCCGCCGCTGTCGTCCTGCGGGCAGCCGTCGGAGGCCATCAGCACGCCGTCGCCGATCAGCAGGCGCGCATGCATGATCGCCTCCGGGTTGACGTCCTGTGGCCCGCCTTGCCGAGCCTCTTCGGGCATGTCTTTGTAACGCATGACCATTTCAATTTTGGCATTCAACTGCTGCACGTAGAAGTTAATCGCTTGCTCACAGTTACCGCTGAAAAACAGATAGGGTTGTACCAGCATGACATTGACCTCGGTTGTGACCCGACAGGCAACGACCGGCCCGCGGGCAGGAAGAAATGGTTGCTGGCGGCAATGATTGCCGTCGGTGACTTATTAGTGTAGTTCCCTTGGCGAAGAATGCTTGTGCGAGGCGAGCGCGCCTTCGCCAGCGGTGTGGCGGGCGAAGGCACGAGGGCGTTAATACAGCGAAGGTTCGCCGGGCGGACGGGTTTTAAACCGGCGGTGCAGCCACATGTACTGATCGGGTGCCAGCAGCACCTGTTCTTCCACCACGCGGTTCATCATGGCCGCCGCGCGCGTTTCATCGTCCAGCGGGAAGTCCTTCAGCGGCGGCTGTACGATCAGCTCATAGCCCTGCGCATGCGGCAGCCGGCGCGGCACGAAAGGCACGATCGACGGCCGCCCCATGCGCGCCAGGATAAAGGTACCGGTTGTCGTGGCGGCGTTTTCAACGGCGAAGAACGGCGCGAACACGCTGCTTTGCGGACCGTAATCGTGATCCGGCGCGTACCACAGGATTTCCCCCTGTTTCAGGTTGCGGATCATGCCTTTGATATCTTTACGATCGATCATGAACTTATTCGAGCGCAGCCGGCCGCGGGTCTGGACCCACTCCATCAGCTTGTTGTTATGCGGGCGATGCACGCCGATACCGGGATTTTGCATGCCGAAAATGCGCGCGCCCAGTTCCAGCGTCAGGAAATGCAGGCCGATCAGCAGAACGCCTTTGCCGTCCTGGCGTGCCAGCTGCATGTTTTCCATGCCGCTCACCTTGAACCAGCGGGCGATGCGCCAGTCGGGCCAGAACCAGGCCATGCCGACTTCGAACAGGCCCATGCCGACGGACTCAAAATTTTTGACGATCAGCGCCTCGCGCTCGGCGGCGGGCATTGCGGGGAAGCAGAGTGCTAAATTGCGGCGCGCTATTTTTACCCGGCGTTTCATCAGGCGCATGGCTATTCTGCCGAGGCCGTGTCCAAGCCGATATATGAGCGGGTAGGGCAGTAACACCAAGAGATAGAGCATTCCTAGCCCTATCCACAGCAACCAATAACGAGGGCGCAAGAATTCGCGCTCAAAGCGTTGGTTTGAAAGCATTTTTCCTGTTCTTCCTTTTCTTTCCCAATGGGACCTTAACCCAAATTGTTATACGGCGAATGATAGAACATTTGGTGCTAAATAGGGTTTTCCATTAATGCTTTTTTTTGCGCTTTATTTAGCAACGCACGGATAACGGGGCAAGTTAGGATTTTTACCGAGGAAAAGGAGGATATTTACCGCTATTTCAACCGGCTGACGCAATTGAAAAATAAAGACACAATTAAGCGCATCGCAAAAGTGACAACCGCTATGTAACCTTAAAGAAACAGTAACGCGGCGGAACCGTCCCAAACGGCGGCCAGCGCGTACAGCAGTGCGAGAATCAGGATGAACGGGGCATTGAACATGGGCGTTTCCTCCCGGAGATTTGTTTAAAGTTTAGTCTGTCGAGATGACAGCAGGATGAAATTAGATCGTTTTTTGTACGGTGAAATTCAGACGGACGGAAATGGGTAAACCGCTGATTTTTTACTATAGTCATAGTGTGAAGTTGTGCGTTTGTCGCCGTACGCCCTGCATTGAGCGGCAGCGGGCAGATTGCCCGGAGCAAGATCGCGGGGCGGGCGGTGCCGGGCGTGAAACATGTGACGCAATTCTCAGAGGATTGGTCTGTAAGGATTTGACATGTCATATGAAAATGACGATCTAAACGGTGTTGAGCAACCGAGCGACTACGTGAAAACCACCGCCTGCGAAGTGCGCAGCGGTGTAAAAGCGGCGCTCGAGCAATCATGTGCCTGCATCAAGGATAATCCTTGGGCGGGGATAGGCGCCGGCGCCGTCGTGGGCCTGGTAATAGGATTTCTGTTAGGCAAAAGGTAATAGGGAGAGTAAAGATGGGCATCATTTCCTGGATCATTTTTGGTTTAATCGCCGGTATCCTGGCCAAATGGATTATGCCGGGCAAAGACGGCGGCGGGTTTATTATGACCGTGGTACTGGGGGTCGTGGGCGCCGTGGTCGGCGGCTATATCAGCACCTTCTTCGGTATGGGTCGCGTTGACGGCTTTAACCTGGGCAGCTTTGTGGTGGCGGTAATCGGTGCCCTGGTGGTGCTTTTTGTCTACAGGAAGATCAAAGGCTAAGCAGCCGTTGCTCAACAGGGTCGCCGCGGCGGCCCTTTTTCGTGAAATCAATCCGGCGGTGCGGCGCGGGCCGTATCGGCTGAAAGGGGAATATCATGGGTCTGTTCGATAGCGTATTGGGTAACATTCTGGGCGGCGGCGCCAACGGTGGCAAAGGCATCGATTACATCGCCATTATGCAGTGGGTTGAGCAACAAGGTGGCCTGCAGGCCATTTTGGACAAGTTTCGTCAGGGGCAGTTCGGCGATATCGTCGGCTCCTGGCTCGGCAATGGCGAAAACCAACCGATTACCGGCGATCACGTACAGCAGGCGTTGGGTAGCGATGCGATTAATCAGCTGGCTGAAAAGCTGGGTGTCGATCCGGCTCAGGCCTCCAGCACCATTGCACAGTTCTTGCCAACGGTCGCGGATGCCGCTTCGCCAAATGGCGAAGTGCAGCAAGACAGCAACGAACTGGGCGACATGGTCGGCAAACTGTTCAAATAAGGCTTATGCTCCCGGCGTCTGGCCGGGGGCATTCACTCCGCTAATTCCCTCGATCGCCGTCAACGCCTGTTGCAGATGCGCCACCCAGGCGCGCACTTTCTCCGGAATAAATCGTAATGCGGGATAGACCGCGTGCAGCGCCATGGGCGGATAGCGGTATTCCGGCAATACGGGCACCAGCGCCCCTGTCGCCAGCTGCTCGCCGATCAACGGCCGCTGAGCGCCGCCGATACCAAGCCCTGCCTCGATGGCCGTCAGCAGCGATAGCGTATTGTTGGCGCGGAACGTGGGCCGCAGCGCCACTATTTCGGGGCCGTGCGGGCCGATCAGGGTGAGCGTATCCCCGTCGTTCAATCCGCTGTAGCGAATGTGCGCATGTTTTGCCAGCTCCGCCGGCGAGCGTGGCGCGCCATGCTCTGCCAGATACGCCGGTGACGCCACCAGCAGGCGTTGCAGTTCGCCCAGCCGTTTCGCCACCATGCCGGGCGCGTGCAGTTCGCCGAAGCGCAGCGCCACGTCGATGCCTTCGCCGATCACGTCGGCGCGACGATCGTCCAGCAGCAGCTCGATGGTGAGGTCCGGATGGCGCTGCTGGAAAGCGATGGCCAGCGGCGTGACGTGCCGCTGGCCGAATCCGGTCGGTGCGTGAAGGCGCAGGTTGCCCTGCAGCCGGTGGCGCTGGCCGTGCAGCGCCTCTTCCGCTTCGTCGACCGCCGCCAGAATCGCTTTGAGGCGTTGATAATAACCGCTGCCGGCCTCGGTCAGGGAGACTGCCCGGGTGCTGCGAAACAGCAGCTGTGCCCCCAGCTCCTGCTCCAGACCGGCGATTTGCTGACTGACCGCCGGCTGCGTCAAGCGCAGATCGCGAGCGGCGGCCGACAGGCTGCCCAGCTCCGCCACCCGCACAAAGGTTTTCATTGCGTTCAGCTTATCCATGTCGATCTTGCCTATAGGTTTTTCTTATTAGTGTTAGTGGAGGTTCTCGTCTACCTCAAGTAGTGCTACTCAATAACACTCGGGGCATCGACAACCCGAGGAGTGACAAGATGAACGCAAAGCGACAGGCATTGGTGATCGGCGCCAATGGCGTAATAGGGCGCCGATTGATTGAGGAGCTGACCGGCCAGGGCTGGCCTGTGGTGGGCGTCTCGCGCCGGGGTGGGGAACCGGCGCCTGGTGTGCGCCACCTGCAGGTGGACCTGCTGGATGCGGAGGCAACGCGCGACGCGCTGCGGCCGCTGAGCGCGATTAGCCACGTCTTCTATGCCGCCTATCAGGATGCGCCGGATTGGGCGGGCCTGGTGGCGCCCAATCTGCAGATGTTGCAACACGTCGTCGAGGGGCTGGAGCCGATCGCGCCGGCGCTGGAGCATATCAGCCTGATGCAGGGCTACAAGGTGTATGGCGCCCATTTGGGGCCGTTTAAAACACCGGCGCGCGAAAGCGACGCCGGGCATATGCCGCCGGAGTTTAACGTGGCGCAACAGCAGTATCTGACGCAGCGTCAGGCCGGCAAACGTTGGCACTGGAGCGCCATTCGCCCGAGCGTGGTGGGGGGCTTCTCCCTCGGCAATCCGATGAACCTGGCGTTAAGCATCGCGGTTTACGCGTCGATCAGTAAAGCGCTTGGGCTGCCGTTGCGTTTCCCCGGCAAACCGGGCGCTTACCACAGCCTGCTGGAAATGACCGATGCCGGGCTGTTGGCGCGCGCCACGCTCTGGGCGGCGACCGAACCGGCGGCGGCCAATCAGGCGTTTAATATCAACAATGGCGATCTGTTTCGCTGGAGCGAGATGTGGCCAAAAATCGCCGCTTACTTCGGGCTGGAATGCGCGCCGCCGCTGCCGATGCCGTTGGAGAGCATGATGGCGGACAAAGCGATGCTGTGGCGAGAGTTGGTGCAACGGCACCAATTGACCGAACCGGACTATCGCGCGGTGGCCGGCTGGCGTTTCGCCGACTTCGTCTTTTCCTGGGACTATGACATGTTCGCGGACGGCAGCAAGGCGCGGCGTTTCGGTTTCGATCAGTTTGTCGAAACCGAAGCCATGTTTTTCTCGCTGTTCGATGAGTTCCGCCGCCGCGGCATCATTCCCTGAGCGCGGCATCGGTTTCCCCGCAGCGCAGGCTGCGGGGAACGGTTTCAGAACGTCAACATGATCTTGCCGATGTGCTCGCTGGACTCCATCAGCGCATGCGCGGCGGCGGCCTGTTCGAGCGGGAAGGTTTTAAAAATTTGTGGCTTCAGCACGCCGCGCTCCAGCAGCGGCCAAACCTTCTCGTGCAGATCGGCGGCAATCTGCGCTTTGTCCGCGACACTGCGCGAGCGCAGCGTTGAACCGGTATGGGTCAGGCGTTTCAACAGCAGCGGCATCAGATTGAGCTCTTTTACCACGCCATTTTGCGTGCCGATTTGTACGATGCGGCCTTCCATCGCCGCGGCCTGATAGTTCTTGGCCACATAGTCGCCGGCGATCAGATCGACGATCACATCGGCGCCTTTGCCGTCGGTGGCGTCTTTGGTGCGTGCGACAAAATCTTCGCTGCGGTAGTTAATCGCCACGTCGGCGCCCAGCGCCAGGCTGGCCTGGCGCTTCTCTTCGGAACCAACGGTGGTGATCACCTGCGCGCAGAAGGCTTTTGCCAGCATGGTGGCGACCGTGCCGATGCCGGAGGTGCCACCGTGGATCAACACGGTTTCGCCGGCTTTGAGGTGGCCGCGCTGGAACACGTTGACCCAGACGGTAAAGAAGGTTTCCGGCAGCGCGGCGGCCTCGGTCAGGCTCAGGCCCGCCGGCACCGGCAGCGCATTGCTTTCATGCACGGTGCAGTATTCGGCATAGCCGCCGCCGGCGATGAGGGCGCAAACCCGATCGCCGAGCGCGAAGTGGGTCACGCCTTCACCGATGGCGACGACTTCGCCGGCGATTTCCAGGCCGGGGATATCCGAAGCGCCGGGCGGTGGCGCATAGTTCCCCTGACGCTGCAGCACGTCGGGGCGGTTAACGCCGGCGGCGGCGATTTTCACCAGGAGTTCGCCCGCTTGCGGGACGGGCACCGGGCGTTCGGTGACGACCAGAACCTCGGGAGCACCCGGTTGGCTGATCTCAATGGCTTTCATCGTGCCGGGCTGCGCTGCATTTGTTGACATGCTCATTCTCCTCATCGTGGCGGACGTGGTTATCCAGGCGGAACGCCCGCAATAAAGTCTGCTGTTAGCTTAGCGAAATCGAATGAGGTGCGCGTGGTCGAATAGAGCGGTTTTGCGAGGAAGGGAGGACGCCGCCGCGATGGGCGGCTGGATATCAATCGTTAGGGGGGATGCGGAACCCTTTTAACGAGACGATAAAGTGTTCTTTCCCTTTGGAGATCTTGGCGCCTTTATCGCACCACAGGCTGGCAAGCTGGAAGAAGTCATCGCTGCCGATATCGTAGGCCAGTTCGATTTTCTTGGCTGTGCCGGCGCGGATGAGCTTTTCTGCTTCCTGATGGTTTGCAGCTTTAATTATGGTCATGGGCGAAATCCTTGGTGTTAAGCCAGAGCGGATAATCGCGAATCATCATATGGCCATAGTGTGACAATTTTGTGATGAAAACATGACGGTCCACGAAGGCGCGGCGTGCGGCGTGCCGCGCCTTCGCGGTGTAAACACGTTATCGATTACCGATCGTGCGGGCGAATGAATGTACTTTTCTTCTGAGATTTGAAGTGCTTATAGAGCGAATAGCCCGCAATGCCGGCCAAGGCAGCCAAGAGGGCAAGGGATCCTGTGGCCATGAACATCACCTCCGAATAAGAATGGCAAGGAGGCGTATTTGTGACATTCATCACTTTACGGGGCAATGAGAGCAATCTGTAATCGGGTATGAGGGAGGAGCAAAAAAAAAAGCGCCTATAGGGAGGCGCATAAAGATTTGCAACACAGCTTGTTGTGTTCAACACCAGGAGGAGTGGTGAACTGGCGCTATTTTATGCAGCGGCGAGGGCGGCTGATATAGGTATTACTCCGAAAGCGCCGCTACCACTCATAGCCCAACTGAATGTTGTAATCGGGATCCTGATTGGTGGAGTAAGGATCGGATTGGCGGCGGCGATCGGTTTTCTTCACCGGGCCTTCATAGGCGGGATAAGGTTTGGCGCGCGGCTTGCTGCAGCCTGGATGATCGCATTCGATATCGACGCGAAAACCGTTCTTGTCGCGTGCCTCTGCCCAGGTAATCGGCGGTTTCGCCGCCTTGGGGGGCGGCCCCGGCGGAGCCACCGGTTTTGGGGGCGGGGAAACGCTGGGCTCTGGGGGCTGATAATTCAGCTCCAGCGCGCCCAGCGGGGCGCTGCAAGCGGCAAAGGCCAGCAGGGCGGTAACGCTGGCGGCCGGTAATGTGAGCCATCTCGGCATAGTGAATCTCCCTGAATGATTTCTTTGTGCAACTATAAAACAGCGTAACGATAATTACTATCATTTGTCTTGGCCGGTAAGGAGAAGACGCTCGGCGATAGCGTCGACAAACAGGGTCAAATCCTGTGCGTTTAGCCGAGGTAAACGGCACGACGAGGCGAAAAGAGTTGCTATTGCCGCCCGCTCGTGAGTTAATGCTTACCGGCCTGTGGTACAGACCTATTTATGCACGACATTTTGAGTAAAGTAGTTCAAATTAAAAGCGTTATCCCGGATAGCCCTTCTCTGACGAATTTCCTTTCCAGTGCCTCCATAAGTAACTGATGACCGGCTATATCGCCCATAGCGGCTTACATTTATTATTGAAGGAAGATAGACATGTCTAACCTGATCAAAGGTCAAGTGAAGTGGTTCAACGAAGCTAAAGGTTTTGGTTTCATCACCCCAGCAGACGGCAGCAAAGATGTATTCGTACACTTCTCTGCTATCCAGGATCAAGGCTTCAAGACCCTGGCTGAAGGCCAGAACGTACAGTTCTCTATCGAGAACGGTGCGAAAGGTCCATCTGCGGCTAACGTTACCGCTATCTAATTGGCGTCTACCGCTGATTGAAAAAAACCCGCTGCGGCGGGTTTTTTTATGCCTGCAATTCGGCGGTGCGCAAAAAAAAGCCCGCAAGTCTGCGGGCAAAAGTTCCTTGTTACTTCTTCATTTGCGAGCGCTTCTCTGGGGGGGAAACGCCTGAAGACAGGCTACGTGAGGCCGGCTTAAGATTCTGCGGCCAAACCGTTAAGAAAGTGAAAATCCGGGCGGCGGCTACGCTGAGAGCGAGGCCGGATTGGTGCGGGGCGGTGTCCTTCCCCCTGGGTTTTGTCATACACTGATGCCAATCGCAAATGATGGGGAACGGTATGCAGGTTAACGATCGAGTGACGGTAAAAACAGACGGCGGCCCGCGGCGCGAGGGCGTCATTCTGGCCGTAGAGGTATTCAACGAAGGGACTATGTATCTGGTTTCTCTTGAAGACTATCCGACGGGCGTATGGTTTTTTAATGAAATCGACAGCCGTGACGGGACGTTTGTGGAGCCATGTCGCGAACATGGGCAGTAACGTCGGTTAATCTCATTAATTTGCTAATGAAATTGTCCATTTTGAGATTATTTCATTACGGTAAGATTTTTTTTATCGCCGGCAAAAAAATACCCGCTGCGCTAGCGGGGGGATAGCGCAGCAGGTATTCTTTTGGTGGTTCCAGTATCCGATATCCCGGTGACTTTATCCCCGGATATTTAACGGCCGACAAAACAGAGTGGGGGCATTCTCTGCGGCTCAACGGCTATTGACAAATATTCCACTGGTCAGCGTATCGGTCAAACGAACAACGTGGTAAATGATCTGCTTGTTGTGCGTCTTTATTTTCCGCTTGATGTTTCCCTTGTGGGAGGAGACCGTTTTGGCCTTTATTTGCATCTGGTCTGATATCTGGATGGTGCCTTGACCGGACATCCACATGCGTAACATGTTCGATTCGGTCTGGCTCAGCGTTACCGGCGTTTGGTCCAGAGAGGACTTCTCCGCCCGTAGGGACGTTCTCTCGAGATAGTGACTAAGTAGCTGATTCATAGTCTCTGGTTTGATGGATTTTGACGATATGATGACGTTCTTGCGAACATATAAATAATCGTCGAAATGTACATTGGTAATAGCCATGAAGATGAAGAATAACGTATCCGGGTGCAGTGAAATCACCCGTTTTATTCGCTCGGTGGCGTTTGCTTCGTGGATGAAGCAGTCCTCGTTAATAAACACCAGGCTCGGATTCAACTTGCTGCATTTTTCATGCAGGCTGTCAATATCCTCGATGGCATTAATATGGCGTTTTTTCACGCCATGCGAAGTCAGATAGTCGGTTAATCCCAATCTGGTATAGCTACATGAATCCATGATGATCGTTGGCATATCGCACCCCCACTTAAATCCGTTTTACTGCGGTAATATGAGAAAAAGCCTAAAAAGCCGAAAGGCAAAATGGAGCAATAATTCAGTGTAGCCAGTGTTCTATCAATAAACACGACGGCACTCAATGATATTTTCATACTAAACTTATTAATCACATGAATCTATAAGTTTGGCTTAAGTCAGCGAGATTTGCTGCCCGCTCGGCGTTGACGCGATCGGCCTGACTTGCGCTTGGCGCCCGCGCTTGCTGACATTGCTTGCCGAGATTCTGTTCATCATGTCACGAAACAAAATTTTAGTTTGCTAGGAAAAGTCTTAAAAAAAATTCATGTGTTGGCTTTTTGAAGTTTTTCAGTGCGCTTTTTGAGCGCTTAAAAAGTGTTCTTTTGGTTTCTTTGTTTTTTTAACGATAAAAATCATTAAGTTGAATCCTACCCTTCCTCACCTGTTAATGATAATCACTTCTTTTTTTATCATAACAACCAACAAAAGTTAACGTTGTGGCTGAAATGTGTAGCTTAATTGTTGCTATAAATCACCGTTTTACAATGAGTTATCTGGATATTTATTTTGATTGAAATAATTTTGGTGAATATTTAACGGTGATTGAGTTGTTTTTCTAAACTATCATCCTGTTGCCCGCGCCAGCGGGGCGGGGGGCAGGTCGGAGTTGTCTCCGGCCCGCGTTGGTTTTAACTTGCCTTTCCACCTTTCAAAAGCAGGATGTCGCAGTGAGACAGAATCAGTATGGGCAGCCAATAGGCGATGCCCTTCCTCATTGGCAGCCGGCAGGCCTGCCCGGGCACAGGTTGCTGCAAGGGCGGTTTTGCCGCCTTGAACCCCTTAGCCTTGAGCGCTGGGGGGATGAGCTCTATCGGGCTTACCAAACCGCCGAGGACGACCGAGACTGGACCTATCTGTTTTGGGAACGGCCGCAGACGCGCGAGGATTTTCAGCGTTACCTCCAGGCTCAGGCGTCCAGCGCTGACAGAAACACGATGGTGGTGGTCGATCAGGCGAACGGGCGCGCCGTGGGGACCTGCGCTTTTTTGCGCATCGATCCCGGCAACGGCGTGGCCGAACTGGGCACCATCAACTGGTCGCCGCTGATGAGGCGCAGCGCGCTGGGCAGCGAGGCGATTTTCCTGATGCTGCGGCATCTGTTTGACGATCTTGGCTATCGGCGCTGCGAATGGAAGTGCGATAGCCTCAATTTGCCTTCGCGCCAGGCCGCCGAGCGTTTGGGGTTCCGGTACGAAGGCACTTTCCGCCAGGCGGTTGTCGTCAAAGGGCGCACGCGCGACACCGATTGGCTGTCGATCATCGACGCGGAATGGCCGGCGCGACACGCCGCCTTTGCCGCCTGGCTGTCGCCGGATAACATCAGCGATGCCGGGCGGCAAGCGCGGCGTTTGCAGGCCTTCCAACTCGGATAGCGCCGCGCGCTTTAGGCCGTCTCTGGCAGACAGTGGCGCAGCGAGTCCAGCGCCAGCCGGATGTCCCGTTCCTCCGTCATCCAGTTGACCAGCGCGGCGCGGATCCCCGGCTGATGGTTATAGGTCGTTGGGGTGCAACGCACCACGCCGTGCCGGTTAAGGCGCTCGAGAAAGCGATCGCGCGCCGCTTCGCTGTCGCCCAGCGGGCGGCTGAGCGCGAAGCACACCACGTTCAAATTCACCGGCGCCAGCAAATGGAAGCCGTCGTCGGCCGCTAACGCCGCGCCCAGCGCCTGCGCCAATCGGACGTTGCGCTCGACGATATCCCGTATGCCGCTGCGGCCATAGGCTTTCAGCGTCAGCCAGAGCGGCAGGGCGCGAAAGCGCCGCGAATTTTCCGGCGTCAAATGCAGATAGTTGTCCGGCCGCGGCGTCGGCGCTTCCAGGTAGGCCGAATGGTTCTGAAATACCTGCATCTGCAGATCCAGATGGCGGGTAAATTGGATCGCGCTGTCATAAGGCACGTTCAGCCATTTGTGCGCATCGACGGTGATGGAGTCCGCCTGTTGCCAGCCTGCGAGTCGCGGTGCATACAGCGGCGAACAGGCCGCCACGCCCCCGAAGGCCGCATCGACATGCAGCCAAAACGGATAACGCTCCCGCAGCGCCAGCAGACGCGGCAGATCGTCGAAGGCGACGGTGTTGACCGTGCCAGCGCTGGCCAGCACCAACGTGGGGCGGCCCTCGCCGGCGGCGAGCTGCCGCTCCAGCGCCGCCATATCCATGGCCTCAGACTCCGGCAGGCTGGCGACGGTCGTCAGCGCGTCGCGGCCGATGCCGAGCATGCTGAGCGCCTTTACGCTGCTGGCGTGCGGATTGGCCGCCAGCACCCGGATGGGCCCCAGCGCCGCCAAGCCCCGTTGGGCAATATCCACGCCGTGCTGTTGGCCCAGCCACTGCCGGCCAATGGCCAGCCCGGCGAAATTGGCCATGGTGGCACCGCTGACCAGGCTGCCGCTGAACGCTTCCGGCAGGCCCAGCAGGGATTTCAACTGCGTCACGGCGGCCAGCTCGATCGCCGCGGCGATCGTATCATGACTGAGCTGGCTATTTTGGTCTGTCACGCTAACCAGCCAGTCCGCCGCGACCGCCGCCGGGGTGCCACCGCCGGTGACGAAGCCGAAATAACGCGGGCCGGCGCTGGCGGAAATGCCCGCCTGATAACGCTGCCAAAAGTCATCCAGCGCCGCCAGGGCGCCTTCACCGTTTTCCGCCAGCCGATCGTCACCGGGTTGCAGCTGCTGTTGCGCGAGCGGTGGGCAGACCGATCGCTGCTGCAGCCCGGCCAGAAAATCTTCCGCCAACTGGCGGGTGTGGTCGAGGATCTGCGGAAACTGTGTAAGATCCTGTTGTAAACGTGGGTGCATGACGGCTCCGAAAGCATCAGGGATAGATGGCATAAACATAGAACAGTTGCCTGCGGGTCAAAATCGATGAAAAATAACCTTTTTGGATAACCCGGCTAACCAGTGATGAGTGAACGCCTTCCCCTGCATGTCTTGCCGACCTTCGTTATCGCCGCCAGGTTGGAGAATTTGCGCGCCACGGCGCAGCAGGTGCATTTAACGCATGGTGCGGTCAGCCAGCAAATCCAGCTGCTGGAGCAGGCGGTCGGCTACCCGCTGTTTGAACGGCGCGGGCGCGGTGTGCGTCTGAATGCGGCCGGGAAAGAGATGCTGGCGGCGGTAGAGCCGGCGCTGCAGGCGCTGCAGCAGGGCGTTGCCCGCGCCAGGCGCGCCGCGGCAAGCCAGACGCTGCGTATCAGCGTGCTGCCGTCTTTTGCCCATTACTGGCTGTTGCCGCGCCTGCCGGCCTTCCATGAAGCCTGCGCCGATATTGCGCTGGATATCGATGCGTCGCTGACATTGCAGGATCTGTCGCAGCGCGGGTTCGATGCGGCGATCCGCATCGGCAACGGTCAGTGGGTGGGGCTGCAGGCACAGCGTATCGCGTCGGGCGATGTGCTGCCGGTCGCCTCGCCGGACATGGCGCGGCAGTGGGGAACGGCATTCGAGAACGGCGGCGATGTTCCCTTGCTGGAGCACGACGTCAGCCCCTGGCGCGACTGGTTCAATGCGCAAGGGCGCTCGCTGTGCGGGCGGCAACAGGCGTTGTTCAACGATGCCGGATTGTTGATTCGCGCGGCCGAGCAGGGGTTTGGCATCGCGCTGGCGAAAAAGTTGCTGGTGCAGGATGCGATCGCCGCCGGGAGGCTGGTGGCGCTGGCCGCGCCCTGTCGCCTGAGCGATGACGACGTTTATCTGGTGTGGCCGCAGACCGCCGGGTTGACGCCGGCGGTCTTGCGGTTGCTGCAGTGGCTGCAGCAACAGTTGGCGGCTATTTAACGGCGCAGCCAAGCCGGCTGCGAGGTGCCGAGCGCGGTTGCCGGCAGCGCCCATTGCAGCGCCGTGCCCTGCAGGCTTAACGGAGCGCGCAGACGTTGCGCGGCGCCCCAGTCGGTCAGTTCCGTTTCCGGGTTTTCGTCGGCGGGGCCGGCCGGCGTCAGGGCTTGCGGCCGATAATGCGCCGGATAGGGATGCGCCAGCAGCAGTTGCGCCGTGCGCGCCAGCGACAGCCTTGCGTGGTAGCCGGTGCCGCGGCTCAGGCGCTGCGCCATACCGGTCAGCACCGCCGCCGCCATCAAATAGCCGGTGGCGTGGTCCAGAGCCTGTACCGGCAGCGGCACCGGCAAACTGGCGCTGCGCCAAACCATGCCCGCCTCCGCCAACCCGCAGCTCATCTGTACCAGGCTGTCAAAACCGCGCCGGGTGCGCCACGGCCCGCTCCAGCCGTAGGCATTCAGACAGACGTCGATCAGGCCCGGCGCCAGCGCACGTCGTTCCTCCGCGCCATAGCCCAACTTCTCCAGCGCCCCGGCACGGTAGCCATGCACGATCACGTCGGTGTTTCTCAGCAGATGTTCAAACGTATGGCGATCGTGCGCATTGGTCAGGTTGAGGCGTGCGCTGCGCTTGCCCAGCATCACCTCGTGCTCGACGCCGGGCTCATCCCAACCGTAAGGATCGATGCGCAGCACGTCGGCACCCAAACCGGCGAGAAAACGGGTGGCGATCGGCCCGGCGAGAATGCGCGTCAGATCCAGCACCCGCACGCCGTGCAGCGGCCGGGCGACGGGCAGCGCCCAGTCCGGCGGCGGCGCTTCCGGCTGCAGCGAGGTGTGGATCAAGGGTTCGAGCGCCACGCTCT
This sequence comes from Serratia sp. 121840015-1, assembly GCF_053627655.1. Lineage (NCBI taxonomy): Bacteria > Pseudomonadati > Pseudomonadota > Gammaproteobacteria > Enterobacterales > Yersiniaceae > Serratia > Serratia sp. 121840015-1. The sequence continues at coordinate 820,958 of NZ_JBSEYF010000001.1, forward strand.
TGCCCTGAATATGTTGCCGCCACGCGGCCGCCGAGCGCATTTGGGCCGCACAGCCGCCGGCTTCGATCACGGCCTGCTCCAGCTCGCTTTTTTTCCAGCTCAGCACGCGTGCCGCCAGCGTGCCTTTGTCCGATGCCGGGCCCAGCACCTGTTCCACCGCCCGCCGATGGTGCGGCGCATTGGTATGCAGGCGTATCCAGCCGTCTGCTGTCTCGTAGTCGCCGGCCAGGGCGTCCCAGGCCGCAGGCAGCGTCCAACCCAGAGGACGCAGCGTCCAGCCAAACCAGAGCGAGGCCAGGCGTTGATCGACCCAGATCTGCGGCGCTTCGGTTGCCTTGCGGAGAAGCAATTCGGCGCAGGCCAAACCGGCGGCGCTCCAGGCGGCGGTAGCCAATTCGGTGACGGGAAAAGCCGAAGGCAATGCACCGGTACCGCTTACGGTTAACCGGTCGCAGGGCGCCGGGCGTTGCTCCAGGCTTTGCCAAATCTCGTCGAGCAGAGTGTGGATCAGAGGCGTCATCGGCCACTCCTTGCGGGTCGTCGGAAATATAGCCTAGCGTAGCCCACCGCCGGCGACCTTGCTAAGGCGTAACGTCGAACGTGCGGCCGTCGGCCAGCTTGGCACGTAGGCTGTGGGCCGCTACGCCGGCGAACGGCTGCTCGCTGAAGTTGGCGGTCAGCGTCGACCCGTCGCTGAACGTCGTCTGTTGCACCCAGCCGTCCCGATCGAGCCAGCGGAAGTCGGTCAGCGCTTTGTCCCACAGGGCCTGATGCAGCGGCCGGAAGGAGGCGTCGGCGCGTTTGATCGCCGGCAGGCGGGCCGCCAGGGTGGCGCGGCTCAGATGGAACATCGGCGCAGTGTTGTACAGCTGGCTGAGCAGACTGCGGGTGGTCTGAACGTCGCTGAACTTCAGGTTGTCGTAATTCCAGTGGTGGCTGCTGACGATCGCATCGTGGAAAACGGCCTGGTACAGCGGCAGGCGGTAACGCGGATCGAATTCGACGGTGCGGTAGGGCTGTTTCACCTTGGCGGGGCGGAAGAAAAACGCCGGTTGGGCGTTGGGCCACCAGGCGCCGAGATAATAGGGCGAGGATTTATCCTGATTCATCTGTTTATCGCCCCAGCCGAATCCCCAGGTTTCCATGCCGTGGGCGAACATCAGGCTGCGGGCGGTCACCGCATTGCCGTCCTCCGAGCCGAGCGGCAGCTTAAGGGTGGCGCTGAACCAGGCCAGCCTGGCGTTGCGCGCCTCGGCCATCTGCGTCGCGCCGGTCGGGTGGTCGGGTTGATAGTCGTCGGAGACCATGCCGGTACCGTCCACGTCGAGGAACAGGCTGTTCAATCCGGCCAGTTGCACCAACTCGCGCATGCGCTGTTGAGAATAGGGCAGGACGCAGCCCGGATTGAGGTAGTAACCCTGTTTGCCGAAGCCGGGTTTCTTGCTGCCGTCGGCGCGCACGATGGCGCAGGTTTCCCGCAGCGTCGTCGGCAGTTGCGCGGTGAGCCAGCTGTCGTTCACGCCGCGTGGAATGGCGGTATCGTAGGAGTCGTAGCTGGCGATCAGATAGCCGGCCGCTTTGGCGGCGGTTACCGCCTGCGGGTGCAGGAAGGCGGCGGTCCAGTTATCGGTGCCCAACCACAGGCGCGGCAAACCCGCCTGGCGCAGCGCATCGATCAGCGGTTTGGCCAGCCCTTGCCCCCAACGGTCCACCGGGGTTAACCAACGCCCCAGCTCTCGCTGTGCCCGCTCCCGCACCGCAGCGGCCTGGCGCTGCTGTGCCTGCAGAAAATCGGCGTCATCCGGCGTGGCGTCCAGCGGAATTTGCGCCGTCAACGCCTGGTTGAGGCCGTCGATCAGGGGCTGTTGCTGCCAGCCCTCCGGTGTTTTGCCCGCCAGCTGCAGCAGGAGCTTTCTGCTCTCGGCATCCATTTGTTGCCGCAGCCCGGCGGCGGCCGGAGAGGCAAGGTAGTGCAGCAACCCCGGCCAATCTTTGACGTCTTCCGCCGCCAGCAGTTTGTCGCCCCACAGGTAGACATGGGTGGCACCGATCAGCTTTTCGCCTTCGGGCGCCTGCTTTATCTTCTCGCGCAGGCTGCTGAACTGGCCGCTTTGTTGCAAATAGTCGCGGTAGCGGCGGGCGCCGGACAGCGGGGTGTCGCCGACGTGCAGCAGCACCTCGAATGCCTGCTGTTGATTGAAGCGGTTGAACTGATGCTCGGCGCGCATCTCCAGCTTTTCCTGCGCGGCGGCGAAGGTGACCCGGTTGCTGAACGGCGTCAACATCAGCCAGCTGTAGACCTTGCCCTGGTATTGCTGGCTCCACAGCGGCAGCTTCAGATCCCAGTTGGTATCCAGCGGCGTCATTTCCGCCGTCAGGTAATGGCGCCAGACCGCGTCGTCGAGCGGAATGCGGCTGCCTTCGCCGATCGGCAGCAACAGCGTTTCCGCCTGCGGCGGCAGGCGATACCAGCTCAGAAGCTGTGGCCGATCGCTGCTGAAGCTCAGGCGCAGATCGCCGTCCTCCAGCCTGGCGCTAATGTTGATCGCGCTCTGCGGCCAGCGCCAGCTGGCGCGTTGTGGCGACGCAGTGAGATCCGCCACCTGTTGCGCGGGCTGCGCCAGATTGACCGGCACAGCGCCGGCGGCAACGCGCAGCGTGGCGGGATCGAGTTCAAACTGCACGTCGCCTTGCTGCAGCAGCAGGGCATCGGCGGGAAAGCTGACGAGCAGCGCGAGCGCGAGCGGGGAAAGCCGGTGTTTCATCGGGGGCGTCCTTGAAAGATGAAGGAGGACAGTTTACCGATAAGCGCACTGGCGCCCAACGTTGTCGCTGCCTATTTGTGACATCGAAATATGATCGCGGTATTCCAGTTTATTTTTCGTTTAATAAATTAGCCTTTACTTCATTACCTGACGTCACTATACTCAGCCAAAATTTCGGTGGAGAAACCCAATTGGACAGTTGTAGTTGTAATAAAACAAATAAGGCAAGCTGACCAATTCTCTTCTGATTTGTTGCTTGCCGTTATCGGCGGGCAGCACCCCTCTCCAGTTATTCCTGAGCTGTGCATACCCGAATAAAAAGCGTTTCCTGATGCCTGAGGGTTTCAGGTGAATTGAGTTGGACGTTATTATGGTATTCTGCAGCCACAGCCTTTTCCCTCCAGGCACAGCACGCTGATTCGCTGATTTATTTTCGGCGCGATTTTGCGTGTGCTAAACAGCACATGATTTTATCTCCTGCGGTTAATTAAGGGGACAGTCATGGCTATGACTCCTTTCGTTTTAAATTTATTGCTGGCAATGTGCCTGGGCGCGGTGATTGGCGCCGAGCGCCAGTGGCGCCAGCGTATGGCCGGCCTGCGCACCAATGCGCTGGTAGCGACCGGCGCGGCGGTCTTTATTCTCAGCTCCATGTCCACCGATCCGGCCAGCGCCGGCCGCGTGGCCGCGCAGATTGTCTCGGGTATCGGCTTCCTCGGCGCCGGCGTTATCATGCGGGAAGGGCTGAACATTCGCGGCCTCAACACCGCCGCCACGCTGTGGTGTTCGGCGGGGATCGGCGTCCTGTGCGGCCTGGGCCAGCATTGGGATGCGGTAGTCGCCACGCTGGTGATCCTGTGCGCCAATATCCTGCTGCGCGAAGCCGCGCAGCGCATCAACCTGCAGCCGCACCAGCAGGCGACCGATCTGGAACTGTGCTATCGCATTCAGGTGACCTGCGGCGAACAGGATGAAATTCTGGTGCGCACCCTGATTCTGCAGGCGCTGAACGGCGTCGCCTTGCGGCTGCAGTCCTTGCGCAGCGCCGATATTTCCAGCCCGGGGCAATTGGAAGTGTGCGCGGAAATTACCGCTACGCCGGCCGCGCAAAAAGAAATTGAGGGTATTGTCTGCCGCGTCAGCCTGGAAAAAAGCGTGAGTGCCGTTCGCTGGCGCGTCGCGTCTGAATTACCGGTCTGATTAATTATATAAATATTTACTAACTTGATTATATGTTCAGGTTTATTCAGGCACGCCTGAATAACGCGGAGCATTAAGGAGGCGTTATGGACGATGACCCCCGGAAGGGAAATGATTTCTGCGTGGCTGACAGGGTAATCACGCTATTCAGTCACGCTAATTAAAAAATTCCACTCTGCGCAGAGTCACCTGTTTATCGGGCGGGATATCCCTGTGCGCAGAACGAAAATAAGAGAATAGCGTTATGACTCAGATTAATGAAAGAACGCGTCGCCGTGATAAAGACGCGGTGACCTACGCCATTGCGCAAGAGGCGACCAACAGCATCGCCCAAACGCTGGCGAACCTTAAGTGCAACCGCAACGGCTTGACCCAGGACGACGCCGATGAGCGGCTGGAACAGTTCGGCGCCAACCAGGTCGCCCACGACAAAGCGCCGCATGCCTTGATTCAGCTGATCAAGGCTTTCAACAACCCGTTTATCTTCGTGCTGATGGTGCTGGCTGCGATCAGTTTCTTTACCGATTATTGGCTGCCGCGCCAGAGCGGTGAAGAAACTGAACTCACCGGCGTTATTATCATTCTGACCATGGTCACGTTGAGCGGGCTGCTGCGTTTTTGGCAGGAATACCGCACCAACAAAGCGGCGGAAGCGCTGAAGTCGATGGTGCGCACCACCGCCACGGTGCTGCGCCGCAGCAGCTACAGCGCGCATCCGCTGACGCTGGAAGTACCGATCCGTGAACTGGTGCCGGGGGATATCATTCAGCTCTCCGCCGGTGACATGGTGCCGGCCGATGTGCGTCTTATCGCCTCGCGCGATCTGTTCATCAGCCAGGCGATTTTGACCGGCGAAGCGATCCCGATCGAGAAATACGATGCGATGGGCAACGTGGCGCAGAAGTCGAGCGACGGAGAGGTATCCAGCGAGAACGCGCTGCTTGAGCTTTCCAATATCTGCCTGATGGGCACCAACGTCGCCAGCGGCACCGCCACGGCGGTGGTGGTGGCGACCGGCGGACGCACTTACTTCGGCTCGCTGGCCAAGTCGATCGTCGGTTCGCGGGCGCAAACCGCGTTCGATCGCGGGGTGAACAGCGTCAGCTGGTTGCTGATTCGCTTCATGCTGGTGATGGTGCCGGTGGTGTTGCTGATCAACGGCTTCACCAAAGGCGACTGGAGCGAGGCGGCGCTGTTCGCACTGGCGGTGGCGGTCGGCCTGACGCCGGAAATGCTGCCGATGATCGTCAGCTCCAACCTGGCGAAAGGGGCGATCGCCATGTCGCGCCGCAAGGTGGTGGTGAAGCGCCTGAACGCCATTCAGAACTTCGGCGCCATGGACGTGCTCTGCACCGACAAGACCGGCACCCTGACCCAGGACCGTATCATTCTCGAGCACCACATCGACGTCACGGGCGCCAGGGATAACGAGGTGCTGCACCTGGCCTGGCTGAACAGCTTCCATCAGAGCGGCATGAAGAACCTGATGGACCAGGCGGTGATCCGTTTCGGTCGCGGCAAACCGGGGATCGAAGCCCTGGGCCGTTTCAGCAAGGTGGATGAGCTGCCGTTCGACTTCGTGCGCCGCCGTCTGTCGATCGTGGTGGCGGACGAAAATGGCAAGCAGCAGCTGATCTGTAAGGGCGCGGTAGAGGAGATGCTGGAGATCGCCACTCACGTGCGTGAAGGCGACAAGACGCTGGAACTGGACGACGCGCGCCGTGCGGCGCTGCAGGCGCTGGCCCGCGAGTATAACGAAGACGGCTTCCGCGTGCTGGTGCTGGCGACGCGCGAGCTGGATGCGCAACGCCCGGCCGATCCGCTGAGCGTGGCCGACGAGCGCGACATGGTGGTGCAAGGGCTGCTGACCTTCCTCGATCCGCCGAAGGAGAGCGCGCAGCAGGCGATCGCCGCGTTGCAGGAAAACGGCGTGACGGTGAAGGTGCTGACCGGCGACAACCCGGTGATCACCTGCAAGATTTGCCGTGACGTTGGGCTGGAGCCGGGTGAACCGCTCTCCGGGCTGCGAATTGAACAGATGGATGACGAAGAACTGGCGCGCGAAGTGGAGCAGCGCACGGTCTTCACCAAACTGACGCCGCTGCAAAAATCGCGGGTGCTGAAAATGCTGCAGGCCAACGGCCATACCGTCGGCTTCCTCGGCGACGGCATCAACGATGCGCCGGCGCTGCGCGACGCCGACGTCGGCATTTCGGTCGACACTGGCACCGATATCGCCAAGGAGTCGGCGGACATCATCCTGTTGGAAAAGAACCTGATGGTGCTGGAAGAGGGGGTGATCAAAGGGCGCGAGACCTTCGGCAATATCATCAAGTACCTGAACATGACCGCCAGCTCCAACTTCGGCAACGTGTTCTCGGTGCTGGTGGCCAGCGCCTTCATCCCGTTCCTGCCGATGCTGGCGATCCATCTGTTGATTCAAAACCTGATGTACGACATTTCCCAGCTGTCGCTGCCGTGGGACAAGATGGATAAAGAGTTCCTGCGCAAGCCGCGCAAGTGGGACTCCAAAAACATCGGGCGCTTTATGCTGTGGATTGGACCGACCTCGTCAATCTTCGATATCACGACGTATGCGCTGATGTGGTACGTGTTCGCCGCCAACAGCGTGGAACACCAGGCGCTGTTCCAGTCCGGCTGGTTCATTGAGGGGCTGCTGTCGCAAACGCTGGTGGTGCATATGCTGCGCACCCAGAAGATCCCGTTCATTCAGAGCACCGCGGCGCTGCCGGTGTTGCTGACCACCGGGTTGGTGATGGCGCTCGGCATCTACATTCCGTTCTCGCCGCTCGGCGCCCTGGTTGGCCTGCAGCCTTTGCCGTGGGAATACTTCCCGTGGTTGGCCGCTACGCTGGTCAGCTACTGCGTGGTCGCGCAGTTGATGAAGCGTTTCTATATCCGCCGCTTCGGCGAGTGGCTCTAAGCCGCCTCGGCACTCACTTCGGGGGCGAAATTCTTCGCCCCCGCACCCCTACAGCAGTTTGTTGACCAGCAGGCCGAGCATGATGGTCAGCGTGAAGGAAAACAGCGTGCCGAGCAGCACATACTCGGTGCGCATCTTATCGTCGCTCTGGCGCAGATCGCCGAAACGAAAGATGGATTTGGCCGCCAGCAAAAAGCCGATCGCCGGGATTTGCCCCAGCAGCACAAAGGTCAGGATCAGCGTTCTCTCCAGATAGCCAATCTGTTTGCCCGCGCGCAGCAGCGAGTCGTTGTCGGCCTTGGCCGAAGGCGGCATTTGCGGCGTCCAGCGCGCCAGCAGCTGCCCGATCAGCAGGCTCATCGGCAGATAAATCAGGCTGTAGGCCACCAGCACCAGGCCGGTTTGCCAACGCCCCAGTTGCCGCCCCAGCGCGGCGAGCAGTTCACCTGCATTCGGCGTCAGCCCCAGCCACAGCAAGGCGATCACCGCCAGATGCAATCCCTGATCGAGCAGGAAACTGCGGGCCGGGCTCAGGCGGCTCATCGCGGTGACTTTCAGCAGATCGATCAGGTAGTGGCTGACGGCGATGACCAGCAGGCTGGCCAGCACCTGAAGTGAGGAAAGCCCGCCGTGCAGCAGGCCGAAACCGGCCACCACCCAGGCGGCCAGCACCCCGTGCAGCAACGCGTGCAACACTAGAAAACGTGAACGTGCGCGATGTTGGATTTTATCTTCCACCCAACTCAGCGGCTGCAGCGGAAAATCCGCCAGCAGGTGGACGAGCAACAGCCAGGCCAGCAAGGGCGCATAGGTCAGATCCATAGTCAGACGATCCTGTTAATGGCGTGAATAAACCGCATGATTTCCTCGTAGGCCGCGCGTTTTAGCGCGGCGGAAACCGTGGAGGCGGCTTTCTGCAGCTGGTCCGCCACGGCGGCGCCGCTGTCGGCGAACATTCTCGCCTGAACGATGCGCGCTTCGGCCTGTGACAGGTGGCCAATCACATGATCTAACATCGGCAGCAGATCGCTGACAATGGCGTTTGTCCGATCGTTGTCGGTTTTCAGAGCCAGCCGGCAATTTTTTGCCATGGCGTCCAGCGCGCTGCCGGAATTGATAAAGGCGCTGCCGTAACCGGCGGCGTCGGGCCGTTGGCTGCCCAGCCCGATGGCGATGCGCGCATCCCAGTGCGCGGCACCCATCGCCCGCAGCGCGAGGCGAATGTACACCGCCAGCAGCAGCCCGTCCTCCGGAGCGGCCTGCGCCTGGAAGGCATCGCCGCGAAAGATTTCCACCTGATGCAGCCGCCCGTCGCGCCGCAGCCGGTCGAGCAGGCTATGCAGCCCATTGAGGTAGTTGACGGTGTCTGACCGGCGAGAATCGACCAGATCGCCGCTGATAACGCTGATTGGCGTCGGCATGGTGTGTTCCGTTGTTTGCAGAGGGATGACTATAAATTCGCACCTGGATGCGAATATGTCAATAATTCGCCTGTGGATGCGAATTTATCAGGTTTTCGCCTGTGAAGACGAAACGAGGCAGAGTGGGGAGTGGGGGATGAACGGCCGGGAATGCGCGGACCTGTCAGGCTCGCCACCGGCGGCGTAGAGGGAAAGTGGCCGGCGACCGGCCGTTCAGAAGCTTTTAACCAGCACCTCACGCGGCATTTCGCTGCCGTGTTTCAGCAGGTGCTCAAACGAACGTTCGCTGCTTTTCAGCTGTTGCAAAAACTCTTGCGGCGACAGATCGTGTTTTTTGCCGCTCATGTAAGCCAGCGCCAGTTCTTTTGCCTGATAGCGGGAGAAGTTGTACATGGTGTCCTCGATACGGTGAATGTCAGTGCTCACGATTGTAGCGAAAGAGCACATAATGAACAGTGGCTTTAGCGTATGGAATCGATAGCTGAAACTTAACTTGCCGGCTGCAACAGCTCGTCGCACAGGCGCTTGATCACCTGAGCCTGCGGCAGGCCGTTGTGCAACATCTGACGGATATGCTCCGAATCGCTAATGCCCTGGCGGACATGGCGCTCGACCGCCTGCAGCACGGCCCGATCCTCCTGCCGTTCGGCGCAATCGCTCAGCGCTTCGAGCGTGTGCAGGATGTGGGCGGTCAGGCTGCTGCGACGTAGCGTCGCGGGATCGACGTATTCGGCGGCGAAACCGCTGCGATAGGCGTTGATCTTGTTGTAATGGGTGAAGGCATCGTATTCCGGCGCGATCGGCGTCCGGCGCCGCAACAGAAAATCAGCCAGCAGACGGCAGTAACCGACCAGCAGCACGGCGTGCGCGAGGCGCAGCGGCGTATCGCAGATGCGGATCTCCACCGTACCCAGCTCCGGTTTCGGCCGCGCATCCCAGTAAATATCCTTGACGCTTTCAATCACGCCGGCGGCGTTCAGCCGTTCGTAGTAAGCGTTGAATTCGCGCCAGCTGTAGATGTGTTCCAGGCATCCGTAGTTGGGGAAGGAATTCTGGGCGCTGAAACGGGAGCTGGCAAAGTGCGTGTCGACGCCCTGATACAGCGGCGACGAAGCGCTGAGCGCGATCAGCTGCGGAAAATAGGGCGTCAGCGCATGGCACAGGTACATTGCCTCGTCCCCGTCGTTGACGCCGAGGTGAATGTGTTGGCCGAACACGCAGGCCAGCTTGGAGAGATAGCCAAAGCGGCTGGCCAACTGCCTGTAGCGCGCGCTGTCGCTGATGACCTGCTTGCGCCAGTCGTTGCTGAGATGGCGGCCGCCGCCGCAGACGTCGCAGCCCAGGCGCTGTGCGCTGCGCCGGACGGTTTCCGTCAGGGCGCGCAGCTCGGCGTGCAGCTCATCGAGATCGCGATGCACCGAACTGTTCAGCTCCACCATCGATTTGGTGAGCTCATGTTTGACGCGCCGGCGATCGCCGACCGCGCTGACCACCCGATCGGCCCGATCGGTGAGGTCGTAGCGCTCGTCATCGACCAGCTGCAGCTCTATTTCGGTGCCGATGGAGAGCCTTTCCGAACGTTTGAATGTGAGCGGCATGGCGCCTCCCCCCAATACGCAACGTTAATTCAGTATAAGTCGCGGGGGGAGGCTTTGCCGCAGAAGGAGGGCTTAATGCAGTTCGGCGCCGCTGCGGTCGGCCAGCGCTTCCAGCAGTGGAGCGGAAGGCACGAAGAACAGGGTGCCGGTCACCGCGTGGCTAAAATCGAGCAGCCGATCGTAGTTGCCGGCCGGGCGGCCGATAAACATGTTTTCCAGCATCTGCTCGATCGGCTGCGGGGAGCGCGCATAGCCGATAAAGTAGGTGCCGAATTCGCGCAGGCCGGGGCGGCCGAACGGCATGTTGTCGCGCAGAATTTTCACCTCGTTGCCTTGCTCGTCGGTGATGGTGGTCAGCGAACTGTGCGATGACGACGGTTTGACCGCTTCATCCAGCTCGATGTTGGACTGCTTATGGCGGCCGATGATCTTCTCCTGCGTTTCCACGCTGAGCGAGTTCCAGCCCTGCATATCATGCAGGTATTTTTGCACCAGCACATAGCTGCCGCCGCTGAACGCCGCGTCTTCGTCGCCGATCACCGTGTAGTCGAAGGCTTCGTGCCCCTCCGGGTTCTCCGTACCGTCGACGAAGCCGATCATGGCGCGCTGATCGAAGTAACGGAAGCCGTGCACCTCTTCAATGACCGTCACGGCGTCGCCGAGCTTGCCGACCAGCTGCGAGGCCAGTTCGAAACACAGATCCATTTCATCGGCGCGGATGTGTAGCAGGATGTCGCCGGGCGTGGCGACGGCGACGCGTTCCCCGCTGCCGATCGGGCTGAACGGATGCAGCTGGCGAGGGCGCGGCGCGCCAAACAGCGTATCCCAGGCTTCGGAGCCGAAGCCGCAGACGCAGGTGAGGTTGCCCGCCGGCGCGCGTTTGCCGACCGAGCGCACCACGGCGGCGATGTCGCCGCACCAGGCGCGCACCGCCGCCAGATGGGCGGGAACGGGCGACAGGGTGGCGACGATGAAGATGGCATGGCGTGTCACCGGCGTGAATACGGCTTGCGGCGGGTGGTTATTTGCATTCATTGCATTCGGCTCCAGTGTGTTCGGGTGAAATAGGTCAAATCAAATTAAAGTGCTCGTCGGGTTTCATCGGCGGCGGCAGCGGGCTTTGGTCGTTCATTTCCAGCAGGTTGCGCTCGATGGTGTTGCAGATGGCGTTTAACGGCAGATGGTTGGCCGATACGCCGAAAGGATCCTCCAGCTCTTCGGCCAGTGAGTCCCAGGATAAGAAGGTATAGGAAATGAACACCGAAACAAACGGTGTCATGTAATGCAGGTCGGTCACCAGGGCAAAAGGCAACAGGCTGCAGAACAGGTAAACGGTGCGCTGCAGGATCAGGGTATAGGCGAACGGCACCGGCGTGCTGGCGAGCCGTTCGCAGCCGCCGAGGGCATGGGACAGTTCGCTCAGCTTGTTGTCGAGCAGCTCGAAGGTGATGTCGCTCAGCAGCCCCTGGCGGCGCAGCTTGCCGATCTCCTGGCCCAGCATCAGCAGGATGCGGTTGGTCGGCATCGGGCTGGCGATCACTTCCGCCAGCTCTTTGCTGGTGAGGTTGTGGTACAGATCGGCGGTCGGATCGGTGGCGCGCAGCTGATGCTTCAGGCTCCAGCTGAAGGCGATCAGCAGCTTGGCGACCTTCTGATGCACCGCCGGTTCGTCCGGCAGCAGGCTTTTGATCTGGCGCAGCAGGGATCGCTCGGTAATCAGCAGCGAGCCCCACAGGTTGCGCGCTTCGACAAAGCGGCTGTAGCCGGCGTTATTGCGAAAGCCGAGAAAAATGGCGATGGCGATACCCAGCAGGCTGAACGGCGCGATGGTTAAATGTACGCCGAGCTGCTCGTACCATTGATAGCTGATCACCGCCACTATCGACATCAGTACGTTCAGCGACAGACGAAAGGTGATCTTTGACAGCACGGAACCGTGCCAGGCGAACAGGCGAATAAACCAGTTCTGGTTCGGGCGAATGATCATGACGTGGGGCTTCCTGGTGTTCTGCTATTGAGAATAGTCGATTCTTGTCCGGCGGCGTTAGGCCGCCGGCGTCGATTGCCAGAGCCGCTGCGGATGCGTATAGACGGTAGCGCGCCCCGGCTTGCTGAAGCCCACCAGCGTCAGGTTGCTGCGCTCGGCCACCTCGACCGCCAGGCGGGTGGCGGCGGAAACGGCGAACAGGATCTCGACGCCGCACATGGCGGATTTTTGCACCATTTCATAGCTGGCGCGGCTCGACACCAGCGCCGCCCCCTGTAGCCACGCCTGTTGGCTGCGGTAGCCCAGCAGTTTGTCGAGCGCCACGTGGCGGCCGACGTCTTCACACCCGCCGCTGAGTGCGCCGTCCGGCTGGATCCAGGCCGCCGCGTGGGTGCAGCCGGTCAGTTTCCCCACCGTTTGCACCTCCTGCAGCTGTGCCAACGCCCGGTCGAACAGGGCCAAATCGAAGCGTTGCGTGAAGGGCAGCGGCGCGATGGGCTGGGCGACCTCCTGCAGCTGCTCTACCCCGCAGACGCCGCAGCCGGTGCGGCCGGCCAGGCTGCGGCGCTTCTCTTTCAGCTGCATAAAGCGGCGGCTCGAGAGTTCCACATGCACTTCAATGCCGTTGCAGGCCGGCTGTTGGCGGATGTCGTAGATATCGTCGGGGGAGGCAATGATGCCTTCGGACAGCGAAAAACCGATGGCGAAGGCCGCCAGATCTTTCGGCGTCGCCATCATCACCACGTGGGAAATGCCGTTGTACACCAGGGCGACCGGCACTTCTTCCGCCAGCCAATCCTGCTGCGCCTGAGCCAGATCGTTGCGCTGCCAGACCGCGTGGCGCGACAGGCAGGCCGAATCGGCATCGCCGGGTTCGTCGAGAATCAAATGCTTGTTCATGATGGTTTCGCGGCGCCGGCGGATACTGCGCCGGCGTCAGAGTAGAGTCTGATGAGTGATACTGGATTTTATCATAGATGGCGCCCTTGAACAGGGCGAAACGGGGCACCTCTGCCATTGCTTTACGGCGCGGTGCGCCACTGGCCTAGATAGGCGATGACCGCCCGCGTCGCTTCGCGGCAAATGGCCGCAGAGACGGTGCCTTCCCGCGCGTAACCATATTTCATGCAGGCAAACGCCAATTCTATGGCGATCAGAACGACGTCGGGCTCCGACGGCAGCGTCTCGAGTTCGGGCAGGTCTCGTACTTTTGCCCGGAACATCTCGCCGATCGTCAGGTTTTTGGCGGCGTGAGCCTGGTTTTCGGGTTCGGCGAACGCACCGCGCAGCAGCAAGACGCTCGCCGCCGGATGCGCATTGTAGTAGCGGGCCGTGGCCAACACGGCGGCATCCACCCAATCCTGCAAGCTGCCGGCGGTCTCGAGCCCCGACGCGCGCAGCGCCTGCGTCAGTTGCTCCATATGGGTCTGAGCCAGATGCGAAAACAGCGCGTACTTGTCCGGGAAGAACGGGTAAATTGCGGCGCGCGGCACTTCGGCCGCTTCCGCCAGGGCGGGAATGGAGGTTTTTTCCGGCCCAAGGGTGGCGAGCATCTGTTCGGCGGCGCTCAGCACTTTGGCCATGCGCGCCGCCGCGCGTTCCTGAACCGGCACGCGCGCATTTTTTTTTACTTGCGGCATCGCTTTTTCCGACATAAGTTGTATTTTATTAATCCGACATTTGTTGGATTATACGGATTTTCATCCCGGCAACCAAGTATCACGAGAGGTTTCGTATGGGTAATTACGCCAATCAATCTCACTGGCAGGACATTCAGCGATTCCTGCCGGAAAGCTTCCGGCTGCAGCCGGGGGAAGAACCGACAGAGACGTGGTGGCCCTGGCGGCAGTATCGCATCCATCTCGATTGCTACCGTCGCCCCGAGGCGCCGGTGAAGGTGATCCTGTTTCATGGCGTCGGTACCAACGGCCGGCAGATGTCGACCATCCTGGGGGCGCCGCTGGCGCACCGGGGAATAGAGACGATCGCCGTAGACATGCCGGGATATGGCATGACGCAGACGGGCGGGCAACGGCGGCGCGTGCGCTACGACGACTGGGTGCAGATTGGCAGCGATCTGATCGACGCGGAACGGGCGAGGGATGCGCGCCCCATTGTGCTGTACGGCCTGAGCGCCGGTGGGATGGAGACCTACCACGTGGCAGCGCTGAACCGGCAGGTGAAAGGCATTGTCGGCATGACGTTTCTCGATCAGCGTGAACAACAGGTGCGCGACGAGACGGCGTTGAATCGAATGATGAGCCGCCTGGGCATTCCCCTGGCGCGGCTGGTGGCCGCTACGCCGCTGGCCGGGATGGCGATGCCGATGGCATTGGCGAGCAAGATGCATGCGCTGGTCAATGACAAGGCGGCGCTTAAGGCATGTCTGGCGGACGACACGTCGGCGGGGGCCTGGGTGACGATGCGCTTTTTAGCCTCGTACGCGGCGTACGCGCCTGCCATTGAGCCGGAAGATTTCGACGTTTGCCCGATCCTGCTGACGCAGCCGGCGCAGGATCGCTGGACGCCGTTGCACCTGAGCGAACTGTTTCTGCGGCGCATTCGGCGGGTGCCGGTGACCACCGTGATGCTCGAGAACGCCGGGCATTATCCCCTCGAGCAGCCGGGCCTCGATCAGATGGTTGAAGCGGTGCATCGTTTTTGCCTGGCCGCGGCGGAGCGGTGAGGCGACGGCGCATGTTCTGAAGACGCCACTGCAACTCAGCATGTTATCCACAGTTTTAGTGGATAACGTGTGTGCAAGGCAGAGTGAAACCGTTAGCAGGCGTAAAAAAAAATCGCTCAGAAAATTATTATATTACGCGTCAAACTGTGTTCTGACGGGGGATAGGGGGTTTCACGCGTTCGCGTTTTGTTTATGCTTTACTGTGTAAATATACAGTTTGATTATGAATATGCTGAGCACTTCAAGGTTGTATGCTTTTTCACCAGGTGAGCCCCTGACGTTACCGCTGTTTGCCGATCGTGTGGCCTGCGGCTTTCCTTCACCGGCGCAGGACTATGTCGAGAGCCGGCTGGATATCGGCAAGCTGCTGGTGCGCCATCCTAATGCCACTTATTTCGTGCGCGCCAGCGGTGAGATGGAGCGAGCAGGATGGATCAGGCACTACCGACAGATTAAGAAACTGAGCATCCGAGAAACAGCAGACGCGACAGGCTACAGTACTTCCCAAGTTTGTCGCATTCAGGCCTTCTATAAAGAAGTTGAGACTGATTAAAAAGCAGCCTTAATGTACAATAATTTTCGATATCCAAACTGACCCCATGAACAATCAATGAGTTAGAGGTGAAAGATGATTTCATACAAAAAAACCATACCTGCTCTTGTCATATTCGCTTTATCTAATGCTGTGGCATATGCGAATGATTTCGACAAATCAAATGAAGCGATGGCAATTTCAGCAATAGGTTTTTCTGGCTCAAATGCTCGTGTTGCACATGATGTTTGTGGGGCAACCAATGAGAAAATTGATAAATATAAAAAACAAATAAAAGACTCATTAACTAGAACATTAAAGTATGAACAGTCAGGATTCGATACGCATTGGGATAATGGTTGGAAAAATGCTGATTTTTTGGTTAAGTCATTAAGTAATGATGAAGCCTATAAAAAAGAATATTGCCAAGAGGTTTTAGATGGAATTAATAATCCTGAAATGAATTAAGGATTATTCCTTATTCGGGGTTCTACGCCGGAACTCCAGATTTTTCCGTCCGCTAAAATTATCCCCGGTTGAGCCGCTTTATACCGTCAGCTCGCAGTGGACCATCAGGGGAAATGTGGCGGTACAGCGTTTGTCGGGTTATCCCAAGCTCCTGGCATAACGTACTGACTTTCGTCTCTGGCCGTCCCATTGATGCCATTGCCAGTCGCAATTTTATTGGCGTCATTTTGTAAGGCCGTCCGCCGTTCCTCCCGTGGGCTCTTGCTGAGGCAAGGCCTGCCGCTGTCCTTTGCGGCGCTGTACGCAGCAGAGACCGACGGCCGCACGCGACTGGCTCGACACCCGCTTAGTCCCGCCCTCTGGTCAAATGCAGGCTGACGTGTACAGCCTGCAGGCAGAGGATTTCGTCTGGCAACCGGTATCGCCCGCCGTCGGCGCCGTTCGCAATGACAATCCCTCACTCATCCTGCCCATCGATACGCCAACGGTCTGAGTGCTGCATTATCCACAGTTTTGGTGGGTATCATGTGTGTAAACACACGCGAAGAACGCCAAAAGCTGCAGGAAAAATCACTCAGAAAATTATTATATTACGCGGAAAAGCGCGATCAGCAGGGGGATAGGGGGTTGCACGCGTTCGCATTTTGTTTATGCTTTACTGTATAAATATACAGTTTGGTTATGATTATGCTGAGCAATTCAAGGTTGTATGCTTTTTCACCAGGTGACCCCCTGACGTTACCGCTGTTTGCCGATCGCGTGGCCTGCGGCTTTCCTTCCCCGGCGCAGGACTATGTCGAGAGCAGGCTGGATATCGGCAAGCTGCTGGTGCGGCACCCCAACGCCACCTACTTCGTGCGCGCCAGCGGCGAGTCGATGATCGACGGCAATATCCAGGATGGCGATCTGCTGATCGTCGACAGCGCCCTGACGCCGGAGCACGGCAATATCGTGATCGCCGCGGTGGATGGCGAATTCACCGTCAAAAAACTGCAGCGCCACCCCGACGTGCGGCTGTTGCCGATGAACCCCGCTTACGCGCCGATCGTGTTCGACGACGAGGCGCAGCTGGAGATCTTCGGCGTGGTGACCTTTATCGTCTACGCGGCACGGTGACTTCGGCTTTTTTTTCATTTTTTTCTGCCCGATCTTTGCGTTGGCGTGACCTCTCTACTGAGTTTCCAGTTCAATACACTCAGGGGAATCCTTCATGGCCATAAAAAACAAGAACGGCGCAGGGCGTACGTTCACATCAGCCAAACGCATGACCGGGAAACGCGTCGCTATCGGGATAGGATGCGCACTATCGGGCATGCTCACCTCCGCGATGGCGGCGCCCGGTGCGTCGGCACCACCCTCAGCGGTCGAACAGCCCGCTATCCTTTCCTTCGCCATACCCGCCGGTGACCTGGCGCCCGCCTTGCAGACGGCGGCCGCTAAGGCCGGCGTGATAGTGATTTTCACGCCCGAACAGACGCGTGGAAAAAGCACCGCGGGCCTGCAGGGACATTATCGCCTCACCGACGCGTTCAATACGCTGTTGGCGGGCAGCGGATTGCGCGCTCAGCAAACCGCACAGGGATATCGGTTGGTCGACGCCGGACCGGTTCAGCCGTTGACGATACCGGAACTGTCGGTGGTCGGCGGTTTGTCCGACAGCGTCGCCGCCGGCCGTTCGGTGCTGGATAAAGAAGACATCGAACGCGTGCAGGCCGATAACATCGCCAGTTTGCTTGATCGCTTGCCCGGCGTAGGGATGGCGGGATCGCCGCGCCCGGGCGGCCAAAGCCTGAATATCTGGGGCATGGGCGACATGGAAGATGTGAAGGTGGTGCTGGACGGCGCGCCGAAGGGATTTGAGAAATATCGGCAGGGTTCGGTATTCATCGAACCCGAACTGCTGAAAAAGGTTGAGGTCGATAAGGGGCCGCACAATCTGTTGAACGGCAATGGCGGCTTTGGCGGGACCATTACGCTGGAGACCAAAGATGCCGGGGATATGCTGCTGCCGGGCGAAGATTTTGGCGGCTTGCTGAAGTACAGCTACCACACCAACGATCGCCAGGGCATTTACAGCGGCGCGTTGTACGGCCGTACGCCGGAAGGATTTGCCGACGGTTTGATCTACATGAGCAAGCGTGACGGCGGCAACCTGAAGCGGCCGGACGGCACGCGCTTTGCCTATTCCGCCAACGATCAGGCTTCCTACCTGTTAAAAACCAATATTTATCTGAGCGAGGCGCAAACGCTGACGCTGTCGGCGATGCGCTCCGATTCCGATGGCTGGCAGCCTTTTGCCGCCAAGCGGGACGATATCGCCGCGCCCAGCCAGGCGGATATCGATAAATATGGCCGGGAAGAAGCGTGGCGCCGCATTCTGGTGTATCGCGACCAGACAGACACCAATTACTCGGTGAAATGGAATCTGGCGCCGGAAGCGCAGCCGTTGCTGAATCTGACGCTGTCTTACGCCTATTCGAAGACAGAGCAGCATGACAAGCGGCCGGATTCCGCTTCAAAGTTCAGCTATCTCGGTACGTTGGGCAATGAAAGCTGGGTGAACTATACCGATCGGCAGTTTGACGTCAGCAATGAAAGCCGTTTCGCCAGCGGGCCGCTGGAACACAAGCTGTTGCTCGGCGCGCGTTGGCATAAACATCAGCGGGATACCCTGATGTATTACCCATCACAGGTGAAAAACGCCAGTTACAACTACGGCTATTTCCAGCCGTATTACATGCCGGCGGGCGAACAGGAAACCCGCAGCGTTTATCTGCAGGATGCGGTCAGCTTCGGCAGCCTGACCGTGACGCCGGGCGTGCGTTACGATCACGTGACCAACACCGGGCAACCGAACCGAGCTCCGCGCTATAACGACAGCGATCCGCTCGTGGGCCATGATTACAGCAGCGTGACCTATACCGGCTGGTCGCCGCATTTGGGCGTGATGTGGAAAGCGACGTCGAATCTGTCCCTGTTTGCCGACGTCAGCCGCACCTGGCGCGCTCCGGTGATCGACGAACAGTACGAAGTGCAATACGCCGCTTCCAGCGTGCCCGGCACCAGCCGCGGCCTGCAGGTGGAGCGCATGACGGGCGTTCGCCTCGGCGCGGTGCTGGACTTCAACGATGTGTTGATGGCGCGGGACAGCCTGCAGATCCGCACTACGCTGTTCCGCAATCGTGGCAAGGACGAGATTTTCTATCGTCGCGGCGTAGTGTGCGACGCCGCACGGCACGGTGGCCAATGTGGGCAACCGTTGTCGAACTATCGCAACTTGCCGGGCTATACCATTGAGGGCGTGGAGCTCGAATCGTTTTATGACAGCGAAAGCCTGTTCGGCAGCCTGTCGTTCTCCTCGATTCGCGGCAAACGCGACGCTTCACCACGCGATCCGTGGGGCAGCGAAACCTGGATTGCCGAAATTCCACCCGTTACGGCACACGCGATGCTGGGCATGAAAGTGCCGCAGTGGGACATGGCCTTCGGCTGGACCGGCGATTTTGTGCGTAAACAGGATCGTTCACCGGCCGACGGCGATCCGATGGCCGTTGTCTGGGCGCTGCCGAAAACGTCGGGTTATGCATTGCACGGCCTGTTCGCCTCGTGGCAGCCCAGCGGTTTGCAGGGCTTCGAAGCTCGCGTCGCGGTGGACAACCTGTTCAACCGTGATTATTACCCTTACCTGGGCGAATCGGTGTCCGGCGTAGGACGTAACATCAAGTTTAGCGTTAGCCAACGTTTCTGAATATCCTGCTGACAGGGGCCATTTCGGCCCCTTTTCACGTTTTCTCTCCCGTATTTCCCTACTTTTTCGCCGTTTATAAATCATCAGCAATCGCTTGACACAGAAGTTACATTTTTAAAATAATAATAATTATCATTTTCAATCTCATTATCAATTGGTGTCACCGAATGGCAAGGAAAGAGGCCGCGGCAGCCAACGGGTTTGCTCAACAGCTTTACCTTGAGCACCACAGTTGGCTATGCCATTGGCTGAGACAGAAGGTCGGGTGCGCGCATCACGCCGAAGACCTGGCGCAGGATACGTTCATCAGTATTTTACTGAGCCCGCAGTTGCTTGCCATTCGGCAACCACGCCCCTTCCTGGCGACCGTGGCGCGCCGGCTGGTGGCGAATTATTACCGGCGTAAAACAATCGAAGAGAGCTATCTGCAGGCCTTGAGCGAGCTGCCGGCGATCGAGGCTCCCTCGCCGGAAGTCCGTCAACAAACCCTCGAAATGCTCGAACAGTTGGATCAGGCGTTGGACGGATTGCCGGCGCACGTCCGTGAGGCCTTCCTGTTGGCGCACCTGCAGGGCATGCGCTATTGCGACATCGCTGAACGTTTGCGGGTGTCGAGCAGCTCGGTGAAACAATATCTGCAGCGTGCCAATTTGCACTGTTTCTTTGCATTGGCGGCGTAACGGCAAGTGCGGAGCCCATGATGGAATCGGATATCGATCGGCAGAGCGCGCGTGAGGCCGCCGCCTGGTTAACCCAGCTGATGTCGGAAGAGGCAAGCGACGCGGATAGGGAAAACTGGCGGCGTTGGTATCAGGCGAAACCGGAAAATGAACGCGCCTGGCGGCATATCGCCGCGTTTTCATCCCGTTTTTCTCTGCTTAACGGGGCGGCGGCGCAGCGTAGTCTGTCGCAGTTGCCAAACCCACAGCGCCGTCGGTTGCTGAGAAGCCTGGCGGCCATCGGCGTGGTGGGGACGGTTGGCATCGGTTCTGGCGCGCTGCCATGGCGCCCCTGGCTGGCGGATTACCGCACGGCGGTGGGGGAGCAGCAAACCGTCGCGTTGGCGGATGGCGCGCAGTTGATGCTGAACACGCAAACGGCGGTCAACGTCAGCCGTCAGCAGGCCGCATTGCTGGAAGGCGAAATGATGGTGAATCTGCCGCCGGAAAGCGGCGCGTTGACGGTGAGGCTGCCGCAGGGCGAGATCGTGGCGCAGGCTGCTCGCTTCAGCGTTCGCCTGTGGGAAACCTACAGTGATATCGCCGTTTATCTTGGCCGAGTCACGATCCTTTCGCCGGCGCATCGGAACGCGGTGCTCAACGCCGGTCAGGGCGGCAGATTAAGCCGGCAAGGCATTGGCGAACCGTATCGCGTGACGCAAGAGCCCGGTTGGCGGCAAGGCATGCTGTTGGCCGACAACATGCGGTTGGACGACTTCCTGATGGAGCTGGGGCGTTATCGTCAGGGCGTTATTCGCTGCCGGCCGGAGGTCGCCGGCCTGCGGCTCTCCGGCGCGTTTCCGCTGGCTGACCCCGAGCGCGTCATTGCGGCTCTGCCCGGTGCGCTGCCGGTTAGGATAAATATGCTGTCAAAATACTTCATCACCGTATCCTAAAGTTTTTTACTCTGCTATTTGTATTTTTTCTTCTTGATTGGCCTGTTTTTTTATCTTTCCCTGCCCGGTACCGCGTGCCTAAACGACTTTTCTGACATGCCCCGACCGTCGTGACCGTTGCGTACGTTGGTCGGTTTCACGCTTAACCTGAGTATCGTTTTCCATGTTGAATCACAACGTATTACCTGCCGATTTATCTTTACCGCCTACAGGCGGGCGATTGCGCTGGGCTACCGCCAATGTGTTGGCGTTGGGTCTGCATGGTGCGTTGTTGCTTGGCCTTGGTTATCACCTGGTGCCACCGTTGCTGCCCGCGGCGCAACCGATGGTGTTGATGATGGTTGCCGAGCAGGCGGAATCGACCCCCAATGCAGAGCCGATGCCGACCGGTGTGCGCCAGGTGCAGGCGGTGGCGCAACGGCAGGCCAATCGGGAACCGGAGGCGGCGATGCCTCCGCTGATTCATGCGCCGCGTGCGACGGAGCGGCAGAGCAAGGCTAAAGGGCAACGGAACGATCCCATCAGACCGAAAACGGAACCGCCGCGCCCAAGGCAGGAGGAACAGGAAAAAATAGCGTCTGCAAGCTCAATAGCATCAAGCACCAGCGCGCCGCCGTCTCTGGATGGAAAGCGTGTTGCCGCACCGCAAACCAGCGTGGCGTCGCAGCCGAGCCAGGATGCCTCGGTCTGGAGCGGCCTGCTGTTGGCGCATTTGAGCCGTTTCAAACGCTACCCGGCTCTGGCGGTACGCCAGCAGCGCCAGGGTATTGTTCAGGTTGCCGTGACGTTGGATCGACAGGGGAACGTGCTGGGCGTGAAGCTATTGCGATCGAGTGGGGTTGCTTCGCTGGATCGGGAGGCGCTTCACTTACCGCAGCGCGCTTCTCCACTGCCTGCACCCGGCAACGAGATCGCAGCGGGGCAGGCGGAATTCAGCGTGACCATTCCGATTCGTTTCGATCTGCGTGAAGTTCGCCGTTAATGAAAAACTCGGCTCCAGGTAAACGGAGGCTGAGTTAAAAGCCAAAGCGCATCAAACGGATAGCAGCGATGGGGTGGTTTCTACTTGATCGTCGCCAGAAAAATACAAATACTGTATGCATGAACAGTAATCTGGTGCCGTTATGAATAACAACCCACTGACTATGAAAGGTCGGCAACCATGTTCGCCCTGGTAGACGTCAACAGCTTCTATGCCTCCTGCGAGACCATCTTTCGGCCCGATCTGCGCGGGCGGCCGGTGATCGTGCTGTCCAACAACGACGGCTGCGTGATCGCCCGCAGCGCCGAGGCGAAGGCGCTGGGCGTGCCGATGGGCGCGCCTTATTTCAAAATCAAAGAGGAGATGCGCCGCCGCAACGTCGCGGTGTTCTCCTCCAACTACGCGCTGTACGCCGACATGTCCCGCCGGGTGATGGACACGCTGGAAGAGATGGCACCGGCGGTGGAGATCTACTCGCTGGACGAAGCCTTTCTGCGGCTGGACGGCGTGGCGCATTGCGAAGCGCTGGAGCCGTTCGGCCAGCGGGTGCGCGATCGCATCCGGCGCGAGCTGCATTTGACGGTCGGGGTCGGCATTGCGCCGAGCAAAACGCTGGCCAAGCTGGCCAACTTCGCCGCCAAGAAATGGCGCGGCACCGGCGGCGTGGTAGATTTATCCGATCCGGCGCGCCAGCGCAGGCTGCTGGCGTTGATCCCGGTGGAAGAGGTGTGGGGCGTGGGGCGCCGCCTGACTCGCCAGCTGCAGGCGATGGGCATTCACACCGCGCTGCAGCTGGCGGACTGCGATACCCGGCTGGCGCGTAAAACCTTCAGCGTGGTGCTGGAGCGCACGATACGCGAGCTGCGCGGCGAATCGTGCCTGCGGTGGGAAGATGAGGCGGCCGCCAAAGAGCAGATCATCTGCTCCCGCTCGTTCGGCCAGCGGCTGACGCACTACCCGCATATGCGTGAGGCAATCTGCAGCTATGCCGAACGCGCCGCCGAAAAGCTGCGGCAGGAAAAGCGCTACTGCCGCAACGTGTCGGTGTTTATCAAAACCAGCCCGCATTCGGCGGGCGAGGGGTATTACAGCAATATGGGCACCGCCCGGCTGCAAACGCCGAGCAACGACAGCCGCGACATCATCGCCATGGCGGTGCGTGCGCTGGAGAGCATCTGGCAGGAAGGGCGGCGTTACCTGAAGGGCGGCGTGGTGCTGGGGGATTTCAGCGCCGCCGCCATGGCGCAGATCGATCTGTTCGACGACTGCCCGCCGCGCCGCAACAGCGAGCGGCTGATGGCGACCCTCGATCGCCTGAATCAGGAAGGACGCGGGCGCGTGTGGTTCGCCGGGCAGGGGATCGTCAAGCCGTGGCAAATGAAGCGCGACATGCTGTCGCCGGCCTACACCACTCGCTTGGCGGACATTCCGGTGGTGCGGTTGGGGACGTTTTCAGACGAAAAATAATTCGCGTGTCACACCACCGGCGCCACCGTCAGCAGCAGGTTGGCGAAGCGGCGCTGTTCGCCGGAGGCGATCACCAGCAGCGTCCGATCCGATTTGACCGCCGCATAAAAATCCTCACGCGGCAGGTGTTCTACCGGGCAATGCGCCGGCAGCAGCTGTCGGTATTCGGCTTCGATGGTGTTGGTGAAGTCCGGCGGGCAGGCCATCAGCGCCGCGCTTTCCACGTTGATGCAGGCCAGCAGTTTTTCCAGGATTGGCGGGGCGGCGAGTGTGCCGGGCGCCAGGTTCAGATAGACCACGGTGGCGTCTTTCGGCGCGTGGGTCACGCAGGCGTAGTTGCCGTCGGCGATCAGCACCTGGGTCTTATGCCCGCATTGCGCCAGCGCGGCGAGCAGCGGCGGGTGGGTGATGGCGGATTTGATCATAAAGCGATTCCTGAATGAAAGGGCGGCAGCCGTGCCGCCCGCGGTTGAACTACATGCGGTAGATGCCGCCGTTGATGTCGAGGGTAGCGCCGGAGATGAAGCCGTCGTATTCCGCCGCCAGGAAGGCGATGGCACGCGCCACGTCGTCCGGCGTGCCTGCGCGGCCCAGCGGAATGGCGCGAACGGTTTCCTCCGCCGATGCTTGGGTGGTGTGGCGATTATGGAAACGGGTGCCGAGGATCAGGCCGGGCGCCACCGCGTTCACCCGGATGCCGTATTCACCCAGCTCCGCTGCCAACGAGCGCGTCCAGGTGAGCACCGCACCCTTGGTGGCGGAATAGACCAGCGAGCCGGAGTGCCCGCCGGCGCGGCCGGCCTGCGAGGCCAGGTTGACGATACTGGCGCCGTTTGCCGCCTTCAGGAACGGCAGCGCGCTCTGGGTCACGTTCAGCATGGTGGTCATGTTCACGTCGATTACGGTTTGCCAAAAGGCGCGCTCGATCTCGCCCAACCATTTGCGCCCGACGATGCCGCCGACGTTATTGACCAGAATGTCGATGCCGCCGAGAAACTCGGCGCCGGCCGAGACGCAGCGCAGCGTTTCGTCGGTATCGATGAGATCGGCGTAGCCGTAAGCGGCCTTTTGCCCCAATGAATGGGCCAGCGCCACCAGCGCTTTGGGGCCGCTTTCGTCGCTGTGATAGTGAAAATAGATGTCGCAACCGGCCTTGATCAGCCGCTCTGCGGTGGCGCGGCCGATGCCCTGTTCCGCCCCGGTGATAAAGACCTTTTTGCCTGCAAGATCGCCCATGATTGACTCCTTATTGTTCGTTAAGCATTGATGACGCCTTCACGCTGTTTCGCGCAGTAGAAAATGCAGATCAACCCGGTGGCCAGCAGGCACGAGGCCAGGAAAAACAGCCCCGGCGCGCTGCTGCCGGTCAGATCGTTCAATACGCCCACCGCATAAGGCGCGACGAAGCCGCCGATATTGCCGATGCAGCTGACCACCGCCAGCCCGGCGGCCGCGGCCGCGCCGGTGGAAATGTTGGCGGGCATGGATAAAAACGGCGGTACGGCGGTGTAGATGCCGATGGCGGCGATGCACAGGAACGACAGCGCGACGAGCGGATCGTATTTAAAAAATGTCACCGCCCCCATCAGGCCGATAGCGGCGACCACCATGCTGAGGCCGGCGAACACGCCAAGCTTTTTGGTTTTGCTGGCCCACAGGCTCCACGGGTACACCAGCAGCGCGGCCAGTCCGTAGGGAATGAGCGCCAGCAGGCTAACGCGGAAGATATCGCTGCCGGAAAGGGCGGTAATGATCGACGGCAGCCAGGTGCCGAAGCCATAAATGCCGCACACCATGCCGAAGTTGAGCAGTGCGTAGAGCAGGTATTTCTTGTTTTTAATCCCTTTCAGGAAGTCGCCCAGCGTGATTTTAGAGCCGGATTTGGAGCGGCCGGCGTTGCTCATCAGCCAGGCCTTTTCCTCCACGTTCAGATAGCCGACGTCCTTGGGCGAGTTCTTGATCAGGAACGGGATCAGCAGGCCGATGACGATCGGCGGCAGCCCTTCGAGGATAAACAGCAGCTGCCAGGGAGCGAACCCGAACCAATCATGCTGAATATTGAGAATAAAGCCGGAAATCGGCGAGCCGACGGCGTTGGACAGCGGCTGGACGATGATGAACATGCCGAGAATTTTGGTGCGGTATTTTTCCGGGAAGAACACCGTGAAGTAATACACCACCGAGGGAAAGAATCCGGCTTCGCACACGCCCAGCATAAAACGGCAGATATACAGCTCCAGCGGCGTGCGTACAAAGCCGAGCAGGGTCGCGAAGATGCCCCAGGAAATTAATATTCTGGCGAACCAGATGCGCGGGCCGAATTTAATGGTGCCGGCGTTGCTGGGTATTTCAAACAGAAAATACCCGATAAAGAAAATCCCGGAGGCGAAGCCGAAGGCCGAGGCGGTCAGGCCCAGGTTATCTTCCAGCGCTTTGGCGGCGTAGGCCATGTTATTGCGATCGAGAAAGGCCAGGAAATACAATAAAATCATGAGGGGGACAATATGCAGCGTCAATTTCTTGATAGCGCTGCGTTCAATATCCTGCGGCTTGCTTATTTTCATTTTGATATTTCCAATGTGGTTAATCGGAATAATAGAGGCCCGGCCCATAACCCTGAGCTGAACGTTAAATAACGGCACGACGCTGATTCATTGAGGCGCGGGCATCCCTTAAGCGCGACGGCCTTTTCCTTTGTTTTTGGCTGACACCGATCCGGACGATGCCGCTGCGCATCGCCTGGGAAGACGCTGTTATTTCAGTTAGCCGGCGGCTTTGACCGAGCGCCGGCTGATGACCGTCGGCGGGAAGAGAAACTCGCCGGGCGGTTGCGCATCATTGTTGATGCGGCCGATCAGGCGCTCGACCATCAGCTGCGCCATCTCCGCCAGCGGCGGCCTGACGGACGTCAGCCCCGGTTCGGCCAGGCCGGCCAGCGCGATATTATCGATGCCGATCACCGAGATGTCTGCGGGTACCTGGACGCCGGCGGCGCGCACCCCCACCATCAGCCCGATGCCTAGCGCATCGTTAATCGCCACGATACCGTCCGGGCGCGGCGTCAGCGCGAGCACGCGCGGCGCCAGCGTCAGCCCCAATTCAAACATTTCCGTGTCGCCGTAGGCGCTGTTGGCTTTGCCTTCGATCACCCGTTGGCGTTCGCTCAGGCTGTGCCCCAGCGCACTCAGAAAACCGTCGATTTTGTGGCTGCGCCCGACGGTGAGCGTCGCTTCGGTGGCGAACACGATGTGTCGGCAACCGCGTTCGAGCAGGTGCTGCGCGGCCAGGCGCCCGGCGGCGACATTGTCCATCGAGACGCTGTCGAACAGCGGGGTATCGATGGCTGCCCGTTCGGGAAACGGATTGTCGTAGCTGACGATCTTCATGCCCCGCTCGGCGGCCCGAACAAAATGGGTCTGGCGAATGTCGCTCGCCGCCACGATGATGCCGCGCACGCCATGCAGGAACATATCGTCGATAAACGCGGCCTCTTCCTGTTCCTGGCGGTACGCGTTGCCGAGCAAGACGCGGTAGCGGTGAGCCCGCGCCGCACCGTCGATCGCATGCGCCAGCGCCGAAAAGCTCGGGTTGACGATCGACGGCAGCAGCAGGCCGATGATCTTAGCCTGCGGTGCGGGCAACGCCGCCGCCCGGGCCGGCCGGTATCCCAGGGTCGCCATCGCTTGTTCGATGCGCTCACGGGTCTGCGCGCTCATCTGGTGGCTGCGGTTATTCAGCAGGTTCGACACGCTGCTGATGGACACGCCGGCCAACCGTGCGACATCACGAATATTTGCCATTTGCCGATACCTTGCTGCCTGCCGTTAGCCTGCAATCTATAAGGGAAGCCGGCCGCAGGCAAGCCACAACCGGGGCACCGCGCGCATGGGATCGCGCATTTGTGAGAATCGTCAGGCGGCGGCCGCGTTGTTTACTAAACAGTAAGGCGGGGCGGGAGGTTATGCCGAGATGGGGCAAATGTCCGGCGGTGTCTCGGCGGCCTGCTGGCGGAATTTTCCCGGCGTCAGGCCGAAGTGGCGGGTGAAGGCTTTATGCAGCGCCACCTCCGACGAGTAGCCGGCCTGTTCGGCGATACGGCTCAGCGGCAACGCCTGGCGCGCCAGCAGCCGGGCCGCCAGCTGCATGCGGATGGCGGTGAGGGCCTGCAGCGGCGTTTGCTGCGTGACCTGACGAAAGACGCGGGCGAAGTTGGCGCGCGACATATGGGCCCGTTCGCTCAGTTCCACCAGCGTCCAGGGGTGTTGCGGGCGGCGCAGCATCTGTTCAACCACGTTGCCCAACTGCGGATGCAGCAACGCGGCGACCAGATTGCCGCTCTGATTCGGCTGGGCCAGCCAGGCGCGGATCGCCAGCGCGAACAGCAGCGCCATGGTCTGGCTGACAATGGCGTTGTGCCCCTGGCCCTGTTGGCTGAACTCATCGCTCAGCAGCTGGCCGGTCGCCTGCAGCAGCGTCAACTGCCCCTGTTGGCGGCTGTTGAACAGCAAACATTCCGGCAGGCTCGCCAGCAGCGGCGATGCGCTGTGCGGCAAGATTTGCATGCCGCACAGCAGGTGCGTGGCGCTGTCGGCCCCCTCCGGCAGCAGGCGATGGGCGGAGTTGTGCGGCAAGAACAGCAGGCTGCCTTGCTCCAGCGGTACCGGGCGGCCGCCGGGGATCTCCAGCCGACAGCTGCCCGCCAGCACCATGTGCCAGCGGATCTGACTCCACTCCCCGGCGGCATGCTGCGAGCGCCACTCGCCGCTGAAATGGCAATCACGCGCCACGTAACCGCGCATGTCGTTAAGCATCAACAGTTGGCTGAGCGGATCCATTTTGAGACTCCTGGCTAAGAAGCTGATTGTTTCGGCAATGGGCCGGCGTAATGCGAAGCACTAAGATCGGTTCGATAGTGCAGCGATGCGGAGGGCGCCGCTACGATGCATGAGTTATCAATGACATGGAGCCGGTAATGAAAATACTATTCTTTCTGAGCAAGGGCGACAAGCTGGGATTAACGCTGATTCGCCTCAGCATCGCCATCGTCTTCTTATGGATTGGCCTGCTCAAATTCATCCCTTACGAAGCGGACAGCATCACGCCGTTCGTCGCCAACAGCCCGCTGATGTCGTTTTTCTATGACATGCCGCAGGACTATCAGGCGCACCTGACGCACGAAGGCGAACTGAACCTCGCCGCCCGCGCCTGGCAGCAGGCCAACAATACCTATGGCTTCTCCAACGGCCTGGGCGTGGTGGAGGTGGCGATCGCGCTGCTGGTGCTCGCCAACCCGTTCTCCAAATGGCTGGGGCTGTTGGGCGGCATGCTCTCCTTTTGCACGCCGCTGGTGACGCTGACCTTTTTGATCACCACCCCGGAGGCCTGGGTGCCCGCGCTGGGCGATGCGCATCACGGCTTCCCTTATCTCTCCGGCGCCGGGCGCCTGGTGCTGAAGGACACGCTGATGCTGGCGGGCGCGGTGATGATCATGGCGGATTCGGCGCGCAGTGTGCTCGAGAAACAGTGGCGGGGGAAGGTCGCATGAGCGTCATGAACCGGGCCGTGGCCGGCAGCCTGATGCTGCTGGCCTGTTCTGCAGTGGCGGAGGGGACAATGGGGCAAGAAACCCGAACGGTAGAGAGCGCCTACGCTTATCAGGAAACGCGTCAGCGCATTATCAGCACGGCCGAGCAGAAGGGCGTGACGCTGTTTGCCGAGTTCGATCACGCGAGAGCGGCGCGTGAGCATCATCTGACGATGCCACCCACCGCGGTGCTGGTGCTGGGCAACCCGCTGGCGGGCACGCCGCTGATGCTGGCGCGGCCGGCGTTGGCGCTGGATCTGCCGTTCAGGGTGCTGATTGCGCAAGACGAGCGGGGCAAAACGCAGGTCAGCTACCACCCGGCGGAAAGTCTGAAACGGAGCGCCGGGGCCGACGAACGACAGATCGCGGCGCTGAGGCCGCTGGAGCGGTTAGTTGAGGCCGCAATACGCTGATAGAACGGCGATAAACATCACGAGACGAGGCGACACAATGTACGATTATCAGGCGATTATCATCGGTTTTGGCAAGGCCGGCAAAACGCTGGCGGCCTTTCTGGCCGGGCAGGGATGGCGCGTGGCGATGGTGGAGGCGTCGGCGCAGATGTATGGCGGCACCTGCATCAACATCGGCTGCATCCCGACCAAAACGCTGGTGCACGATGCCGAGCTTCACGGGCCGGGCGAACAGGCGTTCAGCCAGGCGATGGCGCGTAAGCGGCAGGTGACCGGTCTGCTGCGGGAGAAAAACTACCAAAACCTGGCGGGGTTTGAACCGGTCACGGTGATCGACGGACGGGCGGAGTTTATCGATCCGCACCGCATCAGCGTGCAGGGTGCGGCGGGAACGCAGGTGCTGAGCGGCGAGCGCATCTTCATCAACACCGGGGCCGTCAGCCGCTGGCCGGCGATCGACGGGTTGGATCGTTCGCAGCGGAGTTACGACAGCACCGGCCTGCTGCAGTTGACGCAGCGGCCCGCGCGGTTGGGCATTATCGGCGGCGGTTATATCGGGCTGGAGTTCGCTTCGATGTTCGCGCAGTTCGGCAGCGCCGTAACGGTATTCGAAGAGGCGGGCGCGTTGCTCGGCCGGGAAGACCGCGATATGGCGCAGGCGATACAGCAAATCCTGAGCGACGCCGGGGTGAGCTTCACGTTTAACGCCGGCGTGAAGCAGGTGCGCGATGTGGAAGGGGGCGTTGAGGTGGTGCATCAGGGCGGCGTGCAGTCGTTCAATGCGCTGTTGGTGGCGGCCGGGCGCGTGCCGAACACCGCCGGTTTGCAGCTGGCGCGCGCCGGAGTTGAGACGGATGAGCGTGGGGCCGTGCGGGTGGATGCGCAGCTGCGCAGCAGCGTGCCGCATATCTGGGCGCTGGGGGACGTCAACGGCGGGCCGCAGTTTACCTATATCTCGCTGGACGATTTCCGCATTGTACGCGACAGCCTGTTCGGCGCGGGTAAACGCAGCACGGCCGATCGCGGCGCAGTGCCTTACTCGGTGTTCATCACACCCAGCTTCTCGCGCATCGGCCTCAGCGAAGATCAGGCCCGGCAGCAGGGGCGCGACATTAAGGTCGCCACGCTGCCGGCGGCGGCGATCCCGCGCGCCCGCGTGTTGGGCGACACGCGCGGCCTGCTGAAGGCGGTGGTCGATGCGCAGACCGGCCAGATCCTCGGCGTGGCGCTGCTGTGCCGCGATGCCCACGAGATGATCAACATCGTCAAAACGGCGATGGACGCCGGGCTGCCCTATACCCGGCTGCGCGATCAGCTGTTTACCCATCCGACCATGAGCGAGTCGCTCAACGATCTGTTTGGGTTGATAGGGTAAAGCGGGGCGAGAGGGGCGGCGCAGATGAGTGAGATCTGCGAAGCACCTCTCGTTTATCGCCCTTCGGGGCGGCGGGTTCTGTACTATTGTTTTCTCTTTGCGGCACGTTCCAGGCCGATGGGGCGCTGGGCGCAACGGAGATCACAGATGAACAAACGGGAATTAGAAAGCGCGATTGTCACCGATTTTTCCAAACGCATGAGCTACGGCGACTACCTGTGCCTGGACTCGCTGCTGGACTGCCAGCACCCGCTCTCCAACCCGCCGCATCATGACGAAATGCTGTTCGTGATACAGCACCAAACCTCCGAACTGTGGATGAAGCTGATGCTGCACGAGCTGCAAGCGGCGGTGCGGCTGGTGCAGCAGGACAAACTCAGCCACTGCTTCAAAATCCTTGCGCGCGTCAAACAGATCCAACGGCTGCTGTTCGAACAGTGGGCGGTGCTGGAAACGCTGACGCCGTCGGAATACGTCGAGTTTCGCGACGTACTGGGCAGCTCGTCGGGCTTCCAGTCGCACCAATACCGGTCGATCGAGTTCCTGCTCGGCAACAAGAATGCGGCGATGCTGGCGGTGTTTAGCAGCGATGCGGAAAAGCACGCTGCGCTGAAGGCGATCCTCGAAGCGCCGAGCCTGTACGACGAATACTTGCTGTACCTGGCGCGCCACGGCCTGCCGATCCCGCAGGAGTGCCTCGAGCGCGACTGGACGCAGCCCTACCAGCGCAACCCGGATCTGCTGCCGGCGTTCAAAGTGATCTACGACAATCCGCAAACCTACTGGGAAGCCTATGAAATGGCGGAGAAGCTGGTGGATATCGAAGAGAGTTTCCACCTGTGGCGCTTCCGCCATATGAAAACGGTGGAGCGGATCATCGGCTTTAAGTCGGGCACCGGCGGTTCCAGCGGCGTCAGCTTCCTGAAAAAGGCGTTGGACCTGACCTTTTTCCCCGAGTTGCTGGACGTGCGCACCGAAATTGGCGCCTGAAATAACGTGGGAGGATAAGGGCGATGAGCGTGAGGATTATCGATAAGGCGGCGGAGAAGGTGGTGGGGGTCAGAGTCGTGGGGCCGTATCCACAGACGATCCCGCAGGGCTCGCAGCAACTGCTGGCATGGCGGCAGCGCCACGGCGTGCCGTTCGGCAAATGGCTGGTGCTGTATTGGGACGATCCGGCGGAAGTGGCGCCGGAAAAGCTGCGCGCCGACGTGGTGATGAGCGTCGCGGACGATTTTGCGCTGCCGGCGGGCAGCGAGGGCGTTACCGTGCAGACGCTGCCCGCCGGGCAGTATGCGGTTTACCACGTGCGCATCAGCGATGGCGACTTCGAGCGGGTGTGGGGCGAGTTCTATCAGAAGCTGCTGCCGGCCAGCGGCTACCAGCCGGTTGAGGGGGTGAGCTACGAACACTATCTCAACGACTGCGAAGCCGACGGCTATTTCGACCTCGATATTTACCAGACGGTGAAGAAGTGGTGAGGGTGGGTTAATGCGAAGGAAGGCTGAATCGATGAACGGTACAGATTCAGCCCGTTGTTTTGACTCAACGTCGGTGACTTTGCCGCCAGCTCATTCACCTCGTTGCCAAAAGGGGTTACAGCGGCAGCCGGTTTAGCCGGCGCCGCTGCCGCCGCCCGAGAGGCTGCGTTAACCGGCTTTCCCGGCGTACCACTTGGCTACTCTTTAGGGAACAGCTGATCGACGGCGTTCTGGATCGCCGCCTGATGGCCGCCGCCCGGTGCGGCGGTGCGTGCGGCGCCGCCGGGCTGGTTGAGATCCAGCTGGCCGCCGGTATTGATCTCTCCGTCCTCTTTCACCGTGATATTGAAGCTGGTGCCGGTGATGTTGATTTGGCCGTTCGCCAGCAGCTCGATCACGCTTTCGCCGCACTCCAGCCGCAGCGATTCGCCGGAGCCGAGGGTAAAGGCGTTAACCACGGCGTCGCTGCGGGTTTTGCCGGTCAGCGCGGAGGCATCGCCTTTGACACCGGTGGCCTGATTGAGCACCACCCGTTTGATCTGGTTGCCGCCCACCAGGTGGGTGTGGTCGTTATCGATGGTGTGGCTCTCATCGTTTTTGACCTGGGTGTCCATGTTGCGTTCCGCCTGGATCCACACCTGTTCGGCGCCGGCCTTGTCTTCGAAGCGCAGGGCGTTGGCGTTGTCGGCGGTGCCGTCCTTGGTGCGGCTCATAAAGCCCATCTGGGTGGCGGCGGCCGGCAGCGCCCACGGCGGCATGCTGGCTTCGTTATAAACGCGCCCGGTAACGATCGGCCGATCCGGATCGCCGTTGATAAAGTCCACCACCACTTCGTCGTTGACGCGCGGGATCTGCACGCCGCCGTAGCCCTGACCGGCCCAGGCGCTGGAGACGCGCACCCAGCAAGAGCTGCCGTCGTCCTTCGGCCCGAAGCGGTCCCAGTGGAATTTCACCTTGATGCGGCCGTATTTGTCGGTCCAAATCGATTCGCCGGCCGGGCCGACCACCCGGGCGGTCTGCGGCCCGTGGGTTTTCGGCCAGGTGGCCTGCTGCGGCGGGTGCCAGGGCACGTCCGCCGGCAGCACGACGAAGTCGATACGGTGTTCGCTGCTTTGATCGTCGCCGCTGGCATAGCGGTTCTCTTTCAGATGGTAGTTGGCCTGCAGCGTCAGGTACTCGCGGTTGTCGTCGGCGTGCGGGGCGTTATACAGCGTAAAGGTGCTGCCGGGAGCGATGCCCAGCGCGGTGGCGGTGCCCCGGATCTGCTGATGTTCGGCCTGCCAGGCTTCCTGGCGCACGCGGGCGTAGAACTCCCCCTGCTGATGCTCGGTGTAGCGGCCCGGCCAGTCGTAGACGTCAATCTGCCCCGGCGTCGGCGAGACCGGGTTTTGCCGCGCCTGGAACAGCCAGGCGTTCGGCTTGCGGAAATCGTAGTCGTCCAGGCTGTAGATGCCCGGCGTGACGCGATCGGACAACGTCCACTGGCTGATGCCTTCCTCGCTGGTGCTGCCACCGGACGGCGTCAGGTGATAGGGGATCATCTCGTAGCCGGGATAGGGCTGGTGGTGGTGGGGCGCATCCCCGAGCACCAGCGTGTGTTTGCCCATCTCGTGTTTGAAATAGTAATAGATGCCCTCCAGCTCCATCAGGCGGCTGATGAAGTTGAAGCTGCTTTCGTTGTACTGCACGCAGTAGCCCCACAGGCGATAGTCGCCGGTCAGCTGATCTTCCAGCTGCATGTTGTGCTCCGCCAACAGGGTCTTGACGATCTGCGGCACCGTCTGTTCCTGGAAGATGCGGAAGTTGCGATCTTTGGTCATCGGCCACAGATCCGGCTGCACGTGCAGGCTATACACCGCGTAGCGGGTGCCGCCGATCTCTTCGCTGCTGACGGCGATGGCGGTGATCTTGCCGTTCAGGTAGCGCGGGGCGCTGAGAAAGCCCTGAGTCGGGATCTCCAGCGTCAGCGGTTGGCCGAGCAGCGCTTTGCGATCGAGCCGCGCGTCGGTACTCAGCAATTCAATAGAGAAGTCGAAAGGGGTGGAAAGCGCTTCGATGCCGTCCAGTGAGCGGAACAGCAGCTGCTCCTGGCCCAGCGGCGTGTGCGCAATAATGCGATCCAACATGAGAACGTCCTCTGTGATTGACGTCGTGTTCTGCTTACCCCAGCGTTGCAGCGGCCTTGCCGCGCGGCCAATGAGGGTGGGCAGCGGTGCGTCAGTCTCATGAAATAGGTGAAACCCCGCCGCGGCGGGGCTTCAGAACGGAATTAACCGGCGGTGGCCGGATTGACCAGCCAGGTGCCGGCGGTGTCGATACTGAGTTGCTGCCGGCGGAGCCGATCGTTGTGGCGGATCTCCAGCTGATAACGGCCCGGCGCCAGATTCAGGCTGGCGAAGCCGTTGTCACCCGGCGTTACCTGCTGCGGCTTGCCGTCGAGGCTGACCTGTTCGCCCGGCTGCAGTTTGAAATACACCAGCGCCACCGGCTGCGGTGGCGGCGCCGCCTTTTCAGGTTCCACCGGCGCAGATGGCGCGGTTTGCGGCGCGCTCGGCTGCTCCGTCAGGGTTTTCTGCGCCGGTGACGCCTCGGTATTTTGCGCTACGGCCTGGGTATCGTCCTTGCCGCCGCTCAGCCAGGCGACGGTGCCGATCACCAGCAGTGCCGCGACGCCGGCGCCGGCCATCATCGGCCGCGAGAATCGGGTGCTGCGCGCGGTAACGGCGCCGGCGGCTGCGGCTGCAGCGGCCGGGTTGGCGGCGACCAGCAGGTTCTCCGGCGCGGCGGCCGGCGTGCTGATGATTTCGTTTTCATCGGCGATCGGCAGATGCAACAGCTCGGCCATTTCATCGATGGTCTGCGGGCGGTCTTCCGGCTTCAGCGCCAGCGCGCGGTCGACGGTGCGCAACAGCTCCGGCGAGTAACCGGCGGGGCGACGCTCGGCCAGCGGCTGATAGCTGTCTTCGATGCTGCGCACCACGCTGACCGGCGGCGGCGAACCGACGATCAGCGTGTGCAGCACGGCGCCCAGCGCGTAGATATCGGTCCAGGGTCCCTGTTCGCCGTCGCTGTTCTCGGTGTACTGCTCGATCGGTGCGAAGCCCGGCTTCAGCATGATCTCCGTTTCGTCCGACAGGTTGCCGATCTCTTTGCGCGCCGACCCGAAGTCCAGCAGCACCGGCAGCTGGCTCTCCTGAATTTGGATGTTATCCAGCGAGATGTCGCGGTGCAGGTAACCTTCCTGATGGATGGTGTTGATGGCGCTGAACAGCGGCGGCAGCAGCCGACGGATCCACGCCTCGTCGATTTTCTCCGGCTGCTGCGCCTGCAGGTTCTTCAGCGTGGTGCCGCTGTAGAACTGG
The DNA here is from genome assembly GCF_053627655.1 of Serratia sp. 121840015-1. Taxonomy (NCBI): domain Bacteria; kingdom Pseudomonadati; phylum Pseudomonadota; class Gammaproteobacteria; order Enterobacterales; family Yersiniaceae; genus Serratia; species Serratia sp. 121840015-1. Next base: position 856,586 of record NZ_JBSEYF010000001.1, read on the forward strand.
GTGCCCATGTAGGCGGTGCCGTTCTCTTCCCAGAAGCGCAGCACGTGCAGCAGGCCGGGGTGCGAGAAGCGGGCCAGCAGGCGCGCCTCCTGAATAAAGCTGTTTAACCCGGCCTGGAAGGTTTTGCCGAAGCGCTCGCCGCGCAGCCCGATGCTGAGATCGTCGTTGCGTTTCGCCAGCGAGGTCGGCATGTACTCTTTGATGGCGATGGTGCGTTCCAGTTGGTGATCGTAGGCGCGGTAGACGATGCCGAAGCCGCCTTCGCCGATCGCTTCCTGGATCTCGAATTCGTTGAATCGATAGCCGCTCGGCAGGCTGTTCGAATTCGGTTTGGTTATCCCGGTTCCCGACATAGTGATGACTCTCTGTGTTCAAAGGGCCGCCGTCTCGGCGGCCGCGGCGTTATGCCTGAAATTGACAAATGAATTCGTGGTTCTGCAGCGCGATATGCAGCTGGCGATAGCGCTGGTCGTTGGCGCTGCCGGTCAGCAGGGTGTGGCTGATCTGCGGCAGCAGGGTGTTGGTCAGGATGGCGTCGACCATGCGGCCGCCGGACTCCACCTCGGTGCAGCGGCTGACGATCTGCTCGATGACCGCGTCGTCGAAGGTGCAGACGATGTCGTGATTCTCCGCCAGGCGACGCTGGATGCGCCCCAGCTGCAGGCGCACGATGTTGCCCAGCGTGGCGTCGGTCAGCGGGTAATACGGCACCACCAGCAGGCGGCCGAGCAAGGCGGCCGGGAACACCGACAGCAGCGGCTGGCGCAGCGCGCCGCTCAGCGCTTCCGGCTCCGGCAGCAGCTCCGGATCGCTGCACAGCCCGGCGATCAGCTCGGTGCCGACGTTGGAGGTCAGGATGATGATGGTGTTGCGGAAATCGATATGGCGGCCTTCGCCGTCCTCCATCCAGCCCTTGTCGAACACCTGGAAGAAGATTTCATGCACGTCCGGGTGCGCCTTCTCGATTTCGTCCAGCAGCACCACGCTGTATGGGCGGCGGCGCACCGCCTCGGTCAGCACGCCGCCTTCGCCGTAGCCGACATAGCCGGGGGGCGCGCCTTTCAGCGTCGAAACGGTGTGCGACTCCTGGAATTCGCTCATGTTGATGGTGATGACGTTCTGCTCGCCGCCGTACAGGGTTTCCGCCAGCGCCAGCGCGGTTTCGGTCTTGCCGACGCCGGACGGCCCGGCCAGCAGGAACACCCCGACCGGCTTGTTGGGATCGTCCAGCCGCGCCCGCGAAGTGCGCACCCGGCGGGCGATCAGATCCAGCGCATGGCGTTGGCCGATCACGCGTTGGTTCAGGGTGTCGGAGAGTTGCAACACTGCCTCAATTTCGTTTTTCACCATGCGGCCCAGCGGGATGCCGGTCCAGTCGGCCACTACCGCCGCCACGATGTTGGCGTCGACGGCGGCGAAGATCAGCGGCGCCTCGCCCTGCAGCGCGCTCAGCTGCTGCTGCAGTTCGCCCAGCTGGGCGCGCAGCGCGTCGGCGTCAGGGCGCGCCTGCGTCTCTTCTTCAATAGACTTTTCTTCCTGCCGGTGCAGCTGGGCGCGCAGTGTGATGATCTCTTGGATCAGCGCCAGCTCCTGCTGCCAGCGGTCGGTCAACTGTTCCAACTCTTGGCGCAGCGCGGTCAACTGGGCTTCAATCTCCTGCGGGCGCAGGGGATCGCCGATGCCCACCTTGGCCTCGCGGCGGGCAATATCCAACTCTATCTGCAGCGCATCGATGCGGTGGCGGCAGTCTTCGACCTGGGCAGGCTCGGCGTGTTGGCTGACCGCCACGCGCGCGCAGGCGGTATCCAGCAGCGCCACCGCCTTGTCCGGCAGCTGGCGGGCCGGAATATAGCGATGCGACAGCCGCACCGCGGCGTCTACTGCTTCATCCAGCAGCAGCACGCGGTGGTGTTGCTCCAGCGGGCTGACGGTGCTGCGCAGCATCAGCAGCGCCTTGTCTTCGCTCGGCTCGTGTACCTGCACCACTTGGAAACGGCGGGTGAGCGCCGGATCCTTCTCGATGTATTTCTTGTATTCCGACCAGGTGGTGGCGCCGAGGGTGCGCAGCTGGCCGCGCGCCAGCGCCGGTTTCAGCAGGTTGGCGGCGTCGCCGGTGCCCTGGGCGCCGCCGGCGCCGATCAGGGTGTGAATTTCGTCGATAAACAGGATGATCGGCGTCGGGCTGGACTGCACTTCGTCGATCACCGCCTGCAGCCGTTTTTCAAACTCGCCTTTGACGCCGGCGCCGGCCTGCAGCATGCCGATGTCCAGCAGGCACAGCTTCACGTCGCGCAGCTGCGGCGGCACGTCGCCGGCCACGATGCGCAGCGCCAGGCCCTCCACCACCGCGGTTTTCCCGACACCGGCCTCGCCGGTCAGCAGCGGGTTGTTCTGGCGGCGGCGCATCAGGATATCGATGATTTGCCGGATCTCTTCGTCGCGGCCGGCCACCGGATCGATCTCGCCGTTGCGCGCTTTGGCGGTCAGGTCCTGAGCATACTGCGCCAGCACGCTTTCACCGCTGCGCGGCGCGCCGGATACGTTCTCGGCGCTGCTTTCCGCCGGCGCATCCTGGGCGTTTTCCGCCGAGTGAGCGGTGATGGCGGCGAACTGCTCCATCAACAGATCGGCGTTGATGCGCTCGAACTGCGGGGAAATGGCCTTCAGCAGATGGCGCAGGCTGTAGGTTTTCAGGATGCCGAGCAGCAGGTGGCCGCCGCGAATGCGTGCTGCGCCGAATTTCAATGAGCCATAGACCCAGGCGCGTTCTACCGCGCTGTCGATGTGCTCGGACAGATCGGAGATGGCGCTGGCGCCGCGCGGCAGGCGATCGAGCGCCTCGACGATGTCGCGCGCCAGCTGCGCCTCGTCCAGCGCGAAGTGGCGGACGATCTGCTGCAGATCGCCGTCCGGCGATTGCATCAGCTGATGCAGCCAGTGCGCCAGTTCGACGTAGGGGTTACCGCGCAGCTTGCAAAACGCCGTCGCACTTTCCAGAGAGGTGAATAACAGGCTATCCAGTTTGCCAAATAATACCGAGCGGCTGATTTCAGACATGGTTTTCCTCAGGTCTCAGAGTGGCCTGGCGCCGCAGGGCGCCGGCCGAAATAGGGTCAGAACGGATTTTCCAGCGGTTCAGGGCTGAAGATCAGATCGTCGAGATCGCGTTGCCGCCGATCGTCGGCCAGCCAGCTGCTCAGGCCCAATCGTTGCGCGCCGCCGAGCTGGAGGCCGTGCGCCTGTTCCTTCGCCAGGATCAGGCGCACTTCCCAGACGAACTCGATGCCCAGGTATTGGCGCACCCAGTCGCGCAGCTGCCGGCACAGGTCGGCGCCGGGCAGGAAGCGGTCATAGTCCCGCTGCGGCATCGGCCCCAGCTCGATGCGGAATTTGTGCTGAATATCGCGCACCGCGATGCCGAGAAAGGCCGACTCGCCGAGCCGCGGCGCACCGCGCCCGGCCTTGAGCCGCGCCTGCTCGCGCGGTTCCACCCGCAGCCAGTGCGGTACGTTTTCGACGATGCGCACCGGCACCTTGAAATACTGCTGCAAAATCTTGCTCAGGCCTTCCGGATCGCGGCTGTGGCGAATCAGATGACCGGCCATAAAATGTTTGGCGTGGGCGTTGATGCTGTCGCGTTCCTGCTGCGCCGGCTGGCCGATGCCGATCAGACTCGACAGGTATTCGTCGAAGCGCCGGTTGTCCGGGCGATCCAGCGACACCGTCGGCTGCGCGTCGGCCCAGGCGCGGTAAAACAGCAGCGTCAGCCGGTGATGGAACAGATTGGTGAACGCCAGCAGGGTGGTGTCCTGATGGTGGTACACCCGTTCGCGCACGTATTCGGTCAGGTGCAGCGGCAGCGGCCCGTTGGGGCCGAACAGGCCGAAGCTGAAGATCGAGACGTCGTGCAGCGGGCTGTTGGCGCGCGGCGCCACCTGCGCCAGCGTGGAGGGCGCGAACGACAGCGACGGCTCCTGGCCCAGGCGCAGCATCTCGTGACGCGGCAGCGGCGCGCGCCCCAGCAGGTAGGGTTGGCCGCCCTGGGCGTCGATACGGCGCAGCAGCTGAAACAGATCGTGCTTGTAAGGCGCGCTGCGCAGCCGCGGCCAGAAGTCGTCCGGCAGGCGATACAGCGCGTTGATCTGCGGCGGCGCCAGTTCGGTGGCAATCATCTCCGCGCTCATATCAGCGTCCTTTTGCCCATGCGCGCCTGCCAGTGGGCGATTTCGCCGCGCTGCTGGCTGGAGAGCGTCATCTCGGTGAAGGTGTTCATCGCCACCAGGCGCGAGAACAGGCGCTCCAGCACGCTGCCGAGCAGGTAAGGGCTGTTGCCGGAGAACGCCTGCTCATCGACCGTCAGATCGATGGCGATGCCGCGTGCGAACACGATGGGGCCCGGCTCCGGCACTCGCCGATAGACCGGCCGCAGGTTGCAGTGGCGCACGCCCTGGATCTGTTTGGCGATCGCCGGTTCGCTCAGGTTGCCGTACAGCCCCATCAGCTGGCGCAGGCTGGCGGCGCCCTGTTCCGGATCGCCGTCCATCATGCTGAGGTAGTTCAGCTGCAGCTGGCTGATCAGCCGCCAGGTGATCATGCCTTCGGCCAGCACCGGGCGCGGCGGAGTGGGGCCTTTGCGCAGCGAGACCTGCTTGATCGGGATCGAGTCGGGCATCACGAAGTTGCCCTGATCCTGTTGCAGCAGCATCAACGGCAGGTCGCGGCTGGTGCACAGCACGTCGGCGGTGAGGTATTTCAGATCGCTGTGCCACGGCGATTGCCGCTCGTCCACCAGCGACACGAACACTTCCGAACCGGCATAGCCGGTGCGGGTGCCGTAGCGGCGGGCGTGCTCCGACAGCGTGCGCTGTTCGCGCCGCAGCGAGAAGTAGGCGCCATAGTTGCCGTCGTCCGCGCTCAGGGTGCTGTAAAACGGCCGAAACTCTTGCTCGTAGCGTTTTTCGCTGGCGCTGCCGCCGAGCCGCTGCACTGAGAACACTTCGTAATCCAACGGCCGGATATTGTCGACCACCAGATGGTATTCGTGGTTTTTTTCGTTGATCGCGATGCGTTCGGCGACCTTCGGAAACAGGTTGATCACCGGCGTGCAGTGCAGGGCCAAATGGGCGGCATCGACCACCCGTTCCAGCGCGGCGTCGTGCCGATCCAGCAGCACCACGATTTCGAACTGGCGCAGCGCCTTTTTCCCTTCGCGCACGCTCTGCAGCAGCGGACGCAGGCCGTTGACGCTGAAGAACTGGAAGCGCGCCGGGAAGGCGAAATATTCCTGCAGCAGCCGGTAGCCTTCGAAGTTGCGCAGGTCGTTGGGCAGCAGCGCCTGTTCGGCGGCGAAGCCCTCCTGCCGCAACCCGTCCAGCGCCAGCGTGCGCCGCTGTGGCTGCGCCTCCACCGTTTGACAGACAAGCCCGACGCTGTGCTGCATCAGCAGTTCCAGCAGCTGCTGCGCCTGCATGTCCGGCCCGGCCAGGTAAAACATCAGCTGGTCCAGCTGCAGGTTGTTGAGCGTCACGCTTTCGTAGCACTCGAGACGAATGCGCAGCGCGCTGACGCAGCCGCTGTGCTGCAGCCCCAGCGAGGCCAGCGGGATATCGGCCGGAATGCCGCCCAGCTCGACGCCGGCGATGCGCACCGGCTGCAGCGTGACGTCATGGGCGGTGGTATAGCTGCAGGTGATGCCGCTTTTCTTCAGCGTCTGGCTATCCATCATGGTGCCGCGCGGCACCACGAAGCCGTTGCTGATGTCGCCTTTGCTGCTGTCCGGCTGCAGCTCGGCGATCGCCATCGACGGCGTCGGCGACAGGTAATTGGGGTAGATGATCTCCAGCAAGCGCTGAGAAAAGCGCGGGAACTCGGCGTCCATTTTCAGCTGCACGCGCGAGGTGAGGAAGGCGAAGCCCTCCATCAGGCGCTCGATATAGGGATCCGCCACGTCGATGCCGCGCATGCCGAGACGGCCCGCGACCTTCGGGTACTGTTCGGCGAACTCGGCGCCCATCTCACGCAGATAGGCCAGCTCGCGGTTGTAATAGTCTAAAAGTTTACTGTCCATCGCCTTACCCTATGTCTTTCAGATCGAAGTGGCCGTTTTCCAGATCCACGTCGGTACGGAACAGAAACTCCAGCGGATAGGGCACGCACCACAGGCGGCCCTTGATTTCGATCGACAGCACGTTGTGCAGCTCCAGCGAGCCGGTGTCCGAGATGCAGCGCACCTGCAGCCCCTCGGGCAAAATGCGCGGTTCGAAATGGAGAATGGACTCGGTCAGCGCGCGCTGAATGTCGAGCCATTCGATATCCGACATGCGCTTGCCCGCCAGCGAGGCGATGCCGTAATTCAGGGTGGAGCGCCGCACCTGCGGAAAGTCGCCCAGATCCAGATTGGACTCGCTGTTGACGCAGTTGAACAGCCACTGCAGATCGCGCAGCACCCGGCGGCGCAGCTCGCTGTGCGACACCAGGTTGCGCACCTGTGCTTCCTGCTTTTTCTGCGGTTCGTCGTCGGTCAGCATGTCGAGCAGCACCGGCTGCATTTTGTCGCGCGACGTCAGGCGCTCGCTGTCCTGACGATAGCGATAGCCCTGGCGGCGCAGATCGCCGCCGTCGTAGTGGGGTGGGCGCTTATCGTTCATGTTCAAGCGCTCGCGTCGAAGCTCAACTGCCGCAGGCTGTGCAGCGGGAATTCGTCGCTTTCGCTGAGCCAGGTCTTCAGGCCCTGCCCCGCATAGTGGGTGCCGTCGCCCAGCGGTTGCCATTCGGTGCGTTTGCCGAGCAGCAGCGCGTCGTCGCTGCCTTCGGCCAGCGGATAACGGGCGGGCAGTTGGCACACCTGTTCGCGGCCGTCGGTGAGGCGCACCAGCGCATGGCTCCACACCAAATCGATGGCGCTCTGCGGCGCCTGGAACTGGATCGCGGCGATGTCGGCAAACGGCAGCCAGTAGTAAACGCCGTTCAGCGCCAGCTCGCACACCGGCCCGAGGCGGCCGTCACCGTCGGTCAGCCAGTCGAAACTCAGCTGCCGTTCTTGGTCGCCTTCGGCCAGCGTTAACCGCCCGGCGCCGGCCGGGGCGGCCTCCAGCGCTTCGTCACGCAGCGCCTGGGCCTGTTCGGCTGCGCCTTGCGCATCCTGATGCAGCGCCTGCACCATCAGTTTCAGCCAGGGCTGATCCTGCCGCAGCAGCGCCGGCGCGGCCGTGCCGGCGAACACCGCCTGGCGTTGCAGCTCGGCGTTGACCGACTGCATCAGCAGCAGCGTGGTCGGTTGGGCGATCGGTTTCAGCGCCTGCCAGGATTTCAGCTGCGCGTTGGCGCGCGTCCAGTTGCCACTCAGGCACAGCAGTTGCACCAGCGCGGCGCGCAGGTCGGCATCCGCCGGTTTTCCCTTGATCTCGTTTTCGACGGCGGTGATGGCCGCGCCGATCGACTGGCCTTGCAGCATGCTTGCTAATGATTTCACAGGCTTTCCTTATAATCAGTGAGTGGCGCCGTTAACCGACAGGTAGCTGCCGCTGGCGGGATCGACCCGGTCTGCGGCCAGCTTTTCCACCAGCTTGAAGGTCAGCGGAGCGGGGGCGCTCAGCAGCGGTTGCCAGGCGGTTTGCGCCTGCTGCAGGCGCTGTTTGACCTTGTTCTCGTCGGCGGCATCGACGCGCGGCATTTCAACGATCGCTTCGCCGTTGAACGCCCAGGCGTGCAGCTTCGGTTCGAAGCTCAGCAGCAGGAAGCTGCCCGGCGCCTGCGGGTTACCGCCCAGAACCAGCCGTTGGGCGTTGGCGCTGACGACGGTCAGCGGGCGATCGCCGCCGTTAATCTGCGCCAGCGGATAGCCCTGAAGGAACCACAACGTCGGCGAGAGGGTTTGGCCGCCCTGTTGCAGCGTGACCGCGCCGCTGCCCTGCAGCCAGCCGTCCTCGCCGCAGCGCAGCGCGTCGCCGGCGGGAATGAACAGCGCGCCGCCGTTGGCGTCGTCATGCCAGAAGGTGCGGAAGTGGCAGCCCTGCGGCAGGTTGAAACGCTGAGGCGGCGCAGTGTCCGCCTGCGGAGAGGTCACGGCTACCGCCGCAGGGATCGCCGGCTGCGGCGGGGTTTCCGGCTGCTCGACGGCCTCCTGTTTGACCACCGGTTTCCAGCCGCGCGCTTTGGCGGCTTCGCCGCTGGCCAGCTTTTCACCGCGCTTGTCGGTCAGCGTCCAGGGCAGGTGGCCGGCTTTCGGGCACTGTTTTTCCAACAGATTGCCGACGCGCGGCAGAAAGTCGTTCAGCACCGCCGGATCTTGGCTTTGCGCCGAGACGATGCGCAGCGGGATGCTCTTGCCGCACCAGCTTTCGGGATTGCTGTTTTTGACGTCATCGATAAACACTTCCAGCTTCTGGCTGGGGGAGTAAACCAGGCGATAGTTCATCGCCTGCGCGGTCGGTACCGCCATCAGGGCGACGAGCCCCGGCATCCAATATTTCATAGTGAACCTTGCTGTGAATGTGCGCTGCTCAGTCGCGGCTCAGAAACCGTTCCGCATCCGCCAGCGAATGCAGCAGGGTGGTTTCCTGCGGTGAGCCAATCCAGACGGCGATAGCGCTGTAGTTATCGCTGTTATTGTTTTTCTTCCATGCCTGCTGCATCAGCGCGATCCACTCGCTGGGGGAGTTGACCATGTGCAGCGACTGTTCCAGTTCGGCCTGGCTGAAGCTGTGCCAGAAGCCGTCGGTGCACAGCAGGAAAACGTCGCCGTCTTCCAGCTGCAGCACGTCGCTGTAGGTGGCGTCGCGCTCTTCGTTCAGCCCCAGCGCGAAATACAGCAGGTTGCTGTTGATGCCGTTGGTCTGATAGCCGGCGTCCTGCATTTGCTGGATCAGGCTGTGGTCGGTGGTGACGGCATGCAGGTAGCCGCGGCGGAACAGGTACAGGCGGCTGTCGCCGGCGTGCGCCCAGTAGGCCAGCTGGTAATCGCGATCGATAAACAGGCTGACCAGCGTGGTGCCCATCTTGCTGTATTCGTCCGACTGTCGCTGTTGCTGGTGGATGGCGGCGTTGGCGCGCGTAATGTGCTGGCGAATGCTTTGGGCGTTCAGGTGCTTTTCGCCGTCGAAGTTTTGCAAAATAGTGTCGCGCGCCAGTTTGGCGGCGATATCGCCGCCCGGAAAGCCGGCGATGCCGTCGCACACCACGAAGCAGGCGGCGCGGTTGCCGAGCACCTCGCCGGTCTGATCCTGGTTGGAGGCGCGGCCGCCCTGGTTGGAGGTAGAGGCTATGGTGATATTCATTACGCGTCCGGTTTGGTCTGTGAGTCTTTGTATTGATTCACTTCAACGTCATAGGCGTGCAGGAAGGCTTCGCCGAACAGGGTGTGGAAATCGTCCTCGATTTCGCCGGAGGTTTGCTGATAGTTCTTCACGAAGTAGTCCCACAGCGCAGCTTTGCGGTTGGCGGGCAGCGACAGACGCGGCGCCACGCCTTCCTTGCGCGCTTCCTCTTCGAGGCGCTCCGGGTTGAACGACTGCAGCATGGCGGCGATGATGGCGCGGATGCCGGCGATCATCCCCAGCTGGTGCGCCTGCAGGTCGATCAGCGCGTCGCGCACCGCCTGCTCCGGCGGCATAAAGCCCGGCATCTGGCTGCCGAACATCTGCATCAGCACCGTTTTGCCCGAAGGCAGCAGCTTGAACGGGTTGTTGGCCTCGTCGAGGATCATGGTCATCTCGGCCTTCACGCCGCGCTTGAGGATCGAGCGGGATGAAAGCAGGGCGACGGTGCCCTGCGAGAACAGGCTCAGCAGGCGGCCGGCCTGGCGGATCTGCCGTTCGTCGAAGTGCGGCTGCGGCTGCAGATCGTCGAGGCCGATGCCTTGCAACAGCGCCGTCAGCAGCGGCCCCTCTAAGGTGTCGCCATTCGGCGCGGCGGCGTGCTGCCGTTGAGCGGACTGGTAGGCGACCGGATCGATGCCCAGGCGGTTGCCCTGGCGCGGGCGCGGCGGTTGCGCAGGCGGTTCCTGCTGGTTGAACTGCGGCACGGGTTGGGGCTGTGGCTCAGGCGTCTGCACGGGTGGCGGCGTCGGCTCTGGGCGTGGCGCTTGCGGTTGTGCGGCGATCGGAGGCGGAGACGGCGGCGCGGGCGGCTGTACCGGCTCGTCCGGCTGAGCCAGAGGCACGGCGCCGCCCATCAGCAGCCCCAGCGGATCGTTGCTGTTTAGCGTCTCGGGCGACGCGGGCGCAGATGAACCGCCGAACAGCGCCAGCGGATCCAGCTCTTGCTCCGGTTGCTGCGCATTCTGAGCCGGGGTTGCCGGCCGCGCTGGCGCAGCCTGCTCCGCCAGCAGCGCGCTGGGGGTGGTATCGGCCAGGATGTGTTCGCGCTCAAAGGTGGTGTCGGTGTTGAACAGCGCCGCCGGATCGGTTTGCTGCTGCTGCAGCTGGCGCAGATCGACATCGCCCGCCAGCTGTGCCAGCGGATCGGCCGGGTTCAGCTCGCGAGCGGGGGTATCCAGCAGCGGGTGGTTGCCAGGATTGGCGACCGGCGGCGGCGTGACGGCGGCCGGCGCATTCGGGGTAAATTCTTCCACCAGGCTGTCCCAGATTTCGTTGGGGATGGGCGCGGCGGATTTTTCTTTGGCGGCGGCTGTTGGGGCCGCAGCAGCGGCAACGGCGGCGGCCTTGGCCACCGGTTGAGCCTGTGGCGCGGCGTGCTGGTGCAGCGCGCTGACTTCAATCTGGTAATCGTCGATGCCGAGCACGTCGCCGTCCTGCAGTTCAACCTGGCGGCCACGTTCCAGCGGAATGTCGTTCAGCAGCACGCGGGTAACGTTGCCGCGGTTGGTGATGCGGCATTCGCCGTCAGCGGAAATATGCACGATCGCCTGCAGGCGGGAAATGGCGCGCTCTTCGTCCGGCAGCACCAGGTTGTTGTCCACGCTGCGGCCGATGGTGCCGCCCGGCGGCAGAAAATCGCAACTGCTCTGCGGCGGAACCTGGCCGCTTTTATTTTTTACAATGGAAAATCGCATAAGGCATTCCTGCTGATTAGGAGGTAGTGCAATAATTAATGATTCGATCTTTGGCTTGCCAAAATTGGCGGATATTTTGGCAAGCCGTTAAGTTGTTTCTTAACTCGTTCACTAAGGCTTGTTGTAGTCTTAATTTTACGAAATGCTTTTGTTATTAATTGAAAGAATTATGGAATAAGAAGGTGAAATGAAATTCCGTTGAACATCTCAAGGGTAACGGCTCTCTCATAACTAATTCTGATATCAGTTGTTGTCTTTCCCTTGGTACTTCTTGATGATGGCTTGCAACGCTTGGCTATGTACAAGATCGATGCACTTTGCCATCGTCATCGGCTCCCCAGACATGCTGTCATAGTGCTTTGCCAGAAATTCTTTTGCCAGCGCCCTGACAGCGGTATGCGCTTCCAGAGAATAATCGCCGAACTCCATGTAACCCCTGGCGGCAGCGGCGGCATCGTTTTTGACTTCTTTTGCTGAGTACCCCTCGGCGATACAAACGCTAAGCGCGTAGTTTTTGAGGTATTCGGCAGGGGAGTAGTCAATTTTTGTTGCTGCATTAGCGTTCAACGTTACGGCTATGGCCACAGCCAGTAAGATTCTTTTCACTGGTTATTTCCGAGACGGTTTTTCATTCACTCTAACCGGATTGTCTTTCACCCAATTATCATTAGGGCTCTGTACATAGTCTTTCGCGAGTTTGTCAAGATCTTCACTATGGTACATATCCATGCACTTCATTAAGTCTAAGCGGCTTTTTCCGTCCTTAGCATTGTAATTCTTTTGCAAGTACTGCTTTGTCAGTGCAATTATAGGGGATTCTTCATCACGAATTGCATAGTATGACCAAGCATCGATTCCATTCGATGAGGCAATTGCATCTTTGCTGGCTTCTGGTGATGTCTTATAAGCGACGGAAATGCAGTAGGTTAGAGCAATATCCTTGTAGTTTTGCAAATAGCTTCTGTATGCCGCTTGCGGCGGCCACTTTTCAATCGACTCTTCTTGATTTTTCTGCGCTATAGCGCAAGTGGCATATAGACAAAAAAAGGAGATAAGGATTCTTTTCATCTCAACACTCCAAAATCCGTATGGTTTGTGCAGAGTAATAGATAACCAGCGCATGAGTATCTCAATGCTTGATGGCTAATACCCAGTGAAAATAATTAATAAAACTCTAATTTGCTTAAGTTGATGATTTTATAAAATTGCAACCTACAATATTAATTATTAATTAGAGTAACGTTTGAAGATGGCTTTAGCCTCACTGGAACTCTGAAGCGAAAGGCAATCTAAAGTATGATAACTTCCTTTAACTGAGCCTTGACTATTTTTATTTGCGTACTGTTCAGCCAGTTTTTCGCCTTGTTCGAATGCATCCATGGGGAGTTTACTGAATTCTAAATAGGCGGAAGCGGAACGGAAAGCATCTTGCTTGGTTTTTTCTGAGTCAGTAGACTTCCCAATACAGCGGCTAACCAGCCAATTTTCATAAATTTCGCTTTGAGGTAAGTTTTCTATTTTTATATCTTCCGCAAGCAGCATAGGGGAAACGAGAAGAAGAGCAAGGGCTATGTGGGTAGTCTTCATTTTAATATCCAAAGTGATGCGACTTCAGGAACAAAAGATCCATTCTCAGGATCCCCCATGAAATGACAAGAGTCAGAGCAAATGTCACCGTTCCATAATGTGACATGTCCTCTGGCATTTCGCCAGCCATTTCCTTGTATAACCATTATCCCTTTTTTACCTGAAAATTTAACTGGTGTAGGGGATTTCACCGTGATATCAGGCTTGCCGAAGTTCTTTTCTAAAAAGAGAATCATATCGTTAACACGATAAAGATACCATTTTTTATCTTTACCAGACACAGTCGCATAACCGGAGTTAGAGGGAATTGGTATGCCTGTATAGTTGAGTACATAACTCATTCGAATAGGACAAGCATTTTCAAAAATACCGTTCTCAATATTGCTTTCTACTTTTCCACCAATCAATGCACCCACTTTTTTTACATTGATATTGACTTCAGAAAAACGAATCCATGCGGGCCCAAATAGAGGTTTTTTCATCCTGACTCTCCATTGTATCCATGTTATGAACCCCCGGCCGTAACCGGGGGGGCATGCAGATTAAGCTTCGCGGTTTTCCTTGATGTTCCAACCTGCGCTGCTTTCGGCGCCTTTGCCGCCTTTGTCGCTCTGCTCCCAGTATTGCTGTTTCACTTTCGCCGCCTGGAAGGAGTAGGTGACGCCCACGGTATCTTCGCCGCCTGCACCGGTGTACTGTACGGCGGTGACCAGCACGTCTTCCAGGGTGATTTTTGCGTATTCAACCTGGCTACCACCCGCCTTACAAACCGACAGCTCAATCTTGGTCAGGTGTTTGCCGCTTGAGCAGTGTTTCAGCAAGGCCGGGGTTGACTTGTCGATCAGCGCGTTGACGTGCAGATCGTTGAAGCATACTTTGCCGGCGCCACCGCCGCCGCCAACGCCCATATTGCCCGGTTGAGAAGCGCCCCAGGAGAAAGAAGTAATGTCGGTCCAGCCTTTGTGATTCGAATCTTTGGATTCGCCGCTGGCACCTTCAACTTTCAGGAACATATCAATAGCCATAGTTTCTTCACTCTTTATTAAGGGTTAACAGTAGTATTAACGTTACGTTGAAAAACTCAGGTAATAGCAGCAGGAATTGCAAGTGTGGTAATGCATTACCAATTTATATCCTTGTGCCATGCACCTTCTTAAATACCGAAAACTATCGGTACGGGTTACCGAGCCACTATTAAGTGCTAATGGCTCAATGCTTAATTATTTCGCACTGTCTTGGTCCATGTACGTTCTGGATTGCCAGCTATGAGCAAGCATACAGTTAAACCAAACCTCAAGCTTTTACTGGTCAGCCGATGGAACACTAGCTTAATTCCCAAAACCAGACTTCTTTGCAGTTAAAATAGCAATGGGAATGGCAGGTCAATAGCGAGTTTTCTGGTTCGATAAGATCAATGTGTCCGCCATCATAGTTGGTGATCTTATTAAAGAACACGACGCCTTTTTTATTGCCGATACCCTTCTCTGCATCTGGAGCATTAAAGAAAATGTTGGCTTTGCCAAAACTACTGGAGCGATGCAACTGATCGGCCAGCAGTTTGGCTCCAGGTTCAATCGTTTTACCCTTATAGGCGCCTTTTTTGATTGGCAGGCGGCCTTTGAAGCTGATGCCGGCTTTCAACAGCGCCAGGCTCATGCGGACGGCACAGGTATTGGCATAACCAGGGTTTTGCTTTAGAAGCGTATCAAGCTCATAACCAATCTCGGCGTAAACGGCTTCTGCTGCCAAATATCCCGGGCTAGAGTAATCAGAGGAGTAATGGCTGCTTTTTAGCTGACGATATAAAGGTTTCATGCTTTACCTCCTTTGCAGGGGAAGCGAGTCGCCAGAGCCTCTTCAATCAGGGGGGCAGCCCTTTCGTGTAGGCGCGCAGCGGGAAGTTTATTAAAGAATTCGAACACAAACTCCTGCAGAGTGACAGTTTGTAGCTGGCTGTATTGGCACCAGCTTTTTCCTTCCGTCGCGTCCAGCACGCCCAGCAAATAAATCCGCGCTTTCTCTTTTTCCTGTTTATCTGCACTGCGATAGAAACGGAAAAAGTCGCTGCCTGGCAGATTGACATCATCGGACGTCAAATGCGCTATTGATGCCTGCTCTGCGAAAGCTGGCGGCGCGGCGGAGAGCGAGCAGACGACAGCCAACAGCGATGCCAGATAAAACCGTTTTGTCTTCATCTTTCTTTCCCTGTGATGAGGTTGATGTATCAGCCAGGCCGCACTCTCGCGGCCTGACTTCAGTCCATCAGGACGCGTCGTTTTGCTTCAGCGAAGGCAGCTTCGACACCAGGCGCAGGGAGACGGTCAGGCCTTCCAGCTGGTAGTGCGGGCGCAGGAAGAACTTGGCGCTGTAATAGCCCGGGTTGTCTTCGATCTCTTCCACCTGCACTTCCGCCGCGGCCAGCGGTTTGCGCGACTTGGTTTCCTGCGAGGAGTTGGCCGGATCGCCGTCCACGTAGTTCATGATCCAGTCGTTCAGCCAGCGTTCCATGTCGTCGCGCTCGCGGAAGGAGCCAATTTTGTCGCGCACGATGCACTTCAGGTAGTGCGCGAAGCGGCAGCAGGCGAACAGGTACGGCAGGCGCGCGGAAAGCTGGGCGTTGGCGGAGGCGTCGGCATCGTAGTATTCCGCCGGCTTCTGCAGCGACTGCGCGCCGATAAAGGCGGCGAAGTCGGAGTTTTTGCGGTGCACCAGCGGCATAAAGCCGTTTTTGGCCAGCTCGGCTTCGCGGCGATCGCTGATGGCGATCTCGGTCGGGCACTTCATGTCCACGCCGCCGTCGTCGCTCGGGAAGGTGTGGCACGGCAGGTTTTCCACCGCGCCGCCGGATTCCACCCCGCGAATGGCGGTGCACCAGCCGAACTCTTTGAACGAACGGTTGATGTTGGCGGCCATGGCGTAGGCGGCGTTGGTCCAGGTGTAATTGCCGTGGGTCGCGCCGTCGGTTTCTTCTTCAAAGTCAAACTCGTCCACCGGGTTGGTGCGGATGCCGTAGGGCAGGCGCGCCAGGAAACGCGGCATCACCAGGCCCAGGTAGCGCGCGTCTTCCGACTCGCGCAGGCTGCGCCAGGCGGCGTACTCGGTGTTCTGGAAAATCTTGGTCAGATCGCGCGGGTTGGACAGCTCCTGCCAGGACTCCATCTGCATCACGCTCGGCGCGGTGCCGGCGATGAACGGGCAATGCGAGGCGGCGCCGATCTTGGCCATTTCGCCCAGCAGCTCCACGTCCTGCGGGCTGTGATCGAAGTAGTAGTCGCCCACCAGGCAGCCGAACGGCTCGCCGCCGAACTGGCCATACTCTTCTTCGTAGACTTTCTTGAAGATCGGGCTCTGGTCCCAGCCCACGCCTTTATAGCGCTTCAGCGTGCGGCCCAGCTCCTGTTTGGAAATGCTCATAAAGCGGATCTTCAGCATCTCGTCGGTTTCGGAGTTGTTGACCAGATAATGCAGGCCGTGCCAGGCGCCTTCCAGCTTCTGGAAGTCGTCGTGGTGAATGATCTGGTTGATCTGCTGCGACAGCTTTTCGTCGATTTCCGCGATCAGCGCCTGGATGGTGCGGTAGGCGTCGGAAGAAACGGTGACGGTGTTTTCCAGCGCCTGTTGCGCCAGGGTTTTCACCGCGTTCTCGACCGCTTCTTTGGCCTGATCGGTCTTCGGCCGGAACTCTTTGTTCAGCAGCGCGCTGAATTCATCGCTGGAAAAAGTCTCGGTGGTCTGCAACGCATTTTGTTGCTGAGGCGAGTTGCTCATCGATTAATCCTCACGCTCGTTGTTGTCGTCGTTAACCGCCGGCTTCGGCGCGTCGGTCAGGGATTGCAGCAGCGCCGGGTTTTGCAGGATCTTGGAGATCAGCTCTTCGGCGCCGTTCTTACCGTCCATATAAGACAGCAGGTTGGAAAGCTGGGTGCGGGCGTCCAGCAGATTGCCCAGCGAGTCGACCTTGCGGGCGATAGCGGCAGGGGAGAAGTCTTCCATGCTTTCGAAGGTCAGATCGATGTTCAGCTTGCCTTCGCCGGTCAGGGTGTTATCGACCTGATAAGCGACGCGCGGCTTCAGCGATTTCATGCGCTCGTCGAAGTTGTCGACGTCGATCTCCATTAACTTGCGTTCTTCCACGCTGGCTTGCGGATCGACCGCTTTCCCCACCAGATCCGCCATCACGCCCATCACGAACGGCAGCTGGATTTTGCGCTCTGCGCCATAAATTTCGACATCGTATTCAATCTGTACGCGCGGCGCGCGGTTGCGGGCGATGAATTTCTGCCCGCTGCGGGATTTCGAGTTTGACATGATTTACTCCATCTAATGGCGATTGGGAACGCGCCTCGTCCGGCTGGGAGAGTCAGGTTCTGATTCGGGTCTGCGCCGGGGCAGACGGTATCGGATGCGTCAAGAGAACAAAGGTCGGCGGCTAGCTGTTCTCCTCGTGGTCGGGGCGACCGAGAATGGTCTCCAGTTGGTTAAGCCCATCGGGCGCCAAATCGCGGACGATTTGCATAAAGTCCAACGTAATCAGCCGCTGGACCCGATCGATCATCAGCGGCGCCGGGTGGCTCGGCTCATGAAGACGAAAATAGTTTTTCACCTTGTCCAGCATCAGCTGGGCGTCGTCGCGCGACTGGATCTGCGCGCTGCGCCAGTTCAGCGGTGCCGTGGCGTTTTGCATCGCAGCCGGTTGTTGCTGGGCGGCGGTTTCCGGCGGGACGTCGGGTTCGGCGGCGGCCGGGGCATCGCTCTGGCCGGCGAGCGCCACCAGAGAAAATACCTTGGTCAGCGCGCCCATTTCCGGCAGGGCGCTTTCCCCCAGATGGCGGGTCACTTCACTGCGAATGGCGCCCAGGGTGTGGGCGATGTGCGTCACCAGTGCGCCTTCGGGGCGGCCCTGCTGCGCCAGCTCATCCTGCAACCGTGCGCGGCCGCCGGGAAAGTTGGGGCACTCTTGCTTGCTGCCGTCGAGCAGGGCGCCGGCATCGCGCAGCGAGATTTCACCGGCGGCGCTTTTCAGCAGCGGCGCGGTGCGCACGCTGGCGGCCAGCGCGGCTTTGTCGCCGAGGTCGGCCAGCGCATTGATGCGAAACAGCGGGTCGGCTTCGCCGTCGAACTCCAATGCCGGTTGCAGAGCATCCCAGTAACGGAGTATCGACTGGTGGATCAGCGTCAGCCCGTCGGCGTAGCCCGGCAACCCGCGCAGCTGGGTCCAGGCGCGGGTGAGATACAGCATGACGCGCAGGTCTTTGGTGCGCGCCAGCAGCGAGGTCGCGAGGCGTTCGACCTGCACCCAATCCGGCGCTTCTTCCGGAATGATGGTGCTGCCGAACTGCTGTTCGGCCTTGCCGGTGGCGGCGCGCGCCATTGCCAGAAAGTCGGCGTCGTATTCCAGGTTGTCGCCGCAGGGATTGTCCGCGTCAACCGGGGCCAGCAGGGTATCGGTGTCGATAGCCATAGAATTTCCTTCAACGAACGATGTTAATCAAACATTTGCGGGTACTGGCCGCCGCGGCCGGGGCGTGCCCAGCCGTTGGGCTCGAACAGCAGTGAAAACAGCTGCACGGTGAGGTTGCCGCTGTGCACGTGGGTGTAGAGCGGGTGTCCGTCGGCCTGATTGGTCCACCAGAAGCTGGTGTACTGCGCTGGATCGAAACAGTCGGCGGCCTGTTGCCAGCCGAGACCCGGCACGTCCGGATGCTGAAAACCGATAATCGACAATATCTCGGAATCCGCTTCCGCCGGCGGGCTGGGCAGCGCCGGGATTGCCTGCAGCGTGCGGTCGATCTGTTCGGCGGAGAAGCCGTTGCGCACGCCGTTCAGCAGGGTATGGCCGAGCTGCTGGTACCAGCTCGCCGCCATGTTCAGCTGTTGCGGGCGCCATTCTTGCAGGCTGAACAGGCGCAGCGCGCAGATCGGGTAGCGCCGCCCGACGCGATCGCGCGCCGGCAACAGGCAGCCCATCTGCACGTACGGGCTGCCGAGCGTGGCGGGGATCACGAAGTTCCACACCGGTGCGTTGCTGAACGGGTGGCCGTTTGGCCCCTGCGCATCGCGCTGCAAATTCACCAGCCCGTTATGGAACCAGTGGGCCCAGTTGTTGACCACCGGATCGGGCAGGCGGCGCTGCAGAAAATCGCCGGCGGAAGGAAGTTTGCCGTACCAGCCGAGGCTCGTCGGGGCGCTTGAATCAGTGCTCATGATCATGTCCTTTCGGGGCTACGGGCACGAGAAGGCCGGCAGTTGGAACGGATTACGGATGCTGTTGGGCGTGAACTCCAGCGTGACGCGATGGCCGTCGAGATTGAACGTCGCCTGGCGGCCGAGGCCGCCGGTGCCCGAGGATTGCGCCATGTCCACCAGGCGGTTCAGCGCCCATGGCCCGCTGGTCACCAGGCTGGCGGTGGTGCCGTTGGCCAGCGCCAGCTGCAAATGCACCTGGTTGGTATTGCGGGTGCCCGGCCAGCTGACCACCAGCGGTACCTGAGGGCCATGGCTATATTTGAACAGCTGGCCGTCGATATCCAGCGTCAGGTTGAGGATGTCGTTATCCATCCGCACCGGCCGCACGGTCACGCGGTACGAGGGCGTCGCGGTACCGTTGGCGAAGAAGGCGTCGCGGATGCGCTGCGCCTGCTGGAACGAACGCAGGATGCCTTCGCCGCCGGGCAGCGTCTTGCCGTCCACGCCGGGAGTAAAGCGCCAGTTGGCGCGGGTGGTGTCGACCTTGCCCTGCAGATTGTCGCGGAAGAAACTGTCCATCAGCCCGCTGTTCGGCGCGAACATGCGCGCCAGATCGTCCGGCGTCACGTCCTGGCGCGCCCGGGCCACCAGCGGATAACGGCCGGCGATCGCCTGGCGGCAGAAGCTGCCGACCTCGAAGCTGATGCGCTTTTTCACGTTCTCCATCTCTTTACGCTGGGTGTCGCTGCTGGCGCCGATCGCCAGCGACAGCAGCATCTGTTTGAACGGCACCGGCAAGCGGCCGGATTCGGCCTGCAGACGCGGGATGATGTCGCTCGGCGGCGCCGACATGCCGCTGTTGGCCGCACCCTGTACTGCCGTCAGATAGCTGTATAGCTCATCGACCTGCTTCAGCACGCTGTCGAAAGGGATCGCCTTATTGCCTTCGCCCTGGCTTTGCGCCAGCTCCAGCAGCGGCGCGAAGTGCGCCATCACCAGCTGTTCCGGCTGGGCCGACACATCGCCGTCGGCGTTGGCCGGCCGGTTGGTGAACAGCGCTTCCAGCGTGCGGTTGGCGTTTTGATTCAGCCTGTCTTCGGTTTTGGCCAGCAGCGAACGGGAATCGGCGTCGCTTTTCTCGTCGCGCAGGGTGACGTTTTTGCTGACGTTGACCAGCAGGTTACGCATCGGCGACGGGTTGCCGGAGAGTAGCCGCGCGCTGCTGATGCGCTGGGTCAGGTTGCCGATGTTGGCCAGCTGGATATCTCCCAGCAGCGCATCCCAGGCGCTGATGAAGTCCTGCATGTACAGCTGGCGGATGGTCTTGGTCAAATCGGCGCTCTTCTGCTCCGGCGCCTGGCTGTTCAACACCCAGACGTCTTCCTTGCGCAGCGTGTCGGTCACCGGGTCGATATTGTCGCTGAACGCTTTCCAGTACCCTTGTGAGGTGAACAGGCCCGGCACGCCGTCGGTGACCGGTTTGCCGCTTTTGCGGCTGAACGCCAGCTCGGTTTGCGGGCCGGCCAAATCGACCAGGCTGACCGGCTTGATGTCGGTCTGTTTCAGCAGCAGACGTTTGAGGCGGCCATAGACGCGCTGCGACAGCGGCGCCCGATTGATGGCGGCCTGCGCCTGCGCCACCAGCGGTTCGTCTTTGGCGTAAGGCGAGGCCTGGATCTGCGTATCCAGCAGCTGGCTCAGGTGCCATTCGATCTGCTGCAGCTGTTTCTGCGTGCTGCCCTGCGGCAGGTTGCGCTGCAGGTTGAGCATCACCCAGGCGCGCAGGAATTTGCCGTCGTACTGCTTTGGCAGATACAGCATCTGATAGGCCTTCAGCGCTTCGTAGCTGAAGTCCGCATCGCCGTGGTTGTCGTTGCGCAGCGTGGTGGCGATCTGTTGCGCCACCTGCGGCAGCAGCAGTTCTTTCAGCGCTTTTTGGTACAGCGCATTGCCGGCGTCGCCCACCTGATCGCCGCGGAACAGCCCCATGCGGTAGGTGAACGGCGGATCGTCCAGCGAAAAGTTCTGGCTGTCCGGCAGGTGCAGCAGGCTATTGAGGAACGGCAGCAGCGAGAACATGTCGCCGTTACCCAACTGCGTCAGGTTTTGCCCCTGGCGTTCGACGCCGGGCACCTTGGCGGCCACTTCCGCCAGATAGGCCTTGTTGTTGCCGTAGCTGGTGAACCAGAGCATCGCCAGCACCGCCAGGATCACCGCCAGCGCGATGTAACCCGCCCAGTGCAGGGCGCGATTGCGGTATTCCCACCAGCGGTTGCTGCCCGCCAGCCCGGATTCCTGGAAGACCACCGATTCCAGCGTCTCTTTCAGGAAGAAGCTTTGGCCTTTGGCTGCCGGGATCGGCGTTTCCTGGCCCACGCTGTCCCAGGCCGCGTTGGCCTGCGCCCCTGAGTTTGCCGTCGGCAGCTGCAGATAGCGGTTCAGCTCGCCCATCACCCGGTCGAACGGCAGGCCTTCCTGCGTGCCGCTGGTGAAATAGATGCCGCGCGGGGTAAAGCGGGTTTCAAAACTGGAGGTGGCGAACACCTGTTCCAGGTATTGACTGAGCAGCGGGCGCAGGGCAGCGAACTCCTGCGGGAACAGGTAGCTTTCGGCGCGCTGGCGCGCGTCGTGCTCCATCAGCAGCGTATCCGGCAGCGCCGCGTCCAGCCGCTGTTGCAGCAGGGCGTATTGCTGTTCGAAAGCGGCGTTGAGATTGAAGTCCGGCTGCCGCGAGCGCTCGTAAGGGAAGGTGAACCCCCAGATCTGGTCGCGCTGTGCTTTGTCGAAGCTGCCGAAGTAGGCCATAAAGCCGTTGAGCAGGTCGGTTTTGGTCACCAGCACATAGACCGGGAAGTGAATGCCCAGCTGTTCGTGCAGTTCGATCAGGCGTTTGCGCAGCGCGCTGGCCTGGGCGGCGCGCGCTTCGGCGCTGTCGCTCAGCAGATCGGCCACGCTGATGGTCACCATCACGCCGTTGATCGGCTGGCGGGTGCGGTATTTTTTCAGCAGCGCGACGAAGCTTTGCCACTCGCCGGCATCTTCTTCGCGCTGGCTTTCCTGCGTGGTGTAGCGGCCGGCGGTGTCGAGCAGCACGGCGTCGTTGGTAAACCACCAGTCGCAGTTGCGGGTGCCGCCCACGCCGCGCAGCGCGGTTTTGCCGAAGCGATCCGCCAGCGGGAAGTGCAGGCCGGAATTGACCAGCGCGGTGGTCTTGCCGGCGCCGGGCGCGCCGATGATCACATACCACGGCAGCTGGTACAGGTATTGGCGGCTGAAGCGGGTCATCCAGCGGTGTTTGCCGCCCTCCTGGCCCGGTGCGAAGCGCGCCTTCTTCAGCAGCTGCGCCGCTTCGTCGAAGCGCTGCGCCAGCTGTTCGTCTTGTTTAATCTCGGGCTTGCCGTCTTCCGCCGGTACCGCTTCGGCGGCGCGCAGGTTGCTTAGCAAACGGCTGTTGAACCAGGCGCT
This sequence comes from Serratia sp. 121840015-1, assembly GCF_053627655.1. Classification (NCBI taxonomy): domain Bacteria; kingdom Pseudomonadati; phylum Pseudomonadota; class Gammaproteobacteria; order Enterobacterales; family Yersiniaceae; genus Serratia; species Serratia sp. 121840015-1. The sequence goes on from NZ_JBSEYF010000001.1 coordinate 878,835, forward strand.
GTAAAGGCGCGGGATCAGGCGGCACAGGAACCAGATCAGGTAGATAACGCCGATGGCGATCTGGCGGTTGAGTTCCGGCTCCAGCGGGCGATAGTCGCCGATGGCCACCAGCGGGCCGATCATCCAGATGATGAACGCCAGCGCGGTGATGCCGACAAAGCCCCACAGCAGGCGGCTGGTGATGATGGAGAATAACGTACTGAGCATTACTTTCCGGTTCCTTGCGGCAAGCCGTTGATTTCCGCCTGGGTATTTTCCGGGGCGACCAACAGCGTAATTTCTACCCGGCGGTTCAACGCGCGGTTCACTTTGTTATCGTTCGGCGCGACGGGGTTGCTTTCGCCGCGGCCCTCGGCCTTGACCCGCTGCGGGTTGGCGAGGTGCTTTTGCAAGCGGGCGCTGACCGCTTCGGCGCGCGCCAGCGACAGCTCCCAGTTGGAGGCGAAACGGGCGCTGCGGATCGGCACGTTGTCGCTGTAGCCGGTGACCAGGATCTTGCCGCTGACGCCGTTCATGGCGGCGGCGATGCGGTCGATGACCGGAATATAGTTGGCGCGCACCGTGGTGGCGGCGGAGTCGAACAGCCCGTCGCCTTTGAGGATCACCACGCTTTGCTGCGCTTCGTCGCGCACCACCACCAGCCCTTCGGCGATCTCTTTGCGCAGGAAGCTTTTCAGGCTCAGCGTCGGCGGCGCGGCCGGCGCCGGGTTACCGATCGCCACCTGCGGCAGATTGGTTTGGTAAATCGCCGCCAGCACCGGGCTGGTGTTGTCGCCCAGCCGCCAGTTGAGGGCGATGAACAGCAGCGAAGCAAGGAAGCCGGTCAACGCCACGCAGGCCCACAGCGGCACCAGCGGGCGCCACAGTTTCTGCTGTACCGGCAGGTCCAGCGCATGAGGCGACAGCGGCGGGGCATAGCCGCCACGCACCGATCGGATCAGCTGCAGCAGGCGCTGCTTCATGGTTTCCAGCTGCGAGCGGCCGTTTTCCATCACCCGGTAGCGGCCTTCAAAGCCCAGCAGCAGGCAATAATTGATCAGCTCCAGCAGGTTGATGTGCTCGCGCGGGCTTTGCGACAGCTTGGCCAGCAGCTGGAAAAACTTCTCGCCGCCCCAGGTTTCGTTATGGAAGGTCACCAGCAGCCCGCTGCCGGACCACACGCTGTTGCTGCCCCACGGGGTCAGCGCCGCCGCTTCATCCAGCGCGGTGCACAGGCAATAACGCGCGCCGATGATCACTTCGTACGGCAGGTTGGCGCGTTGGCCGCGGATCTCGAAGCGGCGCATTTCGTCGATCAGCTGTTGGCGCAGCTGCGCCGGGTTGGCGTGCGTGGCCGACTGGCGGATCTGCGAAATGGCGTTCAGCAGCGGGTTGGCGGCATCTACCAGCGGGTTGGCCGCCGGCGCCGTGCTATTTTCCTGAGTCATAGGTTACCGGTCCGTATGGCTGCGAATCGCCCAAAATTCCATGTCCAGCCCCGGGAATTCGCCGGCCAGGTGCAGGGCGAAGGCGCTGGATTTTTCCATCTGTTTCCACAGGTCGCCGCCTTTTTCCAGCTCGAAGTAGGTGTAGCCGGCGTGATAGGGGATCTGGCGCGGCGCGGCGGGCATGGTGCGCAAACCGATGCCCGGCAGCTGCAGCTGCACCAAATCGCGGATGCGCGTGACCGGTGCGATCTTCATCTGCGCCGGGAAATGGGTCAGCAACACCTCGGCGGCCACGTCGGCGCGCACCGCCAGCACGAAGCCGAAATCGCGCATCATTTTGGCGTCCTGCACGGTGGCGACGTTCAGCCCGTGGGAGCGTTCGACCAGCGTCAGCTGAATGGCGTTGTCTTCCAGCACCACCGACAGCCCCTGACGCAGCAACAGCATCAGCTTGCCGAAGCACAGCGCCAGGTTGTCGTGGTCATACACCGGCAGGCGCCCTTCCGGGGTGCGCTGCGCCGAGAAGCTGGCGAGCTCGGTGGCGAACTGCAGCCAATCGGCGAACAGGCGCTCCGGGTGCAGATGGTCGAGGTGGTAGGCGTGGCTCACTTGGCCAAGATGGCGGTTGATCAGCTGCAGCAGCATGAAATCGACCATTTCGGAACTGCCGCCGCGGCCCGGCTGCAGCAGGCGCTGGCTCATCTGCTGGCTGCGCTGTTGCAGCAGGCCCTGCAGATCGTTGATGAAGGTTTTCAGTACCGGGTTGCCCTGGCAGTTCAGCATCGGCGGGATCTGCGCGGTATCGAGGCGCAGGCTGTTGTCGCCGCGTTTTTCCAGCACGCGGGTCACGCCGAGCGCGGTCCATTCGGCGTTGAGTTCGCTCTCCAGCATCAGCCGCAGGCGCAGGCGGCCGAACTGCAGCGCCGCGCTGCCCACCGAGACGGCGTTGAGATCGTCGACTTCGTTCTCGTAAGCCAGATAGCGCGCCAGCGCCTCTGGGCTTTCCTGAAAGATCACGTCTTCACGCCCCGCGCGATAGGTCGGCAGGGCCAGCACCACGTTTTCACCGGTCTTGTTTTCGGCGATGGTCAGCGGCGCGGGTGCCTGCTGGGCGCCGGCGAAGCGAAACGGCGTGCCGTCCGGCATGATGCCGCTGGCGGCGTTGAGCGCAATCTTGCCCTGGCGCAGCAGCGTTTGGTCCAGATCCAGGGTCAGGAACCCCCAGAAACAGCCGCTGTGGGCCTGGCCCCAGTTGCGCATATAGCCTTCGAGATAGTTTTCCGCCTGCTGGAAATGGTGAGGGCGCAAAAACATTCCCTCAGTCCAGACAACCTTATGAGCATCTTTCATCATCACACCTATAGTTACTTCGCTTCAGCGCAGCGGTAGGTCAGTCGACCTTTTTTACGGGGCGCAGGCCATTCACGCCCGCGACGATATGCGCTTCCAGCTCATCCGGCGAGAATTGCCATACCTTGTAGAAATTGGTTTCGGTGGGTTCCGGCAGCGGCAGTGAAATGCGCCAGGTCTTGCCGTCCAGATTTTGATACTCGGCGATTACGCCGATGTAGCGCGCATCCAACGCGCTTTGCCCGCCGAGCTTCTTGCCGGTCTGGCCCGGCGTCAGGAAGAACTGATCGCTGTCCAGCAGGCTGTTGCCGAGCACGCTTTTGGCGTCGTTTTGCAGACTGAAGAAGTCGGCATCCATAAATTCCGCATCCGAACGCAGCAGCAGCACGCGGATTTTGATCGGCGCCGGTTGCGCGCCGGCGGCGGCGTTGACCTGGCGATCGGCATCGAACACCAGGCTGTAACGCGACGGCACGCTTTTGGCGGAAGACATGCAGCCGCCGAGCGCCAACGCGCCCAGCAGCAGAAACAGCATCCCGCACCAGCGGGAAGCGATAGGAGTCGTCATCATGGGAATCTCGTCGCCCGCAGGCGTGCTGACTACTGGAGGATCCAGGTAGCTGAACCGGCGTTTTTACACGCCTTGCTGTCGCCGCCGACTTTGACGCAGTCCTGTTTGGTGGCGCGTGCGCGGCGCGGCAGATCTTTGCGCAGCGTCGATTTGTAGCGCGCTTCCGGTACGCCGGCGTTGGCCTGGATATACCCCACCAGATCGCCACCGCGGATGGCGGAGATCGCCAGCCAGTTGTTTTCCACTTCGCCCAGCGCGTAGAACGCGGCGGCGTTGTCCAGGCTGCCGACGGCGGTGCCGGTATAATTCGGGCTGCTCATGATGCTGGCGGCGTACAGGCTGCGGTACTCCTCACCGATCGGTTTGAACTGCTTCGGCGCGCTCACCGCGGCGCGGTGCTGCAGCGTGACGCCGTTGACTTCACTGCTGACGATAGCGTCGTTATTGAGCGCCGGCGGCGGTGGCGGCGGGGTGGAACAACCGGCAAGCGTCAGGGCGGTCAACAGCGTCAGGGTAATCCGTGTTTTCACAATGTCCTCTTTTCTTGATTGAATGGCTGTGTAATAAGGCGCCGTCATCAGGGCGCAAGCAGCAACACTTTTAATTGGCTCGGCACGATGCGCATGCCGAGCGCGTTGGTGGAATTCTGCAGGCTGAGGCTGGTCAGCCGGGTGGCCGGGGTGCCTTTGAGCAATACGGTAAAGGCGCCGGTCAGGTGGCGGGACGGCCCCATCACCGTCCCGGAAGCGACGCCGGTGGCCACGCCGGGGTTGTCGCCGTTGGTCAGCGGCGTCACCGTCGCCATGTTGTGCGCCGGGGTGCCGACGAACAGAATGTTGAACGCGTTCGGGATGGCGGTCGGTGCCAGGGCGATATCCGGGTAGGGCACGGGCACCGGCGCCGGGCTTGGCGTCAGACAGACGTCGGGAAACGCCAGGTCCACGCCGATCATTTGGCTGTTGGCAAACATAAAAGGCCTCCGCAGGTTATCCGACGTGGATTTGTTCCGAATCCAGCTTGGTGATGTCTTTTGAGGTAATGAGCGTGTTGCGGGCATGAATGCGGGCGTAGTCTTCCGCCTGATAATCCAGCTGCCCGGCGCGCACGTGCTCGGTTTGGCGCACTTTACGGAACAGCGAATGGCTGATCTGGCTGACCGAATGCCACAGCGACTCGCAGCGCTTGCCGACCAGGCGGCTGATACTGACGAAGGCAGACAGCTCCTCGCCGCTGTATTTCATCTTGTCGACGTGGCAGTCGCCGCTGTTGGCCTGCAGCGTCATGGCGTCGCCGCTCAGCTTTAGCGCCTGCGCGCTGTGCAGCGACAGTGAACCGCTCGGCGTTTCAATTTGCAGATCGCCTGTGACGCAGAGCCGCGCTGCGCTTTGCGGCTCTGCACGTTCGAGAACGGCGATCGCCCACAGCTGGTGGCCGCAGCCGGCGACCAGCACGTTATCGCCGAGGGCCGGCGTCAGCAGGCAGCTCGCCGCCCGGCGGCAATGCCAGCCGCGGCCTTCGCACTCCACCACCAGGCTGCCGTCCGGCAACAGGTTGACGACCTGGCCGGCGGCCTGCTGGGGCGGTGCGATGTTGACGGCGCGAGTTGTGTTGGCAACGCTCATGGTGATCCCCTCGTGAAGTGGTCAATGCATTCAGATTCGGCTCTGGCGCTGTGCGCTCCAGGTTTCGGCGGCGTACAGTTCTTCGTCGCGCTCGAGAATTCCGCTGCGATCGCCCCAGCGCGTTTGCTGCTGGTGGGCGCGGTGCATGCGGGTGCGCATAAAGCGCGCGCGCCGGAAATCGGCGGCGCCGATGTCGGCATAACAGAAATCGGCGTAGGTCAGGTCGCTGTCGCTGAAATCACAGCGTGCCGCACGGCTGCGCTGGAACACGCATTGATACAGGCGCGCCTGGCTGAAGTTGGCGGCATCCAGCGTCGCTTCGCTGAAGATCGCCTGATCGAACTGCCCGCTGAGGCACTGCGCCTGAGTCAAATTGGCCTCCAGCCACAGCGACTGCTGCGCTTGCACGCCCGTCAGGTTGGCACGCCGCAGCGAAGCGCCCTTGAAATTGCTCTGGCGCAGCGTCGCCTGGCTGAAATCGACGTCGTCCAGTTGGTTATCGGTAAACTGGCAGGCGATGAGGCGCTGCCCGGCGTAACTTTTGCCGCGATGGTCACATTCGAAAAACGTGACGCGGTCGAAAAAACAGTTTTTTAATTCAGTCGTACGTAGGTCAAGACGAAAAAAAGTGACAAGCGTCAACTGACTTTGAGCCAGATTAACCTGCAACAATGCCGTTTCGTAGAAAGTCACGCGATCCTGAATAGACGCGCAAAAGTCACTGCGTTCGAGCGGGCAGCGCATAAACTGCGTTTGGTCGAGCACGGTCTGTTTGAAACTGGCGTCGTTCAACCGGCATTCATTGAAAATGCTTTGCTCCAGTCGGCATTCCGTGAAGTTGGCACCCGCCAGGGCGCACTGATTGAAGGTGGTCTGGTGCAAGGTTTGCCGGGCGAAACAGCACTGATCCAGACAGCATTCGCTGAAGGTGGCCTCCTGCAGATTGCATCCGCTGAAATCTATGCCTTGCAGGTTTACTCGTGAAAAAATCATGCCGGACAAATCCCAGCCGCGCAGATCCAAATGGCTGATATCACATTCCTGCAAAGGTTCACCGCGCTCTATTTGCTGCCGAACGCTTTCTGCTTCAAGCGTCATACTTTCTCCTGAGCGGTGCGAGGCAGCGTTTTCGTTTGCCGGGTATAAGCACCTTCAATTTTTGTTGAACCGTCGATCCGCGACTGCGACAGGTCGGCCCGGAACAAATTCGCGCCGCGCAAGTCGGCACCGCTGAACAGGCTTTTTTGCATCACTGCGCTGACAAAACTGGCATTCGACAGATCGGCGTTGCTGAAGTCGCAGCGGATGAACAAGCTGCCATTGCCGTTCGCTTTCTGCAGGTTGGCGGCGGTGAGCTGGGCCTCGGAAAAGTCGCTGTTATCAATCCGTGCAAGACGGAAACAGGCCTGATGTAGCGGTAACTGACGCAAATTGCATTGCTTGAGCGTCGCTTCGCTGAAGTTTGCTCCTGGCATCGCGCTTTGTGCGACAAAAGAGCATGTTTGCAGCCTGGCACCCTGAAAAGAGCAGCCTTCCGCACGGGTTTCGACCAACGAACAGGTATCGAGCCGAGCATGGCTGAAGTCGAATCCTTCGAGTTGGCAGCGAATGAACGTCACCTTCTCCAGCTTGGCTCGGTGAAATTTCAGCTGGCTCAGTGTTAAAGCCATCATCGTGATCACAGAGAGTGTGGCCTGAGAGAAATCACACTGCGTCATAAAGGTGCGGTATCCCGCCAACTGCTCCAGTCTGCTTCCCGTGAAATTGCAGTTTTTGAACAGCGTTTCCTGAATATTGGTTTCCACCAGGGTTGCGCGAGAAAAGTCAGCGTTCACACAGTGGGCCAATGCCAGCGAGGCGTAATTGAGGTTAACCCCTTGCAAGCGGGCGTCGGTGAAGTCTGCACGTGCCAACATCGCCTGTTCAAAATTGGCATGATCGAGGCGGCAACCGCTGAAATTGGCGTTTTCCAGCAAACAACGGCTGAAGTCTGCGCCGGTGAGATCCAATCCGGAAAGATCGGCGCCGGTCAGATCGATACCGCTGAAGTTTTTATCGCCGCGTTGGGTGGCCATCGCGCGGTTACGTATTATCGTTGCTAAGTCGCCGCTCAGGCGTGGCGCTGGACCTTGCGATTGTGCGGTCATCAGGTAGGCCTGGTACAGCGCCTGTTCCTGTTCTTCCAGACGGCGGCGATCGGCAGGATCGCTGTGTTGGTAAAGCAGATCCCGCATCTGCTGGAAGTTTTCATGCCCACTGCTTAACGGCGACTCGGCGACGCTTTGCGGATCAACCCCTTGGGCTCGCAGTTCGTCATACAGGGCCTGCTGTCTTTGCTCGGCTTCTTGTTCAAGACGTTCGACATAGTCGGGCAATTCATCCAATGCGGGGCGTTCCGTAGGGGGAAGCGCTTCATCGATGTCCTGGCCTTCCGAGAGCCGGCGATCGCGATAGTGTTGCTGCAGGTGTCGCTGATAGCGAGTGAGGTTGCGTACCGCCGGGCTTTCTTCCGTCGATTGCTCCGTATCCAGCCAGGGGCCGATAGCTGATTCAGGTACCAGTTCTTTCTCGCGAAAAGCGAATAAACCGCCTTTCTCGGTATCGCTGCGTTGGCGCAACACTTTGCGATAATGATTGGCAGAACGAGTGGCCCCAGACAGCTCTAACGCCGGCATAAGGTGCAGAACGTCAGCGGCGTCGTCTTCGTCAATGCGTGCGCTGCCGTGATAAATCAACAGCATCTGTTGGCGATGTGGAAAGAACCAGACCGTCGTGTGCCGCATGGCGATCTCTTCGAGCTCAGGCTCACCGTGCCGCAGACGATTGATAAAACAACGGGCTACCCATGCGGGTAGCTGTCCGTGTTGACAGGGGATCTGCGGGTGCATGTTCCAAATGCGATAGGTGGCACCGCTCGGAAGTGCGTCGCGCTGTGGCCACTGTTGATCGTTATCCGCCATATTAAACAGGCGCCAGTCAGTATCGCTGGCCAACCCTGGGAATTCATGTTGCAGCCAGTTGGCGTCATATTTTTTGCCTATGCGACTGAAGCGGCGCGGCCAATTGATGTCCAGCGCGTCAAAGCTGACGGGGAGCGGCGTCTGGCGCGGCGAGCTCAGTCGATTGTGCAGGGGTTCGATATTGGGGAGAGGGCAGCGAGAACCCCGTGGACATGTTTCTGGGTTAGCGCCAAGGCCGTGCGGGTTTTCAACCCATTGTGGGCCGCCGAAAGCGCGGCTCCAATCCAGACGCATTTCATCAAAGGAGAGTGGGGATGAGGGGCGGTCATTGATCCAGTGACGATCGCCGAAGACCACCAGCGTTTTCTCCAGCGTATCCAGTTGGATTTTAACCGCACAAGCCGTTTTATCAGCTTGATGATGGGTATAGGCGTAGCCGGTGGCAAGAAATTCTGCGCAGGCTTTGGGGAAGGCGAGATCGAGCACGCCCCCGCTCAGTGCCAGCTCTTCGCTGGCGAGCTGCCATAGTTCAGGCTCGGGACGCAGACGTGGGGATGCCCCCATATCGGCTAATGCCAAAACGGAGACGCCAAGGTAATTTTCCCCCTGCCAACGGTAGGGGCGATGAAGCGTGCTCAGACGCAAAGGTTTTACGACTTTCATTGTGTGTGCAAGGCTTCCGGTAGATACCTGCGGGGCAACATGTTGCGCCGCACAAAAACAATCCCGTTTTTCGCTTTATTGGATATCAGGCAAAGTCACATCAGATGAAAATATTCACCCAAAGTTTGGTTCAGGGGACGCTAACGTTCCCCCAATCGAAACGACGGATAAGATATAAATGCTATTAATTATAAATAGTTATATGGAAAGACCCCTGCGTACCAACAGGACTGTTGCGACGGATAGTGCGGCAGCGATTGCCTTGGCTGTAAATTGAACACCGCTTTCCAGGTGATAGGGCGCAAAGAAACCGACCACGGCGGATGCCAGCACCAGCAGTGCGGCGAGCAGAGCGAAGCATCCCAGTTCTCCCATCTGCGACAGCCCGCCGCCGGGAGAGGTTACGCCCAAGTAAACCATCAGGAAACCGGGCAGGATAAGGAAACCGATCAGCTCTGCGGGGTAATTCACCGCCGACATCACGTACTGGTTGTATTTCAGAAGTGCCAACATCAGCACGACAAAGATGAGCAGACGTGCAGGGAAAGACAGTGGTTTATTTGTCGGCAAAATATTTTTGCAAATTGCGGCGATGAGTACGCCGCCAACCAAAATGCCGAACAGGGTAAAGACGACTTTTCCCCAGAGACTATCCTGTGTCGCAAAGTCAATAAACGAACCCATCGTGACGCTTCCTTATGAAATGGATGTCAGGATCGCAATCGCGAGCCTAATGGAACAATAAGTCATTTTCAGATCGTTGAAATCGGCTTCCGGACCTTTTTTATACAAGATGAACTGGGGTTCGAACTTCACTACCGCGGCGGTTTTAACATCGACGGTCAGGCCGCCGGTAATGGAGAATGCCGCGCCAGTCTTGATGCCGACATCCAGCCACTTAGTCCAGGTCATGTTCTTGGGGCGGATGATAATGTGCTCACTGTCGCTTTTTACCGTCACCTTGTTGCCGTGGATGTAAATATCCGAACCGCTGGGGCCTTCGCCATCGACGGTGGCGATCTTAATCTTCGACGCTTTCTGCACGTAGTCTGTGGCGGTGGTGACGGTTAATTTATTCTGAGAGCGCGTTTCTTCGCCGCTGACGGTAGAGGTCAGGTTGCCGGTGATATCGAGGCTCTTGTCGCCGGCCGCCAATTTGGTGCTCTGGTTCCCGCTGGTTATCTCCAGCTTCTTGTCGCCGGTTTCGATTTTCGTGGACTGGCCATACTGCTCAATGGTGGTGTCCTGGCCTTGCTTAATCAGTTGGGTCTGCTTGTTTTCAATCGTATGGTGGCGATTGCCCTTCAGCAGAATAGTCTGATCGCCAGTAATGTTGACGTTATCGCCGCCGTCGTGAATGGTGAACTGACGCCCGGCTTTAATACCTACCTGTTGTCCGCTGTTGAACGTGGCGGTTTCAGGTCCGGTAACGGTGGTATTACGCATTGAGCCGAACAGGAAAGTGGCATTGCCGATAACCTGGTGGTCCTGCGTTTTGCCGATGCGGGTGAAACGATTGCCGTCAATATTGACGTTCTTGTCGTTTTCCACCGTCATGTTCATGTTGCGTTCGGCGTGCATGTCGAAAGATTCGTTGCCGGGCGCGTCTTCCAGGAACAGGAAGCTGGCGTTGTCGGTGCCGCCGCCTTTGCTGCGGCTCATAAAGCCCATTTTGGTGGCGTCGCCGGGCAGATCCCACGGTGGCATGCTGTCTTCGTTGTAAACGCGGCCGGTGATGATCGGGCGATCCGGATCGCCGTTGATAAAGTCGACCACCACTTCCTCACCCACACGCGGGATCTGGATCCCGCCGTATTTCCAGCCGGCCCAGGCGCTGGAGACGCGCACCCAGCAGGAGCTGGTTTCATTGCCGTTGCCGTGGCGATCCCAACGGAACTTGAGTTTCACCCGGCCATATTTATCGGTCCAGATGCTTTCGCCTTCCGGGCCAACCACTTCGGCGGTTTGCGGGCCATGGGTTTTCGGCCAGGGCGTGGTGCGCGCGGGGCGCCAGTTGATGCCCGCCGGGACGACCTGAAATTCGGTACGTTGCTCGCCGGCGTCGTTATCATTGCTGGCGTAGCTGTTTTCCTGCATGAAGTAATGCGCGCTGACGACCAGGTAGGCCTGGTTGTCTTCCGTGCGCGGCGCCTGGGTCAGTTGGAAACGGTAGCCGGGGGCAATGCCCTGCGAACTGCCTTCGCCGCTCATCTGTTCATGCTGCGCTTCGAACTCCTGCTGGCGAACCTTGACGTAAAACTGGCCGTGGGCGTGATCGGTATAACGCCCGGGCCAGTCGAACACCTCGGCTTTGTCCTGCGCGAACGAGGCGGGATTCTGCCGGGCCTCCAGCAACCGCGCGCGCGGTTTGCGAAAATCGTAGTCGTCCAGGCTATACAGGCTGGGCGTAATGGCGTCCGAGACGCTCCAGCTGTTGATGCTGTCTTTATTTTCCACCAGGCCGCCTTCCGCGAGCTGATAGGGAATGCTGGCGTAGCCGGCGAGTTCCTGATGTGCCGACGGCGCATCAGCCAGCACCAGCGTATGGCCGTCTTGCTGGTGCGTGAAATAGTAATAGATGCCTTCGTGTTCCATCAGGCGGCTGATGAAGTCGAAATCGCTCTCCTGGTACTGCACGCAGTATCCCCAGATGCGGTAGTCGTAGCTCAGGCGATTATCGATTTTCACCTGATACTGCCCCAGCACCTGAGTCAGGATGTCGGGAACGGTCTTTTCCTGGTAGATGCGAAAGTCGCGGTTTTGCGTCAGATACCACAGCGTGGGGCGCAGCACGGCGCGGTAGATATAGTAACGGTTGCCGCCGGCTTCTCTTCCGGAGAGCGTCATGCGCGTGATATTGCCGTTGAGATAACGCGGCGCCAACGGATTGCCCCGCAGCTCCAGCGTGATTTTTTGTCCCAGCAGTGCTTTCAGATCGAGCCGATTGTCGGGGCTGAGCAGCTCGACGTCGAATTCGAACAGCCCGGCCAGTTTTTCCTCACCGGAAAGGCTTCGGAACAACAGCTGATGGGCGGGCAAAGGCGTGTGCGCAATGATAAGGCGATCCATACTATTCCCCGGTTTAGGCATAGCTACCGCACGAGAGTTGACGCGCGATCCCGATGGCGTATCTGTCACGAATTGAGACAGGAACTGACGAAAGATTTAACAAAGTTTACACAAAGGCACGATTTGTGCAGTCTACAATAGAGCTCTGCATTTGCAAAATAGCCTTGTGGATCAATGCTCAATTCGTTAACTTGCTCACGATCTTGATTTTTATTATCTAAAACATATAGATGCGAGCAGATCATTTTTTATCTCAAATTATTGGTAAATTGGTAATACCAAAAAGTAAATCTGTAACACTTAAACCAACGTGTTTATAAAACAACTCTTTTTTTTCGTAAAAAAAGTCACTGACTGTTTTTTATCCTTACCATTTGCCAGTTAAAGATGATCAAATATATAAATTTGTCGAATGTTAATTCGGATGATTCCTATTTGGTGGGCGAAAAAAGGCCCAGCGACGGGGCCTGAGGTGCGGGTTTGAACGATTGAAAATGCAGCGAGTGCCGGCGTTAAGCCGGGCAGAAATCGAAGGGAATTTGGCCGATCAGTTCGCAGAGCCAGATTAAGGCCGGGTCGCGTTGCGCCTGCCGGCCGGCGATCAGTTCAATGGGAAAGGGGGCGATGGCCAACTCGTCGGGCAGCGGGAGAAAACGTACGCGTTGCGGATCGGAAAAGCGCAGAGCCACGCTGGCGGCCAGGGTGGCGATCAGATCGCTGCCGGCGACCACGGCCGGCAGAGCGACAATATGCGAAAAGGTTACGGCGACGCGCCGCTGGCCGCCGATTTCCGCCAGGCGACGGTCGACTAATCCTCTGGCAGAGCCGTCGTCGGCCGGTGCGTACAGCCCGTGCGGCAGGCTGAGATAGCGCGCCAGATCCCAGCGGCCATCCGCCAGCTGTGGGTGCGAACGGCTGGCGATGCACACCAGATGCTCTTCAAACAACGTGCGCACATAGTGGCTTTCCGTACCGGAAAGATGCCCTCCCAGCGCGATGTCCACCTCGCCACGATCCAGCTGCCGGTAAATATTGTGACGATCCAAGCGCGAAACGCGAATATCAATGCCGGGCGCTGTCTGACGCAATCGACTGATGATGGCGGGCAACAGTAAGATATCGGCATAGTCGCCGGCCGCCAGCGTAAAGCGCCGTTGCCCGGCGGTGGCCGGATCGAAACGGGCAGGGGGTGCCAATGCCAGGTGGATCTGTTCAAGCACCTGCCGTATCTGCGGCATAAGCTGATGGGCGCGCGGCGTGGGCGCCATGCCGCCGCCACTGCGAACAAACAGCGGATCGTTCAGCAGCGTGCGCAGCCGCGCCAAGGCATTGCTGACGGAGGGCTGGGCGCGGTTGAGACGCCGGCCTGCGGCGGTCACGTTGCGCGTCTGATACAACGCCTCGAACACCACCAGCAAGTTGAGATCGACGTTGGCTAAATTCATTTTATGAATACTCTATATACAGATAATCCATTTCCAGAATCATACTGCGTTCTCTAGGCTGGTGGCACACGAATTTGGCCTTCAGTCAGGAGAAATGATGAACAAAGTCTTGGTTACCGGCATTGAGCCGTTCGATGGTGACGCGGTGAACCCTTCCTGGCAGGTCGCGCAGGCATTGGCCGGTGAGCAGATCGCCGGCGCGGAGATCGCGGTGCTCGAGCTGCCCTGCGTATTGGGCCAGGCCAATCTGCAGTTGATCGCTGCGATCGAGGCATTGCAGCCGCTGGCGGTGATTTGTCTGGGGCTGGCCGGGGGCCGTGCCGAGATATCGCTGGAACGGGTGGCCATCAATCTGATCGATGCCCGCATTCCCGACAATGCCGGTAAGCAGCCGATCGACGTACCGGTCGTCGCCGGCGGGCCAGTGGGCTATTTCAGTACGCTGCCCGTCAAAGCCGCGGTGCAGCAGCTGCGCCGGCAGGGGATCCCGGCGGGGGTGTCTTATACGGCAGGCACTTATAACTGCAACCATATCTTTTACGGTCTGCGGCACTATCTGGAGACGCAGCACGCGAAGGTCAGGGGGGGATTCGTGCATATTCCGTACAGCCACACGCTGGCGGCGGCGCATCCGGGCAAGCCGAGTATGGCGCTGGCGACGATGGTGGAAGCGGTGCGCACTATCGTGCAGGTGACGCTGACGGTAGAGGAGGATGCGCGATTCGGCGACGGTGCCGTGCATTAAAAGCAGGGCGTGGTGTACCACGCCCTGTTACCGGTTACTCGTCGGCGACGCGGATCACCAGTTTGCCGAAGTTCTTGCCCTGCAGCAGACCGATAAACGCCTGCGGCGCCTGTTCCAGCCCGTCGACGATGTCCTCGCGGAACTTGATTTTCCCCTGCTCGACCCAACTGCTCATCTGTTGCAGGAACTCATCAAAGCGAGAGCCGTAGTCGTCGAAGATGATAAAGCCTTGCATACGAATGCGTTTACGCAGGATCAGCCCCTCCAGCAGCGGCAAACGGTCCGGCCCGGCGGGTAATCCGGTGGCATTGTAATGGGCAATGATGCCGCAGACCGGAATGCGGGCTTTGGCGTTCAACAGCGGCAACACAGCGTCGAACACCGCACCGCCGACGTTTTCATAATAGATGTCGATGCCCTGCGGGCAGGCAGCGGCCAATTGCTCGGCAAAGTCGGGCGCGCGGTGATCGATGCAGGCGTCGAAACCCAATTCTTCCACCACATAGCGGCACTTTTCCGCTCCGCCGGCAACGCCGACAACGCGGCAGCCTTTCAGCTTCCCGATTTGGCCGACCACCGAACCGACTGCCCCGCTGGCGGCGGCCACCACCAGCGTTTCACCCGCCTGCGGTTGGCCGATATCGAGTAACCCCATGTAAGCGGTAAACCCTGGCATGCCCAGCACGCCCAGCAGGCGGGAAGGGTGCGGCAGGTGCGGGCCGAGGTTGCGCAGGCCGCTGCCGTCGGACAGGGCATAATCCTGCCAGCCGTCATAACCCAGCACCCAATCGCCGACGTTGAAGTCGGGATGCTGTGAGACCGCCACGCGCGAGACCGTGCCACCCACCATCACCTGACCGATCTCGACCGGCGGCGCATAAGAAGGGGCATCGCTCATGCGCCCGCGCATATAAGGATCCAGCGACAGATAAACGGTACGCAACAACAGCTGTCCCGCGCCGGGCTGCGGCACGGGGACGGTGTCGAGACGAAAGTTCGCCGCCGTCGGTTCGCCGTGGGGGCGCGAGGCCAGCAGGAAGCGGCGGTTCTGTTGAGAAGGGGACATCGAGAGCTCCTTTGCATTGCGACAAACAAGGTTCGTTAAGCCTAGTTCAGGGGCGGCAAGGCAACGTTACCGAATGTGCTTAGCCTTAGAGCGGGACGATCAGTACGTCAATATGGCTGATATTGATGAAGCGGGCGGCGGAACAGGAGACTTTGTTCATCATGCCGTCGCGGTGATTGCCGCACAGCAGCAGGTCGAACGGCCTGCTGCGGCTGGCGTATTCCAGGCTGTCACCCAGTTCGCCGTGCACGATCAGCATATCAGCAATCGGGTAACCGGCGCGTTGACGCAGCTCTTCCATAAACAGCCGGGTTTCCTCCTCCATCAGCGTGCGCAAATCGCCCAGCATCGGCCCGGCGAAATTGTTGTACATTTCCGGGTTGGCGAGGGTGCTTAACAGGGTGATGTTGCCGGCGTAGGGGCGGACGATAGAGACGGCCTTTTCCACCAGGCGGTGGCTGTCAGGCGCGACGGCGACGGTGACCAGAACGTTTTGATACCCCATATCCCACTCCTTGTTGTTTCCGCCGTGTTTCAGGCTGCCGCGTCGGTGGCCTTAGAGAACATGCTGCGCTCGGATAAAGGGTAGAACCTGATGGGCGTAATAAATGTGTTTCGCATCACGCGCGGCAATAAAAGCGGCGTTTGCCCGGTTATATAGCAATAAAAGATAAAACCGTTGCCGCACGTAATTTCGCTGAATTAAAGCACCTGCGCCCACAGCGTTTTCGGCACCTTGCCCAGATCGAACAATTTACCGGCAACCAGCTCGGCGCGACGGTGGTCGGCGGCGCGGTACATGTTGCTAATTTCTGTATCATTTTCAATGGAATAGTTCAGTTTGTCGTACACCTTTTCCAGGCTGTCCAAAGAGGAGCATTTACGGAATGTCAGCAAATATTCGAGCGTATCGGTCATGATTAAAATATAGCCTGTTAATAGTTAAAGCCGGGTGAATAACACATCAGCGGCTCACGGCGACGCCGCCGAGGCAGTGATGTACGACCTGACAAAAATCATTTCAAGTAGATAAATTGCACTGGGTAATAATGAGGCGTCGCCTGCGGCGGCGCTTCGATAAATCATAATATGCAAGTGCGTCATCAGCAATCTCATCCTGCTGATAAATGAAGAAATAGGGAAAGTCTCAGGGCGAGGCTGCGCGGATGACGGCAGAAGCGCCGCTGTTCCTGCTGCGCGCCAGTTCGCGCTGTCGCTTTTGCGGCGTTTTTTTCACCCGCCCTAAGAGGCGCAACGGCATTACGCGGTGTTTGTCATTGCCGCTTGCGTTGAGGTTTCACCTCCCTGACGCTGAAGATTGGGGGGAGTAAAACAAAACTGCGTTTTATTTTATCGCAATGAAAGGATGGAAACGGGGGCGGGTTAATAATCTATTCACCTGCGGAATAATTATAACGGCGACAGAAAAGAAATAAAAAAGCATTAAAGTTTTAGGGTGTGCTGCCGATATGCCGTTTTAGGGGTGATTTAACGTAAAAAGACCATTCTTTCGCCGTGCTGATACGGAAACATATCGTTACGTCTGTTTGCTTGTTCACTACGCCAGCGAATCATTGATAAGCCTTAATCACCTGATGTTGAAAATTAGAACAGCCTCAAGCGGGGGGCTTAAGTCAAATCTGATAGCTAATAACCTTATAGTTTACAGCGGTTATTTTTCAGCTTGGATATTTTTTAGCGGCTTAACTGGTTATTTATGCTGAGTTTGTCGGCTACATGCAGATTTTTGTTCTGTTATTTTGGTTTGGTGATGCTTTTGTTCGAATTGATCTAAAAAAGATAATTTTTTGGCTGATAAACATTGTTTTTAAGACGTTTTTTTACCTGTGTCTGTTTTGTGAGCAAAATGGTGGTCAATAAGTGTGCGTATTTGGGGGTATTTGGCTTAAATATTTTTTATTTTTGTGATCTATGTCACATTGTATTTAAAATTGCCTCTCACTTACATTGTGTGTGCTAATGGTTCGGGGGTAGAGTTGCGCTGATTTAGGAATAATCTTATTAAATTTGTAAAAATAGTTTCATGGTGACTAAACACTATCGAAGCAGAATGCTGTACATCCATACACGTTGGTTTACGCTCGTAGCAAATACTGAACAGTGGTCGAATTTAGCGATTGGCGAAAATTATAGCAGTCGTTTTTGAGAGATTAATTTGCCAACTTTGGGAAACAACCCAGGTCACGGGCGATAAAATTTATCACCCAGCGTATGTTTTTAAACATAGTCTGTCGGGATGGGGAATATGGGTACGTCTGAATTACTTAAGCATATTTATGACATCAATTTGTCATATTTACTTTTAGCACAGCGTTTGATCAACGATGAAAAAGCGTCCGCGATGTTCCGCCTTGGTATCGATGAAACCATGGCCGACGCGTTGGCGCAGCTGACTTTACCGCAAATGGTCAAACTGGCCGAGACCAACCAGCTGGTTTGCCACTTCCGCTTTAACGATCACCAGACCATCGAACGCCTGACCAAAGAGTCGCGCGTCGACGATCTGCAACAAATCCATACCGGCATTTTGCTATCAAGCCATTTACTGCAAGAGCTATCGAGTAAAGACGCTAGCCCGACGAAGAAAAGAGCCTGATGATGGTTGAGAAAAGTATTGTTCAAGAAGCCAAGGACATTCAGCTCGCCATGGAGCTGATTTCACTGGGAGCCCGTTTGCAGATGCTGGAGAGCGAAACCCAGCTCAGCCGCGGGCGCTTGATTAAACTTTATAAGGAGTTGCGCGGTAGCCCGCCGCCAAAAGGGATGTTGCCGTTCTCAACCGACTGGTTTATGACCTGGGAACAGAATATTCACTCGTCGATGTTTTACAACGCCTACCTGTTTCTGATGAAAAGCGGGCAGTGCAGCGGGGTCGAAGCGGTGATTAAAGCCTATCGCCTCTATCTGGAGCAGTGCCCCCAGCAGGCCGGCGATGCGCCGCTGCTGGCGCTGACCCGTGCCTGGACGCTGGTGCGTTTCGTCGACAGCGGCATGCTGCAGCTTTCCGCCTGCAGCTGCTGTGGCGGCGCATTTATCACCCACGCGCACCAGCCGCTGAACGGTTTCATCTGCAGTTTATGCCAACCCCCATCCCGCGCCGTAAAAAGACGTAAACTTTCGCCGCAACTGGCCGATATTATTCCTCAACTGCTGGACGAGCAGGTCAAACGCGCCATTTGAGCCGCCACATTGCCGGCTCTCGGCAATGAATACCGACGTGTGATACGCAGGGGCGGCATGCCGCCCCCAGACACGCAGCCTGGTCTGTCGCGCCAGGGCGCGTTTGCCCCACCTTCCATCCACATTGTTAATTTAAGGAATGCGTGTGCTAGTTATTTTGGGTTATCTCGTGGTATTGGGTGCGGTGTTTGGCGGCTACCTGATCGTGGGCGGTCATCTCGGTGCGTTATATCAACCGGCGGAGTTTCTGATTATCGGCGGGGCGGGGGTCGGCGCTTTCATCGTCGGCAACAACGGCAAGGCGATCAAGGCTACGCTGCGCGCGCTGCCGCGGCTGATGCGCCGTTCCAAATACAACAAAGATCTGTACATGGATCTGATGGCGCTGTTGTTCCGCCTGCTGGCCAAATCGCGTCAGCAAGGCATGCTGTCGCTCGAGTTCGACATCGATAATCCACAAGAAAGTGAAATTTTCTCTAATTATCCGCGCATCCTTGCCGATAACACCCTGGTGGAGTTCATTACCGACTATTTACGGCTGATGGTGAGCGGCAATATGAATGCGTTCGAGATCGAAGCGCTGATGGACGAAGAGATCGAAACCTACGAACAGGAAAGTGAAGTGCCCGCCGGCAGCCTGGCGATGGTGGGCGACTCCTTGCCGGCGTTCGGTATCGTCGCGGCGGTGATGGGGGTGGTGCACGCCCTGGCTTCGGCCGATCGGCCGGCAGCGGAACTGGGCGCGCTGATCGCTAACGCCATGGTCGGTACTTTCCTCGGCATTTTGCTGGCCTACGGCTTTATCTCGCCGCTGGCCACGTTGCTGCGCCAGAAGAGCGCCGAAAACGTCAAGATGATGCAGTGCATCAAGGTCACGCTGCTGTCGAGCCTGAACGGTTACGCGCCGCAGATCGCCGTCGAGTTTGGCCGTAAAACGCTGTACACCACAGAACGTCCTTCTTTCGTTGAGCTGGAAGAACACGTGCGCCGCGTGAAAGCGCCGGCGCAGCAGGCGACGGAAGAAGAAGAAGCATGAAACAGAATCATCCGGTCGTTCTGGTCAGAAAGCGCAAGTCGCATCATGCCGCCCATCACGGCGGCTCCTGGAAGATCGCTTATGCCGACTTTATGACGGCGATGATGGCGTTCTTCCTGGTGATGTGGCTGCTGGCGATCGCCAGCCCGCAGGAGCTGACGCAAATCGCCGAATATTTCCGCACGCCGCTCAAGGTCGCCCTGACCAGCGGCGACAAGAGCAGTTCCGAAAGCAGCCCGATCCCGGGCGGCGGCGACGATCCTACCCAGCAGCACGGCCTGGTGAGAAAGCAGGTCGACTCGCCGGACTCGCGCGCCGAAGAGCTGCGCCTGAACAAGCTGCGCGAAAAGTTGGACGAATTGATTGAGTCCGACCCGCGCCTGAAGGCGCTGCGTCCGCATCTGTTGATCAACATGATGGACGAAGGGCTGCGCATCCAGATTATCGATAGTCAGAACCGGCCGATGTTCAAAACCGGCAGCGCGCAGGTCGAGAGCTACATGCGCGATATTCTGCGGGCGATAGCGCCGATCCTTAACGACCTGCCGAACAAGATCAGCCTGTCCGGCCACACTGATGATATCCCTTACGCCACCGGCGAGCGCGGCTACAGCAACTGGGAACTGTCGGCCGATCGCGCCAACGCCTCCCGGCGCGAGCTGATCGCCGGCGGCTTGGCGGAAGGCAAAGTGCTGCGGGTGGTGGGCATGGCGGCCACCATGAGCTTGAAACAGCACGGTGCCGATGACGCGATTAACCGTCGCATCACCGTGCTGGTGCTGAATAAGCAAACGCAAGAAGGCATCGAACACGAAAATGCCGAAAGCAACGCGATGGATATCGCCCAGCCGGATAGCCTGAAGCAGCTGGCGCCGTCGGCGACTGCGCCGGCCAGCCAAACGCCGGAACCCCAGGCGGTAACGCCGACCGATCAAGCGACGCTGCCGCCGGCGGCGGACCCTGTCGCTCAATCGCAGGCATCCCCGGCGATACCCCCGGCCGGCCAAGCGCCGGAACAACCGGCGGCCGCACCCGCACCGACTAACCGCGACTCACAGCCAGAGGTGACCCCGTGAGCATGGACATTAGCGATTTTTATCAGACCTTCTTTGATGAGGCGGACGAGTTGCTGGCCGACATGGAGCAACACCTGCTGGAGCTGGATCCGCTGGCCCCCGATATCGAGCCGTTAAACGCCATCTTCCGCGCGGCGCACTCGATCAAGGGCGGTGCGGCGACCTTTGGCTTTTCGGTGCTGCAGGAAACGACCCACCTGCTGGAGAACCTGCTGGACGGTGCAAGACGCCAGGAAATGAGCCTGAGCACCGAGATTATCAACCTGTTTCTGGAAACCAAAGACATTATGCAGGAGCAACTGGACGCCTATAAAACCTCGCAACAGCCTGATGCCGAAAGCTTTGAATACATTTGCCAGGCGCTGCGCCAGCTGGCGTTGGAGGCGCAACAGCAGCAGGAGGCGCCTGCGGCTCAACCGGCCGTTCAGCAGCCTGTCGTGAAGCCGGCGGCTGCGCCGGCGGCGATCGAAGGCGGCATGCGCATCAGCCTGAACGGGCTGAAAGCCAGTGAAATCCCCTTGATGTTGGAAGAGCTGGGCAACCTCGGCGAGGTTAAAGACCCTCATCAGACGGAACACAGTCTGGACGTGACGTTGCTCACCTCCGCCAGCGAAGACGACATCAGCGCCGTGCTGTGCTTCGTGCTGGAGCCGGAACAAATCAGCTTCTCGACGCCGACGCAGAGCGAACCGGCCGTTGCAGAAGCGAGCTTACCGGCAGCGGTCGCCGCGCCGCCTGCCGCCAAACCGGCCGCCGCTCCGGCGGAAGCGCCGAAAGCGCGCGCCAAGGCGAGCGAGTCCACCAGCATTCGCGTGGCGGTGGAAAAGGTGGATCAGCTGATCAACCTGGTGGGCGAGCTGGTGATCACCCAGTCGATGCTGGCGCAGCGCTCCGGCACGCTCGATCCGGTGAACCACGGCGATCTGCTGAACAGCATGAGCCAGCTGGAGCGTAACGCGCGCGATCTGCAGGAGTCGGTGATGTCGATCCGCATGATGCCGATGGAATATGTCTTCAGCCGCTATCCGCGCCTGGTGCGCGATCTGGCCGGCAAGCTGAACAAACAGGTGGAGCTGACGCTGCAGGGCAGTTCCACCGAACTGGACAAGAGCCTGATCGAACGCATTATCGATCCGTTGACGCACCTGGTGCGCAACAGCCTCGATCACGGTATCGAAGAGCCGGGCACCCGCATCGCCGCCGGCAAGTCGGCGGTGGGCAATCTGGTGCTGTCGGCCGAACACCAGGGCGGCAACATCTGCATTGAGGTTATCGACGACGGCGCGGGCCTGAACCGCGAAAAAATTCTCGCCAAGGCCGCGTCGCAAGGGCTGGCGGTGAGCGACAGCATGAGCGATGAAGAGGTCGGCATGCTGATCTTCGCACCGGGCTTCTCCACCGCCGAGCAGGTGACCGACGTTTCCGGCCGCGGCGTCGGCATGGACGTGGTGAAACGGAATATTCAGGAGATGGGCGGCCACGTCGAGATCCGTTCGCAGGCCGGTAAAGGCACCACCATCCGCATCCTGCTGCCGCTGACGCTGGCGATCCTCGACGGCATGTCGGTCAAGGTGAACGACGAAGTCTTTATCCTGCCGCTGAACGCGGTGATGGAATCGCTGCAGCCGCAGGCGGAAGATCTGCATCCGCTGGCCGGGGGCGAACGCGTGCTGCAGGTGCGCGGCGAATATCTGCCGCTGGTGGAGCTGTATCGGGTATTTGAAGTGGAAGGCGCCAAAACCGACGCCACGCAGGGCATCGTCGTTATCCTGCAAAGCGCCGGCCGCCGCTATGCGTTGCTGGTGGATCAGCTGATTGGCCAGCATCAGGTGGTGGTGAAGAATTTGGAAAGTAACTACCGCAAAGTGCCGGGCATCTCCGCCGCGACCATTTTGGGCGACGGCAGCGTGGCCTTGATCGTCGATGTCTCGGCGTTGCAAACCTTGAACCGTGAAAAGCGTCTGACGGACGCCGCCGCATAATAATGAGTTTATTGATTTAAAAGGTGAATGATATGGCAGGATTGGCAGCCGTCAGCAAATTGGCTGGCGAAACGGTAGGGCAAGAGTTTCTGATTTTTACCCTGGGCAACGAGGAGTACGGCATCGATATCCTCAAGGTGCAGGAAATTCGCGGCTACGATCAGGTGACCCGTATCGCCAACACGCCGGCGTTCATCAAGGGCGTCACTAACCTGCGCGGCGTGATCGTCCCGATCATCGATCTGCGGGTGAAATTCTCGCAGCAAAGCGTGTCTTACGATGAAAACACCGTGGTGATCGTGCTGAACTTTGGCCAGCGCGTGGTGGGCATCGTGGTCGACGGCGTTTCCGACGTGCTGTCGCTGACCGCCGAGCAGATCCGCCCGGCGCCGGAGTTCGCGGTAACGCTGGCGACCGAATACCTCACCGGTCTCGGTTCGCTGGGCGAGCGCATGCTGATCTTGGTGGATATCGAAAAGCTGCTGAGCAGCGAAGAGATGTCGCTGGTCGACAGCGTGGCGAAAAGCGTCTGATTCATGACCCGAGGGGGCAGGGTGCTGCCCCCTTCATCCATCACTCTTCCTGACCTGTCGCAACGCCGCCGACCTAGCCCGGAACCCCCACTAAAAATAGTTACTTTCCCGCATAAAGTTTTGTCGCACGGCGCCGATAACTCTCACATTCAACGTCATCAGAGCCTGTCTGCGCGGGCTTCAACAAGGGAAATCATGTTAAATCGTATGAAGGTGGTCACCAGCCTGTTGCTGGTGTTGGTGCTGTTTGGCGCCTTGCAGTTGATTTCGGGCGGACTCTTTTTCTCCTCGCTCAAGAATGATAAAGAGAACTTTGCCGTACTGCAGACGATTCGTCAGCAGCAGTCTGAACTGAACGAAAGCTGGGTCAACCTGCTACAGACTCGTAATACCCTGAACCGAGCGGGTATTCGTTACATGATGGATACCAACAAAATCGGCAGCGGTGCCAGTGTCAGCGATCTGTTGACTTCGGCGAAGAGCATGCTGTCGGTCGCGGAACAGCATTACGCCGCCTATGAAAAAATTCCTCTCGATCCGCGTCAGGACGCGCAGTCTGCGGAAAAACTCAAGCAACAGTATGACATCTTGCACGGTGCTTTGACCGAACTGATTCAGCTGTTGGGCGAAGGCAAAATCAATGCTTTCTTCGATCAACCGACACAAAGCTATCAGGACGGCTTCGAGCAGATCTACAACACCTACCTGGCACAAAACGACAAGCTGTACCAAGGCGCGGTAGAAGACAGCAACAAGTCGTTCTCCTCGGCCATTTGGACGCTGGTGATCGTGTTGCTGGTCGTGTTGGCCGTGATCGTGCTCGTTTGGACCGGCATCCATCACATCCTGGTGCGCCCGCTGAACCGCATGATCGACCACATCAAACAGATCGCCGCCGGCGACCTGACTCAGCAGATCGTCGTCAACAGCCGCAACGAAATGGGCGTGCTGGCGGCCAGCCTGAAACACATGCAAGGCGAACTGATTGAAACCGTCAGCGGCGTACGTCAGGGCGCGGACGCCATCTACAGCGGCGCGTCAGAAATCGCCGCGGGCAACAACGATCTCTCCTCCCGTACCGAGCAACAGGCCGCTTCGCTGGAAGAGACCGCCGCCAGTATGGAACAGCTGACCGCGACGGTGAAACAGAACGCCGAAAACGCCCGTCAGGCTTCACAGCTGGCGTTGAGCGCCTCCGAAACCGCGCAGAAAGGCGGCAAGGTCGTGGCCAACGTGGTGCAGACCATGCATGACATCGCCGGCAGCTCGCAGAAAATTGCCGATATCACCGGCGTGATCGACGGTATCGCCTTCCAGACCAACATCCTGGCGTTGAACGCCGCGGTGGAAGCGGCGCGTGCCGGCGAGCAGGGCCGCGGCTTCGCGGTGGTGGCCGGTGAAGTGCGTAACCTGGCGCAGCGCAGCGCGCAGGCGGCGAAAGAGATCAAAGGCCTGATCGAAGATTCGGTCAGCCGCGTCGATATGGGCTCCGTGTTGGTCGAAAGCGCCGGTGAAACCATGGGCGACATCGTCAACGCCGTTACCCGCGTGACCGACATCATGGGCGAAATCGCCTCGGCGTCGGACGAGCAGAGCCGCGGTATCGATCAGGTTGGCCAGGCGGTAGCGGAAATGGACCGCGTGACCCAGCAGAACGCCTCGTTGGTGGAAGAATCCGCCTCGGCGGCGGCGGCGCTGGAAGAACAGGCCAGCATGCTGACCCAGTCGGTGGCGGTATTCCGCCTGAGGTCGGAAGGCCAGGAAGAGTTTAAAGCGCCTGTCACCAGCAAGGCGACGGTAACACCGGTAATCAATCATAAGAAAATGAACGCCAGCGATCTGCAGGATAACTGGGAAACGTTCTGACCGGTATCGGGCCTCTCTCGCAGAGGCCCTTTTCCCTACGTAGGCCGGTCGCCGGCCGGCTGCAAGGAGGTTCACAGTGTTTAACCGAATCCGTATCTCTACCAGCTTGTTCCTGTTGTTGATGACCTTTTGCGTTCTGCAGTTGGCCAGCAGCGGCCTGTCGTATTCCGCGTTTCGCTCCGATAACCACAACCTCGACATCATCACCCTTGGCAGCCAGCAGCGCGATTCGCTCAGCCTGAGCTGGGTGTCGCTGTTGCAGGCGCGTAATACGCTGAACCGCGCCGGCACCCGCGCGGCGCTGAAACTGCCGCAGGAGCAGGTGAACGAATTGATGAGCAGCGCCCGCAGTTCGCTGCAGAAGGCCGATCTCTATTTCAATCAGTTCATGGCGGTTGAGCGCAGCAGTGAGCAACAGAGTCAGCAGACGGCAACGACCAAGGCCAGCTACGAGCGGCTGCGCGGCGCGCTGCGCGAGCTGATCGGCTTCCTGGAGAAGGGGGAGCTGCAGGCATTTATGGATCAGCCGACGCAGAAAACCCAGGACCTGTTCGAGGCCGACTTCGTGCAGTACCTGCAGCTGGTCAACGGCGACATCAGCGAAGCCAGAGACGCCAACCAGTTCTCCTTCACGCTGGCGGGCCTGATGCTGGCGGGGGCGGTCTTGATGCTGATCGTGGTGACCGGCAGCGCCATGTGGTGGTTGCGTACCATGCTGGTGCAGCCGCTGAACCAAATCCGCAGCCACTTTGAACGTATCGCCGCCGGCGATTTGGCGACGCCGATTCAGGTGTATGGCCGCAATGAAATCAGCATGCTGTTCGCCAGCCTGCAACGCACGCAGCAGTCGCTGATCGGCACCGTCGGCGCGGTGCGCGACGGGGCGGAGTCAATACTGATCGGCCTGCAGGAGATCTCCGAAGGCAATAACGATCTTTCTTCCCGCACCGAGCAGCAGGCCGCTTCGCTGGAAGAGACCGCCGCCAGCATGGAACAGCTGACCGCCACGGTGAAGCAGAACGCCGACAATGCGCGACAGGCCTCACAGTTGGCGCGCGATGCCTCGGCCACCGCGGCCAAGGGCGGCGAACTGGCCGGTGACGTTGTGACCACCATGCACGATATCGCCAACAGCTCGCAGAAAATCGGCGCTATCACCAGCGTGATTGACGGCATCGCTTTCCAGACCAACATTCTGGCGCTCAATGCGGCGGTGGAAGCGGCGCGCGCCGGTGAACAGGGGCGTGGTTTCGCCGTGGTCGCCGGTGAAGTGCGCAACCTGGCGAGCCGCAGCGCGCAGGCGGCGAAAGAGATCAAGGTGCTGATCGACGAATCGGTCAGCCGCGTCAAACACGGCTCGGTGCTGGTGGAAAACTCCGGTGCCACCATGCAGGACATCGTGCGTTCGGTGACTCGCGTGACCGACATCATGGGCGAGATCGCCTCGGCTTCGGATGAACAGAGCCGCGGCATCGAGCAGGTGACGCAGGCGGTGACCCAGATGGATCAGGTTACTCAGCAGAACGCCGCGCTGGTGGAAGAATCCGCTTCTGCCGCCACCGCGCTGGAAGAGCAGGCCATTACCTTGGCCGACGCGGTCGCGGTATTCCGTCTGGCGGACGATAACTTCGTCGCGCCAGGTAACAGCAACAACGCAGTTTCACCCGTGGTAAAGGAAGCCCAAGATTGTTAAACCGCATAAGCAGCACGTTTTTCTCCGGTGAGGTGGCATGAAACAGACGCCGTCAACTTCTAACCGGGATACTGCGTCGATGTTGACGCAAATGGTGCAGCGCCTGCCGCTGTCGGACGTGCATTTTCGCCGTATCAGCCAGTTGATTTATCAACGCGCCGGCATTGTGCTGGCGGAGCATAAGCGCGAGATGGTTTACAACCGCCTGGTGCGCCGTTTGCGGCTGTTGGGATTGCACGATTTCGGCGACTACCTGGCGCTGCTGGAAAGCGACCCGAACAGCGCGGAGTGGCAGGCGTTTATCAACGCGCTGACCACCAACCTGACGGCCTTTTTCCGCGAGGCGCATCACTTCCCGATCCTGGCGGAGCACGCGCGCTCGCGGCCGAACGGCTACAGCGTCTGGAGCACCGCGGCCTCGACCGGCGAAGAACCGTATTCGATCGCCATCACGCTGAGCGATGCATTGGGCCAACGGGCCGGCAGTTGCCAGGTTTGGGCCAGCGATATCGATACGCAGGTGCTGGAAAAAGCGGAGGCGGGCGTTTACCGCCAGGAAGATCTGCGCACCCTGACGCCGACCCAAATGCAGCGCTATTTTCTGCGCGGCACCGGGCCGCATCAGGGGCTGGTGCGCGTGCGGCCGGAGCTGGCGGCGCGGGTGAACTTTCAGCCGCTGAACCTGCTGGCGCCGGAGTGGGCGCTGCCGGGGCAATTCGACGCCATTTTTTGCCGCAACGTCATGATCTATTTCGATAAGGCGACGCAGGAGCGCATCCTGCGCCGCTTCGTTCCCTTGCTTAAGCCGGGGGGGCTGATGTTCGCCGGCCACTCCGAGAATTTCAGCCAGATCAGCCGGGATTTCTACTTGCGTGGGCAGACCGTGTATGGGCTGACCAAGGAGAGGTAATGAGTAAAATCAGAGTGTTATGCGTAGACGATTCGGCACTGATGCGCCAGCTGATGACGGAAATCGTGAACGGCCACGCCGACATGGAGATGGTGGCGACCGCGCCGGATCCGTTGGTGGCGCGCGATCTGATCAAAAAATTTAATCCCCAGGTGCTGACGCTGGACGTCGAGATGCCGCGCATGGACGGGCTGGATTTCCTCGAGAAGCTGATGCGCCTGCGGCCGATGCCGGTGGTGATGGTTTCTTCGCTGACCGGCAAAGGCTCGGAAATCACGCTGCGCGCGCTGGAACTGGGCGCGGTGGACTTCGTGACCAAACCGCAGCTCGGCATTCGCGAGGGCATGTTGGCCTACAGCGAGCTGATTGCCGAGAAGATCCGCACCGCCGCCAGAGCACGCCTGCCGCAGCGTTCCAGCAGCCCGGCGCCGGCGATCCTCAGCCATGCGCCGCTGCTGAGCAGTGAAAAACTGATCGCCATCGGCGCTTCCACCGGCGGCACCGAAGCGATCCGCCAGGTGCTGCAGCCGTTGCCGGCAACCAGCCCGGCGCTGCTGATCACCCAGCACATGCCGCCGGGTTTCACCCGTTCGTTCGCCGAGCGGCTGAACAAGCTGTGCCAGATCACGGTGAAAGAAGCGGAGGACGGCGAGCGCGTACTGCCGGGCCACGCCTACATCGCACCGGGGGATCGTCACCTGGAGCTGACGCGCAGCGGCGCCAACTATCAGGTGAAGCTGCATGACGGCCCGGCGGTCAACCGCCATCGCCCCTCGGTCGACGTGCTGTTCCGCTCGGTGGCGCAATATGCCGGCCGCAATGCGGTGGGCGTGATCCTCACCGGGATGGGCAACGACGGAGCGGCGGGGATGCTGGAGATGCACCGCGCCGGGGCCTATACCCTGGCGCAGAACGAGGCGAGCTGCGTGGTGTTCGGCATGCCGCGCGAGGCGATCGCCAGCGGCGGCGTCAGCGAAGTGGTCGAGCTGGACAGGATGAGCCAGCGCATGCTGGCGCAGATCGCCGGCGGCCAGGCATTGCGCATTTGATTTTAGTCCGCAGGGTCTTCCCGGCGGCGATATGACCCAGGTTCGCCGCGCGGCGGCCTGCGGTTTTGCATCATTAAACGGTTAACTATTTCAGGAGTAACAATGGCAGACAAGAACCTCAGATTTCTGGTTGTGGACGATTTTTCCACCATGCGCCGCATCGTCAGAAATTTGCTCAAAGAGCTGGGCTTCAACAACGTCGAAGAAGCTGAAGACGGCGCGGATGCGCTGAACAAGCTGCGCGCCGGCGGTTTCGACTTTGTGGTGTCCGACTGGAACATGCCGAACATGGACGGGCTGGAGCTGCTGCAAACCATCCGCGCCGATAGCGTGCTGGCCGCGATGCCGGTACTGATGGTGACGGCGGAAGCCAAGAAAGAAAATATCATCGCGGCGGCGCAGGCCGGCGCCAGCGGTTATGTAGTGAAACCTTTTACGGCGGCGACGCTGGAAGAAAAGCTCAACAAGATTTTTGAAAAATTGGGCATGTAAGGAGAGGGCGATGAGAGACATTCCAATGCCTGCCAGCGATGCAGCGACCGCGGGAGAGATCATCTCCCGCATCGGCCAACTGACCCGAATGCTGCGCGACAGCATGCGCGAACTGGGGCTCGATCAGGCGATCGCCCAGGCGGCAGAGGCGATCCCGGATGCGCGCGACCGTCTTGACTATGTCGTAACCATGACGGCGCAGGCGGCGGAACGGGCGTTGAACTGCGTGGAGGCGGCGCAACCGCGCCAGGCGGAGCTGGAATCCGGCGCGAACGCGTTGAAAGGGCGCTGGGACGAGTGGTTCGCCAACCCCATCGAACTGGACGACGCGCGTTCTCTGGTTAACGACACGCGCCAGTATCTGGATCAGGTGCCGGGCCATACGGCCTTCACCAATGCCCAACTGCTGGAAATCATGATGGCGCAGGACTTCCAGGATCTGACCGGCCAGGTGATCAAGCGCATGATGGACGTGGTGCAGGAGATCGAAAAGCAGCTGCTGATGGTGCTGATGGAAAACATGCCGGAGCAGCCGGTGAAGGAAAAACGGCCGAACGACAGCCTGCTGAACGGCCCGCAGCTCGACCAGAACGGCGTCGGCGTGATCGCCAACCAGGCGCAGGTCGACGATCTGCTCGACAGCCTCGGTTTCTGAGGCTTTTCGGGGCGCGCGACGGCGCGCCCCGAAAGTTGCGCGGTGTCCCGCAAAGATTAATGTATATAGCATTGCTATATACATCATGGCGGTTATAATTTGTACTCCAGTTAAAGGAGGTCGCCATGACGTTAGGTTCTGTCTTTACCAATAATCGGACACAGGCTGTACGCTTGCCTGCAGAGGTGCGTTTCCCTGATACCGTTTCTAAAGTGACCGTCCGCGTAGTGGGCAAAGAGCGCATTCTTGCCCCCCTGGAGAATACCTGGGATAGCTTCTTCTGTGCGGAAAATGAGGTGAGCGATGATTTCCTCAATGAACGTGCCGGGCAGCACCAGCGCGAGCGGGAAGATTTTTGATGTTCAGTCATATGCTGGACACCAACATTGTTATCTATGTCATTAAGCGCCGCCCGCTGGAAGTGCTGGAGGCATTCAATCGCTATGCAGGTAAAATGGTCATTTCGTCGATCACCTATGGCGAATTGGTTCACGGGGTGGAGAAAAGCGCTCGCCCAGCGGTGAACGCCAGAGTCGTTGAGGATTTTGTCTCCCGATTGGACATTCTCGATTACAGCGCCAAAGCAGCATCGCACTACGGCAACATCCGGGCTGCGCTGGAACGCCAGGGAACGCCTATTGGCGTAAACGATCTACATATCGCCGGGCATGCGCGCAGCGAAGGATTGATCCTGGTGACCAATAATCGACGCGAATTTGAGCGCGTTGAGGGTTTGCGGCTGGAAAATTGGTTGTAACCTCTCCCTGATGGTCTCATCCCCTAAATAACCCGCCTTTTCCCCCGTTGTTCCGTCAATGACATCGCCAATTTTTTGGCATGCTGACCGCCATTCTTTACCCTCTCGACACAGGAACGGCGTTTCGTGGCTGAAGACAGCGATCTGGAAAAAAGCGAGGCCCCCACGCCCCACAGGCTGGAGAAGGCGCGTGAAGACGGCCAGATCCCGCGTTCCCGCGAACTGACCTCGGTACTGATGCTGCTCTCGGGCCTCGCGATCATCCTGATGTCCGGCAGCAACATGGCGCAACAGCTGGCGGCGATGCTCACGCAGGGGTTGAATTTCGACCATGGCATGGTCAGCAACGATAAACAGATGCTGCGCCAGCTGGGCATGTTGCTGCGCCAGGCCGTACTGGCGCTGTTGCCAATCATGGCGGGGCTGGTGCTGGTGGCGCTCGCCGCGCCGATGCTGTTGGGGGGCATTCTGTTCAGCGGCAAGTCGATCAAATTCGATTTGAAACGGCTGAACCCGTTGTCCGGGTTGAAGCGCATCTTTTCCAGCCAGGTGCTGGCCGAGCTGCTGAAAGGGATCCTGAAAGCGACGCTGGTCGGCTGGGTGACAGGCCTCTATCTCTGGCATAACTGGGCGGCAATGCTGCATCTGATGACCCAGCAGCCGCTCGACGCGTTGGGCAATGCGCTGCAGATGATTCTGTTCTGCGGTTTTCTGGTGGTGCTGGGATTGACGCCGATGGTGGCGTTCGACGTGTTCTACCAGCTGTGGAGCCACTTCAAAAAGCTGAAGATGACCAAGCAGGATATTCGCGACGAATTCAAAGACCAGGAAGGGGACCCGCACGTTAAGGGACGTATTCGCCAGCAGCAGCGGGCGATCGCCCGGCGCCGCATGATGGCCGATGTGCCCAAGGCGGACGTGATCGTCACCAACCCGACGCACTACGCCGTCGCGTTGCAGTACAACGACAAAAAAATGAGTGCGCCGAAAGTGCTGGCCAAGGGGGCGGGTGAAATCGCCTTGCGCATTCGCGAACTCGGTGCGGAGCACCGCATCCCGATGCTGGAAGCGCCGCCGCTGGCGCGTGCGCTGTATCGACACAGCGAGATTGGACAACATATTCCGGCCACCCTGTATGCCGCGGTCGCCGAAGTGCTGGCCTGGGTGTACCAACTGCGCCGCTGGCGGCGCGAGGGCGGCCTGATCCCGAAAAAACCTGAACGTTTACCGGTGCCGGAAGCACTGGATTTTGCAAGAGAGAGTGACTCTGATGGCTAATTTGGCCTCCCTGCTTCGTTTGCCGGGCAATTTTAAAGATACGCAGTGGCAGGTGTTGGCCGGCCCGGTGTTGATCCTGCTGATCCTGTCGATGATGGTGCTGCCGTTGCCGGCGTTTATCCTCGACCTGCTGTTTACCTTCAACATCGCGCTGTCGATCATGGTGCTGCTGGTGGCGATGTTCACCCAGCGCACGCTCGAATTCGCCGCCTTCCCGACCATTCTGCTGTTCTCCACGCTGCTGCGTTTGTCGCTCAACGTCGCGTCCACGCGCATTATCTTGCTGGAGGGGCACACCGGTTCCGCCGCCGCCGGCCGCGTGGTGGAGGCCTTCGGCCACTTCCTGGTGGGCGGCAACTTCGCCATCGGTATCGTGGTGTTCATCATCCTGGTGTTGATCAACTTCATGGTCATCACCAAGGGGGCCGGGCGTATCGCCGAAGTGGGCGCGCGTTTTGTCCTGGACGGCATGCCGGGTAAACAGATGGCGATCGACGCCGATCTGAACGCCGGATTGATCGGCGAGGACGAAGCGAAGAAACGCCGCGCCGAAGTCACCCAGGAGGCCGATTTCTACGGCTCGATGGACGGTGCCAGTAAATTCGTGCGCGGCGACGCCATCGCCGGCCTGATGATCATGGTGCTGAACGTGGTCGGCGGCCTGTTGGTCGGCGTGGTGCAACACGGCATGGAGCTGGGGGCGGCAGCGGAAAGCTATACGCTGCTGACCATCGGCGACGGCCTGGTGGCGCAGATCCCGGCGTTGGTGATCTCTACCGCCGCCGGCGTTATCGTCACTCGCGTCGCGACCGATCAGGACGTCGGCGAGCAGATGGTGGGCCAGCTGTTCAACAATCCGCGCGTGATGCTGCTGAGCGCCGGGGTACTGGGGCTGTTGGGCCTGGTGCCGGGCATGCCGAACCTGGTGTTCCTGCTGTTTACCGCCGCTTTGCTGGGCCTGGCCTGGTGGCTGCGCGGCCGTGAACAACAGGCACCGAAAGCGGTGGAGGCGCCGGTGATGCCGGACAACCCGCAGGCCGCCGAAGCCAGCTGGGCCGACGTGCAGTTGGAGGATCCGCTGGGGATGGAGGTGGGTTATCGGTTGATTCCGATGGTCGATTTTCAACAAAACGGTGAGCTGCTGGGGCGTATCCGCGGTATTCGCAAGAAATTCGCGCAGGACATGGGGTATCTGCCGCCGGTGGTACACATTCGCGACAACCTGGAGCTGCCGCCTGCCAGCTACCGCATCCTGATGAAAGGCGTCGAGATCGGCAGCGGTGAAGCGCAGCCGGGCCGCTGGCTGGCGATCAACCCCGGCAATGCCGTGGGTGAGCTGGCGGGAGACAAAACCGTCGATCCGGCCTTTGGGCTCGAGGCGGTGTGGATCGACAGCGCCTTGCGCGAGCAGGCGCAGATCCAGGGCTTTACCGTGGTGGAAGCCAGCACCGTAGTGGCGACGCACCTCAATCACCTGATCGGCCAGTTCGCCAGCGAGCTGTTTGGCCGCCAGGAAACCCAACAGTTGCTGGATCGCGTGTCGCAGGAGATGCCGAAACTGACCGAAGACTTCGTGCCGGGTGTGGTATCACTGACCACGCTGCACAAGGTGCTGCAAAACCTGCTGGCCGAGCGTGTTTCTATCCGCGATATGCGCACCATCGTCGAAACGCTGGCGGAGCATGCTCCGGCGCAAAGCGATCCTTATGAGCTGACCACCGTGGTGCGGGTAGCGCTGGGCAGGGCGATCACGCAGCAGTGGTTCCCGGGCAACGGCGAGATTCAGGTCATCGGTTTGGATACCCAGCTGGAGCGCCTGTTGTTGCAGGCGTTGCAGGGCGGTGGCGGCCTGGAACCGGGGCTGGCCGATCGCCTGCTGGATCAGGCGCGCCAGGCGCTGCAGCGGCAAGAGATGCTCAGCGCGCCGCCGGTGCTGCTGGTCAACCATGCGCTGCGGGCCTTGCTGGCGCGCTTCCTGCGCCGCAGCCTGCCGCAGATCGTGGTGTTGTCCAACCTCGAAATCAACGACGATCGCCAGATTCGCATGACGTCGACCATTGGAGCCGCCTGATGAAACGTTGTCTGTTCGTGTTGTGTTTGCTGGCGCCGTTAACCGCCGGTGCGGTGTCCGGTTCCTGGGTGGCCGAAGGGGTGGGCGTGACGTTGGAACAGGGCGGCATGCGCGATGAGTCCGCCGGTTTGCGGCCGCCGAACGCGTTGCCGGATGCCAATGCGCGCATCACCAGCGTCAGCTGGCGCTACCGTTTACTGGGGCCGGAGCCGGCCGGGCTGCAGGCCCAGCTGTGTACGGTGAACCGCTGCATTCCGCTCGGCGGCGGCAGCGGCAGCAGCAACGGTTTGCAGGGCGAACCGGCCAATGCGGAATTGCGCTTTGTCTATTACGTGCAGTCGCAAGGCGGGCTGAACCCGCCGCTGCGCGTGATTGGCAATCAGGTCATCGTCAATTATCAGTAGGATCAGGCCAGAATTTGCAGGCCGTTGCGTTCCACCAGTGACAGCAGCTTCATTGCGGCGGAGTTCGGTTGCGCTTCGCCGCGCTCCCATTTTTGTACCGCCTTTTTACTGACGTTGAGATACAGCGCAAACACCGGCTGACTGACGTTTTCCCGTTCGCGCAGCGCGCGGATCTCGGCCGGCCCGAACTGTTTCACCGGCCGCAGACACAGCATGTCGAAGGTGCGCATGGTCACGTCGTCGACGAAACCGGCGCGGTGCAGGCCCTGAACTTCCTGGTGGATCGATTTCAGCATCTTGCTCATAGTTGTAACCTTATTAATTCCCCGCAGTTGACCAGCTGATACAGTCTGAATGGTGAA
Source organism: Serratia sp. 121840015-1 (assembly GCF_053627655.1). Classification (NCBI taxonomy): domain Bacteria; kingdom Pseudomonadati; phylum Pseudomonadota; class Gammaproteobacteria; order Enterobacterales; family Yersiniaceae; genus Serratia; species Serratia sp. 121840015-1. The sequence goes on from NZ_JBSEYF010000001.1 coordinate 913,118, forward strand.
TAATCCAGATACAGCGCCGCCAAATGCCGCCAGGAAATTAACTCATCCTGATTGATGTTGTCTCTTTCGTTTTTGGCAAAGCCATACATGAAAAAGATCCTGCCTTCATCTGCCGTTGCGATTAATACCCGATACCCGCGCCGTTTTCCACTCCCCATCCGGGCGATGCGTTTTTTGTAAACGCAACCACCGAGATTGGCGTTGTACAACTGATTTTGCATCTCTCGCGCCGCTTTCACTATCGAGGCGTCACTGATGCGTTCGTCGCCGGCAAATGTCTGGAAGGCTTTTGTGAGATAAATGTCGGTCATTCACTCTCCGTGTGAAAATATACCCTTAGTGGGTATAGATCAAGATGTTTAACGACCGAGCTAAGATGACGAAAGAGGGAGTGATGAGGAACAGGCAAATATCCGTTCTGCGCAGCCTGGCGCATAACGTTAAGGGAATTCAGAAAGCGATAAGAAGAAAATGCGAGAGGGCGCGCATAGCCGGGTAAACCCGCGCCCGGTGGTGCGCACACCGGGCGAAATCAGGGGGTTAGACGCCGATTTTTCTGCCGAGCAGGCTGCCGGCGTGCGACTGGCCGTCCGGGCCATACAGCGATTTGTTGTTCTTGCTGAGGATCGCCAGCGCCTGAGCGTTATGGTCGATCTGCTGATTGAGCAGCAGGCCATTGTGCTGATTCTTCTCGCGCAGCGTTTGGCTCAGCAGCTGAACGCGTTGCCAGCGATCGGCCAAGGGCGCATGGCTGGCGTAGGGCGCGCGTTGCCCGCAGGCTTTTTCCTGCCCCAGACGCTGTTGTTCAAGATAGGCGACCGTCGCCAGCAGTTGGCTTTTGGCATCGGTTACGCGCTGCAGCGCCACGCCGGGCAACTGGCCGGAACACAGCAAGTCGTGCTCTTCCTCCAGCACGCCATTGAGCGCCTGCAGCGTTTCCAACAGTTTATCCAGCAGTTGTGCCAGGTTTTCCATAGTGATGACTTATCCTTTACCGCTACTCGCCGCCGCGCCGTCAGTCGCGCCCGGCGATCCATTGAATGTCGCTCTGCGCGTCTTGCAGCAGCGCGTCGGCGATTTTGCCGGCGTCCATCTTCAGTTCGCCGTTGCGGATCGCCTGCTTGATGGCCTCGACCCGGCCCATATCGATATCCTGGGTGCCCGGCTGCATCAGGCGCGCCTGCGCCTCGCTCAGTTTGACCTGCGTGCCGCTGACGGCCGTTTCGGCCACGGCGGCCTTACGCGGTTGGAGCGGGTTGTCGGCCGGGGTTTCACGCGGTTGCACAGTGGAAACCGGCTGTAACCGCTGGGTGCGATCGATACTCATGGTCCATCTCCGTTTACGCCGTGACCGCTCGGGGGCGACGACGCTGCAATGAAAGTTTTGCGGCCCTGGTGGCCAATAAAATGCTGCTTGATTTGTCTTATCGGCAAGGTTTGCGGAACCTTTACTTTTTTATAACGTAATGCGAATCGCGCCGTCGTCCCCGACCACGCCGCTGACGATCTGCCCGGACGCCATGCGCACGCGCACGCTGTCTTCGGCGGCGGCGTTGTTCATCGCCTTGCCCGCACCGCTGATGTTGAACCCTTCGCCCTGCGCGGTGACCTGTACCGGTTGCCCGGCTTTGATAATCCAGGCGCGGCGCAGCATGGCGAGGGTCAGCGGTTGGCCGGGGCTGATATTGCGCAGGCTGACGGCGCCTAACGCTTTGCCCGCTTCGGTCAGCGCGCGCGGCGGCAGGGTATCGAGCCGGCCTTCCTTCAACGCCAGATCCGCCGCGGTCAACCGGCTGCCGGCGCTGATGCCGCGCGCCGAAACCAGATAGCGGCCGAACACCTGCACCTGCGTCTGGATAAAACGCCGCTCCTGGCCACAGCGCGCCGAAATGCTGACGTTGCCGCCGATCCGCGCGTTGGGCGGCAGCGACAGCTGGGGCAGTTCGCAGGCGGGCCATTGGGCCGGCGGCGTGCGCACCCGCACTTTCACCTGTACCGGCTCGCCGGTGAACTTGCCTTTGATGAAGCTTTCGATTTGCGTCGCCAGATCGTCGGCGCGCGCGTTCAGACTGCACAGCAGGCCGATAAGCAGCAGCATTTTACCTTTCATCGTCATCTTCTCAAGCTTCATCGGGATACGCGTAAGTGTACCCGCAGCGCGCGCAGGCTAAGCAGATAAATAGCGCCCCATTTTGCGTCTATTCCCGCGATAGGGTGGCGCTGGGGACGTTTATCCTGTCGACTCCAAATTCTAACCTCGCGGAGGGAGCATGCTCGACAAACTGGACGCGGCTCTGCGCTTTGGCCAAGAGGCGCTGAATTTGCGCGCCCAGCGGCAGGAAATTCTGGCCGCCAACATCGCCAACGCAGACACACCGGGTTATCAGGCGCGGGATATCGATTTCGCCAGCCAATTGAACAAAGTGCTGGAACAAGGGCGCGTCAACGGCAACGGCATGTCGCTGAACCTGACGGCGGCGCGCCACATCCCGGCGCAAACCCTGCAGCCGCCGCAGCTCGATCTGTTGTACCGGGTACCGGACCAGCCGTCGATGGACGGCAACACGGTGGACATGGATCGCGAACGCACCAACTTTGCCGATAACAGCCTGAAATATCAGACCGACCTGACGCTGCTCAACGGGCAGATCAAAGGGATGATATCCGTGCTGCAACAAGGATAAGGCGCATGTCTTTACTGAACATTTTTGATATCTCCGGCTCGGCGTTATCGGCGCAATCCCAGCGCATGAACGTCAGCGCCAGCAACATGGCCAACGCCGACAGCGTGACCGGCCCGGACGGCGAGCCTTACCGCGCCAAGCAGGTGGTGTTCCAGGTCGCGGCGGCGCCCGGGCAGCCGACCGGCGGCGTGCGCGTCGCCCAGGTGGTGGACGATCCGGCGCCCGAGCGTCTGGTGTACCAGCCGGGCAACCCGCTGGCGGACGCCAAGGGCTACGTGCGCATGCCGAACGTCGACGTAGTGGGGGAAATGGTCAACACCATCTCCGCTTCCCGCAGCTACCAGGCCAACGTCGAGGTGCTCAACACCACCAAGTCGATGATGATGAAAACCCTGACGCTGGGTCAGTAACCGGAGGTTCCCATGGCTATTGCCGCAACCACTAACGAGTCGTTGGACAACACCGTCATCGGTAACAACAGCAAAAATACCAACAGCCAGGATCTGCACAACAGCTTCCTGACGCTGCTGGTGGCGCAGTTGAAAAACCAGGATCCGACCAATCCAATGCAGAACAACGAGCTGACCTCGCAGCTGGCGCAGATCAACACCGTTCAGGGCATCGAAAAACTCAACACTACGCTGGGCTCGATCTCCGGCCAGATCAACAGCAACCAGTCGCTGCAGGCGACGGCGCTGATCGGTCATGGCGTGATGGTGCCGGGCAACAACATTCTGGTCGGCAGCAAGGATGGCAAGGTCAGCACCACGCCGTTCGGCGTGGAACTGGAGCGCGCCGCCGATCAGGTGACCGCCACCATCACCAACGCCAGCGGGCAGGTGGTGCGCACCATCGAAATCGGCGGCCTGACCGCCGGCGTACACGCCTTCACCTGGGACGGTTCGCTGGATGACGGCTCCACCGCGCCAGACGGCGCCTACAAAGTGGCGATTAACGCCAAAGGCAACGGTGAACAGTTGGTGGCGCGTAGCCTGCACTTCGGGCTGGTGAACGGCGTGATCCGCGACGGCAACGGCGCCAAGCTGGATCTCGGCCTGGCGGGCAACGCCACCCTGGAAGACGTGCGACAGATCTTATAACCCTAAGCATCAGGCTCAATCGGACGATAGCCTGACCACTATTCGGAGAATAACATGGCCTTTTCTCAGGCAGTCAGCGGCTTGAACGCGGCAGCAACCAACCTGGACGTGATCGGTAACAACATCGCCAACTCCGCGACCGCGGGCTTCAAATCCGGCAGCGTGTCCTTCGCCGACATGTTCGCCGGTTCGCAGGTTGGGCTGGGCGTTAAAGTGTCCGGCATCACCCAGAACTTCAAGGGCGGCACCACCACCGGCACCAGCCGTGCGCTGGATGTGGCCATCAACGGCAACGGCTTCTTCCGCATGCAGGATAAAGACGGCGGTATCTTCTATACCCGCAACGGCCAGTTCAAGCTGGACGAGAACCGCAATCTGACCAACATGCAGGGCCTGCAGCTGACCGGTTACCCGGCGGCCGGTTCCCCGCCGACCATCCAGCAGGGTGCCAACCCGGTGCCGCTGAGCATTCCTGAAGGCATGATGAACGCCAAGGCGTCTACCTCCGGTGAGATGGTAACCAACCTGAAGTCCACCCATAAAGTTCCGGAGAACAAGACGTTCGATCCGACCAAACAGGACAGCTACAACTACGTCAACACCATCACCGCCTACGACTCGCTGGGTAACGCGCACAACATCAACGCCTACTTCGTGAAGACGGAAGACAACAAGTGGCAGGTCTATACCCAGGACGGCAGCGCAGCGCCAGTGAACGCCGGCACCATGGAGTTCAGCACCAGCGGCAACCTGGTGAAAACCACCAGCACCAACGGCGCGCCGGGCGAGTTCAGCATGGTGATCCCGATGACCGCCAAAGACGGCGCACCGGCGCAAAACTTCACCCTGAGCTTTGCCGGCAGCATGCAGCAGAACGTGGGCAGCGACTCGGTGAGCAAAGTGGCGCAGGACGGCTATGCCGCCGGTGAATACACCAACTTCCAAATCAACAACGACGGCACCGTCGTGGGCATCTACTCCAACCAGCAGACCCAGGTGCTGGGCCAGATCGTCATGGCCAACTTCTCCAACCCGGAAGGGCTGGCGTCGCAGGGCGATAACGTGTGGCAGGAAACCGGTGCATCCGGCCAGCCGCGCGTCGGTCTGTCGGGCGGCGGCGGCTTCGGTAAGCTGACCAGCGGCGCGCTGGAGTCTTCCAACGTCGATCTGAGCCAGGAGCTGGTGAACATGATCGTCGCACAGCGTAACTACCAGTCCAACGCCCAGACCATCAAGACGCAGGACTCCATCCTGCAGACGCTGGTTAGCCTGCGCTAATAGGGCCGAGTCATGGATCACGCGATTTATACCGCGATGGGCGCGGCGCGCCAAACGCTGGAACAGCAGTCCATCACCGCCAACAACCTGGCCAATGCGTCGACGCCGGGCTTTCGCGCCCAGCTCGCCGCGTTGCGCGCGGTACCGGTCGACGGGCCGAGTATGGCGACGCGCACCTTGGTGACCGCGTCGACGCCGGGCGCCGACATGAGCCAGGGGGCGCTGAACTACACGTCGCGTCCGCTGGACGTGGCGCTGCAGCAGGACGGTTTCCTGGCGGTGAGCCTGCCGGGTGGCGGTGAAGCCTATACCCGCAACGGCAACATTCAGATCTCCTCCACCGGGCAGTTGACGGTGCAGGGGCTGCCGGTGATGGGCGACGGCGGCCCGATCGAGGTGCCGCCGTCGGCGGAGATCACCATCGCGGCCGACGGCACCATTTCGGCGCTGAACGCCGGCGATCCGCCGAACACCATCGCGCAGATCGGCCGCCTGAAGCTGGTGAAAGCCGATGCGCGCGAAGTGATGCGCGGTGACGACGGGCTGTTCCGCCTGACGCCGGAAACCCAACAGCAGCGCGGCAATCAGTTGCAAAACGATCCGCAGGTGCGGGTGATGCCGGGCGTGCTGGAAGGTAGCAACGTCAAGCCGGTGGAAACCATGGTCGACATGATCGCCAACGCCCGCCGCTTTGAAATGCAAATGAAGGTCATCCACAGCGTGGATGAAAACGAACAGCGTGCCAACTCACTGCTCTCAATGAGTTAAGCAGCAAGGAAATAACCGATGATTCCATCCTTATGGATTGCCAAAACCGGTCTGGACGCGCAGCAGACCAACATGGACGTGATCGCCAACAACCTGGCGAACGTCAGCACCAACGGCTTCAAACGCCAGCGGGCGGTATTTGAAGATCTGCTGTACCAGACCATGCGTCAGCCGGGGGCGCAGTCCTCCGAGCAGACCACGCTGCCTTCCGGCCTGCAGATCGGCACCGGCGTGCGTCCGGTGGCGACCGAGCGTCTGCACAGCCAGGGTAACCTGTCGCAGACCAACAACAGCAAAGACGTCGCCATCAAGGGGCAGGGATTCTTCCAGGTGATGCTGCCGGACGGCACTCAGGCCTATACCCGTGACGGGTCGTTCCAGATCGATCAGAACGGCCAGCTGGTGACCTCCAGCGGTTTCCAGGTGCAGCCGGCGATCACCATTCCGGCGAACGCGCTGTCCATCACCGTCGGCCGCGACGGCATCGTCAGCGTCACCCAGCAGGGGCAAACCGCCGCCCAGCAGGTGGGCCAACTGACGCTGACCACGTTCGTCAACGACAGCGGTCTGGAGAGCGTGGGCGAGAACCTGTATCAGGAAACCGAAAGCTCGGGTGCGCCGAACGAGAGCACGCCGGGGCTGAACGGCGCCGGTCTGCTGTATCAGGGTTACGTGGAAACTTCCAACGTCAACGTGGCGGAAGAGCTGGTCAACATGATCCAGACTCAGCGCGCTTACGAGATCAACAGCAAAGCGGTATCGACCTCCGATCAGATGCTGCAAAAGCTGACGCAACTGTAATCTGTCATTGACGGGCCCGGCTTGCCGCGCCCGTCATTCTCTTTCGTGAAACAAAGGCGATACCCGTGGTAACCACATATTCGATGGCAATCCTGCCGCGGCAGGGACAACGCTGGCTGGCGGGAATGGTGATGCTGACGCTGAGCGGCTGCGCCTATATCCCGCACAAACCGCTGGTGGACGGCGCGACCACGGCGCAGCCCGCGCCGGCCAGTGCGCCGATGCCGAACGGCTCGATCTTCCAGACGGTGCAGCCGATGAACTACGGCTACCAGCCGCTGTTCGAAGACCGCCGTCCGCGCAACGTCGGCGACACCCTGACCATCGTGCTGCAGGAAAACGTCAGCGCCAGCAAGAGCTCCTCCGCCAACGCCAGCCGCAACGGCGCCAGCAAGTTCGGCGTCGCCACCTCGCCGCGTTACCTCGACGGCCTGTTGGGCAATGCGCGCGCCGATATGGATATTTCCGGCGACAGCACCTTCGGCGGCAAGGGCGGTGCCAACGCCAACAACACCTTCAACGGCACCATTACGGTGACGGTCAACCAGGTGCTGGCCAACGGCAACCTGCACGTGGTAGGGGAAAAGCAGATCGCCATCAACCAGGGCACGGAATTCATCCGCTTCTCCGGCGTCGTCAATCCGCGCACCATCAGCGGCAACAACTCGGTGACCTCGACGCAGGTGGCGGACGCACGTATCGAATACGTCGGCAATGGCTATATCAACGAAGCGCAGACCATGGGCTGGCTGCAGCGCTTCTTCTTAAATGTTTCACCGTTCTAAGGATTGACTGATGCTGAAAAAATGGTTTATCGCGCTGTGCGTCGGGCTGGTGTGCTTGCCGGCGGCGGCGGAGCGCATCCGCGATCTGGTGACGGTGCAGGGCGTGCGAGACAACGCCCTGATCGGCTACGGCCTGGTGGTGGGGCTGGACGGCTCCGGCGACCAGACCATGCAGACGCCGTTTACCACCCAAAGCCTGAGCAACATGCTGTCGCAGCTGGGCATCACCGTGCCGCCAGGCACCAACATGCAGCTGAAAAACGTGGCGGCGGTGATGGTAACCGCCAAACTGCCGCCGTTCTCGCGCGCCGGGCAGAACATCGACGTGGTGGTTTCTTCGATGGGCAACGCCAAGAGCCTGCGTGGCGGCACCCTGCTGATGACGCCGCTCAAAGGCGTGGATAACCAGGTTTATGCGCTGGCGCAGGGCAACGTGCTGGTCGGCGGCGCGGGTGCGGCGGCCGGCGGCAGCAGCGTGCAGGTCAACCAGCTGGCGGGCGGGCGCATCAGCAACGGCGCCACCATCGAGCGCGAGCTGCCGACCACCTTCGGCAGCGGCGGCGTTCTCAACCTGCAGCTGAACGACGAAGATTTCACGCTGGCGCAGCAGATCAGCGACGCCATCAACCGCCAACGCGGCGGCGGCACCGCGACGCCGCTCGACGCCCGCACGATCCAGGTGCTGGTGCCGCAGGGCAACAGCTCTCAGGTGCGCTTCCTGGCGGAGATTCAAAACATCACCGTCAACGTCGGGGCGATGGATGCCAAAGTGATCATCAACTCGCGCACCGGTTCGGTGGTGATGAACCGCGATGTGATCCTCGACTCTTGCGCCGTCGCCCAGGGCAACCTGTCGGTGGTGGTCGATCGGCAGAACACCGTCAGCCAACCGACGACGCCGTTCGGCGGCGGCCAGACGGTGGTGACGCCAAACACCCAGATCTCGGTGCAACAGCAGGGCGGATCGCTGCAGAAGGTGAACGCCAGCGCCAACCTGAACAACGTGATCCGCGCGCTGAACGCGCTGGGTGCCACGCCGATCGATCTGATGTCGATCCTGCAGGCGATGCAGAGCGCCGGCTGCCTGCGCGCCAAACTGGAAATCATCTGATGGCCGGCGATCTGATGGCGATGTCGGGCGCGGCCTATGACGCCCAGGCGCTGAACGGTCTGAAGCGCGATGCGGCGGCCGACCCGCAGGGCAACCTCAAGCAGGTGGCGCAGCAGGTGGAAGGCATGTTCGTGCAGATGATGCTGAAAAGCATGCGCTCTGCCTTGCCGCAGGATGGGGTATTGAGCAGCGATCAAACGCGGCTCTATACCTCGATGTACGACCAGCAAATCGCCCAGCAGATGTCGCAAAAAGGGCTGGGGCTGGCCGACATGATGGTCAAGCAGATGAGCAACGCCAATACTGTGCCGAGTGAAACGGCGGGCCTGTCGCCGATGGCGCTGGACAACGAGGTGCTGCAAACGCTGCCGAACCAGGCGCTGGAGCAGATGGTGCGCCGCGCGATGCCGAAAGCCCCGCCGGCCGCCGCGCCGCTGTCGCTCAACAACGGCAACTTCGTCGCTCGCCTGTCGATACCGGCGAAGGTCGCCAGCCAGCAGAGCGGCATTCCGCATCAGCTGATCGTCGCGCAGGCGGCGCTGGAGTCCGGTTGGGGGCAGCGCGAGATCCCGACCTCGGACGGCACGCCGAGCTACAACCTGTTCGGCATCAAGGCCGGCGGCAGCTGGAACGGGCCGGTGACGGAGATCACCACCACCGAGTTCGAACAGGGCGCGGCGAAGAAGGTGAAGGCGAAGTTCCGCGTCTACGGCTCGTACGTCGAGGCGATCGCCGATTACGTCAAGCTGCTGACCAACAACCCGCGCTACGCCGACGTGGCCGCCGCGCGCAGCCCGGAGCAGGCGGCGCATGCGCTGCAACGCGCCGGCTACGCCACCGACCCGCAGTACGCCAGCAAACTGGTCAGCGTGATTCAGCAGATGAAGAACGCAGGGGAACAGGCGGTCAAAGCGTATACCCACGATCTGAAAGATTTGTTCTAAATCCCCGTCAGGCTTGACGCCGCAGCGGCGTTGACTGCATAAGTTCGCCCCGGTCACTTGGCTTAACCAGGCTCCCGGGGACGCCCTTGCTTGTCGCCTTGCTGCGACGCCAATTATTGAGGGGATAGGCGGTAATGAAGGCTGGCTGGATGCTGACCGCATTGCCGCTTTTTTTCCTCAAGTTCTTCTCATTTTTGCCGATAACCGAGACAGGCTGAGCGAACAGGCTCAGCAGCTCAATTAGAACCCTGTGGGCCACCGGCGCCGCAGCATAAGGAATTCCGATGTCCAATAGCTTAATCAATACCGCGATGAGCGGGCTGAATGCGGCTCAGGTGGCGCTCAGTACCGTCAGCAACAACATCTCCAACTACAACGTGGCGGGCTATAACCGCCAGACCGCGATCCTGGCGCAGAACGGCGGCATGGCCACCATGAGCGGCTTTATCGGCAACGGTGTGACCGTCACCAGCGTCAACCGCGAGTACAACCAGTTCATCACCAACCAGTTGCGCGGTGCGCAAAGCGCCTTCGGGGCGCAAAACGCCTATTACGAGAAGATTTCGCAGATAGACAACCTGCTGGCGAGCAAAACCAACCCGCTGTCGACCAACATGCAGGATTTCTTCACCAACCTGCAGAACCTGGTGAGCAACGCCGGTGACGACGCCGCGCGCCAGACGGTGCTGGGCAAGGCCAATGGCCTGGTGAACCAGTTCAACAACACCGACAAATTCCTGCGCGACATGGACAACGGCGTCAATCAGCAGATCAGCGATACGGCGCAGCAGATCAACAGCTACGGCCAACAGATCGCCAAGCTGAACGACGAGATCACCCGTTTGCGCGGCAGCGCCGGCGGCGAGCCGAATGCGTTGCTGGATCAGCGCGATCAGCTGGTTACCGAGTTGAATCAGCTGGTGGGCGTGCAGGTCACGCAGCAGGATGGCGACGCTTATACCGTCTCCTTCGCCAACGGTTTGACCCTGGTGCAGGGCAGCAACACTTATCAGGTGGAGGCGATGCCTTCCAGCAGCGATCCTTCCCGCCTGACCATCGGTTATAACCGTGGCAATGGCGCCAGCGAAGTGCCGGAAGGCCAGATCACCAGCGGCAGCCTGAGCGGCGTGCTGAAATTCCGCAGCGAGACGCTGGACGGCGTGCGCAATCAGCTGGGCCAGTTGGCGTTGGCGATGGCGGACAGCTTTAACCAGCAGCATCGCGCCGGTTTCGACCTGAACGGCGACGCAGGCGGCGACTTCTTCAGCTTCAGCGGCGGCCGGGTGGTGGATAACACCCGCAACACCGGCGACGCGTCGCTGTCGGTCGCTTACACCGACACCGGCAAGGTGAAGGCCAACGATTATCGCGTCGAGTTCGACGGCAGCAACTGGCAGGTCAGCCGCCTGCCGGACAACGTGAAAGTCAACGCCACGCCGGGCACCAGCGCCGACGGCAAACCGACGCTGAACTTCGATGGGCTGGAAGTGAGCATCGACGGCAATGCGCAGGCTAAAGACAGCTTCACCGTGAAGCCGGTCAGCGACGTGGCGGGCAACCTGAAAGTGGCCATCACCGATTCGTCCAAGATCGCCGCCGCCGGTAAAGACGACAGCGGCCGCGGCGATAACGAAAACGCCAAGAAGCTGCTGGATCTGCAGACCAAAAACCTGGTGGACGGCAAGGCGACCTTGAGCGGTGCTTACGCCGGCATCGTCAGCGGCGTCGGTAACCAGACCGCTGCCGCCAAGGCCATCGCCACTTCGCAGGCCAAGATCGTGACCCAGCTGGGCGAGCAACAGCAGTCGATGTCCGGCGTTAACCTTGACGAAGAGTACGGCGAGCTGCTGCGTTTCCAGCAGTACTACATGGCCAACGCGCAGGTGATTCAGACCGCCAGCTCGCTGTTCGACGCGCTGCTGAATATTCGTTGATTTCATTGTTAACCGGCGCCGATAACGGCGCCGGTCGCTCAGAGTAAGGAACCCACAGCATGCGCATGAGCACCAGCATGATGTACCAACAGAACATGAACGGCATCACGGGCAACCAGTCGCTGTTCATGAAGGCCGCCGAGCAGCTTTCCTCGGGCAAGCGGGTGATCAACCCGTCCGACGATCCGCTGGCGGCGTCGCGCGCGGTGATGTTGTCGCAGTCGCAGGCGGAAAACAGCCAATACACGCTGGCGCGGACTTTCGCTCGCCAAAGCGTGTCGATGGAAGAAACGGTCTTGGCCGGCGCGACGTCCACCATCGCGGACATGAAGGCGCTGATCGTCAGCGCCGGCGGCACCGAAAGCGATAACGACCGCCAGTCGTTGGCCACCCAGCTGCAGGGGCTGAAAGATCAGCTGCTGAACCAGGCCAACAGCACCGACGGCAACGGCCGCTATATGTTCGGCGGATACGTGAACGACAAGGCGCCGTTCGTCGACAACGGTGGCACCGTCAGCTATCAGGGCGGCGACAAGACGGTTCAGCAGAAAGTGGACGCCAACCGCACCATGACCATCGGCCATACCGGCAACGCGGTGTTCATGTCGTTGACCAGCAACCCGAAGCCTGAGCCGGACGGCAGCGCGCCGGTCAGCAACGTATTCGAGAGTATCGATATCGCGCTGAACGCGCTGAAAACCCCGCTGCAGGGCGCCGATGAGGCCACCAAGCAGCAGGTGAACGATGCGCTGGCGAAAGCCAACCGCGGCCTGGACAACTCATACAACAACGTGCTGAGCGTGCGCGCCGAGCTGGGCAGCCAGCTGCAGGAGATGGATCAGCTGGACAGCATCGGCAAAGAGCGCGACATGACCAACCAGGTCCAGATGAGCGCGTTGACGGATGCCGATCTGGCCGAGTCTATTTCGTCTTACTTTATGCAGCAGGCGGCGCTGCAGGCGTCGTATAAAACCTTCAGCGATATGCAGGGCATGTCGCTGTTCCAGATGAATCGTTAAGAGCAAGACCCCGTTGCCTGACCGCGACGGGTTTCCCTTTAGTGCGCTTAGAAAACGTCCTCTCCGCCCCGCGGGGAGGAAGGCTTCTTGAAACCGGGCGCACTCGTTTGGCGCGTCACTCGTTCTCCCACTACTGACTGAGTGACGCGCCTTTTTTTCATCAGGGAAGAAATAATACGATTGTCACCCCTGTTTAATGCGCAACGGCATGATTGAAATCAGTGGCGGAAAAATCGCGATGGATATTATTTCCCTGACGATAAATAGTGGTGCTATTTCTTTTTCTTCTCTACTTTCCATTTTCCGCCGTCGGCCGTCTCGGTAAAAGAAACTCTAAACTTGTTGCTTTTCCAGTGGGTCAAACCGAATAACCGGCGTGCTTTGCGGTTGCTTTTCGCTTTAATCATGATCTCGCTCCTGTGGTTAGCAAAGGTCGATGCTGCGCCCTGCAGCCGGCAGGCTGCCGGACGCATTTATTCTGGGTGTAAGTTATCTGTCGCGCATTTAACAATGCGTGACTGCGTTATTCTTATTTTTTACTCGAGATAAACGTACTTTATCGCTGCGAAAAATAAGGAGGTGCAAGGCGATATTTTTTTGTTACCGGGTCTATTCTAGGTCGGGGTTTTATTTATTCAAGCCACCGGAGACATTTGAACCTTAATCCGGATAAAAGACGTTTCTCAGGCTTTTGTCCCAAGAAAGCGTTTTTATTGCCATTTTGTCTCAGGCGAAAACGGGGGGAAGGAAGGGGCTGCGCAGGGGCTTAGAAGGTCATGCCGCCGATCACCGCCGCCAGCCGATCGAAGATTTCACCGAACAGATGCTCGCAGAACGGGGCTAACATCGGCATCATCATGCCCAGCGTCATGATGCCGAAGGTCATGGTGACCGGGAAGCCGATCACGAAGACCGACAGTTGCGGCGTCATGCGGTTGAGCAAGCCGAGCGCCATGTTCAGCGTTAACAGCAGGCAGATCAGCGGTAGCGCCAGCATCATGCCGTTGATGAAGATCAGCGAGCCGACCTGGGTCAGCACCAGGAAGCCGTTGCCGTTCAGCGGCTGCGTCTGGATAGGCAGGGTGTGGAAGCTGTCCGCCAGCAGCGAAATCAGCCACAGATGGCCGTCGAAACTGAGGAACAGCAGCATCGCCAGCAGGTTGAGCAGGCGCGCCAGCACCGGCATGTTCGGGCCGCCGCTGGGATCGAAGAAGGTGGCGAACGACAGGCCCATCTGCATGCCGATCACTTCGCCCGCCAGGCGCACCGCCGCGAAGGCGAACTGCATGGTCAATCCCAGCGCCACGCCGATCAGAATCTGCTGAATCGCCAGCCACAGGCCGGCGGCGGAGAAGATCGGGATATTGCTGGCGGGCAGCGTCGGCGCGATCAGGATGACGATCAGCCCGCCAAGGCCTATTTTGACCTTTTTGCTGATTTGCTTTTCGCTGAATATCGGCGCGGTGCTTATCAGCGCCAGAATGCGCAGCAGCGGCCAAAAATAGTGGCTGAGCCAGACGGTGAGCTGGGCGCTGTCGAAGGTGAGCACGGTTAGCCGATCAGGGTGGGCAGGTTGCTGAACAGGGTGCGCATGTAGTCCAGCAGCAGGTTCAACATCCAGGGGCCGGCGATGATGATGGTGGCCACCACCGCCAGAATTTTGGGGATGAACGACAGCGTCATTTCGTTGATCTGGGTAGCGGCCTGCAGCAGGCTGACCACCAGGCCGCTGATCAGCGCCGCCAGCAGCAGCGGCGCGGCCAGCGCCAGCGCCACTTTCATCGCCTCGGTGCCGAGCGCCATAACCGATTCAGGTGTCATCTCGCGTTCTCCGATCGGGGGTTACGAATAGAAGCTCTGCGCCAGCGAGCCGAGCAGCAGCTGCCAGCCATCGACCAGCACGAACAGCATCAGCTTGAACGGCAGCGAGATGGTGGCCGGCGGCACCATCATCATCCCCAGCGCCATCAGCACGCTGGCGACCACCAGGTCGATAATCAGGAACGGAATGAACACCGTAAAGCCGATCTGGAAGGCGGTTTTCAGTTCGCTGGTGACGTAGGCGGGCAGCAGGATGCGCATCGGCACCGCCTCCGGGCCGGCCAGCGGCGGCTGATTGGCCAGCCTGGCGTACAGCGCGAGATCGGTTTCGCGCGTTTGGCGCAGCATGAATTCGCGCAGCGGCTGCGCGCCTTTATCCAGCGCGACCTCCAGCCCGATCTTGTCCTGGCTGAACGGCAGGTAGGCGTCCTGATAGACCTTGTCGAACACCGGCGACATGATGAAGAAGGTCAGGAACAATGCCAGCCCCAGCATCACCTGATTCGGCGGCGCCGACGGGGTGCCCAGCGCGTTGCGCAGCAGCCCGAGCACGATGATGATGCGGGTAAAGCTGGTCATCATCAGCAGCATGGCGGGCAGGAAGGTCAGCGAGGTCAACAGCACCAGCGTCTGCACCGGCAGCGACCAGCTTTGGCCGCCGTTGGCCAGCGGCTGACTGATCAGCCCCGGCAGTTGCGCCAAAGCCGCCGGGCTGATGAACAGCAGGGCGGCAGGGAGCCAAACCGCCGGACGGCGGACGAGGGTATGAAGAGTCGAAGTCATGCCGATTTTTCCGGGCGTTTCAGAACTTTTTGCATCAGTTGGCGGAAGTCCGCCGGCGTCGCCGTATCGGCCGCACCCTCGTCTTTCGGCGGGGCGGGCAGGGTGTGCAGCGGGGTGATCTGCTGGGCGGTGACGCCCAATACCAGTAAGGTATCGTCGACCTCCACCACCACCACGCGCTCGCGCTGCCCGACCTGGCAACTGGCGCGCAGGTTGAGCAGCTTGTTGTTGCGCGCCTGCGGAGCGAAGCCCAGCCGGCGGAACAGCCAACCGGCCAGCAGGATCAGCAGCAGAATGCCGCCGAGCGCGCTGCTGACCTGCATCAACACCGAACCGGCCGGCAAGGCCGGCGCGGCAGGTTGTTGGGTACTTTGGACGGTAACGGGCGCCGCAACGGTCATCAGCGGCTCAGTCGACGCATGCGTTCGGACGGGGTGATGATGTCGGTGATGCGCACGCCGAACTTGTCGGCCACCACCACCACTTCACCTTGTGCGATCAGGTAACCGTTGATCAGGATGTCCAGCGGCTCGCCGGCCAGGCCGTCCAGCGCCACCACCGAGCCTTGCGACAGGCGCAGCAGCTCTTTGATGGTCATCTTGGTGCGCCCCAGTTCCACGGTCAGCTTGACCGGAATATCCAGGATCAGGTCGATATCCTGCAGGCTGCCGAGCGCATCCTGAGCTTCCAGCGACTTGAACACCCCTTCGGTGCTCGCGCCGGATTTCTCTGTCGACTGCTGCTCGTTAAACGCATCAGCCCACAGATCGTCTACGGATTCCTTTCCTTCGCCAGACGGTTGCTTAGGATCACTCATTGGGCTGTTCCTCACTCAGAGCATTCAAAATAGGGTTAATCAAATGTTCAACACGCAGGGCATATTGCCCGTTCAACGTGCCGTATTGGCTGGTCAGAACCGGTACGCCGTCCACATGGGCGATCAGGCGTTCCGGCTTGTCTATCGGTAATACATCGCCCGGCTGCAGCTTCAGGACTTTCGACAGCCGCATCGGGATATCGACGAAGTTGGCGATCAGCTCCAGTTCGGAGTGCTGCACCTGCTTCACCAACGTTTCGCGCCAGTGGCTGTCTTCCTGCCGCGAATTTTCCAGCGGCGGGTTGGTCAACAGCTCGCGCAGCGGTTCGATCATCGCGAACGGAATGCAGATGTTGAACTCGCCGGTCAGCGCGCCGATCTCCACCTGGAACGGCGTGGTGACCACGATGTCGTTCGGCGAGGTGGTGATGTTGGTGAACTTCACCTGCATTTCGGCGCGCACGTACTCTACGTCGATCTTGTAGATGGCGCTCCAGGCGTCGCCGTAGGCGTCCAGCGCCAGGCGCAGCATGCGCTTGATCACCCGCTGTTCGGTCGGGGTGAACTCGCGGCCTTCGACCTTGGTCGGGAAGCGGCCGTCGCCGCCGAACAGGTTATCGACGGCGATGAACACCAGGCTCGGCGCGAACACGAACAGGGCGGTGCCGCGCAGCGGGTTCAGATGCACCAGGTTCAGGTTGGTCGGCACCGGCAGGTTGCGGGCGAACTCGTGATACGGCTGGATTTTGATCGGGCCGACGGTAATGTCCGGGCTGCGGCGCAGCAGGTTGAACAACCCCATGCGGAACTGCCGGGCAAAACGTTCGTTGATGATTTCCAGCGCGTGCAGACGCTCGCGCACCACGCGGCGCTGGGTGTTCGGATCGTAAGGCTTGACCTCGCTCTCTTTGCCGACTATCGCTTCGGGTTCATCACCCGCGCTGTCGCCGTTGAGCAAGGCGTCGATCTCTGCCTGTGAAAGAATGCTATCGCCCATAGTGATTACCGCAGTATGAAGGCGGTGAACAGCACGTCGCTGACCACCTGCTTCGGTTGTCCCTTAACCAGCGGCGGGCTGAGCACGTCCTTAATCTGCGCCACCAACTGTTGCTTCCCTTGTTCATTGGCCAGCTGGCTCGCTTCCTGACGGGAGAGCAGCATCAGCAGACGGCTGCGCACTTCCGGCAGAAAATCGTTCAGCTGGCGGCGGGTACTTTCGTCCGGCAGACGCAGCGTGAGGCCGATGTACAGCACGCGATCCGGGTTGTTGTCCGGCGTCACCAGGTTGACGGTAAAGGTGTCGAGCGGCATGAACACCGGCGCGGCCGGCGGTTGCTGTTTGGCAGCGGCCGGTTCGGCACCGTTTTTATGCTGTTGCAGCAGCCACCAGCTGTAGCCCGCGGCGCCACAGGCGACGACGCTGATCAAGACCAGCAGGATGACCAGAAGGGGGCGTTTCGGTGCTGCCGGAAGGGAGTTCTGAGACATAGCGAAATCTAATTCCTGTTGTTCCACCCGCGGCCGGCGAGGCGGCGGGCATAGCGCGCGGCAAGGCCGCACGCATGACATGTAAAGGTATTATCGCGTCTATTGCGGCGTGCAATAGCCTGAATAGACGCGCAAATGGGTGCCAGCTTGGGCGTTTGCGGCGGCTTAGGCGAAAATATCGACGCCGTTGACCGCGCTGGCCATACGCTGCAGCGCCGCCGGTGCGCTGACGCCCTCGGCGGCTGCGCCGTCACCGCCATGATGTTCAGCATAGCTGGAACGCCCCTGGCCGTTGGAAGCCTGCTGTTGCGCCTGCTGCTGCCATTGCGGAGTGGACTCGCCGCCCACGCTGCTCTGCCCCAGGTTGATACCGCTCTCCGCCAGCGCGTGCCGCAGCTGCGGCATCGCCGCTTCCACTGCCGCACGCACCTGACCGTGAGCGGAGGCGATGTGCAGCTGCGCCTGCTGATCGTCCAGTTTCAGCGTGATCTGCAAGGCGCCCAGTTCCTGCGGGTGCAGGCGCAGCTCGGCGCTTTGCTGGCCGTTGCGGTGGAACATCAGCACCTGCTGGTTCAACGCCTGCTGCCACTCCGGGCTGCCCAGCTGCGCGTTGAGCTGCGGCGCAGGCGGTGCGGTCACCAGTGCGCTGGCAGGAGCGGCCGTTTGCGTTGGGCTGGCGGCGGCCAGGGCGACGGCGTGGTTGAGCGTCGGTGGCTGCTGCGCATCGCTCGCCGGCAGCGGCTGTGCGGTGCTTGCACGTTCGCCGTTGGTCGGTTGCGGGAGCGCCGCCTTGGCATTATCGCCGTCGGTAGCCGACGTTTTCGCTTCCGTCAGCGAGGGAGCGGGGGATGCCGATGAACGCGCGGCGGTTTTATCACCGGCCGCCGCGATGTTCAGCAGGCCATTGCCGGGCTGCAGCGCAGTCGCCTCGTCAGCGCTATCCACCGGCAGCGAGCGTTGGCCTTCGGCCGGTTGCGCCTGGGCGACGATCGCGGCCGGCAGCATGGCGTACAGCGCCTGCAGCGTTGCGGCATCCAGCTCTTTGGCGGCGGCGATCGGCGGCTGCGCCGGTTTGTCGCCGGCGGCGGGCGCTTCGTCCTCGGCGCCTTCAGGTGAAAGCGCGTCGGCTGAGGCCGTCTGGCCCGGCAGCAGGCCGCCGCGCTCGCCGAAGGTGGCCAGCAGTTGATTGAGCTGGTTGCGGCTCAGGGCCGGGGCGCGTTCTTCGTCCGCGCTCAGCGCGACCGGCGGCTGTTTGCCGTCGGCGGCGGGCGCGAAACGGGCGCCGAGCAGCTGGGCGAAAGCGGACGACAGCTGGCTCTCATCCAGCGCCGACGTCAGTTCGGCCAGGCCGCCGGCGTCGCCGGGTAAGGCCAGGCCGGGCAGGGCGTTCAGATTCATGGGTTGATATTCCTTTGTGCACTGCGTTGAGCGAACTCATCCATCAGTTTTTGATCCCGTTTGTTCTCCTGCTGCTGCTCCGCCGTCAGAGCGCGGGTATGCAGGGTCTCGAAAGCGTTCAGCCGCTGTTGTTTGTCTTGCCATTGCTTCACCGCATGATCCACTTTCTGCCCCCACTGCAGCAGCTGCTGGCGGTGTTGGTCGATGGCCTGTTCCAGCGTGCCGATAAACTGCTGGTAGTTTTGCCAGCGTGAGCTGTCCATGCCGTCGCAGAGCGTATGATTCAGCTTCTGGCGGTATTCGTCCTGATAGTTGAGCAGCATCGACAGCTGCTGCTCTGCCGCCTGCTGCGCCTGCCGTACCTGGCCCAGCTGTTGCGCGGCCTGTTCCACCGCATCCTGCGCCAGATCTCGCAGGGTAATCAGGGGGGATTGTGATTTCATCGCTGTGCGCCTCTGGTGACGTTAAACAATCAACTGCTGCAGCTGTTGACAGGCTTCATCATAGCCGCTGCGTTCAAAGATGCCCTGTTGCAGGTAAGCTTCCATCTGCGGATACAGCGTCATCGCTTTGTCCAGCAACGGATCGCTGCCCGCCGCGTAGGCACCGACGCTGATCAGATCGCGGTTGCGCTGATAGCTGGCCAGCATCTGTTTGAAGGTGCGCACCCGGCGGTAATGCTCTTCGTCGATCAGCGACGTCATGGCGCGGCTGATTGACGCTTCGATGTCGATCGCCGGGTAGTGGCCGGCTTCCGCCAGGCGCCGGGACAGCACCACGTGGCCATCGAGAATTGCGCGCGCCGAGTCGGCGATCGGGTCTTGCTGATCGTCCCCTTCGGTCAACACGGTGTAGAAGGCGGTGATGGAACCGCCGCCGCTGATACCGTTGCCCGCGCGTTCCACCAGCGCAGGCAGCTTGGCGAAGACCGAAGGCGGATAGCCTTTGGTCGCCGGCGGCTCGCCGATGGCCAGGGCGATCTCACGCTGCGCCATGGCGTAGCGGGTGAGGGAATCCATGATCAACAACACATGCTGCCCGCGATCGCGGAAATCTTCGGCGATGCGGGTGGCGTAGGCCGCCCCCTGCATGCGCAGCAGCGGCGACACGTCCGCCGGCGCGGCGATCACCACCGAGCGCGCCCGGCCTTCGGCGCCGAGAATGTTCTCGATAAAGTCTTTGACCTCGCGGCCACGCTCGCCGATCAGGCCAACGACGATCACATCCGCCTGGGTATAACGGGCCATCATGCCGAGCAGCACGCTCTTGCCGACGCCGGAGCCGGCGAACAGGCCCATACGCTGGCCGCGGCCGACGGTCAGCAGGCCGTTGATGGTGCGCACCCCCACGTCCAGCACCTGCTCGATCGGCGTGCGCTGCAAGGGGTTGAACGGTGCGGTGATCAGCGGCGCGCGGTAACCGGTTTCCGGTGAAGGCAGGCCGTCGAGCGGTTTGGCGCTGCCGTCCAGCACCCGTCCCAACAGGGCCGGGCCGAGCGGCAGCTGTTTGCCGGCGCTTTGGCCTTCCGGCGCGATGCGGGCGTAAACCCGCGCGCCCGGCACGATGCCTTCCACTTCTTCCAACGGCATCAGGAACAGCCGCTGGCCGTTGAAGCCGACCACTTCGCTTTCCACTTCCTGCACCTCACCGGCGTCGTGCCGTTCGATGAGGCAGGTCGCGCCGAGCGGCAGCTGCAGGCCGGTAGCCTCCAGCACCAGCCCGGTCGCACGGGTCAGGCGACCATAGCGGCGCACCGTCGGCGCGCGCGCGATGCGTTTTTCCAGCGTATCCAGAGAGCTCAGCCAGCGGCCGAGACGCGCGGTCATCAGACTTCTCCCGGTGCCGCCAGGCGGCACAGTTCATGCCAGCGCGTTGCCAGGCTGGCGTCGAGATCGCCTTCCTCGGCGCTGACCTTGCAGCCGCCCGGGTGCAGCTCGCCGTCCGCCAGCAGGCGCCAGCCGTGCAGGCTGAGGGTGACCCCCAGCTGCTGCTCGACGCGCGGGTAGTCGTCCGGGTGCACCCGCAGCTGCGGCTTGCCGTTGAACATCGGTTCCTGTTGGATCAGTTGTTGGATCTGCGCCAGCAGGGCGGTGCCGTCGCATACCGGCGGCTGGCCCAGCACCTGTTTGGCGGCGGTCAGTGCCAGCTGCATCAGCCGCGAAGCGATCACGCTGTCGAGCGCGTCCAGCGTGTGCTGGAATTCGGTGACCAGCTGCTGCCAGTGGGCGGTCAGCGGCTGCTGCTGCTGTTGCGCTTCCAGCAGCCCTTGCTGGCGGCCCTCCTCCAGTCCGGACTGAAAACCGGCCTCATAGCCTTTTTGCTGGCCGTCGGCATAGCCCAACTGCTGGCCCTGTTGCTCCGCCTGCAGGCGCAGCGTCGCCAACTGCTGCTGCAATTCGGCCTGTGCGTCCGGCGACGGATCGTCAAGTTCGAGATCCGGCAACTGCGGCAGCTCGACAGCCGGTTTCTGTTCGCCCAGGTCGTTGAGCGACCAGGGCTGCCAGGGCAGGGTGTTAATGCGATCAGACATAGGTGTCCTCGCCGCCGCCGATGATCATTTCGCCGCTTTCCGCCAGGCGTCTTACCACCAGCAGAATGGCTTTCTGCTCGTTCTCCACCTGCGACATGCGCACCGGCCCACGGTTGGCCAGATCGTCGCGCAGGATGTCGGCGGCGCGTTGCGACATGTTCTTGAGGAACTTCTCGCGCAGCGGCTGCTCGGCGCCTTTCAACGCAATCAGCAGCGACTCGCCTTCCACTTCCTGCAGCAGGCGTTGGATACTGCGATCGTCGACCTCCACCAGGTTTTCGAACAGGAACATCTCGTCGATGATCTTCTGCGCCAGCTCGCCGTCGTATTCGCGCATCGCGTCGATGACCGCTTCTTCCTGCTGGGTTTTCATCAGGTTGATGATCTCGGCGGCGGTGCGCACCCCGCCCATTTTGCTGCGCTTGAGGTTCTGGCCGTCGAGCAGGTTGTTCAGCACTTCGGTCAACTCCGCCAACGCCGCCGGCTGTACGCCGCCGAAGGTGGCGATACGCAGCATCACGTCGTTGCGCAGGCGTTCGTCGAACAGGGCCAGGATATCTGCCGCCTGGCCGCGTTTGAGGTGCACCAGAATGGTGGCGATGATCTGCGGGTGTTCGTCGCGGATCAGATCGGCAGCGCTCTGCGGCTCCATAAAGTTGAGCGTTTCCATGCCGGTGGTGGTCTCGCGCGATTCGAGAATGTCTTCCAGCAGGCTGGCGGCGCGCTCTTCGCCCAGCGCTTTGACCAGCACCGAACGCAGGTAGTCGCTGGCGTTGACGCTCAGCGCCGCGTATTGCTCGGCGTCGTCTTCAAACTCGGTCAGTACTTCGCCGAGCTGTTTGTGCGAAACCTGGCTCATGCCGGCCATGGTGCCGCTCAGCAGCTGTACTTCGCGCGAGGAGAGGTGTTTGAACACCTCCGCCGCGCGATCTTCACCCAGCGTCATCAGCAGGATGGCGCTTTTGTCGGTTCCGGTCAGGCTCATATCTCGTTACTCATCCATTGGCGGATTACCAGAGCGACCACGCGTGGGTCTTTGTCAGCCAGATCGCGGATCCGCTGGCTCTGGACTTCTGCGCTGACGCGCTGCTGCGATTTACGACGCTGCGCCAGCTCCTCGTTGCTCGGTTTGCTGCTGTCGACCGGTTTGGCGGCAGGGGCGTTGGCGGCGGCGACGGCGGCCTGTTGCGCCGCCTGGCGCTGTTGCAGCTGCGGCCGCACCAGTTTGCGCCACAGCAGCCAGGCCACCAGCAGCACCAGCAGATAGCGGCCCGCGTCGATCAGACGATCGATAAACGACTGGCTTTGCCAGAACGGCAGTTCGCCACCGGTCACCTGACTGTCGGTAAACGGCGTGTTGACCACGTTCAGGGTATCGCCACGGCTGCTGGAGTAGCCCATCGCTTCACGCACCAGCGCTTCGATCTGCGCCAGCTGCTCTTTGCTCATCGGCTGCGGTTTGCCGTCTTTATCGGTGCCCAGATAGTTGACGACCACGGCGACCGACAAACGCTGCACGGTGCCGGCTTTTTGCTGGGTATGGCGAATGGTGCGGTCGAGCTCGTAGTTGGTGGTCGCGTCGCGACGGGTATTTTGCGGTACGCCGCTGGCCGCCGCGCTGCGGGTGGTCGCGGCGTTTTGCGCGGTGGCGTTGGCGTTGGCATTGTTGCCTGCGGTGGTGGCCGGCTTGGCGGTCTCAATCGGTGCCGTGGCCGGCGCGCTTGGCTGATTAGACAGTGCGCCCGGCACGCCGCCTACCTGTGGCCCGCCGATCTGCTCGCTCAGGCTGGTTTGCTGAGAGCGGATAGCGGCTTTGTCAGGCTGTTGGTTAGGTTGGTACTGTTCATCGGTTTGTTCGCGAGTGGCGAAGTCGATTTGCGCCGTGACCTGCGCGCGCACGTTGGCGCTGCCGACCACCGGGGCGAGGATCGCTTCGATGCGGCGCTGGAAGCCGTTTTCCACTTCGTTGGCGTATTTCAGCTGCGAGGCGTTGAGATCGCGCCCGGTGCCGTCGGACTGCGTCAGCAGACGGCCAGCCTGATCGACCACGGTCACGTTGCCCGGCGGCAGGCCGGCGACGCTGCTCGACACCATATAAACGATGGCGTTGATCTGGCCATCATCCAGCGCACGTCCGGGTTGCAGGGTCAGCGTTACCGACGCGGAAGGGGATTTTTGTTCGCGCACGAACAGCGAAGGTTTAGGCAGCGCCAGGTGAACGCGGGCGTTTTGTACCGGCCCCAGCGATTCGATAGTGCGCGACAGCTCGCCCTCGAGGGCACGCTGATAGTTGATCTGCTCGCTGAACTGGCTGATGCCGAATTTTTCCTGATCCAGCAGTTCGAAGCCGACGGCGCCGCCTTTCGGCAGCCCTTGCTGCGCCAGGCGCAGGCGGGTTTCATGCACCTTTTCCGCCGGGATCAGCAGCGCTGCGCCATTCTCGGCAAAGCGGTAAGGGATATTCATCTGCGTCAGCTGGGTGACGATGGCGCCACCGTCGCGGTCGTTCAGATTGCTGTACAGCACGCGGTAGTCGGGACTTTTCACCCACAACAGCAGCGCGACGACGATCGCGATCGCGGCGGAAGCGGCGACCAGCAACGGAATTTTCGGGTTGGCGCGCAGACGATTCCAGATGGCCTGCAGGCCGTTGTCGCGGCTTTCGCCGGCGGTTATCGAAGCACTCATTTTAGGTCTCGTCCTTCAATGGCGCTCACGATCCCGTACGGGCCGCTGAGCAGCTCCCTGCCAGGCTGATGAACGGTATGGTTAGCGTTGTGTGACAAAACAGACTCCCTGATACACATATCTTCTAAATAGCGGCGCTCCCATTTCTGGGCAGGCCATTATTCGCCTTATCAGACGATTCTGATTGCCCGATAAGCCGGGTTTTTTGCAGTTAATTAGCCGCTTTAGCTCTGAAAACGCTGTGCTAGGGTGTGCATCATTGGAGAAGTGCAGGGTGAAACGTCACCCGGCGAGACGAGATGATTGAGGATCAGATGGCGATTCAGGGCATTGAAGGAGTACTGCAGCAGATGCAGACCATGGCGGTTCAGGCCGGCAAAATGGGGCAGAATGCGGCGCCGCAGGGCGTCAGCTTCGCCAGCGAACTGACCGCGGCGCTCGGCAAGATCAGCGAGACCCAGCAAACGGCGCGCAAGCAGGCGCAGGATTTTGAACTGGGCGTGCCGGGCATCAGCCTGAACGATGTGATGGTCGATCTGCAGAAATCGTCGGTCTCTTTGCAACTGGGCGTGCAGGTGCGCAACAAGCTGGTGGCGGCCTACCAAGATATTATGAATATGCCGGTGTGACGTTCGGTCTGTGCCACCTGTCAGAGCCGGGTCCGTCGCCAAAAGCGACGGATCTCGACGGCTAACAGGAGGGCAAAAGGGCCGATGACAAACAGAGTCAGCAACATCGAAAAGGCCTCAGTCCGCCAATTCCGCAATCCGTTCGTGGGCGTTCGCCAGTCCCTGTGCGAGGCCGTGCGGTTTCATATCCAGCCCTTCGGCATAGATAAATTGCACGTCGCCGATCCCCATCAGCCCCAGCACCGACCGCAGGTAGGGCGTCACGGCGTCGGTCGGCTGGCCGGCGTGTACGCCGCCGCGTGAGCTGAATACCAGTGCATTGACGCCCTCGACCAACCCGACCGGGTAGGTGGCGGTATAGTTGAACGTTACCCGGGCGCGGGCCACCAGATCGAACCAGTTTTTCAGCTGGGTCGGTACGTTGAGGTTGTACATTGGCGCCCCGACCAGCAGCAGATCGCTCCCTTTCAGTTCGGCAATCAGCCGATCGGACAGCGCCACCGCCGCTTGGGCGCGTGGGCGGGTGTTTTCCGCGCCGCGCAGCGCACTGAACAGCTCGCCGTCCAATACCGGCAGATCCAACGCCGTCAGATCGTGCTCGACGATTTTATCTTCGTGTCCTTTGGCCCGACGCTCCGCCAGATAGCGGTCAATCAGGTTATTGGTCTGCGAGTCGTTTCCCATAATGCTGGATTTGAGCACCAGTATTTTTTTCATGTGGTTGTCCTCTGACGATCATCTGTGGTTTTCACCGGGAATTCCGGAATGACTGCAGGTTATCATTGCTTGATGTTCACCAGTGGTGATAGGTTTTCACTTAATTGATTCCAATTTGGAAGCGGTAAAATGAAAAGCGATCTCAGCGCGCTGCCGGCTTTTGTCGCCGTGGCGGAAGGCGGCAGTTTTGCCGCCGCCGCAGAAAAACTGCATCTGACGCGCTCCGCGGTCAGCAAAATCGTGTCGCGGCTGGAGGCGCGGCTCGGCGTGATGTTATTTATGCGCACTACGCGCAGCCTGAGCCTGACGGATGAAGGGGCGCTGTACTACGAGCACTGTCGGCAGGCGTTGGCGAACATACAGGCGGCGGAAAATCAGCTGGACAGCGGCAAGATGCAGGTCAGCGGCCGGCTCAGGGTCTCGGTGCCGGTGTTGTTCGGCCACCTGTGCATCGCCCCCTTGCTGACGGCGCTGGCGAATGAGCATCCGTTGTTGACGCTGGAAATCTCGTTCAGCGACCGCAGGATCGATCTGGTCGATGAGGGGTTCGATCTGGCGGTACGCATCGGCGAGCTGGCGGACAGCGGCAGTCTGGTTGCCCGGCGCCTGGGTGAACACGGCATGCTCCTGTGCGCTTCGCCCGACTACCTGCGGCGCAGCGGAGAACCGAGCACGGTGGACGCGTTAAGCCGACATCAGGCGGTGGGGTATCTGCACGCGGGGGCGGTGTTGCCCTGGCAACTTCGCGGCGAAAACGGCGAGCTGCAATCGTTCAGGCCACCGGCCAAGATGATGATGGATGACATGCAGGGGATCGTCGATGCTGTTTCCGCCGGTGCCGGTATTGCCTGGCTGCCGGAGTGGCTGGTCCGCGATCGGCTGGCGGCGGGGACGTTGGTGGAGATCATGCGCGGTGAGTCCAGCCTCAGTTTTCCGGTGAATGTGGTATGGCCCTATATGCCTTATCAGCCGCTCAAGGTGCGACTGGCGGTGGACAAACTGGTGGCGGAGCTGCCGGGGAAATTGGCGCTTGTGGCGCCGTTGGTATCACAACGCTAAGGGCCGGAGCCGCAACTGACAGGGAATGGGCGCTAATGTAACGAATAGAGGGACGAAAACGGCGCTGTCAGGCTTATTGAATGCCCAGGTGACCGTTTATTATGGCCTGATTAGTAGGGTTATTATTCGAGGCAGGTCAATGAGCACGAAAAGCGAATCCAGATGGCGTCTGATCAGTATTTTAATGCTGACGGTACTCGCCGTATTAATTGGCATTCTGGTTAAACTGGACTGAAGTCTGACCAGGCGATAAAAGCCTGGCCATTTTATTGTGCGGCAAGTAAGCGCATCATGTCTTCTTCATACAGCAATGCTAAAAGCCACAGCCCCAACAACATTATTGCCAGAGAAAATAATCGCTTTTCATTACGCATCGTTTAATTTGCTCTTCGGCGGTTCGACGTTGCGTAGCCTATCTCAGCGTTGTGACAACTGTTAGGAACCTGTGCTAAATAAAGCCATTTTGTTGCGCGTCTATTTATGTTTCTCCGGCGGCTATCGCTTCGGCCCCCAGGGGGCCAGGTTCCATAATCCTTTGGTGGCCGCGAATGGCGGTAGGGGCAAAGCCGAAGCGCTTGCGAAAACGTTCGGCGAAACGCGACGCGCTTTCATAGCCGACATGTTGTGCGATGGCGGATATCGGCCAGTCGGTGGATTGCAGCAGGGCCAGCGCACTGCTCATGCGCACGTCGATCATCAGGTTGCGCAACGCGGTATTTTCCATCGACAGTTTGCGGCGCAGCATCACTTCACTCATCGACAGGCTCTCCGCGACTTTGGCTGCGGTCCAAATGCTGTGCGGATCGGTTGCCAGGCAGCGGCGCACGCGCTGCGTCAGGTCTTTGGCTTCGTTGTGGATGAAGCGAATGCCGAACTGGGCCAGCCACAGCAGAATTTCCAGCATTTTGTGCCGCACGATGATGGTGGGAAAACGCTGCCGGAGCGCCAGCGCCAGGCTGGTGGTCTCAAAGCTGTGCTTCAGGGCGCAGGGCAGATTGCGCAGCGCCAGGACGGCATCGAACGGCATCGGCGCCGGCGTTTCCTCGGCCGGAGGCTGAAGAGTGAGCAGCAGAGGGTCGCAGGTCAACAACTGACAGCTGAACACGCCCTCTTCGGAGGGGCCGTTAATAATATCCACCGTTTGTCCCCCGTCGATAATCAACAGCTCGCCGGGATGAGCCACCACTTCGTGTTGTTGCCAGCGTACGCGCTTATGGCCTTGTTGTATCAGATACAGATGTGGTTGCTCAAAATAGACTGAAGGGAATAATAATTCAGTATGCTGAACGATGTGCGCTGAGGCACCAATTCCTGGACAGAGATTAATTGTACGTTCCATCGATATTCATTTCGCAGCCATTATCTGGGAATATCTTTACGCTTTGATCCGCGTTGGAGCAACATTTTTCCATGGGCTGTGAAACACAGCGGCGTGTTTTATCTATCAAAAATCAATTTCCTGCTGAACAGAAAACGTCCGTGTCGGGATGATGCTTATCCATTAAAGTGAGAGCCAGGCTCGAAGCGCGCATTTTACCAATTACCCATAAACTGAATAATTCAAATGCCATAGATTAATATCCTAACGTAACCCGAGAGTAATAGCGCATGGTGCTATTTAATCCATTTTCGTCAGTATTGTCGATCTTATCGGACCTGTGGTTCCCCCAGCAACAGCGCGCGGTCATGAAATTGGCCGTAGGTATTGTTGACCACGTTCTGGCGCGTGGACTGCTCGATCAGCGTTTTCAACTCATCCATGCGTTGCTGCAGCAGACGCTTGAGCTCGGTTTCGTTGTCGAGGATCTGTTGCAGCTTATTGCGCAGCATCTCTTGCAAGGCCATAGACGGGCCGGCTTGCCCGGTAAAGGCGGCGGTTTTTTCCACCGCCGTCACGTAGGCGAATTCGAGTTCGACGAGCTCTTCCCAGCGCCCGGTTTGCGCCAGCGCGATCATCTGGCTGCTCAGGCTGTAAATTTGTTGATAAGCGGCTAACAGCTGCTGTTGACGTTCCATTACACGGCGTCCTGCGAAGGTTGGTAGTTGGGGCCGATCTGGCGCCAGGCATCGGCGATGTTCTCCAGCAGTTTGACCACTTCGGCGATTGCCGCCTCGTCGTTATGCAGGTTGGCCTGCATTAACCGACGCTTCATGTAGTCGTACAACGCCGCCAGGTTTTCGGCGATCTCGCCGCCCTGTTGAGGGTCGAGGCCGCCTTTCAGGCCGTTGTCGATGATGTTGATGGCTTTGGACAGCGCCAGACCTTTGCCGGCGATATCGCCCTGGTTCATCAGGATGCGTGCGCGAAGCAGGGCGCTGAGCGCCCCGTCGAACAACATCACGATTAACTGGTGCGGGCTGGCGCTCATGGCGCCGCTTTCCAGACTGACCTGTGCATAGGCCTGAGTGCCGCTTCTGTTATACATGTTGTTTCTTTACCTGTTACTTGGTTAAGGGATCACTTTGCCGAGAATTGCTGTTTTAAATAGTCACCCGTGCCGCTCAATTTAGACATCATGGTATCTAACTGAACGAACTGCTGCTTATAGCGGTCGATGGTGTTCTGAATGCTGGCCGTGACCGTGGTGATCTGGATGTTCAGGCGATCGAGGTTGGTGTTGATACTCTTGGTCGAGTTCTCGATGATGCCGCCGGATTTGATGTAGCTCTGGATCTCGTTGTGGATCTCGGTGGCCATACCGGTGTCTTTGCCGTTACCGGCGAAGAAGTTGGCGACCTGGTCTGGTTTTTCGTCGATGGCTTTGTTCAGCTTGGTGCTGTCGATTTCCAGCTTGCCGGTTTTGACGTTGGTGGTGATGCCGAGGTTGCCCAGGCCTTTCAACTCCGGGTTGTCCTGCGCCGAGCTGAGGGCGCTTTTGATCGAGGACTGGATACCGCGCAGGGTATTGTCGCCCAGCAGCGCACCGTTCTTGGCATTCTGCGCTTCACCGCTTTTGACCGGCGTGTATTTGGTCAGCGAATTAAAGGTGTCCAGCAGCGAGTTGTAGTTATCCACCCACTCTTTAATCTTGTCGGCGCTGCCGCTCTTGTCGATGCCGATCACCAGGTTTTGCGGTTCGCCGGACTTGGTGGTGCTCTTCAGATCGAGCGTGACACCCTGTAAGGCATCGGCGATCGAGTTGGTGCTGCGCTTGATTTTCGTGCCGTTGACGACGATTTCCGCATCCTGCCCGGGCACGGTTTGTTTCATCGCGGTGCTGCCATCTTTCGGCGGATTTTTAGGATCGTAGTTGAGGATGGCGCCGAGCTTGTCGTCGTTATTGACCTGTACCGCAATGGTGTTTTTTTCGCCTGGCGTGGTGGAGCTCAATGCCAGTTGATAGTCATTGTCGCCGACGCGCATGATGCTAGCGGTAACGCCGGATTTCGACTTATTGATGGCGTCGCGCATTTCGACCAGTGAAGTCTGATCGTCACCGAGCGGGATCTTGGTCTCTTTCGGCGGGTCACCGGCGGTGATGCTGATAGAGCGATCGTTGCTGCCCGGCGTGCCCAGCTTGGCCTGCTGGTCGGCGATCGGCGTTTGAGTGGTCAGCGTTTGCGGCTGCGCCAGTTTCAGCACCTCGATCGAGTAGTTGCCCGGCACCGACTTGTCGGTGGTGCTCACGGTAAACTGATCGTGCTTGGTGGCGGTGGTGTTGTTGAAGAACTCTGGCTTGGCCAGGTCTTTGCTCAGATTGTCAAACTTCTCCAGTGCGCCTTTCAGCGTGCCGTAAGCGGTTAGCTGGGCGTTGTAACTGGTCTGCTGGGTGGTGTACGGCGTCAGACGCTGCTGTTCCGCTTTGGTCAGCTTGTCGAGCAAACCGTTAAGGTCGAGTCCTGAGCCGATGCCTAATGAACTGATCGATGCCATTCGTGCTTCTCCTTGATAATGACTTTATTCGCTTTACGCGTTATCGGCCCAGTGATGAAAAAGTTTACCGAAAAAAACAAAAAAACGATGGCGCAATAGAGGAGGGAAAAACCGCGTTATTTCCGCCATTGCCCCTGGCGCAAAAAATTTTAAAAAATTGCTAAAGGTTGTTAGGGGAGGGCCGATACCTGAGGGGACGGTGGTTGACGCCGTGGGCAAACAAGCCCGAACCTTTTAACTGTGTTGCGAAGAACGCAACTGACTCGTAAGGAAAGCAAACAATGGCACAAGTAATTAACACTAACAGCCTGTCGCTGATGGCGCAGAACAACCTGAACAAATCTCAGTCTTCTCTGGGTACTGCGATTGAGCGTCTGTCTTCCGGTCTGCGTATCAACAGCGCGAAAGACGATGCTGCGGGTCAGGCTATCTCCAACCGTTTCACCGCGAACATCAAGGGCCTGACTCAGGCTTCTCGCAACGCCAACGACGGTATCTCCCTGGCGCAGACCACTGAAGGCGCACTGAACGAAGTTAACGACAACCTGCAGAACATCCGTCGTCTGACCGTACAGTCTCAGAACGGTTCCAACTCTTCCAGCGACCTGCAGTCCATCCAGGACGAGATCTCTCAGCGTCTGTCTGAAATCAACCGCATCTCCGAGCAGACTGATTTCAACGGCGTGAAAGTACTGAGCGCAGATCAGAAACTGACCATCCAGGTTGGCGCGAACGACGGCGAAACCATCGATATCGAACTGAAAGACATCAACGCTAAAACTCTGGGTCTGGATAAGTTCAGCGTGGCCGATCCTATCGATACCACTAAAATTGGCACCACTAAACTGACCGCCGTTGATAAAATGGGCGCGCCGACTATCGCTGCAGACAGCAAAGGCACAACGCCAAAAACCAGCGATGGCAAACTGTACTCTGCTGACGATGGCACCGGTACAGTCAACTACTTCGTAAAATCTACCGATGGTGGCATCTATGATGCAACCGTAGACGCGACAGGCAAAGCAACTTGGGACTCTACTGCAGCAGCAACCAAACCAACTGCTGGCCTGAAAGAAGAGACTCAGGTTAAAGTTGGCACCACCAACATCAGCGGCCTGAGCGGTAGCGATGAACTGCGCACTTACACCGACCCAGCCGGCAAATCTGGCTATGTGGTTAAAGGCAAAGACGATAACGGCAACGACGCTTACTTCAAAGCGACCGTAGACGCTTCCGGTAAAGTGACCAAAGGCGCGCAGCAGTCCACCGATCCAAAAACTGCCGATCCGCTGGCAACCCTGGACAAAGCGCTGTCTCAGGTTGACTCCCTGCGTTCTTCCCTGGGTGCGGTACAGAACCGTTTCGATTCTGTTATCAACAACCTGAACAGCACCGTGAACAACCTGTCCGCTTCTCAGTCCCGTATCCAGGATGCTGACTACGCGACCGAAGTGTCCAACATGAGCCGTGCCAACATCCTGCAACAGGCTGGCACCTCTGTTCTGGCACAGGCTAACCAGTCTACTCAGAACGTGCTGTCCCTGCTGCGTTAATCGTCTCTCCCGATTAACTGTCGCAAAGAAACCCCGCTTCGGCGGGGTTTTTTTATGCTCGCGCACCGCGCGGTTATTACATGGCGCAAATAAAGCCCGTTTTGTGCGACTGTTCAGCCGATTGGCATTCCGCCCCCTACGCATAATAGCGCTGACTCTCTTATCCGCAGGTTTAAGACATAGTGAGCGATCTGTATACCGCCGAAGGCGTGATGGACAAAAATTCTCTCTGGCTGCGCTACGTCCCGTTAGTGCGCCACGAGGCGTTGCGCCTGCAGGTCAGGCTGCCCGCCAGCGTGGAGCTTGACGACTTGCTGCAGGCCGGGGGAATCGGGCTATTGAACGCCGTTGAGCGTTATGACGCCCTACAAGGAACCGCCTTTACCACCTATGCGGTGCAACGCATTCGCGGCGCGATGCTCGACGAGCTGCGCAGCCGCGACTGGGTGCCGCGCAGCGTGCGGCGCCATGCGCGCGAAGTCGCGCAGGTGATGCGGCAACTGGAACAGCGTTACGGCCGTCCGGCGAGCGAGACGGAAGTGGCGCAGACGCTGAATATCTCGCTGGATGAGTACCGTCAAATTCTGTTGGACACCAATAACAGCCAGCTTTTCTCCTACGACGAATGGCGCGAGGAGCATGGCGAGAACGCGGAACCGATGCTGGAAGGGCATGAAGAGGCCAACCCGCTGCATCACCTGTTGGAAGGCAGCCTGCGCCAGCGGGTGATCGACGCCATCGAGGCGTTGCCGGAGCGCGAAAAAATGGTGCTGACGCTGTATTACCAGGAAGAGTTGAATCTCAAAGAGATCGGCGCCGTGCTGGACGTCGGGGAATCCCGCGTCAGCCAACTGCACAGTCAGGCGATCAAACGGCTGCGCGCGCGGCTGGCGAACGATACCTGACGGCGGCCCACCGCCCCTCAACTCGATGACTCATGCGACAATCGGACTGCCCTTTATGCCAGGAATACTGTTGAAGAAACGGCCGCTTAGCCGTTACCTGAAAGACTACAAGCACAGCCAGACCCATTGCTCCCAGTGCGGCAAACTGTTGGACCGCATGGCGCTGGTGTTTCGCGGCAAGATTATCAATAAAGAAGCCATCGCGCGCATGGATCAGCCGATCGACGATGCGGTCTGGCAAAACGTGCAACACGAGCTGACCGCGCTGTGCCGCTTCTGCAGCGAGATCTCCTGCAACAGCCACCCGAGCTATTTCGACATCATGGCGTTCAAACAGTATCTGTTCGAGCAGACCGAGATGAGCCACAGCACCATCCGCGAGTATGTGGTGCGGCTGCGCCGGCTGGACGAAATGCTGGTGGCGCGCAACTACCCGGCGGATAAATTCGCCAGCAGCGCCAGCCATCAGCGCATCATCGACGATCTGCCTACCGCGGCGCACAACAACTACCGCATTGCGCTGCGCAAATACGATCAGTATCTCGCCTGGCAGCGCAGCTACTGAGACTTTTCCCCGGCCGCTGGGCCGGGGCCTGCTGTTTCCCCCGTGATAAAGGATGATTATTCAGTTCACATCTGCTAAATCTATCGGTTATCAGATGTTGATATTCGATTCCCTGGGGGGAAGTAGTGAACCTGCAACAACAACTGGCGCAATTTCCGCGTCTGGATCTGGTTGGCACCGCCACACCGCTCGAAAAGCTGTCCCGTCTCTCCGATTACCTCGGCCGCGAAATCTACCTTAAACGTGACGATGTCACTCCTATGGCCATGGGCGGCAACAAGCTGAGAAAGCTTGAGTTTTTGGCCGCCGACGCGCTGCGTCAAGGTGCCGATACGCTGGTCACCGCCGGCGCCATTCAATCCAACCACGTGCGCCAGACGGCGGCGGTGGCGGCGAAACTGGGCCTGCACTGCGTCGCGCTGCTGGAAAACCCTATCGACACCCGCGCGGAAAACTACCTGACCAACGGCAACCGCCTGTTGCTCGGTCTGTTCAACGCCGAGGTGGTGATGTGCGAAGCGCTGCACGATCCGCAGCAGCAACTGGCGGAACTGGCGACGCGCCTCGAGGCACAGGGCTTCCGGCCTTACGTGGTGCCGGTGGGCGGTTCCAATGCCCTGGGCGCGCTGGGATACGTGCAGTGCGCATTGGAAATCGCCGAGCAGAGCCAACGCAGCAACGTGGCGTTCAGTTCGGTGGTGGTGGCGTCCGGCAGCGCCGGCACCCACGCCGGGCTGGCGGTGGGGCTGCAGCAGCTGCTGCCGGAAACCGAACTGATCGGCGTGACCGTCTCGCGCACCGTGATCGATCAGCTGCCGAAGGTGGAGCAGATCCAGAAAGCTCTGGCCTGTTCGCTGAATATCGACGAACTGGCGCCGATCGCGCTGTGGGACGATTATTTCGCGCCGCAGTACGGCATGCCGAACGAAGAGGGGATGGCGGCGGTGCAGCTGCTGGCGCAGCAAGAGGGCGTGTTGCTGGATCCGGTATACACCGGCAAAGCGATGGCCGGTTTGATCGACGGCATCGCCCAGCGGCGCTTCCGCGATGAAGGTCCTATTCTGTTCGTTCACACCGGCGGTGCGCCGGCGCTGTTCGCCTACCATCCGCAGGTGTAAATACCGCTTGTTATTCCATTTTGAACTATATTTATAAAGTTATATTCCTTTATGCGGACGGTCGCACTGTTAAAGTGCTGATATCAAAAAAGATAAATAACACACAGGGGTGTTTATGATGTTTGCGAAAGTTCGTCGTCAATGGTTGTTGGGCGTGGTGGGTATCGCATTGGCCGCCGGTGTGACGACTCAAGCCTATGCCGCCGACAATCTGCTGCAGCAGGTGAAACAGCGTGGCACGCTGATCGTCGGGCTGGAAGGCACCTATCCGCCGTTCAGCTTCCAGGGTGAAGACGGCAAGCTGACCGGTTTTGAAGTGGATTTCGCCAACGCGCTGGCGGAACATCTGGGCGTGAAAGCCAAGCTGAACCCGACCAAGTGGGACGGCATGCTGGCGTCGTTGGACTCGAAACGTATCGACGTGGTTATCAACCAGGTCATGCTCTCCGATGAGCGCAAGAAGAAATATGACTTCTCCACCCCTTACACCGTTTCCGGTATTCAGGCGCTGGTGAAAAAAGGCAACGAAGACACCATCACCAAGCCGGAAGACCTGAAGGGCAAGAAGGTCGGCGTGGGCCTGGGCACCAACTATGAGCAATGGCTGCGCGCGAATGTGCAGGGCGTGGACGTGCGTACCTACGACGACGACCCGACCAAGTATCAGGATCTGCGCGTTGGCCGCATCAACGCCATTCTGGTGGATCGCCTGGCGGCGCTGGATCTGGTGAAGAAAACCGGCGATACGTTGGCGGTAGCCGGCCCGGCGTTCTCTCGTCAGGAGTCCGGCGTGGCGCTGCGCAAGAACAACCCAGAGCTGCTGGCCGCGATTGACCAGGCGATCGCCGAGATGCAAAAAGACGGCACGATGGCGAAGATCTCCGAGAAATGGTTTGGCGCGGACGTAACTAAATAATGCACGAAAGTATTCAACTGGCGCTGGATTCAGCGCCATTTTTATTGAAGGGCGCAATACTGACGCTTCAGCTCAGCCTGGGCGGCATGGCGTTGGGGTTGCTGCTCGGTTTTCTGCTGGCGCTGATGCGCCTTTCGCCGCTGTGGCCGCTGTCGTGGTTGTCGCGTATCTACGTGTCGCTGTTCCGCGGTACGCCGTTGATCGCCCAGCTGTTTATGATCTATTACGGTTTGCCGCAGTTCGGCATCGAGTTCGATCCTTTCCCGGCGGCGCTGATTGGCCTGTCGCTCAATACCGCCGCCTACACCTCGGAAACGCTGCGTGCGGCGATTTCGTCGATCGACAAAGGGCAGTGGGAAGCCGCCGCCAGCATCGGCATGACCCGTTGGCAAACCCTGCGCCGAGTGATCCTGCCGCAGGCGGCGCGCACCGCCTTGCCGCCGCTGGGCAACAGCTTCATCGGCCTGGTGAAAGACACCTCGCTGGCCGCCACCATTCAGGTGCCGGAACTGTTCCGTCAGGCGCAGCTGATCACCTCGCGCACGCTGGAAGTGTTCACCATGTACCTGGCGGCATCGCTGATTTACTGGGTGATGGCGACCCTGCTTTCCGCGCTGCAAAACCGTCTGGAAGCCCACGTTAATCGCCAGGATCAGGAGTAGCGCATGAGTGCCATTGAAGTTAAGCAATTGACCAAGCAGTTCAAGGGTCAGACGGTACTGCATGGGATCGATCTGGCGGTGGACGCCGGCGAAGTGGTGGCGATCATCGGGCCGAGCGGCTCGGGGAAAACCACCTTATTGCGCTGCATTAACCTGCTGGAGGAGCCGGATTCCGGCACCATTCGCGTCGGCGATATCCTGATCGACGGCAGCAAGCCGCTGAGCAAACAGAAAAATCAGGTGCGGGCGCTGCGTCAGCAGGTCGGTTTCGTGTTCCAGAACTTCAACCTGTTCCCGCACCGTTCTGTGTTGGAAAACATCATCGAAGGGCCGGTTATCGTCAAGGGCGAGGCGAAAGCCAGCGCGGAACAGCGCGCCCGCGCGTTGCTGGCCAAGGTGGGGTTGAGCGGCAAGGAGCAGGCGTATCCGCGGCGGCTATCCGGCGGCCAACAGCAGCGGGTGGCTATTGCGCGCGCGCTGGCGATGCAGCCGGAGGTGATTCTGTTCGATGAGCCGACGTCGGCGCTCGATCCCGAGCTGGTGGGGGAGGTGCTCAATACCATGCGTTCACTGGCGGAAGAGAAACGCACCATGGTGATCGTCACCCATGAGATGAGCTTTGCCCGCGACGTGGCCGACCGGGTTATCTTTATGGACCACGGCCGCATCGTTGAACAGGGCCCGGCCAAAGCGCTGTTCGCCAACCCGCAGCACCAGCGTACCCAGCAATTCCTCGACAAATTCCTGAATCAATAAGGCGGCGGGGGAGCTTCCCCCGTCCGCATTCACTCCGTTTTCAATAATGCGTTTCGCGCGGCGGCGGCGAGAAACCCGCTGCGGCTACCGTATCCCGGATGTTACCGAACCCGAGCGTCAAAGCGACGAGTCGCGTGCTGCCGCGGTTTGCAAGCAGACCAATCCGTTCTGAGCTCACCCTGTTGTTATCGTCCATTAGGCGCCACATCCTCATGCCAGGATAACAAGACGCTAACGGCTGACCGGGCTGCGGGCAATAAAAAACCCTGCACAAGTGCAGGGTTTGCGTAGCGGTGAGCAACTCAGGCGGCAATCCATGGCCGCGTTGATGATGCGTTAACCGATGGTCATCAGGCTGGCGTTGCCGCCGGCGGCGGCGGTGTTGACGCTCAGCGAACGTTCGATAAGCAGGCGTTCCAACAGGATGTTGGTTTCACCATGGGCGAAGCCCTGTACCGAAACGATGGCGCCGCCGCGCTGCGCGATCTGTTCGCACAGGGTGCGCAGCTGATCGGCATCGCCGTGGTAGATGGCGGCGTCGAACTCGACCTTGTCCTGCTGCCAGTCTTTGCTGAAGGCGATGCGCGCCTGCACATCGTTCGGCAAGCGGCGGAACAGATTGCGCTGCAGTTCCGCTTCCGGCCACAGCACGCAGCTGCCAACCGCCAGCACGGCGGCCAGTTGGATCAGCGCGTCGGCTTCGTTATCCGCCAGGCACAGCACGCGTTCACGTGGCAGCAGGGCATAGGTATTGCGCTCGCCGGTCGGGCCCGGCAGCGGACGTACGGTGCCGCCCTGGCCCAGTTCCGCATAGCGCTGCGCCAAAGCCGCCAGTTCGCCTTGTTGGCTGGTGACCGCCCATTTCTCCAGCGATTGCAGTGCGCCCAGCAGTTGCGGCCGTGCGGTAGCTTCCATCGGGCGCTCTTCGTCCTGACGGTGCAGCGTACGCTGCAGCGCGTCGTCCGGACGGTTAGCCAGCAGACGGTACAGGTACAGCGGGCCGCCGGCTTTCGGGCCGGTGCCCGACAGGCCTTCGCCGCCGAACGGCTGCACGCCGACCACCGCGCCAACCATGTTACGGTTGACGTACAGGTTGCCGACCTTGGCGCGTTCGGTCACCCGGGCGATGGTTTCATCGATACGGGTGTGAATGCCCAGCGTCAGGCCATAACCGGCGGCGTTGATCTGATCGACCAGCGCGTCCAGATTGTTGCGCTGGAAGCGCACCACGTGCAGCACCGGGCCAAAGATCTCTTTTTGCAGCTCGTCGAAGCTGTCGAGTTCGATCAGCGTCGGTTTGATGAAGGTGCCGCGCGCCCACTCTTTCTCATCCTGCGCGCTGCCTTTGGCGGCCTGGTACACCTTGCGGCCTTTGGCGCGCATCGCCTGGATATGGCGTTCGATGCCGGTTTTGGCTTCGGCGTCGATCACCGGGCCCACGTCGGTAGACAGGCGCTCCGGGTTACCCATGCGGCATTCGGCCATCGCGCCGCGCAGCATTTGCAGCGTGTGCTCGGCCACGTCTTCCTGAATGCACAGGATACGCAGCGCGGAGCAGCGCTGGCCGGCGCTGTCGAAGGCGGAGGCCACTACGTCGGTGACGACCTGTTCGGTCAGGGCCGAAGAGTCGACGATCATGGCGTTCAGGCCGCCGGTTTCGGCGATCAGCGGCGTCGGACGGCCTTGCGGATCCAGGCGACCGGCGATGCTGCGCTGCAGAATGCCGGCGACGTCGGTGGAACCGGTAAACATCACGCCGCGGACGCGGGCATCGTTGACCAGCGTTGAGCCGACGGTTTCACCCTGGCCCGGCAGCAGCTGCAGCACGCCTTGCGGAATGCCGGCTTCCAGCAGGATGCGCACCGCCTGCGCGGCGACCAATGGCGTTTGCTCGGCCGGTTTGGCCAGCACGCTGTTGCCCGCCGCCAGCGCCGCGGCGATTTGGCCGGTGAAGATCGCCAGCGGGAAGTTCCACGGGCTGATGCAGACCACTGGGCCCAGCGGACGGTGGCTGTCGTTGGCGAAATCGTCGCGCACCTGGCCGGCGTAGTAGTGCAGGAAGTCCACCGCTTCGCGCACTTCGGCGATGGCGTTGTTGAAGGTTTTACCCGCTTCACGCACCAGAATGCCCAGCAGGCTTTGCAGCTGACTCTCCATCAACTCGGCGGCGCGTTCGAGGATCGCGGCGCGCTCCGTCGGCGGCGTAGCGAACCAGATTGGGCCGGCGGCCGCGGCGGCGTCGAGCGCACGGCTGACTTCGCCTTCGGTGGCTTCACGCACGTAGCCGACCACATCGCCCGGCTCGGCCGGGTTGATTACCGGTTGCTCCACGCCCTGATCCAATTCGGCGTCGATGATCGGTTCCGCGCGCCACGGATGGCTGGCGCTGGTGAGCAGGGCGCTGGAGAGCGAGGCCAGACGCTGTTCGTTGGACAGATCCAGACCGCTGGAGTTAGTGCGTTTCTCGCCGTACAGCTCGCGCGGCAGCGGAATACGCGGATGCGGCAGGCCAATCTGGCCTTCGCTGGCTGCCAGCGTTTCCACGGCGCTGACCGGATCGGCCACCAGCTCGTCGAGCGGCAGGGTGGCATCGGCGATGCGGTTGACGAACGAGGTGTTGGCGCCGTTTTCCAGCAGGCGGCGCACCAGGTAAGCCAGCAGCGTTTCATGGGTGCCGACCGGCGCATAGATGCGGCAAGGGCGGTTCAGTTTGCCGTCGGCCACTTTACCCACCACCTGCTCGTACAGCGGCTCACCCATGCCGTGCAGGCACTGGAACTCATACTGCCCAGGGTAGTAGTTGTTGCCGGCCAGATGATAGATGGCGCTCAGGGTATGGGCGTTGTGGGTCGCGAACTGCGGATAGATCAGGTTCGGCACCGACAGCAGCTTGCGGGCGCAGGCCAGGTAAGAAACGTCGGTATAGACCTTGCGGGTGTAGACCGGGTAGCCTTCCAGGCCGTCCATCTGGGCGCGTTTGATTTCGCTGTCCCAGTAGGCGCCCTTCACCAGACGGATCATCAGGCGACGGCGGCTGCGTTGCGCCATGTCGATCACCGCGTCGATGGCGAACGGACAACGTTTTTGGTAGGCCTGGATCACGAAGCCGATGCCATTCCAGCCGGCCAGCTGCGGTTCGAAGCACAGCTTCTCCAGCAGATCGAGCGAGATCTCCAGGCGGTCGGCCTCTTCGGCATCGATGTTGATGCCGATATCGTACTGGCGTGCCTGCAGGGTCAGCGACAGCAGGCGCGGGTAGAGCTCTTCCATGACGCGTTCGTACTGCGCGCGGCTGTAGCGCGGGTGCAGGGCGGACAGCTTGATGGAGATGCCGGGGCCTTCATAGATGCCACGGCCGTTGGAGGCTTTGCCGATGGCGTGGATCGCCTGCTGGTAGGAAACCAGGTAGGCTTGCGCGTCGGCTTCGGTCAGGGCGGCTTCGCCCAGCATGTCGTAGGAGTAGCGGAAGCCTTTTTCTTCGAGCTTGCGCGCGTTGGCCAGCGCCTCGGCGATGGTTTCGCCGGTCACGAACTGTTCGCCCATCAGGCGCATCGCCATGTCCACGCCTTTGCGGATCAGCGGCTCGCCGCTCTTGCCGATAATGCGGTTCAGCGAACGGGACAGATTGGCTTCGTTATGCGTGGACACCAGCTTGCCGGTGAACAGCAGGCCCCAGGTGGCGGCGTTGACGAACAGCGACGGGCTGCGCCCCAGGTGCGAGTGCCAGTTGCCGTTGCTGATCTTGTCGCGGATCAGGGCATCGCGGGTCGGTTTGTCCGGAATACGCAACAGCGCTTCCGCCAGGCACATCAGCGCCACGCCTTCCTGCGAGGAGAGGGAGAACTCTTGCAGCAGGCCTTGCACCATGCCGGCGCGGCCGTTTGCACTTTTTTGGTTACGTAACTTCTCGGCGATGCCGTAGGCCATTTTGTGAGTAGCCTGAGCAAGATCGACGGGTAATCGCGCCTGTTCGAGCAACATCGGCACCGCTTCGGTCTCCGGGCGACGATAGGCGGCGGTGATGGCGGCGCGGGTGACCGACTGCGGCAGAATTTGTTCGGCGAAATCGAGGAATGGCTGGTGTGACTCTTCCTGCGCTTGCGGCATAATGTCGTCCGCTTCAGGCTGGCCCGCAGCGGCCAGCGCTGGAATTTCAGGAATATCGGAACCGCTCTCGAGACGCTCGAGGTAATTAAAGATGGCCTGCTTGATGAGCCAGTGCGGCGTGCGATCGATACGCTGTGCGGCGCTCTTGATCCGGTCGCGTGTTGCCTCGTCGAGTTTCACGCCCATTGTGGTAGTGCCCATGCCTATCCAACTCCTGTGTTTAGAACCTATCCCATCAGGCTAGACAAACAGCAGGCCGGAAAGCCTGTTGGGATAGGTTCGTGTGATGTGTGGTGTCAAGAATGCAGACAATATCCTGCATGTTGCAACTTTGTGCAACCTTGTTAAATCAGGCTGATGAGCGAAGTGTGAGTTTCATCGATTTTTTAACATGGGCAGTTGGCACGAATGTTGCGTTATTGAGCGAATGCGGCGGGGTTTATGATGCCGCAAACGCTTTACCTTGCGGTATATAAGGGTAATAACCAGGTGCAACTCATTTTGCTTGTCGTGAGTGCAACCTTTAGGCCCGGTAAATGTGACGCAGGGTAAACTTTGTGTAACTTTGTTGTTAAATATCTT
This sequence comes from Serratia sp. 121840015-1, assembly GCF_053627655.1. Classification (NCBI taxonomy): domain Bacteria; kingdom Pseudomonadati; phylum Pseudomonadota; class Gammaproteobacteria; order Enterobacterales; family Yersiniaceae; genus Serratia; species Serratia sp. 121840015-1. Next base: position 954,510 of record NZ_JBSEYF010000001.1, read on the forward strand.
GTTGGTTGATGAAAGGCTCATCTAGGATAACCGACGGTCAACAATTACGGGCAGAAACTATTTTACCTGCACTTGCTAGCAGGCTGCGCCACGTTCCGGCGCGGCGGCCAGTGAAATGCATTGCGCGTGGGTTTACCGGCGCCGGCTTGGCCGGAGCGAAACGCGAATAATAATGAAAGTGGAGAATTAAATGACAATGAGCACACCTATGCTGGTGACCTTCCTGGTGTACATTTTCGGGATGGTGCTGATCGGCCTGCTTGCCTACCGGGCAACCAACAACTTTGATGACTATATTCTCGGCGGCCGCAGTTTGGGCAGCGTGGTGACCGCGCTGTCCGCCGGCGCTTCCGACATGAGCGGCTGGTTGCTGATGGGCCTGCCGGGCGCCATCTTCCTCTCCGGCATCTCCGAAAGCTGGATCGCTATCGGCCTGACCATCGGCGCTTACCTGAACTGGAAGCTGGTGGCAGGAAGGCTGCGAGTACATACCGAAGCCAACAACAACGCCCTGACGCTGCCGGATTATTTCACCAGCCGCTTTGAAGACAACAGCAAGCTGCTGCGCGTGATCTCGGCCATCGTCATCCTGGTGTTCTTCACCATTTACTGCGCCTCCGGCATCGTAGCCGGCGCGCGCCTGTTCGAAAGCACCTTCGGCATGAGCTACGAAACCGCCCTGTGGGCCGGCGCCGCGGCGACCATCCTCTACACCTTTATCGGCGGTTTCCTGGCGGTAAGCTGGACCGACACCGTGCAGGCCAGCCTGATGATTTTCGCGCTGATCCTGACGCCGGTGATCGTGATCTTCGCCGTCGGCGGCATCGATACCTCGATGCTGGTGATCCAGGCGCAGAACCCGGCCAACCTCGACATGCTGAAAGGGCTGAACTTCGTCGCCATCCTGTCGCTGCTGGGGTGGGGCCTGGGCTACTTCGGCCAGCCGCACATCCTGGCGCGTTTCATGGCGGCGGATTCTCACCGCACCATCCGCAGCGCGCGTCGCATCAGCATGACCTGGATGATCCTGTGCCTGGCCGGCACCATCGCCGTCGGTTTCTTCGGTATTGCTTACTTCGCCAACAACCCGGATCAAGCCGGTAACGTGTCGCAGAACGGGGAACGCGTGTTCATCGAACTGGCGATGCTGCTGTTCAACCCATGGGTAGCAGGCGTGCTGCTGTCGGCGATTCTGGCGGCGGTCATGAGTACCCTGAGCTGCCAGCTGCTGGTGTGCTCCAGCGCGATCACCGAAGACCTGTACAAGGCGTTCCTGCGTAAAGGCGCCAGCCAGCGCGAGCTGGTGTGGGTCGGCCGCGTGATGGTGCTGGTGGTGGCCTTGATCGCCATCGCGCTGGCGGCCAATCCGGAGAACCGCGTGCTGGGCCTGGTGAGCTACGCCTGGGCCGGTTTCGGCGCCGCCTTCGGTCCGGTGGTGCTGATTTCGGTGATGTGGTCGCGCATGACCCGCAACGGCGCGCTGGCCGGTATGCTGGTCGGTGCGGTGACGGTGATCGTCTGGAAACAGTACGAATGGCTGGGGCTGTATGAAATCATCCCTGGCTTCATCCTGGGTTGCCTCGCCATCGTGGTGGTGAGCCTGATGGGCCGCCAGCCTTCCGCCACCATGACCGAGCGTTTCGATCAGGCGGAAGCCGAGTACAAAACGGTGTAACGCCGTTCGATGTCAGTCGGTAAGGGGCGCGCAGAGCGCCCCTTTTTTTTGTCTGCCGATCGCCGTCATCCAGCTGTAACACCTGGCGACATTTGATTAGAAAAAATCACCGTCATGCCTCTTGTATTTATTCTTGGCAGAATGATAATCACTCTCGTTGGTTTTTACGTTTCTTTACATAGTCGCCGCGGCTCATTTCGCAACCACCGTCTCTGCCGCCGCGGTCTTTTCAGGGGTGATTATTTATGTTCGTTCCCTTTCTTATCATGTTCCGTGAGGGGCTGGAGGCCGCGCTGATCGTCAGCCTGATCGCCAGCTACCTGAAGCGCACGCAGCGCAGCCAATGGCTGGGCGCGGTGTGGATCGGCGTGATTGTCGCTGCGGCGCTGTGTCTGACGCTCGGCATCTTCATCAATGAAACCACCGGCGAGTTCCCGCAGAAACAGCAGGAGCTGTTCGAGGGCATCGTGGCGGTGGTGGCGGTGGTGATCCTCACCTATATGGTGTTCTGGATGCGTAAGGTGTCCAAGTCGGTCAAGGTGCATCTGGAAGGGGCGATCGATCAGGCGCTCAGCGCCGGTAAAGGGCAGGGTTGGGCGCTGGTTGCGATGGTGTTTTTCGCCGTGGCGCGCGAAGGGCTGGAGTCGGTGTTCTTCCTGCTGGCGGCGTTCCAGCAAGACGTGGGCGCCGCGGCGCCGATCGGCGCGGTGCTCGGCCTGGTGGCCGCCATCGTGCTGGGCATGATGATTTATTGGGGCGGGGTGAAGCTGCACCTGGCCAAGTTTTTCAAATGGACCAGCCTGTTCATTCTGTTCGTCGCCGCCGGCCTGGCCGCCGGGGCGATCCGCGCCTTCCACGAAGCCGGCCTGTGGAACCACTTCCAGGACATCGCCTTCGATTTCAGCAGCACCCTGTCGACCCATTCGCTGTTCGGCACCCTGCTGGAAGGTATTCTCGGTTATCAGGAAGCGCCGACGGTCAGCGAAGTGGCCGTCTATTTCCTGTATCTGATCCCGGCGCTGATTTTCTTTTTCCTGCCGCAGCGCGCGGAGCCGGCAGCGGCCCCGGCGCAACGTAAAATCAATCATTAATGTTTAATAGGGAATCTCGTATGTCTACTCCGTTATTTCGCCGCAAGGCGTTGCACGCAGCATTACTGGCTATCCCGGCGTTTGCGCTGAGCATCGACGCGTTGGCGGCGGACGTGCCGCAGGTCAAAGTCACGGTCAACGACAAGCAGTGCGAACCGATGCAGCTGACGGTGCCGGCCGGCAAGACGCAGTTTGTGGTGCATAACACCAGCCAGAAAAACGTCGAATGGGAAATCCTGAAAGGGGTGATGGTGGTGGAAGAGCGCGAAAACATCGCGCCGGGCTTCACCCAGAAAATGACCGCCACGCTGGAAGCGGGCGAATACGACATGACCTGCGGGCTGCTGAGCAACCCGAAAGGCAAACTGACCGTCACTGCAGCCACCAACGGTGCCACCGACGGCAAACCAAACGCGCTGGATCTGGTTGGCCCGATCGCCGAATACAAAGTCTACGTTATCAAAGAAGTCGACGGGCTGGTGAAACAGACCAAGCTGTTCACCGACGCGGTGAAGGCCGGCAACGTGGAGCAAGCGCGCAAGCTGTACGCGCCGACCCGCCAGCACTATGAGCGCATCGAGCCGATCGCCGAGCTGTTCTCCGATCTGGACGGCAGCATCGACGCCCGTGAAGACGACTACGAGAAGAAATCGGCGGATCCGAACTTTACCGGCTTCCACCGTCTGGAGAAGGCGCTGTTTGCCGACAACTCGACCAAAGACATGGGCAAATATGCCGATCGTCTGTATCACGACACCGTTGAACTGCAAAAACGCGTGGGTGAACTGACCTTCCCGCCGAGCAAGGTGGTGGGCGGCGCAGCCGGGCTGATCGAAGAAGTGGCGGCCAGCAAGATCAGCGGTGAAGAAGACCGTTACAGCCGCACCGACCTGTGGGATTTCCAGGCCAACGTCGACGGCGCGCAGAAGATCGTCAACCTGCTGCGCCCGCTGTTGGTCAAAGCCAACAAGCCGCTGCTGGACAAAATCGACGCCAACTTCAAAACCGTCGACACCATTTTGGCGAAGTACCAAACCAAAGAGGGGTATGAGTCCTATGAGAAGCTGACCGATGCCGACCGCAATGCGTTGAAAGGGCCGATCACCACGCTGGCGGAAGACCTTTCCCAACTGCGCGGCGTATTGGGTCTGGACTGAGGCATAAGGTTATGAGCAACAAGGCAGGCCCGAATAACGGGCCTCACCCGCACTCTCAGGAGGCGGCATCCCCTTCACGCCGCCGTTTGCTGCAGGGGCTGGGGCTGAGCGCGCTGGCGCTGGGCGGCAGCCGCCTGGTGCAGGCGGCGGACAAAGCGGCGGAGCCGTTGGCGGCGCCGCAGGATGAGCGCTGGCAGAAACAGCCGTTTTATGGCCGCCATCAGGCCGGGGTGCTGACCCCGCAACAGGCGGCGATGATGCTGGTGGCGTTCGACGTGCTGGCGACCAGCAAAGCGGATCTGGAGCGCCTGTTCCGGCTGCTGACTGACCGCATCGCGTTCCTGACCCACGGCGGCAAGGCGCCGGAGGTGGACGCCAAATTGCCGCCGCTCGATTCGGGGATCATGGGGCCGGAGATTTACCCGGACAACCTGACCATCACCGTCTCGGTCGGCGCATCGCTGTTCGACGAACGTTTTGGCCTGCAGGCGCAAAAGCCGCTGCGGTTGCAGAAAATGACCCGCTTCCCCAACGATGCGCTGGACGCCGGGCTTTGCCACGGTGATCTGCTGCTGCAGATCTGCGCCAACACCAATGAAACGGTGATCCACGCACTGCGCGACATCATCAAGCATTCGCCGGATCTGCTCAGCGTGCGCTGGAAGCGCGAAGGGTTTATCTCCGCGCATGCGGCGCGCAGCAAAGGCAAAGAGACGCCGATCAACCTGCTGGGTTTCAAAGACGGCACCGCCAACCCGAAAACCGACGACAAACCGCTGATGGATAAGGTGGTGTGGGTCGGCGACAACGTCGGCGAGCCGGCGTGGACGGCGGGCGGCAGCTACCAGGCGGCGCGTATTATTCGCTTCCGCGTGGAGTTTTGGGATCGCACGCCGCTGCAGGAGCAGGAAACCATTTTCGGCCGCGAAAAGCACAGCGGCGCGCCGCTCGGCATGAAGCATGAACATGACGAGCCGAACTACGCGAACGATCCCGACGGCAAGGTGATCCCGATGGACGCGCACATCCGGTTGGCTAACCCCCGCACGCCGGAAAGCCAAAGTAACCTTATGTTGCGACGTGGCTACAGCTATTCCCTTGGCGTTTCCAATGCCGGGCAGCTGGAAATGGGGCTGCTGTTCGTCTGCTATCAGGCCGATCTGGAAAAAGGATTCCTGACGGTGCAAAAAAGGCTCAACGGCGAAGCGCTGGAAGAATACATCAAGCCGATCGGCGGCGGATACTTCTTCGTATTGCCGGGGGTGAAAGAGGGCGGCGACTATTTGGCCAGCGGCCTGCTCAAGGCCTGAGCACGCAATGACGAGGCGGGATCTTCCGCCTCGTTTTACGTTGGCTTGCCTATTGTGCTGGACATTAAGCGACGGAGTTCAATTCAATCCGTCGCCTGCGGATTAAAAAATCTGAAGGGCCCGCCGACTTTGGGGTGTGCAAATTTTAATCGAGAAACTAAAGTGTCATTCGCGGCTTTTAATTGTAATTAATTGATATTAATAGGATAAAAATTTTTCTGGAATGACGCGCCGAGCGTGATATAGTGTTTTTGCGCTAACTGAAAACAAAAGATATAAAATTTTTTTACATTTTAGTAACGCGGCAGGATTGAATGTCATTATACTGTAATCATCTGGCGGTAGTTTTCACACGGTGCACAGCTTGAAGCTGTAAATATCACTGCGGGGATCGCTAATGGTAAAGTCCTTGGTTGGGCTGGAAAGAAAAAATAACACATCTCCCCTGATTTCTCGTTGTAACGAGGGTTCTCTCTCCGACTCTCTTTTACCGGCAACCCCGCACTCTTATCGCTATCGAACCTCATCACTTTTTACTCCACGTTTTTTAATGCAGTCCGCGTTGTCCCGTGAAGACACGGCGCTTAAGCGTTGCCGTCGATTCACCTTGTCCCTTGGCTCTTATTGGCTCGGAGGAGGCCAAAACCTAATACGTGTGTGAAACATAATCGCGCGGCCTGGCCGTTGCGGTAGGTGAAACAAACTGTAAGGTGCCACTATGGGTAGACAGAAAGCAGTGATCAAAGCACGTCGTGAAGCGAAACGCGTTATTCGTCGTGACGCTCGTAGTCATCGCCAGCTGGAAGAAGAGTCTGTGACCTCGCTGGTGCAAATGGGGGGAGTCGAGTCTATCGGCATGGCGCGAGACAAGCGCGATAGCTCACCCATCGAGGCTAGAACCGAAGCTCAGGGTCATTACTTATCAGCCATAGAGAATAAGCAGCTGATCTTCGCCACCGGCGAAGCCGGCTGTGGCAAAACATTCATCAGCGCCGCCAAGGCGGCGGAGGCGCTGATCCATAAAGAGGTGGATCGGATTATCGTTACCCGTCCTGTTTTGCAGGCGGATGAAGACCTTGGCTTCTTGCCGGGTGATATCTCCGAGAAATTCGCGCCTTATTTCCGCCCGGTGTATGACATTCTGGTGCGCCGTTTAGGCTCTTCCTTTATGCAGTACTGCCTGCGCCCGGAAATCGGCAAGGTAGAGATTGCGCCGTTCGCTTATATGCGCGGACGCACCTTCGAAAATGCGGTCGTTATCCTGGATGAAGCCCAGAACGTGACCGCCAGCCAGATGAAAATGTTCCTGACCCGCCTGGGCGAAAACGTGACGGTTATCGTCAACGGCGACGTGACCCAGTGCGACTTGCCGCGCGGCGTGAAATCCGGCCTCAGCGACGCGCTGGAGCGCTTCGAAGAGGACGAGATGATCGGCGTTATCCGCTTTGAGAAACAGGACTGTGTGCGCTCTGCTTTGTGCCAGCGCACGCTCAACGCTTACAGTTAACCTATCCGCTAATGGAAAGGCCGCTTCGGCGGCCTTTTTTATCTCCGCAATTTTCCCTCTCGTTTAACCTTTGTGTAAATTATTGTGGTTTTTTGTATAGATTTTCGTTGAGTTAGCGTTAATGATTAATGGGTTCCAGATTGGCGCGCAACTTGCGTGCGCCGCCAAAAGGACACTATCTGGGGTGTGCGCCGCGCGGCGCATTGAGCGTGAGTTCCTTGATGCGATTCAAACATGAAATATATCATTCTGATTTTGCTTATTTTATGCGTCGTCTATGTGCATTACCGCGGGCGGGTTCGCTACAACGTGTGGCGACAGCTGTCTGACCATTCCACCTTTACCGCACCGCTGAACGTCTTTATGTACCTGTTTTCCCGCGTGCCGACCACGCCGTACCTGAAGCCGGAGCAGTTCCCTGAGCTGGCGGTACTGCGGGAGAATTGGGAAACCATCCGCGACGAAGGACAGAAGCTGATGGAGATCCAGCAGATCAAAGCGTCCGATCAATTCAACGACGCCGGGTTCAACTCGTTCTTCAAGACCGGCTGGAAACGCTTTTATCTGAAATGGTATGAGGACAGCCATCCTTCCGCCATGACCCTGTGCCCGCAGACCACGGAACTGCTGCGCAGCCTGCCTTCGGTCAAGGCGGCGATGTTCGCCGAACTGCCGGACGGCAGCCGTTTGCCGCGCCACCGCGATCCTTACGCCGGTTCGCTGCGTTATCACCTGGGGCTGATTACCCCCAACGATGACCGCTGCTTCATCGAGGTGGACGGCGAGCGCTACAGCTGGCGCGACGGTGAAGGCGTGATGTTCGATGAAACTTACCTGCACTACGCGGAAAATCAGAGCGGGCAGAATCGTCTGATCCTGTTCTGCGACATCGAACGGCCGATGCGCTACCGCTGGGCGCAGGCGGTGAACCACTGGCTGGGGCGCAATCTGATGAGCGCCGCCACCGCGCCGAACGAAGAGGGCGATCGCACCGGCGGCGTCAACAAGATGTTCAAATACATCTATGCGATACGCCGGGTGGGGAAACGCCTGAAGGCCTGGAACCGCACCGGTTATTACATCATCAAGTGGATTTTGTTCGGGGGGATCGCCGCGGCGATATTCTTCTCGGTATAACGAAGACAGGGGCGCACGGTGTGCGCCCCTTTTTGATCAGGCGAAGATAGTCATCATGTAGGCGGCGAACAGCGCCAGGTGGGCGGTACCGTTCAGCACGTTGGTGCGGCCGGTCGAGAACGACAACTGGCACAGCAGCAACACCGTCAACATCACCACGATATGCGGCGTTTGCAGCCCGAAGATCAGCGTCTGCCCGGTTAGGGTGGCGATGATGGTGACCGCCGGTACCGTCAGGGAGATGGTCGCCAACACCGAACCGAAGAACAGGTTCATGGCGCGTTGCACCTGATTGTTCAACACGGCGCGCAGCGCGCCCAACCCTTCAGGCGACAGGATCAGCAGCGCCACCAGGAAACCGGTGAACTGCGCCGGCGCATTCATCTTGGTCAGCAGGCCTTCCAGCGGATTGGCGTTGAACTTGGTGACGGCGATAACCGCGATCAGGTGCACGACGAGCCAGGCGGCATGCCAGGCGCTGCTGTGCGAAGAGGGCTTGCCGTGATGCGGGTCGCCATCGTCGTCTTCATGCTCATACACGAACAGGCTCTGGTGGGTTTTGGTCTGGATCACCAGGAACACGCCATACATGGCGGCGGAGATCAGCGCCACCAACAGCGCCTGCCCGGTGCTGAAGTTACCGCCCGGCAGCGCGCTCGGGAACACCAGCACGATCACCGCCAGCGGGAAAATTGCCATCAGATACTGTTTGATGCCGCCCAGGTTGACGTACTGGGTGGCGAACTTGCGCCCGCCGAGCAGCAGCGCGAAACCGACCAGGCCGGCGGAAACGATCATGATGATGGAATACAGCGTGTCGCGCATCAGCGCCGGCGCGGCGTCGCCGGTGGCCATCAGCGCCGAGATCAGGCTGACCTCGAGGATTACCACCGACAGGCTGAGGATCAGCGAGCCGTAGGGTTCCCCCAAACGGTGGGCGAGCACGTCGGCGTGGCGCACCACGCTGAAGGCGCTGCTGAGGATCCCCACCAGCGCGAGAATATTGATGCCGACGATCAGCGGAAAGTAAGTGGTGCTGCTCCACAGATTCAACACCACCAGCGCGGCGATGGGGAAGATCAGCGAGTATTCGGTGTGGCGAGATTTGGTGGATCGGCCAGGATCGTGTTGCGACTTCATGAGGGTGGCACTCCTTCTCAAACAGCGTAGCCCGTCAGCGCCGGTCGCCGTGATGCGGCAACTCTGCGTTTCCAGTAGGTATTTTATATTAGGATACACCCACGGCGCCGGTGTGATGTTGTTTTTATCTGAGAAAGCAATTGCTTGCTTTATGTGATCAGGGTAACAAAAAAACCGCACGGGGTGCGGTTTTATTTACTTACTTTTACGCAATAACGCCAATTTTTAACGTTAGATATGAGAAAAGTCGTGTTTACTTATTTAGCATGCGGTTAATAAAGGAAAATACAGCCATTAGTCGTCAATATTATCCATGATTTCATGCCGTTTATTGTGGTAACCCTCTTCATTTAGCCCCTCACGCCAGTAAGGTACGGCATAAAGACGATTACGATCGCATTGACGTTCACGGCGCAGGTAACGGCGCAGTTCTACCACCAGGCGATCTTCACCGGCGAGCCAGAAGTGCGTTTCGCCCTGCGGCAGGGATTGTGCGCGGAAACGGGCGATCAGGTCGTTGGTATTCTCCGTGCCGCCAACGATCCAATTCACCTCAACGCCGGCCGGTTTTCTCAGATCAATCACGTCGGCGGTGCTGTCGACGCGGACGAAAGCGCGCCCGGCGCTGTGCGGCGGCAGATTCTCCAGCAGCGCGGCCAGCGCAGGCAGTGAGGAGGGATCGCCCGCCAGGCAGTAGAAATCGGCCGCCGGCAACATCGGTTTGGGGCCACCCGGGTTGCTGATGCCGATTTTATCGCCGGCCTTCGCCTGGCGCGCAAAGTCGACCGCCGGGCCCTGGTGATCGTGGATCGCGAACTCGATGTCCACCTCCGCCTGTTCCGGGCGCACGGCGCGAATGGAATAGGTACGCACGATCGGGCGCACGGCGTCCGCCGCCCAGCGGGGGCCGTTTTCGGTCAGCGTCGGCAGATCCGGCTGGGTTTGGCCGGCGAGCGGCAAAAAGACCTTGATGTGCGCAGCGGCGGCGTTGGCCGGGTAGTAGCGCAGATCGGGCGCGGTAAAGGTGATGCGGCGCAGGTGCGGCGTAATGTCCTGTACGGCGCTGACGGCGATCAGGTAGGGGGCGCGTGAGCGAGGGGCTTCGGTAGTCACGGGGATCTCCTTATAGTTCGTTTGGCGGTGAGTATATCATGCCGTTTGATAATGAGAATTGTTTGCTCATTGAGGCGCAACGGCGTGTGAGCTAGGCTTAAGCATCACGGAATACGCACGGGAGGACGTGATGCCCTATCAAGACACGAACGACTTGCCGGACAATGTGAAGCATGTACTGCCGGCCCATGCTCAGGCGATCTATAAAGAAGCGTTCAACAGCGCCTGGCAACAATACCGGGATCCTGAAGACCGCCGCGGTGACGACAGCCGGGAGGAGACGGCGCACAAGGTGGCCTGGGCGGCGGTCAAGCAAAGCTATCGCAAGGGCGACGATGAGCGTTGGCACAAAAAGTAACGCTTTATGGCCTGATAAAATCGCGCAGACGTTATGCTGACCCGGCAATTAATATTATTGCTGCTCAGTACAAATACTTTTCCACGTTAACACCGCTTTGCAACTTGATTGCGCGGCGGGAAAAGAATATGTTCATTATTAATCGGTGCGGTTATTGAATTAATAAAATTCCGCACCTAAAAATAAAATTGCAAAGGTTCAGTAGTGGCGAGGGAGGACGAGAAATCGTATTCCCGGGAGGTTGTAACAGTGTTAACGCGAGATTTTCTGCAAAAAGCGGATTGCAAAACCGCATTCGGCGCTATTGAGGAGTCGCTGTTGCTGACGCCTGAACAGCGCGCAGCCTCGTTGGATTGCACGTTATCGCGCCGGCCGGATCACAGCCCGGTTTGGGTATTCGGTTACGGTTCGCTGATGTGGAACCCGGTTTTTGAATCGGAAGAAGTGCGGCCTGCCATGCTGCAGGGCTGGCACCGGGCGTTTTGCATGCGCTTGACCGCCGGGCGCGGCACGCTGCATCAGCCGGGGCGCATGCTGGCGCTGAAAGAGGGCGGCCAGACCACCGGATTGGCCTTCCGTCTGCCGGAAAGCAAGCTGCGCGAAGAGCTGGAGCTGCTGTGGAAGCGCGAAATGATCACCGATTGCTACGTGCCGACCTGGTGTGAGCTGCAGCTTGAGGGCGGTGAGGTTGTCACTGCGCTGGTGTTCGTGATGAACGCGCAGCACCCGCTGTTTGAAGCAGACACCAGCCACCAGGTGATCGCGCCATTGATCGCCAGCGCCAGCGGCCCGCTGGGCACCAACGCGCAATACCTGTTTGCGCTGGATAACGAGCTGAAGCACCACGGCATGCAGGATGATTGCATCGGCGATCTGGTGCGCTATGTACAGCAATGGTTGCAGCAGAACCGGCCCGGCGCTTTCGGGGCGGAGGCCACGGCCTGAGGCGTTGGCAGGGCGGCAAACAGTGAAGGGCTCAGCACGCTGAGCCCTTTTTCATATATCTAATACCTCTATTTAATAACTTTATTCTGCATGATTATCTAAGGCGCTTTCTTTGTGTGGTTATTTATCTCGTTATTTTTAAAGCCATTCATCATTTTCCCCCGTCGTCATCCCCCAAGAGTAACGATAAATAATTCACTTAGTATTAAATTGCATAACTAAAGGCTATTTTTTATTTGTTCAGCCCCGCAGGACTCCGTATCAATATGGAAAACGCTACCGCAAGAAACAGGGAGACGGGGATGAACTTTCAACAATTAAAAATTATTCGCGAATCGGCGCGCTGCAACTACAACCTGACCGATGTCGCCAATACCTTATTTACTTCGCAGTCCGGCGTCAGCCGGCATATTCGCGAGCTGGAAGAAGAGCTGGGCATTGAAATATTCATTCGTCGCGGCAAGCGGCTGCTGGGCATGACCGAACCCGGCAAAGAGCTGCTGGTGGTAGCGGAACGCATTCTCAACGACGCCAATAACATCCGTCGCCTGGCGGACGTCTTCAGCAGCAACGATTCGGGGCAGCTGCATATCGCGACGACGCATACCCAGGCGCGCTACAGCCTGCCGGGGGTCATCAAAGAGTTTCGCGCGCTTTACCCGCGGGTGCGGGTGGTGCTCAATCAGGGCAGCCCGGAGGAGATCGTCTCTATGCTGGCCGCCGGCGAAGCCGATATCGGCATCGCCAGCGAACGGCTGATGAGCGACGAATCGCTGGCGGCGTTCCCTTACTATCGCTGGCATCACACCATTCTGGTGCCGGAAGGGCACGAGTTGACGCGTCAGCCGCAGGTGACGCTGGAGATGCTCAGTACCTTGCCGCTGATCACTTACCGTCAGGGGATTACCGGGCGCGCGAAGCTGGATGCGGCGTTCAAAGCGGCGGGTCTGACGCCGGACATCGCGCTCAGTGCGCAGGATTCCGACGTGATTAAAACTTACGTCGAGCTGGGGTTGGGCGTGGGTGTGCTGGCGGACATGTCATATGAAAAAGAGCGCGATCGCGGGTTGGTGAGCCTCAACGCCGAGCACCTGTTTGAACCCAATACGGTATGGCTGGGCCTGAAACGCAGCCAGCTGCAGCGCAACTATGCCTGGCGTTTTATCCAGCTGTGCAACCCGACGCTGTCGCTGACCGAAATCAAGGACAAGGTCTTCTCGTCACAGCTGGATGCGGTGATTGACTACCAGATTTAGTCGGACAGCTGGGCCCCGCCAGATTGCCACGGGGAAGGGGGATTAGTCGTCGGTACGTTCGATCAGGTGACGTTTACTTTTTCTGAACGGGCCGATGGCTTCCCATTCCGGGAGTTCTTCAGGCGGACGCGGGTTGGCCATCTCCCAGCGATGGTGTTGGCGCAAAATCTCGATGGCGATGCGTTTTTGCTCTTGAATGGAGAGCGTAGGGTCGGTCAGATCCTTATTTTCCATTTTGGCTTCCTTTCTGCTCGTTATTTATACGCACCTTATCACATTTGGCCCCGTACTTTTCCAGCGATTGTATGTACTTTTTCAGTGCGTTGAAGCTGGTTTTACATGTCATGGTACCGGGTATTACTTCAAAGGCGGCCTGACGAGTATACAGCGCCAACACGCGGTGATTGATTGCGTGGCTGATAAGTATGTCCGGCGGAGGCACCGGCGTCAGCCTCTGCTCTTGCAGGTTCAGGCCATACAGATACAGTACCTGCAAGCAGTTGCGCAGCATATTGCCTTTCAGGGGATGTTGCGCTTCACGCAGGGAGAAATTCTCCAACGCGACAAGTTCGATAACGTTCTCTGCCTGGAGATAACGGTACAGGCAAAAGCCGGCGCGGCTCAGCGGGCTGGCCATTTGCCGATAGACGAAAGCGAAACTCATCGGCGTTTGGGTATGATATTTAAAAAGAGAGCGCCAATTTAACGTATGCCCGTTTTTTCTGCCTTTTTGCCAGCGCCGGTCTTGTACCGTCAGACGAGTCATAAACAGATCCGACTCAAGCAGGACGCTGTTCATGTCTGTCAGTGTTTGCTCTATCGCTCTCTCATGCCGGTGTGAGACGCCATTTTCTGGTGGATGGTTTTCCATTTTCCCGTCCCTTGGGTGACCGAGCTCACGTTAATCACCCAATGAAACAGGCTCAAACCCCGCGTTTCACCGCTGCGAACTGCGCCGCAAAGACAGTTATCCATTGCGGCCAGGTGCCGTGAGAGTGCGATCTGGCGTGCAATACTCTCTCTAATAATCAAAACCCCATCTATATACATAAAAAGAATATCTATAGTGATTTAAGTACCTTCAGCTGCCGATCGTGCTCGCATACACTCGCGAAATTATTATAAATTCCATCTGCTTGGAGAGTTTCAGATGAAAGCGCTCGTTCCTTCTTTGCTGTTTTTGGCCGTGGCGGCCAGCGTTAACGCGCAGGCGGCGACGCCGGCCAACACGCTGGTGATCGCGCAGTCTATCGATGACGTGGTCAGCTTTGACCCGGCCCAGGGATTTGAGTTGACCACGGTGCAGTCGTTCAACAGCCTGTATCAGCGTCTGATCCAGTCCGATCCGCACAACCCTATCGATCTGAAACCGACATTGGCCAGCAGCTGGCAGGCCGGCGCCGACAATCGCAGCCTGACTTTCAGCCTGCGCCCGGACGCCAGGTTCGCCAGTGGCAATCCGCTGCGGCCGGAAGACGTGATCTTCTCGCTTTCGCGGGTGGTGAAACTGAATCTGGAGCCGTCGTTTATCCTGACGCAGCTGGGCTGGAACGCGAAGAACGTGGAGCAACACCTGAGCAAGGTGGATGACCACCAGGTAAAAATCAGCTGGAGTGAAAACGTCAGCCCGGCCTTCGTGCTCAGCCTGCTGTCGGCGCCGGTATCGTCGATCGTCGACGCCAAAGAGGCGCTGGCGCACCAGCAGGGCGACGATCTGGGGCACCAATGGTTGAACAGCCACTCCGCCGGCAGCGGCCCTTATAAAATCCGCACCTATGTGCCGCACGAAGTGGTGGTGCTGGACGCCAACCCAGGCTCGCCGGAAGGGGCGCCGACGCTGAAAACCATCCTGATCAAAAACGTGCCCGATCCGGCCGCGCGCCGCTTGCTGATCGAGCAGGGCGATGCCGATATCGCGCGCAACCTGGGGGCAGACCAGATGGCGGCCTTAAAGGGCAAGCCGGGCGTCAAACCCCTGGCGATTCCTTACGCTTCGCTTTATTTCCTGCAGTTCAACGCCAAGGCGTCACCGGCGCTCGGCAATCCGGCGTTCTGGGAGGCGGCGCGCTGGCTGTTCGATTACAAAGGCATCGCCGACGATCTGCTGAAAGGGCAGTTCCAGAGCCATCAGGCATTCCTGCCGGACGGTTATCTGGGGGCGCTCAAGGATCAGCCGTACAGCTTCAATCCGCAAAAAGCCAAAGAGATACTGGCCAAAGCGGGGCTCAGCAACGTCAGTTTCCGTCTGGACGTCAACAACCAGCCGCCGTACCTGGATATCGCCCAGGCGCTGCAGGCCAGCTTTGCCCAGGGCGGCGTGAAGGTGGAACTGGTGCCGGGCATCAGTTCGCAGATCTCTACCAAGGTGAAAGCGCTTAACTACGATGCGACGCTGACCTCCTGGGGGCCGGATTATTTCGACCCTAACACCAATGCCGCAGCCTTCGCCTACAACCCGGAAGACGGCAGCAAGACGCTGGCCTGGCGCGCCAACTGGCAGATCCCGGTGCTGAGCAAGCTGACGCTGGCCGCCACCGCGGAAAACGACACCGCCAAACGGGTGGCCGACTACCAGCAACTGCAAAAACAGGTGCAGCAAAGCTCGCCGTTCGTCATCGGCCTGCAGGCGCGCAGCCTGATCGCGGTGCGTGACAACCTCAAGGGTTATGTGCAGGGCATCAACCCTGACATGGTGTTCTACAGCAAGGTCAGCAAGTAATGGCCGCTGAACTGTCCGCCAGCGCCGGGGCGGCCCGGCGGTATTGGCGCTGGGGCGGGCGGCTGCTCGGCGGCGCGCTGTCGCTGGCGCTGACGTTGCTTGGCCTGCTGCTGTTCACCTTCATGCTGTCGCACCTGGCGCCGATCGATCCGGCGCTGCAGGTGGCGGGCGATCACGCCAGTGAAGCCACCTATGCGCAGGTGCGGCACGAGCTGGGATTGGATCAGCCGTTGCCGGTGCAGTTTTGGCGTTATCTGGTGCACCTGGCGCACGGCGATTTGGGCATTTCGCGCATCACCGCCCAGCCGGTGTTGAGCGATCTGCTGCGTACCTTCCCGGCGACGGTGGAGCTGGCCACCTGCGCCATTATCCTCGGCGCCCTCGGCGGCATTACGCTGGCGTTTCTGGCGGTGCTCAGGCCGGGCAGCTGGCTGGATAACGCGGCGCGTCTGCTGTCGCTGATCGGTTATTCGGTGCCGATTTTCTGGCTGAGCCTGCTCGGGCTGCTGCTGTTCTATGCCACGCTGCACTGGTCGGCGGGGCCGGGGCGGCTCGACGACATCTACTTGTACAGCATGGAGCCGCGCAGCGGTTTCGTGTTGATCGACAGCTGGCTGTCCGGCGATCGCGAAATGTTCTACAACGCCATCGGCCACCTGTGGCTGCCGGTCGTGGCGTTGGCGCTGCTGTCGATGGCGGGCATTACCCGATTGCTGCGCGCGGCGATGCTGGAAGAGTGCAACAAGGAATACGTGACGCTGGCGCGTTCCAAGGGGGCCGGGCGCCTGCGCATTCTGCTGCGCCATGTGTTTCCCAACGTACTGGGCACGCTGATCACCGTACTGTCTCTCTCCTATGCCAGCCTGCTGGAAGGGGCGGTATTGACCGAAACGGTGTTCGCCTGGCCCGGCGTTGGGCGTTATCTGACCTCGGCGCTGTTTGCTGCTGACACGCCGGCGATCCTCGGCGCCACGTTGCTGATCGGCACCTGTTTCGTGCTGTTGAATGCGCTGGCCGACGCCTTGACCTATTTAGTGGATCCGCGAACCCGATGAGCCAATATCTCTCTGAACACGAACCGCAAAGCGAGCCGGTCGTCGGTTACCGCCGCGGTCGGCGCCTGACCACGCTGACGCTGGGCGCGGCACTGGTGGCGATTTTGATCGTCACCGCGCTGCTGGCCCCGTGGCTGGCGCCTTTCGATCCCAATCTGCAGCATATCGAGCTGCGGCTATTGCCGCCTTCCGCCGCACATTGGCTGGGCACCGACGGCTTCGGCCGCGATTTGCTCTCCCGCGTGATTTACGGCGCGCGGCCGACGCTGATTCTGGTGTCGCTGATTCTGGTGTTGACCATACCCATCGGCCTGCTGGTCGGCATTGGCGCCGGTTATCTTGGCGGCTGGGTAGAGCGCATTTTGATGCGCCTGACCGACATTTTCTTGTCGCTGCCGAGCCTGGTGATCGCGCTGGCGTTTGTGGCGGTCATGGGGCCGGGGCTGATGAACGGCGCGCTGGCGCTGGCATTGACCAGCTGGCCGGCCTTTGCCCGCCAGGCGCGGGCCGAAACCCTGGCGCTGCGCCGCAGCGACTATCTGGCGGCGGCGCGCATGCAGGGCATCAACGGGCTGCGGCTGATGGTCGGCCATATTTTACCGCTGTGCCTGCCGAGTGCGGTGGTGCGCGCGGCGCTGAGTCTGGGGGGCATCATCCTGTCCGCTGCCGGTCTGGGGTTCCTCGGCATGGGCGTCGCGCCGCCGACCGCCGAATGGGGCTCGATGGTGGCCGAAGGCAGTAAAGTGATTTTCGACCAATGGTGGGTCGCCGCCGCGCCGGGCGGGGCGATCCTGTTCGCCAGCCTGGCGTTTAACCTGCTGGGCGATGGCCTGCGCGACAAAATGGATCCTCGTCATGGGCACTGATAACACCTTATTGAACGTCGAACGCCTGGCGATCGGCGTGCCGGGGCTACAGCCGGTGGCGCTGGTGAAGAATATTTCGTTCAGCATGGGGCGGGAGCGGCTGGCGCTGGTCGGTGAGTCCGGCTCCGGCAAGTCGTTGACCGCGCGTGCGCTGATGGGGCTATTGCCGCCGCCGTTACAGCTGCAGGCGCAGCGCCTGACGTTGGGCGGTGAAGACTTAACGCGCCTGAGCGAGCGCCAGTGGAGCCGGCTGCGCGGCGACCGGGTGGCGATGGTGATGCAAGATCCCAAGCATGCGCTGAATCCCAATCAGCCGATCGGCCGTCAGGTGGAGGAGCCGCTGGTGCTGCATGCAAAGCTGAGTCGCGCCGAGCGGCGTGAAAAAGTGCTGGAGATGCTGGCGGCGGTGGGCTTGCCCGATCCGGCGGCGCTGTGCCGCCGCTATCCGCATCAGCTCTCCGGCGGCATGGGGCAGCGGGTGATGCTGGCCATTGCGCTGATCAACGATCCGCAGCTGTTGATTGCCGACGAACCGACTTCGGCGCTGGATCACCAGATGCGTGATCAGGTGCTGCAGCTGATAGACAATCTGGTGGCGCAACGCAATATGGGGCTGATCCTGATCAGCCACGATTTGCAGCAGGTGGCGCACCACTGCGAGCGGGTACTGGTGATGTACAAAGGTGAGCTGTTGGATCAGCTGCCGGCGGCAGAGCTGGCGCAGGCCACGCACCCTTATACCCGCACGCTGTGGGCGTGTCGGCCGAGCCGCGAGACGCGCGGCAAACCGCTGCCGGTGCTGGATCGCGCGCTGTTGGAGACGTTGAAATGAGCGTGATTGCACTGGAGAACCTGAGCGTCAGTCACCGCCAGGGCTACGAACTGCGCACCGTGGTGCATGAGGTTAACCTGCGCATCGAACCGGGCGAGTGTTTCGGGCTGGTGGGGCCTTCCGGCTGCGGCAAGTCCTCTTTGCTGTGGGTGCTGGCCGGGCTGAACGGCAGCTGGCAGGGCAACTTTGAGTTGCTGGGGCGGCGGCTGCAGCCGGGGCAGGCGTTTACCGGCGAACTGCGGCGCGAGGTGCAAATGGTGTTTCAAGATCCCTATGCTTCGCTACACCCCAAACACCGGCTTTTGCGTACGCTGTCGGAGCCGCTCAAACTGCTGAAGGAAAGAGACATCGAACGTAAAATCAGCGCAGGCTTTCGCCAGGTGGGGTTGGATCCGCGCCTGCTGGATCGCTACCCGCATCAGCTGTCGGGCGGCCAGCGGCAGCGCGTGGCGATCGTGCGCGCATTGTTGCTGCGGCCGAAGCTGCTGTTGCTGGACGAACCGACTTCGGCGTTGGACATGTCGGTGCAGGCGGAGATCCTCAACCTGCTCAACGAGCTGAAACAGGCGGGCAATCTGACTATGGTGCTGGTCAGCCACGATGCGGACGTGATTGACCATATGTGCGATCGTTCGGTGGCGATGGCGCACGGCCGCATCATCGTTTGAACCTATGCCCGCCAACGCGGCGGGCATATCCATCGTGGTAATAAATAAAGCAATTTATCGTCGTTCTTCCGTTAATTCTTACCCCCTACACTCGACAAACAGCGCAACCGCGTGATTGTGGAGAGTGTATCGATGAAACGGTTAATCCCAACTTTATTGTATGGCGCGCTGGCGGCCGTTTTCGGTGCGCAGGCCGCCACCCCGCAGGATACCTTGGTGGTGGTCAGTTCGTTGGAGGGCATTATCAGCCTCGATCCGGCGGAGAGTTTTGAAACCGTCAGCTCGGCCAATCTGGTCAACCTTTATCAGCGCCTGGTGGCGCCGGATCGCGCCGCGCCGCAAAAGCTGGCGCCGGACGCCGCGGGCAGTTGGCAAGCGGGCGCCGATGGCCGCAGCCTGACCTTTACCCTGAAACCGCAGCAACGCTTCGCTTCCGGCAATCCGCTGCGGCCTGAAGACGTCATTTTCTCGCTGGTCCGCGCGGTGAAGCTGAACAAGGCGCCGTCGTTTATTCTCGGCGAGTTTGGCTGGACGCCGGATAACGTTGAGCAGCAGCTGAAAAAGGTGGGAGATAACCAGGTGCAGCTTCGTTGGCCCGCCAACATCGGCAGCGAGCTGGCGTTGCGGCTGCTGACGGCGAACGTGGCCTCGATCGTAGATGAGAAGCTGCTGAACGAGCACGCGCAGCAGGGTGACTACGGCAATTCCTGGTTGCGCAGCCATTCCGCCGGCGGCGGTCCATATCGGGTAAACAACTATGTGCCGCACGAGGCGCTGCTGTTCGGCCGCAACGACTATGCGCCGTCGCCGGCCAGACTGAAAACGGTGTTGTTCAAGAACGTCAGCGACGCCGGCACCCGCCGTTTGTTGCTGCTGAAAGGGGATGCCGACGTGGCCTACGATCTGGGGGCCGATCAGTTCGACTCGCTGCGCAATGCGCCGGGCGTACGCATCGAGCAGGCCGATGCGCCCCGGGTCTATTACCTCGGTTTCAACACCGGCAGCAAAGACAACCCGGCGCTGGGCAATCCGGCACTGTGGCAGGCGGCGCGCTGGCTGGTGGATTATCAGAGCATCGCCGAGCAGCTGTTGAAAGGGCAATATCGGGTGCATCAGGCCTTCTTGCCGCAGGGATTGGACGGGGCGCTCGACGATCGGCCGTTTAGGCTCGACGTGAACAAAGCCAGACAGATCCTGCGCGAGGCCGGCATCGCCGAAGGGACGCGCATCAGTCTGATCGTTATCAACCAGCCGCCGTATACCGACATCGCGCAGGCGTTGCAGGCCAGCTTTGCGCAGGCCGGGCTGCGGCTGGATATCCAGCCGGTGGTGGAGAGCGATCTGTGGGGCAAGATGCGCGGCCGCGATTTTCAGGCAATCTTCACCTACTGGGGCGCCGACTACCTGGATCCGAACACCAACGCCAGCGCCTTTGCCTACAACGTGCCCGGTGGGCCGAAAACCCTGGCCTGGCGCACCCAGTGGGGCATTCCCGCCATCAGCGCGGAAACGCGTGCCGCGGCCGCGGAGGGCAACAGCGCCGCGCGCAGCGCACGTTACGTCACGTTGCAACGTGAACTGCAGGTCAGTTCACCTTATGTGGTGGCTCTGCAGGGGCAAACGCTGGTGGCATTGCGGGACAACGTTGAAGATGCCCGGGTGGATATCGCCAACAGCATGCTGTATCTGGACCGGGTGAGTAAGTAGCGACCGCGCCGCGCGCCTGGCCGGGCTTCTGGCGCGCCAAAGGCCGACAGCCTGTGAAATCGCCTGCTGCTGCAACCGCGAAGCGCGAGAGGTTGTATCAAGGTGAAATAAAATGAAATTTCATAACGTGCTCATGTGGTGGTGATAGATTGGCGCTGAAAGGCGGCGTTGTTTACGCCTTTCAGCGCGGTCGTTCGCCATGATGCGAACACATCACGTCAGGAGAGATTATGGACAATAACGGAAACGCTTCAGTGGAGCGCGCCGCAACCTGGCTCGCCACCGGCGAGGTTGTGACGCCGGAACAGTTTTATCAGGACAGCGACGGAAGCAACTGGGGGCCGGCGATCAACAAAGCGGCGGCGGCGGCGCTGCAAGCCGGCGGTACGTTATCCCTGGGCAAACGGGTGTATACGGTCGCCGGGCACGTACTCATTCAGACGACAACGGACATCTACGGCGGCATCGGTTTGCGGGTGGTCGGATTGGGGCGGGCGACCAAAATCGTCAAGACCGCAGACAGCAGCTATACCAATGAACAAGGCGAAACCAAGAAAGCGGTGATCGTGGTGAAAGGCTTCGCCAATCTGACGCTGCACGGCTTGACGTTGCAGGATGATACCGGCGCAGACGATACCCACGGCGTATGGTTCAGCGATCTCAATATGACGAAGTTTGATATCCGTGACATCTACACCAAGGTCGGCGGTTATTCGCTGTTTGTGTCGGGCGACATGTTCATTAACTGGCTGGTGAACGTGCAGATGGAAGCTAACGCCAATCGCCCGGGGGATGGGGTGCTGTGGATGAACAAATCCGGCACCACCAATTTTATCGACGGGCTCTACGCCGCTCGCGCCAAAGGCACCGCGTTCAGAATTTCAGGGTTTTACTCTACGGTCGGCTCGTTGGCCGCGGATGACTGCATCGGCGATATCTACAATTTCAAAGATTTTAACGGCACGATCAATTCATTGGGCTGCGAGAACCGCAATACGCAGCGCGCCGCCAGTGTCAGCGTGCTGTCCACCAACTTTGCCCAGGGCACGATAGGCAATATCAATATCCAGGACGCGCAGAACGTGGAGAGCGGGGGCGTGCTGTGCCGGTTCATCAACGAATCCCGTTGGGATATCGGTCAGTTGAATCTTTACAGCGGTTCGAAAACGCCTTTCCCGGTGGCGATCGCCGCCTGCAACAACAATACCGAGGTAACCTTCAGTAACGTCTATAACGGCGGTGTCCCGGTGGCCGGCAAAAGCACCGTCGACGTTACGTCGTTTTTAAGCGGGGTCGAAGCGATGTACAGTCTGGGTGAGCGGGCTATTGCCCCTTCCTCCACCAGCAATCATTTGCCGCGCAATATCTCGAAACAGCCATCGTGGACTTTGTTAGGCACCTTGACCGCGCCGGATCGGCAACCCACAACGCACATTACGCTTCAGCAGGGCGTAAGCACCAAGGTGCTGGCGTGCGATTTATATATCACGTTCGACCTGTCTTCGCAGGCGACCGCCTTTGTCGTCAATAGAGGCAGCTATAGCGCGAAAAGCGCCTTTATGTTGCGGCGCACCGGGCCGTTGAGCTGCGAAATATATTATCGCGTCGAGAAGGATTTCGGCTTTGGCAGTTATCAGGTGCAGACTACGCGCGGCAGTTACTGGCGGCCGGACGGCGCTTCGTTGAGCGCGCCCCCCTCCGATGCGTTGGAAATCCGTAGCGACGAGATGTTATCCACGACCAGACTCACGGCGGTCCAGCCACTGGCCAATCCGACAACGGCCAGCACGGCAGAAGTGGCCGGATTACTCAATCGGCTGATCGAGGCGCTGAAGACCTAACCGAACAACGTCAGCGCGCTTTGGTCGGCGCCCATCAAGAGCTGCAGCCAACCGGCCGCCGCCAGGGCGATACCGAAAGGTTGCGGCGTTCGCCAGCCGCGGCGCGGGTGCCGGCCGTGCGCTACCGCCAGGCCTAACCCGAACGCCGCCGCCAGGCAGACCAACAGCGGCAACGTCGTCCAACCGAGCCAGGCGCCCAGCGCCGCCAACAGTTTGAAATCGCCTTGGCCGATGCCGTTACGCCGCCGCACCTGCCGATAAAGCGCGTTGAGCAGCCACAGCGCCCCGTAGCCGGCTGCCGCGCCGATAACCGCATCATCCAGCGGTGCCCAGCGAGCGTCAAGGTTGCACAGCAGCCCGCCCCACAGCAGCGGCTGGGTTAGCCGGTCCGGCAGCCATCGGTGGCGCCCGTCGAGCCAGGCCAGGGCGATCAGCAGCACCGCAGCCGGTGGCAACCACAGCCGGTGCGCTGGCGACAGGTCGAAAGGCAGCGTCGCCAACGCCAACCCCAGGGCCGTCAACAGCAGGCTGCGGCGGCGCAATCTCGGTAGGTTGGCGCGTACGGCTACCGTTCGCTCCAGCCGGGTGATAAGTGAGAAGGCGAGCAGGCCGGCCGACAACAGGGCTGTGAAAAACAGCACGTGCCACAGTGAGGAAAGAAACATCAGGGTTCCGCCAGTCGTGAAAAAGATGTTTAAAATAACGGCAAAATGCGTATTTCACCGGGGTGAAATGCGGCGGCCTGCGGGATATGCGCGGTTGCGCGCAGCACGGCCTTACGTATTGCATGGCAAAACAAGCCGCTACGTGTCGGCTCGCAGCGTTACTGCACGTTTTATCGGCAAAATCGGCGCTAAAAGAGTGTGAATTCACCTGCGTTCGGAAGGGGGGCGAGTCAATGGTGTGATGTGACGGCGTCACTCTGGCCGATTGGGGTTTATCCTATTGTTTCTGTTCGCCAAGCCGTTAGGCTTTAAGGGAGAGGCGTCCCCGCCAGGCCGGGACGTAAGGTTTTTCAGATCTGTCGCGGGAAAGGCGATAGCCAAGCAGTGGGTTGGCGCGATCCAGGAGGGAGAGAAGCCAACGGTGTCATGACAGACGTGATTCAGGCAGGATTTATCAAGACCCAAAAACGATTTTGGCGCCGTCGCCAGGCGGCCTGGCTGGCTGGGCCGCTGATGTGGCTGGCCGGCATGGTGCCCGTGTGCGCCGAATCCCCACCGGCGCCGGACGCCGTTATTTCTTCCGAACAGCAAGCTGCGGATCCGGCCGAGAACTTGCCGGATCTGGGCGGTGCGCCCGACGACGCCGCGCGTGAAAAACAGTGGGCCGAGATGGCCAAACAGCTCGGCGAGAAAGATCTGAACAACGTTTCACGTCAGCAGATGCGCAGCCGCGCCGAGGATTATTTGCTGGGCCAGGCGGCCGACACGCTGCAGCAACAGGCGCAGGAACTGTTGTCGCCGCTGGGCACTGCCCGGCTATCGCTGAAGATGACCGGCGAGGGGGACTTTACCGGCAGCAACGGGCAGTTATTCAGCCCGCTGTACGACGTTGACGGATTGTTGACCTACAGCCAGATCGGCTGGCTGCAGCAAAGCGCCGGGGCGCTGGGTAACTTTGCGCTGGGGCAGCGCTGGATCGTCGGCGACTGGCTGCTGGGCTACAACACGGCGCTCGACAGCGATTTCGCCCGGCAGCGCAATCGCGGCAGCGTCGGTGCGGAAGCCTGGGGAGACTACCTGCGTTTCTCCACCAACTATTACTACCCGCTGTCGGCGCTGTCGCAGCAGCCCGGCGACGGGGTGTTCTTCAGTCGCCCGGCACGCGGTTACGACATCACGACGCAAGGCTACTTGCCGTTTTACCGCCAGATCGGCGGTTCGCTCAGCTATGAGCAGTACCTGGGCGACAATGTCGATCTGTTCGGCAGCGGCAAAAAGCAAAATGATCCGCGCGCGATGCAACTGGGGCTCAATTACACCCCGGTACCGCTGGTGACGATGAAGGCGCTGCATAAGATTGGCGCGGGCGGGCAGAGCCAGGAGCAGGTTGAATTGGCGTTGAGCTATCGGCTCGGGGTGCCGCTGGTGAAGCAGATTTCGCCGGAGTATGTGGCGCAGGCCAAGTCGCTGCGCGGCAGCCGCTACGATCCTATCGAACGCAAGAACGTGCCAGTGCTGGAGTTCCGCCAGCGTAAAACGCTGCAGGTCTTCCTGGCCACGCCGCCATGGAGCCTGCAGGCGGGAGAAACCGTGCCGCTGGTACTGGAAATCAAGGCGTTGAACGGAATTTCTCACGTCAGTTGGCAGGGAGATACGCAGGCGCTGAGCCTGACGCCGCCGCATAACGCCAACGATCCGCAGGGCTGGACGGCGATCGTGCCGCCATGGGACGACGCGCCGGGCGCCGCCAACAGCTATCGGCTGTCGGTCACGCTGGAGGACGATAAACAGCAGCGCGTGACCTCGAACTGGATAGCGCTGAAAGTGGCGCCGCCGCTGACCGCGACCTCCGGGGAAGACGCGGGCCTGCCGCCGATCAAAATCCTGACGCCGCCGCCCATTCCGGCGCAAACCGGGCCGCTGTACGGCGGCGATTAACCGTTTTTACCCTGCAGCACCCACACGGCCGCCTCGACGCGGGATTTTAGCTTCATCTTCTTCAGCAGGTGTTTGACGTGTACCTTGACGGTGCTTTCGGTGATGGTCAGGCGGCGGGCGATCAGCTTGTTCGGCAGCCCCTGAGCGATCAGCTTCAGGATATCTCGCTCGCGCGGCGTCAATTGCTGAATATCGCGATCGGCGCTGGGGCGGTTTTCCCGCAGGCTGGCGGCGAGGATCGGCGTCAGCGTCTCGCTGAGCACCATCTGCCCGGCTGCGGCCTGATGCAGCGCCTTCAGCAAATCCTCCGGCTCCATGTCTTTCAACAAGTAACCGTCGGCGCCGCGCTTGAGCGCGCTGACGACGTCGTCTTCATGGTTGGACACGCTGAACACCACGACGCGCCCTGACAGGTCGGTCTGGCGCAGGCGATCCAGCGTTTCCAGCCCGTTGATGCCGGGCATGTTCAGATCGAGCAGGATCAGATCCGGATCGTGCTGTTCCGCCAGCGTGACCCCTTGTTCACCATTGCTGGCTTCGGCGATGACCTGCAGGCGAGCGTCCATGCCAATCAGCTGTTTTACGCCGTTGCGCAGCATCGGGTGGTCGTCGATCAGTAAGATTGTGGCGGCGGTTTCTGTCGTCATGGTGTCTCCGTTAGTCGATGGCGTGGTTATCCGGCGTGAAGCTGACTCGCACCTCGGTGCCGCCGCCGCTGCGCGGTAAAATGTCGCAGCGGCCGTGCAGGCTCTTGGCGCGATCGCGCATGATGATCAAGCCGTAATGGTCGGGGCGAGACGTCTCGGCCGGCAGGCCGCGTCCGTTGTCGCATACGCTCAGGGTCACTTCGCCCCGTTTATTGATGACCTGAATGCTCACCTGGCTGGCGGCGGCATGCTTAAGGATATTGCTGAGCGCCTCGCGGGCGATCTGCAGCAGGTGAATGGCCTGGTAGGCGGGCACCGTGCGCGGCCCCAGTTGGTAATCGAGATGGATGGTCAGGCCCAGTTTGGGATTGAACTCCGCGACCGTCGATTGCAACGCCGCCAGCAGGCCCGGCTCGGTCAGCTGCAGGCGGAAGGTGGTCAGCAGCTCGCGCAGTTGGCGATAGGCGCCGTTTAGCTCTTCGCGCATCTGCTGCACCAGCGCCTGGCTGGCGGACGAGAGCGTTTCGCCCTGCATCTGCAGGCAGGCGATCTGCATTTTCAGGCAGGAGAGCGATTGGGCGATAGAGTCGTGCAGCTCGCGGGCGATCGCCGCCCGTTCTTCCATCAGCATCAGCTGCTGCTGGTGGTCGACCTGACGCTGGATGGCCAGCACGCTGGTCAACTGCTCCACCAGGGTGTTGATCAACTGGCGGTGCTCATCGTTCAGCGGCTGTTGCGGCGCATGTTGCGCCACGATCACGCCGTAGTCGCCGAGTTTGTCGCTCAGGCTCCAGCTCAGCGACGGGTTGTCGGGATGCTGGCGGTCGCTGTCGTTCAGGCAGGCGCTGCACACCGGATTATGGCAATGTTCCGGCCGCAGCGGCTGGTTGCCGCTCAGCTGCAGCAGCGGCTCCCGGCTGTCGTTTTCATACAGCCGTACCTGAATGGCGCGCAGCGGCGTCAGGGTTTGCAGTTGATTGAGCAGCGGCGTCAGGCGGCTGCACAGCGGTTCGCTGGCGTGCAGCAGGCGGCTGGCGCGATAGAGGAAGCTCAGCACCTGATTTTTCTGCTGCAGGTCGGCGGTTTTCTCGGCCACGCGCTGCTCCAGCCCGCTGTAGGTGGCCGACAGCTCGTCGGACATGGTGTTCAACGCGCCGCCGAGCGACGCCATTTCATCCTGGTGGCCGCGCTGCGCGAAGCGGCGGCTAAAGTCGCCGCGGCCCACCGCCAACGCCATCTCCACCAGCTGTCGCCACGGATGCAGCAACCGGCGGCGCAGGTAGCAGGTGGTGCCGATCAGCAGCAGCAGGGTCAGTGCGATGAAGCCGGCCTGCACCAGCGTCACCATCAGCAGGCGGCGCTCGGTTTGCCTGTCGATATCCGAGACCAGCTTATCCAGCAGCTGCACGAAGTGCGCCACCTGCGGCGCGGCATCGGCCGGGCGCTGCGCGCTGCGCAGGCGAGGTTGCAGGGTCTGTTGCCAATAGTCGCGCAAGGCGTCGAAAGGTTGCGTCAGCCCTTCCTGTTCCACCGAATGCTGCAGGTCGGGGCTGTTTTCGTCGCGCTCCAGTTCGCGGATCAACGTTTCATGCCGCTCATCGAGCGGCACCTGCGCCAGCAGCCGGTAGCTTTGCATACGCAGCGATCCGGCCTTGTTGATGGCGTGCGCATTGCCCTGAATGCTCTGCGACATCCAGGCGGAAATCCCCATGCCGGCCACGCCCAGAATGCCCGACAGCAACATCAGCAGGGCGACCTGATTCACGATCGAAAGCGGGGCCAACAGGCGTTTCATAAGCGCGGATTCCTGGCGTTTGGCGCCGCTGAGGCTCAGGGGCGAAGGCGGCGACGGGGGTAAACAAGTAACGATTCAGCCGTATTTTTGATTATCCCTGAGCATAACCCCATACCTCGAATGAAGTACCCATTAGTTTCCGGCGGGGGGGCAGGACGATGAAAGCGATGCAGGTTTTATTTTCAATGCATTGATTTTAATTGATTTAATTTTTAATTGCGGCGTACCCCTAAGGGGATGAGGGCGCTATTTGCGGCGCCAACTACTTGCATTCGGGTTGATATACATCAACTTTGCCGCCGGGGCTGCCCCCTAGGGTGTGCGGAATGATCCCCCGTGTCTGAGGTTTTTATGTCGCAACTTGCAACGCCTTCATCAAAGAAAACCGGTGCGCTGATTCAGGACTGGCGTCCTGAAGACAGCGCCTTTTGGCAGCAGCGTGGCCATCGTATCGCCACCCGCAACCTGTGGATTTCCATTCCCTGTCTGCTGCTGGCCTTCTGCGTCTGGATGCTGTTCAGCGCCGTCGCGGTCAACCTGAACAAGGTGGGCTTCAATTTCACCACCGACCAGCTGTTCCTCCTGACGGCGCTGCCGTCGGTTTCGGGCGCCATTTTACGCGTGCCGTATTCATTCGTGATCCCGCTGTTTGGCGGCCGCCGCTGGACCGCCATCAGCACCTGTTTCCTGCTGGTGCCGTGCCTGTGGTTGGGATTCGCGGTACAGGACAGCAGCACGCCGTACAGCGTGTTCGTCATCATTTCCCTGCTGTGTGGCTTCGCCGGCGCCAACTTTGCCTCCAGCATGGCCAACATCAGCTTCTTCTTCCCGAAAGCGCGTCAAGGCGGTGCGTTGGGGCTTAATGGCGGGTTGGGAAATCTGGGCGTCAGCGTTATGCAGCTGGTCGCGCCGCTGGCGATCTCTTTCAGCCTGTTCGGCCTGTTTGGCGGCACGGCGCAAAATCAGGCCGAGGGAGGCCAGCTGTGGCTGGAAAACGCCGCCTGGATCTGGGTGCCGTTCCTGCTGGTGGCCACGCTGGCGGCCTGGTTCGGCATGAACGATCTGGCGGCGGCCAAGGCATCGTTACGTCAGCAACTGCCGGTGCTCAAGCGCGGGCATTTGTGGATGCTGAGTTTGCTGTACCTCGCGACCTTTGGATCTTTCATCGGTTTCTCCGCCGGCTTCGCCATGCTGTCGAAGACGCAGTTCCCGGACGTGGTGATCCTGCATTACGCGTTCTTCGGGCCGTTCCTTGGGGCGCTGGCGCGACCGGCTGGCGGTGCGCTGTCTGACCGCTTCGGCGGCGTGCGGGTGACGTTGATCAACTTTGTGGTTATGGCCGTTTTCGCCGCGCTGTTGTTCCTGACCTTGCCGAGTGCGGGGGAGGGCGGTTCGTTCATCGCCTTCTACGGCATCTTTATGGTGCTGTTCCTCACCGCGGGGCTGGGCAGCGGCTCGACTTTCCAAATGATTGCCGTCATTTTCCGTAAAATCACTGTCGATCGCGTCAAAGCGGCCGGCGGCAGCGATGAAAGCGCGCAGCGTGAAGCGGTGACGGATTCTGCCGCCGCATTGGGCTTTATCTCGGCGATTGGCGCGGCCGGCGGTTTCTTCATTCCCCAGGCGTTCGGCACTTCGCTGGCGATGACCGGTTCGCCGGCGGGGGCGATGAAAGTGTTCCTGGTGTTTTATATCCTGTGCGTGGTGATCACCTGGGCGGTGTATGGCCGCAAGAAAAAGGCCTGAGTATCAAACGGCTTTCTCTATCCCTTCCCGACAGGGGAGGGATATTTCGTTCATTCCGAGTCATCTCTTCTCTCTTCCTCAGTGAAATTTTCTGTCTTTAGGTAAAATTCTCATCCCCGATTACCGTTTTTTTCTTTTTTTATAGCACTATCTCTCAATGTCAGAATGCTTTCGCGTAAACGGATTATATTATTTGCACGGTTTTTTCTTTTTATTGAGAGTATTCCTGCATTAAATCATTAATGCCTTTCCCGCAGGTTAAATGAAATTTCCGGGAGGGTGAGGCATAATTAGTGCGATTGTTATAAGATCATCTATAGGGTTTTGTCTTAGATGCTGCGCCCATCCACTGGAATGAACCCTGGGGTTAAATCAGACAACTCTCATTCTGTTTTTTCCGGCTTTTTGTAGTCTATCTGGCAATCAGATTAGGTGGAAAAACAGGATGAATTCACGTGGCGGAATGAAATTTCACAATTTTATTCGATTAACAATCAAACAACACTGCTGGCTTTTTCTTTTAAAATCAATGAGGTGCTAGTTTGAATTTTACGGTAATCATGAAAGAAATCCATGTTGCCAACAGGGAAAAAGAGTCGTTTGGATAAACATAACATCCTTAATCAGGCCTAATGTAAAAAATGAAATCAGAAAATTTTTATAAAAGCCAATATCCAATGGATGCAACCTGTTGAGTTTACATTTAATTTCTTGAACATTTTTTGATATTTCTATACAAAGTGTGCAGGACAGGCACGCTAAGGAAATTAAAAGTGAATCTTGATAAAAGAATAAAGATTAGGAATCTCGATG
Source organism: Serratia sp. 121840015-1 (assembly GCF_053627655.1). NCBI lineage: Bacteria > Pseudomonadati > Pseudomonadota > Gammaproteobacteria > Enterobacterales > Yersiniaceae > Serratia > Serratia sp. 121840015-1. The sequence goes on from NZ_JBSEYF010000001.1 coordinate 984,491, forward strand.
TTCTGACTCCTGCCGGGGAGAAATTCCGTCTGCGTTGGAAGGAGTATCAAATTCTTTCGCTGCTTGTCGCCAGATCACCAGAACTGGTTACCCGAACGGAAATTATAGAAAATATCTGGAAAGGAACGTATTGTTCAGATTCAACGATAAATCAAACAATTAAATCTATTCGTCAGAAAATTAGCGACGCGGAACATACGCTTATCAGAACCATTCCTCGTTTGGGTTACAAGGTGGAAAATCAAGGCGTTTTTCACTTTATATCCGAAGATGAGGACTACGCTGACGACGATATATTAAATGACGGCAATGATATTGGCGATGATATTCAAGCGGAACTTTCCGAAAATGAAAGTGAATCGCCTGAAATCAACGAAGAGAAAATAGATAAGCCGCGTAAATCGCCCCTTGTTGCTGCGCCTGTCGCAACGATGGAATCAGCCAAAGCACCGGTGCAGGAAAAGAAGCCGGCGGCAGTGCGTCGCTTTTTCAGCATGCCTGCCAGCCGCGTAGTGAAATACCTGACGGTATTCGCTTCGTTGCTGGTTATTTCACATTTTTCATATGTGCTCGGTAACCAAACTCGCCCGCCGGTGATCAATGATATTCAGAACAACACGCGCGTTGTGTTGACGCTGACGCTGAATAATCCCCATACCAACAGCCCGCAAACCCTGTTCTGCCTGTACCAGGGCGAGAGCATGGATCAGGCGACCATCGAATGCGTCGACCCTAAGCAAGGGCAGCTTAAATTGCCGGTAAAATATGAGACTTCTTCTACGCCGGGTAAAGGTCGGATTAATCTCATATTGCCGAATAAAACCTTGCAATATCAAGTTGCTTACGATGTTAAAAATTAACGCTGAATGAGGTTTTATCTTTAGCGATAATTTTACATTTGATGAAATCTTTTATTTCATTATTTGTTATTTGAAAGCCAGGTTCGATTTGTCCAGTCTGGAACTCATTACCTAACGCATATTAGCGCCCTGTTTCCATTGCGGTGACAGGAATAATGAGAAACCTGCTGAGTGACAAATTATGGATAAGCGTAAAGTAGCTATTATCGGGGGTTCCGGTTTTATCGGAACACGCCTGGCGAAACGTCTCAGTGAGCGCGACGACCTGACGTTGGTCATCGTTGACAAGCAACCCAGCGCACATTTTCCGGCGCTCTATCAGTATGGCGATGTGACGCAGCCCCAGACCTTGCAAGAACCGCTGGCGGGCTGTGATGCCATCATTAATCTGGCGGCGGAACATCAGGACAATGTCGATCCTATTTCGCTCTATTATCAGGTCAATGTCGAAGGCGCACGCCATGTCTGCATGACCGCCTCCGCATTGAATATTCGCCAAATCATTTTCACCTCCTCGGTTGCCGTTTACGGGTTCGTTGAACAGGAAACCGATGAAGGGGGGCGTTTCGAGCCCTTCAACCATTACGGCAAATCCAAGCTCGAAGCGGAATATGTTTATGAAGCCTGGCGCAAGGCGGATAGCGCAAACAAATTGACCATCATCCGCCCGACGGTGGTTTTCGGGGAAGGCAACCGCGGCAACGTGTATAACCTGTTCCGCCAGATCGCCAGCGGCCGATTCGTGATGATTGGCAGCGGTAATAATATGAAGTCGATGGCCTACGTTGAAAATATTGCCGCGCGGCTGGAACATGCGCTGGATCAACAGTCAACGTATCAGGTCAGCAACTACGTCGATAAACCGGACTTTACGATGAATCAGTTGGTCGACGTTATTTCCTCTTCGCTGGGCAGAGAAAATAAGACGATTCGCATTCCCTATGCCGTAGGCATATGCGGCGCAACCGCCTTGGATGTTGTCAGTAAAATAAGTCGCAAAAAATTCCCAATCAGCCGCGTAAGAGTGCAGAAATTCTGCGCCAGAACGCAATTTAAAAGTAGTGTGCGGAATAATTTCGTGGCGCCGGTAGAACTTGATTCGGCAATCGAAAGAACCATTAAGCATGAGTTTTCTGAGAGATAACTTAACCGCACGCTGGCGTTATTTACCTATTTCCGCCGACAAGCGGATAAATCTGCATTTTTCAGGATTAATTCATGCTGACTTATATCCTGGCAGGATCAATTTTGTTTTTGTTAATAGCGCATTGGGAGCTGTAACTCAAGGGCGGTAGCGTGCTTATTCGCTGGAGGAACGATGTTATATCAACTGAGCGTGATATTTGTGCTGGCGGTCGCCTGGGTGCTTATTGCCCGCCGGGCCGCTTTGGTGGTGGGGTTGGTGGATAAGCCCAATGCGCGCAAGCAACATCTGGGGCATATTCCGCTGGTCGGCGGCATCGCCGTGTACCTGACGCTGACGCTGATGACGCTGTGGCAACCCGCCTGGCTGCCCGACAGCGCCGTCTATCTGTTGTGCGTCACGGCGCTGGTGGTGTTGGGCGTACTGGATGACCGCTTTGATCTGCCCGTGGCGCCGCGCGTCATGGTGCAGGGAGGGATCGCGCTGGCGATGATGCTGGCGGCAGGGATGCAGCTTTCCTCGCTGGGCTATGTCTGGGGCCATCAGGAAGTGATGCTCGGTTATGGCGCGCTGCTGCTTACGCCGCTGGCGGTCTGGGGGGCGATCAACGCCTACAACATGGTCGATGGCATCGATGGGCAGCTGGGCGCCTTGTCCTGCGTCACCTTCGTGGCGTTGGCCATCCTGTTCGGATTGGGCGGCCGGGAAGACCTGGCGCTGTGGTGTCTGGGTCTGATCGTCGCGCTGGCGGCTTATCTGCTGTTTAACCTGAGCCTGTTCGGTGCGCGCAACAAGATCTTTATGGGAGACGCCGGCAGCATGGTGATCGGCTTCAGCGTGCTGTGGCTGGTGTTGCTGGCGACGCAGGGGCCGCAGTCGGTGATGCGCCCGGTCACCGCGCTGTGGTTGATCGCCATTCCCCTGATGGACATGGTGACCGTGATGGTGCGCCGCCTGTTGCGCCGCCAAAGCCCCTTCAAAGCGGGCCGCGATCACTTACACCATATTTTGATGCGCCGCGGGCTCAATGCGCGCCAGGCGCTGGCAATGAGCACCATGCTGGCGGTGACGCTGGCCTGCGTCGGCATTTGCAGCGAAGTGTTGAAGCTGCAGGAAAGCCTGATGCTGGTGGCGTTTCTGCTCTGTTTCTGCGGTTATTTCGCCATGCTGCGTGAACCGCGCCAGGCAACGGTACTCCGCGACAACCCCAGCGTTGGCCGATAATCCTCTCACGGGCTGCGGCAGCAGCCCGTCTATCACGGTACCTCCATGAATCTTCATTTGGCCCTTTTGATGCCGTTGGTCTGCACCTCCGCGCTGTTGAGCGGTTGTACGGTGGTCCCCGGCTCGCATTTACCGACCAGTGGAAAAGCCATCGTCGTGCAGCAGGACGACGATTTCGATTTGAATAACCAGGTACAGGTCTATCGCATGTCGCCGATGCTGCTGCAGAAAATGCGGCGCGTAGAACCGGTCGCCCGGCCGAACCCGGCGCTGGATCAGCGGTTGCAGAGTTATCAATACCGCATCGGCGTCGGCGACGTGTTGAACGTCACGGTTTGGGATCACCCCGAGTTGACCACGCCGGCCGGGCAGTACCGCAGCGCCAGCGACACCGGCAACTGGGTGCATGCGGATGGCACGATCTTTTATCCCTATATCGGGCGCGTGGCGGTGGTGGGCAAGACCGTCACCGAAGTGCGCAGCCTGATTGCCGGCCGTCTGGCGCAGTATGTGGAAAGCCCGCAGGTGGACGTCAGCATCGCCGCTTTCCGCTCGCAGAAGGCTTACGTGACCGGCGAAGTGAAAACCTCCGGCCAACAGGCGATCACCAACGTGCCGTTGACCATCCTGGACGCGATCAACGCCGCCGGCGGCCTGACGGACAACGCCGACTGGCGCAACGTGGTGCTGACCCATCAGGGCAAGGAGCGGGCTATCTCGCTGCAGGCGCTGATGCAGCGCGGCGACATCAGCCAGAACGCGCTGCTGCAGCCGGGCGACATCCTCTACATCCCACGCAATGACGAACTGAAAGTGTTCGTGATGGGCGAGGTGGGTAAGCAAGCGACGCTGAAGATGGATCGCAGCGGCATGACCCTGACTGAAGCCCTCGGATCTTCCGAAGGGATCAGCCAGACGGTGGCGGATGCGACCGGGGTATTCGTGATCCGGCCGAGCGGCGGTAAAACGCCGCAGCGGCTGGCGACGCTGTATCAGTTCGATCTCTCCGATGCCAGCGCGCTGGCGATGGGCGCTGAATTTCAGCTGCAACCTTACGACGTCGTGTACGTCACTGCGGCGCCGGTCGCGCGCTGGAACCGTTTGATCAGCCAGCTGGTGCCGACCATCAGCAGCTTTAACGATCTCAGCGAGGCGACCTTGCGCGTGCGCAACTGGTAACTCCGCAGGGTGAATAAGGAACAGAAGATGAAAAACAATGCGCTGTCCGTGATGGTGGCCGAACAAGATGAAAAGCTGGAGTGGGAGCGCCTGATCGGGCCGCTGTGGGATAACCGTTGGCGGATCGCCGCCGTGACCGGTTTGGCCGGCGTGCTGGGTGTTGCCTACGCCCTGTTGGCCACCCCGGTATACCAGGCCACGGCGGTGGTGCAGGTGGAGAAGCAGCTGTCCGGCGATTCGCTGCTGCGTGAAACGCTGGACAGCTCGATGGGGCAAAGTTCGGCGACGGAGGATGAGGTGACGCTGGTCAAGTCACGCTACGTGCTGGGCAAAACGGTGGACGCCCTCGGTCTGACGGTGCGCGTCAGCCCGGACTATTTCCCGGTGTTCGGCAAAGGCTTTGCCCGGCTGAGCGGCGAAAAGCCGCCGGTCCTGGACATTGCCACGCTGGCGACGCCGGAGGACATGCTGGACGAAACGCTGACGCTGACGGTGCGCGACGGACAGCATTACGAATTGAGCCATGACGGCGACAAACTGTTCAGCGGTGTGGTCGGGCAGCCGGTGGCGCAGGGCGGTTGGAACATGACCGTCTCGGCGCTGGACGCGGCGCCGGGCGCCAGCTTTACCGTGGTCAAAGTCGCGCGTCAAAAAGCGGTGGACGATCTGCGTAAATACCTGGACGTGGTGCCGGGTGGCAAGGACAGCGGCATCATGACCTTTACGCTGCCGAGCGAAGATCCGCAGAATGCCGAGGCGATGCTGAAGAACATCACCGACAACTATCTGCAGCAGAACGTGGATCGCAAAACGGAAGAGACGCAGCGTATGCTGGCGTTCCTGCAAGAGCAGCTGCCGCAAACGCAAACCTCATTGAACAACGCCGAAACTCAGCTCAATCAATTCCGCCAGCAAAACGACTCGGTGGATCTGTCGCTGGAAGCCAAATCGGTGCTGGATACTCAGGTGCAGCTCGAGGCCCAGCTCAACGAGCTGACCTTCAAGGAAGCGGAGATCTCCAAGCTCTATACCCGTGTGCACCCGGCTTACCGGGCGCTGCTGGAAAAGCGCGCCACGCTGGAGGCGGAAAAGGCGCGGCTGGGTAAACAGGTGCAGACGCTGCCGAAAATGCAGCAGGAGATCCTGCGCCTCACCCGCGACGTGCAGGTGGATCAGCAGGTTTACATGCAGCTGATGAACAAGCAGCAGGAGCTGAGCATCAGCAAGGCCGGCACGGTGGGCAACGTTCGCATCATCGACGAGGCGGAAACCGCTATCCGGCCGATCAAGCCGCAAAAGGCGTTGATCGTGCTGTTGGCGCTGCTGCTGGGCGCGGCGGGCGCCGCCTCGGTCGTGCTGTTGCGCGCGGCTTTCCATCGCGGCATCAATGACATCGATACCCTGGAGAGACGGGGCATCAACGTCTACGCCACCGTGCCGCTGTCGCCGTGGCAGGTGAAGCGCAACCGCGAACAGCGTCATTTGCTGCCTAAATCCGGCGGCCGGCGCTTGCCGATCCTGGCGGTGGCCGAACCGACGGATCTGTCGGTGGAAGCGATCCGCAGCCTGCGCACCAGCCTGCATTTCGCCATGATGGAGGCCAAGAACAACATTCTGATGGTCTCCGGTGCCAGCCCGGAAAGCGGCAAGAGCTTTACCAGTACCAACCTGGCGGTGGTGGTGGCGCAGGCCGGGCAGCGGGTGCTGTTGATCGACGCCGATATGCGCAAAGGCTTCCTGCACCGCTGGCTGGCGGATGACGGGCATCAGGGCCTGTCCGATCTGCTGGTGGGCAACGTGATGGCGGAACAGGCGGTGCGGAAAACCGCCATCGCCAATCTGGACTTCGTGCCGCGCGGCCAGGTGCCGCCGAACCCGTCCGAACTGTTGATGCATCGCCGTTTCGCCGATTTTCTGCGCTGGGCCGGGCAAAACTACGATCTGGTGATGATCGATACGCCGCCGATTCTGGCGGTGACGGATGCGGCGATCGTCGGCAATCACGCCGGCACCTCGCTGTTGGTGGTGCGTTTTGAGGTCAACACCGTCAAGCAGATCGAAACCAGCATGCGCCGTTTCGAACAGAATGGGGTGGGGATCAAGGGCGTGATCCTCAACGGCATGGTGAAGAAGGCGTCAACCGACATGAGCTACTACAACTTCGCCTACCCAAGCCATCGGGAAGATAGCCCGCAGGCAGGGGAATAAGCGGGTGAAGGCCATTATCACCAATGCCCTGTGGCTGATGCTCGAACGCGTTTCGCTCAGCCTGTCCGGCATCTTCGTCTCCATTTACGTTGCGCGCTATCTGGGGCCCGCGCAGTTTGGCGCGCTCAACTATCTGTTGGCGACGATTGCTATCGTGGTGCCACTGGTACAGTTGGGCGCCGACAGCATCATTTTCAACCGCGTCGCCCGCCGACAACCAAGCGGCATTCGCCTGATGCTGGCGTCAATACGCCTGCGCCGTTGGCTGTTCCTGGCGGTGACGCTGCCGATACTGACATGGAGCTATTTCAGCCAATCGCCCGCCAGCCAACTGATGACGCTGTTGCTGCTTGTCAGCGCCTATTTCTCGATTCAGGACGTGTACAAGATTTATTACGATGCCCGCCTGCAGTCGAAACGCAATACGCTGATCAACAACCTGGCGCTGCTGCTGTCGATCGGGCTGCGGCTGGCGCTGGTGAGCGCCGCGCTGCCGCTGGTGTGGTTCGCGGTGCCCTACATCCTCAGCAGCGCCGTCCCTTACCTGGCGCGCCTCTGGTTATTCCGTGGCGAAGCTGCGGCCGCGCCGCGGGTTACGCCGCGCCAGGCCGGGCGCTATGGCCGTTATTTGCTCAAGGTGGGCCTGCCGCTGGCCATCTCCAGCCTGTCGATAGTGATCTATACCCGCATCGATCAAATCATGCTGGGCAATCTGGTCGGCGAGCAGGCGGTAGGCTGGTTCAGTGCCGCCACCACCCTCAGCCAAGGCTGGGTGTTCGTGCCGATGGCGCTGATCTCCTCGTTGATGCCGGGCATTGCCAGCTGTCGCGATCCGTTGGAGCAGGAATACCGTATCCGGGTGCTTTATCTGGTGGTCTTGGGCCTGTCGTTGCCGGTGTTGCTGGGCCTGTGGTGGTTCGCCCACCCGGCCATTGCGCTGCTGTACGGTGCCGCTTTCCAACCGGCCGCCAGCATCCTGGCCATTTGTACGCTGACCTCGCTGTTCTCGGTCATGGGGACGGTTTCGTACCGTAGCATCGTGCTGTTCGCCGGCTATCGCTTTATCGCCATCAAGATGCCGTTGGTGGCCGTGGCGAACGTGGTGATGAATCTGCTGCTGATCCCGCGCTACGGCCTGATCGGTGCGGCGGTGTCTACGCTGCTGGCGGAATTCATTTCGTTCTTCGTGCTGAACAGTTTATTCCGTGGCGGAAAAATTACCCGACTGCAGCTGACCTGTTTTTACTGCTTGCCGCGTCTTGTCAGCAAATTAAGGAGAGAACATGTTAAACATCCTGGTTAAAAACATTTCCAAACGCCTGCCCGATGCCTGGCACCATCAGGTTAAATACGCGCTCTATTTCAAGAAGCTGCCGCACCTGTCAAAACCGACCGGCTTCAGCGAAAAGATCATGCGTCGCAAAATTTATCCGCGCAGCATCTACACCACCTTGTCGGACAAGTTCAAGGTACGTGAATTTATCGCCGGTCTGTGGGGCGAGGAGTATCTGGTGGAGCTGTATGCGCATGGCACTGAGCTCAGCTACGACATGTTCAGGCAATTGCCCAACGCCTTCGTGCTGAAGGCCAACCACGGCAGCGGTTATAACCGGTTGGTGTTCGACAAGCAGCAGGTGAGCTACGCGGAGTTGTACGATCTCAGCAACGCGTGGATGCGCAGCAACTTTTACGAGCAGAGTCGCGAAAAGCATTATCTGGATATCGAACCCTGCATCATGGTGGAGCGCCTGTTGCTGGATGGCGAGCAGGTGCCGAACGATATCAAGTTTCATTGTTTTAACGACAATCATGAAATTCGCATGTTCATCCAGGTGGACTATCAGCGTTTCGGCACTCATCGGCGCGATATTTTCGATATCGACTGGAACCGCACCGAAATCCGTATCAGCTTGCCGAATGCCGACGAACCGATGCCACGCCCTACGCGGCTGGACGAAATGACGCGTTTGGCTCGCCAGACAGCGCAGCAGTTCTCTTATGTCCGCGTGGATTTCTACCAGGTCGGCGAGAAGGTGTATTTCGGTGAGTTGACGTTTACGCCTGGCGCGGGGTTAAGCAAGCTGATGCCGAAAAACATTGAGCAGGAATGGGGCAGTTATTTTACTGAGTAAACACTTATGCAAAGAGTCGCCTCCAATTTTCAAATGCATGCCAACGCCGGTTATAATCAGTCGCGGGATTTAGTCAATCAATCCATCGTATTGACCTTTCTGCTGATGTTTTTCGTGAAAACCTCCCTGACCTCGGGATCGTTCAACAGCGAGCTGATTAATAAAACCGTGATGGGGCTTAATGGCCTGATGTTGCTCTATGTCGGTTATGCATTTTTTATCGCTACGCTGGCGGAAAAAGCGGTTGCGGGTTTTTTGGCTCTGTTGTTTCTGGTTAATATTGCCACCGGGCATGGGGATTATCTGTTTGGCGCGGTATTCAGCACGGCGGTGATCATTTTATTTCGCCGCATAGACATGGGACGTGGCGCTGAAATGTTTGCCATCGCCTTTGTGGTGGCAGGGTTGCTGATGGTCATTCCCTATAGCTTTTACACCAATGGGTTTGTTTATCTTGATGAACGTTACGGCAACAGATTAACGCTGGGTTTCGATAACCCGAATACCCTGGCGTATTATTCTTTTGCCTTGTTCGCCACGCTGCTGTGCCTGATCGACCATGCGAAACTAATGCGTGGAATGAAAAATATCGCGTCGTTGGCGGTGTCGGCGTTAATTCTCCCGGTGCTGATGTATTCCTATTCTCGCACCTGTTTTATGCTGGCGTTGTTGATGTTATTGCTGTTTTGGCTGGCGCCGCTGCTGCGTGTCGCCCCCAATAGAAAAGTCTGCATCGTGCTGACGTTGGTTATTGTCGGCTTTCAATTCGCCAGCGTTATGCTCTGGGGCAGCAATCCGGCATTGGACGTCCTCTTGAACCAGGCGTTGACCGGGCGAGTCTGGTTCTCCTGGCAGATGTTTCAGGCGGTGGGGCTACCCAATCCGCTGTTCGGCATGAATATAGAACCTTATAAACCCGTCGATTTCTTCTTCATTGCCATGTTTTATTCGGCCGGTGGCCTCGCCTCTGTCGTCATGCTTTTCTGTTATTTTCATCTGTTGGGTAACATGCGCAAGCTGAGTCGGTTCATGCGCTGGGTGGTGGTGGTTTTCCTGTTAACAACGTTGACGGAAACCTATTTTTTGGTCCCGGTATTTAACGTGTCGTTATTGTTGCTTTGCCGTGGAAAAGAAATGATAAATTCTAAATCAGAGGGTTAAGAAATGGATTTCTCGATCGTGATCCCTATTTACAATAGTGCACGCTATCTGCCTAAAACTCTGAAGCGGGTTTTCAACGCTTGCCAGGGGTTCGACTATCAGGTGATTTTGGTTGATGATTGCTCTGACGAGGATGATATCAAATATATTCGCCAGATAGCAGCAACCAATAGCAATGTGATGCTGCACGAGAAAAAAAAGAAGAGCAATGCGGCGGTATCGCGTAACTTAGGCATCAAGTTGGCGCAATCGGAGATCGTGTTTTTTCTCGACTCTGATGATTACTTCACAACCAACTATATTATCCGCCGCATGAATAAACATGAAGATCGCCATATTGATATTATCTTCGGTAACTATGCGGAGGTGAGCGGCGATTCGGTACGTGACTTCAACTTCCACTACAAATCCGGTTCTTCCGGCGAAGATTTTCTTTTTCTGGAAATGGGCGATATTCGTTCATCCACCATCAGCATACGTAAAAAAAGCGATCGCCGCTTTTTATTTCCCGAGTTCCTTAATAAGCATCAGGATTGGGGTTTTTTGGTCAATGCCACCAATTTGGGCGCGCATGTGGCGCACGACGCCGGCGGAGGGGTGTTTCTCGACGTAGGGCGCTACGGGCGTATGACGGCGAAGCTTAATCTGGAGGCCAGCGATCGCTTTATCAATACCTTCCTCAGCCCCAGCGATCGCCATATCAGCGGATTCGCCTGCAAGCACCTGCTGGCCTCGCTGTATTCGGAGAACGCCCAGGCGTTCAATTATTACTCGTCGCGCATCGTGCGGCGCAGCCTGAGCGGCAAGTTCAAGATGATCAAATGGTATGGCGATTGTCTGGCGCGGTTGGGGTTGTTCTCGGTTGGCGGCCGGCTGCTGCGCAATGTACGCCAGGGATTCAGGAGATGATATGCAACCACGCAAGGTAATCATCGTTATCGAAAATATAGCGGGCAAGGGCGGAACTGAACGGGTCGCCAGCGGTTTGGCCAATGCGCTGGCGCGTCTGCCAGGCTACGAGGTGGCGCTGTTTTCGCTGTTTGGCGAGCGGAGCTTCTTTCCGCTGGCGAACGACGTCCGGCTGCGCTGCGGCGGCGGCGATTCGCTGTTCTGGCCATGGCGGCTGGCGATGGCCCTGCGGCGTGAACGCGCGGACGTGATCATTACCGTTTCCATGGGAAAACTGTCGGTGGTAATGACGCCTTTTCTGCGTTTGTTCTGTGCTCGCAGCCGGCTGCTGCTGAGTGAACACGTCAGCTTTCACCAGTATCCGCGCGTATTTAAGTGGTTGAAGTTGCTGGTTTACCGGCTGTGTGACCGCGTGATTTTCCTGACGCGGCAAGATAGCGACGCCATCGCTCGCTGGGTGGGGGCCGGGAAATGTCGGGTGATCGAGAACGTTTCACCGTTCGGCACGCAGGCGCCGACACCGACGCTGCAGAAAAAGGTGGCGCTGGCGGTGGGGCGATTGAGCAATCAGAAAGGCTTCGATCGTCTGATCGCGTTGTGGCGAGGAGTGGCGGCGCAGGCGCCGGATTGGCGGCTGCTGATTATCGGCGACGGTCCGGAGCGCGACGCATTGCGGCGGCAGATTGAAGAGGCCGGGTTGGAGCGGCAGGTGAGCCTGCTGCCGGCCACCGCCGACGTGGCGGCCTATTATCGCCAAGCCAGCCTGTATCTGATGACTTCTCGCTATGAGGGGTTGCCGATGGTGCTGATCGAAGCCATGAGTTTCGGCCTGCCGCTGGTGGCCTACGACTGCAAGACCGGCCCGGCCGAGTTGATAGACGATGGCGTCAACGGCTATCTGGTGCCCGATGACGACGCCGCCGCCTTCAGCGAAGGGGTGATCAAACTGATGCTCGATCCGGGTTTGCGCGAGCACTTTTCTCTCGCCGCGTTAGAGAAGTCCCGTCGTTTTTCTCCCGAACGTATTTATCCCGAGTGGCAACAGCTCACCGAGTGAGGACAGAATGGAAAAGATATCCGTGATAATGCCGGCCTACAATGCGGCGCACTCTATTAAAGAGTCGATTCTAGGCGTGCTGAATCAGCGATTTACCGATTATCACCTGTATGTGATCGATGATGCGTCCACCGACGATACTGCCGAGGTGGTGCGGCCGTTTATCCACGATCGCCTCACCTACATACGCAATGAGCATAACCAGGGCGTGGCGGAAACGCGCAACATCGGCATTGAGGCGGCGAAGGGCGACTATATCGCCTTCTGCGACAGCGATGACGTATGGCTCCCCAACAAGCTGTCGCGCCAGGCGAGCATTTTGCAAACCCGCCGCTACGACGTGGTGTGTTCCCATTATTACACCTTCGAAGACGACCTGAAGTTGATCAAAAACACCCGGGGTGCGGATGAGCTTATTGGCTATCAGGACATGTTGAAAAGCAACTGGATCGGCAATCTCACCGGCATCTACAACCAGAAGCGCATCGGTAAGGTGTATCAGCAAAAAGTGGGTCATGAGGACTATTTGATGTGGCTGGCGGTGCTGCAGAAGGCGCGTAACGGCCTGGCCTACTGCATTCCCGAACCGCTGGCCTGTTACCGATTGTCTACCCATTCGCTGTCGGGCAACAAAATCCGCGCCGCGGACTGGCAATGGCGGATTTACCGTCAGCATTTGGGGCTGTCTTACCAGAAATCCTGCTATCTGTTCGCCACTTATCTGTTCAACGCCGTGGTGAAAAGGAAATGACCATGAAGGGGATGTATCAGATGGCGGCTCTGGGCTGTTGCGCCTGGTGGAGCGCTTCGGCTCTGGCGCAAAGCTGCCAACCCAATCTGTTGGCCAACCCCGGCTTTGAGCAGGGGCTTAGCGGCTGGCGTGCGCAGGGCGCACAGGCCGACGGCGATGCGCACAGCGGCCGTGGCAGTCTGCGTTATGACAATGCAGATGCCGCGCAGTACCGCACCTTCAGTCAGATGCTGCGGGTTGCGCCCGGGCAGACGATCGATTTCGGCGTCTGGCTCAAGACCCATGGCGTACGCGGGCAAAGCCGCGACGGCGGCGCCGGGGTTTATCTGCAGAGCTTCGATGCGCAGGGGCGCTTTCTGGAAGGCAGCTATCCGGCAGGGGTGACCGGCGACAGCGGCTGGCGGCAGGTGAGCGCCAGCTATACCGTGCCGCCGCAGGCGGCGCGAGTCACTTTTGGCGTCTATCTGCGCAAGGGGAGCACCGGTACCGCCTGGTTTGACGACGCCTATGCGTGTGCTCGAGCGTCTACGCCGGCGTTGTATCAGCTCGGCGCGTCGGCGCAGGGGAAGGTCGACACGCTGTTGGTCACTCCGCAGCCGCAGCGTTTGCAAGTCGACAGCGAATTGCTCAATGCCGAGGGGCAGGTTGTTCACCGTAGCCGCGACCGTTATCAGGTTGAAGGGCAGCGCCGGATCGAATACCCACTGCCGACCGGCCTGGCCCAGGGGGAATATCGCCTGCGTCAGCAGGTCACCGGGCAGCAATCCCAACCGGCACAGGGCAGCGAGCTGTCTTTTCGCGTCGGGCAGCCTGCGGCCAAAGTGGCGATCGACAGCGAAGGCTTTACCGTGCGCGATGGTCAACGGCTTTTCCCGTTGGGTATTTACGCCAACGTGGCTACCGATGAGCATTTGGCGCGCATCGCATCGGCGGGATTCAACACGGTGCTGAATTATGATTATGGGGAGAAGAAAGATCCTTACGCCTTTTTCCGCAACGCACGCCAGCGCGGGCTGCTGGTGATTTACTCCGTCAAAGATCAGTACCGCGGCAGCCGCTTCGCGCCGCCCGCGCGCGGTGGCGATTACGCGGCGCTGACGGCCTGGTACGTGCAGCGCTTGCGCTCTCAGCCCAACCTGCTCGCCTGGTACATCAACGATGAGCTGGGGCCGGAATATCTCGATAAGATCGAGGAAAAAAACCTGCAAATAAAGCAGCTTGACGGCGATCATCCCACCTTCCAGGTGTTGAACAAAACCGGGGAGTTGGACGCTCACTTCAACAGCAGCGACATTTTGGCTACCGACCCTTACCCGGTGGGGAACGATCGCGATCTGACGCGCACCACGCGTTATACCGAACTCACGGTGCAGGCCGCCCGCCAGGCGCGTGGGGCCTGGGTGGTGATGCAAATCATGGATCACGCCGCTTATGACGCCCGCCGTAAGCCGCATCCGCCGTCAGAGGCGGAAATCCGCAACCAGGCCTGGCAGGCGTTGATCGGCGGCGCCAAGGGGCTGTTGTTTTATTCCTATACCGATCTGTTTTACAAGCGCAAAACCGGCCGCTTCGACCAACGGGAGTTTGACGCCACCTGGCGCGGTGTGGCTGCCGTGTCGCAGCAAATCGCCGCTTTCACCCCTTATCTGCTGACGGGAAAATCGACGCCGCTGGCGGGAAGCGATCCGCAAATGCCGGCGCGGATGTTTATTCTGGGCGATCGCGCCTTGCTGCTGGTAGCCAATCCTTACTATCGAGAGGGAAGCACCCGGTTGCGCCTTCCGGCGGGCTGGCGGCAGCAGGAAGGGGGGGCGGAGATCGCGCTGGCGTTGCCCGCCGTGGGCACCGCGACGCTGTGGCTCCAGCGCTGAATGCGTCGAGTGAACGTCACGCGGGAGTTCTCTCCCGCGTCCTACCCCCAAATACCCCGCCTTGCCTCCCTTCCGCCAGCCTTTGTCATGACAGCCTCTTTTATTCATTTAAATTCAATCGATTAACATCATATCCCGCACCTATACTTTGGTGGTATTTCTCACCCGATACGCGCGTCGCCTCCCGCTTTCTCTTGATCGCAATCAATTTGCCGCCGGTTGGCCGTCAGTAGGCTGGCGGCAGATTGAGCATGTCTTCTTATAACGACAAGAGCCTTCAGGAGCATTCCGGATGAGCAAATTTTTAGACCGTTTCCGCTATTTCAAGCAGTTGGCGGAGCCTTTTTCTGGCGATCACGGCCAGACCTTGAACACCAACCGCGACTGGGAAGACGGCTACCGCAGCCGTTGGCAGCACGACAAAGTGGTGCGTTCTACCCACGGCGTGAACTGTACCGGTTCCTGCAGTTGGAAGATCTACGTGAAGAATGGCCTGGTGACCTGGGAAACCCAGCAAACCGACTACCCGCGCACCCGGCCCGATCTGCCCAACCATGAACCGCGCGGCTGCCCGCGCGGCGCCAGCTACTCCTGGTACCTGTACAGCGCCAACCGGCTGAAATACCCGCTGATGCGCAAGCGTCTGCTCAAGCTGTGGCGCGAGGCGAAAGCGCAGCACAGCGATCCGGTCGCGGCCTGGGGCTCTATCGTCGGCGATGCGGAAAAAGCCAAAAGCTACAAGGTGGCGCGCGGCCGCGGCGGCTTCGTCCGTTCCAGCTGGCAGGAGGTCAATGAACTGATCGCCGCCGCCAACGTCTATACCGCCAAAACCTTCGGCCCGGACCGTATCATCGGCTTCTCGCCGATCCCGGCGATGTCGATGGTGTCCTACGCCGCCGGCGCCCGCTACCTGTCGCTGATCGGCGGCGCCTGCCTGAGCTTCTACGACTGGTATTGCGATCTGCCGCCGGCCTCGCCGATGACCTGGGGCGAGCAGACCGACGTGCCGGAATCCGCCGACTGGTACAACTCCTCCTACATTATCGCCTGGGGCTCCAACGTGCCGCAGACGCGCACCCCGGACGCCCACTTCTTTACCGAAGTGCGTTACAAGGGCACCAAAACCGTGGCGGTGACGCCGGACTACGCCGAAGTCGCCAAGCTGTGCGACCACTGGCTGAATCCGAAGCAGGGCACCGACAGCGCGATGGCGCTGGCGATGGGCCACGTGATGCTGAAAGAGTTCCATCTCGATCGCGAAGTCGGCTACTTCCGCGACTACGTGCGCCGCTATACCGATATGCCGATGCTGGTGCTGCTGGAAGCGCGTGAAGGCGGCCATTACGCCGCCGGCCGCCTGCTGCGCGCCGCCGATCTGGTGGACGGGCTGGGCCAGGAAAACAACCCCGAGTGGAAAACCGTCGCTATCGACAGCCGCAGCGGCGATCTGGTGGCGCCGCAGGGCTCCATCGGCTTCCGCTGGGGGGAGAAGGGCAAGTGGAACCTGGAACAGCGCGAGGGCAAGTCGCAACAGGAAGTCGAGCTGCAGCTCAGCCTGTTGGGCATGCATGACGACGTGGCCGAGGTGGGCTTCCCGTACTTCGGTGGCGCGGACAGCGAGCATTTCAACAGCGTGGCGCTGGACGAGATCCTGCTGCACAAGCTGCCGGTGAAACGCCTGCAGCTGGCGGACGGCAGCGAAGCGCTGGTGACCAGCGTGTATGACCTGACGCTGGCCAATTACGGTCTGGATCGCGGGCTGGGCGACGCCAACTGCGCCGCCGACTATGACGAGGTCAAGGCCTACAGCCCGGCCTGGGCCGAGCAGATCACCGGCGTGTCGCGTCACAATATCATTCGCATTGCCCGCGAGTTCGCGGAAAACGCCGAGAAGACCCACGGACGTTCGATGATCATCGTCGGCGCCGGCGTCAACCACTGGTACCACATGGACATGACCTACCGCGGCCTGATCAATATGCTGATCTTCTGCGGTTGCGTCGGCCAGAGCGGCGGCGGCTGGGCGCACTACGTCGGCCAGGAAAAACTGCGGCCGCAAACCGGCTGGCTGCCGCTGGCGTTCGGCCTCGACTGGCAGCGCCCGCCGCGCCACATGAACAGCACCTCGTTCTTCTACAACCATTCCAGCCAATGGCGCTATGAAACCGTCGGCACCGACGAGCTGCTGTCGCCGCTGGCGGACAAGTCGCGCTTCGGCGGCAGCCTGATCGACTTCAACGTGCGCGCCGAGCGCATGGGCTGGCTGCCGTCGGCGCCGCAGCTGGGCACCAACCCGCTGCGCCTGGCGGAGCAGGCCCGTGCGGCCGGTCAGTTGCCGGTCGAGTTCACCGTCGATAGCCTGAAAAACGGCACGCTGGGCTTCGCCGCCGAGCAGCCGGACAATCCGCAGAATTTCCCGCGCAACCTGTTTGTCTGGCGCTCCAACCTGCTGGGCTCCTCCGGCAAGGGCCATGAGTACATGCTCAAATACCTGTTGGGCACCGAAAACGGCATTCAGGGGAAAGATCTCGGCCAGCAGGGCGGCGTGAAGCCGCAGGAAGTGGAATGGCGCGAGCAGGGCGGCGAAGGCAAGCTGGATCTGGTGGTGACGCTCGATTTCCGCATGTCGAGCACCTGCCTGTACTCCGACGTGGTGCTGCCGACCGCCACCTGGTACGAAAAAGACGACATGAACACCTCCGACATGCACCCGTTCATCCATCCGCTGTCGGCGGCGGTCGATCCGGCCTGGGATTCGAAGAGCGACTGGGAGATCTACAAGGGCATCGCCAAGGCCTTCTCCGAGGTGTGCGTCGGCCATCTGGGTCAGGAAACCGACGTGGTGACCCTGCCTATCCAGCACGATTCCGCCGCCGAACTGGCGCAGCCTTACGGCGTGCAGGACTGGAAGAAAGGCGAGTGCGATCTGATCCCGGGCAAAACCGCGCCGCACATCATCGCGGTGGAACGCGATTACCCGGCCACCTACGAGCGCTTCACCTCGCTGGGGCCGCTGCTGGACAAACTGGGCAACGGCGGCAAGGGCATCAGCTGGAACACCCAAACCGAGGTCGACTTCCTCAAGCAGCTTAACTACGTCAAGGCCGACGGCCCGGCGGCGGGGCGGCCGAAGATTGAGAGTGCAATAGACGCGGCGGAAGTGATCCTGTCGCTGGCGCCGGAAACCAACGGCCAGGTGGCGGTAAAAGCCTGGGAGGCCCTGAGCAACGTCACCGGCCGCGATCACCGGCATCTGGCGTTGAACAAGGAAGACGAGAAAATTCGCTTCCGCGACATTCAGGCGCAGCCGCGCAAAATCATCTCCAGCCCGACCTGGTCCGGTCTGGAAGACGAACACGTTTCCTACAACGCCTGTTACACCAACGTGCATGAGCTGATCCCGTGGCGCACTATCAGCGGCCGTCAACAGCTGTATCAGGACCACGAGTGGATGCGCGCCTTCGGTGAAAGCCTGCTGGTATACCGGCCGCCGATCGACACCCGTGCCGCCCAGCCGCTGCTCAACAGCAAGCCGAACGGCAACAAGGAGAAGGCGCTGAACTTCCTGACGCCGCACCAGAAGTGGGGCATTCACTCCACCTACAGCGACAACCTGTTGATGCTGACGCTGTCGCGCGGCGGCCCGATCGTCTGGCTGAGCGAAGACGACGCCAAAGATCTGGGCATCGCGGACAACGACTGGATCGAGGCCTTCAACGCCAACGGTGCGCTGACGGCGCGCGCGGTGGTCAGCCAGCGTATCCCGGCCGGCATGACCATGATGTACCACGCGCAGGAGCGCATCGTGAACCTGCCGGGCTCGGAGATCACCAGCCAACGCGGCGGCATCCACAACTCGGTGACCCGCGCCTGTCCGAAGCCGACCCACATGATCGGCGGCTATGCGCAGCTGGCCTACGGCTTCAACTACTACGGCACCGTCGGCTCCAACCGTGACGAATTCGTGGTGGTGCGCAAGATGAACCGCATTGATTGGTTGGACGACGAAGGCAACGACTACGCGCAGGGCAGTCAGCAGGAGAACAGCAAATGAAAATTCGTTCGCAAGTCGGCATGGTGCTGAATCTGGACAAGTGCATCGGTTGCCACACCTGTTCGGTCACCTGCAAAAACGTCTGGACCAGCCGTGAAGGTATGGAATACGCCTGGTTCAATAACGTGGAAAGCAAGCCCGGCGTCGGGTATCCGCACGCCTGGGAAGATCAGGAAAAATGGAAGGGCGGCTGGATACGTAAAATCAACGGCAAGCTGGAACCGCGCATGGGCAACCGCGTCGGCGTGCTGGCGAAAATCTTCGCCAACCCGGACGTGCCGGCGCTGGACGACTACTACGAGCCGTTCGATTACGACTACCAGCATCTGCATACCGCCAAACAGGGCAAGCACCAGCCGGTGGCTCGCCCGCGCTCGCTGATCACCGGCCAGCGCATGAACAAGATCGAAAGCGGCCCTAACTGGGAGGAGATCCTCGGCGGGGAGTTCGAAAAACGCTCGCAGGACAAGAATTTCGACAACCTGCAGAAGGCGATGTACGGCCAGTTCGAAAACACCTTCATGATGTACCTGCCGCGCCTGTGCGAACATTGCCTCAACCCGGCCTGCGTCGCTACCTGCCCGAGCGGGGCGATCTACAAGCGCGGCGAAGACGGCATTGTGCTGATCGACCAGGACAAGTGCCGCGGCTGGCGCATGTGCCTGACCGGCTGTCCGTACAAGAAAATCTACTTCAACTGGAAGAGCGGCAAGTCCGAGAAGTGCATCTTCTGCTACCCGCGCATCGAAGCCGGGCAGCCGACGGTGTGTTCGGAGACCTGCGTCGGCCGCATTCGCTACCTCGGCGTGCTGCTGTACGATGCCGACCGCATCGAGCAGGCGGCGGCAGTGGAGAACGACAAGGATCTGTACCAGAGCCAGCTCGATATCTTCCTCGATCCGCATGATCCAAAGGTGATTGCTCAGGCGCTGGCGGACGGCGTGCCGCAGGGCGTCATTGAAGCCGCCCAGCAGTCGCCGGTGTACAAAATGGCGATGGACTGGAAGCTGGCGCTGCCGCTGCACCCGGAATACCGCACGCTGCCGATGGTGTGGTACGTGCCGCCGTTGTCGCCGATTCAGTCCGCCGCCGACGCCGGCGAGCTGGCGCACAGCGGCGTGTTGCCGGACGTCGAGAGCCTGCGCATTCCGGTACAGTATCTGGCGAACCTGCTGACCGCCGGCGATACCGAACCGGTGCTGCTGGCGCTGAAGCGCATGCTGGCGATGCGCCACTACAAGCGGGCGGAAACCGTCGACGGCGTGGTGGACACCAGTGCGCTGGAGCAGGTTGGGTTGAGCGAAGCGCAGGCGCAGGAGATGTACCGCTACCTGGCGATCGCCAACTATGAAGATCGCTTCGTGGTGCCGTCGAGCCACCGCGAGCTGGCGCGCGAAGCCTTCCCGGAAAGCAAAGGCTGCGGTTTCAGCTTCGGCGACGGCTGCCACGGCAGCGACGGCAAGTTCAACCTGTTCAACAGCCGCCGTATCGACGCCATCGACGTGACCGCGAAAACCGCGCGGCCGGAGGATGCCTCATGATCAGCCTGAAAGTGATCGCCCGCCTGCTGGATTACCCGGAGCAGGTCCTGTTTGACCATCAGCAGGCGCTCATCGAAGCGCTGGAGCCGGCCAGCGAGCTGGATCTGCACCACAGTGCGCAGCTGATTCTGTTTATCCGCCGCCTGTGCGCCCGCCCGCTGCTGGACGTGCAGGCCGACTATTGCGAGCTGTTCGATCGCGGCCGCGCCACCTCGCTGCTGCTGTTTGAGCACGTGCACGGCGAGTCGCGCGATCGCGGTCAGGCGATGGTTGACCTGATGACGCAGTACCGCGCCGCCGGGCTGGAGATCGACAGCCGCGAGCTGCCGGATTTCCTGCCGCTGTATCTGGAGTATCTGGCCAGCCGCAGTGCGGCGCAGGCGCGTGAAGGGCTGCAGGACATCGCGCCGATCCTGGCGCTGCTGGGCGCGCGCCTGCAACAGCGTGAAAGCCCGTATGCGGTGCTGTTCGATCTGCTGCTGGCGCTGTCCGGCAGCGAGGTGCAGGCCCAGACGCTGGAGCCCCAGGTGGCGCAAGAGGCACGTGACGATACGCCGCAGGCGCTGGATGCGGTGTGGGAAGAGGAGCAGGTCAAGTTTCTCGGCGAACAGGGTTGCGCCTCCGCCCAGCAGACGGCGCACCAGCGGCGCTTCGCCGGCGCGGTGGCACCACAGTATCTGGACCTGACGGATGCGTTAACCGGAACCAAAGGACGCTAATCATGCAATTTTTGAATCAGTTCTTCTTCGATATCTACCCTTATCTGGCCGGCGCGGTATTCCTGATCGGCAGCTGGTTGCGTTACGACTACGGGCAGTACAGCTGGCGCGCCGGCTCCAGCCAGATGCTGGATAAAAAGGGCATGCGGCTGGCGTCCAACCTGTTTCACATCGGCATTATCGGCATCTTCGCGGGCCACTTCCTCGGCATGCTGACGCCGCACTGGATGTATGAGGCCTTCCTGCCGATCGACGTGAAGCAGAAGCTGGCGATGATCGCTGGCGGCGCCTGCGGCCTGATGACGCTGATCGGCGGCGCGCTGTTGCTGAAGCGCCGGTTGACCAACCCGCGGGTGCGCGCCACCAGCAGCTTCGCCGACATCATGATCCTGACGTTGCTGGTGGTGCAGGTGTGCCTCGGCCTGCTGACCATTCCGTTCTCCGCCCAGCATATGGACGGCAGCGAAATGATGAAGCTGGTGGCCTGGGCGCAGGCGGTGGTGACCTTCCACGCCGGCGCCTCTGCGCACCTGGAAGGCGTGGCGATTATCTTCAAACTGCACATGGTGCTGGGCATGACGCTGTTCGTGCTGTTCCCGTTCTGCCGCCTGGTGCATATCTGGAGTGCGCCGGTAGAGTATCTGACCCGCCGTTACCAGCTGGTGCGCAACCGCCGCTGAGCCTGACCCCGCCGCCGCCGATCGCCAGCGGCGGCGCTATTCCGATAATTCTCCCGCCGTCTGCCCATTCTCGCCGCCTTGCCGTAAACTGAATATCTCAGTAATGTTACGCTTATGCTTCCGCCGACGGACGTCGGCCCGCGCCAGCTGATAACAAGAGATACCGCCTTGATGAAAGGCCTTTTGGGACATAAAAACCGGGGATGATCCGCATAGCCTTTGCGCCGTGCGGGAGAATCGCTTTATGGATAGTCAGGTTAATCAATAACAATAATGACCACACAATGTCGCTCACCCGAGCTGTTGCCTCTGAAAATCATTGCCACCGGGGCCGCGTTGCCGCCCAACCGCGTGGCCTCCTCTACGCTCGATGCCCGCCTGGGGAAACCGGCCGGCTACGTTGAAAAACGCTCGGGCATCGTTTACCGCTATCACGCCGCCGACGACGCTAGCCAGGCCGATCTCGCCGCCGCCGCGCTGCAAGACGCGCTGGCCCGCAGCGCCATTCCGGCAGCCTCCATTGACCTTTTGATCTCCGCCTCGGCGATAGCGGTGCAGGCGCTGCCGTGCACCGCCGCGCATATTCTCAAGGTTGCCGGGCTGGCACCGGGTACGCCGGGCTTCGACATCAACAGCAGCTGCGTCAGCTTTATCTCTGCGCTGCAGGTGGCGGCGGGGCTGTTGAACGCCGGGACGTATCGGCGTATCGCCATCGTCTCGGCGGATCTCGCTTCGCGCGGCATCGACTGGCAGCACGAAGAGTCGTCGCTGATCTTTGGCGACGGCGCCGCCTGCGCCATCGTGGAGCGCGGTGACGGCACAGGCGGCATCCTCGCCAGCCTGGTGGAAACCTATCCCGCCGGCAGCGAACTGTGCGAGATCCGCGCCGGCGGCACGCGCCGCAACCCGCGCGCCGGCATGTGCGAGCAAGACTTCCTGTTTCATATGCAGGGCAAGCCGCTGTTCCGTCAGGCGTCGGCGCTGATTGAGGACTACCTCGACCGGCTGCTGAGCGCCAGCGGCTTGACCCTGGCGCAGATCGCCACCGTGGTGCCACACCAGGCCAGCCATTTGTCGCTCGAACATATGCGCAAACGGCTGCACGTCTCCAGTGAGGCGCTGGTAGACATCTACCGCCATCACGGCAACCAGGTAGCGGCGTCTATCCCGACCGCGCTGCATGCCGCTGCGACCTCTGGGCGTTTCAATCCCGGCCAGCCGGTGATGCTGATCGGCACCGCCGCCGGGCTGGCGCTGGCCGGCATGGTGTTGCTGCCATGAGGGTGCTGGTGACCGGGGCGACCAGCGGGCTGGGGCGCAACGCGGCGGAATGGTTGCTGGAGGCCGGGCATCAGGTACGCGCCACCGGCCGCGATGAGCGGGCCGGCGAAGCGTTGCGCCAGCTGGGCGCCGAATTTTACTCGCTCGATCTGGCGCAGGCCACGCCGCAGCAGTGCCGGGAGCTGGTGACCGACTGCGAGTGGGTGTGGCACTGTGCGGCCAAGTCTTCGCCCTGGGGCAGCAAAGCGGAATTTCACCGCATCAACGCCGCAGCGACGGACAAGCTGGCGGAGGCGGCCGGGCGCTGCGGCGTGCGGCGCTTCGTGCATATCTCCACGCCGGCAATCTACTTCGATTTTCAGCCGCATTACGATCTTGATGAGGGTTATCGCGCCCGGCGCTTCGCCAACCACTATGCCGCCAGCAAGCACGCCGCCGAGCAGCGGCTGTTGGCGCAGGCGAAGATCTACCCGCAAACCACCTATATTATTCTGCGGCCGCGCGGCCTGTTTGGCCCGCACGATCGGGTGATCGTGCCGCGGCTGTTGCAACAGCTCGAACGCGATCGCGGCGTGCTGCGGCTGCCCGGCGGCGGGCAGGCGTTGCTGGATCTGACCTTTGCTCCCAACGTGGTGCACGCCATGGAGCTGGCCAGCCGGCAACGCGGATTGCCGTCCGGCGCCGTGTACAACATCACCAACCACCAACCGCAGCGGCTGGCGGAGATGCTGGATGCGCTGCTGCGCCAGGAGCTGGGGCTGCGTTACCGGCTGCAGGCCGTGCCGTATCCGCTGCTGCAGGCGCTGGCCGGCGGCATGGAGTTGTGGGCAAGCCTGAGCGGCAAGGAACCGCTGCTGACGCGCTACAGCGTGGCGGCGGTGCATTTTGACATGACTCTGAGCCAGACTCGCGCGATCGAAGAGCTGGGCTATCGGCCGCGTTACTCGATGGAGGAGGGGATCCGCCTGACCGGCGAGTGGCTGCGGCAGCAAGGAGGCATACCGCATGGCTAAGGTCACCGTATTTGAAGTGGGCTATTGCACGCATATCGGCTGTATGGCGCTGCGCGGCGCCGGGTTCCGGGTGTGTAAATTCCCGGCGCGCGCCTATCTGCTGGAGGTGGGGCAGCGCCGCTGGCTGTGGGATACCGGCTACGCGCATTATTTTCAGCAGCACACGCAGTCGGGGGTATTCAGCCTTTACCGCCGCATGACGCCGGTCTATTTCGATCCCGCCGAGTCGTTGGCGCATCAGCTGCGCGAAGCCGGTTACGCCGAAGGCGACATCCAGGCGCTGATCGTCTCGCACTTTCACGCGGATCACATCGCCGGGCTGCAGGATTTCAGCCACCTCGACTTTATTTGCTCCGGCGAAGGCTGGCAGCAAACCCGTGGGCTGCGCGGTTTCGCGGCACTCAAGCGCGCCTTTATTCCCAGCCTGATCCCGGCGGATTTCGAGAGTCGTCTGCAGTTTATGGAGGCTTTTCCCTCGGTGGCGTTGCCCGCGCTGCTGGCGCCGTTCGATCGCGGTTACGCGCTGCCGGGCAGCGAGGGGCAGATCGTGCTGGTGCCGCTGCCGGGGCATGCGGCCGGCCATATCGGCGCCTTTATTCTCACCGACGCCGGCTGGACGCTATTGGCCAGCGACGCCGCCTGGTCGCCGCAGAGCTACCAGACGCTGCGCGGGCCTTCGCGCCTGGCCAATCTGGTGATGGACGATGCGGCGGCGTACACCCGCACGCTGGAACGGCTCAACCAGCTGTGGGCGGGCGGCCAGGTTAACATTTTGCTGTGCCACGAGGGGGACCTGTGATCCCCTTCATGACCTTGTGGCACTATTTCCGCGCCCGGCGCCTGCGCTTTGGCGATCGTGCGGCGCTGGAGGCGCATCAGGCCCGGCAGCTCGCGGGCTTTGCCCGCCGGGTGCTGAGCAAGAGCCCCTATTTTCAGCGCTTCAGCCGCCGCCCGTTCGCCGAATGGCCGCAGATGGACAAGGCGCTGATGATGGCGCAGTTTGACCGGATGAATACCGCCGGGCTGAGCCGGGAAGCGGTGCTGGCCTGCGCGCAGCGCAGCGAGGCGGATCGCGATTTCACGCCGAAGATCGGGCGCTACAGCGTCGGGTTGTCGTCTGGCACCTCCGGGCAGCGCGGCGTGTTTGTCGTCAGCCCGCGCGAACAGCAGGTGTGGGCCGGTGGCATGCTGGCGAAGATGCTGCCGGACGGGCTGTTGGCCGGCGAGCGCGTCGCCCTGTTTCTGCGGGCGGACAATAATCTCTATCACAGCGTAAACAACCGTTGGCTGAGCCTGGCGTTTTACGATCTGCTCGCGCCGTTCAGCGAGCATCTGCCCGCACTGGAACGGCAGGCGCCCAGCATCATCGTGGCCCCGGCGCAGGTGCTGCGTGCCTTGGCGCTGGCGGTGCTGGCCGGGCAGGTGAAGCTGCCGGTCAAAAAAGCGATCTCGGTCGCCGAGGTGTTGGAAGAGCAGGATCGCCGCCTGCTGATGCAGGTGTTTCCGGCGGTCGGCGAAGTGTATCAGGCCACCGAGGGGTTTCTTGCCGCCACCTGCGCGCACGGCACGCTGCATCTGAACGAAGAGTTTTTGCATATCGAACTGCAGTGGATCGACGAGCAGCGTTTTACGCCGCTGATCACTGATTTCACCCGCAGCACGCAGCCGATCGTGCGTTATCGGCTGGACGATGTGCTGGTGCTGCGCAAGGAACCCTGCCCGTGCGGGCAGCCGACGCGGGCGATTGCGCGTATCGAAGGGCGGCGCGACGATCAGCTGATGTTACCCGATGCGCAGCGACAGCCGCAGGCGGTGTTCGCCGATGCCTGCAGCCGGACGATCGCCAATGCGTTGCCGCTGACCAGCGATTACCGCCTGATCCAACGCGGCGAGCACCGGCTGGAGCTGATCGCCGATTGCAGCCCGGCGGCGTTGGCGCACTGCCAGGCGCAGCTGATCGCGCTGTTCGCTCGCCAGGGCATCGCCACCGATCGGCTCGAATGGCGGTTGACGGCGCAGGCGGTTTTGCCGCAGTTCGATCGCAAGCGGCGGCGCATCGTGCGCCAGGCGGAGGAAGCATGAAAAATACGCTGTTCAGGCTAGGGCACATGTTGCTCGGCTGGGGGACGGTCGGGGTCGTGTATAGCCTGACCGATCGCCTGCAGGGGGCGGGAACCCTGTTGCCGCCGTCGGCGCTTGACCGGGCGATCCCGTTTAACCCGGCGGCCATTTGGCTCTACCTGTCGTTTTTCCTCATCGTCCCGGCGGGCTATTTGCTGGCGCCGCTGCAGCGAATCAAATGGCTGACGCTGGCGATGCAGCTGACGGCGCTGGGCGCCGGGGCTGTTTACCTGCTGTGGCCGACCACCATGGCCTATCCGCAGAACGAGGGCGTTGGGCTCAGCGCGCAGCTGCTGGCGGCGTTAACGCAGGTGGATTCGCCGCAAAACTGCCTGCCGTCGTTGCACATGGCGCTGACGGTGCTGGCGGTGTGGGCGCTGAGCGACGGCGAGCGCAAAGTGCGGACGGCGCTGTGGATGCTGTGGGGCGTGGCGATCGCGTTCTCCATCCTGCAGCTGCGCCGCCATTTGTTTGTCGATCTGGCCGGCGGTGCGCTGCTGGCGCTGTTCGCCGGCTGGCTGGCCCTGCGCATAGAGGCCCTACGCCGGCGCGTGGTTAAAGGAGAAGTAGGATGAGCGATCTGGCGTTGCCGATAGTGTTCATGCTGTTCATCGTGGTGGCCGAGGCGGTGGCGCTGCAGTGGGGGCGCCGTGAGCCGGTCAACTGGCACGATCTGGTGTTCAACCTGAACTCCGGCCATATCATGCTGTGGCTGTTCCGCGGGCTGGAGATCACCTGCTACGGCTACGTGGCCGCGCATTTCAGCCTGGGGCTGCTGGACGCCTGGCCGCCGCTGCTGATGTGGCTGTTCGCCCTGCTGGCGTGGGACTTCGGTTTCTACTGGCTGCATCGCCTGCACCACCGCTTCCGCGTGCTGTGGGCGGTACACGTGGTGCACCACCAGGGGGAGCACTTCAACCTGTCGCTGGGGGTGCGCAACTCCTGGTATTCGTCGTTGACGTCGATCCCGTTCTTTTTGCTGCTGGCGCTGGCGGGCGTGCCGCTGTCGGTGTTCGTCACGGTGTCGATTTTTCACTACAGCATTCAGCTGTTTAACCACAATGCGCTGACGCCGAAGCTGGGCGTACTGGAAAAAATCCTGGTCACGCCGGCGCACCACCGGGTGCACCACGTCAAGGACATGGCGTATTCCAATAAGAACTTCGGCGGCAGCTTTATCTTTTGGGACAAGCTGTTCGGCACGTTCTGCCCGGCGCTACCGACCACGCCGTTCAGCTACGGCGTCAGCGGCGATCGGCCGTCCGCCAATCCATTTTGGGCGAGCAATCTGCCGTTCCTGCGCTATTTCCGTCTGGCCTGGCGCCCGGCGTCGGGCAGGCCGCGCGACCGCCGTTCGGCGCTCAGCGTCTTCAGCGGTGCCATGCTGTTGTTCTCGCTGGTGGTCGGTTACGTCTACCAATACGGTTACGGTTACGGCGACATCAGCTGGCCGCAAATGGCGCTGCTGGTGCTGCTGGCGTTGGGCTCGGTGGCGCTGGGCGGCATGACGGAAGGGCGGCCGTGGGCGAGCGCCGTCTGGCTGCTGATCGCGCTGGGCATGCCGCTGCTGTTTATCGGCTATCTTGGCTGGCCGCAGCGCTATTGGCATATCGCCATGGCCGCCGTGGCGCTGCATGCCCTGTGCGTGGCGCTGGGCTGGGGGCGAGTGGCCGCACCGGCCGCCGTGGAGGAACCGCATGGCTGACTCATTACCGCCGCTGCGTTTCCCCACCGATGGCGAGCAGGCGTTTCACCGCGATCTCAAACGCGCGGCGCACGCCTGCCTGGCGGGCGATCATCGCTATGCCGATACCGCGCGGCTGGCCAAGGCCGCGCTGTTGCTGGCGCTGTGCGTCGGGTTTTATGCCCTGAGTTTGATGCAGCATCAGCCCTGGGCGTTTTTCCTCTGCTATTTCCTGTTCGTGGCCATGGGCATGCTGCTCAACGTCAACGTCAATCACGATGCTTCGCATAACGCCTTCTTGCGCGCGCCCTGGGCCAATCGCCTGGTGGGGCGGTTGGTGACGCTGCCGCTGGGCGTCGATCCGGACTACTGGCGCACGCGCCACGTGGATTACCACCACGTTTACGCCAACGTCGAACACTACGATCTGGACACCGAAGAGAACGGCTTTTTCCGCCAGACGCCGTTCCAGCGCTGGCGGCCGCATATGCGCTATCAGCATCTGTACTGGCCGCTGATCGCCGCGCTCTCGTTACCCTACATCGCGTGGATTTTCGATTGGTCCGATCGGCTCGATAAAACGCCGCTGCGGGAAAAATGCGTGCTGGCGGGGCGGGGCGGTTGGGCGCTGTTCGTGCTGTGCAAATTGCTCCATGTGGCGCTGGTGCTGGTGGTGCCGCTGATCCTGTGCCACCTGCACGGCATCGGTTGGGGCTGGGTGCTGTTGGCTTATGCGCTCAGCCAGATGTTTGCCTCGCTGCTGGTGGTGTTCCTGCTGCTGGGCACCCACTGGGCGCAGGCTGAGTTTTACCCGGCGCCGGCGGGCGACAGCATGCCGCACGGTTGGTACCGGCACAATTTCGCCACCGCCTGCGATTGGCAGCCTGAGCCGCGCTGGCTGGAACACCTGACCGGCGGGCTGAACTATCACCTCACCCACCACCTGTTTCCCGGCTGGAATCACCGCCACTATCCGGCACTGGCCGCCGCGGTGGCGGAAGTGGCTCAGCGGCACGGCATGGCATATCGCTGCATCGGCTATCGCGAACTGCTGGCGCAGCAACAGCGCTTCTTGCGCCTTATGGGGCAGCCATGAAACCGCTGCGCCCGTTAGCCTATCGGCGCGATGACGGCGGGCTACATCGCGCGCTGATGCAGGCCGCCCAGCATTATCTGGCAGCCAACGGCGATCACCGCTTCGCCGACGGCGGCATGCTGGCGAAGGTGGCGCTGCTGTTGGCGCTGTGCGGCCTGTGTTACGGGTTGAGCCTGCAGCAGCAAAACGGCTGGGCGTTTTTCGCCTGTTATTTCGGCTTTATCTTTATTGGCATGTTCCTGACGGTGAACGTGGTGCACGACGCCTCGCATAACGCGTTTTTCCGTCGGCCCTGGGCCAACCGCTGGCTGAACGCCCTGGTGAGCGTCCCGCTGGGGCTGGATCCCGACTGCTGGCGCGTGCGCCACGTGTTGTTTCACCATGCCCATAACAATATCGAACATTACGACCCTGACATCGACGCCAATGGCGTGCTGCGGCAAACGCCGTTCCAGCGCTGGCGGCCCTTTATGCGCGCCCAGCGTTACTATTGGCCGCTGGTGGCGGCGCTGACGTTCCCGTACTACATCTGGCTGTTCGACTGGCTGGACCGGGCGGGCCGCACCCGCGTGGCGGCGCGCATGGCGCAGCAGGGCGTGCGCGGCTGGTGCGGATTTCTGGCGGGCAAGGCGGCGCACCTGCTGCTGGCGCTGGCGATCCCGTGCTGGCTGCTGCCGCCGGCCATCGGCATCGGGCAAATTCTGCTGGTCTATTTGCTGAGCCAGATGCTTTCTTCATTGCTGTTCGTAATGTTGATCATCGGCACCCACTGGGCCAAAGCCAATTTTTATCAGGCGCCGGCGCAGGGTGCGATGCCGCACGGCTGGTATCACCATGTGTTCGCCACGACCTTCGACTGGCTGACCCGGCCGCGCTGGCTGGGATACTGGCTCGGCGGGGCGAACCTGCATTTGACGCATCATCTGTTCCCGCACTGGAGCCACCGCCATTACCCGGCGCTGAGCCGCATCATCGGCGAGGTGGCGCTGCGTTTCGGCATCGATTACCGCCTGCTGGAGCTGGAGGAGCTATTGCGCCTGCAGCAGCGCTTCCTCAGCGCGATGGGGCGCAAACCGCATTAGCGTTGCATGTGGACTGTGCGAGGCGTTACGCAGTTCACTAATTGAACGATATTTGCCCTTCCAGTAGACTTTCCCCCTGTGAATCAACGGCCACAGGAGGTGGACTATGCGCAGCTTGCCGATTCGGTTATCCAATGAAATCGACGACAGTTTGAACGATATTGCCCGGCGTCACGGGATGGCAAAAACCGACGTCATTCGCCTGGCATTTTCTTTAATGACGATTGCCGACCGTGAGTGGATGAAAAAAGACGGTTCCCGTCTTGGGATCGTGCGTGAAAGCGGCGAGGGGCTGGAGGCGGTCGCCGTGGTGGTGGGGATTTTTCCATGAAGCCGCAAAATGAGCGCCCGCAGGTTGATGCTGAAACGTTGTATTTGGATCCTTCGCTGATCTTCGACGAAATGGAGCGGCTGCGCCTGGCGCGCCAGGTGCTGTGCGGGATATTCGCGGTCAGCGTGGGCGTATTCGCCGCCCACGCGTATTGGGACAAAAATGAAGCACTGAGACAAGCGTTCGAACTGGTGAAGATCGGCGCCTTGCCGCTGGTCACGCTGGTGGTATCCTTCTACTTTCCCAACAGCGCGGCCAGATAAGGCGCCGCGTCAATGCGACTTCATGCCCGCCGCGGTCATCAGCAGGCGGAACAGCGAGGCGACTACGAACAGCCCCAGCACGCTGGCGCTCCAGATGATCACCAGCCAACCGATGCGTTTCCACCAGGGCGCCGGCGCGGCGGTTGCCGTTTTATCTTGCATAGCGTCCTCCCTTCTCAGTGATAGCCGTGTTCATGGCTGATCTTGCCGCGGAACACGTAGTAGCTCCAGAAGGTGTAGACCAGAATGATCGGGATGATGAACAGCGCGCCTACCAGCATAAAGCCGAGGCTCTGCGGCGGGGCGGCGGCGTCCCACAGGCTGATGGCCGGCGGGATCAGGTGCGGCCAGATGCTGATGCCAAGCCCGCTCAGGCCGAGAAATACCAGCAGCAGCGTCAGCATGAACGGCGAGTAGTGCGCGCCGCGTTTCACCCCGCGTTGAATCCCCCAGGCGCTGAGCAGCACCAGCACCGGCACCGGCAGCAGCCAGAACAGGTTCGGCAGCGTAAACCAGCGGGCGGCGATTTCCGGATGCGCGATCGGCGTCCAAATACTGACCGCAGCCAGCACCAGCAACAGGATCGCCAGCAGCGGCGTCGCCAGGTGATACATGCGCGCCTGCAGATCACCGGCGGTTTTCATCACCAGCCAGGTGCAACCAAGCAGGGCGTAGGTCACCACCAGCCCCAGCCCGCAGAACAGCGCGAACGGCGTCAGCCAGTCCAGCGCGCCGCCGGCGTAGGTGCGGCCTTCGACCGGGAAGCCGTTGATCACGGCGCCCACCACCACACCCTGGCTAAAGGTGGCGAACAGTGAGCCCCAGATAAACGCCTTGTCCCAGATATGGCGTTTCTCCGGCTTCGCCTTGAAGCGAAACTCGAAGGCCACGCCGCGGAAAATCAGCCCGATTAACATCAGCGTCAGCGGGATCGCCAGCGCGTCGAGGATCACCGAGTAGGCCAGCGGGAAGGCGCCGAACAGCGCCGCACCGCCCAGCACCAGCCAGGTCTCATTGCCGTCCCACACCGGGGCGACGGTGTTCATCATCAGATCGCGGTCGCCGCTCTCTTTCACCCACGGAAACAGGATGCCGATGCCCAAGTCAAAACCGTCCATCACCACGTACATCATGGTGCTGAACACGATGATCACAAACCAAATCAGCGGAAGATCGATGCCCATGTTCAGCTCCTGTCGTCCAGAGTGTCGTTGACCGCGGACAGCGGACGTGCCGGGCGGCCCTCGGTATTGTCTTCTTGGTGTTCATGCGGCTGCGGCCCTTTGCGGATCAGGCGCATCATGTAGGAATACCCCACGCCGAACATCGAGCAGTAGACGATGATGAACGCCAGCAGGCTGATGCTCATGTGCAGGTCGCCGTGCGCGGAGACCGCGTCCTTGGTGCGCAGCAGGCCGTACACCACCCACGGCTGGCGGCCGATCTCGGTGGTGAACCAGCCCGCCAGCAGCGCCAGCAATCCGGAAGGGCCCATCCACAGAATGAAGTACAGGAACGGACGCGACTGATACAGCCCGCCGCGCCAGCGCAGCCACAGGCTCCACACCCCTGCCAGAATCATCAGCATGCCCAGCCCGACCATGATGCGGAACGACCAGAACACCACGGTGGAGTTGGGGCGATCTTCCGGCGGGAAGGATTTGAGCGCCGGCACCTGTTCGGTCAGGCTGTGGGTCAGGATCAGGCTGCCGAGGTACGGCACTTCCAGCTTGAAGCGGGTCTCTTCGCGCTGCATGTCCGGCCAACCGACCAGGATCAGCGGCGTGGCTTCGCCCGGCGGGTTCTCCCAGTGGCCTTCGATGGCGGCGATCTTCGCCGGCTGGTGTTTCAGCGTATTCAGGCCGTGCGCATCGCCGATCATCGCCTGCACCGGCGCGACGATCAGCGCCATCCACATCGCCATCGACAGCATTTTGCGCATCGCCGGGGTATCGCGGCCGCGCAGCAGGTGCCAGGCGGCGGAGGCGCCGACGAAGAACGCTGAGGAGAGGAAGGCGGCGGTGGACATGTGCAGCAGGCGGTACGGGAAGGACGGGTTGAAGATCACCTTCAGCCAGTCGACCGGCACCACCTGGCCGTTGATGATTTCATGCCCCTGCGGCGTCTGCATCCAGCTGTTGGAGGCCAGGATCCAGAAGGTGGAGATCAGCGTGCCGAGCGCCACCATACAGGTGGCGAAGAAGTGCAGGCCGGGGCCGACGCGGTTCCAGCCGAACAGCATCACGCCGAGGAAACCGGCTTCGAGGAAGAAGGCGGTCAGCACTTCATAGGTCAGCAGCGGCCCGGTAATGCTGCCGGCGAACTCGGAGAAGAAGCTCCAGTTGGTGCCGAACTGATAGGCCATCACCAGCCCGGACACCACGCCCATGCCGAAGTTAACGGCGAAAATCTTTGACCAGAAATGGTAAAGCTCGCGGTAGGCTTCATTGTGCGTTTTCAACCATAACCCTTCCAGCACCGCCAGATAGCTGGCTAAACCGATGGTGATGGCGGGGAAGATGATATGGAAAGACACGGTGAAGGCGAACTGTATTCTGGCGAGTTCCAGTGCATCAAGACCCAGCATGGCGCCTCCTAGGGTTGAACATAAATTAACCTCTTGAGTATAGCTGTCATTTTTATGTGAAATACTTGGCGTTAAGTTAAGCACGGAGTACAGTGACTATAATAGTGACAGTTATTTTACTTTTTCATATAACAGTTAATGGTTATGACCCGATACGAGCAGCTTGCGCAACAGATTAGAGAACAGATCCAGAACCGGGTGTGGCGGGCGGGCGACAAGCTGCCTTCGCTGCGCGAGAGCGGCAAGCGCGCCGGGTTGAGCTTGATGACGGTGGTGCAGTCTTACCAACTGCTGGAGAGCCAGGGGTGGATCGTCGCCCGGCCGCAGTCGGGCTACTACGTGGCGGCGCGTCCGCAGCCGCTGCCCCAGCCTTCGCGCGGCGAGAAGCTGTTGCTGAGCGAGCAGGTGGACATCAACGCCTTTATTTTCGACGTGCTGCAGGCCTGCAAGGATCCGGATATCGTGCCTTTCGGTTCGGCCTTTCCCGACGCCACGCTGTTCGCCCAGCCGAAGCTGGCGCGGGCGCTGAGCAGCGTAGCGCGCAAGTTCACGCCGCACAGTTCGCTGGCCAACCTGCCGCCGGGCAACGACGCGTTGCGGCGGCACATCGCCCAACGCTATGCGCTGAGCGGCATGCAGGTCGCGCCGGACGAAATCGTCATCACCGCCGGGGCGATGGAGTCGCTCAGCCTCAGCCTGCAGGCGGTGACCCAGCCGGGCGACTATGTGGCGATCGAGTCGCCGGCGTTTTACGGCGCGCTGCAGGCGCTGGAACGGCTGCGGTTAAAGGCGGTGGCGATCGCCACGCATCCGCAGGACGGTATCGATCTGGACGCGCTGCAGCAGGCGGTGGAACAGTATCCGATCAAAGCCTGCTGGCTGATGACCCACTTCCAGAACCCGCAGGGCGCCACCCTGCCGGAGGCCAACAAGCAGCGTCTGGTGACGCTGTTGCGCGACCGACAGATTTCGTTGATTGAAGATGACGTTTACGGTGAGCTGTACTTCAGCGCAGAACGGCCGCTGCCGGCCAAGGCGCTCGACAGCGGCGGCCAGATCCTGCATTGCTCGTCGTTTTCCAAATGCCTGGCGCCGGGCTTTCGCGTCGGCTGGGTGGCGGCGGGGCGTTATGCGCAGCAGATCCAGCGTTTGCAGCTGATGAGCACCGTTTCCACCAGCGTGCCGACCCAAATGGCGCTGGCGGATTATCTGCTGCACGGCGGCTACGATACCCATCTGCGGCGGCTGCGGCGGCTGCTGGCCCAGCGCCAAAGCGCGATGCGTCAGGCGATCGCCCACCATTTCCCGCCGACGGTGAAGGTCAGCCAGCCCGACGGCGGATACTTCCTGTGGCTGGAGCTGGATCCGGCGCTGTCGTCGATGGAACTGTACCGGCAGGCCCTTTCCCGGGGGATCAGCATCGCGCCAGGGCGCATGTTTACGACCGGCGACCATTTCAACCACTGCTTCCGCCTCAACGCCTCTTTTGAATGGAACGATCGGTTTGAAGAGGCGATCAAAACCTTAGCCAAACTTATTCGGGGGCTGGCGGCGGCAGGCTGAATCGCATTTTGCACGGCGCTTCGCCCCAGAAAAATTCATAATGCTTTTTTCGGCAATGGAATGCCGGTTTCGTTGTTAGACAGCCCTCCAGCCGCCCATTACTCTGCGATAAATTTTGTCACATTTTTATCAACGGGAAGACGAGGGGCTGTGGGTGAGTGGAATAAAAAATAGGCTAAACAAACTGTTGCGTTATCGGCTGACGCCGCTGGCGCTGGTCTGCGCGCTGGGGTTGAGCGCAGGCGTGCAGGCGGAAACGCTGGCCGAAGGCATCACGCCGGCCAGCGACGCCGCTCGGGTGCCAGCCGCCGCCAAGCTGCGCAAAGACACCGTGGTGGCGGGCATCTCGGAGCCGCAGGGGATTTTCAACCCGTATCTGTTCACCAACGGCTGGGACGAGAACGTGACCGACGTGATCTTCAGCCGCCTGATCGGCCTGGACAGCCAGGGCAAGCCGGAAGGGCGGTTGGCGGAGTCCTGGCAGGTCAGCCCCGATAATCTGACTTACACCATCAAGCTGCGGCCGAATCTGGTCTACAGCGACGGCTCGCCGCTGAAGGCCGACGATATTGCCTTTACCCTGACGCTGCTGCACGATCCGGCCTATGACGGCGACACCGACATCACGCCGGCGCACATCCAGGGCGGCGCCGAGTACAAAAACGGCACCGCCGCCGGCATCAGCGGCCTGAAGGTGATCGACGATCGCACCATTCAGATCGTGACCACCCAACCGGGCGCCACTACGCTGCAACTGATTGGTGGGCCGGTCTTGTCGCGGGCTTACTACGGCAAAGACTATCAGCGTGGCAAGCTCGACGGCGTGCGCGCCTTCAACGGCAAGCCGCTCGGCAACGGCCCCTATATTTACGACAAGTACGTGCCGGGGCAGGAGATCCGCTTCCACGCCAACCCGAACTTCTATCTCGGTACGCCGCCGATGGCGCGCTTTATCTACCGCGTCACCAACCCGGCCACCAACTTCCAGCTGTTCCAGACCGGTGAGACCGACTACGACGCCTTTACCGCCAAGCCGGACGATATCGAACAGCTCAAGCTGCTCGGCTTCGCCAATATCAACCTCTACAGCTCAAGCGATTACAGCCGCATCGACTTCAATCTCAAGCGCCCGGCGCTGCAGGACAAACGGGTGCGCCAGGCGCTGATCTACGGCCTGGATCGGCAAAAACTGATCGCCGTGGTGTACCAGGGGTACGGCAAGGTCGCCAACCAGCCGATCTCGCCGATCTCCTGGGCCTATGACGCGAACGGCATCAATCCCTACGCTTACGATCTCGACAAGGCCGGGAAGCTGTTGGACGAGGCCGGTTGGCGAGTGGGTGCGGACGGCATTCGGCAAAAAGACGGTAAGAAGCTGGAGCTGACGCTGCTGGTGACCAAAAAGCTGATCAACGATGCGCTGGTGCCGATCGCCAAGGACAACTACCGCCGGCTCGGCGTGGTGCTGAAACCGCAGGTATTGGACTTCAACGCGCTGCTGGCGCAGCGCAAGGCGGGCAATTACGACCTGGCGTCCCTCAGCACCAGCACGCTGAACGATCCGCACGACGGCGTGCGCGATTTCATCAGTCGCGAGAGCGAGACCGGTTATCACAACCCGCAGGTAGACGCGCTGATCGCCAGGGCCAACGCCACGCTGGATATCGCGCAGCGCAAGCCGCTGTACCATCAGCTGTATCAGGCGCTGGCGGACGATCCGCCGGTGATCCTGCTCGGCAACCGCGAGATTTTGAGCGCCAGCAGCGCGCGCGTCACCGGCTTTAAACCGGATATCTACAACGGCTTGGTCGGCAGCCTGCCGAACGTCAAGCCGGCGCCGTAACGCCCTGACGCCGCCGCGCCACTCCGGGCGGCGGCGATGGAATTCGCGATGAGAAATTTTATCCTGCGCCGTCTGTTGCAGACTATCCCGATGCTGCTGTTGGCTTCCTTGCTGATTTTTTGCATCTTCGCCCTGGCGCCCGGCGACTTTATCGACGGCAACATCAACCTGACCGCGCAACGCGCCGCCGAGCTGCGGGCGCTGTACGGGTTGGATCAGCCGTTGTTCAGCCGCTACCTGCACTGGCTCGGCCGGCTGCTGCAGGGCGATCTCGGTTTTTCGCTGCAGTATCAGATCCCGGTCAGCACGCTGCTGAACCAATACATCTGGAACTCGTTCCTGCTGGCGGCGGTGGCGATGGTGCTGTATTGGGGCATCGCGCTGGCGGTGGGGGTGATCTCGGCGATGAAACCCTATTCGCTGTTCGATCATCTGATCACCGTGGCGGTGTTCGCCGCCATGTCGTTTCCGACGTTCTTCCTGTGTCTGCTGCTGATCAAATGGTTCGCCGTCGATCTGCACTGGCTACCGGCGGGCGGCATGCTGCGCACCGGAAGCGAAGCGAGCGGGCTGGCGTGGGCGCTGGAGGTGGCGGCGCACCTGCTGCTGCCGGTGCTGGCGCTGGTGATGCTGCAGGCCGGCAGCCTGACGCGCTATTTCCGCGCCAGCATGCTGGACGTGATCCGCATGGACTATATCCGCACCGCGCGCGCCAAGGGGCTCAGGGAGAAAACGGTGATCCTCAAACACGCGCTGCGCAATGCGCTGTTGCCGATCGTCACCCTGCTGGGGTTCGAGCTGCCGGGATTGTTCTCCGGCGCGCTGATCACCGAAAAAATCTTCAACTGGCCGGGTGCCGGGCATATCCATATCGATTCGCTGGCGGCGCGTGATTACCCGGTATTGATGGGGTTCACGCTTTTTCTGGCGGCCCTGACCATTCTCGGCAATCTGCTGGCGGACATTCTGTACGCCTACGCCGATCCGCGCATTCGCTTGAGGTAACGCTATGTTGGCTAAGTTGTTTTTCGGCCGCCGCCGCCGCTGGCGTCAGGCCCAACTGCCCGCGCTGGCGCAACTGTCGCCGCCGCCCGCCGCGCAGGCCTGGCGACGACTGCGTCGCCACCGGCCGGCGATGATCTCGCTGGCGTTGCTGGTGCTGTTGGCGTTGCTGTGCCTGATTGGGCCGTCGCTGTCGCCGTGGCGCGACGACGCCGGCGATGTGCTGAATATCAATCAGGCGCCGAGCGGCGCGCACTGGTTGGGCACCGACTTTCTCGGCCGCGATATCTGCACCCGGCTGCTGCTGGCGGGGCGGATATCGCTGACCATCGGCCTGGTGTCGATGCTGCTGTCGGTGACGCTGGGCTATGTGCTGGGGGCGCTCGCCGGTTATTTGGGCGGCGTGGCGGACAGGCTGATCATGCGCTTCGCCGATCTGCTGATGACCATTCCCGGCCTGCCGCTGCTGATCATCATGGGGGCGATGCTGACCGAGCTCGACGTCTCGCCGGACTACCGCATCTACATGGTGATGATCATGCTGAGCCTGCTGGGCTGGCCGTCGCTGGCGCGGCTGGTGCGCGGCCAGATCCTGTCGCTGCGCGAGCGGGATTTCATGCTGGCCACCGAGGTGCTGGGGCTCTCCACCCGGCGGCGTCTATTCGGCCATCTGCTGCCCAACACCGTGCCGATTTTGGTGGTGGTGGCCACCATGGCGGTGGCTAACGCCATTCTCAGCGAATCGGCGTTGAGCTACCTCGGGCTAGGCGTGGTGCCGCCGACGCCATCGTGGGGCAACATGATGGATGCCGCCAACAGCCTGATCGACTTTCAGCGCCGCCCCTGGCTGTGGATGCCGCCGGGGCTGGCGATCTTCGTCACCGTGGTGGCGATCAATATCTTGGGCGACGGTCTGCGGGACGCGCTCGATCCGAAAATGAACGGGGTAACACGATGAGCCAACCGCTGGTGGCGTTCGATCGACTGTCGGTGTCGTTTCAGGGAGAGCAAGGGCCGGTGCGGGCGGTGCAGCAGGTCAGCCTTGAGCTGCAGGCCGGGCAAACGCTGGGGATCGTCGGCGAGTCGGGCTGCGGCAAAAGCGTGACCGCCATGGCGCTGATGGGGCTGCTGCCGCAGCCGTTGGCGCAGGTAGACGGCGGTGAAATTCGCTTTGAAGGGCAGAACCTGCTGTCGCTACGGGCATCAAAGATGGCCGATCTGCGCGGCAACCGGCTGGCGATGATCTTTCAGGAGCCGATGAGCGCGCTCAATCCGGTGTTGACCCTCGGCGAACAGCTGGTGGAGCCGCTGATTCGCCACCTGGCCCTGTCGCCGAAAGCGGCCTGGGGTCAGGCGATTCAACTCTTGACGGAAGTGGGGTTGGCGCGCGCGGAGGCGCTGATGCGCTGCTACCCGCATCAACTGTCCGGTGGCATGCTGCAGCGCGTGATGATCGCCATGGCGATCGGATGCCGCCCGGCGCTGCTGATCGCCGATGAGCCGACCACGGCGCTCGACGTCACGGTACAGGCGCAGATCCTGGCGTTGCTGCGCGAGCAGAGCCGGCGACACAACATGGCGATGATCTTGATCACCCACGATCTCGGGGTGATCGCCCAGATGACGGACCGGCTGGCGGTGATGTACGCCGGGCGCGTCGTCGAGCAGGGCACGACCCGGGAAGTGTTGGCCGAGCCGCGGCATCCTTATACTCAGGGGCTGATCGCCTCGCG
Source organism: Serratia sp. 121840015-1 (assembly GCF_053627655.1). Classification (NCBI taxonomy): domain Bacteria; kingdom Pseudomonadati; phylum Pseudomonadota; class Gammaproteobacteria; order Enterobacterales; family Yersiniaceae; genus Serratia; species Serratia sp. 121840015-1. The sequence continues at coordinate 1,023,580 of NZ_JBSEYF010000001.1, forward strand.
GCCGGTGCCGGGCCAGCGGCTCCGCCGTCTGTATTCCATTCCCGGCCAGGTGCCGGATCTGGCGCGCTTGCCTGAACACTGTGCGTTTGCCGAGCGCTGTGCGCAGGCCTCCGCTCGCTGCCGCGATGGCATTCCGCCGCTGTACGGCACACCGCAGCGCCAGTCCGCCTGTTTCCTCAACGCGGGAGGGCGCCCGCATGTCGATTGAACCTCTGGTGGAAGTGAAAGGATTAAAGAAATATTTCCCGCTGCGCGACGGGCTGTTCGGGCGAACCACCGGCCAGCTGAAGGCGGTGGACGACGTCAGCTTCAGCATTCGCAAGGGCCGCATTTTCGGGCTGGTGGGCGAGTCCGGCAGCGGCAAAACCACCGTTGGCCGCACGCTGCTCGGCCTGCACGACAAAACCGCCGGCGAGGTGATGTTCAAAGGGCAGGCGTTGGATAGCCTGAGCAAAGAGGCGTTGCGCGCCCTGCGGCCGAAAATGCAGCTGGTGTTTCAGGATCCGTACAGCTCGCTGAATCCGCGCCTGCGCGTGGGCGACGCCATCGGCGAAGCGCTGTTGCAGCACGGCCTGGCGAGCAAGGCGGAACTGCGCGAGCGAGTGCTCGATACCCTGTCGATCTGCGGGCTGTCTCCACAGCATTACGGGCGGTTTCCGCATGAGTTTTCCGGCGGCCAGCGCCAGCGCATCGGCATCGCGCGCGCGCTGATCCTGCAGCCGGAGTTTATCGTCGCCGACGAACCGATATCGGCGCTCGACGTGTCGATTCAGGCGCAGATCATCAATCTGTTTTCCGATTTGCAGGAACGGCAGGGGGTGACGCTGCTGTTTATTTCGCACGATCTCGGCGTGGTAGAGCACCTGTGTCAGGACGTGGCGGTGATGTACCTGGGGCAGATCGTCGAGAGTGCCGACCGCGATGCGTTATTTCGTCGGCCGCTGCATCCCTACACGCAGGCCTTGTTGGCGGCGGTGCCGACGCTGGATGTGCATCGCTCGCTGCCGCGGGCAGCAAGCGGCGAGCCGCCCAATCCCGCCAACCCGCCGCACGGCTGCCGTTTCCACCCGCGCTGCCCGCAGGCCACGGCGCAGTGCCGTGAACAGGCGCCGCGCCTGCGCAGCGTGGCGCCCGGTCATCAGGTGGCGTGCCATGTGGTCGGCTAGCGTCAGGACAGGTAGTGCTTCAACGCGCGCCCGGCCTGGTGGATCGCCGAATGCACCGCCGGGACGTGGGCGAGCGGATTCAACAGGCCATAGTCGTGGATCAGCCCGTTATAGCGGGTGGAGGTGACCTCGACGCCGGCGGCATCGAGCAGACGCGCGTAGGCTTCGCCCTCATCGCGCAGCACATCCAGCTCGGCGGTTTGCACCAGCGCCGGCGGCAAACCCCGCAGCTGTTCCGGTGTGGCGTTGAGTGGCGAGGCGTAGATGTCTTTGCGCTGCGCCTTATCGGGCGCGTAACTGTCCCAAAACCACTTCATCATGTTGCGAGTCAGGAAATGGCCTTCGGCGAACTGATGATAGGAGTCGGTATCAAACTGGGCGCGGGTGACGGGCCACAGCAGGATCTGGCAACGCAGCGCCGGTATGCCTTTCTCTTTGGCCATCAGGCTGACCACCGCCGCCATATTGCCGCCGGCGCTGTTGCCGACCACCGCCAGCCGCGAACCGTCGACGTTGATCTTCTCGCCGTACTCGGCCACCCATTCGGTGGCGGCGTAAGCCAGGTTGATCGCCTCAGGGTAGCGCACCTCCGGTGAACGGGGATAGTTGACGAACACCGCCACCGCGCCTGAGCTGTGCACCAGATCGCGCACCAGCCGTTCATGGGTGGGGAAATCGCCCAGCACCCAGCCACCGCCGTGAAAGAACATGAATACCGGCAACGCCTCTTTGACCCTGGCCGGCCGCACCAGCTGCAACAGAATATCCTGACCTTCTACGTGAATGGTTTTCTCGCTGATCTCGACCTCGCGCAGCGGCACCTCGACGCTGCGCTGCGCGTCCTCCAAGACCCTGCGCGCCTCTTTGGGCTTCATCTGTTCCATGGGTTTACCGCCGCCGGCATTCAGCGCGTCGAGAAACGCGCGGATGTCGTGCTGGGCGTGCGGCTGGCTGAGATCGACGGTTTTCTTGGGCATGGTGACTCCTTGTGCGCAGAAGAGAAGGGGCGGTCAGGATCACAGTGTAGACGCTGGCGCACAAAGCAGGAGCCACGGTCAGCGCGGCCCTGTTTCGGGAGCATGGCGGGGGAGATCTCTGCGTCGCTGCCGCGTTGCACAATTTTGGCGCACCGCTGCACCCGATGGGGGCAAAAAGCGTGATAGCGAGCAAAGGGGGGAAAATTATTTTTGCGAGCCCGATCAGAAATCCTGAAGTTTTTCGTAATTGAATAGGATTTCGCGCGCAATGATGATTTTAGGCCTTATTTTTTAATTTATGCATTACCAATGCATAGAAAATGAATAAATATTCATTATAAGCCGTTGTTTTAACGTAAAAAATAGCAAAATACGGCAAAAATCCCGTTTTGGCACGATAGCTGCTCTACACTCTTTATCAAACGACATGTATTTTAACTGCTCGTTAACATTTACTCCCCGCTCAGGGACCGGATATACGCCATAAATAGTGAAAAACCGATTTTATGTAACAGATTTGTTTCTAAATCAGCGGTAAGGGACAGCATTTTCTCCGCCGGGAAAGTCGGTTTTGAACAACGGTTTTTTTGCATTGTGGCGGCCTAGCCGGGCTTGAGCGGTCCTTACAGTCAAAATTCAGCCTTTGCTGAGATTATGAGGTCACTATGGAACAGCCAATCGCAGTTACCCGCCAGTCTTTCGATGACTGGATGGTCCCGGTTTATGCCCCTGCCGATTTTATTCTGGTGCGGGGAGAAGGATCGCAGGTGTGGGATCAGCAGGGTAAGTCTTACATCGATTTCGCCGGCGGCATTGCGGTTAACGCGTTGGGGCATGCGCACCCGGCGGTCAAGGCGGCGCTGGTGGAGCAGGCGGGCAAACTGTGGCATCTGGGCAATGGCTATACCAACGAACCGGTGCTGCGCCTGGCCAAAAAGCTGATCGACGCCACCTTCGCCGACAAGGTGTTCTTCTGTAACTCGGGCGCTGAAGCCAACGAAGCGGCGCTGAAACTGGCGCGCAAGCATGCGCACGACCAGCACGGCGCCGGTAAAGATCAGATTGTGGCGTTCAACAACGCGTTCCACGGCCGTACGCTGTTTACGGTGTCCGCCGGTGGCCAGCCAAAATATTCGCAGGACTTTGCACCGCTGCCAGGCGGCATCACCCATACGCCGTATAACGATCTGGCCGCGGCGGCCGAGCTTATCAACGATCGCACCTGTGCGGTGATCGTCGAGCCTATCCAGGGCGAAGGCGGCGTGCTACCGGCGGAAGCCAGTTTCCTGCAGGGGCTGCGTGAACTGTGCGATCGCCATAATGCGCTGCTGATCTTCGACGAAGTGCAGACCGGCGTCGGCCGCACCGGCCACCTGTATGCCTACATGCAGTACGGCGTGGTGCCTGATGTGCTGACCACGGCCAAAGCGCTGGGCGGCGGCTTCCCGATCGGCGCCATGCTGACCACCGATGCGCTGGCGAAAACGCTGGGCGTCGGCACCCACGGCACGACCTACGGCGGCAACCCGCTGGCGACGGCGGTGGCGGGGGCGGTGTTCTCCATCATCAACACCCCGGAAGTGCTGGAAGGCGTCAAACAGCGTCACCAGTGGTTTATCGACGGGTTGAACGACATCAACCGCCAGTATCCGATTTTCGCCGAGATTCGCGGCGGCGGTTTGCTGATCGGCTGCCAATTGACGAAAGACTATGCCGGCAAAGCGAAGCAGATCACCCAGCTGGCCAATGAAGAAGGCGTTATCGCGCTGATCGCCGGCCCGGACGTGGTGCGTTTCACGCCGTCGCTGATCATCCCTGAGCAGGATGTGAAAGAGGGGCTGGCGCGATTCGCGCGCGCCGTGGCGCGCATTTGCAGCTAATCAGCGGGCTGCGCCTTCACCGGCGCAGCCTGATTCAGAAGAGGTTCGCATTATGATGATTATTCGCCCTATAGAGCGTCGCGATCTGGCGGATTTACTGACGCTTGCCGGTAAATCCGGCATTGGTCTCACTTCACTGCCGCAAAATGAAGATACCCTGTCGGCACGCATTGAGCGGGCGTTAAAAACCTGGCAAGGCGAACTTCCGCAAAGTGACCAGTGTTATTTGTTCGTGTTGGAGGACAGCGAGCGCCGGCAGGCGGTGGGTGTCTGTGCGATCGAAGTGGCCGTCGGCCTGGCGGAACCCTGGTACAGCTTCCGCGTCGGCACGCAGGTGCACGCTTCCAAACAGCTGAACGTCTATAAATCGGTGCCGACGCTGTTCCTCAGCAACGACCATACCGGCCATTCGGAGCTGTGCACGCTGTTCCTCGATCCGGATTATCGTCACGGCGAGAACGGCAAGCTGCTGTCGAAGGTGCGTTTCCTGTTTATTGCCGCGTTCCGCGAGCGCTTCTCACGGCGCCTGATCGCCGAGATGCGCGGTTTCTCCGATGAAAACGGCCGTTCGCCGTTCTGGGAGAGCGTCGGCCACCATTTCTTCTCCATCGAGTTCGCCAAGGCGGACTACCTGAGCGGCACCGGGCAAAAGGCATTTATCGCCGAGCTGATGCCGAAACATCCGCTGTATGTCGATTTCCTGGCCGAAGACGCGCAGAAAGTGATCGGCGAAGTGCATCCGCAGACCTTGCCGGCGCGCCGGTTGCTGGAGGCGGAAGGCCTGAGCTATCAGGGCTACGTCGATATCTTCGACGGCGGCCCGACGCTGGAAGCCGAGATCGATCACATCCGCGCGGTGAAGCAGAGCCGCCTGGTGAAAGTGGTGCTGGATGACACGCCGATGCGCGCCGACGCGCCGGTGCATCTGGTGGCCAACGACAACTATCAGAACTACCGCGCACTGTTGGTCAATGCCGATCTGTATGACGACCGCCTGCATATCAACGCCGCCACCGCCGCGGCGCTGGGCGTCGAGCAGGGCAGCCCGGTGCGGGTGCTCCCCCTTATTGCACAGGAGAAAGCATGATGTCCCATCCAGCACTGTTGATTAACGGCGTCTGGCGGCAGGGCCGCGGCGCCGAGTTCGGCAAAGCCGATCCGGTCGGCAACCAGCCGCTGTGGCGAGCCAACGCCGCCGATGCCGGTGACGTTGCCGCCGCCTGCGAAGCCGCGCGTGCCGCGTTCCCTGCCTGGGCACGTACGCCGTTCGAGCAGCGTGAACAGCTGGTAAAACGCTTCGCCGCCTTGCTGGAAGAACACAAGCAGTCGCTGGCGGAAACCATCAGCCGCGAGACCGGCAAACCGCGCTGGGAAACGCTGACCGAAATTCAGGCGATGATCGGCAAGGTGGGCATTTCGCTGCAGGCCTATCAGACGCGCACCGGCTTTAGCCAGACGGCGATGGCCGACGGCGCTTCGGTGCTGCGCCATCGTCCGCACGGCGTGCTGGCGGTGTTCGGGCCTTACAACTTCCCCGGCCATCTGCCGAACGGCCATATCGTGCCGGCGCTGTTGGCCGGTAACTGCGTGGTATTCAAACCGAGCGAGCTGACGCCCCTGACCGCCGAGGAGACCCTCAAGCTGTGGCTGCAGGCCGGTCTACCGGACGGGGTGATCAACCTGGTGCAAGGCGGCCGCGAGACCGGCGAAGCGCTGGCGGCCAGCGCGGATATCGACGGCCTGCTGTTCACCGGCAGCGCCGGCACCGGCTATCACCTGCATCGCCAACTGGCGGGGCAGCCGGAGAAGATCCTGGCGCTGGAGATGGGCGGCAACAACGCGCTGATCGTCGACGGTTTCGACGATCGCGATGCGGCGGTCAACCTGGCTATCCAATCGGCGTTTATCTCCGCCGGCCAACGCTGCACCTGTTCACGCCGTATTCTGGTGAAGCAGGGGGCCGAAGGCGATGCCTTTATCGCGCGTCTGGTCCAGGTGGCGGGCGAACTGCGGGTCGGCCGCTGGGATGCCGAACCGCAGCCGTTCATGGGCGGGGTGGTGTCGGCAGCCGCAGCGGAAAACATGCTGAAAGCGCAGCAGCACTTGCTGGCGCTGGGCGGCAAATCGCTGCTGGCCCTGCGCCAGCTGGAGCCGGGCAGCTCGCTGCTCAGCCCGGGCATCGTCGATCTGACCGGCGTGGCCGGCGTACCGGATGAAGAGTATTTCGGGCCGTTGACCACCATCGTGCGTTACCGCGATTTCGACGAGGCGCTGCAGCTGGCCAACCGGACGCGCTACGGCCTGTCGGTGGGGCTGGTATCGCCGCAGCGCGAGCTGTTCGAGCGATTGCTGCTGGAAGCGCGCGCCGGCATCGTCAACTGGAACAAGCCGCTGACCGGGGCGTCCAGCGCGGCGCCGTTCGGTGGCGTGGGGGCCTCCGGCAACCATCGCCCAAGCGCCTTCTATGCGGCGGACTATTGCGCCTGGCCGATGGCTTCGCTGGAAAGTGAAAGCCTGTCGCTGCCGACGACGCTCTCGCCGGGCTTGGCGTTCCGTTAATCGTCTGCGGCGGCGCGCCGGCGTCGCTGCACGCTATCCCCAGGGGATGAACATGTCAGGATATGAAGTCAATTTCGACGGTTTGGTGGGGCCGACGCACCACTATGCCGGGTTGTCGTTCGGCAACGAGGCGTCGACGCAGCATCAAAACAGCGTATCGAACCCGAAGCTGGCGGCGAAACAAGGCTTGCTGAAAATGAAGGCGTTGGCCGATCTCGGTTTCCAGCAAGGGGTACTGCCGCCGCAGGAGCGCCCGCATTTGCCGATGCTGCGGCGCCTGGGCTTCAGCGGCAGCGATGAGGCGGTGCTGGCGCAGGCGATGCGTCAGTCGCCGCGCCTGCTGTCGGCGCTCAGCTCGGCGTCGTGCATGTGGACCGCCAATGCAGCCACCGTATCGCCCTCGGCGGACAGCGCCGACGGCAAGGTGCATTTCACCGCCGCCAACCTGAATAACAAATTCCACCGCGCCATCGAAGCGGAAACCACCACCGCCGTATTGCGGGCGATGTTCAGCGACGATCGGCATTTCGCCCACCATGAGGCGCTGCCGCAGGTGGCGTTGTTCGGTGACGAAGGGGCGGCCAACCACAACCGTTTGGGCGGCGACTATGCCAAACGCAGCGTGCAGGTGTTCGTCTACGGTCGGCAGGAGTTCGGCGGCGAAACGGCGCCGGCGCGTTATCCGGCGCGCCAGACGCGCGAAGCCGGCGAGGCGATCGCTCGCCTGCACCAGCTGGACGAGCAGCATACGGTCTTCGTGCAGCAAAACCCGGCGGTGATCGATCAGGGCGTGTTCCATAACGACGTGATTGCGGTCAGCAACCAGAACGTGCTGTTCCACCACCAGCAGGCGTTTTACCGCCAGCAGCAGGCGCTGGATGAAGTGCGCCGCAAGATGGCGACGCTGGACAGCGAGCTGGTGGCGATCGAAGTGCCGACGGAGCGCGTCTCGGTGGCGGACGCGGTGGCGACCTACCTGTTCAACAGCCAAATTCTTACCAAGCCGAACGGCAAGATGATGATCGTCGTGCCGGAGGAGTCGCGTCAGCACGCCGGCGTGTGGCGTTATCTCAACGACATGGTCGGCAGCGGCGGCCCGATCGATGAAATTCGCGTGTTCGACCTGCGTGAAAGCATGCGCAACGGCGGCGGCCCGGCCTGCCTGCGGCTGCGGGTAGCGCTTAACGAGCAGGAGCTGCGGGCGGTTAACCCGCGCGTGATGATGAACGAGCGGCTGTTCGCGACGCTGAACGAATGGGTCGACCGCCATTATCGCGATCGCCTGACGCAGGATGATCTGGCCGATCCGCTGCTGCTGCGCGAAGGGCGCGAGGCGCTGGATTCGCTGACGTCGATCCTCGGTCTCGGCTCCATCTATCCATTCCAACGCTAAGGGAGGCGGCATGATCGATCTACTGCCCTTGACGCTGGAAGGGAACGAACCCGTCGAATGGCAAGGTGAAACCCCGCAGCTGCGCTGGCGCTGGCAGGGGGAAGGGGTGCTGGAGCTCACGCCACGGCAGCCATACCGCCAGGCGATGGTGATATCGGCAGGCGTGCACGGCAACGAAACCGCGCCGATTGAACTGCTCAATCAGCTGGTCGGCGATCTGCTGGCCGGCCGGTTGTCGCTGAGGGTGCGGCTGTTGGTGGTGCTGGGTAACCCGGCGGCGATGCGGGCCAGCAAGCGTTATCTGCACAGCGATATGAACCGCATGTTTGGCGGCCGCTACCGCAACTTCGCCGCCAGCGGCGAAACCGTGCGCGCGCAGCAGTTGGAGCGTGCGCTCGCCGCCTTTTTCGATGGCGAACAGGCGGTGCGTTTCCATTACGATCTGCACACCGCCATCCGTGAATCGCGTTTGCCACGCTTCGGCATTCTGCCCTTCCAGAAACGCCCGTACAGTGAGCCGATGTTGAAGCTGCTGGATGCGGCCGATCTGGATGCGTTAGTGGTACACAGCGCGCCGGGCGGGACTTTTAGCCACTACTCCAGCGAGCATCTCAATGCCGCGAGCTGTACGCTCGAGCTGGGCAAGGCGCGGCCGTTCGGCAGCAACGATCTGCAGCAGTTCGCCGCCATCGATCGCGCTCTGCGGGCGGCGGTCAGCGAAGGAGCCTTGCCGGTGCGTTCGGGCGACCCGATTCGGGTTTTCCGCGTGATGCACTCGTTGATTAAACACAGCGAGGATTTTACGCTGCACCTGGACGATGACACGGCCAACTTCACCGAACTGAAACCGGGCATGTTGCTGTGCGAGCAGCCGCAGGAGGACTATCGCGTGGGTCAAGAGGGGGCCTGGATACTGTTCCCTAACCCCAACGTGGCGTTGGGCCTGCGCGCCGGTATGTTGTTGAGCGAAGTTTCCCGCTCTACGCTGTATTGATTTATCCACGGCGGTGCCGTCAGCGCGCCGCCGTTATTCCCTTCATTATTTTAGCCTGCTATTTCCCGCTATTTAAATTGCCGTAAAGCGAGTTTTATTCGTCCCAAATGCGCGCCTTTATGCGAATGAATAAAAGGCGGTGTCAGATGATTAGCTGAAGGTCTTTATTGCCTGGTGAGTTTGTTAAGATAAAAATGTGAAATAAGTAACGTTTTTAATAACCATGCTAATATTGTTGTTACTTTTGAATCGCGCAGAAAGCAAACAAAACGAAACCAAAATGCACCAATTTGGTGCGTTGCACCATTTTAGTTATAAGTTATGTTATAAAAAATTCTTATATTCAATAGGTTATGTGTTTTCTTTTTTGAAATGTTTAGTTACAAATAAACATGCTTTCTCCTCGTTGTTTCATGAACTTTTTGATTTTAAGTTTTGATTCATGATGCTAATGTCACATCACCCCCGCATTAGGGGCGCTCATAAAATACCAAAAGATAAAATCACAGCCCAAATTATAAATTGGGCGTGACGGGCAGGGTTCTAATTATAATATCTAGGAAAATAAATGATGAAACGCAGTGTATTAGCCTTAGCTGTCGCCCTCGGGGCAATCTCCTCCTTCGCCAACGCGGCTGAAATCTACAATAAAGATGGCAATAAGCTCGACCTGTACGGTCGCGTTGCCGCCAAACACGTTTTCAGTAAAGACAAGGGTGAGGACGGGGATAAAACTTACGTTCGTCTGGGCTTTAAAGGCGAAACCCAAATCAACGATCAGCTGACCGGTTACGGCCAGTGGGAATACCAGGTTGCTTCCAACCACGACGAAGCGCAGGGCACCACCGGCACCAAAACGCGTCTGGGCTTCGCCGGCCTGAAGTTCGCCAACTACGGTTCATTCGACTACGGCCGTAACTACGGCGTGGTGTACGATGCCGAAGCCTACACCGACATGCTGCCGGAATTCGGCGGCGACTCCTACAGCTACACCGACAACTACATGACCGCGCGCTCCAACGGCCTGGCAACCTACCGCAACCGTGACTTCTTCGGTTTGGTAGAAGGCCTGAACCTGGCGTTGCAGTACCAGGGTAAAAACGACGGTGATGGCCGCAGCGTCAGCAAGCAAAACGGCGACGGTTACGGCATGTCTCTGGACTATCAGGACATCGGCGGCAGCGGCATCGGCGTAGCGGCGGCGTTCTCTGACTCCAACCGCACCAGCGCTCAGAAAGCGCTGCAGTACGGTAAAGGCGACAAGGCCACCGCCTGGACCACCGCGGTCAAATACGACGCCAATCAGGTCTACCTGGCGGCCATGTATGCCGATACGCGCAACATGACGCCGATCAGCGGCAACGGCGTTTCAGGCTTCGCCAATAAAACGCAAAACTTCGAAGTTGTGGCTCAGTACCAGTTCGAAAACGGCCTGCGTCCATCCGTGGCTTACGTACAGTCCAAAGGCAAGGACATTGAAGGGATTGGCGATGTCGATCTGGTGAAATACGTGGAAGTGGGCGCGACTTACTACTTCAACAAAAACATGTACACCTACGTCGACTACAAGATCAACCAGTTGAACGACGACAACAAACTGAAGCTGAGCACCGACGACATTGTTGCTGTCAACCTGACCTACCGCTTCTAAGTTTCCATCATTACCTTCATCCTGTGTCGGGATCGGTAATCAGGCAGGGCGCAAGCCCTGCCTCCGTTTTTATCGGTAACTCAACTTTTAGGCGCCAGCCCGACCAGCTCAATAGCAGAACGCAGCGCGGCGAAGCGTTGCTGATCCTGCTCGCGTTCTATCTCCGTGACCAGCTGTGAAAGAATATTGCTGCCGGAGACCTTTTTATGGTTTTTGATTAACTGCAACACCGCATCGCCCAACGCCAGGCTGACGTTGCGCAGCAGAATTTCATAATGCTCGTTGGAATGAGCTGATGCTGACATGACCTTTCTCTGTCTCTCTTCTTCGGGAGCCGCAATTTAGCAAAACAGCGGCCTAAAGCCTCGGAGGCAGACGAAGTTTCCGATGAAATCAGAAATTCCTCAGCACTGGACGGGGAAGGCGTTAAAAATCCGAATATTCGCTGGCCGGTAACCAAAAGCCGTCGATAAACTCTTCCATGGGATAACAACCGGCGTGGCGCAGGTTCTGTTCCTTCATCGCGATCAGGCATTGCGGTTCGTCGCGCAATATATCGACCACCATTTCACTGCAGCCGCCATCCAGATAACAGACAAACATCACCAATGCGTACATCGTTGCATGCCTCCTTCGTCGAACCGCCCTGTAGGCAACAGTGTAGGTAAAAAAGCGCGATTTTTCAGCATCATTGCGTGATAAATCGCCATCGAGACGCCGCTGACGGCACTTTCGGAATTCTCTAACCATTTCTGACGCCGGGAGCGGATGGCATATCCTTTTGACGATGCTAAGCTTAACAAGCCTTACTTCAATGCATCAGTGCAACCATCAAAAGGAGTGAATATGGGCTTGTTTAACTTCGTCAAAGAAGCGGGCGAAAAACTGTGGGACACAGTCACCGGCAATGCCTCCGCCGAAGATCAAAGCGCCAAACTCAAGGAGCATCTCGATAAGAGCGGCCTGCCAGGCACCGACAAAGTCGATGTGCAGGTGGTCGATGGTAAAGCCGTAGTGACCGGCGATGCCGTCAGCCAGGAGCTGAAAGAGAAGATCCTGGTGGCGATCGGCAACGTGGCCGGCATCAGCGGCGTGGAAGACAAGGTGGCGGTGGCGCAATCCGACGCCGAGAGCCGTTTCTACACCGTGAAGAAGGGCGATACGCTGAGCGCGATCTCCAAAGAGATGTACGGCAACGCCAATCTGTACAACAAGATTTTCGAAGCCAACAAGCCGATGCTGTCGAGCCCGGACAAGATCTATCCGGGGCAGGTGTTGCGTATCCCGCAATAATCTGTCGCTCTGCCAGAGCCCGGTTGCGTACCGGGCTTTTTTTTGTCCTCTGTAATCGCCGTCTCTTATTCCCTTGCTATATCAATGTCGGTTACATCTACCCTGTGTACCCGCTCGCTCGCCGGCAGGTGCGGTGTTGACCCTGATGGGGAAAGTTGATAGCGTCATGCCCCGGTTGAGGCCGGAACGCCCAAGGCGGCAACGTTAACGCCTTATACTGAGGGGCCTTTTGCCCCGCCAAACAGCAATGCAGCAGTTGAACGAGTGAAAACCGATTTAGTGAAACAACAGCGTAACGCCTCAATGGATAAAAACTATCGAGAAACCTTGGGTGATGCGCAATTTGCTATCGTCGTGTTGGCGGTGGCGTCCTGCTCACTGATTATCTTTACGCTGGCGGTCACGCTGTGGGTGACCTGACGCGATTAACTAGGGGAGATAAAATGGAGCCTAATCTCCATGATGAAACCAAACTGCTGGCGATTATCGGCCTGTTGGTTTCCGTGCTGCTGGTGGTATCAATTCTCTTTGGCGTGACCTATTTCTCCGATCTCAGGCACGCGCACGACGATGTTGACATCAAAAGCTGCTATATCAAAGCGTCCTAATCCGCGCGAATGCGCCTGAGCGCCGCCGATCTGTGAGGTGAGCTGTCCTGTGTTAAGCTGGGACGGTTATCCCTTGGCGAATCGGCGCCATTCAGGAGGTCTTTGCGATGAGTCAGTCCCGTCCTACGCTCTCTTCACCCTCACGCGAGTGCCCCGTCGTTGACGGCGTGCGCCAGATCCAGCGTATTGCCGTGCGTAACGCCGAAGTGGGGGGCATTCCGATCAACCGCGCGCTGCCAACCCGGGAAAGGCGCACCGTCGGTGCCTGGTGCTTTCTCGATCACGCCGGGCCGACGGTATTCAACGGTACCTCGCCCGGCATGGATGTGGGGCCGCATCCGCACATCGGTCTGCAAACGTTCACCTGGATGATCGAAGGCGAAGTGCTGCACCGCGACAGCCTCGGCAGCGAGCAGGTGATCCGTCCGGGCCAGGTCAATCTGATGACCGCTGGGCACGGGATCGCACATACTGAACAGTCGGTGGGCGAACCGAGGCGATTGCATGCCGCACAATTATGGATAGCGTTGCCGGCCGAACATGCCGACATGGCACCGCGTTTCGATCATTATCCCGACTTGCCGCAGTGGCAGAATAACGGCGTGAATCACCGTTTGCTGGTCGGCGAATTTGACGCTTATCGTTCGCCGGTATTTACCCTTTCGCCATTAATCGCCATAGATATGGAATGGCAGGAAGCGGCGACGGTGCAATTGCCGCTGCGCGATGACTATGAAATCGGCTTCTTGCCCCTGATGGGAGAATTCGAACTTAATGGTGAAACCTTTTCACCTGACGAGTTTGCCTATTTGGGTATGAAGAATAACTCTATCGAGTTAAATGCACAGAAAGGCAGCCGGGGATTATTAATTGGCGGCGCGCCGTTAAACGAAGAGATTCTTATCTGGTGGAATTTCGTTGGCCATACCAAGGCTGAAATTACTCGGGCCCAGCATGATTGGGAACAAGGGGCGCCGCGTTTTCCGCCGGTGAGCGGTTATTCCGGCGAGCGGATGACCGCGCCGCGCCTGCCCTGGGGCGATGTTTGATAGCGTTAGGATATAATCGCCGCGATTATTCGGCTTATTTCGCTCTAATAAGGCGAAATTACTGTGATCGCGGCTCCAGCTTTACCACAGAATAAGGTTTATCGGCAGAACAGTGATCTGGCGCATATAATGACAATGAGAAGAAGTTTAGGATAATCCTCAGGAAGTCAGGTTGTCTCCCGTTAGTCAGATGTCAGTGAGGTCATTATGAGCCAGGTACTCTATCGTGCAAGACTGTCCCATGTCGTGATTGCCACGGCGCTGTTTTGGGTCTCTGTCGCGGCATTGTTGGTCGCCGTATTAAACTAACCTCAAAAAATGACTCCTGCATAAACCCGCTTCGGCGGGTTTTTTTATCGCCGTTGTCTGGCGATAGAGGCTACGCGATTATACTTAATGACATCTTCAATAAGCGATAGGGACACTCATGAAGCTGTTTGCCGATATTTTGCTGTTGCTCATCGCGGTGCTCCATCTTTATATCCTGGTGCTGGAAATGTTCCTGTGGCGTGCGCCGCTCGGCAGACGCGCCTTCGGTACAACGGCGGAGTTTGCCGCGGCCACGCGGGTATTGGCCGCCAATCAGGGGCTGTACAACGGTTTTCTGGCGCTGGGGCTGGCATGGGGCTACTGGCGTGAGGACATGGCGCTGCAGCTGTTCTTTCTCGGGTGCGTGTTGGCGGCCGGGGTGTTCGGCGGGCTGACCGCCAGCCGCAAGATCCTGTGGGTGCAGGCGCTGCCGGCCTTGATCGCGATGCTGGCGGTATGGGGGGCGCGTTAACCCGCCGGTTTACGGCGGGCGTCAGGCGGATTTTTGGTGAATGACGTGCAACGGCGGGTCGATGTGCAGATCGACGCTCAAATCCTGACGGAAATCATAAGGCGTGATATTAAAACGCTTTCTGAACATGTAGGTGAAGTGGGACTGTGAGCCGAAGCCAAAGTCCAGGGCGATATCGAAGATCGACGCTTCACTGCTGCGCAGTTGGTAAACCGCGCCGGCCAGACGGCGTTCGCGAATGTATTTGCCCAGCGAAATCCCTGTCGCTTCTTTGAACAGCTTCTGCATGTGCCACAGCGAGTAGCCGGAGTACTCGGCCAGCTCTTCGAGATGGATCACTCGTCCAAGGTGAGTTTCGACCCATTTGCTGAGGGCGCAGACCAATGAGAGATGGTGTTCTTGTATCATCAGTGCGTCAGTGTGAGATCTACATAGCGGTGAAGTATACACAACTTGCCGCCGCGGACAAAAACGCCGCCGGTGACGGGGGGCAATTATTCGGAAAAACCGTTCAACCACAGCTTGTCAGTAGAAAGGAAAAACGGCTAATCTGAGACTGTCGCCGCCGCGGTGGGTGACGCGGAAAAGGCCACAGCAAGTAACCGCCAAAACAGAGTCAGCCGTAACAACTCAACGTTGATGGGGTGATCGCATGTTAATGACAGTGATTATTACTCTGGTTGTAATCGTGGGCGTCGGCGCTTTTATGGCGATGCCGGTGATGAGCATGAAAAATGCGGAAGGTGTGGGAGGTGAAGAACCGTGAGAGCAAGAGACATTGCACGCCGCTGAGCGGGACGATCGCGAATCGGGAAAGCCTGGGTCAGAAACCCGGGCTTTTTGTTGCGTAGCCGCTCAAACGTTTTTCCGCTCGACGGTTTCCTCTCCCCAATAAAGCTGATCGGCGGTGGTTTTGGCAAAGGCCTTCTCCAACGCTTCGTCGCTGCCTTCTTCCCAGATCTTCTGTGCCAACACTTCGTCGTTCCCTGCCAGTTCAAAAATAGCTTCGGCGATTTCCACCGAAGTTTCACGCACTGTCGCCCAGGATTTCACATTGTGATTCGCCATAACTTTCTCCTGTTGGTTGTGGCTTACGGGTGGTTTTTGCCACCGTCATGCTGCAAGTATAGGCTAATCCGCCGCGGGCTTTTGCCCGGCGGTGCGCAGAAGGGGGAAAAAGGCGGGGAGAGCGGGCAATGGTGCAGGCGGCGTGCTATTCTGTGCGGCGTTTGAATCAAGAGGAAAATTATTATGTCTGACATGCTGAGCAACGAGCAGGAACTGGCTTCCGATCTGGTCGCTTGCCAACTGGTCATCAAACAGATTCTGGACGTTATCGACGTGATTGCGCCTACCGAAGTGCGTGACAAGATGGCGGGTCAGCTTAAAAGCATCGATTTCTCCACGCATCCTGCAGGCGCCGATCCGGTGACTCGCCGCGCGATTGACAAGGCGATTGCGCTGATCGAGATGAAGTTCACCCGCAGCTGAGGCGGGGCCGCCGCAGGGCGGCGGCGTCGGGCGGTGGCGGTTAATCCACCACCGTTTCGATTTTCTTGAACAGCGGGCAGTCGGCTACGCCGATGAAACCGTTGTCGCCATTGACGTACTGGGCGATCGACACGTTGCGCGCCGTCAGGTATTTGCACTGCAATCCCAACCCGCCAACGTTTTTGTTGCTGCCTATCAGCACGCCGTAACCCGAGATCAAAAAGCCGCCGTAAATGACCGCCAACACCAGTACCCACTTAATCAATCTGCTCATTGTGCTTCCTCATTGTCCCTGAGGGCCCATCTAGCCACGACAACGGCATGACGGCAAGGGTAACAGTCTGAAAACCGGGCGATAGCCAGAAATCTAAACGACAAGTTAAACTTCGTTTAACTTCGCTGTGATAACATGCGCGATAGATTACCCGGATAACAATGAGGCTGCTAAATTTGTTGCGAAAAAAAATCCTCGTGATAATGACGGCCGTCGCTGCCTGCCTGTTTTTCTACCTGTTGGCGCTGGACAGTTATTGCGACGATGGCGGAAACTTTGCGCTGGGCATCTGCTCGGTAACGCGCTTCGTGCCCTGGTAAGCAATTTTTGGCAGGGATGTTCGCACGGCCGCCGCGAGTGTTAAGATGGCGGCCTGAATGTCGCAGTAGATAGGGTTGTCCATGTACGATTTAGGTTTTGGCCAGAACGGCCTGTTGTCGCTGGCCCTCGCCGCCGTGGCGTTGCTGGTTGGGCTGTGGGTTTGGTTTCTGGTGAACCGCGCCAGCGTGCGCGCCAACGAGCAGATTCGTCTGCTGCAGGAGATTGCCGAGCAACAACGCCAACAAACGGCGCTGTTGAAACGCCTAGCGCACCGTGCACGCGCTGATGGCGGCGATGCTGCTGACGACGACGATCTCAGCCCCGCGCTGGATTTCAAAGGTTTTATCCCCGAACGTTAAGCATGATGCTCCGGCCGGCGGCAGCGCCGCCGGGGCGCCTCAGTAAAACACCATGCCCTGATACGGTTTTTCCCGGCATGCCGCCAGGCGGCTGGCCAGATCGCCGGCATGGATCTCCAACTGGTGCCCGTCAGGATCGAGAAAATAGAGCGATTCGCCTTCGCTGCGATTGCTCTTCCACTCTTTGACGCCGTTCTGGCGCAGCCGCTCGCTGACCTGCTCAATGTGTTCCGGCGCTACGCTGAAGGCGTAATGGGTGTAATCGCGCGCGCTTTGTTGCGCCCGGGCCTCATCCCGCGACAGACACAGCCACAACGCCCCCAACGAGAGATAAGCGCCGCCCTGCCAGCGGGCGTGCGGGGTAAACCCCAACAGATGACGATAAAATTCGAAGCTGCGATCGAGATCGCTGACGGCGAGCGTCAGGTGATTGAGGCCGGTCAACATGCATGCATTTCCTGGGCGCTGAACAGAGGGAAAAGTTTACGCAGGCGCTAAGGAAAGATAAAGGGGGCAAAGCATTAGTAGAGATAATGTGAAAACCGGCGGCGCTGTCATAAAACTGTCGTACAGACATCGTAATGTAGCGCGAACCTTACGAAAGATGGATAAAGCCGATGATTAAATGGTACGAAGAAAGCGATGCCGAAGTGAACCGCAGCATCGCGCTGCTGACCGGGGAGAACCCGGACAAGTGGTATCCCTACGGTGGTGTGAAAGGTAAAGATTACTGCAAGAATCCCTCCGATGCCTGGCCGATCATTTGCGCCAACAAAATCAGTCTGAACCCCGATAACCAAAGCGACAGCCCGCAATGGCAGGCGCGCATGAGCACCCAGGGCGGTGAATGGCAGGCGGACAGCGTCAGCCCGCTGCGCGCGGCGATGATCTGCTTCCTGATGAGCCGGCAGGCTAACTGATTCGAACAATACCGGTGATTGGTAAGAGTTTCTCCTTTTTCTAATAACAGAGCTGTCGTTGGCGGAGGCTGTTTATGAAGCGCATTATCAAAGGTGATAAAAACTTGTCTCATCTGGTGATTGCCCATGCGGCGATCGATCGTCATGCCGAAAGCTTCGGCCAGCGCCGTCAGGGCTGGCCCTCGACCTACCTGATAAAATATCAAAACGATCGCGTGGCGGTGGAAGTGGTCACGCGTAGCCAATCTTATGTCGCCACGCTGATGATCGGCGCGCGCAACCTGACCAAACTGTGCGGAATGCCCGGCTAAACGCCGCTCTTATCCGCTTTCTCACGGTAAAAAAATCGCGCTCCGGCCCGCCGTCTCGGGGCGCTTCTCCTTGATGCTCACGGGGTTAAGTGTTAAAAAGCCGCCCGCAGATACATTTATTGATTGGTGAAATCTTGGCCGATAACGGCAAGGGTGTACGCCATATGAGGATAAGATGGGCGGTCAGCATCAGGACACTCCGCTAAAACGCGGTTTAAAAAACAGACACATACAGCTTATTGCCCTCGGGGGCGCCATCGGTACCGGTTTATTTCTCGGCATTGCGCAAACCATTAAAATGGCCGGCCCCGCCGTGCTGTTGGGCTACGCCATCGGCGGTTTTATCGCGTTTTTAATCATGCGCCAGCTGGGCGAAATGGTGGTGGAGGAGCCGGTCGCCGGATCTTTCAGCCACTTTGCCTATAAATATTGGGGCGACTTCGCCGGCTTCCTTTCCGGCTGGAACTACTGGGCAATGTTCATTCTGGTCGGCATGGCGGAATTGACCGCCGTCGGCATCTACATTCAGTACTGGTGGCCGGAAATCCCCACCTGGGCCTCCGCCGCGCTGTTTTTCGTGCTGATCAACCTGATTAATCTGGTGAACGTGCGTCTGTACGGCGAAACCGAGTTCTGGTTCGCCATCATCAAAGTGGTGGCGATTGTCGGCATGATCGTGTTCGGCGCCTGGCTGTTGGTCAGTGGCAACGGCGGGCCACAGGCCAGCATCACCAACCTGTGGCAGCAGGGCGGCTTTATGCCGCATGGCTTCTCCGGGCTGGTGATGGCGATGGCGGTCATCATGTTCTCGTTCGGCGGGCTGGAAATGGTCGGCATCACCGCGGCGGAAGCCGCCGATCCGCGCCGCAGCATTCCCAAAGCCACCAATCAGGTGGTGTACCGCATTCTGATCTTCTATATCGGCTCGCTGACCGTGCTGCTGTCGCTCTATCCGTGGGGGCAAGTGGTGGAGGGCGGTAGCCCGTTCGTACTGATCTTCCATGCGCTGAACAGCAATCTGGTGGCGACCGTGCTCAACGTGGTGGTGTTGACCGCCGCGCTGTCGGTCTACAACAGCGGCGTTTACGCCAACAGCCGCATGCTGTTCGGGCTGGCCAGCCAGGGCAATGCGCCGCAGGCGCTGACGCGCGTGAATAAACGCGGCGTGCCGGTATTGTCCATCGCGCTGTCGGCGTTGATTACCTCGATTGGCGTGCTGATCAACTACCTGATGCCCGGCAAGGCGTTTGAGCTGCTGATGGCGCTGGTGGTGTCAACGTTGGTGATAAACTGGGTGATGATTTGCCTGGCGCACCTGAAATTCCGCGCCGCCAAGAATCGCCAGGGCGTCATCCCCAGCTTTAAGGCGCTGTGGTATCCGTTCGGCAACTACCTGTGCCTGGCGTTCCTCGGCCTGATTCTGGTGATTATGTATTTCAGCGAAGGGATCCGCATTTCGGTGTTGCTGATGCCGGTGTGGATTGCGGTGCTGTGGTGCGGGTTTATGCTGACGCGCCGTAAAGGCGCCAAGCGCTAATCGGTATGCGGCGGAGGCGTAGTCTGCGCCTCCGCTTCTTTTCTACGTCAGCCGCGCGGCATAAAGGCGCGCCCCTCACCGTGACCCCGCCCCAGCAGTTTCCGGCACAGCAGCAGCAGGGTGCTGATCACGTCGATGGCGACCACGCTGAGCATCAGCAGGGTCAGCATGAAAAACCCGAGCAGCGAACCGCCCAGCAGAACCAGTGGCGCCGGTACGCGCAGACGGCGCAGCTTCATGGCGAAATACATTTTCCAGTATTGCTTCTGCGCCAGCAGCGCGCTGCGAATACGGCGCCCCAGGCCGATGCCTGATTTGCGGGATGTAGAACGACTCATAACTTCTCCTTTTCTGTATGCTCTACAAGTCAATCACAAAGATCTTAAGAGAGTCTTAACGGGCTCTTGGCGGCCCTGGCTGTCTCACCGGAGTGAGACAACAGCATACGGCAAAAGGTCCCGCAATGCAGCGCACGGCTGACGAAGTGCGAGTCTCGTCGGGTTTGTTACACTGAAAGTCACGCCCATGCAGGGGGCGCAGCGGTCAGGAGAAGGGGCTGGATGAAGAGAATCAATCGTTATTACGACGCGGCCAAGGCGCATCACACGCCGGAGGGATTTCGCAACCCGGAACCCTCTCAGCGCCAGGAGGGCGACCTGCAGCGTTGGCAGGATGAGCGCAAGCGGCAGGGGCTACCCAGGCCGCCGCAGCAGGGCTACGCGCAATTTACCGAACGCTGGTGGCAACCCGCCGATCTCAGCGGCAGCGATGACAGCATCTGGTGGCTGGGGCATGCATCCATGCTATTGCGGCTGGGTGGCCGCTATATCCTGATCGACCCGGTGTTGTCCGAACGCGCCTCGCCGCTGAGCTTCTACGGGCCGAAGCGCAGAACGCCGGCGCCGCTGACGGTGGAGCAATTGCCGGCGGTGGATGCGGTGCTGATCTCCCATAATCATTATGACCATCTCGACAGGCGCACGGTGCGGCAGCTGGCGCGGCGCTTCCCACAGGCCGAGTTTATCGTGCCGCTCGGCTTGAAGCGTTGGTTCCGCCGTTATCGGCTGAAGGTGCATGAGCTGGACTGGTGGCAGAGCCTGTCGTTAGGTGGGCTGACGGTCTATGCCACGCCGGCGCGGCACTGGAGCATGCGCACGTTGTGGGATCGCAATCGCTCGCTGTGGTGCGGTTGGGTAATCCATCATCCGGCGCTGCGGTTCTATTTTTCCGGCGACAGCGGCTATTCGGCGCGGTTGGCGGAAATCGGTCAACGGTTGGGCCCGTTCGACGTGGCGGCACTGCCCATTGGCGCCTATGCGCCGCGCTGGTTCATGCAGGAGCAACATATGGATCCGCAGCAGTCGGTGGCGCTGTATCGCGAGCTGAATCAGCCGCGAGCCATTCCCATCCATTGGGGGGTATTCGAACTGGCGGATGAATCGCTGGACGAACCGCCGCAGCAACTGAACCTGGCGCTGAGCGAGGCGGGGCTGGAACAGCATCAATTCCATCCGCTGAAGATTGGCGAGCGCATCGCGTTGCAGGACTCGCAGCAGGCGTTGTCTATCCGCCCGGTGGTAGAGAGGAAAGAATAAGATCAACGGTTTGAAAGCGTGGCAGTAATTAGCAAAATTGATAAGTGCGGGGTGGGATTCAAATAACCACCCGATTTTCCGGATTTAATTCAATGCCGCACTTTCGCTATTCATAAGGTTATTCCGGTTATTCAGATTTAGGGTTTTCGGATTATTTAGGATGAAGCCACCGGCCAGCGGGGGAGGCGTCAGGACGTTGCATGCTTATGCAGCCGTTGGTCGGCGTGTCAGCGCGGTTGCCGGCTCTCGTCACGCTCTGGCGCATGCCGTGCGGTGACAGGGATGAAGGCCGATGGTGAATGCGCTTTCCGACGGCAAAGGGGCGGAGGAGCATTGAATAAATTGGCCCCCGTTCATCGATATTCAAATGTTGCATATGACATTCCATAAAGATTCAAATTTTTTAACGCTATAAGCGACGAAAAAGCGAAAACGTCGAGAAGGAGATGCGTCAAAACGATGAAAGTTTTGTTAAAACGCTATCAGAATGCGGGGTCTGGCGCAGCCAGTTTGGCAAGCAGAAAATAGCCGATGCTTCAACATCTTTTGGCCTATTTAAGCAAATGTGGCTCTCGACCGTTTCAAATATGTGCGACATGTCGTTCAGTGATTAAAAATGGCTTGCCATCGCATACAGAGTATGTGATAACGCATCTGGGTAAAACGAGGTACAGTTCTGTATATGTGTGGCATTTTCAGTAAAGAAGTTCTGAGTAAAGACGTTAGCGTTGAATACCGCTTCTCTGCCGATCCTTATCTTAGTGCCTCAAGCAGTAACGACTCTAGTTTGTCTATGTAACGCCCTCGGGCGGTTTAAACAATCCAAAGGAAATACTCAAGATGGCAAAGATCAAAGGTCAAGTTAAGTGGTTCAACGAGTCTAAAGGTTTCGGTTTCATCACCCCGGCTGACGGCAGCAAAGACGTGTTCGTACACTTCTCTGCAATCCAGGGTAACGGCTTCAAAACCCTGGCTGAAGGCCAGAACGTTGAGTTCGAAATCCAAGATGGCCAGAAAGGCCCATCTGCAGTAAACGTTACTGCTATCTAATCAGCGTCAGCTGTACAAAAAGCCCGCCTTCGAGCGGGCTTTTTCGTTTCCGTCATCCGGCGGCGATGATGATGCCGGCGTACTGGTTGCGGCCTTTGATCCCCGGATGCGTCGGATCCTGCGCGCGCCGGTGGCTGTTGCGGCGATAGCTGGTGTATTTGAAGCGCTGTGGCCGCTGTGGGTCGACGTCCGGCGTGCAGATGGTGCAGCTGCCTGCGCGGTCAACGGCGGCGAAGCCGAGCGCCGCCAGCTTGTATTCGGCAATCGCGGCCAGATCCAGATGCCGGTAATGTGGGCTGATCAGCGTGGCGGGCAGCGGCAGGCGCTGTTTAAAATTTTCCACCAGCGCTTCATCGACTTCGTAGCAGCACGGGCCGGCGGCAGGGCCGATAGAGGCCACCCAATCGGCGGTGTCGCCGTCCTGGCGAATGCGCGCTGCCATCTGTTCCAGAATGCCGTCCAGTAGCCCGCGCCAGCCGGCATGAACCGCGGCGATGGCGCCCCCGTCGCGGCGGCTGAACAGCACCGGCAGACAGTCCGCCGTCAGTACGCTGAGCAGAATGCCGGGCTGGCGGGTATAGAAACCATCGGCCTCGCCGCACGCCTGCGCCGGTTGCAGCACGTCGACGATACGGGTGCCGTGCACCTGCTTCTTTTCCGGTAGCGTGGCGCTGTAGGGCAGCAGATGCCCGGGCAGCAGCGCGAGTTTGCTGCCGAAGCCGTGCTGAATGTGGGGCACCGCATCGAGCAGCGCGGAACGATCGCTCATAAGTTATTTTCACCTGCGTGAGAAAACAGACTCTCAGTGTAGCCAGCTTTTTCCCCGCTTGACCAGGCGTTGTTGGCGGCGAAAGCGAGCGGGGATGCGCCTTGCATCGAGCCGACGCCTTCTTTAGACTAGCCGCGCCCTGTCTTTCTGGAAGCCCATTTCATGTCTTATCAATGCCCTCTGTGTCATCAACCGCTGCATTTTTCATCGCAACACTGGCGTTGCGACGGCAATCATCAGTTCGATCAAGCCAAAGAAGGCTACGTCAATCTGCTGCCGGTGCAGCACAAACGATCGAAGCAGCCGGGAGACAGCGCGGAAATGATGCAGGCACGGCGCGCGTTTCTCGACGGCGGTTATTATCAACCGCTGCAGCAGCAGGTGGCCGAGTGGCTGGATTTGGCGCTGGCGGCCGATGCAGGCGCGTTGTTGGACATAGGCTGTGGGGAAGGGTATTACACCGCCGCCGTGGCCGCACGGCTGGCGCAGGCGCGCAATATGGCGGTCTATGGGCTGGACGTCGCCAAGGTAGCGATCCGCTACGCCGCCAAACGTTATCCTGCGGTCTCGTTCTGCGTCGCCTCCAGCCACCGTCTGCCGTTCGCCGACGCGGCGTTGGATGCGGTCTTGCGCATTTATGCGCCTTGCAAGGCAGAGGAGCTGGCGCGGGTGGTGAAGCCGGGCGGTGTGGTGGTGACGGTTTCGCCGGGCCCGCGTCATCTGTACCAGCTGAAAGAGCAGGTCTACCAGCAGGTGCAGCTGCATGCCGAGCAGGACGAACAGTTCGACGGTTTCGAGTGCGAGCGTAAAGAGGCGTTGGCCTATACGATGACCCTGCCGGGCGCGCAGGCCGCCAACCTGCTGCAGATGACACCG
The DNA here is from genome assembly GCF_053627655.1 of Serratia sp. 121840015-1. Taxonomy (NCBI): domain Bacteria; kingdom Pseudomonadati; phylum Pseudomonadota; class Gammaproteobacteria; order Enterobacterales; family Yersiniaceae; genus Serratia; species Serratia sp. 121840015-1. The sequence continues at coordinate 1,047,434 of NZ_JBSEYF010000001.1, forward strand.
TTCGCCTGGCGTGCTACGCCGGAGGTGCAGCAGCGACTGGCGCATGGCGGCGAGTTCGTGTGCGAAACGGATTTCGCGCTGGCGCTGTACAGACGCCGCGCTTAACAGGCGCACTGAGCCCAGAAACAAAAAAACCTGCCGCGGCAGGTTTTTTTGCAGAGTGAGCGCCTCAGGCCAGGTAGCCGAGGTGCTCCAGCAGAATGTTGACGCCGATACCGATCAGCACCACGCCGCCGAGGATCTCGGCGCGTTTGCCCAGCAGCGGGCCGATAAAGCGGCCAATCATCATGCCCAGCGTCGCCATGATCATGGTGGCGCAGCCGATGGCCATGGCGGTATGCACGATATTCACCTGCAGGAAGGCCAGGCCGACGCCGATAGCCATCGCGTCGAGGCTGGTGGCGATAGCGGTGGCCACCAAGATCCAGAAGCCGTGGCGTTTGACCTTCTCTTCCTCATCGGGCCTGTTGCGCACCCCTTCGACGATCATGCGCATGCCGAGAATGAACAGCAGAGAGAAGGCGACCCAGTGGTCCCATTCCATGATGTATTGGCTGGCGAACAGACCGATGGCCCAACCGATGAGCGGGGTGATCGCTTCGACCACGCCGAAGATCAGGCCGGTGCGGATCGCTTCGCGGAAACGGGGTTGATGCAGGCTGGCACCTTTGCCGATCGACGCGGCGAAAGCATCCATGGACATGCCAAAAGCGAGAATGAGTGTTGCTGAAAGGTTCATGTGAAATAGCCTCGGCCGGGTGGCTCCATATACACGTAACCCACCCCCAACCAAACGACGGAGTTACGTGTCTATGGTCTCGCCAACCTTACCTGGCTGCCCGCACCACGTTTCATACGGCGAAACGAGTATGTTGATACGGGCGTTTCTGGCGTTTTATTCTCCAGAAACCGGCTACTCCCCAATGACGGCGCAACCATACCATATTATTTCCGCCACCGACAACATTATTCTAGAATAATGTTTGTTCTTAATTGAGACTCGTTTTCATTAATCTAAGTTCATGCGGGAATATAATGTAGACGTGGGTAACAATGTTGCAGAAATAATAGTCAGAAAAGAAATGGCGCTGCCGATTAATTATCCATAAGCAGCGCAGGGTTTGAGCAGTAACGGAGAGGGTTTTTCTTTATTTATTGATTATCAACGAAAAAATGATAAATCTTCTCCAGGTCGTCCAGGTGCGTTACCTGAACCAACAACCTGCGCTGTTCCAGGTCGACGGCCAGGATGCCGTCCTCCGATAAATTCATGGCTTTAATGCGGTTATATTCGATAAACACATTGGCGAAGAAAAAACCTTGCGCTTTAAACACCATCTTGGGGGCGCGAATATAAGAGATATAGATCGCGAGCAGCGCCAAAGAAATAAGCAAATAGGTGGTTAATACCGCACCGTTGGTGGTGACGTTGCGGTAAATCAGAATGGCGATCAGGCCGACGAAAATCAGGCTGTCGAGGCGATGGCGGCGTTTGAGCGCCACTTTCAGCCGCGTTTTACCTTTCAGCAGGTCCATGCCGAATTCGTCGTACAGCGAATACAGCAACAGCAGGGCGATAAACAGCATCAGTACGGCGTCGGTCAGTGACATCTCTTGCTCCACACATAAAAAAGCCGGGGGTTGCCCCCCGGCCGATTCGAACGATTACAGGCCCAGCAGGCCAATCCAATAGCCAAAGATGCCGATGACGAAGAAGCCGATGATGATCCACAGCGCATTGACTTTTTTGCGCAGCAGCCACATACAGGCGAAGGTCAGCAGCAACGGCACCAGGCCCGGCATCAGCTGGTCGAGGATGGTCTGCACCGTGGTGACGTTGGTATGCCCGGTCTGGTCGGTGATCTTGGACACCACCAGCGGGATATTCACGTGCGTCCACTTGTTGACCAAGGCGCCCATAACAAACAGGCCGAGAATGGACGCCCCTTCCGTCAGTTTTTGCAGGAAGCCGCCGCCCATGTCGTTGACGATATCCACCCCTTTACGGTAACCGTAGGCCACGCCGTAGTAGCGGGTCAGCAGGCGCACCAGGTTGAACAGCACGAAGAACAGGATCGGCCCGAGCAGGCTGCCACTCATGGCGATGCCGGCGCCGAGCGCGGCGAACACCGGCCGCACGGTGCCCCAGAAAATCGGGTCACCGACGCCCGCCAATGGCCCCATCAGACCGACCTTGATGCCGTTGATCGCACCGTCGTCGATCGGCGCGCCGTTGGCGCGTTGCTCTTCCATCGCCATGGTCACGCCGAGCACCGGCGCCGCCACGTAAGGGTGGGTGTTGAAGAACTCGAGGTGGCGCTTGATCGCCTGTTTGCGATCGTCATTGTTTTCCGGATACAGGCGACGGATCACCGGTACCATCGAGAAGCAAAAACCCAGCGCCTGCATGCGCTCGAAGTTCCACGACCCCTGGAACAGGTTGGAGCGCAGGAATACGCCGCGAATATCGGCCGGCGTGAGTTTCTTTTGAGCAGTTGTATCAACCATTTCTCTCACCTATTCCTAGTCGAGTTCGTTATCAAGATCGTTTGCATTAGCCGGGCCGGCCTGGACAACCTGAGACTTGTTGTATTTCGGGCTGAGCTGGATATACAGCACGGCCATCACCACGCCGATGACGCCGAGCGCCACCAGATTGAAGTTGGTGAAGGCGGCGGTCACAAAACCAAGGTAGAAGAATGGCATCAGGTAGCCGGCGCGCATCATGTTAATCACCATCGCGTAACCGACCACCACGATCATGCCGCCGGCGATGTTCAGGCCGCTGGTGACCACTTCCGGGATCGAGTTGAGCAGGGCGTGTACCCCGGCGGTGCCAACCGAGATGGCGACGATGACCGCCGGAATGGCGATACGCATCGCCTGCAGCAGCAGGGCACCGATGTGGATCCAGGTGATGGCCCGCAGGCTGCCGCGCTCCGCCGCGCTGTCCGCCGCGTGCTGGAAGGCCACGGTGAGGGTACGTACGATGATGGTCAACACCTGGCCGGCCGCCGCCAGCGGAATGGCCAGGGCGATACCGGCGCCGACGCTTTGCCCGCCGGCGATGACCAGAATGGTCGAGATGATGGACGCCAGGGCGGCATCCGGCGCGACAGCCGCACCGATGTTCATCCAGCCCAGGGCGATCATTTCCAGCGTACCGCCGATAATGATGCCGGTTTTCATATCGCCGAGAATGAAGCCGATCAGGGTACAGGCGACCAGCGGACGGTGGAACTGAAACTCGTCGAGGACGGAACCCATCCCGGCGATACAGGCAACGATAAATATCAGCACAATCTGAAGAGTGGTGATCTCCATTGCACTTCTCCTATGACCAAAAAGCTCTGAGTAAAATAATCAGCGGCTGGCGCCACTAATTGAGTTTGTTAATCAGGTCCATCATTTTTAGCCGGCTGTCGGACGAGACCTTACGCACCTCCAGCTCGATACCGCGATCGTTCAGTTTCTTAAACGCTTCGATATCTTTTTCATCGACGGAAACGGCGTTGTTCACCTGGGTTTTCCCCTGGCGGAACGCCATGCCGCCGATATTGACGGATTGAATATCCACGCCGCCTTCCACCAGACGCAAGACGTCGGTCGGGTTGGTAAACAGCAGCATTACGCGGTCGTTGGCGTACTTCGGGTTGTTCCAGACGCGGATCGCCTTCGCCACGTCCACCACGTGAGCGGTGACGCCCGGCGGGGCGACCTGGGTCAGCAGGGTTTTGCGCACATGGTCGGCGGCGACTTCATCGCTGACGACGATAATGCGGCTGACGTTGGTTTCTTTGGTCCAGCGGGTGGCGACCTGGCCGTGAATCAAACGGTCATCGATGCGCGCCAGGCCGATTTTCATGTGGTCGTTCGGCCCCAGCGGCGCCTGAGGGGCAGCGGCTTTGGCGACGGGTGCTGCGGGTTTTGCGGGTTCTTCCTGCGGTTTTTTCAGCGCTTTCACGCCTTCGCGGCCGGTTTCCAACGCCAGCGCCACCAGTTCATCGAAGGCGGGGTTGTCGTCCCGCGCCATGAAGGTTTCCACCAGCATCGGAATGTTGACCCCGGTGACGACCTCATAGTTTTCTTTGTCGACCGCAATGCGGCTGGCGGCGTTGAACGGGCTGCCGCCCCAGGTATCCACCAGGAACAGCACGCCGCCGCTGGTATCCAACCCACTGATTTTTTCGTTGTACTTGACGATTAACGTTTCGGCATTCTCACCGGGAACGAAGTCTATAAAGGCGACGTTGTCCTGCTCGCCCAATAGCATCTCCGCCGTTTTCAGCAGTTGTTCCGCTGCAGCCCCGTGTGTGCCGATGATAATAGCTATTGCCACTCGCTACCTCCTCGTTGAACTCCAGGCGCGGTTTGTGTCGTTTCTCCGCGCCATCTTGGCAGTCACTTCCGCGGTTCAGATACATTATGGTAGAAAAAAAGAAACGCACGCCTAACATTTCTCACGCAGTTTCAAACGCCTGTGCGTGATGCTTCACGAACGCGACATTTATTTTAGTGAGTGAAAAAATATTTTTTGTGACGCTGCTCCGTTATTGAATGCTCGGAGAAATCTTAGCTGTCGCAGATGATACGGCGCGGCGCCATGCTAAACCGCCGTTGAAAAAGCCGCTTTGTCCCCCAGAAAAATCCTGATACAGTAATTTCCTCTTTCATCACTAAGGAGTGAAGGGCCTCAGCCCTCCCTATGGACTGTCACCGAAGTTACTGTTTTACCAGGTTTCACCCGCCACCTGCTGGCGTTGCATATGCTGTTCGGCCCTTCGGCCATCTCCCGGTAACCCCATCCCGTCACTTTGCTATTGTCGACTGCGCCCATGCAGCGGCGGCATCGTCACGTCTGAGCGGCGTGCGCGCATTCCCACTTTTCTCTGGAGTCTGATATGGAATTTTTAATGGACCCCTCTATTTGGGCGGGGTTGCTTACGCTGGTGGTGCTGGAAATCGTGCTGGGCATCGACAACCTGGTGTTCATCGCCATTTTGGCCGACAAGCTGCCGCCGAAGCAGCGCGATAAGGCGCGCATCATTGGCCTGTCGCTGGCGTTGCTGATGCGTTTGGGCCTGCTGTCGGTGATCTCCTGGATGGTAACCCTGACTACGCCGCTGTTCAGCGTCGGCGATTTCAGCTTCTCCGGCCGCGATTTGATCCTGCTGTTCGGCGGGGTGTTCCTGCTGTTCAAGGCGACCATGGAGCTGCACGAACGGCTGGAAGGGCAGACGCACCAGGACGGCGCCAACCGCGGTTACGCCAAGTTCTGGGCGGTGGTGGTGCAGATCGTGATCCTTGACGCGGTGTTTTCGCTCGATGCGGTGATTACCGCCGTGGGTATGGTGAACGATCTGCCGGTGATGATGGCGGCGGTGGTGATCGCGATGGCGGTGATGCTGTTGGCGTCGAAGCCGTTGACCAACTTCGTCAACGCGCACCCGACCATCGTGGTGCTGTGCCTGAGTTTCCTGTTGATGATTGGCCTTAGCCTGATCGCCGAAGGCTTCGGTTTGCACATTCCTAAAGGCTACCTGTATGCCGCTATCGGCTTCTCGATCCTGATTGAATTGTTCAACCAGATCGCGCGTCGCAACTTCATCAAGCATCAAGCGCGTCGCCCGATGCGCGAGCGCACCGCGGAAGCGATCATGCGCCTGATGGGGCAGCAGCGTACACAGCAGACGGACGATGCGGTCGCCTTGCCGAGGGATGAAACCTTTGCGGCGGAAGAGCGCTATATGATCAGCGGCGTGTTGACGCTGGCCTCGCGTTCATTGCGTAGCGTGATGACGCCGCGCACCGACATTTCCTGGGTCGACTGCGAGCGCTCCCGCGAGGAGGTACGCGCACAGCTGCTGGATACGCCGCACAGCCTGTTCCCGGTGTGTCGTGATTCGGTGGATGAGATTGTCGGCGTGGTACGCGCCAAGGATCTGCTGGTGGCGCTGGAGCAGGGTGAAGACATCGCCGAGTTCGCCGCCCGCACGCCGCCGATCGTGGTGCCGGAAACCATGGACGTCATCAAGCTGCTGGCGGTGCTGCGTCGCGCCAAAGGGCGTCTGGTGGTGGTCACCAATGAGTTCGGCGTCGTGCAGGGGCTGGTGACGCCGCTGGACGTGCTGGAAGCGATTGCCGGTGAATTCCCGGACGAGGACGAAACGCCGGACATCGTGGCGGAAGGCGACGGCTGGCTGGTGAAGGGCGGAACCGATCTGCACTCGCTGGAACAGGCGCTGGCCTGCGATGATCTGGTCAGCCCCACCGCCGACTACGCCACCCTGGCGGGGCTGCTGTTGGCCCACTACGGGCAGATGCCGGTGGCGGGAGATACCATCGAGCTGAACCACCTGCGTTTCGATATCGTTGAGGTGTCCGAATACCGTATCGAACTGGTGCGCGTTACCCGCGTCGCCCTGGACGATCCGGCGCACGCGTAACCCTCCCGCCGGGGGCTCAGGCCTCCGGCGGTTCCTCTTCCGCTTTCCTGACGCGCGATTCGTACTGCTGCAACCACAGCGGGAAAACATGAATCGGCATCGGCTTGGCGAAATAATACCCCTGCAGGGCATTGACCTCGCGTGAGCGCAGATAGTCGGCCTGTTCCTCCGTTTCCACCCCCTCTGCCACCAGTTTCAGCTTCAGGCGCTGCGCCAGCGTAATGATGGTGTCGGTCACCGTGGCGTTGACCGCATCGGTGCCGATGGCGGCGGTAAACCCGCGATCGATCTTCAAGACGTCCGGACTGAGGTTTTTCAGGTAGCTCAGCGAGCTGTGGCCGGTGCCGAAATCGTCGATGGCCAGCATGATCCCCATGTCTTTCAGCGTGCGGATCTGGTCATACTGGATCGCCGACAGCGCGGTGCGTTCGGTCAGCTCCAGCATCAATGAGGGCATCGGGTGCGCCGGCAGCCAAATCTGGCGGATATCGTCGATGATGTTGAGCGTTTTAAAGTGCTCGGCGGCGACGTTGATGCTGATGTAGAAGGACGGTCGTGGCGGGAACAGCTGCAGATTTTCCGTCACGGTGTTCATCAGATAGCGAGTGAGCGGAATGATGAGCTCATGCTGCTCGGCCAGCGGAATAAACACGTCAGGCGAGATCCATCCTTGTCGCTTCTTTTTCCAACGCAGCAGCATCTCGACGCCAGCGCAGCGCCCGGTGTCGCTGTGGATGATAGGCTGACAGTAGACGCGGAACTCCCGATGAGTGATGGCATGGCCGATGTGGTAAGACAGGCTCATGCGGTTGGCGGTGAGCAGATAGACCACATAGGCCGCCAGCAGGCTGATCAACAGCGCCAACGGGATATGGCGCGGCAATGCGGACAGCGCCAGCATGCCGATCTGTGGGCCGAACAGTGAAATCGAGAACGGGTACAGCGCGGAGCCGGCGGTGTAGCGCAGGTCGTTGGTCAGGGTGTCGCGGCTCAGGATTTCGCGGCGGCCATATTCCAGGCTGCTGTCGTCCACGTTCAGGACCACTCGCTGAACGTAAGGCTCTTGCGGTTCGAGTAAAAAGTTGGACAGCAGCTCGATATTGAATACGTGCAGCACGCCGCTGGTTTTATCACGGGGGGATGGCGTCCACATCACCAGCGTGGGCAGGCCTTTGCTGACCGCCAGAGAGGGGCGCAGCGCCAGCCTGGCGTTGCTGTCGACGAAGGTGGGCATCACCGCGGCCAGCTGATAATGACGGGCGCCAAACAGGCTGGAGCAGTAAATAACACCGTTTTTCACCAGCAACATCGCGCGTAGCGCCTGATTTTGCGCGGCGCGAAAGCGCAGGGTCGATGAAACGTTTTCGCAGGGTTGGTCCAGCATGTCCATACTGCGTTCCGCCTGCATCTGCGCTGGCGTCAGCAATTGGTTGATCTTGCCGACGGTGCGGGTAGCCAACGTCTGCTGGCTCTGCTCGATGCTTTTGACCTCTTGATAGTAACGGGTATACAGCGATACCAACAGAATAGCCACGCCCACCGCTCCGGCCAGCAGCCAACGGTAGTAACGATATCGGGACGCGGCGAGGTGGGTCATCAACATCCGGTAAATCCTTGTTCGGTAATCCAGCTCCGAGTCACAGTCAGGCCATAGATCCTTAAGTTGCGCTCGGCTAATTCTAGCCTGAGGTTATACAAGATTGATGGTAACTCAGTAAATTATTTCAGTATGGTAAAACAGAAGGCCAATTTGCAGGCTAACCGCCCGATCGATGAGAAAAATGCAGGATATTTTCTGGTGACATTGTCACTAAAAGCGGTCAATGAATTGATTACCCATAAAAAACCCCGCCGGGCGGCGGGGTTGTCTGTCAGTCGCATTGCACCTTGATCGCCAGGCCGCCGCGTGACGTTTCGCGGTACTTGGCGTTCATGTCTTTGCCGGTTTCGTACATGGTCTCGATCACCTTATCCAGCGAAACGCGTGGCTCGCTGGTGCGGCGCAGGGCCATGCGGGCGGCGTTGATCGCCTTGACCGAAGCGATGGCGTTGCGCTCGATGCACGGCACCTGTACCTGGCCGGCGACCGGGTCGCAGGTCAGACCCAGGTTGTGTTCCATGCCGATCTCCGCCGCCACGCACACCTGTTCAGGGCTGCCGCCCAGCAGCTCGGCCAGACCGGCCGCCGCCATGGAGCAGGCCACGCCGACTTCACCCTGGCAGCCAACTTCGGCGCCGGAAATGGAAGCGTTCATCTTGTACAGCGCGCCGATGGCGCCTGCCGCCATAAAGTAGCGGATATAGATATCCGGGCTGACGGATTCGATGAAGTGATCGTAGTAAGCCAGCACCGCAGGCACGATGCCGCAGGCGCCGTTGGTCGGCGCGGTGACCACGCGGCCGCCGGCGGCGTTTTCTTCGTTCACCGCCAGCGCGAACATGTTGACCCAGTCGATTACGTTCATCGGATCGTTGGACAGTTTGTCCGACGCCACCAGCATGCGGCGCAGCGCGGAGGCACGGCGCGGCACGCGCAGCGGCCCCGGCAGCACGCCTTCGGTGTTCAGACCGCGATCGATACAGGCACGCATGGTTTGCCAGACGTTACCGAAGTAGGTGTCGATCTCTTGCTTGCTGTGCAGCGCCAGCTCGTTCTGCATCACCATGCCGGACAGCGACAGGCCGGTCTCGCGGCAGTGGTCGAGCATTTCGCGCGCGGAGTTGAACGGATAAGGCATTTTCAGCTCTTGCTCGCCGGCCTTGCCGAAGTTCTCCTCGTCGACGATGAAGCCGCCGCCGATGGAGTAATAGGTCTTGCTGTACACTTCTTTCTCGCCGGCGAAGGCGTGGATCTGCATGCCGTTCTCATGCAGCGGCAGGTTGTCGCTGCGGAAGACCATGCCGCCGTCGCGTGGGAAATCGACTTCATGCAGGCCGCTGGCCAGCATCAGGCGTTGACGTTGTTCTACATCGCGAATAAAACCCGGAATGCTATCGATATCGACGGTGTCCGGCATATTGCCGGCCAGGCCGAGGATGATGGCAATATCGGTATGGTGACCTTTACCGGTCAATGAGAGTGAGCCGTAAACGTCTACGGCAACACGCGTGATAGAAGGCATCAGGCCTTTATTTACCAGATCGTCGACAAACTGTTTGCCGGCTTTCATCGGTCCAACCGTATGAGAGCTGGACGGGCCGATGCCGATCTTAAACATGTCGAAAACGCTAATCACGCTAAAACTCCTTAAAGAGACGTATTGTTATGGCTGCGGCGGTTAAAAACCGCGCAGGGAACAGCGATATTGTAAAAGGGCCGTGCGGGTTCGGCTTCCTTTTTCGCATGAAATTAAATAATCCGTGGTGTCGCTTTTTTTACTGATTACCCGGGACGAACCCTTAAGCGGGGTATCCGCTTTCGCCCAAGCTCCATTAGTGGTAATCGCGCCAACTTTCCGTGCTGAACGCCGCCGGCTTAATCCCTGTTTCTACAGTGGTTTATCTCGGACGGTGGTATTTTACAGGTATTTCGTAAGGTTTAAGAGAGGGTTTACAGTTTTTTTAAAACCATTCAACCGGAACGGTAGTTGAAAAAGCGATCAAATGAAGTGATTTCGATCGCTTTACCTGCAGTGGACGTCGACGGCCATGCCAGATTGCGAGTCAGATCACGCAACGCGGGTCAAATACTGACCTGCTGCGCCAGGCGGCGAATAATGGCGGCGGTCAGCCCCCAGATAAACTGGCTGTGATACCAGGAGAGGTAAATGCGGTGCGTGTGGCCGGCGCGATGGATATCCAGCGGGTGGTAACGCGACAGGGTCAGCGCTTCCCGCAGGGGCATCTCGAACACGTCCGCCACTTCGCCCTCGTTGGCGTGGAACTGCACGTCCGGCGGGATGAGGCCGACGATGGGCGTGACCTGAAATCCGGTGCTGCTGTCGAGCGGCGCCATTTGGCCGAGGACGGTCACCGCGTGCGGCGGTATCGCCACTTCTTCCTGCGCTTCCCGCAGCGCCGTGACGATCGCCGACCCGTCTTCGGCATCGGTTTTCCCGCCGGGGAAGGCCACCTGGCCGGCATGTTTGCGCAGCGAATCGGCACGGCGAGTCAACAGCAAGGTGGGCTCGGCGCGGCAAACGATCGGGATCAGCACCGCCGCCGGGCGCACATTGTGCGAGATCTGCGCCGCCTGCGGTAACTGCAGTTGAAAACGGCTGATAAAGGCGTGCAGTGAGGCCGGTGAATTCGATGGGATCACGACAGGGAGTACTCCCCAAGCTGCGGCAGAATACGGCCAACCTTGTCGAAGGTTTCCTGGTATTCCGCCTGTTCCTGGCTGTCTGCCACGATGCCGCCGCCGGCGGAGCAGTGGATGCGGCCGTTTTCGGTGACGAGCGTGCGGATGGTGATGTTGGTGTCCATGGTGCCGCAGGCGCTCAGGTAACCGATGCTGCCGCAATAGGCGTTGCGACGCTGCGGCTCCAGCTCTTCGATGATTTCCATCGCTCGCACCTTGGGCGCGCCGGTGATCGAACCGCCGGGGAAGCAGGCGCGCAGCAGCTCGGTGGCCGAGGTCTGCTCCGGCAGGGTGGCGGTAATGGTGCTCACCAGGTGATGTACCGCCGGGAACGGCTCCACGACGAACAGTTCCGGCACCCGTACGCTGCCGGGCTGGGCGACGCGGCCGATATCGTTGCGCAGCAGATCGACGATCATCAGATTTTCAGCGCGGTCCTTGGGCGAATCGGCCAAACGGCGAGCCTGTGCGGCGTCTTGTTCTGCGTCCGCCAGCCGCGGCAGCGTGCCCTTGATCGGGCGGGTTTGGATACGCTGCTGCTCCAGCCAGAGGAAGCGCTCGGGAGAGACGCTCAGCACGGTGTTGTGCGGCAGCCGCAGGAAGGCCGAGAACGGCGCCCGGTTGCAGGCGCTCAGTCGGCAAAACGCCTGCCATTCGTCCCCCTGGTAGTCGGCGGAGAATCGCTGTGCCAGATTAATCTGGTAACAGTCGCCGCTGCGCAGGTAGTGCTGAACACGTTGGAACTTCTCGCCATATTGCCGCCGCGTCATATTGGCATGCCAGCCGCTACGCAGCGTGAAAGGGCGCTCCGCCGGCGCGGTTTGGCGAGTGAGCCAGCGCCAGCGCTGCTCCACATCGCCATAGCTGAGCAGCGTCAGGGTTTGCAGCCGGTGATCGGCGATCAATGCCCAGTCATAAATGCCCACCGCCATGTCCGGCAAAGTAAGGTCAGTTTCGGCCAACTGCGGCAGGGTTTCTACCCGGCGCCCGAGATCGTAGCCGAACAGCCCCAAGGCTCCGCCCTGAAACGGCAAAGCCGGGTTAAAGGCCGGCTGCCAAGCTTGCGCCGCCAACTGCTGCTGCAGCAGGGAGAACGGATCTTCCTTCGAGTGAGTAGTGACGCCGTCACTTTCGATTTTCGTGCTGGCACCCTGGGTGCTGAGCGTAACGCGCGGTTGTGCGACCAGAATATCGAAGCGGTTATGCGAGTGATCGGCAAAGCCCGAATGCAGCAACATCGCCCAGGGCTGTGCTGAAAGCGGGGCGAAAAGCGTCATCAGGGCACTGCGGCTATAGGGCAAAGACTTTATGTTTGGGGCGGTTACGCTCATGAACGTCAAAAAACCTGGCTGTGAAGACGGCAATGTCTGGGCGTTAGTGTGCCATAGACGGCTACGGCATGCATGTTTTGCCATGCGAGACATGCAGCACAGTTCACATAAACGGCAGTTCAATAAACCTGAAATAAGGCATTTTTTGCGCCATTGATTATACTTCGGTATGTTAAAAATTTAACGTCAAATAAACTGGAAGCCTGCTTTATCGAGGGCGCAAGACCCGAGAAATATAAAAACGATTCGTTAATTTTATCAATTTATTGTTACCCATGGTGATTAACTGGGTGATGCGGGAAAGTTTTGCCTGTGTTTTGTCGCGCGGGCCATTCTGCGAAATGGATGCTTGATTCGACACTGTTTTTCTTGCTGAAAGCATGAAAAGACAAAACAAGATAAATATTATTTAGCCTGCTGCGGAAATCTGAGTGCCTTAGGCCTATTTATCCACTCTGGCGCTGAATGGATTGATATTTTTAAAAAAAATAAAATTATTATTTTGTTACATTATCATTGAAGAGCTGCCTATGTCGTTAATGCTGAGCGTCATCGTCCCGATGCACAATGCGGGAGAATTATTAGAGCCTTTCCTGGCTTCGTTGCTGGCCCAACGCGAACAACGCCTGGAGGTGATCATCGTCAACGATGGTTCTACCGACGGTTCAGGAGAGACCGCGCACCGTTACGCGGCGGCGCATCCGCATATTCGGGTCATCGATCAGGCCAACGCCGGCGTTTCTAACGCGCGTAATGCCGGGCTCGCCGTGGCCCGGGGAAAATACGTGGCGTTTCCCGATGCCGACGATCTGCTGGCGCCGAACATGTATTCCACGCTGCTGGAGCAGGCGGAGCTCCACCAATTAGACGTGATGCAATGCAATGGCGAGCGCTATTTCGCCAGTGAAGACGAATTACAGCCGATTTTTCCCGAGGCACGTTTACAGACCACCGACGTTATCACCGGCGTACAGTGGTTCGAACGTGCATTGAAATCGAGAAAATTTATTCACGTTGTATGGTTGGCAATATATCGCCTCGATTTTATCCGCCGGCATCGGCTTTATTTTGAACCGGGATTACATCATCAGGATATTCCCTGGACGACCGAGGTCATGTTTAATGCCCAACGGGTCAAATATTTAAGTACGCCGCTGTACCGTCAACGGGTACACGACAAGTCGATCAGCAATCGTCGCCGCACCGGCAAAGCAAACGTGGATTATCAACGCCACTATATGAAAATCGTCGAAATGCTGGAGCGGCTCAATCTGCGCTATGCAAGCAGCATTGCCATTCGTCCGGCTTTTCATTGGCAAATCACCCGTGAAGCGTTGGGCATTTGCCACAGCATTCGCCGTGAGCCGGATCCGGTCGCCCAGAATCAGATTACCGAAGAGTTTTATCAGCGCGGCATCGACAGAGCAATGTTCGCCAACGCGCGCGGCGTGAAGCAGGGGTGGCATGTCATGCTGTGGCGGCATCGCCTGAAGCAGTGGCGCAGCGATAACGGCTGCTCGCAAGTGGCCTGAGGCACAAGACGTTGGGATCCGTCGCGTTAGCGCGTATACTCCTTCTCCCTTTTGCCGGAGAGAACGACACATGCATGCAGGTATGCCATTACTGAGTCACGCGGAGCAGCAGGAAGCGGCGGATCGCATCCATCAACTGATGGAGCAGGGCATGAGCAGCGGTGAAGCCATTGCTCGCGTTGCGCAGGAAATTCGTGAGAAGCATCAGGGCGCTCAGGTTGCGGTACTGTTCGATGACGATGATGAAGACGAGCAGCATGATGCCGCACCGGAGGCGTCGCGGGATGACGATGCTGAAGAAGACGAAGACTATTGATGTTATCGGGGCCGCGCAAGCGGCCCCGTCAGTTTCAGCCGTTGACCGCCACGGTGGCGGCGGCTTGTTTCGCCAGCTCCACCGCCTGTTCCGTCGTGCTCGCCGTTGCCAGCGCTACGCCCAGACGACGTTGCCCGGCGATCTCCGGTTTGCCGAACAGGCGCAGCTGGTTGTGTCCGCACAGCGCATTTTCCAATCCGCTGAAACGCACATCGCTGCTGGTGAGCTGCGGCAGGATCACTGCCGAAGCGGAAGGGCCGAACTGGCGGATGGCGCCGATCGGCAACCCGAGAAAAGCGCGAACGTGCAGGGCGAACTCGGACAGATCCTGTGAAATCAACGTGACCATGCCGGTATCGTGCGGGCGCGGTGACACCTCGCTGAAGATCACTTCGTCGCCACAGACGAACAGCTCCACGCCGAACAGCCCGAAACCGCCCAACGCTTTCACCACTTTCTCCGCGATAGCCTGGGCCCGGCTCAGCGCCGTCGCCGACATCAGTTGCGGCTGCCAGGATTCGCGATAGTCCCCATCCTCCTGACGATGGCCGATCGGCTCGCAGAAGTGCACGCCGTCCACGGCGCTGATGGTCAGCAACGTAATTTCAAAATCGAATCTTACCAGCCCTTCGACGATCACCCGGCCGCCGCCGGCGCGGCCGCCCTGTTGGGCGTAATCCCAGGCGCTTTGCAGTTGTTCAGGCGTGCGGATCAGGCTTTGCCCCTTGCCGGAAGAGCTCATCACCGGTTTGACGATGCACGGATAGCCGATGTGTTCGACCGCCTGCCGGAAAGTCGCCTCGCTGTCGGCAAAGCGATAGCTGGAGGTGGGCAGGCCAAGCTCTTCCGCCGCCAGGCGGCGGATGCCTTCACGGTTCATCGTCAGGCGGGTGGCTTCGGCGCAGGGCACTACGCGGTGGCCCTGGCGTTCAAGTTCGACCAGCATGGCGGTGGCGATCGCTTCGATTTCGGGAACGATATAGTCCGGCCGCTCTTGTTCGATAACGGCTTTCAGCGCGTCACCGTCCAGCATATTGATGACGTGGCTGCGGTGCGCCACATGCATGGCGGGGGCGTCGGGATAGCGATCGACGGCGATCACTTCCAGACCGAGGCGCTGGCATTCAATGGCGACTTCTTTACCCAGCTCCCCGGAGCCGAGCAACATAACGCGGGTGGCGGAAGGGCGCAGGGCGGTTCCAATCGTTAACATAGTTTCGTACCTGGATCGGTGAAAGTAAGCGGATTGATGATCGGCGGGCAGTATATACGAAAACGATTGCGTGCGCAGCCGCCGCGCCAAGTTTGTTGCTAACTGACTGTTTTTATAACAAGCAGAAATATTTGCCCTGCATGGGCGATTGTGCGTTAATAAGCGACGGCGAAAGAAGGCCTACATATAGCAAGGTTTTCGCGTCTCGTGCCGTCAAGGCAGGTTTATCAAGTAAAGGAAACACAAATGAGCAAGATCACTGGTCACGTTAAATGGTTCAA
The DNA here is from genome assembly GCF_053627655.1 of Serratia sp. 121840015-1. NCBI lineage: Bacteria > Pseudomonadati > Pseudomonadota > Gammaproteobacteria > Enterobacterales > Yersiniaceae > Serratia > Serratia sp. 121840015-1. The sequence continues at coordinate 1,062,853 of NZ_JBSEYF010000001.1, forward strand.
CGAAAGCAAAGGTTTCGGCTTCATCACGCCTGCCGACGGCTCTAAAGACGTTTTCGTTCATTTTTCCGCTATCGTTAGCGATGGTTTCAAGACCCTGGCTGAAGGCCAGCAGGTTGAGTTCTCCATCCAGGACAGCCAACGTGGCCCAGCCGCAGCCAACGTCGTTGCTATTTAACGACTGAGCCGCCAAGAAACCCGCCGCCGGCGGGTTTTTTTATGCCCGCTGCCCGTAACGCCGCCCATCTCTGTTATCATTTACCGCTGATTCGGCGCCAGCCTGCGGGCGCGCCGCCATTCCATTCGTCATATAAGAGTTATCGCCGTGAGCACAGTTTCTTTTTCTTCCCTGCCTCTGCCAGCCGAACAGTTGGCCAACCTCAACGAACTGGGGTACGCCAAAATGACGCCGGTGCAGGCCGCCGCGTTGCCCGCCATCCTGCAAGGGCGAGACGTGCGCGCCAAGGCGAAAACCGGTAGCGGTAAAACGGCGGCGTTCGGCATTGGTTTGCTGAATAACATCGTCGTTGCTCAGGTTGCCACGCAGGCGCTGGTGCTCTGTCCCACCCGCGAGCTGGCCGATCAGGTGAGCAAAGAACTGCGCCGCCTGGCGCGCTTCACGCAGAACATCAAAATCCTGACGCTGTGCGGCGGCCAACCGATGGGGCCACAGCTCGATTCACTGGTGCACGCGCCGCATATCGTGGTGGGAACGCCGGGCCGCATCCAGGAGCACCTGCGCAAGAAAACGCTGCTGCTGGACGAGCTGAAGGTGCTGGTGCTGGATGAGGCCGACCGTATGCTGGACATGGGCTTCGCCGACGACATCGACGATGTGATCAGCTACACGCCGCCGCAGCGTCAGACGCTGCTGTTTTCCGCTACCTACCCGGCGGGTATCGAACGCATCAGCGAGCGCGTTCAGCGTCAGCCGCTGAGCGTCGAAGTGGACGATGACGAAGCGCAGACCGCCATCGAACAACGTTTCTATGAGACCACGCGCGATCAGCGGCCGGCGCTGCTGGTGTCGGCCATTCGTTATCATCAACCCGCGTCCTGCGTGGTGTTCTGCAATACCAAACGCGATTGCCAAACGGTGCTTGAGGCCCTGGAGGCCCGTGGTATCAGCGCACTGGCGCTGCATGGCGATCTGGAGCAGCGCGACCGCGACCAGGTGTTGGTGCGTTTTGCCAACCGCAGTTGCCGGGTGTTGGTAGCGACCGACGTCGCCGCTCGCGGGCTGGATATCAAAGAGCTGGAGCTGGTGGTTAACTACGAACTGGCGTTCGATCCTGAAGTGCATGTGCACCGTATCGGTCGTACCGGCCGCGCCGGCATGAGCGGGCTGGCGATCAGCCTGTGCACGCCGCAGGAAATGGCGCGGGCGCACGCGATTGAAGACTACCTGCAGATGACCATTGCCTGGGCGCCGGTGTCCGAGCTGAGCGGGGCCGCCAACGGTTCGCTGGAGGCGGAGATGGTGACGCTGTGCATCGATGGCGGCCGTAAGGCGAAGATCCGCCCCGGCGATATCCTTGGCGCGCTGACCGGCGATGCCGGACTGACGGCGGCGGAAGTGGGCAAGATCGACATGTTCCCGGTGCATGCCTACGTCGCGATCCGTAAAGCCAGCGCGCGCAAGGCGCTGCAGCAGCTGCAACAGGGCAAAATCAAAGGCAAGAGCTGCAAGGTGCGGCTGCTGAAATAAGCCGAAGGCGGGTGGCGGTTTGCCTTCCCGCCGCTATCTATTTATACTGTATATAATTACAGTTATTTAAGTATTTGAGGACGCACACATGGCGGTTGAAGTTAAATATGTGGTGGTGAGAAACGGTGAGGAAAAAATGACTTTCGCGAGCAAGAAAGAAGCCGACGCCTACGACAAAATGCTGGATTTGGCGGATAACCTCGGAGAGTGGCTGCAACAGGCGCCGCTGAACCTGGACGACGAACAGCGCGAAGGGCTGAGCTTCTTCCTGGCAGAGAATAAGGACGCACTGGGTCTGATTCTGCGCGGCGCATCACCGGCGGAAACCGGCAAAAAACCGACGGAAGCGAAAGCGAAAAAAACGGTCTCTAACTCAAAAGAGGGATCTGCGTCAGAAAAGCAAGCGGCATAATGACTTATGTTGCGGTGTTGTGATGAAAAAGGATCTAAAATGAGCCGTGAAATAACTTTCTTCAGCCGCTTTGAGCAAGACATTCTGGCCGGGCGCAAAACCATCACCATTCGGGATGCCAGTGAGTCGCACTTCGAACCGGGCGAGGTATTGCGCGTAAGCCGCAATGAAGACGGCGTATTTTTCTGCTTTATCGAAGTGCTGTCGGTAACGCCGGTGCGCCTGGATGCGCTGACCGAACGCCACGCACAGCAGGAGAACATGTCGCTGAGCGAGCTGAAGCAGGTGATCAAGGAAATCTATCCGGGCCTGGATGCGCTGTTTGTCATCGAGTTCGTCAAACGGTAACTCTTTGCCGAAACCCTGTTGTGAGCCAGGGATGGGCGCCCGGATAGCGCTAATCACAACGGGAGGACATATGAAAAAAACGGGTTTGGCTATCGCCTTGTTGGCCATGATGGGAGCATCGACTGCGGTGTGGGCGCAGGATCAAGAGCAACGCACCGCCAAGGTGGGGCAGTGTGCCGGTCTGCAGCCGGCGGATATTGCCGCTCAGGTCAAGCGTGATTTCTTGCAGAACCGCATCACGCGCTGGGAGGCGGACAAAAAGCTGCTGGGCACCGCAACCCCGATCGCCTGGGTCAGCCCGGATGCCATCACCGGCAAGGATCAGGTGTGGCAGGTGCCGCTGACGGTGCGGGGTACCAAGATGGATAAAACCTACAACGTGACGCTCAACTGCAACACCGGCGAGATTGCCTACAGCGCGCCGCAGTAATACTTTCCCGCAATAAAAAGCCCGCCGATCGGCGGGCTTGATACATCAAAGCTCGGTCAGTCGCTAAACGGGATCACCAACTCACCCGGTTTCACTTCCAATCCCTTCGCCAGTTTTTTCGCCAGTGCTTCGGTTTTGCTGTTGTCAGGATTCAGCACATAAGCCGGCTTTTGGTCGAAGTAAGATTTCAGCGACTGGTTCAGGTATGGCGTCAGCGCTTTCATTACCGTCTGCATTTTTTCCGGCTGCACGCTGTAATCGGTCAACTCCATATCCTTCAGGTAAATGGCGCCCTGTGCACGGTCGTAAACCGGCTGTGCTTTCAGCGTCAGCTTCAGGTCCGCCGCCTGCGGGCCGAGAATCGACGTGATGTTGACCTTGGCGTCACCGGAAAGGGTGACTTTACCCGGCTCGCTGCGGCCGATCTGGCTTTGCAGCTGCGTCAGCACGATGTTGGCGTCCACCAGGCCGGGCACGCCGATCTGCTTCTGATAATCATTGTGTTTCTGCAGGTAATCATTCACTTCCTGCTCGCTCAGGGTGTATTGGGTCAGTTGATTGCAACCGGCCAATACGCCGGCGAACAGCAGGGCGGCTGCGCCCATCAGGATCTTCTTCATTAATGCCTCATTGCGACTGCTGGCGAAAAGTGCTGCAGATAATTGATTAATCATTATAAACGTTCCGCCTGCGCGTGAAAACGGCAGGCGGCGATGTGCAGAGGATAGTGCGCGCAAAAGCGGGCGAGACCTATCGGATAACGCCGAAAGCGTCAGCGCCGCAGCCGCAGCGCCAAGAGAATCACGCCGGCCAGGCAGGCTGCGCCCCCCAACAGCGGGAACAGCGGAATGCCCCACAGTCGCAGCGACGAATGCATCAGATAAGGCGCCAGCCCCAGGGCAAAAGCGGCGGTGACGATGGCGATGGCCAGGGTGACGGCGGCGCGTTCCAGCGCTTTGCTCAGCTGGCCGAGGTTACTGACGTTGATATCGGCATTGAGCCGCCCGCGTTTTAGGCGGCGAACCAATAGCCGCAGCGTTTGCGGCAGCTCTTCTCCGGCATCGAGCGTTTCCCCGCCCAAGGCCAACAGCCGCTGGCGCACGGCGTCGGGGGCGTAGCGCTGCAGCACCGTTTGTTGCAGCATCGGCTTGAGCGTGGCCACGATGTCGAAGTTTGGATCCAGACGATGCAGCACGCCGTCGGCGGTGATTAATGCCTTGAACAGTAGCACCAGATCGGGCGGCAGCGCCAGCTGGTGTTCGCGCGCCATCACCAGCAGGTCGGTCAAGGCTTTACCCAGCGTCAGGGTGGTGGCGGCCTGTTTGTCGAGAAAGTTTTGTGCCGCCAACTCCAGATCCATCAGGTCCAATGGTTCGCTGTCCGACCAGGCGATCAGCGTGTTGACGATGCCTTCGGACTGGCGATCGGCGATGGCCTGCAGCAGCAGGAGCAACTGGTTGCGCCGCCGCTCGGACAGCTGGCCCACCATGCCGAAGTCGATAAAACCGACGCGGTCACCGCTCAGCGCCATGACGTTGCCGGGGTGCGGATCGGCGTGATACAGCCGATGCTCCAGCACCATGCTCATAAAGGCGCGGGCGCCGCGTTGCGCCAGCAGCGGGCCGTCAAAGCCTGCCGCCGCCAGCTGTTCAGGGCTTTCCGGCGCGGTGCCGGGCAAGTATTCCTGCACTAACAGGCGGGGAGAAGAGTATTGCCAATAGATTTTTGGCACCACCACGTCGGGTTGACGCGCGAACATCTCGGCAACGCGGTCGCAGTTATGCCCTTCGTGGGTCAAGTCCAGCTCGTGATTGAGCGCCGTTGCCAACGCTCGGACCATCTGCCGCGGCCGATAGCGCGCCAGCGCCGGGCTCTGCTGCTCCACGGTCTCCGCCAGCGAGGCCAGCAGCCGCAGATCGGCGTGGATGGTTTTCGCCAGACCGGGCCGCAGCACTTTTACCACCACCTGCTCGCCGCTGTGCAAGCGTGCGCGGTAGATTTGCGCCATCGACGCCGCGGCCAGCGGCGTGCGATCGAATTCGGCAAACCGCTGTTCCGGCTCGCCCCCCAGATCGGCGATGATTTGCGGCGCCAGCGTTTCCCATGGCAACACCGCCGCCTGGCTGTGCAGGCGATCCAGTTCGTCGGTCCAGGCCGGGTCCAGCAGATCAGAGCGCGTGGCCAGGATCTGACCGAATTTGACGAAGGTGGGGCCCAGCGCTTCGAGCGCTTCGCGCAGACGCTCAGGCAGGGTTTGTGCATCCTGCGGGGCAGATTCACCACGGGCGCCGCGCAACAAGGCTCCCAGGCCCAGCAGGCGTAGAACGTCTTGCAGACCATAACGAATCAGAACGGAGGTTATTTCCTTCAGCCGCGCCCGGTCGCGAGCGGTGGCGAGCACCATTTTCAACATCAGTACGCCATGTCCTTATTTGTCATTCTCGAACGTTATTGTTCCATATCCAGCAGCAACGGCACCTCGCTGCGCTGCGCCATGCGGTTGCGGTAGGCTTCCACGTTGTCCGGCAGCGCAACCCCGGCGACGATCGATAACGAGCGCAACAGCGGGAACAGGTGAATGTCGTCCTCGGACAGCTCGCCGTTTACCGCGTCGGCGGAGACGATCAGCGGCGACAGCGCTTGCAGGTCGGCTTCCAGTTCGGCGATCAGATCGGCACTGTTGGCGAGATGTTCGGCAAAATCACCGATAGCCGCCTGTTTTTTATCGATAAAGTAACGGCGGGCGCTGTCGGTGGCGAACTCTTCGAAATCGGCATGCGCAATACGCGGCAGCAGCAATTTGGCGCTGTAACTGCCGACCCGCTGCAGCCACTCGGCAATGGCCGGGTTGGTGCTACCGGTCAGCACCGGCTTGCCGTCCAGGCTATCGACATAGCGCACGATATCCAGGCTTTCCGGCATCGCTTCGCCGTCGTCTTTGATCAGGATTGGCACCATTTTTGTGCCAATCAGGTTGAATGGGGTCGTCTCATCGTCGTTGAGCAAGGTGACCAGCCGAATCGGCTGGCGCTTCAGGCCGAAAATCATACGGGCTTTAACGCAGAAGGGGCAATGATCGTAAATGAACAGTTTCATGCTTGCTCCGGGTTGTCAGGTTTTAACAGCAATAGTTACCACAGCTTACCGAGGCTGTCTTGAAGCGCGTGTGTTGGATGGTGCGTTATTGCGACATTGCCCGCGCAACAGGCGCGGGCGAGGGGCGTTATTTCTTGGCCGGTACCGAATTGAGCACATCGATCAGGTGAATGCGGGCCTGTTCCAGATCGACCTGATCGCGCTCGTTGGCGGCGGAGACGACCTGCAGCTGTTTGATGATATCGCTTTTCAGCGCGCTGTCGCCGGCGATGATGTGGGCCAGCGCTTTTTCCACCAGGGTGGAGCGCGCATAAATCATGCGCAGGTTCAGTATCATATGTTCGAGCAGTTGCGGTAACTTTGCTTCTTCAATCATGCCGACGGGCTCCTGTGGGGTTTTTACTAACAGGATAGCAGCTGTTGCCGATTCGGCCGGATTTCTATGGCGTTAACCGCCGCGCAGCATCATCGACGCGTTGCGCCGCGGGCTGAATTGCCAGTACAGCGCCAGCAGCGTGGCAAAACCGACGGCCCCGAGCAGCAACCAGGGCAGTTCCGGCATATTCATCGCCCGTCCGGTATCGTACATCCAGCCGCCGCCGGTATAGCCCAATGCGCCGCCCAGCGCCAAACCGAGGCGGCTGAAGCCCATGTAGCTGCCGCGCGCACGCGGATCGGCCAGCGAAGCGCTCAGCGTTTCGCGCGCCGGCTCGGCGATGATCGAGCCCAGATAGAAGCAGCAGATCAGCGTGAAGACCCCCTGCAGGCTGGTGGCGAGACCGATCGGCAGCAGGCTGAGCGTCATCAGCAGCAGGCCCGCCATCAGGCGCTGTTCAAGCCGGAAGTGTTTTTCACCCCAACGCGCCAACGGATAGAGCAGCGACAGCGACAGCGCCGCTTCGATCGCGTACATCCATTTCACCGCCGCCGGTGAACCGGCAATTTCGTTGACCACGATAGGCATCATCAGCATCATCTGCACCGCCAGCATGTAGTAACCGGTCAGCGTCAGGACATAGGTGAGGAAGCGGCGATCGCGCAGAACCCGCAACAGGCCTTCTTTCATCGGCACGCGTACGGTGGAGATGCGATAAGCCGGCAGTAACCAGGCATTCCAACCGGCAGCCAGCACGAAGATCGCCGCCCCGACCCAGCAGACAAAGTGAAAGTCGTACTGCAGCAGCCAACTGCCGATCAGCGCGCCGACCACCGCGCCGGCGCTGTCCTGCATCATTAGCAGCGAGAAAAAGCGGCCGCGCTCGTGCGGACGGGTCAGTTTGATCACCAAAGCGGTGCGCGGCGGATCGAATAACGTGCCGCCGAGGGCGGAAAGTGCGCAGGAGAACCACAGGATCCAGGGCTCATCGGCCATCGCCATGGTGGCGAACCCGGCGGCGCGCAGCAACATGCCGGTGACGATCATCGGCTTGGCGCCGAAACGATCGGCAATGGCGCCGCCAAAGATGCCGAGCCCTTGTTGCAACAGCTGGCGCAAACCCAGCGCGATGCCGACGATCAGCGCCGCCCAGCCCAGCTGATCGACGAAGCGGATCGAAATAAGCGGAAAGACGACAAAGAAGCCTAACACCACCAGCAGGTTATCGAGCAACAGAAAATATTTACCCAAGCTGCGCGCTTGCGACACCAGAGACATGCTTCACCATGAGCAATTAAGAAAGAAGGGGAGACAGCCGTTCCATTCTCTACCCAATTCCCGTACGGCAACAGGGGCGGCATAGATAATATTTTTTTATCGTCAAGGTGTTACCTGAGCTGCAAAATTGGCGGAAAAACGCCGTAAAACGCGTATTCGGCGATTTACTGAGCGGCCGGGATTTTACCTCGGGGGCGGGCTACGGTTATATTGAATGCAGGGAAGCGCAGTTCTGCGGCGCTATTGGCAAAATAAAACCATGGCGAAAGATCGGCACAGGATAATGATCCGCTCGGCTTCCTAATAAATACTTCTTATCGAACCGTTTTGACTGCGGGGGAAATGATGTTCGGCTATCGCTCTGCATCGCCAAAAGTACGTCTTACAACCGACCGGATGGTGGTCCGTTTAGTGCATGAACGGGATGCCTATCGCCTGGCGGATTATTATGCCGAGAACCGGAGCTTTCTCAAACCCTGGGAGCCGGTGCGCGACGAAAGCCACTGTTATCCTTCCGGCTGGCAGGCGCGCCTGGGCATGATCACCGAAATGCAAAAGCAGGGCAGCGCCTACTATTTTATCCTGCTCGATCCGGAAGAGCAGGAAGTGCGCGGCGTGGCGAACTTCAGCAACGTGCTGCGCGGTTCGTTTCATGCCTGTTTCCTCGGTTATTCGCTGGGGGAGAAATGGCAGGGACAAGGGCTGATGTTCGAAGCCTTGCAGTCCGCTATCCGCTATATGCTGCGCCAACAGCGCATGCACCGCATCATGGCCAACTATATGCCTCACAACCAGCGCAGCGGTGGACTGCTGACGCGTCTGGGATTCGAACGTGAAGGTTACGCCAAGGATTACCTGCTGATCGACGGCAAGTGGCAAGACCACGTTTTGACGGCATACACCAATAAAGAGTGGTTACCCCCACGTTGAGGCCAAACGATGAAATATGAATTGAACGCCAAAGAGGCGCGGGTCATCGGCTGCCTGTTGGAAAAACAGGTCACGACCCCGGAGCAATACCCGCTTTCGCTTAACGCCATTACCCTGGCGTGCAACCAAAAAACCAACCGCGAGCCGGTAATGGATCTGAGCGAAAGTGAAGTGCAGCAACTGCTCGATCTGTTGCTGCGCAAACATTTCCTGCGCACCCTCAGCGGGTTCGGCAACCGGGTAGTCAAGTATGAACAGCGGTTTTGCAACTCCGAGTTCGGCCAACTGAAACTCTCGCCCGCCGAACTGGCGGTGATCGCCACCTTATTGCTGCGCGGCGCGCAAACGCCGGGCGAGCTGCGCACCCGCACCAACCGGATGCACGAGTTCAACGATGTCAGTGAGGTCGAACAGGTGCTGCAGCAGCTGGCTACGCGCGAAGATGGCCCGTTCGTGGTGCGCCTGGCGCGTGAGCCGGGCAAACGCGAAAGCCGGTTCATGCACCTGTTCAGCGGCCAGATTGATGAAGCGCCGGCGGCGCTTGAGTCTGAGGACGACGGCGACCTGAACGCCAGGGTCAGCGCATTGGAAAACGAAGTATCGGAATTGAAACGGCTGGTGCAACATCTGTTGGCGAGGGAAGCGAATGACTAAATTGCGTGTGGGCGTGGTGGGATTGGGCAGTATTGCGCAGAAGGCTTACCTGCCAATCCTCGGTCAGGCGGCGGATTGGACGCTGGTGGGCGGTTTTTCGCCCAATCAGCAAAAAGCGCAGCCGCTATGCGACAGCTACCGCATGGCCTGTTTCTCCCGTCTGGACAGCCTGGCCGAACAGTGCGACGCGGTTTTTGTCCACAGCAGCACCGCCAGCCATTTTTCCGTGATAGGCGAGCTTCTGAACCGCGGCGTGCACGTTTACGTCGATAAGCCGCTGGCGGAAACGCTGGAGCAGGGCGAGCAGTTGCTCGAGTTGGCCGAGCGGCGAGGCAAAACGCTGATGGTGGGGTTCAACCGCCGTTTCGCGCCGCTTTACCGGCAGCTCAAACAGCAAATGAACCAGCCGGCTTCCATTCGCATGGACAAGCATCGGACGGACAGCGTCGGCCCGCACGATCTGCGTTTTACCCTGTTGGATGACTATCTGCACGTGGTGGACACCGCGCTGTGGCTGGCGGGCGGGCACGAGCAACTGCTGAGCGGCCGTTTGCAGGCCAACGCCGCCGGTGAAATGCTGTATGCCGAACACCACTTCGCCTGCGGCGACACGCAGGTGACGACCAGCATGCATCGCCGGGGCGGCAGCCAGCGTGAAAGCGTGCAGGCGGTGACCGACGGTGCGCTGTATCAGTTGACCGACATGCGCCACTGGCGGCGTGAAGATGCGCAGGGCGAGTTGGAACAGCCGGTGCCGGGCTGGCAAAGCACGCTGGTGCAACGCGGCTTCGACGGGGCGGTGCGGCATTTCCTCAGCGCCGTCGCCAACCAGAGCGCGCCGGAAACCGGCGGCGAACAGGCGCTGGTCGCCCAGCGGGTGGTCGAGCGTTTGCTGCGGGATAACTCTATGTAACATATGGCGGTAGCTATTCTTTTCCGGATGCGTAAACTGAGCCGATTGTTTCACTGACGCCTGCTGTTGCAGGCGTTGATATTTACGGTACCTATCAGACAACCACATGAACCTACTCAAATCCTTGGCTGCCGTCAGCTCGATGACGATGTTTTCGCGGGTGTTGGGCTTTGCCCGCGATGCAATCGTCGCGCGCGTGTTCGGGGCCGGCATGGCAACGGACGCCTTCTTCGTGGCGTTCAAACTCCCTAATCTGTTACGCCGTATCTTTGCCGAAGGGGCATTTTCGCAGGCCTTCGTGCCGATCCTGGCCGAATACAAGAGCCAGCAGGGTGAAGAGGCGACGCGCACTTTTATCGCCTATGTCTCCGGGCTGTTGACGCTGGTGCTGGCGGTGGTGACGGTGCTGGGGATGCTGGCCGCGCCCTGGGTGATCTATATCACCGCGCCGGGCTTTACCGATACGCCCGACAAGTTTGCCCTGACGTCGGCGCTGCTGCGCATCACATTCCCCTATATTCTGTTGATCTCACTGGCGTCGCTGGTGGGGGCGATCCTCAATACCTGGAACCGCTTCTCGATCCCGGCCTTTGCGCCAACGCTGCTTAACGTCAGCATGATCGGCTTCGCGCTGTTCGCGGCCCCGTATTTCAATCCACCGGTGCTGGCGCTGGCCTGGGCGGTGGTGGTGGGCGGCGTGCTGCAGCTGGGGTATCAGCTGCCGCACCTGCGCAAGATCGGCATGCTGGTATTGCCGCGCCTCAAGCTGGGCGATGCCGGGGTCTGGCGCGTGATGCGCCAGATGGGGCCGGCGATCCTCGGGGTGTCGGTCAGCCAAATCTCGCTGATCATCAACACCATTTTCGCTTCGTTCCTGGTGTCCGGCTCGGTGTCCTGGATGTACTACGCCGACCGCCTGATGGAGTTTCCTTCCGGCGTGCTGGGCGTGGCCTTGGGCACTATCCTGCTGCCGTCGCTGGCCAAAAGCTTCTCGAGCGGCAACCACGACGAGTATTCGCGCCTGATGGATTGGGGGCTGCGCCTGTGCTTCCTGCTGGCGTTGCCGAGCGCCATTGCGCTCGGCATTTTGGCCAAGCCGCTGACCGTTTCGCTGTTCCAGTACGGCAAATTCAGCGCCTTTGACGCGGCGATGACGCAGCGTGCGCTGGTGGCTTACTCGGTAGGGCTGATGGGGCTGATCGTGGTTAAAGTGCTGGCGCCGGGCTTCTATTCGCGGCAGGACATCAAAACGCCGGTCAAGATCGCCATCATTACGCTGATTATGACGCAGGTGATGAACCTGGCGTTTATTGGCCCGCTGAAGCATGCCGGCCTGGCGCTGTCGATCGGTTTGGCGGCATGTCTGAACGCCTCGCTGCTGTATTGGCAACTGCGCAAGCAGAAGATTTTCCAGCCGCAGCCGGGGTGGGCGCTGTTCCTCACCAAGCTGGTGATCGCCGTGCTGGTGATGTCGGCCGTGTTGATTGGCGCGATGTGGCTGATGCCTGCCTGGGATCAGGGCAACATGCTGGAGCGTTTGCTGCGCTTGGCTGCGGTGGTGGTGGCCGGTGTGGTGGCGTACTTTGGCGTGCTGGCCGGGTTGGGCTTCCGCCCGCGCGATTTTGCTCGCCGGGTCGCCTGAGCCAAAGGCAAGCGTAAAAAAAGGTCGCCTGGGCGACCTTTTTGCTTTCTGGGCGGCGCAGTTTACATGCGTTCGACGGTTTCGATGCCCAGCGTATCCAGACCAGTTTTCAGCGTTTTTGAGGTCAGCAGCGCCAGCTTCAGGCGGCTCTGACGCACTTCTTCGCTGTCGGCGTTCAGGATCTGGCAGTGCTCGTAGAAACCGGAGAACAGGCCGGCCAGATCGTACAGGTAGCTGCACATGACGTGAGGCGTGCCTTCACGCGCGACGGTGGTGAGCACTTCTTCGAACTGCAGCAGGCGGGTGGCCAGCGCAATTTCGCGCTCTTCGGTCAGCGTCAGCGGCAGCGTCAGGTTGGTTTCGTCGATGCCGGCGCGTTTGAATACCGATGCCACACGGGTATAGGCGTATTGCATATAAGGCGCGGTATTGCCTTCGAAGGCCAGCATGTTATCCCAGTCGAAGACATAGTCGGTGGTGCGGCTTTTCGACAGATCGGCGTATTTCACCGCGCCGATGCCGACCACGCGGGCCACGGTTTTCATTTCGTCTTCCGGCATATCCGGGTTTTTGCCGGCGATCAGCTGTTCGGCGCGTTCGATGGCCTCATCCAGCAGGTCGGAGAGCTTCACCGTACCGCCCGAGCGGGTTTTGAACGGCTTGCCGTCTTTGCCCAGCATCATGCCGAACATGTGGTGTTCCAGCGAGACGGACTCCGGCACGTAACCGGCCTTGCGCACGATGGTCCAGGCCTGCATCAGGTGCTGATGCTGACGGGAGTCGATGTAATACAGGACGCGATTGGCACCCAGGGTTTCGTAGCGATACTTGGCGCAGGCGATGTCGGTGGTGGTGTAGAGGTAGCCGCCATCCTTTTTCTGGATGATGACGCCCATCGGATCGCCGTCCTTGTTCTGGTATTCATCGAGGAACACCACGGTAGCGCCTTCGCTTTCCACCGCCAGCCCTTTGGCTTTCAGGTCGGCGACGATGCCCGGCAGCATCGCGTTATACAGGCTTTCGCCCATCACGTCGTCTTCGGTCAGCGTGACGTTCAGGCGGTTATAGGTCAGCTGGTTTTGCGCCATGGTGATGTCGACCAGCTTGCGCCACATTTTCAGACAGTACTGATCGCCGCCCTGCAGCTTCACGACGTAAGCGCGCGCGCGTTCGGCGAACTCGGCATCTTCGTCGTAATGCTTCTTGGCTTCGCGGTAGAACTGTTCCAGATCGGACAGGCCCATGTCGCTGGCGTTTTCATTCTGCATTTTTTCCAGGTAGGCAATCAGCATGCCGAACTGGGTGCCCCAGTCGCCGACGTGGTTGGCGCGGATCACTTTATGGCCCAGAAACTCCTGGGTACGTGCCGCGGCGTCGCCGATGATGGTGGAGCGCAGGTGGCCGACGTGCATCTCTTTCGCCACGTTCGGCGCGGAGTAGTCGATAACGATAGTTTGCGGCTCAACCGGTGCGATGCCCAGTTTCGGTGCGTTCAGCACCCGATCGGCCTGGCGCGCGACCCAGTCGCTGTTCAGGAAAATGTTGATAAAGCCGGGGCCGGCGATTTCCACTTTAGCGGCGACGTCGCCGAGATCCAGCAGTTGCACCACTTTTTCCGCCAGTTGACGGGGTGGCATGCCCAGCTTTTTGGCGACGGACATCACGCCATTGGCCTGGTAATCACCAAACTGCGCCTTGGCGGATGGGCGGACCTGCGCTTCGCAATCGGCTGGCGCGCCAGCGGCGATCAGCGCCTGGCTGACTTTATCTGAAAGAAGAACCTGAATATTCACCGGGTTACCTTAATGACGAACGAGGGGCTGAAGCCAACCCCTGTGGGATTCAACGGTGGCAGGCACCGGTGCACGACTGGTGCGGTGCCTTCCACAAAACAGCCTGCAATTGTAACCGATCTGACGGACCCCGTCAGCAGTTGGCGCGGCCGCAGCGATGAAACTGTTGTCGGGTGCGGCGCGTTGATGGCCGGAAGGTGAAAGCAGAATGACCTGGCAGAATGTACGAAGGGGAGAGTTGCAAAGCTAGCGCTTTTTATTGCGGCGACCGGCATCCAGCGTGTTGCCGCTGCGTGATTTGAAATGACGGTAGATGGCGTATACGGCGATAATTATCAACACCAAGGATATCGTCAGCAATAACATAATGATCATCTCGAATTTAAATTTCCTCCAAAGTAGCCGAGTTATCTTGGTGAATCAATTGTTCGGGGTTAAATTAAGATAATCCTTAGTTTTTTATCAATTAATTTTGTTTATTTTCTTCTTTTACAATGGGTTGTGATTGCTTTTTGTGTGGGTTTGATAAGTGGGCCAGGGTTGATTAAACCAGACTATTCAATCGGATTGGCCAATGGGCTGCAGAGGGTTTTGTGCAAAATAACTTAAATCATAGCGTCATGAAGAAAAGGTATAATGGATTGCGAAAATTCTTATTTTTTATTTATCTGTTGATTTAATAAGCTGTCATCTTAATAAAAAGCTGGTTTTTATTCTCCCGGTCCGCAACCAAAAATCATTCTGAACGGCTGCTGAAAAACCTCGCAATGCTGGCGAGCGCTGTCGCCACCGTGTAAATTACGGCGTTTCACATGCGTTCCGTTGTTTTGAGGTTTCTATGACCACCCCCTTGCAGGCCATTGCCGAGCTGGACGACCTGGTGCTCGACCTGCCGCGTTTCGAGCAGGCATTGCATCAATTTGCCGCCAAATTGCGGCTTGATCTGGCCGCGTTTACCGCCGATCACATCTCTCTGCGCTGTCATCAGAACGCCACTGCCGAACGCTGGCGCCAGGGGCTGATGCAGTGCGGGACACTGCTGTCCGAGTCGATGATCAACGGGCGACCTATCTGTCTGTTCGATTTGTCGCAGCCGCTGGCCGTGGGGCCGTGGCAGATAGACTGCGTCGAGCTGCCGTATCCCGGGGAGAAACGCTATCCGCACGAAGGTTGGGAACACGTCGAATTAGTGCTCAGTGGCGATCCACAGACGCTGCACGCCCGGGCGTTGAGCTACCTTGCCGATGAAGCGCTGCTGGCCCCGGGGATCAAACTGAAGCAAAGCTCGCCAAAAGGCGAGGGCGAGCGGCTACCGAACCCGACGCTGGCCATCACCGACGGAACGGTGACGATAAAGTTTCATCCTTATTCCATTCGAGATATCGTCGCCAGCGAACAAGGTTAGCCGGGCAGTGCCGCACAGGCTCGCGCCATGCGATCGAGCGCTTCATCGAGCAGGGCCCACCGGCAACCAAAGTTAAGCCGCACAAAGCGCCGATCGCCGAAATCCAAACCGGCGCTTAATCCTACGCCCGCGCGTTCGAAGAACTGATGCGGGTTGTCCACCGGTAAAGCGCTGCAATCTATCCACGCCAGGTAGGTGGCTTCGATTGGCAAAACCGTCAACCCCGGCATGGCGTTGATGCGCTCGATCAGCCGATCGCGATTGGCACGTAGATAAATCAGCTGCTCGTCCAGCCAGGGCTGCCCGTATTGATAAGCCGCCTGCGCTGCCACCAGCGCCAGCAGATTGACCTCCGGCACGATGCCGCTGCGCGCGCGTTTCAGCCTTTGTCGCAGCGCTTCGTTGGGAACGATCGCCAGTGAAGCGCCCAGCCCGGCAAGATTAAACGTTTTTGACGGCGACATCAGCGTCACGCTGCGTTGGGCCGCATCGTCATTCAGGGTAGCGAAAGGGGTATGCCGCACGCCGGGTTCAAGCAGCAGCTCGCAGTGGATTTCATCGGAACAGACGATTAAATCGTGCTCGCGAGCGAACTGATGGTGCTGCAACAGCTCATCCCGGCGATAAACGGTGCCACCGGGATTCTGCGGGTTGCACAGCAACAGAAGCTTCTCGTTGCCGCTAAGCCGATCACGCATCACGGGGAAGTCCAACACCCAGCGTTGGCCTACCGCCGTTAGCGGCACCGAGAGGTGCTTACGCCCGGCGAATTTGGCCGCTTTGCGGAACGGCGGATAAATGGGCGAGGGGGCCAGCGTGCTCTGGTGTTCTTCGGTGCAGGCTCGCACGCACAGGTTCAGGCCGCACACCAGCCCAGGCAGGAAAATGATCCATTCAGGCTTGATGTGCCAGCCGTAGCGCTCTACCATGCGGCGGGTAAAAACCTCAATAAGATCAGGGGATGGGTGAGTGTAGCCGAATACGCCGTGCGCCACGCGACGCTGCAAGGCTTCGATCACCGCCGGCGGTGAGGTGAAATCGCTGTCGGCGACCCAAAGCGGAATAATGTCGCGGTCGCGATATTTATCCCACTTAACGCTGTCACTGTGACTGCGGTCTACCCATTGATCAAAATTGAATGCCATAGTTACAACCCTGAGCCGGTTTATGCCTAAGCATGAGCCTACGTGAGAAATGAAGAAATGAACAATTGCCGCCGTATGTTGGCCGTTATCTGGGGGTGACAATGATAAAACTGGAAGTTTGTTGCTTTAGCGTCGACTGCGCGCTGACGGCCGAACGGGCAGGCGCCGATCGTATCGAGTTGTGCGCCAGCCAGAGCGAGGGGGGATTGACGCCGAGTTATGGCACGCTGCGTCTGGCGCGCGAGCGGGTGGCGATCCCGGTGCATCCGATCGTTCGTCCTCGCGGTGGCGATTTCTGCTACGGCGCGGTGGATTTCGAGGTGATCAAACAGGATCTCCGCCAGATCCGCGAGATGGGGTTCCCCGGCGTAGTGGTCGGCATGCTGGACGAAGAAGGGCACATCGATCTGCCGCGCATGCGCGAAGTGATGAAGCTGTGCGAGGGCATGGCGGTGACGTTCCATCGCGCGTTCGACATGTGCCAAAACCCGATGGTGGCGTTGGAACAACTGACCGAGCTGGGCGTAGCGCGCATTCTAACCTCCGGCCAACAGCAGAGCGCCGAACTGGGCCTGCCGCTGCTGCGAGATTTGCGCCAGGCCAGTCACGGCCCGGTGATCATGGCGGGTGCCGGTGTGCGCCTCAGCAATCTGCACAAGTTTGTCGACATCGGTCTGCATGAACTGCACAGCTCTTCCGGCCATCTGGTACCGTCGACCATGCGTTACCGCAAGGCGGGCGTCACCATGTGCTCCGATAACGAGTTTGACGAATTTAGCCATTATTGCGTGGATGGCGAAATGGTGGAGGCGATGAAAAACGCGCTGGCCTTGGTTGATCCCCTGGCGCAAAGCGCATAATCACGCAGCTAACCGCGTTTGAAAACCGGTTTCCGGGCCGTAAGACCCCTTTGCGTGTCACTGAGCCCTCGGCGATCGCGCAAGTACCAGGCCCCGGCGTTTTGCCGGGGCTTTTTTTATGTCTTTGACCCGTCCTGAATAGCGTTGACACGTTTTCGACTTAAATCCGGAGAACGTGATAATGGCCGAGTTTAAACGCACACAACGCGACTATCCTTTGTCTTTTAAAATTGCTGTTGTTGAGCAGGTTGAAAAAGGCGAAATGTAGTGGTCAAGTAATATTGGCCACGGTTTTACAGTAAGAACGGTATCTGTTCTCTGATTCTTCTGGCGTCAGTCCACCGTTATGATGATGTGGTCTGACGCTATTGTAGTAATTCAATATATAGCGATTGATTTGCCGCCGGGCTTCGTCTTTGCCCACGTAGCCATTCGCTGGTACCCATTCTGTTTTCAGGCTGCGGAAGAAGCGTTCCATCGGGCTGTTATCCCAGCAGTTTCCCCGCCGACTGACGCTTTGCTTTATTCTGTAACGCCAGAGAAGTTGCTGATATTTCAGGCCTGTATACTGGCTTCCCTGATCGCTATGGAACATGACATCACGCGGTTGGCTACGCGTCTCATATGCCATCCGCAGAGCGTTGCTTATCAGTGCTGTATCGGCATTCGCTGACAGACTCCAGCCGATAACTCTGCGGGCAAAAAGATCCATTACGACCGCCAGATAGCACCAGCGATTTCCTGCCCAGATATAAGTAATATCTCCGTACCATACCCGGTCTGGCTCCGGTACAGCGAACTGGCGCTCTCGTCTGAGCTGGCGTACCCAAGATTCAAGCGTGGTAGAACCAACATTAACCGCTTCACTGGCTTGTCGATATGAGTAGCCCTTATCAACGATCAGCTGTGCACATTCCAGCCTGAACTCAGGGGTAAAAGTACGCTTAGTTCTCTTGTTCATTAAGTCACCTATTTTATGTTGAGGTGAGAATATCACCTTTAATCAGGTGGCCAAATTCACTGTGCCACTACACCAGTCCCTAAAATATAAAACGCCCGATGCGGTGCATCAGGCGTTTTACAGGCATAAAAGTGTCAACCTATGCCAGGACTAGTCATGTGGATGATTAGTGCTGTGCATCGGGCGAGAAGTTGAAGACTTCGCCCGGAGTAATGCCGCAGTTTAAAACGCGCACCGCATTATTGCCATTTCCGGGATTGATCAGGATATCGTGGATAGTGCGATTGTTGTTCATGACAAAACGCGCGTAGTAAAGGTTGCCGATGCGTATCCAGGGAATAGCTTCATTGCTCTCGACAGTGTCGGTATAGTTATCGTTGAACGAGCGGGCCCAAATGCCAGTCGAAGCTTGCGCGGTAGATTGATCGCCGATAGAGGATGCGATGGCCCAGAATGTTCTCAGTCCCATGCTCCGATGAATACGTTGACCTAAACCTTTATAAGCCGGGTTATCTCCATTGGCGGTCAGGATATTGCTATCCGCCGTCAGATTTCCGTCAATAAACCAGCCTACAGGCTGTTTGTCAGCACCGATGGCGATCATATTGCTGTTCGTCAAACAATTTAGCGGAGCCGCATGTAGCTGGTAGCTGCGTTGCGCAATGCTCAGTGTGCCTCTAAGAATGTTGTAACCCGCTTCATTGTTCAGACTGCCGTTCGTCCACATTGGCATGACGGTGTTGCTGAATGAAAGTTGATACCCGCCGTTCGCTTCGAAGCGAACGGCCTGAGGAGAGAGTGAACCCTTCGGTCCATTAGCGGTAGCGAAGTTAACATTGCTGATTTGCACTGGGGTGATATTTGATTGGCCAGTAGACTTTCTTAATACCAGGAAGCCCCCAACGGTATCACCATAGTCATTAATATAAGAACCGTTGGCGATTTGAATATTGGCGGAGGAATCCGAGTCGATATCAATTCCGGTACCATTTCTGTCAGCCATGAAATTGCTCAGGCTAAGGCCGCCTAAATAGGAGGTTCCTTGTGTTGTAGTTTTGATAAAGATCTTTTTGCCATAAGAGAACACATTCACCATAAACGTATTGTCGTGGCGATCGAGATTGAAAGCACAAGAACCGGTTACAGCGATAGAGGCAGTCACCGCGTTTTCTGTCGGGCGCACGACGTTGGCATTGACGTGAACATTGGTAAATCTGTTGATGTCCCTGCTTTCATAAACCCTGTAGTCGCAGCGTACTGCCCAACCGTAGATATTCTCAAAGTTGTTGGCTTCTCCACGAGCTTCAACAAAATCATAGGCGCCTACATAACGGCAGTTGGCGACTGACAGAGCGCCGGTTGCGGTAATGGTGGCCCCGTATGGAACAAACGCCTCCGGCTGGGTGGCAGTATATTTCTGATCTGGATAGAGGAACGACCAACCATCAAAGACAACGTTCTTATCGCAGGCGAAACAAACCGCACCTGCCGGCTTTTTGATGATGAAAGCACTATCGTCCGCAAGGCCTGCCCGATTAGGGCCATTGTTTGTAAGACTTGCAGGGCCTTGAGCAAGACCGCGGCGGGATCCTCTGACTGTGATGCCATTAGCGACGTTGATAGGTTGAGTGCTGGTCAGCAGATATTGAGCATTTTCCGAAGCATAGACCACTTTGTTTTTTAAACTCGCGGCATAGTTTAATGTCGCGCTGATTGCTGCGTCAGAGGTGGAAGTGCCACTAGGATCAGCGCCGAAGTGATCGAAAGTCAGTTTCTGATCCAGTCGTTTCCAGCGGGCTCCTCCCGTTGTAACCACCACGGTACCGTTATTGTCCGCACTGGTTGTATCCGTTTTCGCATAATAGAATTCGCCGCCGCCGGCGAAATGTCCGGGGGTGTGAGAAACTAAAAAGACAATCTGGTCATCTGTAACTGGCGTCAGATTACGCAATTCACTGATGTTATTAACACTAATCATATTGTTCATGAAATTTCTCCTGTTGGTTGGCAACACGATTCTCAATCAGGATGGACGTTTCAAAAAGTCGATGAGGTTTGCTGGGTGCTGATACAGCGTGAAGTTCAGGCCGCGGCAATTGGAGCATGCGTTGGCCTGGTACCTTGTCAAGACGCAGCACCGTTTCAACGCTGTTATTCGGTCGGTGGCCCCATCTCTTCTTGCGATCGCCATGCCCTGCTGATAAGTTTGTGAGTTAAAATCCTTTAAATATCATCATATTAAATGATTTTTTGGTATGTATTGCCGTGGTGAATGGTTTGCGTTCTGCCGCTCGTCACCGCGCCGGTATTTTTACCTGTTCATCGCCTGCCTTATGGCCGGAACATCACAGCATCAATTGAGGAGAGCCGTCGGCGCAGCCGCAGGGCGCGTTAACGGCGGACTAAACAAGGAGATAACGATAATGACCCGAACGGCACACTGTTTGAGCGCGGCGCTTTTACTGACGTTGGCCCTGACCGGCTGCCAGACCGCCAAGCGACCTGTTTCTACATTAAGCCAGCCGCCCAGCGCAGAAGAAATTGCGGAACAAGACAAACGGCAGCGTGAGGCCGAGCGCATGCAGCAGTGCCAGCGCGAGTTGGATGCCATGCGCGGCATGGATAACGAAAAATACCAAAAATTCAAACGCGAATTCGATACCTTGATGGGCGGCGCCGCGCAGTATGCCGGGGTTCGCCAGCGGGTCAACACGGGCACGCAGGAAACCGTCGACGCCCTGTATCGTTATCGCACCAGCCGTCTTTGCGCGGACATCAGTTCTGCCATGATGACCGGCCTGGCTGAGCGCGGAGAACGCGCCCAATGACCCCTCGTGCAAGAAAGGCCTTACTGAGCCTGATGATACCGCTGGCGTTTGCGCCGGCGGTGGCCGGGGCGGATGACGACGTGCCGGCATTATTGCAGTTTGCCGAGCGTTACCAGCGGCAGGACGCGCCGGCAGCCGAGACTGTGGTTACCCCATCCCAAGAAAGCCAAAAGCCGGCGTCCCGGCCGGTTCAAGCTCGTGAAACGAGCTCACAGAGAAAGCAACTGGCTCAGTTGCAAAAGACGCTGCGCGAGAAAGAGACTCGCTTGGAGCAACAGCAAGCCGCTCTTCAATCCCTGCAGCAGGAGTTGACCGCGTTGCGGGTTGCGTCGTCCCTGACCGCTGCCGATAAACCGACACCGGCGCCTGATTTGAGCGCGTTGAGCGACTTCGCCAGCGGCGTACGACAGGCGCTGAACCTGACGCCGCAGGAGCGCAAGGCTCAGGCGCAGATCGCCGAAGCGCAGGCGGCGTTAGCGCTGCAAAAGCAGCAAACCGAGGAGCGCGACCGGCGCATTGCCTTGCTGGAACAACGGCTGGCGGCGTTGCCTGAACAGGCGGATAAGGCTTGGCAGGAGAAACTGGCGGCGGCCCAGACCACCAACGATAAAGCGCGCCAGCGTTATGAGCAGGATAAAAAAGCGGCCGCCGCTGAGCTGGAACAGCAGAAGGCCGAGGCTGCCAGGCTGACGGGCGAACTGCAGCAGCAGCTGGCGCAGCTGCAAAAAGAGCAGGAGGGCCAACGGCAGCAGGGTGGGCAGCAAGAGAAAAGCCTGAAGACGGCGCTGGCGCAGCAAAAGGCCGAAGCCGCCAAGGTGACGGGTGAACTTCAGCAGCAGCTGGCGCAGCTGCAGAAAGAGCGTGATGGTCAACGCCAACAGGCTGAGCAGCAAGAGAAAAGCCTGAAGACGGCGCTGGCGCAGCAAAAGGCCGAAGCCGCCAAGGCGGCGGGTGAGCTTCAGCAGCAGCTGGTGCAGCTGCAGAAAGAGCGTGATGGTCAACGCCAACAGGCCGAGCAGCAAGAGAAAAGCCTAAAGACGGCGCTGGCGCAGCAAAAGGCCGAAGCCGCCAAGGCGGCGGGTGAACTTCAGCAGCAGCTGGCGCAGCTGCAGAAAGAGCGTGATGATCAACGCCAACAGGCCGAACAGCAAGAGAAAAGCCTGAAGACGGCGCTGGCGCAGCAAAAGGCTGAAGCCGTCAAGGCGACGGGTGAACTGCAGCAGCAGCTGGCGCAGCTGCAGGAAAAAAACAAGACGCAAACCGAACAAGCTAAAGCGTTGGAACAACGTTTGGCGGTGGTAACGGCGGAAAGCGCGCAGGCTGCGCAGCAGCGGGATAAAGCGACACTGCAGGTGGATAAAACGGCAACGGAGCTGGCGGCCGCCCATCAGGCGCAGCAAGCTTTGCAAGACGAGCTGAGCGGGCTGAGATCGCGGGCCAAATGGCTGCCGGATGCGCAGGCGCTCAAGAAAAAGCCGGAACAGCAGAGCTATGCTGCCGGTGTCGCTTTGGGACGCGATATTCAAACGATGCTGGCGGAGCGTAAAAATTGGGGCATCAATCCCGATAAAACCCTGCTGCTGGCGGGCGTGATCGATACCTTCAACGGCCATTACCAACTAAGCGATGCACAGTTGACCCGCGCGCTGTCGGAGTCGGAAAAAGCGGTGAACGACGCCAGAAACCAGGCGGCGAAGGTGCAGACCAGCAAGGGCGAGGCGTTCGTCACCGAGTTTAAAAAGAAGAAAGGCACGCAGAAGTCGCCTGCCGGTTTCTGGTATCGCATCGATTATGTGGGTGATGAAGCCATTAAGGAAAACGCACGGGTAGACATTGTGGTGAAAGAGAGCTTAACCGACGGCAGCGTGATTCAGGATATGGATCGCAGTGGGAAGGTGATGTCACAGCCACTCTCTGCCTATCCGCCGTTGTTCCGCGAGGCGATCGGCCATCTGAAAAATCATGGCTCTCTGACAATGGTGGTGCCGCCGGCGTTGGCGTACGGAGAAACGGGCTATGCGCCGCAGATCCCGCCGAACGCGACCATGGTGTATGAGCTGCGGATTGTCGATGTCGACAACGGGTAAATTCGGGCCGGCTCAGGCCGGCCCGATTAGCGAACGCTAGGGTTTTTTGGCGGTCAGCACGGCGCGCAGGGGCGCCGGATAGCCTTCGATCGTTTTGCTGCGATCGTTCGGATCGAGGAATTCGGCCAGTGACTCGCTGGTCATCCAGTCGGTGCGGCGCTGCTCTTCGAGGCTGGTGACGCACATATCGGCGATCTTCACGTCGACGAAACCGCACTTCTCCAGCCAGCATTTCAGCGCTTCGGCGGAAGGAATGAAATACACGTTGCGCATCTGTGCATAACGATCGCCCGGCACCAGCACCTGGTGGCGATCGCCTTCCACCACCAGCGTTTCCAGCACCAGCTCCCCTTCAGCCACCAGCTGATTTTTCAGCTGATAGAGATGATCGAGCGGCGAGCGGCGGTGATATAGCACCCCCATTGAGAACACGGTGTCGAACGCCGCCAGATCCGGCAACTGCTCGATGCCGAGCGGCAGCAGGTGGGCGCGCTGATCGCCACCCAACAGCTTGCGCACCGCTTCGAACTGGCACAGGAACAGCTGCATCGGATCGATGCCGACGGCAAAGTGTGCGCCGGCGCCGATCATGCGCCACAGGTGATAGCCGCTGCCGCAGCCGACGTCGAGAATGGTGCGGCCGGCCAGCGGAGAAATGTGCGGCAGCACGCGATCCCACTTCCAGTCGGAATGCCATTCGGTATCGATATCGATGCCATACAGCGAGAACGGCCCTTTACGCCATGGCATCAGGGTGCGCAGCATTTTCTCGATGCCCTCGAGCTGGCCCGGCGACAGGGCAGGCTCCATCTCGGCGCGTACGCCGTGCAGCAGATCGAGGCGGGTTGGGGTCAGCGTCGGCAAATGTTCCACCGAGTTGAACCACTGCTTGAATTTGCCGTGCAGTGATTCGCGTTGCCAGGCGCTCAGCTGCGCAGGCAGGGTATCCAGCCAATGGCTGAGGGGGCTTTTGGCGATGCGCTGATAGAAATCACCGAACTCGATCATTGCGCATCCCCCGCTTTCAGGGCGATCAGCGAACCGAAGTTGAAGCATTGGAACCACACTTCGGCATGCTCGAACCCGGCTTGATGCAGGCGCGCCTTATGTGCCTCTACCGAGTCGGTCAGCATCACGTTTTCCAGCATGCTGCGTTTTTGGCTGATCTCCAGCTCGCTGTACCCATTGGCGCGTTTGAAATCGTGATGCATGTTGAACAGCAGCTCGCCGACTTCGGCGTCTTCAAAGCTGAACTTCTCCGACAGCACCAGTGCGCCGCCCGGGCGCAGGCCGCGATAAATTTTCTCCAGCAGGCGCAGGCGATCGGCCGGTTCGAGGAACTGCAGCGTAAAGTTCAGCACCACCATCGAGGCGTTCTCGATGTCGATGTCGCGAATGTCGGCTTCGATGACGTCAACCGGCGTGTCGGCGCGGAAGGCGTCAATATGGCGGCGACAACGTTCCACCATCGCCGGCGAATTGTCGACGGCGACGATATTGCAGCCGGGCACCTTGATATTCCGCCGCATCGACAGCGTCGCCGCGCCCAGCGAGCAGCCCAGGTCATACACCCGGCTGTCGGGTTGCACAAAGCGTTCGGCCAGCATGCCGATCATCGAGATGATGTTGGAATAGCCGGGAACGGAGCGTTGGATCATGTCGGGGAACACTTCGGCAACGCGTTCGTCGAAGGTCCAGTCGCCCAATTTGGCGATGGGGGCGGAGAAAAGGGTATCGCGGTTTGGCATAGCGGCAAATCAGTTCAGAATTCGAAGCTGCGTAGTCTAACAGAAAAGCGTAAAAAAGCGGAGCGGAAGCAGGCGGCGCGGCCGCCTGATGATAAAACGGGATCAATGCAGGCTAAAAATCAGATCCCAGGGCAGATAGAAAATATTTGCCAGAACCATCAACAGCAAAGAGATATAGGTCGCGGCCATGCCTGAACGGCGCCAGCGAACCTCGCGGTTGCGCAAACCGTAGTAATGCACCAGCCGCCCGGCCATCAGCATCAGGCCGCAGAGGTGAATCATCCAGATTTCCGCGCCGTTCATCTCCATGATCACCAGCAATACGGCAGCGATCGGAATGTATTCAACGGCGTTGCCATGCACGCGGATGGCGGTCTGCAATTCGTAGAACCCGCCGTCGCCGTAGGCTACGCGGTACTGCATCCTTAATCTGACTACGTCATAAGAGAGTTTGATCAACAACAATGCGCCGAGCACCACATAAAGCGCGCTTACCATTTTTAACTCCGTTCCCTAACCAAAACTGGCAGCCAGCATCATAGCCGTCATTGTATTCACTGTCGCGGGGAAATATTTGATGTTATTGGTCAGATTAATAGGTCAAAACAGTGCATCCTGTTCCGGCCAGTCCGGCGGCGCAGGCAAATCGGGGATCGCCAGGCGTAGCTGCTGCCAAATTTTTTGCGCCTGCTGGGGCGAATCGCCGTTGTCCGGCGTATGAATAAACAGATAAGGCTGATGCTGTTGCTGCCACAGCGGCAGTTTTTGCTGCCAGGGTTCGAACCAGCGCAGGTTGTCGGCCAGCTGATCGCCGCCGATAAAGCGCACCAGCGGCTGGTCGGCGGTGACCAGGGCATGCACCGGCAGCTTCGGTTTTTTCTGCTGCGCATCGCGCACGGCGGCGGTATGGGGGGCGGCGTGATGCACCGGGCGGCTGTCGAGGATCACCCGATTGATGCCGCGCTGGTGCAACCCCTGATTCAGCGCACGCTCTGCCTCGCCCTTGGCGAAAAACGCCGGATGACGCACTTCAACACCGTAGGTGAATTCCTTCGGCAGGCTTTCGAAGAATTGCCACATGCGCGGCAGCTCGTCAGGGCCGAAGGCGGCGGGCAACTGCAGCCACAGTTGGCCGATGCGCTGATGCACTGGGCTCAGGCAGTGGTAAAACGCCTGCAGCTCGGCGGCGCAGTTACGCAGGGCAGCCTTGTGGCTGATGTCCGACGGGAATTTGAAGCAGAAGCGAAAATCGTCGCCGGTCATGTCGCGCCAGCGCTGCACGATTTCCAGCTTCGGCAGCGCGTAGAAGGTGGTGTTACCCTCCACGCAGTTGAAGTAGCGGCTGTAATCCGCCAAGTCACGCAACCCGATGCGGTTCCAGGCCGCATGTTGCCACTGCGGCAATCCGATGTAGATCACGGCGTCGTCTTCCTTTACTGAGATCATCAGGCTACAACTTAACGTTACCGCTCGAGCGCGGCAAGAATTTCGCCGGTGTCGCGCACCCGCGCCAGACGTGGGAAGATGTGTTCGAACGCGAAGCGGTGCATTTCCGCGTTCTGCGCGCTGCAGACGTCTTCGGCGATCACCAGTTCATAGCCGTGTTCCCAGGCGGCGCGCGCGGTGGACTCTACGCCAATATTGGTGGAGATGCCGCCCAGCACCACGGATTTGATGCCGCGGCGGCGCAGCTGTAAATCCAGATCGGTGCCGTAGAAGGCGCCCCATTGGCGTTTGGTGACCAGAATATCGCTGTCATTGACCGCCAGCGGTGCGGGGAACTCCCACCAACTGACCGGCAAGCCGCCGGCGGGCGCGGGAGCCGGTTTGTCCACCGGCTGTTTCAGCGCTTCGGCGAAGGTGTCGGACCAGCCGACGCGCACCAGCAGCACCGGCGCGCCCAGCAGACGAAAACGCGCGGCCAGCAGGGCGGCGTTCGCCACTACCTGGTCGGCGCTGTGCGGGCCGCCGGCGTAGGGCAGAATGCCGTTTTGCAAATCGATCAGCACCAGAGCGGTGGTTTGGGCGTCAAGTTTCAGCATGGATTTCATCTCGTTGCGAAGTGGATAAAAACTGTTCGGCGCGCCAGGCGAGCAGCGTACGGCGCAAACCGGGGGAGAATCAGGCTACGTGAAAAAACTGTCGCAGGTTAATGGGAAATTTGTTAATCGATGTGTTGATTCGAACGAAAACGCGCCATTTAGTGCAGTAACAATGCTGTGTTCGCACTTATCGGGCGGATGAATTTCCTTTATAATGACTCCCTTTTTTCAACACTCTTTAATCCAACGACCTATGCCGATTTATGAATATGCATGTGGTGCTTGCAACCATCGGTTAGAGAAATTGCAAAAATTTTCCGATGCGCCGCTGGCAGACTGCCCGGCGTGTGGGCAGCCCGCGTTGACCAAGTTGATCTCGTCCTCCGGTTTCCAGCTTAAGGGTACCGGCTGGTATGCGACGGATTTTAAACCGGGTAACAAGTAGAATTTATCAGATAACAGCCGCGCGACAGGGGCGCAGTAGCCCGGCGCGGCATCGGCTGTGTAAAAGGATAGCGTATGCGTACTGAATATTGCGGGCAGTTGAATCTGTCCCACGTGGGCCAGGAAGTCACTCTGTGTGGTTGGGTCAATCGTCGTCGCGATCTCGGCGGCCTGATCTTTATTGATATGCGCGACCGCGAAGGCATCGTGCAGGTGTTCTTCGATCCGGACCAGAAAGTGGCGTTCGACAAGGCCTACGACCTGCGCAATGAGTTCTGCATCCAGATCGTCGGCACCGTGCGTGCGCGTCCGGACAGCCAGATCAATAAAGATATGGCCACCGGCGAAGTGGAAGTGTTCGCCCACGCGCTGGAAATCATCAACCGCTCCGAGCCGCTGCCGCTGGACTCCAACCAGGTCAACAGTGAAGAAGCGCGCCTGAAATACCGCTACCTGGATCTGCGTCGCCCGGAAATGGCCGAGCGTCTGAAGACCCGCGCCAAAATCACCAGCTTCGTTCGCCGCTTCATGGACAGCCACGGCTTCCTCGATATCGAAACGCCGATGCTGACCAAGGCGACGCCGGAAGGTGCCCGCGATTACCTGGTGCCGAGCCGCGTGCACAAGGGCAAATTCTACGCGCTGCCGCAGTCCCCACAGCTGTTCAAACAGCTGCTGATGATGTCCGGCTTCGATCGTTACTACCAGATCGTCAAATGCTTCCGTGACGAAGACCTGCGTGCGGACCGTCAGCCTGAATTCACCCAGATCGACGTCGAAACCTCCTTCATGACCGCCGATCAGGTACGTGAAGTGATGGAGAAACTGGCGCGCGAGCTGTGGCTGGACGTGAAGGGCGTGGATCTGGGCGATTTCCCGGTCATGACCTTCGCCGAAGCGATGCGTCGCTTTGGCTCCGACAAGCCGGACCTGCGTAACCCGCTGGAGCTGGTGGACGTGGCTGACCTGGTCAAAGACGTCGAGTTTAAAGTCTTCTCCGGCCCGGCCAACGACGCCAAAGGCCGCGTGGCGGCGATCCGCGTACCGGGCGGCGCACAGCTGACCCGCAAGCAGATCGACGAGTACGGCGCTTTCGTCAACATCTACGGCGCCAAAGGCCTGGCGTGGCTGAAAGTCAACGACCGCGCCGCCGGCATGGAAGGCGTGCAGAGCCCGATCGCCAAATTCCTCAGCGCGGACGTGCTGGAAGCGGTCCTGGCGCGCACCGATGCGCAGACCGGCGATATCCTGTTCTTCGGCGCCGACAGCTTCAAGATTGTGACCGATGCGATGGGCGCGCTGCGTCTGAAGCTGGGTCGCGATCTGGCGTTGACCCAACTCGACAGCTGGGCGCCGCTGTGGGTGGTTGACTTCCCGATGTTCGAAGAAGACGAAGAGGGCGGCCTGGCGGCCATGCACCACCCGTTCACTTCGCCGCGCGACATGAGCCCGGAAGAGCTGGCGGCAGCGCCGGTCAACGCCATCGCCAACGCCTATGACATGGTGATCAACGGTTACGAAGTGGGCGGCGGTTCGGTGCGTATTCACCGCAGCGAAATGCAGCAAACGGTGTTCAGTATCCTGGGCATCAATGAACACGAACAGCGCGAGAAGTTCGGCTTCCTGCTGGACGCGTTGAAGTACGGTACGCCGCCGCACGCGGGCCTGGCCTTCGGCCTGGATCGTCTGGTGATGCTGCTGACCGGCACCGACAACATCCGCGACGTCATCGCTTTCCCGAAAACCACCGCGGCGGCCTGTCTGATGACCGACGCACCGAGCTTCGCCAACCCGGCGTCGCTGCAGGAGCTGGCGATCAGCGTGGTAAAGAAAGCCGGTGCGGAACAAGAGAGCGAGTGATGAGTTACAAGCGCCCTGAATCTATCCTGGTAGTGATTTACGCGAAATCCAGTGGTCGGGTGCTGATGTTACAGCGGCGCGACGATACCGAGTTCTGGCAGTCGGTCACCGGCAGCCTGGAACAGGATGAGTCGCCGCCGCATGCCGCGCAGCGTGAAGTCATGGAAGAAGTCGGCATCGATATCGAAGCAGAGCACCTGCCGTTGTTCGATTGCCAGCGCTGCGTGGAGTTTGAACTCTTTGTCCATTTGCGACATCGCTATGCGCCGGGAACCACGCGCAATAAAGAGCACTGGTTCTGTCTGGCGTTGCCCGAGGAGCGCGATCCGGTGATTACCGAGCATCACGCTTACCAATGGCTTGAGGCGGCCGAGGCCGTGAAGTTAACCAAGTCATGGAGCAATCAGCAGGCGATTGAAGAGTTCGTGATCAATTCAGTCCAGTAGTTTTTTTCGGAGATTTTTTTATGGCAGGTCATAGTAAGTGGGCCAACACAAAGCACCGTAAAGCGGCGCAGGACGCCAAGCGCGGTAAAATTTTCACCAAGATTATTCGTGAGCTGGTCACGGCCGCCAAGCTGGGCGGCGGCGATCCGGATTCCAACCCGCGTCTGCGCGCGGCGATGGACAAGGCGCTGTCGAACAACATGACGCGCGACACCATGAACCGTGCCATCGCGCGCGGGGTGGGCGGCGATGATGATACCAACATGGAAACCATCATCTATGAAGGTTACGGCCCTGGCGGCACCGCCGTGATGATCGAATGCCTGAGCGACAACCGCAACCGCACCGTGGCGGAAGTGCGCCACGCCTTCACCAAATGTGGCGGCAACCTCGGCACCGACGGTTCCGTGGCTTACCTGTTCACCAAGAAGGGCGTGATCACCTACGCACCGGGCCTGGATGAAGACACCGTGATGGAAGCGGCGCTGGAAGCCGGTGCGGAAGACATCGTGACCTATGACGATGGCGCGATCGACGTGTTCACCGCCTGGGAAAGCCTGGGCGCGGTGAAAGACGCGCTGACCGCGGCGGGCTTCGAAGCCGAAGCGGCGGAAGTGTCGATGATCCCATCGACCAAGGCCGACATGGACGCGGAAACCGCGCCTAAGCTGTTGCGCCTGATCGATATGCTGGAAGACTGCGACGACGTGCAGGAAGTTTACCATAACGGTGAAATCTCCGACGAAGTGGCGGCGACGCTGTAATCCGGTAAAACGGGCGCCGCCGTTCGGCGGCGCCGTGCATGCAAGGTGGATGTAGATATGGCGATCATACTCGGTATCGATCCCGGCTCACGCGTCACCGGCTATGGCCTTATCCGCCAGCAGGGGCGTCAGTTGAGCTATATCGCCAGCGGCTGCATCCGCACGGTGGTGGACGACATGCCGACGCGGCTGAAGCTGATTTACGCCGGCGTCAGTGAGATCATCACCCAGTTTCAGCCCGATTTCTTCGCCATCGAACAGGTGTTTATGGCCAAGAACCCGGATTCGGCGCTCAAGCTCGGCCAGGCGCGCGGCGTCGCGATCGTGGCGGCGGTGAATCAGAATCTGGAAGTGTTCGAGTATGCGGCGCGGCAGGTCAAACAGACCGTGGTCGGCACCGGCGCGGCCGAAAAGCCGCAGGTACAGCACATGGTGCGCTCGCTGCTAAAACTCTCGGCCAACCCGCAGGCGGACGCCGCCGATGCCCTGGCCATCGCTATCACCCACTGCCACCTCAGCCAGAACGTGCTGCGGATGAGCGAAGGGCGGTTGAACCTGGCGCGCGGGCGTTTGCGCTGACGCAAAGCGATGATTGCTCAGGCTGGATATTCATCCAGCCTTTTTTATGTTATAAGCTTTACCAGCAACGGCATGGCAGGGCGCCATGCCCGGTCATTCTGCAGGAGGGTAAATGATAGGTCGTCTCAGAGGAAATATTCTGGAAAAGCAGCCGCCGTTGGTGTTACTGGAGGCGAACGGCGTGGGCTATGAGGTACACATGCCGATGACCTGCTTTTACGAGCTGCCGGAACTGGGGCAAGAGGCCATCGTGTTTACCCACTTCGTGGTGCGTGAAGACGCGCAGCTGCTGTACGGTTTCAACGACAAGCAGGAGCGCGCGCTGTTCCGCGAGCTGATCAAGGTCAACGGCGTCGGGCCGAAGCTGGCGCTGGCGATCCTGTCGGGCATGTCCGCGCAGCAGTTCGTCAGCGCGGTGGAGCGCGAAGAGATCACTGCACTGGTCAAGCTGCCGGGCGTGGGCAAAAAAACCGCCGAGCGCCTGGTGGTAGAGATGAAAGACCGTTTCAAAGGGCTTAACGGCGACCTGTTCAACAGCAGCAGCGAGATCAGCCTGCCGTCTGCCACCGACAAAGCGCCGGATGTGGACGCGGAAGCCGAGGCCGTTTCGGCGCTGGTGGCGCTGGGCTATAAGCCGCAGGAAGCCAGCCGCATGGTCAGCAAGATTGCCAAGCCGGGCGCCGACTGCGAAACCCTGATCCGCGACGCGCTGCGCGCCGCCCTGTAAGGCCGAAAAGGGGTAGATAATGATTGAAGCCGATCGCCTGATTTCCGCCGAACCGATCAACGAAGAAGAGATCCTCGATCGCGCCATTCGTCCCAAGCTGCTGACCGAATACGTCGGCCAGCCGCACGTGCGCGAGCAGATGGAGATCTTCATTCAGGCGGCCAAGCAGCGCGGCGACGCGCTCGACCATCTGCTGATCTTTGGCCCGCCAGGGTTGGGGAAAACCACCCTGGCCAACATCGTGGCCAACGAAATGGGCGTGAATTTGCGCACCACTTCCGGCCCGGTGCTGGAGAAGGCGGGCGATTTGGCGGCGATGCTGACCAACCTCGAACCGCACGACGTCTTGTTCATCGACGAAATTCACCGCTTGTCACCGGTGGTGGAAGAAGTGCTGTATCCGGCGATGGAAGACTACCAGCTGGATATCATGATCGGCGAAGGGCCGGCGGCGCGTTCGATTAAGCTCGATTTGCCGCCGTTCACGCTGGTGGGTGCCACCACCCGCGCCGGCTCGCTGACCTCGCCGCTGCGCGATCGCTTCGGCATTGTCCAGCGGCTGGAGTTTTATCAGGTGGCGGATTTGCAGCACATCGTCTCGCGCAGCGCCGGGTGCCTGGGGTTGGAACTGTCCGACGAGGGTGCCCATGAAGTGGCCCGCCGTGCGCGGGGGACGCCACGTATCGCCAACCGCCTGTTGCGCCGGGTGCGCGACTTCGCCGAAGTGCGCGCCAACGGGGTGATCAGCGGTTCGGTGGCGGCGCAGGCGCTCGATATGCTCAACGTCGATGCCGAAGGCTTCGACTATATGGATCGCAAACTGCTGCTGGCGATTATCGACAAGTTCACCGGTGGTCCGGTCGGGCTGGACAACCTGGCGGCGGCGATCGGCGAAGAGCGCGAAACCATTGAGGACGTGATCGAGCCGTTCCTGATCCAGCAGGGCTTTATCCAGCGCACGCCGCGCGGCCGCCTGGCGACGCAGCATGCCTACCGGCACTTCGGGCTCGAGCGCGAAGCATAAGTTTTCCACCCGTCATAAAAAAGGGCCGCATCTGCGGCCCTTGACGTTAATGTTGAACTTGATGACGTTACCGGGTCTATAGAAGGCGCACATAAAAAAGGAAAATCAATTCATTGATTTTCGGCTGCTCACCACAGAGGAGGAAAAACCGCGTTTTTTCCTCCTCTGTCAGCAGTAGAAAGGGCCGCATCAGCGGCCCTTGTCATATCCCGGTTTTAATCAGGCCTGCTGTTTTTTGAACAGGCTCAGCGTGAACAGCACGGCGGCGCAGAGCACCACCGAAGGGCCGGCCGGCGTATCGTAAAACGCCGAGAAGGTCAGGCCGCCGGTGACGGCCACCATGCCGAGCAGTACCGCGACGCCGGCCATCTGTTCCGGCGTGCGCGCGAAGCGGCGAGCGGTGGCGGCCGGAATGATCAGCAGTGAGGTGATGATCAGCGCGCCGACGAATTTCATCGCCAGACCGATGGTCAAGGCGGTGACTAGCATCAATACGGTGCGTGCGCGCACCAGGTTAACGCCGTCGACGTGCGCCAGCTCCGGGCTGATGGTCATCGACAGCAGATCGCGCCACTGCCACCATAGCACCAGCAGCACCACGGCGACGCCGCCGGCGATCATCAGGATATCGCTCAGCGTGACCGACAGCAGATCGCCGAACAGGTAGGCCATCAGATCGACCCGCACGTTAGACATCAACGCCACCACCACCAGCCCGAGCGACAGGGCGCTGTGGGCCAGAATGCCGAGCAGGGTATCCACTGAAAGCTGCGGGCGGCGTTCCAGCCACACCAGGGCCAGAGCCAGCAGCAGCGTAATGGCGATCACCGCATAGAAGGGATTGATGTCCAGCAGCAGACCAAAGGCGACGCCGAGCAGCGAGGCGTGCGCCAGGGTATCGCCAAAGTAGGACATGCGACGCCAGACCACGAAGGAACCCAGCGGCCCGGCGGCGCCAGCCAACAACACGCCAGCCAGCCAGCCGGGAAGTAACAGTTCAATCATGCTTCGCGGCTCCCGGTTTTCTTCAAGACAATTCTTCCCTGCAGGTCGTGACGGTGGTTGTGATGGTGGCGATACACCGCCAGTTGCTCTGCGCCGCGGTTGCCGAACATGGCGATGAATTCGGGATGCATCGACACCACCTCCGGTGCCCCGGAGCAGCAGATGTGCTGATTGAGGCACAAGACCTCGTCGGTTTTCGCCATCACCAGATGCAGATCGTGCGAGACCATCAGCACGGCGCAGCCCAGCTCTTTACGCAGCTGATCGATGAGATCGTACAGCGCCAGCTGGCCGTTGACGTCCACCCCTTGCGTGGGTTCGTCCAGCACCAGCAGTTGCGGTTTGTTCAGCAGCGCTCGCGCCAGCAGCACGCGTTGGTTTTCACCGCCGGAGAGCTTTTGCATCGGCTGGTCGAGCAGGTGAGCGGCGTGCACGCGCTTGAGCGCCGGCAGAATGTCGGCTTTCTTTACGCCGGGCTTGAGACGCATAAAGCGGCTGACGGTCAACGGCAGGGTGGCATCGAGGTGCAGCTTTTGCGGCACGTAGCCAATGCGCAGATCGGGCTCACGCTCCAGCGTGCCGGCGGTCGGTTTGACCAATCCCAGCACCACGCGCACCAACGTAGACTTGCCCGCGCCGTTCGGGCCCAGCAGCGTGAGAATACGGCCGGGTTGCAGGCTGAGGGAAATGTTCGACAGCACCTTGCGGCTGCCGAAGGCGACGGAGATATTTTTTAGCGTTATCAGTGTAGACATCTCGAGATTACAGGTTGCAGAACGAAG
This sequence comes from Serratia sp. 121840015-1, assembly GCF_053627655.1. NCBI lineage: Bacteria > Pseudomonadati > Pseudomonadota > Gammaproteobacteria > Enterobacterales > Yersiniaceae > Serratia > Serratia sp. 121840015-1. The sequence goes on from NZ_JBSEYF010000001.1 coordinate 1,097,137, forward strand.
CGAATGTTATAATATCACGCCTTGTTGATGAAAACGATGGGATTACTGATGATGGCAAAGAAAAATAAATGGCTGCAGCGCACGCTGCTGGCCAGCGCACTGTTGATGGCCGGCCCGCTGAGCAGCGCTTCCGCTGCGGTGGTGACCTCGATTCGTCCGCTAGGCTTTATCGCATCGGCCATCGCCGACGGCGTGACGCCGACCGAGGTGTTGCTGCCGGACGGCGCTTCACCGCACGATTTTGCGCTGCGCCCTTCCGATATCCAGCGTTTGCGCTCTGCGGACCTGGTGCTGTGGGTTGGGCCGGACATGGAGGCGTTCCTGAACAAGGCGCTGGTGCCGATCTCGGCAACCCGCAAACTGGCCATCAGCGAACTGCCGGCGGTGAAGCCGTTGCTGATGAAAGGCGAAGATGACGACGATCATGATCATGCAGGCGAAGCGCATAACCATGCCGATGACGATCATGGGCATCATCACGGCGAGTACAATATGCACGTTTGGCTGTCGCCGGAGATAGCAAAAGTGACCGCGATCGCGATTCACGACAGATTGTTGGAACTTATGCCGCAAAATAAGGACAAATTAGACGCAAACCTGCGCCAGTTCGAGAATCTGCTGACGCAAACTGACAAAAATGTTGGTAACATGCTTACGCCTGTGCAAGGTAAGGGTTATTTTGTTTTTCATGATGCTTACGGCTACTTTGAGAAACACTACGGTTTGAGTCCGCTGGGCCATTTCACCGTCAATCCCGAAATTCAGCCTGGAGCACAGCGCCTACACCAAATTCGAACACAGTTGGTTGAGCAGAAAGCGGTATGCGTTTTTGCTGAGCCACAATTCAGGCCGGCCGTAATCAATGCCGTCGCCAAGGGTACCAAAGTGCGTTCCGGAACGCTGGACCCGCTGGGCATCGGCATCGCGCTGGGGAAGGACAGCTACGGGAAATTCCTGACTCAGCTGTCAAACCAGTACGTGAGCTGCCTGAAGTAAAGCTTATGAGGATAATATCGAGTGCAGCAGATAGTCCGAACTATCGCTCTGGCGTATAACAACCTGCCACGGCCCCACCGCGTCATGCTGGGGTCGCTGACAGTCGTCACATTGGCCGTCGCTGTTTGGCGGCCTTTTGTTTACCACCCAGAACACAACCCCATTGCCAAGAGCGTCGAGTTAGAATCCAGCCAGATGCGGTCATTGCTCCCTGAAGCCAGTGAACCGATTGATGCCGACCAACCCACCCCCGATGACGAAATCCCGCAGGATGAGCTGGATCAAAAAGATGCCGGCGACGATGGCGTGCATGAATATGTGGTTTCCACCGGCGACACCCTCGGCAGCATTCTGACGCAGTACGGCATCGATATGTCGGATGTCACCTTGCTGGCTTCGCAAAACCGCGATCTGCGTAATCTGAAGATCGGCCAACAGCTGTCGTGGACCGTCAATGATGCGGGCGATCTGCAGCAGTTGACCTGGGAAGTTTCCCGCCGCGAAACCCGCACCTATGACCGCGTCGGCAATAGCTTCAAAGAGTCGAAAGAGGCGCAGCAGGGTGAATGGCGCAACAACGTGATCAGCGGCCGGGTCAACGGCAGCTTCGTCAGCAGCGCCGGCGACGCCGGGCTGAGCCGTAACGAAATAAATGCGGTGATCAAGGCGCTGCAGTGGCAGCTCGATTTCCGCAAGTTGCGCAAAGGCGACCAGTTCTCCGTGCTGATGTCGCGCGAGCATTTCGACGGTAAGAAATCGCAAAGCCAGCTGTTGGGCGTGCGTCTGCGCACCGGCGGCAAAGATTACTATGCGATCCGCGCCGAAGACGGCAAATTCTACGATCGCCAGGGCTCTGGCCTGGCGCGCGGCTTCATGCGTTTCCCGACCATGAAACAGTTCCGCATCTCCTCCAACTTCAACCCGCGTCGCGTGAACCCGGTGACCGGCCGCGTGGCGCCGCACAAGGGCGTCGATTTCGCCATGCCGGTCGGCACGCCGGTGCTGGCGGTCGGCGACGGTGAGGTGGTGATCGCCAAACGCAGCGGCGCGGCGGGCAACTATGTGGCGATCCGTCACGGTCGCCAGTACACCACGCGCTATATGCACCTGAAAAAACTGCTGGTGAAACCGGGCCAGAAGGTGAAACGCGGCGATCGCATTGCGCTTTCCGGCAACACCGGGCGCTCCACCGGGCCGCACCTGCACTTTGAACTGTGGACCGGCCAACAGGCGGTGAACCCGCTGACGGCCAAGTTGCCGCGTTCCGAAGGGCTGAGCGGCAAAGACCGCAGCGATTATCTGGCGCAGGTGAAGGAAGTGGTTCCTCAGCTGCAGCTGGATTAATACCCCCTTTTTCCGGCGCTTCGGCGCCGTCAATTTCATCGGCCTGATTGCGGGCCGATGCTGTTTTATCTGGGCGGTTCGCGGTTGTTAATTGCAAAATCGGTGATGGCAATTATGATTAGCCGAATCGCTAAGCAAAGAGCATGTGCATGCAAAACGAGAAGAAATCGAACGTAGAGTTCATCCCGCAGTTTCAGAAAGCCTTTTTATATCCGCGCTACTGGGGCGTGTGGTTGGGAACCGGCCTGATGGCCGGCATTTCGCTGGTGCCTGCGCGCCTGCGCGATCCGGTGCTGGGGGCGGTCGGCAAACTGGCCGGCAAGCTGGCGAAGGGCGCACGCCGTCGTGCCCGCATCAATTTGCTTTATTGCTTGCCGGAGCTGCCGGAAAGCGAACGTGAGCACATCATCGACCAGATGTTCGCCTGCGCGCCGCAGTCGATGGTGCTGATGGCGGAACTGGCCTGCACCAAGCCGGAGAAAGTGCTCAAGCGCGTGCGTTGGCACGGTGAAGAGGTGCTGGACAAGATCCGGGCGGAAGGGCGCAACGTCATTTTCCTGGTGCCTCACGGCTGGGCGGTGGATGTGCCGGCGATGCTGATGGCCGCGCGCGGCCAACCGATGGCCGCGATGTTCCACAATCAGCGTAATCAGCTTATCGACTACCTGTGGAATGCCGTGCGGCGTAAATTCGGCGGCCGCATGCACGCGCGCAACGACGGCATCAAACCGTTTATCAGTTCGGTGCGGCAGGGGTATTGGGGCTACTACCTGCCCGATCAGGATCATGGCGCGGAGCACAGCGAGTTCGTCGATTTCTTCGCGACCTATAAGGCGACGCTGCCGGCGGTAGGCCGGTTGATGAAGGTGTGTCGTGCGGCGATCGTGCCTTTATTCCCGGTGTACGACGGCAAAACCAGCATGCTGGACATTTATATCCGCGAGCCGATGGATGACCTGGCCGAAGCCGACGATCCGCGCATTGCCCGCCGCATGAACGAAGAGGTGGAAAATCTGGTGGGCCCGAACCCGGAGCAGTACACCTGGATCCTCAAACTGCTGAAGACGCGCAAGGAAGGGGAGATTGAACCTTACTCGCGCGACGATCTGTATCGTTAATCCTGTCTACCGCTAACGCCGGCCGGGCCACAACCCGGCCGGCGTCTCTTCAGATGTGCACCAGACAGCCGCGAGCCCGCAGGATGTCGACGACTTTAGGCGTGCGGGTGAAATCATTCCAGCGCAGGTCCAGCTTGCGCAGGCGGCTCAGTTCGCCGAGGCTTTCCGGCAGGTCGCTCAGGCGGTTGGCGCGCAGGTCCAGACTTCTCAGCGCCGTCAGCTGGCCGATATTTTCCGGCAGACGCGTCAGCTGATTGAAACGCAGGTTCAACTCGCTCAACCGCGGCAGCCGGCAGAAGGCCAGCGGCAGCTCGGCGATGGCATTGTTAGCTGCGTCGAGTATCTCCAGCTCACCGAGCTGAGCCATTTCCGCCGGCAGCGAAGTCAGGGCATTTTTCATGATATGCAGTTCGCGCAGCGCGCGCAGTTGCCCGATCTCGGCGGGCAGGCTGCCGATGCGGTTGTTGTATAAACGCAGCTCCTGCAATGCCGCAAGCCTCGGTATTGCCTGTGGTAAAGCGGTTAAATGGTTGTCGGTCGCGTTGAGGTAAACCAGCTGCTGCAGCTGCGCCAGCGAGCGCGGCAGCTCGCTAAAGCCGTTATCGCTCAGATAGAGGTATTTCAACCGATGCAGCTGCCCCAGTTCTTCGGGGAGTTCGCTTGCGCGATTGTGGCCAAAATCGAACATCTCGAGCTGTTGCAGCTGGCCAATCTCCGGCGGCAGGCGGTCGAGCTGATTACAGGAGATATTCAGCACCCGCAGATTTCGGTGCCGGAAGATCGAGGCGGGGAAGGCCGTCAGCTGATTGTCGTACAGGCTAATCTTGCGCAGCGCGTGGCCGGCTAACGGCGACTCGTCGAGCTGCGTCAGGCCGTGGCCGTCGAGATCGAGCTCATCAGCGCTCGCTGCGGGGTTGTGTTGGTGGAGCATGGCGTTCTCCGTCGTTTATGGCGATGTCAGCGCAAAAAAAATGCCGGCCAACGTGAGCCGGCCGGCATTTCGTCTGCGGCGTGAATTACTCGACGCGCAGGATACGGCTGGTATTGGTGGTACCGACGGTTTCCATCACGTCGCCCTGGGTGACGATCACCAGATCACCGGAGACCAGGAAACCTTTGTCGCGCAGGCGATTGACGGCTTCATTGGCGGCGATCACGCCGTCTTTGTGGCTATCGAAATACACCGGCGTCACGCCGCGATACAGCGCAGTCAGATTCAGCGTATGCTCATGACGCGACATGGCGAAGATCGGCAGGCCGGAGCTGATACGCGACATCATCAGCGCGGTGCGGCCAGATTCGGTCATGGCGATCAGCGCGGTGACGCCTTTCAGGTGGTTGGCCGCATACATCGAAGACATGGCGATCGCCTCTTCGATGTTGTCGAACTGCACGTCCAGACGGTGTTTGGAAACATTGATGCTCGGGATCTTCTCGGCGCCCAAACAAACGCGCGCCATCGCCGCCACGGTTTCCGCCGGGTATTGGCCGGCAGCGGTTTCTGCCGACAGCATCACGGCATCGGTACCGTCCAGCACGGCGTTGGCCACGTCCATGACTTCGGCGCGGGTTGGCATCGGGTTGGTGATCATAGACTCCATCATCTGGGTCGCGGTGATCACCGCACGGTTCAGGGTACGGGCACGGCGGATCAGTTTCTTCTGAATGCCGACCAGTTCCGGATCGCCGATTTCGACGCCCAGATCGCCACGGGCGACCATCACCACGTCGGAAGCCAGAATGATGTCGTCCATCGCTTCGTCGCTGCAGACCGCTTCGGCGCGCTCAACCTTGGACACGATCTTGGCGTTGCAGCCCGCGTCGCGCGCCAGGCGGCGAGCGTAGTTCAGGTCTTCACCGGTACGCGGGAAGGAGACCGCCAGGTAGTCGACGCCGATCTTGGCGGCGGTGACGATGTCTGCCTTGTCTTTTTCGGTCAGCGCTTCGGCCGACAGGCCGCCGCCGAGTTTGTTGATGCCTTTGTTGTTGGACAGCGGGCCGCCAACGGTGACTTCGGTAAACACTTTCATGCCCTGAACTTCGAGCACTTTCAGCTGAACGCGGCCGTCGTCGAGCAGCAGGACATCGCCCGGCACCACGTCGGCAGGCAGGCCTTTATAGTCGATACCGACTTTTTCTTTATCGCCTTCGCCTTTTGACAGGTTGGCGTCCAGCAGGAATTTATCGCCCACGTTGAGGAAGATTTTGCCTTCCTTGAAGGTGGATACGCGGATTTTCGGCCCTTGCAGATCGCCGAGGATAGCGACGTGACGTCCCAGTTTGGCGGCGATTTCACGCACTTTGTCAGCGCGAGCCTGGTGGTCTTCCGGGCTGCCGTGGGAGAAGTTAAGCCGAACTACGTTGGCGCCGGCGGCAATGATCTTTTCCAGATTATTGTCGCGGTCTGTAGCCGGACCCAGGGTGGTAACGATTTTGGTTCTTCTGAGCCGTCTGGACATGTATTACTCCGTTGACTGGTGAAGCAAATATTGGTGTTGCGATAAACGTCGGATAACGAAACCAGGCGTGAAATGTAATTTTACAACACTGATATTTCACCCGGGTTACCCGCATGAGCATGTTAACAGGGTACAGCCTCTGATGCCGTCATTCAAATGTCTGTTGAACGGCGATTTTTTCTTCGTCAGGTCACGAGTCAAAACTGTTGGGAATGACCACCCCTTTATCAAAGCGCGATTCTTTGAGCGCTTCTTTGACCCGCTTCAAGTTATCTCTGAATTTAGCCCCTCTGCGCAAGGTAAATCCGGTGGCGAGCACGTCAATGAGCGTTAATTGCGCGATCCGCGACACCATCGGCATATAAACGTCGGTGTCTTCGGGCACATCGAGCAGCAAAGGAAGGGTCGCCGCCTGAGCGAGCGGGGTGTCGCGCGAGGTGATAGCCAATACCGTGGCGTCGTTTTCTCGCGCCAGGTGAGCCATCTCCACCAGATTCTTGGTGCGGCCGGTGTGTGAGATCAATACCACCACGTCGCCTTCGCCGGAGTTCATGCAACTCATGCGTTGCATGACGATGTCATCGAAGTAGACCACCGGGATATTGAAGCGGAAAAATTTGTTCATCGCGTCGTGCGCCACCGCTGCGGAGGCGCCCAGGCCGAAGAAAGAGATCTTTTTTGCCTGGGTGAGCAGGTCAACCGCACGATTGATTGCGGCAATATCCAAATTTGCCTTTACTGTATCCAGGCTGGCCATGACCGATTCGAAGATCTTGCTGGTATAGGAATCGACGCTGTCGTCTTCCTCAACGTTACGGTTTACGTAGGGCGTGCCGTTAGCCAGGCTTTGGGCGAGGTGCAGTTTGAAATCGGGAAAGCCTTTGGTATCAAGGCGGCGGCAAAAGCGGTTGACGGTAGGTTCGCTGACGTCGGCCATGCGCGCCAGCGTGGCAATGCTGGAGTGAATGGCGGTCTGTGGGGAGGCCAGGATCACCTCGGCGACTTTCCTTTCAGATTTGCTCAGGAGTTCCAGATGGCTCTGGATTTTGTCCAGCGTATTCATATAACGAGAGTCACTCATGGTTTTATCCCTGTGGCTTTCAAGCAACAGCGCCGAATTTCGCCCGTGTTCGCCGCGCACGCAGACGCCAAACGAGCGGCTGTAACCTGGAATCGATAGGGTATGTCGATTTCAAACAAAGGAGAAATCAATGCCGGTTTAGTGAAAATATACTACGTGCTGGTAACCGTTGGCAGTCTCGACAGGGCGTATGCAGGCTTTTTTCACCAGAATATGACCTGTGTCTAACTTTCATAATGGTAACAGAGCGTCAAAAAAGACGAAAAATTACAGTTTTGCCCGCCTGTGCGGGCTCTGGCGCGCATTGGCGCTACCACTGGAATCTTGAGGTCTTTTTTCCTGCTTCTGCGCCGGGTTTGCTGGCCGTAGTCAAACAGAGTACATTAGTAATGTAAGAAAATTACAAATATCCTGCAACGAGGAGATGAACATGGCGGTAACCTCTACAGCCCAGGCGTGTGACCTGGTTATTTTCGGCGCGAAAGGTGATTTGGCGCGCCGTAAGCTGCTGCCTTCCCTGTACCAGTTAGAGAAAGCCGGACACATCCACCCGGATACGCGGATCATCGGCGTCGGCCGCGCGGAGTGGGATAAAAAAGCGTATACCGAAGTGGTCAAGGAAGCGCTTGGCACCTTCATGAAAGAAAAACTGGATGACGAACTCTGGGCCACGCTGAGCGCACGCCTGGACTTCTGCAATCTGGACGTCAATGACAGCAAGAACTTTACCAAACTGGGTAAAATGCTGGATCAGAAACACCGCACCACCATCAACTACTTCGCCATGCCGCCAAGCACCTTCGGCGCCATCTGCAAAGGGTTGGGCGAAGCCAAGCTGAATCATGAGCCAGCGCGCGTGGTAATGGAAAAGCCGTTGGGCACCGATCTGGCGTCCTCCCGCGTGATCAACGATCAGGTGGCGGAGTACTTCAACGAATCCCAGGTTTACCGTATCGACCACTATCTCGGCAAAGAGACGGTGCTGAACCTGTTGGCGCTGCGTTTCGCCAACTCGCTGTTCGCCTCCAACTGGGATAACCGCACCATCGATTCGGTGCAGATCACCGTGGCGGAAGAGGTGGGCATCGAAGGGCGTTGGGGTTACTTCGACCAGGCCGGCCAGATGCGCGACATGATCCAGAACCACCTGCTGCAGATCCTGACCATGATCGCCATGTCGCCGCCGGCGGATCTGACCACCGACCGTATCCGCGACGAAAAGGTGAAGGTGCTGCGCTCGCTGCGCCGTATCGATCAGACCAATGTACGGGAAACCACCGTGCGCGGTCAGTACACCGCCGGTTTCGTCCAGGGCAAGAAAGTGCCGGGTTATCTGGAAGAGGAAGGGGCGAACAAGAGCAGCAGCACCGAAACCTTCGTCTCCATCCGCGTGGATATCGACAACTGGCAGTGGGCCGGGGTGCCGTTCTATCTGCGTACCGGTAAACGCCTGCCGACCAAATGTTCGGAAGTGGTGGTGTACTTCAAAAACCCGCCGCTTAACCTGTTCAGCGATTCTTACCAGCAGCTGCCGCAGAACAAGCTGACCATCCGCCTGCAGCCGGACGAAGGCATCGAAATTCAGGTACTGAACAAGGTGCCGGGGCTGGATCACAAGCACCGTCTGCAGACCACCAAGCTGGACCTGAGCTTCTCGGAAACCTTCAACCAGGAGCACGTGGCGGACGCCTACGAGCGCCTGCTGCTGGAGACCATGCGCGGCATTCAGGCGCTGTTCGTGCGCCGCGATGAGGTGGAAGAGGCCTGGAAGTGGGTCGACTCCATCATGGACGCATGGAAAGCCGACAACGAGGCGCCTAAGCCTTATCAGGCGGGCACCTGGGGGCCGGTGGCCTCGGTGGCGATGATCACCCGCGACGGCCGTTCCTGGAACGAGTTCGAGTAATGCGCAATGCCGGCAGTCTGTCTGCCGGCTTTTTTTTGCCTGCGATCTGCGCGTGGGCCACATCACTTACGGTACGGCCGGACGTCCGCGCATTTGTGCGGAGCCCTGTGGCAGGGGCGTGCCATTGTTAACCGCGAGTAATGGAGAAATAACGATGAAAAACTGGAAAACCAGCGCCGAGCAGATCCTGACGGCGGGGCCGGTGGTGCCTGTTATCGTGATCAACAAGCTGGAGCAGGCGGTGCCGCTGGCGAAAGCGCTGGTTGCCGGCGGCGTGCGGGTGCTGGAGGTGACGTTGCGCACCGCCTGCGGGCTGGAGGCTATCCGCGCTATTGCCAACGAGGTGCCGGAGGCCATCATCGGCGCCGGTACGGTGATCAATCCGCAGCAGCTGCGGGAGGTGACCGAGGCGGGGGCGCAGTTCGCCATCAGCCCGGGGCTGACCGAAGCCTTGCTGCAGGCGGCGACGGCGGGGCCTATCCCGCTGATCCCGGGCATCAGCACCGTTTCCGAGCTGATGCAGGGTATGGATCACGGCCTGCGCGAATTCAAATTCTTCCCGGCGGAAGCCAACGGCGGCGTGAAGGCGCTGCAGGCGATCGGCGGCCCGTTCCCGCAGGTGCGTTTTTGCCCGACCGGTGGCATTACGCCAAACAACTACCGCGATTATTTGGCGTTGAAGAGCGTGCTTTGCATCGGCGGTTCCTGGCTGGTGCCGGCGGATGCGCTCGAAAACGGCGACTATGCGCGCATCACTGAACTGGCGCGCAGCGCCGTCAGCGGGGCTGCGTTGTAACCCGCACCGCGCCTGGGATTGGCGCATATTTGCGCACCCGCGATTATCGCAAGGCTCGACGCTTCGTTGAGCCTTTTTTAATTTTTATCGTGATTAACTTTCTTATTTTTAACCCGTTTTTTTCTGCTTTTTTATGAAAACGGCAGTTTGCTTTCTCATTTTGGCTGTGGTAAAAATATCTCAGTCGAAAATTTTACTTTTATGAGGATATTGGGCAAATCGCACGGTGTGCGGCTGATAATAGAGAACTATTATGATGACTATTAACGGAACTACCCTCAGAACCTCTACTTGCCAACTCTTCCTGTCTGCGATCCTTGCCAGTGAGCATCACTGGTGCAGCGAGCTATAGCGTCTTTCTCCCTTAACCGGTGCGGGTGGCGGGCTTAGGCCTTCACGCTACCGTTCAGCCGGGCAAACATTCTTTTTGCGTTTGGGTCAGTTTATCCCCAGGGATCTCTGCGTCTTGCGCGCCGCAATACGGCCGTTCGACGAGATAAATCGGGATAAATATGCCTTGGCGCGCGTTATTCGCCGTTTGGGAGAAAAATTATGATTTATTGGATCTTTTTAGGTTTGGCCATCATGACCGAAATCATCGGCACCTTGTCGATGAAATACGCCAGCGTCAATGGCGGCATGATCGGGCACATCGTGATGTACGTGATGATCACCGCGTCTTATGTGTTGCTGTCGGTGGCGGTAAAACGCGTGGCGCTGGGCGTGGCCTATGCGCTGTGGGAAGGCATCGGCATTCTGTTCATTACCCTGTTCAGCGTGCTGTGTTTCGACGAGCCGATCTCGGCGCTGAAGGTGCTGGGCCTGGCGACGCTGATCGCCGGCATCATGCTGGTGAAATCCGGCACCCGCAAAGAACGAAAACAGGTCAGCCCGCGAGGTGACAACCATGCAACAGTTTGAGTTGTACCACATTGGGTTCCTGGGACTGGCGATCGTGCTGGAAATCATCGCCAACATCTTCCTGAAGATGTCGGACGGCTTCCGTAAAATTTGGCTGGGGCTGCTGTCGCTGCTGTCGGTACTCGGCGCGTTCAGCGCCCTGGCGCAGGCGGTGAAGGGCATCGATCTGTCGATCGCTTATGCGCTGTGGGGCGGTTTCGGTATCGCCGCCACCATCGCCGCAGGCTGGATCATGTTCGGCCAGCGGCTGAACGCCAAAGGCTGGATTGGCCTGGCGCTGCTGCTGACGGGGATGGTGATCCTCAAACTGTCCTGATAGCCGGCAATAAAAAAACCGCAGGCGTAGCCGTCTGCGGTTTTTTTTCGTCTGCGCTCAGGCTTACAGCGCGGCGATGATTTTGATTTCCACCTTGTACTTCGGATTCATCAGCTGCGCCTGCACCGTGCAGCGCACCGGCGCGCTGCCGGCGACCACCCAGGCGTCCCAGGCGGCGTTCATCGCGGCGAAGTCGGCGGTGTTGGCCAGGAAGATGGTGGCATCCAGAATACGGCTTTTATCCGAACCGACGCGCGCCAGCAGCACGTCGATGGCGGCGAGGGCGTTGGCGGTCTGCGCGGTCGCGTCGTCGTCCAGGTTTTCCGGCACGCTGGTGTAGTAAACGGTCTCGTTGTGCACTACGGCCTCGGACCAGCGCTGATCGGGATCAATTCTTTCGATATTCATTTGCTTATCTCCATATCATAGTCGTGCTAAGGGTAGCACAGCCGGTCATGAAAATGCGCGGCGATAAAGTGGGTGGTAGCCGGGCGGCAGGCTTGGCATAATCACCGCTGAATGACACCGGCAGAGAGACAGCGTGACAGACGATTTTGCAACAGACGGCGCCTTGGCGCAGGCTATCAAGGGATTCAAACCGCGTGAGCCGCAGCGGCAGATGGCGCAAGCCGTTACCGAGGCGATCAATTTCAAGCAGGAGCTGGTGGTCGAAGCCGGCACCGGTACCGGCAAGACCTTCGCTTATTTGGCGCCGGCGCTGCGCGCCGATCGTAAAGTGATCATCTCGACCGGTTCGAAAGCGTTGCAGGATCAGCTGTATGCGCGCGATCTGCCTACCGTCGCCAAGGCGTTGAAGTACAAAGGCAAGCTGGCGCTGCTGAAGGGGCGCTCCAACTACCTGTGTCTGGAACGGCTGGAGCAGCAGTCGATGGCCGGCGGCGAACTGGCGGGGCAGACGCTGATCGATCTGGTGCAGCTGCGCAAGTGGTCGTCGCAGACCAAAGAGGGCGACATCAGCACCTGCAGCGAAGTGGCGGAAGACAGCTTCGTCTGGCCATTGGTGACCAGCACCAATGACAACTGCCTGGGGAGCGACTGCCCGCTGTATCAGGATTGCTTCGTGGTCAAGGCGCGTCGCCGCGCGATGGATGCGGATGTGGTGGTGGTGAACCATCACCTGTTCCTGGCGGATATGGTGGTGAAAGAGGGCGGTTTCGCCGAGCTGATCCCGGAAGCCGAGGTGATGATTTTCGACGAGGCGCACCAAATCCCCGACATCGCCAGCCAGTATTTCGGCCAGCAGCTCACCAGCCGCCAACTGTTGGATCTGGCGAAGGACATCACCATCGCCTACCGCACCGAGGTGCGCGACGCCGCTCAACTGCAAAAAAGCGCCGACCGTCTCAGCCTGAGCACGCAAGATTTTCGCCTGAATCTGGGCGAGCCGGGTTTTCGCGGCAATCTGCGCGACGTGCTCGGCGAACCCAACGTGCAGCGCGCTCTGTTGCTGCTCGATGATGCGCTGGAGCTGTGTTATGACGTGATGAAGCTGTCGCTGGGGCGTTCGGCGCTGCTGGACGCCGCCTTTGAACGCGCCACGCTGTACCGCGCGCGGCTCAAGCGGCTGAAGGCGGTGACGGAGCCGGGCTACAGCTATTGGTATGAATGCAACTCGCGCCACTTCGTGCTGGCGCTGACGCCGCTGACGGTGGCCGATCGGTTCCGCGAAATGCTGGACGACAAGCCGGGCAGTTGGATCTTTACCTCGGCCACGCTGTCGGTCAATGACCAGCTGGGTCATTTCACCGAACGGCTGGGGCTGACCAAGGCCAAAACGCTGCTGTTGCCGAGCCCGTTCGACTATGCCAAACAGGCGTTGCTGTGCGTGCCGCGCTTTTTGCCTTCGCCGAATCAGCCCGGCGGGGCCCGCCAGCTGGCGCGCATGCTGCGGCCATTAATCGAAGCCAACAACGGCCGCTGCTTCTTCTTATGCACCTCGCACCAGATGATGCGCGAGTTGGCGGAAGAGTTCCGCGCCACCATGACGCTGCCGGTGCTGTTGCAAGGGGAAACCAGCAAAGGGCAGCTGCTGGCGCAGTTCGTCGCCGCCGGTAACGCGCTGCTGGTGGCGACCAGCAGCTTCTGGGAGGGGGTGGACGTGCGCGGCGATGCGCTGTCCTGCGTCATCATCGATAAACTGCCGTTTACTTCACCGGACGATCCGCTGCTGAAGGCGCGCATTGAAGATTGCCGCCTGCGCGGCGGTGACCCGTTCAATGACGTGCAGTTGCCGGATGCGGTCATCACCCTGAAACAGGGCGTCGGCCGCTTGATCCGCGACACCGACGACCGCGGCGTGCTGGTGATTTGCGATAACCGTCTGGTAATGCGGCCTTATGGCGAGGTGTTTCTCAACAGCCTGCCGCCCACGCCGCGCACCCGCGATCTGAAGCAGGCCATCGCCTTCCTGCAGGCCGCCGATGCGTCGGCCACGTGAAAGATGAAGGGCTTACGGGGCTGTGCTACAATGCGCGCCCTGTATGAAAAACCCAGTTTTATTCCCGCCAGAGGTTGGCATGTCCACGCGAATTTTAGCGATCGATACCGCGACGGAAGCCTGTTCCGTCGCCGTCTGGAATCAAGGCGAAATCCACGCCCTGTTTGAGCTGTGCCCACGCGAGCATACGCAACGAATTTTACCTATGGTACAGCAGGTGCTGGCGGAATCCGGTCTGGCGCTCAACCAGCTCGATGCGCTGGCCTTCGGTCGCGGCCCCGGCAGCTTTACCGGGGTGCGCATCGGCATCGGCATCGCTCAGGGCCTGGCGCTGGGTGCCGATCTGCCGATGATTGGCGTTTCTACGCTGCAAACCATGGCGCAGGGCGCCTGGCGCGTCAGCGGCGCGGAGCGCGTGCTGGCGGCGATCGATGCGCGTATGGGGGAAGTCTACTGGGGGCAGTTCGAACGCCAGGTGGACGGCAGCTGGTTGGAAAGCGAAGGCGAGGCCGTGCTGTCGCCGGCGCAGGCGCTGGAGCGTGCGCAGCGCCTGCAGGGCGAATGGGCCCACGTCGGTACCGGCTGGCAAACCTATCCCGACCTGGTCAACGGTTCAACCCTGAGCGTACGCGACGGCCAAATGCTGTTGCCGCAGGCGCAAGACATGCTGCCGCTGGCGCTATACGCCTGGCAACAGGGGGTGGCGGTGGCGGTGGAAAACGCCGAGCCCACCTATCTACGCAATGAAGTGACCTGGAAAAAACTGCCGGGCCGCGAGTAATCGCGGCGTATTGTGCTGTTGTTGATGCCGGGCGACGAAAGCCTGCAACTTGAACGATGAAACGCGGTCAAAGTTACAGGCATTTCAGGAGATTGCGACCATGTTAATCCGCACTGCAAGTAAAAAGCTGTCGCTGCTGGCCGTCGCCTGCGGCGCGCTGGTTCTGACCGGGTGCGTCACCGTACCGGATGCGATCAAAGGCTCCAGCCCCTCGCCGGTGACTCAGCTTTCCTCGGTACAAAATGCACCGAACCTGTTTACCGGCGCGGAAGCCCGCTTCGGCGGCACCGTGGTCAACGTCGCCAACGAGCAAGGGCGCACGGTGCTGGAGATTGCGGCGGTGCCGCTCGACAGCGGTGCGCGGCCGATACTGGGCGAACCGTCGCGCGGCCGCTTGCTGGCCACGGTAAACGGCTTCCTCGAACCGGTTGATTTCAAAGGCCAGTTGGTGACCGTCGTCGGCCCTATTACCGGGCTGAAAGAGGGGCGGATCGGCATGACGCCGTATCGCTTCGTGACGATGAACGTGACCGGTTTCAAACGCTGGCATCTGGTGCAGCAGGTGGTGATGCCGCCGGCGCCGATGGGCCCCTGGGGCTGGCGTGGTGGCCCGTGGGGACCCGGTTGGGGGGCAGGCTATGGCTGGTATAACCCTGGCCCGGCACAGGTGCAAACCATCGTAACCGAGTAGCATACGCTTGATGTGAACAAATTTGACAGGGCGGCTCAGGCCGCCTTTTTGTTTTTTGGGATAAGGAATATCCGACAATTAGTGACGTACATCGCAACCTGAATAATGTTTAAAACCCGAACTGGTCTGCTGAGTTAAAATATTGTTATGGTTAGGCTGCGAGTTTGAGGGCTGCGATGATAATTAGTAATGATTTCAGGAGTAATACCTTGGATAAGGTCTGGTTAAAACGGTATCCGGCAGATGTGCCCGCAGAGATTGATGCCGATCGCTATTCGTCGTTGATCGAAATGTTTGAGCATGCCGTGCAGCGCTATGCCGATCAGCCCGCCTTTATCAACATGGGCGAGGTGATGACCTTCCGCAAACTGGAAGAACGCAGCCGCGCTTTCGCGGCTTACCTGCAAAATGAACTGGGCCTGAAGAAGGGCGACCGCGTCGCGCTGATGATGCCAAACCTGTTGCAATACCCCATCGCGCTGTTCGGCATTCTGCGCGCCGGCATGGTGGTGGTCAACGTCAACCCGCTGTATACCCCGCGCGAGCTGGAGCACCAGTTGAACGACAGCGGTGCCAGCGCCATCGTCATCGTCTCCAACTTTGCCCATACGCTGGAAAAAGTGGTGTTCAACACCCAGGTCAAACACGTGATCCTGACGCGCATGGGCGATCAGCTTTCGGCCGCCAAAGGCACGCTGGTCAACTTCGTGGTCAAGTACGTTAAGCGCCTGGTACCGAAATACAACCTGCCGGACGCCATTTCATTCCGCAGCGCGCTGCAGCGCGGCCGGCGTCTGCAATATGTGAAACCGGACATCATTAATGCCGATCTGGCCTTCCTGCAATACACCGGTGGCACCACCGGGGTGGCAAAGGGCGCGATGCTGACGCACCGCAACATGCAGGCCAACCTCGAGCAGGCCAAAGCTGCCTATTCGCCGCTGTTCCGTGAAGGGCAGGAACTGGTGGTGACGGCGTTGCCGCTCTACCATATTTTCGCGCTGACGGTGAACTGCCTGCTGTTTATCGACCTGGGCGGGCGCAATTTGCTGATCACCAACCCGCGCGATATTCCGGGGCTGGTGAAAGAACTCGGCAAATATCCGTTCACCGCCATGAGCGGGGTCAATACCTTGTTCAACGCGTTGCTGAACAACGAAGATTTCCACAAGCTCGATTTCTCTACGCTGCGTTTCTCGGTCGGCGGCGGCATGTCGGTGCAAAAAGCGGTGGCCGAGAAGTGGGAGAAAACCACCGGCAAACACCTGCTGGAAGGCTATGGCCTGACGGAGTGCGCGCCGCTGGTGGCCGGTAACCCTTACGATCTGAAACACTACAGCGGCAGTATCGGTTTGCCGGTGCCGTCGACGGACATTCGGCTGGTGGACGACAACGGTCACGATGTGCCGCCGGGTGAACCCGGCGAACTGTGGGTCAAAGGGCCGCAAGTTATGTTAGGCTATTGGCAGCGCCCGGAAGCCACCGATGAAGTGCTGAAAGACGGCTGGCTGGCGACCGGTGATGTGGTGACCGTAGACGAACAAGGATTTGTGCGCATCGTCGATCGTAAGAAAGATATGATCCTGGTCTCCGGTTTCAACGTTTACCCGAACGAAATCGAGGACGTGGTCAGCCAGCATCCGAAGGTGCTGGAATGTGCGGCGATCGGCGTGCCCAGCGAAGTCTCCGGCGAAACGGTGAAGATCTGCGTGGTGAAGAAAGACGCTTCGCTGACCAAGGAAGAGCTGTTGACCCATTGCCGTCGCCACCTGACCGGGTATAAAGTGCCTAAAATTGTTGAGTTCCGCGATGAACTGCCGAAGTCGAACGTCGGCAAGATTCTGCGGCGAGAACTGCGTGATGAGCAAAAAACACCGAAGCCGGCCGATGCCGCCTAGGTGTCGCTCTCGCGCCTGACTATCAACAACGCCGGTGAATGCCGGCGTTGTTGTGTTTGAATCCTACAAGAGAATGATGTTTTGAATTATCAGTTGATCACTACCGATGCCGGATTGCAGCAGGTCTGCGAGCAGGCGAGAAAGCATGCCCAGATTGCGCTGGACACCGAGTTTGTCAGAACGCGCACCTACTATCCGCAGCTGGGCCTGATCCAGCTCTACGACGGTGAACAACTCTCCCTCATCGATCCTCTGCCGATCAAGCAATGGCAGCCGTTTGTCGACCTGCTGGCCGACACCGCCGTGGTGAAGTTCCTGCATGCCGGCAGTGAAGATCTCGAAGTGTTTCTCAACGCCTTTAAAACGCTGCCGACGCCGATGGTCGATACCCAGATCCTGGCGGCCTTTACCGGCCGGCCGCTCTCCTGTGGCTTCGCGACGCTGGTGGCGGAGTACATGAAGGTTGAGCTGGACAAGAGCGAGTCGCGCACCGACTGGCTGGCGCGTCCGCTGACTGAAAGGCAGTGCGTGTACGCGGCTGCCGACGTGTTCTATCTGCTGCCGATGGCCAAACAGCTGGTGCAGGAGACGGAAGAGGCCGGTTGGACCGCGGCGGCCAATAACGAGTGTCTGCTGCTGTGCCAGCGCCGTAGCGAGACGCTGGCGCCGGCATTGGCCTACCGCGAAATCAGCAACGCCTGGCAGCTGCGCCCGCGTCAGCTCGGTTGTCTGCAGAAGCTGGCGGAATGGCGGCTGCGCCAGGCACGCGAGCGCGATCTGGCGGTGAACTTCGTGGTGCGTGAGGAAAACTTGTGGCAGGTGGCGCGCTATATGCCGTCTTCGCTGGGAGAACTGGATTCGCTGGGCCTGAGCGGGCCGGAGATCCGTTATCACGGTAAAACGCTGCTGGCGCTGGTGGCGGAAGCCGAAGCGCTGGAAGAATCCGAGTTGCCGGCGCCGTTGGCTAACCTTATCGATCAGCCGGGCTACAAGAAGGTGTTCAAAGACATCAAGGCGGCGATCGCTGCCGTCAGCGAGCAAAGCGGGTTGAGCAGCGAACTGCTGGCATCCCGTCGCCAAATTAACCAATTGCTGAACTGGCATTGGAAACTGAAGGACGGCGAAAGTCGCCCTGAATTAATCAGCGGCTGGCGCGGCGATCTATTAATGGCACCGCTGCAGGACATCCTGAAAGATTATTAATCGCTGATTATCACCAGGGCAGGGTAGGGAAACTCTGCTCGGGTGAATATAGGCAGGAAATAATGCGTTGAAGGTAAATCTGGCCAGAATTTACTTTAAACGAGGCGGCGGCAAAGTTAATTGGGAATTGTCCCAAAGGGAAAAATCACTTTTTTGCTGGCGATAAAGCTTAATGACTGGATGCACATACAGTTACCCCCTGCATAAAATATACAGGGGGTAATTAATGCGTCGCAATCATTTAGCTGCTTCTTCCGATTCCGGTAATGTCACGTTAAGTTCAAGTACCGAAATATCGTCCCCTTTCTGCTCGAATTGCACGTGCAGCATTTCAGGATCGATCTGAATGTATTTGCAAATAACCGCCAGAATATCGCGTTTCAGATCAGGCAGATACGGGGGCTCACTGTCCCCGCGACGACGCTCTGCGACGATAATCTGCAGCCGTTCCTTGGCTATATTGGCTGTCTGTTTTTTGCGGGACAGAAAGAAGTCTAATAAGGCCATGGTTTATCCCCCAAAAAGGCGTTTCAGGAAACCCTTCTTCTCTTCTTCAATGAAGCGGAATGGGCGTTCTTCCCCCAACAAGCGGCAAACAGTATCGTCGTACGCCTTACCGGCGTCTGACTCGGCATCCAGAATGACAGGCTCACCCTGGTTGGAAGCGCGCAGCACGGACTGGTCTTCCGGAATCACACCCACCAGTGGAATGCGCAGGATTTCCAGCACATCTTCCATGCTCAGCATGTCGCCACGGCTGACGCGGCCCGGGTTGTAACGGGTCAGCAGCAGGTGTTCCTTGATTGGCGATTCGCCTTTCTCGGCGCGGCGTGACTTGGAAGAGAGGATGCCCAGGATACGGTCGGAGTCGCGTACCGAAGACACTTCCGGGTTGGTGGTGATGATAGCTTCGTCGGCGAAGTACAGCGCCATCAGCGCACCGGTTTCGATACCGGCCGGTGAATCGCACACCACGAAGTCAAAATCCATCTCGCCGAGATCGTTGAGAATTTTTTCAACGCCTTCGCGGGTCAACGCGTCTTTGTCGCGCGTCTGCGAAGCAGGCAGGATATAGAGGTTTTCAGTGCGTTTGTCTTTGATCAACGCCTGATTCAGCGTGGCATCGCCCTGAATCACGTTCACGAAATCATACACTACCCGACGTTCGCAGCCCATGATCAGGTCAAGATTACGCAGGCCGATATCGAAATCGATCACGACGGTTTTCTTGCCTTTCTGGGCCAGGCCGGTAGCGATGGCCGCGCTCGAAGTGGTCTTGCCAACGCCCCCTTTACCCGATGTAACAACAATAATGCGTGCCATGAAATGGATTCCTTGTCAAAAGGGCTTAGTTTAAAGGTTGTATGGTTAAAGCGTTATCCAGCAGGCTGAGTCGTACGGCCTGCCCGACGTAATCGGACGGGATTTGGTCGCTCAACCAGTACTGCCCTGCGATAGAGACTAGCTCAGCCGCCAGGTGGGTGCAAAAAATCTGACATTGCGTGTCGCCTGACGCGCCTGCCAGTGCGCGACCGCGCATCATGCCGTAGACATGAATGTTGCCGTCGGCAATCAATTCGGCGCCGGCGCTGACGCTGTTGGTCACGATAAGATCGCAGTTGCGGGCGTAAATCTGTTGGCCGGAACGGACAGGCGTGCTGATGATACGCGTTTTAGCGGGGGCGTTATCCGCCGCCACGGGCGCAGGCGCAGGCTCCGGCGGCGCCATCTTCTGGCCTTTGCCTTCGCTCAGCAGCGGCAGCCCGGCACGGGCTATCGCGCGCTTTTGACGCTCATCTCTGCAACCGCTGATACCCACAACGCGCAGACCTGCTGCCGCGACAGCCTGTTGAAGTTCTTTCCAGTTCGCATCGCCATCCAGCGTTGCGACGTTGATAACAACAGGGGCGTTTTTCAGAAAAGCGGGCGCTTGCTCAACTTTTTCCTGTAACGCCTGACGTATTACCTCAGGCTGCGAATTATGCAAATGAACAACCGATAGGGTAAAACTGCTGCCTTTTAGCTCAATTGGCGATTGTGACATCTATCCTGACTCAGTCTCAGCAACTTTAAATCCCCGGAATACCACTCGGGGTGCGATATTCCGATGTACTATAAGCATGTTATAGTCAGAGTTATATCCAGGCAAGACGCTCCCTCAATTAAATAGAGTTAAAAAAATGCTTTGTGTGATCTATAGAAGCCCGAAACGCGATCAAACTTATCTTTATGTCGAAAAAAAAGACGATTTCTCTCGTGTGCCGGAAGAGCTGATGAAAAGTTTCGGCGTGCCGCAATTCGCCATGATGCTTTCGCTCGATGAGCGCAAGAAATTGGCCTCGGCGGATATCGAAAAGGTGAAGCAGGCGTTGAAAGACGAAGGCTATTACCTGCAGTTCCCGCCGCCGGTAGAAAACCTGCTCAATCAGCATCTGGCGGGCGACAAGGCCTGAGACGGCGGCCACGGCCAGGGGAGGCGCGATGACACGTTCGGCGAGAAGAACCGTATTGGCCGCCTGGCTGGCGCTGGGCGGTGTTCTGATACCGGGCGCACCGCAGGCGGCACAGGAGGCGACGCTGGCGGCGAGCGGCCGGGATCCGGCGCAGTTTCCGGCGTATGTCGAGCAACTCAAGCGCCAGGCGCGGGAGCAGGGCATCAGCCAGAGCACCCTTGACCGTGCTTTTGCGCAAATACATTTCGTCGATCGGGTGATCAAGGCCGATCGCAATCAGCCGGAGCAGAAGATTACCCTGGATGACTACCTGCGGCGTGTAATGTCGCCCGCCAAGGTGCGCCAGGGGCGCGAACTGTACCGGCAGCGCCAGGCGCAATGGACGCGCGCCAGCGAGCGCTATCGGGTGCCGGGGCGCTATATCATCGCGCTGTGGGGCATGGAAAGCGCCTACGGTAAGATTCAGGGGCGGGAAGACGTGGTGTCCGCGCTGGCGACGCTGGCGTTTGAAGGGCGCCGCGAGGCCTTTTTCAGCCAGGAGCTGATGGCGGCGTTGCAGATAGTCGAGCAGGGGCACGTCGGCGATACGCCCCTGAAAGGCTCCTGGGCCGGCGCAATGGGGCAATGCCAGTTTATGCCGAGCTCTTTCTTGCGCTACGCGGCGGACGGCGACGGTGACGGGCGCATCGATATCTGGAACAACACTGATGATGTCTTCGCGTCTACGGCCAGTTATTTGTCCAAAGAAGGCTGGCAGGCCGGCATCGGCTGGGGGCGCGAGGTCAAATTGCCCGCCGGTTTCAATCGGGCCGAGCTGGGGTTGAAAGACGCGCAGGCGCGCAGCGTCAACGCCTGGCAACAACGCGGGGTGCGTCGTGCGGATGGCAGTGCCTTGCCGCACGCTGTTCAGCGCGGTTGGATCATCGCGCCGGATGATCTGCAGGGGCGGACGTTCCTGGTCTATGATAATTTTCGCACCCTCATGCACTGGAATCGCTCTTACTATTTCGCCCTCGCCGTGGGTATGATGGCGGACGCGATCGGGCATTGATCCGGCACACCAATAATCGGCTTGGCGCGCCAAGCCTCTACAGTTTGGGAGAAGCGGTATGTATCAACATAGAGACTGGCAGGGTTCGCTGCTCGATTTCCCGGTGAACAAGGTGGTCTGCGTCGGCAGTAACTACGCCGATCACATCAAGGAAATGGGCAGCGCGGTTTCCGTCGAGCCGGTGGTGTTCATCAAACCGGAAACGGCGCTGTGCGACATTCGCCAGCCGGTGGCCATCCCCAAAGAGTTCGGTGCGGTGCATCATGAGGTGGAGCTGGCGGTACTGATCGGCACGCCGTTGAAACAGGCCAACGAAGACCGCGTTGCGCGGGCGATCGCCGGCTACGGTGTGGCGCTCGATCTGACGCTGCGCGATCTGCAGGCGGGCTTTAAAAAAGCCGGTCAGCCTTGGGAAAAGGCCAAGGCCTTCGACGGTTCCTGCCCGATGTCGGGGTTTATCCCGGTGGCGGAATTCGGCGATCCGCAAAATGCCGAGCTGTCGCTGACCGTTAACGATCAACTGCGCCAGCAGGGTAATACGCGTGACATGATCACGCCGATCCTGCCGCTTATCAGCTACATGAGCCGTTTCTTCACGCTGCGCGCCGGCGACATCATCCTGACCGGCACGCCGCAGGGCGTGGGCCCGATGGCCTCCGGCGACATGCTGAAAATCAGCCTGAACGGCAAAACGCTCAGCACCCGCGTGATCTGATCTCTCTTGCCGCCGGCGCCGTCGGCGGCAAAGCTTGCATCTTGTGGCTAAAATGTCTATATAGTCCCCCCTCGAACCTGTGCGCAGGTGACTTATCCATTTACCGAAACCGGACGCTAACATGTCACAACTCGCTTTTTGGCAACAGAAAACGCTGGCGGAAATGTCAGAACAAGAGTGGGAATCGCTGTGCGACGGGTGCGGGCAATGCTGTTTGAATAAGCTGATCGACGAAGATACCGACGAGATTTATTTTACCAACGTAGCCTGCAACCAGCTCAACATCAAATCCTGCCAATGTCGTAACTATGAGCGGCGCTTCGAGCTGGAAGAGGACTGCATCAAACTGACGCGCGAGAACCTCACGACCTTCGATTGGTTGCCGCCGACCTGCGCCTATCGCCTGATCGGTGAAGGCAAACCGCTGTTCCCTTGGCACCCGCTGCTGAGTGGCTCCAAGGCGGCGATGCACGGCGAGCGCATCACGGTGCGGCATATCGCGGTGCGCGAGAGCGAAGTCGTGGACTGGCAGGATCATATCCTCAACAAGCCGGACTGGGCCAGGTAACGTCACCCCAGGGCAGCAAGAGGGCGGCGTATTCAGACATTCCGCCCTCTGCGCTATCTGGCGCGCTACCGACGGCCGCGGGGTTATGGCATAACCGCCACTTCACGCTTTTTTATCGCGGCGATGCCAGTTCGCCAGATTTTTCAGCGGCTGCTTCACATACGGGCTGGCTTTGATCAGGCTGAACAGCAGTTTATTCACCGCCGTACCCACCTTGTCCATCGGCCGGTCGATATCGAGAAACAGTACCGCACGCAGCTCGTCGGTGTCGTTGCGGACCTCGTGCTCGTAGGAATCATCAAACAGAATCACTTTGCCCTCATCCCAGTGCAGGATCTGATCGTCAACGCGGATCCACAGCTTTTCCCGATCCTTTGGCACGATCAACCCCAGGTGCGCACGCACCACGGCACGGGTCGGGCCCTTGTGGGGCACGATGTGATAGTGCGGTTTAAGAATCGAAAACATCGCGGTGCGCATGCCGGGGATCTCGCTGACCGCCTGTGCGGTGCGCGGGCAAATGGCGCAGTTCTCATCAACCCGCTGCCCGTAGACAAACAGCCCGAAAGTTTTCCAGTTATCCCCTTTAGAGATGCGTTTCTGAGCCGGCGATATTTGGTGGAACGCGGGAATATCTTCCGGGTGCTCCAGCAGCCGATCCAACTCCTCCCGAATTGCCGGCCAATGGGCTTCCAGCGTGGCCACCCAGTTAAATTCATGATTACCGATCTGCGGCGTAGTCGAGATTAGCGAATGACGGGTCTGAAATTCGCCGTTCCAGCGCAGGAATCTTTTCCCGGCTTTAAGCAGCAGGCGGCGCAGGAGGGGGCGCTGAGATGCAGGGGGCAATGCGGTATCCGGCATAGAATCGTGTCCTTGATGTCATTGACGTTATGCAGTCAGCCAGAGACAGGGCCTGGCTCACCGAAAGAAAGGGTGAAAATCACAACGTCATTTAGCATAAGGAAAGCATCGCGAATGATTTTAATCATTAGTGCGCGAACGGTGAGCGGGCCTTGGGATAAAGGGGAAGGAAGGAAAAAAGCCCCTGCAAAGATGAGGGGCAAGACACACAACAACACCAGGGAAATCGGTAATACTCACTTTGCCGATACTATAAGGATTTTATGGGCAAACTTCACCAAAATATTGTGCTCTGAATGTGACAAAGACGCAGTGGTTCATAAGTAACGGTAATTTATTGCTGTCCTAAGGCCGAAAGGAAAGCGCTGGCGCCGCCCGTTGTTGCCCGCCAACATCGCAGAAGTTTAATGTTATGTAAATTACGCGCTTAACTGAGCCGGAATGCTTCTTTTTAAACGATAAGTTGGGTAATTTGGCCGCTCTCCCGCATGTTCGAGAGTATAACAATGAAAATGATCCGTCTGTTTGCCGTGGCTGGAGCGCTGATTGTGCTCGTTTATTTCCTTACACATACCTGAAATGGGGTTATCTCTGAATTTGACCGCAATATCCTAAAAAAACGGCGCCTTTCGGCGCCGTTTTTTGTTTGTCTGCCGATCAGCGGCCGAACAGGTCGCGGCGACGTGGGCGAACAAATTGTGCGATCAGCACAATCAGCGCCACCAGCAGATAGGCGCCGAAGATGCCGACCAGCCACTGTGGCATTTCCAGCGTCAGGAACTGCCATTGGCGCACGGAGCAGTCGCCGGAAGCGTGGAACACCGCCGGCAGCCATTTGTCCAGCGGCAGCCACGAAGGGAAGCTGACGAAGAAATCGCAGGTATTGAACGGCGAAGGGTGCAACTGGATCATGGTGTGCTTCCACGCCAGCTGTACGCCTTCCCAGGCGCTGTAAATCCACAGCAAGATCGCCACATAGCGCAGTGGGGTTTTCGGCGCGATGGCGCCCACCAGCGAGGCGCCGAGGATGCCGAACAGCGCGCAACGCTCATAAATGCACATGACGCAGGGCTGCAGCAGCATAACGTGCTGGAAATAGAGCGCGACCAGTTCCAACACCAACGCTGTCAGGGCCATCAGCAGCCAGGCGCCGCGTCCTTGTGAACAGCGGTTAAAGAATTGCAACATATCTAGATTCTTCCATGCAGTAAGCAATTGAACCGGCAGTGTAAACCAATTCCTTCTCGCTGCCAGCCACCTGGGCCGGATTCAGCGTAAAAATAGTCGGTTCACCCTGCCAGCGCCGCCTTAGTGGCCGACGGCGTCGATGGGCGGCAGCGCCAGCCAATGCCACTGCGTCAGCAGCTCGGTCGCCGGCTCCAGCGTGAACTGGACGCACAGCAGACCGACCACCGTCAGCACCACCGTATAAGGCAGGGCCATCCACACCATGCGGCCATACGACAGACGCACCAGCGGCGCCAATGCCGACGTCAGCAGGAACAGGAACGCGGCCTGGCCGTTAGGGGTGGCGACCGAAGGCAGGTTGGTGCCGGTATTGATGGCAACCGCCAGCAGCTCAAACTGCTTCAGCGCGATGGTGCCGGTCTCCAGCGCCGTGCGCGCCTCGTTAATGTAAACCGTGCCGACGAACACGTTGTCGGAAACCGACGACAGCAGGCCGTTGAACAGGTAGAACAGCGAAAGCTGAGAGGCGGGGTCGGCGCGCAGCACAAACTGGATCACCGGGCTGAACAGGTGCTGCTCGATGATCACCGCGACCACGGTGAAAAACACCGTCAGCAGGGCGGTGAACGGCAGCGCTTCTTGGAACGCTTTGCCGATGGCGTGTTCGTCGTTCACGCCGCACAGGGAAGTGGCGAGGATGATCACCGACAGGCCGATCAGCCCAACCTCCGCCAGATGGAAGGCCAGCGCCAGCACCAGCCAAACGCCGATCAGCGCCTGCATCACCAGCTTGAGGCGTTCTTGCCTGCTGCGGCCAGCGGTGGCTTTGCGATCATACTCTTTCAGCACGTCGCGCACCGCCGGCGGCAACTGCGCGCCATAGCCAAACAGGCGAAAACGCTCTACCAGCCAACAGACCAGCAGGCCGCACACCAACACCGGCAGCGTGACCGGCGCCATACGCAGGAAGAAATCGATAAAACCCCAGCCCGCGCTTTTGGCGATGATCAGGTTTTGCGGCTCGCCCACCATGGTCATGACTCCGCCGAGCGCGGTGCCGACGCCGGCGTGCATCAGCAGGCTGCGCAGAAAGGCGCGGAATTGTTCCAGCGTCTGCTTGCGCTCTTCACCGGTGAAATCGCTGTCATCGCCGATGTCGCCATCGGGGCGATTCGACGTCACGTTGTGATAGATGGAATAAAAGCCGGTGGCCACGCTAATCACTACCGCCACGACCGTCAGCGCGTCGAGGAAGGCGGAAAGGAAGGCGGCGGCCAGGCAGAACGCCAGCGACAGCAGCGTTTTTGACCGGATGTTGAGCAGCAGCTTGGTGAACACGAACAGCAGCAGCTGCTTCATAAAGTAGATGCCGGCCACCATAAAGACCAGCAGCAGCAAGACTTCCAGGTTATGTTCGATTTCCTGCGAGACCTGCGCCGGGCTGGTCATGCCGATGGCCACCGCCTCCAGCGCCAGCAGGCCGCCCGGCAGCAGCGGGTAGCATTTCAACGCCATCGCCAGGGTAAAGATGAACTCGACCACCAGCAGCCAACCCGCGACAAACGGGCTGGCGAAGAAGAACACCAAGGGGTTGACCGCCAGGAAAATGAGAATAGTCAGTTTGTACCAGTCGGGAGATTGCCCCAGAAAGTTTTTGAGCAGGGCGCTGCGCAGGGTTGTTTCCATTGTCCTTTATGCATCCTTAAATCAGTCGTAGCACGTACCCTAACAATGCGGCGGGGGCGGGCGCAACCGGAGCTTGTTTTACGGCGGCAAATTTCTGCCGGCCGGTGTTTTTGCGCGTTTTTTGCCACTTTATGCACACTTTCGTTTATTGTTTTTCGCTCACGCTATGTCATGTCAGCACGATCTGGTATGATGAGCTGATTACTTTTACTGATTTTATCGTCGCAACGGAACGTCAAACACATGGTCATAAAGGCGCAGAGTCCTGCCGGTTTCGCGGAAGAGTACATTATTGAGAGTATTTGGAATAATCGCTTCCCCCCTGGCTCTATTTTGCCCGCGGAGCGTGAGCTTTCGGAGTTGATTGGCGTCACGCGCACCACGTTACGTGAAGTGTTGCAACGTCTGGCCCGCGATGGCTGGTTGACCATTCAGCATGGCAAACCGACCAAAGTGAACAATTTCTGGGAAACGTCCGGCCTCAATATCCTTGAGACCGTGGCCCGTCTCGATCACAAGAGCGTCCCGCAGCTGATCGACAACCTGCTGTCGGTGCGCACCAATATCGCGTCGATCTTTATTCGCGCCGCGGTGCGCAATCATCCGGAACAGGCCCAGGAAGTGCTGGCGAAGGCCGCCGAGGTAGAAGATCAGGCGGACGCTTTCAATCTGCTCGATTACGAGATCTTCCGCGGCCTGGCGTTCGCTTCCGGCAACCCGATCTACGGCCTGATTTTCAACGGCCTGAAAGGGCTGTACACCCGCGTGGGCCGTTACTACTTCTCCAACCCGGAAGCGCGCAAGCTGGCGCTGACCTTCTACAGCAAGCTGTCCACGCTGTGCCATGAGAAGCTGTACGACCAGGTGATGGATACCGTGCGCAACTACGGTAAAGACAGCGGGGCGATTTGGCAGAGTATGCAGGGCACCATGCCGAGCGATCTGACCGAAGCGCGTCGCTAATCGCGTATTCATGAAATAAGAAAGGGCGCCATTTGGCGCCCTTTGTCGTTGTGGCGGTTACAGCGGCGTCGGCCGCGGCGGGCAACGATCGAGCAACTCCACGCTGCCATCTTCGTTTTGCTGCTCGAGGATCACGTCGAAGCCCCACAGGCGATGCAGGTGCTTCAACACGTCGCGGCGGCTCTTATCCAGCGGTGCGCGTTCCTGCGGGATGTAACGCAACGTCAGCGAGCGGTCGCCGCGCAGGTCCACGTTCCAGATCTGAATGTTCGGCTCATGGTTGCTCAGGTTGTATTGCGCCGACAGCTCCTGGCGGATCGCCCGGTAACCGGCTTCGTTATGGATCGCGGCAATCTCCAGATAGTTGTTGCGATCGTCGTCCAGCACGGTGAACAACCGGAAATCGCGCATCACTTTGGGCGACAGGAACTGGCTGATAAAGCTCTCGTCCTTGAAGTCGCGCATGGCGAAGTGCAAGGTGTCCAGCCAGTCTTTGCCGGCGATGTCCGGGAACCAGTAGCGGTCTTCTTCGGTTGGCGACTGGCAGATGCGCTTAATGTCCTGGAACATGGCGAAGCCCAGCGCATAGGGGTTGATGCCGTTATAGTACGGGCTGTTATACGGCGGCTGATACACCACGTTGGTGTGGCTGTGCAAAAACTCCAGCATAAACCGCTCGGTCACCCGGCCCTCGTCGTACAGATGGTTGAGGATGGTGTAGTGCCAGAAAGTGGCCCAGCCCTCGTTCATCACCTGAGTCTGCTTTTGCGGGTAAAAATACTGGCTGACCTTGCGCACGATGCGCAGCACCTCACGCTGCCAGGGTTCCAACAGCGGCGCATTCTTCTCGATGAAATAGAGGATATTTTCCTGTGGCTCGCTCGGATACCGGCGCGCCTGCTCCGGCGACTCTTCGCGTTCGACGCGCGGCAGGGTCTTCCACAGCGTGTTCACCTGGCTTTGCAGATACTCTTCGCGGCTTTTCTGGCGCGCTTTCTCTTCTACCAGGGAGATTTTCTGCGGGCGTTTGTATCTGTCGACGCCGTAGTTCATCAGCGCGTGGCAGGAGTCCAGCAACCGCTCCACTTCATCGACGCCGTAGCGTTCTTCGCACTGGCTGATGTAGTGGCGGGCGAACAGCAGATAATCGACGATGGAGCTGGCGTCGGTCCAGCTGCGGAACAGATAGTTATTCTTGAAGAACGAGTTGTGGCCATAGCAGGCGTGCGCCATCACCA
Source organism: Serratia sp. 121840015-1 (assembly GCF_053627655.1). Taxonomy (NCBI): domain Bacteria; kingdom Pseudomonadati; phylum Pseudomonadota; class Gammaproteobacteria; order Enterobacterales; family Yersiniaceae; genus Serratia; species Serratia sp. 121840015-1. The sequence goes on from NZ_JBSEYF010000001.1 coordinate 1,125,831, forward strand.
GCGCCTGCATGGTGATGGTGTTCTCCTCCATCAGGTAGGCGATGCAGGGATTGGAGTTGATGACGATTTCATAGGCCAGCCCTTGCTGGCCCTGTTTGTAGCGCTGTTCGGTTTCGATGAACTTCTTGCCGAAGGACCAATGGGTATAGTTGATCGGCATGCCGACGCTCGAATAAGCGTCCATCATCTGCTCGGAGGTGATCACCTCGATCTGATGGGGGTAGGTGTCGAGCCGGTAATGCTTGGCGACGCGGTCGATCTGCTCCAAATACACCTGCAGCAGCTCGAACGTCCAGTCCGGTCCATCGCTCAGACGTTTATCATCCTTAACCTTTTCATGTGTTGAAGTAGTCATCAGCGCACCCTCATTATTCACGGGTCTTGCTCAAACGGCAGGCCCTGTAACAAGCATAGTTCAAGTCATAATTAACCGTTGCAAATCAGTGAAATAAAAATGTCGGTACGCAGGGGAGCGAACGGCAGTCAATCCAGCGCCCGCCGGCGCCGCGTCCGTCCCGGCAGAAGGCGGCGCAGCGCCGCGCTTCCTCTTCGAGTATAACCCTGCGGCTGGGGGGCGCAATAGGTGAAGCCGCGCGGTGCGTTGAATGCCGATGTTTGTGAAAGAGGGGTAGAAACCGCTTCGATAATGAAGCGGTCTGTTTTCAAAAAGGCGGGGGAAAGATGTTGCGCAAAATGGTCATGCGGCTTTCAGGCGATCCCTCAACCGCAGGATTCTCACCTCAAAGAGTTCATAAACCAGCTTGGCGCTGAGCATTGTCATGGCGACAAACAGTGACCACATTGCAAGGCAACCGATAGCAGAATCGGGTTTCGGCAAGTAGTGATTGAGGGCTAATAAAACGGGCAGATTGGTTAGATAGGCGGCGTAAGACCAGCGTGCAATTCTGGAGGTTACCGCTTTCACTGCATTGGGAATATCCGTATTGTAGAACGCGGTTATCAGGCAAGCGAAGCCAATGTTGGCAATATCAAATAAAAAGACTTTCAGGAACCTGCTTTCATCCATGAAAGCATCAGGCTGAGACGCGATGGCTATCGCGATAGGAATAAGTAATAACCCTACCCAGAAGAACCGGTTGATTTTATTTGATACAAACAGCCAGGAAAAAATAACGCCAATCATGAGCGAGTCAAGACGATATAACGATGTTGAGCGAATTTCGTTAAACGTCAGTTGCGTATTCAGCGCTGCGTTCACTCTAAAGAGCAAAGACATCAGTATCATAGCGGCAATGGCCAAGAGAATACTGACTTTTCTATCTTTCGTTATGAATAAAAAAACGGCTATCACTATGGGGAATAAGAAATAAAAAACTTCTTCAACAGCCAGACTCCAGGCCTCACCGAAGAAGGTGGGGTGTGGATGGACTAAGCTCTGCGTGAACGTGGAGAAGGCCAGTATGTTGGGCAGTGCTTCAGGCCTGATATTGTTAATGAAGAATAAATTTAGTAATAAAAAAAGTAGATAGCTGGGATAGGTTCTCATCCAGCGCCGAAACCAGAACGCGGGGATCCAGCCGAGTGGTGTTCTGGCTGCTTTCACCTTCTCGAATATGATTCTGCCGATCAGAAATCCGGATAAGACGAAGAACAGTTCTACCCCTAAGAAGCCACCGAACTTAAAAGTTTGCGCCGCTGGAAATGCTGACAGTAGAAACGTTCTGCCGTGTGAGAGAATGACCATAATGATTGCAGCGGACCTGCATAGGTCAAGCCACGGGTTTAGCGGTTTTTTCATAAAGCTTTCATGTTATCTCGGACAATCACTGGCCGGGATTCTAGCACAACGTCAACAAGAAACCCTCCAGCCTGACAAGTCTCTCGCAGTCAACGCATCCTGTTGTTCCAGGTCACCGTTCGCCTATTGCCATTCAGCAAAGAGACCTGCCGATAAGGGCGCATTGGGATTGAAATTTGTTATGTTATATTGTAACTTTTAATTTTCTCAATGACGGACAAGGAGCATCTTTTGGCGAGGCATTTTGGCAAACTGGCGGTGGCGCTGGCAGCGTTGTTTATCGGTGGGCAGGCGCTTGCCCACGGGCATCATTCACATGGCAAGCCGCTGACGGAAGTGGAAAAAAAGGCGGAAGCGGGCATATTCGACGATAAAGACGTCAAAGATCGCGACCTGGCGGATTGGGAGGGCGTGTGGCAATCCGTGTATCCTTATCTGCTCAATGGGGATCTCGATCCGGTGTTCAAGAAGAAGGCGGAGCAGGATAAGAGCAAGACCTTCGAAGAAGTGAAGGCCTATTACCGCAAAGGGTACGCCACCGATGTGGATACCATCGGCATTGAGAACGGCGTCATGGAGTTTCATCGCGGCGACCAATCCAGCGCCTGTCAGTATAAGTACGCCGGGCATAAGATCCTGACGTATGTCTCTGGTAAAAAGGGCGTGCGTTATCTGTTCGAATGCCAGGATGCCGGCAGCCTGGCGCCGAAATTCGTGCAGTTCAGCGATCACATTATCGGCCCGCGCAAATCGGCGCATTTCCATATCTTTATGGGTAATACGTCGCAGGAGGCGTTGCTGAAAGAGATGGACAACTGGCCGACCTATTATCCCTTCCAGCTGCAGACTAAAGAAGTCGTGGACGAGATGCTGCATCATTGATGCCGCTCCCCCGCAACCACAAGCCCGCTTGCGTGGGCTTGTGCTCAGCCAAACGGTCTGATTTGCAGGTAATCGTCCGTCACTGCCATTTCAAATAACGTTTCATCCGCCAATAACGTCGCGCGCATTCGTTCCCGGGCGTGACGATAGCGCTCATCCAACTGAATATCACCGGCGCTTTCCCATGCAGCGCGGCTTGGCCACTGCGCGTAGCCAATAAACTGCCCGCCCATATCACGGTGCAGGCGGGAGCCGAGGCTGCCGCGCTGCAGATAAATGCCTTGGGTTAATTCAAGCCAAGCCTGGCGAAAGGCTTGTTCGTGTCCGGGTTTGACTGAGAACCGGTAGAGGGCGATGAACATAAGGGATTCTCCGGAAGAGCGACAATATGAACTTTAGGAGCTGCTTCTGGCTTTAACGTTCATATCGTGCTGCAGCACTCAACCTAAACGGGCGGGGCTGAGGTAATCGGTCGTTTTATTCCGGTAGTAAAATAAAGGTTAATTTTTCGCTGAAATTTTACGCGATTTTTCTGCTGCGAGGAGAAACGCCTCTCTTTGTCTGTTGTTTTGGTTTTTTTAATTTTATTGGTTTTTTATTCTGATTATGTGATGAGTGGTATTTTTATATTCTGTTAAATCATTGTTACTTATCACGCCTTTTTTTCTTGATATCATTGCTAGCATTGCTATCGAATCAGCGGTGCTCTGACGCCGTATCCCCCCTTAAACCGCATCTTATCGCTATTTTCAGGTGGCTATTGCAAATGCAGAACCCATCGACGATAAATTAATTGTGAATATTGTCACGTTTGATGATGAAGTTGTTGGACGGATTTTTTCACTGAGTTAATTTCCTGTGAGCAGAAGATTATGCTTTGTGAAGCCTTGAGCTGGAGTCAGCGATGCGAGTGGTAATTTTAGGTAGTGGAGTGGTGGGCGTAGCCAGTGCCTGGTATTTGGCGAAGGCGGGGCATGAGGTGACGGTGATCGATCGTCAGCCAGGTCCTGCACTGGAAACCAGCGCGGCGAACGCCGGGCAGATTTCACCGGGCTATGCCGCTCCCTGGGCGGCGCCGGGCGTGCCGCTGAAGGCCATCAAGTGGATGTTCCAACGCCATGCGCCGTTGGCGATCCGTCTCGACGGCAGCAGCTTCCAGCTCAACTGGATGTGGCAGATGCTGAAAAACTGCAACACCGAACACTACATGACCAACAAAGGCCGCATGGTGCGCCTGGCAGAATATAGCCGCGACTGTATCAAGGCGCTGCGGCAGGAAACCGGCATCCAGTACGAAGGCCGCCAGGGCGGCACGCTGCAGCTGTTCCGCACCCAACAACAGTTCGAAAACGCAGCGAAAGACATTGCGGTATTGGAAGATGCCGGGGTGCCTTACAAGCTGCTGGAGGCCAGCCAGCTCGCCAGCGTTGAGCCGGCGCTGGCCCAGGTGGCGCACAAGCTGACCGGTGGTCTGCAGCTGCCGAACGACGAGACCGGCGATTGCCAGCTGTTTACGCAACAGCTGGCGAAGATGGCAGAGCAGGCGGGCGTGACTTTTCTGTTCAACCGCAGCGTCGATCGTCTGCTGGTGGAGGGCGACAAGATCGCCGGCGTGCAGTGTGGCGAGGAAGTGTTCAAGGCCGATAGCTACGTGGTGGCGTTCGGCTCCTACTCCACGGCGCTGCTGCGCGGCCTGGTGTCGATACCGGTTTACCCGCTGAAGGGCTATTCGTTGACCATTCCTATCACCGACGAAGCGGCGGCGCCGTTCTCTACGGTATTGGATGAGACGTATAAAATCGCCATCACGCGCTTCGACCAGCGTATTCGCGTTGGCGGCATGGCGGAGATCGTCGGTTTCAACACGCAGCTGGAGCAAAAACGGCGCGAAACGCTGGAGATGGTGGTACGCGATCTCTACCCGAACGGCGGCAGAGTGGAGGACGCGACGTTCTGGACCGGCCTGCGGCCGATGACGCCGGACGGCACGCCAATTGTCGGCCGCACTTCGCTGAAGAACCTGTATCTCAATACCGGGCATGGCACGTTGGGCTGGACGATGGCCTGCGGTTCCGGGCAGCTGTTGTCCGACCTGATGTCCGGTATTACGCCGGCGATCCCTTCCGATGATCTGGCGGTGGCGCGTTACAGCGCCGGGTTTCGCCAGCAACACGCGGTTCCGCTGAACGACGTGCATCCCGCACGTTAATCGTCGACGCTGTCATAGACTTTCCCGGCCACGCGCAGGCGCGCGTGGCCGCTGTATGCTGCCCCAAGGAGAACCGATGCCCCGTCCCATAACCGCCACGATGCATCTCGGCGCGATTGAAAATAACCTGCAGGTGGTGCGCCGTTTCGCCCCCGGCGCCAAAGTGTGGGCGGTGGTCAAAGCCAACGCCTATGGCCACGGTATCAAACACGTTTGGCGCAGCATGGCGCAAACCGACGGCTTCGCCATGCTGGATCTGGCCGAAGCGGTGCTGTTGCGCGAATCGGGTTGGCAAGGGCCGATTCTACTGCTGGAAGGTTTCTTCCAGCCGCAGGATCTGGCGTTGCTCGATCGTTATCGCCTGACGACGGCGGTGCACAGCGACTGGCAGCTGGCGGCGATCGCCGACGCCACGCTGAGCGCGCCGCTCAATGTTTATCTGAAAGTGAACAGCGGCATGAATCGGTTGGGGTTTGCACCTGAGCGGCTGCGCGAGGTGTGGCAAAGGGCGCAGGCGGTTGCCAATATCGCCGAACTGACGCTGATGAGCCATTTCGCTACCGCCGACGGCCCGGAAGGCGTAACCCAGCAGATGGCCACTATCGAGACGGCGGCTACCGATATACCGCTGCCGCGCTGCCTGGCCAACTCGGCCGCTACGCTGTGGCACCCTTCGACCCATGGCAGCTGGGTCCGCCCTGGGATCATTCTGTATGGCGCTTCGCCGAGCGGTTGCTGGAATGATGTTGCGGCGACGGGGCTGCAGCCGGCGATGACGCTGAGCAGCGAGATCATCGGTATTCAACAGCTGAAGTCTGGCGATCGCGTGGGGTACGGCGGCCGTTACAGCGCCGCCAGCGCGCAGCGTATCGGCGTGGTGGCCTGCGGCTATGCCGACGGCTATCCGCGCCATGCGCCGACCGGTACGCCGGTATGGGTGGATGGTGTGCTGACGCGCACGCTGGGAACGGTATCGATGGACATGCTGGCGGTGGATCTGACGCCCTGTCCGCAAGTCGAACTGGGCGCCGAAGTGGAGCTGTGGGGGAAACGCCTGCCGGTGGACGAGGTGGCCACGGCGGCAGGGACGTTAGGCTATGAGCTGCTGTCGGCCTTAGCGGCGCGGGTGCCGGTCGTCACCGAAGCCTGAGCCGCGGCTCAGGCGACTTTTCTAATCTGCCCTTTAATCTGCTTGCTGAGCCGCCGCGCATGCAGCGCCAGCAGGCAGCCTGCCAGCATCACCAGCGCCAGCGAGAGCTTGGGTTGCAGCGGCAACGCCATCGCCACCAAACCCAGCGCGGCGCCGCCCGCCATCTGCACGAAACCGACCAGCGCGGACGCGACGCCGGCCTCATTGGAATACGGCTCCAGCGCGTAGCTGGTGGCCGGGCCCATCACGAACGCCAATCCAGCGCAGGCGCTGGCGACCGGCAGCATATACGCCAGCCAGTGCGCTTGTGCCGTTGCAGGCAACAGCATGACGCCCAGCAGCAGGCCCAGACAGCCCAGCCCCATCAACAAGCCGCCGGTCGCCAGACAAACCGGGCGGCCGACCTTGTGGATGATGCGGTTGGCGAAGAAGCTCACCAGCATGATCCAGAAACCGTTGGCGCCGAACACCAGCGAGAATTGCAGCGGGGTCAGGCCGGCGGTACCCATCAGCACGTTCGGTGCCAGAGAAACGTAGGTCAGCGCCATGCCCATCGCCCCGGAGTTCACCACCGCAAAGGAGAGGAAGCGGCGTTCGCTGAGGATACGCGCGTATTGGCGCACCGGCAGCCCTTTGACCGGCACGGTATCAGCGGGGCGGGTTTCCGGCAAGCGCAGCGCGATGAGCGCCAACACCAGCAGCGCATAGCCGACCAGGAACCAGAAAGGCGCGCGCCAGCCGAAGGCTTCGGCGAGCAGGCCACCGAGCAGCGGCGCCAGCGCTGGGATGATGTTCAGCGTGCCGTTGAGAAAACCGAAAGCGCGGGCGGCGTCGTCGCCATTCAGGCGATCGCGCACGCCGCTGAAGGCGACGACGGCGGTGCAGCAAACCGCCACCCCTTGCAGCAGACGCGAAGCGATGAAAACAGTCGGGTTGGTGGCCAGCGCCGCCATCGCGGCGCCGATCATGTAGAGGATAATGCCGGCCAGCGCCACCGGCTTGCGTCCATAGTTATCGACCAGCGGGCCGGCGATGACCTGGCCGAGGCCGAGCACCAGTATAAACAGCGATATGGTGGATTGGATCAGCGCTTCACTGCTGCCGAGGCCGACGGCAATGGCGGGAATGGTCGGCAGGTAAAGATCGATGCCTAATGGGCCGAGCAGCACCAGGCTGAGAAGCATAAACAGAAACTTTTGCATAACAGGAAAGGCACGTCCGAGTGACAAAGAGGGCTAGAGTAGAGACTCTGGCGGCAAATGAAAAGGGGCAAAGCGGGTCAGCGCTGCGCCCCCTGGCGGTAATAGAGCGCCGAGACGGTATCGGCCACATAGCGGGCCTGGTGGCGAGCATCATCCAGCGCGCGATGCGGCATGCCCTCGAACGGGCGGGTCTTTTTCGGGTTAAAGCCGTGCAGTTCCGCCAGCGTGATCACCGTGCGTACGTCCTGAGTATCCCAGAATTTCCACGGGCAGGGCATTTCCAGCTGCTGGAAGGCGTGCTCGAGGATCGCGCAGTCGAACTCTTTGCCGTTGCCCCAGACTTTCACCGTATCGGTGCTGTTCATATGGATGAAGCGGCTAAGGCTGCTCAGCACGCGCTTCAGGCTCTCGGTGCCGCCGAAGGCCTGCTTGCGCGCTTCATCGGACTGTTTCGCCCACCAGGCGACCGTATCCAGGCTGATGGTACGGCCCGGTTGGTCTTTCTGGCTGCTGACGGCGGCTTCGAATTCGGCGCCCAGCCCCCCGGTTCGGGGATCGAAAAACACCGCCGCAACCACCAGGATGACGGCGCTGGGTTTTATATCCAGGGTTTCAATATCTAACATCAGATGGTGCATCGGCGTTTCCGGTGGTTGGCGTGGTAGCTTAATGTTACTACAGAACGTGCGCCGATGCGGCCGGTGCGCACATGAAATCCTTTTAAAGCGCCACGTTCAGGTTATGATGCTTGGGATACTCTTGTCTGGTTGGTCGCTATCGGTGAGAACGCTTATCTTTATTCTGTGCATGGTTGGCTACTTGCTGCTGCTGGGCTACCTTAGCGTGTTTGTCACGGACAAGATCTGTGAGAAGGCGGGCAACTACACCAAAATATGCCGCATCGTAGACATTTCCGAGCCCCATATCCCCAAATAGCGCCGTGTTTACCCCAGGTAGTCAGTGGTAATCAACGGGGTCAGGATGGCCGCCAGCGCCGTGAGCGCGCCCCATTGCCGCCAACCCAGCCGCGCCAGCCAGTCATGCCGCTGCGGGGGCGTGGCCAGTTGCCCGACGGCCACGGCACCGGTAAGCAGCAGCGTCAGAATCAGCAGCACCAGGCCGCGGCTCACCAGCGTGAATTCAACATGCAGCACATTGGCGTAATACAGGCGCATCAGGATAAAATAACTCAGCAAGATCCAAGCGAAAACGACGTTCTTCTTGAGCACCTGCTGCAGCATCAGCGCGAGGAACAGGCTGTGAAACAGCGACAGCAGGGGTGCCTCAAGCGGATGCCGAACGCAGACGTTGTAGACCGCCATGTAAATGTTGAAAACCAGCAGGATATAGATCACGTAAATATACCAGCCGTAGATTACTTTGAGCTTTTTCGGGCTCGGCGGCAGGGCGAGTGCGTCCGGTTTCATTAATGCCTCCTGATTGATGCCCGGCAAACGCTGCGGTTGAAGACGGCGCGGCGGCATCGTAATTTAAAATTCACAGGGTATATATCACCCGCGCGCTAAATGACGATTAAACACAGGATCGGCTTTATTTCCGCGCTGGCCTGGAACTCTTTTTCGTGCGCGGGGTCGGCTGGCGTGTGACTATTTGGCGGTTTCTGCACCATGGTGAAAGACGCAATATATTGATATGAAAGATTATAAAAACACTTCGGGCACTAAGATTCTGCTGCTGTTCAGCCTGGCGTTTTACACGCTGTTGCCGCCGCTGTTGACGGCGGCCGTGTTCAACCGTTTCAATCTTAACCCCTTCGCGATCGTCAAATTTTTGCACTTCAACCCGTTTTTGGCCGACCGGGGCATACCCGGTTATCAAACTTTCTTCTACTTGCTGATGCTCTGGTTGGGGATGAATATTTTTCTGTGGCTGCTGGTGTGGGGGACGGGGCGGTTGTATCGGTGCTGGCGAGCGCCGCGCGGCTGATATTTTCCCAAAGGGAAAACGTTGCGCAGGGAAATGACTTTACAATCAATAATGAGACGTATTATCATCTTTTCGCCGGTGAGGGGAAAGGGTTGTCTCCTTCTGTGCCCCCCGAGCCGGCACGACATTGCTCACATTGCTTCCAGTTTTCATGCCAGCCTTGCGCTGGCGTTTTTTTATCCCACGCCAAAAATCCGCGACGCCGGCGGCCTTCCCTTTTTCATTAGCATGGCTGTTTAAAAACCCAAACCCGCCGCGAGGTCTGTTGGGGGATTAGAACAGCGAAAACAGCAACACGACCGGCAGGCTCAACGGCCAGGTTAACCCGATGGTCAGTGCGCTGATACAGCGTATTTTGACGGTGTCCCGGCTAACCAGGTAGGTGAAAATCATAGAAACTAACAGACCAATAAAATAACAGTATTGCGTTGCAACCCACAGCGACGACATGAAACCCGATCCCAGTTGTATTTTTACGCGCGAATTCTAGGAGCTTGGCGGGTGATAATCAATGACCAAAGGCCGTTTATTCATACCTTTATCCATAAGAATGCATAATTTATTTCTATAAAGAACGTAGGGTTATTAACGGCTTTCCGGTTATTACAAAAAGAAATCAACAACATAGTTACCGGTAACATTTTGCGTCTGGCAAGCCCTCTGTTTGGGGGACTACGCCAGGTCAGAAAAAAGTCGACGAGGGACGCAGAAAGGGGATAGGACTGTTATCCGTAAATATTATTGATGTATCTGTGGGCGGAAAGGTTAAGGCGGGATGGCGTCAGGTTTTGCTTTCGTGGGCACTTGGGGGGGCGGTTTTAGCGCATCGTCCCGATGCGCTGCTTGCCAGCCAGGGAGGGGGATTTATTGCCGCCGCAGGTTTAATGAATGTTAAGACCGTAGACGAACAGCCACGAAAACAGCAGCGCCAGCAGGCATGCCATAAAAACGATGGAGATCATTTCCTTCACAACTTCATTCCTTTTCCCGGTGAGCTAAATTTACTTCTCTTTGTTTTTGCGCGAGATTTTAGATCGGTATGGGTAAAAATCCTAGTTTTAATCCCGTTTTTTGCTTTGCACGCTGCGTGGATAGGCCATGGCGATGCCGGGAAATCGCGTGCGTTAACCCGTCGTAGCTATTGCCGAACGCCGCTAGCCTGACTATATAAAAATGAGGACTGCGTGACGTCGCCGGTAGCAAGGCGCGCCCCTTAAGGGCTGCAGTGCATCTGTCTATAGCGCTTCCCTAAGATGAAGGAGTCGGCAATGAGCACAAAACCCACTATCGTGCTGGTACACGGATTCTGGGGCGGCGCCGCGCACTGGAGTAAGGTCATCCTCGAGTTGTCGCGTAGGGGATATTCGGCGATGCATGCGGTGGAAATGCCGCTGACCTCGTTGGCTGAGGATGCGGAACGCACGCGCAAGATGGTCGCGCAGCAAGCGGGGCCGGTATTGTTGGTGGGGCACTCTTACGGTGGTGCCGTGATCACGGCAATGGGCAACCTGCCTAATGTGGTCGGCCTGGTCTACATCGCCGCCTTTGCGCCGGACGCCGGAGAAAGCCCCGGCGGTATTACGCAAGCGCATCCTCCTGCGGCGGTGGCGAATCTGGCCCCGGACAGCGACGGCTATCTGTGGATCAAAGCCGACAAGTTTCACGAGAGCTTTTGCCAGGATCTGACTGCCGACGAAGCGCTGGTGATGGCGGTGGCGCAGAAGGCTCCGCTGGCCGATACCTTCGGTAACACCATCGGCGAACCGGCATGGAAACATAAACCGTCATGGTATCAGCTCTCCAGCGACGATCGCATGATAGCGCCGGAGAATCAGCGGCACATGGCGCAGCGGCTGCGGGCCAAGAAAGTTATGGTGCTGGATGCCAGTCATGCTTCGCTGGTTTCCCATGCCGCAGAGGTGGCGGGATTGATTGACGAAGCGGCCGGTTATGAATAAAGCCAGGGCAGAAAGGTAATCAAGGTGACAGCCCGCAACAGACTGTCTATTACGTCGGGCTAAAGAGCCGGCGTAATAGGCGCTTATTAAGGATAAGGGGTGATATCGCTATCAAGGATAATGATGAACATCATCATTAACACCACGAGGGTGGCAATAATGGCGTAGATTTCCGCCTTGCGCATATCGCCTTAACGCCCGTTGACGCCGATCATTTCTATTGCTGCACGATGCAGTCTCTGAAAATAATCATCGGGCTGTTTTTCCACCTCCTGGATAAGGCAGGCGAGCAGGTTCTGTTTGGTTATCGGCTTGTTGGCGGTCAGCACCAGCAGCACGCTTTTGCCGAGCAGGCAGCATATTTGCTTATGGTATTCATCAACATCTTGCTTGTTGAGGCCATAGAGAGTGTAGTCGATCATGATGTCTAACCTGCTGACAGGTAAATGCCCGCCTTGGCGGGCTGAGAAGCCATGGAAAAATAAAATGAGGCAAATTTCGCTTAGGAAAGGACTTAAGCGATGAGGTAACGATAACTGAATGGGAATATTCCTATCAAGCCGTGCGGGCGTTGAGGCGAATGTTTAGGAATAACCTCAGAAGAAAGAATGGAAAGTGGCTGTCAGCACCGGAGCACGTATTTGTTAGGGATCTTTGTAAAGGTACTCGTTCCTTTTGCTTTATTTTTTGCCATCCGTGCATCCACTTGGCGCACCTCATACGTATATCAGTAATGAGCGACACTTCCGCTCCGCTTACGTTGAGGACTTAATCATGAAAACGCTTATCTCCACTATCTTCACCGGCTCATTACTGTTCAGCGCCGCAACCCTGGCCGTTGCCGCTGATTCGGCATCCGTGATGGTTGGGGGGGCTGCGATGTACCCCTCAAAAAACATTGTGCAAAATGCGCTGAATTCAAAAGATCATACGACGCTGGTCGCGGCGGTTAAAGCTGCCGGCTTGGTCGACACCTTGCAAGGCAAAGGACCTTATACGGTCTTTGCGCCAACGAATGCCGCATTCGCCAAATTGCCGGCCGGTACGGTGGATAATCTACTAAAACCTGAGAACAAAACTCTGTTGACCAGCGTGTTGACCTATCACGTCGTGGCCGGGAACTATGACATGAAAGCGCTGGAGAGAAAAATTGAGCAAGGCGGAGGACGGGCGGAACTCAAAACCGTCAATGGCCAGTCGCTATGGTTTATGAATAACGGCCCGCATAATATTCAGATCAAAGATGCCAAAGGCGACGTCGCCAACATCAGTACCTATGATGTGCGGCAGCAAAACGGTGTAATCGAGGTTATTGATACCGTGCTAATGCCCAAGTAATGCCTATACTCGAAATGGGCAAAGCTTACCCGCTTTAGGAATGGTATGGATCACTCGTTGAAAGAAAACCAGATAATGTGCTTAAAGGCGATCGCTAATGGCGATCGCCGAGCATTTGAACGCCTGTACAGTTCGACATCCGCATGTTTATTCGCCATTGCGCTACGCATGTTGCGTAATCGTCAGTGGGCAGAAGAGGTTCTGATCGACGGCTTTCTTACCGTATGGCAACGTGCTGGAGATTATGATCCGACCATGAGTTCGCCTATGACATGGCTTACTCATATTATAAGGAATCGATGTATTGATGGATTGCGTAGCCGGTACGGACGCCATGCCGAACTGGAAGAAGAATATAGTGACCAAATCCCTCAGTCGGAAAATGAAAGTTTGGATGACGATGGGGAGCAGGCTAAAAAGTTAAACGATTGTTTGAAGCATCTGACTTCTGAACAACGGCAAAGTATTGTTTTGGCATATTATCAAGGGATGTCGCACGCGGATATCGCTGATTGGTTGCAGCAACCGCTGGGTACGGTTAAAAGCTGGGTCCGTCGTGCGCTATCGCACCTGAAGGATTGCCTAGGCCTATGAACAGACGTGAAAGTGATGAAATGCTGGCTGCAGAGTATGCTCTTGGCACGCTCAGAGGGAATGCTCGGCTGCATTTTGAGCGCCGTCTGAAAACGGATAGCGTTTTAGTTTCCCAGGTTGGAAAATGGCAAAGTATCTGGTCAGGGCTGGATATCGGTATCACGCCTGTCCCTCCGCCCGAAAGCGTTTGGAAAAGAATTGAATTAAATCTGCCTCGATACTCTTCGTCCAGACGGCATATCCGAAACTATATTGCATGGGGGGTTGCGGCGGGAATCGGCGTATTGAGCCTGAGTTCGTGGTTTCATTGGCGTACGCCAGAGCTGAAACCGCTAGTTGTGCTGAACGGAACGAATCAAGTGTCGTGGGTTGTGAGTTCCGATAGGCAAAGAAAAATTGTTCGAATAACACCATTAGGCCTGGCCGCTATTCCCGTCGGAAAAAGCCTTGAATTATGGCTTATCCCCGTTGGGCATAAGCCCGTTGCAATTGGCCTTGTAAACGAGAAAGGCATGAGTCAGTTTTATTTGGCGGATGCTGATTTAGTTAAAGGAACAACGATTGCCATCAGCCTAGAGCCGTTAGGCGGCTCGCCGAACCAACAGCCGACCGGCCCTGTGTTGTATTCCGGCGAATTGGTTCTATGATTTGATGTCGAAAGTATCCTGAATATGATTTAAATTCGTTCAGTATGAAAACGGCCGGAGAATATGTGTCCGGCCGTTTTTATGGTTATACGGTCTGCTTGCGAAACAGTTCGCGGAATACCGGATAAATATCGTCCGGCTCGCGGATATGCTGCATGGCGAAGTTGTCGAATTTCGCCTGCAGATCCTCATATTCGCGCCACAGCGTCTGATGAGCGCGACGAGTGATTTCTATATAGCTGTAATAACGCACCATCGGCAGGAGCTTCTTCGCCAACAGCTCATGACACAGCGGTGAATCGTCGGCCCAGTTGTCACCGTCCGACGCCTGCGCGGCGTAGATATTCCATTGCGCCGGGTCGTAGCGCTCTTCGACGACGTCGTTCATCAGCTTCAGCGCGCTGGAGACGATGGTGCCGCCGGTTTCTTGCGAATAGAAGAACTCCTGTTCGTCCACCTCTTTCGCCTGGGTGTGGTGGCGAATATAGACCACCTCGACGTTTTTGTAGGTACGGCTCAGGAACAGATAAAGCAGAATGTAAAAACGTTTGGCCATATCTTTGGTCGCCTGATCCATCGAGCCGGACACGTCCATCAGGCAGAACATCACCGCCTGGCTGGAGGGTTCCGGCCGGCGCTCATAGTTTTTGTAGCGCAGATCGAAGGTGTCGATGAACGGCACGCTTTCGATTTTCTTGCGCAGTTCGGCAATCTCCTTGCGCAACCGCTCCTCTTCCAGCAACTGCACCGGTTCAGTGTTTTCCAGCTGGTTCAACTCGTCTTCCAGTTCGTGCAACGCGCGCCTTTTCCCGGCGGTCATGGCGGTACGCCGCGCCAGCGAGTTTTGCAGCGATCGCACGACGCTGATGTTGGCCGGCACACCGTTGGCGGTATAGCCTGCGCGGTGGGTTTTGAACTCGGTCAACTGCTTGTACTGGTTCTTTTTCAGGTTGGGCAGGGCAAGATCTTCGAACAAAAGATCGAGATACTCGTCTTTGGAAATCTGGAAGACGAACTCATCCTGGCCTTCACCGTCCTGGCTGGCGTTGCCCTGGCCGCCGCCACCGCCTGATCCGCCCTGAGGCCGCTCAACGCGATCGTTCTGCACGAAGTGGTCGTTGCCCGGATGCACCCGATGGCGCGTGCCGCCGCGCCCCTGATGAAACATCGGTTCGTTGATATCGTCAGTGGGGATGGAGACCGATTCCCCGCTGTCTACGTCGGTGACCGAACGCTTGTTGATGGCTTCGGCAATCGACTGTTTGATTTGCGACTTGTAACGACGCAAGAAGCGCTGGCGGTTCACCATGCTCTTGTTTTTGCCGTTCAGCCGTCGGTCAATGAAATAGGCCATACTTCCCCCAAACGACGTTGCCAACTCTTCATGTCCCGGTCGCTGCAGCGCAATGTGCCGCCCCTCCGTGGGCTGCGCTGCAACGTCCATGACGGTGGACATGGCCCTGATAATGCCGCTTACCTGAGGCGTTATGAGGATTTTCTGACCCGCAGATACCATTCACACAGCAGGCGCACCTGCTTACGGGTATAGCCTTTCTCCATCATACGGTCGACGAAGTCGTCGTGTTTTTTCTGCTCGTCCGTCGAGGTTTTGGCGTTGAACGAAATCACCGGCAACAGTTCTTCGGTATTGGAGAACATTTTCTTCTCGATCACGGTGCGCAGCTTCTCGTAGCTGGTCCAGTTCGGGTTACGGCCGTTGTTATTGGCGCGGGCACGCAGCACGAAGTTCACGATTTCGTTACGGAAATCTTTCGGATTGCTGATCCCGGCCGGCTTTTCAATTTTCTCCAGCTCGGCGTTCAGGGACTCACGATCGAACAGCTGACCGGTATCGGGATCGCGATACTCCTGATCCTGAATCCAGAAGTCCGCGTAGGTCACGTAGCGATCGAAAATGTTCTGTCCGTATTCCGAGTAGGATTCCAGATAGGCGGTCTGGATCTCCTTGCCGATAAACTCGGCGTATTTCGGGATCAGGTAGCCTTTCAGATGCTCCAGGTATTTCTCGGCCAAATCCTGCGGGAACTGTTCGCGTTCGATCTGCTGTTCCAACACATAGAACAGGTGCACCGGGTTAGCCGCCACCTCGGCGTGATCGAAGTTAAACACTCGCGAGAGGATTTTAAAGGCGAAACGGGTGGAGAGGCCGTTCATGCCTTCGTCAACCCCGGCGTAGTCGCGGTACTCCTGATAGGACTTGGCCTTCGGATCGGTATCCTTGAGGCTTTCGCCGTCGTACACGCGCATTTTCGAGTAAATGCTCGAGTTTTCCGGCTCTTTCAGCCGCGACAGCACGCTAAACCGCGCCAGCGTCTCCAGGGTGCCCGGCGCGCAGGGCGCGTGGGTCAGCTCGCTGTGGTCCAGCAATTTGTCGTAAATCTTGATCTCTTCCGACACGCGCAGGCAGTAAGGTACCTTGACGATGTACACGCGGTCGAGGAACGCTTCGTTGTTCTTGTTGTTACGGAAGGTCACCCATTCGGATTCGTTGGAGTGCGCCAGAATAATGCCGTTGAACGGCAGGGCGGAGATGCCCTCGGTGCCGTTGTAGTTACCTTCCTGGGTCGCCGTCAGCAGCGGGTGCAGCACCTTGATCGGTGCTTTGAACATCTCGACGAATTCCATTATCCCCTGGTTGGCGCGGCACAGGGCACCGGAGTACCCGTAGGCGTCCGGATCGTTCTGCGCGTGGTTCTCCAGTTTACGGATATCCACTTTACCGACCAGCGCAGAGATGTCCTGGTTGTTCTCGTCGCCCGGTTCGGTTTTGGCGATGGCGATCTGTTCCAGAATGGAAGGGCGCACTTTCACGACTTTAAACTTGGTGATGTCGCCGCCGAACTCATGCAGGCGCTTGGCCGCCCACGGCGACATGATGGTGCCGAGATAGCGACTGGGGATGTTGAACTCTTTTTCCAGGATCGAGGCATCTTCCTGCGGATTGAACAGGCACAGCGGATGATCGTTGACCGGGCTGCGTTCGCCGTTGGCGCTGAGGGTATAGATGGGCACGCGCTGCATCAGCGCCTTCAGGCGTTCCGCCAGCGAGGATTTACCGCCGCCCACCGGGCCGAGCAGGTACAGGATCTGTTTCTTCTCTTCCAGGCCCTGGGCGGCGTGTTTCAGGTAAGAGACGATCTGTTCGATGGCCTCTTCCATGCCGTAGAATTCTTCGAAGGCCGGATAGCGTGCGATCACGCGGTTGGAGAACAGGCGCGACAGGCGTGATTCTAGCGCAGTGTCGACCATCACAGGTTCACCGATAGCCATCAGCAGACGTTCGGCCGCGTTGGCATAGGCACTGCGATCTTGCCGGCAAATGGTAAGAAATTCCTGCAGTGTGAACTCTTCGTCCTTGGCAGCTTCGTAGCGCTGGCGATAGTGGTCAAATATGTTCATGATGCCCGTCCTTTCGTTATTAGCACAGGTTAAAGAGAGCGTGTGATAGTGTTCTGGCTCCCGAAAGATGAGAATACGCCTGAGTACAGCAACCCGTATGCCAACTTGGTGCGCTTATTATCGCGAGTTGCGCTGTATGCCACTGGGCCCAGGATAAATTCACCTTCTGATTTAAGCTTAGTTTGCTTGCCGGAAAATTTCCTGCCGCAGAAAAAGCTTTTTTTAAGTCATATCAATGACTCAGTTATTACCGTGTGAGCCAAATGCCTTGTCTGGCGCGGCCTGCGGGATGAAACGTCACCGTTCCGCCATGATTAATTCATAATTCCGCTATAAGTTATTCGATCTTGGTCGTTTTCTATTGTAAAGATTAGGCGCGTAACTAAATTTTCACATAAACTGTTGCAGCTATTAACCCTGTAATTTATGGAAAAAGAACCAGTGAAGATTTCAAAACTCAAAACGCTAGCAATTATCGCTTCCGCAATGGTTTGTGCGCAAAGTGCTCAGGCGGGAACCTGGTCACTCGGCGCTGCCGCGCTGGTTAGCCCGGACGCGTATCGTGGTTATCAGGACCGCGTTTATCCGGTGCCCGTTATCGACTATGAAGGTGACGACTTCTACTTCCGTACTCTGACCGCCGGTTACTACCTGTGGAAGGATCAAGAAAACCAGCTGAGCATCATGGGTTACTACACGCCATGGGGCTACCGTCCGGGCGACAGCGACGATGATCGCATGAAGCGTCTCGACAAGCGCCGCGGCACGCTGATGGCCGGCCTGGCCTACTCGCACAACGCCGAGTGGGGCACCCTCCGCACCACCTTCACCGGCGACACGCTGAACAACAGCAACGGTCTGGTGGGCGATGTGGCTTACCTGTACAAGTTTGATCTGGACGCGCTGACGCTGGTCCCAGGCGTGGGCGTGATGTGGAACAGCAAGAACCAGAACAAATATTACTATGGCGTCAGCGCCAATGAATCGCGCCGCAGCGGCCTTGACAGCTACACCCCAGGCGATAGCTGGGCGCCTTATCTCGAGCTGAGCGCCAATTACCAGATCAACAAAAGCTGGAATGCCTTCTTCGTCGGCCGCTATGTGAAGTTGTCTGATGAAGTGAAAGACAGTCCGATGGTGGATAAATCCTACACCGGTTTGCTGATGACGGGTGTGAGCTACACCTTCTAATCACGCATTGCACGATCATCGTGCATGGCGTGCATCAAAAAGGGGCGCTGGCGCCCCTTTTGCACATCTGTGGTGCGCTGCCGCGCACGGCTTTTCAGGCTTTCTTACGGCTGCGGAAGGTCACACCCAAACGGGCCGGTTGTTCGCCGGCGGCGACCAGCGGTTTACTGACGCGCCCGGTCTCTACGCAGACCATGGTCTTGTAACCGTCGTTCGGCATATCCCCCATGCTGCAGGAGAGCTCTACGCCCGGGTTCCAGGCGATAACGTCACTCATATGATGGTGGTGAACCTCGATGGTGCGCGCGAGCGCCGGATCGCGGATCTGGCTGAAGGCCTCCGGGCGGGTGTAGACGCGGTCGGTTTGGCCGACGAAGGTCACTTCGCCCGCCTGGCGCGCCTCAGCGCCGCCCGCCACCTTGTCGATATAAGGCTCGCCCAGGCCCGCCACGCTGACCCGATCGATGTCGCCGACCTGGAAGTAGCTGTGCAGCGCCGCCGTAGCCTGATAATCGCCGTGCGATTCCAGCTCGATCTCGCACTCCGCACCCAGCTTGAAGCGGGCAATCAGCGTGAAGGCGTGCGGCCACAGTTTGCGGGTCTGCTCATTGTCTTTCAGGGTAAAGGTCAGGATGACGCCGTTGTCATCTTCATCGTGCGCCGTCAGGCTCCAGGGCTGATTGCGGGCAAAACCGTGGGAGGGTTGTGCTACCGGGCCGAACCACGGCCAGCAGATCGGCACGCCGCCGCGGATGGCCTTACCTTTGGCGAAGGGGGTATTACTGCTGAGCCAAATCACCGGCTGCTCACCGCTGGGCTGCCAGGCCAGCAAATGGGCGCCTTGCAGCGCGACGGCCGCGCGCACTTTCGGGTGCGACACCACAACCACGCCCAGCTCATCGAGTTGACGCTGGCTGATGTAAGGCGAAATCTGTTCGGAAACGGGCAGGGTGAAAATTTTCTCGTTCATTTCATTACCTTAATGTTTGCCGGAGAGACAAATAAAAAAGGGCGACAAAAATGTCGCCCTCATTATCAGCTTAACATCATGCCATTACTTGGAGATGTGAGCGATCAGGTCCAGAACCTTGTTGGAATAACCGGTTTCGTTGTCGTACCAGGAAACCAGTTTCACGAAGTTGTCGTTCAGTGCGATACCGGCTTTGGCATCGAACACGGAAGTCAGCACTTCGCCGTTGAAATCGGTGGAAACCACGTCGTCTTCAACGTAGCCCAGAACGCCTTTCATAGAACCTTCAGCGGCATCTTTGATGGCTTTCTTGATTTCTTCGTAGGTAGCCGCTTTTTCCAGACGCACGGTCAGGTCAACAACGGATACGTTAGGCGTCGGTACGCGGAACGCCATACCGGTCAGTTTGCCTTTCAGCTCTGGCAGAACAACGCCAACCGCTTTCGCTGCGCCGGTAGAAGAAGGGATGATGTTCTGGGATGCGCCGCGGCCGCCGCGCCAGTCTTTGTGGGACGGGCCATCAACGGTTTTCTGAGTGGCGGTGGTCGCGTGAACGGTGGTCATCAGGCCTTCAACGATACCGAAGTTGTCGTTGATGACTTTAGCCAGTGGCGCCAGGCAGTTGGTGGTGCAAGAGGCGTTGGACACGATGTCCTGGCCGGCATATTTGTCAAAGTTGGCGCCACGCACGAACATTGGGGTCGCATCTTTGGATGGGCCAGTCAGAACGACTTTTTTAGCGCCAGCGGTGATGTGTTTACGTGCGGTTTCGTCGGTCAGGAAGATACCGGTCGCTTCAGCAACCACGTCAACACCCACTTCGTTCCACTTCAGGTTAGCCGGGTCTTTCTCTGCGGTAACACGGATGGTTTTGCCGTTAACAACCAGGTGGCCGTCTTTAACTTCTACCGTACCGTTGAAACGGCCGTGAGTAGAGTCATACTTCAGCATGTAAGCCATGTACTCTGCGTCCAACAGGTCGTTGATTGCAACGATCTCGATGTCAGAACGCTCTTGAGCAGCACGGAAAACAATGCGACCGATACGGCCAAAACCGTTGATACCTACTTTGATAGTCATATATTCCACCAGCTATTTGTTAGTGAATAAAAGGTTGGTTGTAAAATTACAAAAACCTTACCCAGCGTCAAGCGGAATCGTGTCAATTCTTGCGGCAAGTCAAACCGGAAGGGTGGTTTTGCACGCTTATTGCACAGTCCATTTTCGCTCGGCCTCATCCGTTATATGGGGACAAGCCGCCAAGTATAAAGTCAGCATACGCAAGATGTGTGATCGCTATCACATATCATCGTGACGTGGCCTTTATGGGCTACAGTTTAGGCCAAAAACCCCTGCAGCGGTGTTAATTTTTTGTTATTATTAATCATTGTTTTCGTTGACATTATCCACATTCAGAGATAAGCACAAATGGCTAAAGAGACAACCCCCGGTCATCCGGTCACGGAACTGAATGAAATCCAACGTTATGTGACGCAACAGCGCGGCACCGAAGCGCCGTTCAGCGGCAAATTGCTGCACAACAAGCGCGAGGGCGTGTACCATTGCCTGTGCTGTAACCAGCCGCTGTTCTATTCCGAAACCAAATACGATTCCGGCTGCGGCTGGCCGAGCTTTTATGAGCCGGTTTCCGCCGATGCAATCCGTTATCTTGATGATAATTCACATAATATGCACCGTGTTGAAATCCGCTGCGGTCATTGCGACGCGCACCTGGGGCACGTTTTCCCCGATGGCCCGCAGCCGACCGGCGACCGCTATTGCGTCAACTCCGCCTCGCTGAGTTTCACCGATGGCGAAAATGGCGACCAAACGGCCGGCTAAGTGGTAATTTAACCAACAAAATCGATTCAGCTAATTATTCATCTGTTAAGCGAGAAGGGCTCTGATGGACGTGAAAGATCTGATTGCGGCGATGACGCCCGAGATATACCAGCGCCTGGTACAGGCGGTTGAGCTGGGCAAATGGCCGGATGGCGTGGCGCTGACGCCGGAGCAAAAAGAAAACAGCCTGCAGGCGGTGATGCTGTGGCAGTCGATGAACAACGTCGATCCGCAGCACATGAGCATCGGCACCGACGGGCAGATCGTGATGAAGAGCAAGCAAGAGCTGAAACAGCAGTTCGTTGCCGAGCCGCTGGCCAAACTCAAACCGCAGTAAGGTTGCCCTAAAGCGGGGCGATGACGCCATCGCCCCGTCGGTTCACCGTTTTTCGCCCTTGATACCCAGCGATTCCGCCAGCTGCTGTGCCAGCCGGTTGTTATCGTCCGCGCCGTACTCCCAGAACATCGCCCCTCCCAATCCCTGGCTTTTGATGTACTCGGCCTTGATGGCCACCGAACGCGGGTTCTCGTAGGAGATGGCGAACAGCGGTTTGCCTGCGGCGGATTGCAGCGTCAGGTAAGGTACCTTGGCGTCGTCATCCCAGTGCTCGCGAAAACGATGCTGCGGATCGTTGAGCAATTTGCTGACGATATCGTGGTATTTAAAGTAGGTGTCTTTGCCGAGATCCAGCCCCAGCGCGTTGAACAGGGCGGTTTCGCGCGTGCTGAAGTATGGCTGCGTCACCGGATGTTTGGCGGCGTCCGGCTTGTCCCAGTCGATGCCCGCCTCGGTCGCCCGCTTCGGTACCCGGCCGTAGAAACCGATGCCCAGGTTCATCTTTGCCGGTTTCAGTCCGGCAGCCAGATAATTCTTTACCACGAAATCGGCGCTGTAACGGTCGGCGGCCGCCACGGTTGGCCAACGCTTTGAATCGTACAGGTTGGCATTGAAATACTGCGTGCCGTAAGCCATGTCGTAGGTCATCAGATTGATGTAGTCGAGGTAAGGGGCAATGCTTTTCACATCGACCCATTCCTGCGGGCTTTTGACGTTGGCCCCGACGGCGATGGTTAACAGCTTGCCTTTACCCAGCGCCTGGTGAAGCTCTTTCAGCAGCAGGGTGAAGTTGTCGCGGTCTGCCGGTTGGCTTTCCACCAGCCCCCAGGCGCCGTTCACCGGATATTCCCAGTCCAGATCGATACCATCCAGCTGATACTGTGCGATCACCTGCAGCGCGGAGCGGATGAATATCGCCCGGTTTTCCGCAGTCGCCGCAGCGGCGGAGAAGCCGCGTGCGCCCCAGCCGCCGACCGACAGCAGCACTTTCAGCTCGGGGTTCTGTTTGCGCAGCACCGGCAGCCGTTGCAGATCGGCCGTTACCTTCGGCGACAGGTAGATCTGGTGGCGGCGAGCGGGGTCTTTCAGCGCCGCATTGGCTTCGTCTTTCTCGCCGTTGTAGATCAGGCCGAACGAATAGTTGAGGTGGGTGATTTGCGTGACGTCCAGCTTGTCGATGTCGCCACCGGGGCCGGCGGTGACGTCGCCGCCGCCGTTGAAGTAGCCGACGGAGAGATAAGCCGCCTTAGCCGTGCCTGCGCCGGCCATAGCCAACTGCACCGCCGCCAGTAAAGGCAGCAGTTTTCGGGTTATTTTCATGTCTTTCTCCTTGGGTCGGCAAGGCCGACCGTACCGCCAGAGGCGGTCACAATAAAGCCGGGCTCAGCGGGCCCCGGATGCGTATAACCGATTGACGCCAAAAGCGTCGCAGCCATAACAGCAAAAGCGCCTGCCGGTCACAAGCCGTTGGGGAAGAAGAAGGGCGGTATTGTGAGCGGCGTCGATATTTTCGCCGCCGCGCAGAGAGGGCGCCGGTGGCGCCCCGGAGGATTTAGCTGGCGAGGAATTGTGACAGGGTAACCAGTTGTGCACCGGCGCGCGCCATGTCCTGCAGCGCCCGCTCGCTGTCGTCCGGCTGCAGATTCACGCCGCGGCAGCCGTCGACGATCACCTGCGTTGGATAGCCGGCAGCCAGCGCATCCAGCACGCTGAACTTGACGCAGTAGTCGGTCGCCAGGCCCATGATTGCCAGCCGCTGGACGCCCTGCGATTGCAACCAGCCGTGCAGTTCGGTCTGTGCACGGTGGCCGTTATCGAAGAAGGCGCTGTAGCTGTCGATGTCCGTCTCCTGCCCTTTGCGAAAAACGGCATTGATATGTTGCCGCTGCAACCGGGGGTGAAAATCGGCACCGTGGCTCCCTTGCACGCAGTGCACCGGCCACCACACCTGCGGCAGGCCCTCCAGCTCGCCAAGGGTGCCGACCTGTGCATGGGAATTCACCGCAAAGCTGCGGTGATTGGCGGGGTGCCAGTCCTGGCTGGCCACGACCGGCTCGCCACGCGCCAAACAGGCGGCGATCGCCTGATTGGCAACCGGGATGACGGTATCGCCCGCCGTGACCGCCAGCGCGCCGCCGGGGCAGAAATCGTTTTGCAGATCGATCAACAACAGGGCCGTTTTCATCGCCGCTCCAAAGATCAGTAGGTTAACCGTTGATGCTCAGTTCGCCGCGCAGGTCTTGCTGCATCAGGGCGCGGATTTGTTCCGGCGTCAGCGGCTGGCTCAGCAGGTAGTGCAGCTTGGTCAAGGCGGCTTCCACCGTCATGTCGAAACCGCTGATCACCCCGGCGTGCGCCAGCGCGTTACCGGTGGCGTAGCCTTCCATATTGACGCGCCCGGAGATGCACTGCGTCAGGTTGACCACCACGATGCCGCGTTCGGAGGCCGCACGCAACTCGTCGATCAGCTCGGCCTTTTGCGGCGCGTTACCGACGCCGTAGGAGCGCAGGATCAGCGCCTTGACCGGTTGCAACAGGAAGTTGCGCACCACCGCGCCGGAAATGCCCGGATAGATGGTGACCACGCCGATCGGCTGCGGCGTGATGTCGTGCACCCGCAGCGCGCCGTTGCAAGCCGGGCTGTCGATGCCGTGCTGGCGACGAATGTGAATGCCGGCTTCCAGCAGCGGCGGCAGATTCGGGGAGGCGAAGGCGTCAAAGCCGTCGGCGTGCGCTTTGGTGGTGCGGTTGCCGCGGAACAGCTTGTTGTTGAAGAACAGGCTGACTTCGTTCACCGGATGGTTAGCCGCCAGATACAGCGCGTTGAGCAGGTTGGTCTGGCCATCGGAGCGCAGCTCCGCCAGCGGAATCTGCGAACCGGTGACGATCACCGGTTTAGCCAGGTTTTCCAGCATGAAGGAGAGCGCCGATGCGGTGAACGCCATGGTGTCGGTACCGTGCAGGATCACGAAGCCGTCGTAGCGATCGTAGTTCTGTTTGATGTCGTCGGCGATGTGCTGCCAATCTTCCGGCGTCATGTCCGAAGAGTCGATCAATGGCGCATATTCATGAATGGTGAAATCCGGCATTTCCGGGCGATGGAATTCGGGCATTAGCGCCAGCTGGCGCTGCAGGTGGCCGGAAACCGGGATATAGCCGTGATCGGAACGCTGCATGCCGATGGTGCCGCCGGTGTAGGCGACGTAAATGGATTTCTTTTGCATGGTCATGATTTTAACAAAGATAAGATGGGCTGAATTATAGGGGCATGGCGGCAGAAAAAAAGCCCGGCGATGGCCGGGCTGCAGAATTATTTGTTAGCGGACTTCTCCGCAGGTCAGACAGATCGCATAACGGTTTTGCGGATCGTTCAGGTTATTGAACAAGCCCGGCTGTTCTTTCACCGCGTTGGCGACCGAGGCCAGCGGGGCGGGCAGCATGGCCTGAATCGCCGCCGGCAGCATGGCGTGAATGGAAACGCCGAACTGGCTGAGCACCATATCGCTCAGGCTTGGGGTATCGACGAACCAGTCGAGCTGCCACTGCTGCAGCTTCGCCAGTTCGGCGGCTTTCTTCACCGCGTCGTCGAAATCGCCCAATTGATCGACCAGGCCGTTGGCCTTGGCGTCGCTGCCGAGCCAGACGTGGCCTTGCGCGATTTGGTCAACCTGCTGCGGGGTCATCTTGCGCGATTTGGCGACCAAATCGAGGAAGTTCTTATACCCGTTTTCGATGTTCAGCTGCATCATCTGCGAGAACTCTTGCGGCAATGCCTTGGTGACCGCAATGTCGGCCAGCGGCGAGGTCGCCACGCCGTCGGTGTGCACGCCCAGCGTATCCAGGGTTTTCTCGTAGGTGTTGATGATGCCGAAAATGCCGATGGAGCCGGTCAGGGTGCTCGGGCTGGCGATGATGTAGTCGGCCGGCGTCGAAACCCAGTAGCCGCCCGACGCGGCCATGCCGCCCATCGAAACCACCACCGGCTTGCCGGCGGCGCGCACGGCGGCCAGTTCGGAGCGGATCACTTCGGATGCGCTGACGCTGCCGCCCGGGCTGTTGACGCGGAACACGACGGCCTTGATGGCCGGATCCAGGCGCGCCTGGCGCAGCTCGGCGGCGGTGGTATCCCCCCCGACGTTACCTGGCGTCTGCGGGCCGTCCATGATGGCGCCGTTGGCGAACACCACGGCGATCTTGCCGCCCTGGTTGGCGTCCGGCTTCGGCTGGTAGTCGTAGATGCTGGTGGCGTTGAAATCGTTCGCCTGCTTGTCCCAGCCGAAGGTTTTGACCAGCTGATTTTCGATCGCGGTGCGCGAGGCCAGCTCGTCCACCAGCTTATTGTCCAGCGCATAGCGGGCGGTGTCGCCACCGGCCGCCTGCAGGCCGCTCAGCACGCCGGCGGCGCCCGGGAACAGCTGCTGCGGCGTCAGCTGGCGGTTGGCCGCCACGGTTTCCAGATAGTTTTGCCACAGGCCGCCAATCCAGCGGCTGTCCGCTTCGCGCGCCGCCGGGGACATATCGTCGCGGATCAGCGGCTCGACCGCCGATTTATAGGTGCCGACGCGGAAGATATTGGTGGTGACTTTAAGCATGTCCAGCAACGACTTGTAATACAGGTTGTTGGTGGCGAAACCGTGCAGATCGACCGCGCCCTGCGGCGACAGGTAGATTTTGTTGGCGTAGCTGGCCAGGAAATATTGCGTCTGGTTGTAGCTGTCGCCGATGGCGAAGATCGGCTTGCCGCTGTCGCGGAACTCGCGCAGTGCCTTACCGATATAACGCAGCGACGGTTGATCGGCGCCGGCGAAGTCATTCAGCTGCAACACCATGCCGGTAATGTTTTTGTCGTCTTTGGCCTTGCGGATGCTGTCCACCACGTCGAACAGCGAGTTTTCCTGCAGGCGGCTGCTGGAGGCACCCAACAGTTCGCGGCCCCATTGCCGCACCCGGTTGTTTACCGAAGGCTGATCGACCACCACGCCGCTTAAGTCGACCATCAGCGCGCCGCGCGCCGGGGCCGTCGAGGTGGAGGAACTTTGGAAGGACAGATAGATGCCGACCCCAACCAGGATCAGCAAGACCAGGAACAGGTTAAGGATCAGTTCCCTGATAAAATTCAGCAGACGCCATGTCCACCGGAAAATGCCGGCAATAATTTGCCACAATGTGCGCATGTGCTCTCCAACAAGAGTCGAGAATGTTCCGCTATCCTAATGAGCGGCCGGGTAAATGTCAGCTTTAAATCGTGGCACGCAGACGCTATCGCCGAGGCTGTAACTCGTCGTTTAGCTATGTTAACGTGGCCGGAATGAAAATTGTTATCAGGAGTTTACGATGGATGCTCTGGATCTTTTATTGAATCGCCGCTCGGCTTCGCGCCTGGCGGAACCGGCGCCGGCGGGGGAAGTGCGTCAAAATATCATCAACGCGGGCCTGCGTGCGCCCGATCACGGCGCGCTGCAGCCGTGGCGTTTCGTGATGATCGAAAATCAGGGCCTGGAGCGCTTCAGCCAGCTGCTGCAGGCGGCGGCGAAGCAGGATCAACTGGACGAAGCGGCGATCGAAAAGGCCACCAAGGCGCCGTTCCGCGCACCGCTGATCATCACCGTCATCGCCCACTGTACTGAAGAGACCAAGGTGCCGCGCTGGGAGCAGGTGGTTTCCGCCGGTTGCGCGGTGCAGGCGATGCAGATGGCGGCGCTGGCGCAGGGCTTTAACGGCATCTGGCGCACCGGCGCCTGGACCGAGCATGCGCTGGTGCGCGAAGCCTTCGGCTGCCGCGAGCAGGATGAGATCGTCGGTTTCCTCTATCTGGGCACGCCACAGCTGAAGGCCGCCACCAAGGTGACGCCGCCGGACAGCGCGCCTTTCGTCAGCTATTTCTGAGTTTTCTCCCGCGGGGCGCGGCGAAAATGCGCCAAACCCCGCAAAATTGCATGGTTTCTGAGCAGGCCGTTCGCATATCGGCGGCCCGCTCTTATCAATCCCCTCGGCAAGCGCTACCCTATGATATCTTGAGTGCCGTTACCGAAGGGAGTGGACTATGACATCGCCAGCGATCCGTTTAACCCAGTACAGCCATGGCGCTGGCTGCGGCTGCAAAATCTCACCGAAAGTTCTCGAAACCATCTTGCACAGCGAGCGGGAAAAGTTTGTCGATCCGCGCCTGCTGGTCGGCAATGAAACCCGCGACGACGCGGCGGTGTACGACATCGGCAACGGCGTCGGCATCATCAGCACCACCGATTTCTTCATGCCGATCGTCGACGATCCGTTCGATTTCGGCCGCATTGCGGCCGCAAACGCCATCAGCGACGTGTACGCTATGGGCGGCAAACCGATCATGGCGATCGCCATTCTTGGCTGGCCGATCGCCAAACTGCCACCGGAGGTGGCGCAGCAGGTGATCGACGGCGGGCGTTTCGCCTGCCAGCAGGCGGGCATCGCGCTGGCCGGTGGCCATTCCATCGATGCGCCGGAACCAATTTTCGGCCTGGCGGTGACCGGCGTGGTCAATACCGAGCGGGTGAAGAAAAACAGCGCCGCACAGGCCGGTGCGAAACTCTATCTGACCAAGCCGCTGGGCATCGGCGTGCTGACGACCGCCGAGAAGCAAAGCAAGCTGCGCCCAGAGCATCAGGGCCTGGCGACGGAAGTGATGTGCCGCCTGAACAAGCCGGGCGCCGACTTTGCCGAGGTGGCGGGCGTTACGGCGATGACCGATATCACCGGCTTTGGTCTGCTGGGTCACCTGAGCGAGGTGTGCCAGGGCTCCGGTCTGCAGGCGACGGTCTGGTTCGATCGGGTGCCGAAGCTGCCGGACGTCGAGGCGTATATTGCCGAAGGCTGCGTGCCGGGTGGCACCGGGCGCAACTTCGACAGCTATGGCCATCTGGTGGGCGAGATGAGCGATTTGCAGCGCCAGCTGCTGTGCGATCCGCAAACCTCCGGCGGCTTGCTGTTGGCGGTATTGCCTGAGTCGGAGGCGCAGGTGCTGGCAATTGCCGAGCAGCACGGTATCACGCTTAACGCTATCGGCGAATTGCATGCCGCACAGACCGGGCAGCCGCTGATCGAGGTTGCGTAGTGTCCAACATGCAAGGAAGGCCGGACAGCGACGATTACCCACGAATTTTCCTGCAGGACGTGCCGCTGATTGACGTGCGCGCGCCGATCGAGTTTCAGCAGGGCGCCTTCGCCCAGGCGGTGAATTTACCGCTGATGATCGACAGCGAACGCCAGGCGGTCGGTACCTGCTATAAGCAGCATGGGCAACAAGCGGCGATCGCGCTTGGCCACAGCCTGGTGAACGGCAAACTGCGCGAACAGCGCACCGCCGCCTGGCTGGCGGCCTGCGCAGAGCGGCCCGCAGGCTATATTTACTGCTTCCGCGGCGGGCTGCGCTCGCAGCTGGTGCAGCAATGGCTGCATGAGGCCGGCGTGGATTATCCGCGTATCACTGGCGGTTATAAGGCACTGCGCAATTATCTGCTCGGTGTACTGACGCAAAGCGCGGCATTGCCGATGGCCCTGGTGGGCGGCAATACCGGCAGCGGCAAGACGCTGCTGGTCAACGAACTGGCCGACGGCGTCGATCTGGAAGGCGCGGCGCGCCATCGCGGTTCATCTTTTGGCCGAACGCTGGCGGGACAGAGCTCGCAGATAGATTTTGAGAATCGTCTGGCTGTGTTATTGCTGAAAAAACAGCATGGTGGCAGCCGCCGTTGGGTGCTGGAAGACGAAGGGCGGATCATCGGCAGCAACAATCTGCCGTTGCCGTTGTTCAACGGCATGCAGCAGGCACCGGTGGCGGTGATCGACGATCCGTTCGACATTCGCCTGGCGCGCCTGCAGGCGGAATATATCGACGGTATGCGCGAACAGTTCGAACAGGCCTATGGCGTGGAAGAAGGTTGGCGGCAGTACGACGACTATTTGCATCACGGCCTGTTCGCCATCCGCCGCCGTTTGGGCCTGGAGCGCTTCCAGCAGCTGACGCAGCGGTTGGAGGCGGCGCTGCGGGCTCAGCGCCTCAGCGGCCAGGGCGACGCGCACCGCGAATGGTTGGCGCCTCTGTTGCAGCAGTACTACGATCCGATGTATTGCTATCAGTTGGAAAAGAAAGCCCAGCGGATCGTCTTCCGTGGGAACTATGCAGAAGTAAGAGAATTCTTGATGACGTTCAGCCAGAAAAACGGTGATTAATGCGACTGTTCATAGCCGAGAAACCGAGTTTGGCGCGCGCCATTGCCGACGTCTTGCCCAAGCCGCATCGCCGTGGCGACGGCTATATCGCCTGTGGCAACAACGACGTGGTGACCTGGTGCGTCGGCCACCTGCTGGAGCAGGCTCAGCCTGACGCCTATGACAGCCGCTATGCGCGCTGGTCGTTGGCGGATCTGCCGATCATCCCCGAAAAATGGCGCTTGCAGCCGCGGCCTTCGGTCAGCAAACAGCTCAGCGCGATTAAAAAGCTGCTGCTCGAAGCCGATGAAGTGGTTCACGCCGGTGACCCGGATCGCGAAGGGCAACTGCTGGTGGATGAGGTGCTGGACTACCTGGATTTGACGGCGGAGAAGCGCCAGAACGTGCGCCGCTGTCTGATCAACGATCTCAACCCGCAGGCGGTGGAGCGTGCGGTCGAGCGCCTGCGCGACAACCGAGACTTTATCCCGCTGTGCGTGTCCGCGCTGGCGCGTTCGCGCGCCGACTGGCTGTACGGCATCAATATGACCCGCGCCTATACGCTGTTGGGCCGCAACGCCGGTTACGACGGCGTGCTGTCGGTGGGCAGGGTGCAGACGCCGGTGCTCGGATTGGTGGTGCGTCGCGACGAAGAGATCGAAAACTTCGTGCCAAAAGACTTCTTTGAGGTTAAGGCGCACATCGTCACGCCGAAAGAAGAACGCTTTGTGGCGCTGTGGCAACCCAGCGACTCCTGTGAACCTTATCAGGATGAAGAAGGGCGTTTGCTGCACCGGCCGTTGGCGGAACACGTGGTCAAGCGCATCGAGGGCCAGCCGGCCCTGGTCACGGCCTATAATGATAAACGGGAATCAGATACCGCACCGCTGCCGTTCTCGCTTTCCACGCTGCAAATCGAGGCGGCCCGGCGCTACAACCTCAGCGCGCAACAGGTGCTGGACGTTTGCCAGCGGCTGTACGAAACCCACAAATTGATCACCTATCCGCGTTCCGACTGCCGCTATCTGCCGGAAGAGCATTTTGCCGGCCGCCACGCGGTGCTGAACGCCATCAGCGTGCACCAACCCGAGCTGTATCCGCAGCCGGTGATCGACAGCGATCGCCGCAACCGCTGCTGGGACGATAAAAAGGTCGATGCGCACCATGCCATCATTCCCACCGCCCGCGCCGGCAAGGTCAATTTGACGCAGGATGAACGGAACGTGTATGGGCTGGTGGCGCGCCAGTACCTGATGCAGTTTTGTCCGGATGCGGTGTTCCGCAAATGCGTGATCGAGCTGGATATCGCCGGCGGCAAATTTATCGCCAAGGCGCGTTTCCTGGCGGAAGCCGGCTGGCGCACGCTGCTGGGCAGCAAGGAGCGCGATGAGGAAAACGAAGGTGCACCGCTGCCGGTGGTGGACAAAGGCGATGAGCTGCTGTGCGAGCGCGGTGAAGTGGTGGAGCGCCAGACGCAGCCGCCGCGGCCGTTTACCGACGCCAGTCTGTTGTCGGCTATGACCGGCATCGCGCGATTCGTACAAGATAAAGCGTTAAAGAAAATCCTGCGGGCGACCGATGGTTTAGGAACGGAAGCGACGCGAGCGGGGATCATCGAATTGCTGTTCAAGCGGGCGTTTCTGTACAAGAAGGGACGCTATATTCACTCCAGCGAAACCGGGCGCGCGTTGATTCACTCGCTGCCGGATCTTGCTGCGCGCCCTGATATGACGGCCAACTGGGAAGCCACGCTGACGCAAATCAGCGAGAAATCCTGCCGCTATCAGGACTTTATGCAGCCGTTGGTCGGCACGCTGCAAGAGCTGATTTATCAGGCTAAGCAGAGCCGGGCGAGCATGGCGTTTCGTGGATTGCCGCCGCCGCCCTCCAGCGGAGGCAAAAAACGCAGGAAAAGCGCCGGCAAGGCGCAGGAGAAGAGTGAATGAAGCGTGGACTCAGTGGGGGATTGGCTGCCGCTGCCCTGATGTTTTCCGGCCTGGCAGTCGCCAATCGCGGCGATGTGGACGTGGTGTTACCGGTTTCGCCGGAGATTTGGGGCACGGCCAAAAGCGGCGTCAACCCACCGCCGGCACAGCCCTGCAACCGCTGTTGCGTCTACCAGAATCAAAACTATTCCGAGGGCGCGGTGCTTAAAGTGGAAGGGGAAGTGCTGCAGTGCGTGCGTGAACCTAACACCATCGGCACCAACCCCTTGATTTGGGTGCGATTGAAGAAGTGACGATGTAACCTGTCGCCGCGCTCAGCGTGCACCGCTTTGCGCGGCGATATAGTCCGCCAGCAGTGGAACGTCGGCGGGCGCCAGGGCGTATTCCTGCGCCTGCTGCGGCGTAACCCAGACCAACGCCGAGTGGCAGCGTTGTTGCAGTTCACCGGAGAACGCCGTGACTTGCCAGGCGTGCAGGCGGATGATGCGTTCGCCTTGCTGCCACTGATTGCTGCCCACATAGTCGCCGATACGGGCGCAAATTCCCAATTCTTCATCCAGCTCGCGCGCCAGCGCTTCTGGCTGGCTTTCGCCCGTTTCAACCTTGCCGCCGGGAAACTCCCACAGACCGGCCTGATCGCTGCCTGTGCCGCGCTGGGCCAGTAAAATGTGGCCGTTCTGTTCCAGAATAGCGGCTACCACGTCGATAATTTTCATTGGCTTCACAGAGTAAAACCCCGGCGAGCGCCGGGGTGATGGGGTTACAGCGTAAACTCCGCCCAGACCGGCGCATGGTCGGAAGGTTTTTCCATACCGCGGGTTTGATAATCGATGCCGGTGGCGATGCAGCGCGAAGCCAGCGGGGTACTGGCCAGCAGCAGATCGATACGCAGGCCGCGGTTGTCGTCGAACCCTTTGGAACGGTAGTCGAACCACGAGAATTCGTCGTTGCGCCCCGGGTTGGCGTGGCGATAGGTGTCTACCAGGCCCCAGTTCAGCAGGCGGTCCATCCATTCGCGCTCTTCCGGCAGGAAGGAACACTTGCCGGTGCGCAGCCAGCGTTTACGGCTGTCTTCGCCGATGCCAATGTCATAATCGCTCGGGCTGATGTTCATGTCACCCATGATCAACACCGGGGATTCCGCCGACAGCTGCTGCTCCAGGTAGTTTTGCAAATCCTGATAAAAGCGTGTTTTAGCCGGGAATTTGATCGGGTGGTCACGGCTTTCACCTTGCGGGAAGTAGCCGTTGATCACCGTCAGCGTGCCCTGCGGCGTCGCCAGATCGGCCATGATGATGCGACGCTGCGCATCTTCTTCATCGGTCGGGAAACCGCGGCGCACGGCCAGAGGCTCCGCTTTGGTCAGCAGCGCTACGCCGTAATGGCCTTTTTGCCCGTGATAGAACACGTGATAGCCGTGCTGGCTGACTTCTTCCAGCGGGAACATGTCGTCGTGAACTTTCGTTTCTTGCAGGCCGATCACGTCGGGCTGGTGCTGTTCGATAATTGCCGCCAGCTGATGCGGACGCGCGCGCAGTCCATTGATATTAAAAGAGACAAACTTCATGAGCGGTGCCGTTTTCACGAGAAAAATGTGCTGTGATAGTAGCAGAGTTTGGCGGGAAATGTAACGCAGACAGCGGTAGGGCCGCTGGCTGCGCAGCGGGTTTATTTCGCCCAGCGGTCGTAATTTTTGGGTTGATAATCGTCAAACTGTTGCAGCAGCGTTTGCGCCGATTCACTGATGTGCAGGGTGCCGAGATAGTCGTGGCGCATAAAGCCCTGATCGGCGACGTGTTCGAGGAATTGGCTCAGCGGGCGGTAGAAGCCGTTAACGTTCAGCAGGCCGACCGGCTTGTTGTGATAGCCGATTTGTCCCCAGGTCCAGATTTCAAACAACTCTTCCAACGTGCCGATGCCGCCGGGCAGGGCGATAAAACCGTCCGCCAGCGCGGCCATACGGGCTTTGCGCGTATGCATATCAGGCACCACTTCCAGTTCGGTCAGGCCGCGATGCGCGGTTTCCGCTTCAACCAGGCGCTCGGGGATAATGCCGACAGCTTCACCGCCCGCCGCCAACACTGCATCTGCCACGATCCCCATCAATCCTTTCTTGCCGCCGCCGTAGATTAAACGGCGCCCCTTTGCGGCCAGCAGCTGCCCCAGTTGACGAGCCTGCTCGGCATAAGCGGGATTGACGCCTTCACTGGCGCCACAAAAAACGCAAATATTGTTTCGCATCCACCTGTTCCTTACTGCACTAAAGAAGCCAGTGGTATAGCGAATTGTCGGCCGGAGTTCAAGTTACGGCTGGGAGTGAGGAAATAAAACATCGAGGTGAACGCGGGGAATAAGGGGGGGTAATTGAGTTTTATTGATACGAGAGCATTGGGGGCGATGTGCTTTAAGTCGATTTGGGAATGTTCTGCAAGAGATGGTGGTGGGGGAAGGATGATTCGTCGCTGTGCGACTCACCCTGCGGGCCGCGCTGAAGCGCGTTGTCTCACTGCGTGAGACTCGAACCTTGGTCGAAGCTTCTCATCCTTCCCCGGTGCGGAGCATTATGGATGCGGTGTGCTTTAAGTCGGTTTAGGGAGTTTTTGCAAGAGATGGTGGTGGGGGAAGGATGATTTGTCGCTGTGCGACTCACCCTGCGGGCCGCGCTAAAGCGCGTTGTCTCACTGCGTGAGACTCGAACCTTGGTCGAAGCTTCTCATCCTTCCCCGATGCGGAGCATTATGGATGCGATGCGTTTTAACTTGGTTCAGGGATTTTTTTTAAGGGATGGTGGTGGGGGAAGGATTCGAACCTTCGAAGTCTGTGACGGCAGATTTACAGTCTGCTCCCTTTGGCCGCTCGGGAACCCCACCATGATATTCATGGATTTACTAATTGTTGCTCCGGTTTTATCCGGAAGAAACCTGGCCGGCTTCTTTACTGCTTCTTCGCTCCTGGCGGAGAAAAGATGGTGGTGGGGGAAGGATTATTCGTCACTTCGTTCCTCACCCTTCGGGCCGCGCTAAAGCACGTTATCCTTCCCTTTCTGATTCGCTTTAACCCAATGCGTATCAGCAACGAAAAGATGGTGGTGGGGGAAGGATTCGAACCTTCGAAGTCAGTGACGGCAGATTTACAGTCTGCTCCCTTTGGCCGCTCGGGAACCCCACCATATTACATGGCTATTTAACTGGCCTTGCTTGCGAGAGCGCTGTCTCGGTAAGCGGGGCGCATCATATCAAATGAAGCGGATGTGTAAAGCATTGAAATGCAGAAAATGAATCGTTTGCCGTTTTTTTATTCTTGACGGTGCATCCCTGAACGAAATGCACCGATTTATTGAACGATTACAGAATAACGGTGCGGTTGCCGTAGACGAAGACGCGCTGTGCCAGCACCTGATACAGCGCGCGGCTGAGCACATTTTTCTCTACGTCGCGCCCGGCGCGCATCATATCCTCGGCGGAATAGGTGTGATCGACGTGGATCACGTCCTGCATGATGATCGGGCCTTCGTCGAGATTGTCGTTAACGTAGTGGGCGGTGGCGCCGATGATTTTTACCCCGCGCTCATAGGCCTGGTGGTAAGGGCGCGCGCCGATAAACGCCGGCAGGAACGAATGGTGAATGTTGATCACCTGATTCGGATAATGCTGCACGAAGGCCGGGGTCAGCACGCGCATATATTTGGCCAGCACCACGTAATCCGGCTGATATTGATCGATCTGGGCCGTCATTTCGCGGTCGTGTTGCTCACGCGTCAAGCCTTCGTGGCTCACCAGATGGAAAGGAATATCGAAACGTTCCACCAGCGTTTGCAGCGTGTCGTGGTTGCCGATCACGGCGGCGATTTCAACGTCGAGGCCGCCATAGGCGCTTTTCATCAACAGATCGCCCAGGCAGTGGGCCTCTTTGGTGACCAGCACCACGATGCGGCGGCGCCCGGTGCTGTGCAGCTCGCGCAGCGAACCTTCCGGCAGCGCGCTGTCCAGATCGGCCAGCAGCGTGTTGTCGTTGAAAATGCCTTCCAGCTCGGTACGCATGAAGAAACGCCCGGTGCGGTGATCGACGAACTCATTATTCTGAACGATATTGAGTTCGTGCTTGTAACAGATGTTGGTGATCTTGGCGATCAGCCCTTTGGCGTCCGGGCAGATGGTGCGTAACACTTTCCGTTGTACATTTTGGTGTGGCATGGGTTTGAGGATCCTGTCTGATACTGAACGTCCTGTCTGCGCAGGCGTAAACGTGAAGCGCCGGCCGGCTAGCGCCCGCAGCACTTCTTGTATTTTTTCCCTGAGCCACAGGGACAAATTGCATTTCTGCCGGGCTGGGGTTTGGTGCCGTCGATATAATACCAACGTTGATCGCGACGAAGGAAGCGCGAGCGCTCATGCATCGCCTGCGGTTCGCCGCTTTCGCCATCGGTAAAACGGGCGATGAATTCGACGAAGCCTTCGTCCGGCTCATGGCCGGCTTTCTCTTCCACGATCGTCAGGCCCAGCCATTCGGTATTTTTAAAGCTGTCGACGATCGCATTGCGCCAGGCTTCGGCGCCGCAGTCGGGGTGCCAGGTAGCGATCAGATAATCGACGTTATGATTCACGTAGGCGGTGAAGCGTGAACGCATCAGCTGGCCGGGCGTCGGCGCCGGTTGATTGCCGCTGATAAAAGGGGCACAGCATGCGTTATACGCCAGTCCGCTGCCGCATGGGCATGATTCGGGCAAAATAACTCCTGAGAAGACGAGGCAGAAAATGAATTTAGCGCATATGTTACCTAACAATATTCGTCAGTGACAATCTACCCTGAAAGCAGATACCCCCTGTTACCGAGAGGATGGCGCTATGCGGCAAATCAAGATCGGACTGGCGCTGGGAGCTGGCTCGGCTAAAGGCTGGGCGCACATCGGCGTGATCAATGCGTTAAAGAAACTGGGAATTGAGGTCGATATCGTTGCCGGCTGCTCTGTCGGTGCGTTAGTGGGCGCGGCGTTCGCCAGCCATCGCCTGCCGGCGATGGAGCAGTGGGTGCGGTCGTTCAGCTATTGGGACGTGATTCGTCTGATGGACTTTTCCTGGCAGCGTGGTGGCTTGTTGCGCGGCGATCGGGTGTTTAACGCCGTCGGACAGCTATTGAAGATCAACGATATTGCCGAATGCGCGCTGAAGTTCGGCGCCGTGACGACCAATCTCAGCACCGGCCGCGAACTGTGGCTGACCGAAGGCGATATTCATCAGGCGGTGCGCGCTTCCTGCAGCATGCCTGGCCTGCTGGCGCCGGTGTGGGCCGACGGCTATTGGCTGGTGGACGGCGCGGTGGTCAATCCGGTGCCGGTGTCGCTCTGCCGGGCGCTGGGTGCCGATATCGTCATCGCGGTCGATCTGCAGCATGACGCGCACCTGATGCAGCAGGATTTGTTCTCGGTACGCATTGAGGACGAAAGTTCGGACGATGCGCCTGCCGATACCTGGCGCGGGCGTCTGAGAGAGCGCGTCGGCAGAATGCGACAGCGTAAACCGACGACGGCGCCGACGGCGATGGAGATTATGGGCACCTCGATTCAGATGCTGGAAAATCGCCTGAAGCGTAACCGGATGGCGAGCGATCCGCCGGACGTGCTGATCCAACCTTTTTGCCCGCAAATCTCGACGCTGGATTTCCACCGCGCCGATGAAGCGATCGAGGCAGGGTTACTGGCGGTGGAAAAACAACTGGATCGGTTGTTGCCGTTGATAAAAAATAGATAATTCTCGGTTCTTGGTTGGCAATGCGCGGTCGGTCTGATTCAGACGAGCATAAGTGACCTTTTTGAGCCACTATTACACTATGGAAAGGGACGAGGCTCGGCTGATGGCATTACCACTCACTCACAAACGCATCTTGATCGTTGAGGACGAACAGGTTTTTCGTTCCGTGCTGGTCGGTTATTTGACCTCGCTGGGCGCTGAAACCGGCGAGGCGACCAACGGTTTGCAGGCGCTGAGTGCCGTCGATGACTTCAAGCCCGATCTGATTCTGTGCGATCTCGCGATGCCGGAAATGGGCGGTATCGAATTCGTTGAGCACCTGCGTTTGCAGGGGGGGCAGATCCCGGTGCTGGTGATCTCGGCCACCGACAAGATGGCCGACATTGCCAAGGTGTTGCGCTTGGGCGTACAGGATGTCCTGCTGAAGCCCCTGACCGATCTCAATCGCCTGCGTGAAGCGGTGCTGGCGTGTTTATACCCCAATATGTTCACCTCTCAGGCGATTGAAGAGGTTGAGCTGTTTCAGGATTGGGATGCGCTGAGCAAAAACCCTTCCGAAGCCGTCAAACTGCTTAAACAACTGCAACCGCCGGTACAGCAGACCATTGCACATTGCCGGATCAACTATCGGCAGTTAACCACGGGCGAAAATCCCGGCCTGGTGCTGGATATTGCCGCGTTGTCAGAAAAAGACCTGGCATTCTATTGCCTGGACGTCACGCGCGCCGGCGATAATGGCGTATTGGCGGCATTGCTGTTGCGCGCATTATTTAATGGGTTGCTGCAAGACCATCTGGCTAATCAACAACATCGTCTGCCGCAAATGTCAGCATTGTTAAAGCAGGTTAATCAATTATTGCGGCAGGGGAAATTAGATGGCCAATTCCCACTGTTGCTGGGATATTACCACGCCGAAAATAAGAACCTGATTCTGGTGTCCGCCGGGCTGCATGCCAACGTCAATACCGGGGATAATCAAATTCAGCTGAGCAACGGCGTACCGCTGGGGACGCTAGGGGCTACCTATATGAACCAGATCAGTCAACGTTGCACCGCCTGGCAATGTCAGGTGTGGGGCAGCGGGGGCCGATTGCGGCTGATGCTGAGCGCTGAATAACGGGCGCCGAGCGGCGAGATCTTAAGCTATTCACTTATCGGTAATTAAACCGTTTATTTATTCTCCCGATTATCAGAACGGGTAATAGTCCTAAATGTTTTCGATTTGTGTTCTGGCTAATGCTCGGCGCGCATAAGCTGGTATACTCCGGAGGTTTTTTTATATCGAGCCCAAGCTCATAAAATGAGCGCTTTAGCTTTAAGAGAGGAAATAATGCCTGCTGTAAATCGCAAAGTCAGAAAAGCCGTGATCCCGGTTGCAGGCTTGGGTACGCGGATGTTACCGGCCACCAAAGCCATTCCAAAAGAAATGCTGCCGCTGGTTGATAAACCGCTGATCCAATACGTCGTCAATGAGTGTATTGCGGCAGGGATTAACGAGATTGTGTTGGTCACCCACTCCTCCAAAAACTCGATCGAAAACCATTTTGATACCAGTTTCGAACTGGAAGCGATGCTGGAAAAACGCGTCAAGCGCCAATTGCTGGATGAAGTGCAATCGATCTGCCCGAAAGGCGTTACCGTAATGCAAGTCCGTCAGGGGAATGCCAAAGGTTTGGGGCACGCTATTATGTGCGCCTATCCGATGGTGGGTGATGAGCCGGTTGCGGTGGTGCTTCCGGACGTGATCCTCGACGAATACAGCGCCGATCCGAAAAAAGATAACCTGCGCGAAATGTTGCAGCGCTTCGAAACCACCGGCGTCAGCCAGATCATGGTTGAGCCCGTGCCGCATAAGGATGTCGGAAACTACGGCGTAGCCGATTGTAAAGGTGTCAAGCTGCAACCGGGCGAAAGCGCGCCGATGGTCAGCGTGGTCGAGAAGCCGTCGCCGGATAAAGCGCCTTCCAATCTGGCGATTGTCGGTCGTTACGTGCTGTCCGCCGATATTTGGCCGCTGTTGGCGAAAACGCCTCCAGGCGC
Organism: Serratia sp. 121840015-1; assembly: GCF_053627655.1. Classification (NCBI taxonomy): domain Bacteria; kingdom Pseudomonadati; phylum Pseudomonadota; class Gammaproteobacteria; order Enterobacterales; family Yersiniaceae; genus Serratia; species Serratia sp. 121840015-1. The sequence goes on from NZ_JBSEYF010000001.1 coordinate 1,165,194, forward strand.
CGGCGACGAAATTCAGCTGACTGACAGCATCGAAATGTTGATGCAGCAGGAAACGGTGGAAGCGTATCACCTGAAAGGCGTGAGCCATGATTGTGGCAACAAACTGGGTTACATGCAGGCATTTGTGGAATACGGTATGCGCCATGCCAGCCTCGGTAAAGAATTTTCTCAGTGGCTGCAACAGGTTGTTGCCGCTGACAAGAAATAATTGAGTGATCTTTCGTCTTAATTTGAAAAACTAGGATTTTCACATGAAAGTAACAGTTTTTGGTATTGGTTATGTGGGTCTGGTGCAGGCCGCCGTGCTGGCTGAAGTTGGCCATGACGTTATGTGCATTGACGTCGACGAGCGAAAAGTCGAAAACCTGAAAAAAGGAAATATCCCGATTTTTGAACCGGGCCTGACGCCGCTGGTGCAGCAAAACTATGAGGCCGGCCGTCTGCATTTCACTACCGATGCCAAAGCGGGCGTGGCGCACGGGAATATCCAGTTCATCGCCGTCGGTACGCCGCCGGATGAAGACGGTTCCGCTGACCTGAAATATGTCACTGCGGTTGCTCGCACCATCGCTGAGCACATGACCGATCGCAAAGTGGTGATCGACAAATCCACCGTTCCGGTCGGCACGGCGGACAAGGTGCGTCAGGTGATGGCGGATACGCTGGCGAAGCGCGGCAGCAACGTGCCGTTCGACGTGGTGTCTAACCCGGAATTCCTGAAGGAAGGCGCGGCGGTGGCAGACTGCATGCGCCCTGAGCGCATCGTGATCGGCACCGATAATCTAGAGGTGATCGAACCTATTCGCGAGCTGTACGAGCCGTTTAACCGCAATCACGATCGTATGATCATGATGGATATCCGCAGCGCAGAGCTGACCAAATATGCCGCCAACTGTATGCTGGCGACCAAGATCAGCTTTATGAACGAAATGTCCAACCTGGCGGAAATGCTGGGTGCGGACATTGAGAAAGTGCGTCAGGGCATCGGTTCTGACTCACGCATCGGTTATCACTTCATCTACCCTGGCTGCGGCTACGGTGGTTCTTGCTTCCCGAAAGATGTCCAGGCGTTGATCCGCACGGCGGAGCAGATCGGTTACCAACCGAAGCTGCTGCAGGCGGTAGAGCAGGTCAACTACCAACAGAAAGACAAGCTGAACAGCTTTATCAAAGACTACTTCGGCAGCGATCTGAAGGGTAAAACCTTCGCGCTGTGGGGCCTGGCGTTCAAGCCGAATACCGATGACATGCGTGAGGCGTCCAGCCGCGTGCTGATGGAGAAGTTGTGGGCTGCCGGCGCCACCGTTCAAGCCTACGATCCGGAAGCGATGAACGAAGTTCAACGCATCTATGGTCAGCGCGACGATTTGAAGCTGATGGGAACCAAAGAAGCTGCGTTGCACGGCGCCGATGCTTTGGTGATCTGCACTGAATGGCAGAACTTCCGCGCACCGGACTTCGATGTGATCAAGAGTGCACTGAAGCAGCCGGTGATCTTTGATGGGCGTAACCTGTACGATCCTGAGCGTTTGGAAAATCGCGGCTTTACCTACTACGCGATTGGCCGCGGAGCCTCGATTAAACCAGTTATTTAAGGAGTGGGTATGAAATTCCTGGTTACAGGCGCCGCAGGGTTTATTGGTTATCACGTTGCAGAGCGTTTATTGGCCGCCGGCCATCAGGTTGTCGGCATCGATAACCTGAACGACTATTATGACGTGGGCCTGAAAATGGCTCGTCTGGACAGACTGACGGATAAGCCGGGATTCCGCTTTATCAAGCTGGATTTGGCTGACCGTGAAGGTATGGCGGCATTGTTTGCCGAGCAGCAGTTCCAGCGAGTCATTCATTTGGGTGCTCAAGCCGGCGTACGTTATTCGCTGGTCAACCCGTTGGCTTATGCGGATGCCAACCTGATTGGCCATTTAAACGTTCTGGAAGGCTGCCGTCACAATAAGGTCGAGCATTTACTTTATGCTTCCTCCAGCTCGGTATATGGCCTGAATCGCAAGTTGCCTTTTGCCACGGAAGACAGTGTCGATCATCCGGTGTCATTGTATGCGGCAACCAAAAAAGCCAATGAGCTGATGTCGCACAGTTATTCCCACTTATACGGTCTCCCGACGACCGGACTGCGGTTCTTTACCGTATATGGCCCTTGGGGGCGTCCGGACATGGCGCTGTTCAAATTCACCAAAGCCATATTGGCGGGGGAGAGCATCGACGTATATAACCATGGCGAAATGCATCGCGATTTTACTTACATCGATGATATCGCTGAGGCGATAGTGCGCTTGCAGGCGGTTATTCCGCAGGCAAATCCATCCTGGACCGTTGAACAGGGATCGCCGGCGACCAGTTCTGCTCCGTACCATGTTTATAATATCGGCAATAGCGCTCCCGTAAAACTGATGGAATATATCAGCGCGCTGGAGCAGGCATTGGGGGTCACCGCCCGTAAGAATATGCTGCCGATGCAACCAGGCGATGTGATGGATACCAGTGCGGATACGGAAGAGCTTTATCGTGACATTGGTTTCAAACCGGAAACCGGCGTTGAAGAGGGTGTGAAGCGCTTTGTTGACTGGTATAAGGCATTCTATCAGGTTCAATAATTGGACGAGATTTAATGCGATACAGGGGCCTTAGGGTCCCTTTTTTTTCACTGAAATTTCATGATCGAAGGAAAAGCGAATTAGGATATTTACTAAAAGGATAGGGGGGCGGGTACAGAACGATAAGATTTAAAATGAAAAGGCCCCCCGCAGGGAGCCTTTCAGATACGGACTGAATCGCTATTACAGCAGGAAATCGTCCAGAGATTTACCTTGCTCTTCGATAGCTTTCTTAATCACCGCAGGAGTACGGCCTTGGCCGGTCCAGGTTTTCAGCTCGCCGTTTTCGTCTTTATATTGGTATTTAGCAGGACGTGCTGCACGTTTTGCTTTACCGGCAGCCTTGTTGGCAGCCATGGTTTGCAGCAGTTCATTCGGGTCGATACCGTCAGCAATCAGCATTTCGCGGTATTGCTGCAGCTTACGAGTGCGTTCTTCGATTTCTGCTTGAGCCTGGCTGTCTTCTTCGCGACGTTCGTTCACAACAACTTCCAGTTTCTCGAGCATTTCTTCCAGCGTTTCCAGCGTGCATTCTCTTGCCTGGGCGCGCAGGGTGCGGATGTTGTTCAAAATCTTTAATGCTTCGCTCATTGTCCTAGTCTCAAATTATATTGGTGGGGGGCGTCTCGATAATAATAGAGTGCTCTTTTCTTTTCTGCAATAGCCAAATTGACTTGAATACTCAAATTTACCTTTAAAAAAACCGTTAATCGGATCAGTCCGACAAATAATAGGAAGGCCTGTTAACTATTACCTTCATCGAGCTTAAGTCAAAATTTCAGCAGGCAGGCTTTAAAGGGCGCGTGTCGCAAGGCTTTCATCGATAAGTTATCGCCGTAATTTATATCAATATTACAATGGGTTCTGTGGGCTTAATCACGCCATGGCAAGGCAGACATTGTAAACAATAGGGGTATATAGGTAAAGATTGCGTCAGGTAACGTCGGGGCGTCGGCGAAGGCGATTAAATGCCCGTTATTGGCCTCACGTATAAATAGACAGGCGTTCCGCCGCAGCTACAGCGCCTGCAGAGGGGAAAGGGCGGCTATGCATTAATGGGCAAATGCCTGTGGCTAACCATTAGCAAGAATTAATAGTGATGACAGGCATACATTATCCTGTAAATAGCTGTAAAAAGAACATGCCGACAGAACGATATGTTTCGCTTGAAAGCGCATTATTACGGCGAACGCAATATTCGTTCGCTTTGGGCTGAGCCGGGGGTCGGGTTATGGTACACTCACCGTCCTAATCAACATTTGAATATTTCTTATACCATCGGAGTGGCGGGGCCATGGCTCAACTTTATTTTTATTACTCTGCGATGAATGCCGGCAAGTCTACCGCGCTGCTACAGTCTTCATATAACTATCAAGAGCGTGGTATGCGCACGCTGGTGTTCACCGCGGAGATCGATCACCGCTATGGCGTAGGCAAAGTCAGCTCGCGCATCGGGTTATCTTCACAGGCCCAGCTCTATAACAACGACTCAATGCTCTTCGCCATGATTCAGCAAGAGCATCAACAGCAGCAGGTGCATTGTGTGCTGCTCGATGAAAGCCAGTTCCTGACCAAAGCGCAGGTTGAGCAATTGTGCGATGTGGTGGACCAACTGGACATTCCCGTATTGTGTTACGGCCTGCGCACCGATTTTCTCGGTGAGTTGTTTACCGGCAGCCAATATTTGCTGGCCTGGGCCGATAAGCTGGTGGAATTGAAAACCATCTGTCACTGCGGGCGCAAAGCCAATATGGTGCTGCGACTGGACGAGAATGGCAAAGCGATGCATGCCGGTGAACAGGTGGTGATTGGCGGTAACGAGAGCTATGTCTCCGTCTGCCGCAAGCATTATAAAGAGGCGATTCACTCCCTGGACTAAGGGTGAAAATGCCGCCAGAGCCCGCTGAAGCGTTTTGGCGGCGTGAATCGAAATGCAGCGCCTCAGGCGCAATAAAAAACCCGCCGTTTGGCGGGTTTTTTTATCGGTTCACGGAACCGTTATTTCTTGGGCTTCTTTACCGCGGCTTTGGCGGTAGCCGGAGCGGCCGCTTCCTCTTCTACCGCTTCGCTGAATTCGCGGCCGTAGAAGGTATCCAGCATGATTTGCTTCAGCTCGGCAATCAGCGGATAGCGTGGGTTGGCGCCGGTACATTGGTCGTCGAATGCATCTTCCGACAGCTTGTCGACTTTCGCCAGGAAGTCCGCTTCCTGCACACCCGCTTCACGGATGGAGGTTGGGATGCCCAACTCGGTTTTCAGCTCGTCCAGCCAGGTCAGCAGTTTCTCAATCTTCTGCGCAGTGCGGTCGCCCGGTGCGCTCAGGCCGAGGTGGTCGGCGATTTCAGCGTAGCGGCGGCGCGCCTGAGGGCGGTCGTACTGGCTGAAGGCCGTCTGCTTGGTCGGGTTGTCGTTCGCGTTGTAGCGAATGACGTTGGAAATCAGCATCGCGTTGGCCAGGCCGTGCGGAATGTGGAACTCCGAACCCAGCTTGTGCGCCATGGAGTGACAGACCCCGAGGAAGGCGTTGGCGAAGGCGATACCGGCGATGGTGGCGGCGTTGTGCACGCGTTCACGGGCAACCGGATTTTTCGCGCCTTCTTTATAGCTGGCCGGCAGATACTCTTTCAACAGTTTCAGCGCTTGCAACGCCTGGCCGTCGGAGTATTCGTTCGCCAGCACTGAAACGTAGGCTTCCAGCGCGTGGGTGACCGCATCCAGACCGCCGAAGGCGCACAGGGATTTCGGCATGTTCATCACCAGGTTGGCATCGACAATTGCCATGTCCGGGGTCAGCGCATAGTCGGCCAACGGGTATTTCTGTCCGGTGGTGTCGTCGGTTACGACGGCAAACGGCGTGACTTCCGAACCGGTGCCTGACGTGGTGGTGATGGCGATCATTTTCGCTTTCACGCCCATTTTCGGGAACTTGTAGATACGCTTACGGATGTCCATGAAGCGCAGCGCCAGATCCTCGAAGTGGGTTTCAGGATGTTCGTACAGCACCCACATGATTTTCGCGGCGTCCATCGGCGAACCGCCGCCCAGCGCGATGATGACGTCCGGTTTGAAGGAGTTCATCTGCTCTGCGCCCTTGCGCACGATGCTCAGCGTCGGATCGGCTTCCACTTCGAAGAACACTTCGGTTTCGATGCCGTGAGACTTCAGAACCTTGGTGATCTGGTCGGCATAGCCGTTGTTGAACAGGAAACGGTCGGTCACGATGAAGGCGCGTTTTGCCCCGTCGGTCGCCACTTCTTCCAGCGCGATAGGCAGCGAGCCCCGGCGGAAGTAGATCGATTTCGGAAGTTTATGCCACAACATGTTTTCTGCTCGCTTCGCTACAGTTTTCTTGTTGATCAGGTGTTTAGGTCCGACGTTCTCAGAGATGGAGTTACCACCCCAGGAGCCGCAACCCAGCGTCAGCGAAGGCGCGAGTTTGAAGTTATACAGGTCGCCGATACCGCCCTGAGAAGCCGGGGTGTTGATCAGGATACGAGCCGTTTTCATTTTATCGCCGAAGTAGGCGATGCGAGCCGTTTGGTTATCCTGGTCGGTGTACAGGCATGAGGTGTGGCCGATACCGCCCATGGCGACCAGTTTCTCAGCTTTGGCGACGGCGTCTTCGAAATCTTTGGCACGGTACATCGCCAGGGTAGGCGACAGTTTTTCATGGGCGAAAGGCTCGGACTCGTCGACCAGCTTCACTTCGCCGATCAGCACTTTGGTGTTGGCCGGCACTTTGATGCCCGCCATCTCGGCGATTTTCGGTGCGGATTGCCCCACGATGGCCGCGTTCAGACCGCCGTTTTTCAGGATGATGTCCTGAACCGCTTTCAGTTCTTTACCCTGCAGCAGATAGCCGCCGTGGGAAGCGAAACGTTCGCGTACCGCATCATAAATAGCGTCGACGACGATGACCGACTGTTCGGAAGCGCAGATAACGCCGCTGTCGAAGGTTTTGGACATCAGGATAGAGGCGACCACGCGCTTGATGTCTGCGGTTTCGTCTACCACGACCGGGGTATTACCGGCACCGACGCCGATGGCAGGCTTGCCGGAGCTGTAGGCGGCCTTCACCATGCCCGGGCCACCGGTGGCCAGGATCAGGTTGATGTCCGGGTGGTGCATCAGCTGGTTGGACAGCTCGACGGTCGGTTGATCGATCCAACCGATGATGTCTTTTGGCGCGCCGGCGGCGATAGCGGCCTGCAGCACGATATCGGCGGCTTTATTGGTGGCATTCTTCGCACGCGGGTGCGGCGAGAAGATGATGCCGTTACGGGTTTTCAGGCTGATCAGCGCTTTGAAGATCGCGGTAGAAGTTGGGTTGGTGGTAGGAACGATACCGCAAATCAGGCCGATAGGTTCGGCGATGGTGATGGTACCGAAAGTGTCATCTTCAGACAGGATGCCACAGGTTTTTTCGTCTTTATAGGCGTTGTAGATGTACTCGGAAGCGAAGTGGTTTTTGATCACTTTGTCTTCGACGATACCCATTCCGGATTCTTCCACGGCCATTTTGGCCAACGGGATACGGGCATCAGCAGCGGCGAGGGCGGCAGCGCGGAAGATTTTATCCACTTGCTCTTGAGTGAAGTTGGCATATTCGCGCTGGGCTTTTTTGACACGTGCGACAAGCTCGTTCAGTTCAGCGACATTCGTTACAGCCATAATGCTCTCCTGATAATGTTAAACTCTTTCAGTAAATAAGCCGTGCGAGCCACTAGTATAGTCCTAACGGGAATAAACGGTGATGAGAATACCGGGGCTTTCCCGCGTTATTTCTTCGCATGCTGCTGATTTGCTTAAAGAGCTTTACCCTACGCGAGCCGGAGGGGCAGACCGTGAGGAGAACGGAATCGGCGATGTGGCCACCCACTTTGTTCTACTCCCTGCCTACGACTAAGAGCTTACCCACTGTTGGGTAGTTGATTTGTGATCTAAATCATGAAAACTGCAAGCTGACACCTTTCAGCTTGCGGGTGTTGGGAATCATTCTTGATAACTGTGAGCAATGACTCTTTTTTCAACATAAAAAATCAAAAGGCCATACATCACTTTAACAAAGGGCATTTGTTTCGCTGCATAACTTGCTGACAGTCAAAAATGCTGCTCTGGCCGGATGGATTACCCGCGGCAATTCCATTACATTAGCGCGCATAGGCAGCACACCTTTTTATAGTACTTAACGCGGAGCCATCTGTGGGCCAATCTCTGTTGGATCTTTCCGGCTTTATCAAGTTCTTTGTCGGTCTGTTTGCACTGGTCAACCCGGTGGGCATTTTGCCGGTGTTCATCAGCATGACCAGTTACCAGGCGGAAGCGGGGCGCAATAAAACCAACCTGACCGCCAACCTGTCGGTCGCCATCATTCTGTGGACCTCGCTGTTCCTGGGGGAAGGGATCCTGCGGATGTTCGGCATCTCTATCGATTCGTTCCGCATCGCCGGCGGTATTCTGGTGGTGACCATCGCCATGTCGATGATCAGCGGCAAGCTGGGGGAAGACAAACAGAACAAACAGGAGAAGTCGGAGAGCGCGATCCGCGAAAGCATCGGCGTGGTGCCGTTAGCGCTGCCGCTGATGGCGGGGCCGGGGGCGATCAGTTCTACCATCGTGTGGAGCTCCCGTTATCACAACTGGCAAAGCCTGCTCGGTTTTACGGTCGCTATCGCCTTGTTCGCCTTTTGCTGCTGGCTGTTGTTCCGCGCCGCGCCGCTGTTGGTGCGTTTGCTGGGGCAGACCGGCATCAACGTGATCACCCGTATCATGGGTCTGCTGCTGATGGCGCTCGGCATCGAGTTTATCGTTACCGGCATTAAGGCGATATTCCCCGGCTTGTTGTAATACGCCTTGTTTAGCCGCGCACCTTTCGCGTTAGCGCGGCTAAAATTAATTTTAAAGTTTAAATTATTTATTGGCTCGCATTATTATAGTGCACAGGATGAATAAAATTTATGCGGTTGCACTCTTATGTTGCATAAATCTCATGTTGTTGCTCAAAAAAAACGCTAAGCGTTATTTCAATCACTTTTCCTCCCCCATTTCTGCCCATTTCGCCCCCGCTAAACGGTCACGCTGTTGTTAAATTAGTCACATCATTCTGTGGGGCTTGTCTCACTTTCATCCAGGTGTTATTAGTGATTAACCGCACATAGGCAGGTGTTTGTTCTTTGAATGGTTAGATTGTTAACTGAATGTTTCTTTTTGCAGCAGTGAGATCGTGCTGATGGTTTCAATTGAAATGAATGTGGTTTTTTTGTCTTTAAAATCATGCTGATGATCTCGATTTTTACTGCCTTCCATCTTGGTGGCCGGATTGGGCTTCGTGCGATAAAAGAGAATTGCTTAACATTTTCGTAAAATTTATTGGCTATGGAATTTGGCTTCTGCTAATTTCCGAGCAACTTTCCCGTGGTCAATTAACTGAAATGCGCCACAAAAACGGGAATGATTTTTGCTGGTATCCGTTTATTTAGAATTCTTATAAACACTTCACAAACTTCGATAAGCGATGCTTGTCGGTGAAAAGGAGCCTCGATTATGCAGCAAACCCTGAAGCGTACTTCTTTGACCTTGTTGATTAGCGGCGCGCTGGGCGCCGGCGCCGTAAATAGCAGTTTGGCGGCAGAGGTTCCGGCCGGCGTCCAATTGGCGCAGCAGCAGAATATTGTGATCAACAACGGTAGCGAAGTGGCTTCATTGGATCCGCATAAGGTCGAGGGCGTCCCGGAAAGCAATATCATTCTTAACCTGCTGGAAGGGCTGGTGAGCACCGACGCCAACGGGCATGTGGTGCCGGCGGCGGCGACAAGCTGGGAAAACCAGAATTATCAGCAGTGGACCTTCCACCTGCGCCCCGGCGCGGTGTGGAGCGACGGCAGCCCGGTGACCGCGCAAGACTTCGTCTACAGCTGGCAGCGTCTGGCCGATCCGAAAATCGCTTCGCCCTATGCCAGCTACCTGCAATACACCAAAGTCGAGAATATCGACGACATCCTGACCGGCAAGAAGAGCCCGCAGACCCTCGGCGTTAAGGCGTTGGACGACCAGACGCTGCAGGTGACCCTGAGCGAACCGGTGCCGTATTTCATCAGTATGTTGAGCCACACGTCGCTCAAACCGGTGAAACAGGCGGTGGTGGAGAAATTCGGCGATAAATGGACGCTGCCCGCCAATTACGTCGGCAACGGCGCTTACCGCCTGAAAGAGTGGGTGGTGAACGAGCGCATTGTGCTGGAGCGCAGCCCGAGCTACTGGAACAACAAGCAAACGGTGATCAATCAGGCGACCTTCCTGCCGATTACCTCGGAGGTCAGCGACGTCAACCGCTTCCGCAGCGGCGAGATCGACATCACCAACAGCGCCATTCCGCCGTACCTGTACGTCAAGATGAAACGCGAAATGCCCGAGCAGCTGCACGTTAACCCTTATCTGTGCACCTTCTATTACGAGCTCAATAACAAGCGGGCGCCGTTCACCGATCCGCGCGTGCGTACGGCGGTGAAGATGACGCTGGATCGCGATATTATCGCCAACAAGATCATGGGCCAGGGGCAAATCCCGGCCTACAGCTTCACGCCAACCTTCACGGAAGGCGCCAGCTTCACTCAGCCTGCGTGGGCCGGCTGGAGTCAGGAGCAACGCAACGCCGAAGCCAGGAAACTGCTGGCGGAAGCGGGCTACAGCGACGCCAAGCCGCTGAAGTTCTCACTGCTGTACAACACCTCCGATCAAAACAAACAACAGGCGATCGCTGCCGCGTCGATGTGGAAGAAGAACCTGGGCGCCGAGGTCACGCTGCGCAACCAGGAATGGAAAACTTCGCTGGAGAGCCGCCATCAGGGGCAATACGACGTGGCGCGTGCCACCTGGTGCGGGGATTACAACGAACCCAGCGCGTTCCTGAACCTGGTTCTGTCCAACAGCAGCATCAATACCGTGTTCTACAAGAGCCCGGCGTTCGACGCCATCATGGCCGCCACGCTGAAGGCGCCGGATGAGGCCGCGCGCGCCGCGCTCTATCAGCAGGCGGAAGCGCAGCTGGACAAAGACTCCGCGTTGGTCCCGGTTTATTACCGCGTCAGCGCGCGTTTGATCAAGCCGACGGTGGGTGGGTTCACCGGCAAAGATCCGCTGGACTATACCGACGTTAAAAATCTTTACATTATCAATCAGTAAAGGGGTATTCCTCACGCCGAGGGGCAGGGGAATATAGGGAAGGCCGGCCGCCGCATTCGTTCCGCGGCGGCGGGAAAACAAAGTCCGCTTACGGGCAACGCGGGTTCCACGAAGAGCCTGTGATAATAAAAAACTGGAGTCGATAAGTATGACCAACATCACGAAGAAAACGCTCATTGCCGCCGGCGTCATCGCCGCGCTGGGTATCACAGCAACCACCAGCGCTTTCGCCGCTGACGTCCCGGCGGGCGTGCAGCTGGCCGACAAGCAAGAAATCGTCAAAAACAACGGTTCCGAAGTGCAGTCGCTGGATCCGCACAAGATCGAGGGCGTGCCGGAAAACAACGTCACGCGCGACCTGATGGAAGGCCTGGCGAACAACAGCCCGGACGGTTCCATCGTGCCGGGCGTCGCGGAAAGCTGGGATAACAAGGATTTCAAAGTCTGGACCTTCCACCTGCGTAAAGACGCAAAATGGTCCAACGGCAAGCCGGTGACGGCGCAAGATTTCGTCTACAGCTGGCAGCGCGTGGTGGATCCGAAAACCGCGTCGCCTTACGCCAGCTACCTGCAGTACGCCCATGTGGAAAACGTCGATGACATCATCGCCGGTAAAAAAGACAAGTCGACGCTGGGCGTGAAGGCCATCGACGACCACACCTTCCAGGTGACCCTGAGCGAGCCGGTGCCTTATCTGGTTGAAATGACCCCGCACTACGCCATGAAGCCGGTTTACAAAGACGCGGTAGAGAAGTTTGGCGAGAAGTGGACGCTGCCGGCCAACTACGTCAGCAACGGCGCTTACAAACTGAAAGACTGGATTGTCAACGAACGCATCGTACTGGAACGCAACCCGGAATATTGGGATAACGCCAAAACCATCATCAATAAAGTGACGTTCCTGCCTATTTCGTCGGAAGTGACCGACGTTAACCGCTACCGCACCGGTGAAATCGACATGACCTACAACAACATGCCGATCGAACTGTTCCAGAAGCTGAAGAAAGAGATCCCGAAAGAGGTGCATGTCGATCCTTACCTGTGCACCTATTACTACGAAATCAACAACCAGAAGGCGCCGTTCACCGATGCGCGCGTGCGTGAAGCGCTGAAGCTGGGCATGGATCGCGACATCATCGTCAACAAGGTGAAAAACCAGGGCGACCTGCCGGCCTACAGCTTTACGCCGCCATACACCGACGGTGCCAAGCTGACCGCACCGGAGTGGTTCGGCTGGACGCAGGAAAAACGCAACGAAGTGGCGAAGAAACTGCTGGCCGACGCCGGCTACGGCCCGGGCAAACCGCTGACCTTCTCCCTGTTGTACAACACCTCCGATCTGCACAAGAAGCTGGCGATCGCCGCCGCCTCCATCTGGAAGAAAAACCTGGGCGTGGACGTGAAGCTGGTGAACCAGGAGTGGAAAACCTTCCTGGATACCCGTCATCAGGGCACCTATGACGTGGCGCGCGCCGGCTGGTGTGCCGACTACAACGAGCCGAGCTCGTTCCTGAACATGATGCTGTCCGACAGCAGCAGTAATACCCCGCACTACAAGAGCGCCGAGTTCGACAAGCTGATGGCCAACGTGTTGACCGCGAAGACCAAAGACGAGCGCGCCGAGCTGTATCAGAAAGCGGAAGTTCAGCTGGACAAAGATTCCGCCATCGTTCCGCTGTATTACTATGTGAACGCCCGTTTGGTGAAACCTTACGTCGGTGGTTACACCGGCAAAGACCCGCTTGATAACGTGTACGACAAAAACCTGTACATTATCAAGCATTGATACGGTAAGAGCCGGCGGCGCAGGCCGCCGGCCCATGTTGAGAATAATAAGCCGTCATCAGGCTGTCGCACAGGGTTAGGGCAATGCTTAAATTTATACTTCGTCGCTTGTTGGAAGCGATCCCGACACTATTTATCCTTATCACCATCTCATTCTTCATGATGCGCCTGGCACCCGGCAGTCCATTTACCGGGGAACGCGCATTGCCGCCGGAAGTTATGGCGAACATCGAAGCCAAATATCATTTGAACGACCCGATCTGGAAACAGTACGGTCATTATCTGGCGCAGCTTGCGCAGGGAGACTTCGGCCCGTCCTTTAAATACAAGGACTATTCGGTGAACGATCTGGTCGCCAGCTCTTTCCCGGTGTCCGCCAAACTCGGCCTGGCCGCGTTTCTGCTGGCGGTGGTGCTGGGGGTGAGCGCAGGCGTGATTGCCGCGCTGAATCAGAACACCAAATGGGACTACACGGTGATGGGGTTCGCCATGACCGGGGTGGTGATACCCAGTTTCGTGGTGGCGCCGCTGCTGGTGCTGATCTTCGCCATCACGCTGAAATGGCTGCCGGGCGGTGGCTGGAACGGCGGCGCGCCTAAATTCATCATCCTGCCGATGGTGGCGCTGTCGCTGGCCTATATCGCCAGCATCGCCCGTATCACGCGTGGCTCGATGATTGAAGTGCTGCACTCCAACTTCATCCGTACCGCGCGCGCCAAAGGCTTGCCGATGCGTCGCATTATTTTCCGCCACGCGCTGAAGCCGGCCCTGCTGCCGGTGCTGTCCTACATGGGGCCGGCGTTCGTCGGTATCATCACCGGATCGATGGTGATCGAAACCATCTACGGTCTGCCGGGGATCGGCCAGCTGTTCGTTAACGGCGCGCTGAACCGCGACTACTCCCTGGTGCTGAGCCTGACCATTCTGGTGGGCGCCCTGACCATTCTGTTCAACGCGATCGTCGATGTGCTGTATGCGGTCATCGATCCGAAAATCCGTTATTAATCTGGAGCACGCGAATGATGTTGACTAAAAAGAACAGCGAAGCTCTGGAAAACTTCAGCGAGAAGCTGGAAGTGGAAGGGCGCAGCCTGTGGCAAGACGCGCGTCGGCGCTTTATGCACAACCGCGCGGCGGTCAGCAGCCTGTTTATTCTGGTGCTGATCACGCTGTTTGTGGCGCTGGCGCCGATGCTGTCGCAGTTTGCCTACGACGACACCGACTGGGCGATGATGTCCGCCGCCCCAAGCGTGGAATCGGGGCACTATTTCGGCACTGACTCCTCCGGGCGCGATCTGCTGGTGCGCGTGGCGATCGGCGGGCGCATCTCGCTGATGGTCGGCGTGGCGGCGGCGCTGGTGGCGGTGGTGGTGGGCACCCTGTACGGCGCAATGTCCGGCTATCTGGGCGGCAAGGTCGACTCGGTGATGATGCGCCTGCTGGAGATCCTCAACTCCTTCCCGTTCATGTTCTTCGTGATCCTGCTGGTGACCTTCTTCGGCCAGAACATCCTGCTAATCTTCGTGGCGATCGGCATGGTGTCGTGGCTGGATATGGCGCGTATCGTGCGCGGCCAAACCCTCGGCCTGAAGCGTAAGGAATTCATCGAAGCGGCGCTGGTGTGCGGCGTCTCCACGCGCAATATCGTGCTGCGCCATATCGTGCCGAACGTGCTCGGCGTGGTGGTGGTGTATGCGTCGCTGCTGGTGCCGAGCATGATCCTGTTCGAATCCTTCCTCAGTTTCCTGGGGCTGGGCACGCAGGAGCCGCTCAGCAGTTGGGGCGCATTGCTCAGCGACGGCGCCAACTCAATGGAAGTTTCACCGTGGTTGCTGCTGTTCCCGGCGGGTTTCCTGGTTGTCACTCTGTTCTGTTTCAACTTTATCGGCGATGGCCTGCGTGACGCCCTCGACCCGAAAGATCGTTAAGGAGTGCAATCATGAGCACCATTGAACATCCTCAACTGCAAACCGGCGTCGGGGTCAAAACGTCGCCGCTGCTGGACGTGAAAGACCTGCGCGTCACGTTCTCCACTCCGGACGGCGACGTGACGGCGGTGAACGATCTGAACTTCGACCTGCGCGCCGGGGAAACGCTGGGCATCGTCGGTGAGTCCGGCTCCGGTAAATCGCAGACAGCGTTCGCTCTGATGGGCCTGCTGGCCAGCAATGGCCGCATCGGCGGTTCGGCCAAATTCAACGGCCGTGAAATCCTCAACCTGCCGGAAAATCAGCTCAACAAGCTGCGGGCAGAAGAGATCTCGATGATCTTCCAGGACCCGATGACCTCGCTCAACCCTTATATGCGCGTTGGCGAACAGCTGATGGAAGTGCTGATGCTGCATAAGAAAATGAGCAAAAGCGAAGCCTTTGAAGAGTCGGTACGCATGCTCGACGCGGTGAAAATGCCGGAAGCGCGCAAGCGCATGCGCATGTATCCGCATGAGTTTTCCGGCGGCATGCGCCAGCGCGTGATGATCGCCATGGCGCTGCTGTGTCGGCCAAAGCTGCTGATTGCCGACGAACCGACTACCGCGCTGGACGTGACCGTTCAGGCGCAGATCATGACGCTGCTCAACGAGCTGAAGCGCGAGTTCAACACCGCCATCATCATGATCACCCACGACCTGGGCGTGGTGGCCGGCATCTGCAACAAGGTGCTGGTGATGTACGCCGGCCGCACCATGGAATACGGCAGCGCGCGCGAGGTGTTCTACCAGCCGAGCCACCCGTACTCTATCGGTCTGTTGAATGCGGTGCCGCGTCTCGACGCCGAAGGCGAAGCGTTGCTGACCATTCCCGGCAACCCGCCAAACCTGCTGCGGTTGCCGAAAGGCTGCCCGTTCCAGCCGCGCTGTCCGTACGCCATGGAGCAGTGTGCGAGCGCTCCGCCGTTGGAGCAATTTGGGGAAGGGCGCCTGCGCGCCTGCTTTAAACCGGTGGAGGCGTTGGTATGACAGCGGTAACCGACAAGAAAGTGCTGCTCGAAGTGGCCGATCTGAAAGTGCACTTCGACATTCATGACGACAAACAGTGGTTCTGGCAGCCGCCGAAAACCCTGAAAGCGGTCGATGGCGTCACGCTGCGGCTGTTCGAGGGGGAAACCCTGGGCGTGGTCGGCGAATCCGGCTGCGGCAAATCCACCTTCGCGCGCGCCATCATCGGCCTGGTGAAAGCCACCAGCGGGCGCGTCGCCTGGCTGGGGAAAGATCTGCTGGGCATGAGCGACGCCGACTGGCGCAAAACCCGCAGCGATATCCAGATGATCTTCCAGGATCCGCTGGCGTCGCTCAACCCGCGCATGACCATCGGCGAGATCATCGCCGAGCCGCTGCGCACCTACTACCCGAAAATGCCGCGTCAGGAAGTGAAGGACAAGGTCAAGGCAATGATGCTGAAGGTCGGTCTGCTGCCTAACCTGATCAACCGCTACCCGCACGAGTTTTCCGGCGGCCAGTGCCAGCGTATCGGCATCGCACGCGCGCTGATCCTCGAGCCGAAGCTGGTGATCTGCGACGAGCCGGTCTCCGCGCTGGACGTATCGATTCAGGCGCAGGTGGTGAACCTGTTGCAGCAGCTGCAGCGCGAAATGGGCCTGTCACTGATCTTTATCGCCCACGACTTGGCGGTGGTGAAGCACATTTCCGATCGCGTGCTGGTGATGTATCTGGGCCATGCGGTGGAGCTGGGCACCTATGACGAGGTGTACCACAACCCGCAGCACCCTTACACCAAAGCGCTGATGTCTGCGGTGCCGATCCCGGATCCGGACAAGGAGAAGGAGAAGCAGATCCAGCTGTTGGAAGGGGAGCTGCCTTCGCCGATCAACCCGCCGACCGGCTGCGTGTTCCGCACCCGCTGCCCGATCGCCGGGCCGGAGTGCGCCAAGACGCGTCCGCTGCTGGAGGGCAGTTTCCGCCACGCGGTGTCCTGCCTGAAGGTCGATCCGCTGTAATGTGCCGCTAGTCGGCAACAAAAAGCCCCGCTGAATGAGCGGGGCTTTTTTTATCCGATGCGCTAACGGCGAATCACTCTTTCCACAGAATGTGGCACAGCTTGTGGTCTTTCTCACGGCAGATCAGCACGCGGGCGAACACGTCGTTGATCGGCTCGCCGTCGCTGTCCGCCAGACCGATCACCACCTCGGCGAAGAAGTCCGGGTTCAGGTCGTAATCCACGTGCTCGCTCCAGTCTTCGGAGGGATCGTACAGTTCGGCGCCGCCGCGCTCTTCAAACTGCAGGTTGAACAGCAGAATATCCGCCGGATCCAGATTGTCGCCGGCCAATTCGAGGAAGATGTCGTAGGCCTGTTCCAGCGTTTCGTCTTCGGTAAGGCGGTTATTCAAATCCATAAAAAAATCCTGATAACAAATGATTTGGCGCTATTAAAGCACGCTCGCCGCGGCTTTTACAGCAGCGGGCTGAAAAAGTAGAACAGGCGCTCGACCAGGCGATGCCAGAACGGCCGCTTCAGCCACTCTTTGGCGTTCAGCAGCTGGGAACGGGCGATGTAATCTTCCTGCACGCAGGCCAAATCGCTGCCGAAGCCGTCATCGTCGATCACCAGCGTGATTTCGAAATTCAGCCACAGGCTGCGCATGTCCAGATTGACGGTGCCGACCAGGCTGAGCTGGCCGTCCACCAGCACGCTCTTGGTATGCAGCAGGCCGCCTTCGAACTGATAGATCTTAACCCCGGCCTCCAGCAGCTCGGAGAAGAACGCGCGGCTGGCCCAGCGCACCATCATCGAATCGTTGTCGCGCGGCACGATGATGCTGACCTCGACGCCGCGCAGGGCGGCGGTGCAAATGGCGTGCAGCAGATCGTCACTTGGCACGAAGTACGGCGTGGTCATGATCAGCTGCTCGCGGGCGGAATAGACCGCGGTCAGCAACGCCTGGTGGATCATCTCCTCGGGGAAGCCGGGGCCGGAGGCGATCACCTGAATGGTATGGCCGCTTTCCTGCTCGAACGGCATGATGTTGACGTCCGGCGGTGGCGGCAGAATGCGCTTGCCGGTTTCAATCTCCCAGTCGCAGGCATAGACGATGCCCATGGTGGTGGCCACCGGGCCTTCCATGCGCGCCATCAGATCGATCCATTGGCCGACGCCCGCATCCTGCTTGAAGTAGCGCGGATCGACCATGTTCATGCTGCCGGTATAGGCGATGTAGTTGTCGATCAGCACCACCTTGCGGTGCTGGCGCAGGTCCATGCGGCGTAGAAATACGCGCAGCAGGTTGACTTTCAGCGCCTCGACCACTTCGATGCCGGCGTTGCGCATCATCGCCGGGTAGGGGCTGCGGAAAAATTGCAGGCTGCCGGCGGAGTCGAGCATCAGGCGGCAGTGTACGCCGCGTCGGGCGGCGGCCATCAGCGATTCGGCCACCTGATCGACCAGGCCGCCGGGCTGCCAGATATAGAACACCATTTCGATGTTGTGCCGCGCCAGTTCGATGTCGCGGATCAGCGCTTTCAGCGTGTCGTCGGTGGTGGTGAGCAGCTGCAGCTGGTTGCCCTTGACGCCGTCGATGCCCTGGCGGCGGTTGCACAGCTGGAACAGCGGTTCGGCGACCTCGCTGTACTCGGTGGCGAAGATGCGGCGACTCTCTTTCAGCTCCTTCAGCCAGCGGGCGGTTGACGGCCACATGGCCTTGGCGCGCTCGGCCCGGCGCTTGCCCAGATGCAGCTCGCCGAACGATAAATAGGCCACGATGCCGAACAGCGGCAGTATGTAGATAACCAGCAGCCAGGCCATGGCAGAGGGAACCGCACGGCGTTTCATCAAAATGCGCATCGTCACGCCGGCGATCAGCAGCCAGTAGCCGAACACCATGAGCCAACTGATTACGGTATAAAATGTTGTCATAAAGGCGAAAAATCCCGTTCGCAAACCACCAATGATGAGTGTACGCACAGATCGGTCAAGGCGAAACCTTTTATCGGCGCTTATGTTACATAAATATGATGAAGTTAAGGCACTTGCTGAAAATGAAAGGGCGGCTTTTACCCGCGTGGCGCCCGCTGTGCCGCCGATAACTGCGGCTTGGATCACGGGCGGAAAGGGCTATAATGCCCGCGGTTGGCATTAGACGAACGAGTGACGGAATTATGAGACGCAGTAGAAATGAAGTGGGCCGCTGGCGCATGTTGCGGCAGAGCCAACGCCGCCGGCATCGCTGGCTGGAACGCCAGTCGTGCAGCAATCGCCATATTATCCGGGTGCGGCGCCGCCTGGACGATCAGCATCGGCGCGCGCTGCTGTTTGCGGTATCCTGCGAGTGGTAAAACGAAAACAGTCCCGTGAGGGACTGTTTTGTTATGGCGCCTGGGTTATTTGCCCAGATAGGCGTTGAGCATCCAGACCTGTTTTTCCTGCTCTTTGATGTAATCGCTCATCAGCGACGCGGTGCCTTCGTCACCGGCGTCTGCCGCTACCGTCAGCAGTTCACGCTGCTGCTGCAGCAAGATTGAATACCCTTCCAACAGGCCGCGCAGCGTGCCTTTATCATCGGTCACGTTGGTGTGTTCCTTGATGTCGGCGGTTTTCAGATAGTCGCTGAAAGCGTGACGCGGCTGCGAGCCCAGCGTCAGAATACGTTCCGCCAGCTCATCCACCTTGGTCAGCAGATCGTTATATGTCTCTTCGAATTTCGCGTGCAGCTCAAAGAACTGCGGGCCGGTAATATTCCAGTGATAGCCGCGCACGTTCATATACAGCACCTGATAGTTCGCCAACAGCGCGTTCAGCGCCTCGGCGAGTTTTGCCGATTGTTTACTGTCGAGGCCGATATGGGTTTTCGCTGCTTTCTTTGCCGTTGCCATAATAATCTTCTCCTGATTATTTGTTCCGATAGTAGACAGAATCAATTTCCATAGCTGTTACAGTAACCGGATTTATCGCAGGGTTAAACACGATAACAGGCATTATTGCCATCGCTAAAACCGATGACGATAAATCCGTCGAGCAAATTGCCGAATCAGTTTACGCAGGATCCGCAGGCGAAAAAAGCCGCTTTTATCGGTTACTTGCGCAGCGCCAGTTTCACCGCGCCGGCGCCCAGCGCCATTAGCAATGCGGCGGCGATCAGCACCGTAATAAACGCGCGATCAAAGGCCAGACGCGCCAGCTGCGTCAGCTGCTGCGCGCGATCGGCCGCCAGCCCGGCCGCCAGCCGCAGGGCTTCGTCGATGCTGTCGTAGGCCAAATCGCTGACCGGCAGCTCCGCCGGCAGTGCCAGGCTGTGGCTGTAAACCGCCGTCATCAACCCGCCGAGCAGCGTCACGCCCAGCACGCCACCCAGTTCGTAGGAGACGTCTTCGATGGACGCCGCCATGCCGGACTTTTCCTCCGGCGCGTTCAGCATGATGGCGGTAGAAGCGGCGGTGATCACGCCGCCGAGGCCAAAGCCCACCAGCGCCAGGCTGACCAATTGCGGCGCCATGCCGCTCTGGTACCACACGGCAAGACCGGCGATGCCGAGGGTAGTCAGGACAAAGCCGCCGAGGATGATGCTGCGTTCGCCGTAGCGCGGCAACAGCAGGCCGGCTACGGGCCCCGCCAGCGCCGAGGCCAACGGGATCGGCAAAATAAACAGCGCCGCCTGCAGCGGGCTGAGGCCGAGCACCAGCTGTAGGCGTTGGCTGAGCACCAGCTCGACGCCGATCAGCGCCACCATCGACAGCAGGGCCACGCCGATGCCGCCTGCGAACAGCCGGTTGCGGAACAGGGAGAAATCGATCATCGGGTGGGCGCTGCGCTGCTGACGACGCACGAACAGCACCAGGAACAACACGCCGATCAGGGCTGCCACAAGCAAGGCGCTCACATCAGGCGTCGGCTTGCTCAGCTCCTTCAGCGCATAGATGGCGCCGACCAGACCTATCATGATCTGCACCGAACCGACGATGTCCGAAGGGCGCGGGTTATCGCCACCGCAGCGCGGGATCAGTTTCCACGCCAGCGGCCAGACCAGCAGCACGACCGGCACATTGATCAGGAACACCGACCCCCACCAGAAATACTCCAGCAGCAGGCCGCCGACCACCGGGCCGATGGCCGCGCCGCCGGAAGCCACCGAGGCCCAGATGCCGATCGCCAGCGCGCGTTCGCGTTCATCGGTAAAGACGTGGCGCACGATGGACAGCGTGGCGGGCATCATCATTGCCGCGCCAACGGCGAGGAACACGCGGGCGGCGATCAGCCACTCGGCGGTGGGCGAGAACGCGGCGCACAGCGACGCGACGGCAAACACCGGCAGCCCGGCGAGAAACAGCCGCTTATGGCCGATGCGGTCGCTCAGCATGCCGGCGCCGGGCAGCAGGCCGGCCACCACCAGCGGGTAGGCGTTGACGATCCAGAGTTTTTGCGAGGCGCTGGCGTCCAGCGCCTGGGTTAAGCGCGGCAGGGCGGTATATAACACCGTCATATCGATGACGATCAGGAAAAGGGCGCTGGCGACCATCGTCAGGATCAACCAGCGGTTCTTGGCGTACATAATTCATATCCAGTTAACGTGGGCGGCGCGGAGGCGCCGCCATTGGGGTAACCCACCGGCGATGCCGGGTGGTATACTGATGATAATATATATCCATACGTTCGTATTGAAAAGAAGGGTTTCTTAATGGGACGTCAACGCAGCATCGATCGCGACAAGGTTTTGGACACCGCCGAAGAGATCGTCGCCACCCAGGGCGCCGCCGGCTTGACCATCGACGCCGTCGCCAAAGCGATGGGGATCTCCAAGGGCGGGGTGCAGTATTGTTTCGGCAGCAAAGACGCCCTTATCGATGCCATGTTCGATCGCTGGGGCAGTGCCTATGAGACGCTGTTCACGGCGATTGCCGGCGACGAGCCTTCGCCGCCGACCGCCGTGCGGGCGCATATGCTGGCCACCCACAGTTCGGATCAGGCCTCCAGCGCCAAGGCCGCCGGGCTGATGGCAACGTTAATTCAAACGCCGGAGCATCTGGCGAGCACGCGCGAATGGTATCGCAGCCGCATCGCCGGTTTGGATTTGACGACCGAAGAAGGCAAGCGCGCGCGCCTGGCGTTTCTCGCCACCGAAGGCGCCTTTATGCTGCGTTACTTTGGTTTGATGGATATCGACCAGGCGGAATGGGAAACGATGTTCGCCGATATGCAGGCATTGATATTGACGGGCGGCGACAAGTAAACGCAGGGACAAGCGGCAGGAAGCAGCCTGCCGCGGGCTAAGCCTGATTATTTATAGGCTATCGCATTGATGGTTTCGAAGGTGGTTTTCCCCTCGCGACCGATAATGACGTAATACTTACCGCCTTTTTCATCTACCGCTTTCGACAGACGCGCATGGTCGATCCCCACGGTGTCGTCGCCGTCTTGTGAAATGGTCACCGGACCGATCTCGGTATGTTTCGCCGCCTCTTCCCGAGTGATTTCAATTGCCGCCAGGGAAGAGAATGAGGTGAACGCCAGCAGTGCCAAGAGATATTTAGTTGCTTTCATAATTATTCCTTTTGGAAGATAAAAACGACCCGTAACTGCATCTTGACTACGGCTCAAGTGTAGGTCAGCGGCGGCGCTTTACCATGCAACGGCAAAAAATAGTCTCAGACGGCGGCGCCTATCACACTGATAGTTAGTCAAGGGGGCGGCGAAAGGCGTATGTTTATCGAACAAGATATTCCCTCGAAGAACCTTTAAGCCAGCCACTCCGTGCTGGCTTTTTTTTTGCAGACAAGTGCCATAGCAGGGCCCCCTGGAACCAGGGGGCGGGGGATTATTTGCGTGCGTCCAACAGCGCTTTGGCGTTCTCTGCGGTAACGACGGTCCACGGAATGTAGTAATGCTTCTGCGTGCCGCCCTCCCATTTCAGATCCTTGGCGTACTGCTTCCAGATATCCGACTGAGGTTGATAGCTTTCACCTTTCACGGCGCGCAGCGCGACGTCGATGGACCCCTGCATCTGGCCTTTGGCATCTTGCAGGATAGAGACCATTTCACCGGCCTGCACCGCATGAATCGCGTCGGAAACGCCGTCAACGCCGGCAATCGCGAAGTCTTTCACATTCAGGCCGGCGCCTTTGATCGCCTCGATAGCACCCAGCGCCATCTCGTCGTTTTGGCCGATCACGCCGTTGATTTTACCCCGGTGTTTCTGCAGCCAGTTTTCCATCAGCGGCTGCGCTTCCGCGCGTGACCAGTTGGCCGTTTTGCGCTCAAGTACCGTGACCTGGCCGGCGCCGCACTCGGCAATCGCTTTATCGTTGCCCTTACCGCGCTGGATCTCGCCGCTGCCGCCTTTCGGGCCTTCGATAATCACCACGTTCACCTTGTGGTTCTTGCAGTCGAGTTTGTCCAGGACGGCTTTGGCTTCCAGATACCCCCCCAACTCGTCATTAGACACCACTTCAGACGTCATCGCGTCCGTGTTCAGGCGCGCGTTGGTGACCACCACCGGGATTTTGGCTTCGTTGGCATTAGTGACGATATCGATATTGGCCTCAAAATCCATAGGGTTGACGATAATGGCATCGGCGCGCGTCTGGATAGCGGTGGCGGCCTGATCGTTTTGCACCGATGCATCATAACGCCCATCGTAGAAGGTCAGCACGGCTTCGCCGCTTTTCACCGCCGGGTGTTCCTTGCCGAACCTTTCCATCAATTGCACGAACTCGGCTTTGTTGCCGTACATCAATACCGCGATTTTAACCGGGGCGGCCTGAGCTGCCGACAGGCTACCCAGCATCATGGCTGAGGCAAACAACGCTATCTTGGTCTTATTCATGGTTTTCTCCTGGTAGAGTTGGGTCTGATGTTATTAATCGCGCTGTTGCTTACGCGAGGGGTCGAGCAAGACGGCAAGAACGATCAATGCGCCTTTGATAATCTGTTGGTAATACGATTGCACGCCGAGCAGATCGAGGCCGTTATTCATCACCCCGATAATCAGCACGCCGAAGAAGGTGCCGACCAGCGTACCGACGCCGCCGGCCATGCTGGTGCCGCCGATCACCACCGCCGCGATGGCGTCCAGCTCATACCCAGCACCGGCGTTGGTCTGCGCCGAGCCGGTGCGCGCCGTGAGGATCAGGCCGGCGATGCCGGCCAGCGCGCCGCACAGCGTATACACCAGTATTTTGATGCGGGTGACGTTAATCCCCGAGGTGCGCGCGCTTTTCGGGTTGCCGCCGACGGCGTAGATGTAGCGCCCGAAGAGGGTTTTATTCAGCACGAGCCAGGCGAGGGCGAACAGCACGATGAAGATGATGACGGGCACCGGAACGCCGCTGACATAGCCATTGCCCAACCAGCGGAAATCGCTGTTCAATTGCGATACCGGATTGCCGTTGGTGGTCAACATGGTTAAACCGCGCGCCGCGGAGAGCATGCCCATGGTGACGATAAACGGCTGCAGGCGGTAGCGGGCTAACACGGTGCCGTTCACCAGGCCGCAAACGATGCCGATACCGAGCGCCACAATCAGCGGTGCCATGACGGCGGTCGCGGTATCGCCGATAGCCAATCCGCTGTTGTTGGTAGCGAAGCGGGCGGCGACGATCCCGCTTAGCGCCAGCACCGATCCCACGGAGAGATCAACCCCGGCCGTGATAATGACGAAGGTCATGCCGATGGCCAGAATGCCGTTGATCGAGACCTGGCGCAGGACGATCAGGGTGTTTTCATTGCTGAGAAAATAGTTGCTGCTCCAGGCCCCCTGAGCGACCTGATATTCGCCAATCAGCGCCACGGTCAGGCACAGGGCGAAAAAGGCGATGATAATGCCGTATTTGTGCATGCGGCGCTTATTGCGGGTGAAAAATGAAATTCCTGGTGATAAGGAGTGGGCGCTGCTCATTTTTTTTCTCTCTCTGTTAAACCGCAAGTTTCATCAGTGCTGCCTGGGTCGCATCGGCTGCCGAAAGCTCGCCGGTCAACTGCCCGTCACGAAACACCAATATGCGATCGCTCATGCCGATAATTTCCGAAAGCTCGGAGGAAACCATGATGATCCCTTTGTTTTGCAAGGCGAACTCCGACATAAATCGATAGATCTCTTTCTTGGCCCCGACGTCGATACCGCGCGTCGGCTCGTCGAGCAGCAAAACCTCCGGATCCAGCAGCGCCCAGCGGCCCAGCACGACCTTTTGCTGGTTGCCGCCGCTCAGGTTGCCCACCGGCTGTTCGCCGTCATGGGTTTTAACGTTGAAGCGCTGGATCATGTCGCGGGTCCGCGCCTGCTCCCGTTTCTCGCTGACAAACCCCATCCGGCTGATGGCGGCAAAAGAGGCGATATTGATGTTTTCACTGACGGAGCGGCACAGCACCAGACCGGTTTCCTTGCGATCTTCCGTCACGTAGGCAATACCGCTGTCGATGGCCTTGCGCGGAGAATGGCGGTTCAGCGTCTTGTCACCCAAGCGGATCGTGCCGCTGTCGGCATGCTGAATGCCGAAGATAAGATCGAGAAACTCGCTGCGCCCCGAGCCCACCAGCCCATAGATGCCCAGGATCTCACCGTGCTTAAGCTGCAGGCTGATATCTTTTATCTTGCTGCGCCAACACAGGTTGTTGACCTCCAGCAAGACCTCTTCGCCGGGCTGATTGAATTTGGCGAACTCGCTGTCGTACTCGCCGCCAATAATGTGTTCGATCAGCTGTTCACGGGTGATGTCGGCGATATAGCCTTCATGGATGTAGGCGCCGTCGCGGAAGATGGTGTAGCTGTCCGCGATTTGGAATATCTCTGACAAACGGTGAGAGACGTAGATAATGCCTTTACCTTTCGCCGCCAGCTGCTGAAGCGTCTGAAAGATTTTTTGCGCATCCTCTTCGCCAATCGCCGAGGTGGGTTCATCCATGATGATGATGTCGGCATTGGCATGCGACAGCGCCTTGGCGATCTCGACCAGCTGTTGCTCGGCGACGCTCAGGTTGCGCATTTTTTCTCGGGCGTCGATCTTGAAATCGAGTTCTTTGAGCAGGCGGGTCGTGCGCTGGTTGAGCGTTGCGAAGTCGACGAACCCCAAGCGTCTCGGCTCGCGGCCCAGCCAAATGTTTTCGGCCACCGTCAGATCCGGGATCGCGCTCAGTTCTTGCTGCACGATGGCGATGCCGGCGTTGAGGGCTTCCCGAGGGTGATGAAATTCACAGCGTTGGCCATTGATAAAAATGTCACCGCCATCGGGTTGAATAAAGCCCATCAGAATGCTGAGAAAGGTGGACTTACCCGCGCCGTTGCCGCCGCACAGGGCATGGATGGATCCGCGCCGCAGGCAAAACTCTGCATTCTTGAGCGCCACGACCGGGCCAAAGGCTTTTTTGACGCCGCTGACCTCCAGCAGGTAGGCGGGCGCTGGCGTATGGGGATCTTGCGTCACAGTTGCACCTCCGGGTAGGTCTGCTGCAAGCGTTGCAGGTACCGTTGATAAAGCGTCTCGTATTGCGCCTGTCTGCCGGCGTTTGGCCGTGTGCGCGTGGCCTCATCCAGCGCAACGAAGCGTTGGCACAGTTCGGCCAGCAACGCGCCGGCGTTCCGGCGCGGATCGTCAGCCAACATCGTCGCCCACATCGCCTGAATGGCGCCGCCCAGCGCGGCGGTCTCTTTGGCTTTCAGACAGACCACCGGGCACCCCATCACGTCCGCGACGATTTGTCGCCAGGCGGCGCTGCGGGCGCCGCCGCCGGTGAGGCGGATTTCGCGCGCTTCGATGCCCTGACGGCGAAACAGCTCGATGCCATAGCGCAACCCATACGTGGCGCTTTCGACTACCGCCAGGCAGAGATTGGCGCGGGTAAAGTTGTCGCTATCGAGGTTATGCAGGCTGGCGCGCGCGTGGGGCAGCGGCGGAACGCGTTCGCCATTGAAGAACGGCAGCATCTCGACACCGCCTGCGCCGGGCGAGGCCTGCGCCAACAACGCGTTAAAGCCGGCAAGGTCTTCGTCCAGCAGCGTTTGCACGGCGGTGGTGGCCGAGGTGACATTCATGGTGCAAATCAAGGGCAGCCACCCGTTGGTGCTGGAGCAGAAGCCGGCAATCATGTCCGATTCCGCCGCGACGGGGGCGGCAGACCAGGCGAACAGCGTGCCGGAGGTGCCCAGGCTCAGGGTGAGGGTGCCGGCCTCAATGTTGCCGGAACCGATGGCCGCCATCATGTTGTCGCCGCCGCCGGTCGATACCCGCACCGTTGGGCCGAGGCCGAGTTTTTCCGCCGCGGCGGGGCGCACCGTGCCGATGCAGCACTCCGCGCTTTTGAGCGACGGCAAAGCTTGCCACAGGCGGCCGCTGTCATCGATGAGCTCGACGGCGGTTTTGCTCCAGCTACGGGTGCGCACATCGAACAACCCGCTGCCGGAGGCGTCGCCATATTCCGCTACGCGCTCCCCGGTCAGCCAGAAGTTCAAGTAGTCATGGGGCAGCAGCACGGTGTGCAGTTTTGCCCACAGCGCCGGATGGTGCGTCTTGAACCAAAGGATTTTTGACGCGGTATAGCCGGTGGCGAGCCGCAAACCGAGTGTTTCCAGCGAGCCGTTGGCGCCGCCGAGCTGTTGCAGGAGCCGTGCGTTTTCTTCCGCGGTTTCGGTATCGCACCACAGCTTGACGCTGTGCAGCACGTTGCCGTCTGCGTCCAGCGGCACAAACCCATGTTGTTGGCCCGATACCCCCAGAGCATGAATCTCCCGCGCATCAACGCCGGCGTTAGTCACGGCTTGGCGAAAAGCGATGACTAACGCCTCAATCCACCAGTCGGCCTCCTGTTCGCGCCGGCCATTGGCTTGGCTGATGAGACGGTGAGGGGCATTGCCCTCACCGAGGATCGCGCCCTGTGTGCTGTCGACAATCACGACTTTCGTGCCTTGCGTACCGCAGTCTATGCCAGCATAGAGCGTCATAGGATTACTCCATCTCCAGCATGATTTTGATGTCCGAGGCATGTCCCGCCGCCGCGCGCTCGAAGGCGGCCACGCTGTCGGAGAACTTGTAGGTTTGGCTTATCAACGGCTGGACGCGCAACTTGCCGCTGCTCAACAGCCGCAGCGTGCGCGGGTACATGTTGGCGTAGCGGAAAATGGTCTTGAAGGTGATTTCCTTGGCCTGCGCGGCGACGATATCCAGTGGCGCGGCATCGATCGGCATGCCGACCAGCACCGCGGTCGCCCCTGGCGCCGCATGTTCGGCCAGCGTTGCGATAGCCGGTTTGGCGCCGCTGCATTCAAACACGACATCGGCGCCATTGCCGCTGGTGAGCGCGGCCACTTTCCCCGCCAGGTCGCCGGTTTTGATATTGACGGCGTGCAGCCCCTCGTAACTGGCCGCCACGGCGAGTTTCTCGTCAAACAGGTCGCAAATAATGACGTCCGAGCAGCCGCCCGCCAGCGCCGCGAGGGCGGTGACCACGCCGATCGGCCCGGCGCCGATCACCAGGGCGATATCGCCGGGTTTGATCCCGGCTTTGGTGGCCGCTTGCATGCCGATGGCTAAGGGTTCCACCATGGCGCCTTCAGCGAAACTGACGTTGTCCGGCAATTTGAACGTGAAGGCGGCAGGGTGGATGACGGTTTCGCGCAGGCAGCCGTGCACCGGCGGCGTCGCCCAGAAGCGAACGGCCGGGTCAAGGTTGTAAATACCGGCGCGCGTCTGGGCAGAGTTGAGATCGGGAATGCCGGGCTCCATGCAAACGCGATCGCCGACGCTGAGGTGAGTGACGTTTTTACCTGTCGCGAGCACCACCCCGGAGGCTTCATGGCCGAGCACCATCGGAGCATTAACCACGAACGGGCCAATGCGGCCATGCTGGTAATAGTGCACATCACTGCCGCAGATGCCTACGGAATGAATTTTTATCTGTACATCATCGGGCCCCAACGCCTCGGCAAGCTGGACGTCCTCGATAGCGATTTCTCCCGCCTTCGCCAACACTAATGCTTTCATATGGCCTCCTGGTGAATCATTTTTATGGTAACGGTATCATTTTAGTGAGGCGATATTGGGCCAAAGCGAGTGGTTAAACTGTGATCAATGTTGGAATTACTCGACGGGGGTTAATTTTGCTGGTGGGTTGTTATTCAATATGGGGATAGCGATCACAAAATCGGCGGGGCAATGACGGTTTTAATATCAGCGCGTTGATATCGATACCGTTACTTTGCAGGGGGAAATGATGAAGATACACCAAAGCGCCAGAGCCGCAACGCTGGGATATTTGCGCCAGGCGGACATTGTCCTGACCGATGAAGAGCAGCAACGTATTGAAATTGCAACATTTGGCCTGGCCGACTATCCCGTGTCAGGGCTGCAGCTGCTGACCTACGTCAACTCACCTCGGTATTGTGCGAAAGAGCTGGTGCTGTTTCCGGGGCAAACCTGCCCGGAACATTTGCATCCTCCTTTCGCCGGCACGCCCGGCAAGCAAGAGACTTTCCGCTGCCGTTGGGGCGCGGTGTTCCTGTTTGTCGATGATGAAAACCTGACGCTTAATGACGCCGGCGGCGAACCGGTATGCCGGGTACCCGAGGGCGCGGAGCCGTGGTATACCTGCAATCGCTATATCCTTTTGCGGCCCGGCGAGCAATATACCATCGCGCCCAATACCCGGCACTGGTTCCAGGCTGGCGAGCAGGGCGCCGTGGTGTCCGAGTTTTCTTCCGAGAGCCGTGATGAGCTGGATATTTTTACCGATCCCCGGATTAATCGTCTTGCCGGCGTAAACCATTAGCGCCATGAACCAAGTTCTGTCATGATGCTAAAAATGATACAAAATGATACATTAAGGCTAAGGAGCTGCATTTGGCAGGGGATCGAGGACGGAAAGCGACGCTGGCTAGCGTCGCCGCACAGGCAAACGTCAGTAAAATCACCGCGTCGCGGGCATTTTCACAGCCGGACAAGGTTCATCCGGAAACGCTGCGCCGCATTCGGGAGACCGCTGCCGAGCTCGGCTATGTGGTCAATGCCGCGGCGCGCAACCTGCGGGCAAAAAGCAGCAGAACCATCGGCATCGTCAACCCTGATATGGCCAACCCGTTCTTTGGCGGCCTGACGCGGCTGATGACGCTTGAAGCGCAAAAAATGGGATACGACACCCTGGTGTTCGACTCCTATGAGTCTCAGGAGAGCGAAGACAGAATCATTGACAAACTGATTGGCTACAACGTCGATGCGATCATTCTCTCGGTCATTTCCAACGATCATCTGTACCAGCCTTCCTACCTAAAACGGTTGGAAACATTGAATATTCCGGTGGTGCTGATCGACCGGGAGCTGGACAATCGCCACTGCAGCGGGGTGTATATCGATAACCTGGACTGCGGCCTCCAGGCGGGGCGCTGGCTGCTGGAACAGAAGGCGCAGCGGGTGGTGGTGGTCTCCGGGCCGGAAAACTCCAACGTGGCGCGTGACAGGGTCACTGGCTTGCAAGCGGCATTACAAGGCAAGGTAGCGTCGCTTGAAGTGCTGTATGCCGATTTCTTTATGGATGTCGCCTGGCAAGAGACGAGCCGTTGGCTGGCCAATAACCGCGCGCCGGACTTTTTCGTTGGCTGCAATAACCAGATCTCCCTGGGTATTATCAAGGCCTGTATCGAACATCGGCTGCCGTTGATGCAGGACGTGTCGCTGTTCAGCATCGATGAGGTTTCACATGCCGAGATCTACGGTTTTCATTTCCCCTGCGTGTCACACGATTTGCAAGAGATCGCCTGGCAAGCGTTGAATCTGGCGATCCGCCGCATTGCCGACCCCGAGATCAAGCCGGGCAAGGTGGTGGTGCGGGGAAAACTGGTCATATAACGCGGCGCACGACACCTGATGGGCGGCACAGGGGCTCACTGAGCCTTGACGTGTCAGTTTGTACCCAGCCCAAACAGCGCTGCCGCATTGCGATCCAAAATGGCGTTCACCTCTTCCTCCGGCAAACCCGCTCGCCGGATGTAGTTCACCGTGGTTTGAAACAGGTCGCCCGGTTGGAACGGAAAATCGGTGCCGAACAGCAACCGCTGTGCGCCGAACGTCGCTGCCGCCGCTTGCAGTGCGGGCACCTGATCGTGGCCTACCGTGTCGTACCACATGCGCAGGGCGGCGCGGCTTGGGGGTTCCGGCGTATTCGGCGCCTCCCACGCGACGGTCTGGTCGAGGCGTTCCAGCGTCATCGGCAGCAGGCCGCCCAGATGCGGCACAATGATTTTCATCTCCGGAAAGCGTTGAGGAATGCCGTTGAGGATAAAGTGCATGGCGGCGACCGTGTCTTCGATCGGCGCGCCGATCGACCAGGTCAAGGCGTAGTCGGCGATGAGCGGCGAGTGCGCGCCGCGGCCGGCGGGATGAATGGCCAACACGCTGCGGCGACGATTGAGTTCCTGATAGAGCGGCTCGAACAGCGGGTTGGCAATAGACAGCCCGAGCACTGAGGTGGTGATGCAGGCGCCCAGCATATTGAGCTGGGTAAAGGCCCTTTCAAGCTCGCGTAACGCAGCGTCGATATGCGGCAGCGGCAAGGAAGCGATAGCCCGGAAGCGGGTGGGATAACGCGCTACCAGCTCCGCATATTCATCATTGATCCGGCGCGCGGCATCAACGGCCGCCTGCTCGTCTTCCAGATGCGGCGACAGCGGCGTCGCCGACAGGATTTGCATGTCGATGCCGGCCTTATCCAGCAGGGCGAAACGCGCGTCGAGCTCGCGCTCGGTGCGGCCGGCGCCCAGGTGCCGATAGGCGGCAACTTCATGCACGCCATGCGCTTGCAAAAGATCCAGATACTCTGTGCTCCACAGGTGGGCGTGTACGTCGAGTCGCATCGGTCGATCTCCTGAGTTCGCGGCGATGCCGCGGGTTCAGAAGAGTATAGGCAGGCGACGCGACAGCCCCTGGAGGGAGGGCATTTTTTCTACCGACGGGTTAGGGTGAGAGCACGCATTGATCCGGGAACGGCGCGCGAACGGGCGTTCCCGGTATTGGGAGGGCTGGAGATCAGAACACCTGCTTGAAAAGCATTTTGGCAGGTTTACCCCTCAGTACCCACCTTTCACATCTTTACCTTTTAAGCCCCGTTTTATCTGGCTTGATAGGACAAATCATTACCTTTCATCTCTAAGTTTTTACCCTCGATTTATCTGCAAGGCTTTAATTTTGTGTACACTAATGCGTACATAAAAACACGAGCCAACCCCTATGTTGACAGACACGAAGCTGAAAAAATCGCTGGGTAAAAAACGCGATGCGATAGAGATCATTTCAGATAGCCACGGACTGAACGCCCGGATCAGCAAAGCCGGCAAAATTACGTTCTTCTACCGCTACCGGTGGGTGAAAGAGCCTGTGCAGCTATCGATCGGCGAATACCCTGCGATGACTATCTCACAGGCCCGCGAACGGCGCCAGGTGCTGCGCGGTTGGTTGACGGAGGGTTTCGATCCTCGCGAAAAAATTCGGTTAGAGCGCCTTTCCCGCAATGCGTCGCCGACGGTGGACGAGGCCTTCAACTACTGGATCGACAAATACTGCCGGCCGAATGGTTCGGTTAAGATCGACTATTACCTGCAGGTGTACCGCAAGCACATCAAACCCAAGCTGGGCGAACTGCGGATGGAATCAACCGCCCGGATGCACTGGCTTGAGGTGCTGGACGCTATCGAGAGCAGCGTCATGGCCAACTATATGACATCGCTGTGTAAACGCGCGTTCAAGTTTTGCGTTAATCGGGGGTATATCGCGGCGAATCCGCTGGAAGGGCTGGGCCCGCGTGACGTGGGCACAGCGCCGACGCGCAAAAAACGCTATCTCGCAGATCGAGAGATCCGGCAAACCTGGCAATGGTTGGATGACCACCAGACCGACGAGGCGCGCCTGATTATCCGTTTTATGCTGCTGACAGGGTGCCGCACCGCGGAGATCCGCCGGGCGTGCTGGGACTGGTTTGATTTTGAGGATGACACCTGGACAGTGCCGAAAGAGGAGTATAAGACCGGAGTGGCGGTGCGCCGCGCGCTGCCGCCGCTGGCAAAAGCGTTGCTGTTGGCCCATCGCGAAAAGGTGAATACCCGCCATGTGGTTACCTCACAGCGGGTCATGCCTGGGAAAGAATTTGATAGGCCTGTTCAGCCGCAGGTTGCCGCAAACTACACGCGGCGCGTGTTCGAAGGCACCGGAATGAAGCCGTGGTCGATGCATGATCTGCGAAGAACGCTGGCGACAAAGTTGTCGGAACAGGGCGCGCCGCCGCACGTAATCGAGAAGATTCTCGGCCACCTGATGACAGGGACGATGGCGCATTACAATCTGCACGACTACATGGACGATCAGCGGCATTGGTTGGGAGTGTGGGGGGATTATGTGAAAGGGGTTACAGGGTAACTTACTTTGCGCTGTTGGCGTCTTCCCAGGTCAGCACATCGGAAAGGCGCCAGCGGTTTGGACTGCCGGGGATCGTCGGCGCCGGAAAGGGCAACTTAAACCCCTTTGGGCATTGGTCTTTGTCTCGCCATTTCCACAGCGTCTTTTCTGAAATTTGATAGCGGGACAGAATATCCCGTGTGAATACGATCGGATTCTCGCCCATCACATGCCTCTCTTTTTCATGGCTTCCAGCAGGATGTCCTGCACTTCACGTTTAGAATTGCGCCGTTCCATCACCATCTCGTCGGTGGTGTCGGCGGCGATGATGTGGTGTATCCACACCGGCCGGCGGTGGCCGGCTTGCGCCTGGCGCGTCGGCCCGATGCGCTCGATGATTTGCTGGTACTGCTCCAGATCCCACCAGTGCGAGAAGAACACCAGAATGTTGCCGCCATCCTGCAGGTTCAGGCCGTGGCCGGCGCTGGCCGGGTGCGCGAACAGCACCGGTATCTTGCCGGCGTTCCAGTCGCGGATCGTCTGCGGGTCTGCGTCGAGCTGGCGGCCTTTGGGAAACGCCTTTAGCAGCCGCTCTAGGTCGTGTTTCCAGTGGTAGGCAACCAGCACCGGCATGCCACCGGCTTCGGCCACGATGCTGTCCAGCGCTTGCAGCTTGCCGTCGTGCACTTCGGCCCAGCTGCCTGCGTCGTCTGTGTAGATGGCGCCGCTGGCGATCTGCAAACACTTCACCGTTTTGGCCGCGGCATTCAGCGCTTCGATGTCGGTGCCGTTCAGCTCGAGGAACATTTCTTTTTCCATATCCTGGTATTGCTGGCGCGCCCTTGGCGGCAGTTCAACGCGGATCACGTTGTGAATGGGTGCGTCGATGTCGAACCAGTCAGCGGCATCAAGGGAAATCGTCACGTCGGCGAGCGCTGCCTGCATCTGCTCCTGCGCGTATGGCCACGGTTCCAGTTTCGACCACTGCTGCCCCGGAAACTGAATGCTGTTGAACCAGCGCGAGGTAAACGCGCCGAAGGTGCGTCCCAGTCGCTCGCCGCGGTCAACGAACCATGCCTGGCCCCATAGGTCGATCAGGCCGTTCGGCGCCGGCGTGCCGGTTAGATTTACCCAGCGGTGCACGTGCTTGTGCGCCACTTTAGCCAGCGCCGCGGCGCGCTTACCGCCTTGCCGCAGGCGAAACGACTTCAGCCGGGTGCTTTCGTCGGCGATCACCGTGCCGAATGGCCAGCGGCCGCCGAGCTGCTCAACCAGCCACACCAGGTTGTCGTAGTTGGTGGTGAACACGCTGGCGTTGCTGTTGAGCAGCGCCGCGGCACGCTCTTTGGCAGTGCCGACGATCGGCTGCATTTCTATGTTGCGCAGGTGACCCCATTTTGCGACCTCGTCCGGCCATGTGCTGGCCGCCACGCGCAGCGGCGCCAGAACGAGTGTGGGCTGCGTCTCTTCACCGGAGCAGTAGAGCGCCTCCAGGCTGCTGAGCGTGCCTATAGTTTTGCCCATACCCATACCCGCCCAGACGTTCGATCGGGGCACCTGGAGCGCATGGTCGATAATGAGGTTTTGGTAGGGGCGAGGGGTGAATACGCGGCCGCTCATTGCGCCCACTCAGCAATAGCGATCAGCACCAAGCCGAACACGCCAAGCCAGAAGCTGACGCAGAATGCAAAAACGGCGCACCAGGTGGCGCGCCGTGTCCAGTTGAGAATGTTCGAACCTTTCACAATATACCCTCAAGATTTTTACTGTCCAAAACCACGACCTTGAAGCCGAGTTTGCGTAATTTCTCATGCTCGCGCACCTGATCGGGCCGCGGCTGTTCGCCAGGCGCTTTGCACTCGACGAACACAGCCCGACCGCCAGGGAGTAACACCAGACGATCGGGCACACTGCGGCGCCCGGGTGAGGTAAATTTATAGGCGGTACCGCCGGCGGCTTTAACCTGTGCTACCAGGTGCCGCTCGATCGTTGATTCGCGGATATAGGTCATGCAGCCGCCTCCTGACCAGCGACAGTTGCGCATAGCTCCGGCTGGTTTGCCCGCACAAGGGCTTCGGCGAACGGCGGAGGTACTGCATTGCCACAACGCGCTACCTGCTTATCTTTCGCATATTTTACGCCGCGGTAGTCTTGGTCGATGATGTACCAACCCGGAAAACCCTGCGCAGCGTAGAGTTCATGGGGCTGGAGCATGCGCATACCAATATCGACGATCTGATAATCGACGCCGGCAACCGTCACCAAACCAAACCGGCCACGGCTTGTCACGGTGTGAAGCGGGTCTTCGATGTTCAGTCCCTCTCTCTCGTTTCCGTAATACTTCAGTAGAAATGCACGCACTTCGCCGATATGCAGGCCACCGGCCGTAATTGTCGGCATCGGTTCCGTCACAGCCTGGCCGTCCTTGCATGTTCCGCGCAGCTTTACAAGGTGCGAAGATACAAGCGCGTGGTGATTACCAGTTGTAACTGTATGCGCGGGGGCGTCGGCGGCTCCGCCTGGATGCCCCGTGTTGTTAACCAAAAGGTGTGCGGCGACAATGGCATGATGGTCTGTAGTCGTTACGGTGTGTGCCGGCTCATCTAGTCCCGCACCGGGGCCGGTATAATTACCACCGTAGTGCTTCGCCAAAAACGCTGATACCAGTTGGCTTTTACCGCCACCGCCAGCGGTGACTGTGCCGCTCGGTTCGTCAGCGCCATGACCAACGCTGGCGCCAAATTGACGGGCGATAACCGGCGCCACCAGCAAGTGTTCCGCTTTGCTTGTGACAGTAGTCAGCGGATCCTTCGCACCATACGACATGCGATCGCCGCCAAATCCAGTCTGCCCGATACGCGCGATGTATGGCGTAACCAAGGCCGCATGTGATTCTTTGAGAACCGTGTGCAGCGGCTGATCCGCAACGCGAGGTTTACCCTGATATTCTGAGCCTCCAGCACCGGCGATGAATGGCGTCAGCGTTGCCTCAACCATTCCCAGCGCATGACCATTACCACCAGGACGATCGGAGCTACCAGCCGTAATGGTAGAGATCGGTTCATCGCACTCCTGCCCAGTGGCACCGGTGCGGAATTTGGTGATATGGGGCGCCACCAAGGCATAACCGTGAGTTTTTGTTATGGTCTGAAGCGGTTCAGCCAGCGATTGACCTCGGAAACAATCGTAAATTGTCTTCGTGCTGGTGTGGTTGCACTTCACAATGAACGGTGCCGGAGAGTCCAGAACGAAGCGCTGTAGACCTCGCGCGATGCGGCGCAGTGTGTTTTCGGCCAGCGGGCGCTTGCGCTCAAAAATGCTCGGGCATGGGATAGACCAGTCAATGCACTCTGCGGCCGTGCGCCAGGGCTTCAACTTACCGCTTTGCACTTCCAGCGATTCCGGATCGCCATGTGTTGGCTCTGGCCACACGACAGGTTTACTATCGCAGCGCATCACCATGAAAAAACGCTTGCGGATAGTTGGTGCGCCGTAATCGCATGCCCGCAGCTCTCGAAAATCCACGGCATAGCCCAGCCCATGAATCAGGCGCTGATGGTCATCGCTACCTATCTCAATACCCAGGGTTTCGCAGCATTCAGACAGCGCCGGGTGATTTGCCCTGATGCCATTCGAAAGCATCGCGACGAATGCCTGAAACGTCTCCCCTGACCGCGCTGAGCACGGCCGTTCATTGCCGTCAGCATCGGCAACCAGTGGCCCCCAGGTCTTGAACTCTTCAACATTTTCGAGATAACCGCAGCGGAACCGGGTGCGCAGTGCCCAGCGAATGACTATCCAAGCCAGTCCGCGGATCTCTTTTTTAACCGGCGCGCTGCCCTTGGCTTTACTGAAATGCCGGCAATCGGGGCTGAACCACGCCAAACCTACCGGTCGGCCGGCGGTCGCGGTCACCGGGTCGATATCGAACACTGATTCGCAGTAATGCAGCGTTTCTGGGTGATTGGTGGTGTGCATCGCGATCGCGTTAACGTCATGGTTAATCGCGATGTCGACGCTGCGACCTGTCGCAAGCTCAATACCTGTGCTCGCACCGCCACCACCGGCGAAATTATCGATCATTAGTTCTCGGGTCATGAAACTGCCCTCATCGCTGCAGTTAACGTTTTTGCCGTCTGGATGATTGCCTGTTCCGGCGAACCTTCCAGCTTCAAGCGGTTTATATGGTGACGCAGTTTGTGCTGCAGATGATTTGGCAGTAGTTCAGCGTCACACTGGGAGAACAAAAACTCGACTTCAGCTGGCCACACTGTGCTTGCAGTTGGGATGGCACTGTCGGGGAGAAGTTGAGAAATAATCGCTGCTACATCAGAGGGAAGCTGTACTTTGGACGCTAACTCTCCCAAGCGAAAAACCAGCGCAGATTCTTCAATAGCTCCATCGGTAACGCGCAGGATTATGGCGAAACTTTCAGTCATCGAATTAGTCCTTCCGATAGTGATAGGCCTCAAACCCGCCGGCGTTAAGCGGCAGGTCTGGCGCCCATTCGGGATTAGTGGCGAGCAGCCGGCTTAGCTGGTCGTGGGAGTAGAAATCCCTGTCCGGCGCCTCGGTGATCACTTCATCGTGCACCGTCAGCACGATCTCATAGCCTCTAGCCTCGATCGCCGGCATGTTGCCGGCCAGTACATCACGCGCCCCGGCCTGGGTGACGTTTTCCACCAGTTTCCCACCGTAGGTTTTAAGGCGCTGCCATTTGCGCGAATAGGGGTTCACGCCCATGTAGGTAATATCGCCTTTGACGATCGCCGCGCCGGGGTAGCAGACTACGCGGCCGGAGGGGAGCGCGATGCGAAGCCATGAGCCGTCTTTGCGCACCTTCAACCGCCGGCAGTTGAACTGCTTACCAGGCTGCGCTATGGCACGGCGCACGGCGTTCTCGAGTTCTGACCACAGGCTGACCGTTTCAGGGTGTGCGTTGCGCCACAGGCGCTTCAGTGAGTCGCAGGTTATGAACACGCGCTCAGACAGACCGTAGGTTTTTTTCTGCTTAACCGACGCCTGCCACCAACTTTGCGCCTCTCGCTGGATGGCGATCGGGATGTTCGGCAGCGCGGCATCGGCCAGGTCTTCGAGGTCAAGCCCGTAGACCAGCGCGAACGTCACGAATGCCGCCACGCCGCCGCCGAATCCTAGCCCCAGTTCCATCACCTTGCCGATCTGACGCATTGCCTTATCGACGTCCTCGGGTGTCATATTGAACGCGCGGGCGTAGGCTAGTTTGTAGAGGTCGTGGCCGGCGCGTATTGGCTCGCCGTTCTCGTCGGTGCCGATAACGTTGTCGTAATCGCGGAACGCCTGCAGCTTCCATTCCTCACCGGCCAGCCAGGCCAGGAACCGGCCCTCGATGTTCGACAGGTCGCTGACGACCAGCTTTTTACCCGGCGGCGCCATGATGCAGCCGCGCAACGCTGAGCTGGTCAGTTCCATGATGTTGTCGAACACCAGATCGGCAACACCGAGTTTCAGTGCTTCGATGCCCTGATCGATTTGTTCCTGCTTCATCGTCGGGCGCGGGAGGTTGTCCGGCTGAAAAAGCCGACCGGCCCAGCGCCCGGTCCGGCTGGCGCCACAGAACTGTTTCGTGCCACGTAGACGACCGTCGCTGCTGACGGATTTGAGCAGGGCTTTATATTTGCTGGTGCTGGACGTGCATGATGCCAGACGAACCGCGAGCAACTCGCGCAGCGCCACGGGCAGATCGGGGTCGTTAATACGGCGTTCGAGCGTGCTTTTCTGCATATCCGGTAGAAATATGCCGAACGCCTCTGCAATATGGCGCAGCATGGCGTCGCGCTGCGTGGCCGCCTGTACTTCGCCGTCGGTCATTTCCTGCGTCAGCTCAGCCAAACGCATCTGCTCAGCGTCCACTGCCGCCAGTGCGTTTTCAGCCAGCACCATATCCATGCACATACCGCGGCGGTTGATGCGCTGATCCAGGCGCCATAGCGCAGTTTCAAAGGCGTTGAGATTCCAGCGCGGCATTTGTTTGTAAAGTAAGCGCATTGCGGCAATATCTGAACCGGCGTACTCGACAAAGCGCTGCCACTCTGCCGGGTGCGTATCTCGCGTTGCGCGCCTGAGCTTGCTGTTCTTCGGGCGCTCCTTGCAGAAGAGCTGAATCAACTGTTTACCGGCTTTATCTTTGGACTGGTCGGTCGGCACGTTGAATATTTCGCACAGTTGGCCGAGCGAACCGGGGAGCCCGTGCGCCAGCGCCTGCACCAACGTATCGTGCTGACGCTCCAGCGGGATGTCGACCCCCATAGCATGTTGCAGCACAACGGTGTCGAACATGCCGCCGTTGTGCCATACCGTCATGACTCGAGGGTCGTCCAACGCTTCGCGAAGGGCAGCCGGCATAAGGGCACCGGTGGTCAGGTCCCACACGTTGATCGGGCCATCGCCGATCGCCCAGGCGAATAGCATGACCTCGGCGTTTTCGGCGTAGCGATGCGTGCCACAGTTGATCGGCGTCGGGCTGAAGGTTTCCAAGTCCGCGAACAGCGGTTCTAAAGTCGTTTCCATGTTGCCGCCGTCCTATGGTTTACGCCACTGGCTTTCGCCGCTTGGCTAATTGATGGGTAAATCTCACCTGTGACTGGGTGTAATACCTGTATCGCCTGTCGGTTCAATCCTGTAGCGACAGCATGCTGATGATTTTCCTGATAGGTGGCCCATTCCAGGTTTATCAAACGGTTATCCAGCTTATTCCCGTTAATGTGGTTAACTGTTTCGCTGGCACCTTTCAGAAAGGCTTTCGCCACAAGACTGTGCACTGTTTTGGCTTCGCGGTGCCCGTTCAGATGCAGATGGACCAGTGCATAGCCGCTGTTGGTGGTCTGCTGCGCTATGATTTTTGGCTTTGTTTGGCGAAAAGCTTCAACGCCAGTGCGGAGTAAATAGCGTTGCATGAAAGCTATGCTGCGTACTCGGCCAAGATCGCTAACCTCGTAGCGCTCTTCGTAACCCTTAACGGGCTTCCAAATCTCGCTCATAATTTTCCCCTGTACGATGCTTTGGGCAGCAGGCGATCGCCCGCTCTCCAAAACACCCGGCGCGGGGCCGGGTTGGGGGCTTATTTAACCTGGATGAATGGCGCGCTGGCGCCGCTGGTCATGTACTGCGGCAGTTCGCCGTTCCACTTGCCGATTGCTTCCAGCTGCAGCACTTCAGGGTTTTTGCGAAGCGCCTCGGCGCGCAACACGTTGGATTCCGCTTCACCGCGCGCCGCCTCAATGGTTTTCTGCGCTTCGGCTTTGGTCTGGGCGATCTCGTTCTCGCGCAGCAGCGTTTTCTGTGTGGCCTCGATCTTGGCGTTGATGGAGTCGGTAACCTGCTGCGGATACTTCAGATCGTCGGTCCAGCTCAGCTTCACGATGATGATGCCGATCGGGTCGAGCTTGGCCTTAACGGCCTTGGTCACGTTATCCAGCAGCTGCGTGCGGCCTTCGCCTGCCAGGGTGCCGATGTCCATCGTGCCGGAGTCTTTGATCAGCGCGTCGGCGATGTTCTGCCGGATGTTAACGCTGGTGATCTCCTCAACCCCCTTGCGGTAGGTCTGGAACACCTTCGAGACCTTGCTCTGGTCAACGTAGTACTCGACGCCGACTTTTGCCGACACGCTCATCGAGTCTTTGGTCTGGAAGTTGAACGGCTGATCGTAGACATGCAGCTGGTTGAAGGTCGGGAACTGGTAAATTTCCTCGTTCCAGGTCAGCCAGTATTTACCGACGCCCACTTCCTGCTGCTGTACGCCTTTGGTGTCGCCGTACAGGTCCACTTTCACGCCGACATAGCCGGCCGGCACAGTGGCGCGCTCGCAGCCAGTGAGAGCCAGGGCGGACAGTGCCAGCGCAGCAGCCATAATGATTTTCTTCATCGCTTAAATTTCCTTGTGATGGGGAGGTACAAAAGCCGGTAGGCCACAAAGGCGACCACAGCGGGGAACAGGGCGCCGATCGCGAAACCGAGCAGCACCGCAAAAGAGAAACGCGCCGAAATCAGCGACGGCACGACGAAGCCGTAGACGGCCGCGGCCATTGCCACGATCAGCAATACCGATAGATAAATTCGCATTCGGGAGAACTCCGCCCCCGGCGCGCGGCCGGGGGAGTGAAGGGTTAAACGAACTCGCCCGCGTCGGTGCCTTCCTCGATGTTGTCGAAGTCGTCTTCGCCGGCTACACCTCCGCCCGCGAAGGCGTCGCCGTCACGCAGGAACTGCACACCGCCCAAGGAGGCGTTGATGCGTTTGCCGAAGTTGTTGTCCTGCGCCCAGATGTCGATCACTGCGTTGACATAGCAGCCGGCGTAAGGGCGGCCGTCGGCCTGCACCAGGATGGAGTTGTCGCGGTCTACCACGCGCGGCCGCGCTTTGTTGGAGGCTGAGACGAACTTGTTGCCCGGATAGCCTTCGTATTCGGCTTTTTCGTCTCCGTCGTGCAGGCAGACTTTCAGGGTAGAGCGCAACGTTTTCAGCACGCCGTCGGCCTTAGCACCCCATTTTTCCTTCGCCACGGCTTCGATTGCCTTCTCGATCTCGGCCACCGCAGGGTGTTTAGGGTCGAAGATGAATGCGGCGGAGAAGCGCGGTTCACCTTCACCATTAACGGCTTTTGGTTCGAACAGAGCAGGGAAGGCCAGGCGGACGTTGTTCAATTTCACTTTCATAGGGTGATCTCCTCAGATAAATTCCGCGGCTGCCTCTACGGCGTCCACGTTTTCAAAGTCGTTTTCGTGATTAATGACCAGCGCAGGGCGCGGATCGGATTCGGGGGCGACGGCGGGCTTGCCATCGGCGCGGGTGATCAGGGCTTCAACTTTCGTCCAGCGGCGTGGCTTCTCCTTCTTGATCAGCTTCTCGGCCTTGGTTGGGCTGATCAGCTTGAAGTCGAACACTTCCTCGT
Organism: Serratia sp. 121840015-1; assembly: GCF_053627655.1. Lineage (NCBI taxonomy): Bacteria > Pseudomonadati > Pseudomonadota > Gammaproteobacteria > Enterobacterales > Yersiniaceae > Serratia > Serratia sp. 121840015-1. The sequence continues at coordinate 1,207,013 of NZ_JBSEYF010000001.1, forward strand.
TCTTGTAGCGGAAGGTGTCTTTCAGCAATGCGCGTGCGGCCTCTTCATCACTCCAGGCGCGGTTACCTTGCTTGCCTTCCACCAATTTGAACCCCGGCACCGCGCGCCCGGCGGCAAGTTCGCTGTTGACGCGCCCGCGCAGACCTTTGCAGAAGCCTTCGATCGCGTCCACGTTTTGGTAGAGCGCGGCCAGTTCTTCTGGTGTCAGCACCGCGACGCGCTGCCCGGCGGTAGCCAGCTGCGGCGCCAGCGGCTGCGTGAGGTCTACGAAGTCGCCCGCCATCGTGTCGAGATGATGCTGCGCTTCGGCTTTGCACCGGCCGCCGGCCGCTTTGCACCAGCGGCATTGTTTTTCGCCCGGGTTGAATACGTCGGCCGGCAACGTGTCGATGCCTTCGCACTCGGCAATGTTCGCCGTGACGATGGCAGCGGCGGCGGCCTCGCGCGCCTGTTCGCCAAACGCGCGCAGTTCCTCGACGCTGATCGCCCATTCTGATTCGTTTCCGATCCGCGGCTGGTGAATGAACATGCGGACGGTTTCAAAGTCCTGCAGCATTCCGAACTGCTCCAGCGCGCCGAGAGCGTATAGCTGCAGCTGCTTGTTGTTCACCGCATCCACCTTCACGCCGCGGCCGAACTTCAGATCGTGCACCTGCAGCTCGGTAGGGGTGATAATGACGGCATCGGCGGTCCCGAATTGCTCCGGTACGCCGACCACCTCGGAGAAATCGACGCGCTGCTCAACCAGCAGACTATTGCCGTCGGCCAGTGCCCATACCGTATCGACATACCGCTGTACGAACTCGGCCATGTCGTCAGTGACCTGCGGCCCGGCGCTGCCTTCACCTTTTGCGAGCGGATAGGTACCGATGTAGTCGGTGGCGTTCTGGCCGCCCTGCAGCTCAATGCCTACCAGCGTCGGGTCCAGCCGGTTGCGCAGGACGATCTCCGCCAGCGCGTGCGCCGCGGTGCCCTCCAGCGCGAACTCGGAACCCTCGTCAACCAGCCCGGCTTCCATCGCCAGGCTGCCGGCGCAGTTCATCCATTTTTCAGCCCCTGAGGGGCTGAGTCGTGCATGTTGCTCAGGCATGGATCACGCCTCCAGGGATTCGGCCAGCTGCTCCAGCGCCGCAACAACGTCTGGCAGTTTTTCTTCCGGGCAGTCGGTGAGTTTCTTCAAGCCGAACAGATCCAGCGTTTTGCGCAGGTCCGCCGGTGCCTTCGGTGCAATTTTCTGGATGATTAGCTGTTTGCCTTTATCCAGCAGCGCGGCAGCGTCCGGCGCTTCGCCCCCGGCGGTAGCGGTTACCGTACCGGTGTTTTTGCCTTTGGCCGATGCCTTCGGCTTGGCAGGCTTCACGTCGGCGCGCTTCTCTTTCGGGGTATCCAGCAGCAGGTCGGCGTAGGCGCGGCGCTCGGTGATGCCCGGCAGCGCGTCCCAATGCTCAACCATCTGCAGGGCGAGGTCGAACACGCCGGCGCCGTGCAGTTTGGTCGCGCGGTCAACGCCTTTCAGCGCCATCGTCAGCGCGTCGATCTGCGCGTCACGTTCGTCGCCGTTGGTGGTTTCGGTGATGTTGATGGCATGGGCCATCATTTCAGGTGTCAGCGAAACGGCGGGTTTAGCGCCATAGATAACGGCCAGCGCCACAGCGACCGGCAGCGGCTGATCTTCCAGGGTAACCGGCTTGACCTGTGTTTTTTCGGCTTCTTCCTTCAGCTGCTGGAACTGCGCTTTGCCGATTTCGACATAACCATCGGAGAGCATGCTGTCGCGTGCCGACTCGGTGCCGACCTGATTCAACGCGCCGTCGGCGGTGCGTCGCAGGTAGAACGGCCCTGCGCTGTCTTTCTTATCGACAGGCGTTTCGGCTTTTGGCTGGTGCGGCGTATCCGCGGTGAAGGTTTTGCCGCCGGCCAGCGCCGCCAGCAGTTTGGTTAGCAGGCCGTTCTGTTCGGCGACCAGCTTGTTGTTTAACTCGAGATTTGATTCCAGGCTCATGGGTTACCTCGCTACAAGGAGAAGGAAAGTTGTCATTAAGAGCAGCGCCGCCAGAAAGCGCAGGCCGCCTGTTTTCGGGGTGTGAAAATCCGCACCAGTCACACGGTGACGGTGTTGCATCTGTTTCAAGGAATTCATGGGGTAGGCTCCTTTTGCTATCAGGGAACCGACCGGCGACGATCGGCTTTCAGATAGAAAAAAAGCCGCTATTTAGCGGCTGTTATGGTCATGTCGTCGGTATCGAATAAGTCGATTTGGCAGTCGATGATCTTGATACCTTCGGAGCCGTCCATAGGGGGCCAGCCTTCTTGCCCCTCGCCGTTCTCCCATGAGAATGCGCTGACCACGCCGTAGGTGTTGTAGTCGTTGCTGATTTGGATCAGGAATGCCGTTTGGGCGAGCATGGCCAGCACTGCGTTTAAAACGCTGCCCTGCTTCGTGATTCGGTAGGCGTTGTTGGACCAAAAGCCGTTAATTTCATGCAGTTTTTCGTCCGTCATTACATCGTGGTTGATTTCAACGATCAGAGAGCCTTTCCAGTCGTATTCGACTTCATAGCGCTTAAGGTTCGGCATGGTGCCTCCAGTTGGGGTCTGAAAAGAAAAAAGCCCCGGCGCGCGCGGGGCAAATGCTTCTCACAGCAATGGATGATTCAGGGGTTACACCCGGGCGGGCATTAACATTAGGTAGGCGCTTTCGCTATACGTGATGCGCGTTGCGCCTGTTACACCTTGGAATTCAAATTTGCAGGCTTTATGCGTGTTGAACAGTTTCGCAAGGGTAAGCGCGTCTTTGACATAATCTGCGTTAAAGCCGACAGAGTCGATTTTCGCGGTCTTGAATCCCTCCGCGACGCGTCGCCAATCAGGGTAGCGCCCGTCGACGATATTGCAGGGCAATAAGCCAACAATGTCGCCTTTGAGGTAACAAAGGGTGTGTCCGGCATCCGTATCGATCTCCGCGAAATCAAATCGAGCAGGGGGCTTGCCTTTGAACGACACGATCACGCTGTCCTTTACCCCGGAGTGCTCGCCAACAAACATTCGGTGGCCATCTGTTGCGACCAGTTTTTTATCTTTCGCATCGAAGAACATGCCATTCAGGTAATAGCGAACATCCTTTACTGCCATTGTTTTGAATGCCGCTAAAAAATGGGCAGCTTTAATCGTTATTTGCATCGTATAACCTCACGATCGGATTGTTTTCGGCAGCAGGCCAGCTTTTGCCAGCTCGGCCATGATCTTCTTGCGCAGGCCATCTTTGGCGGCCGACAGGTGGAAACCGGCGCCGGCGTAGCGCACAAATACGGTGGCGCCAGACACTTCGGCGCAGCCGCTGACGCCTGAATGGATGAAATGTAGGGATTTCATGGTGTGGTGGTCCTGTTGGTGCGCCCCGTAGGGCGCGGTGGGTGTTAGCTGGAAAATCCAGTCACTTCGATGCGGCAAATCGGATACGTGTACAGCTTGTTATCCGAGATAATTTTCTGCGCCGCCTCGAAGCTTTCGGCGCTGTTGCAATACTTGATGTTCTCGCAGTAGCGGCCATCGTCGTCATCTGGCTTTCCAGCCAAAACTGTGAATTCAAGCGTCATCGTGTAACCCTCTGCTGTAGTGGTTTTATGCCTACCGCCCCACACTGGCAGCGGCAGGGTAAATCCACTCGTCGTTTTAAGCTGCTTGTGCGTTCGCCGGGCGCTAACCGGTTACTTAGTGATGCTTTACGCCTCCTTTCCCTCACTGCGTCGCCGTGGGAACCCGACCTGTAACACCGTCGTCGCGTGGCTGACCTGTAGGCCATGAACCGATTTACTGCTTCATTGGCTTGATCTCCTTTGTTGATAAGTTCACTTTGCCCCGCATTGCCGGCTCCTTGCCCCGCCGCGGTTCCGACGCATGGTTTAAAGTCGCGCCGTTCGACTATCTGGTAAACGCTATGTTTATGCGTTTACGTATTTATATACATTAACGGATGACCTTGCAATCCGTTTTTGTATTTATTTGCAAATAAAAAAGCCGCCATAGAGGCGGCTTGCTATACGGTATTGATTTGGAGAGGTTTTATTCTTGGCACCACAGAGCAGATTTTGCGACACCTGCAACATAGTGAATTTTAGCAATTTTAGGCACTTCAAGTTTTATCGGGGGATGTGCTTCATTGATCGAGGACAGGTGCACGTAGCCATCTCTGGTATAAAGGAACGTTTTTACCATTGCCTCCTCTTGGTCTGTCACCAACAACACTTCATCCCCCGGGCTGTAGCTATGGTTAGGCTCGACTACTACGAACTCGCCTTCTTTTATGCGGGGGGTCATTGAGTCGCCGGCGCAGCGCAATGCATAGGCGTTCGGGTCCTTGGTAGGCCAGCGTAGAAAACCATCTCCCTGGCCTACAGGGTATTGTAGGTCGGCCCACACAACACCTTCACCTAGCTGTGCACCCCCTACGACAGGTACCTTTGCGAACGCTAATTCTATGGTGCCAGTGGTGGAGTATTCGCCCCCTGCTGGCATATCGGTTTCGACCAGGTCCTTTACCTCGATCTTAAAGAAATCAGCTATCTGTTTTAGGACTCCGTATTTCGGGTCTTTAACTTCACCTGACAGCAGTCTATGCAGGGTCGGCTGGTTCATCCGCAAACGTCTAGACAATTCGGTGGTGTTGGATATCCCCGCCTTATCCATTAAGTGCTTGATGTTCCTTTCTAAAATATCAGTTTCGTTATTCATTGGTATCGCGCCTTATGTATAAAATTCGCGCCAACTATACGCTAACGGATATTTTAACAGATCCAATTTAACGATTTCGTATTGCTTTATTTATACGGTTTCGTATAGTTAAGCAATCAAAGAGGAGCCTCAACATGGCACATAAAACACCCCAAGAAATCGTGAAATCCCTGGTCGACGCAGGTTTCACCCAAATGCAGATTCAAGAACATACTGGCGTGCGGCAAAGTATCCTGTCCCGTTTGCTATCCGGTAAGCATAAAGACCCGAGAATGTCTACTATTCGGGCACTTGAAGATTTTCACGCGAAACAAGTAGATAACGATAAGGCGTAACCCATGCCAAAACAACAAATATGGGGCGCCGCGCCGGATGATTGGTTCCACTTTTCGTTCGTGCTGGGGCTGACCCCCGATCTGCTGCCGGTTGTGTCGCGCCCTGATGCGCCGATCTCGCCGACCAGCAAGCTCAAGACCACCGGCAAGACGCCGAGCCATTACAACGGGCAGGGCATGGTTGCCGGCCTGAAGGACTGGACCGCGCGCACCAGCACCGATGACGACGTCGGCCGCTGGGCGAAGCAACCCGATTACGGCATCCTGCTGCAGACACGCACCGTCCGCGCGCTGGATGTGGACGTGTCCGACCCGGTTGTTGCCGACGCCATTCTCAGCGCGGTCACCACCATGATCGGCCCGCTGCCCAAACGCATGCGCGCCAACAGCCCGAAATTCTTGCTGGCGTTCCAGCTCGAAGGCCAGATGTCGAAACGCATCCTGCGCACCGAAGCCGGCAATGTCGAGTTCCTGGCCACCGGCCAGCAGTTCGTTGCGCTGGGCACGCACCCGAGCGGCGCCCGCTACGAGTGGGACGGCGGCCTGCCAGACGAGGTCCCCGTGCTGGGCGCCGACGACTTCGAAGCCGTGTGGTGCATGCTGGAGACCGTGTTCGGCGTTGGTGAGACCGTCGTCGAGAAAGAAGGGCGGCTGCGCGACCGCAGCGCGCGCGACGCTGGCGCCACGGACGAGACGGCCGACTACCTCGATGCGAACGACTGGACACTCGACTGGGGCGCCGGCGGTGAGCGTTATATTCGCTGCCCATTCGAGGACGGCCACAGCACCGAGAGCGCCGACAACACCGCTACCGCGTATTTCCCTGCGGGCACCGGCGGGTTTGAGCAGGGGCATTTCCGCTGCCTGCACGCCAGCTGTGCGCACCGCAACGACGGAGACTTCCTCAACGCGATCGGCATCCGCGACAACGATTTCGACGTGATACCCGTCGCGCCGACGGAAAAGCCGCCGCTGCCGGCGTTCATTCGCAACGAGAAGACGGGGCAGATCAAGGCCACCATCGACAACGTCGCCAAGGCGGTGATGCGCCCGGACTTCTGCGGCGTGCAGATCCGCTTTGACCAGTTCCGCGACGAAATCATGTTCGCGCCCGAGAACAGCGACCAGTGGCAGCCATTCGCCGACGCCGACTATTCGCGCCTACGCATCACCCTGGAGCGCCGCAGCTTCGAGGCGGTGGGCAAGGAGCTGATCCGCGACGTTGTCATGCTGGCGGCCGACGAACAGCCGTTCGACAGCGCCATGACCTGGCTCGAGTCGCTCAAATGGGACGGCGTGCCGCGCATCGACAGTTTCTTCCAGCACTATTTTGGCGTTGAGCCATCGGCATACTGCCGAGCGGTGTCGCTCTATACGTGGACGGCGCTCGCCGGCCGTGTACTGGCGCCCGGCTGCAAGGCAGACATGGTGCCGATCCTCGTCGGTCCGCAGGGCTGCGGGAAGTCCACCGGCGTGGCGGCGCTGTCGCCGGATCCGTCGTTCTTCACTGAAATATCTTTTGCCGAAAAAGACGACGACCTGGCGCGCAAGATGCGCGGGCGTCTGGTGGCGGAGATTGGCGAGCTGCGAGGCCTGCACACCAAAGAGCTGGAATCCATCAAGGCCTTTATCACCCGCACGCACGAGAACTGGATCCCCAAATACCGGGAGTTCGCCACGCAGTTCCCGCGCCGGCTGGTGTTCATCGGCACCACAAACCAGGACGAGTTCCTCGCGGACGACACCGGTAACCGCCGGTGGCTGCCGCTGCGCGTCGGCAGGGTGCTGGTCGAGCAGCTTAAAACAGACGTCCTGCAGCTTTGGGCAGAGGCGCGGGAGACGTTTAAACGCCTCGGCGGTGTCCAGTTCCACGAGGCCGAGGTGCTGGCGGCAGGGGAACATGAGCAGCACACGATTAAGGACGCGTGGCTCGAAATCGTCGAGAACTGGCTCGATGCTCCCGACAGCCTGACCGACGAAGTACCACGAACACGCGATTTTTTACGCGCTGCTGACGTTTTGCGGGACGCCATCGGGCTGGACCCGCGCAGCATTGGGAAACGTGAAGAAATGCGAATAAGTAATGTTTTGCAAAATTGCGGCTACAAACGTGCGGTACGGCGAGTGGAAGGCAAAAACTGCAAGCTATGGGTGAGGGCGGAACCACCTGCTACCGCCTGATTTTGTAGGTGGTAGCACACGTAACATTATGTTTTTAAAAGAGCGCTACCACCGCTACCACCGCTACCACCTTTCTACTAGAAACCCCATTTATATATATAAGGCGTTTTCAGGATAAGGATCAAAAAGAGCGGTAGCGGCGGTAGCAGGTGGTAGCAGGGGAGAATTTGTAATTTTTCGCAAGTTACAACGAACAAATAGCGGTTCGCGGCGCGTGCCACAACAACCGGCACAGCGCGGCGGGCGAAGTTGCAAAAAAGATTAAGTTTGATGAGGTCACAACGAATGCGCAGAAATATGCAAGAAGTTCTAGAGCGGTGGGGCCGCTGGGCAATCAGCGAGGAAAAATGCACGTCGGTGGACTGGCCGTCGATGTCCGTCACGCCAGCGCGCCTTCCGATGGCAGGGGGCGGCAAATCGTGCAGCGATGACGACGGACTGATGATCGACGGCTGCATCGCCAAGTTGAAGACCGTGCGCCAGGAGGATGAGATTTTGATGCTCGGCCTGCGCTACATAGCCCGCATGCCGCAGCGCGACATTGCCGACGCTACTGGCGCATCCCGGTTGTTCGTGCGGCAGCGCCTGCAGGCCGCAGAGGACTTTGTAGAAGGGTGCCTGGCGATGCTCGACCTGCCGCTGGATATGGATCCGGAAGTGGTTGAAACAAAAATACTTGCGGGCGCCCAGAATCCTATGCTATACAGATAACGTGCAAGAGTTGTATATGCACACCGACCTCGTGAAACACGGCCTCGCTTCGGCGGGGCCTTGTCGTTTCTGGCGCCCAAAACCAGAAAACCTCTCAAAATAGCCGTTTCAGCCATAAAGTCGGCTATGCAAAATGCACCCTGTTTTATGCACGATTTATGCAGTCCGTTTTCCGCCGTATTGCCCGGAAGATTGCACAAAACACGCAGCTCGCCACGAACGCGCGGTGAGTGCTGTTACGGCGGTGCGCGTAAGGTTCATTATGTTAAATAGGCCCCGAAATCGATAATTTTCAATGCCGAGCGCCATCCGAATAACTTCGTGTCCCGAAGCAACGTAGGGGTTGGTGTCGGCGCCTTGGTGGATGGCGCTCCGCATTGAAAATATTGGCAGGTTCACAAGGCGTGGCGTGTGCAAATTGGGGCTCACGCTTGACGGTTCGATTCCGTTACTTGCCGCCAACCCATTCACAGCCCTGGCTACCCGCCGGGGCTTTTTCGTTTCTGGAACCCGCCGAGCTGGCCGCGCGCCGGCAGGGGGAGGGGCATGAAAATGAACAACCCTCACAGCTGGCCCGACTGGATCGAGCTGCTGCAGTCCTGGTGGCGCGGAGAAACGCCTATCGGGGGTGTGCTTATGTCGATCACGATCACCATTCTGCGCGTTGCCTATACTGGCGGCGGCTGGCGCCAGATGCTGCTTGAAGGCGCGCTCTGCGGCGCGCTGACTTTGACAGCGGCGTCATGCATGGGGCTTATCGGCTTACCTCCGGCGGCGACTATCGCCCTGGGCGGCGCCATTGGCTTCATCGGCGTTGAGAAGGTGCGCGGCGTTCTGATCCGCGTGCTGAACCAGCGCTTCGGCGTCAGCGACGACAACAGCAAACCGCAGGCGTAATCACCATGACACAAGACCAATTCCAACAGGCGGCTGGTATTAGCGCCGAACTGGCAGCGCGCTGGTTCAAGCCGATCACCGCCGCTATGGCTGAGTTCGGCATCACAACACCGGTGCAGCAGGCGATGTTCATTGCCCAGACCGGTCACGAGTCGCAGGGCTTCACCCGTCTGGCCGAGTCGTTCAACTACACGCCGGCGGCGCTGCTGACAACGTTCGGTAACCGCATCAGCCATGACCAGGCCGCGATGCTCGGCCGTACAGCAGATCACCCGGCGCGGCAGGAGGCGATCGCCAACCTGGTTTACCAGGGGCGCTACGGCAACAAGCTACCGGGAGACGGCTGGAAATTCCGCGGCCACGGCCTGATCCAGGTCACCTTCCTTGACAACCACAAAGCATGCGGCAAAGCGCTGGGCCTTGACTTGGTCGCCAATCCCGATCTGCTGACGGTCGATGTGAACGCCGCTCGCTCGGCGGGCTGGTATTGGCAATCGCGCAATATCAACCAGGTGGCGGCCGATGTCCGCGAAGCCACCCGGCGCATCAACCCAGCGCTGCATGCTCTCGACCAGCGCACAGCGCGCTACAACCGCGCTATTGCGGTGCTCGCATGAAATGGCCGCTACCGCATTGGCAGGCCGCTATCGTGGCCGTGGTGCTCAGCCTGCTGGCGTATTTCGCGTATAGCAATCAGGCGCTGCGCCACGAGCGCGACAAATTGCAAACGGCCAACAGCCAGCTGGCCAGTCAGCTCGACTGGCAGAACGGCACACAGCGCGCAGTGGCTGCCATCGACGAACACCGCACCCAGGAACTGAACGATGCCAAGAATCAAATCGATGCTCTGCGGCGCGCTGTTGACGCTGGCGCTCGCAAGCTGCAGCTCGCCGCCACGTGCCCAACCACCGGCGCCGCCGGCGTGGCTAATGCAACCGGCCCCCGACTTACTGACGCCGCTGAGCGGGATTATTTCCGCCTCCGAGAGCGAATCGAAACCGCCCGCAGCCAAATAGCAGGCCTGCAGGACTACATCCGCAACGTGTGCCTGGCGGACCCCTAACCATAGGAAGGAATCATGGCAAAAAGACTCAACCCAAAAAAAGAGCTTTTTTGCCGCGAATACATCATCGATCTGAAAGCAGCACCGGCGGCTGAGCGGGCAGGGTATAGCGCCCGTTCGGCCTGCAATATCGGTCCGCGCCTGCTGAAAGAGCCAGAAGTCCTCGCACGCATCGACGAGCTGAAGCGCGAACGCATTTCGCAGCTGGGCATCGATGCCAATTACGTGCTGCTGCGCCTGGTGGAGATCGACCAGATGGACGCGGCGGACATCTTCAACAACGACGGCAGCATCAAGCCGATCGTGGACTGGCCGGCAGCCTGGCGCCGCTATCTCAGCGGCTTCGACCTGGCCGAAATGTTCGAGGGCCGCGGTGAAGACCGTGAAATGGTAGGTTTACTGAAGAAAATCAAGTGGCCTGACAAAGTGCGCAACCTTGAGCTGATCGGCAAACATATCAGCGTGCAGGCCTTCAAAGACAAGATCGAGACTGAGGACGTTACCCCGCCGGCTAATCGCGAGGTACGCCAGTCCCGCATTAAGGAGTTGCTAAGCCGTGGTAGACGCAGCGATTGACATCGACGACCTGACCGACGAGGAGCAGGCCGAACTGCTCGCATTGTTGGAAGAGGAAGACGAGTATCGCCGCACGCATCTGCTCTACGAGTACAGCCCATACACTAAGCAGCGCGAGTTTCTGGACGCTGGCGGCGACTACACCGAGCGCTGTTTCATGGCCGGCAACCAGTTGGGCAAATCCTTCACCGGTGGCGCCGAGGTGTCGTTCCATCTCACCGGACGATATCCGGGTAGTACGGGCTACCCCAAGGACGGCGCCTATGCCGGCAGCTGGCAAGGCCGCCGGTTCAACGAGCCGGTGGTGTTCTGGGTAGGTGGCGAGACCAACGAAACCGTCACCAAAACCACCCAGCGCATTCTCTGCGGCCGAATTGAAGAGAACGACGAGCCAGGCTATGGCCTGCTCCCGAAAGAAGACATCATCAGCTGGAAAAAATCGCCGTTCTACCCGAACCTGGTCGATCACCTGCTGGTACGCCACCACGCGCCGAACGGCGTCGAAGATGGCATGTCCATCTGCTACTTCAAACCGTACTCGCAAGGGCGCCAGCGCTGGCAAGGTGACACGGTGCACGGCGTCTGGTTCGACGAAGAACCGCCGTATGCGATTTATTCCGAAGGCCTGACCCGTACCAACAAATACGGGCAGTTCTCGCTGCTGACATTCACCCCGCTGATGGGTATGTCGCAGGTTGTTGAGAAATTCATCAAGAACCCGAGCAAGGCGCAGAAAGTGGTCACCATGACCATTCACGATGCCGAGCACTACACCGACGCCGAGCGCGAGCGGATCATCGAATCGTACCCGGAGCACGAGCGTGAAGCGCGAGCCAAGGGCATCCCGACGATGGGTAGCGGGCGAATATTCCAGATCCCTGAAGAAACCATCAAGTGCCAGCCGTTTGAATGCCCAGGGCACTTCTACGTCATCAACGGGCAGGACTTTGGTTGGGATCACCCGCAGGCGCATGTGCAGCTCTGGTGGGACAAAGACGAAGATGTCTTCTATCTGGCACGCGTGTGGAAGAAAAGCGAGAAGACGGCGACGGAAGCCTGGAGCGCCGTTAAATCGTGGTCAGCACGCATTCCTGTGGCGTGGCCGCACGACGGGCATCAGCACGAAAAAGGCGGCGGGGCACAGCTTAAAACGCAGTATGCCGACGCAGGTTTCCTGATGCTGAAGGAGCACGCAACCTTTGCCGAGGGCGGTAACTCTGTCGAATCCGGCCTTACTGAACTTCGAGATCTCATGCTGGAAGGCCGCTTCCGGGTATTCAACACCTGCGAGCCTTTCTTCGAAGAGTTCCGGCTCTACCACAGGGACGAGAACGGCAAGATCTCGAAGACAAACGACGACGTCATTGATGCTGTGCGTTACGCCTACATGATGCGCCGATTCGCGCGGATGATGCGCGATATCAGAACACCTAAAGAGAAAAAAATCCCAGCGCCAATTCGGCCGATCCAACGTCCCACGAGGTAGATGATGGCTGACAACGACAAGCAGCAGGACAGGCTGCAAACCATCCTGACGATCTTCGATCGGGATTGGATGTCAAGCGACGAAGCCAGAACCGAAGCGACCAACGACCTGTATTTTTCGCGAGTGTCGCAGTGGGATGACTGGCTGAGCCAATACACAACGCTGCAATACCGCGGGCAATTCGACGTTGTCCGCCCGGTAGTGCGCAAGCTGGTTGCAGAAATGCGCCAGAACCCGATCGATGTGCTTTACCGCCCTAAAGACAGCGCCGACCCGAACGCGGCCGACGTGCTGATGGGCATGTATCGCACCGACATGCGCCATAACACGGCAAAAATTGCCGTTAACGTGGCCGTGCGCGAACAGATCGAGGCGGGCGTCGGCGCCTGGCGCCTGGTCACCGATTACGAAGATCAGGACCCGACCAGCAATAACCAGATTATCCGCCGGCTGCCGATCCACGAGGCGTCCTCACACGTCATCTGGGACAGCAACGCCAAGCAGATGGATAAGAGCGACGCCAAGCACGTGACGGTTATCAACGCTATGAGCATGGACGGCTGGAAGAGCTACGCCGAGGAGAACGGTTTCGACCCCGACGATATTCCCGACTTCCAGAATCCTGACCAGACATGGCTTTTCCCGTGGCTGACTAAGGATGTGGTTTACGTCGGCGAGTATTACGAGGTCGAGGAAAAGAAGGAAACTGCGTTCATCTATCAGGATCCGCTGACAGGCGAACCGGTGAGCTACTTCAAGCGCGACATCGCGAATGTGATCGACGACCTCGCCGAGCGCGGCCTGCGGAAGATTGCAGAACGCAAGGTGAAGCGTCGCCGCGTATATAAAACCGTGATCACCTCCTCATGCATTTTGAAGGACCGCGAGCTGATCGCCGGTGAACATCTGCCGATCATCCCTGTTTACGGGGAGTGGGGGTTTGCGGGCGACAAAGAGGTTTACGAGGGCGTCGTCCGGCTGACAAAAGACGGTCAGCGCCTGCGCAACATGATCATGTCGTTCAACGCGGACATTGTCGCGCGGACTCCAAAGAAAAAACCATTCTTCTGGCCGGAGCAGATCGCCGGGTACGAGTACATGTACAGCGGGCAGGATGATTTCCCTTACTACCTGTTGAACCGAACCGATGAAAACGGCGGCGACATCCCGCCGCAGCCTCTCGGCTACATGGACAACCCGGAGGTGCCGCAGGCCAACGCGTATATGCTCGAGGCTGCGACCAACGCTGTGAAAGAGGTCGCGACGCTCGGCGTCGACACTGAGGCTGCCGGCGGTAACGTGGCCTTTGACACGGTCAACCAGTTGAACATGCGCGCTGATCTGGAAACCTACGTGTTCCAGGACAACCTCGCGACGGCGATGCGCCGCGATGGTGAGGTTTACGCCGCGATGGTCAATGACCTCTACGACGTGCCGCGCACGGTGCTGATGACGCTCCCTGACGGCAGCGAAAAGGACGTGCAGCTGCTGACGCAGGTTGTGGACTATCAGACCGGTGAGGTGGTCACGCTTAACGACATTCGCGGCCGGTATGAAACCTACACCGACACTGGGCCGTCGTTCCAGAGCATGAAGTCGCAGAACCGGGCGGAGATCCTCGACCTGCTCGGCAAAGTGCCGCAGGGCACGCCTGAGTTCCAGATGCTGCTCCTGCAGTACTTCACGTTGCTGGATGGCAAGGGCGTCGAGATCATGCGCGAGTATGCAAATAAGCAGCTGGTGCTGATGGGCCTTAAACAGCCAGAGACGGAAGAAGAACAGCAGGCGGTGATGCAGGCTCAACAGCAACAAGGCCAGCCGGACGCCGCAATGGTGCAGGCGCAGGGTGTGCTGCTGCAGGGGCAGGCAGACCTGCAGAGAGCGCAGAACGACCAGGCTAAAATCCAGGTCGATGCGTTCAAAGCGCAGACCGAGGCGCAGGTCTCGGCCGCTCGTGTGGTTGAGATCCTGGCTTCCGCCGACAGCACCAAGAAAAACGATGTGATCGCCGCGCTGAAACTGCTCGGCGATTTCCAGACGAAGCAGGGCGACAGTGCCCGCGCTGACGCTGAGCTTGTCCTCAAAGGGCAAGGCCAACTCCATTCCCGCCGCATGGATTTAACCAATCTGCTGCGGCAAGCAAATCAACCCTCCGGCGGAGCAGCCGAGATTCCTCAATAGCGAGAGATTAAATCATGACCGACACCACCGAAATTCAGGCAACTGAAGGCCAAACCCTGTCCAGCACTCAGCAGGCGGCACCTGTTGAAGGCCAGCTGATCGATAATGCCAACGGCAGCGAAGGCCAGGAGAGCGGCTTCGATATTGTCCTGAACGACGATGAGACCAAACCTAAGCAGGATCCAGCGACAAACGCCCATTTCGCCGCCAAACGCATCGAGCGCAAGCGTCAACGCGAGCTTGAGCAGCAGATGGAAGCGGTGAGCCGTGGCGAACTGCCGGATAACCTGCGCGTGGCGCCTGAGCTGCCGGCGCAGCCGGATATCAACCAATATCTGTCCGACGACGGCCTTGCCAAATACGATTACGACCAGAGCCGAGCGCTTGCCGCCTTCAACGCCGCTAATACCGAGTGGCTGATGAAAGCGCAGGACGCCCGCAGTAATGCAGTAGCCGAACAGGGCAAGAAAACTCAGGCGTTCACGCAGCAGTCAGCCGTTTATGTGGATGCAGCCCGTAAACATTACGACGCGGCCGAAAAACTCAACCTGCCGGATTATCAGGCGAAAGAGGACGCTTTCCGCTCGATGCTCGCTCCGGGCATCGATGCGGAGATCATGGCGTTGTTCCCCGAAAAATCCGCAGCGATTTTCTACCACCTGGGCGCAAACCCAGAGAAGGCGCGCGACATCCTGAGCCTGCCGCAAACGCAGGCCATCATCGAGCTGACTCGCCTGTCAGATCGTTTAACTCTCAAACCACGCGGTAAGCAAATCTCCGGCGCGCCGGCGGTTGACGAGCCTGTGCAGGGCCAGGCCGCTGCTGCTAACCGAGATTCGCTCCAGAAACAAATGGAAGCTGCCGCCAACAAAGGCGACACCGCGACTTACCGCATGCTCAAACAAAAGCTTAAGGAACTCAAATAATGGCTCTTAACGAAGGTCAAATGATCACCTATGCGGTAGACGAGATTGTCGAAACCGTAGAAAACCTGACGCCAATGGCGCAAAAGACCAACAAATACGCCCCTGCGGCGCCATCTATGCAGCGCTCCGGCAACACCTTCTGGCTGCCAGTTGAGCAGGAAGCACCGACCCAAAGCGGTTGGGACCTGACCGACAAAGCCACTGGCGTACTGGAATTGTCCGTGAAGTGCAACATGGGCGACCCGGACAACGACTTTTTCCAACTGCGTGCCGACGATCTGCGTGATGAACGCTCTTATCGCCGCCGCATCCAGGCATCAGCCAAAAAGCTGGCGAACAACGTCGAAAAGGCGATTGCGCAGCAGGCAGTTGATATGGGCTCGCTGGTTGTCACCAACCCGCAACCGATCGGCACTGCAACCGGTAGTGGCTGGGATTTCGTCGCGGATGCAGAAGAGATCATGTTTGCTCGTGAACTCAATCGCGATGCGGGTCTGTCCTACTTCTTCAACCCCGGCGACTACAAGCGTGCAGGTCATGACCTGATCAACCGCGATATTTTCGGCCGCATCCCTGAAGATGCCTATAAAAATGGCAGCATTCAGCGGCAAGTAGCTGGTTTCGATGACGTGTTGCGCTCTCCTAAACTGCCAACCCTGGCGGCATCTACGGCGACCGGGTTGACCGTATCCGGAGCGCAGAAGTTCAAACCAGAAGCGTGGCGCCTGGATGCCGACGGCAACAAGGAAAACGTCGATAACCGCGTAGCTACCGTCACTTTGAGCGCAGGCACTGGCTTGAAGCGCGGTGACAAGATCAGCTTTGCTGGCGTTAAGTATTTGTCGCAGATGGCGAAAAACGTGCTTACTCACGACGCCACTTTCACAGTGGTTGCGGTGAACGGCGCCAACGTGACAATTGCGCCTAAGCCAATTGCGCTGGACGATACCGCGTTGACCCCTGAAGAACGCGCCTATGCGAATGTCAACACCTCGCTGGCCAATACTATGGCGGTGAACATCCTGAACGTGAAAACCGCGGAAACGAACGTGTTCTGGGCAGATGATTCCATTCGCCTGGTATCACAACCGATCCCGGCTAACCACGAACTGTTCGCGGGCATGAAAACCCAGTCGTTCGCCATCCCTGGCGTCGGCCTGAACGGGATCTTCGCGACGCAGGGTGATATTTCGACCTTAACCGGCAAGTGCCGTATCGCGCTGTGGTATGCCGCGTGCGCGGTACGACCGGAAGCGATCGGCGTCGGCCTGGCCAACCAGACCGCTTAACCAACTGAAAAGGGGCTTCGGCCCCTTTTTCTTTGTTGAGGATTGACCATGTCCCAGATGATCTACAAACGCGGCGGTGACACGCTGGTGTGGGGTTTAAAAGCCCACGTAAAAGTGATCGAGGCCGACGAACTGGAAGCCCACCTGGCGGAAGGCTGGCTGGATCACCCGTCAAAACTTTTTGAGCCAGAGCCAGAGCCAGAGCCAGAGCCAGAGCCAGAGCCAGAGCCAGAGCCAGAGCCAGAGCCAGAGCCAGAGCCAGAGCCAGAGCCAGAGCCGGCTAAGAAGCAGCGTAAAGGTAAAAACCCGTCTGAAGACGCAGACGAATTCGTTTAATCACTGGTAGGCGGTGACCATGAACCTGACCACAAAAGGCGATCTGGTGCTCGCCGCGCTGCGAAAAATCGGCATCGCCTCCAACGCCACGCTGACCGACGTCGAACCGCAATCTGTTGAAGATGGCGTGAACGACCTCGAAATGATGATGGCCGAGTGGCGCGAGGATCCGGCGGTGGGTATTGATATCGGCTATCAGTTTGCTGCCGACGGCGAACCGGCGATGGATGGCGACGATCATGGACTGAAAACCGCGCATCTCAGCGCGGTGTATCACAACCTGGCGCTGCGCATCGCGCCCGATTATGAGATCGAGCCACTGGCGAAAGTAGTGACAACCGCGCGCTACGGCAAAGAGCTACTTGTCAAGTCCTCTGCGCTGAAGCGTGCGAAAAAAGTCTATCGCGAAGCCGGCTACCCCAACCGAATGCCTATCGGCTCCGGTAACCGGATCCCGACCTACAACGGCCACCACTATTTCCATCGCAAAGGAGACGACGATGCCGACTCTTCCACTGGCTAAAGGTCTCGGTAAGGACTACCACAACGCCGATTATGTTGACCTGCTGCCGGTAAATATGCTGGCGACGCCGAAAGAAGTGCTGAATGCCGCCGGTTATCTTCGCTCATTCCCTGGAGTGGCGAAAAAAGCAGACGTGGCGGGCATCTCACGCGGGGTGCAGTTCAATAAGGCTGAAAATATCGTGTATCGCGTTGCGGGCGGCAAGCTGTACAAAGGCGCTGGTGAGCGCGGCGAGGTTCCTGGCAATGCGCGCGTCAGCATGGCCCACAGCGCGACCAGCCAAGCGGTGGCCGCTAACGGAACGATGACGCTGTATCGCTACGACGGAACGAACAAGACCCTGCAAAATTGGCCCGCGCAAATCGGCGACGTAACTTACGCCCAATATGATATCGGCAGCGTACGCGATATTTGCCGCGCACGCGGTCGCTACGTTTGGGTGAAAGACGGGACGCAGACTTTCGGAGTTACCGATCTCGAGGACGAATCGCACCCCGACCGGTTCCGTCCGTTCTACAGCGCCGAGAGTCAACCCGACGGCATTCTCGGCTGCGGTATCTGGCGCGATTTCGTCGTAATGTTCGGTAGCAGCACCATTGAATATTTCTCGCTTACGGGCGCCACTGACACTGCGTCTGCAATCTACGTTGCGCAGCCATCACTGATGGTGCAGAAGGGGATCGCCGGCACGCACTGCAAGACCGAATTTGCGGATTCTTTCGCGTTTATCAGCCACCAGTCAACGGGGGCGCCGTCGATTTATCTTATCAACAGCGGGCAGCCTACGACGATCGCGACAGCCACTGTGGAGAAAGTGCTGCGCAGCTATACGGCTGAAGAACTGGCAACCGGCGTGCTTGAAACTGTTCGCTTTGACGGCCACGAGCTGCTTATCGTCCATCTACCGCGGCACGTGTTGTGCTACGACGTGACCGCCAGCCAGAACGGCGCGCAGTGGTGCATCCTCAAAACAGGACTGTTCGACGATGTGCATCGCGCGATCGACTACGTGTTCGAGGGCAACCAGATCACCACCGGAGACAAGCTGGAGCCGGTTGTCGGCGCTCTGCAGTTCGATTCTTCGGCGCAGTACGACAAACAGACCGAACACCTACTGTTCACCCCCATGTTCAAAGCCAACAACGCCCGCGTATTCGACTTCGAACTCGAAGCGGCGACAGGCGTTTCGCAATACGCAGAGCGGTTGTTTATTTCCTCAACCGCCGACGGCTCTAACTACGGCCGGGAACAGATGATCGGTGCCAATGCGCCGTTTGCCTATGACAAACGCGTACTGTGGCGCCGAATGGGACGGGTGCGAAAGAACATAGGCTTTAAAGTGCGCGTGATCACCCGCTCACCGGTAACCCTGAGCGACTGCTCGGTGAGGATTGAATAGTGGCTGATGACAATCTCACAAAACCCGTCACGGTACAGATGACGCGAATCGATGCAACGCTGCTACCACCTATCTTCTCGCAGCCTTATCGGCTGTATGTCGTTCAGCAAGGCACCGATCTGGGCAACGTCGCCGGGAAAGCGAACGAAGCCGGGCAGGGCGCATGGGACGCACAGATCAAAAACGACGAGCAGGATCTGGTGCTGGCGAATCATGAGACGCGCATCACTGCGGCCGAAGTAAAACTCGTTGACCACGAAATACGGTTGAATGCGGCCGAAGCCAAACTTGTCAACCACGAGGAGCGCATCACTTCAGCCGAAGCGGCTCTCGTGAACCACGAAGGGCGGATAACGACTCTCGAGGGGGATGTCGATTATCTGCTGGACGAAGTGGCTGCCCAAGGTAGCCGGCTGGATACCGCTGAAAGCAACATCAATACTCTGGAAACCAACTCGGTATCGAAGGCTGTTTCAACGAGCCAGTCGGTGCAGGCTACCGGCGGTTCGTTCCTCGTGGGCAACGTCGCAACACCTACCACGGATAAATTGCAGGTTGGCGGCAACGTTAACATCAGCGGGTCGTTCAAAGTGGCGGGGTTGCCAGTACTTGGCGCGCGCCAAACCGGCTGGACTGCCGCAACCGGTACGGCGAACAGAGGGGCGTTTAATGCTGACCAGTCGTTTACCGTCGGCGCCACTTATTCGCAAGCTGAAGTTCAGGCCTTGGCCGACGCGTTTAAAGCTGCGTGCCAGCGTATTAAAGCGCTGGAGGATATGGCGCGCACTCACGGGATGATTAACTGATGGAAATTAAATTAATCGATAACCCGGTGCGGTTGCAGGCGTTTCTGAACGACCAGGCGAACACCGGCAACATTGTCGACGATGGCGATCACTACTTCATCAAGCCCGATGCGGTCTACCTCGGCATTTATGAGGGGGTGATGCTGGTCGGGGTGCACGAGGTGCGCACGTTCTGGCAAAGCGTTGTCGAGTGCCACGCCATCTACGACCCAGGTTTTCGCGGTAAGTATGCGCTGGACGGCCACCGGCTTTTCTGCCGCTGGCTCCTGGCAAATTCGCCATTCACGAACAGCATCACAATGGTGCCGGACTCAACAAAATACGGTCGAGCGATCATCCGCCTGCTGGGTGCCACACGCGTGGGGCACCTGAAAGACGCCTATTTCAGTGAAGGGCGGCCAGTTGGCGTCACGCTGTATCAGCTCACTCGTTCGCAGTATGAGGACATGCAAAAATGCTAATTTTCCAGCTCATGAACAAAGTCCGTGATCGCGCAGTGTACTGCAAAGGCGGCGATAACGGCGCCGGCGCGGCGGCCGATGCTAATCGGGAGGCTACTGCGCTGCAGCGCGAAATGTGGCAAACGAACATGCAGAACCTCGCGCCATTCACGCCGCTGGCGCAGCAGTATGTCGGCCAACTGCAAAATCTCTCATCGCTGGGCGGCCAGCAGCAAGCGCTGAACGAATACTACAACTCCGGCCAGTTCAAAGACCTGTCGAATCAGGCCCGCTACCAGCAATTGGCGTCCGCTGAAGCAACAGGTGGCTTGGGTTCCACTGCCACTGGAAACGGGCTGGCTTCGATTGCCCCTATGCTGGGGCAGAACTGGCTCACAGGCCAGATGAACAACTACCAGAACCTTGCCAATATCGGCCTCGGAGCGCTACAGGGGCAGGCCAACGCAGGCCAATCCTACGCGAACAACACCGGGCAGCTGCTCCAGCAGCAAGCGGCGCTGTCGGCTGCCAATGCTAACCGGCCGTCAGGCTTCCAGAACGCCCTCGGTGGCGGCTTGGCCGGCGCGTCGGCGGGCATGGCAATTGGTGGACCGTGGGGCGCTGCGATCGGCGGCGGTATAGGCGCATTGGGTTCACTGTTTTAAGGGGCGATCATGGCAACGTGGCAACAAGGTAATGCCGGCGGCTTGCTGGCCGGTATCGGAACAAATAATGCTAACGCACCGCAGGCCAGCGATGCAAACACCGCGCTGAGTCTGATCCGCGATAACAACGACCGTGAGCGAGCTGGGGAGAACAATCTCGGCGTGCAATTGGCGGGCGCCGCTGGCTCTTTGGCTAACACCTGGAAGCAGACAGACCTGCAACAGCGCCAGAAGGCGTTCCAGCAGGATTATGCCAATGCGTATGCGTCTGGGGATCGTGGCGCGATGCGTGGGCTGGTCGCAAAATACCCCGAACAGTTCGAGGCCGTTCGCAACGGTATGGGCTTCGTCGATGAAGATCAGCGTAATACCGTCGGCAGTCTGGCGGCGTCAGCGCGGCTGGCGTCGCAAAGCCCCGAAGCAATGGGGCAGTGGCTGCAGAAAAACGCCAGTGATCTGACGCGCGTCGGCGTTAACCCTTCCGATGTGGCGCAGATGTACCAACAAAACCCGGCGGCATTCGGACAGTTTGTGGACCATTTGGGGATCGCTTCGCTCGGCCCGGATAAATATTATGATGTTCAGGCGAACAATGCCAAATTGCAGCAGACAGGCCAGATCGCACAGGCAAACCTGAATCTGGGGCAGCAGCGCCTGCAGCAGCAGGCCGCCTATCAGCAGGGGCAGCTAAACCAAGGCCAACAGCAGTTGAACCTTACCGCCCAGAAGAACCAGGCGGATAATGCCAACAAGCAGCTGGAACTGAGTCTGAAAGCGGGCGAGAACAGCGCGAAATCCCAGGCTACACAGCAGGCGGCCGTGCAGAAAATGCAGGACTACGTCGGCGCACATCAAAGCAACGCTAACAACGTGGCCAGCATGTACGACACGGTCAACCAAGTGAAAAGCATAAAGCCCGAGGTGTTCGACCGTGTGTTCGGATTCGGCGGCACAGTCAACTCGCGGATCCCCGGCACGGAGTCAGCCGACGCGTGGTCTAAAATCGAGCAGATGCAGGGGCAGGCGCGTTTGATGGGTGTTATTGGGATGAAAGGCACCGGCCCGGTTTCGGACTCCGAAGGCCAGGCGGCCGCCCGGGCATTTCTGGCCATCAATCAAAACATGTCGCCTAATGCGGCGCGCGGCGCGATCGATAACTGGCAAAAGGTGCTCCAGCGCCAGACAGCATATCTGCAGAAGCAGCAGCCAATGATCGACACGTACCAGCAGAAAATCGATACGTTCAACGCTGGGCAGACTGGTAGCACCGCTGCGGCGCCGCGCGCGGGGCAGACTGAGGGCGGTTATACGTTCATCGGCGGTGACCCGAGTAATCCTAACAGCTGGAGAAAGAACTAATGGCAGGCCCTTGGGAGAAATATCAAAGCACGCCGGCGGACACTTCGCCTTCTGAAGGGCCGTGGACCAAATACCAGCAACCGCAGGCCGAACAGTCGCCACCGCAAACCGGTGGCGATATTGTTTCTGCAGCTGAGCAGCGTTTCGGGCTCCCTGCAGGACTGCTCAGTGCAGTGATCAGCAAGGAGAGCAGCGGCAACTCGAAGGCTATCAGTCCGAAAGGTGCCATCGGCTTGGGGCAGGTGATGCCTGATACGGCGCGCGGTATGGGCTACGACCCTGAAGAGCTAAAACGCAACCCGGCGCTGCAGGTTGAGGCCGCCGGCCGGTATCTGAAACAAATGCTTGATGCGCACGGCAACGTCACCGACGCTCTGGCCGCCTATAACTGGGGCCCCGGCAATGTACAGAAATTTATGCGTGGTGAGAAAACGCAAATTCCAGCAGAGACGGTTAACTACGTCACAGATCCCCGTTTCGCGCAGTGGACGCAGCCAGCCGCGCAGCCGGGCGGTGAAGGGGAGCTGGCCCAGCTATCACAGCAGGCGGCGCAACCGTGGGTACAGGCGGCGCCAGAGCCGACTTTTGCAGAGAACCTTGAGCAGGCCGGACGAGGCTTGGCGCAAAGCGCTGTGAACGTCGCCAATATCCCTGGACAGGTGGTTAACACTGCACTCGGCGCCGCAGGCGTACCGGCAGAAGACCAGGTTATGCAGTTGCGACTGCCGGAAAGCATGCGGCCGACAGACCCTTACGCGCAGTTGGGGGCGGAGATCGGCCCGTATCTGATCCCTGGCCTTGGCGCTGAACGTACTGCTGCGGCGCTGGCTTCTACGGCTAGCGCTGGACGTGCAGAACGGGTAGCGACGCAAGCGGCGAACATGCTGGCGGAAAACCTCCCTGGTGCGATTGCGCAGTCCGCGCAGAATAACGACCTGTCGGGCAACCTCGCTACCGGACTGGCTGGCAGCGTGATCGGGCGCGGATTGTTGGCCGCCGGTGGGCGCGCTGCGGGTGCTATTCGCAACGCTGCGCAGCGTGAAGGTGCTGCGGGGGTAACCGCCACGGCAACGCCAGAACAGGCCGTATCTGCGCCCCCAGGAGCACAGGCATCCGTAATGCCAACCGAGCAAGGTGTGCAGGATGTGGCCGCGCGTGTTGGCGCTGCCACGGATAGAGAGACTGCGCCGCGGATGGCAGACGCTGCGCGCGATGTCGCTCCGCGGCAAGATGTTATCGACGCCGCCAAGCAGTTAGGGCTGAGCGAGGACGATTTGCTGCTGTCGCACGTATCCGGCAATCAGGCCTATCGCGATTTCGAACAGGCGCTGAAGTCCGTTCCTGGTTCGCAGTTGGCGGCGCAGGAAAACCTGGCGCTCACCAAGATCGCTAAACAGGCCACGGATCTTACGGACGCCGCCGGCGCGCTGCCGGATAAAGCTGCGATGAATGATAAGTTTTTGTCTTCGTTCCAGCGCGGCATTGCCACTGTTCAGAACAAATCTGACCAGCTCTATAACCAGATCTCCGCCGCTATCCCCAAGGGGCAGACCGTCGAAGCCAACAACATCATTCGCTATCTTGACGGCAAAGCGGACGAATTGGGCGGTGCTGAGCATCTATCAACGATGGAAAAGCGGGTCTATAACTCCGTTGCTCCTGTTGGCACCGAAGCTACTGCGCCGACTTATGCGCGGTTGGACAACATCCGCAAGCAGATTGGACAGGCGATCGGTAAGAACTCGGGACCATTCCGCGACGAAGAGACGGGGGCGCTGAAACAGCTTTACGCGAACCTGACAGCGGATCAGGAACAGGCGGTCGTCGCTGCAGGCATGGGTGACAAATGGCAGGCTGCCAAGAAGCTGATCGGGGTTCGCACCACGATGGAAGACGCGCTAACCGGACTGCTCGGCAAAGAACTGCGCGGCGATATCGGCACAAAAGCAGCGTTGGCGATCCGAAATCTGTCAAAGGGTGACGCGAAAGGCTTTCGGGCGCTACAGCAGGATATTCCTTCGCCACGTATCCGGCGGGAGGTTGTGGCCACATCGTTACGTGATGCTTTCAGCCAGGGCAGCCGCAAGGAGAACGAGTTCCATCTGCCGGGGTTTGTTGACTGGTATCAGGGGATGAAG
The DNA here is from genome assembly GCF_053627655.1 of Serratia sp. 121840015-1. Classification (NCBI taxonomy): domain Bacteria; kingdom Pseudomonadati; phylum Pseudomonadota; class Gammaproteobacteria; order Enterobacterales; family Yersiniaceae; genus Serratia; species Serratia sp. 121840015-1. The sequence continues at coordinate 1,231,055 of NZ_JBSEYF010000001.1, forward strand.
TCTTCCGGCACGCTGCCGATGGTGGAGCGCGAACTTGGAGCGCGAACTGCCAATCAACTACGGAATCTTTTCACCGTATCGCAGGCAGTGCGCCAGGCTCGAGAGAGCAGTATCCAAACCGGGCGCCTGAACGCTTTCATCAAGCAATTTGATGCGGAAGGCGGCACGCTGGACAAAATTTACCGCCACGGCAAAGGCGCGTTAGCCACTACGGTGCTGGGCCACATTCCTGTTGTCGGTCCGACGCTGAGCTACGGCGCCGTAGCCGGTATGGCGGCCAAGGAGGCCGCTCGCCCGGCGCGTAGCGTTGCTGCGGATCGTCTGTTGGCATCGCCTGAATTTAGGTCGGTTGTGAAACAGGCAAAGGGCGCCAAGCTGCCAGAAAAAGGACAGCAGGTAATCAACCGTAAAATGGAAGCGCGCATCGCTAAATCTCCGGCGTGGAAATCGTTCTACCGAACGCTGACGCGTGAGGAGAAACAGGCGATCGCGAGAGTGGGTATTATCGGCTGGCTTTCAGGAGAGGCCGACGGCAAAGAATATTAACCACCGGCCAGGGACGGCTAATAACTCTGACAGTTTGTTTGATTGCCATAGGTTCGGCAATTGGTAGTCACACTGTTATTTTTGAGCTGAACTGGGGGAATATACGCAGGCTGCCTGGCTTTTTGCTCGATAGCCTGCATGGTATTAACTGCCTGGTAATTAAGTAGTGCCTGCTGAAATGCCTGACTTTGAGCTATCTGCTGAGCGCGTTCGCTATTTTGCATCTGAATATAGAGACTTTGCAGCTGTACTCTTGCTTGCGCATCACTGATTTGACCTTGGTCTACCCCCTGGCCAAGCATTTTAGCCGCCAATACGTATAGCTTCGGGGTCGGCTCAGACACCATTCTTGAATCGCTTTTTATACTTGAATCAAGGCAGTTCGCCATATCGGTGAGCTTCGGGTATCGCTGTTCGCAACTGGCTTGGTAGTCACTAACTTTTGCACAGCCGACAAGTAAAATTGGCAGAAAAACCAAGAGTTTTTTCATCCCAGAGTCCTTACATTTTATTTTTTGTCAGAATACATCGCGGTTAACGTTTCGACCACAACCTTTTTGAACTGCTCGGCGTGTTCGTGCGCCAGGCGTTCGGCGTCGTCGCGAAAGCCGGTTATTTTCGGTGGTTGCGCCAGCGCTTCTTCGATTATCAGCGTGATCTCTGCGTTGAGCGACCGGCCGTTCATTTTGGCGCGCTGCTTAATTTTGCCGTGGGTTTCTTTTGGCAACCGTAAATGAAACTGCGTCTCTAACTCTTCCATAGTCGTGCCTCACCGGTGGGCGGATCGGCATGATATGGCGAACTATATAGATCAACAATAGTACCAGAATGGTACTTAAACAAACCACAACACTACCGCAAGCCGCGCCTTGTGGGGATTTCGCACGCCTGGAGAAAAATAAATGGCTGACACCATTACCCCGAATGTCGTTGTTTCGATGCCGTCACAACTTTTTACGCTCGCGCGCTCATTCAAGGCGGCGGCGAACGGCCGGATCTACATCGGTAAAATCGACACCGATCCGACAATTCCTGAGAACCAGATCCAGGTCTATCTCGAAAACGAGGATGGCTCGTTAGTTCCGATGGTGCAGCCAATCATCATCAACACTGGCGGATATCCGGTTTATAGCGGCCAGATCGCCAAGTTTGTGACTGTCCAGGGCCATTCAATGGCCGTCTATGACGCATTCGGCGCGCAGCAGTTCTATTTCTCCAATGTGCTGAAATACGATCCAGACCAGTTCGCTATCCGGCTTAAAGAACCGTATGGTGCTGGCTATATTAGCAACGTATACAATCACTACGACACCACATCAGAGATAAAATCCATTCAGGTCTCTGCTCTGACTAATGCAATTCACACACGCAAATACCAGGCATCATCTACAGCGCTGAGTGAAAACGTATTGCTGCGAGACGCGGCAGAGGATAGCGTAGCCAAAGCGGGGACTGACTGGAAAACAAACGGCGTGATTAACGGAAAGGCTCTGGTGTTTGATAACAAAGGCAAGGCTTTTCGGTTAATGCCGACATATGGTTATGTGACGATTGAAGGACTTGGCGGCGGAGAGGGTACAGACGATGCATTCTTGATGGACATCGCGCAGCAGGTTTCCTCAGCCCCTGTGCGCGTCGTACCTAATAAAACCTACATGTTCAGCCGACCTGTTAAACACTCTGCCGGGTGCGGTTGGATCGGGAGAAATACGACGTTTATCGGCCCCTCTACCGGTAACAGAGTTCCTTTCATATCGTCAATTAAGACTTCAACCGGTGCGAATAACGACACTGTAAACGGCACATCAGGAGTTAACAATGTCAGGGTCGAGGGGATCATAATTGATACTAATTACCTTGATGCCACAGGTGCCCTAGGATTTAGCTTCGCAGAAAATACCCTGGACAACTGGACTGATTGCATTTTTGAGAATGTTACTTTCAAAAACAGCAAATTCGATAACCTTGCGCTACAGAATAACTGCGCTCGCGTTTACTTCCATCGATGCATCTTTGAGCATGCGGGTGAAGACGCAGTCACGCTGAGAAAAACGTGTGAAAACATTGGATTCTTTGAGTCAGTTGTCAGCAACACGGCTCAAGTTGCTAAAAGCGGCGTTTCATTCGGTGACGGCATTGTTGTTAAAGCTAAATTTGTAATCATCGATGGGTGCCGATTTATTAATGTTGGCAATCATATTAAGGGCGCTGGCATTGCAAACAATGCTGAAGATGTAGACAACGTATTCCAGGCAAGCTATGGAACATTCGTTAATAACAGGTTTGAGCGGTGTTATGGTGGTGTCGGTATCGGAACCATGAACCAAGATTTTATCAATGCTGGGCAGCTGATTGAAGGGATTACGTTAGACAATAATACCTATGTAGGTACTGATGCCAATGCTGTCGGTATTCGCTATGTTAGAGATTTAAACCACGGGAAATGTAAAATTATTGGCCAGAATTTGGCAGGTTACTACGCAGTAGAATTAATTAACGTTATCAACCTGAACGGAGAATTTGACGTAAGGACGGCCAGCGGGGGTGCCGCACTTATAAATAACTGCAATGGGCGGGCGACTATTACTGCATTTGATGTGAGCAAAGGGGAAAACTTAAATTCTCTGACAATTACAACATGCGACAAACTTCGTGTTGACGCGAAAATTGACACTTCTGCACGAAATGGCCTTGCAGTAACTACGTTCTCAAACGGCAGAATTGATTTTTCTGCAAACAATATTTTGCTTCAGGGGGCATCGTTTACCGGGTTGTCTCGTTCGCGTGTTAAATGCGAGGTAACACAGTGCGGGAATAATGGTGTAACTGTGGTATCTGCAAACGACTGTCCCGAAATCGACCTGGGGACGTACGATTGCGGTACAGCCACGAACGACACCTATGCGTCTCTGCGCTTGATGGCGGGCAGTCGAAACAGGGTCCGCCTGGTATCCTCTTCCGGGCAAACCAATAAGCCGAAATACGATCTTATCGTTGAGGGTAGCGTTGCAGGCACTTCGCTCTACTACATCGTGAGCGCTGGCGTAACTGCTAAAACACTCATCTCACCGAGTGCATCAGTGACTAAGATTGAAGCAATTGAGTAGCTTTCTTTCCAGTACGATCAGAATCATAGCGCCGGTAGATAGATCGGCGCTTCCCTCTATCTCCAACCCATGATTATACTGTATATGTATACAGTAATTGTTGTGAGATAGAACACCATGGGAATGATGCCAAAATTTGCCAGCCCGGCAGCAGACTACGTTGAGCGCCGCTTGAGCCTTGACGAGATCTGCATCTCAAAACCGAGCGCTACATATCTGCTGCGTGCCGCCGGTCAGGCGCTGGCGGTCGGTATTCATGCCGACGCTTTGCTCGTTGTCGATTCGTCCGCGACGCCTGTGCACGGTAGCATTATCGTAGTCGCCGAGGAGGGTGTGCATGTTCTGCGCCGCCTGCGCCTCTATCCGTACCGCGCGCTTGAATTTCTCGATGGGTCTGGCCGTGAAACTGAACTCGGCAACGAGGATTCGGAAGAAGGAGTTCAGGTTTTCGGCGTGGTGATGTACTGCGTGAACGACATGCGGTCGTGTGAATGGGACGATCTACCTGTTATTTAAGGTAAAACACGCTTTTATAAAGTGTACATAAAAGCGTGTTAATTTTTAATTTTCAATGGCAATTTGGTTTTATATTATTGTTTTTGTTGTATTTAATTAAACTCTAAAATACCTGCTTGAACGGCTTCACCGTCACGTCGGCATAGACGCCGGCGGCGATATAGGGATCCTGCTGCGCCCAGGCCTGGGCTTGCGCCAGCGACTCGAATTCGGCGATCACCGTCGAACCGGTAAAGCCGGCGGCGCCGGGATCGTTGCTGTCGATGGCCGGGTTAGGGCCGGCGACCACCAGGCGGCCGGCGTCGCGCAGCGCCTGCAGGCGCGCCAGGTGTGCCGGGCGCACCGCCAGACGGTTTTCCAGCGAGTTGGGGACGTCTTGCGCGTAGATCAGATAAAGCATGTTTCACCTTTAAAATCATGGCTATAAAACGGTGCTACCAAGGTAGCGCAAAAGGCGCGGCAGGGGAACGGTGCGCGGCGAATTTCCCGGCGGATTGGCGCTTATACCTTGAAGCCGCTACTTTTTATTCGTATAGTGCGGCGCGCTTAAACTGATATGCCATTGAGGTGAGGATATGACGGAACTGGTAAGGGAAAAACTCGATTTGCCGGCGGGCAAAAGTAAACTGCTGCTGCACTCTTGCTGCGCGCCCTGTTCCGGCGAGGTGATGGAAGCGATCCAGGCGTCCGGGATCGAGTACGCCATTTTCTTCTATAACCCTAACATTCACCCGCAAAAAGAGTATCTGCTGCGCAAGGAAGAGAACATCCGTTTCGCCGAGCAGCACGGGGTGCCGATCATCGATGCCGATTACGACACCGACAACTGGTTCGCCCGCGCCAAGGGGATGGAGAATGAGCCGGAGCGCGGGATTCGTTGCACCATGTGTTTTGACATGCGTTTCGAGCGCACGGCGCTGTATGCGCATGAGCACGGTTACGACACCATCTCCAGCTCGTTGGGCATTTCGCGCTGGAAGAACATGCAGCAGATCACCGACTGCGGCATCCGGGCAGCGGAAAAATATCCCGATTTGGTGTACTGGGATTACAACTGGCGCAAGAAGGGCGGTTCGTCGCGCATGATAGAGATCAGCAAGCGCGAACGCTTCTATCAGCAGGAATACTGCGGCTGCGTCTATTCGCTGCGCGACACCAACCTGCACCGCAAGGCGCAAGGGCGGCCGCTGATTAAGCTGGGCGTGCTTTACTATGGTGATGAAGAATAACGCTTAATCACCGCAATCAACCCGCTACGGCGGGTTTTTTATTTTTTGACGCCCGGCCAAACGTTAATGAAGCGTGTTGTTCCGGCGATAAAAAAGCAACGGTGAGGTTAATATCCTTATGAGTTTGCTGGTTTTAGCCGCGCAGACTGACGATTAAAGCGATAGTTTGCCTTTCGTTATTGAATATGATTGCTATTTGCATTTAAACTTGGCGAACCAGAGGAAACAGAATCATTATGCCGCTAAAAAAGATGTTCCTTAATCGCCGTATATCCGTGCCTTTCGTCTTGTCCGTAGGCCTGCACAGCGCCCTGGTGGCGGGATTGCTTTACGCTTCGGTAAAAGAAGTGGTGGAGCTGCCGAAGCCAGAGGACGCGCCGATCAGCGTCATGATGGTCAACACCGCCGCGATGGCCGAGCCGCCGCCACCGGCGCCGGCCGAGCCGGAGCCACCGCAGGTCGAACCTGAGCCGGAGCCAGAACCGGAACCTATCGTGGAGCCGCCGCCGAAGGCGATCGTGAAACCCGAGCCGGTCAAGCCGAAACCGAAGCCTAAGCCGAAGCCGAAGGTCGAAAAACAGGTTAAACCGGAGCCGAAGAAGGTCGAACCGCGCGAGCCGTCGCCGTTCAACAACGATTCACCGGCCAAACCGATCGATAAAGCGCCGGTGAAACAGGCGCCTGCCGCGCCGGTGCAGGGCAACTCGCGCGAGGTCGGGCCAAGACCGATCAGCCGCGCCAATCCGCTCTATCCGCCGCGGGCCCAGGCTTTGCAGATCGAAGGCAACGTGCGGGTACAGTTCGATATCGACAGCGACGGGCGCGTCAGCAACGTGCGCATCTTGTCGGCCGAGCCGCGCAATATGTTCGAGCGTGAAGTGAAGCAGGCGATGCGTAAATGGCGCTATGAGGCCAAAGAAGCGAAAGATCGCACCGTCACTATCCGCTTCAAGCTGAACGGCACGACCGAAGTGAACTGAGTCCGGTAACCACCCAAAAAGAAAGGGTCGCCTCGGCGACCCTTTTTGTATTTGCGGTACAGCCGCCGGCTTATTCTTCGAAGCCAACGCGGAAATTCATTTTGCCCTCAGGCAGCGCGCGCGAGTTGCCTTCCGCATCGACCGCCACATAGGTGAACACCGCTTCGGTCGCCCGGTAGCGCTGGCCGATCGGCGCGGAAGAGACTTTCTTGACCCACACTTCGATATTGATGGTGATCGAGCTGCGCCCGGTGCGGATGCAGTGCGCATAGCAGCAAACCACGTCGCCGACCGCCACTGGTTTCAGGAAGGTCATGCCGTCCACGCGCACGGTCACCACGCGCCCTTCGGCGATCTCTTTTGCCTGGATGGCGCCGCCGATGTCCATTTGCGACATCAGCCAGCCGCCGAAGATATCACCGTTGGCATTGGTATCGGCCGGCATGGCCAGCGTGCGCAGCACCAGCTCGCCGCTGGGTAAAGGTCGTTGTTGTGTCATAGCAGTCTGCTTTTAAAAGGAGGGAATAACATCATACTGCCCGCGGCAAGCGCCGCAGGCATTAACAATTTTGTAACTATTTTTTCTGTTCTTCCGGCATGTGCCGGTAAATATAGATACCGCTGAGGAGGGTGAAGACCAGCGTCAGCACCGTCAGGCCAAAGACTTTGAAATTGACCCAGACGCTTTGCGGCAGCCAGAAGGCGACATAGATGTTCGCCAGGCCGCAGGCCAGGAAGAAGACTGCCCAGGCCAGGTTGAGGTTGCTCCACACTTTGTCCGGCAGCGTCAGCTCTTTGCCCAGCATGCGTTGAACCAGCGGTTTTTTGAGCACCCATTGGCTGATCAGCAGCGCCAGCGCGAACAGCGCGTAAATCACCGTGACCTTCCATTTGATGAACAAATCGTTGTGGAACACCAGCGTCAGGGTGCCGAACACCAGCACCATCAGGAAGGTGATCAGCGTCATCTTCTCGACCTTGCGGTATTTCACCCAGGTGAACACCAGCGCCAGCGCGGTGGCGACAATTAGCGCGCCGGAAGCGACGTAAATGTCGTACAGCTTGTAAAAAGCGAAAAAGACAATTAGCGGGAGGAAATCAAGAAACTGCTTCATAAATCAATCCATCATCTGTTCATCGGCCGACTATACCGGATTCGGCGAGCTCTGTGTACCGCCGGGCGTTGCCGATTATCGGCGTTTGGCCGGCGGATTTCTGCCGCGAAAGCAGGAATTTGCATAAACTTACGCAAGAAAGCGCGGGCACATTGCCAGTGCGGGTCGCAGGCCGCATAGTAAGTGTCATAATAACCAGATAATTTACCGCGGAAAACAGCATGCAGTGGAAATCTCTCCAGGCCTTGACGCCGGGTTTGACGCATTTATTGGGGTATCAACGCAGCTGGCTCAAGCCGGATATTCGCGCCGGCCTTTCCGTCGCCGCCGTCGCCTTGCCGGTGGCCATCGCCTATGCCGAGCTGGCCGGGGTCAGCCCGGTGGTGGGGCTCTATTCCTGTATCTTGCCGATGGTTGCCTATGCGCTGTTCGGCTCGTCGCGCCAGCTGATCGTCGGGCCCGACGCCGCCACCTGTGCGGTGATCGCCGCGGTGGTGACGCCGCTGGCGGCGGGTAATATGGAGCGCCATTGGCAACTGACCATCATGATGACAGCGATGATGGGCGGCTGGTGCCTGCTGGCCAGCCGGTTCAAGCTGGGGGCGCTGGCGGATCTGCTGTCGCGGCCGATCCTCAGCGGGCTGCTGAACGGGGTGGCGCTCACCATCATCGTCGATCAGATCGGCAAGGTGTTGGGATTCACGGTGCGCCCGGCGCAGCTGATCGAGCGCATCTACGCGCTGCCCGGCAACCTGCTGCACAGCGACTGGTTGACGATGGCGGTGTCGTTGTTGACGCTGGTGACGCTGCTCGGATTTAAAAAATGGCGGCCTAACTGGCCGGCGCCGCTGTTTGCCATCGTGCTGGCGGCGTTCGTCACCTGGGGGGGGGGCCTGCAGCAGCATGGCGTGGTGACGGTGGGCGGTTTCAGCGGCGTGTTGCCGATCGTCCAGTGGCCGGACTTCCAGCCCGGCTTGCTGCGCGACATGGTGATCCCGGCGCTTAACCTGGCGGTGGTGAGTTTTGTCAGTATGATGCTCACCGCCCGCAGCTTTGCCGCCAAGAACGGTTATGAGGTGAACGCCGACGCCGAGTTTCGTGCGCTGGGGCTGGTGAATATCGTCTCCGCGCTGTCGCAGGGTTTCGCCATCAGCGGTGCGGACTCGCGCACCGCTGTGAATGACGCCAACGGCGGCAAGAGCCAGCTGGTATCGGTCATCGCCGCTGCGGTCATCGCCTTCGTCTTGCTGTTCCTGATGGCGCCGCTGCAGTTTATTCCGGTGGCAGGATTGGGCGTGGTGCTGATGTATGCGGCCTGGTCGCTGCTGGACATTCGCGGCATCTGGGTTTTGCGCCGCCGCAACGCGCAGGCGTTTCGCCTGGCGCTGTTTACCTTCCTCAGCGTGCTGCTGGTGGGGGTGATCAGCGGCATCGGGCTGGCGGTGTTGCTGGGGCTAATGCAGTTTCTGCGCACCGTCTTCCGGCCGACGGAGCAGCTGCTGGGCGTCAACGACGAAGGCATGATCCATTCCATGGGCAACAACAATGGGGTGAAGGCGGTACCTGGCGTCATGATGTATCGCTTCAATTCGCCGCTGACCTATTTCAACGTGGCGTACTTCAAACGCCGTATTCTCAATTTGGTCGACGGCACGCCGTTCCAGCCGCGCTGGGTGGTGGTGGATGCGGTAGCCAGTTTTACCCATGCCGATATCAGCGTGCTGGCGGCCATCGACGAGCTGAAACGCGACCTGTTACAGCGTAATGTTAAGCTGGTGCTGGCGGGGCGCCGCACCGAGCTGACGCGCTGGTTCCGTATCAACCGCTTAGGGCGCGACAAAGAGCTGATTTTGGTGCCGGACCTGTATTTGGCGCTGAAGCTGATTCAGAGTAAGGAGCAGGCGGAAGCCACCACGGTAGGGTAAATAAAAAGGGGCGCGCCGAAGCGTGCCCCTTGGGTTTTGGTTGCGTCGGCGTTAGCCGCGCAGCAGCATGTACAGGCGGAACAGGTAGATCAGCAGCAGGGCAGACACCAGGTTGCTCAACGCGGTCAACACCACGCTGGCGACGTTCGGCGTCAGCACTGACAGATGGCTCACCAAAAACAGCACCAGCAGCTTGGCCGCCAGCCACAGCATCATCGCCGGCACGATCACGCGCGCATTGGCGAAGGCCAACTTGCTGCTCAGCTTGAGCGAAGCGAACACGCCTTTTTTATCGACGGAGGCGATCACCGGCGCCAGCGCGAAGGCGATCGCCATGAGCACGCCCGGCACCACAAACAGCGTCAGGCCGAGCTGGATCAGCAGGGTGCAGATAAACAGCAGCAGCAGCAGACGCGGCAGATCGGGCGCCGAGGCACCGAGCGCGCGCAGGGCGCTGGTGCGTTCCCCTTGCGACACCAGACGGATCAGCGTCAGCATCCCGCCGACCAGCAGCACGTTGCCGACCAGCGCGGAGAAGGTGGCGGCCGCCGACACTTTCAGCAACACCATCTGCTGTTCCGGCGTCATCTGCTGGATCACTTCCTGAATGCCCATACCGGTAGACGAAGCGAAATCGCTGGTGGTGGCAGCGAGCGTCGCCAACTGTTCGGCATCGGGGCTGAAGGCCTGATTCAGCAGCACGGAGATAAACGCCGTCAACAGCGCCAGCATCAGGATGCTGGCCAGTTGGTTGCGTAAAAAGTTAAAACTGTCACGGTACAAAGCGTTGGCCGTGATAGGCATGCAGACTCCTTGGCGTCGGGAAAACAGAGATAAATCAGTGGGTGATTGTACCCTGTTCCACGCCGCTGTGGCACCCCGCGAATTGCACTACGCCTATTTCTTCAGCGATCGTCGTCTCAGGCAGCGAGAGCGGCAGGGGCACCGGCAGGGGCGGCAGCCCGTAGCGTTCCCGGGCGCGATCGCAGGCTTCGTTGCGCAGGCCGTTTTCACCGGACTGATCGAACTCTCTGCACGGACTGGGCCGATTGAGGTAGATCGAGCAGGACACGGCTTTGCCTATCTCGCCGTCCAGCGCGTTGCAGCGGGGGGACTTGCTGTTGGTCCCCTGCATGCAGCGCAGGAACGGGGTCAAAGGCTCCGTTAAGGAAAGGGGAACGGTGCCGCCGCCGTCTTCGGCTTCGGCCCAATAGAATGACACTCGAAAATAACCGCAGCATGCGCCGCAGCTGACACAGGGATTAAGGATTTCGCTCATCTTGATTGCCCACCGACTCCTTACGGCACCAACCAAAACCAACACGGAAAATGAAATTACCTCAGCCGCATTTTTCTCCGCAACCGAAATTTGAACATGTAGATAATTTGCAACAAAATCGATTTTTTGATGCAGATCAATCCTTGATTTATTAAGCGGTTAGGTAACCTTGTTTTTAGTGGGATTTTAAATTTTTACACATAAGATGTGATCTCGATGGGATCACAAATACCCGAAAGTAGGTATATTCCCCCTCGAGCGATTAACCACACAAATGGAATGGATAATGAAAAAGACAACTCTGGTGGTATTGGCGACGATGATGGCGCCTATGTTGGCAAGTGCGCATCAGGCCGGTGATTTCCTGTTCCGCGCGGGCACCGCGACGGTGCGTCCAAATGCGGGTTCGGACAACGTATTGGGGTTGGGTTCGCTGGATGCGAAAAACAACACCCAGCTCGGTCTGACCTTCGGTTACATGGTGACGGACAACATCGGCGTTGAGTTGTTGGCCGCAACGCCATTCCGCCACAAGGTTACGCTGGGCGGCACCGATCTGGCGACCGTTCACCAATTGCCGCCTACGCTGATGGCGCAATACTACTTCGGCGACAAGCAGGACAAACTGCGGCCTTACCTGGGCGTCGGCGTTAACTACACCACCTTCTTCGACGAGAAGTTCAACGACTACGGCAAAAGCGCCGGGTTGAGCAACCTCGACCTGAAAGACTCCTGGGGTGTGGCGGCGCAGGCCGGCCTGGATTACAACCTGGATGAGCACTGGATGCTGAACATGTCGGTGTGGTGGATGAACATCGAAACCAAAACTCGCTTCAACGATGCGAATGGCGGGCACCACAGCTTCGATACGCGTCTGGATCCGTGGGTGTTTATGTTCGGGGCGGGTTATCGCTTCTGATGATGGCCACAAACAGGGAGGCGTTGCGCCTCCCTGTGTCGGTATTATTTAACCTGCATCACGTTTTCAACCGATTTCACGCCGGCCACGCCACGAGTGACCTGCACCGCACGGTTGGCGTCGTCGCTGGACGTCACGAAGCCGCTCAGCTGAACGCGTCCTTTAAAGGTTTCCACGCTGATCTCGCGCGACTTGATGTTTTTATCCGCCAGCAACGCCGATTTCACTTTGGTGGTGACTACGGTGTCATCGATATAACCGCCTGTTCCCTCTGATTTTGCCGTCGGCGCGCAAGCGCTCACCGCGACCGCCACAACGGCTGCCATGCACAAGGCTGAAAGGGTTTTAAACAGCTTCATAAATTACTCTCCATGCAATGTTATGGTTGAAATTCGCTACGGTTTTTCGCCGCAGCGAGCGCATTCCCCAAATCAAACGAAGAAATGCATAGCGAACAAAGTTCATTGTGAGACAAGACCTGGGTTTGTTCAAATTTTTGCTGTAAAAAAATGGAACAAACTTTGAGGGGAAACAAGCTGTTAAAGCGAGCGCCGGCGGGGCGCTCGCTGGAGAGAATCACGCCCGGGTGGCGCGCTTCATACTGCTGACGAAGGCCGCCAGCTTGGTCAGCATCTCCGCCGGGTTGGCATGGTGCTGTTCGATGATTTTGACGATTGCCGAGCCGGAGATCGCGCCGGCGGCCCCGGCCTGCAGCGCGGCCTTCACCTGCTCGGGTTCGGAGATGCCGAAGCCCTGCAGCGGCGGCGCGGCGTGATACTCGCGCAGCTTGTTCACCAGGTGATGCAGCGGCAGCTGAGCCCGGCTTTCGGTGCCGGTCACCCCGGCGCGCGACAGCAGGTAGGTGTAGCCGCGGCCGTGCGAGGCGATTTCACGCAGCAGATCGTCATCGGCGTTCGGCGGGCAGATGAAGATCGGTGCGATACCGTGGCGCGCGGCGGCCGCGCGGAACGGCGCAGACTCTTCAAACGGCACGTCGGCGACCAGCACTGAATCCACACCCACTTCGGCACAGCGCTGGTAAAACGCATCGATGCCTTTATGGAACACCAGGTTGGCGTACATCAGCAGGCCGATGGGAATGGTCGGGTACTTCTGGCGGATGGCCGCCAACATCTCGAAGCACTGGGTCGGCGTGACGCCGGCGGCGAAGGCGCGCAGCGTCGCGCTTTGGATGGTCGGGCCATCCGCCAGCGGATCGGAGAAGGGGATGCCCAGCTCCAGCGCGTCCGCGCCGGCTTCGATCAGGGTGTCGATAATCTGCAGCGACAGCGCCGGGTTAGGATCGCCCAGCGTCACGAACGGGACGAAGGCGCCTTCCTTGCTGCTTTCCAGACGCGTGAACAGTTGCTGATAACGTTCCATCAGATTTCTCCCCGTGCTTTCAAAATGTCGTGAACGGTAAATATGTCTTTGTCGCCGCGGCCGGACAGGTTGACCACCAGGATCTGCTCTTTCTGCGGCGTTTCACGGATCATTTTCAGCGCGTGTGCCAGGGCATGTGAGGATTCCAGCGCCGGGATGATGCCTTCATGGCGCGACAGTGCCTTGAACGCTTCCAGCGCTTCGTCGTCGGTGATCGACACGTATTCGGCGCGGCCGGTGCTGTTCAGGTAGGCATGCTGCGGCCCGACGGACGGGAAGTCCAGCCCGGCGGAAATCGAATAGGACTCTTCAATCTGGCCTTCGGCGGTCTGCATCATCGGCGCCTTCATGCCGAAGTAGATGCCGACGTGACCGTGCTTTAGCGGTGCGCCGTGCTGGCCGGTTTCGATGCCCAGACCGGCGGGTTCCACCCCGATCAGCCCAACGTCGGCGTCATCGATAAAGTCGGCGAACATGCCGATGGCGTTGGAGCCGCCGCCGACGCAGGCGATAACCGCATCCGGCAGGCGGCCTTCGCGCTCCAGCACCTGCGCTTTGGTTTCTTCGCCGATCATGCGCTGGAATTCACGCACGATGGTGGGGTACGGGTGCGGGCCGGCGGCGGTGCCGAGCATATAGTGCGCGGTTTCATAGCTGCCGGACCAGTCGCGCAGCGCTTCGTTGCAGGCGTCTTTCAGGGTGGCGGAGCCGCTGTGCACCGGGATCACTTCCGCGCCCATCAGCCGCATGCGGAACACGTTCGGCGACTGGCGCTCAACGTCTTTGGCGCCCATATAGATGCGGCACTTCAGGCCGAGCAGCGCGCAGGCCAGCGCCGACGCGACGCCGTGCTGGCCGGCGCCGGTTTCCGCGATGATCTCGGTTTTGCCCATGCGCTTGGCCAGCAACGCCTGGCCCAGCACCTGGTTGGTCTTGTGCGCGCCGCCGTGCAGCAGGTCTTCACGCTTCAGATAAAGCTTGGTGTTGCTGCCGGCGGTGAGGTTTTTGCACAGCGTCAGCGCCGTCGGGCGGCCCGCGTAGTTCTTCAGCAGATCGATAAATTCTGCCTGAAATGCCGGATCGCGCTGGGCGCTGACAAAGGCTTCTTCCAGTTGTTTCAGGGCCGGCATCAGAATTTGCGGCACGTATTGGCCACCAAATTCGCCGAAGTAGGGGTTAAGCAGCGTCATGAGAGTTCCCGTTATTATCCGTTATTAATATAGAGCCGTATTCAGTAGGCGCGCAGGGTCTGGAAGACCGAGGCCAGGCGCGCGGGATCTTTGATGCCCGGTTCGCTTTCTACGCCGGAGTTGAAGTCCAGCCCGGCGCAGCCGAGCTTGGCCGCTTCGACGCAGTTGTCGGCGCGCAGACCGCCCGCCAGCATCACGTTAGTCAGATCTTCGCCTTGCAATACCGACCAGTCGAAGCGTTGGCCGGTGCCGCCGGCACCGTTGTCGAGCAGATAACGGTCGACATGCTGCAGATCGCGTGCCGGCACCCGATCTTTCACGCTCAGCGCCTTCCAGATGCGGCAGTCGGCCGGCAAGCGGGCGCGCAGGGCGCTGATATAGGCCTGGTCTTCCGCGCCGTGCAATTGCACCGCATGCAGCCCGAGGCGCTCAACGGTCAACGCCACGGTATCGACCTGGGCGTCGCAGAACACGCCGACGTACTTCAGCGGCGCGCCGGAGATCACTTCGCGGGCGCGGGTGATGTCCACATAGCGCGGTGAACGCCCAACGAAAATCAGCCCGCCGTAGATGGCGCCGGCCTGATAGGCGGCGGCGGCGTCCTGCGGACGGGTCAGGCCGCACACTTTGTTGTCGCCCAGGATCACGCGGCGCACGGCGGCGCGCAGATCGGCTTCCGACATCAGCGCGCTGCCGATCAGGAAACCGTTGGCGTAATGGCTCAGCTCGCGGATCTGCCCGTAGTTGTTGATGCCCGACTCGCTGATCACCGTCACGCCATGCGGCACGCGCGGCGCCAGTTGACGGGTGCGGTTCAGATCGATGCTCAGATCGCGCAGATCGCGGTTGTTGATGCCGACCACGCGCGCTTCCAGCGCGATCGCGCGCTGCAGCTCTTCTTCACTGATCACTTCGGTCAGCACGCCCATGTTCAGGCTATGAGCCACCGCCGCCAGTTGGCGGTACTGCTCGTCGGTCAATACCGATAGCATCAGCAGGATGGCGTCGGCCTGATAGTAGCGTGCCAGGTAAATCTGATACGGGTCGATGATAAAGTCTTTGCACAACACCGGTTGGCTGACGGTTTTACTGACCAGCGGCAGGAAATCGAAGCTGCCCTGGAAGTATTTCTCGTCGGTCAGCACCGAGATTGCCGAGGCGAAGTCTTTATAGACCGTGGCGATCTCCACCGGATCAAAGTTCTCGCGAATCAGACCCTTGGAAGGCGAGGCCTTCTTGCATTCAAGAATGAAAGCCGTCCGGGTGCCCTGCAGCGCGTGGTAGAAGCTGCGTTCGCTCGGTACGATGTCATTCTGAAAGCCGGCTAGGGGCTGTTGCTGTTGTCGCGCCGCGATCCATTGCGCTTTGTCGCGGACAATCTTGTGTAGCACGGTTTCCTGCATCATTTATCCTCTTGCCGCCAGTGCGATGACACGCTCATAGGCCTGCCCGCTGTTGATCATATCCAGTGCCTGCCGCGCATTTTGGCGCAGGTTTTCATGTCCGAATAACTTCAGAAGCAACGCGACGTTGGCCGCGACCGCCGCGGCGTGCGCCGGCTCGCCTTTACCTTGTAACAGCCGCGCCAAAATGTCACGGTTTTCTTCCGGCGTGCCGCCCAGCAAGGCTTCCAGCGGATAGGTTTCCAATCCGAAGGACTGCGGCGTGAGCTGGTAGCTGCTGATTTCGCCGTTGTTCAATTCCGCCACGTGCGTCGTGGCGTGGATCGCCACCTCGTCCATGCCGCCGCCGTGAACCACCGCCGCACGCTGATAGCCCAGCACGCGCAGGGTTTCGGCAATCGGCAGCACCAGTTCCGGGCTGTATACGCCGATCAGCGCCAGCGGCGGACGCGCCGGGTTGATCAGTGGGCCCAGCACGTTGAACAGCGTGCGGGTCTTCAGCTGCTGGCGCACCGGCATGGCGTGGCGAAAACCGGTGTGGTACTGCGGCGCGAACAGGAAACACACGCCGAGATCGTCCAGCGCCTTGCGCGCTTCTTCCGCCGGC
The DNA here is from genome assembly GCF_053627655.1 of Serratia sp. 121840015-1. Classification (NCBI taxonomy): domain Bacteria; kingdom Pseudomonadati; phylum Pseudomonadota; class Gammaproteobacteria; order Enterobacterales; family Yersiniaceae; genus Serratia; species Serratia sp. 121840015-1. The sequence goes on from NZ_JBSEYF010000001.1 coordinate 1,247,254, forward strand.
AGATCCAGGCGGATGCCGAACGCCGCGAGCAGATCCGAGGAGCCGGAGCGGCTGGAGACGCTGCGGTTGCCGTGCTTGGCGATCTTCGCGCCGCACGCCGCCGCCACGAAGGCGCTGGCGGTGGAAATATTGATGCTGTTGGTGCCGTCGCCGCCGGTGCCGACGATATCGGCGAACGGGTAGTCAGGGCGAGGGAACGGCTGAGCGTCGTCCAGCAGCGCTTTGGCGGCGCCGGCGATCTCTTCCGGGCGCTCGCCGCGGACTTTCATGCTGATCAACGCCGCCGCCAGTTGGCTCGGCTCCAGTTCGCCGCGCACGATGGCGCTGAACAGCTGTTGGCTTTCCTGCTGGCTCATCGACTCGGCGCGGTACAGTTTCTCAAGAATAGGTTGCATCGTCGTGTTCCTTATATTACTTCGCCAGCGCCCAGGCCAGGGTCTGCTCAAGCAGGCGCGCGCCGTGGGTGGTCAGAATCGATTCCGGGTGGAACTGGAAGCCGCACACGCGGCGACGGTCGTCGCGCACCGCCATCACCATCTCGCCGAAACGGGCGTTGACGGTAAGATCGGCCGGGATATTGCTGCCGACCAGCGAGTGGTAGCGCGCCACCGGCAGGGGGTTAGCCATGCCGGCGAACATGCCTGCGCCATCGTGAACGATTGCCGAGGCTTTGCCGTGCAGGATCTCGCCCGCCTGGCCGACCTGGCCGCCGTAGGCTTCGACGATCGCCTGGTGACCGAGGCAGATGCCGATGATCGGCAGCCGGCCGCGCAGGCGCTGCAGCAGTTCCGGCATGCAGCCCGCTTCGGACGGCGTGCCGGGGCCGGGCGACAGCATCAGCACCGGCTGGGTCATGTGTTCCAGGCGTTCGATGATCACCTCGGCGGCGATCTGGTTACGGTAAATCACCACCTGGTGGCCGCTGGCGCGCAGCTGATCGACCAGGTTGTAGGTAAAGGAGTCGACGTTGTCGAGCAACAGGATATCGGCCATCAGAACACCTCCTTGGCATGGTGCGCAGTGGCGATGGCGCGCAGCACGGCACGGGCTTTATTACGGGTTTCGTCGGCTTCTGCCTGCGGGATGGAATCCAGCACCACGCCGGCGCCGGCCTGCACGGTGGCGATGCCGTCTTCAACGTAGGCGGAACGGATGACGATGCAGGTATCCAGATCGCCGGTGGCGGTGAAGTAGCCCACCGCGCCGCCGTAGCTGCCGCGGCGTGTGCCTTCGGAGGCGGCGATCAGCTGCATCGCCCGCACTTTCGGCGCGCCGCTCAGGGTGCCCATGTTCATGCAGGCCTGGTAGGCGTGCAGCACGTCGAGATCGGCGCGCAGAGTGCCCACCACCCGGGAAACCAGATGCATGACGAACGAATAGCGGTCCACCTTGGTCAGGTCGGCCACGTAGCGGCTGCCGGCCTGGCAGATGCGCGCCAGATCGTTGCGCGCCAGATCGACCAGCATCAGGTGCTCGGCCAGCTCTTTGTGGTCGGTGCGCATTTCCAGCTCGATGCGGCTGTCGAAATCCAGATCCAGCGAACCGTCCTTACTCCGGCCGCGCGGGCGAGTGCCGGCGATCGGGTAGATTTCGATTTGGCGATTGCCCGCGTCGTATTTCAACGCGCTCTCCGGTGAAGCGCCGAACAGGGTGAAGTCATCATCCTGCATGAAGAACATGTACGGGCTGGGGTTGTTGTCTTTCAAGGTCTGGTAGGCCGCCAGCGGCGCCGGGCACGGCAGGGAGAAGCGGCGCGACGGCACCACCTGGAAAATCTCGCCCTGACGGATAGCCTCTTGCAGCCCGCTGACCACCGCGCCGTACTCTTCATCGCTCTGGTTGCAGCTCAGCTGCATGTTCTCCAGCGTTTGGTGCGGGATCGGCTGCGGGGTTTGTTGCAATTCGGCCTGCAGCTGTTCCAGACGTTGCTGCAAACGCTGCGCTTCACTCGCCTGCTCGCTGAAGACGCTGGCCTGCAGACGGGCCGTACCGCGTTGGTGATCCAGCACCAGCAGGGTTTCCGCCAGATAGAAGCAGAAGTCCGGGCAGCGCTGATCCTGGCGCAGCGCCGGCAGGTCTTCGAAACCGGCGACCAAATCGTAGGCAAACAGGCCGCCCAGCATCACGGCTTCGCGCTCGTCCGCCGGGGAGTCCACCAGGGTCAGCAGCGTGCGCAGCGCATCGAACACCGATAGTGAGCGCAGGCGGGCGTCTTCGTCCTGCACCGCGTCGATCGCCGGGAAGGTCAGTTCGCGGCCGTTGGGGCGCGCCTGATTGCGCACCTCGGGCGGTAGCGCTTCGTCCAGCAGCGGCAGCAGCGCTGCGCCGTTGGCGGTCAGCGCCTGCACGCTGACGGTATGACCCAGTGCGGTAATGCGCAGCGCGCTGTCAATCACCAGCAGGCTCTGCAGATTCTGTTTGCTGTTGATTTCCGCCGATTCCAGCAGCAGGGTGGCCGGACGGGCACCGCACAGCTGGTGGAAAATGGTGGTGGGGTCGCCCCGGTAGCTGGCTTGCGCCTTCAGCAATGTCAGTTGTGGTTTGGTGTTCATCATCGGTGGTTCCAGTGAATTCTGTCCATAAAAAAGCCCGCATCAGGTGCGGGCTCAGGAAATCTGCATTGTCAGATGACAGCTATGCGCGATTACACCGCCCGCAAGAGGGAGGTACGCCACCAACCGTGAAGAGAAATATATTTGTTCATTTGCCGACTCTCTCTGTTAACGCTCATCTGACACGGCCGTTGCCGTGAACTTGCGTACTAGTTAACTGGTTCGCGGCGGCAAAGTCAACCCTCTTTTTGCACAATGTTTTAGCGGTCAGCGTGAATTCTATTCATCATCCGCCTGGCGCCTGCGGCCAGGGCAGAATAGATTTCCGTCCGGCCGCCGATCGCGGGTATGATAGAAATCCAAGCCATTGCAGGATAACCGTTTTGACAGACAGTAACCCCCAATCCACCGCTTTTACTCTGTACGACCTCCACAGCCACACGACCGCCTCCGACGGCTACCTGACGCCGACGCAGCTGGTGCAGCGGGCGGTCGAGATGCGCGTGGGCGTGCTGGCGATCACCGATCACGATACCACCGCCGGGTTGGCCGAGGCCGCCGCCGCCATTGCGGAGCAGGCGTTGCCGCTGCGGTTGGTCAACGGGGTGGAAATCTCGACGCTGTGGGAAAATCATGAGATCCATATCGTTGGATTGGGCATGGACGTCGCGCACCCGGCGCTGGTGGCGCTATTGGCGGAACAAACCGAACGCCGCAATCGCCGTGCGCAGGAGATCGGCGTGCGTCTGGGCAAGGCGCGCATTCCCGACGCCTATGCCGGCGCCCAGCGGTTGGCGGGGGCCGGTGCGGTGACCCGCGGCCATTTCGCCCGTTACCTGGTGGAGATAGGCGTGGCGGACAACATGGCGCAGGTGTTCAAGAAATACCTGGCCAAGGGCAAAACCGGCTACGTGCCGCCGCAGTGGTGTACAATAGAACAAGCCATTGATGCGATTCATCAATCGGGCGGTCAGGCGGTGATGGCGCATCCCGGCCGTTACGATCTGACCGCGAAGTGGTTGAAACGTTTGCTGGCGTATTTCGCCGAACACGGCGGCGACGCCATGGAAGTGGCGCAGTGTCAGCAGGCGCCGCATGAGCGCTCGCAATTGGCGAAATACGCCCAGGACTACCGCCTGTTGGCCTCGCAAGGCTCTGATTTTCATCAGCCTTGTTCGTGGATCGAACTGGGCCGCAAACTGTGGCTGCCGGGCGGCGTCGAGCCGGTGTGGCGCGATTGGCCGCAGCCGGGCGAGGCGGTCTGATTTTACGCGCGTGGCAACGCGCGCGGGCATCATTTTAGGAGCAAGTCATGAGTCAGCTTTTTTATATTCACCCGGACAACCCGCAGCCGCGTTTGATTAACCAGGCGGTTGACGTGCTGCGCAAGGGCGGGGTGATCGTTTATCCCACCGATTCCGGCTATGCGCTGGGTTGCATGCTGGAAGAGAAGGCGGCGATGGAGCGCATTTGCCGCATCCGTCAGCTGGACGGCAACCACAACTTTACCCTGATGTGCCGCGATCTGTCCGAGCTGTCGACCTATGCGCACGTCGATAATACGGCGTTCCGCCTGATCAAAAACAATACGCCGGGCAACTACACCTTCATTCTGAAAGCGACCAAGGAAGTGCCGCGCCGTCTGATGAATGACAAGCGCAAAACCATCGGCCTGCGCGTGCCGTCGAACCCGATCGCATTGGCGCTGCTGGAGGCGTTGAACGAACCGATGATGTCCACCACGCTGATGCTGCCGGGCAATGACTTTGCCGAGTCCGATCCGGAAGAGATCAGCGATCACCTGGGCAAGGTGGTCGATCTGGTGATCCACGGCGGCTTCCTCGGCCAACAGCCGACGACGGTTATCGATCTGACCGAATCCTCACCGGAAGTGGTGCGTGAAGGGGCGGGTGACGCGGCGCCCTTCCGTTGATGTCAATTGTTGCCACCTTGCCCATTGTCTGAAAATCGGCTGAAGCGACGCTATTTCGCATGAAAGCCGCTATTCTTGAATACTTCAGAATTGATAATGGGCAGGATGCGCAGCAATGATTAAACAGGTTTCTTTTTTAGCGGCCTTATTATTTTCCTCAATGGCAAATGCGGGGTTTTATTCGGGCAGCGGTTTGCTGGCGGAATCCGGCGGTTACGTAAAAAATAAAAGCGGTGAAGCCACCGTGGCCGAAGCGCTGAATGGCGGCATGTTCATGGGATACGTCGCCGGCGTATTCGATACCTATTCCATGCAGGGCAATCGCAATATTTGCCCCGAAGCCGGGATGAGCATCGGCGTAGCCGCCGACGCGGTGATGCAATATTTGAACGAGCATCCTGAGCAGCTGCATTATTCCGCGCCGTCGGTGATCATGCTGGCGTTAAGCGCCGCCTATCCCTGTGTGCGTCATTAAGTTCCTATTCCAATTCGTGCGCATTTTTTCATAAGGTGCGCTCGGACTCTTTCCGCACGAACTTCAATAGATCAATGCCTGCTGCACTGTCACCTTATCCCCGTCGGCATTTCCCGAACGGGTCGGGGAGAGACGCGCAGGAGGTAATATGACCGCATTTCACAGCGCCAACATGGCGCTCGACTATCAGGATATCGGCTCAGGGCCGCTCACGTTGGTGTTGCTGCCCGGCTGGTGCGAGCCGAAAACCGTATTTGAGCCGTTCATCGCTCTGGCCGCCGAACGCTATCGGGTGATCAGCATCGACTGGCGCGGCCACGGCCTGTCGTCAAAAGCGGCGGGGATGTCGCTGGCGGCGGACGATTTGCTGGAAGATGTGCGTCAGCTGCTGGCGGCGCTGCGTTTGGACAACGTGATCACCCTGTCGGTGGCGCATGCCAGCTGGCTGGCGGTGGCGTTGGCCGAAGCGTTGCCGCAGCGGATACGGGGCATGGTGTTTCTCGACTGGATCATGACGCAGCCGGAACCGGCGTTCTTTACGGCGGTGAGCCGTATGCAGCAGCCGCAGCAGTGGCTGGCGGCGCGCGACGCCTTGTCCGACTTCTGGCAGGGCGGCATCCGCCACGATCGGGTCAAACGCCATCTGGAGGTCGAGATGGCACAGGAAGATTGCCGGCTCTGGCGTGCCGCCGGCGTGGCCATCGAACAGGCCTACCGGCAATTCGGCTCGCCGCTGCAACGCCTGGCGGGAATGAGCGCGCCGCCGCCGTGCCGGCATATTTACTCGTTGGATCGCCGCGACGACTATCTGCGGGAGCAGCAGGCATTTGCCGCCGAGCAGCCGTTTTTCTCCGTGGTACGGTTAGGGGAGGCTCGTACTCACCTCGGCATTCTGGAACGGCCTGAGGCGGTGCTGTGGGCGGTGGAGGATTTTTTGGCGCCGTGAACGCAGCCTGAGGGCCGCAGCGCCGATAAAGTGGGTTTCAACACCTTAGAAAGCCTGTATAATGCGCGGTTCGATCCTGATAAACGTATTATTACCGTGGTGGCGCTTGGCCGCGGCGGTTATCCCCCCGACGCCTGTGAAGGCGACATTAGAGGTTGCTCAATGAGCGAAAAGTTACAGAAAGTTTTAGCGCGCGCCGGGCATGGCTCGCGTCGTGAAATCGAAACCATGATTGAAGCCGGGCGCGTCAGCGTCGACGGCAAGGTCGCCAAGCTGGGCGATCGCGTTGAAGTGACGCCGGCGATGAAAATTCGTCTGGACGGTCATGTCCTGTCGATCAAAGAATCCGAAGAGGTGGTTTGCCGGGTGCTGGCTTACTACAAACCGGAAGGCGAGCTGTGTACCCGCAGCGATCCTGAAGGCCGCCCGACGGTGTTCGATCGCTTGCCGAAGCTGCGCGGTTCACGCTGGGTGGCGGTAGGGCGACTGGACGTCAACACCTCCGGTCTGCTGCTGTTCACCACCGATGGCGAACTGGCCAACCGTCTGATGCACCCGAGCCGTGAAGTGGAGCGCGAGTACGCGGTACGCGTGTTCGGCCAGGTTGACGATGCGAAAGTGAAGCAGCTGAGCAAGGGTGTGCAGCTGGAAGACGGCCCGGCCGCCTTCCGCACCATCAGCTTCCAGGGCGGCGAAGGCCTCAACCAGTGGTACAACGTGACCCTGACCGAAGGCCGTAACCGTGAAGTGCGTCGCCTGTGGGAAGCGGTGGGTGTGCAGGTGAGCCGCCTGATCCGCGTGCGCTACGGCGACATCGATCTGCCGAAAGGCCTGCCGCGCGGCGGCTGGGCCGAGCTGGATCTGCCGGCGATCAACTACCTGCGCGAGCTGGTGGAATTGAAGCCGGAAACGGTCAGTAAAATGCCGGTGGAGCGTGAACGCCGCCGCGTGAAGGCCAACCAGATCCGCCGTGCGGTCAAGCGCCACTCCCAGGTGGCCGGCAGCGGCCGCCGCAGTGCGCCAGGCAGCAAGCCGGGTAAACCGGGCAAGCCAAGCAAACGCAGCTAATCCCTCATTCTGGCCCCGTTCGGGGCCAGAACTTTTTGTTACCAATCGATCCCCTGTTGCGCCTTCACGCCTGCATCGAACGCGTGTTTCACCGGCCGCATCTCCGTGACCGTATCCGCCAGTTCCAGCAGATCGCGATGGCAACCGCGCCCGGTCAAGATCACCGTTTGGTGCGCAGGGCGCCCCAGCAACGCTGCCTTCAGCTCTTCCAGTTCCAGATAGCCGTAGGTCAGCATGTAGGTCACTTCGTCCAGCAGCACCAGATCCAGGCTGCTGTCGGCCAGCATGCGTTTGCCGTGCTGCCACACCGCCTGACAGGCGGCGGTATCGCCGGCTTTATTCTGCGTCTCCCAGGTAAAACCGGTGGCCATCACCTGGAATTCAACGCCGTGTTGCTGCAGCAGGTTTTTTTCGCCATTGGGCCACTCGCCCTTGATGAACTGGATCACCCCGGCGCGCATGCCGTGGCCAACCGCCCGGGTGACGGTGCCGAAGGCGGCCGTGGTTTTACCCTTGCCGTTGCCGGTAAACACCAGCAGCAGGCCGCGCGTGTCCTGTGCGGCGGCGATGCGGGCATCGACCTGTTCTTTCAGGCGCTGCTGGCGCTGTTGATGACGATCTTCCGCCATGAAACGCTCCTTATTACTCGGCCGCGCCGGGTTTACGGTTCGGCTGCGCGTCGAAGCTCATGCCGGTTTTGCGGCGGCTGTCTTCGCCCATCAGATACAGATACAGCGGCATGATATCGGCCGGGGTTTTCAGCTTGTTCTTGTCTTCGTGCGGGAAGGCAGATGCGCGCATTTTGGTGCGGGTGCCGCCCGGATTGATGCAGTTCACCCGCAAATTGCGGTTTTTATACTCGTCTGCCAACACCTGCATCATGCCCTCGGTGGCGAACTTCGACACCGCATAGGCACCCCAGTCTGCGCGGCCGGTGCGCCCGACGCTGGAACTGGTGAACACCAGCGAACCGGCGTGGGATTTCAGCAGCAGCGGCAGCAGCGCCTGAGTCAGCATAAAGGTGGCGTTGACGTTAACCTGCATCACCTCTTGCCACATGGTCATCGACAGGTCGGCCATCGGCGCGATGTCGCCGAGCAGGCCGGCGTTGTGCAGAACGCCGTCAAGGCGGGGGATCTGGCTCGCCAGATCGTCGGCTATCTGCCGGCATTGCTCCGGAGTGGCGTGCAGCAAGTCCAGTGTCACCACTAAGGCCGGGGCGCCGCCCTGGGCCGCGATCTCTTGTTGTACCGCCAGCAGTTTGCTCTCAGTGCGCCCCAGCAGCACCAGCTGAGCGCCGAAGCGCGCGTAGGTCAGCGCCGCTTCGCGGCCGATGCCGTCGCCGGCGCCGGTGACCAAAATGATACGTTGTTCGAGCAGATCTTGTTTGGGTTGGTAATGCACGATAAATCCTCGCCTGGGTGGCTGTTCTCCCGCGAATATCGGGGAGCAAGGGTGAAACGCGCGGCCGGGGCGGGAGCGAAGGCTCGACCGTCTGTGGGCCGCGCAGCGAATCCGTCTCATCGTATTGATGAATAATGGGTGTTATATGCCTTAATCCGTGGGCATTTTCAATGCGTAGCAGGCTGAAATGGCATTCTTTTGTAACAAAAGCACGGCGGCGGCGCCTTGGTTCGGCCTTGAATCGTCCCCATAGTGATGATCCGTGCGCAATGAATTTTCATTTAGCCGCGACAGCAGCCGCTGCGGTTGGCTAAAATGGAAAGAAGCATACTAACAACCTGTAAATAAAGGCGGAATCTGTGGAGTTTATATCTGTTTATGGCCTGTTTCTGGCCAAGGTCGCCACGGTGGTGCTCGCCATCGCCGCGTTGGCCATCCTGGCGGTCAGTTTGGGGCAACGCAAGAACCGCCAGAAAGGGGAGCTGCAGCTGACCGATCTCGGTGAACAGTATCGCGAGATGCAGCGTGATATGCGCCTGGCGCGTATGGATACCGCCGAGCAGAAGGTCTGGCTGAAACAGTTCAAGAAGCAGACCAAGGCCGACGACAAGCTGAAGAAGCAGCGCGCCAAGTCCGGCGCGGTGGAAGTGACTAAGCCGTGCCTGTATGTGCTGGACTTCAAGGGCAGCATGGACGCGCACGAGGTGACCTCGCTGCGCGAAGAGATCTCGGCGGTGCTGGCGGTAGCGTCGGCGCAGGATGAAGTTCTGTTGCGCCTGGAAAGCCCGGGCGGGGTGGTGCACGGCTACGGCCTGGCGGCCTCGCAGCTGGAGCGCCTGCGCAAAGGCGGCATTCGCCTGACGGTAGCGGTGGATAAAGTGGCGGCCAGCGGCGGCTACATGATGGCCTGCGTCGCGGATCGCATCGTGGCGGCGCCGTTCGCCATCATCGGCTCCATCGGCGTGGTGGCGCAGATCCCGAACTTCCACCGCCTGCTGAAGAAGAACGACATCGACGTGGAGTTGCACACCGCCGGGCAGTTCAAACGCACGCTGACGCTGTTTGGCGAAAACACCGAACAGGGGCGCGAGAAGTTCCGCGAAGATCTGAACGAAACCCACGAGCTGTTCAAGCGCTTCGTGCATGAGCAGCGCCCGTCGCTGGACATCGACAGCGTCGCCACCGGTGAGCACTGGTTCGGTTCACAGGCGAAAGAGAAGGGGCTGATCGACGCCATCGGCACCAGCGATGACTTGCTGATCGCCGAGCTGGACAACCACGAAGTGATCGCCGTGCGCTATACGCGCCGCAAACGCCTGATGGATCGCTTCACCGGCAGCGCGGTGGAAAGCGTCGATCGCTTGCTGTTGCGCTGGTGGCAGCGTGGTGAAAAGCCGCTGCTGTAACGGCGGCGATAGCGTGAATCAACGGGGGCCAACTGCCCCCGTTTTCTTTTCTCAATCGACCAGGTGGTATTTTTCCGAAAGCAGATGGGCCAAGTGTTTAAACATATTAAATACCGCGGTGGTTTTGGCGGTGGGCAATCCATCGGCATCCAAAAAGTATTCGCCGCGGAAAACTAAAACGCCGCTTTTTTGTTCAACGTCGGTGGCGATCATGCCGTGCAGATAATCTTCGTGTTGGCGGATGATGTTATTTGCTTCCGCCAGCAGGGCCTCGCGGCCGATAGGGGCAGTATTTGTGCGCATTTATTAGACTCCAAACTAAAAACTCTGCGCATATTCTAACGCCGGTTCGCTTTTATCCGCAAACCGACTAAGGTTTATTTGCCGTCTGGATGGCCATGGGCGGCCGCCGGTTGGCGAAATCGGTCTTTCCGTGCTAATTAGGTTGCGTGACGCTTTTTATCAGGTACAGTGTGGGATTTTGCGGCGTCGGGTGGAAGGTTTTGTTTACGCCATGAATAAAACTCACACAGCCATACTTCTGGGGCATGGGTGAATAGCAGGCAGGATCAACAACTTGCGTTCAGGTTGAGCAGTTGGGCAACCAAAAGAAAAAAATCTGTTGATCTCTTGCCAGACTGCCGCAATATAAAAAAAGAGACACGAATTGCCGCGGCACGGCGAGATAAAAGACTTCTTTTTAGAAGAAATAAATTAGGTAAAGGTAAATATGGGTAAAGCTCTCGTAATAGTTGAGTCCCCGGCAAAAGCCAAAACTATTAATAAATATTTAGGAAGTGACTACGTGGTGAAGTCCAGCGTCGGTCATATCCGTGATTTGCCGACCAGTGGCTCAGCCAGCAAAAAGAGCGCTGACTCAACCGAAGACAAAGCCAAGAAAAAAGTTAAAAAAGATGAGAAGGCGGCGCTGGTAAATCGCATGGGCGTCGACCCTTACCACGGCTGGAAAGCGCATTATGAAATCCTGCCGGGTAAAGAAAAAGTGGTCGCCGAGTTAAAATCGTTGGCGGAAAACGCCGACCACATTTATCTCGCAACCGACCTTGACCGCGAAGGGGAAGCCATCGCCTGGCACCTGCGGGAAGTGATCGGTGGGGATGACAAACGCTTTAGCCGCGTGGTGTTTAACGAAATCACCAAAAACGCGATCCAGCAGGCGTTCAAACAGCCGGGCGAGCTGAACATTGACCGCGTCAACGCGCAGCAGGCGCGCCGATTCATGGACCGCGTGGTGGGCTATATGGTCTCGCCGCTGCTGTGGAAGAAAATCGCCCGCGGCCTGTCCGCCGGCCGCGTGCAGTCGGTGGCGGTGCGCCTGGTGGTCGAGCGCGAACGCGACATCAAGGCCTTCGTGCCGGAAGAGTACTGGGAGCTGCATGCCGATCTGCTGGCGAAGGGTGAAACCGCGCTGCAGATGGAAGTGACCCATGCGCACGACAAACCGTTCAAGCCGGTCAACCGCGAGCAGACTCACGCCGCGGTCAAACTGCTTGAAAAAGCCCGTTACACGGTGCTGGATCGCGAAGACAAACCGACCAGCAGCAAACCGGGCGCGCCTTTCATTACCTCCACGCTGCAACAGGCCGCCAGCACCCGCCTGAGCTTCGGCGTGAAGAAAACCATGATGATGGCGCAACGGCTGTATGAAGCCGGCCACATCACCTATATGCGTACCGATTCCACCAACCTGAGCCAGGATGCGCTCAACATGGTGCGTGGCTACATCGGCGACAACTTCGGCGATAAATACCTGCCGAAGGCGCCGAATCAGTACAGCAGCAAAGAGAATTCGCAGGAAGCGCACGAAGCGATCCGACCTTCGGACGTGAACGTGCTCGCCGAGCAGTTGAAAGACATGGAGGCGGACGCGCAGAAGCTGTATCAGCTGATCTGGCGCCAGTTCGTCGCTTGCCAGATGACGCCGGCGCAATACGATTCCACCACGCTGACGGTGAAGGCCGGCGATTATCAGCTGCGCGCCAAGGGTCGTACGCTGCGCTTTGACGGCTGGACCAAGGTGATGCCGGCGCTGCGCAAGGGCGATGAAGATCGCACCCTGCCATACGTCGAAATCGGCAGCGAGCTGGATCTGCAGAAACTGATCCCGAGCCAGCACTTCACCAAGCCGCCGGCGCGTTACAGCGAAGCCTCGCTGGTGAAAGAGCTGGAAAAACGCGGTATCGGCCGTCCGTCCACCTACGCCTCCATCATCTCGACCATTCAGGATCGCGGTTATGTGCGGGTGGAAAGCCGCCGCTTCTATGCCGAGAAAATGGGCGAGATCGTCACCGATCGCCTGGAAGAAAACTTCCGCGAGCTGATGAACTATGACTTCACCGCGCGCATGGAAGACGGTCTCGATGAGGTTGCCAACAACCAGGCCGAGTGGAAAGCGGTGCTGGACGAGTTCTTCGTCGACTTCAGCGAGCAGCTGGAAACGGCGGAGAAAGATCCGGAAGAAGGCGGCATGCGGCCTAACCAGATGGTGATGACCAGCATCGACTGCCCGACCTGCGGCCGCAAGATGGGTATCCGTACTGCCAGCACCGGCGTGTTCCTTGGCTGTTCCGGCTACGCGCTGCCGCCGAAGGAGCGCTGCAAAACCACCATCAATCTGGTGCCTGAAGCGGAAGTGCTCAACATCCTCGAAGGCGACGACGCGGAAACCAACGCGCTGCGCGCCCGCCGTCGCTGCAAGAAATGCGGTACGGCAATGGACAGCTACCTGATCGACAACCAGCGCAAGCTGCACGTTTGCGGTAACAACCCGGCGTGTGACGGCTATGAAATCGAAGAGGGCGAGTTCCGTCTGAAAGGCTACGATGGCCCGGTGGTGGAGTGCGACAAGTGCGGCTCGGAAATGCACCTGAAAATGGGGCGTTTCGGCAAGTACATGGGCTGTACTAACGAGAACTGTAAAAACACCCGCAAGATCCTGCGTAACGGCGATGTCGCGCCGCCGAAGGAAGATCCGGTGCCGTTGCCGGAGCTGCCGTGCGAGAAGTCTGACGCCTATTTCGTGCTGCGTGACGGCGCTGCCGGCGTGTTCCTGGCGGCCAACACCTTCCCTAAATCGCGCGAGACCCGTGCGCCGCTGGTGGAAGAGCTGGCTCGCTTCAAGGATCGCCTGCCGGAGAAGCTGCGCTATCTGGCCGATGCGCCGGTGGCGGATGCCGAAGGCAATAAAACGCTGGTGCGTTTCAGCCGTAAAACCAAACAGCAGTACGTCTCTTCTGAAAAAGATGGCAAGGCGACCGGTTGGTCCGCGTTCTACGTGGACGGCAAGTGGGTCGAAGGCAAGAAGTAAGGCCGCTGTCCTGCCAGTAAGATGAAAAACCAGCCCCGGCGGCTGGTTTTTTTATTGGTGAAAAGGGACAAACGGATCTATCCTTTGCTGTTTTTATCCCTCCGCCACCGCCGTTTCACGTTGATACCAATGCAAAATAATCGTTATCATAGTGTGACGCGGATCTATACTTGAAGCTGCAACGTGGTATAGTGGTTATATAAAAAGTTTTTTTATTATTAAAGCTTATTAACAACGGCGTTTTCTTCACCATCAGGGTAAAACACGGTGTTTATGGCTTGTGACTTTCAGCATACCGGGGCGACACCGATATACCTGGCTGCGGGTAAGCCGCAGTGTTTAACCTAGGATGGTATAAGATATGAAATTGCAGCAGCTTCGTTACATTGTGGAAGTGGTTAACCACAACCTGAATGTCTCCTCGACGGCAGAAGGGCTCTATACCTCGCAACCCGGCATCAGTAAACAGGTGCGCATGCTCGAAGATGAGCTGGGCATCCAGATTTTCGCCCGCAGCGGCAAACACCTGACCCAGGTCACCCCGGCCGGCCAGGAAATCATTCGCATCGCACGTGAAGTGCTGTCCAAGGTCGACGCCATTAAAGCCGTCGCCGGTGAACACACCTACCCGGACAAAGGCTCGCTGTACGTCGCCACCACGCATACCCAGGCCCGCTACGCCTTGCCCAACGTAATTAAAGGCTTCATCGAGCGTTACCCGCGCGTCTCGCTGCACATGCATCAGGGTTCGCCGACGCAGATCGCCGAAGCGGTCTCCAAAGGGACCGCCGATTTCGCCATCGCCACCGAAGCGCTGCACCTGTACGACGATCTCATCATGCTGCCGTGCTACCACTGGAACCGTGCGGTAGTCGTGAAGCCCGATCATCCTTTGGCGGGCAAAAGCAGCATCAGCATTGAAGAGCTGGCGGCTTACCCGATCGTCACTTACACCTTCGGCTTTACCGGGCGTTCGGAGTTGGATACCGCCTTCAACCGCGCCGGCCTGACGCCGCGCATTGTCTTTACCGCCACCGACGCCGACGTGATCAAAACCTACGTGCGTCTGGGATTGGGGGTGGGGGTGATCGCCAGCATGGCGGTGGATCCGGTGCAGGATCCGGATCTGGTGACGGTGGATGCGCGTGATATCTTCACCTACAGCACCACCAAGATCGGTTTCCGCCGCAGCACCTTCCTGCGCAGCTACATGTACGACTTCATTCAGCGCTTCGCGCCGCACCTGACGCGCGATGTGGTAGACAGCGCGGTGGCGCTGCGCTCCAACGAAGAGATCGAAGCGATGTTCAAGGACATCAAACTGCCGATTAAGTAACCATCGACGATATCAAATCAATCCCGGTTAGGCGCCTGCCTAACCGGGTTTTTTTTAGCCCGGAAATCCGTACTGATTACCGTAAATGCGTGGTATCACGATGAAAAAAAGTCTCTGGATTGTTCTGTTCTTGTTGCTCACCCTTTTGTTGCTGCGCTACCTACCAGACGGAATTTTCGACAGCTTCGTTTCCAACAACATAGAAATTAGCGGTGATGGTGAAACAGGGATGAATAATTTCGACTCGGTTGTCATTGCCATTAAATTGGGTGTCTCTGCCATCATTGCGGCGGTTGTCCTAATAGTCTGTCGCCGCCTGGTGCGTAAACCCCGCTAAAGCCGCGAAATCTTCCCAGCCAAAACGCCGCCTCGTCGCGGCGTTTTTGTTGGCGCATTGCCTAACCCCTTGGCGGCGCTCGCACTTCCTTCCCGCTGATTGTTCCCGCCTATCGTTGTGATCAAATCGTGTTGTTATCAAAACGTTAACTTATCTTTGTGGTATCTTTAAACAAGACCTCACTGATTACCCTGTTTTAGTCACAATAAGAAATGGAGGAGCTATGTCGTCCGATCTTCGTGAAACAAGTCTGGATAAGCTGGTTGCGCTGAATAGCGAGTATTACTACTACAGCCTGCCGCTGGCGGCGAAGCAGCTGGGTGATATCGACCGGTTGCCGAAATCAATGAAAGTGCTGTTGGAGAACCTGCTGCGCCATGTGGATGGCGACACCGTGCAGGTTGACGACCTCAAGGCCATCGTTGCCTGGCTGCAAACCGGCCATGCTGACCGTGAGATCGCCTACCGTCCGGCGCGCGTGCTGATGCAGGATTTTACCGGCGTACCGGCGGTGGTGGATCTGGCGGCGATGCGCGAAGCGGTACGGCGGCTGGGCGGCAACGTCGACCAAGTGAACCCGCTGTCGCCGGTGGATCTGGTGATTGACCACTCGGTTACCGTCGATGAATTTGGCGATGACAACGCCTTTGAAGACAACGTGCGTATCGAAATGCAGCGCAACCACGAGCGCTACACCTTTTTGCGCTGGGGGCAGAAAGCCTTCAACCGCTTCCGCGTAGTGCCGCCGGGCACCGGCATCTGTCACCAGGTTAACCTTGAATACCTTGGCCAAACGGTCTGGCACAGCGACGAAAGCGGCCGCCGCGTGGCTTATCCCGATACGCTGGTGGGCACCGATTCCCACACCACCATGATCAACGGCCTCGGCATCCTCGGCTGGGGCGTCGGCGGCATCGAAGCGGAAGCGGCGATGCTGGGCCAGCCGGTGTCGATGCTGATCCCGGACGTGGTCGGCTTCAAGCTGACGGGCAAGCTCCGCGAGGGCATTACCGCCACCGACCTGGTGCTGACCGTGACCCAAATGCTGCGCAAGCACGGCGTTGTCGGCAAGTTCGTCGAGTTTTACGGCGACGGGCTGGCCGATCTGCCGCTGGCGGACCGGGCAACCATCGCCAACATGTCGCCGGAGTTCGGCGCCACCTGCGGTTTCTTCCCGGTGGATGACGTTACGCTCGGCTATATGAAGCTCAGCGGCCGCAGCGCCGAACAAATCGCACTGGTGGAAGCCTACGCCAAAGCGCAGGGCATGTGGCGTAACCCGGGTGATGAACCGGTCTTCACCAGCTCGCTGGCGCTGGACATGTCAACCGTGGAAGCCAGCCTCGCCGGGCCGAAACGCCCGCAGGATCGCGTTGCGCTGCCGAATGTGCCGCAGGCGTTCAAGGCCGCTACCGAGCTGGATATCGGGGGGCACAAAGCCAATACCGACAGCAAAACCTTTACGCTGGACGGGCAGCAGCACGAACTGCGCGACGGCGCGGTGGTGATCGCGGCGATCACCTCCTGCACCAACACCTCCAACCCGAGCGTGATGATGGCGGCCGGCCTGCTGGCGAAAAATGCCGTCAAGAAAGGGCTGCGCAGCAAACCCTGGGTAAAAACCTCGCTGGCGCCGGGATCCAAAGTGGTAACCGACTACTTCGACAGCGCCAAACTCACCGCCTATCTGGAAGAGCTGGGGTTCAACCTGGTGGGGTATGGCTGCACCACCTGTATCGGTAACTCCGGCCCGCTGCCGGATCCGATCGAGCAGGCGATCAAAGAGGGCGATCTGACCGTGGGCGCGGTGCTGTCGGGCAACCGCAACTTCGAAGGGCGTATTCACCCGCTGGTGAAAACCAACTGGCTGGCCTCGCCGCCGCTGGTGGTGGCTTATGCGCTGGCGGGCAGTATGAAGATTGACCTGACCAAAGAGCCGCTGGGCGAGGGCAACGACGGTCAACCGGTCTACCTGAAGGATATCTGGCCGAGCAGCCAGGACATCGCTCAGGCGGTGGAAGAAGTGCGCACCGAGATGTTCCACAAGGAATACGGCGAAGTGTTCGACGGCGACGCCAACTGGCAGGCGATCCAGGTGGCCGGTTCGGCAACCTATCAGTGGCAGGAGGATTCTACCTATATCCGCCATCCGCCGTTCTTCAGCACCATGAAGGTGAAACCGGATCCGGTGCAGGACATCAAAGACGCGCGCATTCTGGCGATTCTGGCTGATTCGGTGACCACCGACCACATCTCGCCGGCGGGCAACATCAAGCGCGACAGCCCGGCGGGGCGCTACCTGAGCGAGCACGGCGTGGCGCCGCAGGATTTCAACTCCTACGGCTCGCGCCGCGGCAACCACGAAGTGATGATGCGCGGCACCTTTGCCAACATCCGCATCCGCAACGAAATGGTGCCGGGCGTGGAAGGCGGTTATACCCGCCATATTCCGTCGCAGCAGCAGCTGTCTATCTACGATGCCGCCATGCAGTATCAGCAGGAGAAGGTGCCGCTGGCGGTGATCGCCGGTAAAGAGTACGGTTCCGGCTCCAGCCGCGACTGGGCGGCGAAAGGGCCGCGCTTGCTGGGCGTGCGGGTGGTGATTGCCGAGTCCTTCGAGCGTATCCACCGCTCCAACCTGATTGGCATGGGGATTTTGCCGCTGGAGTTCCCGCAAGGGGTGACGCGCAAAACCCTGGGGCTGACCGGGGATGAGCAGATCAGCGTCGGCGGCCTGCAGCAGCTGCAGCCGGGCCAGACGGTGCCGGTGCACATCACCTATGTCGACGGGCGCAAGGAAGTGATCGACACCCGTTGTCGCATCGATACCGGCAATGAGCTGACCTACTACGAAAACGACGGCATTCTGCACTATGTGATCAGGAAAATGCTGTAATTAAGCAATAAAAAGGGCGCCGCAAGGCGCCCTGATTGTTTCCGCCGCGGCGGCGATCACTTCTGGTCGAGCAAATGGCCCATTTTGGCGGCCTTGGTCGCCAGATAGTGTTCGTTCTTCGGGTTGCGGCCGACGATCAGCGGCACGCGCTCGCTGATGTTGATACCGGCTTCGGTCAGGATCTCGACCTTTTTCGGGTTATTGGTCAGCAAACGCACCGCGTCGACGCCCAGCAGTTTGAACATGTCGGCGCACAGGGTGAAGTCGCGCTCGTCGGCGGCGAAGCCGAGCTGGTGGTTGGCTTCCACGGTGTCTGCGCCCTTATCCTGCAGGGCATAGGCGCGGATCTTGTTCAACAGGCCGATATTGCGGCCCTCCTGGCGATGATAAAGCAGGATGCCGCGGCCTTCTTCGGCGATCTGCTCCAGCGCGGCTTCCAGTTGAAAACCGCAGTCGCAGCGCAGGCTGAACAGAGCATCGCCGGTCAGACATTCGGAATGCACGCGCGCGAGCACCGGCGCTTCGCCGGAAATATCACCGAATACCAGCGCCAGATGGTCATGCCCGGTCGCCAGTTCTTCGAATCCTACCATCAGGAAATCGCCCCAAGGTGTCGGCAGTTTAGCCTCTGCCACCCGTTTAAGCTGCATGTCACTCTCCACAAAAGCGTACGATTCAATCATTGTCGCGCATCCTAAGTCCGGTTCGGTAAATTGACCAAGACTAAAACGTGCTACGCCGATCTCTATTTCGTTAATTATCGGCTATTTTGCCACAACTTCTTGCCGGGCGGTGCTCAGCAAACCAGCAGATGGCGTTTTCTGGCCACCTATTATTGCGATAGGTTGCCTATCTGTTTAATTTTTCGCGTGTTATCAATATTGCACTCTTGTTACACTGCTGCCTGATTCACGCAGAGGAAGAATAGAATGTATGAGATAGCAAAACGCACGGCGGGCGGCGCACTGCTGCTGCTGTTGATGCCGCTGGCGGTCTGGGTATCCGGTTGGCACTGGCAACCCGGCGGCAATGAGCCGCTGCTCAAAGCGCTGTACTGGGTGACCGAAACCGTGACCTCGCCATGGGGCATTCTGACCAGCGCTATCCTCTGCGGCTGGTTTTTGTGGTGCCTGCGCTTTCGCCTGAAGGCGGCTATCGGTCTGGCGCTCCTGCTTTTCGCCGCGCTGGTGATCGGGCAGGGGGTGAAGTCGTTAATCAAGGATCGGGTGCAGGAACCGCGGCCGTTCGTGGTATGGCTGGAGCAAACCCACGGCGTGGACGGCAAATACTTCTATTCGCTGCATCGCAAAGAGCGCAGCGCGCTGGTGCGCGAGCAATTGCAGGATCAGACGCTGGTGCCGAACTGGCTGCGCAAGCACTGGCAGTTTGAAACCGGCTTCGCTTTCCCGTCGGGGCACACCATGTTCGCCGCCACCTGGGCGCTGTTGGGCGTAGGGCTGCTGTGGCCGCGCCGCCATTATAAAACCGTCGCGCTGCTGATGGTGTGGGCGACCGGCGTGATGGGCAGCCGTCTGCTGTTGGGCATGCACTGGCCGCGCGATCTGGCGATGGCCACGCTGATCAGCTGGCTGCTGGTGGTGGTTACCTGCTGGTTGGCGCAGCGCTGGTTCGGCCCGCTGACGCCGCCGCCGCAAGAGCAGCAGGAAATCGCGGCGCGCAAGCCGGAGATATGATCGTTATGTGACCATGTCACAAAAAGGCGGCGTCGGATCGGCGCCGCATTAACCGCTTACATTTTCCCGCCATTGCAATCCGCCCGGCCGCCCCCATATCCTTATAAATTCGACGTTTTGAGAAGCTTTCTCATCAATTTGTTCGCTAAGGCCGTTTACTGCCGAATATGCCAGCAGATATGTGGTTTTATCGTGCCGCAGGGTTTCCCTGCCGCAACGGGAAATGCTAACTTAAGGGTTAGGGACGCCACGTTTTGGCATCGTTCATCCGATTCACTCGGCATCGCGGGAAAGAATGTGAAATATTTGCTGATTTTTTTGTTGGTTCTGGTGATCTTCGTGATTTCCGTCACCTTGGGTGCGCATAACGATCAGGTGGTCAATTTTAACTATCTGGTTGCGCAGGGCGATTATCGCGTATCGACCCTGTTGGCCACGCTGTTTGGCGCCGGTTTCGTTCTTGGCTGGATCATTTGCGGTCTGTTCTACCTACGCACGCGCATTGCGCTGGGCCGCGCCGAGCGCAAGATCAAAAGGCTGGAGCTGCAGCTTGAGCAGCCCGCTGAACCGGCGGCTCAGCCCGTTGTCAGCAAGGAATAATCCTCTATGTTAGAACTGCTGTTTCTGTTGCTGCCCGTGGCTGCCGCGTACGGTTGGTACATGGGGCGCAGAAGCGCTCAGCAGGATAAACAGCAAGAAGCCAACCGCCTGTCGCGTGAATACGTGGCAGGGGTGAACTTTCTGCTTTCCAACCAGCAGGACAAGGCGGTCGATCTGTTCCTCGACATGTTGAAAGAGGACAGCAACACCGTTGAAGCCCACCTGACGCTGGGTAACCTGTTCCGTTCGCGTGGCGAAGTCGACCGCGCCATCCGCATCCATCAGGCCTTGATGGAAAGCGCCTCCCTGACCTTCGAACAGCGTCTGCTGGCGGTACAGCAGCTGGGCCGCGACTATATGGCGGCCGGGCTGTACGATCGTGCGGAAGACATGTTCAGCCAGTTGACTGACGAAGCGGATTTTCGCGTATCGGCGCTGCAGCAACTGCTGGTGATCCACCAGGCTACCAGCGATTGGCAAAAAGCCATCGACGTGGCGGAAAAGCTGGTCAAGCTGGGTAAAGAGAAACAACGCGTCGAGATCGCACACTTCTATTGTGAACTGGCGCTGCAGGCGATGGGCAGCGACGATCTCGATCGAGCGATGAGCCTGCTCAAGCGTGCGGACGCAGCCGATAAACAGTGTGCGCGCGTGTCCATCATGTTCGGCCGCATCTATATGGCGCAAAACGACTACGCCAAAGCCGCCGAGTCGCTGCAACGCGTACTGAGCCAGGATAAAGAGTTGGTCAGCGAAACGCTGCCGATGCTGCAGGAGTGCTACACTCATCTGCCGGAACAACAGCACAACTGGGCTGAATTCCTGAAGCGCTGCGTAGAAGAGAACACCGGTGCCACCGCCGATCTGATGCTGGCCGAGATCATCGAGCAGCACGAAGGGCGCGACGTGGTGCAGGTCTATATCAACCGCCAGCTGCAACGCCATCCGACCATGCGGGTATTTTACCGGCTGATGGATTATCACCTGGCGGACGCCGAAGACGGCCGGGCGAAAGAGAGCCTGCTGCTGTTGCGCGATATGGTCGGCGAGCAAATTCGCACCAAACCGCGTTACCGCTGCCACAAATGCGGCTTCACCGCGCACTCGCTCTATTGGCATTGCCCGTCGTGCCGCGCCTGGTCATCGGTTAAACCGATCCGCGGCCTGGATGGGCAATAACGCCGCGGCTCGACAAAATAAAACGGGGCGATTTATCGCCCCGTTTTTTTATGTTTGTCTGTTCGTCGTTTACTTTTTCTTGCCGCCTTTGGCGCCGGTTTTCAACAGCTGGCGGAGTTTCTTCAGCTCTTTCTGGCTCAGAGGCTGTTCAATTTCTTCTTCGGTGCTTTGGTTGTCTATCTCGCCGTGGTGCAGCTCATCCGCCTTTTTGGCCGGTTTTTCTGCCTTGGCGGCGGGCGCGCTGAAGCTGCTTTCCAGGCGCTGGCATACTTCCACGCTCAGCGAAAATTCGTTTTCAGCGGCGGCGGCGCGGATTTTTTCCTTGAGTTCCAGAGGAATTTTAATGGTAAGTGTCGATATCTCGCTCATTTTGAAAGCCTTTCTGCAGGAAGATGCCTTCAAGCTAAGCCACTGGCGATCGGGTGTCTAGTGTGTAATAAAAATTTAATATTTATGTAACAAATGAGGGCGGGGCAAACGCGGGTTTTTTAGGCGAGAAACAGAGGCAGGGCCCGAGTGAGCGGGCCCTGTACCGGAAACATTATTTGTAGATGATCGCGGTGCCGCTCAGCATGTTGTTACCACCGGCGGAGATGATGCGGTAGCTGCTGGCGCCCTGGGCATCCGCTTTAGCGGCCAGCTTTTTCTCCAGGCTGCTGAGGGTGGTCGCGTGACCTGCGGAAACGACGCCGGTGGCAGTCAGGCTATCGGCCTGCTGGCTGCTGATCGGTTCAGCCGCGAAGGTGGCGAAAGAGGTCAGTGCGATAGCGGCAGCGGCCGCAAAATTTTTGATGGTTTTCATAGGTGACTCCAGTCTGTTTATTAAGGAAGGAAGCCGTTCGCTTCCGATGTGGTGAATAATAAAGCATCTGTGCCAATTGAAAATCTGATAATGCTGAGTAAGTGATTCAAAATATCTGATTAACAATTTACGCATCTTTACGGCGTTTTACGCTGCGTGGTTTATTGCTGACGCGCTTTCGTTGACGCGCCATGACAAAGGTGAGAAGTAACATGACAGAGCGCCGGTGCGCGCTGCGGCTGGGATTTCTGGCCCTCGGCATGTAGAATGCGGCGGTCAGTTTCGCGGGTGAGTCCCTGATTATGTCTATTTTAGAGAAGGTAGAAGAAATGAAGTCTGAAAATAACGCTAATAACAATGACTTAAAATCATCTCCAATCGTTGTGGCGTTAGATTACGCCGATAAGAACGCTGCGCTGGCGTTCGCCGACCGTATCGATCCGCAAGACTGCCGGCTGAAAGTGGGCAAAGAAATGTTCACGCTGTTTGGGCCGCAGCTGGTGCGCGATCTGCATGGGCGTGGCTTCGACGTGTTTCTCGACCTGAAATTCCACGATATTCCCAATACCACCGCGCATGCGGTCGCGGCGGCGGCCGAGCTGGGCGTTTGGATGGTCAACGTCCACGCCAGCGGCGGCGCGCGCATGATGACCGCCGCTAAAGAAGCGCTGGCGTCATTCGGGGCGGATGCGCCGCTGCTGATCGCCGTGACGGTGCTCACCAGCATGGAAGTGGAAGACCTGCGCGGCATCGGTATTGAGGCCAGCCCGGCGGAACACGCCGAGCGCCTGGCGCGTCTGACCCGCGACTGTGGGCTGGACGGCGTGGTGTGTTCGGCACACGAAGCGCAGCGGCTGAAGGCGGCCTGCGGGCAGGCATTCCAGCTGGTTACGCCGGGGATCCGCCCTGAAGGCAGCGCAGCGGGCGATCAGCGCCGTATCATGACGCCGGTGCAGGCACAGGCCGCCGGCGTGGACTACATGGTGATTGGGCGTCCGATCACCCAATCTGCCGATCCGGCCGCGACGCTGCGCGCGATCCGCGCCTCTTTGGCCTGAGGAACCGCCAATGAATGACGATAACAGCCGCCTGGTGTATTCCACGGACACCGGCCGTATCAAGCAGGAAGAGGTTAAACCGCAACGCGCCAAGGGTGACGGCATCGTGCGCATCCAGCGTCAAACCAGCGGCCGCAAGGGGAAGGGCGTGTGCCTGATCGCCGGTATCGATCTGGATGACGCTGCGCTCGACAAACTGGCGGCCGAGCTGAAGAAGAAATGTGGCTGCGGCGGTTCGGTGAAAGACGGGATCATCGAAATCCAGGGCGATAAACGCGATCTGCTCAAGCAGCTGCTGGAAGCCAAAGGCATGAAGGTCAAGCTGGCGGGCGGTTGAGCTGAATCGCCATGCCGCGGTGCAATGCCGCGGCATGGCTTGAGGTTGTTGCTGCCGGGGGTTAGCCCGTTAACGGCAAAAGACCCATAGACTTAAAGTAAAACAGACCTGAAATCATCGTTATTCTGGATAATACGTCAAAGCGCCGAGGCGCTTTTGCCAGCCTGTCGGCCGAGGGCGCTCGGTCAGGTTATTTGCCAACCTGGTGACCGATAATGCCCCCCACCGCAGCCCCACCCAGCGTGCCCAACGCGCTGCCGTCTGTCAGCACTGCGCCGCCGACTGCGCCGGCACCGGCACCGATAGCGGTGTTGCGATCGCGTTTGGACATGTTGGAACAGGCGCTGAGTGAAAACGCCAGAGTCAGTGCCAGAGCGGCGGTGGCGAAACGTTTATTGATAATCATCATAATGACTTCTCCTTAGCATTGGCTATATGGAAGTGCCCTATAAGTATAGGCGCTAACCATAAATCAGGCCTGCCGTTGGTTCCCATACAGTATCGATATAAAAAATGGCATTTTTTGTTAAAAGCCGAATAATTAGCAAGTTACGGCCCAAAAGTTGCCGAAACTGAGTATAGGTTTCTCGGGAAGGATAAACAGGTAAATAGTCTTAAAATCCCGCTGCGCAGGGGGAAAGGCGCGCGGCGTGGCCCGCGCGGCGCGCTTGGTACGATGGCGGCCCGCGTTAGTCGTTGACCAACTCCACCTGTATGCCCTGGCGTTTCAGCTGATGCTGATACTCGAGCGCCAAACGCGAATCGGTGATCACCCGGCTGATCTGGCCCGGCTGCGCCAGCGGGTTGGGCTGGATCTGGCCGAATTTGCTGGAGTCCGTTAGCACGATATTCTCCACGCCCTTGGCCAGCACTGCGCTGACCACGTCGGCGCGCATCATGTCGCGGCCGGTAAAGCCGGTTTCGGCCTGAAAGCCGTCAATGCCGATAAACGCCTTGTTGAAATGCACCTGCTGAATGCACAGCCGCGTGAGTGGGCCGACCACGGTCTCGCTTTTCTTCTGGTACATGCCGCCCAGCACAATCACGTCGCAGTCGGTTTCTTTCAGCAGGTTGGCGATGTAATGGCTGACGGTGATCAGCGTAATGCGCTTGCGTTCGGCGATGTAGCGCGCCAGCAGGGCGTTGGCGCTGCCGCTCTCGATGAAGATCGTCTCGCCGTCGTTGACCTGCGCGGCGGCGTACTGCGCCAGCCGCTGCTTGAGAGTGAAGTTGGACATCATGCGGGCGTCGACGTCGTCGCTCTCCAGCGCCACGGCGGAGCCATGTACTCGCTTCAGATAACTGCGCTTTTCCAGCAGGTTGAGATCTTGCCGGATGGTGACTTCCGAGACGCCCGAGGCGCGCGCCAGCTCATTGACGCTGATCCGCCGGCGATCGTTAACCAACTGCAATATGGTCTGTTGTCGTAAATTCATATCGGCCTGATGATGCGGCCGCCAAGGTGCGGCCGCTAAGAGTCAAAGGTTTAAAGAGTATGTTCTGTGCGCGCAATAATATCATCCTGCGCCTCAGGGGATAATGCGGTAAAGAAGGCGGAATAGCCAGCTACGCGAACCACTAAATCACGATATTGGTCAGGGTGTTGCTTCGCTGCCAGCAGCGTTTCGCGCGACACGATGTTGTACTGCACATGCCAGCCGCGATAGCTCTCGAAGAAGGTGCGCAACATCAGCATCAGCTTTTCCCGATCGCGTGGGTTGTCCAGCGTCGTCGGGTTCAGCTTTTGGTTGAGCAACACGCCGCCGAGGATCGCTTCGGTCGGTAGCTTGGCGAGCGAATTGAACACCGCCGTCGGCCCCAGGTGGTCGGTGCCGGACGCCGGGCTGGCGCCTTCCGCCAGCGGCTGGTGCGCTTTACGGCCATCCGGGGTCGCCAGGGTGGCTGCGCCGAAGGGCACGTTGGCTGAGATAGACGACGTACCGGCGTAGTAGCCGCCGCCGATCGGCCCGCGGCCGAAGCGGGTGTTGCGATACTGCTTCAGTTCCTCGATGTAGGTTTGGTAGGCGCGCACCAGCAGCCGATCGACGTCGTCCACGTCGTTGCCGTATTTGGGCGCGGCGTTGAGCAGCCGCTGGCGCAGCTGTTCGCCATCCAGCCCGGCGAAGTCGTCGGCCAGCGCCGCCGCCAGCTGCTGCTGGCCGATTGTCCCTTGCTCGAACACCAGTTTGCGCACCGCCGCCAGGCTGTTGCCGAGGTTGGCGATGCCGACCTGCAGGCCAGAAACCCAGTCGTACTTGGCGCCGCCTTGCTTGATGCTTTTGCCGCGTTCGATGCAGTCGTCCACCAGCGCGGAACAGAGGATATCGTGGGCGTTCTCCTCCAACACGCTGTCCACCACGCATTCGATCTCAATTGATTTGCGCGTGTAGTAACGGATTTGCCGATTCCACGCTGCCATCACCTGCTCGAAATCGGCGAAGTTCCCTTTGGACAGCGCCTGCTCCTGCGGCAGGAAAATCTGCCCGGAGGTGGCGTCGCGGCCCTGTTCCAGCGCCGCCAGCAGCACGCGGGCGAAGTTGATGAAGCTCATGCCGGTGCAGCGATAGCCCCATTTGCCGCCGACGGCGGTCTCGATGCAGCCGATGGCGGCATAGTCGTAGGCATCCTGCGGCTCAACCCCCAGTTTGATGAACTCGGGAATGACGATTTCGTCGTTGTTGAACGCCGGCATGCCAAAGCCGCAGCGGATCACCTGCACGCAGGCGTCGAGGAAATCGGCGCTCATTCCGGCGTGGTAACGCACGCTGAGGTTGGGTTGGGTGGAGCGCAGGCGGCCGCAGGATTCGAGAATGGCGTAGGACAGCGGGTTGACCGCGTCGCACGGCCGGCCGTCGATCAGTTTTTGGCCGCCGATGGTGACGTTCTGGTACAGCGGGCTGCCGGCGGAGGCCTTGGAGTGCGAGCCGGAGCGGATCTTGTTGACCTCCAGCAGCTTCAGCCAGCAGCTGTGCAGCAGCTCGATGGCGTCTTCCCGCGCCAGGTTTTGCTCCAGCTCGACGTCGCGCCGATACCAGGGATAGAGATATTGGTCGAGGCGACCAAAGGAAACCGAATGGCCGTTGGATTCGATCTGCAACGTCAGCTGGATGAAATAGCACAGCTGCAGCGCCTGCCAGAAGGTGTGCGGCGGGCGATGGGCGATCAGGTCGCGCAGTTGTCTGCGATAGCCAGCAGCTCGGTGCGGCGCCAGTCGCGGGTTTCGCGTTGCGCCATGTCGCGCGCCAGGCGAGCGAAGCGCAGGATGTGTTCGCTCAGCGCCGCCAGCACGATGTCGATGGCGTTGAGAAACTGCGCTTTGTGCAGGTCTTCCCACTCGGTCAGGTGCAGGCGGCTGCGGCGCGCGTTCACCTTTTCACGCAGGCCGTCGAGGCCTAGCGCCAGCAGCAGCGGGAAGTTGACCGCCAGGTGGGCGTCGCCGGAGGTCATGTTGCCCTCGGCCTTGATGATGCCGGTGGCCAGCAGCGCCTTCTGTTCGTCGGTAAACATGCCGTAGCAGCGATCCTGCACCGTTTGGCCGCGCCACCAGGGGCAAAGACGGTGCAAAATCGCCTTGTTCTCTTCGCTGACCGAGAAGCCGGCGCCCGGCCGGTCGGCCAACTGGTCGATCTCGTTTTCTATCCAGCCGACGGTGTATTCGGGGAAGATCGGCGCGGCGCGCAGCTCACTGGCCTGGTTGCCGATGATCAGCTCGTCGTTGGCGATCCAGATACTGCGCTTCGCCAGGTGGTTGGCCAGCGCCAGCGCACGGCGCACCGGCAGCGGCCGATCCTGATGCTGTTGATAGGCTTCGGTATAGTGCTGCGCGCGTTCGGTGCACACCGGCGGTTTGACGATGTGGATCAGCGCGTTCTTATGCGCCTGAATACGGGCGCTGAGGGTGGTCAAATCCAATGTGGTCATGGCGTTATCCTCGCAAAATGGCGGTCAGGCCTTTGGCGCCGGCGTACGCTTCGGCGAAGGCCAGCAGATCGGGCGCGTCCAGCGGCGTGCGGGCGGCGCGGTAGGGCTCGCCGAGCAGGTGATACTTGTTGATGCCCAGCGTGTGGTACGGCAGAAAATGGATCTCCGATACGCCGATCTCGTCGGCGGCGAAGTCGACAATCGCGCGGACAGAGTGGCGATCGGCGTTGAAATCGGGGATCAGCGGCACGCGCACGGTCATTGGCACGCCGTGCGCCGCCAGACGACGAAAATTGTTCATCACCCGACGGGCGGAGCCGCCGGTCCAGGTTTTAAAACGCGCTTCATCGGTGTGTTTGAGATCGGCCAACAGCAGATCCAGCCAGGGCAACGAAGGGGCGATGTAGCGCCAGGGAACGTGCAGACAGGATTCGACGGCGGTGTGGATGCCGGCTTCCCGGCCGCGCCGCAGCAGCTCCGCCGCGATTTCCGGCTGCATAAAGGGTTCGCCGCCGGACAGCGTTAAACCGCCGCCGCTGCGCAGGTAGAAAGGCTTATCCCGCATCACCTCGGCCATGATATCGTCGGGGTTGACCACGCTGCCGCACAGGCTGAGCGCGCCGGTCGGGCAGGCGGCGGCCAGCGCCGCATAGTCGTCTTTGCTGATGACGTCGCGCCGCAGCGTCAATGCTCCCTCGTCACGCCGCAGGCCTTGCGGGCAGCGCTCGGTGCACAGCGTACAGCCGCTCAGGCACAGGCGCTCGTCAAACAGCAGATCCGCGTGGCGCGAGCGGCTTTCCGGGTTCTGACACCAGTGGCAGCTCAGCGGGCACCCTTTTAAAAAGACCACGCTGCGGATGCCGGGGCCATCATGGGTCGAGTAGCGCTGCAGATTGAAGAACATGAGTCACCCGTTTGGCGTTGCTGAATCTTTCGCCATTAAAGATGTTTCGAATGAAAGTTGAATTGATTTTGGTCAAAAGTTGACAGGGTTTTTGCCCTATGATGATCAGAGTTTGAATCCGCCCACAGAACATGACACAGGAGTCCGTGATGGAGCTTTATCTCGATACCGCCGATGTGACTGCGGTAAAACGCCTGGCGCGCATTCTACCGCTGCACGGCGTCACCACCAACCCGAGCATCGTGGCGAAGGAAGGCAAGCCGATCTGGGAAGTGCTGCCCGCGCTGCGCGACGCCCTCGGCGGCACCGGCAAGCTGTTCGCGCAGGTGATGGCGGCCGATGCCGAGCGCATGGTGGCGGAGGCGGCGCTGCTCAGCCAGCGCGTACCGGGGCTGGTGGTGAAGATCCCGGCAACCGCCGAGGGGCTGGCTGCGATCAAGAAGCTTAAAACGATGTCCATTCCGACGCTGGGCACGGCGGTATACGGCGCCGGGCAGGGGCTGCTGGCGGCCTTGGCCGGGGCGGAATATGTGGCGCCTTACGTCAATCGGGTAGATGCGCAGGGCGGCGACGGTATCGAAATGGTGCACGAGCTGCAGCAGCTGCTGAGCCTGCACGCGCCGTCGGCGCAGGTGCTGGCCGCCAGCTTTAAAACGCCGCGCCAGGCGCTGGAATGCCTGCTGGCGGGCTGCCAGGCCATCACGCTGCCGGTGGATGTGGCGGAGCAGTTCCTCAGCGCGCCAGCGGTGCAGGCCGCGGTCGAGAAGTTCGAGCAGGATTGGCAGGGGGCTTTCGGCTCCACGCTGCTGGGTTAAAGCCTGGCAAGTAAAAAGGGCGCCGCGGCGCCCTTGCTGGATGACTGAAACGCTTAGCTGCGGCCGGTTTCTTCCCTAAGCGCGGCGCTCACCTCATGCGCCGTCGGCTGTTCGGCACGCAGCGCCCGGCGGATCGCGAAGAAGGCGGCGATCAGCATGGTTACCGCCACCAGCATAAAGAACCCGCACAGCGCGGCGTTGATTTGGTTGCTGAACACGATGGTCTCCATGTCTTTCAGCGATTTGGCCGGCGCAATGATCGTGCCTTGCTCAATGCCGGTGGAGAATTTCTTCGCCTGCGCCAGGAAACCGATGCTCGGTTTCTCGTGGAAGATTTTCTGCCAGCCGGCGGTCATGGAGGTCACGAACAGCCAGGCGGTCGGCAGGATGGTAACCCAGGCGTAACGCTGTTTTTTCATCTTGAACAGCACCACGGTGCCGAGGATCAGCGCCATCGATGCCAGCATCTGGTTGCCGATGCCGAACAGCGGCCACAGGGTATTGATGCCGCCGAGCGGATCGACCACGCCTTGATACACGAAGAAGCCCCAGCCGGCTACCGCCACCGTGGTGCCCGCCAGATTGCCGAACCAGGAACGGTTGTTGGCCAGCTGCGGCACCGCCACGCCCACCAGATCCTGCACCATAAAGCGGCAGGCGCGGGTACCGGCGTCGACGGCGGTCAGGATGAACAGCGCTTCGAACAGAATGGCGAAGTGGTACCAGAAGGCCATCATCGCCCGGCTGTTGAACACCTCGCTGATGATGTGCGCCATGCCCACGGCGAAGGTTGGGGCACCGCCGGCGCGCGACAGGATGGAGTTCTCACCTACCTCTTTGGCGATCAGCGCCAGCGTTTCCGGCGTGACGATAAAGCCCCAGCTGTTAATGACCTGCGAAGCATTTTCCACCGTGGTGCCGATCAGCGCCGCCGGTGAGTTCATGGCGAAGTAAACGCCCGGATCCAGCACCGAGGCGCAGATCAACGCCATGATGGCGACGAAAGACTCCATCAGCATGGCGCCGTAACCGATAAAGCGAATGTGGCTTTCGCGTTCCACCAGCTTGGGCGTGGTGCCGCTGGAGACCAGCGCGTGGAAGCCGGAAATGGCGCCGCAGGCGATGGTGATGAACAGGAACGGGAACAGGGCGCCGGCGAACACCGGGCCGCTGCCGTCGATGAAGCGCGAGACCGCCGGCATTTTCATCTCCGGCATGGCGAAGACGATGCCGATGGCCAGGCCGATGATGACGCCGATTTTCATAAAGGTGGAAAGGTAGTCGCGCGGTGCCAGCAGCAGCCACACCGGCAGCACCGAAGCGACGAAGCCGTAGATCACCAGCACCCAGGTCAGGGTGGTGCCGTGCAGCGTGAAGAACGGCCCCCAGTAAGGATCTTGCGCCACGTTGCCGCCGTAAATAATCGCCAGCAGCATCAGCACGAAGCCGATCACCGAGATTTCAGCGATCTTGCCCGGCCGGATAAAGCGCATGTAGATGCCCATGAACAGGGCGATCGGGATGGTGGCGGCGATGGTGAACAGCCCCCACGGGCTGTCGGCCAAGGCTTTTACCACCACCAGCGCCAGCGCCGACAGGATGATGATCATCACCCCCAGCGCGCCGAGCATGGTGATCACCCCGGCGAATGCGCCCAGCTCTTGCTTGGCCATTTCCCCCAGCGAACGTCCGTCGCGGCGTGTGGAGATGAACAGCACCAGGAAATCCTGCACCGCGCCGGCCAGCATAACGCCGACCAGGATCCAGATGGTTCCCGGCAGGAAGCCCATCTGCGCGGCCAGAATCGGCCCCACCAGCGGCCCGGCGCCGGCGATGGCGGCGAAGTGGTGGCCGAACAGCACCCATTTGTTGGTGGGCACGTAGTCCAGGCCGTCGTTGTGGCGTTCTGCCGGGGTCAGACGGCGGTCGTCCAGTTCAAAGACCTTATCGGCAATGAACCGGCTGTAGAAGCGGTAGGCGATGCTGTAGCAGGCGACGGCGGCGACCACCAGCCAGACGGCGTTGACGTGTTCGCCGCGGCTGAGCGCCAGCATGGCGAAGGCGAAGGCGCCGACCAACGCCACCAGCAGCCAGATAAGTCCTGACCTGATGTTTTTCATGAAACAACTCCTTGGCGTACAGAGGTAAAAATCGACGTTGTTATTAGGAATGACGTTTTAACAGTAGAAGTTTTGCCGCCGAACCGCGGCAGGTCGGATGAGAAATGTGAAGCAGGTGGTGTTTTAGTGTAAAAACAACGTGATGAAACCGCGTTGGCGCAGGCTGCCGCCCACGCAATCCTCGGCAGTTATTCATTCTGCATTTTCACGGCGCGTACAGCGAATCATCGTCGTTTTTTATTCGGGCACGGCGTCTGGCGAATTATTATTTTATCTGTCGAGGCGTGCCGAAATAAAATCATCCGTGCCGTGTTATACCTTTATTTCAACCCGCAGGTTTAATCATTCATAAAATAAATAATAAAGTCACGAAAGGAATTTAATTATGATAAATAAAATCATCGAAGGGTATTTACCGCAGCTCACGGCCATTCGGCACGATATTCATCAACACCCTGAACTGGGTTTCGAAGAGTTTCGCACCAGCGATCTGGTGGCGGATTATCTGAATTCGTGGGGCTATGAGGTGCACCGCGGATTGGCGGGCACCGGCGTGGTGGGCACGCTGCGGGTGGGCGACGGCGTTAAACGCCTAGGATTGCGTGCCGATATGGACGCCTTGCCGATCGAGGAGAACAACGGCAAGCCCTGGAGCAGCAGCGTGGCCAACCGCATGCACGCCTGTGGCCATGACGGCCACACCACCATGCTGCTCGGTGCCGCTCGTTACCTGGCGCAAACGCGCAACTTCAACGGCACGCTGCACCTGATTTTCCAACCGGCGGAAGAGATGCTGAACGGCGGCGCGCGCATGGTCGAACAGGGGCTGTTCGAGCGCTTCCCCTGCGACGCCATCTTCGCCATGCACAACATGCCGGGGATGCCGCTCGGCGAGTTCTTCTTCCAGCACGGCCCGTTTATGGCCTCGATGGATCAGTTCAACGTGCGGGTGCAGGGGCACGGCGGCCACGGTGCCATTCCGCAGCTGACGGTCGATCCGGTGCTGGTGGCTTCGCATATCACCGTCGCGCTGCAGAGCATCGTTTCGCGCAATATCGATCCGCTGGAGGCGGCGGTGATCACCGTCGGCAGCATCAAGGCCGGTGAGGCGGCCAACGTGATCCCGGACAGCGCGGAGATGAAGCTCAGCGTGCGCTCGCTGGATCGCCAGGCGCGTGCCACCTTGCTGGCGCGCATTCCGGCGCTGATCGAGGCGCAGGCGGCAAGCTTCGGCGCTCACGCGGTGGTGGAACACGTTAACGGCACACCGGTACTGGTCAACGACGAAGCGATGACCCGTTTCGCCCACCGCGTGGCGCAGCAGCAGTTCGGCGATGACCGCGCACACTACGGCGCCCGGCCGCTGATGGGCAGTGAAGATTTCGCCTTCATGCTCGATGCGCATCCGCAGGGCTGCTACCTGATCATCGGCAACGGCGATGGCGAAGGCAGCTGTATGGTGCATAACCCGGGATATGACTTTAACGACGGCTGCCTGGCGGCCGGCAGCCAGTATTGGGGAGCGTTGGTGGAAGCGTATTTAAAATAAACTCGAAAATAATAACAGGGAAGGTAATGATGAGTGAAAA
This sequence comes from Serratia sp. 121840015-1, assembly GCF_053627655.1. Classification (NCBI taxonomy): domain Bacteria; kingdom Pseudomonadati; phylum Pseudomonadota; class Gammaproteobacteria; order Enterobacterales; family Yersiniaceae; genus Serratia; species Serratia sp. 121840015-1. The sequence continues at coordinate 1,279,954 of NZ_JBSEYF010000001.1, forward strand.
TATGGCTGAAACCCAGGCGGCAATAATATCGGCCCCGAAGGCCGGCGGCAAAAAAGTCATATTCGCCGCCTCCTTCGGCAATGCGCTGGAGTTTTTCGATTTCGGTATTTATAACTTCTTCGTTATTTACATCAGCGTATTGTTCTTTCCGCCGTCCAGCGATCCGCATCTGGCGTTGCTGTTGGCGTTTGCCACGTTCGGCGTCAGCTTCTTCATGCGGCCGCTGGGCGGCATTCTGATTGGCGCCTATGCCGATCGCCATGGCCGCAAGCCGGCGATGATCCTGACGATTTCCTTGATGAGCCTGGGCACGGCGATGATCGGCTTTGCGCCGACCTACGCCAGCGCCGGCTATTGGGGAACCGTCACGCTGGTGGCGGCGCGCCTGATCCAGGGCGTGGCGGCGGGCGGCGAGGTGGGGGCATCGATGTCGTTGCTGGTGGAGTCGGCGCCGCCCAACCGGCGCGGCTTCTATTCCAGCTGGTCGCTGGCGACGCAGGGCATCGCTACCGTGGTCGGCGGCGTCACCGCGCTGGCGCTCAGCGCGGCCTTGCCGATGCTTTCCGGCGAGCCGAACGCCATGGCCGAGTGGGGATGGCGTATTCCTTTCTTTATCGGCGTGGCGCTGGCGCCGCTCGGTTGCTGGCTGCGCCTCGGGTTGGAGAGCGATCGGCCGTCGGTGTCGCGGGCTCACGAGCCGCCTGCGCAGTTGCGAAAGTACTCGCGGGCGGTGGTGCTCGGCGTGATGTTGACCATCGGCGCCACCGTCGCCACTTACATCTCGATGTATTATCTCGGCACCTACGCGGTGAAATACCTGGGGATGGCGCAGGCTTACGGCTATGCCGCGATGCTGCTGGCAGGGCTCGTCACCTTCGGCGGCAGTCTGCTGGTCGGGCACTGGTGCGATCGTTACGGCCGTCTGCCGCTGATCCGCGGGTCGCGGATCGCGATTCTGATCGTGGCCCTGCCGGCATTTTGGTGGCTGAGCGCGGTACCGCATCCGGCGGTGCTGCTGCTGATTGTCGCGGTGCTGGTCGGGTTGACCACGCTCGGTTCGGTGCCGACCATGCTGATGATTTCGGAGCTGTTCCCGCAGCGCATTCGGGCGCTGGGGTTTGCTTTGGTCTACAGCCTTGGGGTGGCGATCTTCGGCGGCTTCGCCCAGTACATCGCTTCGCAGTCGATCGCGCTGAGCGGTTCGCTGCTGGCGCCCGCCGTCTATCTGATGCTGGCGACGCTGGCTTCGCTGGCGGTGCTGCCGCTGCTGCGTGAAACCGGCGGTGAGCCGCTGCACTAGTCGAAAAAAAAACGCCGGCGGTTTTCACCGTCGGCGCTGTGCGTTGCGGCCGTTTCAGGCGGGCGTTCAGGCCGCCGGACGGGCGATCACGCTGCGGGTTTCCATGCGCACTTCGGCGATGGTGACCTGCAAGGTGTCGCTCTGGCGGTAAACCACTTCACCCTTGATCTGCACGGTGCCGGTTTCCTGGCTGCACTGCATCTCGTCGCGCACCGCGTGAATAAACGGTGCCGGGATGAAGGCAACCGCACCGTTGTCCAGCAGGCGCACGCGCAGGCCGCCGCGGGTCACGTCGATGATCTCGGCGTTGAAGCGGGTATCGGTACCGGCCTTGTCCTGCAGGAAGCGGGCGTACAGCCAGTCGCCGACGTCGCGCTCCGCCATGCGGTTCAGGCGGCGGCGTTCCGCCAGCTGCACCGTCACGTCATCCTGCGGTTTTTCTGCCGGCTGCTGGTTGATGATCGCCTTCAGCAAGCGATGGTTGACCATATCGCCGTATTTACGGATCGGCGATGTCCAGGTGGCGTAAGCCTCCAGACCCAGACCGAAGTGTGGCCCCGGCGTGGTGCTGATCTCGGCGAAGGTCTGGAAGCGGCGGATGCGGCTGTCGAGGAACTGGGTCGGCTGCGCATCCAGGTGGCGGCGCAGTTCGCAGAAACCGTCGAGGGTCAGCAGCTTCTCGGCCTCGGCTTCCACGCCGTTGGCCTGCAATACGGTGACCGCTTGCTCGACCAGAGCAGGATCGAAACCGGTGTGCACGTTGTACACGCCGAAGCCCAGGCGATCGCGCAGCACGATGGCGGCGCAGACGTTGGCGGCGATCATGCACTCTTCAACGATGCGGTTGGCGCTGCGGCGTTGCTCGGTAACGATCTCGAGCACGTCGCCTTTTTCACCCAGCACGAAGCGGTAGTCCGGGCGGTCTTTGAACACCAGCGCATGCTGATGGCGCCAGGCGTTGCGCGCGTCGCAAACGCGCTTCAGCAGGGTGATTTGTTGCGCGATGGCGTCGCTCGGCGGCTGCCAGCCGGCAATGCCTTCCAACCAGTCGGAGACTTCGTCGTATACCAGCTTGGCTTTGGATTCGATCTCGGCGGCGAAGAACTGAATATCCTCGCCCAGCGCGCCGTCGGCGGCGATGGTTACGCGGCAAGCCAGCACCTGGCGGCGCGCGTTAGGGCGCAGCGAGCACAGGTTGTCCGACAGATCGCGCGGCAGCATCGGGATGTTGAAGCCCGGCAGGTAGTTGGTGAAGGCGCGCACGCGGGCGATATCGTCCAGCTTGCTGCCTTGTTCGACGTAGGCGGTCGGATCGGCGATGGCGATGGTCAACTGCAGCGAACCGTCGCCGTTGTCGGTCACATACAGCGCATCGTCCATGTCTTCGGTGCTGGCGCTGTCGATGGTGACGAATTCGAGCGCGGTCAGGTCTTCACGCACCAGCGCAGCGGCCGGCTCGCTGAGAGCCTGCATCTCCGGCGCTTCTTTCTCCAGGTTGTGACGCGCCAGCGTCACCCACCACGGGGCGAAATGGTCTTCACCTTCGGTGATAAAGTGGGTCAGATCGGCGTTGAAGCCGCGATCGCCTTTCAGCGGGTGACGGCGCATTTCCGCCACCGCCCAGTCGCCGGCCTGGAAGTTGTGGGTCAATTCACGCACCGGGCGGCACGGAATCGCATCTTTCAGCAACGGATGATCGGGCACGATGGACAGACGGTCGTCGCGCTTTTGCACGCGGCCGACAAAGCGCGACAGGAACGGCTCGACCAGGGTTTCCGGCTCGGCGATTTCGCGCTCTTTCTCGGTGTGCAGGGTGGCGATAATGCGATCCCCGTGCATGACTTTCTTCATGTACGGCGGCGGAATGAAGTAACTTTTTTGACCGTCTACTTCAAGAAAGCCAAAGCCTTTCTCAGTCCCTTTCACTACGCCTTCAACGCGCGGGGTCTGAGAGTGAAGTTGCTGTTTAAGCTGCGCCAGCAGCGGGTTATCTTGAAACATATCGTCCAGTGAATGGGTTGTGAGTGGCAAGATTTGCGGCTGACAGTTTTACGCGAATCACCCGCTGCGAGCAAGCCTAACGTCACGGAACCCCGCGTTGCCACGCGATTTTGCGCAAGAATGGTCAATCGGAGTGCTATCGATGGAAAACCCCGGCGCGAAGGCCGGGGTGAAGGGCGGGTGGCGATCAGTCCCGCAGCGGCGTCGGCTGCAGGATTTCAATCCAGTAATCGTCCGGATCGCGAATGAACGCCACGTAGTTCATACGGCCTTCATGCAGGCGCTTTTGGAAGGTGACGCCGAGGCGCTCAAACCGCTCGCAGGCGGCGCGCACGTCCGGCACCGTGACGCACAGGTGGCCAAAGCCGCGCGGCTCACCGTTGCCGTTGTGGTAATGGAAATCGGCCTGATTTTCGGTGCCGTGGTTATGGGTCAGCTCGAGAATGCCCGGCTGGCTCAGCGCCCAGCGTTTGCGCTCATCGTCGTCCTGCGGGATCTGTTCACGCGGGCTGCGCGTCAGATAGCAGATGGTAAAAGCGGCTTCTTCGAACGTTTCCAGATAGACCGGGGTAAAGCCCAGCACGCGGGTGTAGAAATCCAGCGCTTTGGTCAGATCCTTCACGCGGATCATGGTGTGGTTGAACACGTAACCGTCGGTTACCGCGTCCGGTTGGGCCGCCACGCCGGGCAGCGTCAGTAGATCATTCAGTGGCATCAGAGATCCTCCTCAGGGTGTCGGCAGACTGTAGGTGAAATCGATGCTAATCTAAAGTGATTGTTTTTAACTAAAACACTAACTAAAAGTGAATGATAGATGAAGCTGAGCCAGCTGAAGTTTTTCTGTACCGTAGTGGAGCACAAAACCATCGCCGCGGCCGCGCGCGAGCTGCACTGCGTGCCTTCCAACGTCACGCTGCGGCTGCGCGAACTGGAGGAGTCGCTGGGCGGCGAACTGTTTTTCCGCGACAAGAATCGGCTGTACGTCAATCCCAAAGGGCGGCTGTTCTATCAGCAGGCGCGCGACATTGTGGCGCAGGCGGAGCGCAGCAAGCAGCTGTTCGCCGGCGAGCATCAGCGTGGGCTGCTGAACCTCGGGGCGCTGGATTTCTCGCTGGTCAGCCATTTGCCGGCGCGCATTGCCCGGCTGCGCCGTTTACAGCCTCATCTGCACATCAACGTGCTGAGCCGCGACTCGCTGGTGCTGGAACGCATGCTGATCGACAGCGATCTCGACCTGGCGATCACCGACGGCCCGATTGAACATCCGCTGCTCGCCAGCCAAAAGGCATTCGATGAACGGCTGGTATTGTTGATGCCGGCCGATGCCGGGGAACCCGACGCCGCCACGCTGGCGCCGCTGGAGTTTTACACGTTCAGCCGCGAATGTTCGTTTCGTCTGAAGGTGGATCACTGGCTGGCCTCGCGTGGGCTGAAACCGCGCATGACGCTGGAAATGGAGTCTTATGCCGCGATGGCGGCCTGCGTACAGGCCGGTTGTGGTGTCGCCTGCGTCCCCGGTTCGTTGCTGCCGCTGATCTTGCCGGCGCCGGGGCTGAAGGTGGTGGAAATGGGCGAAGAGGGGCTGAGCGACCTGTATTTCGTCTGGCGACGGCATCAGCTGTCGGACGAGTTGCAGACCATCCTGGGGATATTGGCGCACCCGGCGTGAACCGGGCGCGCATTTTCAGGCGATGCGCAGCGAAGGTTGCTGTTCGCTGCGGCGGATCACCACCGGAATCGACTTCGAGGTCGGGGTACCGGTGCCGTCGCCGAAGCTGGCCAGCGGCACCAGCGGGTTGGTTTCCGGGTAGTAGGCCGCCAGGTTACCACGCGGAATGTCGTAACTCACCAGCTTGAACCCGTCCACTTTGCGCACCACGCCGTCGTTCCACAGGGTTTCTATCTCTACCCGTTCGCCGTCCTGCAGGCCCAGCGCCGCCAGATCCTCCGGATGGATGAACAGCACTTCACGCTGACCGTAAACGCCGCGGTAGCGGTCATCCAGACCATAGATGGTGGTGTTGTACTGATCGTGCGAGCGCAGCGTTTGCAGGGTGAACGGCGCTTTCTCGCTGCCCAGCTGTGGGAACAGGGTGGTCGGCAGCGCGGCGGCGCTGAACTCTGCCTTGCCGCTCGGCGTGGCGAAGCGCAGTTCGGCGGCGGCATTGCCGAGGTAGAAACCGCCGGGCTGGTCGCAGCGCCGGTTGAAATCTTCGAAGCCGGGAATGGTGGCGGCGATGTGATCGCGGATCAGCGAATAGTCGTCGGCCAATTCCAGCCAGTCCAGCTGCTGGGTGCCCAGCACCGCGTCGGCGATGCCGCAGACGATCGCCGTCTCCGAACGTTGGGTCTCCGCCAGCGGCTTGCCGATGCCTTCCGAGGCGTGGACCATGCTGAACGAATCCTCGACCGTAATGTACTGCGAGCCGCTGGCCTGCATGTCCAGCTCGGTGCGGCCGAGCGTCGGCAGGATCAGCGCGTCTTTGCCGGTCACCAGGTGGCTGCGGTTAAGCTTGGTGCTGATATGCACCGTCAAATCGCAGTTGCGCAGGGCGCGGGCGGTGCGTTCGGTGTCCGGCGCCGCGGCGGCCAGGTTGCCACCCAGCGCGATCAGCACTTTCACTTCGCCGCGCAGCATCGCTTCGATCGCTTCCACCGTGTTGTGGCCCAGCGCGCGATTGGCGGTGAAGTTAAAGTGGCGCTCCAGGCTGTCGAGCAGCGCCTTCGGCGACTTCTCGTCGATTCCCATAGTGCGGTTACCCTGGACGTTGCTGTGGCCGCGTACCGGGCACAGGCCGGCGCCCGGTTTGCCCAACTGCCCGAACAGCAGCTGCAGGTTGGTGATTTCACGCACCGTCGCAATAGAGTGTTTATGCTGAGTCACGCCCATCGCCCAGGTGCAGATCACCCGTTCGGCGCCCTGATAGGTGGCCGCCGCCTGGCGCAGCTGCGCCTCGCTCAGGCCCGACTGCGCGGTAATGGTCTGCCACTCGGTGGCGTCTACCTGCGCCAGGTAAGCCTCCACGCCGACGCTGTGCCGTTCGATAAACGCCAGGTCGAACAGGGCGGGCTCGCCGGAGGCTAAACGCTGACGGTGGGTTTCCAGCAGGGCTTTCACCATGCCGCGCACCGCCGCCATATCGCCGCCCAGATTCGGCTGGTAGTAGGAAGAGCTGATCGGCGAGGATTTTGGCGTCAGCATCTGTACCGGATCCTGCGGATCGGCGAACCTTTCCAGCCCGCGCTCGCGCAGGGTGTTGAAGCTGACGATACGCGCGCCGCGTCGGGCGGCGTTCTTCAGGCTGTGCAGCATGCGCGGGTGGTTGGTGCCGGGGTTTTGGCCAAACACGAAGATGGCGTCGGCCTTTTCGAAGTCATCGATGCGGATGGTGCCTTTGCCGACGCCGATGCTCTGCTTCAGCCCGACGCCGCTCGCCTCGTGGCACATATTGGAGCAGTCGGGGAAGTTGCTGGTGCCGAGCATGCGGCCGAACAGCTGATAAAGGTACGACGCTTCGTTGCTGGCACGGCCCGAGGTATACAGCTCGATCTGGTTCGGGTTGTCCATGCCGTTGATGTGTTTGGCGATCAGCGCCAGCGCGTCCGGCCAATGGATAGGTTCATAGTGGTCGGTTTCGGCGTTGTAGCGCATCGGATGGGTGAGGCGACCCTGATACTCAAGGAAATAGTCGCTCTGCTGCTGCAGCGTGCTGACGCTGTGGGCGGCGAAGAACTCAGGCTCCACGGCGCTGCGCGTCGCTTCCCAACTGACCGCTTTGGCGCCGTTTTCGCAGAAGCTGAAGGTGCTGTGGTTGTCGTCGCCCCAGGCGCAACCGGGGCAGTCGAAGCCGCGAGCTTTGTTGACGCGCATCAGGTTGCGCATGTTTTTTAGCGTTTGTTTACTGTCGAGGACAAAGCGGGTGGTGGCTTCAAGCGAACCCCAGCCGCCCGCCGGGCCGGTATAAGGCTTGATTGACGGTTTGAATTTCATGGTGACACTTCGCAGGTGGTTGTAGCTAAAAAGTAAACGCTTTTTTATGCGTCTTGCGTATTTATGTCACAAGTTTAGGGGCGCTGCGGGGTGGCGTCTAATCGAATGGGGCAATGGCGGCATAGAGCGCATCTATCGCCGGCGGGCGGTGCCGTAAACAAATGGTTGCATAAAGACACCCGCTGCAAAAGAGTAATGGTTTCGTCTGAAAGTGAATTCATGCAGTCTATCTCGCGGATTATATTGGCATTTTATTCAGCCTGCGGGCCTGAGGAACACAGCGTGAAGCGTTCAGTATCAGTGGTAATCGGCGGCATATTGCTGCCTTTAGCGGCGCAGGCGGCGGAAACGACGCCCAATTTTCCTACCATGACCCCGCCGGCGATAGACGCCGCCTCTTACGTTTTGATGGATTACACCACCGGCCAGGTGTTGGCCGCCGGCAATGCCGACGAACGGCGCAACCCGGCCAGCCTGACCAAACTCATGACCGGGTTGGTGATCGACCACGCGCTCGATCAGCACAAGATTGGCCTCGACGATGTCGTCACCGTGGGGAAAGACGCCTGGGCGCAGGGCAACCCGGTGTTCAAAGGATCTTCGTTGATGTTCCTGAAGCCAGGTGACAGGGTCACGGTGCGCGATCTCAGCCGCGGTATCATCATCGATTCCGGCAACGACGCCTGCGTAGCGATGGCGGATTATGTGGCGGGCAGCCAGGCCAACTTCGTCAAGCTGATGAACGAGAAGAGCGCGCAGCTGGGCCTGCAGAACACCCATTTCGAAACGGTACACGGGCTGGATGCGCCGGGGCAGTTCACCACCGCCGGCGATCTGGCGGTGATTGCGCGCGCCATCATTATGAGTGAACCGGCGGAATACCATATGTACAGCGAGAAGTCGCTGACCTGGAATGGCATCACGCAGCAGAACCGCAATGGCCTGCTGTGGGATAAGACGCTGCACGTCGATGGGCTGAAAACCGGGCACACCGCCTCGGCCGGCTTCAACATCATCGCCTCCGCCACCGAAGGGGATCGCCGCCTGATCGCCGTGGTGATGGGCGGCAAAAGCGCTAAAGGGCGTGAGGAGCAGGCGCGTAAGCTGTTGACTTGGGGGCTGCGCGACTTTGCCACCGTACACCTGTTCAGCGCCGGCCAGAGTCTGGGGGAAGAGCCGGTCTGGTACGGCGAGAATCACCGGTTACCGGTCGGTAGCGCGCAAGAGCAGTCGCTCAGCCTGCCGAAAAGCGAGGCGGACAAGCTGAAGGCGCAGTACGTGATCAATGCCGCACGGCTGGAAGCGCCGATTGGCAAAGGGCAGACCGTTGGCGAGATCCGCATCAGCGACAATGGCCAGGTGGTGAAAACCTTGCCGCTGGTGGCGCTGCAGGCGGTGCCGCAGGGCGGCGTGTTCTCGCGCCTGGTGGATTACGTGAAGCTGAAGCTCTGACTCGCCGGGCGGACGACGGTGCCCGGTGGTATACTGGTGCGAATGCCGATCATTGAGCCGCGCTATGGATATTAAACAACTGATTTATTTGTGTAATTTAGAACGAGAACGTCACTTCGGCCGGGCGGCGGAGGCCAGCTTCGTTAGCCAGCCAACGCTATCCATGCGATTGAAAAATCTGGAAAAAGAGCTGGGTGTTTCGCTGATTAACCGCGGCAATCATTTCGGCGGTTTTACCGCCGAAGGCGAGCGGGTGCTGGCGTGGGCGCGTGAGATCGTCTCGGTTTACCAGGGGCTGAAGCTGGAGGTGGAGTCGCTCAAGCACGGCTTGCACGGCACGCTGCGCCTTGGCGTGGTGCCGCAGTGCAGTATCTCGGTATCGGAAATGCTCAAGGCGGTCAGCGAGCGTTACCCGCATCTCGATTACCGGCTGGCGGTGCTGAGCGCCGATCAGCTGCTGGAGGCGCTGACGGCGCATACCGTCGACATCGGCATCGGCTTTTTCGAGCTGTCGACCTTAAAGGAGCTGCACTTCCAATCGCAACCGCTGGTGGAAACCGGCGTCGAGCTGGTATTCCATCCGCAACACTTTCCGAAGCTGGTGGGCGATACGCCGTTGCCGCTGGAGGCGGTGGCCGCTTTGCCGCTGTGCCTAGCCGAGCCGACGCGTTATTTCCGCCGCTATCTCGATCAACACTTCCGCGACGCCGGGTTGACGCTGCACACGCGGCTTGAAACCGCCTCGATCTTCCAACTGCTGGAGGGGATTTTCGTCGGCCTGGGCTGCGGGCTGTTTCCGCGCGGCCAGCTGCAATCGCCGCTGATGCCGGCGTTGCAGCGCCGTCCGGTGGCCATCGGTGCCATGCCGCGTCATGCGGCGGTGGTGGTCGATATGGCAGAGCGCGCCACGCCGTTGGCGCAAAAATTCTTCGACGCCGCCAGCGAGTGGCTGCGTCAGCAGAATGTCTAAAACGCGGCGTATCACGGCCGGTAATCAGGCCGCGTAGCGGTCTTCAGTCGGCGGCGATGAAAGGCTCCGCATCGCCCAGCGTTTGGCGCAGGCGATTTTCCCAGGCGTAGAGCGCGGCGGTGAGGATCACTTCCAGCGCCTGTGCCTGATTCAGACCGCTGTTGAACAACGGTTGCACGCTCTGCGGGGTGAATTTCTCCGGTGCGCGCGTCAGCTCGGCGGCGGTGTGGATCACCGCGCGTTTGACCGTGTCCTCGGTAAACGCCAATCCCTGAGGCAGCCCGGCGAACAGCGCCTGAGTCAGTCCGTCATCCTGCAATTCGTGCGCCACCGTGGCCGCGCAGTAGCGGCTGCCGTTGATGCGCGAGACCGCCAGCGTCGCCAGCGCTTTCAATCGGCTCGACAACCCATATCCTTCGGCATTGATGCCGTTAAACACGCCGTTGCGCTCACGCAGTGCGGCGGCATCGTGCGCCAGCAGCAGGTAATAAGATTCGGCGCGCGCCTGCGGGTGGCTCTGATCCAGCACGTCAAGCTGTTCGGCGGCGGCGGCTTCCGTGTCGATTGGCGGCAGGCGCGCAGTCCAGCTTAACTCTTCGGTGCTGAAAGCGACGCCATCGGCGTCTTCGACGTTTGGGAAACCGGGCACTACCACCGCCGGTCGGCCGGCCAACGCCGCTACGCCCGCCACCACGCGCGCTTGGTAGCTGACAAAACCGATGATTTGCGAAAAGGTGACGATATCCGCCGGGCTCAGCCCGACGTCGCCAAGCTGCTGCAGCGCTCTGCGGCAAATCAGCGTGGGCTGGCTGGCGAGCTGGCGGGCGTATTGGGTGATCTGGGCGAGGCGGATATTGCTTTCCCGGGAGGCGTCCGGGCTGTGCAGCGGGGAGAGGCGGGCGGCGTAGTGGCTACAGAGCGATTGCACGCCGGTCACCTGAGCGACGGTCAGCGCGGTGCTGAGGCGATCATAGGGTGACAATGTCACGTACCGTGATAGCGACACCTGGTCGGGAAACAGGGCGTGGTAACCGGCCAGCGAGGCGTTGAATACCCCGGCGCGGGCGCCGAGCGCAGCGTTTAACGCTTCATCGGCGAAGGCGCCCAACCCCAGCAGAAAACGATCGCGCAGGGTAGCCGCCTGTGGCTCCAGCGGCGCATCGCCCCGCACGCTGCTTTGGGTTTCGTGATACCACTGGGCATTATGTTGTCGACGGAGTCGTTCCATAGGGTCAATCCTTAATCATGAGCAACAGCCACCGGTGCGTGCGGCAGCGGCGGCTGGACAAAGAGTCAACATGCCCGCAGGCGGGGCGAAAGGTAGATTTAGCGCAGCTCATCGCAGCACAGCGCGTGGCCGTAAACAGAGAAACCGGCGGCCAGCGTGAGCAGAAACTGCGTGAGGCGGCGATGGCGAAGGCTGTTCATCAGTGCGATATCCTGTCGTATGAGAGGCTCAACGTAGGGGATATCCTCACCGATCGCCCTGGCGAGATAAAATAATGTTACGGACTAATCAATAACTGAAAGGAATAAAATATAAGGATATATAACAAGAATGTAATTTGTATGTGCGTTTTCTCGCTAAGCGGCAGGCACGCGCGGCAATAAAAAACCCGCCGCAGCGGGTTTGCATGTACAGCCGTGGCTCAGAAACGCCCGCCGTCGCGTCGCCAGGCGTCGGCGGTCAGCGCCTCGCCGAAGTGGCTGGCGATAAGTCGCTTGGTCAATTCGTGCAGCGGCGCCGCCAATACCTCGGCGGTGCTGCCGCGCTCGACGATTTCCCCTTCGTGCATCACCAGCACCTGGTCGCTGATATGCTTCATCATGCCGAGGTGCTGGGTGACATAGATATAGGAAATACCGTGTTTTTCCTGCAGCTCCAGCATCAGGTTGATGATTTGCGAGCGCATCGACATGTCCAGCGAGGCCAGCGCCTCATCGGCGACGATCACTTTCGGCTGCAGGATCAGCGCACGCGCCAGCGCGACGCGCTGTTTCTGCCCGGAAGCCAGCATGTGCGGATAGTAGTAGGCGTGATCCGGCAGCATGCCGACCTGGCGTAATGTCTGGTTGATGCGCTGCTCGCGCTCGGCGGGTTCCAGACTGGTGTTCAGCCGCAGCGGCGCGTCCAGCAGCTGGCCGATGCGCTGGCGCGGATTGAGCGAGGTGCTCGGATCCTGAAAAATCATGCGAATGCGCTGGCTGCGATAGCGATAATCGCCGAATTCCAGCGGATGATCGTCGATCAGCAGTTCGCCGGCGGTCGGTTCCACCATGCCGGAGAGCATCTTCGCCAGCGTGGATTTGCCGGAGCCGTTCTCGCCGATTACCGCCAGCGTCTGGCCTTCGCGCAGGGTAAAGCTGACCGATTTCACCGCCTCGACGTGCTGGCGGCGGAACAGACCGGTGCGGTAGCGGTAGGTTTTGCTCAGGTTGCGCACTTCCAACAGCGTTTCCATGTTATTGCTCCTCCATGTTCAGCGGGAAGTGGCAGGCAAAGAAGTGGTTTTTGACCGGGCGCAGGCGTGGTGTTTCGATGCACTTCTTCTGTGCGTAAGGGCAGCGCGGCCCCAAGCGGCAGCCGATCGGCAGGTGTTCCAGCGAAGGAATGGCACCCGGCAGCGTGTTCAACCGGCTCTTGTGCGGCAGCGAGCGGCCGAAGTCCGGCATAGCGCGGATCAGCGCCTGGGTGTAAGGGTGGTGCGGCGCCGCCAGCAGCTCTTCGCACTGGGCGCTTTCCACCGTTTGCCCGCAGTACAGCACGTTCACCCGGTCGGCCCACTTGCTCATCATCTGCAAATCGTGGCTGATCAGCAAAATGGTGGTGTTGTTGTTCTGGTTGAGGCGCGCCAACAGGCGGAAAATCTGCGCCTGGGTGGTTGGCTCCATGGCGTTGGTCGGCTCATCGGCGATCAGCAGGCGCGGCTGGTTGGCCAGCGCGATGGCGATCATCACTTTCTGGCACTCACCTTCGGTCAGCTCGTACGGGAAGCTGCCCATGATGTCGTCGTGATCCTTGATGCCGACGCGGTGCAGCAGTTCGATGGCGCGGCGTTTGCGCCAGTTGAAGCGCTGCCACCAGCGGCCCTTGTAGGTCCAGCCCGGAATGGCCTGCGCCAGCTGGCGGCCGATGCTTTCGGAAGGATCCAGACAGGACTGCGGCTCCTGGAAAATCATCGAGACGTTGTGGCCCACCAGCCTGCGCCGCTCGCGCGGGCTCAGCTGCAGCAGATCGATGTCGTCGAAGCGGAAACGGTCGGCGGTGACGCGCCAGTTGTCTTTGGTTACGCCGCAGATGGCTTTGGCGATCAGGCTCTTGCCGGAACCCGATTCGCCCACCAGGCCGCGCACCTCGCCCTCGGTCAGCGTCATGCTGACGCGATCGACCGCCTTGACCGGCCCTTCGGCGGTCATAAATTCAATCGTTAGATTGCGGATATCGAGTAACGGCATTATTCCACCCCGGCATTGATTGCGCGGCGCATACCGTCGCCTAACAGGTTAACCAGCAGCACGCTGACGAGGATGGCCGCGCCGGGCAGCATCACCGTCCAGGGCGCGACGTACACCAGCTCGAGCGAATCGCCGAGCATCGCTCCCCATTCCGGCGAAGGCAGCTGCGCGCCGAGATCGAGGAAGCCGAGCGCGGCAATATCCAAAATGGCCATCGACAGCGCGCGGGTGAACTCGGTCACCAGCACCGCCGCAATGTTCGGCATCACTGCGTACCACAGGATCTGCAGCGTGGAAGCGCCGTCTAGCCGCGCCGCCACCACGTATTCTTTATCCAGCTCGTCGTGCACCGCGCTGTAGATGGTGCGCACCATGCGCGGCAGCAAGGCGAGCCATACCGCCAGCATGGCGTGTTCAAGTTTGGGGCCGATAAACGCCACCACCACGATCGCCAGAAGCAGCGAGGGAATGGACAGCAGGGTATCGAGAATGTGGTTGAGCACCGCCGAGCGCAGCCCGTGAGTGACGCCGGCGAACACGCCGAGGATCACCCCGCAGAACGCCGCAGCCAGCGTCACCGCCAGCGCCGAGCCGAAGGTGGCGGCAGTGCCGGTCAGTAGCCGGCTGAGGATGTCGCGCCCGAGATCGTCGGTGCCGAGAAAGAACGACACGTTGCCGTAGCGTGACCAGGAAGGCGGCAGCAGCTGATAACCGAGGAACTGCTGATCCAGCGCGTAGGGCGCCAGCAGGCTACCGAACAGCGACAGCAGCAGCAGGGCGATCACGCCGTAAAAACCGATCATCGCCAGCGCGTCGCCGTAGAAAATCCGCCAGGTGTAGCGCAGCGGGCTCGGCATCTTTTTCTCGCGGTATACGTTATCGAAGGGCATACCATTCCTTATGTTTCAGCGGGTTGGTTGCCGCACCCAGAATGTCGGCCAGGACGTTAATGGTGATCACCAGCGTGCCGACCACCATGACGCCGGCGGAGATCGCCGCATAGTCCTGCTGGCGAATGGCGTTGATCAGCCACCGGCCGAGGCCCGGCCAGCTGAACACCACTTCGGTGATCATCGCCAGCGTGAGCATGGTGGAGAACTGTAACCCCAGCTTGGGCACGATCGGCGGCAGCGCATTGTGCAACACGTGGCGGCGAATGATGGTGAAGCGCGACAGGCCGCGGGTGGCGGCGGCCTTGATGTAGTTTTGGCTCAGCACGTCGTCGGTGCTGATGCGCATCAGGCGCACCACTTCGGTAGTGGGGGCCACCGCCAGCGCGGCGATCGGCAGGATCATGTGGCGCAGGGCGCTGCCGATCATCTCGGCGCGGTACGGCGAGTCCGACAGCCAGGCGTCAATCAGCGCGAAACCGGTGATCGGCTTCACCTGATACAGCAGGTCGAAACGGCCGGAAACCGGCAGCCAGCCCAGGTGCAGCGAGAAGAACAGCATCAGCAGCAGTGCCAGCCAGAACACCGGCATCGAAAAGCCCAGCAGCGCGAAGGTGCTGATGGCGGTGTCCTGCCACTTGCCGCGCAGCACGCCGGCGATGATGCCCAGCGGAATGCCGATAAACAGCGCCAGGGCGAACGCCAGCAGGCATAGCTCCATGGTGGCCGGGAACACTTCGCGCAGCTGTTCGCTGATCGCCTGGCCGTTGATGCTGGAGACGCCGAAGTCCCAGTGCAGCAGGCTGACGAAGTAGAACTGATAGGCGTCCAGCAGGGCGGCGCCGTTCAGCGGCGCGCGCGGCGTGAAATAGCTCAGGCTGAAGCTGACCAGCGTCAGGAAGAACAGCGTGATCAGCAGCAGCAGAATGCGGCGCAGGGTAAAGATAATCACTTTTTCACCTCCGGCGCGGATTCACGGTACACCCCGGCGAACGAGGCGTTGCCGAACGGGCTCAGCACCAATCCCTTGATGTCGTAGCGGTAGGCCTGCAGCCGCAGGGAAGAGGCCAGCGGCAGCACCGGCAGTTGCTGCTCGAGGATCTTCTGCGCCTTACGGTAGTTGTCGATGCGCTGAGACAGCTGCTGCGACAACAGCGCGTTCTGCAACACCTCGTCGAAGCCCGGGTCACACCAGTGAGCATAGTTGGTTTGCGAACGGATTGCCGCGCAGCTCAGCAGCGGCCGGAAGAAGCTGTCCGGGTCGTTGCTGTCGGTGGCCCAGCCGGTCAGGGTCAGATCGTGGTTCATCTCCATCAGGCGCGCCTCCTGGAAGCGCCCCTCTACCGGCACGATGGTGACGTTGATGCCCACCTGGCCGAGATCGGCCTGGATCAGCTCGGCGGTTTTCAGCGGGCTCGGGTTGTAAGATTGCGAGGCGGTCGGCACCCACAGCTTCAGGTTCAGCTGGCCGACGCCGGCCTGCCGCAGCATTTCGCGCGATTTGGCCGGATCGTACTCGGTGACGTGCGCGTCGTTGTCATAGGCCCAGGAGGCGCGCGGCAGGATTGAGGCGGCGGTTTCCGCCGTGCCGTAATAAATCGACTGCATCAACCGCTGGTTGTTGATCGCCAGCGAGATCGCCTGGCGCACGTTGAGGTTGTCGAGCGGCGGTTTGCGGGTGTTGAACGCCAGGTAGGCGATGTTCATCCCCGGGCGCAGCGTCAGGCGCAGGCGCGGATCGTCGCGCAGGATAGACAGCTGGCTGGCCGCCGGATAGGCCAGCACGTCGCATTCGCCGGTCAGCAGCTTGGAAAGGCGGCCGGTGCCGCCTGCGCCCAGATCGATCACCACCTGCGGCATGCGCGGCAGGCCTTTCCAGTAGGCGGCGTTGCGCGCCAGGCGAATATATTGCCCCGAGCGGTATTCATTGAGCAGGAACGGGCCGCTGCCGACCGGCTCGCGGTCGATCAGCTCCTGGTGGCCTTCGCGCGTCAGCGTGTCGGCGTATTCAGCGGACAGCACCGGCGCGTAGTGGGTCGCTAGGTGCCACAGGAACGAGGCGTCCGGCGACTGCAGGCGGATCTCCACCGTGTAGTCGTCGAGCTTTCTCACGCTCTGCACCGAATCGCCGAACTGCAGGCTGTCGAAATAGGGGTATTCGCCGCCGTTGACGTCGTGATACGGGTGCTTTTGGTCAAATACGCGCGCGAAGCTGAACACCACGTCGTCGGCGTTCATCTTGCGGGTGGGCGTGAACCAGGCGGTGGTCTGGAACGGCACGTCCTTGCGCAGATGGAAACGGTAGGTGGCGCCGTTGTCCAACACTTCCCAGCTTTGCGCCAGCTCGGGGATCAGCCGGTAGGTGTAGGGATCGACATCCAGCAGACGATCGTACAGCTGGGCGGCCAGGGTATCCACCGTCAGGCCGCTGCTGGCCATTTGCGGGTTAAAGGTATTCAGTATGCCGCTGACGCAATAGACAAAGCCGCTCTGGCGAATGTCCGGCAGCGGCGCCGCGGCGGGCGCGGGCGGTGTTGTCGCGGCCAAGGCGGAGCCGGTAAAGCACAACGACACTATCCAAAGGGGTAAACCACGCATAGAGGCTCATGGGTTAATCAGCAATAGCGTTAGTGTATCGCACTCTGACCGGCAGCCCAATCCATTGAGCAAAATCGCTGAGTTTTCTGCTACTTGATTAATCAGGTCGCCCAACGGCGTGAAAAAAATCTTATTTGATATGTTATAACATAACAAAATCATGATACCGTTCCCCGGCAAAGTCACAATAACGTAAGGGGATGTATGAACGAAGTTGCACTTCCACCACGCCGTTCGCTGCCGGACGCTCAGGCATGGCGCGGCGAAATGAGTGATGTCGGGCTCGATTGGGTCGGGATGCAAGGGATCGCACTGCCGCTGGAGCTGGCCGGCAAGCCACTGATGGCCACAGTCGACGCCGGCATCAACCTGCGCGCCGAAGCGGCGGGCGAACGCGGTATTCACATGTCGCGTCTGTATCTGGCGCTGGATGAATTGACGCAGGGTGAGCTGACGCCGCAGCGCATCGGCCGAACGCTGCAGGCCTTTCTGGATTCGCAGCCGGAACACAGCGATCGCGCCAGCCTGACGCTCAGCGGCGAGCTGCTGTTGTCTCGCCCGGCGTTGCTTTCGCCGCAGCGCGGCTGGAAGGCTTACCCGCTGCGCATCGAGGCGACCCTGACGAACACGCTGACGCTGGCGCTGACCGTCGGTGTGCCTTACTCCTCTACCTGCCCGAGTTCGGCGGCGCTCAGCCGTCAGTTGGCGCAGCAACAGTTTCAGTTTGATTTTGAACAGGCGGCGGAGCGGGTCAGCCAACGCCAGGTGAGCGAGTGGCTGTTGGAGCAGGGAATGCCGGCCACCCCTCACAGCCAGCGCAGCTGGGCCTGGGTCACCGTGACGCCCGAGAATGAACGGGCGTTCGAACCGGTGAAATTGATCGACCGCATCGAACACGCGCTGGGCACGCCGGTACAAACGCTGGTGAAACGCCGCGACGAGCAGGCCTTCGCGCTGGCCAACGGTCAGAACCTGATGTTTTGCGAAGATGCGGCGCGCCGTCTGTATCGCATGCTGCGCAGCCAGTGCGATTACCGCGCCTTCTCGCTGCGCGTCGAGCATCAGGAGAGCCTGCATGCCCACAATGCGGTGGCGGAGTTGAGCTGGCGGGGAGAAAATCATGCTGCGTAAAAATCCCAGCGGCCATCTGCCGCAGGTCTCGCCGCTGGCCTACATCGATCCCACCGCCATTATTTGCGGCCGGGTGATCGTCGAAGATTTCGTTTACGTCGGCCCTTATGCGGTGATCCGCGCCGACGAGTTGAACGCCGCCGGCGACATGGAGCCGATCGTCATCGGCTCGCACTCCAATATTCAGGACGGCGTGGTGATCCACTCCAAGAGCGGGGCGGAGGTCACCATTGGCCGTTACAGCTCGATCGCCCACCGCGCCATCGTCCACGGCCCGTGTCGCATCGACGATCGGGTGTTTATCGGTTTCAACAGCGTGCTGTTCAACTGCCACATCCAGTCCGGCTGCGTGGTGCGTTACAACGCGGTGGTGGACGGCGTGACGCTGCCTGAAAACCGCTATATCCCCTCGACCGAGCGCGTAGGGCCGGACAGCGACCTGTCGCGCTATCGCCAGGTCGATCGCGGCGCGCTGCAGTTTTCGGAAGAAGTGGCCGCCACCAACGTCGAGCTGGTGCGCGGTTACCAGGCATTACGCAATGAATTTTAATGAGGCTCCCATGAAACAACTTCCCGTGACCGTGCTTTCCGGCTTTCTCGGCGCCGGCAAAACCACGGTGCTGAACCACATCCTGAACAACCGGCAGGGCATGCGCGTGGCGGTGATCGTCAACGACATGAGCGAGGTGAACATCGACGCCGCGCTGGTGGAAAATGCCGTGCATCTTGATCGCCAGGAAGAGAAGCTGGTGGAGATGAGCAACGGCTGCATTTGCTGCACGCTGCGCGAAGACCTGCTGGTCTCGGTGCGTGAGCTGGCGCAGGACGGGCGTTTCGATTACCTGCTGATCGAATCGAGCGGCATCTCCGAGCCGCTGCCGGTGGCGGAAACCTTTACCTTTGAGGACGAAAAGGGCGAAAGCCTGTCGCAGTTCGCCCGGCTGGATACCCTGGTGACGGTGGTCGACGGGTTGAATTTCATCCAGCAGTACCAGCAGGCGCAAAGCCTGCAGGAGGCCGGCCAAAGCCTGGGCGAGGACGATCTGCGCAGCGTGGCGGATCTGCTGATTGAGCAAATTGAGTTCTGCGACGTGATCCTGGTCAGCAAGACCGATCTGTTGACGCCATCCCAGCAAGGCGAAGTGATGGCGCTGCTGGCCAGCCTGAACCCCGATGCCCGCATTGTGCCGATCGCGCCGGGCAAACTGCCGCTGGAGGCGGTGCTGAATACCGGCAGCTTCAGCTTTGAAAAGGCGCAGCAGGCGCCCGGCTGGCTGAAAGAGCTGCGCGGCGAACACGTGCCGGAAACGGAAAACTACGGCATCAGCAGCTTCGTCTACCAGGCGCGGCGGCCGTTTGCGCCGGACAAGTTTTACCGCGTGATCAACGGCGATTGGGGCGGCGGCAAGTTGCTGCGCTCGAAAGGCTTTTTCTGGCTGGCGACGCGGCCGCGGCAGGCCGGGCAGTGGAGCCAGGCAGGGGGCATCGCCCACTACGGCCTCGCGGGCACCTTTTGGCGCGCCATTCCGCAAGATAATTGGCCGCAGGATCCCGAAGCGCGGGCGCACATTCAGGAAAAATGGGTGGAGCCGTTCGGCGATATGCGCCAGGAACTGGTGTTTATCGGCCAGCATCTGCAGCAAGCGACGATCGTGCGTATGCTGGACGACTGCCTGCTGAGCGACGATGAAATGGCCGCCGGCGTGGACTATTGGCTGGACATGGCAGACCCGTTCCCTGAGTGGTAATTGCGCAATCTTCGTGTGGTAATGAGAAAAATTCTCAACAAAGTGCTTTACAGACGATACTGATAACTATTATCATCGCCTGGCAGTTCACGGAAGGCCACAGTTTGCGGCTCTGATGTGGAAGGCACGACATTGCTCACATTGCTTCCAGTGTTTTTTAAGCCAGCTCGGGTGCTGGCTTTTTTTTTTGCCTGTTATTCCTCGTCCGCTTCGCCATTTTGCAGCAGCACATGCTTTTTCAGCATGCCGCGCAGTTGGTGATAGGTGAGCCCCAGCAGCTGCGCCGCCTTGCGCTGATTGAAGCGCCCCTGCTGCAGCGCCGCTTCGATCAATGCCTTCTCCTGCTCGAGCTGCCAGTGTTTCAAATCCAGCGGTAGCGGCGGTAACGCGCCGGCGTCTTCAGGAACGGGCGCGACCGGCGTGGCCTCGCGTGGCGCAAACGGGTTGATGACGATGTCGTCCAGCGGGCTGTCGCTGTCGCCGTGGCGATAAACCGAGCGCTCCACCACGTTTTTCAGTTCGCGCACGTTGCCCGGCCAGCCATACTCGAGCAACGTTCGCCTGGCATGCTCGGTAAAGCCTGGAAACAGCTGCAGCGCCAGCTCGCGGCACATTTGAATGGCGAAATGCTCGGCCAACAGCATGATATCGGGCCGCCGTTGGCGCAGCGGCGGCAGCTGCACCACGTCGAACGCCAGCCGATCCAGCAGATCGGCGCGGAACTTGCCCGCCGCCGCCAGCGCCGGCAGATCGTCGTTGGTGGCGCACACCAGGCGCACATCCACCCGCAGCGGCTGGCTGCCGCCCACGCGCTCCAGCTGGCCGTATTCGATCACCCGCAGCAATTTCTCCTGCACCAGCATCGGCGCGGTCGCCAGCTCATCGAGAAACAGCGTGCCGCCGTCGGCGCGCTCGAAGCGCCCCAGATGGCGCTTTTGCGCGCCGGTAAACGCGCCGGCCTCGTGACCGAACAGCTCGGAATCCAGCAGGTTTTCATTCAGCGCCGCGCAGTTAAGCGAGATGAAAGGCCCTTGCCAGCGGTTGGAGAGGTAGTGCAGACGGTGGGCGATCAGCTCCTTGCCGGTGCCGCGCTCGCCGATCACCAGCACCGGCTTGTTCAGCTTGGCGACCTGGGAGACTTGCTCCAAGACTTCGACAAAGGCGTTTGCCTCGCCCAACAAATTCTCTGGCTGTTCGTTCATGATGAAATTCGCCAATGTTTGGTGAAAATAATCACTCTACAGCAAGCGCGCAGAGAGTCAAAAAATAATATTCGTTACTTTTCAATAATATAAAAGTTGGCACGGGTTTTGATTATATCTTTGGGCAAGCTGTAGGACTTAACGCGGCGCTTCAGACGCCATCAGAACCAAGAGGAAGTGAATTATGGGTATTTTTTCTCGTTTTGCCGACATCGTGAACGCCAACATCAACACCCTGCTGGACAAGGCGGAAGATCCGCAGAAGCTGGTGCGGTTGATGATCCAAGAGATGGAAGACACGCTGGTTGAAGTTCGCTCTACGTCGGCGCGCGCGCTGGCGGAGAAAAAGCAGCTGCTGCGTCGCATCGAGCAGGGTGAAAACCAGGTAAGCGACTGGCAGGAAAAAGCCGAACTGGCGCTGCGCAAAGATAAAGAAGACTTGGCCCGTGCGGCGCTGATCGAAAAACAAAAGGTGGCCGATCTGATCGCCACGTTGACGAAGGAAGTGGCGACCGTAGAAGAAACGCTGGCGCGCATGAAGAGCGAAATCGGCGAGCTGGAAAACAAGCTGACCGAAACCCGCGCGCGGCAGCAGGCGCTGGCGCTGCGTCATCAGGCCGCGTCTTCTTCCCGTGACGTGCGCCGCCAGCTCGACAGCGGCAAGCTGGATGAGGCGATGGCGCGTTTCGAACAGTTCGAGCGCCGTATCGACCACATGGAAGCCGAGGCGGAAAGCATCAGCATCGGTAAAAAGAAGTCGCTGGACCAAGAGTTTGCCGAACTGAAGGCCGACGACGCCATCAGTGAGCAACTGGCGGCGCTGAAAGCCAAAATGAACCGCTCAGAGTAAGGCGAACCGCGGCCACACGCCGGAGGTGGCCGCCTATCCAGGACCCGATAAGAAGGAATAACAATGAGTGCTTTATTACTTGCCATTCCGCTGACAATTTTCGTGCTGTTTGTCGCGCCGATTTGGCTTTGGCTGCATTACAGCAATCGGCAACAGACCGGCATCCAGCTGAGTCAGCAAGAAATGCAGCGCCTGGCGCAGCTGGCGGAAGACGCCAAACGCATGCGTGAACGCATTCAGGCGTTGGAAGAGATCCTCGATACGGAACACCCGAACTGGAGACAGTCCTGATGAGCACGACGCTGGGCAGTAAAAAGCTTTATCGCGTTCCCGAAGAAGGCATGGTGAAAGGCGTCTGCGCCGGTTTGGCCCACTATTTCGACGTGCCGGTGCGCCTGATCCGCGTGATGGTAGTGCTGTCGCTGTTCTTCGGGTTGTTCTTCTTCACGCTGGTGGCCTATATCGCGCTGGTGTTCGTGTTGGATGAAGCGCCGGCCAGCCGTTTCGAAGGCGAGCATCAGAAGACGCCGCGCCAGCTGCTCGATCAGCTGGAGTATGAGCTGGGCAGCGGCGAGCAGCAGCTGCGCCAGGTCGAGCGCTATGTGACGTCCGATACCTTCGGCGTACAGAGCCGTTTCCGCAAGCTGTAACCCTTCTTGCGATACCCGGCCTGCACAGGCCGGGTATCTTCGCCGCCGTTATCCCGTGAATGTAACCTTAATCGTCTTGTGCCGGAGGGCATTGTCATGAATAAAATCGATGTTGCAAACACCGCCAAAACGGGTGGATTTAAACGAGGATCGGCGGCAATGTTGAAGACATTGGCTAAAGTCATCATCATAGCGTTATTGAACTATGGCCCGGCGGGGGCCGCCGGCTGGCTGTTGAAGACCGTCGGCCGCAAACCGGTGCGCTTCGTGCTGGCGCTGGTGCTGGAACCGCTGTTCCGTAAAGGCCTGAACAAGGCATTCGGGCGTTACGTCAAGGAGAGCAATGAAACGACTGCAAAATGAATTAACCTCTCTGGTCAACCGCGGAATGGATCGCCATCTGCGCCTGGCGGTGACCGGCCTGAGCCGCAGCGGCAAAACCGCCTTTATCACCGCCTTCGTCAACCAACTGCTGCATGTGCACAGCGGCGCGCGCATGCCGCTGTTTTCACCGGTGCGTGAAGAGCGCCTGCTGGGCGTCAAACGCATCCCGCAGCGCGATCTCGGCATCCAGCGTTTCACCTATGACGAAGGGCTGGCGCAGCTGTACGGCACGCCGCCGGCCTGGCCGACGCCGACGCGCGGCGTCAGCGAAATTCGTCTGGCGCTGCGTTACCGCTCCAACGACTCGCTGCTGCGCCACTTTAAAGACACCTCCACGCTGTACCTGGAGATCGTCGATTATCCCGGCGAATGGTTGCTGGATCTGCCGATGCTCGAGCAGGACTACCTGGCCTGGTCGCGCCAGATGACCGGGCTGCTGCAGGGCGAACGCGCCGAATGGGCCAAGCCCTGGCTTGAGCTGTGCAAGGCCTGCGATCCGCTGGCCCCGGCCGATGAAAACCGCCTGGCGGCGATCGCCCAGGCCTACACCGATTACCTGCTACGCTGCAAAAGCGAAGGGCTGCACTTCATTCAGCCGGGGCGTTTCGTGCTGCCGGGCGATATGGCCGGCGCGCCGGCGCTGCAGTTTTTCCCGTGGCCCGACGTGGCCGCGATCGGCGAATCGAAGCTGGCGCAGGCCGACAAACACACCAACATCGGCATGTTGCGCGCTCGCTTCAACTACTACTGCCAGTCGATCGTCAAAAACTTCTACAAAGAGCATTTCGTCCGTTTCGATCGGCAAATTGTGCTGGTCGACTGCCTGCAGCCGCTCAACAGCGGCCCGCAGGCGTTCAACGACATGCGTCTGGCGTTGACCCAGCTGATGCAGAGCTTCCATTACGGCAAGCGCACGCTGTTTCGCCGCTTGTTCTCGCCGACCATCGACAAACTGATGTTCGCCGCCACCAAGGCGGACCATATCACCGCCGATCAGCACGCCAATCTGGTCTCGTTGCTGCAACAGCTGGTGCAAGAGGCGTGGCAGAACGCGGCGTTCGAGGGCATCAGCATGGATTGCGTCGGCCTGGCCTCGGTGCAGGCGACCGAGAGCGGCATCGTCGATCATCAGGGGCAACGCATTCCGGCGCTGAAGGGCAACCGCCTGAGCGACGGCGCGCCGCTGACGGTGTTCCCCGGCGAAGTGCCCGCCCGCCTGCCGGGGCCGGCGTTCTGGCAGAGCCAGGGGTTCCACTTCGATGAGTTCCGTCCGCGCGCCATGAGCGTGGACACCCCGTTGCCGCACATTCGTCTGGATGCGGTGATGGAGTTTTTATTGGGAGACAAATTGCGATGAGCGAGCCGATCAAACCGCGTATCGATTTTGACGAGCCGCTGCAGCCGCCGCAGGAGCCGGCGTTGCGCGCCGGCGTCGCTTTCGATGCCGAACAGGCAGAAAGCTTTTTCCCGGCGGCGCCGGAGCTGCAGCAGGAAGAGGAAGAAGGGCGCGCCGAAGGCATCATCAATGCCGCGCTGAAACCTAAACGCAGCCTGTGGCGCAAAATGGTCACCGCCGGCCTGGCGCTGTTCGGCGTCAGCGTGGTGGCGCAGGGCGTGCAGTGGGTGCATACCGCCTGGGTGCAGCAGGACTGGATCGCCATGGGCGGCGGCGTGGCCGGCGGCCTTATCGTGTTCGCCGGCGTCGGTTCGGTGGTCACCGAGTGGCGGCGTTTGTATCGGCTGCGCCAGCGCGCGGAAGAGCGCGACGTGGCGCGCGAGCTGTTGCATAGCCACGGGCTGGGGCAAGGGCGCGAATTCTGCGAGAAGCTGGCGCGTCAGGCCGGGCTGGATCAGGGGCATCCGGCGCTACAGCGCTGGCAGGCGTCGCTGCATGAAACGCAGAACGATCGTGAAGTGGTGGAGCTGTACGCCAAACTGGTGCAGCCGGTGCTCGATAACCAGGCGCGGCGCGAAATCAGCCGCTCCGCCGCCGAGTCGACGCTGATGATCGCCGTCAGCCCGTTGGCGCTGGTGGATATGGCGTTTATCGCCTGGCGCAACATCCGTTTGATCAACCGCATCGCCGCGCTGTACGGCATCGAGCTGGGCTACTTCAGCCGCATTCGTCTGTTCCGGCTGGTGGTGTTGAACATCGCTTTCGCCGGCGCTTCCGAGCTGGTGCGCGAAGTGGGCATGGACTGGATGTCGCAGGATCTGGCGGCGCGGCTGTCGGCGCGCGCGGCGCAGGGCATCGGCGCCGGGTTGTTGACCGCACGGCTGGGCATCAAGGCGATGGAACTGTGCCGCCCGCTGCCGTGGCTGGAAGGGGAAAAGCCGAAGCTTGGCGATTTCCGCAGCCAGCTGATCGGCCAGTTGAAAGACACGCTGAAAAAGAGCGACGGCAAGGCCAAATGACCCCACGACGGCGCTCTCAGGAGCGCCGTTTTCTCAACGGCGCCGACGCCGAACGTAATCGAGACTTGACGACAGTCGATCCCCCTGTGAGTGCATGATAAATCTCTGCAAAATTAATTCTGGTTGTGATAACTCTCTGTTTGTAGGCTAAAATGACGCCGATGCTGTTATCCGCTTGCGTTTAAAATCAGCAGCCACGGCAATAAATCAGAGTTCTGTCAACTTTTGCTGACAGATCGCTTCTACCGCCCGGTGCGAGGGAGTATCATCATTGTCAACGATCCCCGCACCTGCAGAGATAAGGCCAACACTGATGCGTTTGGAAGTATTTTGCGAAGACCGCCTCGGTCTCACTCGAGAATTACTCGATCTTTTGGTATCGCGCAGCATTGACTTACGTGGCATCGAGATCGATCCCATCGGCCGCATTTACCTCAATTTCTCCCAGCTGGATTTCGATACTTTCCGCGCGCTGATGGCGGAGATCCGCCGCATCGCCGGCGTGACCGACGTGCGCACCGTCAGCTTTATGCCTTCCGAACGCGAGCATCGCGCGCTGCGTGCGCTGCTGGAATCGATGCCGGAACCGGTGTTCTCTATCGATATGAAGGGCAAGGTCGAGCTGGCCAACCCGGCGGCGCAGGCGCTGTTCAGCCTGAACGAAGACAAGATCCGCAACCAGACCGCCGGAGCGCTGATCGGCGGCTATAACTTCAGCCGCTGGCTGGAGAGCGAGCATACGGCGCCGCACTCCGAGCGGGTGGTGATTCGCAGCCAGGACTTCCTGATGGACATCACGCCCATCTATCTGGAAGACGAACAGCAGCAGCCGGCCGCGGTCGGCGCGGTGGTGATGCTGAAGTCTACCGCGCGCATGGGCCGCCAGCTGCAAAATCTCTCGGTGAACGACGATACCGAATTCGACCACATCGTCGCGGTAAGCGCCAAGATGCGCCACGTGCTGGAGCAGGCGCGCAAGTTGGCGATGCTCGATGCGCCGCTCCTGATCGTCGGCGATACCGGTACCGGCAAGGATATTTTGGCCCGCGCCTGCCATTTGCGCAGCCCGCGCGGCAAACAGCCGTTCCTGGCGCTGAACTGCGCTGCACTGCCGGATGACGTGGTGGAGAGCGAGCTGTTCGGCCATGCGCCGGGCGCTTATCCCAACGCGCTGGAAGGCAAGAAAGGCTTCTTCGAGCAGGCCAACGGCGGTTCGGTGCTGCTGGATGAGATCGGCGAAATGTCGCCGCGCATGCAGACCAAACTGCTGCGTTTCCTCAACGACGGCACCTTCCGTCGCGTTGGCGAAGAGCATGAGGTGCACGTCGACGTGCGCGTGATCTGCGCCACCCAGAAAAACCTCACCGAGCTGGTGCAGCGCGGTGAATTCCGCGAAGACCTCTATTACCGCCTCAACGTGCTGACCATCACCATCCCGCCGCTGCGCGAGCGTCCGCAGGACATCATG
Source organism: Serratia sp. 121840015-1 (assembly GCF_053627655.1). Classification (NCBI taxonomy): domain Bacteria; kingdom Pseudomonadati; phylum Pseudomonadota; class Gammaproteobacteria; order Enterobacterales; family Yersiniaceae; genus Serratia; species Serratia sp. 121840015-1. The sequence goes on from NZ_JBSEYF010000001.1 coordinate 1,306,460, forward strand.
CCGCTGACTGAGCTGTTCGTGGCGCGCTTCGCCGATGAGCAGGGTGTGGCGCGGCCCAAGCTGGCGAGCGATCTGGGCGGCTTCCTCAGCAAGTACGGCTGGCCGGGCAACGTGCGCCAGCTGAAAAACGCCATCTACCGCGCGCTGACGCAAACCGAAGGCTATGAGCTGCGGCCGCAGGATATCGTGTTGCCGGAGTTCGAGGTGGAGATGTCGCTGGGCGACGAGGTGCTGGACGGCTCGCTGGACGACATCAGCAAGCGTTTCGAGCGCTCGGTGCTGACGCGCCTGTATCGCACCTATCCCAGCACCCGCAAGCTGGCGAAGCGCCTGGGCGTTTCCCATACCGCCATCGCCAACAAGCTGCGCGAGTATGGCCTGAGCAGCCGTAAAGGCGGCGCCGAGGGCGAGGAATAAGAAAGGCGCCTTGCGGCGCCTTTAACGGGTTTCCAAAGCCGGCGTTCGCCGGCTTTGTTATTTCAGCGCAGCCAGCGCTGCGTCGTAGTCCGGCTCGGTGGTGATTTCGTTCACCAGCTCGCTGTACAGGACGTTGTCCTGGCCATCCAGCACCACGACCGCACGCGCGGTCAGGCCTGCCAACGGGCCTTCGGCGATTTCGACGCCGTACGCCTGCTTGAACTCGGCGCCGCGCAAAGTGGACAGGGTGACCACGTTGCTCAGGCCTTCCGCGCCGCAGAAGCGAGACTGCGCGAACGGCAGATCGGCGGAGATGCACAGCACCACGGTGTTATCCAGGCCGCTGGCCAGCTGGTTGAATTTACGCACCGAAGTCGCGCAGACGCCGGTATCGATGCTTGGGAAGATGTTCAGGACTTTGCGTTTACCCGCGAAGCTGCTCAGCGCTACGTCTGACAGGTCTTTGGCAACCAGTGAGAAGGCCTTGGCCTGTTCGCCCTGCTGTGGCAGTTTGCCCGCTACGCTGACCGGATTGCCTTGAAAATGTACTGTCTGAGTCATTGCTAGATTCCTTTTACAGGTGTTTATACAAAGGGTATGAACCTGATGAAACGGCGCACCGGCAACGGCATTTAACATCAGGTTCACACCCTGGCGCCAGTTTATGACAACCGGGGCGGATTGGATATCAAAGTTTGCTAAATAGTTGTATATATTAGGCTGTTCTATAAAACATCACCGGCGCATCAGCCTGGCTGAATGCGCAGTTTTCGCTCAGGAGCCGTTATGAGAGACATGCGTTTTTACCCGGAAGCCTGGCCGCTGCATACCGCCTTCGTGATTGCGCGCGGCAGCCGCACCGAAGCCCGGGTGGTGGTGGTCGAAATCGAACAGCAGGACGTGCGCGGCATCGGTGAGTGCACGCCGTACCCGCGCTACGGCGAAAGCGAGGAGTCGGTGATGGCGCAGTTGGCGGAGATGGCGCCGGCGATCGCACAAGGCATGACCCGCGAACAGCTGCGGGTGCAGATGCCGGCGGGCGCCGCCCGCAACGCGCTGGATTCGGCGCTGTGGGATCTCGAGTGCCGCCTTCACGGGCAGAGCCTGTGGCATCTCAGCGGCGTGACGGCCCCGGCGCATATCCGTATGGCGCAGACCGTCAGCATCGGCACGCCGGAAGCGATGGCCTTCGCCGCGCGTGAACTGGAGCAGCAGGGCGCTACGCTGCTGAAGATCAAACTCGACGATCACTATATCAGCGAACGATTGGTCGCGATCCGCGCTGCGGTACCCCAGGCGACGCTGATCGTCGACGCCAATGAATCCTGGCAGGCGGAAGGGCTGGCGGCGCGCTGCCAGCTGCTGGCCGATCTCGGCGTGGCGATGCTGGAGCAGCCGCTGCCGGCCGGTGACGATGCCGCGCTGGAGCACTTTATTCATCCGCTGCCGATCTGCGCCGATGAAAGCTGCCACACCCGCGCCGATCTACCTCGGCTGGCGCAGCGCTATCAGATGGTCAACATCAAACTGGACAAAACCGGCGGCTTGACCGAGGCGTTGGCGCTGGCGCAGGCCGCGCGCGAACAAGGGTTCGCCATCATGCTCGGCTGCATGTTGTGTACGTCGCGGGCGATATCCGCCGCCTTGCCGCTGGCGCCGGCGGCGCGCTTCGTCGATCTGGACGGCCCGACCTGGCTGGCGCGGGACGTCGAACCGGGCCTGGCGTTCGAATGCGGGGCGATCGTCGATATCGCCCCGTAGGGATTAATTCGGGTAGGTCAGCAGCTCGGTCATCGCGTCGATGTAGCGCTCGCTGGCGGCATCGGCGGAGATCGGCGGGAATTCGGCGGTGATGCACGGCAGCGACAGATCCGCGCACCAGCTGCCAAACGAACCGGGCGTTTCATAACCGACGCTGGTCACCAGCGGCAGCTCGAACTTGTGCGCTAGCCAAACGCCGAGCCGCGAGCTGGCGGGATCTTCGATGCAGGCCAGCGGCTCATGGAACGACACCACCCAGTGCGGCTTCAGGCGATGGATCAGGTGACACAGCGCCTGAGTTTCCGGTTCGGAACCGGGGCGCCCGCCGGTGGAGAGCTTGACGTCGCGCACCGGCGCCGCGCTGTTCCAGCGGTAGACGATGTCGCCGGAGCGCCAGTTGGCGGCCGGGAAGTTGCGGTTCAGATCGACGCCGTTGGCATTGGCGCGCAGCCCCAGTTGGCAGCCGTCGGGGTTGACCGCCAGCACCACGTGGTGCCGCAGCCGCTCGGGGGCGATGCTGCGCAGCGCGCAAGACAGGGTCACGATGGCGGCGCTCTCATCGCCGTGGGTGCCGGCGATGATAAGGCCGGTCTCCGGGCCGCTGACCGCCGCCGGGAAATAGAGCAGCGGCGCGCCCAGCAGCGAGCTGCCGTAGTTCTCTCCTGCGACGGCCAACTGGCCACGTTCACTGCGCGGTCGATGTTCGGTCATGGTGTTGTCCCTGAGTAAAAGGCCGAGAGTCATTGTCATTTTATTCAGTGTATTACGCTTTGAGGCATCTTTCCCATCGCAATTGTGCGGCGTTTGCGCGATCTGTGACGCGGCGGCGGTGAAAACGCCAATTAAACCGCACCTGGCCTGACGCTGTTGTTATACTAACGGCAGTGCTAAGCCAATCACCCGCAAGAGGATTTAACATGCCAGTAGCCAGAATCATCGCCAGCTATAGCGAAAATGAAAATGACACCATCACGCTGCTGTGCGGCGTGGACGCTGAAAACCAGATCCGTCAGGGGGAGTGGTTCGGCGTGGTGAAAAACGACGACGGGCGCGGGGACGAATCGAATTATCCGTTCACCCTGCATATCGATTACCAGAAAGATGTCTTCTACCTTGATTACGGCTACGACGACGCCGACGCGCGCCAGCTGCAAAAAACCGATATTTCGGCCCGTCCGCTGGCCGAGAAAGGCTTTTTCACCGTGTTCGATGAAGAAGAAGGCGAAGAGTTCAGCTACCGCATCAACAGCATCCACCTGTACGACTAACGGTCGCTGCTGCAAACACCGCCCGTGCCGCCCTGCGCCGCACGGGTTTTTTATCGCCTGAATCGCACTTTTTGCAACTTCTCGGCCGTGAGCGCTAGGCCGGACGGATCTTGTGCTATATGATAAAAAATTCAGATGGTTAACGGGGGAACATCATAATGACGGCAAGAAAAATGCAACGAGGTTTTCGTTTGGCGCTTTGCGCGGCGGCGATCGGCGCCTGTATGAGCAGCGCCATGGCGGCGCAGGTTCCCCCGGGCACCGCGCTGGCGGCCAAACAGGAAATCGTGCGCCACATTAAAGACGAACCGGCCTCGCTCGATCCGATTAAAGCGGTTGGCCTGCCGGAGGCCCAGCTGGCGCGCGATTTGTTCGAAGGGCTGGTCAATCAGGACGCCAACGGGAAAGTGATCCCCGGCGTCGCCACGCGCTGGCAGACCAGCGACAACCAGACTTACATTTTCCATCTGCGTAAAGACGCGCGGTGGTCAAACGGTGACCCTGTCACGGCGAAGGATTTCGTCTACAGCTGGCAGCGGCTGGTAGAGCCGAAAAACCTGTCACCGTTCGCCTGGTTCGCGCAGTTGGCGGGGATCCAGAACGCCGAGCAGATCATCAGCGGCAAATTGCCGGCCGATCGCTTGGGCGTGTCGGCGCCGGACGACTATACCCTCAAAGTGCAGCTGGACAAGCCGGTGCCTTATTTCGTCAGCCTGACGGCCAACTTCAGCCTGTTCCCGGTGAATAAGGCGGTGGTGGAAAAATACGGCAACGACTGGACCAAGGTCGGCAATCTGGTGGGCAACGGCGCGTTCAAACTGCAGGAGCGGGTGGTGAACGAGAAGCTGGTGCTGACGCCTAACGATCATTACTGGGATCATGCGCATACCGTGCTGACCAAAGTGACTTTCGTACCCATCAACCAGGAATCCAACGCCACCAAGCGTTACCTGGCAGGTGACATCGATATCACCGAATCCTTCCCGAAAAACATGTATCAGAAGCTGCTGAAAGACATTCCGGGGCAGGTGTACACACCGGATCAGCTCGGCACCTATTACTACGCGTTCAACACCCAGCGCGCGCCGACCAACGACGTGCGGGTGCGCCAGGCCTTGTCCTACGCCATCGATCGCAAGATTATCGCGGAAAAAGTGCTGGGCACCGGCGAAAAACCGGCCTATCACTTCACGCCGGACGTGACCGCCGGGTTCAAACCGGAGGCGAGTTTGCTGCAACAGCAATCGCAGGCGGAGCTGGACGCGCAGGCCAAGGCGTTGCTGCAGGCGGCCGGCTACGGCCCGAACAACCCGCTGAAGTTGACGTTGCTGTATAACACTTCGGAAAGCCACCAGAAGATCGCCATCGCCGTGGCCTCGATGTGGAAGAAGAAGCTCGGCATTGACGTCAAGCTGCAAAACCAGGAGTGGAAAACCTATATCGACAGCCGCAACACCGGCAATTTCGACGTGATCCGCGCCTCCTGGGTGGGTGACTATAACGAAGCGTCGACCTTCCTGTCACTGCTGACCTCGACCCACAGCGGCAACATCGCCAAGTTCAAGAACGCGGACTACGACAAGCTGCTGGCGCAGGCGGGGCGGGAAACCAATCCGGCGGCGGTGACCGCCGATTACAACAAGATGGAGCAGATCATTGCCGACCAGGCGCCGATCGCGCCGATTTACCAGTACACCAACGGCCGCCTGATCAAACCGTGGGTAAAAGGCTACCCGATCACCAACCCGGAAGACGTGGCCTACAGCCAGACGATGTATATCATCAAACACTGAGTCGATTTATTTATCGCCCCCGCCTAATGCGGGGGCTTTATTTTATCGACGATGCAACGAAGACGATAATTAATTTTCCCACGCGATAAACCCCGTTTAATAATAAACAGGGTTGCCATCATCATATGATTATTTCGTTATTTCAGAGAGAGGTTACGCTTATAGACAGTCCCGCATGGCATCCACCACCACGCGGCCGCTCATGTCGGTCTGGGTGATGCGGTAGCTGGTGGGGTACGAGCGTCGGGTGCTGAAACGATCGTGGACGGAGACCTTGCCAATCTGCAGGCCGGCGGCGTTCTTCACCACAAACTCACTGATCTCTTCCTGGCCCTGGTTTTGCAAATGGATATTACTGATTTTTTCCAGCGTATCGCTGGCGTTTATTTTTAAATGGTCGCGTAACATAACTACCTCCTCGTAGTGAGAAAAGTATATGCCCCTAAAATTTGCGCTGAAACAGCTTTGTGTTGATTTATTATTATCATTTTGAATTAAAAATGATAGCAATATGTTAAGTCATAATAATAACGGCATTGCCAGCGCTTTATCGGCGATATTGCCTGATTTGTCGGCAAAGGTTTATTTCATTGCCGTTATTATTAGTCTGCATTAATGGGGAAAAGCGCCTGCCTGGCCGCCGGGGCGGGAAAGACGCAGGCGACGTTGTGCCCGCAGCCGGGAACGATCGTTAACCGATGCGGCTTATCCGGCGCCAGGTAACGCCGGTCATAGTCGGCATAGGCCAGGGCACGTTGCAATCGATAGGGGCCCTGCAGCTGGGCGGCGCAGGATTTGTCGAGTATCCGATAGTAGGCGCCCGGCGCGGTGCCGGTATCACCGGCGGCGGCCAGGTAGGAGATATCCGCAGCGGCATAGCGCCCGCGGGCCGCATCGGCAGTGCGCTGCAGGTGAGCGGGAAGCGCTTCCAGGCCGTATTTCCACCGGTTGGCCTGTGGGCACTGGCCGGCGTTCAGCGTTTGCCAACGGAAGCGGCAGGCTGTTTCACTGCCGCAGCTCCCCCCGTTTATTGGTTGGGGGCGCAGATTATCAAAATAGAGCCAGCTGCCAGGATCGGCCACCACATAGCGCAGCCGCACCCCGCCTGGCGGATGGGCAAAGCCGACATAATGTTGCACGAACTGGGCGCCGGCAGAGAAACCGGCCACGGTTATCGTCTGCAGCGACGGCCAGCGCCGTTTCATATCGGCCAGCAGGTTATCCATGGCGTTGAATGAGCCAGTCTTCCCGGCATTATCCAAACCACCCTCGATCCAGGAACCGCAGCGCCACAGGGCGTCGCCGTCTTGCGGCTGGGGCAGACCGGCGGAATGGCAGTGGACGGCGAGTTTTTCCGGCACCTGGAACAGCGGGGCGGCCAGTAAAGTATCACCTCCCGCTCCTGCCGCCTGCGCGGCGTCGATCGCCGCTTGCAGCGTTTTAACGGCGTCGCGTGGATGACCGTGCATTACCACCAGTGCGTTACGCTGCTGGGCGCTGTGCTTCTGGGCGACATAGTAAGAAAAATTGCCGCCGGCCGTCGCGACCCGTAAAGGGGTAGACATGCGTTCCAGCGCCGGCTCCGCGCGCAGCGGTTGGCTGGCGAACAGCAGCAGCGCCGCCATGGTACAGAGCAGGCGCCGCAGCACAGCCAAGTTCAATGCAAAATGTCTTGCGCCTGATTCAGTACTTCCCGCCATCGTCGTTCCTCACCCGTTCGCAAATGTGGCTTCGCCTGAAGTATAGAGCACGCTTTTTGCCCGGCGTGAAAACTGGCGTTACAGCTGGCCTTTGATCTCCAAGGTGTTAACGCTAGACTCAGCAACATAAGCAAGAGTGAGGGGATAAATGAATGGATGTGATTGAGGGGAGCGAGCTGCAGGTCGCCGATGCGGTTTATGCCTACCAGCTGGACGGCAAGGGGGGCGTAACGTCGATCGAGCAGGATGACAAGATCACCTGCGACGCGCCGTGCTGGCTGCATCTCGATTATGCGCACCCGGCCAGCGCCGAATGGCTGAGCACCACGCCGCTGCTGCCGGACTCGGTGCGCGAGGCGCTCTCAGGCGAAAGCTCGCGGCCGCGCGTCAGCCGCCAGGGTGAAGGCACCATGATCACCCTGCGCAGCATTAACTTCAACGCCAACTCCCGGCCGGATCAACTGGTCACCATCCGCGTGTACATCACCGATAAACTGATTATCTCCACCCGGCACCGCAAGGTGTACTCCATCGATCAGGTGGTGAACGATCTGCAGAGCGGCGCCGGGCCGACCAACAGCGGCAGCTGGCTGGTGGAGATTTCCGATGCGTTGACCGATCACACCAGTGAATTTATCGAGGATCTGCACGACAAGATTATCGATCTGGAGGACGCCTTGCTGGAGCAGCAGGTGCCGGAGCGCGGCCAGCTGGCGTTGATCCGTAAACAGCTGATCGTGCTGCGCCGTTACATGGCGCCGCAGCGCGACGTCTTCGCTCGGCTGGCCAGCGATCGCCTGCCGTGGATGAGCGACGACGATCGCCGCCGCATGCAGGACATCGCCGATCGCCTGGGGCGGGGATTGGACGATCTGGACGGCAGCATCGCACGCACTGCCATTTTGTCCGACGAAATTACCACGGTGATGGCCGACGCGATGAACCGCCGCACTTACACCATGTCATTGTTGGCAATGGTCTTTTTACCTACCACCTTCCTGACCGGGCTGTTTGGCGTCAACCTCGGCGGCATTCCGGGCAACAGCGCGCCGTTTGGCTTCGGCACTTTTTGCCTGATGCTGCTGGCCCTGGTGGGCGGCGTCGCCTGGTGGCTGAAGCGCAGCCGCTGGCTGTAGGCAAAAATGACGAAAACCCGGTTAACATTGAGCAATATCAACATTTAGCCGGGGGAAATGGGGCATGATCTCTCTCGCAGGTGAATGCAACGTCAAGCGATGGGCGTTGCGCTCCATAATTGTCTTACTTTCTTATTTTTGAATTACTGCATAGCACATTTGATTCGTACAATGCCGGTTTAATCACCGGCATTTTTTTATTCGGCTTTTACTCTGCTTCAGGCCGCGCTTTCATCCCAGAAGCTGGCTTCAATCTTGTGCCCATCCAAATCCCGAACAAAGCAGCCGTAGTAAGCCTCACCGTAGTGCGGCCGCGAACCGGGCGCGCCTTCATCGACGGCGCCGGCCAGCAGCGCCTGACGATGGAATTCATCCACCTGTTGCTTGCTGGTCGCGAAAAAGCCGACGTGCGTGCCGTTGCCGGGCGCGGCAGGCCGGCCGTCAATCGGCACCTGCAGCCAAAACTCCGGGTAGTCGCGACCGTAACCGATGGCGCCGGGATGTTCCAACACGCGTCGGCAACCCAAGGCGGCCAGCGCACGATCGTAAAAGGCCGCGGCGGCCTCGAAATCGTTGGAGCCTAGCGAGACGTGGGACAGGCAGGGGGTAATATTCATTGCGCGCTCTCCAATTGACTGTATAAATAAACAGTATAGGGTAAAAACGGCACTGCCCAGTAAATTTTGCGCAAACTGTGAACAGGATCGAGATCGTCGAGAGCGGGGAATGTCGCCGCTTGCAGAGGGCAAGCGGCGAGAGGGGCTTATTTGATTTCCAGCACGTTCAACCGCTCTGGCGCAGGCACCGCATCGTCTGAGTCTTCCGGCTGCCAACCGACCGGTTGCATCGGGATGTCTTCGCGATCGAAGGCCAAATCGCCGCCGTCCACCACGGCGCTACCGTGGTGAATGCCTTTGAAATCGAACAGATTGATATCGCTCAGGTGCGAAGGCACCACGTTTTGCATGGCGCTGAACATGGTTTCCAATCGGCCAGGGTAACGCTTGTCCCAGTCGCGCAGCATGTCGCCGATCACCTGGCGTTGCAAATTAGGCTGCGAGCCGCACAGGTTGCATGGAATGATCGGGAACGCTTTGGCGATCGAGAAACGCTCGATGTCTTTCTCGCGGCAATAGGCCAGTGGGCGAATGACCACGTGTTTGCCGTCGTCGCTCATCAACTTGGGCGGCATGCCTTTCATCTTGCCGCCGTAGAACATGTTGAGGAACAGCGTTTGCAAAATGTCGTCGCGGTGGTGGCCCAGTGCGATCTTGGTGGCGCCCAGTTCGGTGGCGGTGCGGTACAGAATGCCGCGGCGCAGGCGCGAGCACAGTGAACAGGTGGTTTTGCCTTCCGGGATCTTGTCTTTGACGATGCTGTAGGTGTTCTCTTCGACGATCTTGTACTCCACCCCCAGGCTTTCCAGATAGGCGGGCAGAATATGCTCCGGGAAGCCGGGCTGTTTCTGATCGAGGTTCACCGCGACTAACGAGAAGTTGATCGGCGCGCTCTGCTGCAGGTTGCGCAGGATCTCAAGCATGGTGTAGCTGTCTTTACCGCCGGACAGGCAGACCATGATGCGGTCGCCTTCTTCAATCATATTGAAATCGGCGATCGCTTCGCCCACGTTGCGGCGCAGGCGCTTTTGCAACTTGTTCAGGTTGTACTGCTCTTTTTGGCTAACGGATTGCTTTTCTGACATTTAAATCGTGCTCATTCTCAATGGGGGGCACTAGGGGCATGGCGTTGTAGACCGCGAGTTTACCATTCAACCGGCCGGTTTTGATCATTATTCATCATCCAGCCGCCACGCACCCGACGCGAGGTCTGTATGGTACGGATTGTGGCGATGAATACCAGCAGGTTTTTCGGCTCACAGCATTCGCCGTCATTTGAACGACGGCTTCGAGGGAACGTTGTTTCGCGGTGCGGGTCTCATCTCAGTCAGAACTTACACCGAGAGGCACAGAGAGCATGAAAGGAATCACTGTTGTTGGACTTTGCGCATCGTTTTTTGCTTACGCAGAAAACGCACTGGCGTTTGACACGATGCCTGTTGGTTTGAGCGAACCGACCGAAACCGTCGTACTGGTACCGCGAGAGCAAAAAGAGCGTCTTGATGGCAAGGATAAGGGAGATGCACTTTATTGTTACTATGACGGGAAACTATTTTCGCTGGGCGCCACGTTCAAAGACAAGGTTTGTGCTTTAGCGGAGATTAGAACGGATAGGCCATTCTCGACACGCGTCATGGCGCAATGGATAAAAGAAAAAAGCGCGGCTCGTTAAGTGTGAGGCCCTTGAGCATAGAGGGCCACCGCTGATTCAAACGGCATGTGAAAAACAGGGCGCGAATCGCTCGCGCCCTGAAGGGGATTACTCAGTGGCGGATTTTTCCGCCTTGCCGGCCAGCAGGCTGAGGAAGTCGTATTTCTCCTTCAGCTCTTTCTCGGCGGCCTGATACAGCGCGCTGGCCACTTCCGGCTGCTGCGAGTTCAGGCGGCGGAAACGCTGTTCTTTCAGCAGCGTTTCCGCCAGGCTGCTGTTCGGCGGCCGCGAATCCAGCGCCAATGCCGCCTTGCCCTCGGCGCTGCGGCGCGGATCGAAGCGGTACAGCGGCCAGAAGCCGGTGGCGGTCAGCTGTTTCATCTGATCGTGGCTGAGCGCCAGATCGTAGCCGTGCTCTTCGCACGGGCTGTAGGCGATGATCAGCGACGGGCCCGGATAGGCCTCGGCCTCCTGAATCGCTTTCACCGTCTGGTTAAGCTGCGCTCCCAGCGAGATCTGCGCGACGTAGACATGGCCGTACATCATCATGCTGACGCCCAAATCCTTGCGCGCCTTGCGCTTACCGTGTTCACCGAACTTGGTCACCGCACCGAGCGGCGTGGCCTTCGACTGCTGGCCGCCGGTGTTGGAGTAACATTGGGTGTCGAGCACCAGCACGTTGACGTTTTCCGTCAGGCTGAGCACGTGATCCAAACCGCCGAAGCCGATGTCGTAGGCCCAACCGTCACCGCCGATCAGCCAGATGGATTTATCCACCAGGTAGTCGGCGTCGGCCGCCAGCTGGCGTGCGTCTTCGCCTTCGAGACTCGCCAGCAGCGTGCGCAGTTCGGCGATTTGCTTACGGCGCGGCTCCGGCGCCACGTCGTCCATCTGCAAGGCATTGACCAACTGCTCCGGCAGCTGCGGCGCCAGCGAATTCAGCAGACGCAGCACCCGTGCGCGATGTTGATCGACCGTCAGACGGAAGCCCAGGCCGAATTCGGCGTTGTCTTCGAACAGCGAGTTGGCCCACGCGGGCCCGCGCCCTTCGGCGTTGGTGGTGTAAGGCGTGGTCGGTAGGTTGCCGCCGTAGATCGACGAACAGCCGGTGGCGTTGGCGATCAGCAAACGGTCGCCATAGAGCTGGGTCAACAGCTTGATGTACGGCGTTTCGCCGCAGCCGGAACAGGCGCCGGAATACTCGAACAGCGGCGTGATCAGCTGCGAAGTGCGAATGTCGATGCGCTCCAGCTGCGCCGTATCGATTTCCGGCAGCTGCAGGAAGAAGTCGTAGTTGTCTTTCTCAGCCGTCAGATTATCGAGGCGCGAAGCCATGTTGATGGCCTTGATCTCCGGGTTCTGGCGATCTTTCGCCGGGCAGACCTCGACGCACAGGTTACAGCCGGTGCAATCTTCCGGCGCTACCTGCAGCACGTATTTCTGGCCGCGCATATCGCGCGCTTTGACATCCAGTGACTGCAGGGAAGCAGGGGCGTGCTCCATCTCCGCCGGCTGAACCACCTTGGCGCGAATGGCGGAGTGCGGGCAGGCGGCGACGCAGTGGTTGCACTGGGTGCATAGGTCGGGCTGCCATACCGGGATCTCTTCGGCGATGTTGCGCTTTTCCCATTGGGTGGTGCCCACCGGCCAGGTGCCGTCCGGCGGGAAGGCGGAAACCGGCAGCGCATCGCCCAGCCCGGCCAGCATCGCGGCGGTAACGGTTTTGACGAAGTCCGGCGCGGCGTCCGAGACCACCGGCGGGCGCATCGGGCTGCTGTCGTCGATCGGCTGCAGTGGAATTTCGGTCAGTGCGCCACGGGTGGCGCCCAGCGCCTGCCAGTTGCGCTCAACGATCTCCTGGCCCTTGCTGCTGTAGCTGCGGGCGATGGCATCCTGCAGCTGTTGCAGCGCCACGTCGCTCGGCAGGATCTGCGTCAGGTGGAAGAACGCCATCTGCATTACGGTGTTGATGCGCGCGCCGAGCCGGCATTCGCGCGCCAGCTTGGCGGCGTTGATGATATAGAAACGCGCCTGGCGCTGGTGCAACAGCGCCTGAACCTCCTGCGGCAGGCGCGACCAGACCTCGTCGGCGCCGTAAGGGGTATTGAGCAGGAAGGTGCCGCCGGGCTTTAGGCGTTCGACCATCTGGTACTTATCGATAAACTGCAACTGGTGGCAGCCGACGAAGTCTGCGTGGCTGACCAGGTAGGCCGAATTGATCGGCTGCTCGCTGACGCGCAGGTGCGACACCGTCAGGCCGCCGGCCTTTTTGGAGTCGTAGACGAAATAGCCCTGGGCATACAGCGGCGTGGCGTTGCCGATGATTTTGATGTTGTTCTTGGTGGCCGAGACCGAGCCGTCGCTGCCCAAACCGTAGAACAGCGCTTCCAGCGAGGCGCGCTGCGGCAGGATTTCGTCGCTCAGCGGCAGCGAAAGCCCGGTGACATCATCGAAGATGCCGACGGTAAAGCGCGGGCGCGGCTGCGGCTGGGCCAGCTCGCGGAACACCGCCAGCGCGCAGTCCGGGCCGAACTCTTTCGACGACAGGCCGTAACGGCCGCCGATCACCCGCGGCAGCGTGGCGCGTGCACCCTGGCTGTAGGCTTCCGCCAGCGCGGTCATTACGTCCAGATACAGCGGTTCGGCCAACGCGCCCGGTTCTTTGGTGCGATCGAGCACCGCGACGCTGCGCACGCTGTCCGGCAGCGCGCCGAGCAGGTATTTGGCGGAGAACGGCCGGAACAGCCGCACCTTCAGCACGCCGACTTTCTCGCCGCGGGCCAGCAGGGTGTCAATCACCTCTTCGCAGGTGCCGGCGGCGGACCCCATCACCACCACCACGCGCTCGGCCTGCGGGTGGCCGTAATAGTCGAACGGCCGATAGTGGCGGCCGGTAAGGGCGGCGAAGGCCGCCATGGCGTCGATCACGTGCTGGCCGGTGGCGTCATACCAAGGGTTGGTGGCTTCGCGCGATTGGAAATAGGTGTCTGGGTTGGCGGAAGTGCCGCGCACCACCGGATGATCCGGCGATAGCGCCCGGCTGCGGTGAGCGTCGATCGCCGCCTGCGGCAGCATTTGCCGCAGCGTATCGTCGCTGAGCGGCACGATCTTGTTGATTTCGTGCGAGGTGCGGAAGCCGTCGAAGAAATGGATAAACGGCACACGTGCGTTGAGGGTGGCGGTCTGCGAGATCAGCGCGAAGTCCTGCGCTTCCTGCACGCTGCCGGCGCACAGCATGGCACAGCCGGTCTGGCGCACCGCCATCACGTCCGAATGATCGCCGAAGATAGACAGCGCGTGCGTGGCCACGGTGCGCGCGGCGACGTGCAGCACGAACGGCGTCAGCTCGCCGGCCAGCTTGTACAGCGTCGGGATCATCAGCAGCAGGCCCTGCGATGAAGTGAACGAGGTTGACAGCGCGCCGGTTTGCAAGGCGCCGTGCACGGTGGCGATCGCGCCGCCTTCCGACTGCATTTCCACCACCCGGGGGATGTCGCCCCAGATGTTTTGCCGGCCATCGCCGGACCAGGCATCCGCCTGTTCCGCCATGGTGGAACTCGGCGTGATAGGGTAGATGGCAATCACTTCGTTGGTGCGATAGGCCACGGAAGCGACTGCATTATTACCATCTGTAGTTATCATCGACGTTACCTTTTCATTGCTCACAAAGCCGCGAAAGCGCACTTTCGCAGTAATGGAAAAAAGTCTAACAGAGGGTTTGAACATGGCTTTATCGTGTTTGTGTGGCGGGTGATAAATCGTCAAAGGCGTATTTCCTCGCCGATTGGGTGCCGGCGGCAATAAATTGTTTTCACCGTTTAAAGACAATTTATTTCCGGCGCGTCATAATTGCGCATCGGCAAACTGACAGAAGAAAACCATGAGCGCATTTGTGTATTTGACGATGGCGATAGTCGCGGAAGTGATCGCCACCACCATGTTGAAAGCCTCCGAAGGCTTTACCCGCCTGTGGCCGTCGCTGCTGGTGGTGCTGGGCTACGGCGTGGCATTTTGGGGGCTGTCGATGGTGGTCAAGAGCATGCCGCTGGGCATCGTCTATGCGATCTGGTCGGGCATGGGCATCGTGCTGGTGTCGGTCGCGGCGGTATTCGTTTATCAGCAAAAATTGGATTGGCCGGCGATCGTCGGTATGGGATTAATTATTGCCGGCGTGCTGGTGATTAATTTACTGTCCAAAGCTTCGGTGCACTGAGTGTTATTTTAATGTGAAAAAAGGCCGGCGTGACAGCAAGTCGCGCCGGTTGAAGAATTCAGCCATCATTCACTGAAAATAGTGGAATGCTAATTACTTAGCGCCGCCAGCATAGACGCAAATATCCTCCTCTCCGGTAGCAAAAAATGCGCCGTCATACTGAAAGCACGCGAAGATAATGAATACCGATATTGCGGGAGAAATCTCCCCGTCGGCAGCAGTGACGTTATCACTTTCTGCGTGCGGCCAGGGCCGGGTAGCGGGTGGCGCCGTCACGTTTGGCACCGCGCGCCGGTGTGGAAATATTCTGCAAACAAAATAAATGTCCGGTCGGCGCAAAAAAACGACAAATAATGGCTGGAATATATTTTCATTATTTATATATCGAGCTAGATTAAACAAGTTTGCATCAAAGATAGCGAAACGTGTCCGCCAAGTGACGCGCGTTATCAGCAATGGCGATTTTACACAGCGCAGTTCCGGGTTCAGGAGTGGGATAATGACGACATCAAAATGGCTGCTTGCCAGCGCCGTGCTGCTTTTAGCCGCCTGCAGCAGCAATAACGAAGAGCCAGTACAGCAGGGCAACAGTGCCAGAATCAATACGTTGCAGACCAGCGCCGGTTGCGCGGCGGTCGGCGGCGTCACCACCATTGCGCACAACCTGAACGGTGAAGCGCTGCGCATGTGCCAAATGCCGAACGGCAAGCAGTGCGAAGAACGCACGCTGGGCCTGGGCAGCTGCGCCGGGTAAGCCCGCGGCGCCAGGCCCAGCGTGCAGGATCAATACACCCAATCGCGCAGGGTATAGATAAGCGTGTGGCCGCTGCCGTTGAGCGTCAGCTGCTGGGCGTTTAGCGTCACTTCGGCGCCGTTTTCCAGCACGGTGCCGATCACCCGATCCCAGCGGTTGCGCTGTTCATCAGGGCACAGCCTGCGCGTCGTGGCCAGCGGTTTCACCGTCAGCACGCCGTCGCGTAATTGCCCCTGGCCGAAGAAGCGGTTGCACATCGTGCCGGAGACATGCAGGCTCTCGCCGAACTCCAGATTGAGCAGGCCGCCACCCGCCGGTGATTTCGCCGTTTCGCCATCCACGCTCTGCAACACAAAGTTGTGATGTAACAGATCGCCTGGCGTGACGGCCGTGTGTGGTTTCATGCTGCACCCCGTTAAGGCCAGCGCCGCAAGGGCGGCTACCGTGGTTTTTCTCATCGCGTTCTCTCAAATAAACAGGGCGCCGCAAGGGCGCCCCGAGGTTACGCTCAGGCGTTCAACTGGTTCGGGCAGGCTTCGCCGCGTTCCAACTGGCTGATGTTCTGCAGCGTGGTTTGCGAAATGCTGGTCAGCGCCTCTTCGGTCAGGAAGGCCTGATGGCCGGTAAACAGCACGTTGTGGCAGGCCGAGAGGCGGCGGAACACGTCGTCTTGAATCACGTCGTTCGACTTGTCTTCGAAGAACAGATCGCGTTCGTTCTCGTAAACGTCCATCCCCAGCGCGCCGATTTTCTGCTGCTTCAGCGCGTCGATGGCGGCGGTGGAGTCGATCAGCGCGCCGCGGCTGGTGTTGATCACCATCACGCCGTTTTTCATCATCGCGAAGGCATCGGCATTCAGCAGATGGTGGTTTTCCGGCGTCAGCGGGCAGTGCAGGGTGATCACGTCGGACTGCGCGTACAGCGTTTTCAGATCGACATACTCCGCGCCCAGTTCCAGCGCCTGTTCGCTCGGGAAGGGATCGTAGGCCAGCAGCTTCATGCCAAAGCCTTTCAGAATGCGCATCGTCGCCACGCCGATTTTACCGGTGCCGATCACCCCGGCGGTGCGGTTATGCATGTTAAAGCCGATCAGCCCTTCCAGCGAAAAGTTGGCGTCGCGGGTGCGTTGATAGGCGCGGTGAATACGGCGGTTCAGGCACATCATCATGCCTACCGCGTGCTCTGCCACGGCCTCCGGCGAATAGGCGGGCACGCGCACCACCTTGATGCCCAGTTCCTGGGCGGCGTCCAGATCGACGTTATTAAAACCGGCGCAGCGCAGGGCGAGAATTTCGACGCCCAGCGCCGCCAGTTCTTCGAGCACTTCACGGCTGCCGTCGTCGTTAACGAAGAGGCACACCGCCTTGCAACCGGCGGCCGTTTTGGCGGTTTTTTTACTGAGTAAAAAGTCGAAGAATTCCAGCTCGTAGCCAAACTGCTGATTCACCAGTTCGAGATATTTACGGTCATACTGTTTAGTACTGTATATCGCCAATTTCATCGTGGTTTCTCCACCGTGATTTTGTGATCAATTTAACAGATTTTAGTAAATTCGACAATTGGTTAGCCATTTTCGACGCGGGCGATATGGCCGCTGCCGGGCAGTTGCGGAGGCGTGATACGGTGGAGGGAAGGCGACGGTGGCGGCAGGCGGCAAAAAAATCCCCACGGGGGTGTGGGGAATGGCTTCTCTAGTACACAGTTAGCTAGCAGCTAAACTTTTATTAGAATGGTTGCAAGACTATTAATCATCAACGGTAACGACAATAACAAAAGTCTGAAAACTGTCCTATTTATGTGATGTATATGTAACGAAAATCTACAATCCCGCACACGTTTGCGCCAAAAAGGTGCAAATCGCTTCTGGAACCGCACTCAGCTTCACCCTATGTCAAATTCGTGCCATCATTATTGTCAATTCAGGCATAGACTTAACGAATGCCTAACTCAGGAACAAGCAATCATTTAATGACCAGGCGATTGAAAGTATTCATAGGGACGGTGGCGGGCTGTGCAATTCTGGTGTTGGCGTTGTGGCAAACCCTGCCGCGCTGGCTGCCGGGAGTGCTATCGCATTGGTTACCGGCGGGGAGCCGGCTGGAATTGCAGGGCAATTTGCACTGGCGCCAGGGCGGCCTGGCGTTGGCGGGGGCGCGTTTCACCGCGGAAGATTGCCTGCTGGCCAACGTCGGGCCGACGCGGCTGGCTTATCACCAGGGCCGCTGGCAGCTGTCGAGCGATAAGGTCAGCGTCGACAGCGCCTGTTTGTCAAAACTGCCGGGCGGAGATGCCAACAGCGCGCCGCTGGCGCTCGATCAGCTGCAGCGGGAGCTGCCGTCGCTGGATCTCACCCTTAATGACCTGACGCTCATTCCCTGGCAGCGCTACGCCGGCAAGCTGCAGCTTTCCTCGGGCCCTGACGGGCAACGCCTGCATTATCAGGGGCCGAATCTCAGCGCCGAGGCGCAGCTGGATGAAAAACAGCAGCTGACGTTGCAAAGTCTGACCATCGTCCCGCCCAACAGCGCGCAACCGCTACACCTCGCCGGCAAGATAACCATTCCGCTGGATTTGGCCAGCCTGCCGACGCAGGGGGCGTTGCAGGGGGAAATGCAGACCGCCTATCTGGAAAAACCGGT
The DNA here is from genome assembly GCF_053627655.1 of Serratia sp. 121840015-1. Taxonomy (NCBI): domain Bacteria; kingdom Pseudomonadati; phylum Pseudomonadota; class Gammaproteobacteria; order Enterobacterales; family Yersiniaceae; genus Serratia; species Serratia sp. 121840015-1. Next base: position 1,324,409 of record NZ_JBSEYF010000001.1, read on the forward strand.
GTTGCTGGACATGCGCTGGCAACAGCAGCAGGGCGTGTTGACGGTGAGCGAAAAAGGCGACGATCGCCCGCTGGCGGTGTTGCCGTGGGAAGTCGCGCCGCAGCGGCTCAGCATCAAGCAGGGCGAGTGGCGTTGGCCGTACAGCGGGCAGCCGTTGAACGGCGGCCTGAACATCGCGCTGCATGACTGGAGCAAAGGGTGGGATGAAACGGAGATCAGCGCGCGGCTGAACGTGATCACCGCCGGCCACAACGGCAAGGGCAATGCGGTGCTCACCCTCGGGCCGGGCAAGGTAGGGTTGACCGACAGCGATCTGCGCTTCCAACTGACCGGCCAGGCCAATCTGGCCGATTTCTCCACCACCGCGTCGATCCCGGGCGTGATTGGCGGCAGCATTCTTAATCCGACGCTGGTGCTGCAGCCGGGGGCGCTCCTGCGCCTGTGGGGCAAGGTGACGCCGGAAATGACGCTGGAGGAAGCGCGTTTACCGCTGGCGGGCGTGAAGGTGACCGCCGCCGGTATCACCGGCCGCCTGCAGGCGATTTTGAGCGCCAGCGACAGTTATTGGGGGCGCTTCAAGCTGCACCTGGACGGCCAGGCGCAGGATTTCTGGCCGGACAAGGGTGACTGGCAGTGGCGCTACTGGGGCAACGGCCGGTTGCCGCCGCTGCAGGCCGCCTGGGACGTTGCCGGCAGCGGCCGCTGGCAGGACAGCGAGCTGGTGCTCGACAAACTCTCCACCGGCTTCGACAAATTAAAGTACGGTCTGGTGACGGTCGCCGCGCCGCGCCTGAGCCTCAACCAACCGCTGCGCTGGCGGCGCGATGAACAAAACCCGCAGTTCAACGGCGAGCTGCAGCTGGCGGCGGATAAGGTCAGCTTCAGCGACGGCGGCCATCTGCCGGCGCCGGTGCTGGCGCTGCAGCTGAACGGCCGTTCGCCGGACAGTTTCCAGCTGCAGGGCAAACTGCAGGCACAGCAGATCGGGCCGATCGCGCTGCGCGGCCGCTGGGACGGCGAACGCCTGCGTGGCGAAGGCTGGTGGCCGAAACAGTCGCTGAAGGTCTTCCAGCCGCTGCTCGCGCCGGATCTCAATCTCACGCTGCGCGAGGGCGAGTTTTATGCGCAGTCGGCGTTTTCCGCCGCCCGCGAGCAGGGCTTCGAAGCCGGCGGCCACTGGGTGGTGAAAAACGGCGGCATGTGGCTGAAGGACGGCGAAATGAGCGGTCTGGATTTCATCCTGTCGTACCGGTTCAAGCAGCATCAGTGGCTGCTGGGTGCCAAACAGCCGGTATCGCTGCGCATCAAGTCCTTCACCAACCTGTTCGAGATGCAGAACATTTCCGCCGATCTGCAGGGCACTTATCCCTACAGCGAAAGGCAGCCGCTGACGTTGAGCAACGTCGGCGTGGACATGCTCAACGGGCATATCAGCCTGTCGGCGCTGCGGTTGCCGCAGCATGACGCCGCGGTGCTGAAGCTGGACAAGGTCGATCTCAGCGCGCTGTTCACCGCCCTGAAACCGAAGCAGTTCGCCATGTCCGGCCGCGTCGACGGCGAGCTGCCGCTGTTCCTGAACCACCCGAAATGGCTGGTGCAGAACGGCTGGATCGCCAACGCCGGCACGCTGACGCTGCGGCTGGACAAAGACATGGCCGACGCCATCGGCAGCAACAACCTGGCGACCGGCGCGGCGATCGACTGGCTGCGCTATATGGAAATCAACCGTTCGCACGCCCGGGTCGATCTCGATAACCTGGGCGAGCTGACGCTGAGCGCGCGCATCGACGGCATCAACCCGCAGAAGAGCGCCAAGCGCGAGGTGATCCTGAACTATCGCCATCAGGAAAATGTGTTTCAGCTGTGGCGCAGTTTGCGCTTCGGCGACAATTTACAGGAGTGGCTGGAGCAGGCCCTCTCACAACCTGGGGAACAACAATGAAAATCATGAGTGTGCCGACGCTGGCAGCGCTGCTGTGCGTTTCGCTGCTGAGCGGCTGCGTGCCGCGCATCGAGGTGGCGACGCCGAAGGATCCGATCACCATCAATATGAACGTCAAGATCGAGCATGAAATTCATATCAAGGTGGATAAGGACGTCGAAAACCTGCTGAAAACCCAAAGCGGTCTGTTCTAGGAGCCGACATGAAAAAACGTTATTTGTGGCTGGCCGGCGCTGCCTGGTTGTTCAGCGGCGTGGTGATGGCACTGACGCTGGATGAGGCGAAGCAGCAAGGGCGAGTAGGCGAAACCCTGAGCGGCTATATCGCGCCGGTGAAGCAGGACGCGGAAACGCTGGCGCTGGTGAAGCGCATCAACGCCGGCCGCGCCGAGAAGTATCAGGAAGTGGCGGACGGCAACCACATCGCCGTCGACGAAGTGGCGCGCATGGCCGGGCAGAAGCTGGTGACGCGGGCGCAGAGCGGTGAGTATGTGCGCGGCATCAACGGCCAGTGGCTGCAGAAATAAAAAAAAAAGCGCGCCGTCTGGCGCGCCAAGAGATACGGATAGATGATTATTATGAGGGTAGTGCAGGTTTGACAGGACGTGTGTCTTGTCCGGCAGGGGCGTGGTGCCCCTGCGCAGGGTCTTAGGCAGCAACCACCTGAGACAGGGCCGCCTTGGCGTCTTCCTGGGCTTTGGTCGCCACTTCCGGGCCGTAGGCGATGCCTTCCGCGAAGACGAACTCCACGTCGGTGATGCCGATGAAGCCCAGGAACAGACGCAGGTAAGGCTCTACCAGGTCGGTTGGAGTGCCTTTGTGGATGCCGCCGCGGCTGGTCAGGATCACGGCGCGTTTGTTTTTCACCAGGCCTTCCGGACCGTTTTCGGTGTAGCGGAAGGTTACGCCGGCGCGGGCAACCAGATCGAAATAGTTTTTCAGCTGGGTCGGGATGTTAAAGTTGTACATCGGCGCGGCAATCACGATGACGTCATTGGCCTGCAGCTCGGCGATCAGCTCGTCCGACAAGGCCAGCGCTTCTTGTTGACGCGGGGTCAACGGAGCATCGGAAGGACGCAGCGCGCCGACCAGTTCACCATCCAGCACCGGGATTGGCTGCGCGGCCAGATCGCGTACGGTGATGGTGTCGCCGCTGTGGACGTTGCTCCATTGCTCTACGAAGAAATCGGCCAGTTGGTTAGACTGAGAGTAGGTCGCCAGGATGCTTGATTTCAGAACCAATACTTTGCTCATCGATAATTCCTTACGTTGTGACAGTGACATCAGGACTCAGCGTCCCTTGCATGAAGTACATGCTATTCACATTCCCCCAACAGTGATAGCGCAATATTTCGAGATCTTCGTTCGATTTTATTGAATGACATGGCGACGCTTTACTCGCGGAAGTAGGGGGAGAAAGCCGTTTGTGATAGGCTGTGCGGCTAAAGTAAAAAAATCGCTAAAAAAACACCAAACCGTTGCTAAGCCTGGCCTTGGCGGCGAAGAAACAAGGAACACCGAACGTGAAATCTCCGCTCGAGGCACTGCCGGCCCAACTGGGTGAGCTGATGCTCCGCGATCAACAACGCCTGCGTCGTCGCCTGCAGGGCGCACGAAAAATCAAAAATCCCGATGCCCAGCTGGCGGTTGCCGCCGAAGTAGAAAGCGACATCGCGGCGGCGCGGCAAAAAGTGCAGGCGCGCGCCGCGTCTTGCCCGCGCATTACCTATCCGGAAAGCCTGCCGGTCAGCCAAAAAAAGCAGGACATTTTAAACGCCATTCGCGATCACCAGGTGGTGATCGTCGCCGGGGAAACCGGCTCGGGGAAAACCACCCAGCTGCCGAAGATCTGTCTGGAACTGGGACGCGGGGTGAAAGGGCTGATCGGCCATACCCAGCCGCGCCGCCTGGCGGCGCGCACCGTTGCCAACCGCATCGCCGACGAGCTGGAAACCCCGCTCGGCGGCAGCGTCGGCTACAAGGTGCGCTTCAACGATCAGGTGGGGGAAAATACCCTGGTCAAGCTGATGACCGACGGTATCTTGCTGGCGGAAATTCAGCAGGACCGCCTGCTGATGCAGTACGACACGCTGATCATCGATGAAGCGCACGAGCGCAGCCTCAATATCGACTTTATTCTCGGCTACCTGCGCGAACTGTTGCCGAAGCGCCCGGATCTGAAGGTGATCATTACCTCGGCGACCATCGATCCGCAGCGCTTCTCGCGCCATTTCAACAATGCGCCGATCATCGAGGTTTCCGGCCGCACCTACCCGGTGGAGGTACGCTACCGCCCGGTGGTCGACGACGGCGACGATACCGATCGCGATCAGCTGCAGGCGATTTTCGATGCGGTGGACGAGCTTGGGCGCGAAGGGCCGGGCGACATTCTGATCTTCATGAGCGGCGAGCGCGAGATCCGCGATACCGCCGACGCCCTGAACCGCCTCAATCTGCCGCATACCGAGGTGCTGCCGCTGTATGCGCGCCTGTCGAACAGCGAGCAGAACCGGGTATTCCAGTCGCACCACGGCCGGCGCATCGTGCTGGCCACCAACGTGGCGGAAACCTCGCTGACGGTGCCGGGCATCAAGTACGTCATCGATCCGGGCACCGCGCGCATCAGCCGTTACAGTTTCCGCACCAAGGTGCAGCGCTTGCCGATCGAACCGGTGTCGCAGGCCTCCGCCAACCAGCGTAAAGGGCGCTGCGGTCGCGTATCGGAAGGGGTGTGCATCCGTCTGTACTCCGAGCAGGATTTCCTCTCGCGGCCGGCGTTTACCGATCCGGAAATTCTGCGCACCAACCTGGCGTCGGTCATTCTGCAGATGACCTCGCTGGGGCTGGGCGACATCGCCGCGTTTCCGTTCGTCGAGGCGCCGGACAAGCGTAATATTCAGGATGGCGTGCGCCTGCTGGAAGAGCTGGGGGCGATCGCCACCGCCGATAACGGCCACTATCAGCTGACGCCGCAGGGCCGCCAGCTGGCGCAGTTGCCTATCGACCCGCGTTTGGCGCGCATGGTGCTGGAGGCGCAGAAGAGCGGCAGCGTACGCGAGGTAATGATCATCACCGCCGCGCTGTCGATTCAGGATCCGCGTGAGCGCCCGATGGACAAGCAGCAGGCCTCGGATGAAAAACACCGCCGCTTTGCCGACAAGGACTCGGATTTCCTGGCGTTCGTCAACCTGTGGGATTATCTGCAGGAGCAGCAAAAAGCGAACTCTTCCAGCCAGTTCCGCCGCCTGTGCCGCAACGATTTCCTCAACTACCTGCGGGTGCGCGAGTGGCAGGATATCTATACCCAGCTGCGCCAGGTGGTGAAAGAGCTGGGGCTGCCGATCAACAGCACGCCTTCCGACTACCGCAGCGTGCACACCGCGTTGCTGACCGGCTTGCTGTCGCACATTGGCCAGAAGGATGCGGACAAGCAGGAATTTACCGGCGCGCGCAACGCCCGTTTCTCGATCTTCCCCGGCTCCGGCCTGTTCAAGAAGCCGCCGAAGTGGACCATGGTGGCCGAACTGGTGGAAACCAGCCGCCTGTGGGGGCGCATCGCCGCGCGCATTGAACCGGAATGGATTGAGCCGCTGGCTCAGCACCTGGTGAAACACAGCTACAGCGAGCCGCACTGGTCGAAATCGCAGGGGGCGGTGATGGCCAGTGAAAAGGTCACGCTGTTCGGTCTGCCGATCGTCGCGGCGCGCCAGGTCAATTACGGCGCCATCGATCCGCTGCTGTGCCGCGAGCTGTTTATCCGCCATGCGCTGGTGGAGGGCGACTGGCAGACGCGCCACGCCTTCTTCCGCGAAAACCAAAAGCTGCGCGCCGAAGTGGAAGAGCTGGAGCATAAATCGCGCCGCCGCGACATTTTGGTGGACGACGAAACGCTGTTCGGCTTCTACGATCGCCGCATCCCCAACGACGTGGTTTCCGGCCGTCATTTCGACAGCTGGTGGAAGAGCGCGGCCAAACAGCAGCCGGACCTGCTGAACTTCGAAAAAGAGATGCTGATCAAGGACGGCGCCAACAAGATCAGCGCGCTCGACTACCCGAATTTCTGGCATCAGGGCAACCTCAAGCTGCGGCTGAGCTACCAGTTCGAGCCGGGCACCGACGCCGACGGCGTGACGGTGCACATTCCGTTGCCAATCCTCAACCAGGTGGAGGAGCAGGGCTTCGAATGGCAGATCCCCGGCATCCGCCGCGAGCTGGTGATTGCGCTGATCAAATCGCTGCCGAAGCCGGTGCGCCGCAACTTCGTGCCGGCACCGAACTACGCCGAGGCGTTCCTTGGCCGCGTCACTGCGCTGGAATTGCCGCTGCTGGACGCGCTGGAGCGCGAGCTGCGCCGCATGACCGGCGTGACCGTGTCACGTGATGATTGGCAGTGGGATCAGGTGCCCGATCACCTGAAGATGACCTTCCGCGTGGTGGGCGAGAAAAACCAGACGCTGCGCGAAGGCAAAGACCTGGCCGCGTTGCGCCTGCAGCTGAAAGAGAAAGTGCAGGAGACGCTGTCGGCGGTGGCCGACGACGGGCTGGAGCAGAGCAATCTGCATGTCTGGAGCTTTGGCCAACTGCCGGCGTTTTACGAGCAGAAGCGCGGCGGCTATTCGATGAAGGCTTACCCGGCGCTGGTGGATGAAAAGGACAGCGTGGCGATCCGCCTGTTCGACAGCGAAAGCGAGCAGCAACAGGCGATGTGGCAGGGCACGCGCCGCCTGCTGTTGCTGAATATTCCTTCGCCGATCAAATACCTGCATGAAAAGCTGCCGAACAAGGCCAAGCTGGGGCTCTATTTCAACCCGTACGGTAAGGTGCTGGAGCTGATCGACGACTGCATTTCGTGTGGCATCGACAAGCTGATCGCCGAACACGGCGGCCCGGTCTGGCAAGAGGAAGGCTTTGCCCGCCTGCAGGAGCAGATCCGCGCCGAGCTGAACGACACGGTCGTCGAGGTGGCCAAGCAGGTTGAGCAGATCTTGACGGCGGTCTTCAACATCAACAAACGGCTGAAAGGCCGGGTGGACATGTCGTTGGCGCTGGCGCTGTCGGACATCAAGACCCAGCTCGGCGGGTTGGTCTACCGCGGTTTCGTGACCGGCAACGGCTGGAAACGCCTGCCGGACACGCTGCGTTACCTGCAGGCGATCGAGCGTCGGTTGGAAAAACTGGCTATCGATCCGCACCGCGATCGCGCGCAGATGTTGCGGGTGGAGCAGGTGCAGCAGGCGTGGCAGCAGTGGCTGAACAAGCTGCCGCCGAAGCGACAGCAGGAGGAAGAGGTGAAAGCGGTGCGCTGGATGATCGAAGAGCTGCGCGTCAGCCTGTTCGCGCAGCAGTTGGGCACGCCTTACCCGATCTCCGACAAGCGTATTTTGCAAACTATCGAGCAGCTTTCGGGCTAAGCTCAGGTGTGCCGGCCGGCAAGCGGCCGGCACACCACAGGCTCAACAGGCCGCACAGCAGCAGCGTGGCGGCCAAATCCTGCCCGCGCGCCGCGATCGTCAACCCCAGGCCGATCAGCAGATAGTACAGCAGCCCGAATAACGCGCCGGCAGTGCCGAGTTGCTCCCGGTAGCGGGTCAGCGCCTGGCTCAGCACATTCGGGATAGCCAACCCGAACGCCAGCATCACCAGCGCGCAGGGAAGCAGCATCCAGAGGCTGTGTTGCCACCAGAACAATGCCACGCCGCTGGCCACCGCCAGCAACCCGCCCAGCAGGATCTGACGCTTGGCGCTGACGCCGCGCGCCAGCAGGTGGCGGTTCAACAGCGCTCCCGCCAGGCTGCCCAGCGCCAGCATCACGCCCGAGTAGCCAAACTGCTGGCTGCTCAACCCCAGCCTTTCGAACATGAACGGCGCCAGGCTGAAGTAGCTGAACACCATGATATTGAAGCTGGCGACCAGCAGTGCCGAACACCAGATGTGCCGATCGCGCAGCATCGTCGTCAGGGCAATGCCCGGTGCGGCGGCCGTTGCGGTCTGCCGCTGCCGCGTTTCCGGCAATGTGCCGTAGCTCCACAGCAGCAGCGCCAGCGCCCAGGCCGCCTGTGCGATGAAGACTGCCGCGCTGCCGCCCCAGGCGACCAGCGCGCCGCCGGCAAACATTCCCAGCAGCGGGCTGATGGAAAGCGCGATGCCGACCAGCGCGAACATGCGCCCCAGCGCCGGGCCTTGATAGACGTCACGCAGCATGGTTTGCGTGACGATTGAACCGACCGCGGCACCGAAGGCGATCAGCGCACGGGCGGCCAGCAACAGCGTGAAGTTGCCGCTCAGCAGCGCGATGCCGGCGCCGACCAGATAGAGCGCCAGGCCGGCCAGCATCGCCGGACGGCGGCCGAATCGATCGCAGAAGGCTCCCCAAAAGGCGACGCCGAGGGCGAAGGCGAAGAAATAGATGGATAACGTCTGCCCGGCCTGCGCGGCGCTGATGCCGAAATCGCTGCGGATGGCGGTAAGCGCCGGGCTGTACAGCGTTTCCAGGATCTGCGGCGTCATGATGGCGGTGACGAGCAGCGGTAAAGATAAGCGTTGCATGATGCACATTCTCCCTAAAAGTTAATGCGGCCAGTATAGGGAGCGACGCTTTGTTCGATTACAATCATTCGGACAAAAAACAACGGATATAGGACAATCTGATGGCGCTGATTCAACAGCATCACCCGTTCGACCCGGATCGGCTGCCGGCGCCGGTGCTCGGCATTGCGGCCGAACTGGCGGAGCACGACTCCGGGCTGCATTGGCATCAGCGCTCGCAGCTGCTGTATGCGCCGCAGGGGTGCATGACGGTCACGTTGGCGCTGCAGTGGCTGATTCTGCCGCCGACGCGCGGCGTCTGGATACCGGGCGGCATTGCGCATCGGGTGCAGCTGTGCGGCCGCGTCGCGTATCGCTCGCTGTATTTCGATCCGGTGCTGACCGCCGCCATGCCGCCACAGGCTGCGGTGCTGGCGATGAACCCGCTGTTGGCGGCGATCGTCGAGCGCATCGCGCACTGGCCGCTGGACTCTGCGTTGGCGCAGCCCCAGGCGCGCGATTTGCTGGCGGTGCTGATCAATGAGCTGAGCGAGGCGCAGCGCGAGAATACCCAGCTGCGGCTGCCGCAGGATAGGCGTCTTGCCGCCTGGCTGGCCACGCTGCCGGAGAGTGACGAATTGCCGGGGTTGGCGGCGTTGGCGCAGCGCTTGAATCTGCACGCCAAAACGTTGACGCGGCTGTTTGTGCGGGAAACCGGCCTGAGCTATCAGCAGTGGTGCCAGCAGTGGCGGTTGATGCGCGCGATCGAACTGCTGGCGACGTTGCCGTCGGTCAGCGCGGTGGCGCAGCGGTTGGGGTTTTCCAGCGACAGCGCGTTTATCGCCTTTTTCCGTCAGTTCACCGGCACCACGCCGCGACGCTATATGCAAGGGGGCTGAAAAGCACAACGGCGCATAATGCGCCGCTGAGAGAGGATTATTTGCCTGCGGCCAGGGCGTCCAGCGCTTCGCGGATGCCGGGTACCGCCAGGGCGCGGTTATCGGCGCGATAGCGATCTTTCGCCGCCGGCGCCGAACTTTGGATGGCGATCAGCTGCCAGCCGTCGGCGGTTTTCAACAGCAGCGGTGAACCGCTGTCGCCGGGCAGGGTATCACATTGGTGCGACAGTACGCCTTGCTGGGCCCAGCCGGTCACCTTGCAGTTTTGGTGGCTGTAAAGGTCATCCAGATGATCTTCCGGGTAACCCGCCTGAGTAATCAGCCGTTTGGCCTGTTTCAGGGCCTGGGTCAGCGCCTTGCTGTCGCCTTGCCACAGCGGCAACGGTGCGATCGGCAGCGGCTTTTTGTCTTTCAGACGGATCAGCGCAAAGTCATAGGCGGCGGCGGCGGGCGGCACAATCCAGCCATCACCGTCCGGCTTCAGCTTTTTGCCCAGTTTGCTGTCGACCAGGGTCTCGATATTGCCGGTTTGATACTGCCAGGATTTATCGCCTGCCACGAAGCGTAGCGCGATGGCTTTATCCAGTTGTCCGGGCGGTGCCAGTACGCAGTGGCCGGCGGTCAACGCCAGGTGCGGGGAGATCAGCGTGGCGGTGCACAGATTACCGCTGGCGGTTTCGACCTGGCCGATGGCCTGCCACGGCTGGGCGGCGGTATCCGTGACCTTGATTCGTTCATCTTTGCCGAAAAACAGACGCGTTTGCTCGGCCTTGGACGGGCCGTCGGCGCGTGCCGCCTGAGCAGCGATGAGCGGGAGTGAGCACAGCAACAGTAAAACGGATATGCGCATAGATCTCTTGCCTGACAAATACGGATCATCCATAAACACACTGAATGCTAACTATAGACTGATTTAGCAGCCATGTGGATGGGCAATAATTGATTTTTCAATAATTTCCCGCCGGCGACGCGGCAGGCTACAGATAAAAAAAGACGGCGATCAGTCCACAAAGGATCAGGGCGGTCAGAACGATCTCGAACAGGTAGCGGCGCAGCATCAATGAGAACCCCCCGATGAAAAAACACCCGGCGAACCGGGTGTCGTACACGTCAAGCCTGAAGCGGTGAGGGGACCCTCACGTCATTACGCTTTTTTGTGGCTGGCTTTCTTGTGGTGCTTTTTAGCCGCCTGGGCTTTTTGAGCCGGGGCTTTCTTACCGGCTTTTTTGTGATGCTTTTTGGCCGCCTGAGCTTTCTGAACCGGGGCTTTCTTGCCGTGGTGTTTCACCTGAGCTTTAGCCGGCGCAGCGGTGGCGGTGGTTGCGGTAGCCGCAGGTGCGGTGGTGGCAGCCTCGGCAGCGAAAGCCACGGAAGACAGACCCATTGCAGCGGCAACAACCAGAGCTAATACTTTTTTCATCGCAGAATCCTCAACATGACTTTTGGGTATCAACCCCACTGCGGGGCCGTTGAGATGATAGTAGGCAAACGGCGCCCGGCTTTCCGTGAGTGATTGGTTTCGGCTTGTAACCTAATGTACAGGGCGGCGGCGGCAAGGGGGATTGCTGCTATAATGACCGCCAGGCGCGATAAAAGGGATTTAAAATGAATGAGATAACGATTCGCTGTGGCGTGACTGAACAGGGCGAGGTGCCGCTGGCCTATGAGGACTGGGGCGATGAGGCGCACCCGCCGCTGCTGCTCATCATGGGCATCGGTGCACAGCTGCTGCTGTGGCCTGACGATTTCTGCCGCGCCCTGGTGGCCAAGGGATTTCGGGTGATCCGTTATGACAACCGCGACGTTGGCCTTTCCGGCAAAACGCAGGCGCAACGCACGCAACCGTTGTGGCTGCTGATGCTGCGCGCCCAGCTCGGTTGGCAAACGCCGGTGCCTTATACCCTGGCGGACATGGCGGCGGACGCGACGCATCTGCTCGATCACCTGCGTATCCCACAGGCCCACGTCTTGGGCGCCTCGATGGGTGGCATGATCGCGCAGGTGCTGGCCGCCGACTATCCGCAGCGTGTCGCCTCGTTGTGCATCTTGTTCTCCAGCACCAATCAACCGCTGTTGCCGCCGCCGGCACCTTCGCTGCTGTGGCTGTTGGTGCGCCGGCCTGCGGCCGATCTGACGCTGCAGCAGCGCCGCGAGGGGATGAAAGCCTTCCTGCGCGCGCTCGGCACCCGGTTTTACCCGCCGGAGGAGGCGGAGCTGGATGCGTTGGTGAAGCGGCTGCTGAAGCGGGGCGTGGATCCGGCAGGCATGCAGCGGCAACTTTCCGCGTTGCTCGGCAGCGGCGATCTGCGTCGTTACAGCCGGCGCATCGCTGCACCGACGCTGGTCATTCACGGCGATCGCGATCGGCTGGTGCGCAAGGCGGGCGGAGTGGCGATCGCCCGCGCGGTCGTCAACGCCAAATTGCATATTATGCCGGGCATGGGGCATGACCTGCCGGCCCCGTTGAGGCCGCAGCTGGCGGCGATGATCGCCCGTCACGCACTGGGATGAGAGGCCGGAACGCCGGCGTTTTTACTATTTTAGTTACAACATACTTATGGTGAGTGGCCACCCGCCACTCTGTAGCCAAGGCGATGTCGGCACAGAACGTGCGTTATGAAGCATTATCCGGTCTTGCAGGCGAGAAAAGGGCGCGGCAGGGCCGCGCCAGCGGAGATTACAGGTAGCGGTTTTCCAAATGCTGACGGAAATAGCGTGGGTTGAGCGCTTCGCCGGTTGCGTTGGCGATCAGCGTCTCGGTCGGGAAACGGCTGCCGTGGCGCCAGATGTTGTGCTGCAGCCAGTGGAACAGCGGCTGCAGATTGCCGGCGGCGATGTCCTCGCCGAGAGAAGGCAGGGCCTGACGCACGCTGTGGAACAGCTGCGCGGCGTACATTGCGCCGAGCGTGTACGTCGGGAAGTAGCCGAAAGCGCCGTCGGTCCAGTGAATATCCTGCATGCAGCCGTTGCGGTAGTTGCCGATGGTGTCGAGGCCGAGGTAAGCATGCATCTTCTCATTCCACAGCGCCGGAATGTCTTCCACTTCGATATCGCCTTCGATCAGCGCTTTTTCAATTTCGTAGCGCAGGATGACGTGGGCAGGATAGCTCACCTCGTCGGCGTCGACGCGGATCAGGCCCGGTTTAACGCGCTGGTTGAGGCGAATGAAGTTGGCTTCTTCCAGCGCCGGCTGTTCGCCAAACTGCGCGGTAACCAGCGGACGCAAGATTTTCAGGAATTCATTGCCGCGCGCCAGCTGCATTTCGAACAGCAGGCTCTGCGATTCGTGGATAGCGGTGGAACGGGCCAGGGCGACCGGCTGGCCGAGCAGATCGCGCGGCAGGTTCTGCTCGTAGCGGGCGTGGCCGGTTTCATGCACGATGCCGAGCAGCGCGGTCAAAAACTCTTTCTCGTTGTAACGGGTGGTGATGCGCACATCTTCCGGCACGCCGCCGCAGAACGGGTGGGCGCTGACGTCAACGCGGCCGTTGTCGAAGTTGAAACCGAGCAGTTTCATCACGCTGAGGCTCAGCTGGCGCTGGGTGTCCACATTGAACGGGCCCTGCGGCGTCTGGCAAGGCTCATTGGCCTGTTTGGCCACCACGCGCTGCAGCAGATCCGGCAGCCAGGTTTTCAGATCGCCGAAGATGCGGTCGAGATCGCTGCTGCGCATGCCCGGTTCATACAGGTTGAGCAGGGCATCGTAGCGGCTGGTGCCGGCCGCCTGTGCGCGGATCTGCGCCTCTTCCCGACTGAGCTTGACCACCTCGCGCAGGTTCTCGACGAAGCCGTCCCAATCGTTGGCCGGGCGCTGGGCGCGCCAGGCGTGTTCGCAACGCGCGCCGGCGAGCGACTTGGCTTCGACCAGCGACGCCGGCAGCAGCACGGCGTCTTCATATTGGCGGCGCATTTCGCGCAGGTTGGCGCGATCGAGTTCGTCCAGCGTCTCTTGCTGTGCGCGATCCAACAGCTCGCCGGTGCTTTGTGCCGTTAAAATCTGGTGCTGCAGCACGCTCAGCTCGGCCAGCGCTTCGGAGCGCGCCTTGCTGCCGCCCGGTGGCATCAAGGTTTGCATGTCCCAACCGGCGATGGCGGACAGGTGGCCGAAACGCGACAGCCGGCTGAACAGGGCGCGCAGGTGATCGTAAGCAGACGTGTTGGAATGTGCAGATGTCATTATTATTCGGCTCCAATGAGAAGGTCCGGCGGTATTACGCCAGATCGGCTTTTAAACTGAATGTCGGCTTCACCGGCCAGCAGAAACGGAAGCTGGCGCCGCCGAGCGAACTGCCTTCGACGAACACCTGTCCCTGGTAGGCGACGGCGATGGAATGGACGATGGCCAGCCCCAACCCGCAGCCGCCGGTAGCGCGATCGCGGCTGGGGTCGAGACGGACGAAAGGTTCAAACACCCGTTCGCGCTCTTCCGGCGGGATGCCCGGCCCGTCATCCTCGACCTGCAAGCAGGCGAGGTCGCCGTCAAACCACAGCCCCACGCGCAGACGCTGTTCGGAATAGCGCAGCGCGTTGTTGACCAGGTTGTCGAGCACGCGCTCCATCAGGCGCAGATCGACGCCGCCGAAGTCGCCGACGTGCGGGATATCGAGCTGGATGTCGCGTTCCTGATGAATAAGACGGATATCATCGACCTTGTCCTCGAGCCACTTTGGCAGATCGATGGGTTCAATGTTTAACGCAACCTGCGGACGGTCCAGACGGGCATAGGTCAGCAGCTCGTCGATCAGCGACTCCAGCTGGCCGATATCGCGGTTCAGCGCCTGCTGTTCGCTTTCGGACAGGTTATCGCTCATTTCGAGCCGGTAACGCAGGCGCACCAGCGGCGTGCGCAGCTCGTGGGCGATGCCGTCGATCAGCTGTTTCTTGCTGGCGATCAGGGTGTTGACGTTGTCGGCCATCTGGTTGAACGCCACGCCGAGCCGGCTCAGGCTGGAGGTGGGATCGAAGTGGGTACGCTCATCCAGATGCCCGGCGCCGAGCCGCTGGGCGGCGTTTTCCAGCTTGAGCAGGTCTTGCCAGTGCGGCCGCATCCACAGAAACACCGGCAGCGCCAGCGACATGCCGATAAACACCAGCAACACCAGATCCAGCAGGCGCATCTGATGCAGATAGAACAGATAAGGAATGGGGCCGACCACTAACACGTAATGGCTGCGCGGAATACGCTGCATAAAGGTGTACTGATCGTCGAGGGCGATGATTTCCCCCAGCCGCAGCCGTTTTTTCAGATCCTCGCTCAGCGCCTGTTTGCCGAGCGGCTCGATATGCAGCTTGAACGACAGGTTGAGATCCAGCGTGGCGATGGTCTTGTTCCAGTCCTTCAGCGGGATTTCGCGCAGCTCGCTGCGCATCAGATACAGCGAACTTTTCATCAGGTCGTCCATCGACTGGCGGCCGGCGCGCTCGGCGGTCACCTTGTACACCAGGCCGACCAGCATCGCCATCACCAGAAAACAGACGAACAGCAACAGGAAGAACTGGACGAAAAGTTTTCTCATTGTTGCACCGATGCCCAGGCGTTAGGGGCGAACAGATAACCTTTATTGCGCACGGTCTTGATACGGAACGGCTCCAGCGCATTGTCGTACAGCTTGCGGCGCAGGCGGGAGATCGCCACGTCGATGCTGCGGTCCATACCGTCATAGCTCACGCCGCGAAGGTTTTGCAGCAGCGCCTCGCGATCCATGATCTGCCCGGCGTGGGTCGCCAGTTCCCACAGCAAATCGAAATCCGAGGTGGACAGGGTGACGGTTTCTTCGCCCAGTGTGACCTGCCGGTTGACCGGATCGATGCACAACAGCCCGAAATGCAGCGCGTTGTGCTGGGTGAGCGGCTGAACCGACTCTTCTTTCGGCTGCTGGCTGTGTTGGCGCAGGTGCAAACGCAGGCGCGCCAGCAACACCGCCGGCGGCGTGGTTTTCAGGATATAGTCGTTGGCGCCCATCTCCAGCGACAGGATATGGTTCATGTCGCTGTCGAGCGAGGTGAGCAGCACGATCGGGCCGGGGAAGGTGGGGCGCAGATCGCGGCACAGCGTCATGCCGTCTTTGCCGGGCAGCATGATGTCCAACAGCACCAAATCGGGTTGCTCGCGCTCGATGCGCGCCTGCGCGCTGTCGCCGCGCGGTTCGATCAGCACCTCAATGTCGTGTTTGCCCAGATAGGCGGCGATCAGTTTGCCGACTTCAGGATCGTCTTCCACAAAAACAATTTTATGCATATGCCCGTGTTTTAATAAGAAAAGCGGATTTCAGCATAGCGCGGCCCGCGAGGATGCGCCATGCGGATCTTTGCGTCAGCGCAGGGGCCGCCCGCCGTCGACGCCGTGGGTGCGGCCGGTCACGTAGCGGCTCTCCAGCAGGTAGTTCACCAGGTTGACCACTTCGCTCTCGCCCGGCGCTACCTTCATCAGCGACTTCGCCAACGCCTGCTGGCGATAGGCCTCATCGTCGCCCGCATTGAAGATGATCAGCGCCGGCGCGATGGCGTTGACCTTGACCTCCGGCGCCAGCTTGCGGGCAAACGAACGGGTCATATTGTCCAGCGCGGCCTTGCTGGCGGCATAGGCGATGTGTTTGTCGCTGCCTTTTTCCACCACGTAGTCGGTCAGATGGATGATGTCGGCACCGGCCTGGCCCTGGCCGGTCAGGCAGGATTCGAGCAGCTGATTGAGCAAATAGGGCGTATAGACGTGAATCTGCAGCATCGCCGCCATTACCTGCTCCGGCGGCACCTCCGGCGACTCGGCCTGCCAGGCGCTGGCGTTGTGGATCACCGCACGCAGTTTGGGCGCCACCTGCCGCACCCGATCGGCGAAAAGGTAGATGCCTTCGTGCGTGGAAAAGTCGCCCTGAATGCAGCAGGCGCCCAAGGCTTTCAACTCGGCCATCGCCGGATATTCGCTGCGATAGGCGATGATGACGGGAACGCCGCGCTCGAGAAACGCTTTGGCGAGCGCCAGCCCGATGCGCCGCGCGCCGCCGGTAATCAGCACCGGGGCAGAGTTGGGGTGTTCCATTGATTAAAGCTCCTGGACAGACTGGCAAACAATAGGGGAATTATGCCATTATACGGCGGAAAGTCGTTAAAGCTTCGCATGATTATCCATTTCTGGATGTAAGATCCCCAATGCATTTCAGGTTGTCGCCCGGCGGCGGCTTGAAAGACCACGGGTTAACACTGGCCATGAGAGGAATGAGGGGATGAACAGCAATCACCTTGCATCCATCGCGCGCAGTGAGAAAATCTGTTTCGACTACATGGATTTTCTGTCCGCATCGTGCAGGAAGCACTGGCGCTTTGTTGATGCTATTTATGGTGTGATGCCGATCTTCGGCATGGTGTTGAAATCGCGCGTGACCACGTCACAAACGCGCAAAGAGCAGTTGAAAGAGCTGGCGCTGCAGGTGGTGTCAACGCAGGTCAGCGATGAAACCAATATCGTGCGCCTGATTGACCTGGCGCAGCAGCAGGGCCTGACGGTGTTTGATATTCAGCTGCCCTATGCACTGGAGACTCAACAGCTGGCGGCCATTCAGAAAGAGTGCGCGGAAGGCATCGCGATTGCCCTGGTGGGTGAGCGTATGACCGTCACCATTCCCCCTAAAAGCTGACCGGTTGCATCGACCGGCCGCCCGTTCATGGTTAGGCAATTGACTGACCGCGATGGCCTAACCATGAACGTGAAATTCCGCGCTGCGTAGCGGCCTGCCTTTAAAGCCGGGTCCCGGCATTGGGGCCGGAGCGCAGGGTATAAATACTGTCTATATGAATGAGCACCGCGTATTTCGGCGGCTTCATTCCATTTTTTTCTGCAAATGCCAACGCGTCGTCAAACGGCTTGCCCGCCAGGAACAATTCCGGGGTGCCGACGAAGCGGTAACCGTCCAGCGCCTCGCGGTCGATGACCACGACGGCCATTTTCGATCCCTCCCTGATATTTTGCAGCGTCTGGCCACCGGTATTTTCGTTGTAAATCAGCGTACGGTCATCATAGAGGCGCAGAGAACGTTTGGGGCCGATATCGGGCACGCCGTTCGGGCTGCTGGTTGCCTGTACAGGCAGCTGTTTGGCCAGCATTTTCTTCATGTCGTCATTCAATTCATTCATTGGCAGATTACCCCTCAGGTCGTGGTGTCGTTGTTAATGCACGGTGGCGGAATGGTTTACCGTGGGTGCGCAGACGCTGGTTTCCGGCAGCCGGTGTTCGCGCAGCACCTGCAGCGTCTCTATTCGGAAACGCAGCAGGTGCCGTTCGGCGACCTGCTGCATCTGTTCGCACAGCGAGGTATCGTCCATCACCTGCTCGATGGCGAGCCGGGCCTGATGCACGTGCGGCTCAACGCCGCGCAGGGGCTTTTGCCGCAGGCGCAGATGGGTCATGTTGTTGAACGTGACGATCAGCGCGGCAAGGGCTGACTCGAAAATATTCAGCGCTTCAAATCTGGCGGTATAGTCCGCATTTAACCAGGGTTTCTCGGCGAGGATCGCCTGAGCGACTTCCAGCGCCTGTTGATAGTGCGTCATTGCCAGGCGATCGCGTTGCTGATTGAACGCCGTGTTGCCTTCGGCGATCAGCGCTTCCCAGGCGGCAAACAGGGGGAGTGCGTGCAGCAGTTTTTCAGCCATGAAATGCCTTCCATTTTCAGCCTGTCTTAACAAGACCTCCTGATGTTTGCCATCGGGGGCCTCACCTGTGTCCTGCCGGTGATGCTATAAATGATAATGATAATTAATTGCATTTAAGATCGCAAGCATGGCAATTGACCGATCAACAACGGGGAGAGAGGTAAAAAAGAGGGAAGCGGCGAAACGAAATGCGGCTGCAGGGCAGCCGCATTGGCAGACGATGTTAGTGCAACATAAACCAGCCGGCAGGCAGCGTGGCCACCAGCAGCAAGAAGATGCTGCTCTTTTCCAGGCGATTCAGTAGATTGATATCCCGGTGGCCGCGGCGGGCATACATGAACACCAACAGCCCTGGCGCATACAGCAGCACCGACATCAGCAGGTGCATCAGCCCGGACGCGTACAGCAGCCACAGGCCATAGACGCAGGCGCCGGTCGCGGCGAAGATCAGGCGCTTGTCGCGGCGGCGGTAAGCCACCTTGAACAGAAACGCGCCGACCAGGAAGTAAGGCACCAGGATCATTTCTGAAGCGATGGTCAACAGCGAGTTGTAGTTGCTGCCGGTCAGCCAGATCAGCACCAGCGCCAGCTGCACTGCAATGTTGGTCAGCCACAGCGAAGAGGACGGGGCGTGATGGCGGTTCTGCTTGCCGAACACGCGCGGAAACGCGCCGTGCTGCGCGGCCAGCAGCGGCACTTCGGCCGCCATGATGGTCCAGCTCAGGTAGGCGCCGCACACGGAAATGATCAGGCCGGCGGCGATAAGCACGTCTCCCCACGGGCCTATCAGTTCCACCATCAGCACCGCCATCGACGGGTTGCGCATTTCGGCCAGTTCGCTGCGCGGCACCACGCCCAGCGACAGCAACGTGACCATCAGATACACCGCCAGCGCCGACAGCACCGCCAGCATGGTGGCGCGGCCCACGTCTTTCTTATTGCGGGCGCGGGCGGAAACCACCACGGCGCCTTCCACGCCGATAAACACCCACAGGGTGATCAGCATAGTGTCCTTGACCTGTTCCCACACCGGCTTGCCGAGGGCGATACCTTTGAAATCCAGCGTGAACACGTCCATTTTGAAGGCGATCGCCGCCAAAACGGCGAACATCCCCAGCGGCAGCAGCTTGGCCAGGGTGGCGGCCAGATTGATGCTGGCCGCGGTTTGTACGCCCCGCAGCACCAGCGCATGCACGATCCACAGCAGGGCGGATTCGGCGATCAGCGCCTGCCAAGTATTGCCGTCACCGAGAATCACGTTGCCGCCGCGATCGGTGAAAATACTCAGCGCCGCGAACACGATCACCAGATACGAAACGTTGGCGATAACGGCGCACAGCCAGTAACCCCAGGCGGAGCAGAACCCCATCAGTTCGCCGAATCCCTCTTTGGCGTAGGTGAAGATGCCGCCGTCCAAATCCGGGCGCAGGCGCGTAAGCAGCAGCATGGCGAAGGCCAAAAACAGAATGCCGACGCCGGTGATCCCCCAACCCAGCAGCAACGCGGCGGGGCTGGCGACCTGCGCCATGTTTTGCGGCAGACTGAACACGCCGGCGCCCAGCATCGAGCTGAGCACCAAAGCGGTTAGCGCGGTAAGACCGAGTTTTTTTTCCAATGACGGATCCTGAACGCAGAATAAACAACTGGAAGGGAACTGCTTGGCGGCAACAATGTATTAACAACCACTGAGCGAATAGACAATAGCCCTAAAAATTGGCGCAAATTTTACGGAGGGATGATTAGAGATGCAATGATTGAATATGCGGAATTTACAAAAAACTATTCAACGTGCGATGAAAAAAGCGGCAATAAAAACGGGCAGCTCAAGGGCTGCCCGATGGTAAACCGAAAAGCGGGTTTTATTTGAACAGATCGGCGCTGACGGTCAGGTTGCCGCCGCTCTTGTTCTGCCACTGACGGGTAACGTGGTAGTACTTGGCGCCTTTCTCGGCCGCGCGTTTCGCCACTTCGGTGGAGACATCGGTCATGCTGTTGAAGTGGCCGGTGAAGGTGACGGAATCGAACGGCACCATCTGCGCGGCGGTCACGTTGTTCACTTCCTGGATCTTGGTGCCGTTAGGCAGCGTGACGGTATAGCGTTGGCCGGTAGAGGACTGGGTTTCGAAGAAACGGCCTACGTCGCGGCTTGGCGAACCGGAAGACGCGACGCCAGGGATTTCGACTTTCGCGGCAGCGGCGCCACCGGCGGCCAGCGCGGCGCGGCCGGCGTCAGAATCGGCCGGAATGGCATCCGGGCTCTGCACGCGGCGTTTTGGCGCATCGGCCTTATAGATGTAGGCGGTGACGAACTGGTTACCGCCGGAGTTGGCGTCAACCTGGCGCACGATGAAGAAGGATGCAGCGCCTTTTTTCTTCGCTTCTTTGGAGATGGCGTCGTTGATGTCCGGCTGGCTGCGGTAGAAACCGCTGACGCTCACGGTATCGTAAGGCTCCAGCAGATAGGCTTCCTCTTTAGGCAGTTCGTTCACGCCGTTAAATACGCGGTATTTTGGTGTTTTGCTCACTTCTGGCGCATCTTTATGATAAAGGTCTGCGGTGACGCGCCAGTTGCCGCCGTTGTTGCTGTTGTTGCTGTCCTGGATATAGAAGGAATCGGCACCCAGTTTGTCTGCACGGCGGGATACGGCGTCGACGGCTTCATTGATGGCATTGAAGCGGCCGGTAATCGTGATGCGATCAAACGGCTTCAGCGCCGCTGCTTTCTCAGGAGTTAACTCTTGCGCCGCATGAGCAGACAGCGCGGTGAGTGATAACAAGGCTGACGCGATGATCGTGGTCTTCAGCTTCATAAAAAATCCTTTCGCCTAGCGCATTAACGTTTATAACGTACTGAACTGTTTAAGTGTAATTCAGCCGTCGATTATTACATGTAATTCTGAAAACTGTCTCAGCATTTTATGTTATCCCGTGCGACAAATCGCCGACGTTGACGCGGGCCGCACGGATGGCGCCATCGTCATAAGTTTCCATAATAAAGGCTCTGGTGTCATTAATGTTAATTATTCACAAAATGATAACTTTTATGCTTTTTCGCCGCGTGTGGCCATAAATCGTTACGCCGGGCGTAAACCTCTTGTCACGCAGAATACGCTGTTCTGTATGGATTTTTTCACGGTAAATTGCGATTTGTCATATCACGCGCGGCGTTTTTATGTAAAAACAGAGCTGAATGCGTAAGCAATTATGGATCATCGACCTTATTTTCAGTAGGTTATAGTTGGCGTCTGAAATCAGTGCGGGCAAGTTAACGCCTCGCTCGCCGTTGGCGTCATGCTATGGGCAGGAAAATAATAAACATCATCCAAGACAGGTGAGAAGGGAACATTATGCGTATTGGTGTACCAAGAGAGCGGTTGGCCAATGAAGCCCGGGTCGCAGCCACGCCGAAAACGGTGGAACAACTGCTGAAGCTGGGTTTTACCGTCGCGATTGAACGCGGGGCGGGCAAACTGGCCAGTTTTGAGGACGTCGCCTACGAAGCCGCCGGTGCGGCGCTGGTCGACGAAAGCGAAGTGTGGCAGTCGGATCTGATCCTGAAAGTCAACGCGCCGCAAGACGACGAGATCGCCTTGATGCGCGAAGGCAGCACGCTGGTCAGCTTTATCTGGCCGGCGCAAAACCCCGAATTGATGGCCAAGCTGGCGGCGCGCAACGTCACCGCGCTGGCGATGGACTCGGTACCGCGCATCTCGCGCGCCCAGTCGATGGATGCGCTGAGCTCGATGGCCAACATCGCCGGCTACCGCGCGATCGTCGAAGCGGCGCATGAGTTCGGCCGCTTCTTCACCGGCCAGATCACCGCCGCCGGCAAAGTGCCGCCGGCCAAGGTGATGATCATCGGTGCCGGCGTGGCCGGCCTGGCGGCGATCGGCGCCGCGGGCAGCCTCGGCGCTATCGTGCGCGCCTTCGACACCCGCCCGGAAGTGAAAGAGCAGGTGCAGAGCATGGGCGCGGAATTCCTCGAGCTGGATTTTGAAGAGGAAGCGGGCAGCGGCGACGGCTACGCCAAAGTGATGTCTGAAGCCTTTATCAAGGCCGAGATGGCGCTGTTCGCCGCGCAGGCCGCGGAGGTCGATATCATCGTCACTACCGCGTTGATCCCGGGTAAACCGGCGCCGAAGCTGATCACCAAAGAGATGGTGGCGTCGATGAAACCGGGCAGCGTGATCGTCGATCTGGCGGCGCAAACCGGTGGCAACTGCGAACTGACGGTGGCCGACACCATTACCGTGACCGACAACGGCGTGAAAATCATCGGCTATACCGACCTGCCGAGCCGCCTGCCGACGCAATCTTCGCAGCTGTACGGCACCAACCTGGTCAACCTGCTGAAGCTGCTGTCGAAAGAGAAAAACGGCGAGATCGACATCGATTTCGACGATACGGTGATCCGCGGCGTTACCGTGGTGCGCAGCGGTGAAGTCACCTGGCCGGCGCCGCCAATCCAGGTCTCCGCCCAGCCGAAAGCGGCGCCTGCCGCCGCACCGGTGGCCAAACCCGAAGCCAAACCGACCTCGCCATGGCTGAAGTACGGCCTGATGGCCCTGGCGATCCTGCTGTTCGGCTGGTTGGCGGACGCGGCGCCGAAAGAGTTCCTGTCGCACTTTACCGTGTTCGCGCTGGCCTGCGTGGTCGGTTACTACGTGGTCTGGAACGTCAGCCATGCGCTGCATACCCCGTTGATGTCGGTCACCAACGCGATCTCAGGGATTATCGTGGTCGGTGCGCTGTTGCAGATCGGCCATGGCGGCTGGGTGAGTTTCCTCTCCTTTATCGCCGTGCTGATCGCCAGCATCAATATTTTCGGTGGGTTCACCGTCACTCAGCGCATGCTGAAGATGTTCCGCAAGAACTAAGGGGTAACAAATGTCTGGAGGATTGGTTACAGCTGCATACATTGTTGCCGCTATTTTGTTTATTTTCAGCCTGGCGGGCCTGTCGCGCCATGAAACGTCGAAGCAGGGCAACCTGTTCGGCGTCGCCGGTATGGCGATCGCGCTGATCGCCACCATTCTGGGGCCGGATTCCGGCAACGTCGGCTGGATCATCATCGCCATGATCATCGGCGGCTCGATCGGCGTCTATCTGGCCAAGAAGGTCGAGATGACCGAAATGCCGGAGCTGGTGGCGGTGTTGCATAGCTTCGTTGGCCTGGCAGCGGTGCTGGTCGGTTTCAACAGCTACCTGGATCACGGCGCGCCGATGGAGCCGGTGATGGCGAATATCCATCTGACCGAAGTGTTCCTCGGTATCTTTATCGGCGCGGTAACCTTCACCGGTTCGATTGTCGCCTTCGGCAAGCTGCGCGGCATCATCTCTTCCAAACCGCTGATGCTGCCGAACCGCCACAAGCTGAATCTGGCGGCGTTGGTGCTCTCGTTCCTGCTGCTGGTGGCGTTCGTGCGTACCGACAGCGTGGGCTGGCAGGTGGTGACGCTGCTGCTGATGACGGCGATCGCACTGGCGTTCGGCTGGCATCTGGTGGCCTCGATCGGCGGCGCCGACATGCCGGTGGTGGTGTCGATGCTCAACTCCTACTCGGGGTGGGCGGCGGCCGCGGCGGGCTTCATGCTGAGCAACGATCTGCTGATCGTCACCGGCGCGCTGGTGGGCTCTTCGGGTGCGATCCTGTCTTACATTATGTGTAAGGCAATGAACCGCTCGTTTATCAGCGTGATCGCCGGCGGTTTCGGCAGTGACGGTTCGTCTACCGGCGATGCCGAAGAGATGGGCGAATACCGTGAAACCACGGCGGAAGAGGTGGCCGAGCAGCTGAAGAACTCCACCTCGGTGATCATCACGCCGGGTTACGGCATGGCGGTGGCGCAGGCGCAATATCCGGTGGCAGAAATCACCGAGAAACTGCGGGCGCGCGGCGTTAAGGTGCGCTTCGGCATTCACCCGGTCGCGGGGCGTTTGCCGGGCCACATGAACGTGCTGCTGGCGGAGGCGAAGGTGCCGTACGACGTGGTGCTGGAGATGGATGAAATCAACGAAGATTTCCCGGATACCGACACCGTGCTGGTAATTGGCGCCAACGACACGGTGAACCCGGCGGCATTGGAAGATCCGCGCAGCCCGATCGCCGGCATGCCGGTATTGGAAGTGTGGAAAGCGCAGAACGTGATCGCGTTTAAACGCTCGATGAACACCGGCTACGCCGGCGTGCAGAACCCGCTGTTCTTCAAGGAGAACACCCAGATGCTGTTCGGCGACGCCAAAGACAGCGTGGAAGCGATTCTGCGGGCATTGCAGAAGTAGTTGAGCAACCAAAAAAACGGGCCGCTTATTAGCGGCCCATTTTTTTATGCGTGAAGGCTAATCTTCGTCGTCGTGCTCATCGTCTTCATCCGCCTCGATCGGGCAGTTGAAGTTCTCCGGCTTAATCACCAGCAGATCGCATTTCAGATGGTCGATCACATGTTCCGCGGTGTTGCCGATAAAGGCCGCTGAAATGCCGGTGCGGCCCAGGGTGCCCAGAACCACCACGCCGGCCTGCAGGTGTTCGGCCAGATCGGGGATCACCTCTTCCGGCAGGCCTTTTTCCACGTGGGTGAACTCTTCCTTAATGCAGAATTTCTGCCGCAGCGCCTTCATGGCGATCAGATGCTGGCCGCGGATGGCGTCGTTGTAGACGCTCGGATCGAAGTCGGGCAGCTCGATGGCGATGTTGATCGGGGTAACGGGATAGGCGCCGACCAGGTGAACCTCGGTCTGGTTGACGTTCTGCGCCAGTTCGACGGTTTCTTGCACCAGTTTGATATTGAGCGGGTCGTGATAGGGTTCTTCGCTGGCCAGGTTGACCGCCACCAGCGCTTTGCCGCCTTCTGGCCAGGGTTGGTCTTTTACCATCCACACCGGGCAAGGGCATTTGCGCAGCAGGTGCCAGTCGGTGGGGGTGAAGATCACCGACTCCAGCCGGTCGTGCTGGTGCGCCATTTTCAGCAGCAGATCATGCTGGCCGGAAAGCACTTCCTGAATGATGGCTTCGAAGGGGCGGTTATGCCAGACCACTTTGATTTCGATCGGCACGCCGTCGTTGAGATAGAAGCGGCACTGCTCGTTGATCCAGGCGGCGCGTTGGCTGATCACACCTTGCCGCATCGCCGTTCTTTCGTCCGGGGAGAGCAGGGTCGTCATTTCGTAAGAGAAGTCATAAATGGGCAGGAAGGCTTTGATGCGCCCGCCGTTCCGTTTTACCAGGTACACGGCGCGGCGCAATGCCGGCTGATCGTCCTGATTGGGGTCAATAGCCACCAGAAGATTCTGATACTTCGCCATAGGGCCTCCTTACAGCTGAAATCAACAGTCTGTTAATTTACAGAGTAACCCAACATTGAAAAACAGAACAACAACAGAAGCGTGCCGGATCAACAATTTCGGTGAAATGTTGATCCGGCAGGGGAATCAGGCGTTGACGGTCACGTTGATGCGTGGCGTACCGGCCAGCACCGACAGGGCGTCGGCGTTTTCGATGGTGATGTATTTGCCTTTCACGCTGAGGATTTCGCTTTTCTGGAAGCGGCCCAGCAGGCGGCTGATGGTTTCCACCGTCAGGCCGAGGTAGTTGCCGATGTCGCCGCGGGTCATGGTCAACCGGAACTCGCGCGGCGAGAAGCCACGCTCCGCGAAGCGGCGCGACAGGTTGTAAACGAACGCCGCCAGGCGCTCTTCGGCATTTTTCTTCGACAGCAGCAGGATCATGTCCTGGTCGCCTTTGATCTCGCCGCTCATCAGTCGCATGATCTGCTGACGCAGATTAGGCATTTTGCCGGACAGATCGTCGAGGGTTTCGAATGGGATCTCGCACACCATCGAGGTTTCCAGCGCCTGAGCGAAGCTTGGGTGCTTCAGACCGCCGATGGCGTCGAAGCCCACCAGGTCACCCGCCAGGTGGAAACCGGTGATCTGCTCGTCGCCTTGCTCGGTGATGGTGTAGCTTTTGATGGTCCCGGAACGGATCGCGTACAGCGATTTCAGCTCGTCGCCGGCCTTGAACAGGGTCTGGCCTTTCTGGATGGGCTTTTTCCTCTCGATAATGTTGTCGAGCTGGTCCAGCTCGTGGGCATTAAGGGTGAAAGGAATGCACAGCTGGCTGATGCTGCAGTCCTGGCAATGGATCGCACAACCACCAGACTGGATACGACGAATCACGCGTTTTTCCGGGATCATAGATTACGCTCATTCAATAATTGATATGAGTCAATTTTAACATCTTTTGCTGCAGCTGATAAGGGTGGCATTAGCATGAATAGGGGTATTGTGTGCGAATTTTGCGCACACATGCCGCCGATTATTCTGTATCGCGCTGAAGTCGCTAGATTTATTTGGCACTTATGCGCAACGTGCGGTCGCCATTCCGGCGGCATAAGGCAGGGCAATAGGCGCGGGTGGTCTGCGCGGCTCGCATTGACAGGTTTTAGCGGCGTGAATCAATCATCCTTTGACACATTTACTGGCGAAAGCTTGTCGCATTCATCCGAATCCTCACCGCAAAGCCGCGCCGCATCGGCGTTAAGCTGAAGGTCAGAAAGGCAGGTGAACGATCCTGTTCGGGAGTGGATGATGAAAAAGCGCATACTGTTGATGGCGGCCGCCGCGGTGTTGATGACGGCCAGCGCCGCCGCCTTCGCCCACGGCTATTACGGCCACGGCTACTACCGGCACGGCTATTATTACGGTGGGCCGCGCGTGGTGATCGGCGTGCCCTGGGGGCCGCCGCCGCTCTATTACCCGCCGCCGCCGGTGGTGTATGTCACGCCGCCGCCGCCGCAGACCTATATCGAAAAGCCGCCGAGCTATGCCTACTACTGCCGCCGCCCGGCGGGCTATTACCCCCAGGTGCCGCGTTGTCCTGACGGTTGGATGAAGGTGGTGCCAGACGGTCCGTTCTCCCGGTGATTAAAGGCGGTGCGTGATGAGACACTCTTTTGCTTTCCCGATAGTGGCGCTGGCCGGGCTGTTGGCCGGCTGCGTCTCTGCGCCTTCCGGGCCCGGGGTCACCGCGCTGCCCGGCACGGGGAAAAGTTACGAACAATTCAATCGCGATGAGGCCATGTGCCGCGGCTATGCGCAAAACAGCCTTGGCAGCGGCGCGCAAACGGCGGCCAATTCGGCGACGGGAACGGCGGTGGCGGGAACGGCCGTCGGCGCGACGGCAGGGGCGTTGATTGGCGCCGCATCCGGTCATGCCGGCCCCGGCGCGCTGATCGGCGCGGGCGGCGGGTTGCTGGTCGGCAGCGCGATGGCCAATAACTCGGCCTGGCGCAGCAGCGATGACCTGCAAGACCGCTATGATACCGTGTATACGCAGTGCATGTACGCCAAAGGTAACAAGGTGCCGGTGGCCTACGGTTATGGTGAGGCCACCTCATCGCCGGTGCCGCCGGACTACTATCCCGCCGCCCCGGCGGAGGGCGTCCCGCCGGACTATGTGCCGCGCTAGCGCGAGAGCAGATCCTGCGGCAGGTAACCTTCGTGCTGCAGCAGCCACTGCTTTCGCTGCACGCCGCCGGCATAGCCGGTCAGCGCGCCCTGCGAACCGATCACCCGGTGGCAGGGCACCACGATGCTGATCGGATTCGAACCGTTGGCCATGCCGACCGCGCGTGAGGCGGTCGGGCGGCCGATACGTTGCGCCAGCTGGCCGTAGGTCAGGATCTCGCCGCACGGGATTTGGCGCAGCTGTTGCCACACGGTGCGTTGGAACTCGGTGCCGGCGGTCATCACCGGCAGCCGATCGATAATGCCCAGTTCCCCGGCGAAATAGCGTTGCATCGCGTCGGTCAGCCCGCTGGGATCGCGCTGCTCGCGCAGGGTGAAGCGATCGGCGCGGTAGTGGGTATTCAGCAGCTTCATCAGGCGCGCTTCGTGATCGGTCCAGTCAATCGCCCGCAGGCGCCCCTGTTCATCGGCAATCAGCACCAGTTCTCCCACCGGCGTGGCGGTACGATCAATCAAAAAAGTCTGCATCTGGATCACTCCTCGGTTTGGTATGGCGATTATCGCATGAAAGCGGGGGAAGCGATGGCGGATTTCGGACATGCTGATGGGCAACCGCAGGGTTGCCCAAATAGCCGGCTCAGGGTAAGCCGGGGAGTCATTGCACGTTAAATTTATAAAATAAATTTATAAGTCATCAAGACAAGTTGTGTCTTGTTTATTATTTCATCAGACATTAACGCGTTGGCGTTACTTATAGCTGATGGTCACGCGCTTTAAATGGGGATCGTTATTCACCATTTCGCTGGTGACGGCAGAGACTAATTCTTTTGGCATTTCTTTTAACGAAGAGGAAATATACCCGTTCTGATATTCCGTCACTTTACCGAAGCAGTTGGAGATAAGCTGTTCATCCTGATGTGTGATGGTGCAGGCCGGGGTGGTAATGGCGCCGGTGAAGCGCACGACGCCGGAGGCGACCGGGCTGCCGGAAAGCGGTTTTGCTTGCAGAGCGAAGGGCAGAATGACCAATGCGCTTAATACGGCTAAGTAATGGTTCATACGCTGTTCCTCTCAGAGTAAAAATGCTGCCAATTAAAAAACAAGCACGCTTGTTTTCATCAAATAAGCTATTTCGCCTGGCGAAATAAAAACGAATGGGCAAAAATCCTACTGCCTGAATCCAATGAATTTGATAATAGGGAGGTAGGGTGAGTAAAACCATGATTTGGATCATAGTGAAGACCGGTTAATGGTTTCCGGCGCGGGCAGGGTAAAAGGCTGTGATCGTTCTCTCAGGAAAGCGGGAAATGGCGGGATGTTTTCGCCCCCGTGGTGCAGCCACGAAACCGGGGGCGAGCGCGGGGTTACAGCATACCGCTGCTGCCGCAGATGCGGATCTTTTCCGCCACCACTTCTTTCATCGCCAGCTTGCCGGGGACGATATATTTGCGCGGGTCGTTGGCATCCGGGTGCTGTGAAAAGTAGCTTTTCACCGCATCGGCGAAGGCGATTTTCAGTTCGGTGGCGACGTTGACCTTGCAGACGCCGAGCGAGATCGCGCGTTTGACCATCGCCTCCGGAATGCCGGAGGCGCCGTGCAGCACCAGGGGCACGTCCACCTGTTCGCGGATCAGCGCCAGGCGCTCGAAGTCCAGCTTCGGCTCGCCGTGATACAGGCCGTGGGCGGAACCGATCGCCACCGCCAGCGAATCGATGCCGGTGGCGGCGACGAACTCGCGTGCCGCCACCGGGTCGGTATAGAAACTGTCCGCCGTATCGACGATCAGATCGTCTTCCTGCCCGCCCAGGCGGCCCAGTTCCGCTTCCACGCTGGCGCCATAGCGGTGGCACAAGGTGACCGCAGCAGCCACTTTGGCGATGTTCTGCTCGAACGGCAGATGGGAACCGTCGATCATCACCGAACGGATGCCGCTTTTCACCTTGTGCTCGATGTCGTCCAGCTCTTCGTGATGATCCAGATGCAGCGCCAGCGGCAAATCGTAGCGGTGCGCGGCCGATTGGCAAATGCCGATCAGGTAGTCGGTGCCGGCGTAGCTGAAGGTACCGGGCGTGCCGGCCATGATCACCGGCGAGCGTAGCTCGGCGGCGGTTTCCGCCACCACCTGCACGGTTTCCAGATTGTGAACGTTAAACGCCGGGACGGCGTAACCCTGGCGCTGCGCCTTGAGCAGCATTTCTCGGTTGGCTATCAGATACATGGGATCTCCTTACTGCACGGGGGAAGGGAAACGGTAAATCGTCACGCCTTTCACCACCCGGTTAACCTCGCCGGTTGGGCAAGGGTTGTCTGGGGTCAGCGCCAGCGCCAGCGAACTCTCGAAGGCCAGCATCTGGGTGAACAGCAGATACGGGAACAGCAGCCAGATATCGTCCGTGGCCTGGTGCATAGGCAGCAGGGCATCGGACGGTGTCCGGGGCTGGCCGGTCAAACCGACCAATTGCATCGCCAACCCGTCGCGCTGCAGCTCGTTCCACAGATCGCGGTCATACTGGCGGGCGTAGTCGTCGTGGGAGAACATCACCACCACCAATGTTTGGCCGTCGACCATAAATTTCGGGCCGTGGCGCAGGCCGAGCGGCGAGTCGTAGCGCGTCACGATGCGCCCGGCGGTCAGCTCCAGCATCTTGAGCGAGGCCTCTTCCGCCAGGCCGGTAAAGCAGCTGCCGCCGAGGGTGATATAACGGCGGAAACCGCTGGCGGCCAGCGCCTTTACCTGTGGCTGCAGCGTTTCGCGCAGTGCGCGGCAGCGCTGCACCATGGCGTTCAGCGGCGCCTGGGCGGCCTCGAGCGAAAGCGGGCCGAGCAGCAGCGCGGCGCTCAGCATCATGCAGCTGAAGCTGGAGGTCATGGCGAAGCTCTGATCGTTGGAGCCTTGCGGCATCACCAGCGAACAGACGTTGTCGCGCCGATGCGCATACTGCGCCAGCTTGCTGTCCGGGTTGCAGACCAGCATCAGGTGGTAGCTTTCCGGCAGCAGTTGGTCGGCCAGCTCCACCGTCGCCACGCTTTCCGGGCTGTTGCCCGAGCGGGCGAAGGAGACCAGCAGCGTCGGCCGCTCAGGATCGAGATACTGCCGCGGGTTGGCGACGATATCGGTGGTGCCGTAGGCCGCCACGTCGCGGCCGGTTCGTTCGCGCAGCCAGGGCGCCAGGGCGCGGCCGGCGAACGCCGAGCTGCCGGCGCCGCACAGCACGATTTGCAGCCGAGGATTGGCCAACAGCGGCGCCAGGAACGGCTGCCACTGCGCCTGTTGATCCTGCAGTTGCCGGTGCAGCGCCGCCCACAGATCCGGCTGCTGCCAAATCTCTGCGGCGGTGTGCCAGGCGTTGCGCTGCTTCAGCCAATCCGCCTCGTAAGAGAAATACGCGTTCATGATGACAACTCCTTAAAAGCCTCGGTTAACGGTCGGCGATAATCACGTCGATCCCTAAATGGTGCAGCGCCTGCAGATAGTGTTCCGGAATGCGGCCGTCGGTGACCAGGCGGTGGATCTGGCCGATTTCGCGGATCATGCAAAAGCTGGTGCGGCCGAATTTGCTGGCGTCGGCGATGGCGATCACTTCGCGCGCCACCTCGCACATCACGCGGTTCAGCTGCGCTTCGCCCGGATCCGGCGTGGTGATGCCGCCCGCCAGATCGAAACCGTCGACGCCGAGAAACAGCTTGTCGAACCGGTACTGGCGCAGCTGCTGTTCGGCGGCGGGGCCGTACAGCGACCAGGCCTTGCGGCGCACGCTGCCGCCGACCACCATCAGATCGATCTGCTCGTTGTTGGCCAGCTCGAAGGCGATGTTCAGCGCGTTGGTCATCACCACCAGATCCTTTTTCCCCGCCAGCTGCGGCGCCATCTGGCTGGTGGTGGAGCCGGAGTCGAGGATGACGGCGTCGCCGTCTTCAATCAGCGCCGCCGCCGCGCAGGCGATGGCGTGTTTTACGTCGCGGTTGATGCGGCCCTTGTCCTGCAGCGGGCGATCGAAGGCGAACTGTTTGTTCAACATGGCGCCGCCGTAAGCGCGCACCGCGCAGCCGTGTTTTTCCAGCTGGCGCAGATCGCTGCGGATGGTGACGCTGGACACCGAAAACTGCTGGCTGAGCTGTTCCACGCGCACCGAGCCTTCGCGGCACAGCTGGTCGATAATTAATTCCCGGCGTTTTGCGGTATTGATCATTAACGCAGACTCCTGATTTACCTGTAGCCGTGCCCGACCGCGGCTTAATAAGCCGCAGCGATACCGACCGGAGCGCTTTCAGTTGTTCGTGGCGAATTACAGCAAACGAAACACTGAAATGCAATCGATTAATTTTAAAATATCTATATCTATCAGTTGGTTATATTTAATTTTGCTTTCGGTTTAGCGGTAACCGAAAGCGGTATTAACACAAAGTGAAAACGGCAAATTCGTTATTTTTCAGTCGACAATTCTCGCGATGGCTTTATTCGGCCCTGCGGCGGCGAAAGCCGCAGCGATCATTCGACAGCCGCCGGGCTTTCACTGTTTTTTTATGCCGCCGCCTGTAATAGCGCCGCGCCACGCACGCCGCTGCTGTCACCGTGCACCGGCGGGAATACCGCTGCCGGTTCCACGCCCGGCAGCAGCCAGTGCCGCATCGCCGCCGGCAGCAGCCGATACAGCTCGCCGACGTTCGACAACCCACCGCCCAGCACGAAGGCATCGACGTCCAGCAGCAGCTGCAAACCGGCCAGCGCGCTGGCCAGAATGTCGACGTAGACGGTCATCAGCCACTGTGCGAGCTGATCCCCCGCGCGATAGCTGGCGACCAGCGCCGGCACGTCGGCGGCCGGATGGGCAAAGTGGCGGCTCAGCGCCAGCAGCCCGCTGCCGGAGACGTAGCGTTCAAAGCAGCCGGTCAGCCCGCAGTTGCAGCCGAACAGCGGCAGATCGTAACGCTGCGCCAGCTGGGCGGAGATCGGCATATGGCCCCATTCGCCCGCCAGCCCGTTGCGCCCCTTGTGCAATTGCCGGTTCACCACCAGGCCACCGCCGGCACCGGTGCCGATGATGGCGCCGAACACCAGCGGCAGATGGGCGGTTTGCGGCGTGCTGGCTTCCGACAGCGCGAAACAGCGGCAGTCGTTCTCGATGGCGATCGGCCGCGCCAGCGCCTGCGTCAAATCATCCGCCAGGCAATGCCCTGTCAGGCAGGGCACGTTGACCGCCAGCTGGCGGCGGCTGACGGGATCGGTGATCCCCGGCAGGCCGATGCCGATGCTGCCGCGCGTATGCAGCTCGCGGTCCGCCTGCTCGACCAGCCCGGCGATGCAGGCCACGAACTCGCCATAATCGCCGGTTGGGGTGCGCACGCGCTGAAGCAGCACCTGATTGAGCCGGCGATCGTAAGCGGCCATTTCGATCTTGGTGCCGCCGATGTCGAAGCCGTAACGCATCTCTCTCGTGCTCATGGTCAGGCTCCGTTCAGGGCGATCACCGCCGCTTCGCGGCGCGCGCGTTCGGCGGCGAACACCATCAGGTGGCTCTCCAGCGCTTCCGCCGGGCCGGCCAACACCTGGCTCGGATCGTTGGTGCGAATGGCCGCGATAAAGTGCTGCATCAGGTAGTAGTCGCCGCCGCCGTGGCCGGCCATGGCGTGCAGATCCTGGCCGGCGTCGGTGTCGTAATGCGTTTCGCCGTCGTCGAGGAACGAGGTGATGCGGATATGGCGGCCGTCGCCCTCCAGGCAGCCGCGGCTGCCGAAGATGCGGGTGTGGCGATCTTCGTGGCGGGTAAAGGCCGTCATGGTGAACGACGCGGTGCGGCCGCCGGCGAACTGCATGTTGACCACCTGATGATCGACCACGTTATTGTCGCAGCGGTAAACGCAGCGGCCGTAGGGCCCGTCGCGCAGCGCCGCCCGCAGCGTCGTCTGGTCAGGTTCTGGCGTCAACACGCGCAGAAAGCCGGGCGTGGCCTTGTGGTCGTCGCCCAGATAGATGCGTTTGGCGGAATAGGGGCAGGACGCCTCCACCGCGCAATCCAGGCAGTTGTCCGCCGCGCCGGCCGGTTGGTTTTCCTGGCGGAAATGGCGCAGGTTGCCGAAGGAGCTGACCTGTTCGCAGGGCTGCTCCATCACGTAGCGGATCCAATCGATGTCGTGGCAGGATTTCTGCAGCAGCATAAAGGCGGCCTGCCGATCGTTGCGCCAGTTGCCGCGCACGAAGGAGTGCGCCTGATGCCAGTAGCCGACCGGCTCCAGGTGTTGCAGGCTGACGATGTCGCCGATCGCGCCGTCGCGCAGCAGCTGTTTGAGCTTTTGGGTATAGCGGGTGTAGCGCAGCACGTGGCCGACCGAGAAGATCAGCTTTTGGCGCACCACCTCGGCGACGATGGCGCGGCACTCGTCGGCGTCCGGCGACAGCGGCTTTTCCAGCAGCATGGCGTAGCCCTGGCGGGCGAAGGCCAGCGCCGGTTCCAGGTGCATCTGATCCTGAGTGCAGATCAGCACCGCGTCGGCCAGCTTGCCGGCATCGGCGGCCTGGCGCCAGTCGGTGAAGACGTTTTCCGGCGCGATGGCGTGCTGTGCCACGAACTGTTCGCGGTAGGCGTCGCGCGGTTCCGCCACCGCCACCACCTGCATCAAATCGGGGTGCGCCAGCGCATAGCGCGAGTAGATTTCACCGCGCGCGCCGGCGCCGACCACCAGCACCTGCACCGGGCGCTGGGCAACGTTGTTGGGTTGTGTTGACGACATTGCTGATACTCCGCTGTTGTTATTTGAGGTTTTGGCCGCTGAGCTCGTCGAACAAATGTGCGCGCGTCAGATCGAATGCCAGATGAACGCTTTCGCCGAGGCGCGGCTCCCAGTCCGGCAGCGACGCCATGCGCAGCACGAAGCGCAGGTCGGCCAGTTCACAGTGCAGCAGCTCTTCGTTGCCCATGCGCTCGATGGTGACGATCTGCGCCGGGAAGCAGTTGGCGCTGCCGGGCGCGCACAGCCGCAGGGACTCCGGCCGGATACCGAGGCACACCCGCGCATGCGGATAGTCCGTCAACTGCCGCTGCAGCGCCGGCGGCA
Organism: Serratia sp. 121840015-1; assembly: GCF_053627655.1. Taxonomy (NCBI): domain Bacteria; kingdom Pseudomonadati; phylum Pseudomonadota; class Gammaproteobacteria; order Enterobacterales; family Yersiniaceae; genus Serratia; species Serratia sp. 121840015-1. The sequence goes on from NZ_JBSEYF010000001.1 coordinate 1,358,939, forward strand.
GCTCGAGCGGGTGCTGCAGGCCGATGCGCAGCCGCACCGTTTGGCCGTCGCGCACGATCGCCAGATCGTGCAGGTTCATCGACGGGCTGCCGATAAACTCGGCGACGAAACGGTTGGCGGGGTGGTGGTACAGGTTGATCGGTTTGTCCACCTGCATGATGGCGCCGCGGTTCATCACGCAAATGCGATCGCCCATGGTCATCGCTTCGACCTGATCGTGGGTGACGTACACCATGGTGGCGGCGGCGCCTTCCTGCTTCAGCTGATTGTGCAGTTCGATCAGTTGCACGCGCATCGACACCCGCAGCTTGGCGTCGAGGTTGGACAGCGGCTCATCGAACAGGAACACTTTGGGCTTGCGCACGATGGCGCGGCCGACCGCCACCCGCTGGCACTGGCCGCCCGAGAGCTGGCCCGGCTTGCGCTGCAGCAGGTTGGTGATCTCCAGCTTTTCCGCCGCGTCGCGCACCCGGCGGTCGATCTCGGCCTTGCTCTCTTTGCCGATCAGGCCGAACGCCATGTTCTTGTACACCGTCATGTGCGGGTACAGCGCATAGTTCTGGAACACCATGACGACGCCGCGATCCTTCGGCATGCTGTCGTTGACGCAGCGATCGTGGATCAGGATCTGCCCCTCGCTGACGCTCTCCTGCCCGGCGATCATCCGCAGCAGGGTGGATTTGGCGCAGCCGGACGGGCCGACGAACACCATAAATTCCCCGTCCTCAATGTCCAGATTGACGCCGTGCAGCGCGTGGAAACCGTTGGGGTAGACTTTTTTAACGCTGTTTAACTGAATTCCGGCCATGTCATTTACCTTGTCTGCGCGTTAGCCTTTCACCCCGGCGCTGGCGATGCCCTGGATGAAATAGCGTTGGAAAATAATGAACAGCATCAGCATCGGGATCACCGCCATCAGCGCCCCGGCCATCAGCAACGGGTATTCCACCCCGGCGCGGCTGGAGAGCGAGGCGAGGCCAACCGGCAGCGTCAGCTTCTCGGTGGTGGTATTGACGATCAGCGGCCACATCAGGTTGTTCCAGCTCCACAGGCCGTTGATGATGACGCAGGCGATAATGCCCGGCCGGATCAGCGGCAGCATGATGCGCCAGAAGATGGCGAAGTAGCTGTAACCGTCGATCAGCGCCGCTTCCTCCATCTCCTTCGGCACCGCCAGAAAGAACTGGCGCAGCAGGAAGGTGGCGTAGACGCTGAAAATGCCCGGCAGCACCAGCCCGGTGATGCTGTTGACCAGCCCCAGCTTCTGTACCACCAGAAATTGCGGGATCAGAAACGCCTGGCCGGGCACCATCAGGATCGACACGCACACCAGGAACACCGCGTCGCGGCCGCGAAAATGCAGGCGCGAGAAGCCATAGGCGGCCAGGGTGGCGATCGCCATCTGCAGGGTGACGGTGAAGAAGGTCGCCAGCAGCGAGTTGAGATAAAAACCGGCGAACGGGATTTCGTGCATCACCCGGCCGTAGGCCTGCAGGCTGGGGTGCGCCGGCAGCAGCGTCAGCGGGATCTGGATGCTCTCGGCCTGGGTTTTCAGCGAGGTCACCAGCATCCAGATAAAGGGCACGACCGAGGCCAGCGCCGCCAGCCCCATAAACAGGTACACCAGCGTTTTCTTGCTTGCGTTCATGTGCAGCTCCTCAGCTGACTTTCAGGCGCTTGCCGATCGCCATTTGAATCAGGGTGATCACCATCGTGACGGCGAACAGCACCACGGTGATGGCGGAGGCGTAGCCTTTTTCCTGCAGGTAAAACGCGTACTTGTAGAACAGGTTGGTGACGGTCATCACGTCGTTTTCCACCAGCGCGCGGTCGAACATCAGGAACACCACGTCGAAGATTTGCAGGATCTCGATAAAGCTCATCACCGACACGAAGAACAGCGTCGGCACCATCATCGGCAGCGTGATGCAGAAGAAGCGCCGCAGGGTGCCGATGCCGTCGATATCCGCCGCCTCGTACAGCTGGCGCGGAATACTCTGCAGCCCGGCCAGCAAAATGATGATCTTCAGCGCCAGCGACGACCAGATGATGATGATGGACACGCTGATGCGCACCACGTCCGGATCGGACAGCCAGGCGACCGGCGCAATGTGCAGCAGGCCCAGCGCCTGGTTGATCAGGCCGAAATCCTTGTTGAACAGCCATTGCCACACCATGGCCACCGCCGCGGGCATGGTGACCGCCGGCAGGAACAGCAGGGTGCGCAGCAGGCCTTTGCCGCGGATGTTCTGGTTGAGGCCGATCGCCAACAGCAGCGACAGGCTCAGGCTGATCGGTACGCACACCACCACGTAGAACAGGGTGTTGGCGGCGGCGGTGTAGAAGTCGTCGTCTTCGAACAGGTTGAGATAGTTATCGACGCTGATGCTGCTCCAGCGCATGAACTGGTTCAGATCGGTAAAGCTGTAAAAAATGTTCTGCAAAAAGGGGATTAGGTAAAACACCGTGACCCCCAACAGCAGCGGCAGGATCATCACCCAGCCCCAGAAGCGTTCGGCGCGTTCGAGCCGATTGAGCGCGGGGCGGGCGGTGCGCCGGGATGATTTCAGGGTGACCGTAGCCGTTTCTGCCAGCGACATGTTGCCATTCCTCACCTATCACTTTCAGCGTGGGTCCACCGCGGCGCACACTCGGGGTAGCGCGCCGCGGCGGGGCGATTACTGCTCCATGACGCGCGCGATCTTCTTGACCGACTTGTCCATTTCCTGCTTGGCGTCCGCGCCCATAAAGATTTTCTTCAGGCTGGCGATCCACATGTTCTGCCATTTCGGCGTATTGGTGCCGGCGGTGGGGTAAGCCTGGGTCACTTCAAGGGTCTGGATGTAAGGCGAGACGTCGACTTTCTGGATCTGCTGCGCCCAGACCTTGGCCGCCGTCTTGTTGGCCGGGATCACCACCTTGGCCAGCTCCGCCTGCGAGGCTTCGCTGCTCATGAAGGCGATATATTTCCAGGCGGCCTGTTTGTGGGCGCTTTTGGCCGACATGGCGAAGGCCAGGCTGTGCGCTACGCCGGACTGGCGTTCAATTTTCGGCATCATTACCACGCCGATGTGATCGTTGATCAGCGGGTTGTTGGCGAACGGCGCCGCCAGCCAGGAACCGGCATAGACCATCGCGGCGCGGTTGGACTGGAAGATGTTCTCGGTTTTGACTTCGCTCATTTGCTGGGCGCTCGGCATCAGGCCGTCTTTCATCATGCCCTGCAGCTGCTGGTAGACCCAGATGGATTTGTCGTTGGCGATGTCGGTGGGTTGGCCGTCTTTCGGTACGATGTGATTGCCGTTTTGGAACAGCAGGTTCATATAGCTGTCCTGGCCGTCGATGCTGAGATCCATCACCAGCGGGAAGGCGGCGCCTTTCAGCCCGCTTTTCAGGGCGGTGGCTTTGTTTTTCAGATCGTCCCAGCTCCAGTCGCTGGTGGGGTAGCTGACGCCGGCCTGATCGAACAGTTTTTTGTTGTACCACACGGCGATGGAGTCGACGTCGCGCGGAATGGCCATCTGTTGGCCGTCGTACTGGTAGGCTTTTACCGAACTGGCGACCACGTCGTCCAGCTGAAGGCCGCTGTCCTTAATATAAGGCGCCAGCGGTTCCATAATGCCGTTTTTGGCGTATTGCACAAAATAAGGCATATTGATCCAGAATATATCCGGCGCCACGCCGCCGGCGGCGGCAGAATCCAATTTAACGAAATATTGCGCAGAGGGCGTTAATTCTATTTCTATTTTTATATCCGGATTGGCCTGTTCAAAGCGTTTGGCGATCTCCTGTTCGGCAGGTAATTGGTTTCTGTCCCAAACGGCATAGCGCAATGTTATTTTATCTGCAGCGTGGAGCAGGGTGGGTAATAATAATGCGCTGGCAAGAATAGAGTGCACCAGCAGGCGTCCGGTATTTTTTATCGGTGACATTGCTTTCCCCTCGGTGAGCGACGAATAACGTTTTTCGCAACGTAAATTCTTTCTATCCCTTAACTTTCAATGTGTCAATACACCCCAGGATGCCCAAAAATGGGGCGAGAATGTTTCACTGTTGTTAAAATCGAAAGGCTTTCATGGCCAAGTGAAAGGTATGTTTGTTCACATTCTGTTAACCTGTTAATGGGTTTTCTCCCTGCTGTCGCGGCATTTAGCGGCCCTCGCAGGCATAGGAATAACTGATAACCCTTGCACCATAATGGGGATTAAAAACATTTTTATTGTGCAAGCATCAGCTTCTTTCATTTTTGTGATGCAAATAAACAAAAAAATCGGGTCGCGGCAGTCAAAGAAGGGTATGGGAACGATTTTTATTACCGGCTATTGTCTGTGGCGATAAAAGGCGCTAGCCTGAATCTCATCGTGTTTATTCATTAAAAATAAAGAGGGCCGAACATCATGCGCCTGTCTCTGGTATTTACTCATTGCCTGGAGAAAGTATTTCATCGCCACAGCGTGCCACCTATTTCCGTGGAGGAACGGCTGAGCGGGTTAAATAACGAGGTGCTTTCCTGGCAGGCGGTGTATTGTTTGCAAACGCTCGGCAACGAAACCCGCCATGAGCTGTGTTATCAACTCGACGGGCCGCTGGCGGAGTATATCAGCGTGCGCCAGGTGCAATCGGTGCCGAGCGGTTTTCCCTGTTATCGCGAGACCGACGAGAATTACCTGACGACCGAGCCGGGCTTATTTCCCGATCCGCTGATGCCGCTGCCGCAACGGCGTTTTTTCGCCGCCTGCCGCTATTATGGCAGCCTGTGGTTGACCCTGACGCCGCCGGCCGATGCGCAACTGGCCGGCGACTTTCCGTTGACCCTGCGGTTGCTGGATGCCCAGAGCGGCGAGGCGCTGGCCGAGACCACGCTGACGCTGCATCTGGTGCCGGCGGCGTTGCCGCCGCAAACGCTGTTGCACACCGAGTGGTTGCACACCGACTGCCTGGCGGATTACTACCGTCTGGCGGTGTTCAGCCCGGATTACTGGCGCGCAGTGCGCCACTTTGTGCGCTGTGCGGTGCGCGCCGGGGTCAATATGCTGCTGACGCCGCTGTTTACGCCGCCGCTGGATACCGCCGTCGGCGGCGAACGCACCACGGTGCAGCTGGTGAGGGTGACGCGTTCGGCGCAGGGGTATGGCTTCGATTTCAGCCGCCTGGCGCAGTGGGTGGCGCTGGCGCAGGAAGAGGGCATCGAGCACTTCGAAATCGCGCCGCTGTTTACCCAATGGGGCGCGGCGCATGCGCCGAAGATCGTGGTGGAGGAGCAGGGCGAGGCGCGACCGCTTTTCGGCTGGCACACCGATGCGCAGGGCGAACCGTATCAGCGTTTCCTGCAGGCGCTGCTGCCCGAATTGACCGCCTGGTTCCGCGAACGGGGGCTGGAACGGCAGGTGTGGTTCCATGTTTCCGATGAGCCGACGCTGGACAACCTGGCGGCCTACCGGCGCGCCGCCGCCGCGCTGCGGCCGCTGCTGGACGGCTTCCGCACCTTCGACGCGCTGTCGGATTTCGCTTTCTATCAGCAAGGCCTGGTGGAAACCCCGGTCGCCGCGACCGACCATATCGATCCCTTTATCGAACACCGGGTGCCCGGCCTGTGGGCCTATTACTGCTGCGTGCAGAAAACCGAGGTCGCCAATCGGTTCTTCGCCCAGCCTTCGGCGCGCAACCGCATATTGGGCGTGCAGCTGTATCTGTACCGCATTGCCGGCTTCCTGCATTGGGGATTCAACTTCTATAACAGCGCCCATTCGCGCGAGCGCATCAATCCGTACGCGGTGACCGACAGCGGCCATGCGTTTCCCTCCGGCGATCCGTTCGTGGTCTATCCGGGCGAGGATCTGCAGCCGGTGGAGTCGCTGCGCCTGCGGGTGCTGCACCAGGGGCTGCAGGACATGCGTGCGCTGCAGCTGCTGGAGAGTCTGACCGACCGGGCGACGGTGGAGGCGCTGATCGAACGCGAGCTGGGCATGCGCATCACCTTCAAGCGTTATCCGCACCAGGCCGGGCCACTGCTGCGCCTGCGAGAAGCGGTGAACCGCCGCATCGAAGCGTTGCTGGCGCCGATGTGAGGGGCAATGGGGGCGAAAATGCGTCTTTCGCTCCCAAATCGCCATTACTTTGCTATACCTGATAGTCGATGGATTCATTTTATTGTCATGTAACTGACACGTCAGAGTCACGGCTCTGGCTTAAGTTTGCAGCGACTACGTCAGGAGATAACGCGATGTTCAGCCTGGATTCTCTGTTGCAAGATGCATTTCCACACCGCAATACCCCTGCCTGGCAGCGCAGCCTGCTAAGAACCCTTCTCTTCGAAAAAGAATTCAAACAGTTCGCCGCCGACTATCCCCACCTGAAAGGGCTCGATCTGATCGAGCAGGTGGTGGACTACTTCAACCTCAGCTGCGAGCTGGTGGACGGCGATCTGGAAAACATTCCGAGTCAGGGGCCGGTGGTGCTCGTGGCCAATCACCCGATCGGTTCGCTCGACGGCCTGGTGCTGCTGCGCGCCGTCGCGGCGGTGCGCCCGGATGTGAAAGTGGTGGCCAGCCAGCTGCTGACCTACATCGAACCGCTGCGCAACCTGTTCGTGCCGGTGGATAACGTCGCTTATAAAACCAGCCGCAAGCAGATTGAAGGCATGCAGCAGCAGCTGGACAATCAGGGCGCGCTGATCCTGTTCCCGGCCGGCGAAGTGTCGCGTATGAGCCCGAAGGGCATCCGCGACGGCCACTGGCATACCGGCTTTCTGCGCCTGGCCGCCAAGGCGCGCGCGCCGATCGTGCCTATTCATATCAGCGCGCGCAACAGCAACCTGTTCTACTTTACCTCGCTGGTCTACCGGCCGCTGTCGACGCTGTTGCTGGTGCGCGAAATGTTCCAGCAGCGGGGCGGGCGCATCAAGATCCGCATCGGCGGCCGCGTGCCGTTCGCCAACTGGCACGACGGCCACACCAGCGCCAAGGATCTGGCGGAGCGTTTTCGCCGCCATGTGTATCGCCTGGGCCAGGGCAAGCCGGGGCTGTTCGCCAGCGAATCGCCGATCGCGCTGCCGGAAGAGCGTTTGGAGCTGAAAAAAGCGCTGGCGAACTGCGAACGCTTGGGGGTGACGCCGGACGGTAAAACCATCTACCTCTACCGCCGCCACGACGAAGCGCGCACGCCGATCCTGCGCGAACTGGGTCGCCTGCGCGAGATCGCCTTCCGTGCGGTAGGGGAAGGCTCCGGCCGCCGCCGCGATCTGGACAGCTACGACGACGACTATTATCACCTGGTGCTGTGGGATGAGGAGGAGTTGGAGATCGTCGGCGCCTATCGCTTTATCCCCACCGCCGAACAAATCGAACGCAAAGGGCTGGAAAGCATCTACAGCAACAGCCTGTTCCACTACGACCGCGATATGGCACCGATCCTGGCGCAGGGCATCGAGCTGGGGCGCAGCTTCATTCAGCCCGCCTATTGGGGCAAACGCGGGCTGGACTATTTGTGGCTGGGCATCGGCGCCTACCTGTCGAAATACCCGCAGTACCGTTATCTGTTCGGCCCGGTGTCGATCTCCGGCGGCATGCCGCTGGCGGCGCGCGATCTGCTGATCGCCTTCTATCGGCTCTACTTCTCGCCGGATCATGCCTTCGCGCAGTCGCGCCGGCCTTATCCGGCGTCGCTGCCGCAGGTGCTGGCGCAGTTTGCCGGGGACAACTACCAGGAAGATCTGGTGCGGCTGAAGAGCCTGCTCAGCAACATCGGCTGTTCGATCCCGACGCTGTACAAACAGTACACCGAGCTGTGCGAGCCGGGCGGGGTGCAGTTTATCGACTTCGGCACCGATCCGGCGTTCAACAACTGCATCGATGGGCTGGTGCTGGTGGACACCACGCGGCTCAAGCCGTCGCGCTATCAGCGTTATATCGCGGTGCACCAGCCACAGCCAGCCGAGACGGCATGATTGTAGTCTGACTCATGCCTTTTTGATCTAAGCACGACCTTGGGGCCGGCGACGGGATAGCGCTACGATAAACGTTTTGCTTTCCACCGCCGGAGCCTTGCATGCCTCACTCGTTTATCCCGCCGTTATTGTCCGCCGATGAACCCTCTGCCGCCGCCGTTGAAATCCCGCATGGCAAAGCGCCATTTTTGCTGCTGTGCGATCACGCCGGCAAGGCGATACCGCAATCCCTCGGCGATCTCGGCTTACCGCCCGGGGAGATCGAACGCCACATCGGCTGGGATATCGGCGCGCTGAGCGTGTCGCGCCATCTGAGCCGCCAGCTGGACGCGACGCTGATCCATCAGCGCTATTCGCGGTTGGTGATCGACTGCAACCGGGCGCCCGGCATCGCCAGCTCGATCCCGCACTTGTCCGAGCTGACGCCGATCCCCGGCAATATCGGTATCGACGCCGAACACGCGCTGGCGCGCGAGCGCGAGGTGTTTTTGCCGTATCACCACGCCATTGACGATCATTTGGGGCAACGCCAACTGCGTGAACTGCCGACGGCGGTGATCGCCATGCACAGCTTTACGCCGGTGTTCAAGGGGGAATCGCGCCCCTGGCAGGTGGGGCTGTTGTTTAACCGCTACCCGGAGTTTGCCCATCTGCTGGCCGAGCTACTGCGTGAAGAGGGGGATTTGCAGGTGGGCATCAACGAACCTTATGCGATGACGGACGCCACCGACTATACGTTGCCGGTTCATGCGGAACGCCGCGGTTTGCCTTATGTCGGCATCGAAATTCGCCAGGATCTGATCGCCGACGAACGCGGGCAGCAGGCGTGGGCGAAACGTTTCGCGCGCCTGTTGCCGCAGGCCTGGCAACGCTGGCAAATTTGACTTTAGGAATATTCCCAGAGATGATAACCGTAAGGAATACGTAAGACGTCATTAGAAAAAAAGTCAGGAGAGACGAGTGGAGCACAGCGATAACGGACTGTTTATCAAACGGGAGCGTTTTGAAGTTCTGGCGATTCTGCGTGAAATTTGCAAACAACGCACGCCGCTGCGCGTAGAAAATCAGCAGCACCGGTTTCAAAGTCTGTTATTGAGCGTCGGGCCGGACAATATCGTGTTTAGCGGTGAGGAAGCCGCGAGCGCCATCGACGGCGCCTGCACCATCGTGATTGAAAGCAACGACGCCAAAATCGAGTTTTCCGTCGGCCAGGCGGAGCTGACCGAACATCAGGGCGTCCAGGCCTGCTCGACCCGTCTGCCGCAGGAGCTGGTTTACATTCAGCGCCGTCGCCAGTTCCGCATCACCACGCCGCACTGGCGTCAATTCTTCTGCACCGGCGAATACCCGGACGGTACGCCTTATGAGCTGCGGATCCACGATCTGTCCGCCGGCGGCGTCGGTTTGCGCTTCGACGGCCCGCTGCCGGAATTCTTCCAGCCGGGTTTGCAGTTCAAGAAAGCGCTGCTGGATCTGGGCAGCTACGGCAGCTTCAAGGTCAACATGGAGCTGGTGGTGGTCAACGACGATCAGGAAACTGACGACAACGATCAGGTGGTACACTTCTCGCGCCTGTCATGCCGCTTCCTCAAGCTGGGGCTGGCGATGGAGCGCAAAATCCAGAGCGCGGTGTTCGCCTTCGAGCTGGATTTCAACAAAAAGAAAAAACGCTGATCCTCTGTTCCGGCGCGTCGGGCTGGATGCCGCCCGGCCGCGCCGCCATTCTCTCCCCGTTCAGGGGACGTAAATAATCTCGAAGCTGGACGTATTGTCGTAGGAGGACTTTTTGCCGCCGTCGACGTAGATAATCTGCAAATCGTAGTGATACACCAGCTTCTTGTCCGGATGCAGGATCAGTTCCAGCACGGAAATCTTCACGTTAACCGATTGAACGGGGTGCTCCTTGTCCAGCTCAATGGTCTGATTGTCGATGCTGACCAGCATGCGCTTGATCGGCCGCGGCCCGGCAGGATCGTAGGCGCCGGCATCGCTGCGGAATTCCACGGTCTTATTGATGTCCGCCGGTGCGGATTGCTTGATGAAATCCGGCAGCCTGTTCTGGTATTTGGCGTCCAGCGCCAGCGCCACGGGCAGATTATCCGGGTTGAAGCCGGTGAATTGCACCGCCAGATACCCCTTGAGCAGCAGGTTTTGCGGCGACCGATCGAAGAAGGCATCCCAAATCAATCCAAATTGGCTGGCGGGCAGCGTGAATGAATCCACGATGCCGCTCTGCAGATTGATCAGCGCGTTTTTTTCCTCCGTTTTGCCGTCCGGCAGCCCCAGCAGCAGCGTCAGGGTGTCCGCGTTGGCGAACGGTGCCAGCTTGCCGTCCGGTTGCATCTGCGTGAACTGTGCGGTGGCGTCGCCGATGCGCGCCTGATTGACCTTGGGTGACAGGAAATAGTCGAACGTCACCTCGACATCGTTGAGCGAGGTTGCGTGCGGCGCTGCAGAAAACGAGATAGACAGCATCGGTTTGTCGTCGTCGGCGGCGTTGGTCGCCAGCAGGAAAGTATCCGGCAGGTAATAAAGATAGTTTTTTCGTACATAGTCCTGATAGTAGTTGTACCACAGATGCCCGAAGGCCAGCGGCGTGAGGATCAGCTGCAGGCGCGGTGGCGGCGGCAGGATGCCCTGATAGATATAGGGATAGTAGTTCTCGGCGAAGTAGAAGACTTTCGGCGAGGTGATGGTGTTGAGGAGCCCGTTATCGGTGACGATGGCGACCACCAGCGTGGTTTGCGAGTCATAATCCGACAGCGCTCGCAGCAGCGCGTCACGCTGTTCCAGGCGGTCCAGGTCGAGCTGGGCGCGGTAGCGGGTCGGTGGGACGTCCAGCAAAACCTGTTCGAAGATCATTTCTTCAACCTTGCCGAAAGTGCTGAAGGTCAGCACCACGTAGGGCACCTGCTGAACGGCGCGGCTGAGCGCGAAATCCACCGTCATATGCCAGCGCGTACCGTCACTGCTGGTGGCGATGCGATAGCGCGTCTCTCCCGAGACGACTTCGGTACAAACATCGGCCTGCAGTTCGTCGGCCACCGGCGCGGGCGCGGCGCGGTAGCGCAGACGGGGGGCTTCGGCGTCGGGAAACTGTTCGCGCGCGTTGTCCAAAATGACTTTGTTCAGCGTCACCAGATCATTGAGAAAGATGTTCATAGCGATCCTCCAGGGAAGAAAGGCGTGCCAGATGTCTGAACTGGTTCAGGCAGGCGGAAGTCCAAAGAAAATGACCGTCGTGACGGCGATAGAGCGGGCTTTCGTCGTTGGTCGCCGGCAAGCGCCAGGCGGCCAGCGCATCGATCGCCGGTGCAAGCTGCGGCACTCCTTGCCGCCTGGCGTATTCCAGCGTACTTAGCCACTCATGCGGGTGGGCATAATAGGGCGTTAACGCGTTGAGGCGGTTGTAATCGCCGTCGCTCCAGCTCACCGCCTGATTCAGCATTTGGATAATGCGCGGATAGGCCGGCGGCGGGCTGCCGTGAGCGGCGGTCAACGCATGGATTAAAATCAGCGCGTTGGTATTCACGCAGCAGTCCAGTTGCGTGATATCGCCGTCGTCTTTCATCCAGGTGTGAAAGGCGTAACACTCGGCCCAGGGATAGGGCGTCGTCTGCAGCCGCCGTTCGACGCGCTGTACCTGATAAGCCTGCATCTGCGCCAGCGTCTGTCTGGCTTGCGCCAACGAGCGCCGATGAAATCGATACAAGAGCTCAGTGATAATGGCGGTATCGTCAATGTCAGCGTCGATCCGCTGGCCCGCCATCCAGGCGGGGTGCTTGCCGGCAGGCCAAAAATGGAAGTGGTGCGGGCGGCTCTCGCAACCGAGCAAAAAGTCGAGCGCCAGCTCGATATGGGGCGCGGTCTGGGCGGTATAATCCAGCGTGCGCAGCACCTGGGCGGTGACAAAAGCATTTTCATCCTTGTGCCAGCGGCCATCCGGCGTTCTGACATGAGAGGGAAAGGCGCCGCTGGCACACTGCTGCGCCAACAGCTCCGCCAACGGCAATGGCACAAGCGGTGCCGTTTCGCGCGCTTTGCATGGCAGGATTTCGAAATGCGCGTTTTGCGGGCTGAACGTGCAGCTGACGCTGTGATTGCCCTGGCGATCGCAGGAAAAGCCGACGACGTTGTACTGCAACGGAACCTGTTCGCTCACCGCGCGGTTAAGCAGCGGCATGGCTTGGCCATCGGGCGCCAGCAGCGCGGTGATGCCGTCGAAAACGCGGCGGTTGTCGCCGAAAAAACTTGCCGCCATGGCGAACAGCGTAAAACTCTCCAGATTGCCGTCCGGCGCGTATCCCAGACTGAATCCGTAGGTGGTCGGGGGGAAGTCCCGCCTGTCCTGCCGCCGCAGCGCGCGGTCCAGCAGCGGCATCAGGGCGGAAAAACGGCTTTCTCCCTCGAACAGCCGCATGACGGCGAGGATATCGTCACGCGTGATCCGCGCACTGTGCCACTGGTAGTAATATTCGCGCGGAGAGTCGGCAGATTCCGGGTAATACCCCACCATCAGCAGCATCAATCCCGCCGCGCGGCGGGCCTCGGCGGTGAGCGGCCCTTGCAAGCCATCGGGTGCGGCCGCCATGTCCGCGGGGATTTCAACGTAGACCTTGGTTTTGATGGCGTCCGGGGCGTATTTTCGCCCCAGCCAGGCGCCGAAGCGCAGCGGCTGAACGCTTGCACATTGCATACGTCGCACCGCCTCCAGGCTGTTGGCGGGATCGGCGAGCGGGACCGCGGTGATCGCCTCACAGTGTCGGGCAAAGGCGCCGGCGCTGCGGCGCTGCGCATAGCGCGGTAAAAAGGGATCCAGCGTGCAGGCGAGCCCCTGCGGTTTGGCCGACGACACGGTGAACTCCAGCGGGCTGCCGTTATAACCGAGCAGGCTGGTGGTAAACGCGGCGGACAAACCGCCGGGCGTCGCCTTCGTCCGGCTGAAGCGGGCGACGTCCGGGGCCAGCGTGTTTTGCAAATGGGGCGCTTCCTTGCACAGGGCGTTGACCAGGGCGTTCCATGCCGCGGGTAACACTGCGTTGCGATCGATCATGGTGCTCACCTAAACCAGGTTGGGGATGACGATCGCCGGCGGGTTTTCGCTGCCGCTGCGTTCGACGGTTTCCCCGCCAACCAGGAAGTAGATCAGTGTGTAATTGACCGCCCAGGGCTTCTCCGTCAGACAGCGGTATTTGAACGTTTGGCTCTCGTGCGCGCCTTGCGTAAAGGTATATTTCTTGGTCTTGCGGCTTCCTTTGTCGTCCTGATAGCTCAGCTCCACCATGACCTGGTTACAGTTTTCCCACGAGAATTTGCGGTCGAGGAAGATACTGATCTCGTTGAAAGACAGCACCGAGCCGGGATCCATGTTCAACAGGGTCGAGGCCGATTTGGACTGCGGCTGATAGCTGCTGCTGCCTTCCCAGCCCGAGGAGGCTGCGGATTTGAACGCGAATTCGCTGGTGATATGGAATAGCTCGTTCTTATCGCTGCTGCGGGCAATGCGTTTGGTCCATGTCCCGTCATCGTTGGTGAAAGGCGCGCCGGTATAAACCTGGTTGTTGTAACGGATGTTGAAGGTGGCGGCCTTGATACCGTACTCCTCGAAGCTGTCCGGCCCGAGCACGGTCAAATCCAGCTGTTGGAAGAACGGATCGTTGACGTTGACCTGAATAAAGTAGGGAGCGGTTTTTTGGGCGTGCAGGATATCGCTGCCGATGAAGTTTTGCGGCACGGCGGACTGGCTGAGGGCTTTCGACGAGGTGTAGTTGAAGTTCAGGCTTTTGGTTTCCTCGATCCGCACCAGCTTGATCTCCAGCGAAGCGCTGGGGAACAGGCCGCCTTTGCCGGCTTCTTCGCCTTCTTTCTTGTCGCTGGCGATCAGCGAATCCAGAATGGCGTCGCTGGCGGATTTCGCCTGCGGGTTGCTGTCGTCGTTAGGTTTGAGCGTGGCGCTGAAAAAGCTTTTCAGGATCTCTTCCTTGACGAACTGCAGTGCCCACTCTTTCTCTTTGGCCTCTTCGTCGCCCGGCATGCTTTCGGTGACCTTGATCACCAGTTTCTGATCCTGCTGCAGTTTTTTGATGACGCTGTCGAAGCCCAGCCAGAAGCTGGCCGGCGTCTCAACCGGAATGGGAATGTTGGCGCCGAATTTCAGATCGAATTCTTTGTAGATGCTTTCGAACTGTGCGGTCACTTCGACCTTCAGCGCCGGCGTGATGCCGGTGAAGCTGAGGTTATAGGCGACGGCGGCCGGCGCCTTGGCCTGGGTGAACGCGGCTTCGAGGATCACCGCCTGGGACGGCGTCAGCTTGGCACTGAAAATGGCGCTGTTGTTGCCGAACAGGCTGGGGCAAGGGGCGCTGATCAGCTCACCGTTGGTGGCGCCCGCGTCGAGCACGAAGAAGTTCACCGTGCCTTTATCATACGGCACCTGGGCCTTGCGGGCATTCTTGGGATCAACGTTCAGTTTGCGCAGATAGTCGTTGAAGGCACGGTTCAACACCGCTTCGTCGATCGCCGTATTGACCTCGAAGTTGATGTATCCCCCTTGCGGATCGCTGGCGTCGCCGGTGTATTTGATCAGCGAAAACACCGGTTCGCCCGACTTCTGCGCAATGTGGATATCACCGGGCAGATACCAGAACTGGTTATCGTCTGAATCGTCGGCGAAGAAGGTGATGTTGTTGATGGTGGCAGTTTTGGCTCTGAGTAATAACATGGCGTTTCCTTAGTTAACTGAGGGTGGCGAGATCGAGAGCGTTGGCGTCGGTCGAGCACTGCACGTTTTCGGGCCGATCGCCGCCTTCGCCGGGTTGATAGGTAAACCAGATATCCAGACAGACGCTCATCTGCTCCGGATCAAGCTGATCGGCGCTGAAACAGCGCGGGGCGGCATCGGATTCGGTAAATTGAAACACCTGCTGCAGCGTTTCCGCCGGCGTGCAGACGTAGCTGGCGGAAACGATGACCATTTCCACCCGGCGCCAGTCCATGTCGGCCGACAGCGTCAGCACGCGCTGGCGATACAGGGTCGAGAACAGGTAGACGTCCTGACCGGTCGGTTCTTGCAACTCGGCGGAAATATGCGGTGAGTTGACGGCGGCGCTGTAGGTTTTGTCGACGTCGAATTGGTATTCGTCCGGCTCCGGCAGCATGACCGGGTAGTGGGCTCGCGGGCTGGTCTGGTCAAGTTGGAAGCTGCGCGACACGCTGCTGTTCGGCTGTTGCCGGTGGCGATAGCGCAGCGTGACCAGCACGGATTGATAGCGCTGCCAGTCAAACTGTTGCGCCGCTTCGATCGCGAAATCATAGCGGCCGTAGAGCGACTCGACGTCCAGAAAGACCTCGCTCATCTCCGTTTGCAGGCTGCCGGAGCTGACCGAAGTCACGCCGCCTATCGACTGGTTGAAGTACACGGTGAAGTCATACTCGACCGGCCACAGCATTTTTCCCGTTTTCGGGTCGATCAGGCTGGGTTCCTTAAACGGTTTGGGCCCGAAGTCGTCGCGGGTAAATTTCAGCTGTCGGCTGTTTGAGCCATAGCGCAACCGGGCCGTCACCAGCAGGATATTGGCGTCAAGCGCATCCGACAGCAGGCTGACCCGCACCTCGCGATAGGCGAAAAAGTCATCCTGCAGATCGCGTTTGACGATCGCGCGATCGGCCTGATAGTCCGTGCCGTTGACCAACTGGGCGAACAGGGCCTGCGGATAGAGCGAACGCTGCACGACGGTGGTTTCGCTGATCTTGCCGCTCAGGCGGCGTTGATCGATGTTTTCAACCGAGACCTGTTGTAGATAAAAGCCGGCTTTGGGGCTTGTCTGCTGCGGTTCGTTGGCGATAACCGGCGTGAAGAACTGGCTGGTGAGGATCTGCGTCAGTTCGGCGGCCGCCTGCGCCATATGGCCGTCGGGATCGGTGTCCCTGACTTTGACGGTGACGATTTTCTCGCTGATCAACTGGGCGGATGTCTGCTCGATACCGACGCTAAAGATCAGCAGGTTAAAGCCTATCGAGCGCTGCAGGTAACGGTAAACCTGGTCCCAGTTGGCTTCCAGCTCGAAGGTGGCCGGCGGCAGTTGCTGCAGGTAGTCGATTTTGTAACTGACGGCGATCGGCGTCGAGGCCGGCGTGCGCATCAGGCTTGCCAGCAGCAGGATATCGTCGTCGTCGTCCAGTTTGGCGGACAGATAGCAATATTGCTGGTCGCTCAGCGAGGTTTTGCTGGTCTGCCCGGGGATAAGATCGGGGATATTCAGCGTCGCGCTGCAGGCGATCGCCTGCAGCGGCAATAAGATCGCATCGCGCGGTATGTCCGGGCTGGCATCGGCGGCGCGTTGCGCCGCGTCGGGCGAACTGGCCAGCTGGGTCTGCAACGACAGCGTGGCGTAGTAAAGATCGTCCGGTTGGTTGAGATTTCTGAAAATTTGCAGTTGGACATCGGGTTGATTGCCTGCGGCGACCTGCACGCTCGGCGCGGCGGCACAGTAGTAATACACGGGCCGGTCCGGGTCCGCTCGAATAAAACAGATGTCTTGCATGATTACCTGATCGCGCATAGCGGCAACCCCACGTCATCAGAGAGGGAGCCGGAGCAAGGCGTGCTTGCTCCGGCGGAGACCGGCCGTCAGAAGGTCACGACCACGATGGTGCTGGTGCCCGTGATCGGCTTGGTGACGGTTTTCTCCTGGTTATCGCCGTAATAGACCGTGGCGGTGTAGCTGATCTGCGGCTCGTTGCCTTTCTCTTGCTGCATCAGGTTGAATGTCAGGTACTGCGTGAGTGACTTGGTGTCGAACTCGGTTAACGCAATGGGCTGCGTTTGCGAGAAGTCCCATTTCGGGTAGTTCACCGTCATCTCGAAGGTGATCAGCGAAACGTCTTTTTGCGACGGTTTGAAGATGATGGTGTATTTCTGCTGCTTCGGCAGGGCGTTGGCGATCAGGATCTGATTGCCGCGCGTTTCGCCATAGCCGGGCAGCTGCGGGTTGCTTTCCACGCCCGGCGGGAGGTAGGTCAGGCTGTCGCCGTCCAGCGCATAGTAGTCGGCCGAATAATAAAGCGGCTTTTCCACGTTGGTGCCGATCGGATAAATAAACGGCACCGGCGGGTTCTTGTCGCTGATCACCTGGGTGTATTGCTTGAGCGGCACGCTGTGCTCTTTGTCTTCGTACTGGGTCTTGACCACGACCTGGCTGAAGACCTCCCAGCCCAGCGGGTTGAGCAGGGTGGAGATATCTGCGTAGACGATGCCGCTTTGCGCCGCGTTGATGGTGACCACCAGATCGTCTTTGACCTGGATGTCCCCAGACAGGTAAGGCCTGGCCTGCATGCCGGTGAAGTTGACGGTGTAATGATAACGGTAGGCGCGGCCGAGCTCGGGTTTGATAAACCACTTGTCGGTTTTCTTCGGCCCCGGATCCTTCGGCGTAAAGGTCAGCGTGCTCTTGAGATCGTCGTCGTATATCGCGGTGACCACGATATTGGCGATGTCATACTTGGCCATGTCTTCGGTGACGAAGAACTCCGGCTGGATGTACTGATAGAACGGGTCGTGGAGATCGTACTCTTTGAAGTACTGATCCAAATCGGCTTCGCCGACGATTGAGCGTATCGACGGCAGCTGAGTTTGCGGGTAAATGGTGGAGGACACCACGGCGTTCTCTTCATATTCGCGGGTGAAGCTCAGAGTTTGCGAGATTTTGGACTGGAATTTTTCGAAGCTGCCGGCGTCGTTCAGCAAATTGAGACTCATGTCGATGCCGGTTTGGCTGCTCAGGATCTGCTCGACCTGCTGTTGCCCCCAGTTCCGCAGACTTTCCTTCCATTTATCATAGGCGGCGGGTTCCATGCCCATTTCTTGCGCCGTCAACCCGATCCGCACGTCCACCTTGATCGCTTCCTTGGCGTAAAACTCCTGCTCGATCTTTTTCTCGTCGGCCGACCAGGTGTGGTAGTTGATGGTTTGCGCTACGGACTTGGCCTGCTCGCTGTTATAGGTGACGATCACTTTGGCCGCCGACATGGAGGCATCCAGGGAGAGGTCGAAGCGCACGCCGACGCTGGCGTTTTTATCGGTGCCTTTCAGCACCTGTTCAAACAGCGTGGCGCCTTCCCCGGTCAGCGACAGGCTGAACACGGTATTGTTGTCGCCGAGGCCGGAGGGGGACAGCGGCGTTGGGATCTGGCGATAGAACTTATCGTTGCCGTCGAGGATCAGCATGGCCTGCGCCGAGGTGTAGCGCGGCTGCATCAGTTCGATTTTTGCAGCGTCCGCCGGCATTAGTTCGCTGAGGAATTGATCGTCGCCCTTGTTGCCGTCGTAGAGCGCGACAAACCGGTTGAGCTGTTCATCGCTCAGGCCGGTATTCTTCTGTGCCTGATCCATCGCGGTCTTCTTGGTGTTGTTTTCCGGGTCCGCTTCATAGGCCTGTTTTGCCTTGATGTAGTCGACAATGAGCTTGGATTTTTTATCCAGCGGGCCATCTTTTCTGCCAAGGCCGTTATACAGCTGCAGGCGGATGCGGTCTTTCATTTCCGCATTCGGCTGCGGCAGCTGCACGGTGAATTGCGCGTAGCCGCCTTGCGTATCTTCGCTGCGGTATTTGTAAAACATAAAGCTCGGCGTATTGGTATCCCGTTTGGCAAACACCGGGATCTCCGGCACCACATAGAAGATATCCTTGCTGTCGCTGTCGCCGTAGCAGGTATACGCGTATTCCTTGACGCCCAAATACTCGGTGACGTCGATTTTTATCGATTGCTGCAAAGCGGTGGTTAACATAGGGCGGTCCTCTTGTTTATGTCACTTGTGGTATTGCAGTTTGATGGGGCCGGTGGTGGCCTGCAGGGGGCCGGAGTCGTAGTTTTTGGGGAATAGCGCCGCCGTTTTCCCTTGCCAGCGATAGTCCACCCGGCCGTTGAGGCCGGCGGCATGGGCGTTGATCCACCAGATGGCCTGCCACTGCGCGGCGGAAAAGGCGAAGGTGAAGTTTTGTTTCTTGCCCTGGTCCGCCGGGAGATAGCTGGCGCTGCCGGAGATCGTTTTGAATTCGGACTTCAGAGACTCGGCGTCGAACAGCAGGCTATAGAAACCCACATCCTGCGGCGTCAGCGCGATGGCGTTCTGCCACGCCAGCCGGCTCTCGAAACTGGTGTAATCGGCGAAGGTCACCTTGAGTGCGATATCGCTCACCGCCGCTGTCGTTTCCAGCGTCACTGGCGGGAAGCTGGGCCATGCCATCGGCGTCTGTTGATCTGCCCAGCGCAGCTCTATCGCCATGATATTGAAGCCTTTCGGATCAAATCCCAGGCTGACGGTGCAGCGTTGAGGCTCGATCGGCTTATCCGGCCTGCTGGGTTCCGGCAGGGGCGTAGCGGTAAAGGAGATGATGCCGTCGGCCGGCAGCCGATTCAGCAGTTCGGCAATGTCGCGTTGCTGCTCCAGCAGATAGCGCTGGGGCACGGTGTCGTCGTATTCGATCTGGTAATTCAGCTTGTTGGGGATTTGTTCTGGCGACGAGATATTGCGTAGCGTGTTGGCGATCAGCAGTGAGGCGGTGTTTACCAACGCCTGGCGAACGCGAGCTTGCGTCTGCTCTGAAGGCGCATTGTCGAACTGCGCTTGCACAATGACGACGCCGGCGTCGATTTGTTGGTTCAGCAGCCTGGCGATCGCTTCCGGTTGCCGCGCCTGCTCGTTGAAGGCCAGGGTGACAAACGCGACCCAATCGGCCTGCAAACGGGCATTGACGCGGCTGTCGACGCTGAATCGGCTGCGGGTGAGAAAATAGACCTGGTCTTTTGTTCCCTGGATCGCGCCCGCCAGCCGGCCAGACTCCTCATGGGTCAACGCCATTTTGGACTGTTCAAATTCGACGCTGTAGGCGGCAGCAGCCGGCCGCTGCGCGAAGTGCAGCCACAGCGATTGCTGGATCTCCTCCTGCTCCAGGGTGATGGTTTCTGGAGCGGGGACGAAATGGCGGCGGATATAGTCCTCGATCGCAGCCCTGTCGACCGGCAGCTTCGGTGCGATGAAGGTCGCCAGGCCGCCGCCGGGGCTGGTCAGCAAATGCAGCGAGCTGATCTTGCCGGCCGGCGTTTCCTGCACCACCTGCGGCGTATAGCTGCCGTAGGTGTAACAGCCGCTGGGGCGCGTTTGGTCGTGAAACGCCAGCGCGCGGTCAAGAAGAAAGAAGTTTTGCAACGTACGTTGCGGATCCAATTCGTCGGTCATGGTGTATCACCCTTGATATCGATCGTTTGGTCGCCGGTGACATAAGGCGACCAGGGGCCAGTGGGAGTCTTGTAGCGGAAGCCGGCGGCGAAAATGGAGGTGACGTTCCATTTGTAGACGAAGCTCGGCTGCGAATGCGTAAAAGTGCGGTCGCTGGTGCGCTCGCTGTCCTGCGGCTGAAAACTCAGTACGGCGCTGAGCGACTGCGGCGGCAGCCGAACGGTGATCGTCGCCTGCTGTGCGCCGAACTGCGGAAAACTGTAGGCGCCGATGGTGGCGTTTTGCACGATCGGGGCGGGTAACGGGACGGCGCCGTCGCCGGAAAGCGAATAGGCGGTCGCCTCGGCAAAAGTCGGGTCGCCCAGGATCGGTGCGCTGAAATAGGGCGCCGATGCGCTGAGCGCCCACGTTTGGCGCCAGTCGGCGGAGTAATAGGGGCCGCCAAGTCGGCTTTGCTGGGCGAACGTTGGGTCGAGATACAGGGTCAGGAAGCGGCAAGGCAGCGCGGCGTAGTCCAGCACCAGGTTATCCTCGTCGCAGCGACGTTGTTCGCCGGGCAACGTGCGGTAAACGCCGTCTTGCGGGTAATTCACGCGGATCTGGTAGAAAAACGGCTGTGCATCCAGCGCGCTGTTGTGAAACTTGAAGGTTAACCAGGTGCGGTCGGGGCGCAGCGCCAGCGTTTGCGTTTGCTCGATCGGGTAGATATTGCCGGGCGGTACGGTCAGCTGAATATCGATCGTAACGCCGGATTGCAGCCCCAGCGGGTAGGCGTAAAAGACGTTGATCTCTCGCTCTCCCGCCGGCAGCGGCGGTGCGGTGGTACGATGGATAATGGTATCGGGCGAAACTTTGGCGATCTGCTGCGCGGCGGCGAACGGATCCAACGTGAAGCAAAGTGGCCGCTGAGTCAGCGCGACATTGGCCAGATCGCACCGGGTCCGGCCGGTATGCGGGGGCGGCGTCAGAAGGATCTGCGCCACATTGCCGGCGGCGGGGCCGGCAGACGGCGCACCGTACAGGTTGTATAGCCGATCGAGCAAAGCCTGGCTGAGCAACAGATCCCCGGCCGGATCGTTAGCCGGTGGCGGTGGGTCGATGTCGAGCGGCAAGTGGGTGAGGTTGCGGCTGAGGTAGAGGGTCAGCCCGTCGTAGGGAAAGACAATCCCGGTATCGCCCACGGCATGGGCACCTTCCACGCCGGCGGCCAGAGCCAGGATCAGCGCACGGGCATCAAATTCCACCCGGTAGGCCAGACGCGGCGATACGCCTTCGACGAAACCGTCCAGACGCGCGTTGAAGCCTATCGTCTCATCGAGCAGGGTGCGCTCGATCAACTGAGTGCTTGCCGCATTGAGCAGAATGATGAATTGACTGCACTGTGCCGAATACCAGGTGGTGTCGTAGTGCCGGCCGTACAGTTCGCTGTGGTAGTCGATGGGCACGTCGAATCCCAGGCTGCCCGGCAAGACCGGCAGCGCCTTCACCGCACAATCCGGATACTGTTGCTTGAATACCTGCAGGCTTTGTTCACCGGCGAACTGCAATTGCGTGGTGAAATTCAGCCAGCCGTAGAGGCTTTCGGTACTGTAGCTGCGCACGATATCCAGCGAGAAAGCCAACGGGTCGGCCGCCAGAATGCTGAGCGCCTGCGGATATAAATAATAGGCGTCGTTTTGCCGATACGCGGCGACGAAACGTTGATCATCGCAGATAATAATGCGCTGGAAGTCGGGGTAGCCTTCATACATGATATTATTCTTCCGCTGCATTGATCATATTGTGGTAATCCTGGTGCCACTCGGCAGGCAGCGTTTTCAGCACGTTTTTAGGGCGTTGGTGATATTCGTCTTCATAGAGGTGTTGAACCAGCGCGTCACCGACCAGCACGCCGTTAGCATAAAAAGTACTGAGGGCGCATTGCGTTTTTTGCAGCGGAGAGTCAGCGCTGAGTTGCAGGTTATAAACGGTTAACTCACCGGACTGGAGAGAGAGGGCGGTAATTTCGCACTCACCGTGCCGAGTTTTAAGACGCATGCCTGAGGTCAATTCACGGGCGAGACAAATACCGTTTGCGGTGACGAAAGGGTGCCCCAGGCTGGCTTTTATGCGATATTCACGTGCCGCCTGGTCGCGGGCGGTAATGTCAATGTAATGCTGCTCCTGCCCCGTGGTGATATTCTCAATGCGTCTGGGGTAGTTATTGCCGCAAATAACGAATTCATCTGCCGTGAGGGCATTTATCGGCTTTTCTGTCCCATCCTGCATTAAAATCAACGTATCCTCTGCCAGGCAGCCATAAATAATCTGCATCGGTTTGATTTGTACGGTATTGAGCAGGCGGCGATCCGGATCGCTTTCTTTGGGCGCGTTAGTAATAAAGGCGGCGATGCTGCGGCCTTCGACATCAAGCGTAATTTTAAAAACGTAATAAACCATCTCACCGGATTCAAAATCGACGCGGTTGAATTTCAGCCAGTCAAGATCCCAGGTGATGTTATTTCCGCTGATTCGGGTTGCGGCAGAATTAAAAATATTATAGCCGCCGTAAGGGGTGATCGGATCGCCGCCGGCACGGGTGCGGATAAGATAAATGGTATTGCTGGCGTTGACCGGCTTGCCATTGCTGAGATCAATATTGCCAAAATAGGTGATGTTGCCTTTTATCGGCACTTTAACCGTGCCGTCCTGATCGTAGCCGGTGCGATAATCACAGTCGCCATCGTCACGCGTCAGGCAAATCTTGATCATGCGCTGGTTATACAGATTCCTCGGGGAATCGTTGATCATTTCTTTCGGGTAGCTTTGCGTCGTGACGATTTCGGCGCCGTAAACGGTTTGCTGGCCGACCGTTTGCGCGAAGGTATAGATCACCGTAACCGGAAAGCTGCCGCCGGTCTGGCTTTGCGGATAGTCACCGCTGGCACCGATGGTGCAGTCCGCCGTGTAAACGTAGTCGCTTTTGTATTCCACCTTGCCGACGTTATCGGCGCCGCCGTCGAACAGGCCGAGGGTTTGCGTCACATTGGTCGCCTGAACCGGCAGAGAGCCGATGGCGTCGGTTTGATAACGTTTACCGTCGGTGGAATCCAGCCTGACGATGCTGTACACCGGCTGAGCGCCGCTGGTGTTGGCCTCGCTCATCCGGCCTGCGACCCGTTTGACGCGTTTCGTCTGCTGCCAGAGCTGGGTGAATTGCGGTGCGGCGGCGGCGGTGACGCCGGCCAGTTTTAATTGAATATCATAAAATTCGGTTAAAACCGGATCGCCTGGCTCGATAAGAAATACGCCGCTGTTCTCGTATTGGTCGATAACGTTTTTTACGATGCGTTTCTCATCTGACGTATAATCTTTTGCGAGCATAATATCGGCACCAATAAATTAATGGCATTGCCAGAGATGCACGCCATCATCATGGCGTGCCCATCGTTTTTAACAGGCGTTATTTGCAGGTTTCTTTACAGTAAGCGTAAATGGCGCTCAGGCAATCTGAAGATAAATACTGTTCGAATTCCGCATCGGTGGGTTCAATATCGACATCCAGCGTCATGGCATAAAGTTCTTGAGCAAACATGTCTTTAGTGGCAGCGGGTTTGTTTTTAAAATAGGTTTTTATTTTGCCTTTGCTCACTTTCCGAATCCAGGCAAACTCACCGCCAATGGCCACTTTCCCGGTGAAAGTGAAGTCTTTACTGGTATAAACGCTGATGTCATTGGGGTAAACCTGATATCTTACCACCTGTTCCACGCCGATATTTTGATTGGTTTCTTCCCAGGTTTCTCTTTTTATTACATTCAACGCAAAGTTTTTTCCATCGACCGGGCCATCTTTAGCATCGGCGGTGCCGCCAAATAACATCGGGCAACCTCTGGCAAAACCTTCGTTCTTTAACCCTAATAGAATAAAATCGGAATTGCCGACAGCTTTGGGCGCGCTATCAAGAATGACATACTTTTTAATAGGCATAGTCAGATCCTTATACGCAGGATGGTATAAAAAGGAGGTGGTGAATCGCTTTGTCGCCGCGTTTTACTCACATTCAACAATAGCAATGGCGCTTGAAAAAGCAATACATACATAAAAATAAATTAAGTGTTTATTCTTGCATAACAGATAATCAATAAAATCACGGCGTTGTAAAAGAGGAGGAATAGTTTAAGAAATCAAAAAAACAGAATGTTTTTTGCGGTTTTTATTTTCTTATTGGCTTTAATTTTAATAAATCAATGTGTTGAGTGTGGTTATGATTTTAAATGGCTCTAATCATTAGTTGTTTAATCTTTTATATATAGTGAATTAATTTATCATTACTGTGCGCATCATTGACGGAGTAATAAATAAAATTCGCAGCGGAATGATTGCCACGGTGAGCAATCAAGACGGATGAGGCGGGGCAGCAGGCTGCCCCAGGTCAGGGTTTAGGTTAACGCCCGCAGGCTGCCGATCTCTTCCCAACCGAAATGCGCCGCTTCGGCCAGCACGTCGCACACTTCGCCGCCGGCGGCAACCACTGCTGCGTCGAGCGCGGTGTCGTGCAGCAGATGGCTCACCAGCAGTGCGGTGAACAGATCGCCGGTGCCTTTGACCGCCGATTTGACCTTCGGATGGGTAAAGCACTGCGCTTCCTGCCGGGTGACCAGCATTAAACCCACTTCGTCTTCGTGCTGTGCCACGCCCGGCGCGCTGGTGACCAGCACCCATTCGGTGGTGTCGTTCAACAGCGCCTGCGCGGCGTGTTGCGTCTGCTCCCGGCTGCTCAAAGAGCGGCCGCACAGCTGCTCCAGTTCGAAACCGTTCGGCGTCAGGCCGTTGGCCAGCCGCAGGAACGGCGAGCGATAGCAGTTGACGATGCGCTCATCCACGTAGATCCCTTCGCCGTAATCGCCCATCACCGGATCGATATAGATCTTTATCTGCGGATTGAGGGCGCGCACCCGCTGCAGCCAGTTGGCCAGAATATGGCACTGCATCACGTCGCCCAGATACCCGACGATCACCGCCCGGGTGCGTTTCATCACGCCGCGGGCGATCAGATCGTCGAGAAAGCCGCCGAACCACTCGCCGGAAATGACGCCACCGTGCGGTTTGCCGTAATAGGGTGGGCAGCCGAACAGCACGCTGGGCACCTGCAGCGCTTCCAGCCCCTTTTTCAGCAGGGCGCGGTAGGCGATACCGTTGCCGACGCTGCCGTAGACCACCTGAGATTGAATGCTGATCACGTCGATGGACGGTGACCGTAAGGGTGAAGTCTGTTGCATGAGTTACATCCTTGGTTCGTTATTATCCAGCCAGCGGGCGAACACCTGCCGCGCACGCTGTTCCAGCTGTGTGCCGTGGCGCGCCGCCTGTTCGCGCAGGCTTTGGGGCGCAACGCCGGCCAGTTCCAGCTCGCAGGCATGGCCAATCAGCCAGCGTTCGATATCGCGATGATCCGCCTCCAGATGGAACTGCAGGCCGAGCGCAAACCCCTGATAGTCGAAGGCCTGATGCGGGCAAACCGCCGTACCGGCCAGGCAGCGGGCGCCCTCCGGGATCGTGAACATATCGCCGTGCCAATGCAGCACCGGCGTATCGGCCAGCGGCGCCAGCGGCGAGTCGTCTTCCGCCGCTAGCGTGGTCAGCGGGGCGAAGCCGATCTCTTTGACGCCGAGCGAGATCACGTCGGCGCCCAGCGCCTGGGCGATCACCTGAGCGCCGAGACACACCCCGAGGGTCGGCCGCCGCTGCGCCAGGCGCTGTTTGACCAGCGCCAATTCATGGTCGAGAAAATCATAGCGCAGCGCGCCGGAAAAGTGCTGGGCAGCGCTGATCGGCCCGCCGAGCACCACCAACAGATCGGTCTCTTCATTATTGATAGCACGAATATCATCGCGGCCGGCATCGTAATAGTCGATCTGATAGCCACGCAGCGAGAGCAGGGAACCGAGGATGCCCAGGTTTTCAAAATTGACGTGTCGAATGGCGACGGCTTTTTTCATTGTTTAACCTCGAGAGCGTGGGTGAACGGCGTCAGCGCCAGCGACTCGCCCAGCACGGTGATGCCTTGCGCGCCGCTCTGGTAGACGATACGGCGTTCGCTGACCTGGCTGAGTTGCACCTGATAACCCTGCGCAGCCGGGAACAGCGCGCAGGCCTGCTCCAGCTGATCGGCGGCCCAGGGGGTGAACATCTCCAGGCGGGCAAAGGCTTTTCCTGCATACTGAATGTCGAGCACGTAATGTTTATCCATGGAACCCCTTACTTTTGGCCGCGGAAGCTGCTAATCTTGTTTGAACTAGTACAAAAGGATTTATGTATGGCTTCATTGTATGCAAAAGGCGGCGGCGCTGTCCAGATTGCCGAGCAGATCGCCGCACGCATCAAAGGCGGCACGCTGCGGCCGGGTGAGCTGCTGCCACCGGTACGCCAGCTGGCGGCGGAGCTGGAGGTCAATGCGAATACCGTCGCCAGCGCATACGGCCGATTGCGCGATGCCGGTCT
This sequence comes from Serratia sp. 121840015-1, assembly GCF_053627655.1. NCBI lineage: Bacteria > Pseudomonadati > Pseudomonadota > Gammaproteobacteria > Enterobacterales > Yersiniaceae > Serratia > Serratia sp. 121840015-1. The sequence goes on from NZ_JBSEYF010000001.1 coordinate 1,385,603, forward strand.
GGTGGCGACGCGTGGGCGGGCGGGAACGGTGGTGCTGGAACCGCCGCTGGCGGCGGTGAGTGCGGCCTATACGCCGCGCCAGGTGCCGGCGGGAATGTGCGATCTGGCCAGCGGCAATCTGGATGCCGCCCTGTTGCCGGCGTTGGCGCTGGGCGCGGCGGAGGGATTCCCGCAACAAAACGGCTATGACATCAGCGGCGATCTCCCGGTGCTGACCGGCCTGGGGCGCGAGTGGCTCGGCCGCCAGGGCGTTAGCCTGGGGGAGCCTGCGGTATTCTCTGGCGCGCTGGACGCGATGGAAAAGGCGCTGCGCTGCCATATGCAGCCGGGCGCGGCGGTGTGGGTGGAAGACCCCTGCTGGCCGCCGCTATTGACGCTGCTGCGCCACCTGCGTTTGCGGCCGCTGCCGCTGGCGATGGATGAGCAGGGATGCCGGTTGCCGGAAAGCGGAGCGGCGGGCGCGGTGATCCTGACGCCGCGCGCCCACAATCCGACCGGCGCCTCGCTCTCTGCGCAACGCGCGCAGCAGTGGCGGCGTTTTCTCAGCGAAAATCCGCAGTGTCTGGCGATCGTCGACGATTTCTGGGGGCCGCTGTCGCAGCAGCCGCTGCATCTGCCGTTCGACGGCGATCGCGGCCTGTACGTGTTGTCGCTGAGCAAGTTTCTCAGCCCGGATCTGCGCATCGCGCTGGCCTGCGGCAACCCGATGTTGCTGCAGGCGATGCGCGCCGATCAGTACATCAGCGAACGCTGGGTCAGCCATATCTTGCAGCAGATTGCCGCCAGACTGTGGGGGCAGGCCTTGCAGGAGGGGCAGCTGCAGCGGGCGCAACAGGCGTATCAAGCCAGAAGGGATGAGCTGGTGCGACGGCTCAACGCGCTGAATCACACGGCGCTGGCGGTGGGTGAAGGGCTGCATCTGTGGTTGCCGGTGCGGTCGGAAACCGCCGCCGCGCAGCTGATGGCGCAACGGGGGTGGCTGGTGCAGGGCGGTGAACCTTTCCGCCTGAAGGGCGACCCTGCGATCCGCGTCAGCCTGGCCAACGTCGTGCCGGCGCAGCTGGCGCCGCTGGCGCAGGATCTGGCCGACGCCATGCGGGCCAGCGCGGCGATCAACTAGGCCGGCGTCAGGCTCTCCTCCGCCAGCAACTGCAGTGAGGTGAGCCGGGCGCTCGGTTCGCCGATCGGCGTGTCGATGATGAACTCGTCCACGCCGTAGCGCTGCTGCAGCTGCGCCAGTTGCTGATGCACCTGCGGCGCAGTGCCGAGCAGGATATGGTTTTCTCTTGGTTCGATGCGGTAGTCGGTGGCGCCGGCCTGCTGCACGAAACTCTCCGCCTGGGCCAGGCTGCCGACGGTCACGCTCTGCTCACCGGCGACGTGCACGCGGTATTGCTGAATATCCGCCGCCAGCGCCGCGGCCTGTTCTGCGCTTGGCGCCGCGATCGCCGCCACCGCCAGCAGCCCCTTGCGGCCGCCGCTCAGTGCGGTGTAGTGCGCCAGCGCCTCGCGGATATCCTGCGGATTGCCGTTCAGATGCGCGGCGAACACGAAGGCCCAGCCGGATTCGGCCGCCAGCGTCGCGCTCTCTTTGCTGGCACCGAGCAGAAAGCGCTGGGCGGCGTGCGGCGGCAGCGGTGTGGCGCTCAGTCCCGGCTCGGCGTCGTCGTTCAGATAGGCGGTCAGCTGCGACAGCTGCTGCGGGAAAGCCGGTTTGTTTTGGCGGTCATGAGCGGCCTGCAGCGCCTGGGTGGCGAGCGGCAGCCCGCCGGGCGCTTTGCCCACCCCGAGATCGACGCGCCCCGGTGCCAGCGCCGCCAGCAGGTTAAAGTTTTCGGCCACCTTGTAGGCGCTGTAGTGCTGCAGCATCACGCCGCCGGAGCCGATGCGAATGCGCGACGTCTGGCCGAGCAGGTAGCCGATTAGCACTTCCGGCGACGGGCAGGCGAGCTGCGGCGTGTTGTGGTGCTCCGCCAGCCAGAAACGCCGATAGCCCCAGCGTTCCGCCTGTTGCGCCAGATGCAGCGTGCGCGCCAGCGCCTGAGCGGCGCTTTCCCCGTCGGCGATCGGACTCTTTTCCAATATGCTCAAGGCATAAGCCATTTTCCCGCTCCTTTCCTCATCAGATATGCCTGACAAATACCATGCGGGCGGCGCGCGCCTTAATACTGATTGGCGATAGGATATTCCATTGATCCAAAACGGATTTGGATATGCGCAGAACGGTAAAGCGCCGCGTTGTTATCCCTCGAGCCAGGCCTTCAGACGAATGGCGTCACGGTAGTGGCCGTAGCGCGGCTGCGCGCCGAGCAGGATCATCACCACCGGTTGTCCTTTGATGGTGGTGCGCATCACCAGGCAGTGGCCGGCCTCGTCGGTAAAACCGGTTTTCTGCAGCTGAATCTGCCAGGCCGGGTTATTGATCAGGCCGTTGGAGCTGCGGTAGACCAGTTGGCCGCGGCCAGGGCGCACGATCTGCTGCTTGTCGGTGCTGAAGCGGCGAATCGACTGATAGCGATAGGCGTGATTGACCATCTTCAGCAGATCGTTGGCGGTCGCTACATTGCGCGGCGTCAGCCCGGTCGGATCGTAGAAGCGGGCGCGTTTCATGCCGATGGCGCGCGCTTTCTGGTTCATTTTCGCCACGAAGGCTTTGCGCCCGCCGGGATAGCTGCGGCTCAGCGCCGCAGCGGCGCGGTTCTCCGAAGACATCAGGGCGATGTGCAGCATGTCGCGGCGGCTGAGCACCGAGCCGATGGTCAGGCGCGAGTGGGTTTTCTTCAGCAGATCGCGATCGGCGGCGGTGACCTTGAGCGGGCTGCTCATCGGGCGTTTGCTGTCCAGGGCGACCATGGCGGTCATCAGTTTGGTGAGCGAGGCGATCGGCAGCACGCGGTTCGGCTGCTTTTGATAGAGCGTCTTTCCGGTGCGTTGATTGACGACCAGCACCGACTTGGCATTCAGTACCAGCGGCGGCGTGGCGGCATGCACGGGCGCCAAAACGAACAGCAGGCTGAACAGGAGGGCGGCGCCGAAGCGCCGGACGGGCAGACGGAGAAAAGCGAGAGATAAAAGCATAACGACGGCAATAATGACCCTAAGTGATTAAAAAATATCAAAAGAGTCTGCCCGGCAAATGTGAAGGAAATAGGGTGATATTCGCTCAAACTGTTACAGCAGCCCGCGTTGCCGCAGCGTGAAGCGGGTGGCCTCGTTCAGATCGTACTCCGCCAAGCGCTCGCGCGGCACCCAGGCGTAGTCGTCAAACTCGTCGTTGATCGTCACGTCGCGGTTGGCGGCATGGCAGTCGAAAATCAGGTAAATCATATAGATTTGCTCGCGGCTGCCGTCGGCGAAGGTTTTGATGCGCACGTCGTCGCGGAAGGTCCAGGGCGTGATGCTGTCGAGGATCAGCGCGGCGCCCAGCTCTTCGCGCACTTCGCGCCGCAGCGCCTGTTCAATCTGCTCACCCGGCTCGACGCCGCCGCCGGACAGTGCCCACTGGCCGGGGAATACGCCCTTGTGGGCGGCCATCTTGCACAGCAGGAAGGCGTTATCGTTTTCAATCAGCGGGCAGACAATGATGCGTTGGCGCATGGAAGACTCCTGTCAAAAAACAAACCCGCAGGGTAGCAGGTTTGGCGGCGCGGGGCAGCGAGACAGGTCGCGTTCTACGCGGCGGCGGGAAATCCGATTGGCGCTTGCTATACCACCGGCTTTGTCTTCTTCAACGGGAAATCAATCGCCGATGTTAATAAGTATCAATTAGTATGATTTCTCTTCAGGATAAAGAGGGCTTTTTAACCTGTCACGGAGTGGATAACGCATGCTTAATGGAATAAAACCGCTGTGCCTGACTCTCTTGCTGTTGCTGTCGGCCTGCCACAGCGCGTCGGTCAGACCGCCACCTCACGACGCTACGGCGTCTGCCCCTATCGATCCAACCAAGTCGCTTTTTCCGTTGGACAATTATTCGCAGTCTGTCGATAAATGGCTGCCTCCCGGCCCGCAGCGGCAGGTCGCCGTGCTGGATGACGCTGCGCAGCAACGTCATTTCTCTGCCCTCAAATCCCACTATTTTGGCATGGGGCCGAATGAGGAGTCCTCCTGGAATCCGCATTACATCGCTTCCGTCTTGAGCCGTGAAGCGGAAAGCCACCGTGATGCCGCAATGGATAAATATCTTGGAAATGACAGCGTTTCCTGGGGGGAAAACTTCAGGACTCACGCTGAGCGCTGGAAACAGCAGGTCAGGAATAATGCGTCTGTCGGCATTGACAAGGCTTATCATTCTTCGGCCAGAGGTATTGCGATTAGGGAAACGCTGGTCAGGATGTTGCCGACAGACGATCCGGCTTATGACGATCCGCGTCTGGCAGGGCAAGGTTATCCCTTTGATAATTTGCAGGACTCTTCTATCCGCCCCGGTACACCGGTATACGTTGTGACGGAAAGTCGCGATAAACGCTGGAAATACGTCATATCGCCTACGGTGATCGGCTGGGTGCATAGCGAAGATATCGCGGCGGCGGATCGGCGGTTTGTCAGCGAATGGCTGGCGCTGGCAGGGAAAAATTTGGGGGCATTCATTCAGCAGCCGGTGTCGGTACAAGAGGGGGAGCTGTTTTATTTTACGGCGCGTCATGGCACGGTTCTGCCATTTTACCGTCACCGGCAGGGTGTTTTTAAGGTTGCCGTGCCGGTACGCCGGGAGGATGGTCGCGCGCAAATTCGCCGGATCGATTTAAAGGAGGGGGAGTTTGCCGCCATGCCGTGGCGAATGACGCCAGACCATCTTGCCACGCTGATGCGTTCGATGAGCGGCAGGCCCTACGGCTGGGGGAATGATAACTTCAATAATGACTGCTCTTCCGAACTGCGCAGCCTGTTGATGCCTTTCGGGGTGTTTCTTCCCAGGAATTCCGCCGCGCAGATAGAGGCGGCAAGCCGAGTGGTCGATCTCAGTCAGGCGAACACGGATGAGCGGCTGCGCTATCTCAAGGAGCATGGCAAGCCGTTCACCACGCTGGTCTACATTCCGGGCCATATCATGCTGTATATCGGCAATGCGGCGATTAACGGCCGGAGTGTCCCGATGACGTACCAAAATATCTGGGGCCTGCGCCCGGCAGATTCAAAAAGCCGCAGCATTATCGGCGGCGCAGTCTTTTTCCCGCTTCTGGCTACCTACCCGGAGGATCCTGAGCTGACCTCGCTGGCGGGCAAGGCGCAGTTCAAACTGGGTTTTATTGAGTAACGTCTGAATGCCTATCAAGTGGCCGCCTTGACGGTCTCTTGATAGGCGAGGGCAAGCGGGGAGTGTTAATTGCCTAGCCGGTTTTTGATGATTTTATTATGTTCATCCGTCAGGTTGGCGTAATTCCAAATAAACAATCCGCCAAGATTAAAATCCAGAACCTGATCGATAAAGTAATTTAAATTCCAGTCGGTCAATCCCCGGGTCGTCAGGGCCAGAATGCATTTTTTATTCTCGGCGCCGTTGACCAACGATTGTTTTAATGCCGGGATGACATTGGCGAGAATATCGTCATCGCTCCACATCGCTGCGGCATAGCAGTAATGAATAAAGCGATCGCACTGGCCTGACAGGATGATTTTTCTGACTTTCTCGTTGAGCTTTTTACCATTTTCCGTATTGGGATGATTGTAGGAATAGCCGGCAATAAAACCCAGGCTGGTCTCTTTTCGGGCCTCTTTTAGCCGTTTCATGGCTTCGATGACCCGTTCGGTGTTCATATTGCATTCGTCATCAAAATCGACGCCGTCCCAGCCCCGGTCTACCGTGGCTTCGACGATCCTCAACACTTCATCCTCATTTGCCGGCTTTTGCTGTGGGGAGCATCCGCCGCCGCCATAAACCCAGAGCGTCTTTCCTTTAAAACCGGGGAGAGTATCGGGTTTGTTTTGCTTTTCCGGGCTCCATCCTGGATGCGCTGATGTGCCCGTGGTCAATCCATCAAGGTTGGTGACCATGCCATACATCATGACATCGAACTCTTTGAGAGGTTGGCCAGTCAGAGACTGGCTCCATCCGCCTGTAATAAACGTATTCATTGTCGTTATCTCCTTATTGGTCGTGTTCCTTAAATAAATATGTCTTGCGTGATGGAGGGTACCAGTCTCTATATTCATGTTGCCATTGTGCGGTCGCTGAGCGGGCAAGGGATGAAAACGATGTTGAATGGCGATGACGTTTTTATGACGAAAATATTAATCATCGGGAACGCTGAAAATCATTAACGCCGATAGATAAAGATTGCTATAACAGCGGGGACGATCTGGGTTAACGGCGAAAGGCAGGATAAGGCGTTATGGTGCAACGGTTAGCGGAAAAGATGCACAAGCTTGATTTCGATGATGAAGTGACCGGGCTGATCTACGGCCATGCGTTTCGTTCCGGTGAACCGCCGATGCGCCTGAACTCACAGCAGGTTTGCCAGGCCTACCAGGCGTTGCCCCCCGGCGACGGTTTTATCTGGCTGCACCTCAATCTCAACCACGCGGCGGCGGAGAAGTGGCTGAAAAATCATTTCGCCATTTCCGATTTTTTCTTTCACGAGATTCGCCACGGCTCCCACACCACGCGCATCGAGCGCCAGGGCGACGATCTGTTCGCGGTGCTCAACGACGTGATTTTCCACCCCGAGGACAGTAACCCGGAGACGGCGACGCTGTGGCTCTATTGCTGCCGTGGGCTGGTGGTCACCGTGCGTCACAAACCGGTGCGACTCATTGAACGGCTGCTCGGCCGCCTGACGGCGCTGCAGCTGGCCTCGTCCACCGAGCTGCTGGCGCACCTGCTGGAAGAGCAGGAGGACGTGCTGGAACAGGTGGTGCGGCAGGCCAACCAGTATGTCGATACCATTGAGGACCGCTTGTTGACCCGCCGTGTCAAACGCAACCGCGCCGAGCTGGGGCGCATGCGTCGCATGTTATTGCGCTTTCAGCGCCTGCTGGCGCCGGAGCCGGCCGCGCTGTTTCGCCTGTTGAACCGGCCGCCGACCTGGCTGAGCCGCGAGGTGGTACAGGATCTGCGGCAGTTTACCGAAGAGTTCACCGTGGTATTGAACGATCTCGCCAGCCTGACCGAACGCATCCGGTTGCTGCAGGAAGAGCTGGGCGCCAAGCTGATGGAGCAGAACAACCGCACGCTCTACACGCTGACGGTGATTACCGTGCTGGCATTGCCGATCAATATCGTCGCCGGTTTCTTCGGCATGAACGTGGGGGGTATCCCGCTGGCCAGCAATCACCACGGTTTTATCCTACTGGTGTTGCTGGTCGGCAGTTTTACGCTGATCGCCGGTTATCTGGCGTTCAGGCGCAGGGACGAGACGTAATTACAGGCGGGCGCGGTACTCTTCTTCCAGCCGGGCATGGGTGCTCCAGAACGGCTGCGGCGCCCGATCGTGCAGGCGATCTAACAGGATATCCAGATGGGTGTGCCAGCCGCCGGCGACGCTGAGCATCTCGTCGCGGTTGGCCAAGCGCCGGTGGGTGACCGTCAGCAGCACGGCGCTTCCCTGTTCCGTCAGTTCGAAAGTCACCTCGGAAGGACGGCCCTGATCCTGTTCGGCCCAGGTAAAGCTCAGCAGGCGCGGCGGAAACAGGCAGGTGATGTGGCCGCGGTTGCTGACGCAGCCGCCGTGCTGTTTGTACTTGGCCGGCGGTGGTTCGTGCTCGCCCGCCAAATCGGAGTTGCGAAACTCCAGCTCCAGCGGTGCGCCGTTTTCCAACTTCATGGCGCCGGCCGCCAGCCAGGTGGCGCGCTTGTCGGATTCGGTCAGGTAAGCCCACACCCGCTCGATGGGGCCGGGCAGCAGCCGCTGGATGCGCAGCGTGCCGGGTTCGATAATCATGCCGTAATCATTCATGGTTCACTCCTTGGGAGGAAGCTGTTCGGGCTGCAGCAGCGCCTGTTCGAGCGCATCCAGCCGTTCAGTCCAGAAATGTTCATAGGTTTGCAGCCATTGCATGGCCTGCGCCATAGGCTCGGGTTCGAGCCGGCAGATATGGTTTCTTCCTTGCACGGTGCGTTGCACCAGGCCCGCATGTTCCAGTGCTTTCACGTGCTTGGAGGCGCCAGCGAACGACATTTGCAGCGGCGCGGCCAGTTCGCCGATGCTGCGTTCACCGCCGGCCAGCGCGCGTAACATCGAGCGGCGGGTCGGATCGGCCAGCGCATGAAAAATGGCGTCCAGCTGTGAGGAAGATAATTCAACCATATGGTTGAATATAGAACAGGCAGGCTAATATTCAACCGTTTTGTTGAATATTTTTTGCCCCGGCGAAAAACCGGGGCGAGGTTCAGGCGTCGGCGTGCGCCAGCAGCGCATTCAGCAAGACGTCGGCACCGGCGGCGGCCCAGGCGGGGGTGATGTCCTCCCGTTCGTTGTGGCTGATGCCATCCACGCAGGGAATGAAAATCATGGCGGTCGGCGCGACGCGATTAAGGTAACAGGCATCGTGGCCGGCGCCGGAAATCATGTCGCGATGGCGATAGCCCAAGGCTTGTGCGGCGTGGCGTACGCTGTCGATGCAGCCCCGATCGAAAGCGATTGGAGGATACTGAAAGATGCGCTCGGCGCGAGCGGTCAGGCCGCCGCCGTTGACGTGGTTTACCGCCGCCAGCAGGCGCTGCTCCATCTGCTCCAGGGTTGCCTCCTCTGGATGACGGAATTCGACGCTGAAAAAGACCCGGCCCGGCACCACGTTGCGTGAATTAGGGGTGATTTGCGCCATGCCCACCGTGGCGCGCGCATCGGGCGCGAAATCCCAGCCGATACCGTTGACCGCCGTCACCAGCTCGGTGAAGCCCAGCAGGGCGTCGCGGCGGCGATCCATCGGCGTGGTGCCGGCATGGGCGCTGAAGCCGACGACTTCCAGTTCGTACCAGCGCTGCCCTTGTGCGGCGGTCACGACGCCGATGTCGAGGTGTTCCGCTTCCAGAATCGGCCCCTGTTCGATGTGCAGCTCGAAGGCGGCGTGGATCGGCATGCCGCCCACCGGGTGTTCGCCGGCGTAGCCGATGCGTTCCAGCGCCTCGCCGAGGCTGATGCCATGCTCGTCGCGGCGCGACAGGCCGTACTCGAGATCGAATACCCCGGCGAACACCCCGGAGGCGATCATCGCCGGCGCGAAGCGCGCGCCTTCTTCGTTGGTCCAGTTGATCACTTCAATCGCGCGTTCGGTGACGATCTGCCGATCGTTAAGGCTGCGAATAACCTCCAACCCGGCCAGCACGCCGTAGATGCCGTCGAAACGGCCACCCTGGGGCTGCGAGTCGCCGTGAGAACCGGTGACCACCGGCGCCAGCTCGGGCCGCGAACCTTCACGGCGCAGGAACATGTTGCCCATTCGATCGACGCGCACGCTGCAACCGGCCTCCAGCGCCCAGAGACGCAGCTGATCGCGCGCCTGCCGGTCCTCTTCGCTGAGCGCCAGGCGGGTGACGCCGTTGTCGGCGATGGCTCCGAACTGCGCCATCGCGTGCAGGCTTTGCCACAGGCGCTCGCCGTTGACCCGATACGTCATTGTTCTTCTCCCGGCGTTTTGGCGGTGTAGCGGAAATCGCAGCAGGGGGCGCCGGACATGATGGTTTGGCTGCGCTGCAGCTCGACCTCCGGGGCATAGCCGACGATAAACTGGCTGTCGCGCGCGCAGGAGAGCAGGTGGCCGATTTCCCCCAGCCCCATCTCGTGATACATCTCGGCATAGCGGCAGCGGGTGACGTTATAGTCGAAGTGCTGTTCGTCCTGGTTGATCACCTCGACGCGCAGCGCATCGTCTTTTTCCCACAGGTACTGCAAGGCGGCGAAGCTGCGCAGATCCGCGCCGTTCGGCTCCTGTGCGGCGAACTGCTTGCCTGCCGCGATGGCGGCATTCTCGATGGCTTCGCCGATCACCGCCTGAGCGCGCACCTTGCCGATTTCACGCACCAGAATCTGGTAGATCGGTTTGATGATCTCCGCTTCGATCTTTCTGCGGGCCAAAATGCCCAATTCGTTGTTTGCACAGCTCATCGCCTTGCTCCTCTTGATTTATTGTGGTTTGGCGCCGCCCAACACGGTTTGCGGCTGCCATTTGCCGTCCACTACCCGGTACAGGGTGAAGCTCGGCTGTTGCAGGTTGCCCTGCGCATCGAAGGCAATGGCGCCGGTCACGCCCTGGTAATGTATGGTGCGCAGTTTCGGCAGGTAATCGGCCGGATTGGCCGAGCCGGCCTGTTCGATGGCGGCGATCAGCACCCGGGTGGCGTCGTAGGCGAAGGGCGCATGCAGTTCGATGTGGGTGTGGTAACGATCGCGGTAGGCTTGTTCAAACGCCTTGCCGCCCGGCATCTGTTCCAGCGGCAGCCCGGGCTCCAGCGCGACGACGCCTTCGCCTTCCCGCTGCGCCAGCGTCAGGAAGGTTTGGCTGACAAAGCCGCCGGCGCCCATCAGCTGCGCGTTCATGCCCAGCTGTTTCAGTTTGCGCGCCAGCGGCGCCGCCTGGGAGTCCACGCCGCCGAAGAAGATCAGATCGGCGTTTTTGCTGCGCACGGTGGTCAGCACGGCGCTGAAATCGACGGTCTTGTCGTCGACGTACTCGCGGGTGACCGGCTGCACGCCCTGGGCCTGCAGCGATTTGATGAACTCGTCCGCTAGGCCCTGGCCGAAGGCGGTGCGATCGTCGATCACCGCGATGCGCTGGGCTTTCAGCGTTTTCACCGCATACTGCCCGGCATAGTTGCCGCCGTCGTCGTCGTGGCCCATCACGCGGAAGCTGGTGTCAAAGCCTTGTTGCGTGTAGCCGTGGCCGGTGGCGACCGGTGCCACCTGGGCGATGCCGGCGTCGTGGTAGATACGCGCCGCCGGGATGCTGGTGCCGGTATTCCAGTGGCCGACCACGCCGGCGACGCCCTCGTCGACCAAACGCTGCGCGACGGCCACGGCGGTGCGCGGATCGGACTGATCGTCCTCGGACAGCAATTTGAAGGTGACCGGTTTGCCGTTCAGCGTCGGCTTTTGCGCGTTGGCGTCGGCGATCGCCAGGCGCGCGCCGTTTTCGAGATCTTTGCCGATGCGCGCGGAAGGGCCGGTCAGCGGCCCGGCCAGGCCGATCAACACGGTGTCGTCCGCCAGCGCCGGAAGGCTCAGGATCATCGTTACGGCGGCCAGCGCCAACGGCTTGATGCGAAAGTTCTGCTGCATGTCATACTCCTGGTGCGGTTAAAGGTAACAACGGTTATTCACCCAAATAGATCTGTTTGATTTTTTCATCGTCCAGCATCGCGGCGGAGCGGCCGCTGTGGCTCAGGCTGCCGCTGTCCAACACATAGGCGCGGTCGGTAGACTCCAGCGCCAGGCGGGCGTTTTGCTCGACCAGCAATAGCGTGACGCCGTCACGAGCCAACTGTTTGATGACCGAAAAAATGGCCTCCACCACAATCGGCGCCAGCCCCATCGACGGTTCGTCCAATATCAACAGGCGCGGGCGGCTGAGCAGCGCGCGGCCCATCGCCACCATCTGCTGCTCGCCGCCCGAAAGCAGCCCGGCCGGTTGATGCAGGCGCTCGTTCAGGCGTGGGAAGGTGGCGCATACCCGTTCGAAATCGTGCCGCACCGCCGCTTTGTCACGGCGCGCATAGGCGCCCAGCTGCAGGTTTTCTCGCACCGTCAGGCGGGTGAAAATGCCACGACCTTCCGGCACCATCACCAGCCCCTGTTGCAGCAAGCGGTGCGGCGGCACGCCGCGAATCGAACGGCCGTCGAACAGGATGTCGCCCTCGAACGGCTGCAGGCCGGTCAGCGCCCGCAGGCTGGAGGTCTTGCCCGCGCCATTGGCGCCGATCAACGTGACCTGCTCGCCGGCGTTGACCATAAAATCGATGCCTTTGACCGCGTGAATGCCGCCGTAAGACACTTTGAGTCGTTTAACGCTCAGCAGGGCTTCAGACATGCGCGCCGCCTCCCAGATAGGCCTGAATGACCGCCGGTTCACGCCGAACCTGCGCCGGTTCGCCTTCGGCAATCGCTTTGCCGTAATCCAGCACCGTCAGGCGATCGCACAAACCCATCACCAGCTTGACGTCGTGTTCGATCAACAGCAGCGTTTTGCCGCTGTCGCGAATGCGCAGCAGCAGCTCGCGCAGCGCCACTTTTTCTCCGGCGTTCATGCCGGCCGCCGGTTCGTCCAGCGCCAGCAGCCGGGGCTCGGTCGCCAGCGCGCGGGCGATCTCCAGACGGCGCTGGTGGCCGTAGGCGAGATCCCCGGCGCGATAATGGGCGAATTGGCCGATGCCGACATACTCCAGCAGCGCATGGGCCTTGTCGCGCACCGCCTGTTCTTCCTCCCTGGCGCGGCGGTGGCGGGCGATCGCCGCCCACAGGCCGTTGCGGGTGCGTACGTGGCAGCCGACCATCACGTTTTCCAGCACGCTCATTTCGTTGAACAGCCGCAGGTTCTGGAAGGTGCGGGCGATGCCGGCCTGCGCCACTTTATCGATCGCTTGGGGCTTATAGCGCTGGCCCGACAGGCGAAATTCGCCCTCGTCGGCACGGTACAGGCCGGTGATCAGATTGAAGCAGGTGGTTTTACCGGCGCCGTTCGGCCCGATCAGGCCGTAGATCTCCCCCTGGCGGATGCTCATGCTGACGTCATCCACCGCCGTCAGGCCGCCGAAGCGTTTGCTGACGTGGTGTAAAGCGAGCAAAGGCGTCATGCGGCATTCCCTCTTAGGTGGCGGGCCGGCCACAGGCCCGCCGGGCGATACAGCATCACCAGGATCAGCGCCAGGCCGTAAAACAGTTGGCGGATAATTTCCGGGTCGATCAGCACCTGGCCGAACAGCGCCTGCTGCAGCGGCCCCATGCTGCTGCGCAGCAGCTCCGGCAGAGCGGCCAGCAGCAGCGCACCCAGGATCACGCCGGGGATGTGCCCCATGCCGCCGAGCACCACCATCGCCAGTACGGCGATCGACTCTTGCAGGGTGAACGATTCCGGCGACACGAAGCCCTGAAACGCGGCGAACAGCGCGCCGGCCACGCCGCCGAAGGTGGCGCCGATGGCAAAGGCCAGCAGCTTGAAGTTGCAGGTGTTGATGCCCATCGCCCGCGCGGCGTCCTCGTCTTCGCGGATCGCCGTCCACGCGCGGCCAATGCGCGAGTTTTGCAGCCGCAGGCTGATAAACAGGATCGCCAGCAGCAGCGCGGCGAACAGGTAGTAATAGAGGTACAGGCCGGAGAAACGCACGCCGAACCACTCATGCATGCCGGAAAACTTCAGGCCGAACAGGCTGACCGGGTCGATGCCGGAAATGCCTTTGGGGCCGTTGGTGAGGTTGACCGGGCGGTCGAGGTTGCGCATCAAAATACGCACGATCTCGCCGAAACCGAGCGTGACGATCGCCAGGTAGTCGCCGCGCAGCCGCAGCGTCGGCGCGCCGAGCAGAATGCCGCACGCCGCCGCCAGCAGCGCCGCCAGCGGGATCAGCCACAGCATCGACAGGTGCAGCCCATCGGGGAACCACTGCAGCAGCAGCGGGAACTGCTGCGTCAGATGCGGTGACGACAGCAGCGCGGCCAGATAGGCGCCAACGGCGTAAAAAGCGATAAAGCCCATGTCCAGCAATCCGGTCATGCCCACCACGATGTTCAGCCCGAGCGCCAGCATCAGGTACAGCAGCGCGAAGTCGACGACGCGCACCCAGTAGTTGCCGCCGGCGGCACCCGCGACCCAGGGCGCCAGCAGCAGGGCGAGAATGAACAGCGTCAGCCCCAGCCTGGCACGCCGAGGCGTGGCCAGGGGAAGTGAGGAAGTTAAAACGGTCATCATGATGTCCTTATGCGCGCGCGGCGATGCGTTCGCCCAACAGCCCGGAGGGGCGGAAGACCAGCACGGCGATCAGCACCAGAAACGCGAATACGTCCTGGTAGTTGCTGCCGAATACGCCGCCGGTCAGCTCGCCGAGATAGCCGGTACCCAGCGATTCGAACAGCCCCAGCAGTAAACCGCCGAGCATTGCGCCGCGCAGGTTGCCGATGCCGCCGAGCACGGCGGCGGTAAAGGCTTTGATGCCGGGCAAAAAGCCCATCGAGAAACCGGCGTTGCCGTAGTTGCTGGCCATCATGATGCCGGCTACCGCCGCCAGCGCGCCGCCGAGCGCGAAGGTCAGAACGATGATGCGGTCAGGACTGATGCCCATCAGGCCGGCGACCTGCGGGTTTTCCGCCGTGGCGCGCATGGCGCGGCCGAAACGGCTGTGTTCGACCAGCAGCCAGAGGCCGGCCATGACCGTCACGGCCACCGCCAGCGTGACGATCGCGGTGCCGGTGATCACCGCCGGCGCATGTTCGGCGCTGCCTGCGGTCAGGGCGATGGGCGTCATCGGCAACAGCTGCGGAAACATCAGGGGATTGCGTGACCAGATCAGCATCGCCAGGGTTTGCAACAGCAGCGAGACGCCGATGCCGCTGATCAGCGGGGCCAGGCGCGGTGCATTGCGCAACCGGCGATAGGCCAGACGTTCGATCGCCATCGAGGTGATGGCGCAGACGGCCATGGCGAACAGGGCCGCCAGCAGCAGCGTGGCGTAGGGCGGTAACGCGGGAAAATGATGCTGCAACACGCCGATCGCCGACAGCGCGCTGAGCGCCCCGACCATCAGCACGTCGCCATGCGCGAAGTTGATGATGCGCAGGATGCCGTACACCATGGTGTAGCCGAGCGCGATCAGCGCATAGATGCTGCCGAGCATCAAACCGTTGACGGTCTGCTGTACCAGCGTATCCATAGGGAGAGTCCGGAGATAATGAGTCAGGAGGCTCACAGTAGAGAATTTAAAAAAATTGTAAAATACGGAAAAATACTTTCTTATACAAAAAACGAGTGATTTTAATGCTTTGATTTTTATGTATATTAAATAAATACTTCTCCTGGACTTTCCATAAAACAATCGATATATGAAAAAAACAGAACAGTACGATGAGCCGTTGCCGATGTTGCCGAACGATCCGCCGCTGCGCGCCGTGCGGGCGTTCGAGGCCATCGCGCGCCTGGGCAGCATCAGCGCGGCGGCGAAGGAGCTGATGATTTCGCCTTCGGCGGTCAGCCATCAGCTGAAAACGCTGGAGGCATTCTTGCAGATGCCGTTGACCGAAAGGCAGGGGCGCCATCTGGTGCTGCGCGGCGAGGGGCGGGAATATTACCGCTCGATCCGGTCGGCGTTTAACGTGCTGCGCCAGGCGACCGAACACGTGCGCGAGCAGTCCGCGTCGCGGCAGGTCACCATCAGCCTGATCCCGCTGTTCGGCATGGGCTGGTTCATTCCGCGGCTGCGCGGCTTTCTGCGGGAAAATCCGGATATCGACATCAATGTGGTTTACGCCAACCACCGCAATTACCTGAGCGACGCCGCCGATCTGTCGATCCGCTTCGGGGTTGGGCAGTGGACCGGCTATCGCAGCGAAAAGCTGATGTCCGGCCAAATGGTGCCGGTGTGCAGCCGGGCATTCAGTAAACTGCACGGTTTGCTCGATACGCCGGATCAGCTGGCGGCGCTGCCGCTGCTGCATGACGAGGAGCGTAATACCTGGATGCAATGGTTTCAGCTGGCCGGCGTTAAACGCCCGCTGCGCAGCATCGGGCCGATGTTCGAAGACGGGTTGCTGACGCTGGCGGCGGTGCAGGCGGGATTGGGGTGTGCATTGATGCGCGAGCCGTTAATCGCCCAGTACCTTGAAAGCGGCGAGTTGATCAAAATGTTCGATCTGCCGATCGACGACGGTCGGGATTATTACCTGTGCGCTCGCCTGGATAGCGAACTGTCGCAGGAGGGGGAAAACCTGCGGCAGTGGCTGCGCCGCGAAGCCGATGAGCGCCGGCTCGCTTAAAACTCGACGTCCTCCAGGCTGAAAAACGCCGTTTGATCGTTGTAGGAGAAGATTTCGCCGTAACGGCCCCAGTTGATCACCGTATCCAGCGTCTCTTTGGCGGCGTTGTCCGACAGCGAATCCTCCAGCTCCTGCTCGAAACGCACGCGCGGCGCGCGGTGCCCCGGCCGCTCGTCCAACACGTTTTTGATCAGCGCGGCCAGCGGCACATAGCGCAGCAGATGCTCCGCGAACAGCACTTTGCGCGCCTGAACGTCGCCGTCGGCGAAGGCGCGCGCCGGCGGCGTCAGGAAGATGTCGCCTTCACGCACGTCGGCGAAGCCCAGCGACTGCAGCACTTCGGCGATGGGGAACAGCTCATCGACCTCCAGATGCAGCGAGAGGGCGATCTCCGGCATGTCGGCACGGCCGAAATAGGGCGCGGCGGCCAGGGTTTCGATCAGGCCGGCGATCAGGTTGGTGGACACGTGCGGCAGCCGGGTGCCGAGCTTCAGCCCTTTCTTGACGTTGCCGTCGGTCGGGCGGGCGGTCATCTTGGCGTACACATCGTCCACCAGGTGGCGGAACTGCGGATCCAGCCGGTTGCGCGGGTGGCTGAACGGCACCTTGATTTCGGCGATCACCCGGCCGGGGTTGGAAGAGAGCAGCAGAATGCGATCGCACATGAAGACCGCTTCCTCGATGTTGTGCGTGACGATCAGCACCGATTTGATCGGCATTCGCCCCTCGGTCCACAGATCCAGCAGGTCGGTACGCAGCGTTTCGGCGGTCAACACATCCAGCGCCGAAAACGGCTCATCCATCAGCAGCAGCGTCGGATCCACCACCAGCGCGCGCGCAAAGCCTACGCGCTGGCGCATGCCGCCGGATAGCTCGCGCGGGTAGGCGTTTTCAAAGCCGTCCAGGCCGATAAGATCGATGGCCGCCAATGCCCGCTCGCGCCGTTCGGTAGGGGCGACGCCCAGCGCCTCGAGGCCGGCCTCAACGTTTTGCAGCACCGTCAGCCAGGGGAACAACGCGAAGGTTTGAAACACCATGGCGACGCCTTTGGCGGGGCCGTTCAGCGGCTGCCCCAGGTAGTTCACCGTCCCGGCGGTGGGGGTAACCAGACCGGCGATGATGCGCAGCAGCGTCGATTTGCCCGAGCCGGAGCGGCCCAGCAACCCGACGATCTCGCCCGCCCGCAGCGACAGATTGACCCCGTCGAGGATCAGCAGCTCGCCATGTGCCTTGTCATAGCCATGGCTGACCGCGTTGACCGCTAAAATTTCCTCGCCGGGCGAGTGCGTCGCCTGCGTTGGGTGAAGGTCTGACATCTGAACGGCTCCTTAATCGATGCGGAAGCGGGATTCGGCGTAGGCGTAAAGCGGCCGCCACAGCAGACGGTTGAACAGCGTAACGAACAGTGACATCACGGCGATGCCCAAAATGATCTTGGGGAAATCGCCGGCGGCGGTGGTTTCGGCGATGTAGGCACCCAGCCCATGTGCCTTCACCTGGGTGCAGCCCCATTGCACGAACTCCGCCACGATGCTGGCGTTCCAGGCGCCGCCCGACGCGGTGATGGCGCCGGTGATGTAATAGGGGAAGATGCCCGGCAGCATCACCTGGCGCCACCATTGCCAACCGCGAATGTGAAAATTGGCGGCGGCCTCGCGGTAGTCGTTGGGCAACGCGGTGGCGCCGGCCACCACGTTGAACAGAATGTACCACTGGGTGCCCAACACGATCAGCGGCGACAGCCAGATATCGGGGTTCAGCCGGAAGTGGACGATGGTGATGACGAACACCGGGAACAGCAGGTTAGCCGGAAACGCGGCCAGAAACTGGGCGATCGGCTGGATCTTTCCGGCCAGCGTCGGGCGCAAGCCGATCAGCACGCCGAGCGGCACCCAGATCAGCGACGACAGGGCGATCAGCACCGCCACGCGCAGCAGCGTGATCAGCCCCAGCACCATCACATGGCCCACGTCATTGAGCGTCACGCCGGTCTGCACATAGAGAATGACGCGCCAGGCGATCGCCAGCGTCAGCAGGATGACGATGGTGCTCCAACACCGATCGATCGTGCGCGAACGCCGCTGCCGTTGGGCGCTATTGCCGCGGCGCAACGGCCGGGCGGGCAGGCTCAGTTTCAGGCGCGCGGTTTTGGCCAGCAGTGCGCCCAGCGGCGTCAGCAGCAGGTGGATCAGGCGCGTGCGGCGCATCAGGTTCAACAGCCAGGAAGTGGGGGCGCTCGCCGAGCGGGTGGTTTCCATGCGGAATTTGTCCGCCCATGCCACCAATGGCCGAAACAGCAGTTGATCGTAGGCCAGGATCACCACCGTCATGGTGAGCAGCACCCAACCTATCGCGGGCAGATCCTTGCTGAGGATGGCCTGCGCGAGATACGCGCCGATGCCCGGCAGCGTAAAGGTGTTGTTGCCGACGGTGATCGCTTCCGACGCCACGATAAAGAACCAGCCGCCGGACATCGACATCATCATGTTCCAGATCAGCCCCGGCATGGCGAACGGCGCGTCCAGCTTCCAGAAACGTTGCCACGGACTCAGATGGAAGTCGCGCGCCACTTCTTGCAGATCGCGCGGCACGGTGCGCAGCGACTGGTAGAAGCTGAAGGTCATATTCCACGCCTGGCTGGTGAAGATGGCGAACATCGCCGCCAGCTCGACCCCCAGCACCCGGCCGGGGAACAGCGCGATGAAAAAGGTGACGGTGAAAGAGATGTAGCCGAGTACCGGCACCGACTGCAGGATATCGAGGATCGGCACCAGCACCTTTTCGGCGCGCCGGCTCTTGGCCGCCAGGGTGCCGTAGACCAGCGAGAACGCCAGCGCGGCCACCATCGCCACCAGCATGCGCAGCGTGGTGCGCAGGGCGTATTCCGGCAGATTGGCGGGATCGAGCGATATCGCCTGCGTTTTCAGCGTGACGATCGGTTGCAGGGTTTGATGCAGGCCGATGGCCATCATGGCGATCAGGCCGATGATCAGCGGAAAGGCGATGACGTCCCAGCCATTGGGCAGCAGGCGCCGGGCGGAAACATGGGTGTTGAGCCGGACGTTCATTTCACTTCTCCCACGGCGGGCGCAAACAAGAAAGTGACAATCGCATAAGGACTATAGACCATCCGGCGCGGGCGATTCTAAACCGTTGCTCACCGGCGGCGGTTTCTGTGCCGCAAACGGGCGATACTGTAACCCGTGAAGATGACGGTTAAGTTATGCTTATCGCTGCTGAGCGAGTGGCGCGGCGGCAATAAAGTGACAATAATTCCAACTCACTGTGCAAGGCTAAGGAGCGAGCAGATGTCTGTCGGCAATGATACGGAAACCTCGAACAAAACCGGCCTGGCGCCGTTGGCGTTGGGTGCATTGGGCGTGGTATTCGGCGATATCGGCACCAGCCCGTTGTACACCCTGAAAACCGTGCTGTTTCTCTCCGGCGATGCGCCGTCGGCGCCGGTGATCCTTGGCCTGCTGTCGCTGATTTTCTGGACGCTGGTGATCGTCACCTCGCTCAAATACGCCATGTTCGCCATGCGCATCGGCAACCGCGGCGAGGGCGGTATCATGGCGCTGATGTCGCTGCTGGTCAGCAGGCGGAAATCCCGGCCGCTGGTGCTGTTCGCCGGCCTGTTCGGCGCGGCGTTGATCTACGGCGACGGCGCCATCACGCCGGCCATCTCGGTGCTCTCCGCCCTCGAGGGGCTGAATATCGTGCTGCCGGCGTCGCAGCCCTACATTCTGCCGGCGGCGGTGGTGATTTTGCTCAGCCTGTTCGCCATTCAGCCGCTGGGCACCGCACGTATCGGCCGCGTGTTCGGGCCGATCATGGCGTTGTGGTTCCTGTCGATCGCCGCGCTGGGCGTGTGGGGCATCATCCAGCACCCGGCGGTGCTGCTGGCGCTGAACCCGATGTACGGCATTCATTTCCTGTTCTCGAATGGGCTGACCAGCTTCCTGGTGCTGGGCGGCGTGTTTCTGTGCGTCACCGGCGCCGAAGCGCTGTACGCCGACATGGGGCACTTCGGCAAACGGCCGATTTGGCTGGCCTGGTTCGGCATCGTTTTTCCCAGCCTGTTGCTCAACTACGCCGGCCAGGCCGCGCTGATTTTGGCCGGCGCCGACGTCACGCAGAACATCTTCTTCCGCCTGTGCCCGCCGGCGCTGCTGATCCCGCTGGTGATCCTGGCCACGCTGGCGACGATCATCGCCAGCCAGGCGATCATCAGCGGCGCGTTTTCGATGACCCGCCAGGCAATCCAGCTGGGTTGGCTGCCGCGGCTGCGGGTTAAACAAACCACCGAGGAAAGCTACGGGCAGATCTACATCGGCGCCATCAACTGGCTGCTGATGGTGGTGACGCTGTTCCTGACGGTGTTCTTCAAATCCTCGGACAATCTGGCCGCCGCCTACGGCATCGCCGTTTCGTTGACCATGATCATGACCACCGGCTTGCTGTTCGTGGCGATGCGCGAGGTGTGGCGCTGGGGGCTGGCCGCCAGCCTGTTGGTGGCGGGGTGTTTCTTCGTGGTCGATCTGAGCTTCCTGACGGCCAACCTGACCAAGGTGTTGCAAGGCGGTTACATCCCGCTGCTGCTGGCCGCCGCGGTCTATACCGTGATGCTGATCTGGCATCGCGGGGTGCTGGCGGCCGTGCGCACCCTCGGCGAGACGACGGTGCCGATCGCGGATTTCCTGGCGAAAATCCAGCGTGAATCCGTGCCGCGGGTGCCGGGCACCGCGGTCTTTCTCACCCGCAGCCTGCAGGGCACGCCGCCGGTAATGAAATGGCACGTCAAACGCAACGGCTCGCTGCACGCCAACGTGCTGGCGCTGACCATTGCCATCGTCAATGAACCGCGGGTATCGAATGCCGAACGCCTGGTGATGCGCGAACTGGTGCCGGGGTTTTGGTGCGGCGTGGCCAGCTACGGCTTTATGGAGCGGCCGAACATCCCGCAGTTGCTGCAGCACGTCGAAGCGCAAAAATGCGGCCTGAACTTCGACGAGGCGACTTACTATCTCGGCCATGAAACCGTGGTGCGCCGCGAGGCGAGCGACCGGATGCCGTCCTGGCAGCGCAACCTGTTCGCGCTGATGGTGCGCAACGGCATGCACGTCACGGATTATTATTACCTGCCCAGCGATCAGGTGGTGGAGATCAGCCGCCGGGTGCCGGTATAGGCCTGGCGGGCATAAGCTACAACCCGGGATTCTTTCCACGCCGGCCGCAGTCGGCGTAGAGTGCCGCTACGTTCGATAACCACAGGGGGTACCGATGCTGTTCGATTTAAACCTGCAGGCGGCCGAACTGCCTGAGGCCTGGCGTTCTACCGTGCTGGGCCGCGTCGGTGCGGCCAATATCAAAGTGCTGCGCATGGATGAGCGCAGCATAGCGGATGAAGTGCATGATTACAGCGAAGGGCTGCTGGTGATCCGCGGGCAGCTGCGGCTGCAGGTGGCGGGGGAAACGATTGTGGTGCAGGCCGGCCAGCTGTATCAGGCCGCGGCCGGCGTGCCGCACCGCGTGTTGCCGGGCAGCGAAGGCACGCTGGTGATTTTCGATCTGCCCGAAGATTAAGCGTCGCCCAGGGCGGTGAGCGCCACCTTGACCGCCGCCAACAGTCGCGCTTCAGTGACGCCGTCACGCGCCTGAATCGACAGGCCGTGCAGGAAGACGGCGAAAAAGTCCCCCAGGCTGTCGGCGTCGGTACCGGCCGGCAGTTCGCCGGCTTGCACCGCCTGCCGCAGCCGTTCGACGATCTGCTGGGTGCGCTGCAACCGATGCTCAGCCAGCCAGGTTTTGAGCCCGTCGTTCTCCGCACTGACGCTGGCGGCGGAGGAGACCACCATGCAACCCTGCGGCAGATCCGGCCGGCTGTAGAGCCGCACGGCATCTTCCAACATACGTTGGATCGCCGGGCGAATGCCGCTTTCCTGCGCGAAGGCGCGATCGGCGAAGCCGCCTTCCTCGGTTTCATAACTGGCGATCGCCTCTCGGAACAGCTGCTCTTTGGAGCCGAACGCCTTGTAGATGCGCGCGGAAGCAATGCCCAATTCCGCCACCAGATCCGACATCGAGGTGCCTTCGTAGCCCTGTCGCCAGAATAAGTTTCGCGCCTTCAAGAGCGCCTGTTCGCGGTCGAACTCGCGCGGTCTGCCAGCCATTCTCTGCTCCAATTTACCTGCCATTCAGCGACATAGGATCGCTTAAATCGGCGGGAATACCAATGTCTTTATAAATTTCGCTTGCGGTCATCGCGCTTTGCTCCTATTGTTTGTCAATCGACAACCAATGGGGGTTTACGATGAAAACCCTCAAAGGTCCAAGCCTGCATCTCGCGCAGTTCAGCGATGAGACAGCGCCGTTCAATAGCCTGCCCGCCATCGCCGAATGGGCGGCGCAGACCGGCTTTAGTGCGCTGCAGATCCCGGCCTGGGATCGGCGTTTATTCGACGTGGCCACCGCCGCGGAAAGCCAAACCTACTGCGATGATTTGACCGGCATGTTGGCGGAACAGGGGTTGGTGGTCAGCGAATTGACCAGCCATATCTTCGGCCAGCTGATGGCGGTACACCCGGCTTACGATGCGCTGTTTGACAGCTTCGTGCCGCCGGCGCTACAGGGCAATCCGCAGGCGCGTGGCGAGTGGGCGCGGCAGCAAATGCTGTTGGCGGTGAAGGCGTCGGCGCGGCTCGGGCTCAGCGAACTGGGCACCTTTTCCGGTTCGCTGGCTTGGCCCTATCTGTTTCCGTTCCCACAGCGTCCGGAAGGACTGATCGATACCGCGTTCGACGAACTCGCCAGGCGCTGGCTGCCGGTGCTTAACGCCTGCGACGAGCAGGGGATCAACCTGTGTTACGAAATTCACCCGAGCGAGGATCTGCACGACGGCGTGACGTTCGAAATGTTTCATGAGCGCGTCGGCCATCATCCGCGCTGCCGGGTGCTGTTCGATCCGAGCCATATGGTGCTGCAGCAGCTCAACTATCTGGAGTTTATCGATATCTATAAAGAGGTTATCGGCATGTTCCACGTCAAGGACGCCGAGTTCAATCCGACCGGTCGGCAGGGTATTTACGGCGGCTATCAATCCTGGATCGATCGCGCCGGCCGCTTCCGCTCGCTGGGCGACGGCCAGGTCGATTTCAACGGCATCTTTTCACGCCTGACGCAGTACGGTTATTCGGGCTGGGCGGCGCTGGAGTGGGAATGTTGCCTGAAAAACCCGCAGGACGGCGCACGCGAAGGCGCAGCCTTCATTCGCGATCGCATTATCCACGTCACCGACAAAGTGTTCGACGATTTCGCCGGCGCGCCGGTCAACCCACAGCAGATCAATGCCTTGCTCGGCATTCGCTGAGCCTAATCCTTCAGGGAGTTACCCCATGCAATACCGACAGAACGAGGTCACGTTGGCGGATCTCGCGGCGGAACACGTCTATCTCCAGGTCAACGGCCGGCGCCTTCACTGCGTGGTGGCCGGTGAAGGGCGGCCGGTGCTGCTGATCCCCGGCTGGCCGCAAACCTGGTTCACCTGGCGCCATGTGATGCAAGCGCTGGCGGCGGCCGGTTTTCAGGCGATCGCCGTCGATCCGCCGGGCATCGGCGATTCTGACAAGCCCGCTGGCGGCTACGACACCGGCAACGTCGGTGCGACGTTGCACGCGATGATGGCGCAGCTGGGCCATGAACGTTACCAACTGGTTGGCCACGACATCGGCATGTGGATCGGTTACGCCATGGCGAGCGATTTCCCGCAGGCGGTGGAACGCCTGGTGCTGACGGAGGCGGTGATCCCCGGGCTGGCGCCGCCGCCGCCGATTTTCGTCGCGCCGGAGGAGAACATCTTCCTGTGGCACTTCATGTTCAACCAACTGGCGGATTTGCCGGAGACCCTGACCCAGGGGCGTGAGCAGGAGTATCTTGGCTATATCTTCAATCGCTGGTCCTATCGGCGCGATCGGGTGGCGGCGCAGGTGTATATCACCGCCTATTCGGCGCCGGGCGGCCTGCGCACCGGATTCGACTATTACCGGGCGATCCCGGAGACTGTGCGGCAGAACCGGCTGCGCGCCGCCACGCCCCTGATGATGCCGGTGTTGACGGTAGGGGCGGAGCACGCCACCGGTGATGCGCCGCTGACGACGCTGCGGGGCAATGCGCACGATCTGCGGGGCGAAACGGTCGC
Organism: Serratia sp. 121840015-1; assembly: GCF_053627655.1. Lineage (NCBI taxonomy): Bacteria > Pseudomonadati > Pseudomonadota > Gammaproteobacteria > Enterobacterales > Yersiniaceae > Serratia > Serratia sp. 121840015-1. Next base: position 1,409,693 of record NZ_JBSEYF010000001.1, read on the forward strand.
CGGCTGCGGGCATTTCATTACCGAGGAGTGCCATGAGGAATTTATTGCCCTGATTACGCCGTTCCTGGCAGGAGAACCCCATGCCGCTCGATGAACGCATCGCCGCCTTTTTGACGGCGTCGGCCGATGCGCCGCCCCCCGCGTCGCTGGCGGAAATGCGCGCGGCCACGGAAACCGGTTTACGCCGGCTGCAGGGCGAGGCGGAACCGAGCGGCGGCGTCAGGGACTATACGGTGGTCGCCGCCGATGGACACAGGATTGCGCTGCGTACTTATTTACCGGCAGGGGAAAACCGCGCAAACGCGCAGCCGGCGATGCTGTTCGCCCACGGCGGCGGCTGGTGCCTCGGTTCGCTGGCGCTGTACGATCGGCCTTGTCAGGCGCTGGCCAACGCCACCGGCCGGGTGATCCTGTCGGTCGACTACCGCCTAGCGCCGGAATACCCGTTTCCGCAGCCGCTGGAAGATGTGTACCAGGCGCTCTGCTGGGTGGCGCAACAGGCGCCGCAGTTGGGGATCGACGCGCAGCGCCTGGCGGTGGGCGGCGACAGCGCCGGGGGCAACCTGGCGGCCGCCGTCGCGCTGCTGGCGCGGGATCGCGGCGGCCCGCACATCGAGCGCCAGCTGCTGCTGTACCCGGCGCTCAGCCGCGAGATGACGACGACGAGCTATCGCGAGTTTGCCGAGGGGCACTTTCTGACGCGCGACGCGATGGTATTTTGTTGGCAGCAGTATCTGGCCCAGCGGCGCGATCCCGGCGCCGAGCCGCTGCACGCTGCCACGCTGCGCGGGTTACCGCCGGCCACCATCCTGAGCTGCGAATATGATCCGCTGCGCGATGAGGCCGAGCAGTATGCGCAGCGACTGCGCGAGGCGGGTGTGCCGGTGCACTGTGAACGGTTGCCGGGCATGGTGCATGCCTGCATTCACATGCTGGGGCTGACCCCGGCGGCGCGGCGGCTGTTCGAACTGGCTCGCGAGTAAAAAAAAAGCCCCGCGCTGCGGGGCTTTTGGCTATTCATCCGACGCGCGATTAACGGCCGGCGACGGTGACGAAGCGGGTTTCCAGGTAGGACTCGATCGCTTCGCTGCCGCCTTCGGTGCCGTGACCGGAGTCTTTCACGCCGCCAAACGGCGTTTCCGGCAGGCCGAAACCGATGTGGTTGATGCTCAGCATGCCGCTCTCCACGTCGCGCCCCAGCGCATTGACGGTGGCGATGTTGCGGCTGTAAGCGTAGGCGGCCAGCCCGTACGGCAGGCGGTTGGCTTCGGCGATCGCCTCGTCATAGGTGGCGAACGGGCGCAGCAGGGCGACCGGGCCAAACGGCTCTTCCGACATGGCGCGCGCGCTCAGCGGCACGTCGCGCAGCACCGTCGGCTCGAAGAAGTTGCCTTTGCCTGCCACGCGCTTGCCGCCGGTGCTGGCTTTTGCCCCGTGGGCGACGGCATCCTGCACCAGCGCCTCGATATTGTCGACGCTGCGGCCCAGCACCATCGGCCCCATGGTCACGCCGTCTTCCAGCCCGTTGCCGAGCTTGAGCTCACGCACGGCGGCGGTGAATTTTTCCACGAAGGCTTCATAAACGCCTTGTTGGATCAGGAAGCGGGTCGGGGCGATACAGACCTGGCCGGCGTTGCGGAACTTGGACTGCGCCAGCTCTTTGGCCGCCGCGTCGAGATCGGCGTCGTCGAAGATCAACACCGGCGCGTGGCCGCCCAGCTCCATGGTGGCCTTTTTCATATGCTGGCCGGCCAGCGCCGCCAGATGCTTGCCCACGCGGGTGGAGCCGGTGAAGGAGATCTTGCGAATGGTCGGATGCGGGATCAGGTATTCCGAGATTTCCGCCGGGGTGCCGTACACCAGCGCGATCACCCCGGCCGGGATCCCGGCGTCGGCGAAGGCTTTGATCAGCTCAGCCGGCGAGGCCGGCGTTTCTTCCGGGCCTTTGACGATGATGGAACACCCCGCCGCCAGCGCGGCGGACAGCTTGCGCACGATCTGGTTGATCGGGAAGTTCCACGGCGTGAAGGCGGCCACCGGGCCGACCGGCAGCTTGAGGGTTTGCTGCTGCACGTCGCGGGCGCGGGACGGAATGATCTGCCCGTAGGTGCGGGTGGCTTCGCCGGCGAACCAGTCGATGACGTCGGCGGCGTTGAGAATTTCGACTTTGGCCTGCGCCACCGGTTTGCCCTGTTCCTGGGTCATGACGGCGGCGATGGCGTTAGCGCGTTCGCGCAGCAGCGCCGCCGCTTTGCGCATCAGGTTGGCGCGCTGGTGCGCGGCGGTGTCGCGCCAGACGTTAAATCCGCGCTCGGTGGCGGCCAGCGCCAGATCGAGATCCTCTGTGGCAGCGTGCGCCACTTGACCGATTATCTCGTCGGTGGCGGGGTTGGTGACCGGCAGGGTTTTCCCGGCCAGCGCGTTGCGCCATTGTCCATCGATATACAGTTGAGTATCCGGATACATTGTTGCCTCTTGTTTGCGGAGTGTCAGGGGCCGATGAGCTTCGCGATGCGGCGCTCCTGAAAGGGACAGGGACCTTAACCCTACGCCGAATGGCGGCGATCGTCCAGGCGAGGGGCACGAAAGCGCCAGGGCGGCTACTCAACCGGCGATGTTTTGGCTATGCTGAGCAGATTGTCAGCACGGACGAGGAGGTCGGGTGCAAGGGGTACCACAACAGTTTCCGTTCGAGAAGGATTGCGCGCAGTTCCGGCATTTGTCGCATCTGCCGGGCGTCGAACTTTATCAGGCGCATATCGAACGCTATGCCTTCGAGCCGCATACCCACGACGCCTTCGCTATCGGCACCGTAGACACCGGGGCGGAGCGTTTCCGCTATCGCGGCGCGCAGCATCTGGCGGCGCCGGGCGCGCTGGTGCTGATGAACCCCGATGAGCTGCATACCGGCGAAGCCGAAACGCCGGGCGGCTGGTGTTACCGCATGCTCTATCTGGCGCCCGAGGCGCTGGAGCAGCTGTCCGGCGATAGGAGCCAGTGGTTCACCGATGCGGTGCGCCACGATCCGCGGGCGGCGCAGCGCCTGTCCGCCATTCTCGCCACGCTGTGGCAAACCGACGATCCGCTCACGCTGGACGGCCTGCTGTTGGAGGCGGTCGAGCTGTTGCACCCGCACATTCGCACCGGGCAGCGGGAAAAAGCCGAGGCGGCGCACCGTTTCGAGGTGGTGAAAAGCTACCTGCACGACAACTTCGCCGAGGCGGTGACCCTCAATCAGCTGGCCGAGCTGGTGTCGCTCAGCCCGTACCATTTTCTGCGCAAGTTCAAGGCCGAATACCACGTTTCGCCGCAGCAGATGCTGATGGCGATCCGGCTGTCGCAGGCCAAACGCATGCTGGAGCGCGGCATGCCCGCCGCACAGGTGGCGGCGGCGGCGGGGCTGACCGATCAGGCACACCTGACGCGCGCCTTCGCCAATCGTTACGGCGTCACGCCAGTGCGTTTCCAGAAACAGGTGAAATTGGGCTAAAACAGCAACCTGCTACAATAATTCCTTCCCGCGTTTTCGCTACTCTGCCGCTGTCTTGTCGGGCGGGTTGGCCGCACCGGCCGTTTGTCGGAGTCGTTATGTTCATTGGCGTTGTGTTTGCCCTGGCCGCCGGGCTGATGTGGGGATTGATCTTCGTCGGCCCGCTGCTGGTGCCGGATTATCCCGCCGCGCTGCAGTCCACCGGGCGCTATCTGGCCTTCGGGCTGATCACCTTGCCGCTGGCGTGGTTCGATCGCCGCCGCCTGCGCAAGCTGCGGCGCCAGGATTGGCTGGAGGCGCTCAAGCTGACGGCCATCGGTAACCTGCTGTACTACCTGTGCCTGGCCAGCGCCATTCAGCGTACCGGCGCACCGGTATCGACCATGATCATCGGCACCTTGCCGGTGGTGATCGCCATCTGCGCCAATCTGTTTTACGGCCGCCACGACGGGCGGCTGGCCTGGGGCAAGCTGGCGCCGGCACTGCTGCTGATCGTCTGCGGGTTAGCGTGCGTGAACGTCGCCGAGCTGCGCGGCAACGCGCTGCCAATCGACGGCTGGCGCTATCTCAGCGGTCTGGGGCTGGCCGTGTTGGCGGTGGCGTGCTGGACCTGGTTCCCGCTGCGCAACTCGCGCTGGCTGCGGGAGAACCCGACGCAGCGGCCAGCTACCTGGGCCACGGCGCAAGGGCTGGTGACGCTGCCGCTGGCGCTGCTGGGCTATCTGGCGGTCTGCGGCCAATTGGCGCTGAGCGAACCGGCGTTCGCCTTGCCGTTCGGCCCGCGCCCTGAGGTGTTTATCCCGCTGATGCTGGTCATCGGCGTGTTCTGCTCCTGGCTGGGGGCGCTATGCTGGAACGAAGCCAGCCAGCGCCTGCCGACGGTATTGGTGGGGCCGCTCATCGTGTTCGAAATTCTGGCGGGGTTGGCCTATACCTTTCTGCTGCGCCAGGCCTGGCCGCCGCTGCTGACGCTGGCCGGCATCGTCTGCCTGATCGCCGGCGTGGTGTACGCCATGCGCATCAAGCCGCAGCCGGTGGTGGTGGTGGCGCTGGAGGACAAGCAGGGGTGACGCCCGCCGCGAAGGCGGGCGCGAGGGTTAACGTTTGCTGTGGTGAATGATCTCTTCGGCCACGTTGCGCGGCGCTTCGGCGTAGTGGCTGAATTCCATGGTGTAGGTGGCGCGTCCCTGCGACATCGAACGCAGGGTCGTCGAGTAGCCGAACATCTCGGACAGCGGCACCTTGGCACGAATTTCCTTGCCGCCGCCGCCCGGTATCTCTTCCATGCCCTGCACCAGGCCGCGGCGTGAGGAGAGGTCGCCCATCACGTTGCCGGCGTAATCTTCCGGTGTTTCCACCTCCACCGACATGATCGGCTCAAGGATCACCGGATCCGCCAGGCGGCAGCCTTCCTTGAAGCCGAAAATCGCCGCCATGCGGAACGCCTGTTCCGACGAGTCGACGTCATGGTAAGAACCGAAGGTCAGGTGCACCTTGACGTCCACCACCTGATAACCGGCCAGCACGCCGTTGTTCAGCGCCTCGAGCACGCCTTTTTTCACCGCCGGGATAAATTCGCCCGGAATGACGCCGCCCTTGATCTCATCGAAGAATTCGAAGCCTTTGCCGGGTTCGTTGGGTTCGACGGTCAGCACCACGTGGCCGTATTGCCCTTTACCGCCGGACTGGCGCACGAACTTGCCTTCCACGTCGGCCACCCGCTTGCGGATGGTTTCGCGGTACGACACCTGCGGCTTGCCGGTGGTGGTCTCCACCCCGAATTCGCGGCGCATGCGATCGACGATGATCTCCAGGTGCAGCTCGCCCATGCCGTAGATGATGGTTTGGCCGGATTCTTCATCGGTGCGCACGCGGAACGACGGATCTTCCGAAGAGAGGCGCTGCAGCGCGATGCCCATTTTCTCCTGGTCGCCCTTGGTCTTCGGCTCGATCGCCTGGGCGATCACCGGCTCGGGGAAGGTCATGCGTTCCAGCGTGATGATGGCGCCGGGGTCGCACAGCGTATCGCCCGTGGTGACGTCCTTCAGGCCGACGCAGGCGGCGATGTCGCCGGCGTGCAGCTCGTCGATGTCCTTACGATCGTTGGCGTGCATCTGCACGATGCGGCCGATGCGCTCCTTTTTGCCCTTGATCGGATTGTAAACGCTGCTGCCTTTGGCCAGCACCCCGGAGTAGACGCGCACGAAGGTCAGCTGGCCGACGAACGGGTCGGTCATCAGCTTGAACGCCAGCGCCGAGAATTTTTCGTTGTCGTCGGCTTTGCGGGTGATGATTTCATCGTGTTCGCCGTGGCCCTCCATCGGCGGCACGTCGAGCGGCGAGGGCATCAGCTCGATCACCGCATCGAGCATGCGCTGCACCCCTTTGTTGCGGAACGCCGATCCGCACAGCATCGGCTGGATTTCGCCGGCGACGGTGCGCACCCGCAGCCCGTGGACGATCTCCTCTTCGCTCAGCGGTACCTGGTTGAGGTATTTCTCCATCAGCTCTTCCGAGGCTTCGGCGGCGGCCTCAATCATGTTTTCGCGCCACTCCTGCGCCGAATCGCGCAGCTCGGCCGGGATCTCTTCGAAGCTGAAGTTCATGCCCTGCGAGGCTTCGTCCCACAGGATGGCCTTCATCCGCACCAGATCCACCACGCCGCTGAAGTGGTCTTCGGCGCCGATCGGAATGACGATCGGCACCGGGTTGGCTTTCAGGCGCTCGATCATCATTTTGCGCACGCGGAAAAAGTCCGCGCCGATGCGGTCCATCTTGTTGACGAACGCCAGCCGCGGCACCTTGTATTTGTTGGCCTGGCGCCAAACGGTTTCCGACTGCGGCTGCACGCCGCCCACCGAGTCATAGACCATCACGGCGCCGTCCAGCACGCGCATCGAGCGCTCCACTTCAATGGTGAAATCGACGTGCCCGGGGGTGTCGATGATATTGATGCGGTGCTGCGGATAATTATGCTGCATGCCGTTCCAAAAGCAGGTGGTGGCCGCCGAGGTGATGGTGATGCCGCGCTCCTGTTCCTGCGCCATCCAGTCCATGGTCGCCGCGCCGTCATGCACTCACCCAGCTTGTGGCTGACCCCGGTGTAAAACAGAATCCGCTCGGTGGTGGTGGTCTTGCCGGCATCGATATGCGCGGAGATGCCGATGTTGCGGTAACGTTCGATAGGGGTGGTGCGAGCCATAATCAACCTTTCTTAGCCGCGTGAAGGAGAGCGGCTTAAACAGCATGGATAATGGTGATAATCCTCATAGGGTTATCTGCCGGATCGCAGAGCCTCGCTCTGGTCACAAACTAATCGTAGTTGAAGGCGTTGGTTTTTATAAGCGATGGCTGTGATAGATGAAAGTTTGCGCGCAGGGGGAGAAAAGGGCGAAAAAAAAGGCCCGTAACGGGCCTGTTGTCGAGCGGCGCATTCGCCGCTTATTTGCGTCCCAGCAAGAAGCCGAAAACGATGCCGACCGCCGCCGCAACGGCCACGCCGGCCAGCGGGTTGGCTTCCACCTGGGTTCTTACGCTGTCCGCTGCGTCTCGGGCGGCATAGCTGGCCTGGGAGGCGTATTTGCGCGCCGCGCCGCGCACCTGATGCTCCGGCGAATCCACGGCTTTGCCGAACGCTTCTTCTACCGCGCCTGCGGCTTCATTGGCTTTGTCTTCCGCTTTACCAAACATGCTGCTCTCCTGATCCTTATGGGTTAACGAATCCTAAGCCTAGCAGGTAGACGCCGTTTTTTGCAGCATTCTGTGCGTTATAAGAGCAATCCGAGCAGAGAAAAATCTTGCCGGGCGCGCGGTGACGGCTTCACCCGCGCGGCTTTTTGTGTTCTATTGGCTAGCTGTTTAACCGGGTATCGTTAACCTTTGACCGATTCGTTGAGTTGAAAGGACTCCCCATGTCAGTACTGCGTATTCTGGCGCTGCTCGCCGCGACCGCCGCCGCGTTGCCCGCTCAGGCCAAGCCTGTGCTCCACGGCGCGGCGGCCGAGAACGGCATTCGTTGGCAATCATGTCTCAACAGCGGTTTTCAGCGCTGGTTCGATGAGCCGCCACCGCCGGGGCTGCGCTGCGGTTACCTTGAGGTGCCGTTAGCCTACGCCACGCCGCCCGCTCATGCGGCGCAGGCGGGCGAACAGACCGTGCGTTTGGCGCTGACCCTGCTGCCCGCCACCGGGCCGAAAAAGGGCAGCGTGGTGATGATCAGCGGCGGGCCGGGCCTGCCGGGCATCAATCCTTATTTGGGCAATGATGGTCACGTCGCCAGGCTGCGTAAATCCTACGATATCATCGGTTACGATCCGCGCGGCGTCGGCCAATCGACGCCGAAAATCTCCTGTCAGGTGGCCGAAGGCGACGAAACCCCGTCACCGGACGACAATGACGTGGCCGGTGCGGAGAACCAGACGCGCACCCTGATTGCCGCCTGCATCAAACAGACCGGCGCGGACGTGCTGCAACATATCGGCACCGACGAAGCGGTCAACGATCTGAACGCGATCCGCCACGCGCTGGGCGAACCGGGGCTGACGGCGGTGGCGTACTCTTACGGCACCAAGGTGGCGGCGCTGTATGCCGAACGTTTTCCGAAGAAAACGCGCGCGCTGGTGCTCGACGGGGTGGTGGATCTGGCGGAAGACGATTTCACCCAGCGGCTGAACCAGGAGCGGGGCTTCCAGCAAAGCTTCCTGCGCTTCGCCGCCTACTGCGGCAAAACCGACAGCTGCCAGCTGGGCGGCGGCGCCAATCAGGCGCTGCAGCGTTATCATGCCTTGCTGCGCAAGCTGCATGAGCAGCCGTTCGTCACCGCGGCGGGGTATGAAATCTCCGCCGACGACGTGCTGACGGTCACGCGTTCGCTGCTGCTGTGGCCGGAGCGCTGGCACGAGCTGGCGACCGTGCTGCGCCAGCTCGATGCCGGGATCGCCGGGCAGCAGGTTTCCGATCTGATCGACGAAAGCTATTCGCCGGATGCCGATGACGCGCTGAACGTCATCACCTGCGCCGACGTCGCCAACCCGACGGCCGATCCGCAGCTGTTGCGCCGGCAGCGGCAGGAGATCAATACCGCCGCTATGTATGCCCACTATCTGCCGCTGCACGAATACCCGCTGGAAATGTGCGATCTGTGGCCGTACCGCGGCAAAGATCGGCCGCACACGCCGGTGGAATCTGCCGCGTTGCCGCCGCTGCTGTTCGTCGCGCAGCGCTACGATCCGACCACGCCGTACCGCAACGCGCAGGTGATGGCCGCCGCCTTTAAAAGCCCGCTGATCACCCGCGAACGCGACGGGCATACGCTGGTGCTGAACGGCATCGACAGCTGCGTTGACGAAAGCGTGGTGGATTATCTGCTGGCGCCGAAAAAGCCGCGCCACGACAAGACTTGCCGTTGAGGAGGCCGGGCGGAAGCCCGGCCTGACAGCCAAGTCGCCTGCGTTTTAGAATTTCACCTCTTCCGCCAATGCCAGCGTCACGAATGGCCCCGACAGGGTCTGGTTATGGTGACGGATAATGGCTTCGGCACCGAGTTCCGCCGTGTCTGAACAGCTATGGGCGTCGGCGGCCAACACCATGTCAAATCCCAACTCTGCACCGCGCCGACACGCGGTGTCTACGCAGTATTGCGTTTTCATTCCCGAAATCACCAACCGACCGATGCCGGCTTGCTTAAGCCGCTCAGCCAGGCCAGTCTGGTAAAAACAGCTGGGATGGGTTTTATCGATGAACCAGTCGGTTTCCGCATCGGTGTCGAGATCGGGGTGAACTTGCCACCGCGGACTGTTTGCGGCGATAGGCGAACCTGTCGGGCCGGTGTGGCGAATAAACACTACGAGCGCATTCGCCACGCGTGCGGCGCGAATCAACGCATTGGTCTTCGCCAGAAGGGTTTCGGCGGCGAACGGCGTATCGTCCGGCGAGGCGAACAGGCCGACTTGCATGTCGATAATCAGCAGGGCGCTGCGCGGTGCGGGGATAGTTGGCATAGGTCTTCTCCGTAATGAAATTGCCGGCGGGCACGGAGAAATAAAAAACCCCGGCCATGGCTGGCGGGGCTTGGATACGTCGTTAGCTGATGCGCACCCGTGCAGCCCGCCATTGCGTGGCGGTTGCGGTGGTGGTGAGGACGTGCGCGAAGCGTTTCATAGCGTTGATAATGCGCGGTGGTGAGGGGGACGTCAAGAGGCTCCCCCGAAATGTCAACCGGCGAAAATATGCGCCTGGCCCATCACGTTGAGAGTGACCTGAGAACCGGGCTGCAGGCCTTCGCGGCTGACGGTTTTGATCTCGATTTGCGCGCCGCCGGCGGCCATTTGCAGGTTGAGCGTAGAGACGAAGCCGGCGAAATCGATGCCGGTGATCACCGCCTGGCCGTGCTGCGCCGGATCTGACAAACCGATTTGAATCTGCTCCGGGCGCAGCATGATGCGCGCCGGGCCGCTGCGTTGCCGATCGTCGACGGCGATGCGCCCCAATGCGCAGTCGGCCCAGCCGTGCGCCAGTTCGGCGGTCAACACCAGCGTTTCGCCAAGGAAGCTGGCGGTCGGCTCATCGACCGGCCGCAGATAGAGATCTTGCGGTGCGCCCACCTGCGCCAGCCGGCCGTTGCGCATCACCGCTACCTGATCGGCGAACGACAGCGCTTCGCTCTGATCGTGAGTGACCAGAATCGACGCCACCTTGGCCTCCGTCAGCAGTTCGGCGACCGCTTTGCGGGTGGCGGCGCGCAGGCCGGTATCCAGCGCCGAGAACGGTTCGTCCAGCAGCATCAGCCGGGGTTGCTGCGACAGGGCACGCGCCAGCGCGACCCGTTGCTGCTGCCCGCCGGACAACTCGTGCGGCCACAGCGCGGCCAGACGGCGATCCAACGCCACCATCTCCATCAGCGCCTCGATGCGCCGCTGTTTCTCACGCTTGCTGCCTTTAAGGCCAAAACCGATGTTGCCGGCGACGGTGAAGTGCGGGAACAGCGCGCCATCCTGCGGGACGAAGCCGATGCCGCGCAGATGCGCCGGCACCCAGCCGCCGCCGTTGCCCATGGCTTGCCCCTGCAGCAGGATCTGGCCGCCGTCGGGAATTTCAAAGCCGGCGATGATGCGCAGCAGGGTGGTTTTGCCGGAGCCGGAAGGGCCGACGATCGCCGTGCGGCTGCCGGCGGCAACCTGCAGATCGATGTGTTCCAGCACCCTGATGGCGTTATAAGATTTTTCGATACCGTGCAGTTCGAGCGTGCTCATAGTCCCGCCGTGCGTTTAGATTGAGAATAAAGAAGCCAGGTGAGCGGCAATGACAGCGCCACCATAATCAGCGCATAAGGCGCGGCGGCGACGTAGTCTATCTCGCTGGTCAGCGCCCAAAATCCGGTGGCCAGCGTGCGGGTGCCGTTCGGCGCCAGCAACAGCGTGGCGGTCAGTTCATTGGCGATCGCCAGGAACACCAGCGCCGCGCCCGCCGCGGCACCCGGCGCCGCCAACCGCAGCGTAGTGCTCCACAGCGCCTGCGCCGGCGATTTGCCGAGGCTACGCGCCACGTTTTCCAATTCCACCGGCGCCTGTGCGATGCCGGCGCGCAGGTTGATCAGCGCCCGCGGCATAAACATCAGCAAATACGCCAGCAACAGGGAGATTTCGGTTTGGTAAATCGGCCGGAAGCTGTGAATGGTGATGGTCACCAGGGCCAGCGCCACCACGATGCCGGGCAGCGAGCTGGTCACGTAGTTACAGCCTTCCAGCACGCGGTACAGCCGGGCCGGATAGCGTACCGACAGCCAGGCCATCGGAATGGCGCACAGCGTGATCAGCAACGCGCCGACGGCGGACAGCGACAGCGTTTGCCACAGCGCAGGCCACAGCTCGGCGTTGCGCCACACCTCGAATCCCCCCAGCCACAGCCAGCGGGCCAGGGTAATGAAAGGCACGCCCAGCGCCAGCGCGGTCAGCGAAATCGGCAGCAGCAGCGCCAGCGCGGCGAGCGGCAGCGAAAGGCGACGCGGCGTTTGGCTGCGGGCGCTGCCGGAACCGACGCGGGCATAGCGCGCGCGGCCGCGGCTGAGAGCCTCAAGCAGCAGTAACCCGAGGCAGCACAATACCAATACGCCGGCCAGCATGTTGGCCGCCGGGCCGTTGAAGGTCGATTGGAACTGATCGAAGATCGCGGTGGTGAAGGTATCGAAGCGGATCATGGCATACAGGCCATACTCCGCCAGCAGGTGCAATGCGATCAGCAGGGAACCGCCCCAGACCGCCAGCTTCAGCTGCGGCAGCACCACGCGGAAAAAGACCGCCAGCGGCCGGGAACCGAGCGAGGTGGCGACGTCTTCGATACCGGGATCCAGACGGCGCAGCACGGCGGCGGCCGGTAGGTAAATGAACGGGAAATAGGCGAGCACCGAGATGAAGACCCCGGCGCCCAGGCCGTGCATCGACGGCACCAGGCTGATCCAGGCATAGCTTTGCACAAAGGCCGGCACCGCCAGCGGCGCGGTGGCCAGTACCGCCCAGAGACGGCGGCCCGGCAGCGTGGTGCGCTCGGTCAACCAGGCCAGGGCTACGCCCAGCACGGCGCAGATCGGCAGCGTCAGCACCACCAACAGCAGGGTGTTCAACAGCAGTTCCGCCACGCGCGGGCGGAAAACCAGAGCGTTGACCGTTTGCCAGCCGGTTTCAAACGCCACGCCGATAACGAATCCCAGCGGCAACAGCGCCAGCAGCGACAGCAGCACGGCGCTGGCCACTACGATCGCCCCCGGCCGCTGATGACGGGGGACAACAGAATAACGCCGCGCGGTCTGCGCGGCGTGGGTACTCAGGTTTGACATAACGATCAAAAACTCTCGGTTTGCCGGCGGGCCTTACAGCAGGCCGGCTTCGGTCATCAGTTCGACCACTTTTTTACTGTTCAGCTGCGCGGCGTCTACTTTCGGTGCGTCCAGATCTTTCAGCGGCACCAGTTTCGGGTTGGAGGCCGCGCCGACGCCGACGGCGTATTCGAAGGCGTTGTTGGTGCGCAGGATCTCCTGGCCCTGTTTGCCGGTGATCCACTTGATGAACGCCTGCGCCTGCTGCGGATGCTTGCTGGAAGCCAGCACGCCGCCGCCGGAGATGCTGACGAACGCGCCCGGATCCTGATGTTTGAAGTAGTACAGCTTGATGTTGTTGCTGTTTTCGCCGGTTTTAGCGCCATCCACGAACGGGTAGTAGTGATAGATCACGCCGCTGTCGACCTGGCCGGCATTGACCGCTTTCATTACCGTGCTGTTGCCCTTATAGGCGGTGAAGTTGGTTTTCATCGCTTTCAGCCATTCCAGCGTCGCTTTCTCGCCTTTCAACGCCAGCAGCGCGCTGACGATCGCCTGGAAATCGGCGCCCGACGGCGAGGCGGCCCAGCGGCCTTTCCATTCCGGCTTGGCCAAGTCCAGCAGCGACTTCGGCAGTTGCGCTTCGGTCAGCTTGGCCGGGTTGTAGACGAACACGGTAGAGCGGGCGGCGATGCCGGTCCAGCGGCCGTGGCTTGGGCGATACTGCGGTTCCACCTGGGCCAGCGTCGCGGCGTCCAGCGGGGCGAACAGCTTGGCGTTATCCACCAACACCATCGCCGGGGAGTTTTCCGTCAGGAATACGTCGGCAGGCGAGGCGCTGCCTTCCTGCACCAGCTGATTGCCCAGCTCGCTGTCGCCGCCATTGCGCAGCGTGACCTTGATGCCGGTGTCTTTGGTAAACCCGTCGACCCAGGATTTGACCAGGTTTTCATGTTGGGCGTTGTAAATGACGATGCCCTGATCGGCCGAGGCCGCCTGAGCGCCGAAGGCCAGCATCATCGAGGAGGCGAGCAGGGCGACGGGGCCGAGAGATGAAATACGCAGCTTCATGCAGTTATCCTTTTAGCGTTCGAATGAGGAAAACGAATATCGCCTGGCAAGCGCAAGCAGGCCGATTTTAGCCAAGAACATCAATAATGATAGTGAAAACGATTCGTATTAAATTATTTTTGACGATCGCTCACAAAATGAATTGCCCTAAGGATAAGTTAAGTTTCGGCTGGAATAATCTGTTTTGATTGTCTGAATTTATTTCACCGCCGGTTCGCGACGTTCCTGTTCGGCGATGCCGGCCGCCACGTCCTCCCGCTTGTTTTCGTCAGTATTCGCCACTATTCCGTTGATAATGAAAGAAATTCAACACCGCTTTTGGTTATGACTCATAGCGATTAATGATTTAATTTATTCCACTGCCACATTGCATATTGAACGCGATAAAACACTAATCAGGGATATCGACGTGAAATATTCATTTAATGGCAAGAAATTGGCTGGTTTAATCCTCCTGGCTTTTAACGCGACGGCAGCTCAGGCTGCCGACGTACCGGCGGGCGCTAAACTGGCGCCGGTACAGGAATTGGTGCGCGCCAACGGCTATGAACCGGCGACGCTGGATCCGAACCTGGCCGAGAGCAATGTGGAGTTCTATATATTCAACGATTTGTTCGAAGGTTTGCTGCGCGTCGGGAAAGACGGCGAAGCGATCCCGGCGCTGGCGCAGAAATGGGAGCATCAGGGCAACGTCTGGACCTTCCATCTGCGGCCGCAGGCCAAATGGTCGAACGGCGATCCGGTGACCGCCGACGATTTCGTCTACAGCTGGCGGCGCCTCACCGATCCGAAAACCGCGTCGCCTTACGGCAGCTATCTGGCTTCGGCCTACGTGCTGAATGCGGCGGCGATCAACGCCGGCAGCAAACCGCCGAGCGAGCTGGGCGTCAAGGCGCTGGACGCGCATACCCTGCAGGTGACGCTGTCGGAGCCCAACTCCTACCTGCTCAAGCAGCTGGTACATTTTCCGGTCTTGCCGGTTAACCGCAAGGTGGTGGAACAGTACGGCAAGAACTGGACTCAACCGGCGCATTTTGTCGGCAACGGCGCATTCCGTCTTACCCAGTGGGTGGTGAACGAAAAGGTGGTGGTGGAACGTAACCCGCAGTATTGGGACAACGCCAACACCGTGCTCAACAAGGTGACGTTCTTGCCGATACAGGGCTTCCCGGAAGTGGCGCGTTTTCGCGCCGGCGAGGTTGAGTTGGGGTATACCACGCCGCCGGAGTTGTATCAGCAGCTGAAAAAAACGCTCGGCGAGCAACAGCTGGTGACCTATCCGCTGCTCTCCACCAGTTATTTTGCCTTCAATAACCGCCAGGCGCCGTTTAACGACCTGCGGGTGCGCCAGGCGCTGAATCTGGCGCTGGACAAAGAGATTATCGCCGGCAAGGTGCTGGGATACGGCCAACAGCCGGCCTGGACCTTTACCCCAACGGGGGCGGGCGGCTATAGCCTGCAGCCCGGCGCGGCGGCCGGCTGGACGCCGGAACAACGGCACGCCCAGGCGAAGCAACTGCTGGCGCAGGCCGGTTTCAACGCCGAGAACCCGCTGCGGTTTACCGTGCTGTACAGCAATGACGCCACCATCAAGAAGATCGTCATCGCCGCCGCCGCCATGTGGAAAAAGAACCTAGGGGTAGAGGCCAGCTTGCAAAGCCAGGAGCGTAAAGTGACGCTGGATAATATCAACCGCGGGCAGTACGGCGTGGCCTTTACCCGCTGGCTGGCGGATTACAACGATCCATCCACCTTCCTGAACGTGTTCCGTTCCGACAGCAGGGAGAACAGCCCCAAATACCATAACCCGGACTATGACCGCATTCTGCATCAGGCGACGGCGGCGCAGACGCCGCAGCAGGTGCAGCAATATTTCCAGCAGGCCGAGGCGGTGCTGGCCGCCGATACGCCGGTGGCACCGGTGTACTACGAAGCCAATGCCACGCTCATTAAACCCTACGTGAAGGGGATCGATTTTACCCCTCAAGGTGCCTTGTACGATAAAAACGTCTATCTTCTCGAGCACTGAGAAATAAAAAACGGCTGATTTATATCAGCCGTTTTTATAGATTCGTGTTTAATAACATTATCCTAAATACTCCATAAACGACGGGCAATCTTTTCTTCCCGCTGAAGAAAACACCGCCTATACTGCGCCGGTAGTTTATATGCAGTATCTCGTTTGGCGAGGCTCCTATACAAACACAGGTTACTGATCTGACGACATCGAGAGATGCCCAAGGTTAAGACAGGCTTTATCGGATTAAGGTTCAGCCCAAAGTAACTTCCGAATAACAGTTCGGATACGTTGTATAGTGCTAAAACCTGGACGCGGAGATAGGCAGTCTGCACTCCCTCTGTGGTTACGCCCCTATGCGATTCGCTGTTGAAGTTCAAAACAGAAATAGGGACTGACAATGATCAAGTCACATCAACATTATTCTTCTCCGGCGCTGAGCGCGACTGAAACTCTCGACGAGACCTCGGTCGCCGGCTATATGAACGCCGATTTTATTACTGTTCCCGCGACGATGACGGTCAATCATGCCCGGGAATATTTACTTTCACAGCTAAAAACGGACGAAATTCCCACCCGGGTATTTATTACCGCGGACGATTATCATCTGCGCGGCACGCTGTCGGTGAAAAAACTGCTGCAGTGCGACGAGCAGGATAAAGCGGTCGGCGTGATGATGGACCACAGCTATTTTCAGGTTTCGCCCGACGACGATCGCAACGACGTGGCGCATCTGCTCGGCAAGGGCGGCCTGGACGTGGTGCCGGTCGTGGCGAACAACACGCTGGTCGGCGTGCTGGGGGAGCGAGAGATCGCCCGCCTGGTCGAGGATGAAAACACCGAAGACGCGCAGCGCCAGGGCGCGAGCCTGCCGCTGGACAAGCCTTACCTGGAGACCAGCCCGTGGGCGCTGTGGCGTAAACGATCGGTGTGGCTGCTGATGCTGTTCGTCGCCGAAGCTTACACCGGCAACGTGCTGAAGGCGTTTGAAGATCAGCTCGAAGCGGCGATCGCGTTGGCGTTCTTCATCCCGCTGCTGATCGGCACCGGCGGCAACAGCGGCACCCAGATCACCTCGACGCTGGTGCGCGCCATGGCGCTGGGTGAGGTCAGCCTGCGCAACCTGGGCGCGGTGATCCGCAAGGAAGTGACGACCTCGCTGCTGATCGCCGTCACCATTGGCCTGGCGGCCTGGGTACGCGCCTGGATCATGGGCGTCGGCATGGAGGTGACGTTGGTGGTCAGCCTGTCGCTGGTGGCGATCACCGTGTGGAGCGCGATTGTCTCGTCGATCATTCCGATGCTGTTGAAACGTCTCGGCATCGATCCGGCGGTGGTATCGGCGCCGTTTATCGCTACCTTTATCGACGGCACCGGCCTGATTATTTATTTCAAAATTGCCCAGCAGGTATTGGGTATTTAACCGCGCTCCGCCCGATGTTGCGGGCGGAGATGTAAAGCCTTAATGAGGAGGACGTTAAAAAACATGGATACCGACCAACCCCGATATTTAACGCAAGGGGCTTTTATCGATAACATTTAACCTGAGGACAAAATAATGGGAAACATGACTATTTTTATGGGATTCCTGGCAATGATCAGCTCACTGGGCCTGTTAGCGGCCTATATGAGCACCAAATGGGATGATTGATGAACGCAAAAGATCCGCCTAGATGCATCCTCCCCGTAACCGCTATTTATTATGGGGAGGATTTTTAGCGGCGCGCCGAACGCGCGGCCTGATACGGGAGTTGATAATAATGACGATTCTTATTCTGGGATTGCTCTACGCCATTTTAATGATCTCGGTGGGCGTTAATGAGATTTATTTTTATTCCACCGGAAAATCCAATTTTCTTACTAGCCTCATGCTGACATTTTCTGGCAGTATGCTGCTGATCGCCTTTGTCTGGCAATTATCCTCTAAAGTAAAAAAATAAATCACCGTCCGAATGTGAGCAGCATAATGCAGAATGAAAAACAGGCCGTGGCCAGAAACTCGATGATTGCCAGCGGGTTACTGGCTACGGGCAAGTTCGTCGCCGGTATTTTTACCGGCAGTATTGGCCTGATATCCGAAGGGATCCACTCTTTTACCGATTTTATCGCCACCAGCATCACCTGGCTGGCGGTGCGCATCAGCGATAAGCCCGCCGATGACGATCATCACTTCGGCCACGGTAAGGTGGAAAACCTGGCGGCGCTGTTCGAGGTGCTGCTGTTGCTGGGCGCCGCCGGCTGGATCGTTTATGAGGCCGGCAGCAGCCTGCTCGGGCAACCGCATGAGATCGTCGCCGCGCCGGTGGTGATTGCGGTGCTGCTCATTTCCATCTGCGTCGATTTCTTCCGCGTGCGGGCGCTCAACCGCGTCGCCAAAGCGACCGACAGCGCGGCGCTGGAAGCGGATGCGCTGCATTTCTTCTCCGATATGCTTTCGTCCGGCGTGGTGCTGCTGGGCATGGTGTTTGTGCTGCTGGGCTTTGGCCGCGCGGACGCCATCGCCGCGCTGATCGTCGCCGGCTTTATCTTTGCCGCCGCGATCAAACTGGGCAAACGCTCCTTCGACTCGTTGATGGATGCCGCGCCGGCCGGGGCTACCGAGGCGATCCGCGCCACGCTGGCAAGTTTTCCGGCGGTGCTGGCCTGCGACAGCGTGCGCATTCGCAACGCCGGCGCGGTGCTGTTTGTCGAAATCACGGTGGCGGTGTGCCGCACCTTGCCGCTGGAACGCATTGACGCGCTGAAGCGAGAGATCGTCGAGCGGCTGCGGGAGCTGTACGCCAGCGCGGAATTTACCGTCATCGCGGTGCCGCAAACCCGCAGCGATGAAGACATGGCGACGCGCATTCGGGCGATCGCCGCCAACCACGGCGCGCAGGTGCAGAATGTGACCTTGCAGCAGCTGCCGACGCGCATGGCGATCGGCATGGATTTGGCGGTGCCGGCCAACGCCAGCGTGGCGCAGGCGCATGACATTGCCACGGAGATAGAGGGGATCCTGCGCCAGGCGATCGGTGAAGACACCGAGATAGAGACGCACCTGGAGCCGCAGACGCCGCATTGGCTGACCAGCGAGGATGTCGATGCGACGGAGCTGGCGGATATTCGCCGCATCCTGCAGTCGGCGCTGGAGCAGGGAGAGAGCGTGCAAGACGTACACAACGTCCGCGCGCGCAAGACCGACGGGGGCATCATCGTCAACTTCCACTGCCGGGTGTCGCCGGCGGTCACCATCGCCGCAGCGCACGATGCGGTCGATCGGGTCGAGCGCCGGCTGCGCTCGCTTTATCCTGCCATCACGCGCGCGATAGGGCACGTCGAGCCGATCAAGCCCGGCATTTGAATCAGTTCGACCAACTGCGGGTAGAGCGCCGCGTTGGCCAGCAGCAGCGGGTTGCCGCGCCGCAACCCGTCGTTGTGCATAAAGTCATTCGCCACGCCGCCGGCTTCGCGCGTCAGCACCCAGCCAGGCAGGCTGTCCCAGGCATTCATGTGCGGTTCGTAATAGCCCAGCAGCCGACCGGCGGCCACCTGGGCGGTCATCAACGCGCCGGAGCCGCTGCGCACAAACATCCCTCCCGCCTGCAGCAGGCGACAGAGAAAGCCGCTGAATTCCGCCGCTGAAGCGCGCGGTGAAATCCCGACGCCCATCACGCCATCCGCGACGCTGCGCCCGGCATGCACGCCGATCGGTTCCCCGTTGAGAAAGGCGCCGTGGCCGCGACAGGCGCGGAACATCTCGCGGTGGTTGGGATCGTAGACCACGCCTATCGTCGGCTCGCCGTCGATCACCACGCCTATCGCGATACACCAGGTATGCAATCCGTTCAGGAAGCAGGCGGTGCCGTCAATCGGATCGACGACCCAAACGCAGGCGGCGTTTTCGCCGGTGCTGCCGCTTTCCTCGCCGAGAAACCCGTCCTGAGGAAAGCGGCGGCTGATCATGCGGCGGATCAGCGCTTCGACGCGGCGATCGGCCTCGCTGACCACGTCCTGCAGCCCCTGTTTGAAGTCGACAGCCAGAGTTTGCCGCCGTTGATAAAAGCTGAAAGCGAGATCGGCGGCGGCGCGGGCGATCTCACGCGCAAAGCGGTAGCGCGCCTCGATGTCCCGTGGGGAAAGTGAAGTCATGGCAGGCTCGATAGCAAAGAACGAATCGGGTTACCCTGCCATAAAAGGATGAAGGTAATGTGTCGCTCAGCGCGGCGGGGATGAAAAACGCAGCTGCATTATGGCATCGGGGGCCGATAGCGGTTCGGTCGTGGCCCCGGCCGGTATTACCGCGCACCAAAACGCCAGCCCGCGCGGATTATCCGGGCTGACCAACAGCGACCAGCCGCCGGGATGTTGCGCGAACAAGGCGTGGGCGGCCCGTTGCCCCAGCCCGGTGCGCCGCCACTCGGGCTTGACGTAGAACTCCGCCATTTCGACGGTGGCGCTGTCCAGGCGCCGGACTAACGCGAAACCGGCCGTTTGCCGATCGCTCAAAATCAAATAGGGGTAGCGGCCGACCTCGCGCCAGTAGAGCGGCAGATAGGGGTAATCGCCATCGGCGCCCAGCTCGCGAAGGCAGTCGGACAGCATGACCGCCAGCAGCGGCCGCTGCGCGTGCGTAGCCTGTTCAAGGGAAAATGCCATGTCGCGCTCCGTCAAAAAACAGGCCGCCGGAGGGCGGCCTGTCAGGGTTAGCCCAAATTCAGCCGGGCGGTGATGTCGGCAATCTCGCGGCGCCAGCGCGCCTGAAGCGCCGGTTTCTGGTGCTTCGGCTTGCGCGCCAGGTCATCCTCCAGTTTGCTTTCGAGGGCAAACAGGGCGGTCAACAGCGCTTCTTCGCCTTCCAAGCGCTCATCTGGCATCGGGGCGTCTGCATCGGCCTTGCCCGCTGTCGGCAGTGCCGGCGCTTCGCCCGCCAGGCGCTGATACACCGGCGCCAGATCGTGCCACTCCTCCAGTTTTTGCTGGTCGATCAGCCAAAAGCGGTTGCAGCTCTGTTCGATCAGCATCCGGTCATGGGTGACCAATATGACGGCGCCGGCGAACTGGCGCAGCGTTTCCGCCAGCTCTTCTTTGCCCGCCATGTCCAGGTGGTTGGTGGGCTCGTCCAGCAGCAGCAGCGAATGGTTGGCCAGCGTCAGGCCGACGAACAGCAGCCGCGAACGCTCGCCGCCGCTCAGCGAACGGATCTGCTGATGGTGGCGCAGGTAAGGGAAACCGGCGCCGATCAGCGCCATTTTCCGCTGTTCCTCGGTCAGCGGCGCAAACTGCGCCAGCGCTTCGCTCAACGTGTCTTCATCGCGCAGCTGTTGCAGGCTCTGATCGTAATAGCCGATGCGCACGCGCGGGTGGAAGATCGCCGGGCGTTCCGCGGGGTGCTGATACGCCTGCCACAGCAAGCGCAGCAGCGACGATTTTCCGCAGCCGTTGCGCCCGACGATGGCGATGCGATCGCCGCTTTTGACGCGCAGATGCCCCAGGCTGAACAGCACCGGCGCATCCGGCGCCGGGCGCACGGTCCATTGCGGCAGCGCCAGCAGGCGATCGGCGTCCAGCGCCTCTCCCTGTAATCGCAGCCGCCACGGGCTGCCGGCGGTCAGGGTGGTCTGTTCTTCCTTCAACCGATCGACGCGCTTTTCCATTTGCTTGGCTTTGCGCGCCAGATCTTCGTTGTCGTAGACCTTGCCCCAGGTCGCCAGGCGTTTGGCGCTTTTTTCCACCCGGTCTATCTCTTTTTGCTCGGCCTGGCGCCGATGCTCGTCCGCAGCGTCCTGTTCCGCCAGTGCGGCGCGCGCAGCGGAGCAGGGCAAACGGAAGAACTGCAGCGTTTTGTCGCGCAGGATCCAGGTACAGTTGGTCACCTGATCGAGCAGATAGCGATCGTGCGATACCAGCACGAAGCTGCCGCTCCAGCTGCGCAAGAACTGCTCCAGCCACAGCAGCGTGGGCAGATCCAGGTGGTTGCTGGGTTCGTCGAGCAGCAGCAGATCGGGCTGGCGGATCAGCGCGCGCGCCAGCAGCAGGCGGGTGTGCTGGCCGCCGCTGAGGGTGCCGGCGGTCAACGTCCAGCTCGTCGGTTCAAACCCCAGCTCGGCAAGCAGCGCTTCACAGCGCCAGCGTTCGCTGAGGTGTTGGCCCGCGGGCAATTGCGCCAGTACCGCATCCAGCAGGGTGCTGGCGTGCAGCTCAGGCGGCAGGTGTTGTTCGATGCGCGCCATCAGGCATTGGTGTGACAATGTCACCGTTCCGCTGTGGATGGGCAGGGCACCGCTGAGCAGTTGTAGCAGGGTGCTTTTGCCGCAGCCGTTGTCGCCGATCAAACCGATGCGATCGCCTTTTTTCAGGCTGAAGGAAATCTCGCTCAGCAGGACGCCGAACGCGTTGTCGTAACCGACAGATTGTGCAGACAGTAGTGTGCTCATTGCTTACTCAAGAGTTACAGGCATGACAATGCCTATCGTCAAACATCGCTGACGACAACCCGGTAAGCCGGAGGGAAGATCCTGGATTTTAGTAAGCTTCGCTCAAGCTGGGTTATCGCAGCACGATACCGGTAATGCTTGAGCGGCGACGATTACCAAAGAAGTGTGAGTGAAAAAACAATTCACACGTCAGCATAGTAAGTCTCCTTTTATTGGTTGCAGGTTAATCGGTGGCAGGAGTATAGAGCGCTTTACGCCGCGCCGCCAGTGTAAAAGCGCCTGAATAATCAGCAGGCTAAGTCCGGTGGGCGCGCGTGGCACACAATGGGAATAATTACTGTATTTCGGCCGACATTAAGCAGCTATTATAATTAGCGTTTATGGTTAAGCGACGGTTCATCCGCCGCCTGTTCGTCTGTCTATCAGATAATGATGCTGAGCACTGAATTTATGTTAAAGCCTCGCCCGTTCCTGCTGTTGTTGTTATTGCTGTTGGGTTTGCAGCTGACGCCGCTCGCCGCCGTCGCCGCTACCCAGGATGATCCCGCCGCCGAAAGCGCGCCCGATCCCGCCACGCAGCTGAAAGCCGCGCAAAAGCAGTTGGACAGCATGAAGCAGCTGGTTTCCAAAGCGACCACCGATACCCAGCTCAGCAAACTGCGGCTGGCGACTGACGATCTGGTCGCCGGCATGGAAAAACTTGCCACCGATCTGCAGCCCGAGCAGGACAAACTGAAAGCGCAGCTGGACGTCCTGGGGCCGGCCCCGGCGGCCGGCGCGCTGCCGGAAACCCCGGCGGTGGCCCAGCAGCGCAACGCGCTGAACAACAGCAAAAAGCAGCTGGATGACGCGGTGAAACGCGCGCAGGCCATCAAGAGCAGCGCCTTCGATCTGGGGCAGCAGATTGGCGATCTGCGCCGGGTGGCGTTTAAAACCCAGCTGGCGCTGAATACCGGCAGCATTTTGGGCATCAAATTCTGGGCGCCGGTGCTGCAGCCGTCAGAGGATGACGTACAGCGGCTGGATCAGTTCAACGCCGAGATGAAAGCGGCCTGGGACGCCAGTTGGCAGGACGAATGGCGGTACGGCACGCTGGCGTTGCTGGCGCTGGCGGTGATTGTCTGGTCCTGGGGGCGCTATTTCTCCGAGCGTTTCCTCGCCTGGGTCAGCATCCGTTTTCTGCCGGACGGGCGACTGCGCCGCAGCTTTATGGCGATCGTTACCGTGGCGGTGACGGTGATCACCACCTCCATCGCGCTGAACCTGCTGTATTACGTCTTTGTCCGCGTGCAGCCGCTGCCGGTGACGCTGGAGGATTTCGCGGAAGGTTTCAACCGTCTGGGGATTTTCTGCGCGCTGATCGCCGGGCTGGGGCGTGCGGCGTTGTCTCTGAATCGCCCGTCGTGGCGTCTGGCGTCCATGGATAACGACGTGGCCGCCGGGCTGCGTTACTTCTCGCCGCTGCTGGCCGGCCTGGCGCTGGCGTTCGGCACCGTGGAGCTGATCAACAACGTCGTCAGCGCTTCATTGGCCACCACCATTTTCGGCAACGGCCTGGTGGCGGGGTTGATCGGCATGGTGCTGCTGGCGGCGCCGCTGCGTGGCCAGCGCATTCGTCGCCGTCTGGAACAGCAGGGCGCGCACCTGGAAAAACGCACGCTGATCGGCGGGCTGGTGCACCTCGTCACCCTGGTCTGTTCGATGGTGATTCTGTTTTCCCTGCTCATCGGCTACATCGCCTTCGCCCGCTTCCTGACCTACCAGCTGATCTGGGTGGTGCTGGTGCTGATGGCGTTCTATTTTATGGTGCTGTTCGCCACCGATTTGTGCGCCGCGCTGTTTTCGCCGCAGACCGTCAGCGGCAAGATGCTGAAGAAAACGCTCAGCTTCAAGGATCGCCATCTGGAACAGATGTCGATCATCACCACCGCGCTGGCCAAATGCTCCCTGTTGCTGTTGATGATCGTCGCGCTGTTCAACGGCTCATTCGGCAGCACCACGCCGGGCTCGCTGATGGAGAAAATCGTCTCCATCCTGACCGGTGAAGGGCTGCAGCGTTTCAACATCGTGCCCGGCAACCTGCTCAACGCCGTGATCTGCCTAGCGATCGGCATCTATATTTTGCGTGCGGTGCGGCGCTGGCTGGGTTCTGAACTGCTGCCGAAAACCATCTCGGACGTCGGCATTCGCGCCTCGCTGGTGACGCTGTTCAGCAATATCGGCTATGTGCTGGTGATTCTGATCACCCTGGCGGCGCTGGGCATCCAGTGGAGCAACCTGGCGTGGATCGTCAGCGCCCTGTCGGTTGGTATTGGTTTCGGTTTGCAGGAGATCGTGAAGAACTTTATTTCCGGCCTGATCCTGCTGACCGAACGCCCGGTGAAGGTGGGGGATATGATCGGCATCGGCGGCGTGGAAGGCGACGTGCGGCGCATCAACGTGCGCGCCACCGAAATTCAGCTCAGCGACCGTTCCACCATGATCGTACCGAACTCGCAGCTGATCTCGCAGAACGTGCGCAACGCCACCATGGGCAACGCGCAAGGGGTGGTGACTATCGCGCTGACGTTCCCGACCTCCATCGATCCGGAGCAGGTGCGCAATATCTTGCTCAGCGCCTATAACGAGTACGAAACCATTCTGGAAACGCCGGCGCCTTACGTGCGCTTCAGCCAGCTGGGGCCGGACGGCATTATCCTGAGCGTGACCGGCTACGTGCCGAGCCCGCGCATGGTCGGCGCCACCAAGAGCGAACTGCTGTTCAATATCCTCAAGCTGCTGCGCGCGCAGGAAGTGAGCCTGTCCAGCCCGCAGGAAGTGGTGTTTATGAAGCAGCAGGCGACGCGATATCAGGCCAACGAAGAGGAGCACTCCTCCTAGTCCCCCTAAGGCGGCGGGCCTCTACGCGACGGCCCGCCGAACGCGGCTAGTACATCGACGGCTCCACCGATTGCGAGCAGTCGCTGTTGGCGCTGGATTTGGTGCAGGTATAAGGCTCATTCGGCGATGCCGACGGCGCATTCGACGGGCCGCCGCCGCCGCCGATACACCCGCTCAGCATCAGCATCAAAAACACGAGAATTATTTTCTTCATCTCACCGTCCTCCATTGCGATTCCTCCCTTAAGTATATGTCGGGAAAGCGAACGGCACCGCTCACCGGGGCGATCTATACTCCTTTGATGCCTTGTTGGCGCACAACGTCGGCGAATGAGGAGGAAAAGATGCAAACCGACGACGAGTTGACCCGCTTTGCCGCGCAGGGCGCGCCGCCGTTGCCGCCCACGTCCAGGCAGGGGTTTGTCGAACATGACGGGGCGCGCATCTGGTATGCCGCCTATGGCGTGGCGCCGACGGTGATCCTGCTGCACGGCGGCCTGGGCCACAGCGGCAACTGGGGGTATCAGCTGCCGGCGCTGCTGGCCGCCGGGTATGGCGTGCTGGTCATCGACAGCCGCGGGCACGGGCGCAGCACGCACGACGCCCGGCCTTACCGTTACGATCGCATGGCCGATGATCTGTTGGCGGTGATGGACGCGTTGCGGATCCCACACGTCGCGCTGGCGGGCTGGAGCGACGGCGCCTGCGTCGCGCTTATCGCCGCCCATCGGGCGCCGCAGCGGGTGGACGGCGTCTTTTTCTTCGGCTGCAATATGGATCCCAGCGGCGTTAAACCACCGGCACCCAGTCCCCTCGTCGAACGCTGCTTTGCACGCCATGCGCAGGACTATGCCGCCTTGTCGCCGACGCCGGAGGGGTTCGATGAATTCGTCGCCGCCGTCAGTCTGATGATGAGCAGCCAGCCGAACTACAGCGCGCAGGAATTGGCGGCCATACGCGCGCCGGTGACGGTCGTTCGCAGCGAGCACGATGAGTTTATCCGCGCCGAGCATGCCGCCTACTTGAGCCGCAGCATCCCCGGCGCCCGTCTGGTGACGCTGCCGGGCGTCAGCCACTTCGCGCCGCTGCAGCGGCCGGCGGTGTTCAACCGCGCGCTGTTGGATTTTCTCGCCGATGTGATGCCGCCGCCTGCGCGTTGACGTGCGTTGTTCTATGCTGGAGGCGGGGTATTTTGACATCATCGAAGAGGACATCATGAGCGAAAGCATCGTGGTCAGGCCGCTGGAAGCGCGGGATTACGCCGCCTGGCTGGCGCTGTGGCAAGGGTATAACGCATTTTACGGCCGTGAGGGGGCAACGGCGCTGCCGGACGAGGTGACGCAGACCACCTGGCGGCGTTTTTTCGACGCCTACGAACCGATGTTTGCGCTGGTCGCGGAGCATCAGGGCCAGGTGGTCGGGTTGACGCACTACCTCCTGCACCGCAGCACCACCCAGCTGCAGCCTAACTGTTATCTGCAGGATCTGTTCACTGCGGAGACGGTGCGCGGCAAAGGCGTAGCGAGAGCGCTGATCGCGGCGGTCTACGAGCGTGCGCAGCAGCTGGGGTTGCCGCGGGTTTATTGGAATACCCACGAAACCAACCAGACCGCCATGCGGCTGTATGACAAGGTGGCGGAGCGCCCCGGTTTCGTGATGTACCGCAAGGCGCTTTGACGCCGGGCGAAAAAATCTCCGCACATTGCCCAATCTTATTTTACTTTTTATGAAAAAGACGGCGGTTTTTGCCGGTAACAGACCGGCTGGGGCGCGGAATGCTCAGAGTGGCGTGGCCGCTTCAGCAGTTTCTGCGCCAGATAGGCGAGTGTCGTCAATATATTGATACACAAATATATTTTTCCTTGATGAATAAACAGGTGTCCGGACCGGCAAAACTGGCAATAATAGGCGGGTCGGCCGTTTATCTTCTCCTCATCGTCGACGGTTGTGACACGCAAAGACTGTCACCTTACGCTAGCGGAAGTCTCTGGATCCAAGATGCAAACCACCTCGTTGTCCGATACCCGGAAAATCTGGCCCGCGCTCAGCATTTTTTTGCTGGTGTTCGCGCTGTGTCTGCTGGGCATCGTGAGCCGGCCCGGCAGTTTTCTGGCGATATTCTGGCCGGCTAACGCCGTGCTGCTGGCCGTTTTGGTGCGCCGCCCGCAGTGGGCGACGCGCGCCGGCTGGGGGATGGCTGTGCTGGGCTACCTGGCGGCGGATCTGTTGACCGGCAGTGCGTTGGAGAAAGCGCTGCTGCTGAACGCCGCCAATCTGGCCGGCGTGGTGGTGGGCTATCTGCTGTTCATGCGGCTGTCGCCGCCGGCGCGCATGTTGCAACGCGGCGCGTCCAGCATGTATCTGTTCGGTATCTGCCTGGCCGCCGCCGCCGCTACCGGCTTGGTGGGGGCCGCTGCCTCGCAGTGGTTGTTCGGCAGGCCCTATTTGACCTCCCTGGCGCTGTGGTTCTCATCTGAATTCACCAACTACGTCACGCTGATGCCGTTCATTCTGGTGTTTCCCGCCGATTGGCGACATCGCCTGCGCGCGGCCTGCGCCATGTTGATACAGCGCAGCCAATGGCCGCAGGCGGGGGGGAAACTGGCGGTGTTGGCGCTGCTGGCGCTGGCGGCGGTCTGCAGCGTGCTGATCGGCGGCCCCGGCGCGGTGATCTTCCCGATGCCGGTGCTGCTGTGGCTGGCGATGTCCTTTTCGTTGTTCAGCACCATGATCGCGGTGCTGGTTTACGTGCTGTGGTGCCATCTGGCGATCGATTTCGGGTTGCTTAGCACCACGCTCGACATGAAGGTGCTGCAGAACGCGGTATCCATGCGCCTGGGCATCGCGCTGCTGGCGTTGGGGCCGATCGCCGTCGCCAGCATGAACTATGCGCGCAACGCGTTGTTACGCACGCTGGAGCACGTGGCGAATCACGATGCGTTGACCCACGTGCTGACGCGCAATGCGTTTATGCAGCGCGGCGAGCGGGTGATCGATCAGAAAGGCGAGCTGGTGTGCGTCATGATGCTCGACATCGACTATTTCAAATCGATCAATGACCGTTTCGGCCACGCCGGTGGCGATCAGGCGCTGATGGCGTTTACCCGTGCGATCGCCGCCGATCTGAACGTCAACGATCTGTTCGGCCGCATGGGCGGCGAAGAGTTCGCCATCGTCTCGACGCTCGGCCAGCCGCAGCAGGGGTTGCAGCTGGCCGAACGGCTGCGGCAACGCATTGAGGCGGAATCGATCACCATGCCGGCCGGCCATCCGCTGCAGATCACCGTCAGCATCGGCATGGTGACCTGCCCGGGCGGTTCCGGCCATAGCCTGGCCGACCTGCTCAAACTGGCGGATCTGGCGGTATACAAAGCGAAAAATGCCGGCCGTAATCGGGTCGCCACGCCGGAATCTTACCCGCCGAACGATCCTGGCCGCTGAACTTCCGATCCGGGCCGCGCGCCCGCCGTCTAAACTGGTAGGGGGCACGGGCAACGTCGCCCGTGCTGAACCGACTGTCCTTAATCAGACAAGAGGATACCAGGATGAAATACGTAGACGGGTTTGTGGTGGCGGTGCCGGCCGCCAACAAGGAGGCTTATCACCGGCTGGCGGCCGCTGCGGCGCCGCTGTTCAAAGAGTTTGGCGCCACGCGCATCGTGGAGTGTTGGGGCGATGACGTGCCCGACGGCAAACTCACCGACTTTCGCGGCGCGGTAAAGGCGCAGGAGGGCGAAGTGGTGGTGTTCAGCTGGATAGAGTACCCCTCCAAGGCGGTGCGCGACGCCGCCAACCAGAAAATGATGAACGATCCGCGCATGAAGGCGCTGGGCGAGATGCCATTTGACGGCAAACGCATGATCTTTGGCGGGTTCGCGCCGATCCTCGATGCCTGAAGGAGGCGCCGATGGCCAGAATTACGCAACATCTGTGGTTTGAAAAAGACATGGAGGCGGCGCTGAATTGCTACGTCGCGCTGATCCCCGGTTCGTCCGTGAACTGGTTTTCCGATCTGCCGGCGGATACGCCGAGCGGCCCGGCCGGCAGCGTGAAGCTGGCCTCCTTCACCCTGGGCGACCAGCGCTATGCGGCGATCGAGGCCGGGCCGTTGGATCCGTTCAATCACAGCTTTTCCGTGATGGTGGAATGCGACGATCAGGCGGAGGTTGACCGGCTGTGGGATGCGTTGAGCGAGGACGGCGAGGCTGAGCAGTGCGGCTGGCTGCGCGATCGCTGGGGGCTGTGCTGGCAGATCGTGCCGCGGCGCCTGACCGAGTTGATGAACGACCCCGACGCCGCGCGCGTGCGGCGGGTCACGGAAGCGATGCTGCTGATGGGCAAAATCGACATCGCCGGCCTGGAAGCGGCAGCGCGGGACTAGCGGAAAGAGAACGTGGGAGAGAAAGGATGCATCGAGAGCGGCACAGTATTGAACGCATCGGCTGGCTGCGGGCGGCGGTGCTCGGCGCCAACGACGGCATCGTCTCAACGGTCAGCCTGCTGCTGGGCGTAGCGGCGGCCAGCGCCTCGCATTCCGCACTGATGATCGCCGGCGTCGCCGGGTGGGTGGCGGGCGCGATGTCGATGGCCACCGGCGAGTACGTGTCGGTGTCGTCGCAGGCGGACACCGAGAAGGCCGCGCTGGCCGAGGAACAGGCGGAGCTGCTCGAAGACTATCCGGGGGAGTTCCGCGAACTGACGTCTATCTACGTGCATCGCGGGCTGGACCCGGCGCTGGCCCGGCAGGTGGCGGAAAAGCTGATGGCGCATGATGCGCTGGAGGCCCACGCGCGCGACGAACTGGGCATTTCCGCCGCCACGCGTGCCCGGCCGCTGCAAGCCGCGTTGGCATCGGCCCTCAGTTTCTCTCTCGGCGCGCTGTTGCCGCTGCTGGTGGCGCTGTGGGTGCCGGTTGCCTGGACGCGGCCGGCGCTGGTGGCATCGGCGCTGATTTCCCTTGGCATTCTCGGCGGTATCGCCGCGAAAACCGGCGGTGCGCCGATCTTGCCGGGCGTGGCGCGTATCCTGATCTGGAGCGCCCTGGCGATGGCGGTTTCCTCCGGCGTCGGCATGCTGTTTGGCGTCGCGGCCGGCTAGCGCCGCGCTTGCATCAATCTGTTGCACCTCAAGTTCAGTATTTATCATTTGTCAGCCGCCGGCGTTCGCGGCATGGTGACGGCAACGCCAAATCAGTCAGGGACATTTATGCAAAAATCACAGATTCAACCGTGGGTTGCGCAGCATCCGCTGTTGCAACGACTGGTCGCCCTCGAGCCTATCACCTGGTTCAATCCGCGTGCGACAACGCTGGCCGCAGGCTTGCCCCATGTCGGCCTGACCGCCGCCGACGTCGCCGCAGCGGAGCAGCGCCTGGCGCGCTTCGCGCCTTATCTCGCCGCGGCCTTTCCCGAAACCCAGCCCACTGGGGGGATCATCGAATCCGAGCTGGTGGCGATCCCCGCCATGCAGCAGGCGTTGGATCGGCGCTATGGGCTGCGGCTTGGCGGGAAGCTGCTGCTGAAAAAGGACAGCCATCTGCCGATCTCCGGCTCAATCAAGGCGCGCGGCGGCATCTACGAGGTGCTGACGCACGCGGAGACGCTGGCGCTGGAGGCGGGGCTGCTGCAGACCGGCGACGACTACGCCCGGCTGTTTTCCGACGAGTTTCGTCAGTTCTTCAGCCAGTACCGCATCGCCGTCGGATCGACCGGCAATCTGGGATTATCCATCGGCATCATCAGCGCCCGGCTGGGGTTTGACGTCAGCGTGCACATGTCGGCGGATGCGCGGGCGTGGAAGAAGCAAAAGCTGCGCGATAACGGCGTCACGGTGGTGGAGTACGCCGAAGATTACGGCGTGGCGGTCGAGCAGGGGCGCAAGCAGGCGGCGAACGATCCGCGTTGTTTCTTTATCGACGATGAAAACTCGCAAACTCTGTTCCTCGGCTACGCGGTGGCCGGCGGCCGCCTGAAGCGGCAGTTCGCCGAACAGGGCATCGTGGTGGACGCGCAGCACCCGC
This sequence comes from Serratia sp. 121840015-1, assembly GCF_053627655.1. NCBI lineage: Bacteria > Pseudomonadati > Pseudomonadota > Gammaproteobacteria > Enterobacterales > Yersiniaceae > Serratia > Serratia sp. 121840015-1. The sequence goes on from NZ_JBSEYF010000001.1 coordinate 1,440,394, forward strand.
TGTTCGTGTATCTGCCGTGCGGCGTCGGCGGCGGGCCGGGCGGCGTGGCGTTTGGCCTCAAGCTGGCGTTCGGCGATCACGTTCACTGTTTTTTCGCCGAACCGACCCATTCGCCCTGCATGCTGCTCGGCGTCTACAGCGGGCTGCATGACGGCATTGCGGTGCAAGATCTCGGCATCGACAACCGCACCGCGGCGGACGGGCTGGCGGTGGGGCGCGCCTCCGGTTTTGTCGGCAGGGCGATGGAGCGCCTGCTGAGCGCGTTTTACACCCTGAGCGACGAAGAGATGTTTGCGCTGCTCGGGCTGTTGGACAAGCACGAGCATCTTCAGCTGGAGCCGTCCGCGCTGGCCGGCATGGCCGGGCCGTGGCGCGTTGCAGCCCATGCGAAGGCGCTCAGCGAGCAAGGCATCAGCGCCGAGAGTCTGGCGCAGGCGACGCACCTGGTATGGGCGACCGGTGGCGGCATGGTGCCGCCGGCGGAAATGGCGAAGTATCTCGCCGCCGGGCAGGCGGCGGAATAAGGCGCAGTAAAAAGGGGCGAAAATCGCCCCTGATTGCCTGCCGTGCGGTTACAGCTGTTCGCCGTTGCTGGCGATCACCCGGCGGTACCAGTCGAAGCTCTTCTTGCGCGAACGCTCGAGCGTGCCGGTGCCGTCGTCATGCTTGTCGACGTAGATGAAGCCGTAGCGTTTGCTGTACTCGCCGGTGGTGAACGACACGCAGTCGATGCAGCCCCACGGCGTATAGCCGATCAGGTCTACGCCGTCTTCAATCACCGCTTTCTTCATCTCTTCGATATGGGCGCGCAGATAGTCGATGCGATAGTCATCGTTGATCCGGCCGTCCGCTTCCACCTTGTCGAAGGCACCGAAGCCGTTCTCCACGATAAACAGCGGCTTCTGGTAGCGTTCATACAGCACGTTCAGCGAATAGCGCAGCCCGACCGGATCGATCTGCCAGCCCCAGTCGGAGGCTTTGACGTGCGGGTTGGGCACGTTGCCCGGGAAGCCGAACATGCCGTCGCTGCCGTCCACCGCGTTAGCCTGTAGGGCGTTGCTCATGTAATAGCTGAAGCCGATGTAGTCGGTGCAGCCCTCGCGCAGGATCTGTGCGTCCTGCGGCTGCATCTCGATTTTCAGCCCTTTGCGTTCCCAGTCGCGCAGCAGGTAGCTTGGGTAGTAGCCGCGCATCTGCACGTCGGTATACAGATAGCGTTGGTGCATCGCCTCGACGGCGTACATCACGTCGTCCGGCTTGCAGGAATACGGGTAGAACGGCACGCAGGCCAGCATGCAGCCGATCTTGAATTCCGGGTTGATCTGATGGCCGAGTTTGACCACCTGCGCGCTGGCGACGAACTGGTGGTGCAGCACCTGATACAGCGCCTGTTCCGGGTTGTCTTCCTGGGTGTAGTCCACGCCGGAACAGCAGTAGCCGAACAGCGGGTAGCGGTAGTTGCTCTGGTTGTTGATCTCGTTGAAAGTCATCCAGTACTTCACTTTTTCGCGGTAGCGACGCATCACCACCTCGCTAAAGCGCACGAAGAACTCCACAACCCGGCGATTTTTCCAGCCGCCGTAGGCCTTCACCAGATGGTAAGGCATTTCGAAGTGGGACAGGGTGATCACCGGCTGGATGCCGTATTTCAGCAGTTCGTCGAAGAGGTCGTCGTAAAACTGCAGGCCGGCCTCGTTTGGCGTCGCTTCGTCGCCGTTCGGGAAGATGCGCGTCCAGGCGATCGAGGTGCGGAAGCATTTGAAGCCCATCTCGGCGAACAGCGCCACGTCCTGCTTATAGCGGCCGTAGAAATCTACCGCTTCGTGGTTGGGGTAGCGATAGCCGTCAAGCACGCCGTCGGTCATCACGCGATCCACGCCGTGCGAGCCGCCGGACAGCACGTCGGCAATGCTTGGCCCTTTGCCGCCCCGATTCCAACCGCCTTCAACCTGGTGCGCGGCGACCGCGCCCCCCCACAGAAAATCCTTCGGCAACTGTTTCATCGTCAATGTCTCATCGGTTTATTTAATGAAGGGTAATAACGCTGCGTTGAGAATAGAGTAGCAAGACCGAAAGAAATGTCACGATATAACAAATCACCGTGGAAAGTGATTTGTCACAATAAAAAAACAGCCTGTTTTATTTTGCCGAATTAATATGCCCGAGCCGTTTACCGATGGTTTCAATAATGTAAAGTACGGGGATCTGCGTGGTGATATTGTGATGCCCACCGATCAAATGCTGCGGAACGTGGTAGGAGAGGTTGAAGTCCGCCAGCCGCGCCAGCGAAGACGTTTCGTTGTTGGTAATGCTGATGATCTTGCAGTGGTGCAGGCTGAACTGGCTGGCCAGCCGCAGGATCTCTTCGGTTTCGCCGGTGACCGACAGCATGATCGCCACCGCATTTTTATACATGTCGCTGTTGACGGGATAATAAGGATCGTCGATATGGGTGCTGAATTTCCCGACATTGGAAAAGAAACGGGCGCCATATTTCCCCAGCGCGCCTGAGGTGCTGATACCGACGAAAATAATCCGCTCGGCGGCGGCGATATGGTGCACCGCCTGATCGATCAGCTGATTAAACTCTTCGTTGCTGACGCTTTTAAAAAAGCTGAGGATTTCGCCGATGCCGGAATCGGCCGGCGGCGCATCGGTTTGTTCCAGGTACAGCTTGAAACGGATGCGAAATTCCGAATAGCCGTCACAGCCCATTTTCTTGCAAAACCGCAGCACGGTGGTGGTGGACACGCCGGCGGCCTCGGCCAGCTCGCGGATGGTCATGTACATCACTTGATTCTTGTGTTTGCTGACGTAGGTATAAACCATCAGCTCCAGGGCGTTGAGCTCGGCGATTGCTTTATGGGTAAACATGAGTCGGTCCGGCGGCTGAAAACGGGAAGCTTATCTGCGGGTTAACATAGCAAAATTCACCGCCGCTGGCACTGCCGGGCAAAAAGAAAAGCCGCACCAGTCAGGCGCGGCCCAGGGTTCACGACGAACAAATAAAGCAAAACGTTCCGGAAGACATGCCATGAAAACGCGTTTCATCACACCGGGTTAGCATAGGTCAGCGGATCCCGGCGGCAAAATGCCGGTTTCTGCTTTCTAAAGTTAAAGAACGGCAAAGTTATGGCGCCGCATCCCTGGCGCGTGAGCGTGCCAGCAGCGGCGGCACCACCAGGTACAGGGCGGCGGCCAACGCCCACACCAGCCCAGGCCAGACATCGCGCGTGGCGGCATACAGCGCCGTCGCCACCAGCGGCCCCGCGACGCCGATCAGGCTGCCCATGCTGGCCAGCGTTCCTTGCAGCTCGCCCTGATGATCGTCGTCCACCTTGTGCGCCATCAGCGCCTGCAGTGCGGGCAACGCCATGCCGCCCGCGGCGAAGAACGGCAGCAGGGCGAACGGCGCCCAGCCGCGCGTGGCGACAGACAACAGCGCCAGGCCCACGGCGTCGGCGGCCAGGCCGATCAGCAGCGCCTTGCGCTCGCCGAGCCGCGCGACCAGCGGGCCGATGGCAAAGGCCTGCGACAGCGCGTGGCAGGCGCCGTAGCCGGCCAGCGACAGGCCCGCCACCATCATGCTCCAGCCGAAACGATCCTGACCGTATAAAATCCACAGCGTGGCCGGCGCCTGCGAAACCAGCGCCATAACCAGATAAATGCCGGCCAGCGGCAGCAGGCCAGGCTTGCCGTGCAGCCGGCGCAATGACGAGAAGGGATTAAGGCGAATTTTCTCGGCGGCGCGGGGGCGGGATTTACGCGATTCGGGCAGCAGGAAAAACGCCATCACCAGGTTGAGGGCATTCATCATCGCCGCCGCCAGGAAGGGCGCATGCAGATGCCATTCGCCCAGCGATCCGCCGAGCAGCGGGCCGACGATAAAGCCGACGCCGAACACCGCGCCCACCAGGCCGAAACGCCGAGCGCGCTGGCCGGCGGGGGTAATATCGGTGACGTAAGCGGTGGCGACCGCCATGTTGGCGCCGGTGATGCCCGCCAGCAACCGCCCCAGATAGAGCCAGGCCAGCGTCGGCGCGAACGCCATCAGCAGGTAGTCGGCCGCCGCGCCGGCAAGCGAAATCAACAGCACCGTCCGCCGCCCGAAACGATCGCTCAGCGCGCCGAGGATCGGCGAAAACAGGAATTGCATCAACGCATAGGCCGCCAGCAGGGCGCCGTAATGCACGCTGCCGGCATCGAGACCGCCCAGCGAGCGCAACAGCGCCGGTAGAATAGGCATGATCAGACCGATGCCCACCGCATCCAGCAACACCGTCAACAAAATAACCAGCATGGGTTTTTTCAAAATTGTGACTCTAACAGTGATAGAGTATGGAGTATTCCACAGTTACCCTATCAGTGATAGAGAGATGAGCGAAAAAAATACTGCGGCGCGTTTAACGCGTGAAACCGTCCTGCGCGGGGCGCTGGCGTTACTGGATGACATCGGCATCGATGCCCTGAGCACCCGCCGCCTGGCGCAGCATCTGGGCGTGCAATCCCCCACGCTCTATTGGCACTTCAAAAACAAGGCCGAGCTGCTGAAGGCGATGGCGGAAACCATCATGTTGGATCACCGCGAAGAGGTGCCCGCCAAAATGCCCTGGCAGGCCTGGGTGACCGCCAATGCGATCAATTTCCGCCGTGCGTTGCTGGCTTACCGCGACGGGGCGCGCCTGCACGCCGGCACCCGGCCGCAGGAACCGCAGTTCGCCATCATCGAGGCCAAGGTGGCGCTGCTGTGCCGGGCGGGCTTTACGCCGGAACACGCCGTTAATCTGCTGTTCGCCGTCGGGCGTTTCGTGGTGGGTTGGGTGCTGGAAGAGCAGCAAATGCAGCCCGATGATGCGCTGAACGAAGCCGATCGCCGGCGCTACCCGCTGCTGTGTGGAGGCTGGGAAAAGCTGCAGGACAAGGGGGCAGACGCGCTGTTCGAAGCCGGCCTCCGGCTGTTGGTTGACGGCGCCGAGGCCGCGTTGACGAACGCCAATAATCACGGCGCGCAATCATAAAACCAGGCTTATCTATAGGAAATTTATAGAAAATACCCACTTTTCGTTAAAGCCATGGCGGCTACATTCCCTTAACATTATCAAGTCTTTTGATGATAATTATTAGCACGCTGCACAATTATTCATCGCAGTGATGTTACGGATTAAATCCGTTTGCTTAAGGGATAGTTTCACCATGGAAATCAACGTTAACGGCCGGGTGGTTCCACTCGGCGACATCTCGCCCGACACCCCGCTGCTGTACGTTTTACGCAACGATCTGCAATTGAACGGCCCCAAATACGGCTGCGGCTTGGGGGAGTGCGGCGCCTGCACGGTGCTGATCGACGGCGTCGCCGCACGCTCCTGCTCAATGCCGCTGTCCGCCGTAGGAAAAAAATCCGTCACCACGCTCGAAGGCCTGAGTACACCGGAGGCGCTGCATCCGGTGCAGCAGGGGTTTATCGATGAGCAGGCGGCGCAGTGCGGTTACTGCACCAACGGCATGATCATGACGCTGGTCGCGCTGTTCGAGCGCGAGCCGGAGGCGGACGAACAAACCATCAAGAAAGAGCTGGCCTACAACCTGTGCCGCTGCGGCACGCATATCGAGATCCTGCATGCCGCCGAGCGCGCCCGCGATCTGCTGGCCGCGCGGAGGCAAGCATGAGCCGCCTCGAACTGACCCGCCGCCAGCTGCTGCAGGCCGGCGGTGTGGTAATGGTCAGCAGCCTGCTGCCCGCGTCGTTTAACGCCTTCGCCGCCGAGGCGGTTGCATCGCCCGCCGAGCTGCCGCTGGATCGGGTGGACAGCTTTATCAGCCTCACCGCCGACGGCCGGGTGACGGCGTTCAATGGCCACGTCGATCTGGGCACCGGCATTCGCACCGCGCTGGCGCAGATCGTCGCCGATGAAATTTGCGTGCCGTTCGAGCAAGTCACGATGATCCTTGGCGATACGCAACGCACGCCGGATCAGGGGCCGACCATCGCCAGCGCCACCCTTCAGGTGACGTCGGTGCCGCTGCGACAGGCGGCGGCGCAGGTGCGGGACCTGCTGACGGCGCTGGCGGCCAAAGCCTTCGAACTGCCGGCCGAACAGCTGACGGCGGCGGCGGGGCAGGTATTTGTGACCGGGAACCCAGGGCGATCGCTGAGCTATGCGCAGCTGGCGAGTGGGCAAAATCTGCACGTGATGCTGGATAAAAACGTGCAGCTGAACAGTGAACGGCAGAACCAGTATGTGGGCCGCGCCGTGCCCCGGGTCGATATTCCGGCCAAGGTCAGCGGTGGGCTGACCTACGTACACGACCTGCGCTTGCCCGGCATGCTGCATGGCCGCGTGGTGCGCCCGCCATACGCAGGCGCCGACAGCAGCGCGCCGTTGGGCAGTGGCCTGCTGTCGGTGGATAAAAGCTCGATCGCGCACCTGCCGGGCATCGTGAAACTGGTGGTGATCAACGATTTCATCGGCATCGTGGCCGAGCGCGAGGAGCAGGCAATCGCCGCCATGCGCCAACTGAAAACCACCTGGCAACCCTGGGCCGGATTGCCGGATCTGTCGCCGGAAGCGCTGCCCGCCGCGCTGGAGGCCAATCCGAAAACCGACCGCGTGCTGCGCGACGACGCGGGCACGGACGCCGCGTTGGCATTGCTGCATACCGAAGTGCAGGCCGACTATGTCTGGCCTTACCATCAGCACGCCTCGATCGGCCCTTCCTGCGCGGTGGCGGAGGTCAAAGACGGGCGGGCGCAGGTGTGGTCCGGCACGCAAAACCCACACGATCTGCGCAAAGATATCGCCAGGCTGCTCGAGCTGCCGCCTGGGCAGGTGCACATCACCCGCATGGAGGCTTCCGGCTGCTATGGCCGCAACTGCGCCGACGACGTCTCGGCGGACGCGGCGCTGCTGGCACGGGCCACCGGCCGACCGGTGCGCGTGCAGCTGATGCGCGAACAGGAATCCGGTTGGGAGCCGAAGGGCACCGGCCAGCTGATTCGGGTGCGCGGCGGCCTCGATGCGCAAAACCGGGTGGCGGCCTACGAATTGAAAACCAGCTATCCCTCCAACAATGCCGTGACCTTGCCGCTGGTGTTGACCGGCAAAGTGGCCAACCGGGCCGACGTGCAGCAGATGGGCGATCGCACCGCCATTCCGCAATACGAGTATCCGCACATGCGGGTGGTCTGCCAGGACGCCGCGCCGATCGTGCGGGCTTCGTGGATGCGCGGCGTTTCGGCGCTGCCCAACGTGTTCGCCCATGAGTCCTGGATCGACGAGCTGGCCTGGCGCGCCGGTGAGGATCCGATCGCGTTTCGTTTGCGCTATCTGAACGATCCGCGTGCGGTGGCCTTGATTGAAGCCCTGAAACGGCAGGCGAACTGGCAAGACGGCCCGGCGCACCGGGCGCGCGCCGCCGGCGCCGAAGTGGTGAGCGGCCGGGGCTTCGCCTACGCGCGCTATTTCCACAGCAAGTTCCCCGGCTTCGGCGCCGCCTGGGCGGCCTGGGTGTGCGATCTCAGCGTCAACCGCCGCTCCGGGCAGATCACGCTCGATAAAATCTTCGTGGCGCATGACTGCGGCCGCATGATCAACCCGGCCGGGGTGCGCCATCAGGTGCACGGCAACATTATCCAGTCCGCCAGCCGCGTGCTGAAAGAGTTTGTGACCTTCAACGAGACGGGGGTGACGTCATTGGACTGGGGCGGCTACCCGATCCTGCGCTTCGACGAACTGCCGCAGATCGATATCCAGCTGATCGACCGTCCGGAGGAAGCGCCGATGGGCGCCGGAGAATCCGCCTCGGTGCCGAGTGCCGCGGCGATCGGCAACGCGCTGTTTGACGCGCTCGGCGTGCGCCTGCGCGAGGTGCCGTTTACGCCGGCGCGGGTGCTCGCCGCGCTGCGCGCTCAGGCCGGCCATTAACCCCCCGTAACGAACAAGGACAGCAAAGATGAGTAAGATGAAAAAAATCGTCGGGTGGGGTGGCTTCACGGCGATCGCCGTTGTGGTGGCCGGCGTTGTCGCCAGCTGGCAACCGGAAATCGCGCCGCTCGCCGCCGATGCGACGCACAGTTTCAGCGAGGCGCAGATCGCGCGCGGCAAAACGCTGGCCGATCTCGGCGATTGCGCGGTGTGCCACACCCGTTCGGGCGGTGAGCGCAACGCCGGCGGGTTAGCGATGGAGATCCCCTTCGGCACCATTTACACCACCAACATCACGCCGGACGTGGAAACCGGCATCGGCAGCTGGAGCTACGCGGCGTTTGAACGTGCCATGCGCCACGGCGTCGATCGCCAGGGCCGCTACCTTTACCCGGCGTTTCCCTATACCGCTTTTACCCGCACCCGCGACGACGATCTGCAGGCGCTGTACGCCTACCTGATGTCGCAACCGCCGGTCAACTCCCGGCCGCCGGCCACCGAGCTGCACTTTCCGTTCAATATCCGCCAGGGCATCTTCGCCTGGAACCTGCTGTTCCTGACGCCGGGCGCGATGCAGGAAGACCCGGCCCAAAGCGCCGCCTGGAACCGCGGCGCTTATCTGGCCGAAGGGCTGGGGCACTGTAGCGCCTGCCACTCGCCGCGCAACGTGCTGTTCGGCGAGAAAACCGGTAGCGACCACCTGGCCGGCGGCGTGGCGGAAGGCTGGACGGCGCCGGCGTTGACCGGCCGCTCGCCTGCGCCGCTCGATTGGACGCAGCAGGATCTGGTCGATTTTATGCGTACCGGCTACTCGGCCAACCACGGCGTGGCCGCCGGCCCGATGGCGCCGGTGATCGAAGAAGGGTTGTCCCGCTTGCCGCAGGCCGATCTGCAGGCGATCGCCGTCTATCTGCGCAGCTATCATCCTGAAACGGCGGCGAGCGCGACGGCGGCCGCGTTGAATGCTCAGGCGGAACGGCAGGTGGAGCCCCTGAGCTCGCAAGGCGCGCGGCTGTTTTCCGGCGCCTGCATGGCTTGCCATGCGCAGGAAAAAGGCGCGCAGATGGCAGGAGTGCGGCCGTCTCTGGCGCTGAACACCAACCTGTTTGCCGAGGCGCCGGACAACGCCATTCGCGTGGTGCTGGATGGCATACAGCGGCCGGCGAACGCCGAACTGGGCTATATGCCGGGCTTCCGCCATAACCTGGATGACGTGCAGATCGCCATCCTGCTCAACTACCTGCGGCAGCACTACGCCGGTCAGGCGCCGTGGCCCGATCTGGCGGCGCAGGTCGGCCGCCTGCGCGCCGAAACCGCGCAGAAATAGCCGCCGAGGGCTGGACAGGCGCGCCGCGTTGGCGACAATAGGGCCTTTCACATGGACAGAGGCAGTAAAATGAATACGTTAGACGCAATCCGCCAGCGCCGCGCCACCAAGCAGTTCGATACGCAGCACGTGATGACGCTCGAAGAGAAAAAAGCGTTGCTGACTATCGCGCTGCAGGGCGCACCCAGCGCTTTTAACCTGCAGCACTGGCGCCCGCTGCTGATCGAAGATCGCGCTCAGCGCGAGAAAATTCGCGAGGCGGCGTGGGGGCAGGCGCAGGTGACCGACGCATCGATGCTGGTCGTGCTGTGCGGCGATCTGTCGAGCTGGGAGTCACAGGTAAAAAACGTTTGGGCCGAGGCGGCGGAACCGGTACAGCAGTTCATGATCCCGGCCGTCGATCAGTATTATCGCGGTAAGCCACAGGTGCAGCGCGACGAAGTGATGCGCAGCAGCGGGATCTTCGCCCAGACGCTGATGCTGGCGGCCAAGGCGCAGGGCTACGACTCTTGCCCGATGGACGGGTTTGATTTCGACGCCGTGGGCGAAATCATCAACAAACCGGCGCACTATCAGATCGCGCTGATGGTCGCCATCGGTAAGGCGGCGGGGCAACCTTATCCGCGCATCGGCAAACTGCCGTTCGACGACGTGGTAAAAACCGACCGTTTCTGATCTGAACGGTGAATGACAAAAGGGAAGGCTTGCGCCTTCCCTTATTTTTTTGCGACGCACAGTTCGTTCCAGTAGCTGAAACGGATGCGCCGTTGCAGGCGGTGATGCCACATAGAACACTCCTTCTACCCTACACGGTTTAAATAAATAGCACCGCGCCGGGCGCAAGACGAATGCCTTATTGTGCATAGCTTGCCCGCCGGATGGGATTAGCGGTATTTATTGACGTTGGCCACGGCGGAATCTAAAGACGTTACCTTATATTTCCAATAGGTTATTCTATTGGCCTGCGCTGCGCCCACCGCACCGAAATAGGTTTGCCACGCCGTGGCGCTGGTCAACAAATCGCTAAACATCTGCCCCAGGTCGGTCACGCTCCAGACGGTACGGTAGCCTTTCACCGCAGAAGGCGCCGGCGGCGTATGCTGAACATAGCCGCCAACCGAATACCGGTTCTCGTAGGCCATAAATACGGTGTAGACCCGTCCGTGCGGCGCCGTATGCTGGTACCAGGGGATCACCACAAAATGGTGGACGGGCGGGCCAATCATGAAATGCCAAACGGCGGTTTCCGAGTTCGCCCCAGAGAACCCCAGCGCGATATTGATATTCTTTTGCATGTCACGGTTATTTTCGATCGTGGTTCCGGCCCCGCTATCGTCCTGCGTTTTGCCATAAACGGCCCGGCTCATTTGGGCGGGAACGCCAGGGCAATTATTTATTGCCATCAGAGAATTATTGCTGACGATGGCATTGATTAATGTCTCACCGGTATTGCTCATATTGATATTTCTCCACACGCAAGGTAAATATTCTAATTATTTTCATGCTTAATAATTAGAATGGATTAAATAGGCTGAGTGGCGGCATCGATAATAAGGTTAGACATAAAACGCCTTCGACATTCGTTTATGCTCATTTATTTTTCTGTCTCACGACGGCAGGCTCGGCTGCTGTTGAGATTGAATGGCGTTTATAAAACATCATGCCCGCCGCGGCGCCCAGGATCGCCAGCGTGCCCAGCAGCTGCAGCAGGCTGAGGCGGTGGCCGAACACCGCCCAGTCCACCACGATCGCCACCGCCGGGTAGATGAACGACAGGGCGCCGACCAGGGCCGTGGGGATCTTCTGAATGGCGCCATATAGCAACGTGGACATCAAACCGGTATGCACCAGGCCGAGGGTCGCCAGCAGCAGCCAGTCGAGGGGGGCCGCAGGCGGCGTAGCCAGGCCGGCGAACGGCGCCAGCGCCAACGCGCCGACGGTCAGCTGAATCAACACGATCAGCTGCGGCGGCAGCGCGGCCAGCTGTTTGACGATCGCCGCCGCAATGGCGTACATCAGGGCTGCGCCCAGCGCCAGCGCCACGCCGAGCAGGTAGCCATCGCCGCTGCCGCCGTTTTGCCGGCCGGCGACGATCAACACCATCCCCGCGAACGCCAGCAGAAGCCAGCCCAGCCGATCGGCCGTCAGTTTTTCGCCGAACAGCAGCGCCCCCAGCGCCACCAACATGAACGGCTGAACGTGGTAGGTGACGGTGGCGACAGCGATCGAAGCATGCTGATAGGCGGCAAACAGCAGCGTCCAGTTGAGCACCAGGGCGATCCCCCCCAGAATGGCGAAGGCCAGCTGGCGGCGGTTGATCGCGCCTTGTTTCAACTGACCGAGTGCGGCGCAGGTCGCCAGCATGGCCAGCGCGCCGAACGCGCAGCGCCAAAACACCACCGTCGCAGGCGGCTGCCCCAAAACGAGCACCGGCCACCCCACGGTGCCGGAGATGGTCATGGCGAGGATCATTTGCACTGCACCGCGCGTTTTCGTTTTCATGTTGTTTCCTTCGTTGCCTGGCCGTACTTGTGGTGAAGCGGCTTAATCATTAAAATGAACAATCGAACATTATGATGAACACGAGTGTTCGTCAAGCCGAACAAATGGATGGCATAGCGAACAATGAGTGACGATCGGATGCAGAACATCACGCCTATCGGCCTGCTGTCGGCGGCAATCCGCCGCGAGCGGGAGCGGTTGAACCTGTCGGTGACCGAACTGGCGAAGCGAGCGGGCATCGCCAAATCCACGCTGTCGCAGCTGGAAGCCGGCAGCGGCAATCCCAGCCTGGAAACGCTGTGGGCGCTGGCGATGGCGCTGGACGTGCCGGTCAGCCGGCTGATTTCACAGCCGAGCAGGCAGGTGCAAGTGATCCGCGCCCATGAAGGTACGCCGGCGCTGTCGGAGCAGGGCAACTACGCCGCCACGCTGCTGGCCACCTGCCCGCCGGGGGCGCAGCGCGACATTTACCGGCTGCGGGTGCAGCCCGGCGAAGCCAAACTTTCCCGGCCGCATCCCCCCGGCACCGTCGAGCATGTGATCATCAGCAGCGGGCGGGCGCGCCTCGGGCCGGCGGACCAGCCGCTGGAGCTGAGCGCCGGCGATTACATCAGCTACTCCGCCGATCGCGAGCACGTTTTCGAGGCGCTGGAGCCGGAGACCACCGCCGTGATGCTGATCGAACAGGGGTAGCTCCGGCGTTGAAGGTCCGTTTATTGAAAATGATTCTCAATTATATTAGTGTGCCCGCCTGTTTTGACGCCGGGACGGGCGCGTAGCCCGGCGTCGCCGTTTATTGCCCTTCAAGGACCGAAGATGAAAATCGCTATTCCTTCCCTGCTGTTATTCGCCGGTTTGACGGCAACGCACCCGGCCACCGTGTTGGCCGTTGCACCGCCCGCCGCGGCGGATCAGGGCCAGAACGACACGGCCAACAACGATTTCAGCTTCGTACGCTATCGCGCGGATTACCGCGTCAACGCCAACGCCACCAACGTGAAAACGGAAAGCTACGAAATACTGCTGAAGACCAAGGCGGCGGTCGAGAAATTCAGCCAGATCCGCCTGAGCTACAGCGAAAAAATGGAAACGCTGGAGGTGGTCGCCGCCTACACGCTGACCGCCGACGGCCAGCGCCACGACGTGGCGCCCGATCGCATCTATACCCAGGAAAGCTACTCCAGCGCCACGGCGCCGCTGTATGCCGACCGCAAAGTGCGCGTCATCGTGTTCTCCAACCTGGCGCCGGGATCGCGCGTGGTGTATGAGCTGCGCCGCACGCAAAACACCCCGTATTTCCCCGACTATTTCGGCCTGTGGGAGACGTTCAGCGTTTTCGATCAGTTCGACGACGCCGAAGTGACCCTGCAGGCGCCGGCCAGGCTGCCGATGCATATCTTCACGCGCGGCGTGGAAGGCGGGGACCAGCCGCAGATCCGCGACGGGCAGGCGCACTGGCGCTGGCATTATTCGCGCAGCACGCCGATGAAATCACAAAACTGGGCGGCGGACAGCTGGACCTTCAGCCCGACCATCATGGCCAGCACCTACCGCGAGTGGCCGCAGCTGGCCAAGGCCTACCAGCTGAAGGCCGGCGCGGCGGCGCAGGTGACGCCGGGCATTCAGGCGCTGGCGGACAACATCACCGCCGGCATCAGCGATCGGCGCGAGCAGGCGGAGGCCCTCTATCGCTGGGTGGCGCAAAACATTCGCTACGTGGCGGTGTACCTGGGCAACGGCGGGCTGGAGCCGAATTCGGCGCAGAGCATTCTCGACAACCACTACGGCGACTGTAAGGACCACGTGGTGATCCTGGAGGCGCTGCTCGCCGCCAAGGGCATTGCAAGCTCGCCGGTGCTGATCGGCATGGACGAAGGCCCGATACTGCCTAAGGTGCCGCTGCTCAGCCGCTTTAACCACGCCATCACCTACGTGCCGGAATTCAAACTGTACCTGGACTCCACCAATCCGTGGGCGCGGTTCGGGCAACTGCCGGAAGGCGACCTGGGGGCACCGGTGCTGCTGACGCGCGACGCCAAACTGGCGCGCACGCCGGGCAGCGACGAGCAGCCGGTCAAGAGCGCGCTGAGCGTCGATTTCGTGTTCGACAAAGCGGGCAATCTGCACGGGCAAACCGAGCGTCGGCTGAGCGAAGTGGAAGAGATTGACCTGCGGGGCTACTTCTCGCAGATCAACCGGCAGAACCGGGCGCAGGCCGAAGCGTCGATCATGTCCGCCTCCGGCATCGACGGCAGCGGCGAGGTGGCGATGAACAGCGATCCGCTGGATCTCAAAAAACAGTTCGGTTACCGCTTCCGCTTCAAGGCGGACGACTACGTCGATTTCGGCGTGGTGGGCGGCATGACCCTGCCGAATCCGCCCGGCGGCAAATCGTTTCGCACGCTGTATACCACCACGCCGGCGCCGGACAACGAAACGCCGTTCTACTGCAGCGCGCAGCGCTACGACGAAACCTACCGTCTGCAGCTGCCGGCCAACGTGCCGATCATCGCCATTCCGCAAGACAGGCAGTTCCGCAATGCGGCGGGCGACTATCGCGTGGCGTGGCGACGCGACGGGCAGCAGGTGATCGTCAATCATCAGCTGCAAGTGAACGCCATTCGCGGCAAGGAAGCGCTGTGCCAGGCGCAGGATTACCCGGCGTTCCGCGAGCTGTTCCAGCAGGTGCGGCGCGGTTTCCGAGGCCAGGTGGTGTACGGCGAATTGGCCAACGGAAAATAAGCTGCTGCCCCGTCGCGCTAAGCGGCGGGGCGCACGCCTCAGTTGAACTCGCCCGCGACCTCGGACCACAGGCTGACGCGGCAGCCGCGCGCGGCGAAAGCGTCCATCTCGCGCTTGATGCCGCTGCTCTCTTGCCAACCCGGCAAATCGAGCACGATCAACTCATCCATCGCCGCCATGAACAGGGCGTCGATCGGCGCCCACAACTTGCCGATGGCGGTTTTGTCGAGCTCTTGCAAACACAGATTGATCGGATGCGACATGCTGACCTGGCTAAAAACGGCGCTGCCGGCGCGCACGATAGCGGCGGCGACGTCGTTGCACGCCATAAAGCGCTGTTGCACGACGTTGGCGTCGGCGTGGCTGTAGGGGCAGGCCAAAAATATCTTTCTCATTACCGTTTTCTCTCTCAATAACTAGAACGTGGGGGAAAAAAGGGCGCAGCTTCCCCGTGAGGCGGCGCCCCGTTTATTTTTTATGGTGCAGGGATAAATTCAGCGAGCGGCGGCGGCGATGGCCGTCGACTGCCTTTGCGTCTGTTCTTTTTCCAGCAATTCGGCTTCCGGCACCGAGATCTTGATGGCGATCAGCACGGCAATCATGCCGCCGAGAAATTTACCCATCATGATCGGCAGCACCAGCGAAGGTTGGAAGTTAGCGGTAAACGCCAGGTGATCGCCCAACGTCGCCTGCGCACAAATACCGAAGGCGACGCACAGCACCTTATCGCGTGCCCGCATACCTTTGAACAGGTGATAAACCGCGATGATATTGGCCAGCACCATAATAAAGCCCAGCGCACCGGTATCCGACAGGCCGAGTTTTCTGCCGATGAAATGCATCGGCTTACGGCAATAGCGCTGGAACAAATAACAGATGGGGAATGTGCCCGCCAACATAATGCCGATGTAACCGGCAATCTCGATAGCGCGGAATAATTCGTCTTTGTCGGCGAATAACGGATCGAATACCCAGCCGCCGAAGACCTTTTTAAACACGCCGGTAAAATGCTCGATGATGCACAGCGCCAACACCAGTTTGATAAAGGCGTCCGCCGCCTTGCCGAAGATCAGGAACCCTTTCACCATGGCCGCCGGCCGCAGCTTCAGGCCCAGCGACAGCAGGAAACACAGGGCAAACAGCGGCGACAGCAGCCGCAGCGCCTGCAGGAAATCCAGCTGCAGATAGTGCGCGGCGGGCGAGGTGGTGGAAATGATCTCCCTGACCGGCAGGTTGTTGAAGGTGATGGTCACCAGGGCGATCAGCACGGCGAACGGAATGCTGATCAGGCCCGCCATCGCGCCCAGCGCCAGATATTTATGGTCGTCGCGGTTCAGCATGATAAGCCCGACGGGGATCAGGTACACGATGCTGGCGCCGGAGGTGTAACCCACCAGCATGGCGACGATCCACATGTCGCGGTTGGCGGCGATGGCGTCGGCCAGCTGATAGCCGCCCATGTCCACGGCGATCACCGCCAGCGCGGCGATCGAGGCGTCGGAGCCCAGCGCCGAGAAGAAGGGGCCGATGCTGTACATGATCAGGTAAGAAATGATCGGGATCGCCGCCATGATGCCCGCCTGGGCGAGAAACACCGGGCCGATGGCGTGAATGCCGTTGACGAACTCGCGCCCCAGTTCACCTTCCGGTTTAACGATCGACGCCAGTGCACCGATCAGGGTGCCGGCCATGATGATATAGATGATGAAATTACCGAACTCAGCCATGGTGTTCCTCCTGCGATGAACGTAAGCCGCGCGAGCGGGCGATGATTTCCTGATAGCGGGCGAACCAGACCGCCATATCGACCTCGGCGGGCTCCGTCACTTCATAGCGGTTGAGCACCTTAAGCGGCTGTTCCACGCCCAGCCCTTTGCGCGCCAACTGCGCCACGCCCTGAGCGGTGATCTCTTTGTTGGCGGGCGTAACGATGCGCTTTTGGATCAGGTTGGCGAGGAACTGCGTGAAATAGCGGTTGGCGGACAGGCCGCCGTCCACCGAAATGCTGTCGCCGATCGGTTTCAACTTATCCATGGCGTTGATCACCTCGGCGGAACGCATGGCGATGCCTTCGAGGATCGACTGCAGCAGATCCTTGCGTTCGGTTTCCAGCGACAGGCCGGCCCACATCCCGGCGGCGGAGCGATCCCAATACGGGCAGGCCAGCCCGGAAAGCGCGGGCACAAAGGCCAGGCCGCGTGCGATGGCAGGCTGGGCCGGGAAATCGCCGAATTCATCGAAGTCGTTGAACAGGCCTATCTTTCTCGCCCAGTTAATGGCGGAGGCCGCGTTATAAACGCCGCCGTCCAGGCCATACACCGGCTCGCTGCCGGGCAGCTTCCAGCACAGCGTGGGTAACAGGCCGGACTCGCCGGCGTCGATCGGGCGCGGCCCGGTGATCGCCTGTAAAAAGGCGCCGGTACCGAAGGTGATCTTCATCTGCCCCGGTTGATGGCAGCCGTGGCCGTATGTGCCGGCAAACTGGTCGACGATGCAGGCCGTCAGCGGCACCGGTTTGCCGTTGAGCGCGACGTCGCCGAAGTGGCCGATGTTGTCTCTGACCTCGGGCAGGCTGTCGATCGGCACGCCGAACAAACGGCACAGCTCTTCATCCCACTGCAGGGTATGAATGTTGAACAACGAGGTGCGCGAGGCGGAGTTATAGTCGGTGAGATGCCGGCCGCACAGGTGGAACAGGAAGAAGGCGTCCATGGTGCCGAGCCGCAGGCGGCCGCGTTGCGCCAGCTGCCTGGCCCCCGGCGCGTTGTTCATCAGCCAGCCCATCTTGCTGGCGGAGAAGTAGGTATCGAGCGGCAGACCGGTTTTCGCCATCACCAGCGGCTCGACGCCTTCGCGTTTCAGGCGCTGGATCTCCGGCTCGGTGCGCTGATCTTGCCAAACGATGGCGTTGTACAGCGGCAGGCCGCTGTCGGCGTCCCAGGCCAGCAGGCTTTCGCCCTGATGCCCTAAACCGATGGCGTCCACCATGTCGCACTGGCTGAGACAGCGGCGGATATTCGCCAAAATCTCCAGGGCGTCGTGTTCCACCCAGCCCGGATTGGGGGTGATCTGCTTGTGCGGCATGCTGGCCGGCGAATGGTGCCTGCCGTCTTCGCCGAACACCACGACCCGGGTGCCGGTGGTTCCCTGATCAATCGCGGCATAACGTTGATTCATCATTGCTTCGCTCTCTTATAGGTTTTGTTTTTTATTGTGCCTGGTGTTGTTTGTGTGACTGTTTTAATAATCTATCTTCAATTTCACACATTAAAGCAACATAAATCACAAGATAAAATAACCCCGCGTGATCGACTTCATACTTTTTGCTTATCACCCCATTCTGCGGCTTTTTTTGGGAGTTATGTTGTTTTTGTCATTTCAAATGCGGTTATTGTGTGGTTTTATTGTGGTTATCACATCAAAACGGGACATCAGCATGATGGAAGAACAAACGGGTTGGGACATTGTCGTGATTGGCGGCGGTGTGGTCGGGTGTGCGGTATTCCGCAAATTCTGCCTGATGGGCGCCCGTACGCTGCTGTTGGAAAAGGGGGGCGATATCCTGTCCGGCGCCAGCAAAGCCAACAGCGCGCTGCTGCATACCGGCTTCGATGCGCCCAGCGGCAGCCTGGAGCTGCGCTGCATGCAGGCCGGCTACCGAGAATTTATCGCCATTCGCGAACGAATGAATCTGCCGCTGCTGCCCACCGGCGCGCTGGTCGTGGCCTGGGACGAGCAGCAGTTGGCGGCGCTGCCCGCGATCGTGCAGCAGGCACATGACAACGGCGTGCCGGACGTGGCGCAGATCGACGCCGCCGAGCTGTATCGCCGTGAACCGCAGCTGGCGCCCGGCGCATTGGCGGCGGTAGAGGTGCCGGGCGAGAGCGTGATCGATCCCTGGAGCACGCCGCTGGCTTACCTGACGCAGGGCGTCAAACACGGCGGCGACTATCGCTTCAATACCGAGGTGACCGGCGCCGAACGCTTGCCGACCGGCTGGCGGCTAACCAGCAACCGGGGCGAGTTTCACGGCAAAATCGTCATCAACTGCGCCGGCAATCAGGGCGACCGGGTAGAAAGTTTCTGCCATCAGCCCGAGTTTGAAATCCGCCCGCGCAAAGGGCAGTTCCTGGTGTTCGACAAGGCCGCCGCCGGGCAGGTCAACGCCATCATCTTGCCGGTGCCGACCGCGATCACCAAAGGGGTGCTGCTGTCGAAAACCATCTTCGGCAATCTGTTGCTGGGGCCGACCGCCGAAGAACAGCAGGATCGCGAGACGGCGACGGTGGACGAAACCAAAATGCGCGAGCTGATCGAACAGGGCACCCGGCTGCTGCCCACGCTGGCAAATTACAGCGTGACCGCCAGCTATGCCGGATTGCGCCCGGCGACCGAACAGAAACACTACCGCATTCAGCCCTATCCCGAGCGGCAGTGGATCTGCGTGGCGGGCATTCGCTCCACCGGCCTGACGGCGGCGCTCGGCATCGCGCAATACGTGGAGCAGCTTTACCGCGACCATTTTACGCCGTGCTTCACGCCGACGGCGCCGCAGACCGTGCATTGGCCGCAGATGCCGATGCTCGCCGACTACGGGCTGCGCGATTACGCGCGCCCGGACAACGGCGGCATCGTTTGCCATTGCGAGCTGGTGACCCAGCGGGAAATCGAGGTGGCGTTCGATTCCGCTGTGCCGCCGGAGTGCATCGGCGGGCTGCGGCGCCGCACGCGCGTGATGATGGGGCGCTGCAACGGTTTTTATTGCAGCAGCCGGGTGGCGGAAATGGTAGGCGATCGTTTTGGCCAGACGCTGGCCGTAGGGAGCATTGATGAAAACTGAGTATCAGGTGGCGATTGTCGGCGCCGGGCCGGCCGGGATCGCGGCGGCGACCGCGCTGCGGCAGGCGGGGATCGAGGATGTGGTGCTTCTGGAACGGGAGCGGGAAGCGGGCGGCGTGCCGAGACACTGTCGGCACCCCACCTTCGGGTTGCAAACGTTTTACCGGCCGATGCTCGGCTCCACCTATGTCGATAAGATACTGGCGCGCGCCGGGCAGGTGGAAATCCGCACCGGCGTGACGGTGCTCGCCATCAAGCCGGGCGGCGAGCTGAGCATCACGGATCGCCGCGGCGTCAGCACCTTGAAAGCGCAGCGGGTGATCCTGGCGACCGGCGTGCGAGAAACGCCGCGCCATCCGCGCCTGGTGAGCGGCCTGCGGCCGCAGGGCGTGCTGACCGCCGGCGCGCTGCAGCAGTTCGTCTATCTGCGCGGGCTGCAGCCGGGCAAGGCGCCGGTGGTGGTCGGCACCGAGTTGGTCAGTTTCTCCGCGCTGTGGACGCTGCGCAACGCCGGCGTGCGCGCCGTCGCCATGATTGAAAACGGCGACAGGCCCGTCGCCTGGCGTCTGAGCGCGCTCTATGCGCGCCTGATGGGAGTGCCGATCCATTACTCTTCGCGGGTGACCGATATTGCCGGCCGCGATCGGGTCGAATCCATTGAGGTGGAAAACCGCCGCGGGGAGAAACAGCGCATCGCCTGCGACAGCCTGATCTTCACCGGCCGTTTCACCGGGGAGTATACGCTGATCCGCCAGAGCCACCTGGCGCAGCGGCCGGGCAGCGGCTGCCCGCTGACCGATCAGTTCGGCCGCTGTTCCGACACCGCCTATTTCGCCGTCGGCAACATGCTGCATCCGGCGGACATGGGCGACCAGTGTTATCAGGAAGGGCTGCGCGTTGGCGAAGCCGTTGCCCGTTCGCTGCAACGCACGCTGCCGCCGGCGCGGCAAATTCTCCCGGTGCGACACGACGAGCGGATCCGCCTGACCGCGCCTGCCAACGTGGCGCTGATCGGCAAACCCACCCGGGTCACGATCAATATGCGGGTGGAAATGGCGGTGTCCGGTTCGGTAGTGGTGCGGCTGGGCGAGGAAGTGCTGTATCGCAAAACGCATCGCTGCCTGCCGGAACGGCGGATCCTGCTGCGCAACATCGCTTTGCCGGCCGACGGCGAGCGTGACGCGCTGCACATCAGCATCGAATCCGCCGGGTGAACGGCGGCAACGGCTTGCGTCTAACGCCCTGAAACCCGTAGTATTCCGTCAGTTGACGCCGCGAGTCTCGGCGCAAGCGGTCACTCTTACTTAAGGCAGCGAGTGTAATGTGAATGGATATCTCTAATTCCGTGGATAGGCGCAATGAAATACTGGCGCTGATCCAGGCCAACGGCCGGGTTTACGTGAATGAGCTGGCGGATAAATTCCAGGTTTCGCAGGAAACCATTCGGCGCGATCTCAACAAGCTGGAAGATTATCGGCTGATTAAGAAGATCCACGGCGGAGCGGTCAGCAGCCAGTTCAAATTCGAGCATGAATTCAACGAACGGGCCAAAATCGCCGAGGCCGAGAAGCGCGCCATCGCGGAGAAAGCGGTGACGCTGATCCAGCCGGGCGATACGGTGTTCGTGGATTTCGGCTCCACCACGCTGGAGTTCGCCCGCCAGTTGGCGACCGTCGATCAGCTGACGGTCATCACCAATTCGCCGCTGATCGCCAACGTCTGTCTGGAAAATGACTCCATCGACGTGGTGCTGATCGGCGGGCAGTTCATCGGCTCCAAAATGGAGTGCCTGGGGGCGATCGCGCTGAATAACATCGAGGCGTTTTTCGCCGATTACGCCATCATCGGCGCCGGCGCGGTCAATGTGCAGACTGGGGTGATGGATCAAAACGTCAATGAGGCGGCCATCGCGCGCAAAATGATTGCGCAAAGCCGCAAATGCATCGTATTGGCGGACGAAAACAAGCTGCGTGGGCATGCGATGACGTTGGTGGCCAAATGGCCAGAGATCGATTATCTGGTGACCTCCGACAGCGGCAACGCGTTGGAGGGGTTGGTTTTCCCGGCCAACGTCAATGTGTTGGTCGCACAGGTATAAGCGGCGGCCCGTTTAACCGGAGGCGGGCCGCCGGGGCGTTACTTTTTCACCACCAGGCCCACGCCGCGGCCGCGCGGATCGGACGCGGTTTCCGGCGTGCGGCCATCGATGCGGATAGCCTGAATGTCCCCCATGTTCCAGCCCTGATCTTCGAGGGTGTAGCCCATGGCTTTCAGCTCTTCCGCCGGTTTGCCGGTCAGCGGCGCAAAGCTGTCATAGTACAGGGTGTCCTTCGGCAACAGCTGATGGTGCACGCGCTGGGCGGCCACCGCCTGCGCCAGCGGCAGATGGTAATCGTAGAGGTTGTTGATCACCTGGAAGATCGACGTGAAGATGCGCGATCCGCCCGGCGTGCCGATCACCAGGCTGACCTCGCCGTCGCGGGTGATGATGGTCGGGCTCATCGAGGAGAGCATGCGCTTTCCCGGCTCGATGGCGTTGGCGTCGCTACCCACCACGCCGAAGGCATTGGCGACGCCGGGTTTGGCGCTGAAGTCGTCCATCTCGTCGTTGAGCAGGAAGCCGGCGCCTTTGACCACCACGCCGCTGCCGAAGTCCCAGTTGAGCGTATAGGTGTTGCTGACCGCATTGCCGGCGGCATCAACGATCGAGAAGTGGGTGGTTTGGTGGGCTTCCAGCCCTGGCCGCACCTGTTCGGTCGGCGAGATCGCCGTCGGGTTGATTTCGGCGGCGCGTTTTTGCAGGTAGTCGGGGGCGATCAGCTGTGCTTCCGGCACCTTAGTGAAATCCGGGTCGCCGAGGTAGTCGGCGCGATCGGCGAACACGCGCTTTTCGATTTCCGCCAGCAGGTGGATATAGCGCGCCGAGTTCAGCGGCACGCCCTTGAAGTCGGCGGCGCGATCTTCTTTTATCCCCAGCAGCTGCGCCAGCGCAATGCCGCCGGAGCTGGGCAGCGGGGCGGTATATACGGTGTTGCCGCGCCAGCTGATGCGCATCGGCTCACGCCATTTCACCCGATAGTCGGCCAAATCCGCCGCGCCGATCAGCCCGTTGTCGCGCTGCATTTGCGCCACCAGCAGGCGCGCGGTTTCGCCGTGATAAAAATCGTCGGCGCCCGACTTGGCGATGCGCTCGAGGGTGGCGGCCAGCTCCGGCTGTTTGAACACCGTGCCGGGCTTCATGGCGCCGAAATAGTCGCCAAAGTTGGTTTTACCGGCGAACAGCTTGTTGGCGTCTTCACGGTACTGATACTGCTGATCCGCCACGGTGAAACCTTGCCGGGCGTAGCCGATCGCCGGCGTCAGCAGTTCGGCCCACGGCAGCTTGCCGAAGCGCTTGTGGGCTTCCCACAGCCCCAGCACGGTGCCCGGCACGCCGGCGGCGCGGCTGCCCACCAGGCTGAGATTTTCGATCACTTCACCTTTCTCGTTCAGGTATAGGGTTTTGCTGGCGGCCTTGGGGGCCACTTCGCGGTAGTCGAGGAAATAGGGTTTGCCGTCGATATACAGCGTCATAAAGCCGCCGCCGCCGATATTGCCGGCTTCAGGGTAGGTGACCGCCAGGGTAAAGGCGGTGGCGACCGCCGCGTCGACCGCGTTGCCGCCGGCCTGCAGAATGTGCGCGGCGACTTTTGCGCCATACTGATCCGGGGCGGCGACCGCGCCGGCGGCCAGATCGGCGGCAAAGGCGGTGGGAACGGTGCAGGCCAGGGCCACGCTCAGAGCTATCGTTTTCAATAAACCGGCAGACATAGAAGATCCTTTTAGCGATTTTCAGTTATCAGGTGAATTCAACTAATTATTTTGAAACAGCAGGTTAGCGCGTTTTTTTCGGGCTGTTGCGGCGCTTTATTGAAGGTAGCAGTGGTCAGGCGGGGACGCCTGACCAGAGTAGCGAATCGTGACGTGGCGCGTTATGCGCCGGCGGGCAACGCCGACTGCAGCCATTGGCAGAAGTGCCGGGCGAGCGGGTTGTGTTCGCTGTCGCGGTGCAGCAGCCACGCCCAGTTGGCACCGCGCACGCGTTGCTCGGTTAACGGTTGCAGCAGCCCGGCGTCGCGCGCGTGCTGCGCCAGCAGTTGGCTGACCAACGCGATGCCGAGGCCATTGCAGGCGGCGTCCAGCAGCAGACCGGGATCGGAGAAGTTCAGCCCGCTATCGCGCTGGCCGACGTGCGCACCGCCCGCCACCGTCCAGTGGCTCCAGTCCATCTCCCGTTCGCCGTGCAGGGTCACGCGCTGCTCCGCCGCCAGCGCCAGCAGGCTGGGGTGGCAGGCGGGATAGAGCCGGTCGCTGCAGAGCACGTTAAAGCTGCAGTCCGCCTGCGCGCTGAGATCGTCGCGGATCGCCAGATCGATACTGTCCGTCGCCATATTCGGCGGTTCAAAGCTGGTGAACAACCACAGGTCGATCTGCGGATGCTGCCGATTGAAGTCGCCCAGCCGCGGCATCAGCCAGTGCCGGGCGAAAGCCGGAGTGGTGTTGACGATCAGCTGATTGGGTTTGCGGTACTGATCCAAACGGCGAATGCCGACCGCCAGCTGTTGCAGCATCACCTGCGCGGTGCTGAACAGATCGTGGCCGGCGTCGGTCAGCGCCACGCTGCGACCGGTGCGGAAGAACAGCGGCTGCTCCAGAAACGCTTCGAGGCTGCGGATCTGCTGGCTGATGGCCGATTGGGTAAGGTGCAGCTCTTCGGCAGCCTGATGAAAACTGCCCAGGCGCGCTGCCGCTTCGAAGCCGCGTAGCGCGCTCAAGGGGGGCCAGTGTTTTAACATTATCGATAAGCCTGTCTAATCAGATATCCACTAAATATATCGTTTGTCGCGGTGGCAGGGGAAGACTAGCATAAGATTCAACCGCATAACCATGATTTATTCGGTTAACTTTTTGAATTATAAATGATTAAAAGAGGTCTTTAATGTCAACTCGCCGCGTGTTTATTAAACAGCTTTCCGCCGTCGCCGGAGTCGGTCTGACGGCCTCGCTGGGTGTTTCGTTACACGGTCACGCAGAAGCTGCGCTTAATCCGGCCTGGCGGATGCCTGAAGAAGGGGAACCGCAGCAGCGGGCATTTCTCGCTTTCGGCGCGCAGCGGGCCATCTGGGGCGAATTCACGGCGGATGTGCAGGCGGCGCAGGGCCGTATCGCCCGCGCCATCGCCGAGTTTCAGCCGGTGACGGTATTTTGCCGCGAGCATGAACGGCAATTGGCCGAGGCCACCTGCGGCAGTCACAACGTCAGCTATGTCGTCACCGAGCTGGATGACATCTGGGTGCGCGATTTCGGCGCCAATTTCGTCGTCAACGGCGCCGGCGAACTCGGAGCTGTGGATTTCAACTTCAACGGCTGGGGCAATAAGCAGCGGCATGCCAAGGATGCGCGCCTGGCGGCGTTTGCCGCCAACCGCTACGGTGCCGCCCAACTGCGCCGCAGCGCACTGATAGGCGAAGGCGGCGGTATCGAAGTGGACGGGCACGGCACCGGCATCATGACCGAAAGCAGCTGGGTGAATGCGAACCGTAATCCGGGCTGGAGCCGGGACCGGGTGGAGCAGGAGCTGAAAGCGATGCTCGGCCTGCGCAAAATTATCTGGCTGCCGGGTATTAAAGGCCGGGACATCACCGACGCCCACGTCGATTTTTACGCCCGCTTCGTGCGGCCGGGCGTGGTGGTGGCCAATTTGGACACCGATCCGGCCTCTTATGACCATGCGGTTACCCAGCAACATCTGGCGATCCTCAAGGCGGCGACCGACGCTGACGGCCGCCGGCTGCAGGTGCATACGCTTTCGCCGCCGCTGGCGTCGCGCGACAGCCGATTCAGCCGCAACAATCCGGATTTTGCGGCGGGCTACATCAACTATTTCGTCATCAACGGGGCGGTGATCGCCCCGGAGTTTGGCGACCCGCAGGCGGACCGGGCGGCGCTTGAGCTGCTGACGGCGCTCTATCCGCAGCGCAAGGTGGTGCAGCTGGAGATCGACGCCATCGCGGCCGGCGGCGGCGGCATTCACTGCGCAACCAACCAACTGCCGGTGCATGGCAGGTCACGCTGAATAGGGCGCTTCGCGCTCGGTGGCTAACGCGCCGGGCCGATGCCGTAACGCAGCAGGGCGACGGCGTGGCGGGCGATATCTTCGGCGTTCAGCTGGCCTTTATCCCGTTCGCGCCGCCATTTCGGCGCGGTGGCCAGCGGCAGCAACGTGATGCCGAACAGCGTGAAGAACAGCAGGGAAGGCTCGAGATCGGGGTTGAGTTTACCCTGCGCCTGCCAGCGCGTGATGGATTGTAGCGCGATTTGGCGGCGCTCATCGCCGAACCGTTCATCCATGCGCTGTTTCAGCACGCCGCTTTCACTCATGACCTCCCGCAGCCACAGCGGGGCGAACCAGGGGTGTTCCAACGCGATGTCGATAAAACGTTGCGCCAGCAGGGTGAAGGCGGTGACGGGATCGTCCGCGTTGGCGTCGAACACCTCGCCGGCCATTTTGCGCACCGGCAGAAAGCGCTCCTCGATCAGTACGTCCAGCAGCTGATCGCGGTTATGAAAGTAGTAGTGCAGCATGGCCGGGGTGACGTTTGCCTCGCGCGCAATGGCGTTCAACGAGGTGTCTACGATCCCCTGGCGGGCAAACAGGTTCAGCGCGGTATCAAGCAAATGCTCGCGTTTGTCCGCCCCTTTGGCGCCGCCGCTCGGCCGGCCGGGGCGGCGAGGCTTGGCGGGAGTTTGAACGTTTCGTGCTGTCATCGCGGTGAGATCCATTGACCGGAGAAAAGGATGACTCATATATTAATTATGTGATTAATTAATTACAAGTGAACTGACTCCGATGGAGATTGAAAACCCGACAACCCGGCCCGATCACGGCGGGGCGCCAGCCAAGGCGCCTTCGCTCACGTTGCTGTTTTCCGCGTTGCTGCTGGTGATGCTGCTGGCGGCGCTGGATCAAACCATTGTCTCCACCGCGCTGCCGACCATCGTCGGCGAGTTTGGTGGGCTTGAGAAACTGTCGTGGGTGGTGACGGCCTATCTGCTGTCTTCCACTATCGTAGCGCCGCTGTACGGCAAATTCGGCGATCTCTTCGGCCGCAAGATTGTGCTGCAAATCGCTATTGTACTGTTTTTGCTTGGGTCGGTACTGTGTGGGCTGGCGCAAAACATGACGCAGCTGATTCTGATGCGCGCGCTGCAAGGGTTGGGCGGCGGCGGGCTGTTGGTGGTCACCCTGGCGGTGGTCGGCGACGTGATCCCGCCGGCGGAACGCGGCCGTTATCAGGGGCTGTTCGGCGGGGTATTCGGCTTGGCCACGGTGGTGGGGCCGCTGATCGGCGGCCTGCTGGTGCAGCATTTTTCCTGGCGCTGGATTTTCTACATCAATCTGCCGCTGGGCCTGTTCGCCCTGCTGGTGATTGGCGCGGTGTTTCAGTCGCAGGTCAATCGAGTGCGGCATGAAATCGACTTCCTCGGCGCCGGTTATCTGGCGATGGCGCTCACCTGCATCATCCTGTTCACCAGCCAGGGCGGCACGGTCATGGCCTGGTCGGACGGCCAGCTGTGGTGCATTCTGGCCTTTGGCCTGGTGTCGCTGGGCGGCTTTATCTATGAGGAACGGCTGGCCGGTGAACCGATCATTCCCCTTGGGCTGTTTCGCAACCGCACCTTTGTGCTGTGCGGCCTGATCGGCTTTATCGTCGGCATGTCGCTGTTCGGCTCCGTGACTTTCCTGCCGCTGTATCTGCAGGTGGTGAAAGGCTCGACGCCATCGCAGGCCGGGATGCAGCTGCTGCCGTTGATGGGCGGCATTATGGTCAGCTCGATCATCAGCGGCCGGATCATCAGCAAACGCGGTAAATACCGGCTGTTTCCGATCGTCGGCACCCTGTGCGCATTAGGGGCGATGACGTTGCTCGGCACCCTGACCAATAACACGCCGGTGCAGCATCTGTACCTGTACATTTGCCTGCTGGGGTTGGGGCTGGGCATGGTGATGCAAGTGATGATCCTGGCGGCGCAGAACAGCGTGGAGCCCCGGCATATGGGGGTCGCGACCTCGAGCGCCACGCTGTTCCGCTCTATCGGCGGTTCGATAGGCGTAGCGGTGTTCGGGGCGATTTTCACGCAGGTGCTGCACACCCGTTTGGCGGCGCTGTTGCCGGAAGGCGCGCAGCTGCCGCGCGCGCTCGGTGCAGAAGCGGTGCACCATCTGCCGGCGGCGCTGCAGCAGGATTACCTGCAGGCCTTCGGCGGGGCGATCCATTCGGTGTATCAAATTGCCGCTGGGGTGATGGCGTTGGCTTTTGCGCTGACCTGGCTCTTGAAAGACGTGCCGCTGCGGCACAAATAATCCCGACGCCGGCCGCTCCGGCCGGTTCTTCCCGACGAACTTTTACCGAATCCTTACGCAACCCTTTCAGAAGCGCATTCCGGCATTCGATATATTGAGAATAGTCATTCTCAACAGGATCGTATTGCAATGCAGAGGAAAACGCTTTTGGTGCTTGGGCTGTCGCTGTTGCTGGCCGCCTGCGATGGGCAAAACGCCGGTGCGCCAGCCGGCGCGGGCGCAGAACAGGAGGTCGGCGTGGTCACGCTGCGCGGCCAGTCAGTGACCCTGAGCAGCGAGCTGACCGGCCGGGTCAACGCCACCATGACCTCCGACGTGCGGCCGCAGGTCGACGGGATTATCAAGCAGCGGCTGTTTACCGAAGGGGCCGAGGTCAAGGCCGGGCAGGTATTGTATCAAATCGACCCTGCCAGCTATCAGGCCAGCTACGATCAGGCCGCCGCCCAGCTGAAAAACGCCCAGGCCACGGTGCAATCCACCCGGCTCAAATCGCAGCGCTATGCGGCGCTGGTGAAAGAGAACGGCGTTTCTCAACAGGATGCGGACGATGCCAAAGCCGCCTATCTGGCGGCCGTGGCGTCGGTGGCCCAGTATCAGGCGGCGCTGGAGACGGCGCGCATTAACCTCGCTTATACCCAGGTGCGGGCGCCGATCGCCGGGCGTATCGGCATCTCGTCGGTGACGCCGGGCGCGCTGGTCACCGCCAGCCAGAGCGATGCGTTAGCCACCATCCGCGCGCTCGACCCGATCTATGTCGATCTGACCCAGTCCAGCGCCCAGCTGCTTAAACTGCGGCGCCAGCAGGCGGCGTTACAGCGCGGCGCGGTCACGCCGGTCGCCATCAAGCTGGAGGACGGTACGCCTTATGCCCATGCCGGCAAGCTCGAGCTGACCGAAGTCGCGGTGGACGAAGCCACCGGTTCGGTCACGCTGCGCGCGGTGTTCCCCAACCCCGAACATGAGCTGCTGCCCGGCATGTATGTCCACGCCACGGTGGATAACGGCGTCGATCCCAAAGCGATTCTGGCGCCGCAGCAGGGCATAACCCGCAACGCCAAAGGGGAAGCCACCGCGTTGGTGGTGGACGAAAAGAACAAAGTGGCGCAGCGCACCGTCAGCGCCGAACGGGTGGTGGGCAGCAATTGGCTGATCGGCAGCGGGCTGAACGAAGGCGATCGCCTGATCGTCGAAGGCACCAGCAAGGTCACGATCGGCGCCGCGGTGAAGCCGGTTGAGGTTTCGGTCGACAAAAACCAACGCGGGGAGCAGTGATATGGCGCAGTTCTTTATCCGGCGGCCGGTATTCGCCTGGGTGATCGCCATCATCATCATGCTGTGCGGCCTGATGTCGATCAACTCGTTGCCCGTTTCGCAGTACCCGGACGTCTCACCGCCGCAGATTTCCATCTCCGCCACCTACCCGGGCGCAGACGCGGAAACGCTGGAAAACAGCGTCACGCAGGTGATTGAGCAGCAGCTCACCGGCCTGGACGGCCTGCTGTATTTTTCTTCGACCAGCAGCTCCAGCGGCTCGGTCAGTATCAACGTCACCTTTGATCAGGGCACCGATCCGGATATCGCTCAGGTGCAGGTGCAAAACAAGGTGCAGCAGGCGGAAAGCCGTTTGCCGAGCGCGGTTACCGCGCAGGGCGTGACGGTCAAGAAATCCCAGAGCAGCTTCCTGCTGATCGTCGGGCTGTATGACGAAAGCGACAAGGCGACGATGGCCGATATCTCCGACTATCTGGTCAGCAACCTGCAGGATCCGCTGTCGCGCATCGAGGGCGTGGGGGACGTGCAGGTGTTCGGCTCGGAATATGCGATGCGTATCTGGCTGGATCCGACCAAGCTGGCGAGCTATGCGTTGATGCCTTCCGACGTGCAGACGGCGATCGAAGCGCAAAACACCCAGGTGTCCGCCGGCAAGGTAGGCGATCTGCCGGCCGCCGCCGATCAGCAGCTGACCGCCACGGTAAAGGCGCAGTCGCGGCTGCAAACGCCGGAACAGTTTCGCAATATCATCCTGAAAAGCGACAGCAGCGGCGCGCTGGTGCGGCTGGGCGACGTGGCGCGAATTGAGCTGGGCAACGAGGACTACTCCGCCAGCGCACACCTCAACGGCCACCCGGCGGCGGGGATCGCGGTCAAGCTGGCGGCGGGCGCCAACGCCCTCAACACCGCCAAGCTGGTGAAGGCCAAGGTGGCGGAATACCAAAGTGCGATGCCGCAGGGCTACAAGGTGGCCTACCCGAAAGACAGCACCGACTTTATCAATATCTCGATCGAGGAGGTGGTGAAAACGCTGTTCGAAGCGGTGGCGTTAGTGGTGGTGGTGATGTTCGTGTTCCTGCAAAACCTGCGCACCACGCTGATCCCGACCATCACCGTGCCGGTAGTGTTGCTGGGCACCTTCGGCGTGCTGGCGGCGTTCGGCTATTCAATCAATACCCTGACGCTGTTCGGCATGGTGTTGGCGATCGGGTTGTTGGTGGACGACGCCATCGTGGTGGTGGAAAACGTCGAACGCGTGATGCGGGAGGATAAGCTGCCGCCGCGCGAGGCGACGGAGAAATCGATGCGCGAAATCACCGGCGCATTGGTCGGCATCGCGCTGGTGCTGTCGGCGGTATTTCTGCCGATGGCGTTCTTCGGCGGCTCCACCGGGGTGATCTATCGCCAATTTTCGATCACCGTCGTCTCCTCGATGGTGCTGTCGGTGGTGCTGGCGTTGACGCTGGCGCCGGCATTGTGCGCCACGTTGCTGAAGCCCGCGCACGACGCGCAGACCGACAAGGGCTTGCTGGGCAAATTCAACCGCGGCTATGACCGGCTGCAGGAGAAGTACGCCGACAAGGTCGGTGGGGTAATCCACCGGCCGACGCGCTATCTGCTGCTGTACGGCCTGCTGTTGATCGCCGCGGCCGTGATGTACCTGCGCTTGCCGACCGGCTTTCTGCCCAACGAGGATCAGGGCACGGTGATGGTGCAGTACACCTTGCCGGCAGGCGCCACCAACGCGCGCACCTCGGCGGTGAGCGAGGCGGTGACCGCCTATTTCCTCGACCAGGAAAAGGCCAACGTCAGCACCATTTTCACCATCAACGGTTTCGGCTTCAGCGGCAGCGGGCAAAACGCCGGCATGGCGTTCGTCAGCCTCAAAGACTGGAGCCAGCGCAGCGGCAGCGCGAACACCGCCGACGCCATCGCCAAACGCGCCATGGCGCACTTCGCCTCGCTGCGCGACGCCCAGGTCTTCTCCATGAGCCCACCGGCGATCGACGGTTTCGGCCAGTCCGACGGCTTCACCTTCGAGCTACAGGCCAAAGGGGCGACCACCCGCGCCGAGCTGCAGGCGATGCGCGACCAGATCGTTGCCGCCGCCGGCAACAACCCGGCACTGCTGGCGGTGCGCGCCAACACCTTACCGGACACCCCGCAGCTGCAGGTGGAGATCGACAACGGCAAGCTGCAGGCGCTCGGCCTGAGCGCCGCCGACGTCAACAGCACCCTCAGCAGCGCGTTCGGCAGCACCTATATCAACGACTTTATCGATCGCAACCGGGTGAAAAAAGTCTATATGCAGGGCGATGTGCAGTACCGCGCCAAGCCGGAAGATCTCGACCGCTGGTTTGTGCGCGGCACCAACGCGTCGGGCGCCAGCAGCATGACGCCGTTCTCCGCCTTTGCGTCTTCGCACTGGATCTACGGGCCGGAAAATCTGTCGCGCTATAACGGGCTGTCGTCGTTCGAGATCACCGGGCAGGGCGCCGCTGGCGTCAGCTCCGGTACGGCGATGAGCGAGATGGAGAAACTGGCGGCAACATTCTCCGCCGGCAGCAGCTATTCCTGGAGCGGGCTGTCCTATCAGGAGCGGCTGACCAGCGGCCAGGCGTCGTCGCTGTACGCCATTTCGCTCATCGTGGTGTTCCTGTGCCTGGCGGCGCTGTATGAGAGCTGGTCGATTCCGTTCGCGGTGATGTTGGTGGTGCCGATGGGCGTGGTGGGATCGCTGCTGGCGATCACGCTACGCGGGCTGGAAAACGACATCTACTTCCAGGTGGCGCTGCTCACCATCATCGGCCTGTCGGCGAAGAACGCCATTCTGATCGTCGAGTTCGCCGAGGAGATGCATCAGCGGGGTGAAACGCTGATTGCCGCGGCGGTCCACGCGGCGCGCATGCGCCTGCGGCCGATCCTGATGACCTCGCTGGCGTTTACCGCCGGGGTGCTGCCGCTGGCGGTATCCAGCGGCGCCGGCGCCAACAGCCGCATCGCCATCGGTACCGGCATCATCGGCGGCACCATCACCGCCACCGCATTGGCCATCTTTTTCGTCCCGCTGTTTTATGTGTTGGTGCGCCGCATGTTTACCCGTCGGCCCGCCAACCCGCCGTCACAGGCAGGAGAATAACGTGTTGCAACGAGTCATGATGTTAACTTTACCGCTGCTGCTGACCGGCTGTCTGTCGCTGGATCCGCACTACCAGCGCCCGGCGGCGCCGGTGCCCGCCAACCTGCCGCAGGGCGAGGCCGGCGGCAACCAGGCGCTGAGCTACCCGGACGTCGCCTGGCGTGACTATGTCCAGGACGCCCGGCTGCGCCAGGTGGTGGCGCTGGGGCTGAACAGCAGCCGCGATCTGCACGAGGCGATCGCCAATATCGCGTCGGCGCGCGCCCTGTACGGCGAGCAGCGCTCGGCGCTGTTCCCGACAATCAATGCCACCGCCGACGGCAGCCGCGGGCGGGCGCTGACCGGCAGCGGCAACGCCACCGCGCTGAGCCAAAGCTACGAAGCCGCGGCCGGCGTCAGCGCATTCGAGTGGGATCTGTTCGGCAAGAACGCCAGCCTGTCGCGCGCGGCGTTCGAAACCTATCTGGCGAACTCGGAGGCGGCGAAAAGCACCCGTCTGACGCTGATCGCCGATATCGTCACCGACTGGGTGGCGGTGGCGGCCGAGCGCAGCAATCTGGCGGTGGCGCAGCAGACGATGGCGAGCGCCAAACGGTCGCTGGACGTCACGCGCAACAATCAGCAGCACGGGATTGCGTCGCTGGTTGACGTGGCGTCGGCGGAAACCGTCTATCAGCAGGCGCGATCGGACGCCGCCAGCTACGCCACCAGCGCCGCGCAGGCGAAAAACGCGCTGGATTTGGCGGTAGGGCAAAGCGTGCCGGAAAACCTGCTGCCGAGCGGTATCGAGGCGCTGGGCGGGATCATGCGCGATCTGCCGGCCGGCGTCTCTTCGCAAGTGTTGCTGAAGCGGCCGGACGTGCTGCAGGCCGAGCATAACCTGAAATCCGCCAACGCCAATATCGGCTCGGCGCGGGCGGCGTTCTTCCCGTCGATCAGCCTGACCGCCAGCGGCGGCGTGGGCAGCGGTGAACTCTCCTCGTTGTTCAGCCACGGCGCCGGCGTCTGGTCGTTCGCACCGAGCATCAGCCTGCCGATCTTCAGCGGCGGCTATAACACGGCTCAGCTCAACTACACCCAGGCGCAGAAAGACCTGTATGTCGCCACCTATGAGAAAGCGGTGCAGACGGCATTTCAGGAAACCGCCGACGCGCTGGCGCGCAAAGCCACGCTGAAGGAACAGCTGGCGGCGCAAACCGGCTATGTGGCGGCGGCGCAACAATATTATCGCCTGGCCGAGCTGCGTTACCGCCAGGGCGTGGACAGCTACCTGACGCTGCTGGACGCGCAGCGCACGCTGTACACGGCGCAACAGGCGCTGATCGCCGCGCAGCAGACCGCGTACGACAATCAGGCCACCCTGTATAAAGTGTTGGGCGGCGGCGTTACCGCCGAGCGGCAGGGGGATGGCGTCATCGCCGACCAGACGACGCTCAGCCGCTAACCGTCGACCGCGCGCGCCAGGCATTTGGCTGCGCGCGGTTTTTTTATGGAAAGTGTAAAGAAACAGAAAACCCGGCCGGCGGCCAGAACTCGCCGCGGTGAGCAGAGTCAGACAGAGAACCGCATTCATCTTTTATTCATACCGGCTCGAGGTTGTCATGGCAGAAGACATTCAGCAACAGGTCATCGCGCTTATCGCCGCCTTCAACGCATCAGGGCGGCTGAAGAAGGGCGTGGCCATCACCCCGGAAACCGAGATCAACACCGCGCTCAACCTGTCGTTCAGCGATTCCAATACGCTGATGCGCCGCTACTTCGATACCTTCGGCGTCGACAGCGGCAACTACAACCACGAACTGTATTTCCAGCCGCCGACCAACACCGGGCGCTGGTTTTCCCCCTCCGCGTGCAAAGAGCATCCCCGGCCGCTGTGCGTGTCGATGCTGGTGCGTTCCGCGCGCGCCAAGCGCTGGCTGTACGACATCCACTTCCTGATCGAACAGCTCCGCTAGCGCTGCGTTACTGCTCCAACACCTCGGCGAACTTCGCCAGCCACTGCGGATGCGCCGGCCAGGCCGGGGCGGTGACCAGATTGCCGTCGACGTGCGCCTGATCGATGCCGATCTCCGCATAATGCCCGCCGCCCAGCCGCACTTCCGGCGCGCAGGCCGGGTAGGCGCTGCAGGTGCGGCCTTTCAACACCCCGGCCGCCGCCAGCAGCTGCGGGCCGTGGCAAACGGCGGCGATCGGTTTTTTCGCGGCGTCAAACGCCTGCACCAGCGCGATCACGTCGGGGTTCAGACGCAGGTATTCCGGCGCCCGGCCGCCGGGGATCAAGAGCGCATCGTAGTGCTCTTCCTTGGCGGTGGCGAAGTCGGCATTTAAGGTAAAACGGTGGCCGGGTTTCTCGCTGTAGGTCTGCGCCCCGTCAAAGTCGTGAATTGCGGTCTGGATATAATCGCCGACGGCTTTGCCGGGGCACACGGCGTCCACCCAATGGCCGATCATCTGCAATGCCTGAAACGGCACCATGGTTTCGTAATCTTCGGCGTAGTCGCCGACCAGCATCAGGATCTTTTTCTTGCTCATGATCACAACTCCTGCGGGATAGGGATTGCCTAAGGTATAGCCCAGCGCCCCTGGGAATGCGAACCGCAAAGCGCCTATCTATACTCGTGATACTGCGGCGCTTTTCTCGCCGCTCAACCCCAGGGAGGATCCCCGATGCTGAATCTGGCTACCTTGCTTGAAGAGAGTGCGCGCACCTGGCCGGAGCGGCCGGCGGTGATACAGGACGACAACCCGCTCAGCTATCGGGCGCTTAACGACATGGCCAATCGGGTGGCGAATTTGTTGGCCGCGCGCGGCGTGCGGCCCGGTGAACGGGTGGCGCTGGCCTGCCCGAACCGGCCAGAGTTTCCGGCTATCTATTACGGCATTCTCAAAAGCGGCGCGGTGGTGGTGCCGCTGAATATTCTGCTTAAAAGCGCAGAGTTCGACTATTACCTGGCGGATTCGGCGGCGGTGGCGCTGTTTTGTTTCGAGGGCAGCAGCGGCCTGCCGCTGGGGGAGGAAGCGCTGCGGGCGGCGGCGAAGGCGGAGCAGTGCCGTGAGGTGTTTATCATCGGCGATCGGTTGCCGCTCGAGGGGGAGCGTTTCAGCGCGGCAATAGCCGAACAGGCTACCGAATTCGCTTCGGCGACGACGCTCGAAAGCGACACCGCGGTGGTGCTGTATACCAGCGGCACCACCGGCCGCGCCAAAGGGGCGGAGTTGACTCACGCCAATCTGGTGCTCAACGCCTTGGGATCGGTACGGCTGTTCGACGGTTCGGAGACGGCCCCCGATCGTCACCTGGTGACCTTGCCGCTGTTTCATACTTTTGGTTCGACGGTGCAGATGAACGCCGGGTTCGCTTCCGCCGCCACTCTGGTGCTGGTCGAGCGCTTCGACGCCGCGCAGGCCATCGCGCTGATGCAACGGCACGGCATCACCTTCTTCGCCGGGGTGCCGACCATGTATTGGGCGCTGTTGAATGCGCTGGATGAGCACACGGATATCGAAAGCTTGCGTAGCACGCTGCGTATGGCGGTGTCCGGCGGCGCCAGCCTGCCGGTGCAGATCCTGGAGGATTTCTCGCGCCGCTTCGGCGTCAACATTCTCGAAGGGTATGGGCTGTCGGAGACCAGCCCGGTCGCCACCTTTAACCATCCCCATCGGGTAACCAAACCCGGCTCCATCGGCCAACCGATCTGGGGCGTGGAGGTGCGCCTGCTCGACGCCACCGGGCAGCCGGTCGACGGCATCGACCAGGTCGGGGAGATCGCGGTGCGCGGTTACAACATCATGAAAGGCTATCTGAACCGCCCTGAGGCGACGGCGGAGGTGCTGGAAAACGGCTGGTTCCGCACCGGTGACCTGGCGCGCCGCGACGCCGACGGCTTCTATTTCATCGTCGATCGGGCCAAGGACATGATCATCCGCGGCGGATTCAACGTCTATCCGCGCGAGATTGAAGAGGCGCTGATTCGCCATCCGGCGGTGTCGTTGGTGGCGGTGATCGGCGTCGAGCATCCGTCGCTGGGCGAAGAGATCAAAGCGGTGGTGGTGTTGAAAGAGACGGAAGAGCCGATCGAGGAGGAAACGCTGATTGCCTGGAGCCGGGAGCGGCTGGCGGCGTACAAGTATCCGCGTATCGTCGAGTTCGTCGAGCGTTTGCCGATGACCAGTACCGGTAAGGTGTTGAAGCGCTGTTTGCGCTGAGGAAAATCCGGCCTGCCGGGGCAGGCCGGGATACGGGCATCAACCTGGGTAGATGCCGCGCTCTTTACGTGCGGTCAGGATGCGCTCACAGGCCACGATGTAAGCCGCGGTGCGCAGGCTGCACTCTTTCTCGGCCGCCTTGTTCCAGACGTGGACCATGGCGTCGGTCATGATCTTGTCCATACGCTCGTTGATCTCGGACTCGCTCCAGAAGTAGCTCGCCATGTCCTGCACCCACTCGAAGTAACTGACCGTTACGCCGCCGGCGTTACAGATAACGTCCGGGACCACGGTGATGTTACGGGAACGCAGAATGTCGTCCGCTTCTGGGAAGGTTGGGCCGTTAGCGCCTTCCAGCACCAGCTTGGCGCTGAGGATTTCGGCGCGCTGACGGGTGATTTGGCCTTCCAGCGCCGCAGGGATCAGGATGTCCATGTCGACCGACCAGAACGCTTCGCTTTCGATCTCGCTGGCGCCAGGGAAGCCGGCGATCTGCTTGTGCTTGGCCTGGTATTCGGTCAGCGCGGTCAGGTCGATGCCGTTGGCGTTGAACAGGGTGGCGGAGTGGTCCTGGATGGTGACGACGCGCGCGCCGACGCCAACGAACAGGCGAGCCGCTTCGCTGCCCACGTTACCGAAGCCTTGTACCGCCACTTTGGCGCCTTCGATCTGCACGCCCAGACGCTTGGCCACTTCGCTGCCGGTGACGAACACGCCGCGGCCGGTCGCTTTCTCACGGCCCAGGGAGCCGCCGAGGTGGATTGGTTTGCCGGTGACCACGCCGGTGATGGTGGTGCCGTGGTTCATGGAGTAGGTGTCCATCATCCAGGCCATTACTTTGGCGTTGGTGCCGACGTCCGGCGCAGGAATGTCTTTCTGTGGCCCGATGATGAAGCCGATTTCGCTGGTGTAGCGGCGGGTCAGTCGCTCCAGTTCACCTTCAGACAGTTTGAACGGGTCGACGCGGATGCCGCCCTTGGCGCCGCCGTACGGCAGGTTGACCGCGGCACACTTGATGGTCATCCAGGCGGACAGGGCCATCACTTCGTTCAGATCGACGTCAGGGTGGAAGCGGATACCGCCTTTGCCCGGCCCACGCGACAGGTTGTGCTGTACGCGGAAACCTTCGAAGTGACGGATGGTGCCATCGTCCATCTGCAGCGGGATATCGACAATCAAAGCGCGCTTAGGGTGACGCAGCGTATCAACCCAGCGTGACAGCTCGCCGAGGTAAGGGGCGACGCGATCGATTTGTTGCAGATATGTAGCCCAAGCGGTGGTGCTGCTGTCTGAAGCGTAGGATAGCTTTTCCATAACCAACCTTTATATATTAGAGGTATTTATTTCGTTTAACCGTGGATTAGCAAGCGCATAACACTTTGCGACGCTAAATTTACCACTAATTATGCCGGTTGTTAGCCCCCCTCTCATCGGGCCAGCGGACGGTTTTTCGCCGCCTGCAGGGCGGCAAATGAATAGTTAATTACTTTTCATCGACGCTGAGCATGTGCACGTATACTTTATGCATATAAAGCGCATAAAAACCCTTTTTATCTATTTTTCAGAAGCTTGAATGTGATCAAAAAGTTTCATTTTATTTAACTGCTATGTTGACAATGGCGTTTCCCCTCGGCAGCGTTAAAATCCTGTTAAAACGCCGTCTGCGGCCGTGTTTTTATCGTGCAAAGAGAAGCCTAATCCGAGGCTGTTTTAATGTGTTGCGGCCGTCGAGGCAGGGTCTGATAAATGTGCTCACCTGAAACGGACGGGTGACCGCGAGCGGCCACCCGTTCAGGTTTTGCCAATCAGCGCTAAAGAAGACCGCGCCGCCGTGGCGTGGTCATCCGGCACGCATTACGCGCCGGTATGCTGATAGCGTTTTAATTCCACCGGCTCAGCGCCGATACTCGCCAGATATTCTTTGACGGACGCCGGCGCGGAAGCCCGCGTAAATTGGTAGATGTTTTCATCCGCATCCAACAGCGTCTCCCATTTTACAATGTTCACCCAGCGAGGTTCATTGTCTACGCTGATGCCTGAGTCACGCGAAATGAACCCGTTCTGGTTTGAGATAAATTCCTCTTCTACACGCTTGTCCAATACGGCAAACGCTTCAGGGCTGAGTGAGGCCGGCAGTTTAAAACTTGAAACTTCAATAATGTAGCCGTTGGCGGAACAGTCCGCCCTGGATTCATGGTTCATAGTAAAAGTCCTTTAAATTAAAT
Source organism: Serratia sp. 121840015-1 (assembly GCF_053627655.1). Taxonomy (NCBI): domain Bacteria; kingdom Pseudomonadati; phylum Pseudomonadota; class Gammaproteobacteria; order Enterobacterales; family Yersiniaceae; genus Serratia; species Serratia sp. 121840015-1. The sequence continues at coordinate 1,478,972 of NZ_JBSEYF010000001.1, forward strand.
TGCTTATACAACTCAAATTAAGCTGCATCCTTATTGCAGTACTGCAAGTTAAATTTATTCTCGATGCCAGAAGGAAATAGTTAGGAATAGTCCGAATTAGCTTTTTTATTTATGCAAAAGCTGATGATTTTAATGGGATTTTTCTTGGATAAAGGAGTCCGCTAATCAATTCGCGATCGGCATGAAGTGAATAATTCAATAAAGGGGGTGTGGATTAATGTCATTGGAAAAGGTGCGGCTTTTAAATAACAAAACGGCATGTGAATAAAGTGACTTTAAATATTTCCCTTTCCTCTTTCGCCTGGCGGGAGGTATTTTTCCGACGACCGGCAATGGCCAATTCTGATCCCGGGTGTGAACACTAAGGGCGTTTGCAGCGCCGCCGTCGGCGCAGGGGGCGCAAACGCCATCCGCTCGGCAAGCGGCGGCAACTGCGGTATGCTAAGCGGCTGAACAGCAAACCAAACCGGGCTATACGGAGACACCCCAGCGTGCCGAACTCTTCTTCTCAACTCGAACTTTTGCGCTCGGTCGCCGACGGCATCGCGGCGCTGTTTTTCCCGAATGCGGAAGTGGTGATCCACGATCTGGCCACCAACAAGATTGCTTATCTGGCGAACAACCTGTCGAAGCGCAAACCGGGTGACGACGCCGGGCTGGACGACTTCGAGCTCGCCGGCGGCGCCGGCGTGACCGGCCCCTATGAGAAGCTGAACTGGGACGGCAAAAAGATGCGCTCGGTGAGCATCGCCGCGCGCGACGAGCAGGGCAAGCCCAGCTATCTGCTGTGCATCAACCTGAGCACCGCGATGTTCGAGGACGCCCGCAACGCGCTGGACATGTTCCTGTCGGTCACCCGGCTGCAGCCGCAGCCGCAAGCGCTGTTCAAAGATGACTGGCAGGAGAAGATCAACACCTTCCTGCACGACTGGCTGCGGCGCGAAAACGCCGCGCTCGGTGCGCTGAGCCGCGAACAGAAACGGCGGCTGGTCAGCGATCTCTATCATCAGGGGGCGTTCAAGGCCAAAAGCGCCGCCGACTACATCGCCAACGTGCTGTCGATGGGGCGCGCCACGGTGTACAAGCATTTGCGGGAACTGAAGCAGGAGTAAAGGCGGCGGGAAAGGCGGAAGAAATGGGCGGCGCTGGCCGCCCATTTTTGTTACCAGCGGTAGTTGACCGAAGCGATGATGCTGCGGCCGCTGCCGTAGAAGCAGGCGTACTCGCCGCTGCAGGATGAAACGTATTTCTTGTCCGTCAGGTTCTGTACGTTGAGCTGAAGCGCTGCACCGCGCAGCGCCGACGAGGCCTGGCCGAGGTCATATTTCACCATTGCGTCGTACAGCGTGTAGTGCGGCACATCGTACTGGCCGATGGCGTCGGCCGGCGCATCGCCGATGTAACGCACGCCGCTGCCGACGGTCAGGCCGTTCAGCGCGCCGCTCAGGAAGCTGTAGCTGCCCCAGGCGGACGCCGCGTGGCGCGGGATGCCCGCCGGGCTGTGGCCGATTTCGTCCGCCGAGTTGGAGTCTTTGGTCACCACGTCGGTGTAGGTATAGGCGGCGGTCAGCTTGATCTCTGGCGTTGGCTGAGCGTGCACTTCCGCCTCAATCCCTTTGGATTTCACCTCGCCGATCTGCTCGTAGGCGGAGGTGAGGCGGTTATAGGACGCCACATTGCGCTGGGTAATGTCGAACCAGGAGAGGGTCAGCAGGGTGTTGCCGCCCGGGATCTGGTACTTCACGCCCACCTCGGTTTGTTTGCCGGTGGTCGGCTTGAGCGGATCGGCGCCCGGCGCGCTCGGGTACAGGTTAGGATCGAACGAGGTGCTGTAGCTGACATACGGTGAAATGCCGTTGTCGAAGGCGTAAAGCAGGCCCGCGCGGCCGGTAAACTGGGCATCGTTGTAGGTCTGCTCTTTACCGCCGCTGGTGCGATCGCGGGTGTTGACCTGCGACCAGTCCTGACGGCCGGACAGCAGCAGGTTCCAGTTATTCCACTCCAGCTGGTCCTGCAGATACACCCCGACCTGATTCAGCGTCTTCAAGTCGCTGGAAGCCAGCGCCAGCGTGCTGCCATCGATGCTGGGGCGAACCGGGTTGGCCCAGTCGATCGGATAGTCGTTGCCGCGATCGCGATACATCTTCGAATCGATATGGCTGTAGCGGTAATCCAGCCCGCCCAGCACCGTGTGCTTCACCTCGCCGGTGTCGAACAACCCCTTCAGCTGGTTATCCACGCCAAACTCGTTGGTCATCTGCGTTTCATGCTGCGCCATGCGGGTGACGGTGTGGTCGTTGACCTTCGAGTTTACGTTATAAACCAGATATTTATAGTCTTCATCGCGGTGGGTGAAGCGCAGGTTCTGGGTGAACGACAGCGCATCGCTGAAGTTATGCTCGAGGCTGTAGCCGATCGACGCCTGCTCGCGCCGCGACTTGTTGAAGCTGGGTTCGCTGATGTTGAAGTCGTAGGGCACATAGCCCGCGCTGGTCGGGAACAGCGTGCCGGCGCGCGGCAGGAAGTTGCGCGATCCGGCTTTCGGATCGTTCTGGTAGCTGGTCAGCAGCGTAAAGCTGGTGTCTTCGTTCGGCAGCCAGGTGAAGGCCGGCGCGATGGCCACCCGTTGCTGCTTGCTGTCTTTGACAAACTCATGTTCGGTTCTGGCGATGCCGTTCAGGCGGTAGAACAGGGTATTGTCGTCGTTGAGCTTGCCGCCGAAATCGAACGCCGTTTCCGCCAGATGGCGGTTGCCGGTGCTGAATTTGACTTCGTGAATGCTTTGGGCGGTGGGGCGCTTGCTGGTCATCACCACCACGCCGCCGGGGCTGACCTGGCCGTACAACACGCCGGCCGGGCCGTGCACCATCTCCACGCGCTCCAGCAGCCAGGGATCGATCTGCCCGGCGCCGCCGTTTTGGCTCGAAAGGCCAAAGTGCAGGCCGTCGAGCAGCTTGGGCGCATAGCGGAAGCCGCGGCTGATCACTTCGTCATTGCGGTTGGAGTTGCCGCGGTAGGTGGTGATTACCCCGCTGGTGTAGTTCAGCGCGTCGGCGACCGACGCCGGCTCCTGGTCGTTCATCTGCTCGCGCGTGACCACCGAGATGGACTGCGGCGTTTTACGCAGAGAGGCGGCGGTCTTGGTGCCGGCGGCGCTCTCTTTGGCGACGATCCCTTTGACCGGGGCGGTCACGCTGTTTTGCGCGTCGGCGGTCACCAGAATCGTCTCGTCCGCGGCGGCGGACACGTGTGGCGCGAAGGGCAGTAAGGCCAGCGCCGATCCTAGCAACAGACGCTTGGCGGACATCGCCTCCGCGTTCGCGTTTTCTATCCCTTTGTTTTTAATCTTCATTATCTCTCCTGCATACCTGCTTTCGTGTGTCATGCCACCCTGATAAACCCCGAAATGCCGACAAGCGCTCTTCACCCGTCGACGCGGAAACGCCGTGTGTGCACGACGGTAAAAATCCGACAAATAGTATTGAAAATGATAATGAGTATCAATACGATTGTCAGGTTTTGTAAAAATCACTCATGTTATGTAAGGGGCGCTATGGAGTTTTTGCCGGAAAAGAGGCCAGAAAACGGTCATGAGGGATTGGCGGCGCAATGGCTGCGTGAAGAGGCGGCAGGGCAGCCCGCGTGGTGGCAGAAAGTCGCCTCACAAGGCTCGCCCATCGTCGAGCCGCACGATGACAGCCACGTCAAAATGACCTGGCTGTGGCGCGATCCCGCCGGCGATGAACGGCACTCGCCGATATGCCGCGTTTACGCCGATATCAACGGCATTACCGATCATCACAGCACGTCCCCCAGCAGCCTGACCAGGCTCCCCGGCACCGACGTTTGGTACGGCGCCGCCGTTATCGATCGCCGCTGGCGCGGCAGCTACAGCCTGATCCCCATCACAAAGCGAGATCTTCCCCCCGTCTTCAGCGGCGACGACACGTTGCGCGATCGCCAGCAGCGCGCCTGGTGGGTATCGCTGTTCCCGCTGGCGATCGCCGATCCGCTGAATCGCCTTTCGCTGGGGCCTTCGCATCGCCCGCGCCCGGTTTCCCTGGCGCAAGGGCCGGATGCCGACGACCAAAGCGCCTGGCAGGCCGCCGATCGGCGATTGGACGAGGCGCGGCTACAGCTTTTTCAGTGGCGCAGCGAACGTCTGGATAACCAGCGGCGCGTTTGGCTGTATGCCAGCGGCGACGCGGCGGTGAAAGCGAACCGCCCGTTGGTGCTATTGCTCGATGGCCAAAACTGGATCGAAAGGCACGCGCTGTTGCCGGTGATCGAGCACGAAACTGCAAAAGGGTGGCTGCCGCCCGCGTGCTGGCTGCTGATCGATGCGATCGACGGTGAACACCGGGAAAACGAGCTGCCCTGCAACGCCGCCTTCTGGCAGGCAATCATCGAAGAGCTGCTGCCGCAGGCGCAGAAGCGCGAAGCGTTCAGTGAGGAAGGGGCGCGCACCGTCGTCGCCGGCCAAAGCTACGGCGGGCTGGCGGCGTTATATGCCGGTGTGCACTGGCCGGAACGCTTCGGCCGCGTGCTGAGCCAGTCCGGCTCCTTCTGGTGGCCCACGGTGCAATTCGTTACCCAGTTCGAAAAACGCCACGAACTGGAGGAAGGCTGGCTGATACGCCAGGTTCGGCAACGCGACGCGGCGGCGCCCACGCTCACCGTGATTCAGCAAGCCGGCGATCGGGAGGCGGACATCGAATTCGTTAATCGCCAGATGCACCAGGCGCTGACGGCGGCGGGGCACCGCGCCGAATACCGCGTGTTTTCCGGCGGGCACGATGCGCTCTGCTGGCGCGGCGGCCTGGTGGACGGCGTGCGCCAGCTGCTTTCCGCGATGGAATAACCCACACATTTTGACAGACAGGTAATGCAAATGACTCAGGAACAACAAAACCCGTTCGATGACGAAAGCCTCCGTTTCACCGTTTTGGTCAACGCGCAGCAGCAGTATTCGCTGTGGCCGCAGTTTGCCGAGACGCCGCAGGGGTGGCGCGTGCTGATGGGGCCAGCGTCGCGCGGCGAATGCATCGACTACATCGAAACGCACTGGCAGGACATGCGGCCGGCGGCGCTGAAAGCGGCGGATGCGGCGCGTTAAGCGCCAGGCAGCCACATCGATACATTCCGTTTGAGGAAAAGGACAGACACCATGTCAGAAACGCTTTCTTTGCCGGATACTCAGGTCGAGTATCGGGAGTATCCGCTGGTTGCAGCGCAACCGGGGATCTGGATCGCCGACCAAATCGCGCTGCGCCGCAACGGCTTCGCCGTGGCGCACTACACCGAACTGCACGGCGCTATCGATCGTTCGGCGCTGGAGCGCGCCATCCGTCAAGGGCTGGCCGAAGCGGATACGGTTCAGGCGCGATTCTTTGAGGCGCAGGACGGCCAGCCGGTGCAGCGTTTGCCGCTGATAGCCGACCCCGCACGCGTGCAGGCGCCGGAGTGGCTCGATTTCAGCGCACGGCCGGACGCCGAACAGGCGGCGCTGGCGCTGATGAACGACGATCTGGCGCAGGAACTGCCGGCAGACGGCGAGCGGCCGCTTTATCGCCATGTGGTGATCCGCGTCAGCGCCGATCGCTGGTTCTGGTACCAGCGCTTTCATCATCTGACCCTGGACGGCTTCAGCTTCGAAGCCATCACCCGCCGGATCGCCGATCTCTATCGCGCGCTGCGCCACGGGCTGGCGCCGGCGGCCTCGCCGTTTACCCCGTTCGGCAAGGTGGTGGAAGAGTTTCAGCAATGGCAAACGTCGCCCGCACGTGAGCGGGCGGCCGAATTCTGGCGCCAGCATCTGCGCGATTTGCCGTCGCCGCTGTCGTTATCGACGGAAAACCGGGAGGTTGAACCGGGCGCCCGGCCGCTCAAACAGGCGCTGGTACTGCCTGAATCGCTGTTTGACGAAGCGCGGCGCGATGATGCGCTGCAGTCGCTGCAACCGGCCGATATCGTCACGGCGGCGCTGGCGATGTATCTGGCGCGCATGAGCGGCGAAACCCGCTTCTCAATCGGTTTTCCTTTCATGCGCCGGATGGGGTCGCAGGCGCTGGCGGCGGTCGGCCCGGTGGTCAACGTGCTGCCGCTGCTGCTGAACGTGACGCCGGATCTGTCGCTGGCGGACGTCTGCCAGGCCACCGTGGCGGAGATCAAGCAGGCGCGTCGCCATCAACGCTATGAGGCGGAGCAGATCAAACGCGATCTCGGCCTGGTCGGCGGCCATCAGGAACTGTATGGCCCGGTGGTCAACGTCAAGGTTTACCACGGCGCCTTGTCGTTCGACGGTCAGGCGGCCGTCACCCATACGCTGGCGATGGGGCCGGTCGACGATCTGGAGTTTGAGATCGGTTTTCGAAGCGGCGTGCTGACGCTGTCTTTGGTCGCCAACCCGGCCAAATACTCGCCGTGCACCTTGCATCATCACGCGGAGCGCATCGGCCATTGGCTGCAGCAGCTGGCGCGGCAGCCGCATCAACCGCACGGTCAACTGGCGTTGATCGGCGAAGGGGAGCTGCGTCAACTCGCGGCCTGGGGGCGTGGCGCAGAGCTGGCGCCGCCGGCGGGCATGGTCTCGATCATGGATGCGTTCCAGCGCCAGGTTGAGCGCCAGCCCGAGGCGTTGGCGGTGGCCTGCGGCGACGTGCGCCTCAGCTACCGGCAGCTTTCCGAACGGGTGATGCAGCTGGGGCGAGTGCTGATCGAAAGCGGCATCGGCGCCGAAGACGTGGTCGCCATCGGCATTCCGCGCTCGGTGGACACGCTGGTCGCGCTGTTCGGCGTGCTGGCCAGCGGCGCAGCCTATATGCCACTCGATCTGGACTATCCGCGTGAACGTTTGGTGCTGATGTGCGACGACGCGCGGCCGGTGATGTTGCTGACCCATCGCGCCACGCGGGCCAACATGCCGGATCTGCCGCAGGTATTGTGCCTGGACGACGCCCCGTGCCTGGCGCGCTGCGCGGCCGCCGAGGGCACGCCGATAACGGATGCCGAGCGGCGCGTGCCGCTGAGCGAGGCGCATCTCGCCTACATGATTTACACCTCCGGCTCGACCGGCAAACCCAAGGGCGTCATGTCCACCCACCGCGGGCTGCTGAACCTGTTCCTGTCGCACCAGGCCTCTCTGTTCGGCCCGGCGATCGAAAAATTCCAGGCTCGCCACGCGCGCCGCTTGCGCGCCGGCCATACCGCCTCGTTTTCTTTCGACTCCTCCTGGGAACCGCTGTTCTGCATGATGATGGGCAGCGAACTGGTTATCTTCGATGAGGAGCTGCGCCGCGACCCCTGGGCGCTGCTGGAACAAACCCAACAGACGCCGATCGATCTGCTGGACATCACGCCGTCGTTCTTCTCGCAACTGGTGGACTGCGGCCTGCTGAAGGGGCAGTTTCCGCTGCCGTCGTTCGTGATGATCGGCGGCGAGGCGGCGACGCCGACGCTGTGGAACCTGATGCAGCAGCATCCGGAGGTGGAGATCCACAACTATTACGGCCCATCCGAATACACCGTCGATACCCTCGGCGCGCCGGTGACGGCCGCAGACCAGCCGGTGATCGGCCGTCCCCTCGCCAATACCTCAGTTTGGCTGCTCGACAGCCGCCTGCAGCCGGTGCCGATCGGCGCGGCGGGCGAGCTGTACATTTCCGGCAAAGGCATTGCACGCGGTTACCTGCGGCGCCCGGATCTGACGGCGGCGCGCTTTGTCGCCAACCCGTTCGCCGAAGGCGAGGTGATGTACCGCAGCGGCGATCTGATGCGCTGGAGCGCGGAGGGCCAGTTGGTGTTCATTGGCCGGACCGATCACCAAATCAAGGTGCGCGGCTTCCGCGTCGAGCTGGGTGAGGTGGAAAGCGCCTTGGCCGCCTTGCCGGACGTGGGGCGTGCGGTGGTGATCGCCGAGCCGATCGGCGCCACCTATCGCCTGATCGGCTACTGCTCGGTACAGGATGACGCGCGCCGCGCCTCGCCGGCGCTGCAAAACGAGCTGCTGGGCCAGCTGGCGCAGCGTCTGCCGGATTATATGGTGCCGGCGATCCTGGTGGTGATGCCGGAGCTGCCGCTCAACGTCAACGGCAAGATTGACCGCCAGGCGCTGCCCAAACCGCAGGAGACGCTGGCGCAAAGCATTCGCGAACCGGCCACCGAGCAGGAAAGGCTGATTTGCCGCGCGATGGCCAACTTATTGGGGATGGAGCGCGTCGGCGCCGACGACGATTTCTTTGCGCTCGGCGGCGACAGCATCTCGGCGATGGGGCTGGGCACCGCCCTGCGGCGCAACGGTTATCTGCTGCGGCCGCGCGAGATCTTCGCGCTGCACACCCCCGCGCGCATGGCGCAGGCGATGCAGCCGCTGGCCGTAGACTCTCAGGCCTCACGCAGCGTGCAGCAAGGCCCGATCGACGGGCTGCCGATCCTGCACTGGTTCGCCGAAACGGGCGATATGCATCGCCGCTTTGCGCACGGCGTTTTCCTGCGCGTGCCTGCCGAGCTGCAGCCGGAACAGCTGCGTGATGCGTTGGACCAGCTGCGCGCGGCGCACCCGGCGCTGGGCGCCAGGATCCGTGATGGCCGGTTGGTGGTTGAAGAAGCCGCTAGCGCTGAGTTCATGCAGGTTCAGGCCGTATCCGGCGAACTGGAGCCGGCGGCGGAACAGGCTTTCGACGCCGCACTCGAGCATCTCGATCCGGCGGCCGGCGCCATGATGCAGGCGATCCTGTTGCAGCGCGACGGGCAGAGCCTGGGGCTGGTGCTGGCGATCCACCACCTGGTGGTCGACGGCGTTTCCTGGCGCATCCTGCTCGAGGAGCTGCGGCAAGTGGCCGACAGCGCCATGCAGGGGCGGCCGATCACGCTGCCGCCGGAAGAAACCTCGCTCTATGAGTGGTCCGCGCGTTTACGCGCCGACGTGGAACGCCGGGAAGCCGAGCTGCCGTTCTGGCGGCAAATGCTGGCGGACGGCGTGCCGCGTTTGGGCCGGCGCGCGCTGGAACCGCAGACCGATCGCATCGCCTCGGTGAGCGAGCGGCGCACGCTGCTCGACAGCCGGTTGACCGCCGCGCTGCTCGGCACATTGCCGCAGAGCTATCGCGCCCAGGTTGAAGAGATCATGCTGTGCGCGCTGGCTCAGGCCTGCCGCCGCCGTTTCCAGGCCGCTTCGCTGCGTTTCTCTCTGGAGTCGCACGGCCGCGCCGAACTGGACGACGGCCTCGATCTGGCCCGCACCGTCGGCTGGCTGACGGCGGAGTATCCGCTGCGCATCGAACTGCATGACGCCGAGCACAATGAGGCCGTGCGCGCGGTGAAACGGGCGACGCGAGTGGTGGCCGATCGCGGCGTCGGTTACGGCCAACTGCGTTATCTGCATCCGCAGCGTGACGATCTGGCGGCGCTGGCGCAGCGCAACGCCCCGGAGATTTTATTCAACTACCTCGGGCGCTTCAGCCAGGATGAGGGGCACTGGACGCCGCAGCGCAGCCAAACCCGCTTCCGCGACGCCTTCGCCGTGGCGCAGGATGCGCAGCAGGCGCCGTCTTACGGGCTGGAAGTGAACATCTTTGTCGAAGAGCGGCGCGACGGCCCCTGCCTGGCGATCAACTGGAGCTGGCTGGAGGGAATTTTCAGCGAGAGCGACATTGCGCAGCTGCACAGCGGCATCGAGCAAGCGGTGCGTTCACTGTGCGAATTTGCCGAACGCCATCCCGAACGCGCGGCGGCGACGTTGGTGGCGGCCGAGATCGCCCAGCCGGGCGCCGACGATGAGGCGGTGCGCGCCTGGGAGCGGGAGTGCGGGCCGTTAGCCGCGGCGCTGCCGCTGTTGCCGCTGCAACACGGCCTGCTGTTCCATGCGCAGACGGCGCAGCAGGGCGGCAGCTATAACTCGCTGACGCGCCTGAGCCTCTGCGGCAAACTGGACGCGCATCAACTCCAGCAGGCGCTGGATGCGGTGATCCGCCGCCATCCGCAATTGGCCGCCCGATTTAACCGCGAGGGCGAGCCGCTGCAGCTGATACCGCAGCAAAGCCATTGGCCGCTGGACAGCCACGCGCTGCCGCCGCTGACGGAAGAACAAGAAGCGCAGGCACTGCACCGGCTGGAGCAGCAGGAACTGCAGCGCGATCTGTTCAACCAGCCCGGCGCGATGCTGCACGCGCTGTGGGTCAAACACGGCGATAGCGAACGCTACACGCTGTTCCTTAACGCGCACCACCTGATCGTCGACGGCTGGTCGACGCCGGTGGTGCTCAACGATCTGATGCTGGCCCTGCGTGAAGGCGAGCAGGCGTTACCGCCGCTGCGTTCGAACTATGCCGATATCGTACGCCGCCTGACCGCGCGGGATGCCGAAGCCTCGCGCCGCCTGTGGCGCGAGACGCTGCAGGACGTGCGCCCGACGTTGCTGTTCGGTGAAACGCAGGACGAACGCGTGCATGAGCTGGAAATGACGCTGCCGCCGGCCGAGGAAAGGCGCTTGCTGACCCTGTGCCGCGAACGCGGGTTGACGCTCAATACCGTAATGCAGGGCATTTGGGCATTGCAGCTGGCCAGCTGTTGCGGCCAGCAGGACGTGGTGTTCGGCTCGCCGGTTTCCGGCCGTTTTGGCCAGATAGAAGGGATCGAGGAACACGTCGGCCTGTTCAGCAACACGCTGCCGGTGCGGGTTCGTCTGCAGCACGATCGTCCGTTGACGGAGCAGTTGACCGACCTGCAGCACCGGCAGATTGAACTGCTGGAGCACGATGATTTGGGGTTGGGGGAAATTCAGCACCTGGCCGGGGCGGGCACGCTGTTCGATACGCTGTTGGTGGTGGAGAACTACCCGGACAACGACGCTCTGCTGGGCGGCACAGGATCGCTGCGCTGCGACGCCATCCGCAACAAAGGCTATACCCACTATCCGCTGACGCTGCTGGTGCTACCGGGCGAACGTCTGCGCCTGCTGATGGAGTACCGCGCCTCGGTGCCGCAGCCTGAGCGCTTCGCCGCGCGGCTGATGGCGCTGCTGCAACAGTGGATCGCCCAGCCGGATCTGCCGCTGCCGCGCTGGCAGTTGCAAACCCCGCCGGAGCAGGCGCTGATCGCGGCGGTCAACCGCACCGGGCAGGCGGTGGCGGACACCACCTTGCATCAGGCGATCGCCGATCAAGCGCGGCGCACGCCGGAACGCATCGCGCTGCAGGATGCCGGGCACAGCCTCAGCTACCGTGACATGCAGCGCCAGGCCGCGCTGCTGGCCGAGCGGCTGACGGCGGCCGGCATTCAGCCGGGGGATATCGTCGCGGTGGCGTTGCCGCGCTCCGTGCGCCTCAGCCTGGCGCTGACGGCGATTGTGCAGACCGGCGCCGCCTGGTTGCCGCTGGACACCGGCTACCCGGACGAGCGGCTGGCCTACATGGTGGAGGACGCCAAGCCGCGGCTGATTATCACCGAAAGCGCGTTGGATACCCGCTTCGCCGCGCTGGCGCCGACGCTGCTGTTCGATGCGCTGGACGAGAGCGGGCGCGAACCGGCGCCGCGCCAACCGGCGGGGAACGGCGATTATCCCGCCTACGTGCTGTATACCTCCGGCTCTACCGGGCGGCCGAAAGGCGTGGTGGTGAACCACCGGGCGATCGTCAACCGCCTGTTCTGGATGCAGCACGAGTATGCGCTCGATGCGCAGGACGTGGTATTACAGAAAACGCCGTGCAGCTTCGACGTTTCCGTCTGGGAATTCTTCTGGCCGCTGATGGTCGGCGCGCGCCTGGTGATGGCGCCGCCGGAGGCGCACCGCGATCCGCAGGCGCTGACGACGTTGATCGACGACTATGGCGTGACCACGCTGCATTTCGTTCCGTCCATGTTGGCTATCTGGGTGGAGGCGCTGAACGAACGGGCGCCACAGCGCGCCGCCGCCAGCCTGAAACGCGTGTTCTGCAGCGGTGAGGCGCTGTCGTGTGAACTGGCTTCCCGTTATCAGGCGTTGGTTACCGCGCCGCTGCACAACCTGTACGGCCCGACGGAGGCGGCGGTCGATGTCACCTACCAACCGGCGTCCGGCGCGGCATTGGCGGCGGTAAACGGCGCCGGCGTGCCGATCGGCAAACCGGTCTGGAACACCCAGCTGAGCATTCTTGACGCCATGCTGCGGCCGGTGCCCGTCGGCTGCGCCGGCGATCTTTACCTGCGCGGCATTCAGCTGGCCGATGGCTATCTGCATCGGCCGGGGCTGACGGCGCAGCGGTTTGTCGCCGATCCCGCCGGCAACGGCGCGCGCATGTATCGCACCGGCGATATCGCCCGCTGGCTGGAAGACGGCAGCGTCGAGTATTTGGGGCGCAGCGACGATCAGCTGAAGATCCGCGGCCAGCGCATCGAGCTGGGCGAAATCGAGCAGGCGCTGCTGGCGCAGCCGGGGGTAGCGCAAGCGGCGGTGCACGCCATCGAGCTGGGCGAGGGCGCGACGGGGCTTGGCGGCGCCGATATGCGCCAGCTGGTCGCCTGGCTGATCGCCCAACCGGGCGTGACGCTGAACACCGCCGTGCTGCATCAGGCGCTGGAGCAGCGTTTGCCGGCGCACATGATGCCGGTCAGCTATGTCATGACCGACCGCTTCCCGCTCAGCGCCAGCGGCAAGCTGGATCGCAAGGCGTTGCCACGGCCGCAGCTGGCCCTGCAAGCCGGGCGTGCGCCGCAGGGCGACAGCGAACGCCTGCTGGCGGCGCTGTTCGGGGAACTGCTGGGGCGCGAGACGGTGTATGCCGACGACGACTTCTTCGCGCTGGGCGGCCATTCGCTGCTGGCGATGCGTCTGGCGGCAGAGCTGCGTCGGCGCGTGCCTCGGCCATTGAGCGTCGGGCAGATCATGTTCGCCCGCAGCCTGGAGAAGATGGCGCACCTGCTCGATGACGCGCAGGCGGCTAACTCGGCCGAGAGCCGCGGCGTCGGCGAATGCCTGCAGCTGCGGGCCGGCCAAGGCCCGGCGCTGTTCTGCCTGCATCCCGCTTCCGGTTTCGCCTGGCAGTACTCGGGGCTGAGCCGTTATCTGCCGGGGAACTATCCCATCATCGGGCTGCAGTCGCCAAGACCGGACGGCGCCATCGCCACCTGCGAGGATATCGAGCAGATGGTCGATCGTCATCTCGCTCATCTGCGCCGCCTGCAGCCACAGGGGCCTTACTACCTGCTGGGCTATTCGCTCGGCGGCACGCTGGCGCATTCGATGGCCGCGCGCCTGCAGCAGCAGGGCGAAGAGGTGGCGTTCCTTGGGATGCTGGATACCTATCCGCCGGAAGGCCAGGATTGGACCGGCCCCAGCGAGGAGGAGGCGCAGAAAGAGGTGGCGCAGGAGCAGGCCGAGTTTATGGCGGAAGATCATGGCGATCCGGCGCTGATGGCGGAGAAGGCGGTGATGTTCGACAGCATCGTCGCCAACTACCGCGACGCGGTGCGCATTCTGTCCCAGGCGCGCAGCCGGCGTTTCCACGGCACGGCAACGCTGTTTGTCGCCGACCAGACGCTGCCGCCGGAGATGGATATCGACGCCGTGTGGGCGCCGTATCTGGATGGGCTGATCTGCCATCACCAGCGCTGCGAACACGCGGACATTCTGTCGCCGGCTTCGCTGGAGACGCTCGGCCCACTATTGCACCAGCTGCTGACGCGGCAATACGGGTTGGTATAACGCAACCGGGCCGGGGGGCGTGCGTCCCGGCCCGTACTAACACATGATATGCAGGACACTATGGCCAGACCTTCTTTTTTTCTTGATTTCAGCTTGCTGAGAAGCAATGCGCATTTCCGCGCGATTTTCTGCGCCCGCATGCTGTCGGTGTTTTCCCTCGGCATGTTGGCGGTGGGGGTGCCGATCCAGATCCAGGCGATGACCGGCTCCACCTTGCAGGTGGGCGTGGCGGTGGCGCTGGACGGGGTGGGCATGTTTATCGGCCTGATGCTGGGCGGCGTGCTCGCCGATCGCTACGATCGCCGCAAGCTGATCCTGTTTGCGCGCGGCACCTGCGGGCTGGGCTTTGTCGCCCTGAGTCTGAACGCCTTCGCCCCGGCGCCGTCGCTGTGGGCGCTTTACCTGCTGGCGGCCTGGGACGGGTTCTTCGGCGCGCTGGGCATGACGGCGCTGATGGCGGTGATCCCGCTGCTGGTCGGGCGCGAAAACCTGGCGGCGGCGGGGGCCTTGAGTATGGTGACGGTGCGCATCGGCGCGATCCTGGCGCCGGCGCTGGGCGGGATCATCATCGTGTTCGGCGGCGTGGGGCTGGCGTTCGCCGTGGCCGCCGCCGGGACGCTGGGCACCCTGATCCCGCTTGTACGCCTGCCGACGCTGTTGCCGCAGCAGCAGGAGCCGGAACACCCGCTGCGCGCGCTCGCCAGCGGCTTCCAGTTTGTCTGGCGCAATAAGGTGGTGGGGTCAGTGGTGCTGCTGGGAATGCTGATGAGCATCGTCGGCGCCGTCAGGGTGCTGTTCCCGGCGTTGGCGCAGGGCGCTTACCACGTCGGCGCTTCCTCTATTGGCCTGATGTATTCCGCGGTGCCGCTCGGCGCGATGCTGGGCGCGCTGACCAGCGGCTGGGTGGGGCGATACGCTCGTCCCGGCGTGCTGATCCTGGTCGCCGCCATCGTCGCATTTACCGCTATCGCTTCGCTGGGGCTGTTCAACCACCTGGCGCCGGCGCTGCTGGCGCTGGTGTGCTACGGCTACGCCAACGCCATCGCCTCGCTCCTGCAATTCATGCTGATCCAGAGCAACACGCCGGATCATCTGCTGGGGCGGGTGAACAGCCTCGGCACCGCGCAGGACGTAACCGGCGATTCGATCGGCGCGCTGGGACTCGGCGTACTGGGCAGGGTGTTTACTCCATTGATGAGCGTGCTGTCGTTTGGCGCATTCGCCGCCGTGCTCGGCGTGCTGGTGGCCTTCAGCGTGCGCACGCTGCGCCAGTGCCGGCCGGCGGACGCGTTGGTCGAGCACGATGAGCCCGCTGCGGCAACCTCAGCGGCGGCGGACAACTAACCCCTCACGGCACCGGCTGTTCCGGCCGGTGCTGCTCCCCCCAGTTGCACATCATGTCGATCACCGGGATCAGCGAACGCCCGCGCTCGGACAGGCTGTACTCCACCTTGGGCGGGATTTGCGGGTACTCCTTTCTCACCACCAGACAATCTTTTTCCAGCTCTTTGAGCGTCGAACTCAGCGTTTTGTACGAAATAGTGCCGATGCAGCGCTGCAGCTCGTTGAACCGCAATACCGGCTTATACAACGCCAGCCAGTAGAGAATAATCATTTTATATTTGCCGTTGATCACCGACAGCGTATAGCCATAGCCGGTGTCTTCGAGGCTGATGCCCGTTGGGCTGCAGTGGGATTCGGCGGTCATTGGGTACTTTCTCCAGGGTAAGTATGTGTCGCGAGTGTGCGTATTTTACATTGTTCCAGCATAACCTATGATGCGCCGGTAGACACCTGACTGGAGAAATCGATATGAAAACCTTGGTGGTGGTGACCCATCCCGATATGGCGAACTCGGTGGTCAATAAACGCTGGCTGGAGGAGCTGCGGCGCTATCCGGAGCGGTATACCGTGCACGAACTGCATCAGGCCTATCCGGACTGGCAGATCGACGTCGCCAAAGAGCAACAGCTGATTGAAGCCCATGACAACATCGTGCTGCAGTTCCCGATTTTCTGGTTCAGCAGCCCACCGCTGCTGAAAAAATGGCTGGACGACGTGCTCACCTACGGCTGGGCCTACGGTTCCCGCAGTGGCTACAAGATGCAAAACAAGAAGCTGGCGTTGGCGGTCACGGCGGGGGTGCGTGCAGAGGATTATGCGCGCGACGGGCGCTATCGTTATTCGCTGGAGGAAATCTTCCGGCCGTTTGAAGTCACCGCCGGTTACGTGCGGGCCGACTATGCCTCGTTCTTCGCCTTTTATGGCAAGGAGGCCGCTTCGGACGGGGTGGCAGAGCAGGTTCAGCAGCATGAGCTGGACAGCAGCGCGCAAGGCTACCAGGCATTTCTCGCCGCCCTGAATTAACGCCGCGCCCCGGATGCGCCAGGGCGTGCGCATCCGGCTACTCGATGTGAACGCCGAAACCGTCTTGCCCCGGCGCGAGATGCGCTTTCAGCGTCAGCTGCGGGATCAGATAGTCACCGGCGTTCTGTCGCCGAAACGGAATGCGCTCGGTGTGCCACAGGGTATCGAGCCGCTGCCCGAGCTGCTCGCACAGGGCGGCAAAGCGTACTTCATCGGTTTTGCCGGCGCGGTAGGTGACGAACGGCGGCAGCACCTCGAAGCCTGGGTAGTGCAGCATGCCGTGCTGGATCGGGAACAGGATATCGTCGATCGGCCCGTTGATGCCGCGCGGGGCGTAATGAGACTCCCAGCCGCCGGCGGTGACGATCAGCATCGCCCGTTTGCCCGCCAGCGTCCCCTCGCCGTAACGGTTACCCCAATGGGTGTCGGAATGCTCACCCACGCCGTAGGCAAAACCATAGGCATAGACACGCTCTACCCAGCCTTTGAGGATCGCCGGCATCGAGAACCACCACAGCGGAAACTGCAGCAGCACCGCGTCCGCCCAGCGCAATTTTTGCTGCTCCCGTTCGATATCGGCGCTCTGCATGCCGTTGGCGAACGCGCGCTGCGAATCCAGCGAAGGATCGAAACGAGCCGTTGCCGGGCCTTCCAGACTGTCGTCAGCGTCGAGCGCCGCTTTCCACTTCATGGCGTACAGGTCGGACACCTGTACCTGATGGCCGGCCTGCGTCAGGCGTTCAACGGCGAAGTTTTTCAGTGAGCCGGTCAGCGACAGCGGCTCCGGGTGGGCGTAAACAATCAGCACATTCATAACAGCTCTCCTTGGTGTGAGAGCTGCAGGTTAGGGCGTTAGTCGGTATATTAGAAATGAATTGCCGTTATCCCAGGTATAACTATGAATAATTTAAGGCGGCTGGATCTCAACCTGCTGGTGACGCTCGACGCGCTGCTGGCGGAGCACAACGTCACGCGCGCGGCACAGCGGCTCAATTTCTCCCAGCCGGCGGTCAGCATGCATCTCGCCAAACTGCGGGCGATCTTTGACGATCCGCTGCTGTTGCCCGGCCCGCGCGGCATGCGTCCGACCGCCAGAGCGGAACAGCTGCGGGAACCGTTACGTCAGGCATTGGCGGCGCTCGAGTTGGCGGTGACGCCGGCGACGCCGTTCGATCCCGCCGTGGCGACCGATACCTGGCGCGTGGCTGCCTTTGACTACGGCGAATCCACCATCGTGCTGCCGGCGCTGAACGGTTTACGCACGGCGGCGCCCGGCACCCGGCTGGCGGTGTTGGAGATCGCCCCGGCGCGCCTCGCCAAACGGGCGGAGCAAGGGGAAATCGACCTGGCGTTTCATACCCGAGAAGGTGCGCCATCCGGCCTGCGGCAGCGCACGCTGTTTAGCGAACGCTATGTGCTGGTGGGCCGGGTCGGCCACCCCAAGCTGCATGCCAGGCTGACGCCGGCGCAATTTTGCCAATTGGAGCAGGTGATGGTCTCGCCGGACGGCGGCGGGTTCTATGGCATGACCGACAGGGCGTTGGCGGACGTGGGGCTGACGCGGCGGGTGGTGCTTTCCGTGCCACATTTTCTGTTCGTTATCTCGGTGCTGACGCAGTCCGATTTGGTGGCGATGCTGCCGGAGCGGCTGGTGCGCAACCAGCCTTTATTACAACGGCTCGAGCCGCCGCTGGCGGTGCCGGGCTTTGAAATGACCATGCTGTGGCACGAACGATCGCACCGGGATCCCGCTCACCGGTGGCTGCGCGAACATATCGTGCGTTCAGTGTGAGCGGGTTGGCGGGTTAAAGGGAGAAGCGTTTTTTGACTCTGTCGATCGGCGTGCCATCGCTGAGCGGCACCTGCGGTAAACGGTCGTAATCGCGAGAACCCATTTTGTGATAGTAGGCGAGGCCACCGACGTTATCCGCCCGAATGGTGGCGTTGATGTGCTTGAAACCGTGCGACTTCGCCGCCGCTAATGTGGCAGGGAACAACGCACTGCCGACGCCGCGACCTGGCAGCTCAGCGCATTGCTGCCGCTGATGAACCATTCGCTGAATTCGGCGGGGGTGAGGGGCGTTTCTATCGCCGTCGTGCCGCCGGCGCCGATCACGTCATTCAATAACTGCGTCAGGGCTTCAGCGTCTTGCGGGGTTACCGTTCTGATCTTCATTGCGTTGCTATCTCCTATGATGAATCGGCTGGAACCATCGAAAGAAGATAGACGCAGGCGTCCGATAATGAAATATCGGAACGTGCCGGACCAAAAGACAGTGAGAAGAATTACATGAACAGGAAGCGGTCGGCCAGCGGAACCCCACGTTCGAGGCGCGGCGGCAACGCGTCGTCGCGATCGTCAGGCCGAGCAGCCTGCGGCGCGGCGTCTTCGGCTTTTTCAATCATCAGCTCGCCGAGCAGGGCCAGAAAACGAGTGAGCTTTTGCATATTCCCTCCGGATCCTTGATTACATTGAGAGTGATACTAATCGCCGCTCAACCGAATGGGAAAAACTTAAAACTCATATCCTAAGAACCGGATCGCATATCGCCTGACCGGGCGACGGTTGCCCATCGCCCGGTGTACGGTTTAGAAGGTGACGTTAACCTTGGCCCACAGGGTGCGGCCCGGTTCATTCACCGCGCTGTTGGCCGAATACCCGAAGGCGCTGTTGCCCGCCAGGTTGAGGTGTTCGCTGTAGGTCTTGTTCAGGATGTTATCCAGACCGGCGCTCAGCTTGACGTTTTTATTCACCTTGTAGGCGGCGTTGGCGGAAAGCACGCCGAAGCCGGCGCTTTCGGCAAAGTCTTTGCCTACCACGTTGCCTTCGTTGATCGCCACGCGGTGTTGGCTGCTGACCAAACGCCACAGGCCGGTGCCGCTCCAGTCGCCGTACTCATAGGTGAGCCCCAGACGCGCCTCCAGCGGCGGGATCTGCGGCAGCGGCCGGCCATCGCTGGTGTTTTTGCCCCAGGAGTAGGCCAGGCTGGCGTCGGTTTTCCAGTGCTCGCTCAGTTGGTAACCCATGCCCATTTCACCGCCCATGATGTTGGCGTTGACGTTATCGGCCTGGCTGAGACGCGCGTTGTGCGGATCGTATTTGAACAGGATGAAATCATCGACGCGGCCCACGTAAGCGGAGACCCAGCCGTTGAAGCGTTTGCCGTTGTACTGCGCGCCGATGTCGAGCTGCGTGGTTTTTTCGCTCTTGACGCTGGAGAACGGATCCTTGCTGCCGTTCGGGCCGAGCTTCGGCGAGAACAGCTCCCAATAATCCGGGAAGCGCTCGGTATAACCGACGCCGGCATACAGCATCAGCGGCAGGTCGGCCAACGTATGCTCAAGACGCATAAAGCCGCTCGGCAGGGTATCCGAACGCTCCCCGTTGCTGCCGCTGCGGAAATTCTCCACCAGGGTGCGGTCAAGACGCGCGCCGCCGATCAGTTTATCCTGTTCGCTGGTGGACCAGGTCAGTTCACTGAAGGCGCCGTAGCTGTTGAACTGGGCGTCTTTTTCCCAGCTGCTGCGGCTCATGCTGCGGTGGGTGTTGGTTTGGGTGTCCAGGCCGCTTTCAAGCTTCACGTCCTGCCACTGCCAGGTGCCCATCACGCGGCCGCCGACGGTGCGGCGATCGAGCTGCATCGTCATGCCGGAGGACATCATGTGCCCGCCGTGGCCGCCCATGCTCATAGCGCCATGGCCCCCGTGGCCACCCATGCCGCCGCTGCCCGGCGAGCGCAGGGTGACGTTGTCCATCACGTGGTTGGCGTAGTTGTAGTAGACCTGCGCTTCCAGCTTATCCAGCACCTCGCCGATGTTGGATTTTTCCACCCGCATGCCCAGGCTTTCACGCTTGAACTGCGAACCGTCCATGCTGCGGCCGGCATAGCGCGCTTCGCCGTTGCCGCGGCCCATGGTCACTTCCAGCAGCGTGTCGTTGTCCGGCGTCCAGCCGAGCGCCAGGTCACCATTCCACTTGTCCCAGCGTGACGGCACGCGCGTATTCGTTCCGTCCTGATAGTCGTTGGAGCGGGATTTGTTGGCCATCACCCGCAGGTAGCCTTGTTCGGCACCGAGGCTGGCGTCGATATTCTCGTCCCAGCGGCCGTTGGAGCCGGTCAGTACGCTGGCGCTGCCCTTGATGCCCGGCTTGTCGAAGCGCGGGCGCTCGCGCTCGAAACGCACCGTGCCCGCCGACGATCCCGGCCCCCACAGCACCGTCTGCGGCCCCTTGGTGATGGTCAACAGATCGAAGCTTTCCGGCGAGATGTAAGAGGTCGGCGCATCCATCCGCGCTGGGCAGGCGCCCAGCATTTCCGAACCGTCGGTGAGGATCTTTAACCTCGAACCGAACATGCCGCGGAACACCGGATCGCCGTTGGTGCCGCCGTTGCGGATTTGCGAAAAGCCGGGGATGGTTTTCAGGTAGTCCGAACCGTCGCTGGCCGGCACCGGCTGGCGCGGGGTTTTCGGCGAGGTGACGATGGTGAGCGGGGAGTAGAGCGGCGCGGTGACGGTGATCACGTCGCCATCATTAACCTGTGCGTCGGTAGGGTGCTGATGCGCCTGCGCCGCGTGGCCGGCCAGCAGGAACAGCGGCATGGCGGTGGTGATGGCGCGGGTAACGGCGTTCTTTTTATAAGTCGGTTTAAACATCATCTTTCCTTAAGCTAACTCTTTTCCGTTCTTGGCCGTGGGATTATTCAGGCGTGGGGCGGCCTGGCGAAAATCACCATCGGAAAATACGGGGGTTAATTCCATCAACGTGGAAATAACCGGATTAATAATGTCGTCTCGATGATTAACCGTTGGGCGAATTAATTCCGCCGGGTTGAAGCGATCAACGGCAATACAGAGAGCGGCAATGGGCTTATTGTTAAATCAGAGGAAAGAGACGGGGGGCGCGCGCGGCTGTAATTCGGTGTGAACGACGTGGGCAAACAGGGGAACGAGATAGTGAATCGGCGGCGGGCGCGAAGCCAGCAACTGGGACCAGAACAGCGGGGCGTGGCTCACGTCCAGCAGCG
This sequence comes from Serratia sp. 121840015-1, assembly GCF_053627655.1. Taxonomy (NCBI): domain Bacteria; kingdom Pseudomonadati; phylum Pseudomonadota; class Gammaproteobacteria; order Enterobacterales; family Yersiniaceae; genus Serratia; species Serratia sp. 121840015-1. Next base: position 1,500,044 of record NZ_JBSEYF010000001.1, read on the forward strand.
GCGCGTGCAGCAACAGCACGCAGTAGCCGCAGGCGCTGTCGTCCATCATCATCGCCATGTTGTGATGGCCGCCGCCATGCTGCATCAGCGGCTGTGCGGCTTTTTCAGGCTCAGGCGGCGGCGAGTGCATCCCGTGATGCATCGGCATCTCCATGCCGCAATCCGCCATGACGGTCGTTCCAGCACTTCCGGCGCGTACATGCTCCAGGGATCGCGAGACCACCGGCGCAATGAACAACATCAGAATGGCAAACATCCCTAACCAGGCGGCGGCCCGATGTCGCGATGCAGAGCACTGAATTAACGACACAATCAACCTAAAAAAAGGGTTAACACAGGGTAGGGAATTGTACTGGTTTATGTCGAAATGTTAAAACCTTTTATTTCTGGTCAACGGTCTGTTGATGAATATATTATCGAATAAGCGCTTTAATTCTGACCAAAGACTATTTTTTTGGCACCAATAACGTGATGGGGACAATATTAATGACGGAAAAACTGGCGAGCACCATTATCCCGCTTTATGACGAACATGCCGCCGCCTGGAAACGCCTCAGACCCACCACGCTGTTTGAACGGCCGTGGCTCGATCGCTTTTTGCAGCTCACCCCGGCCAATGCGCGGCTGCTGGATCTCGGCTGCGGCAATGGCGCGCCGATCGCCGCCTATTTTATCGAACAGGGGTATCGGGTCACCGGCGTCGATGGTGCTCAGGCGATGATCGCGCACTGCCGGCAGCGTTTTCCTCAGCAGGAGTGGCGACAAATGGATATGCGCCAGCTGGATTTGGCGACGAAGTTCGACGGCCTGCTGGCCTGGGACAGCTTCTTTCATCTGGCGCGCGACGATCAGCGCCGCATGTTTCCGCTGTTCAGACGGCATGCCGGGCCGCACGCCGCACTGATGTTCACCAGCGGCCCAGCCGACGGCGTGGCGATCGGCAGCTTCGAAGGCCAGCCGCTGTTTCACGCCAGCCTGGCGCCGGAGGAGTACAGACGTTTATTGCAGGAGAACGGCTTCCGCGTGGTCGACCATGTGGTGGAAGATCCCGCCTGCGGGGGAAGAACGGTCTGGTTGGCGCAGGGTGTTGAGTGACAATGTCACGGGCAGATTCCCCAGAACCTGCCCGTTAACGTTATTTAGCGCTGACGCGCCAAACGGTGTTGCCCACGTCATCCGCAATCAGCAGGGCGCCGGCCTTGTCGATCGTTAATCCTACCGGTGCGCCATAGAGTTCCTTCTCGTCGTCGGAGACAAAGCCGGTGACTACCGCTTTGAGTTTGCCGACCGGCTTGCCTTGCTCAAACGCCACGTAACTGACCCGGTAGCCGTTCAGCGGCGAGCGATCCCAGCTGCCGTGCTCACTGACAAAGGCGCCGCCGCGATACTCGGCCGGCAGTGCGTTCGCGGTATAGAACAGCAGCCCCAGCGGCGCGACGTGCGAGCTGAGGGCGTAGTCCGGCTTGATGGCTTTCGCCACCCGATCCGGCCGCGCCGGCTGCACCCGCCGATCGACGTGCTGGCCGAAATAGCTGTAAGGCCAGCCGTAGAAGCCGCCGTCCTGCACCGAGGTCAGGTAGTCCGGCACCAGATCGGCGCCGATTTCGTCACGCTCGTTGACGATGGCCCACAGCTTGCCGCTGTGCGGTTCCCACTGCAGCCCGGTTGGGTTGCGCAGGCCGCTGGCGAAGACGCGGCTGGCGCCAGAGGCGGTGTCCACTTCCAGCACGGCGGCGCGCCGGTACTCTACGGCCAGGCCGTTTTCGGTGATGTTGCTGTTGGAACCGACGCCGACATACAGCTTTTTACCGTCCGGGCTGGCCAGCAGGGCCTTGGTCCAGTGGTGGTTGATGGTGTCCGGCAGATCGGCCAGCTCTTTACCCGCATCGCTGATGCGCGTTTCGCCCGGCTGATAGGTGTACTGCATGATGTTGCCGGTGTTGGCCACGTACAGGGTGTTGCCAATCAGCTGGACGCCGAACGGGGAATCGAGCCCCTCGAGGAAAACATGCTTTTCCCAGCTACCGTCGACGGTTGGACGCAGCAGGGTGATGCGGTTACCGCCTTTGCCCCCTTTACCGGACTGGCCTTTCACCAGCCCGGCGATCAGCTGCTTGGGCGTGCTCACCGCCTCCGTACCCGGCCCGTTGGCTTCCACCACCAGGACATCGCCATTCGGCAGGGTAAGCAGCTGGCGCGGATGCAGCAAACCGTCCGCCACCTTATCGATTTTCAAACCCTCGGCCACTTTCGGCATCTGGTTCTGTTGCCAGCCGACGCCCTTTGGCACCTGCATCGGCGGCATCAGGAAGTCTTGCGCCGCCGGCAACACCGGATCCGGCCCCATTTGTTGTTCCGGCGAAATGACGGCGCTGTTATCGCAGCCGGCCAGCGCCAGCACGGCGGAAAGCGCAATCGCGGTGGATGATAGCTTCATGAAAACCTCCTTATTTTGCGCGGGCGCCCACGGCCAGCAGAATGTTGGCGAGGCTCAGCAGCGCGACCACGATCGCAGACAGCACCAGGCCTTGCGGCACCACGGCATACGCATCCCGGCTATGCACGAAAGCGTTAATGATGGCGAGAATGATGGCGATCAGATTCAGCCAGAAATGGAGCTTGACCGGTGAGCCCTGCAGCCGGCCGCTGCCGAACCACACCTGAACCAGGTTAATCAGCCGGGGAATAATGGCAAAAACCAGGCCAATGGCGATCAGCCAGCCGGCACCATTGACCCACTGAATGTTCGCCGTGCAGGCATAGATGATGTCGAAGATCAGCGCCGCGGTGAAAAATCCATAGGGTATCGGGTTGAGCCATTCATAGACGGCCACTGCGGCCGCCGAGGGCCTTGCTGTCGTTTGCGTGGTCATGCAGGTATCTCCATGAAAAATGATAGGTAAAAAGGGCATTGGCCCCTTAAAGCTTTGTTCAGATTTACCGATTTGAACAATTTTGATTCTCATTTTTAGCATGCGGTGTTAAAACCGAAGCCATCACTGCGGCATTATCAATGGCTTAGCAACATCAGGAGGAAGGGCATGAGTATAGAGCGCGTTCAGCGATTTCTGGCCGAGCACGCACCGGAAACGGCGGTGACGGTGCTGGCAAAGAATACCGCTACGGTGGCGCTGGCGGCGGAAGCCTTTGGGGTGGAGAGCGGGCAGATCGCCAAGACGCTGTCGTTTCGCGTGAACGACGGCGTGGTGCTGTTGGTGATGGCGGGAACCGCCAGAATCGACAACAAGAAGTACAAACAATTCTTCGGCGTAAAGGCGCGTATGCTGCCGGCAGAGGAGGTGGAGGCGCTGACCGGCTATCCACCCGGCGGCGTTTGCCCCTTTGCCGCACCGGAAACGGTGAGAATTTACTGCGACCGCAGCCTGTGCAGCTACGGTGAAGTGCTCCCGGCAGGCGGCAGCGATAACTCAGGCGTGAGAATTGCGCCACTGCGGCTGGCCAGCATCACCGGAGCAGAGTGGATTGACGTGACAGGGTAACGACAAGTGACCGCGTAACAATTGCGTTATGTTAAATAGAGTACATCAATTCGTGATTAATACGCTGTTTTAACTGGTAAAATCACAAGCTCATCGATTTATGGCAAACCGCCTCGATATTGTGCCCATCCGGGGCGATCACAAATGCCGCATAGTAATGGGCATGGTAATTGGGCCGCAAGCCGGGCGTGCCATTGTCTTTGCCGCCGGCGTTTAACGCGGCGTGATAGAACGCATCGACCTGTTCACGGCTGCTTGCGGCAAATGCCAGGTGCAGATGCGCCGGTTTTTCATCGGTCTGAAACAGGCATAATGACACGTTATCTCGATCGCGGCACAGCTCAACGCCATAGTCGGGTTCGCCTTCGGCAACGATCTTTACGCCCAGTGGCGCCAGCGCATTGAGGAAAAACGCTTTGCTGAGGGCAAAGTCGCTGACGCCAAATTTCACATGATCAAACATGGGGAGGCTCCTTGAGCGTGAAAGAATGTTCCCATTCAGTATAGCCAACGCCGTGTTGGACGTAGAAAGCGATGCAAACGCACGCCAATGCGCATTTAACAGGCAAATACTGCCCGTTTAAGTGACGCGTTTGGATGAAATCTGCAGTATCGTAGCCGCCAGGTTTTATCAGATTTCACGTAGCGCGATCAAAAAAGCAGGGGATTTCTGGCCAATATCGGCAGGTCGCCATTGGAAACCATGCCTGGTCATCATTATTGGAGTGGAAAATGTCAGCACGCATTATCACGATCGAAGCTTATGATCCGCAGTGGGTGGAACGTTATAAAGATGAAGCGCTGAAACTACGCGAGATATTGGCTGGCGTTTTAACGGCCATTCATCATATCGGCAGCACAGCAGTACCGGAACTGGCAGCCAAACCAACGATTGATATCTTGCTGGAGGTTGAAAGTCTGGCGGCGTTGGATGGCTTGAATGACGGGATGCGTAACATGGGATATACGCCGCGTGGCGAGAACGGCATTGCTGGCAGACGTTACTACATCAAGGGAAACGGCGATCGCACGCATCACGTACATGCATTTACTACAGGAAGTGAACAGGCGATCAGACATTTGGCGTTCAGAGATTATCTGCGCAAGCATCAGGGTGTTGCTCAGCAATATGCGGCAATCAAACGCCAGGCAGCAGAAGACAGCCGGCAAAACCCGGCGGCTTATGGCCGGTTGAAAAACGAATTTGTTCAGCGGCATGAGCAGCTGGCGCTGGCATGGCTGGCCGCAGGAGAAAGCCCATGATCAGGCCTGGACGGCAGAATCCACATATCACCACCCAGGTGCGCATAATGTATATTATGTTAAATTGAATTACTGAGTACGCACCTGGGTTATCCTACCCGTCCTTTCTCACCTCACCTTCAAGGCTTATCAGGCTGACATCCTTTTTTATGTTTAAGCCCATCTATCAACCCATCTCAGTTTCATCATCTCAGTTTAACCCTTAGTCGGCGTACCTTGATGAAAGCGCATCTGCCAACCCGCCTTTTCCGTCAGGAGCCAAATCGATGAGCGTTCAGTGCAACGAACGGCGCAGCCCTGCACATCACGCTGAAAACTTTTGTACGTCAGCAACACGGCGCCTTCACTGATTTTCGCCAGCTTAAAACTTTCGGCGAAAATCGGCGGATAATCCGTTTCCATCTCCAGCGCCGCAACGGTTTGGCATTTGTCATAACGTAGGCCTGAACGACCAATCTCTTCAAAGTCTTCATGCAACAATGCCGCGACATGTTTCGGATCGCAGCGCGTTGTTGGCTGGTGCAGTTCAACCTCAAGCGCCTGAATTTGGCTAAGCCACTGTGCAAAATGGGTCAAAATGCCCTCCTTTTTTGATCGCGCTACGTGAAATCTGGCAAACTTCGGCAGTCAATCTACATCAGAATGACACTCGTGAAACCTGACTATTCCCAGGATTCCTTCTCATAGGGTTTTTGCCAGTTCTTTTCCGTGACGGGTACGAGTTCCCCGTTGAACGTATAGGTACAACAGCGGCATCTCACCGGCACATCTTCTGCGGTGAATGCCGGGTTCACTTTCTGCAGTATCCCGTGATCATCTATGCATAGTCCGCTGTAATAGCTCGACTCACCACAGCAGACATAGCTCTGCCAGTTTTTACGGTGCAGCGCCACCAGGTAAAAAATAGGCGCTTCTTTATCCAACCGACTTACCGCTTCGCTATGTACTTCATTCCAGGGTTGGCCCACTTTACTGAGCAAAAATTGAAATAGCGGCGTGTAATCCATGCCATGTTGTATCCGCCCATGCATGCTTTCACGCAGCGGCAACTGCTCATCGTCTGCCTGTTTGCCATGGCGTCCCCAGCGGTACTCACCACCGCTGGCGATGGGCCCTCTGGATGTAACGCTTTCTCTTCTATAGAGTTTCTTCTTTACATCTCGATGTGCTCTCATCAAGCCTCAATAGTGACATTGTCACACAAAAAGAAATCCTTACGCCGGTTTCCCAGCCAAATGCGACCGCCGAACCCGCAACTCTCCATGCCGCCAGGCGCCGTCTGCCGTGGTACGATTGTCGATCAGGCGATTCAAGGCCTCCTCGACTAACCGGTCAATGCGTTGGCTGTAGCTGGTCAGCGCCCAATTGGCTGAGCCGGCTTCGTCGATATCGTCGAAACCTACCACGGCCATTGCAGACGACGGCGCCGTTTGTCTGAGCGCCTCGAGCGCCCCCAGCGCCAACACGTCGTTCTCGCAGAACAATGCCTCAACCCGCTCACTTTCCGGCGTTGCCTGCAGGTATTCACTCATCAGTTGGAAACCGCGCTGGCGATCGTAGTGGCCAGCGGTGAGCACCCGATCCAACTGAAAGCTGGCGGCCATCAATTTGTCACGGTAGCCTTCCATGCGCAGCAAATGGCTGCTTTGCGTGTCTGGCCCCTTCATGTAGCCAAAGCGCCGATGCCCTTGTTCTATCAGCAACCCAGCGATCTCTTCGCCGGCGCGGTAGCCGTCGATATTGACCACATCAATGTGTTCACTTTCCGTATTGCGGCACACCTGCACCAGCGGGATCTGATGCAGGTCTTGCGCGATCGCCGCCCACTCTTGGGTTAACACCGTCGCCAGGAACAAAATGCCATCGACCTGCAGCTGATCGGCCATCGCCATCACCGCCCGGTAGTTTTCCCCCGCGGTGATGTTCAGCAGCAGCGCCATATAGCCGCGGGTTTGCAGCTGTTTGGTGACCATATCGAGCATCATCATCGAATGCGGGTTCTTCATCTCGTCGATGGCCACGCCGATGATGTGCGTGCGTTTTTGCGACAGGCTGCGCGCCAGCAGATTGGGTCGATAACCCAGCTCGGCCGCCGCCGCCAGTACGCTTTCACGCGCGTTGTCTGAGATCGATGCGCCGGGCGTAAAGGCGCGCGATACCGTCCATTTAGAGACGCCGGCCTTTTCGGCGACGTCGCTGGCGGTGGCTTTGTGGTGTTTCGTCATGGTTGCGTCGATCTCTGCTTCGGTGAAGTCACACTATACCCTGCTCGCTCAGATCCCCTAAGCGCCCGTCGGCATTCCTGCTGCAATTATGTCCCGTTTTTGCACCCGATTGCAATTTGTTGTGCAACCGGGTGCAAAAGGTAAAGAGTTTGTGATCGTCCACGCTGTTTTCACTTTTCCCCAGTTGACCAAATTTTATCCATGGCCGACATTCACGGTGGCATTCAGAGACTCATCGCCGTCTTGTCTCCTGCTTTGCACCCGGTTGCAAATACACTGCTTTAACACAACACCTCTCATCTCAACAGGATACCGTAATGAAAAAAACCAGACTGCTGTTGATGTTAGCCTGCTCGCTGTTTGTCGTGACCGCCCAGGCCAAGAGCTACCAGGTCGGCGTGGCGCTGGCCAACTTCGATCTCAACTTCGTCTCCATCCTACGCAGCCAAATGGCGCGTGAACTGGCGGCTCAGCAGCTGCAGGGCCAGTTCGTCGACGCCAAAGGCGATGTCGCCCTGCAGGTGCAGCAGGTGGACGATCTGATTAATCAGGGTGTGGACGCCATTATCCTCAACCCGGTTGATACGCAAGGCGTCCAGCCGATGATAGCGGCTGCCCAACGCGCCGCGATCCCCCTTATATTCGTCAACCGCAAGCCCGAAGTGCCGCTTAGCGGCGCGACGGCCTACGTCGGCTCCGATTCGGCGCTCAGCGGCCGCCTGCAGATGGAGGCTCTGGCGAAAAAAATGAATTACCGCGGCAACGTGGCGATCCTGATGGGTGCCCTATCCAACGAAGAAACCCGCGAACGCACCCGTGCGGTAGAAGCGGTGATCGCCAAACACAAAGACCTGAAAGTGGTAGAGAAACAGACCGCCAAATGGCAGCGCAACGAAGCGGTCGACGTGGTTTCCGGCTGGTTGTTGAACGGCACGCCGATCGATGCGATCGCGGCCAACAACGATGAGATGGCCATCGGCGCGATCATGGCGCTGAAGCAGGCCAAAAAGAATGGCGTGCTGGTTGCCGGTATCGATGGCACGCCCGACGGCCTGCAATTTATCAAAAACGGCGACCTGGCGGTGACCATTTTCCAGGATGCCAAAGCCCAGGCGATCGGCGCGGTGCAGGTGACCCGAGCGATGTTGGATCACGCCAAAACCGAGCCCTATAACTGGATACCCTACGCCACCGTGACGCGAGAAAACTACCCGCAATTCGCGCAGATGAACCAGAAATAAGCCGTTGCCACTCTCTTTTTCAACCCATTTTGCACCCGAGTGCAAAGCCACAGTATCAGGAGTCAACATGTTAAATGGTGAAAGAAGCATCCCTCGCCCGCTGCGTTGGGCGATGATTGGCGGCGGCCGCCTCAGCCAGGTGGGCTACAAGCACCGTTCCGGCGCACTGCGCGACAACACCGCCTATCGGCTGGTTGCCGGCGCCTTTGATATCGACGCGGCGCGCGGACGTGAGTTTGGCGTCAATCTCGGCGTGCCCGCCGAACGCTGCTATGACGGCTATCAACAGCTGCTGGAGCAAGAAGCTAACCGCGAAGATGGTGTTGAGGTGGTGACCATCGCCACCCCCAACGGCACCCACTATGAAATCACGCGCGCCGCGCTGAGTGCCGGCCTGCATGTCATCTGCGAAAAGCCGCTGTTCTTCACCACGGCGGAGGCGAGAGAAATCAAGGCGCTGGCGGCGGAGAAAGGCCTTATCGTCGGCGTAACCTACGGCTTCTCCGGCCATCCGCTGCTGATGCAGATGCGCGCCATGATCGCGAACGGCGACATCGGCGAAATACGCATGGTCGAATTGCAGTACACCCACGGCTTCAATGCCAACGAAAGCGCGGACACGTTCGAAGCGCAAAAGTGGCGTGTCGATCCGAAAATCGCCGGCCCCTCTTTTGTGCTGGGCGACATCTCCACCCACACCTTCTACATCTCGCAGCTGGTGATGCCCGACATGAAGATTGCTTCCCTGCTGTGCGATCGCCAGAGCTTTATTCCTTCCCGCGCCCCGCTGGAAGACAACGCCATGGTGCTCATGCACTACGAAAACGGCGCCGTCGGCCGCATGTGGGCCTCCGCCGTCAATGCGGGCGCAATGGACAGCCAAAGCATCCGCGTGGTGGGTTCGCTCGCCAGCTTGCAGTGGAGCGATTCCACGCCCGGCGAATTGCGCTATGAGATCCAGGGGCGGCCCAACCAAACGCTGCACCACGGTATGCCCTATCTGGACGACAGCGCGCTGGCCGAAGAGCGGCTCGGCGCGCTGCATACCGAAGGCCTGGCCGAATCCTGGGCCAATATTTACCTCAAGTTCGCCATCGCCATCAGCACCAGCCAGCGCGGCGATCGGCAAGCGCTGGCCACGCTGATCTACCCGGATATCGACGCCGGATTGGAAGGCGTGCGCTGGATTGAAAACTGCGTTCGCTCCGCCGACAACGGCGCCACCTGGGTCAATTACCTATAAGGAAAACACCATGAAACTTTCATTCTGTACCGACAGCCTGGGCCATTTGTCCTTCGAGCCGATGCTGGATCGGTTGCTGGAGCTGGGGGTGCGCGGCGTGGAAATGACCACCGGCGGCTGGTCTCCGGCGCCCCATCTGGATACCGACGATCTGCTGGCTAACCCCGCCAAACGCCGGCAGCTGCAGCAGGCGCTGGCCAGCCGCGGCATGGAGATCGCCGCGTTCAACGTCTCCGGCAATCCGCTCGATCCCGGCGAACTGGGGCAACGCCATCAGCGCCAAACCGACAATACGCTGGAGCTGGCCGGGCTGCTGGGAGTGAAAAAGATCGTTATGATGAGCGGCCTGCCCCCGGCCAGCCCGCATGACACCATCCCCAACTGGATCACCTATACCGTCAGCTGGCCACCGACGGTGAAAAACTGTCTGGACTATCAATGGAATGAAGTGGCAATCCCCTATTGGCAGGCGCTGGTCACCCGGGCCAAAGCGTGCGGCGTCGAGCGCTTTGCGCTGGAAAACTTCAGCGCCATGCTGGTGTGGAATCCGGAAACACTGTTCCGGCTGCGCGCGGCCGTTGGCCCGATGGTCGGCCTGAACCTCGATCCCAGCCACCTGATCTGGATGGGCGCAGATCCCATCGCGGTGGCCCGCGCCCTTGGGCCCGCCATTCACCATGTGCACGGCAAAGACGTGCGCCTTGAGCGCGGCGTCGTTGAGGTTAACGGGCTGCTGGAGACCAAACCGATCGACGACGTGGCCGGCCGCGCCTGGAACTATGTCGCCGTCGGCTGCGGCCGGGATCTGCAGTGGTGGAAGGAGTTCTTCTCGGTGGTGCGCATGATGGGCTACAACGACTGGGTGTCGCTGGAAATGGAAGACCTGACCATGTCGGTCGATGCCGGCATCGCCTCTTCCGTTCAGGCGCTGCAGCAGACGATCAGCCAATAACCCCCTGCGCGGCGGCCACGGCCGCTGCGCAGAGTTCATCACGTTACGGGGTTATCGCCAACTTAATCACGCCATCGCGCTTTTCAGAGAACAGGCGGTAAGCCTCGGCAATATTCTCCAGCCGAAAACGATGCGTCACGAACGGCGTGAGATCCAAACCGCCATGCTGAATCACGTTCATCATTCTGCGCATCCGTTCCTTGCCGCCGGGGCACAGAGCCGACCGAATCGTATGATCGCCAAGCCCATAGGCAAACGCCTCTACGGGCACGTGAATATCGTCGCTATAGACGCCAAGGCTCGACAGGGTCCCGCCAGGTTTTAAGACACGCAGCGCCTGATTAAAGGTGGCTTGCGTCCCCAAACACTCGATGCTGGCATCCACGCCGCGCCCTGCCGTAATCTTGAATATTTCATCAATCACATCGGTTTCCTTGTAATTCAACAAGACGTTTGCCCCCATCTTTCCCGCCATCATCAGCTTTTCGGGAGAGCTGCTGATGGCAATAATCAGGCTGGCGCCCCGCAGGCGAGCCCCCGCGGTGGCACATAACCCGATCGGGCCCTGGGCGAAAATGGCTACCATATCGCCAATGTTAATGTTGGCATTTTCTGCCCCTTTGAAACCGGTGGACATCACATCCGGACACATCAGCACCTGTTCATCCGTCAGACCGTCGGGGATGAGCGCCAGATTAGCTTCCGCATCAGGCACCAAGACATATTCAGCCTGAGTGCCGTCGATAACGTTGCCGAAGCGCCAACCCGCCGTGGCTTTATAGCCATGGCAGCGGCATTCGGGTAAATAGGAACCGTCCTGCGCGGGAAAGCCGTCCTGACATGAATAGGAGGTAAAAGAGGGGCAAATAGCCCCAGCCAATGCCCGCTGCCCCTCTTGAAAGCCTCTAACATTGCTTCCCAACTTTTCAATAATGCCGACCGGCTCATGGCCAATGGTCAACCTACGCGGCACCGCATACTCTCCCTTGAGGATATGAATATCCGTGCCGCAGATTGTCGTCGTGGTTATTTTGAGCAAGGCATCGTTGGGGCCAGGGGAAGGAATAGGTTTTTCAATGAGTTCTATTCGGCCCTTTTCGATAAAGGCGGCGGCTTTCATCATGCGCATGGCGGAATATCCTTTGGTTTCTGCCGAAGTGGCTACAGAAAAGAATAATCCAATTGGTCATTTTTTCCGATTTTACCGCCTTGGGAAATAATTAAAAACGCCAGTAATCTTTATCGGTAAATAATATAAAAAATATAATTCTATAAAATAAAATTCAATAAGTTCTGCTTTATCACGCTGCCGAAAAACACGGCCGATTTATATCGACAGACGCTACATCATTTCTCTTTCCAAATACGCTACGCTCAGCGAAAATAGACGTTATCTGATTGATAAGTCATGCAGGGAATGCCATGTCACGACTCACCCTCCTTCCACTGAGCCTGGCACTTGCCGGCTGCGTGCCAATGCAGCCTGATGGCTGTGAAAAAGCCAGTGCGGTGAATGATTGCGTTTATGCCTGGCGTGCAGGCAGCGATGTTCCAACGGCAAAGCAACCGCCTAACCTGGGATGCGACGGACAAGTTTTTTATGAGCGGCCGCACTATTCCGCCTCTGCGAAGGCAGAAAAACGCGAAGGCGAAGTGAGCGCAACGTTTGATGTTGATGATAAGGGTAAAGCCAGAAATATCGTGCTGACGGGCACTCCAGAGTTCTATCGCGACACCAAAAGCGCCATTGCACGCAGCTGCTGGATACCGGGCCGCATTCATGAAACGGCGTTGTTTACTTTTAAACTCTCTGGCGATGCGGACGCCAACCGATAAGCCCAGGAGAGGTTCCCTTGCAGCGATTGACTCAACGGGTGGCGGCGGCATTCTCCGGCGTTACAGCATCCACTCGATAGGCAGCCAACCGGCCACGGTGAGAATAATGCGTTTTACCCAGCCGGCGCCGGGCTCTTGCTGATGCACCTCGGTGTGGCCGTCTTCGAAGGCTTCTTTCCACACCATTTTGCCCTCGGGCGTCAATACCGGGCGGTAGGCGGCGTACTCGAGCGGGCCATCAAACAGTTGGCGAGTGTCGGCCGCCAGCGTCGGGCTGTCGATCAAGAAGCCCATTTCGCAGTTCAGGTGCGCCGAGCGCGGATCGAAATTGAACGAACCGATAAACACCCGCTTATCATCGATGGCGAAGGTTTTCGCGTGCAGCGCCGCGCCGGACAGCCCCAGCGGCTTGAGTTCCTTGCGCCCGGTCGGTTGACCGGCGCGCAGCTTCAGCTCGAACAGTTCGACGCCCGCCTGCAGCAGCTCACGCCGGTATTTGGCGTAGCCGGCATGCACCACCAGCACGTCGGTGGTGTTCATCGCGTTGGTCAGCACGCGTATGGACTTCCCCTGTTTGGCAAGCGATTCAAAGAAGCTCGCCCCTTCCCGCCCAGGCACGAAATAGGCGGAAACCAGATCCAGCTGCCGGCCGACGCCGCCGATGATCTTGCCGAGCTGCGTCACCATCAACCGATCGCGCGACGCCTTGCCCAGCCCTTTCGCCGGATCGTCGGCCACCAGCTCTACCTGGGTGAATTCCGGCTGGACGGCGCCATCGCGAAAGCGCACCGCGCTGGTTTCCAGCTGCACCGCCAATTTGCGGGCCCGTTCGCTGCTTTCGGTCGCGGTGGCCTGCGTCAGGAAGGCAGAAAGATTACCTTTGCCCCGGATAATTTGCTCAACGCCGAACACCGACGCGCTGTTCCAGTAGCGATCGAACACCTCGGCCGTTTCTGCCACTACGCTGCCGACGCTCAGCACGTCGAGATCGAGGAAATAGTTTTCGTCGCCGACCTGGAAATACTCGTCGCCAATGTTGCGGCCGCCGATGATCGCCACGGCGCCGTCGACGATGTAAGACTTGTTATGCATGCGCCGATTCATACGCATAAAGTCAAAGGCGTAGCCGGCCAACTTCGGCGTGCGCACGGTTGATGGGTTGAACAGGCGGATCTCGACGTTTTCCTGGGCGTTCAGCGCCGCCAGGGTCTCGTCCATGGCGACGCCGTTATCGTCCAGCAGCAGCCGCACGCGCACGCCGCGTTGGGCGGCGTCATACAGGGTTTTCAGCAGGATCTGCCCGGAGGTGTCGTTATGCCAGATGTAGTACTGGGCGTCGATCGACCTTTCCGCCATCCGCGCCAACGCCAGGCGGCTGGCGAACGCATCGTGCCCGCTGGCCAGCGGCACCACGCCGCTCAGGCCAGGATTCGCCGCCATCAGTTCGGCGGCCCGCGCCGATAACTGGGCGGCAGGATCCGCCGGCAACGCCGCCTGCGGCAGACGCTGGGAAATATCCGGCAAACGAAAGAGGACTCTTGCCGCAATAATGGCGATCGTCACGGCGAGAATCAGATACACGACAATTTTTATCACGGGAAGCGGCCTCGGAGGTTGACTGCTTTGCTTTATACGTCATTAGGTTGCTTCAATCTATAGGAGAAGCGCGCTATGCCATAAGGCTATAGCGTAAAGCGCGAAGGCGAAACGCCAAACAGTTTTTTGAACGCCACCGAATAGGCGCTGTGGCTCTCGTAACCGCTTTCGAAGGCGGCATGGATGATCGAGTTGCCGGCCAACAGCAGCGGAATGGACGACAGCAGCCGCAGGCGCTGTTTCCACTGGCCGAAGGTGATGCCGGTTTGTTGAGTGAAATGACGCTGGAAGGTTTTCGCGCTGATCGACAGTGAATCGGCCCAGGCCTCAATGCCGCGATCGTCGGCCGGCGTGATGACCAACAGCCGGCAAATCTCGGCCATTCTCGCCTCTGCCGGCCAAGGCAAATGCAGCGCCAGCTGCGGCTGCAGGCTCAGCTCCTCAAGGAACAACGCTCTGAGCAGCATATTGCGTTTGGTCTCCGCCCCTTCGGGCGCCAGCGTCGCCAGCTGAGCGATCAGTTCTCGCAGCAGCGGTGAGACCTGCAATACGCCGTCGCGCAGCGGCAAACGCGCGGCGGTGACTTCATCAACCAAAATCCCGTAAACGCAAATGTTGCTCTGCATGACCAGCTGATGTTCTACCCCCGGCCGCAGCCAGACTGCGGTGGTGGGCGGCACGATCCAGCGCCCGCTGCTCGCCTCGACCGCCATAACGCCCTGCTGCGAATAGAGCAAATGGCTGCGTTTATGCGAGTGGTAAGGAATGACAAAGCCCGCCGGATAGTGTTTCACCAGCCCTGTCACCTCGAACGAGGAGTTTTCGTGGCTGCTGAGGTCGATGCGTTTGGTTTCGGCGTTGTCGACTTCGAATCCCATGGTCGTTTGTCCCTTTTGATAACGCGAATGTCTTTTATTTGATAGAGGCGCCGCATGATCCTCCATATAGTGACGTTCTCGCAAGCCACACCAGGGGCCTTATGCGAAGAAACTCACTATTTACACCAAAATTTCATCGTTCTGCGTAAAACCAAGGCGATGACGTTGCGCATGCGCTGCGCGATGGCGGCTCGTTGCGGGGGCGACGTGGCCGAAAGTGATGGAAAGGGAAAGCGCGGTGGCTTAAATCAGGAGGTAGACGCATCAATCAGCAGGTAGCTCAGCCTGGGGGGCGGCTTAATGCTGCAGGGATAGGGAGAGCGCCTAGGCTCTCCTCTATCCATTCGTGCCATTCGTGTTATCACCTCAACGGGCCAACTCGGCGCCGTCCAGCTCGGAAATCGCCAGACAAATCACTTCAGTAATGGCCTGTACCGTATAGGCAGTATTGGCAGGGATGATTAACATCTCATGGGGTTGCAACGTCTGATCGTCAACCTTCAGTTCACCGCTCAGCACCATCAGTTTCACCCACCCCGGATGAAAACGCGCCGGTTGTCGGCTGCCCGCATCCAACTTCAGCAACGCCGTATGGCCAGGCGTCTCCCGTTTCAAAATATGAAAACGCACCCCATCGTAAGGCATGTTTTCGTAATGCAGTGACGCCAGTGTTCTCTTATGCATGGTAAGTGTCCTCGTGACCTGTGAGTAGCTGCTCCGCCTTCGGTCGCCATAAAAACGATTGGCGGCTGTCCCTACCGAAAGCACAGGCTCGCAGCCTCTTGGCGAACGGATTTAACTGTCGTACTTGCAGCGGCCCGACCGACCGCCGTTTCATGCCCAACCTGCCTCAGGCATGCTACTAAATATATAAGAGCCTCGCCGACGGCGCAAAAAACCGCTGCCAGGTTGAGCGTATATTCATTTCCCGTCGTCAAATCGCTCGGGGCGATAAGCGTGCGGAATGGCAGGATTGACGCCATACAGCAGCTCGTCGCTGACCAGCCGGCCAAGCGTTGGCGCGCACATCACTGCCGGGTGCATCACCGCCACATAGAGCCGGGTAGCGCCCAGTGGCCCGATGATGGGATAACCGTCGCGCGGCCGGGGCCGCATCCCCACCGAACACGCCTGCAGTTGCAAGGGTGCCGTATCCGGCAGGCGGTTTTTAATCGCCGATTGCGCGTCGTTTTCCACCCGTTTAACGTCCCCCTCCGGCGGGTAATCCTCCGCCGCCAGCAGATCGCCGTTTTGCGTATGGCGCACTTCAACGTCATCGCCCGCAATCAGCGTGTTCACTGCCAGCGCCGCCGCACGATAGCGTAACAGAATCGCCGGCGACGCCTCGATCGGCAGCGAGAACCCGCTGCCATCCAGCAGCGCGGAGATTCCCGTGCCGCAGGCGAGCACCACCCGATCGGCGGCAATCGCGCCTTCCTCGGTAACGATGCCGATTATCTGCCCCTCTTCACGCAAAAATCCGGTGACGGTTCGCCCCAGGAGCAACTCCCCGCCCCACGCGCTAACGCACTCGAGCAACCGCTGTGTCACTTCTTGCGGATCGACGGCGCCGTCACGCGCCGCAAAATAGGCTTGGCTATCGGGCTGCCTGAGCCCCGGTTCCAGCGCGTTCACCTCGGCGGAGGGCAAAAGCCGATTGTCGGGGTTTTGCGTCGCCGGCGCCTGGCCATAGCTGAGCGCGCCGGACCAATTCACCCAGAGATCCGGGATCTCCTGCGCCAGGCGCATCCAGTCAGCGACGATCTCGCGCCGCAGAAACGCGTCGGGAGCGCCCTCAGGCACGCCTTCGCTGATCCAGCCAAACGAGCTGCCTGTGGCCCCCGCCGAGGGATGCGCCTGCTCAACGACGACAACGTGCTGCCCCTGGCGCGCGAGATGATAGGCGACCGATGCCCCGACAATCCCGGCGCCCACGATAACCATGCGTGATGATGTTCCATTCATTTAATGATGTCCGTACCTCATTTCAAGTGCTGCCGCCAAAGCAGGCAGGCCGCCAAACAGGCTACTCCACCGCCGCAGGCCAATACGGCATAAGACGTGCCCCAGCTCTGGGTGGTATCCATCACGACGCCAAAGGATAAAGGGGCGAACGAACCGATGCCGAACCCCAGCAGCGATCGCCAGCCCATCACGCTACCGAGCTGTTGCGGCGGCACGTTGTCCGCCATCGCGGCCGACAGCACGCCGGAGTCGCCGAGGATGAAGAAACTGCCGATGCTGACGGCCAGCAGCGTCCAGCCCGGCCCCCAGTTCGCCGACCACCCCATCAGCAGCGATCCCAACGCGCCGGCGGCGCCCATAAACATCAGCACCGATGCACGGTTAAAATAGTCGGAAACGGTGCCGACAATCAGCGTGGCAACCATGCCGGCCAGGTGGATCACCGCCGCGACGATCAATCCGGCGCTGAGCGGATCCAGAGAGAAACCGCTCAACGCCTCGCTGACCAGGCTGGGCGCCCATGCCCAGTTACCGAGCAGTTCCCAGCTGTGGGCGATATACCCGACCAGCAACAGCAGGGTCGCATAGGTGATAGCATAGCTTTCACGTTTCGTCTGCCTCCCCAGCGTACGCGGCTGCGGTTCCCGATAACCGACCAGGGCCAACGAACCCGCCAGCGCCCCCAGCAACGCGCCGGCGGCACACAGGAAAAACGCCACGCCGGCGTCCCAACGCATGGCGCTCCAACCGGCGATGAAAACCGACAGAAAATACCCCAACGAACTGGCCGCTAGCATCATGCCAATGGCGTAACCGCGCCGGGCCGGGCCGTTCATCCCCATCGCCAGCAGCAGCGCCGGCGTATAGGCGCCGCCCTGCGTCAGGCCGACGAAGGCCATCAACACCAGCGCGCCGGCATAAGAATGGGCAAACACGGCGAACAGCATCAGCGCAGCGGCGCCCAGCCAGGAAAACAGCAGGTAAACCCGGCGCGCCCCCAGTGAATCACACCACCAGGAGGCCACCAGCAGCGCCAAGGCGTTGGTCAGGCTGAACACCGTCTGCACCGTACCGGCGGAGGCGGCGTCGAGCTGCCACTCGCTTCTGATGGTCGGCAGTGCACCGGCGAACATCATGGTGCCCAGGCAGAGGCCGGCCCGGCTCACGCAAAGCAGAAAGAAAGCTCGCATCTCAGCGCCGTCTCCCTGCCCATCGAAGGGTGAGGATAATTCGACTAACACGAACGACAGACGGGGAAAATCGCTGCATGACACACTCGGCAAACCGGGAAAGATGCGTGATAATAGTGAGAAAAATCAACGGCTGACAAACGATCTTTCCTCGCTCATTTGGTTGAGCTAGACTCAACCAATGAAAAAAATTCACTCCCTGCCGCACCTGTCCGCTTTCGAAGCCGCCGCCCGCCTTGGCAGCTTCAGCGCCGCTGCGGATGAGCTGTTTCTCACCACCGGCGCGGTCAGCCGCCACATTCGCAGCCTGGAAGAACAGCTGGGGATCACACTGTTTTATCGCGGACACAAGTCCGTGCGGCTGACGCAGGCCGGCGAGAATTTTTCCCGCACCGCGTCCCGGGTGATAAGCGAACTGTATGCCGCGGAAAGTGCACTGAAAGCGAGCGCCGGCCGGCAGCGGTTGGTGGTGCACAGCCTGCCGACGTTCACCATGCACTGGCTGATGCCGAAGCTGGCGGCGTTCAATGAGATTCATCCGGAGGTCGCGATTGATATCACCACCAGCACAGGGGCCGTCGATCGCAATACGCCGTTTGATCTGGCGATCCGGCGCGATCCTGCGCACTTCTCCGGGCTGAAAGCGATCCCTTTTCTGCAGGAAGAGAGCCTTTTGGTCTGCAGCCAGAGCTACTTGCGCGCCATGCCGGTCAGTGCGCCCGGCACGCTGGCCGGGCATACCGCCATCCGTATCCGCGCCCGTGAGGATTTATGGCACAGCTGGCTGAATACCTACCCGACGGCGTTGGACGCCTCGCCGGCGCCGCTCACGCTCGACCATACCTTCGCCGCCATTCAGGCGGCCGAGGACGGCCTGGGGCTGGCCGTCGTGCCTTACCTGTTCTGCGCCAAGCATCTGTCGTCCGGTCGACTGGTGTCGCCTTTCCCGGCGTTGACTATCCGAACCGGCGTTTATTCCCTGCTGCTGCGCGATCGGGACGATGAGGTCGTGAGAAAATTCGCCGCCTGGCTGCAGGCGTTTCAGGCGTAAGCGCCGGTTCGGGAACGCGTCAGCCCTCCCGGACATGCGCGAGCGTTTCGTGCGTCCACTCGGTAAACCAGGCAAAAACGTGGTCGACATGAGCGATGCAACGTCGCCTGATGCCATCCGTCAATGGGATCGCCGCCAGTTCCGCATGATCCTGCAGCTGGGCATGCCCGCTCTCCAGCGCCAGATGAAACTCGCCGCAGTAGCGCAGTTCGACGCCGGTCGCCTGATGAATGCGCGTGGCCAGCGGCGCCGTCAGCCCAAACAGCACGTTACCGGTAGCTTCGATGGCCTCGATCACCACGATCCGCTCCAGACCACCGAGACCGCTTACCCGCGCGCACAGCCGATAGGTCAATAACCGATTCGCCTGAGTGCTGTCGCTCCACAGCGTTTCCAGATGCGCCACCGTGTCGACGCAGCGGTTGTAACCGAGTTTGTCCAAATCCTCGAGATACCACGGCCAATGGTGATCATCTTCATGGGTATGCGCATTGACTTTCCGTTGGTAAATATCGGCCGCCGGCGTTTCATTGCGCAGCATCAGCTTATTCACATCGGCGAAAGCCATAATAAAAAACGCGATATGGGGCAGAAACGCCAGCCGCTCCTGAGGCGTGCGATTTTCATCACGCAGGAACTCAAACAGCGGAAGCTGGGCGTAACGTGCTTTATTGACCAAAATATGCTGCAGGACGGTTTTCATAAAAACCCCCTTGATATTGAAGTGATTTGATAGATTGCGTATCAGGCTGAACGGCTTGCGAGCCAAAAAGAAACGTTGGAGAAGTCTCCTGCAGTATAGCTGCTTTCGTTTTATTCACACTGAAGGATAAATAAGGCATTTAATATGAGTTAAATAATCATGCCGTTGATTATTTAACTCAGCTTCAAACTCCTTAACGCTTATTTCGAGGCAAAAAAAACATCGCGCTCACGGTATTCTCAGCCGTGAAGCGCCAGGCCTTTTATCGCCTTATCCACCGCTTTTTTCGGTCCGCGCAGCGCCAGACCGACCAAATCCAGATTGTCCGCGTCTTCAGCGAGAAAAACCTGCCGATTGGCTTCATCGTGCCCGGTCGAGAACATGGCGTGCACATAGGGGATCAACGTCAATTCCCGCTCCAACCCTTTGCGATGCACATTTTGCAGGCCCGGCAAATCTGCGGCGAAAATCAGCATCGGCTGCCCGGAAATACCGCCGTAGCGTCTGCCCTGCGCATCCACGTAACACTCGCCGATGATTTCCGGGGCGGCGGCGGCGATGCCCGTCGCCAGAAAGGCCACCACGTTCAGCCGCTGCCAGGTCTGCAGATCGTCGCGTACGATAAACGCTATCTTGGTATCAAACATCTTTCGCTCTACTCCGTAGTGCTGTTAAAAGCACATCATCGGAAATGGCAAATCAGCGGTATAGAACGTTTGTGCACTGGCGTTGATAGGCCGCCGGTGATAAACGGTAGGCACGCTGGAACCAGCGACCCAAATGGCTCTGATCGGCAAAGCCCACCTGCATGGCGACCTGCGCCGGTTCTTGCCCCTGCGCCAACAACAAGCGTGCGGCCCGCAGCCTCA
Source organism: Serratia sp. 121840015-1 (assembly GCF_053627655.1). Taxonomy (NCBI): domain Bacteria; kingdom Pseudomonadati; phylum Pseudomonadota; class Gammaproteobacteria; order Enterobacterales; family Yersiniaceae; genus Serratia; species Serratia sp. 121840015-1. Next base: position 1,520,556 of record NZ_JBSEYF010000001.1, read on the forward strand.
ACCGAACCAAATACGCATGCGGCGACTGGCCAAAAGCCCGAGTGAATTGGCGAGTCAGGCGGAAACGGTCCAGACCACACTGAAGCGCCAGGTCATCCAGACTGGGGTTATCCGCCATATGTGCATGCAGATAGTCCCGTAAGCGGTTCATCTCAACCAAAGCGTCGTCGTGTTGGGAATCCGGCCTGGCACGGATGTGCCGTGACAATAGCGTCAGCAGATGGTCCAGGCTTTGATCGCGCGCCAGTCGCCCCTCTCTATGATGCAACGAGAAAAAGGCCTGCTGTATCGCGGCCGCCAGCATAGGATCGTCGGTCAACGTGCTGTGGAAGGCACCTTCCAGCACGGAGGCGTCCCCCATTCCACGGCGGTGCATAGCGGCGGATACCCAATGCTGGGGCAAATAGAGCATCGCATAGGTAAATCCCTCGGCCTGCGGCGCATGGCCATCATGCACCGCCCCCGGTTCGATCAGCATGGCGCGTCCCGGCCGGCTGGTATGCAATGAGCGGTGGCAGTTGAAACGCTGTAAACCCTGCTGCGTGACACCCACCAGCATTTCATCATGATCGTGAGGATCGTAGGCATGCCCCTGAAAGTGGGCATTGACGCTCTCAATACCGGTTTCCTCATCGCGTCGCAGTTCAAGCCAATCTTTATGTTGATGATTTGACGCCATGCAATAAATCCGGAGTTCTGCTCATAGGAAAAGAAAAACAGCTTACCCTGAGACCGCCACCGTTGCACGCTCACAGCTCGCAGATGGCATAAGTGCCCTTTCCGGCCGATTTCGCCTGATACATCGCGCCGTCGGCGCGGGTCAGCAGCATCTCCTCCGTCACATCGCCGCGTGGGGAAATGGCCGCGCCGATGCTGGCGGAAAGCCGTACCTTCTGCGGCCCGATCTGCGTAATTTTGGCCAGATGCGCCAACACGTTTTCGCAAAACTCGCTGACTTCGCGCCGCGGATCCGTCAACGGCCACAGGATCACCGTGAACTCGTCACCGGCCAGACGCGAGACGCTGTGGCGCTCGCCGGCGCAGGTGCTGAGCAATGTGGCGAACGTCTTCAGGATCGCGTCGCCGAAGTCATGGCCATAGCTGTCGTTAAGGGTTTTGAACCCGTCGAGATCGATAAACAGCAGCGCCATCTGCCGCTGATGGCAACAGGCCTGCAGCGTGCCCGACAACCGGCGTAGAAACGCGCGGCGATTGGTCAATCCGGTCAACATGTCGTGGGTTGCGTCATATTCCAGCCGCTGCTGCAGCCGCTTCAGTTCGGTGATGTCCATGGCGAGAATGTAGAAGCCCTGCGCTTCGCACGGCACCAGCGTGGTGTGGATCATCAGCAGCCCTTGCCGGGTCTGCAGCTCATTCTCAAAACTCACCATTTCGCCCGCGAGGGCCCGCTCGATCATCGGTTTTGCTATTCGATAAACGCTTTCCCCCATGAAATCGCGCACCGTCATCCCCCTGAGGCTAGACTCCTCCAGACCGAACCAGGTTTTGTAGGCGCTGTTAGCGAACAGGTAGCGTTCATTACCGTCGATCTGGCTGATTAAGGCCGGCATATTGTCAGTAATGGCGCGCAGACGCTCCTTCTCCGCACTGAGCTGATATTCTGCGAGCACCCGGGTCTCAATCTCTTCGTTGAGCTTTTTAACCACCACGTTCAGCTCCTGCGTGCGGATTTCGACGCGTTGTTCCAGCTCGTGTTGCAGAGCGAACAGATCGGCCTCCGCCGCTTTGCGCTCGCTGATATCGACGATAACCGAGATGAAATGGTCCGGCTTGCCGTTCGGCAAACGATTGAGCGCCACCGTCAGCTGTACCCAAACGATCGAGCCGTCGGCGCGGAAATAGCGTTTTTCCATCGAATAGGTACTGATTTCATTTTTCAGCAGCTGCTGCAGCTTTTCCAGATCGGTGTTGAGATCGAGCGGATAGGTGATGTCCTGGAAGGTGCGATCCATCAGCTCACGCTCGGAATACTGAAGCATTTCGCAGATGCGCGGATTCACCCGCAGCCAATATCCTTGCAGCGAGACCAGCGCCATACCTACCGCCGCCTGGGAGAAGGTTTGTTCGAACAGCGCCTCCGTACGCTGCAGGTCGGATTTCAGGTTTTCGGTATAGACGAGGCGTTCAATGCTCTGCAGATATTCCTCCACCACGGCGGCGAAATCGTGCAGATCGGCCAGTTGAGCAGGAGAAAACGGCTGCGGGTGGCTGTCGATAATGCACAGCGTGCCTAGCGGCAAGCCATCGAGCGACAGCAGCGGCTGCCCGACGTAAAAACCGATCCTCGGCCCGCCGATCACCAGCGGATTATCGAAAAAGCGCGGATCCTTGGCGGTATCGGGCACCACCAGCGCTTCGCGTTGCAAGATGGCATGGCCGCAAAACGAGATATTGCGCGGCGTTTCTCGGGCATCCAGACCGTAGCGCGATAGAAACCATTGGCGATCCCGGTCGATCAGCGACACCAGCGCAATGGTCACGCCGAAGTATTTCGCCGCCAACCGCGTGATGCGATCCAGTTTTTCCACCGAGTTCGAATCCAGCACGTTCAGTGAGTTCAATACCGACAGGCGTTCGGCTTCGTTTTCGGGGAAGCAGGGTTCGAGCATGTTGTCTCCCATTGTGTCACCCACGGACCCGGCATAGCCGGCGTGAGTCCGTTCAGCCTATCCGTCGGTTAGCGGCAAATAATATCCTTGTCCATCATAGACTCACTCACAGTATCAATCCGATTATGTATTCTCGCCAACTTTGCCGGGCGTTGCGTTTCCCCCCGCGCTGCGCTACAGTCGTTCACAAGGTGATGGTGTTCCACCTTTCCCAACCGCCGCGTTCACTCGAACCGGATGATGACGCCTGATATACAACTTCGCTTTATTTTTTAGGCAGGTATGTCAGGAGTCGCTATGAATGAAATCTCAGGTTTTACCTCTTTTCCACTCCAGTCCGATGCCGTCGCGCGGGAAATGCCCCTGTGCGTTTTCGGCCATAAAAATCCCGACAGCGACAGCATCTGCAGCGCGCTGGTGGTTGCGGACTGGCTCAATCACCTCGGCAAACCGGCCGTCGCTTTCCGCCTAGGCGACCTCACGCCGGAAACCCGCTACATACTGGCTGCCGCCGGCATACAGGCGCCTGCGCTGCTGACAGACGATCTCCGTGACCGCAAAGTCTGGCTGGTCGACTTTACCGATATCGAACAAGGCCCGGCCTCATTGCCCGACAGCGACGTGGTCGGCGTTATCGACCATCACCGGCTGGGCACGTTAGTCACCCGCAACCCGCCCGATGTCTGGGTGCGCGCCGTCGGCTGTTGCGCCACCGTGATCCTGCAAATCCTGACGACAGAAAAGCCAATGCCACTTAACGCCGCGCAGGCCACGCTGCTGCTGGGCGCCATCTTGAGCGACACCGTCGCGCTCAGTGCGCCGACCACCACGGAACAGGATCGGCTGGCGGTCACCCGGTTGCGCGCAATCTCTCACGTCGACTATGACGCCTTCATCGCCGGGCTGCTGGCCGCCAAAACCGATCTCTCCGGGCAATCCGCCCCGCAGTTGCTGCAGCGCGACGCCAAGAATTACCGCATCCATACCGTTTCGCTGCTGCTGTCGCAGATAGAAGTGCGGGCCATGAGCGACATCGATCCGCTGTTGCCCGCGCTGCAACAGGCGCTCGAGCAGGCGAAGCAGGAAGCCGGGCTGGAGATGACCGCGCTGTTGGTTACCGATATCACCCACCGCCGTTCCACCCTGTATTTTTCGTCGAACCGGGTACTCGCCATTCAGCAGGTGTCGCTGCCCGGTATGACGAGCCGAAAAAAAGAGGTTTTACCGTGGTTAACCCTACAGATTGCTCACGCAGGGAGATAAGACATGCCGATCTACCAACACGCTTTACTGCTGGTACAGGATGAACGCGACGGCCGGCTGCTGTTGCGCCATGCCGAACGCCTCAATCAGCAGATGAATACGCGCATTACCGTGGCGCACATCAGCGCCGACTATGCCGAGCTGGACTACCTCAGCGATGCGCAAACCAAAGATCGCCAGTCCAGCGAGGTGATCGCCGCCAAAGCCATGCTCAGCCGCCTGGTGGACGACTGCTCAATCCCCCTGGAGGTGCGCGCAATGGTCAGCATCCATCGCTTCAAAGACGTCGAAGCCCTGATTGCCCGTGAAGGCGTCGATCTTTTGTTGCTCGGCCATCAGAACCGTCCGTTTGGCGTCTATGCCTCCTTCGGCTTCGAATTCATCAACCATTTATCCATCGATGTGCTGATAAAGCACGTTCCCACTCCCTAGAACGAGGTGACTACCCATGAGCTATGAGATTGAAAGCGTAACCGCCAGAGAGATCCTGGATTCGCGCGGCAACCCGACCGTCGAAGTCGAAATGAGCGCGGCGGGCGTCGTGGCCCGGGCTTCGGTGCCTTCGGGAGCCAGCACCGGGTCGCGCGAGGCGGTGGAGCACCGCGACGGCGATCCGCACCGTTTCGGCGGCAAAGGCGTACTGGAGGCGGTGCACAGCGTCAAAACGGCGATCAACGAGGCGCTGCGCGGAGTGGATGTGCGCCAACAAGAGGAGATAGACCGCCGGCTGATCGCGCTGGACGGCAGCGAGAACAAGAGCCGATTGGGGGCCAACGCCCTGCTCGGCGTTTCTCTGGCCGCCGCCCGCCTCGCGGCGCAATTGTCGCAGCTGCCGCTGTATCGTTATCTGGGCGGCATCGGCGCCAACCTGCTGCCGGTGCCCTGCATGAATATCATCAACGGCGGCGTGCACGCCCGGTGGCAAGGGGCGGACTTTCAGGAGTTTATGATAGCTCCCCTGGGCGCGCCGTCGCTGCGCGAGGCCGTGCGCTGGGGCAGTGAAGTTTATCAGACGCTGCGCCAAATCCTGTTGGAAAAAGGCCTGTCGGTCGGCGTCGGTGACGAAGGCGGTTTCGCGCCGGCGGTCGCCTCAAACCGCCAGCCGCTCGAGCTGATCGTGCAGGCGATAGAGAAAGCCGGCTACCGGCCGGGAGAAGATATCGCGATCTGCATGGATCCGGCCTCGAGCGAATTCTACACCGACGGCAAGTACCGCCTGCGCAGCGAGAATCTCGAGTTGGACGCAGCCCAGATGACGGCCTATTACCAACGGCTGGTGCAGGATTTCCCCATCGTGCTGATTGAAGACGGCTTGGCCGAGGACGACTGGGCCGGCTGGCGTATTCTGAGCGACGCCCTGGGCGACCAGGTGGAGCTGGTCGGCGACGATCTGTTCGTCACCAACGTGAAATACATCCAGCGCGGGATTGATGAACGGTTGGCCAATGCGGCGCTGATCAAGCTGAACCAGATCGGCACGCTAAGCGAAACCTTCGCCGCCGTACAGCTCTGCCAGGCGAACGGCTGGGGCACCTTTATCTCGCACCGCAGCGGTGAAACCGTCGACAGCTTTATCGCCGACATGACGGTCGCGATGCGAGCCGGCCATCTGAAAACCGGCGCGCCGAGCCGCGGCGAGCGAATCGAAAAATACAATCAGCTGATGCGCATCGAAGACCAGTTGGGCGACGCGGCGGTGTATGCCGGTCGTTCCGCCTTTAAACGCCGCTAAGCTTTGCCGGCCGGGCCGGCGATGCGTCGGCCTGTTTTTCGCCCTTGGCTTGGCACAGCCCGGCGACACCGGACTCCAATAAGGTCAGCCGGGTCGTCAACAAGGTTTCTCGTTGTTCATTCAGCGTGGCCATCATCAGCTCGATCTCCGCCAGCCGTTCATCGACGCCGCGTATCAACCCATCCTCATAAGCGCTGCCCTGCAGCGCCAGCACGCGTTGGATCGCCTGCAGCGAAAACCCCAGATTTTGGCCGATTTGGATCAGGTGCAATCGCTCCAGCGCGCTATCGCTGTAGACCCGATAGCCGTTGACGCCGCGCACCGGTTTCGGCAGCAACCCCAACTGCTCGTAGTAGCGTATCGCCGAGGCGGCCACGCCGGCGCGCTGCGCCAATTCTCCGATCTTCATGCCCTATTGACCTTAAAGTTAACTTTAAACCTAGTATAGCGCCATTCCCCTTACGACAGGAGCGCAAAACCGATGTTTACCCCACTGACGCTGCCCAACGGCAGCCGCCTGACCAACCGTCTGGCCAAGGCGGCGATGGAAGAAAATCTGGCCGCCCCAGGCCAACTGCCCGGCCCGGCGCTGTGGCGCTTATACCGCTATTGGGCCGAAGGCGGCGCCGGCTTGATCATCACCGGCAACGTGATGATCGACGGCCGCGCCATGACCGGCCCCGGCGGCGTGGTGCTGGAACAAGACACGCCGCTCGCCCCGTTCGAAATCTGGGCCAAGGCCGCGCGCCAGGGCGGCGCGCAGGTGTGGATGCAGCTTAACCACCCGGGCCGGCAGGTGATGGCGAACATGGGCGGCAACGCATGGGCGCCCTCCGCCATCCCGCTGGCGATGGGCAAGCACAGCAAGCTGTTCGCCCAGCCGCAGGCGATGGATGAAGCGCAGATCGCCGAGGTTATCGCGCGCTTCGCCGCCAGCGCGCACGCTGCCGAACGGGCCGGTTTTACCGGCGTGGAGATCCACGCGGCGCACGGCTATCTGATTTCCCAGTTTCTCTCGCCGCTGACCAACCAACGCAACGATCGCTGGGGCGGCGAGTTGGCGAACCGCGCCCGCCTGCTGCTGGAGGTGGTGCGTGCGGTGCGCGAGCGCGTCTCGCCGGGCTTTTGCGTGGCGGTCAAACTCAACTCCGCCGATTTTCAGCGCGGCGGTTTTTCTTCGGACGATGCGCGCCAGGTGGTGCTGATGCTGAACGATCTGCCGGTCGATCTGATCGAACTGTCGGGCGGCAGCTACGAAAGCCCGGCGATGCAAGGCGAAACGGCGGACGGCCGCACCCTGGCGCGAGAAGCCTATTTTCTGTCCTTCGCCCGCGATCTTGCCGCGGTGGCCCGCATACCGGTGATGACCACCGGCGGCATCGCCCGTCCTTCAGTAGCGCAGCAAGTGCTGGACAGCGGCGTCGCGGTTGCCGGCATCGCCACCGCCATGGCGGAAGTGCCCGATCTGCCGCGGCGCTGGCAAACCGGGGCGGCCCCCCATGCGCTGCCTGCCCCGGTCACCTGGCGCAGCAAAGCGATGGCGTCGCTCGCCCGCATGGCGTTGGTCAAGCGCCGGATGCGAGCGCTGAGTGACAATCGGCCACGCAGCGTGCGCTACTCCCCGCTGTTCACGCTGCTCGTCGATCGGTGGCGTACCCGCCGCATCCTGCAGCGCTACCACGCCTGGTTACGGCAACGTTAACGGCAACAGCGCCGGCGAACCCGGCCGGCGCTGCGTAAAAAACGCGCTTTTTTGATCGCGCTACGTGAAATCTGAGAGAAATCACCGATCTGGATGCTGCGCTTTTAACGGTTGGCCATTTATATTCATCACAAATTTTGTGTATATAAACGCTATAGGACTTAAGGTGGTGAATAGATAAAAATAAGCCGTTAATTCCTATTTATGTTATTAAACGGAAATTCACCTTATTAATAAGCGTATTAAAGCCGCCTGCAGGTTGGCGACGGAAAGGATTTTTGTGCCATGTTAACGATATGTTGTTTTTTACCGGCAAAACCAACGGTCAATAAATCAACAACATATTGATGAGCCTAAGAAAAAACTAAACAATTCAAAACAAAATCGGCTATTGAGTCCCAGGCGAAAAAGCCATATATTGGTCGCGCTTTTCACAAGGCAGTTACTTTTCTAATTCATTAATTCAATCGGAGCGTGTTGAGACCTTCGGTTGTAGGAGAGATATGATGACGGATAAAGTCCGTATTGATACTTTAGTTGCAAACTCATTAAACGGAAACAATGAAACCTATTTGGCGCGCCAAGCCGAATTTGAGTCGAATGTTAGGAGTTATCCGCGCAAATTGCCGTTGGCAATTGCGAAAGCCCAGGGCGTTTGGATCACTGATGTTGAGAATAATCAATATCTTGATTGCCTGGCCGGGGCGGGAACGTTGGCTCTTGGACATAATCACCCCGACGTCCTGCAAAGCATCCAAAATGTCATTACCAGCGGCTTGCCGTTACATACTCTCGATCTCACGACCCCGTTAAAAGATCGTTTCTCCGATTACCTGCTCTCTCTGTTGCCGGGCGAAGGCAAAGCCTATTGCCTGCAGTTCTGCGGCCCGTCCGGTGCCGATGCGGTGGAAGCCGCGCTGAAGCTGGCGAAAAAGCACACCGGCCGTTCCGGCGTGATCAGCTTCTCCGGCGGTTATCACGGCATGACCCACGGCGCGCTGTCGGTCACCGGCAACCTGTCGCCGAAGGCGGCGATCAACGGCATGATGCCTGAAGTGCAGTTCATGCCTTATCCGCATGAATACCGCTGCCCGCTGGGCATCGGCGGCGAAGCCGGCGTCAAGGCGCTGACCTACTACTTCGACAACCTGATCAACGACGTGGAAAGCGGCGTGCGTAAACCGGCGGCGGTGATCCTGGAAGCCGTTCAGGGCGAAGGCGGCGTTAACCCGGCACCGGCCGAGTGGCTGCAGCGCATCCGCAAAGTGACGCAGGAGCATGGCATTCTGCTGATCATCGACGAAGTTCAGGCCGGTTTCGCCCGTACGGGCAAGCTGTTCGCCTTCGAACACGCGGGCATCGAGCCGGACATCATCGTGATGTCGAAAGCGGTCGGCGGCGGCTTGCCGCTCGCGGTACTGGGCATCAAGAAAGAGTTTGACGCCTGGGAGCCGGGTCATCACACCGGCACCTTCCGCGGCAACCAGCTGGCGATGGCCACCGGCCTGACCACCCTGCAATACCTGAAAGAGCACAAGGTCGCCGACAAAGTGGCCGCTCAGGGCGAATGGCTGAAAGGCAAGCTGGCCGAGCTGCAGAAACGTTATCCGGTGATCGGTCACGTCCGCGGCCTGGGCCTGATGATCGGCATCGAGATCGTCAAGCCGAACGAAGCGCAGGATCACATGGGCTGCTACCCGGCCGATGGCGAACTGTCTGCGCTGCTGCAGAAGAAATGCTTCGAATCCGGTTTGATTCTGGAGCGTGGCGGGCGCAACGGCTGCGTGCTGCGTCTGCTGCCTTCCCTGCTGATCACCAACGATGAGCTGGGTATTTTCCTGGATAAATTTGAGCAGGCGCTATTGGCCGCCGGCATCAAGCCAGTCTGATTGGAGCGAATGACCGCGATGTCCAAGTTAAACCCGATTCTGGCTTCCTCGGCGCACAGCGCCGAGGCTTACCGCCAGGCGATCGCGCAGAGCAGTGAAGCCGTCGTGCAGTGGCTGCAACAGCCCGAGATGTATCAGGGCAAAAGCGTGGCCGAACTGCGCGAGCGCATCAAGCTCGACTTCACCCCGCAAGGCCTGGGCAACCAGGCGGCGATCGATCGCGCCATCGAGTACTTTTTGAAAGACAGCCTGTCGGTGCACCACCCGCAGTGCGTGGCGCACCTGCACTGCCCGAGCCTGGTAATTAGCCAGGCCGCCGAAGTGCTGATCAACGCCACCAACCAGAGCATGGACTCCTGGGACCAAAGCCCGTCGGCCACGCTGATCGAAATGAAGCTGATCGAGTGGCTGCGTGCCCAGGTCGGTTACCAGCCCGGCGACGCCGGGGTGTTCACCAGCGGCGGCACCCAGAGCAACCTGATGGGGCTGATGCTGGCGCGCGATGCGTTCTTCGCGCGTCAGGGCCACTCCGTGCAGCAGGACGGTCTGGTGGGCGATCTGCGCAAGCTGAAGGTGTTCTGTTCTGAAAACGCCCACTTCTCGGTGCAGAAGAACATGGCGCTGATGGGCCTCGGCTATCAGTCCGTCACCCTGGTGAAAACCGATCGCTTCGCCCGTATGGACGTGAACGACCTGGCGGAAAAACTGGCGCAGGCCAAGGCCAACGGCGAGCAGGTGATGGCGATTGTCGCCACCGCCGGCACCACCGACGCCGGTGCCATTGACCCGCTGCGCGACATCGCGCGGCTGGCGGCGGAGCAGCAGATTTGGGTGCACGTGGATGCGGCCTGGGGCGGCGCGCTGCTGCTTTCCGAGCAGTACCGCGACTACCTGGACGGCCTGGAACTGGTGGACTCCATTACCCTGGACTTCCACAAGCAGTTCTTCCAGACCATCAGCTGCGGCGCCTTCTTGCTGAAAGACGAGCGCCACTATGAGCTGATGCGCTATCAGGCGGCCTACCTGAACTCCGAGTTCGACGAAGCGCAAGGCGTGCCGAACCTGGTGTCCAAGTCGCTGCAGACCACCCGCCGCTTCGATGCGTTGAAGCTGTGGATGGGGCTGGAAGCGCTGGGGCAGAAGCAATACGCCGAGATCATCGATCATGGCGTGACGCTGGCGCAACAGGTGGCGCGTTACATCGCCGATCAGGAATCGCTGGAGCTGGTGATGCAGCCGCAGCTGGCCAGCGTGTTGTTCCGCTACCGTCCGGCGCAACTGGCGGCGAACGGCGACGCGGCCGTCGCGCTGTTCAACCAGCGTATCGGTGACGCCCTGCTGGAGTCAGGCCGCGCCAACGTCGGCGTGACCGAGTTCGATGGCGTGACTTGCCTGAAGATGACGCTGCTGAACCCGATCGTGACGCTGGAAGACATCAAGCTGTTGCTGGCGCTGGTCGAGAAAACCGCCCAGCAGCTGCCGGCGTAACCCTCTGCCATTGCACATTAAAAGCCGATAACCCCAGGTTATCGGCTTTTTTATCGCGCTCACGCCGGGCGTGCGCACTCAATCCGTTGACATGTTTTCCCAGGACGTCGCTTGATCGTCCAGATCGATTTCCAGCGTTTCCAAAAAGCGTGCCGTCATCATGTAGTGCCCAATCATTAATGACAGCTCAGCCAGTTGAACCTCATCATAATAGTGCCTGACCGCGTGAAATGTGTCGGCAGAGACCTTCACCTGTTTCACGCATTCATCGACAAAATGCAAGATGGCGACCCCTCTGGCGTCGATGCCCACACCCTGCTCTATTTTTTCTATGTCGTCATCGTGCCACCCCGCAAGGATCGCCAGTGGGTAGTGTTGCATGCGTTCATAAGCGCTGCCGCTCAACGCGCCAACCCTTAATATGATCATTTCCCGATCTTTATCGCACAGTCGCCCGGCAGGAAAGGAAGCCCCCAGGGACAGATATCCCTGCGCCGAACAGCTGGTTTTCAACAGCCCCAGCGTAAGGTTGGCGGGGAAACGGGCATATTGCTGCTGCTGTTCAGCCGTTAATTCACTCACCGTCGGCAGTTTTATTCTGGCCATCGTTTATTCTCCTGCGCGTTCATCGATAATTGCAACCGGCCGTGCCCAGCCGGCGGATGCCTTATAAACCTTGACCGGCAGGCTGATCACGTTAAATCCACAGGGCGGCAGCAATTCAAGATTGCACAGTTTTTCAATCTGGCAATAAGGATATTGACTGCCGGCATAATGCCCTTCCCAAATAAGCGAAACATCGCCGCTTTGTTCAAATTTGGTGCGCGTATGGCTGAATGGCGCGTCCCAGCTCCAGGCATCGGTGCCGACCACCCTGACGCCGCGCTCGGTAAGATACAGCGTCGCTTCACGGCCCATGCCGCAACCGCGATGAATGAAATCTTCGCTGCCGTAACGCCCGCCGGCCGCCGTGTTGACCAGGACGATATCGCCGGCGGTGATATGATGGCCGATCTTCGCTAATTCACGCTCAATATCATGCGCAGTGGCCACATAACCGTCGGGAAAATGGCGAAAATCCAATTTGACGCCAGGGCCGATACACCATTCCAACGGTATTTCATCAATGGTTTTTGACGCCGATCCGTCATCCATATGTGAATGGTAGTGATAAGGGGCGTCCATATGCGTCCCCGCATGGGTGCTCATGCGGACAAACTCCACCGCCCAGCCCTCCTGACGCGGCAGCTCCCGGGGATCCAGGCCGGGAAATGATTCCGCCAGCTGCAACGCTCCGCGCTTGTTATCAACATACTCGATTTCCGGCAGAAAACTTTCCGGATCGGAGGCGATCCCGCTCATCAGCGGCACCGAAAGATCAATGATTTTGCCGTACATAAGGTTACCTTTATCCAGGGGAATGACCTGCCCAGAGTAAGCTTTCCCCATAGAATAGAAATGCCGATTATCAGACAACTTATTGTTATAATAGGAAGGCTCAGCCATGAGCGGACAGGAAGGCGTCATGAAACCGTCAGAATTGACCGGGGAAGCCCCAATATCGATTTGGTTCAGAAATAAATCCTGGCCGGCAGGAGCGCAATTCCCTTTACAGGCGTTGCCCTGGGGAAAACTGATGTATTCCATGAAAGGGCTGGTGGAAATAAATATTGAGAGCAATATTTATTTATCCACGCCGGAATATGCCATTTGGCTCCCCGTTAATACCGAGCATGAATCCGTCGCAAAGAGTGCAATTGATTATGTCATTCTTCATGTTAGTCCCCCACTATGCCAATTCTTACCGAACAAACCGCAAACCCTGCGGCTGAATAAGGTCGTCAAAGCGGTGCTGGCCGATTTTTCAGAAAGGCGTATTGGCTATCCGCGCACGCCTCAGGACCAGACGTTGGTTACCGCGTTGCTTGAGCAGCTGGCGCTGTCGGAGCGTTTTGACAGCTATCTGCCGCTCGGCAGCGACGACGTTATCAAGATCATGACCGAAAAGATGAGCGCCGCGCCGCACGATCTCAACACGCTGGCACAATGGTCGGGCATGCTGGGCTTGAGTGAGCGTACGCTGTCGCGGCGATTTCTCGCCGCTACCGGCATCTCTTTCAATGAATGGAAGCTGAGAAGCAAAACCCTCATGGCGATGGGGCTGTTGCAGGAAGGGAAAGCCGTCAAATATGTCGCCTCTACCCTGGGGTATAACGATCCTTCCGCCTTTATCGCCATGTTCAGACGACAAACGGGCCAGTCTCCCTCCGGTTTTTTAGCGGTAAGTCATGGCACATCGAAAACAGGCTCAGGCATAATGCATGGCGACTGATGCAGCATTAGCACGCACAAACTGCATCGAACGCCTTCCCCCTATTCAGCACGACAGGATGCGCACGCATGACAGACCCTGATTTCAACCTGCTGATCGCGCTCGACGCGCTGCTGACGGCGGGCAGCGTTGCCGGCGCGGCGCGACGTCTCGGTTTAAGCGCCTCGGCGATGAGCCGTACCCTCAGCCGACTGCGCACGGCGACCGGCGATCCCCTGCTGGTGCGTGCCGGCCGTCATATGGTGCTGACGCCCTACGCCGAAACGCTGCGCGAGCGGGCGCGGCATGCGACGTTCGAAGCGCGCGCTGTGTTGCGTCCGGCGCAGGGAGCATTGGATCCCGCCGCGCTGGATCGTACCTTCACGCTGCGCGCCAACGACGGCTTTGTCGAGGCCTTCGGCCCGGCGCTGATCGCCGCCGCCGCCGAACAGGCGCCGCGAGTGCGGCTGCGCTTTGCGCCCAAACCGGAGAAAAGCGACCGCCCCCTGCGTGAAGGTCTGGTCGATCTGGAGATAGGCGTGCTGGGTGACATGGGCCCGGAAATCCGCCTGCAGGCGCTGTTTCGCGATCGCTTCGTCGGCGTGATGAGAACCACGCACCCGCTGGCGCAACAGCCAGAGATTAGCGCCGCCGACTACGCCGCCTGCGGCCACGTGGTGGCCTCGCGCAGCGGGCGCATTCTCGGGCCTGTAGACGCCGCGCTGGCGGAGCTGGGGCTGACTCGCCAGATTGCCGCCGTGGTGCCGAGCTTTCCGGCCGCGCTGGCGGTGGCGCAGGCCTCGAACCTGCTGGCGCTGTTGCCCGCCTCCTTCCTGCAGGCTCAACCGGCCGACGGCCCGCTGCGCGTCTTCGAGCTGCCGGTGAAAACGCCGCCCATTACCGTCTCGCAAATGTGGCACCCGCGTCTGGACGCCGAGGCGGATCACCGTTGGCTGCGGCAGTTGGTGTTGGCCGTTTGTCGCCAATGGGTGTAGACACCGCGCGCAGCAGGTGACAATGTCACCCAATATTCTCTTATGGTGCCGCGCGCGCGTTTAAATCGGCCAGATAAGTGCAGAACATGTCCGCCATCGCATCGGCATAAGCCGCGATCTCGGTCGCGGTTCGCGGCGTTTCGGAGAATTGCTTGCCCGCCGCCCCCAACGTGCCGACGATCAGATCGCCCGCCAACCGACGAGTGAACGGCGGCACATCAGGCAACGCTTCGCACATGAAAACCTGCACGATACCCTTGCCGGTCGCCTTCACCGCCTGTGCCTCCGGCGCATCTCGGTAAAGCGGCGCCGCATCATTCAACGCTACGCGCATCTGCGCTTCTTCACATTCCGAACGGATAAATGCCTGCGCCAGCAACCGCAGGCGCTCGTACGGCGTTTTCTCGTGGTCGGCCAAAATACGGCTCAGCATATCGGTGGTCTGTCGCCATTCGTCGCTCTGCAAACGAAACAGGATTGCCGCCTTGTTGGGGAAATACTGATAAAGCGACCCGACGCTGACGCCGGCACGTTCAGCCACTCTGGCGGTAGTGAAACGTGCCGCCCCCTCCTGCGCCAAAACCTGAATAGCGGCGGTCAGAATGGCGGAAACCAGTTCGGCAGATCGCGCCTGTTGTGGTTGTTTTCTCGAGGAAATTTGCTTACTGCGGCGTTCAGTCATAGCGGACGGCCAATGCGAATAGAGGAATACGAATAGTTCGTCATATTATAGCGGCATGCGCTAACGCGCTCCATTTACGACAGGAAATTAGCCATGAGTACCCTGACCACTGCCCCCTTAGCGCCGCTGCTAAGCCGCCTGTTTCAACAGGCATCCCGCCGCTCGCCGGCGCTTGCCGCCCTGTTCCGCGACGTGCCGGACGCAGAGCAAAGCCGGCTGATGCAGAGCAAAACCGAGTATCGCGAACTCTACCACCGCCTGAAGGATTTCCCGCTGGCCGTGTCGCCGGCAACCGGCGCATTGCTGTATATGTTGGCGCGCGGTTGCCGGGCGCAAAACATCGTCGAATTCGGCACGTCGTTCGGCATTTCTACTCTGCACCTAGCCGCCGCACTGCGCGATAATGGCGGCGGCCGATTGATTACCTGCGAGTTTGAACCGAGCAAAGCGGTGCAGGCGCGCAACAACCTGACTGAAGGCGGCGTCATCGACCTGGTGGAGATCCGCGTCGGCGACGCCCTGGAAACGCTGCGCGACGATCTGCCGGCCACGGTCGATCTGCTGTTGCTCGACGGCGCCAAGGGACTTTACCCCGATATACTCGACCTGCTTGAGAACCGTCTGCGGCCCGGCGCGCTGATCGTCGCCGATAACGCCGATGACAGCCCGGATTACCTGGCGCGGGTTCGCGCTCCAGCGTCGGGCTATCTCTCCACGCCGTTCGCGGATGACGTCGAGCTGTCGATTCGGCTTTAAAATCCCCATTGAGCGAGGGTTGTTCCCCCTCGCTCAATGCGAGAACATAGCGTTCACGATGCCTGACTCAGTGAAGCGCCCATGACACTTCCCCCTCTCTGGCCGGTGTTCGACGGCCATAACGACCTGCTGCTCAACCTGTGGCTGCAGCATGACGACGATCCGGCCACCGCCTTCTATTCCCGCGTCACGCCGGGCCACCTCGATTTCGCCCGCATGCGGCGCGGCGGATTTTTCGGCGGGCTGTTCGCGGTATTTATTCCCCCGGTCAGCTATATCGCCCAGATGCGCCACCAAACGCAGGACGAGGCGCAGGCCACCTTCGATCCGCTGGCGATCGCCGAACGGCAAATCGCCATCCTGCAGCAGCTGGAGCAGGCTTCTCAGGGGCAGCTGCGCATCTGTCGCACCGCCACCGAGATAGAACAGTGTCGTCTCAACCGACAAATCGCCGCGGTGCTGCATATTGAAGGCGCCGGCATGATCGATGCGGAGCTGACGCAGCTGGAGGCCTTCTACCGGCTGGGCGTGCGCAGCATCGGGCCCTTCTGGAATCTGCCGAACGCCTTCGGTACCGGCGTCAGCGGGCCGTTCCCCGGCTCACCCGATACCGGCCCCGGCCTGACGCCGGCCGGCGAGGCGCTGATCCGCGCCTGCAACCGCCGCCGCATCATGATAGACGTCTCGCACATGAACGAGAAAACCTTCTGGCAAACCGCCGAGCTGAGCCGCGCGCCGCTGGTCGCCACTCACTCCAACGCCCACGCCCTCTGCCCGCAACCGCGTAACCTGACCGACGCACAGCTGGACGCCATCGCTCAGAGCGGCGGGATGGTCGGCGTCAATTTCGGTACCGCCTTCCTGCGTGCGGACGGCAAACGTGACAGTGCAACGACTGGCTTAACAGAAATTGTTAAACACGTTGAGTATTTGATCGCTAAACTTGGTGAAGATCGCGTGGGATTTGGCTCTGATTTTGACGGGGTCAACGTACCGCACCCGTTGGCAGATGTCGGCGGCCTGCCGCTGCTGACGCAAGCGCTGGCACAGGCCGGGTTCGATAACCGGCTGCTGGAGAAGCTGACCTGGCGCAACTGGCTGAACGTGCTCGCCACCACCTGGGGCGAATAACCCGGTTACGCTTTAAAGGTTGCGATCTCCGTCACATTTCGCCAACATTGGGCCGGCCGAATGCGAATGTTTCTCATTGGGCTCGAACTATTACGATGCATGCTAAGGAGCACCGCTATGACTACCTGGACTAAACCTGAATTTGTTGACCTGCGTCTGGGTCTGGAAGTGACGCTGTACATTTCCAACCGTTAATCGCCCGTCTGCCCGCCTTTCGCGCGGGCATTTCTTTCCCTCTCTTTCTGGTTTAGACATGCAGATAAAAGTTCTCGGCTCAGCAGCAGGCGGCGGCTTTCCCCAGTGGAATTGCAACTGCGACAACTGCCGGGGCGTTCGCGACCACAGCATCAACGCCACGCGCCGCACCCAGTCTTCCATCGCCGTCAGCGACGACGGTAAAAACTGGGTACTGTGCAACGTTTCCCCGGACATTTGCCATCAGCTGCTGGCCTCGCCCGAATTGAATAATCCCGATGTGCTGCGCGGCACCGGTATCGGCGCGATCGTGTTGACCGACAGCCAGATCGATCACAGCGCGGGCTTGCTCAATTTGCGCGAGGGCTGCCCGCATCACGTCTGGTGCACGCCTGAAGTGCATGACGATCTCAGCACCGGCTTCCCGGTGTTTCCCATGCTCTCCCACTGGAACGGCGGGCTGATTCACCACCCGGTGACGCCCGGGGAGCCGTTCCACACGGCGGTCTGCCCGACCGTGCGCTTTACCGCCATTCCGCTACTCAGCAACGCGCCGCCCTATTCGCCGTACCGCGATCGCCCGCTGCCGGGCCACAACGTGGCGCTGTTTATCGAAGATACCGCGCGCGGGGTCGGGCTGCTGTACGCACCGGGCCTGGGTGAGCCGGACGAGGCGCTGATGCCGTGGCTGCGCCGCGCGGGCTGCCTGCTGATCGACGGCACGCTGTGGCGCGACAACGAGCTGGCCAACGCCGGCGTGGGCCGCAATACCGGCAAAGACATGGGGCATCTGGCGTTGGCGGAAGAACACGGGCTGGCGGCCCTGCTCGCCACCTTGCCCGCCAGGCGCAAAATCCTGATCCACATTAACAATACCAACCCAATCCTCAATGAAGACTCGGCAGAGCGGCAAAGCCTGACCGCCGCCGGCATTGAAGTGAGCTGGGACGGCATGAATATCGAACTGTAGGGAATCGCCATGACGCAACCACTGCCCCTGACTCCGCCGGCATTTGAAGCGGCGCTGCGCGCCAAAGGCGCTTATTACCATATCCACCACCCGTACCACATCGCGATGCACAACGGTGAAGCAACCCGCGAGCAGATCCAGGGCTGGGTGGCCAACCGGTTCTACTACCAGACCAGCATTCCGATCAAAGACGCGGCGATCATGGCTAACTGCCCGCAGCCGGAAACCCGCCGCAAATGGGTGCAGCGCATCCTGGATCACGATGGCTACGGCGGCAGCGAAGGCGGCATCGAAGCCTGGCTGCGCCTGGGCGAAGCCGTCGGGCTGCAGCGCGACACCCTGCTCTCTGAAGCGTTGGTGCTGCCGGGCGTGCGCTTTGCGGTGGACGCCTACGTCAATTTCGCGCGCCGCGCCTGCTGGCAAGAAGCGGCCTGCAGCTCGCTGACCGAACTGTTCGCGCCGCAAATCCACCAGTCGCGCCTCGACAGCTGGCCGCAGCACTATCCGTGGATCGACGCCGCCGGCTACGACTATTTCCGCAGCCGCCTCGGCCAGGCCAACCGCGATGTGGAGCACGGCCTGGCGTTGGCGCTGGACTATTGCGACACCGTTGAAAAGCAGCAGCGCATGCTGGAGATCCTGCAGTTCAAACTGGATATTCTGTGGAGCATGCTGGACGCCATGAGCATGGCCTATACCCTGAACCGCCCGCCTTTTCACAGCGTGACCGCCGCGCGGGTCTGGCACAACCAGAGGCTGGTGTAATGACGCTGAACCCTGAACACACCCCGGTCTTCCGCCGCGGCTACCGCCTGCAATGGGAGCAAGTGCAAAATAGCCACGTGATCCTCTACCCGGAAGGCATGGCCAAGCTGAACGACAGCGCCGCCGCCATCTTGCAGCTGGTCGACGGCCACACCACGCTGAACGGCATCATCGCGCAGCTGAACGCCCGCTTTCCCGGCGCCGAGGGGTTGGCGGATGACGTGCTGGAGTTTTTCCAGCGCGCCTACGAACAAAAATGGGTGACCTTCCGTGACTGAAGCACGCGCGCCGGCGGTGAACCCGCCGCTCTGGCTGCTGGCGGAGCTGACCTACCGCTGCCCGCTGCAGTGCCCCTATTGCTCCAACCCGCTCGATTTTGCCGCGCAGGAAAAAGAGCTGACCACCGCGCAGTGGATTGAGGTGTTTCGCCAGGCGCGGGCGATGGGCAGCGTGCAGCTCGGTTTTTCCGGCGGCGAGCCGCTGGTGCGTAAAGACCTGCCCGAGCTGATCGCCGCCGCGCGCGATCTCGGCTTTTACACCAACCTGATCACTTCCGGCATCGGCCTGACCGAGAAGAAGCTGCAGACCTTCGCCGACGCCGGGCTGGACCATATCCAGATCAGTTTTCAGGCCAGCGACGAAACGCTGAACGCCGCACTGGCGGGCTCCGCCAAGGCGTTTCAGCAGAAGCTGGCCATGGCCAGGGCGGTCAAGGCGCTCGGCTATCCGATGGTGCTCAACTTCGTGTTGCATCGCCACAATATCGGTCAGATCGACCGCATTATCGAACTGGCGATCCAGCTGGACGCCGACGACGTCGAGCTGGCGACCTGCCAGTTCTACGGCTGGGCACACCTCAACCGCGAGGGCCTGCTGCCGACCCGCGAGCAGATCGCCGACGCGGAAGCGGTGGTAAAACGCTACCGCGAACGCATGGCCGCCGACGGCAAGCTGGCCAACCTGCTGTTCGTCACGCCGGACTACTACGAGGAGCGCCCCAAAGGCTGCATGGGCGGCTGGGGTGCGATCTTCATGAGCGTAACGCCGGAAGGCATGGCGTTACCCTGTCATAGCGCCCGTCAGTTGCCAATCGCCTTCCCGTCGGTGCTGGAGCACGATCTGCAGCATATCTGGTACCACTCGTTCGGTTTTAACCGCTATCGCGGCTATGACTGGATGCCGGAGCCCTGCCGTTCCTGCTCGGAGAAAGAGAAAGACTACGGTGGCTGCCGCTGCCAGGCGTTCATGCTGACCGGCAACGCCGACAACGCCGACCCGGTATGCGGCAAATCGCCGCACCACGGCACCATTCTGGCGGCGCGGGAAGCGGCGAACCGTTCGCAGATCGGTATCGATCAGCTGCGTTTTCGCAATCAAACCAACTCTCGTCTGATTTTCAAGGGTTGACGATGGCACTCGCCGGCGCCTCCTGGCAACTCGACAACGGTTTGGCCGTCAAGGCGATAAGCGATCCTGCCGCCGCTAGCGCCGCCGCGCTGGTGCGCATTGAGGCAGGCAGTTTTCAGGCGCCCACCGCCTGGCCGGGCCTGGCGCATCTGCTGGAGCATATGTTGTTTCGCGGCAGCGCGAACTTCAGCGCGCAAGATAGTCTGATGGGCTGGGTACCGTCGGTGGGCGGCCGCCTGAATGCCACCACTCAGGCGACGCAAACCGCGTTTTTCTTCGAGGTGGGCGCCGATCATTTGGCGCAGGGGCTGGCGCGGCTGAGCGATATGCTCGCCGCCCCACAGCTGGCGGCAGAGGCGATCGCACAGGAGGTTGAGGTCATCGACGCCGAATATCGCCTGCTGCGCGCCGAGGTGGAAACCCGCTGCGAAGCCGCACAGCGGCAGATGTTCGCCGGCCTGGACGCCATGCACCGCTTTCATATCGGCAGCCGCGCCGCTTTCGGCAACGACATTTCCGCCCTGCAGCAGGCGCTGCGGCAGTTTCACCGGCGCTATTTTCGCGCGCCAAACCTGACGCTGTGGCTGCAAGGCCCACAATCGCTGGCGCAGCTGCATGTTCTGGCCCAGCGTTACGGCAGCCGCTTGCCATCGGGCAGCGCCATACCGCACAAAGCCTCACCGCCGCTGACCGCTGCGAAAGATTACACTCTGTCTCTTCCCGGCACGCCGCAGCTGAGAATGGTGTTTGCCCTGTCGCGCTCCCATGCGCGCGGTTGGCTGCGGCGGCTGGAGCGCCTGCTGCTGGACGAAGCCCCCGGCGGGCTGCTGGCGCGGCTGCGCGCTCAGGCGTGGTGCGATGCGGTTCGGCTTGATTATTCGCGCTGCAGCGAGAACAACGCCCTGCTGAGTTTTATCTTTACCGTCAATCACGGTTCAGCCACTGAAGCTGCCCACATCGAAAGCGCGTTGTTGGCGTGGCTGCAGGCGCTGCAGGTGCTGGCACCGGCTCAGCTTGCGCATTACGAACGGCTGGCCAATCGCGATCTCCACCGTTTGGCGCCGCTCGATCAACTACGCGCCAGAGCGTTTGGGTTGCCGCCGGCGGAGCCGAACGACGAGTGGCCACGGCATATTGCGGCGCTGATTAGCGCGCCGCGCCGCCGCCTGGCCGTGCGGCCCGATGGCGGCGGCGAAACCCGTGAAATTCAAGGGCTGCCGCTGGCGCTTGGCCCCTTCGTCGGCGCCGCGCTGACGCCCGCAGCGGAATCTTTTCGCTTTTTCACCGCCTCGGCGGCGCTGCCGAGTCCGACTTTGCCTTCCGGCCTGGCGCCGCTGCGGCATCTGCTCCCTGGCGAAGCGCAGCCGGTGCTGTTGCTGCGGCCGGCGCCGTCCAGCCCCTTCAGCGATGAACAGGCCTGCGGCATACAGGCGGCGCTGCGCGCCGGGGCGGCCGAACTGGCGCATCAGGAGGGACATTTAAGCTTCGAACGCCACCAGGGCGTGTGGCTGCTGCAGTTGGCGGGCAGCCACTCGCTGATCTGCCATGGGCTGAGCGTAGTAAACCGCGCGCTGGCGGTGTTGTCGCCGGCCGTGCTCAACGAGGCGGCGAGAAACCTGCGCCATACGCAGCGGAAAGCGCAAAACGATATCGCCATTCGCCGTCTGTTAGCCCAATTGCCGGCGGCGCTCAGCGCGCCAACCGCAGCGGCGCAATGGCATGCCACCTTGATCGGCGGCGATGGCGAGTTAAAACGGCAGCTGTCGCACCTGCTGTACGGTTTCCCCTATTCCGTGGCCGCGGAGCCGCCGCTGCCGACACATCACCATCATCGCCCCGTCACGCTGACGGAAAGCGGCGCCGAAAGCGCCTTACTGCAGTTTTACCCGCTGCCGAACGGCGAAGCCGAAGGCCGTTGGGCGCTGCGCGTGCTGGCTCAGCTTTACGCCCCGCGTTATTTTCAGCGGTTGCGCGTGGATCGCAACGTGGGCTATGTGGTGCAATGCGCCTTCCACCGCTGTGCCGATGCCGAGGGCCTGCTGTTCGCGCTGCAATCCCCGACGTTCAACGTTGAACAGCTGCGGCAGTTAACCGACGAATTCTTACTGCAGATGCACCATGAGCTGGCGCACGTTGGCGCTGGCGAGATGGCGCAAATACAACAGGCGCTGCGGCAAAGCCTGCAGCGCCTCAGCACCGAATCGTTGCAGCGCGCCCGAGAAATTGCCTTGGAAAATCGCGCACTCATTGCCGCCAAGCCCATGACACTGACGCAACTGACGGATTGGCAGCAGCGGCTGTTCCCCGCAGGCTGATATTGCAGCGGTGCCAATCCGATGCGATATCAACGCAGCAAGACAAACAATCATCAGGGAAAGAGATCTCTCAGAGCATCGTGCTATCCCTGTAAAGATTGCTCCGGAAAATTATTTAAATAAGAGCATGTTGATTAATCGCTTAACCGACTTCTTTCTTTTCCTTTTATGCCAGGCATATATTCTCCGCTTTTTCATTCTTCTAAACTCATAAGCTAGAGATATATAAAACACCATGAGCAGCAACATTAATATAACAATCATAAGTTAGCACAAATCCATTTAGCCATTTCATATGATTATTATCTAATTTAATAAATTAAAAAATTAGAAACATCCTGTTCTAAATATTACTTTATCACATCCCTCAAACCGGCCTTTTATGCTGGCCGGCGAGGCACGAGAGTTATAATTGCACTGCCCAGTTAGCCCGTCGTGAACAACACAGTGGGTAAGCGATGCCGGTCAGCACCATGCTGATCACCCAGGAAATGTCTGCGCCCGGGATCAGATTGGCGTAAGGGCCGGAGAAGAACGCGTTCTCAACAAAAGGCACCTGCACCGCAATACCGCCGAAATAAACGCCGAGCGCGCGGGTGTTAAGCAGGCCGTAGCGCCCGCCGTCGGCGCTGAAAATAGCCGAAATGTCATAGCGTTGGCGGTTAATCAGGTAAAAATCGATCAGGTTGATCATGCACCACGGGATCAGCACCGAGATCAAGGCAAAGATCAGGTTCAGGAACAGATGTACAAAGTTGGCCGAGGCAACCAACGCCACCCATACCGAACCCAGCAAAATCAATGCCGAGAACAGCGTACGTATCCGCGCATTCGGCATCCACTGCGGCAAGAAGGTTTGTACGGCGGTAATCAACGAGAGCACCGCACCGTACAAATTCATCGAGTTATGGCAGATGATGTTGATCAGAAACAGCACCATCAGCACCGGCCCCAACCCTCCCGTCGCCTGGCGTACCGCCTCCATGGCATCGTCGCTGCCGGCGACCAGATTGACCGCCACCATACCGAACACGAAAGCTAAAATAGTACCGCTGCAGGCGCCCAGATAGGTATACAGGAAGGGTTTGGCAATACCGACTTCCGCCGGCAGGTAACGCGAATAGTCTGACGTGTAGGGCGAGAAACTGATTTGCCAGACGGCGCCGATGCAGAATGTGGCGAACCAACCGGCAATGCTGAACGATCCCCGCTGCCAAAAATCCGCCGGCAGCGGTTGAGAAAACATCAATACCAACCCGAGAATCAGCGCGCTGCCCATCACCCAGGCGCCGATTTTGTTGATCTTGTGGATGAAACGGTAGCCCACCACCCCGATCAGCGTCGCCAGCACCGCGCCAATCACCGTCGCCACGCCCATGCTCAATGACGGGATGACGTTATGGATGACCTTGCCAGAAAGCGTGATGTTGGAAATAAAGAACCCCAGATAGATCACCGTGGTGAACACGATCACCAACAGCGAACCATAGCGGCCGAACTGCGCCCGGCTCTGCACCATTTGCGGTATCCCGACCTGCGGCCCCTGGGCCGAGGTCAGCGCCAGAAAAATGCCCCCGAACAGGTGGCCGGCGACAATCGCGCTCAGCGCCGAGAGAATATCGAGATGAAACGTCTGCGTGGAGATGGCCCCGGTCACCACCGCCAGCGGCGCAATGTTGGTGCAAAACCACAGGGTAAACAGGCTGCGGGCATGGCCGTGACGCTCCGCGGCGGGAACAAAATCGATCGACTTGTCTTCAATAAACGCGGTCTGCTCTGGCTGAGAATTCATATATCCCCCGGTTAACGTGGATTCTTATTTTTTTACAGCGTGTAGGGTGCGAATACGTCGAAAAAAGCGTGCGTTTGCCCCGGCGACATTGCGGTCGCCTGTATCAACGCGATGAAAACAGAGCTGCCGGCGCGACCTGAGATCGCGCCTGATTACGCTGACTCAGCGCATGACGAAGGGATCGTCTATCGGATCGTCACTGGTGCGCAGCCACACCGTCTTGCTGGTGGTGTATTCCAGCGCGGCGTCAATCCCGCCCTCGCGGCCAAACCCCGACTTGCCGTAACCGCCGAACGGCGCCAGCGGCGATACCGCCCGATAGGTATTCAGCCACACCACGCCCACCCGCAGGCGTCGGGTCACCCGATGCGCACGCGTCAGGTTCTGCGTGAAAATGCCGGCCGCCAGGCCATAGGCTGAATCATTGGCAAGCTGAATCGCCTCCGCTTCGTCCCTGAAGGTCAACACCGACAGCACCGGGCCGAACAGCTCTTGCTTTACGCACTCGGCGTCGGGTTGCGCACTGCAGTCGACGATCGTCGGCGGGTAATAAAAGCCCGGTGAATCGATCGCCGCGTGGCCAACCACCAGTTTCGCCCCCTGCTCCAGCGAGCGGCTGACGATGGCGGCGATCCGCTCTTGCTGCTGCCGGGTACAAAGCGGCCCGAACTGGGTGTCCGGGCGATCCGGCGGCCCGATGCGAATACTGCGCACCTTCTCCGTCAGCCGGGCCAAAAACGCGTCTTTGATGCTTTCTGCCACCAACAGGCGCGAACCGGCTACGCAGCTCTGGCCCGACGCGGCGAAAATGGCCGCCACCTGCGCATTCGCCGCGCTGGTCAGATCCGCATCGTCGAAGACGATAAACGGCGATTTCCCGCCCAGCTCCAGCGAGGTGCTGGCGAGGTTTTCCGCACTGCCGCGAACGATGTGCTTCGCGGTTTCCGCGCCGCCGGTAAAGGCGATGTGGTCTACCTGTGGATGCGCCGTCAGCACCGCGCCGCAGTCGGCGGCAAAGCCGGTGATCACATTGCATACGCCGCGTGGAAAACCGGCCTCGTCTATCAGCCTGGCGAACGCCAGCAGCGGCGCCGGCGCGGTTTCCGCCGCTTTGACCACCAGCGTGCAGCCGGCGGCGATTGCCGGGCCGATTTTCACCGCCGCAAGAAACAGCTGGCTATTCCAGGGCACGATCGCCGCCACCACCCCGATCGGTTCGCGACGCACCCAGGTTTCCATGTCAGGTTTGTCGATCGCCAGCACGCTGCCTTCCATCTTGTCGGCCAGGCCGGCGTAGTACCGGTAGTATTCCGCCACATAAGCGATCTGCGCCTGGGTTTCACGGATGATCTTGCCGGTATCCAGCGTCTCCAGCCGCGCCAGCTCGGGAGCGTGTTGCTCCAGCAAATCGGCCAGCCGCAACAACAGCTTGCCGCGCGCGCCGGCGGTCATGTCGCGCCATTCGGCTCCCTGAAACGCCCGATGCGCCGCCGCAACGGCGCGATCCACATCCTGGGCTCGGGCTTCCGCCACCTGCGCCCAGGGTTCACCGGTCGCCGGGTTGAGCGAGGCGAAGGTCGCCGAACCGGCGTCAAACCGGCCGTCGATGTAGAGTTTGAATGATTCCATCAGCGCCTCCGTCAGTGAAATTCCGGCATCACGCAGCGAATGAACCGCTCCAGAGAGGCCTTTTTACGTGCAAAGCTCATGCCGCTGTCGATCCACAACGCAAACTCGTCATAACCCAGCGCCTCATATTTTTTCAGCCGCGTAATGACCTCATTGGCGGTACCGATAGCTAGGTTAGTGCGCATCATCTCGGCGGAATAATAGGTATTGGCGGCGATCTCTTCATCGCTCAGCGGCTGAATCAGCCCTTGCCGCACCGGCCGCTGGTTCTTGAACCAGGCGCCGAAGTAGTGGTAGAAACGGTTGAGCTCTTCCGCCGCCAGGCGGGCGTCCGCCTCGTCTTCCGCCACATAGCCATGCTGCAACAGCATGATCTTCAGCGGCTGCTCGGCGGCGAAGCGTGCACGCGCCTCGTTGAAACAGGTCACCAGCCGCACGATCTCCTCTTCCCCCTGATGCAGCGGCGTCACCTGAACGTTGCAGCCGTTTTGCACCGCAAATTCGTGGCTGTTGGGATCGCGCGCCGCCACCCAAATCGGCGGATGCGGCTGCTGTTTCGGCAGCGGCGAGGAGGTGGTCGCCGGGAACGACCAGTATTCCCCCTGATGGGCATAGTCGCCCTGCCAGAGTTTTTTTACCGCCGGGATCAGCTCGCGCATGCGCTGCCCCGCATCCCAGGCGGTCAAACCGGGCATCAGCCGTTCGTATTCATAGGAATAGGCGCCACGCGCGATACCCAGCTCCAGCCTGCCGCCGGTGATGATGTCGGTCATCGCCGCCTCGCCCGCCAGACGGATCGGGTGGTTGAACGGCGCAATGATGGTGCCGGTGCCGAGCCGCACCCTGGAGGTGCGCCGGGCAATGTCCGCCAAATTGATGAATGGATTCGGCGCGATGGTGAAATTCATGCCGTGGTGCTCACCGGTCCAGATGGCGTGCATGCCGCCGCGATCGGCGATTTCGCAGAGTTCGATCATCTCCTGGTAGAGCTTTTCCTGCGACTCTTCGGGTAACGTTCGTTCCATATGCACGAATAAAGACAGTTTCATCACACTCTCCCGTTCAGCCTCAACCGGCGAATTGCTTGATGGCACCGCTGTGCTCATCGCCATAATAGATACCGTAATTGCCCACGGCGTTTTCTTTGACGAACCGGCCCAGCATCGACCGCAGCGCCGGATCCTTGATCGGCAGCCGCGCCAGCGTCGGCATATCGAACCATTCCGCCGCGCTCAGCTGCGGCGTCAGGCTGCCGGCGTCGGTCGGCAGCGCACACAGAAAAACGATGTGCTGCTGGTGCTTCTGCCGGTCGTCATAGACGGAATAGACGAAACCCGGATGGGCGTTGATGCCCAACTGCTGCAGTAAATCTCCCAACGTTTCGCTGACGCTGCGTTTCTCCACCGCGCTGGACGGCAGCTGATAGCCGCCGTCGTTTTGCCGTACCATCACGGCATGCCCTTCAAACTCGATCAGCGCGCTCACCACCACCTGCGGCCCGCCAATCAGCGACTGCGCGTTTTGATACGGCGTGAAATAGGCACCACGGTAATACCCCAGACCGGCGGTGGCGTTGGACTCGAACCCTTCGACCTGGCCGATCAGAATGGCATGGTCGCCGGCATCCACCACCTGATGCAGCGAGCAGTCGAACCACGCCGAACTGTTCTCGATCAGCGGCACCCGCGACGCGCTCCAGCGCCAATCGATCAGCGCAAAGCGGTCTTCGTTCTTTTGCGCAAAAATGGTTGAAGCCTCTTTTTGCTGTTCCGCCAGAATATTGATGGCGAAGTGGCTGCACTGGGTAAAGTGCGCCAGGTTCGCCGAACGTTTATCGATGCTCACCAACAGCAGCGCCGGATCCAGCGACACCGATGAAAACGAATTGGCGGTGAAGCCAATCGGCCGCCCCTGCTTGTCCACCGAGGTCACAATGGTGACGCCGGTCATAAAGGCGCCGAAAGCGTCGCGCAACTGCCTGCGTTTATCCGCGTCCATTTGCCGCTCCTAAAGTCAAAGGTTGCTCTGCGGTCAGAAAATCGAGCATCAGCGCGTTGACGCGTTGCGCATCGGTCAGACTGACCATGTGTTTGGCGTTCTCAATGATCACCGCGCGCCCGTTCGGTGCGGCCTGCGCCATTTGCCGCGCCATCTCTGGGCTGGAGTTGGCGTCGTGCTCGCCGGTCAATACCAACACCGGGCAGCGGATAAGGTGCCAACGCTGGGCATACACCCGATCGCCGGTAGCAAACGCCTGATACGCGCGGGCGTAGCCCGTGACGTCCACCTGTTGCAACCAGCCGCCCACCTGCAGGCGCAGACGCTGTTCGGCGGGATCGGCGCCAAACCACCGGCTCAGCGGCGAGTCGAGCTGCGTCTGGCCGCTGGCCAACGCGCTGGCGCGTTGCGCGACCGCGGCGCTGGCCTGCGCAGAACGCTGGAACACGCCGCTCATCACCACGGCGCGTTTGACCCGCTCCGGATAATCGATCGCCAAACCGGCGGTGATCAACGCCCCCATCGAGTGCCCCGCCACCGCAACGCTCGGCGTATCCAGGGTGTTTAAGAAGGCCGACATCCAGCGCACGTAATCCTCCAGCGTCGCGGCATGGGCGAAGCCTTCGCTTTCGCCGTGGCCCGGCATATCGACGGCGATGACCCGAAAGTGCGCGCTAAGCGCATCGAGCTGGGGATACCAGGCCTCCGCGTTCATGCCTACACCGTGGATCAACACCAGCGGCTCGCCACGCCCGGCCTCCAGATACCCTACCCGCAGAGCGGGCTCAGACAGCTGCCGGATTGTTCTGATCATGGCCCAGCTCTTTCAGATCCAAATAACGGTTGCCGATACGGTGATGCGGCCGCCCCCCCAGCGCCGCGCCCAATGCGATGACGATTTCGTCGTCGAAAGGCGCGTCGTTGATGTTGAACTGGAATGTCAGGTAGTGCTCGCGGCTGCCTTCGTCGTTTTTCCCCATCATCGGGATCAGGATCGGCGCGTTGGCCGGCCCGCGGGTATTGTTGAACGCCAGATAGCTTTTACCGTTGACCGCCGAGCGGTAGTGGTTGCCGAAATGCAGCGTGTGAATCAGCGCCGAGGCGTGTTCCAACTCACCGCCCAGCCCCACCACCGCGCTTTTGCCGAAGGCTTCCACCCGCTCGCCAGAGCCGGCCTCTTTGAGGATCAAACCGGTCAGCAGCTCACCCAGCACCGGCGCCATTTCTCGAATCTTTGGCGCCAGATCCTCAACAAAGCCTTGCCCGGCCCAGGGGTTTTTGATCACCGCCGCCGCCGCGATCATCACCAGCGGTTTGCCCGCCGATTTGCCACCGTCGGCGTAGAGGGTTTCTGTGGAAACCAGAGTCTTACGGATGTCTTGATGCATAAGGGACCTCGAAAAGTAAACCAAATGTTAATCAGATGTCACGAGCCGAGGGTATAACATCGGGCAGATTGGCATGTCAAAATTTGGTATACCATAATACGGTATTCTTATTTTCATCTAAGAAGGTAAAGGGAAATTGAAAATAACCTATATTAATCAAAGTATTAATAAATCTGCGTGGACTTTGGCCGGGGGCGAAACGCCGGCCACGACCGCTTCCGCTCAGCGGCCGGTGCCCGTGCCGAACCCGTTGAGCCAGCGGGTATCGGCAACGAAAAGCGGTTTTTTTAGGCTATCTTTCGATTTTGTGAGCTGCTGCAACATTCGCCGTTTTAGCGATGCGGCGCGAAATCGGCCGCCGTTGCTTTGCGGGTTGGAAAGATGTTAATAGTACCGGGCAAACGGGAATACGCGTCGTTATCCGGATTAATGATGATCCACAAAAAATAGAGACAATTATGGTTCAGGCGTCATTGAAGATTGAGAATGCACCGGTCACCTTGCGCGAATTGGCATTGGCGAAAATTAGGCAGGCGATTATCTCAGGGTATTTTCAGGCCGGCGATCGTTTGGTGGAACGCAGCCTGTGCGAGGAGCTGGGCGTCAGCCGCAGCGTGGTGCGCGAGGTGATCCGTTATCTCGAAGCGGAGGGGCTCATTGAAACACTCGGCAAGAAAGGGCCGATTGTCGCTATTCTGACCTGGGAAATTGCCGAGCAGATTTATACTATTCGTCTGCTGCTTGAACAGGATGCCGCTCACGACTGCGCTTTGAAAGCCGGGCCGGAAGATAAAAAGAAACTGCATGAAAAATTAATTGCAATTAATCAGGCTTCGGCCGGGCAGGACGATATTCAGCGCGTTGAGGCGTCGCAGGCCTTTTATGAAACCATTTTCCAGGTGGCCCATCACGCCATCGCCTGGGAAATCGTTCAACGCCTGAATAGCCGCATCAGCCGCCTGCGCGCCCTGACCCTGAAAACCCCGGAGCGCCAGCTGGCCGGTTTCGAGCGCATGACGCGGATCTATCACGCCATCGAACAAAACAATCCGACACAGGCCAGGCAAGAAGTCATCGATCACCTGACCGAGGCCGCCGCGCTGGCCAAGCGCATTCTGCAACAGGAGCCCTGAGATGCCCGCTTACTGGATTGCCCATGTCACCGTGAAAGATCCGCAGCAATATCAGCATTATATGGATTTGGCGCCTCAGGCGTTTCGCCAGTTCAACGCCCGTTTTCTCGCCCGCGGCGAACAGGCGCAAACGCTGGAAGGCCCGGCGTTTGTGAAACATGTGCTGATCGAATTCGACGACTACGCCACCGCCCTGGCCTGCTACCATTCACCGGCCTATCAGCTGGCGAAACAACAGCGGCGCCACGTAGCGGAAGCCATGATTACCATCGTCGACGGCTTGCCGACCTCCCCATAAAAGCCCCCCACCGTTACGGCGGAGGCTGGGTGGCGTGAGGTGGGATAACCGCCGGGTCAGGCCGGCGTTTTCCGCTAGTTATTTCTCTTCAGGATCTTTCCCGTCTCGGCCCAGATTTGACTGCGGTAATGATCGTCTTCCTGAGAGAAGAAAAGTACAGTCAGCCCTTCCTTGTCTAACAATGCAATGCCATCGGGTGCAGGACGCCACGCCACTGGCTCTTGCGGCAAGACGTCGGGCGTGCAATCAGACAAAAATTTTAGGCTATAGCCGCCGGCCGATTCCACACCCTCCGTGTTGAGCTGTACAACACAGGACTTTGATTTATCGCTGACCGTCCACTGCCCGGATAGCGTTTCGGCAGAAGGTAAAACCAGACTGCTTGCCATAGAGGCTCCTGAAAACAAGAATATTATTCCGACAAGAATAGATTTACACATAGCTGGCCCATGCAAAACGGTGGGCATCATCGCCCACCGTTGCCGTTTTATACGATAAAGTCAACAGCGACGTCAGCCTGCCCGACGATGTGCACCAGGAAGTCTGGATTTGCACCGCCATGGATGTTGAAGGCCAGTTCGCTCAGATTGCTTTGGGTATCATAGGACACCAGCGCCTCACCGGCCTGCCCGCTGAAATGATCGACAAACTGAATAAAATCACTGCCTTTATCGCCTTGGTTGAAGAAGGACAGATCGATCTTGTCCTTGCCTGACTCAAAGTCCCAAATTGTATCAGGAGCCCGAACAGGCGAGTCATTCAGGTCAGAGAAGACAAAAATGTCGTTACCTTGCCCTCCCCACAATTGATCCTGGCCCGCCCCACCGTAAATAACATCGTTACCGGCGCCGCCTTTGAGCACATTGTCTGCGTGATTTCCAACAATGACGTCATTACCTGCTCCCCCTATCGCGTTTTCGATGGTGGCGCCGGCAGCGATGGAAACATTCCCTTTTAATCCACCGACGTCGGAGAAAGCGCCTTCGTTCAAATTGATACGTTGATTTTGGCTATACCCCGAAAAATCGAGGGTATCATTGCCACCTGCATCCCAAACAGACATCACCAGCTTGTCGTGGCTGTCCTTGAGCGTATAGAAGTCTCGGCCTGTATTTGAATTAAACCCGTAAACGGTGTCGCCGGTTCGGGTAGTCATGTTGGCGCCGTAAAGATGCTGGATGGCCGCGATATCATCAACCAGCGGTGCAGCGGCATAGTAATGGCCATGATCCGCGTTGGTAATGGATTCATTCCAGTAACTCATTACGCTAAACTGCCGGGTATCTTCGGCGTAAACTGCCTTGGTATAATTTGGGCTGCCTTGCCCCGCATTATAAGTGCCCGGGTGATCTAACCCGAGAGTATGGCCAACTTCATGGGTAATGGTTAAGCGGCCGTAATTACCTAGCTCAGGATGCAAATTTTCGGAGTGATTCTTAATGTTGTACCAACTTTGCCCATCAGAATTGTACCCTCTGTAATCATTGCCATTATATGAGTAAGGTTTCAAGGCATACGCTTGTCCCGTCCCCTCATAATTCCCAAAGGTAATATTGGAAGGTTGACCTGAAGCAACTTCGACAAATTTGATGTTGGCAACATCGGCCCAGGATTGTAAAGACAGCTTCGCCTGTTCTTGCTGCTGTTGCGTGAACGCACTCAGCCCCGTATCACGTTCCGGGGAGCGGTGGCCCAGGTTCAGTTCGTTATAATCCCAATCCGGGAAGGAATAGGTCACCGTCGCCTCTTTTCCCGTGACGTGAACGCCATTCCAGGTTTTATCGCCGCGCGCTATCTGCAACCCCGCCTCATTTATGTCATAAGACGGTTTATTATTTATCGTCAGGCCATTCCCGCGTTCATGGTAGTGAATAAAATCGTTAACACTGTCCCAACCCGTTTCGTTTCATTCATGGTATTACCCATAACTTTCTCCACAAAGTAGCTAGTATTAATATGACATCCGAAATGTCTCTTAGGGATAATCAAAATCCGGAGAATAGCGATAACCCGATACGCCCACTCTTTTTCCTATCCCTTTACACCCAGAGAGTAAATTTACTTTTAACTACCCGAGCCTCCTTACCCATGATTGATAACTGATGCAACTGCATGAGATCGCGATGTGTCCGTGCAAAATGCGCGAAAGTAACAGGCCGCATTGATCCGGCAAGGGTGTGATTCCAGTGTCTGCGCGTTGAGGCTAAGTTGAGATGTCGCTCAAGAGGTCTAATGACAACGGCCGTCCGATGCATTGCCTCGTTGCCAGAGACCACATCAGACAGGCTCTTGTGCTGTGAATCTGGTCTGTTATCCGAACGGTTACCCGGAGATAATTGCGTGAATGCATTTGCGCCACCATCCAGTTTTGCTAATGATTATCATTCGCGAGGCTATCTCACGCGTAAGCAAAGTGTCAACAGATGAAACAAAACATTTCTTGATTTGCATCATGATTTTTCCGCTAAGCCCCAGTAAACGGGCGCTGCAGAGTGCATAAAATGGCGTTCACCCCCGGCTGGACTGCGGTTTTTGTCAGTATTACCGCATAGAGCGGGCAGAATAGCGCCAGGGAGTACATCATGGCGACTGAACATTTAGCCATAGAGAAACATCAAGAATGATTAATTTTCACGGCAATAACGCGGCGTGGTCCGATCACTTATTTTTCGCTGCAATATAAGGGATGCTTATAAATAACAGGAGTATTCCTAATGCGTTCACGCTGGATGTATTCCATGCTAGCGGGCCGATTTTTAGCCGCGCCCGCTGGCTATTCCCATTTTCATTGGCAAGACTATATTGAAAGAAGCTCTGCTCTAGAGCGAGAATATGGGTAATTTTCCGAGGAAATACCGCATGACCCTGTTGCCCAAGCAGAGCAATAACAAAAATCCGATTGATCTCTATGGCGAAATCGTAGACGACTTGCCCGGCCTGATTTGCTTCGGCAACCGCCTTGGCGGTTACTTCAATAAACAGTGGCGCGACTATACCGGCGCTATCGCCGGTGAACACGGCGCCGCCGACTGGCTCGATGCCCTGCACCCCGACGATCGCGAGCGGCTGGCCGCGCAGTGGCGCCAGGCGATCGTGGCCCTCTCCTCGTTCGCCGGCGAGGCCCGCCTGCGCGATCGCAGCGGCGCCTACCGTTGGTTTATGCTGGCGTTTAACGCCCGGCAGGACGGCATGGCGCTGGAGCCCAGCTGGTACCTGACGGCGACCGACATTCATCCGCAAATGCTGCAGCGCCAGCAAAACGTTCAGGCGCTGTCTATCCAGCAAGACATGCTGGACGCCAGCGTGGACTGCATTAAAGTGATCAATCACGATGGCACGCTGCGCCACATGAACCGCTCCGGCAGCCTGGCGCTCGGCCTTGATCCGGGGCAAAAAGAGTTTGGCATGCCCTGGCTGGGGCTGCTGTCGCCCGAGATCCGGCGCCGCGGCCGCAAGGCGCTGCGCAGCGTCAGAGCCGGAAAAAATGCGCGCTTCACGGGATTGAGCGTGACGCCGCAGGGCAAAAAACAGCACTGGGACAACATTCTCACGCCGGTCAGCGACGAACACGGCACCGTGGCCGAGATCTTGTGCGTGTCACGCGACGTGACTTCGCAACGCGTGATGGAACAACGCCTGTTGCTCGCCAGCGAATATGACGAATTGACCGGCCTGCCCAACCGGCGCCTGTTCAAGAAGAAACTGAAGCAAGAGATGAAGCGGGCCCTGCACGGCAACAAGTCGCTTGGGCTGATGCTGCTGGATCTTGACCACTTCAAGCTGGTGAATGACACGCTGGGCCACGCGGCGGGCGACCATCTGCTGCGGGTTTTGGGCAAAAGGCTCAGCGCCTGCATGAATACGCACTCGTTCGTCTCTCGCCTCGGCGGCGATGAGTTCGCCGTGGTGATCAGCGACGTCGAAAACGAGCAGGATATTTTCCGCATCGCCAACAAGTTTCTGCTGCAGCTGGAGACGCCGATCACCCACGGCGGCAAGACGCTGCACTGCGGCATGAGCATCGGCGGCGCCATCTACCCCAAAGACGCCCGCGACGCTTCGGAACTGATGAAATGCGCCGACACTGCGCTGTATGAGCTGAAAGACGGCGGCCGCGGCGGCGTCTATATGTTCGACCGCAAAATGATGGACAAGGCGCGCGCCCGCGCCAGCCAGCTCAACTACGCGCGCCAGATCGTGCGCGACAACTGCATCCGCCCCAGCTACCAACCGAAGGTCAGCCTGACCGACGGCAGCATCGTCGGCTTTGAAGCCTTACTGCGCTGGCACTGCCCGATCAACGGCGTGCAGCTGCCGGCGACGGTGAGCGAGGCGTTCAACGACTACGAGCTGGCGACCAAGATCAGCGAAGCCATGCAGCTGAAGGTCTTCGCCGATATCGCCCGCTGGCGCGCGGCCGGCGTGGCGGTGCAGCCCATCTCGCTGAACGTGTCGCCGATCGAGTTTTTACGCGACAACTACGCCGAAACTTTCCTGCAGCGCCTGCTGAAGTTCCACATTCCCCACCACCTGATCGAACTGGAGGTGACCGAACACGCGTTCAACAAGCACGGTTCGAAGTACGTGCTGCGCGCGTTGCAAATGCTCAAGGAGATGGGCATCCGCATCGCGTTGGACGACTTTGGCACCGGTCACTCCTCGTTCAGCCATATCATGGATTACCCGCTGGACTGCATTAAGCTGGACTGCGACTTCGTTCAACGTATGAATACCGAACCGGCGATCCTGGCGATCGTGGAAAGCATCGGCATTCTCGGTCAAAAACTGTCGATCGATATCATCGCCGAGGGGGTGGAAACCGAGCAGCAGCGGCAAACGCTGTGCGAAGCCGGTTTCCATATCGGCCAGGGTTTTCTGTTCAGCCGGGCGGTGGAATCTCAGCGGGTACCCGAGCTGCTGCAGGCAGCACCGCAGCCTGTCGATGGCCGTTAAACGCCCTGCCGGTTGTCGAACGGCGCCAGCTGCATGCCGATAAGCGTCACCACGCAGACGATCGCGCCGGCGTAAAAGGTGGAGGCGGAACCGACCAGCTCCCACAGCATGCCGGCCCCGAGACTCGCCAGCAGCAGCGCCACGCCGCTGACCAGGTTGAACATGCCGAACGCGGTGCCGCGCAGGTGCGCCGGCGCGGTATGCGCCACCATCGCCGCCAACAGCCCCTGCGTCATGCCCATGTGCACGCCCCACAGCGCCACGCCAAACAGCACACCCGCCCAATGATCGCTCAACGCCAGCACCACATCGGCGGCGATCAGCACCAGCAAACCGGCTTTTAACATTCCTTTATGGCTCATGCGGTCGGACAGTTTACCGAACGGATAGGCCGAGCAGGCGTAGACCAGGTTCATGGCGACCATCACCAGCGGGATCAACGCCAGCGGCGTGCCGCCCTGCTGCGCCTTCAGCACCAGAAACGCCTCGCTGAAGCGCGCCAACGTGAAGACGGCGCCGATGCCCACCACCCACCAATAGCCGCGCCCCAGCAGCCGCAGATTGGCGCGGGTAATCGGGTGGGTTCGCTTGTCGGTTATCATGGCGGCCGGCTCTTTCAGGCCGAAGAACAGCAGCGCGATCGCCAGCGCCGCCGGGATCGCCGCCACCCAAAAGATGGCGCGAAAATCGTTGTGCCACAGCAGCATCAGGCCGACGGCCAGCAGAGGCCCTAAAAAGGCGCCGACGGTATCCAGCGATTGGCGCAGCCCAAAGGCCGCGCCGCGAATTTCCGGCGGCGTCACATCGGCCACCAGGGCGTCGCGCGGCGCGCCGCGGATGCCTTTGCCCACGCGATCCAACAGGCGCGCGCTCATCACCATGCCGGACGACGACGCGACGGCAAAAAACGGTTTGCTGATGGCGCCCAGCCCGTAGCCCAGCAGCGCCAGCCCTTTACGCTTGCCGAGGTAATCGCTGAGCACCCCGGAGAACACCTTGACGATCAATGCCGTCGCCTCCGCCAGCCCTTCGATCAGCCCGATGACGATCACGCTGACGCCGAGCGTCGTCGCCATAAACAGCGGCAGCAGGCTGTGGATCATTTCCGAGGAAACGTCCATCAGCAGGCTCACCCCACCCAAGATCCACACGCCGCGCGGTATGCGGCCCAACGTAGCGAAGCGCGACGACATGGTTCATCCTCGAAAGATTCAGCGCCACCGGCGGCGCATCATGACTTTTCCAAGATTGGATAGTTGATTTTGTTCGTTCACAGACCTTTAGCCTTCAGAGATAGTGCAACGACCCTGTGACAATCCTAATAATGAAGGTAATTAACATAATGATAGATAGCAAAAAGATGATAGTGATGGCGGCGTTGCTGAGCTTTTCCGCCGCGGCCGCGCCAGGGGTGGACATCGTCGCCAACGAAACGCCGATCCATACGGTGAAGAACGCCGAGGCGGTCGCCAAAATCCCCGCCGGTTTCAAGTTCGTGGAGCCCGGCACGCTGACGGTGGCCATTTCCCTGCTGGGCAGCGGCCCGCCGTTCGGCCTGTACGCCCGCGACAACAAAACGGTGATCGGCAGCGAGGCGGACATCGCGCGCCTGGTGGCCGACGGTTTGGGGTTGAAACTCAAGCTGGTGCCCACCTCGTGGGAAGACTGGCCGCTGGGGGTGGCCTCCGGCAAATATGACGCCGCGGTTTACAACATCACCGTGACCAACGAACGCAAGACCAAATTCGATTTCGCCACCTATCGCCAGGATACGCTGGGCTTCTACGTCAAATCCGACAGCAAGATCACCCAGATCAACACCGCGCCGGATATCGCCGGTAAAAAGATCATCGTCGATTCCGGCACCAACCAGGAAGCGGTGCTGCTGGCCTGGGACAAGGAGAACCGCGCCAAGGGGCTGGCGCCGCTGCAGCCGGTGTACGTCACCGACAAGGCCGCCTCCACGCTGGCCATTCAGTCCGGCCGCGCCGACGCCACCTTCGGGCCCAACGTCTCCGGCGCTTACCAGGCTCGGCTGACCGGCAAAACCCGGCTGGTAGGCATCGTGCCCGGCGGCTGGCCGAAAACCGCCAACATCGCCGTCACGCTGAAGAAAGGCAACGGCCTGGTGGACGCGGTGCAGGCATCGCTCAACGGCGCCATCGCCAACGGCAGCTATCTGCAGGTGCTGGATCGCTGGGCGGAGAGCGACGAGAAGATCGCCCATTCCGAGATTAACCCGCCGGGACTGGGAGACTAAGGCGTGAACCGGCCCCGCATCGAGGGGCCGGCTATTGATGGTCAATCATGATGTTTCATTCCGCCGCCGCTTTCTGCCTTCCCAGCTTGCGGTACAGCGTGCTGCGCGAAACGCCGAGCGCCTTCGCCGCCCGGCTGAGGTTGCCGCCCGCCCTACCGATCGCCGCCTGCAGATCCTCCAGGCCGGTATCGGCGTTCTCCTGGCGCGGCGCCAGCACCGCGATGGACTGCGGCAGATCGTCCAGAGTGAGCACCGCATGATCGTCCGCCAGCGCCAGCAACACCTTGAGCGTACTCAACAGCTGCCGCACGTTGCCGGGCCACGGGTAGCGCGCCAGCATCGCCAGCGCCTCCGGCAGCAGGCGAATGTCGCGCCGCTCGCCGCCCAGCTCTCGCCACAGCTGCAGAATGAAGGCTTCCAGCTGCGCCCGCTCTCTGAGCGGCGGAATGCGCAGGCTGTATTCCTGGATGCGGTACAGCAAATCCTCGCGAAATGCCCCCGCCTGTACCTGCCGATGCAGATCGTGGTGCGTGGCGCAGACCAACGCGAAATCGACCGGATAAGCGCTGCGGCTGCCGAGCGGCGTGACCGTTTTTTCCTGTAACACCCGCAGCAGCCGCGTCTGCAGGCCCGCCGGCATGTCGCCGATTTCATCGAGGAACAGCACGCCGCCGTCCGCCTCGCGGATCTTGCCGATATAGCCTTTCGGGTTGGCGCCGGTAAACGCACCCGGGGCATAGCCGAACAGCTCGGACTCGATCAGCGGCTCAGGCAGCGCCGCGCAGTTGATCGCCACGAAGTTGCCGTTGCGCCAGCGGCTCTCTTGAAACAGGCGTCGGCTGAAGTGCTCCTTGCCGCAGCCGGTTTCGCCGGTCACGCACAGGGAAAGACCGGCATTGAGAATGCGCAGCGCCTTCTGATGCTGTTCGTCATGCCTTTCCGCCGGCGGCGGAACCGAACGCAGGGCGCTGACGCGGCGCTGCGGCGCCTCGAGCAGCGAATAATAATGCCGTTGATTGCCGGCCAGCGTCTGGTGCGGTGCGCCGTAGGGCTGCCGCAGCAGATCGGGGAACAGCTGGGCGAACTCAACCGAGCCGAATGCGGCCGGTGAAAGCTGGAACTCCAGCATCGCCAGCCGATTGGCGGCGACCAACACTTCGTCGTGAAACACCAGCAGCAGCTCCTGCGCGCTGCCCAAGCTACCGGCGTCGGCGTGCAGGCGCAGCGTCCAGTGACGATCGGCGATCGCGCTTCTGACCCAGCGGTGTTCGATATGTCGCACCGCCTGCATGATCAGGCGCTGTGCATCGCGATACGGCCGCTGCGCGGGGGCGGAAAGATCCAATATCCCGGCAATGTGGCCATCCGGCCGGTAGATCGGCGCGGCGGTGCAGTTCAATCCGGCATTTTGGTTGAGGTAATGCTGGTCGCCGCGCACTTCGCAGAACGCGCCCAGCGCCAGCGCGGTGCCGATGGCGTTGGTGCCCCGCTCCGCTTCTCCCCACGGGTTGCCCGGCGCCAGCGCAAAGCGCGATGCCTTATGCAGAAAATCGGTATTGCCGCGGGTTTCCAGCACCAGCCCGTCGGCGTCGGCAATGACCACAATGGCGGGCTGGCGCGTAATTTGCGCGCCCAGCTGCTCGATCAGCGGCTGCACCCGTTGCGGCACCCAGTCGTTGCGGCTGCGCCGCTCTTCGAGCAACCCGGCTTTGATGAACGAGATGTGCTGATCGGCGCGCGCCAGGCCGTAGCCCCGGCTGCGCTGCCAGGATTCCGCCAGCGGATGGATCAACAAACTGGCGCCCTCAGTGGGCAAGCGGTCGTCAGGCAACATGCGTTTCTCCCCCGTTCGCGAGTGTTGCAAATATGTATCACAGATGTGTATCAGGCGTTGCGACACGGGACACAAAAAATCATCGCCGGCGGCGGCACCGCTCGATTCCCTAAGCCATATCCGTTTTTAACACGCTAATAAATAAGCTCTTTTAACGAGCATCTTCGCCATTCATCAATCTGGCACGGGGCGTGCTTCTCCTGCTGCGGCGGCATGCCGCACTCACAGGCGCAGCGCAATAGCGCCGGTTATCATCTGCAGAGAGGTGCTTCACATGAAATATGTCCACCCCGGTTTGCCTGGCTCGCTGGTTTCGTTCCGCAAACGCTATGGCAACTACATTGGCGGCAAATTCGTCGAACCGGTATCCGGCAACTACTTCACCAACACCTCGCCGGTGACCGGCCAGCCGATCGCCGAATTCCCGCGTTCCGACGCCAAGGACATCGAGCTGGCGCTCGACGCGGCGCATGCGGCGGCGGACGCCTGGGGCAAAACCAGCGTGCAGGAGCGCTCCAACGTGCTGCTGGCGATCGCCGATCGCATCGAAGCGCGGCTGGAGATGCTGGCGCTGACCGAAACCTGGGACAACGGCAAACCGATCCGCGAAACCCTGAATGCCGATCTGCCGCTGGCGGTCGACCATTTCCGCTACTTCGCCGGCTGCCTGCGCGCGCAGGAAGGCACCGCGGCGGAGATCGACCAAAACACCGTGGCCTACCATATCTATGAGCCGCTGGGCGTAGTCGGCCAGATCATTCCGTGGAACTTCCCGCTGCTGATGGCCGCCTGGAAACTGGCGCCGGCGCTGGCGGGCGGTAACTGCGTGGTGCTGAAACCGGCGGAACAGACCCCGCTTGGCATCAGCGTGCTGATGGAAGAGATCGGCGATCTGCTGCCGCCGGGCGTGCTCAACGTGGTGCAAGGCTTCGGCGCCGAGGCCGGCGAAGCGCTGGCGCGCAGCAAACGCATCGAGAAGATCGCGTTCACCGGCTCCACACCGGTCGGCCGCCATATCCTCGCCTGTGCGGCGGAGAACATCATCCCCAGCACCGTCGAGCTGGGCGGCAAATCGCCGAACATCTATTTTGAAGACATCATGCAGGCGGAGCCGGAGTTTATCGACAAGGCGGTTGAGGGGCTGGTGCTCGGCTTCTTCAACCAGGGCGAGGTCTGCACCTGCCCTTCACGCGCATTGATCCAGGAATCCATCTACCCGCAGTTTATGGAGAAAGTGCTGGCACGCATCGCCACCATCCGTCAGGGCGACCCCTTCGACACCGACACCATGCTCGGCGCACAGGCGTCACAGGAGCAATACGATAAGATCCTGTCCTACATCGACATCGCCAAGAATGAAGGCGGCGACATCCTCGCCGGCGGCAAACGCACGCAGCACGGGGATGAATTGCAAAACGGTTTCTACCTGCAGCCGACGTTGATTACCGGCAACAACAGCATGCGCTTCTTCCGCGAGGAGATCTTCGGGCCGGTGATTGGCGTCACCACCTTCAAGGATGAGGCCGAAGCCTTGGCGCTGGCCAACGACACCGAGTTCGGTCTGGGCGCCGGGCTGTGGACCCGCGACATCAACCGCGCCTACCGCATGGGGCGCGCCATCAAGGCGGGCCGCGTGTGGACCAACTGCTACCACCTGTACCCGGCGCACGCCGCGTTCGGCGGCTACAAGAACTCCGGCATCGGGCGCGAAACCCACAAGGCGGCGCTGTCGCACTATCAGCAGGTGAAAAACCTGCTGGTCAGCTACGACGCCAAACCGCTGGGCCTGTTCTGATCCGGGCGTAACAACAAGAAGGCCACCCGCAGGTGGCCTTCTTCTTTGGCATGGTTGATGGCGTGATTTATTTCGCCATGCCGAGATCGATCACCATGCGACCGCGAATGGTGCCCGCCTTCATCTCGTCGAAGATGGCGTTGATATCGCCCAGTGGCCGTTTGGTCACTTTCGGCGTCACTTTTCCTTCGGCGGCGAACTGGAACGCCTCTTTCAGATCTTCACGCGTGCCCACCAGCGAGCCCACCACCTGAATGCCGTCCAGCACCAGGCGCGGAATGCTCAGATCCATGCTCTCCGGCGGCAGCCCCACAGCCACCACTTTACCGCCGGCGCGCACCGCATTCACCGCCGAGTTGAAGGCCGCTTTCGCCACCGCCGTCACCACCGCCGCGTGAGCGCCGCCGGTTTGCTGCTGAATGAGCTCCTCCGCGTTTTGCGTTTTGGAGTTAATGGTCAGATCGGCGCCGATCTGTTTGGCGAACTCCAGCTGGCCGTCGTTGACGTCGATGGCGATCACCTTGGCGTTAAACACGTTCTTGGCATACTGCAGCGCCAGGTTGCCCAGCCCGCCCAGGCCGTAGATGGCGATCCACTGCCCCGGCTTGATATCGGAAATCTTCACCGCCTTGTAGGTGGTGACGCCGGCGCAGGTAATGCTGCTGGCGGCAAAAGAATCGAGCCCGTCCGGCACTTTCACCGCGTAGTCCGCCACCACGATGCACTCTTCCGCCATGCCGCCGTCAACGCTGTAGCCGGCGTTTTTCACCGAACGGCACAGGGTTTCGTTGCCGCTGACGCAGTATTCGCAATGGCCGCAACCCTGGTAAAACCAGGCGACGCTGGCGCGGTCACCCACTTTTAACGAGGTGACGCCCTCACCGACGGCGGAGACCACGCCGATGCCCTCATGCCCCAACGTAATGCCCGGCACCTCGCCGAAATCGCCGTTTTTCACGTGCAAATCGGTGTGGCACACCCCGCAACACTCCATTTTCAACGCCGCCTCGCCGTGCTTCAGCGGGCGCAGCACTTTATCCTGAATGTCTACGGTATGGTTTTTCGTCACTACGGCAGCTTTCATGGTGTTTTCCTTAGCAGAATGGGAAGTACAGTTGTTAATGTAGTGACTGTATTCGGTGAGGGCAAGCGCCGCGTGTTTTGTGTAAAAACAAATAATTAAATATGAATCAGCATGATTATTTCATAAAAAACAATTAACAGACGTCGCGATCCCAGGCGAATGATTTGCCTGTTCGCTGGCGCCACCATGACCTGATTCAGCCCTTAAATCGATTCACGGGGATTTTCAGATAGTGTTGCCCATCGTCTTCACAGTCAGGCAAAACGCCGCCGCGAATATTGACCTGCAGCGCCATCAGCATGAGTTCCGGGTGCGGCAGCGTGGCGTCCCGCTGTTTTCTTTGCGCAACGAACCGGGATTTATCCATGTTGACCACCCAGGGATTGTTCTCGCGCTGCTCTCTCACGGTGCTTTCCCAACGGGCCTCACGCCCCGCCGGGCGGTAATCATGGCCGGTAAACAGGCGGGTATCCGCCGGCAGGCTCAGGATCCGCTGCAATGAGTCCCACAAGGCTTCCGCATTGCCGCCAGGAAAGTCGGCCCTTGCGGTACCGCTGTCCGGCATGAAGAACGTATCGTGGATAAACGCCGCATCCGCAATGTGGTAAGTGACGGACGCCAGCGTGTGCCCGGGAGACAGCAAGACTTCAGCGCGCAGGTTACCGATAAAAAAGACGTCCCCGTCCGCGAACAGTACATCCCAGACGGTCTTGGCCGCAGGCAGGTCTTTTAAATTATAGATCTCTTCCCACAGCCCCTGAACGGCGGTAATTTTTTCACCGATACCGGTGAAGGCGCCGGTTTTCTGCGCCAGCCAGGTGGCAGCCGAAAAATGATCGGCGTGCGGGTGCGTATCCAACACCCAGGCCACTCCCCATCCCCGTTGATGGATAAAATTCAGAATGTCGTTGGCCTGTTGATGCGAGACCGTGCCCGATCGGCGGTCAAAATCCAGCACCGGGTCGATAATCGCACAGCGGCGCGCCTCGGGATCGGCAACCACATACTGCAGGCTGCCGCTTTCCGGCTCATAAAACGCGTGAACTTCCGCCGTGGCCCGCACGGACCGATGCTTGCCATACCAACTGAGCGCCTTATCGGCGTCCGCGCCGTATTCGTCGCATTGGCGGCGAAACTGCGCTTCATCTATCTGACCTTCGCGCAGCGCATACAGCAGGGAAAGGCAGGCAGATCGAGCCCCGCTTCTGCAGTGCGCCAGGGTCTTCCGGCCTTGCCGCAGCAGAAACTGGAAGGTGTAAACGGTCTCCCAGGTCAGCGTATCGAACGTGTAAGGGAGATAGACGTAACGCATCCCCCCTTGTTCAGCCAACGCTTTCTCTTGCTGATGATCAAGATACTCCCCCGGCTCCTCGTCCGGCCGATTATTGACGATAAGGCGGTAGCCCTGTTGAGACAGCGCCTTGAAATCACTCGCTTCAGGCGCGCCCGAAAAGGAGAGCTGAGGGTGGTAAGTGCGGATGCGCATGTTTTTTTCCTTCCGTTTCATAGGCTTTTAAATAACATATACAGGGCCAGCGCCAGGAGCATGACGGCATAGAGCACATTGATAATGTCCTCGCGTTTTTTCAGGCGCTCGGCGAGCGCCACCCCCACCACGCCCCCCAGGACGCCGCCGACGATGAGCCAGCACGTAATCGCGATCGAGACCTTTCCCGACATGGCGTAGCTGGCGCTGGTCGACAGCCCCATGGCCGCCACGACCACCAGTGAGGTTGCCACCGCTTCAACCATCGAGAAGCGGAAAAACCAGACCAG
Source organism: Serratia sp. 121840015-1 (assembly GCF_053627655.1). NCBI lineage: Bacteria > Pseudomonadati > Pseudomonadota > Gammaproteobacteria > Enterobacterales > Yersiniaceae > Serratia > Serratia sp. 121840015-1. Next base: position 1,564,727 of record NZ_JBSEYF010000001.1, read on the forward strand.
CACCGGCACAACCAAAAATCCGCCGCCGATGCCCAGAAAGCCCGCCAGCCCGCCCAGGGCCAGCACGCTAGGCCATACGATGGCGGGATGAACGGCAGCATGGGGGGACGGCAAGGGGGTGCCGGCAAGGCGATTTCTTTTCAGCGTCAATCCGGCGACAACCAGCATCAACAGGGAAAAAGGCAGGGTTAAGTAGTGCCCGTCCGTGATTTTTCCCATCTGAGATCCCGCCAGAGCGCCCATAACAGCGACCAGCGAAACGACAACCCCGGTCTGCCACCTGACGTTGCCTTTGGCAGCGTGCGCGGCCAGATTGATCAGCGCGTTAATGGCCACGGACATGGCGCTGGTTCCTATAATCAAATGCGTATCCGGCACTTTCACCATATACAGCAATAACGGCACGCAGACGATTGACCCGCCGCCGCCGGTCAGGGCCAGGAGGAATCCCACAATTCCCCCGGTGACCACTAACAGCATCACGATATAAAAACTGAAATGGAAAAAATCCACTGCACTAATCCCTTAATGATGCTCATGCCATTTATTAACGATCAGTTCACTGGCAATGTCAAATAACTTATTTCGATTTGTTATTACATATATCAAAATGGAATATGTGAATTTTTATATAACCACAAGTTCTATGAATTCGCTTTTAATCTGGCCAGCAACCCCCTACTTTCTTATGAAAGGAGGCCTGCATGAAACCAGAAAAAATAAATACCCAGAAAAGCGTCGTTGTTATTGGCGGCGGCTCATCCGGAATAGGTATCGCGGCAAGCATAAGGAAGCGAATTAAAGACATCGATATAACGGTCGTGGAACCTAACGACTGTCATTATTATCAACCGGCATGGACCCTGGTGGGCGGCGGGCTCTTTGATATCAATAAAACACGGCGTTCCCTGCGCGCTGTCCTGCCCGCAGGAACCGCATGGGTACAGGATAGCGTTGTCAGGGTCGAGCCCAGTCAAAAATACATCGAGACTCGCCAAGGGCAGAAAATAAACTATGACTTTCTTATTGTTGCGTGCGGCCTCGTTTTACGCTGGGATAAAATAGAAGGCCTTGAAGACACCCTGGGATTAAACGGCGTCACCTCTAATTATCGATTTGATCTTGCCGAATACACCTGGCAACTGGTTCAGGAAATGAAAGGCGGCCAGGCGATATTTTCTCAACCGGCACTACCCATAAAATGCGCCGGCGCACCGCAAAAAGCCCTGTATCTTTCATGCGACCACTGGCGCCGCCAAGGCATCCTGAATAATATTAACGTCAATTTCTGCCTTGCGGGCACGGCGATTTTCGGCATTCCGCAATTTGTCCCCCCGCTGAGCGAGTATTTGCAAAAATACCGTGCAAAGGTCAATTTCAATCATCATTTAATTCGTGTTGATGGCCCGAATCGGCAAGCAACATTTGCCGTAGAGACAAATGAAGAGGGAAAACGCGAGTTAACCCTGCCCTTCGATATGCTCCACGTGGTGCCGCCTCAATCGGCCCCGGCGTTTATTTCGCAAAGTGGGCTCGCAGAGGGATCCGGCTGGTGCGATGTGGATAAATTGACGCTGCAGCATAAGCATTGGCCGGATATTTTTGCGGTAGGCGACTGTTGCTCAACGCCAAACGCCAAAACCCTGGCGGCAGCCCGAAAGCAGGTGGTGGTGGTGGCGGAAAACGTCGCGGCGCTGATTCATGGCGCGCCTCTCACGGCCCATTATGATGGCTATGGTTCCTGTCCGTTGACGGTCGAGAAAGGCAAAGTTGTGCTGGCGGAGTTTGGCTATGACGGTAAGTTACTGCCCACGTTTCCCCTGCTCGACGCAACCCAGCCCAGCCGTCTGGCCTGGTGGCTGAAAGCCTGGTTTTTACCCCGGTTTTATTGGGCGGGCATGCTGCGTGGGGTTGAATGGTTTGCCGGCAGCAAGCGGCCGTGACGCACACTCGGCCCCCCTTGCCGCTCTGGCCGCAGCAGACGCTTGACTATTTGGCGAGACAAAGCCACCATCGCTTGCAGGTCCATCAGGCTGATTGCAAGCCGTTACCACTACCGGTCGATCATCGATGAAAAATGCCCCCGCAGTGACGATCCACTACTGTTCACAATGCAACTGGCTGCTGCGCGCCGGCTGGATGGCGCAAGAGCTGCTCAATACCTTCGGCGACGATCTCGCCTCCGTCACGCTGATGCCGGGCACCGGCGGGGTCTATCAAATCAGCGTCGATGGCGTGATGATTTGGGATCGCAAAATTGACGGCGGCTTCCCCGATGCGGCGCAGCTGAAGCAGCGGCTGCGCGATCACAGCTTCCCCGATCGTTCTCTCGGCCACAGCGACGGGAAGAAAGCCAGGCACTGAACATCCGGCGGCAAGCACAGCTTCAATTTAACGCATAGCTGGCCGCCATCACGACGCCATTCATGGTCATATGCAGCCCAATGGGCAAATAGATCCCTTTGGATCTTACTCGGGCGGCCGTTAACACCAGCGAGATGAGCACCAGGGCTGCCAATGTGCGCCAATCGGTGTACTGGGTATGCAAAACGGCAAAGATGACAGACACCGTTAACGCGGCCCAAATCACCTTATCGTTAAACCAATACATCAGTGCGTTAAACAGACAGCCGCGAAATACGATCTCTTCATAGACGGGGACGACGAAAACCAACAAAGCGGCATTGAGCGCCAAAATCTCGCCGGGCAATGCCACCTGCTCCGTCACCCAGGTTTCCGTTTTTTCCACGCCCATCAAACGCGGGAAAATAAACTGAATCACCAACAGCGCGAACAGCAGCAGCGCAAAATCGTTGCGTTTAACCTCGCCTTTGCCCAATCCTTCTCTACGGCGGAAAAAGAGCAGGTATAACGAAAAGATAGCGACAAATTCCATTCCGTACAGCAACGGCAGCAATAGCCCTTGTCGCATCAAGGCGGCTCTGTTCTCAATGAACAACGGAATAAATGTAATCAGGAACATCAGCAAAAACATGGAAAAGCAGCCATTAACGGCTCGCGTTCTCGCGATAAACGCATTGTCGACCATATAACCATCCTTAGTTTTGAGCAGCGATTGACGAAACGGTAGCAAGGCAAGAGACCGCGGCAGTTTATCCCCATGCGATATCATTGTCATGAACCCGTTCGCAGCGAACGTCCATTCGCAAATTTCTCCAAGCCATTGGCACGCGGTTGATTTCGCCCGGGTCTCCTGCGTTATACTGAGCGCTCTTTTAGCCACGTAATTAATAAAATTTTATGATTGAACGCTTGCTCGAAAACACGATGTACGCCTCCCGTTGGCTGCTCGCACCGGTTTATGTCGGCCTTTCACTGGCTCTGGTCGCCCTGTCGATCAAGTTTTTTCAGGAGATCCTGCACGTCCTGCCCAATATTTTTTCTATCGCCGAAGCCGATCTGATCCTGACCCTGCTGTCGCTGGTCGACATGGCGCTGGTGGGCGGGCTGTTGGTCATGGTGATGTTCTCCGGGTATGAAAACTTCGTCTCGCAGCTGGATATCACCGAAGGGAAAGAAAAGCTGAGCTGGCTGGGCAAAATGGACGCCACCTCGCTGAAAAACAAAGTCGCCGCCTCCATCGTCGCCATCTCTTCCATTCACCTGCTGCGGGTGTTTATGGACGCCAAGAACGTGCCGGACAACAAGCTGATGTGGTATGTGATCATCCATCTCACCTTCGTGCTGTCCGCTTTCGTGATGGGCTATCTGGACAAGGTCACCCGTTCCAAGCACTAACCACGCGCTACCACACCCGATCGCCAGCATCGGGTGCCTCCTTACTCTCCGTTCTGCGCCTGTTTCTCCGCCATCATGTCTTTCATCTGGCACATCTGATGATAATTTTATTATAATGCTATTACACTCACCATGGACTGAACGCCGGCCATCGCACCGGTTTCGCCGCAGACAGGATCACGCGCCCCCATGCCATTGAATGGTCATCCCCTGCAATTCAACGATATTCAGGCGATTTTGCCTCATCGCTATCCCTGCCTGTTGGTCGATCGCGTGCTGCCCGCCGGCACCTGCATTGCCGAAGGGCGGCTGAGCGCCATCAAGAACATCACCGCCAATGAGCCGACGTTCTGGAGCGGCCACGCTCACTTCGCCGGTTTTCCCGGCGTGCTGTTGGTAGAAGCGCTGGCGCAAAGCACCGGCCTGCTGGCCCATTACTATCTCGGGGCGCTGAACGAAGGGGAACACTACTATTTCGCCGCCATCCAGCGGGCGCGTTTTTATCGCGCCGCCCGCCCCGGCGATCAGGTGCTGATGGAGGTCGCCTTTGTGCGCCGGCGCGGGGCGATCGCCCGCTTTACCGGCCGTGCCAGCATCGACGGCCAACGCATTTGCACCGCCGATTTCATGTGCGCCCGTAAATAGGCCGCTTGCCAAAGGAGCCCTGCGAATACCATGTCTCTGGTTGACAGCTTACTCAGAACCCTCGATTTCTCTCCGCGCGGCCAGGTGATCGCCCGCGAAGCCGACGCCTGGGGCGAAATCATCGTTTCCGATCACAAGGACTACCGCACGCTGCGGTTTGACGGCATCTGCGAGCAGAGCAAGATGAGCCTCAGCAACCCCGCGCAGCCGATCCACAACTACATCAAAGCGATGCTGATGGCGGTGGCCTGGCAGCCGCCGACGTCGGCGTTGATCCTGGGGTTGGGCGGCGGCAGCCTACTGCGTGCGCTGCACGCCCTCGATCCGACGATGCGCCTGGACGTGGTCGAGCTGCGCGCCGCGGTGATCGCCATCGCACGCCGTTATTTTACGCTGCCGGCCACCGACACCATCAGCCTGCGCACCGCCGATGCCATGGACTTCGTGCGCCCGCCCGCCGAGACGCGCTACGATCTGATTTTCTCCGATCTCTATTCGGCGTTTGCCATGGATCCGCAGCAAGGCAGCCAGACCTTCCTGGAAAACTGCGCCGCGCGGCTGAACGACGGGGGCTGGCTGGTGCTGAATTACCACGATCTGCCCGACGAAAATAGCCTGCTGTACCACAGCCTGCACCGGGTATTCAACACCGTGCTGTTTTGCGTCGCCCCCAGCGGCAACGTCATTATTTACGCCACGCTAGCCCGGGTGACGCTGCCGCTGAGCGCGCTACGCAATCTGGCCGCCGGCAGCGGCGAACTGTTCAACTGCGAGCTCGGCTATCTGTCGCGCAAAATAGAGCGGCTGCATTTCCGCTAAAGGCGGGGGCGACGCGGTCTGGCTGGCCGCTTCGCCCACGTGGTATTATCATTCAGTTATCATTCTCTGGAGGATCCTGATGGAAAAGAAAACGGCGCGGCTAACGGTGCTGATTGACCCGGACAAGAAAAAAGCCCTGGAAGACCTGTGCCTGCAGCAGGACGTCACCCCTTCCCAGGTGGTGCGCCAGCTGATCCGCGATTACCTGCATAAGCATCAGGTGGACTATCCCAGCCAGCCGACTCACGCCAACCCGCGCGTAGAGAGCAATTGAGCGGCGGCCTGCTGCCCCGCACACCATGAAGCGCGCTATCCCCCTGCGCGCGTCCCTAATCCGAATCCTCTGTTGCGCTCTGTCCATTCGGCAGCATCGCTGCTACTGTTTGATGCGTTCATCCCTCTTCGGAAAGGAAGCGCCATGTTCAGCCATATTACCGTCGGCGTCAGCGATCTGGACGCCGCCGCCGCATTCTACGACGCCATTCTGTTGCCGCTGGGATTACAGCGGCGGGAAGTGACGCCGGACGGCGGCCCCGCCGCCCGCTGCTGGGTGATGCCGGGGCAAACGCTGCCGCGTTTCTATGCTTACCAACCCCTCGACAGACAGCCCGCCAGCGCCGGCAACGGCAGCATGCTGGCCTTTCTCGCCGCCGATGAGCTGGAGGTCAAGCGCGCCTACGCCGCCGGCCTGCTGGCGGGCGGCAGCAGCGAAGGCGAACCCGGCGAACGCGCGCACTACGGCAAAGGCTATTTCGGTGCTTACCTGCGCGATCCCGACGGCAACAAGGTGCATGTGGTTTACCGGGGAGATCTCGCCTGATGAAATGCTCGGTTTACATCGCCACCAGCGTGGACGGCTTCATCGCCGGAGCGGACGGCGACATCGACTGGCTGCTGCGGCCCGAGTACGCGGTTTCATTGCTCAACGGGCTAAGCTATGAGGCGTTTATCGCCGACATCGACGCGCTGGTGATGGGGCGTCATACCTATGAAAAAGTTCGCGCCTTTCCCGAGTGGCCCTATGGCGAACTGCCGGTGGTGGTGCTGTCGACGCAGCCGCCCGCACAACAAGATACCGGGCACGTTCGCTGGATGACTGGCGAACCGGCGGCCATCGTGGCGCAGTTGGCCGATCAAGGCTGCCGTCACCTCTATATCGACGGCGGCCAGACCGTCCAGCGCTTCCTGCAGGCCGGGTTGATCGACGAGCTGACTATCACGCGCGTGCCGCTGTTGTTGGGCGGCGGCATTCCCTTGTTCGGCACCGATGGCCCGGAGCAGCGCCTGCGCCTGCTCGCCGTCACTCCCTCGGACAACGGCTTCGTGCAAGAACGCTACGCGGTTCAGCGCGCGTCGTAACGCAGCATCAGCCGGCGGCCGCCGAAGGCGATGAGCAACGCCGCCAGCGCCAACAGCGCCGCCGTCCCGTAGGTCACACGCATACCGTAAGCCGCGGCGGCGGCGGTTCCCGCCACCCGCTGCGAGGCCAGATAAAACAGCGCCCCCATCGCCGAGGCGCCGGTGATCGCCCCGAGATTGCGCGCCAGGTTCACCATTCCGGCGATCAAACCGCGCCGTTCAGGAAACAGATCCTTCATCAGCATGGTGTTGTTGGCCACCTGAAACAGCGCATAGCCGGCGGTCAGCAGCGCGATGGGTGCCACATAGCCGAGCACGCCGGCGCGGCTAAACAGCGACAGCAACGCCGCACCGGCGGCCACCGCCGCCAGCCCAAGCTGTGCGATGCGCTGCGATCCAAAACGATCCACCAGATAACCGGCCGGAATGCCGGTCAGGATCGCCACCGCCGGCCCCGCCGACATCACCAGCCCGACCTGCGCAGCGCTTAACCCCAGCGCGCGTGACAGATAGAACGGCCCGACGACCAGCGTGGCGGTCATGACCGTCATCACCAGCGCGCTGGCCGCCAGCCCCGCCGTCAGGGCCGGATGGCGGAACATCGTCGGCGCCAACAGCGGCGATGCGGCGCGGCGCTCCACGCCGATGAACAGCGCCCCCGCCAACAGGGCCCCCAGCATCAACGCCAGGTTGAGCGCGCCGAAATTGCCGCGCCCCAGGGTCATCGCCAGCGAATAGCAGAGCAATGCGCCGCCCAGCAGCAGCGTACCGGCGCGATCGAACGGTTCCTGGCGCGCGGCCGGGCGCGCGCCCTCCGGCAAGTACCGCCAGGCGAGCCACAGCGCCAGCAGGCCCAGCGGCAGATTGATCAGAAACATCGCCCGCCAGCCGAAACCGGCGATCAGCGTGCCGCCCAACGACGGCCCCAACGCGGTGCCCACTGCCGACATGGTACCGAGCAGCCCCATCGCGCGGCCGATTTTTTCCGTGCCCAGCGCCTCGCCCGCCAGCGCCATGGCGATCGACATCATGACCGCGCCCCCCAGCCCCTGCGCCATGCGCGCCGCCAGCAGCAGCCAAAGCTGCGGGGCCAGCGCACAAGCCAGCGAAGCGGCGGTAAACAGCGCGATACCCGCCAGCAGCAGGCGGCGGCGATTAAGGCTGTCGCCCAAGCGACCGATGCCGATGATGCAGGTGGTGACGGCCAGCAAATAACAGAGCAATACCCACTGTACCGCCTGGAACGAAGCATGGAACGCGGTGGCGAGCGCCGGCAGCCCGACGTTGGCGATGCTGATGCCGAGCGATGACAGCAGCATGCTCAGAGACAGTGCGGCCAGTATGCCGCGGACGCCCTGCGGCGTAGGATGGGATAACATGATAAACACTCCTGACATAGACTGAGGGTTAGCCTATGCCAGGGGTTGGGATGGCGGAAGACGCACGACATGCACTGTATCCATGCGTCTGACGCCTTATCTGACGCGAGCCGTTACCAGGCGGCGATCTCCGCCTCGGTGAGCGGCAGGGTTTGGGTGACGCCGGTTTCCGCCGCCAGGGTGGCCGCCTCCAGCACCGCCATCACCGCCAGCGCCTGCGCAGCGGTAACCGGGTTGGCGCCGGCGCCGCGCAGCGCGTCGCGCACCTGGACATAATACTGACGTTGGTCGCCATCCGGCGTCGGCAGCGTGCGCACCGGCTCCGTGCCGATAAACAGGCTCATCGCGTCGTCGTCTTTGCCCCACTCCGCCGAGCCCGGCGTCACACCGGCCAGCAGCTGGCTTTCCTGCCCGTCGGCGCGCGCTTTGACTACGCTGCCTTTCTCGCCGTGCACGGTAAAGCGCGCTACGCCCCCCGCCACCAGCATGCTGCCGTGCAGGATCACGCGGTGCGTCGGGTAGTTGAGCACCACGTGGGCCCAGTCGTTAACCTCCGCGTTGGGGCGCAGCGTGGCGATGTTGGCCTGCACGCTGTGCGGCAAACCGAACAGCTGCAGCGCCTGATCGACCATGTGCGGCCCCAGATCAAACCACAGCCCGCTGCCCGGCAGATTCTGTTCGCGCCAGCGCACCCGCACTTCAGGGCGGTAGCGATCGATGTGCGACTCAAAGTGCGTCACCTTGCCGATCAGCCCCTGTTCGATCACCTGCTTCACGCCCAGGTAGTCGCTGTCCCAGCGGCGGTTCTGGAACACCGACAGCAGGCGGTCGTGTTTTTCCGCCGCCGCAATCAGCGTACGCGCCTGCGCCAAATCCAGCGTAAAGGGCTTATCCACCACCACGTGCTTGCCCGCTTCCAACGCGGCCAGCGCCAGCGGCGCATGGGTATCGTTCGGCGAAGCAATCACCACCAAATCCACCTCCGGCCGGTGGATAGCCTCCAGCGGGTCGGCGATCACCTGCGCGTGGGGCAGATCGGCATGCACCTTGGCGGCATCGCGCGAAGCCACCACGCTCAGTTCCAGCCCCGGCACCGCGTTAATCAGCGGCGCGTGAAACGCCTTGCCGACAAAGCCGTAGCCAATCAGGGCCACCTGCAACGGTCGTGCGGTATCGTTCATCAGTGTTCTCCTCTAGCGGTCGTCGGCGACGACACAAAGTTCAATCAGTGATTGTTCGTCCAGGTTGTCCCACGGGCGATCGGTAAACAGCCGTTGGATCTGCGCCAGATCCGCAACGTGATGCGGTTCGCAGCGATCCAGCTTCATATGGTCGGCCACCAGCCAGCGCTCGCCGCTGTTGGCCAGCATGGCACGTTTGACTTCGGCATCGGCCTCCTCGCCGGCGCTCAGCCCCAGCTGCGCATGTACCGCGCAGGCGCCCAGCAAGGCGATGTCCGCGCGGTAACGCGCCAGCAACGCCAGGGTGGCGCCGCCGGCGAACAGCCGCTGGCGCGCATCCCATTGGCCGCCAAGCAGAATCAGGTTGATCTCCGGCCTGTCGCTCAGGCACTGTGCGATATCCAGTGAAGCGGTGATCACCGTGGCCGGCCCACGCAGCGCCTGCGCCACCGCCAGCAGCGTACTGCCCGCATCCAGCATCAGGGTGCTGCCGGGTGGGATCTGCGCGGCCACCGCGCGACCGAGCCGCTGCTTGACCTGCGGCAACAGCGCCGCACGCGCCTGGCGCGGCATGTCGGACGGTTCGAGCGCGATCGCCCCGCCGTGATGTTTCTGCGCCAACCCTTGCCGCTCGAGATCGGCCAGATCGCGGCGCACGGTATCGACCGAAACGCCGATGGCGCCGGCCAATTCCGCCACCGCCGCCTGCCCGCGTTCGCTGAGCAAATCCAATAAATGGCGCTGTCGTGCCGCTTTGTGCATGGGTTTGTTCCGCAATAAAAGCATAAAACAGCAATATACAGCAGAAAACAGCATCAGAGAAGCCGCAATGATGCGCACCGGAGATCAAACATCTTTTCGCCTGCGGGACGATGATGAAGGCATAACGCATAACAATCCGGAGAAGTGATGAGCATCGATCTGACGTTTGAAGACCTGAGCGCGCGCGCCGTGCAATACAACGCCCGCGCTTCGGTGGAAGATTTTGACGCCTGCATGGCGGAATACGCCGCGCTGGCCCAGCGCGCCAGGGCGCAGACACCCGGTATTTACGACCTGCGCTACGGCATGAGCGCCGCAGAGCGCCTCGATCTGTTCCCGGCCTGCACGCAGCCCGCCCCGCTGCTGATCTTTATTCATGGCGGCTACTGGCATTCGCAGCGCAAAGAGGAAGCCTGTTCGATGGCCGCCACGTTTGCCCGCCGCGGCGTGGCGGTCGCCACGCTGGAATACACGCTGGCGCCGGAAGCGACGCTGGCGGAGATCGTGCACGAGGTGCGCAGCGCCGTCGCCTGGCTTTATCATCACGGGGCGCCTTTCGGCATCGATCCGGCACGCATTTTCGTCAGCGGCAGTTCGGCCGGCGGCCACCTGTGCGGCATGCTGATCGCCGACGGCTGGCAACCACGCTATCGCCTGCCGCCCAACGCGATCAAAGGCGCGTTGGCGCTGAGTGGCCTCTACGATCTGCGCCCGCTGTGCGATATCTATATCAACGACTGGCTGCACCTGACGCCCGAGCAGGCGCAAACCCTTAGCCCGCTGTTTTTACTGCCGGCGAAGGAACATGCGCCGCAGATATTGCTCGACGTCGGCCAGCGGGAAACCCAAGGGTTTAAAAACCAGACGCAGGCCTATTATGACGCCTGCCTGGCGCGCGGCCTCGACGTCCAGCTGCTGGCCGATCGCCACTGCAACCACTTTACACTGGTCAACGAACTGGCCGATGCGGAAAGCGCGATGTTTCGGCAGGTGATGGCGATGATTGACGCAACGCAAGCGTAGCCTGCCGTTGCAGCCACAGCCTGGCGGCGATCGCGATCGCCGCCAGTGCGGCAAACATGGCCCCACACAGCAGGCTGCCCTGTAGCCCCCAGGCAGCGATAAACCAACCGCCCACCAGCGACCCCACCGCCACGCCCAGGTTGATAAAGGCGATATACAGCCCGGTGGCGAACGCCGGCGCTTGCGGCGCTTCGGAGGTCAGCCAGACCTGCGTCACGATCAAACCGCTGGTGTGCGCCGCCCCCCAATACAGACAAAGTGCCGTCATCGCGCCAATATTCGAGCTGCCGTAGCGATACAACAGCGCATAAGCCGAAATCAAGGCTATCGGATGCAGCAGCACCGTCACTGCGCGGTGGCGGCTCAACCCCTTGCCGGCCAACAGGTTGCCCGCGACGCCGCCCACACCGAACGCCACCAGAAGCCAGCCGATGGCGGCGTCGCCAATACCAGCTTCACGGCTGAGGTACTCGGCTGCGTAAGCGTAGACGGCAAACATGGCGGCAAAGATCAGCACGCAGGTAGTGATATTCAACCACAGCGTGCCGCTGCGCAGGATTGCCAACTGCTTGCCGTAGCTGAGACGCTGCACGGCCACATCAGGCAAGCGCCACAGCAATCCCAGCGCCGCCAGCAGGTTGACCAGCGCGCAAAATCGGAACGATGCCTCATAGCTGAACTGCCCGGCGATCCATTGCGTCAGCGGTATGCCCAATACCATCCCCATGCTGGTGCCGATAAACGCATAAGCGGTTGCTTTGGTGGCCAGATGCGGCGGATAAAGCGCCGCGGCCGCCACCATGGCCAGTGAAAAGTAGATCGGATGAAACAACGCCGGCAAAATACGCAGCAGCATCAGCATGGCAAAGCTGTCCGCCTGAGCGGCTAGCGCGCTGGCTGCCGCAAACACGGCCAACGCGATCAACAACATGCGTTTGCGATTGAACCGCGACGCCAGCAGCACCAACAGCGGCCCGAACAGCGCAATGGTCAGGGCGAAGACCCCGACCAGCCAGCCGGCCTGCGCCGTGGAGATGCCATAGCGCGCGATGATCTGCGGTAAAATACCCACCACGCCGAACTCGATGCAGTAAACACCGAACAGCCCCAGCGCGATGAAGAAAATCGGTGGCATCAGACCCATGACGGCACTCCCGTGGCGGCATAAACCGCCTGACAAATCTCGCCGACAAAGGTGCCGGACATTCCTTCCAGCGCCGTGTTGGTAAATGCCACCACGCTGAGCTGCCGTGCAGGATCGACGAACCACGAGTGGCCATAGGTGCCGCCCATCCGCCAGCTGCCCACAGACTCCGGCGTTTGCGCAGCGACGGGATCTTTCAGCACGGTGATGCCCAGGCCGAAGCCGCGCCCTGGCCAAAACGGCATCGGCAGATCGCCGATTTGGTTGGTAGTCAGCGCCGTCACCCAATCAGCCGGCAGCACCTGCCCGCCCCCCTGACGCAACGTTTCCAGCAGGCGCAGGAAATCCGCCGCCGAACCGACCATGCCGGCACCGCCGGAGGCGTACGCCTGCGGATCCAGCGCACGCGCCGGCGACAGATGAAAACCGGCGCTGCCGTCGATGAACGGTAAACGATCCGGCTGGCGCAGGCGGCGTGGCTCACCGGGATGGTCAGCGTAAGCGGCCGCCAGGCGCGCGGCGTCCACCGCCAGGAAATCGGTATCCGTCATCGCCAGCGGCCCGGTCACCCATTTTTTGACCGCCTGCGCCAGCGGCAAGCCGCTCGCCCGTTCAATAACCGCGCCCAACACATCGGTGGCGATGGAATAACGCCACTCCGCGCCGGGCGGTGCCAGCAACGGCGCGGAGGCAATGCGCCGCACATTTTCCGGCAGGCTGAGCGCCGCCTCATCCATCCCGTCGGAGACGCCCAATCGGGCGTAGCATCCGCCTTCCGGCTGAAAAAAACGGTAGCTTAACCCGGCGGTGTGGGTCATCAAATGGCGCAGCGTCAACAACGGGACGGTGCCGTCCGCCAGCCGCGGACGAAAATCCGGCAGCCAGCGGGTAACGGGATCGTCCAACCGCATGTCTCCTCGCGCCATCAGCGCCAGCGCCGCCGTGGACACGATCGGTTTGGACACCGAAGCTAACCTGAACAGCGTATTGCACGCCATCGGTTTGCCCGCTTCGCGATCTGCCATGCCCGCCGCACGTCGATAAACGATCTCACCGCCCTGCGCCACCAAAACGACCGCGCCAACCAATCGTTTTTCGCGCAAGGCTTTCTCTATCGCGCCGTCGATCGCGTTGGCGGAGGATCCGTATTCACTCATCTTTATTGCTCCAGGTAGTCAGCCCATGCTGTCGCCACCGAGCATAGAGCGTGGCGATTAACGGAAAAACAGGCTAGATTTCCTTTCATAGCGGACAATTTCGTCCGCAATGAGGCAAGCAATGGATAATCTGTCTGGGGTGAGCGTCTTTGTGCAGGCCGCGGAGACGCTGAGTTTCGTTGAGGCCGGCCGCGTGCTCGGCATTTCTGCCTCCGCGGTGGGGAAAAGCATCGCCCGCCTGGAAAATCGGCTGGGTGCACGCCTGTTCCACCGCAGCACGCGCAGCATGACGTTGACCGCCGAAGGCCGGCTGTTTCTGCTCCGCTGCCAGCGTATTCTCGGGGAATTAGCGGCGGCGGAACGGGAAATCAGCGATACGCACAGCGCGCCGCGCGGCAAGCTGCGCGTCAGTTTGCCGTTAGTGGGCGGCCTGTTGAATCCGGTGCTGGCGGAGTTCGTCCGGCGTTACCCGGAGATTGAGCTGGAAACCGATTTTTCCGACCGCCGGGTCGATGTCATCGAAGAAGGCTTTGATGCCGTGGTTCGCGTCGGCGAGACCGAGGACTCACGGCTGATGAGCCGCCAGCTGGGCACGTTTCATCTGCAGCTGGTGGCCTCGCCGGATTATTTGCGCCAGATGGGAATCCCGCATCAACCGGCGGAACTGCAAGGCCATGCCTGCCTGTTGTACAAATTTCCCTCGACCGGCAAAGTGGAACCCTGGCCGATCGCCGGATGGGAAAAGCTGCTCGCCGAGGGGATCAACACCCGGCTGGTCTGCAACACCGTCGATACCCTGATTTACCTGGCGGAAAGCGGCCAGGGCATCGCCTGTTTGCCGGATTTTGCCGTGAAGCGCGCACGGGAACAGGGGCGATTACAGCAGATATTGCGCGAGCATAGTCACCACAGCGGCAGCTTTAAAGTCCTGTGGCCTTCCAGCAAGCACCTGACGCCGAAACTCAGGGTGTTTATCGATACGCTGAGCGCCCAGCTTTTTCGGGAATAGAGGGGTATTTACGCTATGACGCAGGGAGGGTGCAGGATAATTCGGGGGGAGCCGGAGGACGAGAACCGCCCCCTGGCGTGCCATCAGCCGTTTTTGCGGCCGATAGCGGAAAAGACGTTGAACACTTCACCCAGGCCGTAAATCGCGCCGAGCAAGACGGCCACCATTACCGGCACCAGGACCACCACGGTGGCCAAGCTTTCAATCATTTCTAACATCGTTCTCTCCTGGTTTATAAGCACAGCGAATCTGCGCCGGAAGAAAAGGTTTCCGGCCAATCGGTTGAGTATCGTGGGGAGGCAGTCTAAAACGTGAGCTACATCACACTTGATGCGAGCTAATGTAACTTACACAATTACATTAAAGCAATGCAAAAAATGCTCTGCGCGTAGCGGGAATTGGCGTGGGTTTTTATTGCGTATCCGCTTGATATTGCGGTGAACAAGGGACAAAAGGATAGCCTGCGCGCCGCTCGACCTGCCCGGCCATTTCGGCGATGCTGGTTTGCGCCAGGCTGGCTTCCAGCGCGTGACCGACGCGCGCGAACTCTTGCTCCAGCACCGGGGTAATCGCGTGGCCGATATAGCACGCATCGTTAGGCCGGGTACGGTGTAGCATGAAATACGGTTGATCCTCTACCGCGCGATACACGTCCAGCAGCGAGATCGCTTCCGCCGGCCGCGCCAGCAGCGCCCCGCCGCCTTGCCCCATCTGTGAATAGGTCAGCCCGGCCTCCGCCAGCGCGCCGAGGATGCGCCGCACCACCGTCGGGTTGGTGTTGACGCTGCGCGCGATATCTTCGGAACGCACCGTCTGGCCGCGACACAGCGTGATATTGGTCAGAATATGGATGGCAACGGCAAATCGCGTAGAGGTAGACACCTTGGCACCTGCTCAGAGTTTCGTTTATGTCGGATTAAAACATAAGGAAAGCGTATCAATTTCCGGTAATACACATAATGAGTAGGGACAATGAGAATGTCAACCTGCCCCCGCCCGATGGCGGCGGCGGCTCATGCTTCGGTGCGGATCTCCGTCACTTTATCGGGATAAAATGCCAGATGATCCTTGATTGCCACCACGGCGTTGTAGGGCATTTCATAACTCCAGGCCACATTGGCCTCCTGCTCGCCGTTAAGCACAAGGGAGAAATAACTGCAGTCGCCCTTATAAGGGCAGTAGCTGACGTGCTCGTTTTTCTGCAACAGCGCCCGATTCACATCCTCACGCGGAAAGTAAAACACCGGCGGATAGGTGGCTTCCTGCAGGATGAGCACGTTGCGGCTGTCGGCCAGGGTCTGACCGGCTGCACGCACGACAACCCGCGCCGGATAGCGGGTCAAGGTGATTGGGTGGTCCGGGCCGGGGATTTTCACCGGTTTGCCGGATGCGGAAACGAGATCGGACATGGCGGCCTCCAGAGTGTGCGCCCCGCCCCCCGCGAGGCGTCTTTCCAGTATAGACCCACGATTTTACCGGCGGCCGCACATTCGGCGAGCAATCGCTTTTCACCGCCGCAAAATTAAGAATTTTTACCTGTTCGATTTTCTTACGGAGGAATACATTCATCCCAACTTCTACCGGCAGGTTAATCGGATTATTTTTAATCCATTAATCAGTCAATTTACCAGGAACTCATTATGAATATTAAACGTGCCGCAGGTGTGTTGGTGGTGGTGATGGCAACGCTTTCCGTTACCGCATGTGGGCATATGTCCAATCGCGATCGCAACACGGCGATCGGCGCGGGCGTGGGCGCCGTCGGCGGCGCGGTGCTGACCGACGGCAGCACGCTGGGCACCCTTGGCGGCGCAGCGCTCGGCGGCATTATCGGCCACCAGACCAGCCGTTAATCATCCCGTCAAAAATAATCTCTGCAGGCCGATGTTTTTTTAATCCATAAGCGTCGGCCTGCGCTTTTATTTAACCGCTGAACTTTCTCAGGGCACGAAAATAATAAATAACGTTAAGCGCAGCTTTATTATTCATTAACCTGCATCGGAAGTATTTATTGCGCCGGTAGCCTGAAACGCGCCATCGCTTTTTCCAACCGTTCCGACTCGCCCTGCAACAGCTGCGAGGCCTCGGTCACCGCGTTCACCACCGTGCCGGTTTGGCGCGCCACCTGATTCAGCGCCGAGATGCGCGCCGTCACGTCCTGAATGCTCTCCCCCTGATTGAGCGATGCCAGGGAAATGTCCCCCATCAGCGCACTGCATTTGTTCACCAGATCGATAATCTGGCGCAGGTTGCCCGTCAGTAGATCCACCGCCTGCGAACCTTGATCGATTTGCTGCAACGAACGGTTGATCAACTGCTGAATATCGCGCGTCGAATGGCTGCTTTTTTGCGCCAGTAGCCCCACCTCTTTGGCCACGATGGCAAAGCCGCGGCCATGAACGCCGGCGTGCGCCGCCTCGATTGCCGCATTCAGCGCCAGAATATTGGTCTGGAACGCCACGCTGTCGATCAGCGCGACGATGCCGCGCATTTCGGCCGATTGGTTGACGATCCCTTGCATCGAAACATTGACGGTTTCCATCATCTGCTCACCGGCGCCGGCGCACTGCCGGGCCTGTTCGGTTCGTTGGCTGGCCTGCTGCGCGTATTGGCCGTTTTCCTCCACCCGCGCCGCCAGCTGCTGCACGTGCTCGGTCGCCAACTGCAATTCACCGTTCTGCTTCGCCGACTGCGCCGTCAACTGTCGATTGCCGTCCGCCAGCCGCCCGACGCCGTTCAGGATCCCGCTCGCCGCATCGCGCACCTCGCTGACCAGGCGCTGCAGGCCGCCCTGCATGTGGCCAATGCTGGTCTGCAGCTGTTGCATCTCGCGGTTGAATGCCCGCTCAGGCGGCAGCGGCCGCGAAAGATCGCCGGCGGCCAGCACGTTGAGGTGCGCGATTGCCCGCCGCAGCGGTGCGATCACCCAGCGAGAGACGCCGACCCATACCCCCACGGCGATCAGCGCCAGCGCGGCCAGCGCGCCGAGCGCAAAGGTCCTGGCCTGTTCCAGCGCCGCCAATTGCCGCACGTTGACATCATCGCCACGCCGTTCGTTCAGCGCCTGATAAGCGAGGTACTTCTCGTTGAAATCCGCCTGAAACGCCTGGATCGGCACGGCGAAAAACGCATCGATGCTGCTGCCCTGCAACCCTTGCGCCTGCTCTTTCAGGCTGTCATAGAACAGACGGTAGCTGTCTTTCAGGGCGCCCGCCGCCTCGGGCGCCTCCGCGCTCAGGCGCTCGAACTGGGCGAAGGCCTGCTCTGAGGCCTGCAGCGCCGCCAACGACTCATCCAGCAGGCTGTGCCAACTGCCGTCGGAGCCGGTGGCTTTGTCCTGCAGGTAGTAAATGCCCGCAAGGTTCAGACTGTCGCTGGCCGTCAGCAGCGACAGTCTGGCGCGATCCATCGTCGCCTGCTGGCGATGCAAGCCATCGCCCGCCACCAGGTTAGCCTTGGCGTCGCGCAGAATATTAGAAATAAATACGGTGGAAAACAGTTGCAGCAGAGAAAATAGCGCGATAACGCAAATTACGCCGCTTAATAAGCCCATGCTCTTGCCGAAGCCAAACGCGCGCGGCAGCGCCGCCGCAGATTTTACCCTGCGGCCCAGTGTCAGTTTTATGTTCATGATTTTTAGTCAGTAATACCAGGATGCCGCGAGTCTAACGGGCATTGATGACACTAATATTTCAGCCTGCTGTGTGCCGCCGCCGCCGACCAAAACAACCCAATAATCGGTATTGCCCGTCAACTCTCATTTTTATTTCTTGACTTGTTTAATACCGGATTTATAGTTTCCCATTAAAAAAGAAACAAAGCTTCATATATTAACCGGCGCTAAATTTAATATATGAAACGCTCGATAAAATCGTCTCAAATATAAAACCGATGAGCGAAAGCACCCTGTTCACAGGTGAAACTCGCTCGCCTTAATAAACAGTCTACTTTCTTCAGGGGCCTGGCATGCGCAAAATTTCGCTTTGTTTTTTCCTTGTTTCACCAGTGAGTTATGCAACCGTCGCCGCAATACCCAACGACGTTGCCGTCACCGCGGCACCGGTAAAAAAAAGCCGCCCGGCATTTCCGCATATTCATTGGCAAAGCGAGGATAATAAAAAGAATATTGATATCGGTGGCGCACTGCGCGCCAATTATCGCTATGAAGACTGGCACAGCAGCAATTATCGGAATCCTCCGCATTTACGCTTTGACGCCTTTCGCATCGATGCCGCCGGCCAGGTAAACGACGCGTTTTTCGATAGCGGATTCTGGTTTCAGGATCGGCGCAAATACGCCATCGACCGCGCCTATTTCGGCTACCACCTGTCTGAGCATTCCGCCGTGCAGCTCGGCGCGCCGTTCAAACCGTTCGGCCTGATGCCCTACCCGCAGTTCGGCTGGTCGTACGGCATTCCGTTTTACCTCGGCTTTGGCGTCAACACCGGGCTGGGCGCCAAATACCAATACCAGCATGACGATTGGGCCTTCGACGCCGCCTACTACCCGCGCATGATGCCGACCGGCGTGCGTTACGCCCCCGACGTCGCCAGTTACGACGATCTGAAAAACACCAACTACGCGTCACAGCACCTGCAGCGCAACGAAAAACGCGATCAGGTAAATCTGCGGCTGACGCGCACTTTCCATCAGGGCGGCTGGAACAATGAGCTCGGCGGTTCGCTGGCGGCCTCGCGGCTCTACAACCAGGCGACCGGCGATAACGGCAGCTTCTGGGCGGCAGGCTTACATACGCTGGTGAATTACGATCCCTGGCATCTGTCCGGCCAGGTGATCCGCTACGGTTACGACGCCAAAGGCCCGGCCGGGGCCAACAATTCGGTGATCCTGATGGGGGGCAACGGCCTGACGCCGGCCTATCTGATCCCGTCGCAGGCCACCACCGCCGCCATTAACCTGGCGCGCGACGTCGACGTGCCCTGGGGGCCGGTGAAAAAGCTGCGGTTCTACAACGATTACAGCGTGCTCTGGAAGGACAGGCACGGCGGCTCCGACTCTAAAATGAACACGCTGGGGGTACAAGTGTTCGCCATGCCGGTGATGCTGTGGGTGGATCTGACCTGGGCGCAGAACGCCAACCCGTGGGGCGGCGTGGAAAATGCCACCGGCTGGACCGGCACCCAGTCCCCCGGCAGCAATAAATGGTATTTTCGCACCAACGTGAACATCGGTTACTACTTCTAAGCGCGGCGGGATCTACACTGAAGTATCGCCGCCAACCGGAGAAATCACGATGCTGAGCGCACAAACGCTGCATATTACCATCAACCGCCCTTGTGACGAGGTGTATGCCTTTCTCAGCCAGCCGGAAAACTTCCCCTTGTGGGCCAAAGGGTTAACCAACAGCTTGCGGCGAGAAGATGAAGACTGGGTGGCGGACACCCCACAGGGGCGGATCCGCATTCGCTTCAGCGCGCCAAATGCCTTCGGCGTGCTGGATCATTGGGTGACGCTGCCGGACGGCGGCGTGGTCTACGTGCCGCTGCGCGCGCTCGCCAACCGGCGCGGCACCGAGGTGATCTTCACCCTGTTCCGCCAGCCGGACATGGACGATGCGCTGTTCGCCCGCGACGCCGGGCTGGTGAACGCCGATCTGCAGGCGCTGAAGCATTACCTTGAGCCCAGCTAACCGCTTGTTGGAACATTTATTTCAATGAAAGACAGCAATGCGTTCGGGAAAATAAATGTTGTTTTTAGATGTTGATATAAATATTCAATATAAATATTAATCAATGAATCAGGGCGCATCCATAATGAAATCTGCCGTAGACGTTATACCAACAAATTAATACTCTCATTAGCGCTCGTCGTGTAACGGCAAGCATGTAACTCTATTTTCATTAATTAAGGAAGAATGATGAAGTTATCAAATCTGATGCTGCTCACAGCGATTTTAGCCACCACCGTTAGCCTCCCTCTCACCGTTAATGCTACCGAACGCCCGGCAGGCTACTGCTCAAGAATCTACTCACCGGTACCTTATATCACCAAAGAAGGTAAAACTATTCAGGCACCCAATGCTTGCGTAGCGAAATGGTGGGCAACCCAAGGGAAATAACGCGTAAGTCAGACTCGTTGCATTAAATATTGGGTCAGAGATTCTCTGGCCCAATATTTCCCGCTTAAATCATTACCCCTTGACCGACGACACCACGTTAAGCGGCTGGGCATCCGGCAGAATATTCATGTGCTCCAGCACCTGGGCCATGATCTTGCCGAACACCGGCCCGGCCACCGAACCGCCGAAGTGCTTGCCGGCTTTCGGGTTGTTGACCATCACCACCAGCGCCACCTGCGGATCGCTGGCCGGCGCCACGCCGGCGGTGTAGTTGATGTAGCCGCCGTCGTATTTGCCGCTCGGGCCCATTTTCTCGGCGGTACCGGTTTTGATCGCCAGCCGGTAACCCGGCACCGCGGCGCTCACCCCGCTGCCGCCCGGCAAGGCGTCGCTCTCCATCATATGCACCACGGATCGTACCGTATCCGCCGGCAGAATACGTTGCCCCATCACCGGCGGCGTCACCTTGGTGATCGACAGCGGCCGATAAATGCCGAAGGAACCGATAGCGGCGTACTCGCGCGCCATCTGCAGCGGCGTCACGCGCAGCCCATAGCCGAAGGAGAAGGTAGCGCGTTCGATATCGGCCCAGCGTTCACGATGCTGCGGCAGATAGCCGCTGCTCTCGTTGCCGATGCCAAGCTCGGTCGGCCGCCCCAGGCCAAAGCTGCGATAGACCGCAGGCAGCACCGTGGCCGGCAGCGCCAGCGCAATGTGCGATACCGCGATGTCGCTCGATTTTTGCAGCACGCCGGTGATGGTCAACTTCGACCAGTGGCCGACGTCTTTGATCAGGTGACCGTTCACCCGATACGGCGTGGTGTCCAGCACCGTATCCGGCCGGATCAGCTTATGCTCCAGCCCCACCATCACCACCACCGGTTTCACCGTCGAGCCCGGTTCGAAGCTGTCGCTGCTGCACACGTTGCGAATGTCTTTCGCCGGGGTGCTGCCATAGTTGTTCGGGTTGAACGACGGGTAGCTGGCCATGCCGAGGATTTCGCCGGTGTCGATCTTGACCAGCACCGCACAGCCGGAGTCGGCCTGGTTGGCCACCACGCCGTCGCGGATCTGCGCATAGAGCACATACTGGATAAATTTGTCGATGCTGAGCGTCACGTTCGGCGGCGGCACCGGATCCACGCTTTTTAGCACGCCGATCACCGCGCCGCTGCCGTCCTTCTGATAGACCCGCAGGCCGTTTTTGCCCTGCAACAGCGGGTTGAAGCCCAGCTCGATGCCCTCCAGCCCCTGATTGTCCTGGCCGACGATGCCGATCAGCCCGGCGGCGTCCTGACCCATCGGATAAAAGCGGCTGAAATCCTGCTCGGTGCTGACGCCGGTCAGATGCAGTTTGCTGATGTAGGCGGCGTTGTCGTCCTCCACCTTGCGCGCCAGATAGACGAAACGCTTGTGCGCGTTGCTCTGGATCAGATGCTGCACGTCCGCCAGCGGGATCTTCAGCACGTTGGCCATGCTCTGCCAGCGCTCGTTGCCGGTGTCGGTCTGGGTATCGAGAATGTGTTTCGGATCCAGCACGATGTCTTTGGACGATACGCTGACCGCCAGCGCCTCATCGTTGCGATCGGTGATCATGGCGCGGTTGGTCGGCACCACCTGGGTGCGGATAGAGCGCTGGTCAGCTTGATCCGCCAACTGCTGGTGCTCCAGCAGCTGCAGATAGCCGACCCTGAACGCCAACAGAAAAAAACAGACCAGCATGCCGGCGCAAATCCAGCCGAAACGAACTGTGGAATAGGTTTTACCGCTTTTTTTGGTCGATGGCGCCACTGTTGTGTTAACCCTGCGTTTTTATTCGGTTTATGGTGTTATTTCAGTCTACCTTGCCGGAAATGGTCAGGAGATTGCAGTTTGTAAGAAAGTAAAAACAAACCGCATCACCGCTGCACATCCGCACTGTCGTTTAACTGCGGTTTACTTTGCGCCGGATCGCCGGGCTGCGGCGCGTTGGTCGGGTCAAAAATATGGTCGAGGATCGCGCGGGCGGTCGGCCCCGCCACCACGCCGTCGCCGCCGCCGTTTTCCAGGATCAGCGCCATCGCCACCCGGGGGTTTTTGTAAGGCGCGAACAGCGTATAGAAGATGTGATCGCGCAGCCGCACCGGGATCATTTTGGCGTTGTAAGTCTGGTTTTGCTTCAGGCTGAACACCTGCGAGGTGCCGGATTTGGCGGCGATCTGGTATGGCGCGGTGTGGAACAGCTTGTAACCGGTGCCATTCGGCAAGTTGGCCATGCCGTACATGCCGTTACGCACGATGCCCCAGTAAGGCGAGTGGGGATCGCCGATCTGCGCCGCTTGCGCCGGCGGCTGGTAGCGCGTCACCCGGTTGCCCTGCTGCAACGAATACAGCAGGTGCGGCGTTTTCACCTGGCCGTTGTTGATCAGCGTGGTCAGCGCTTTTACCATCTGGATCGGCGTCGCCACCCAATACCCCTGGCCGATGCCCACCGAAACCGTATCCCCCTGATACCAGCCCTTTTTGTGCACCTTCAGCTTCCAGTCGCGGCTCGGCAGCACGCCGCGGTACTCTTCGTTCAGATCGATGCCGGTGGACTGGCCGTAGCCGAACTGGCTCAGCCAATGGTGGATACGATCGATGCCCATCTCATACGCCACCTGATAAAAGAAGGTGTCGGCGGACTCCTCGATCGCTTTGGTGACATTGAGCATGCCGTGGCCGGTTTTCAGCCAGTCGCGGTAGCGGCGTTCGGTGCCGGGCAGCGTCCAGGTCGGCGCGCCGAAAAAGGTGGTGGTGGGCGTGATCACCCCGGCGAACAGCGCCGAAACGGCCATGTAGGGCTTCACCGTCGACGCCGGCGGGTACAAGCCCTGAGTGACGCGGTTGATCAGCGGCAAATCCGGGTTGGTCAGCAAGGTCTTATAGGCCTGATAGCCGATGCCTTTGACGAAAGGATTGGGATCGTAACTGGGGCTGGAGACCATCGCCAGGATGCCGCCGTCGCGCGGATCTTCCACCACCACCGCGGCGCGCTGTCCCTTCAGCACCGATTCGATGTACTGCTGCAGCGGTAAATCCAGCGTCAGGTAGATGTTCTTGCCGGCCTTCGGCGGCTGCTCCTTCAGCAGGCGGATCACCCGCCCGTGGTTATCCACCTCCACCTCCTGATAGCCGGTGGTGCCGTGCAGTTCGGACTCGTAATAGGCCTCGATGCCCTGTTTGCCAATGTTGCGGTCGGCGGCATAGTTCTCGCTCAGCCCGGCCTTGTCCAGGCGTTTGAGATCGTTGTCGTTGATCTTCGACACATAGCCCAGCACGTGCGCCAGCTGGGCGCCGTAAGGATATTCACGCTGTTGATAGGTATCGATCGTCACCCCGTCGAAACGGTATTGATTGACGGCAAAGCGCGCCACCTCGGTGTCGCTCAGCCCGGCTTTGAGCGTCACCGGTTTGTAGCGGCTGTTGTGGTGCATGTCGTCGCGAAACGCGCTGATGTCCTCCGGCGTCAAGTCGACGATCGGCGTCAGCGCCTGCAGCAGCGCCGCCATGTCGCTGATTTTGCTGGGCGTGACCTCGATACGATACAGTGTCACGTTTCGCACCAGCGGAATGCCGTTGCGATCGAAGATCAGCCCGCGGCTAGGGGCGATCGGCAGCATCTTGATGTCGTTCTGGTTGGAACGCGTCTGGTAAAAGCCGTGCTGGCGGATTTGCAGCCGGTAGAGATTGACGATCAGCACGCCGAAACAGACCACCACCAGTGCCAGCGCTACGCCGGCCCGGCGGATAAACAGCCTCTCTTCCGCAGAGTGGTCGCGAATTTTTTCTTTTAACAGGGCCATGCGGTGCCGATACCTTTTGCGTCACATTCCCCCGCAAAATCAGGGAACTGAAAAGCCGGCAAGCATAGCGTTATCGGGCGCACCGCCCCATGAAAAGGTTGCTAATGAAATGGCATAACTGTTTCAGCATATTGGAATGTTACCGTCGGCGTTTTTTTCACCGCGCTTCCCATTGAGCCGCCGTTCGCCCCAATGCTACAATGTGATCTTAATCACACTATTCCCGATATTCCCCCGCATTTCCCTGTCGGCGCCCTGCCGGATGCGGCTTTTTGTTACATAGGATCGAGTTCGATGAGTACCATTGCCACCGGTTTAGTCATGATGCGCTGGGAGTTGCTGAGCGCCGTGATGATGTTCTTCGCCAGCCAGTTAAACGTCGTTTGCCGTAAGACCAGCCGTAACGGCATGGCGTTCATGTTCAGCAGTCTGGGCCTGTTTACCGCCTGCTGGTTCGTGATGGGCCTGATGGGCATCCACCTTACCCTGGAAGCCTTCACCCAATTCTGGTCTTCGGCCTGGGATCGCTACGTGGACGTGGTCAGCACCATGCCGGTCGATTGGCCGATGCCGTAATCTCGCCGCAGGGGCGGCGCACCGGCCGCCCCGCCGATTATTCCGTTTCCGTTGACGGCGCCGCCGCCAGCCGCGCCATCAAGGCCCCCGCCTCAATCAACAGCGCCTGCTCCCGCTCCGTTAAACAGCTCTCCATCGCCGCCAGCAGCCACGCCTCGCGTCGGCTGCGGCTTTGCTGCAGCAGGCCCAGCCCGGCGGGCGTCAGGCGCACCCGCACCCGGCGTTTGTCTTCGGCGTCCGGCGTGCGCACCAGCAAGCCATCGGCCTCCAGCTCACGCAACGCGGCCGCCAGGTTAGAGGAACGCATGCGCTCCGATTCCGCCAGCAGCGACGGCGTGGCCTCGCCGCCGTGGCGATCGATAGCCCCCAACAGCATCAGTTGGGCCCAGGATTTTTCGTCGCTGCGCGATTCGCGCCGTAAACGGCGCACCAGCGACATTAACTGCGTGCGCAGCAGCGTCACGTCTTCAGGATGATCTTTCTTCATTGGCATCAATCTAGCGTTCAGTTTATCCCTGCTTTCACACCGCCGGATCGCGCGGTGCCCTTCCTGGCTACCGCGCCGCTCTGGCTTAACCTAGTTACCTATGATAATATAGCTATTAATATATAGCAAAAAAGACACTGCATCGGCAGGGTTACGTTTGCTCACGCATTTGCCCCTCGCCGATTAGTTTGCAGTGTTATTATTATTTTGCTTAATAAATCCCTCCTTATTCAACGTGGTACGGTAAGCCGATGGAAGCGTGGAAAGTCAATCTGATCTCGGTCTGGCTCGGGTGTTTCTTCACCGGGCTGGCGATGAGCCAAATCCTCCCTTTTCTGCCGCTGTACGTCGAACAGCTCGGCGTCAGCGATCACCAATCCCTCAGCCTGTGGTCCGGGCTGGTGTTCAGCGGCACCTTTTTGGTCTCGGCGGTAGTCTCACCGCTGTGGGGCAGCCTGGCCGACCGCAAAGGCCGCAAGCTGATGCTGCTGCGCGCCTCGCTGGGCATGGCGATCGTCATCGCGCTGCAGGGGCTGGCCACCAACGTCTGGCAGCTGTTCGCGCTGCGCGCCCTGATGGGGCTGACGTCCGGCTATATTCCCAACGCCATGGCGCTGGTCGCCTCGCAGGCGCCGCGCGATAAAAGCGGCTGGGCGCTGGGCACGCTCTCTACCGGGCAGATCTCCGGCGTGATCGCCGGGCCGCTCTTGGGCGGGCTGATGGCCGATCATCTGGGGCTGCGGGTGGTGTTTTTCGTCACCGCCGGGCTGATGTTCGTCAGCTTCCTGGTGACGCTGTTCCTGATTAAAGAGCGGCGCATCACGGTGAAAAAAGCGGATCAGCTGAGCGGCAAGGCGGTATTCCGTTCGCTGCCCTATCCGACGCTGATCGTCACCCTGTTCATTTGTACCCTGATGATCCAGCTGGCCAACTCGTCCATCAGCCCGATCCTGACGCTGTTCATCCGCGAGCTGTCCGGCGACGTCAGCAATATTGCCTTTGTCAGCGGCATGATCGCCGCCGTGCCCGGCATTGCGGCGCTGATCTCGGCGCCGCGCCTCGGGCGCCTCGGCGATCGCATCGGCACCGCGCGCATCCTGATCGCCGCGCTGCTGTTCACCACCGGGCTGTTCGCCGTGATGGCCTGGGTCAATACGCCGCTGCAGCTGGGCATTCTGCGCTTCCTGCTCGGCTTCGCCGACGGCGCGCTGATGCCGGCGGTGCAGGCGCTGCTGCTGAGGTATTCCTCCGATCAGGTGACCGGGCGCATCTTCGGCTATAACCAATCCTTTATGTACCTGGGCAACGTGGTTGGCCCGCTGCTGGGTTCGGGCATTTCGGCGATGATGGGGTTCCGCTGGGTGTTCGCGGTGACGGCGGTGTTGGTGCTTTGCAATGCGCTGCAGCTGCGCCATCAGTTCAAAAAAGTGGAGAGTCAACGCGCGGGATAACGGGAAATGCGGGGAAACGCCTCAAGCAGTGGTGGGACAATGACGCCCATCAACCGTGCCACCACTGCCAAAGGCGGCCGTAGCCTACTCGACGCGGCGGTCATTTAATATTTATGTAAGTAAATAAAGTGTTGCGGGCGTGTTGAGGGCCGCCGCAGCGGCCCTTGCGGATCAGAACATGGTATTGTCGTTGGCCGATTTTTCCGGCACATCCTGATTGACGTCCCAATGCTCGGTGATTTTCCCCTGATCGTTCACCCGATAAATATCCACGCTGGCGGTGCCGCGATCCTGCGGGTTATTTTGGTATTTGACGTGAACATAGACCAGATCGCCGTTGACCGCACTGCGGTATATTTTGGCGCTGTACTGCGGATTGTCCTTAAAGGTCTGGCTGAAAAAATCCAGGAACGGCTTGATGCCGTCGCCGACGAACGGGTTATGCTGCTTGTAGTTTTCCACAATCAGCCTCTGCGCCACGGCGATGTCGTGGCGGTTGAAGAAGCCCGCGTACAGATCTTCCACCACCTTCAGCTTCTGCTGGGCATGATGATAACCGCCTTTGCCGGCCGATTTGTAAGACGCCGCCTGATCCGTTGACAGCGCCGGGTAACTCGCCAGCAAGCCGCCGACGATCGCACAGGTGATCAATGCCTTTTTCATAACTGCTCCTTATTTTCCTGAGTGACCTACGATTTTCAGCTGCCCTTTCAGATGGGTGAAGCTGCCGTCCTTGGCGGCGATGTTGGTGTACACCTCGCCGCGCTCAAAGTCCTCGATATGCGTCACGTTGTCGCCGGACTGCGGTTCGTGCCAATAAACCATGTAAACCTTCGGCCGAATCTCCACTGCGGTGTACTGCACCGTATCGGTGATGCCCTGCGACGCCTCGCCGATGCCGGTGAAGGTCATGGTCTTGTCATCGGTAAAATCCAGCTTGAAGGCGAAATCGCCGAAGGTCACCTGCACCACTTTACCGACCGCAATGAACTGCCCGTGTTTTTCCGTCATCGTTGCCGCCTTACTGTTAGTCAGGGAGGGTTGCGCCGCCGTAGCGGCGGGCAATGCCAGGGGGAAAGTCAGGGCTATCGCCAGCGCGATGCCCGTTCGCTTCACTGTTTTCATCGTTCCTTCTCCTTTCCGTGGTTGAAAACGAGAATCATTATTATTTCTTAAGGGTTGGCGGAAATATAAGAATAATCTCTATTCCCATCAGGCACCTGGCGGCAAAAAAAGACGGGGGAAAATCGCCGTAAAATGGCATGGCAATAGCGCGTTCTGGCCATTGGTTTTTACGCAATGAACGGAATTTCTGCTTACAGGAAGGGAAACCACTCGGGGATTTGATGGGTCTATAGCGCAGACCGCTTTAAGCTAATGCGTATTTGTTCTTAAGCCGCTCACCGCCGGCAGGCGGCGGCGAACGGCGTGGCGTTTACCGCAGCCAGGGCGTATAGGTGACGCCGACCAGCAACCCTTCCGGGCTGAGCAAACGGGTAACGCTCTGCCCCCACGGCTCTTCGCGGTTGGCGACCAACAGCCGATAACCGCGATCGACCAGCCCCTGGGTGGCGGCCGCCATGTCGGCCACGTCGAACTCGATCCACGCCTGCGGCACCGCGAGATCCGCCGGCCAGCGATCGCCGCCAAAACAGGACTGCGCCGCCTGCGCCAGCGGCCACAGGGCGAAATGCTTCACCCCGTCCAGCGCGCCTTGCTCCGACAGCAGATAGGTTTCGTTGCCCGGCATCGGCTTGAGCGGCAGCCCCAGCGCCTCGACATAAAACGCCTTGCTCTCGTCGTTCTCACGCGTGATGGGCCCGAATCCGGCGACAAACAACACGCCCAGCCCGGCAAACTGTTGATCCATGCTGCACTCCCTTTCGGTTAGCGCCCCAGCCGCACCTGCAGCGGAGCAAATCCATAGGCCGTCTTGAAGCGGTTGCTGAAATGGCTGGCGGAACTGAAGCCGCACGCCAGCGCGATCTCGGTGATCGGCTGTTGGCTATGCCGCAACAGCTGTTCCGCCCGCTGCAGCCGGGCGCGCATCACGAACTGGTGCGGCGCCAGGCCGGTGGCGTGCTTGAACATGCGGGCGAAATGGTATTCGCTCAACCCGGCCTGCGCCGCCAGATCCGCCAACAGCAAAGGCCGATCGAGGTGGTTTTCGATATATTCCCGCACCCGCCTGGCTACCGCAGGCGCCAGGCCGCCGCGCACCGGCGGCAGCTTCCACTGCAGCTGGCTGTAACGTTGGATCAGGTGTGACATCAGCAGGTTCGACGCGCTGCTGAGCGCCAGCAGATTGGCGCTGTCCCGCCAGTCGCAGTTGAGCAAAAACTGGCGGTACAGCAGCGTGATCTGCGGATCTTCGCCGAAGCTGCGCGGCTCTACGTTGATCGCCGCCGGGCTGCGATCCCAGGTCTGCTCCGCCAGCTGCCGCAGATGCCCGTCGGTGCAATACAGGTGCACGAACGACAGATCGCTGCGCACATCCCAGGTGGAGGCGTATTGACGCGGCATGATGCAGAACCGATCCGGCCCGCCGCCGTTGCGCCAGCCGCCCGGCACCTGCTGGTAGCACTCATAGCCGTCGGCGACGTACAGGCTCAGGGTATGGTGGTCTGCGCTTTCCTGCGTGACGCGATCGTTGCAGTTGGACCAGGCGGCCAGCTCCACGCCGGTGCCCAGCAGCACGCTGCCGTGCAGCCGCGCCTTGTGCTCACGCAGTGTTTCAAACGCCTGATAGTTGGACATCGCCGGCCCCGTTGTTCGACATGCCGACAGTGTAAAGAGTGGCGCCGCCGCATACCAGCCGCCGCCCCGCGCTTTTGGCAAAAAAAGCGCAAGAATATGCAACTGAGCGCAAAGCGCTGCAAGCGCCGCCGCGCGCCAAAGCGGATACTGCGCCATCGGTTTTTTCGGAGTAACAAATAGAATGAATGCGCTGTTGTACCTCGCCGTGGTGCTGATTTGGGGCACCACCTGGATTGCGATCACCCTGCAACAGGAAGGGCCGGTGGCCATTCCCGTCTCGATCGCTTACCGCTTCGCCATTTCCGCCGCGGTGATGTTCGCCGTGCTGCTGCTAACGCGCCGCCTGCGCCGCCTCGCTCCGCGCGATCATCTGTTCTGCGTGCTGCAGGGTTGCTGCGTATTCGGCTTCAACTTCTTCTGCTTCTACCACGCGGCGGCCTACATCAGCAGCGGGCTGGAATCGGTGATCTTCTCGATGGCGGTACTGTTCAACGCCCTCAACAGCCTGCTGTTTTTCCGCCAGCGCCCCAGCCCCAACCTGCTGCCGGCGGCGCTGCTGGGGTTAACCGGCATCGTGGCGCTGTTTTGGCAAGATCTGGCCGCCACCCGCATGGCGCCGGAGCTGCTCAAAGGCATCGGCCTGAGCGCGCTCGGCACCTACGGCTTCTCGCTGGGCAACATGATCAGCACGCGCCATCAGCGCCGCGGGCTGGATATCTTTTCCACCAACACCTACGCCATGACCTACGGCGCGCTGTTGATGGCGCTGATCGCCTTGGCGCAGGGCGCCTCGTTCCAGATGGAACACAGCAGCCGCTATATCGGCTCCCTGCTGTACCTGGCGATTTTCGGATCGGTGATCGCCTTCGCCGCTTACTTCAGCCTGCTCGGCCGCATCGGCGCCGGCGCGGCGGCCTACAGCACCCTGCTGTTCCCGCTGGTGGCGCTGACCATCTCAACGATCTACGAAGGCTATCAGTGGCACTTCAACGCCGTGCTGGGCCTGTGCCTGATCCTGCTGGGCAACCTGGTGATGTTCGCCAAGCCGGGGCTGAAATGGCGACGGGCGGGTATCTCAAAACAAAACTCAACCCTTTGAAGCCATTGGCGAATATCGTTATCATCAGGTTTTGTTGATAACGGATGATGGCAAATGCTCAGAAGTGATGATGTGACACCCCGCGCCTACAAACAGGTGGACGTGTTTACCCGTACGCCGCTGCAGGGCAACCCCGTGGCGGTGGTACTGGAGGCCGAGGGGCTGAGCAGCGCGCAGATGCTGGCATTGGCCCGTTGGACCAACCTTTCGGAAACCACCTTTGTGCTTAAACCGACGCACCCGGTGGCGGATTATAAGGTGCGCATTTTCACCACCGAAAAAGAGCTGCCCTTCGCCGGCCACCCAACGCTGGGCACCGCCCACGCCCTGCTGGAAGCCGGATTGACGCCCAAACGGCCTGGAACGGTGATGCAGGAATGCGGCGTCGGCCTGGTGGCGGTCAATATCCTGCCGGAAGGCACATTGGCGTTCGCCGCACCCGAAGTTGAGTTTCGCCCAATGGCGGCTGAGGAAACAGAACGGCTGATGGCCGCTTTACGGCCCGCGGTGATTGAAGGAGGCCCCCTGCCGGTGATTGCCGAGATGGGCATTCGCTGGCTGATGGTGCGCCTGCCGGACGCACAATCCTGCCTGGCGGTGACGCCGGATCAGGCCACGATTAAACGGTTGCAAACGGCTTGCGATGTGGATGGCGTGGTGATCTATGGCGCCTGCACCACGGCCGAACCGGCCGATTACGAAATACGCGCGTTTATGGTGGAATGCGGTGCCTTGATTGAAGATCCGGTGACCGGCAGCGCCAACGCCTGCCTGGCGCGCTTATTGAAGGCCAACCGCTTTCCCGACGGCGGCCAGACCGCACAGGGCTACCTGGTGCGCCAGGGCACCCAACTGAATCGAGATGGCCGCGTGAGCGTGCGTTTTATTGACGGCGAACCCTGGATCGGCGGGCACTGCCGCACCCTGATTGATGGCACATTGGGTATTTAGTTTTGGGGGTAAGAAGATAGTGAGCATCTTTTGGGAACGTCAATTAGCAACGCTCAAAGCCTATGTTTAGCTGTTCTTCATTACATAGGTCAACAAACTGCTGAGAGACAATTATTCTTTCACAATAGATGCTATCCCTAGCAATAAAGAACTCCCTGTCACACTTGTAAGCAGGCACATCAATGAGCTTGCTTCCATCCTCAAGTTCTCTGAACGTCGAGGCTTCCTCATCAATAATTGAAAAATAATTATTCACTTTACACAGAAACATCGTTTCAGTTACGTTTTCTACCGCGCACTCATAGAATGACATTTCAGAAGAAACCTTACGTTCAAATACAGCCTTAGCTCTTTTTGAAAAAATTTGAATTCCGAGACTGGCAGGAAAATAGTCATGCAAATTAAAAATATCGCTACTCAAAACGCTTGGCATTTTCCCTTTTGGCAGTGAGTAGGATAGGAAATTACCATCACCTTCATTCCAAATAAAAAAGCTGGACAATCTTGATTTCGGATCGGGAAAACAAATCAAGTTATCGCCAAATGTAAAGCTACTGAAAGTATAGAAGTTCATGTCACTCTCATTCAACCTAATTTAACGATGTTGCATTTTATTTTCTTTCTTGCTAAGCGCTCTTTGATTAGGGAAAAAATAGCATCCCAATCACCACCTCCCAATCCTGCACCAATCATAGGCAATTGTATACTAAGCCTTTCTTTTAATGCATAATCAGAAACCAGACTTAGACATTCTTTAAGTGCTTCATATGAAACATACTGAGCATTATCATCTTTACTTTTCTTTAGTCCATCCTGAGCCAACACATTTGCAATATATACCCGCTCATTTTCGTTCACACAGATGAACTGTACATTCCCAAGAAAAAAATCCTTTTTTTCAGAGAACCACTTTAAATATTCTTCCTTTACTGCTGGATAGCGTTTTGATAGAGGAACAACAAAGCCTTTTCCCCACTTACCCTTGTTATTCATAATATGAATGATCATTTTAGATTTTGACAAAGGAATAGATGCATCACCATAGCTAAAACTGACATAATCATTCAAAACATCAGAGGTGATTGTCTTATTCCATTCACTTTCAAATTCAAGACTAGTTATCAACTTTGACTCAGAAAGGTCAAGCTCACTTTTCTTACCATCATAAAGTAAAAAACCTATATCTTCGTGCCAATCTTCCAAAGATGAGGATGAATAATACAAATCATTTATTATAGTTATTTGTCTTGTTGCAACATCGCCATTAAACTCGGTATAGATCCTCCCTTCGCCAGAAATGAGTTCACATGTACCTTTATAATAATTCTTATCGGACTCCACAGTTCTTTCCTCCTCCTACGACAGATGGAATAAGTTATTTATAACAGTCAATCACCATGTTACTTACAATAACCCTCTAATTTTCAATGCCACTATCAAAAAACTCAAAGCTTCAATTAACTACTAGCATTCAATAATCTCGAAATCCTTTTAACTATGAAATAAGAAAACCGAAAAAATTATTTGATTCTAAAGACAATAGCCGCTCATCGTCACCTGCCTTATATTTTAAGAAAACCCCTGAGAACGGATCGTCACTATAATTTACTCCAACTATGCTAACCTCCTGCTCAGTTTTAAATGACTGGGAATAAATTGACATCATGGAAAACTTATCATCCTCATCCACCTCAAACCATGGAACGATGTTTTCAACTAAACGTGAATTAACAATCCCATCATTACCGATGTAAACCTCAAAAATAGCCTCACCTGATATAAAGTAAATCCTGTCATACATCGGGTGAAAAACCGGCGGCGTATCCGAAGCTATGTAGCCAGTGACAACTGTATCACTCACCCCAAATTTAATTACATGCCCACTAAACTTACTCATATACTCCATAAGCTAACGCCAGAATGAAAAATCAGATATGAAAATTTCGTTTATTATCACCCCAGCAGGAATATAGTTTATCGCATCGGCGATCTCATCATATGGAGGTGGGAGGATAAACGAAACACCAAAGTCATCATTAATAATGATTGAACCATTGTATATTTTCTGTGATTTCGCCAGCTTGATTATATCTATTATTTTCATTCCTGGGAATATGATTCCATTGTAGCCCCCTTGATAATGAGCATTACATCCAAGTGACAAAATGACACCATCTTTATCAGTTACGACGGTCAAGGTATTGTCGACTGTATATGACTTTCGCTCACTCCCGTCAGGTAGGAAGTAGTTTTTAATCTTAACGCTAAATCTGGAGTGCATTTCATTAATATATAATGAAATATTTTCATTTATAACGACATTCCCTATAGAAACACCAGACACAATCCTAGCGTTAAAATCAATCATGTTAGATACCGTAATATTAAATGATTTATCAATGTGTACGGATGGATATTTCAAAACTATCAAACCTGCTCGTTTCGATACTTTTAATTCTAGATATTCAGAACCGACTGAGAATTGTCGGCTCTAACAACATCACTTGTTTTAATCATTAAAAACTAGAGTGTTTCTCTCAAGATTGTGATCTTTTATATAGCTATTCTCCCATTCAAAATAATCATCCGGTGCTGTACGAGGAAAACCCTTCTCAAAATATCTATCACCATGTGACATTACCATACCCCAATAATATTCATCCTCATGGCCTAACATACAGGCCTCCATAAAACTCTTGGGTAGTGTTGTAAACATAGGTGTATTGTTAATTATGTAACTTGCTTCCTCTTCACTTTTTCTTCCATAAAAAACAATCACTCCATAAATAATATGGACCCAAGAATAAAAATTCATAATGACACTTTCATTTTTATTAGATTCATTCAAAAATACCAGCTTATCAATTAATCTATTATTTTCAAACATATTAATCATTACCCACCTAGATTATACACCGTGTCACTTACTTCCAATAACGCACTAATCCGATCAATGTAACACCAGAAAATATCCGCCGAACAGTCGCCGTTGTCACATCACTCCTGCGACAACCGACGGTGCTGCCACAGGAGGCTTATAAACTCTTCGAACTATGTGGTTAGTAAGAGAGAGTATTACCCTCCTATTAAGACACTTATCTTGGTTTAAATGGATGAAGACATTGTTTAAAGACTTCCCTCATAGTCTCGTCACTCATTTTACTTAAAGAATCATGTTGATATTTATTAATTTTTTTCATTACTGCAATCTCATTATCCGGGTTTTGTATGTCATAAAACTTTCGCTCAAACTCTCCAAGATAATCAATATCAATCAACTTATCAAAGAAACTATTGATTGCATAACTGCCAGCATACTCTAATGACTCAACATCATCACAAGAAAACTTAACATACATTATAAGTTTCTT
The DNA here is from genome assembly GCF_053627655.1 of Serratia sp. 121840015-1. Classification (NCBI taxonomy): domain Bacteria; kingdom Pseudomonadati; phylum Pseudomonadota; class Gammaproteobacteria; order Enterobacterales; family Yersiniaceae; genus Serratia; species Serratia sp. 121840015-1. The sequence continues at coordinate 1,599,559 of NZ_JBSEYF010000001.1, forward strand.
CAGTGCACTAATTTCAGCCTGAGTAATAATCATTTTCTTTTTATTTTCATCCACCACAACTCCCCCTTGCCTTAATCTGATTAAAGGTTAATTTACTTCTCGTTTCATAATTCATTTTAGATACTATGGAATAAGGATTTCCCCCAGAGTAAAGGACGTCTTTTAATTTCAGCCTTCCATTATGAATGTATTCAAGGGCGGATGACTGTTTTATGTTACTCATTTGCACAGGATCTGCTTTAAAGATAATGGCATAATCACCTCTTCCTACATGCTTAGGATCATTAATAAGAATGTCCCGCATGACATCGTTAGGTGACATAAGTATATCTGTTATATAAACCTTCCCCTTGGCGTTAGCCTCGAGAACTCCTGTTTTCATTATACTCTCAAAACCGCTTTTATCCGTATAATGTATAAAGACACTATCACCACTCAACCCCAGCGGATCCACCCATATCAGCGGGTTCGGCGCATACTGATACAGGTTCAACCCGCCGCGCAACCCTATCGGATCCTGCGTGGTGAAACGCCCCACCTCGGGTTCGTAGTAGCGGAACAGGTTGTAGTGCAGGCCGCTTTCGTCGTCCTGATATTGCCCGGCGTAGCGCAGCGGCTGCTGATATTGCGCGCCCTGCAGCTTGCCGAAGGTGTCGTATTGCCCGGACCAGCACAGGTTGCCCGCCGCGTCGGTCACTTCCAGCGGCGCGCTGTTCAGATCGGTGTGATACCAGTAAATATCTGCCGAGCGGCTGTCGCCCGCCTGCTCCAGCGCCGCCAGCGGGCTCCATGGGTCGTTATTTAAAAGCCATCATTGCATAAAGACGAGCATTTAAAATTAGTAAATCAAACTCAGATCAATAATCTTTATAACTAAGTTCTAAGCAACGATACAAACTCTTTAAATGCTTCTATTACAGTTTCCTCGCCTGATAATTCTCTTCGTTCATTAATTATATAGTTCCCGGTTTCAACATCAATGATCTCCAACATACAAGATGCATCATCCCACACAGTAAAACGCGCAATCTTAGTATCATCATCTATATCAACAACCAGACTATCTGTAAAATCATTAGCATTGTACTTAACTTCATAATGGCTATTAGATAAGATCCAATCACTTATTTTTTTGAGCATGTTGAAATTCCTGATTCTGTTTTATGAGCCTTAACCTCAATGTTTTTCACAGTCGGCATTTCTGGTACTGGTAGCCCCTTACGTTTGGCTAATCTCCCCTCCAACGAGTCAGGACCAACTATTTTTGCCCAACCTTCATTGGTCTTGATTAAAGATCGTTCAGGCACTTCGAATTCAACGTACATAGTACCCGGTTTAGCTTGTTTTCCAAACGCATCAATATTTGCAGGTGATGCTACATGGGTTGTTCCCGTTGTGCTTTGCACAACCTTACCTGTGGAAACCATTTTTTCGTATTCTGCCGGTCCCATCCAGCGACCAACAGTAACCTCACTCAACCCCAGCGGATCCACCCACATCAGCGGGTTCGGCGCATACTGATAAAGGTTTAACCCACCGCGTAACCCTATCGGATCCTGCGTGGTGAAACGCCCCACCTCGGGTTCGTAGTAGCGGAACAGGTTGTAGTGCAGGCCGCTTTCGTCGTCCTGATATTGCCCGGCGTAGCGCAGCGGCTGCTGGTATTGCGCGCCCTGCCGCTTCGCCGCGCCGGCCACCGTCTGGCCCTGCAGCTTGCCGAAGGTGTCGTATTGCCCGGACCAGCACAGGTTGCCCGCCGCGTCGGTCACTTCCAGCGGCGCGCTGTTCAGATCGGTGTGATACCAGTAAATATCTGCCGAGCGGCTGTCGCCCGCCTGCTCCAGCGCCGCCAGTGGGCTCCACGGGCTGGCCGGATCGTAGCTCCAGCTGCGGCGGCTGCCGTCGTCGCGCTGCTCCTGCAGCAACCGGTAGCCCTGCCACAGGAAACGGGTCGTCTGTTCGGTTTTGCCCTTGTAGCGCACCGCCTTGCGGCTGCGGCGGCCCAGCGCATCGTAATGGTACTGCGCCTCGAATTCGCCCTGCGGGCCGCGGCCATGCGCCTGCACCAGCCGCTTGTCGGCGTCGTAGCGGTAGTGCTGTTCATACAGGCCGTTACGCCGGCTGATCAGGTTGCCCCAGGCGTCGTAACGGTAAAACAGTTTTTGCCAGTGCGTCAGCCGGTTATCGGCGATCGGCGCCAGCGGCAGGTGCGCGTCGATGTCGCTCTGCGGGCTGCGCTCGCCCAGCAGGTTATCCGCCAGACGTACACCAGCCGCGCGCCCGGTTTGCCCTGATTGGGCTCGCGGTGTTACAGCAGACTGTCTGCTCTACAATAAATGATTGGAATATTTAATTTCATATATTTTTTAAAGAGCAGGGCATTATTTTTTCACGACTTAATTAATCAAAGAAAGGATTCCTATGAACGTCCTGGCTTCATCACCCCTATGAAATCTACTTTATCTAGATATATCTAGCGTTTAATCGCCAAGTAATAGTCGAGAAGCCGTGAAGCCTTTTCGACTATATCAAGCTACCTCAACAATAAAACAATCGAAGGCTCCTGGCCTTTTTCTTTGCATTTTAAGCTTACATTTTCAATAGTGAATATTAATGTTTCCTTTATTTCCTCCGATGCTAAAGAGAAATGATGAAGCTCCATTAATAAATACTCAGAAGCTGCTACATGAATCTTCGTCATTTCATCTTGCGGATAGCGCAAACTGAAAAAACAATCAATTAATGCATTGATATTCCTACCAAAAAAATCAGGAAACCCAAATAAACCAGACAACTCAGTATAAAAATCATCCAGCGTTTTTATCTTGGAAAAATCTATTTTGACTTTCCGCCCTATTTCCATTATTTCCACCCTCCAAGATCGATCTCTATAAACGAATCATAATGATCATGAGTATAATAAGCTTTGCCTGTCTTCGTATCAACTACCACACGCCTCGCTCCATTCCCACCTACATCTGGTGTCTTAACAGTCCATTCTTTATATGGTCCACTACCAGTGTTAAGACGCTGGCTATTAGAGTTGCCAATAGAGTGCGTATTGCTAAATGTTGTTCCATCATTTGAATAATGAGGTTTGTTTAATTTAATTCTATCAACTGTGTTTTGTAGCTCACGCATATCTCTTTTAGACATTGCGTGCCCCCATTTATCTTTAATGACCGCATGTGCCTGCTTAGGATTTTTAGCAGAATGGCTACATGTCAACCCAAACGGATCCACCCACATCAGCGGGTTCGGCGCATACTGATACAGGTTCAACCCGCCGCGTAACCCTATCGGATCCTGCGTGGTGAAACGCCCCACCTCAGGTTCGTAGTAGCGGAACAGGTTGTAGTGCAGGCCGCTTTCGTCGTCCTGATATTGCCCGGCGTAGCGCAGCGGCTGCTGATATTGCGCGCCCTGCCGCTTCGCCGCGCCGGCCACCGTCTGGCCCTGCAGCTTGCCGAAGGTGTCGTATTGCCCGGACCAGCACAGGTTGCCCGCCGCGTCGGTCACCTCCAGCGGCGCGCTGTTCAGATCGGTGTGATACCAGTAAATATCTGCCGAGCGGCTGTCGCCCGCCTGCTCCAGCGCCGCCAGTGGGCTCCACGGGCTGGCCGGATCGTAGCTCCAGCTGCGGCGGCTGCCGTCGTCGCGCTGCTCCTGCAGCAGCCGGTAGCCCTGCCACAGGAAACGGCTCGTCTGTTCGGTTTTGCCCTTGTAGCGCACCGCCTTGCGGCTGCGGCGGCCCAGCGCGTCGTAATGGTACTGCGCCTCGAACTCGCCCTGCGGGCCGCGGCCGTGCGCCTGCACCAGCCGATTGTCGGCGTCGTAGCGGTAGTGCTGTTCGTAAAGGCCGTTGCGCCGGCTGATCAGGTTGCCCCAGGCGTCGTAACGATAAAACAGTTTTTGCCAGTGCGTCAGCCGGTTATCGGCGATCGGCGCCAGCGGCAGATGCGCGTCGATGTCGCTCTGCGGGCTGCGCTCGCCCAGCAGGTTATCCGCCAGATCGTACACCAGCCGCGCGCCCGGTTTGCCCTGATTAGGTTCGCGGTGTTGCAGCAGGCGGCCTTCGGCGTCGTAACCGTAGTGCACTTCGCCGCGCAGCGCGTCGCTCACCCCGGCCAGCTCGCCGCGGCCGGTGTAGCGATAAGCGCGCCACAGCACGCCGTCTTCCGGCCGGGTCAGTTTGTCGTGGCCAAAGGCGCTGCTCTGCCAGCTGCGGCGGCCCATGGCGTCGTAACGCCGCTGCTGCTGCAGCGCGCCCTGGCTGCGGCCGGTTTCCCGGTGCAGGCGATCGCGGGTGAACTCGCTCACCACCTGCTGGTTGAATTTAATGGCGCTGGCGTGGCCGGAGCCGTAATACAGCCACTGCAGGCGATCGCCCTGCGGCAGCGTCAGCGCCTGCAGATTAGCCAGTGCATCCCACTGGTATTGCAGCTCGCCGTTCACGCCCTGCTCGCCGAGCAGCCGCCCGGCGGCGTCATAGCGCATCTGCACGCTGTCCGGCTCGATGCCCAGCGCCGCGCCGCTCGCCGTCGGCAGGCGGTTCAGCTCGCGCAGCCGCCCCATGGCGTCGAAGCGGTAATGCCATTCCGCGCTGGCGTTGCCGCGCCAGACCAGCTGCCCGGCCTCGTCGAAGCGGAAGCGCTGTTCGCGCTGCGTCAGCTCGCCCGTGCTGCCCGGCAGGCCAACCTCGCGGTGTTCCTCCAGCAGCCCGGCCGCGCCGTAGCGATAATAGTGGCGGGTGTCGTCCGGGCGCTCTTCGGCCAGCACGCGGCCCACCGCATCGTAGCTGAAGCGGTAGTCGCCGCCGTTGCCGTTCTCCAGCCGCGTCAGCCAGCCCTGCGGGCTGTAGTGATAGCGCCGGGTGCGGTTGATGCGGTCGGTGATGCTGACCGGCAGCCCCAGGGCGTTGTACTGCCAGCGGGTCAGGCTGCCCAGCGCGTCCTGATGTTCGGCCAGCTGGCCGTGCGCATTCCAGTTAAAGCGCTCTTCGCCGCCGTCCGGGTGGATCAGGGTGTGCAGGCGCCCGCCGTTATCCCATAGGTAGCGCGTCTGGTGGCCTTCGGCATCGGTCTGCGCCGTCAGTTGCCCCAGCGCATCGTAGGTATAAGCCGTGACGCTGCCGGAACAGTCGGTGTAGCGCGTCAGCTGGCCGCGGGCGTCCCACTCCAGCTTCACTTCCCCGCCCAGCGCGTCGATCACACTAGCGGGCAGGCTCTCTTCGTCATCCGGATAGCGGTACAGCGTGGCATTGCCCAGGGCATCGACATAGCGCGTCGGGCGCCCCAGCGTGTCCCAATGCTGCGCCTCGCTGCTGCCGTCCGAGTACGCGACGGCGAACAGCCGGCCGCTGTTGCGCGAATATTGATAGCGCGTCACGCGGCCGAGCGGATCGGTCTCCGACAGCAGGCGGCCGTAAGGGTCCCATTCGCTCTGGCGCTGCGCGCCGCCGGGCAGCAGCACGCTGCACAGCTCGCCGCGTTGGTAGATAAAACCGTAGCGGCGCTGGTCGAAATCGGTGTACTGCGCGACGTTGTCGTCGTCATCCAGCCGCCACTCCGCCCGCTTGCCGTCGCCGCGCACCGCGCTGCGGCGCCCGCCGGCGAAGTCATAGCCGAACTCAAGGGATTCCCCGGCGCTGTTGCGGTAGGCCGTCACGCGCGGCACGCCGTCGATCTCTTGCCATTGGTATTCGTTCAGCAGCCCGGCGGCGTCCTGGTGGCTGATCATCAGGCCGTCGCGCCAGCCGAAGCGGCGCGTTACCTCACCGGCGCGGTTGCTCACCGTCGTCAGTTGGCCCTGCTCATCGTAGCCGTAGCGCGCCAGCGTCCGTTCGCCTTCGGCGGTTTGCAGCGCCACTTCGCGCAGGCGGCCCTGCGCATAGCGGCACATCAGGCGCTGCCCGGCGCTGTCCACCAGTTCGCTCAGCAGCCCCTCGTCGTCGTAAAACAGCGAGGTGGCGTTGCCGATGGCGTCGGTGATCATGCTGAGCCGGCTCGGCTGGTCGCCCGCCAGCGGCGGGTAGTGGAAAATCTGTTCGCCGACGTCAAACAGCTGCCAACTGCCGTCGTCGTTGTGCATCAGCCAGCATTTTTCGGCTTCGCAGTAGGTTTTGTGGCCGCGCGGCACCATAGGGAAAGCGACGAAGTCGCCGGAAGGGGCGCGCCACACCAGGCCGTCCTGATACGGCTGCAGGCTGCTCTCCCAGAACAGGTTCCAGCCGCGGCCCAGTACGCTGTCGCCGGGGTTGCCGCTGCGCCAATAGCGCTGCCAGGCGACCGGCAGGCGCGATGGCAGCACGAAATCGAGATCGTCTTCGCCGTCGAGGAATTTCTGGCCGCTGACGATATCCACCGGCCGGGCGATAATGCCGACGGCGGCGGTGGCGGTCATCAGGGTGCCGGCGCGGCAGGCGATGCGCGCCAGTTTGTTGATGCCGGGCAGCTTGCCCAGCAGTTTGCCGAGCGCCCCCAGCTTGCCGGCGGCGCCGCCCACGCCACCCACCAGGCCGGCGAACAGCAGCGTCAGATCAGAGACCTTGTACAGCCAATCCGGCACTTCGGGCTTGATCGGCAAAGTGGTGACGGTACCGCCGCCGATAAACACGTTGGGCGAGCCTTCCATCACCTGCGCGTCGCAGTTGGTTTTGTCCCCCACGCGCGAGGCGGGCTGGCCGTTGATGCTGACCTTGTCGGAACCCTGCGCCATCTGCATGCTCGGGCCGTCGTCGCTGCAGGCCACCTGGCTGTTGGTGGCGAGCGCGGCGGGTTTGCCGTTGATGAAGACGTTGGGGGAGCCGGTGACGATATTGCCTTTGGGGGTCAGGCTACCGGCACCGGCGTCGGCAATGCCGTCGCGCGCCGCGGTGGCCGCCTCCCCGGTGAGATACCCCACCGCCAGGCTGGCGCCGATGAGCAACACGCCAACGCCAATACAGGAAGCCGCCAGGCCGGCGACGAACAGCGCACCCGCCGCCACCGCGCCTGCGGCGGCGATCAGGCCGCCGACAAGGGTGCCGGCAATCATGCCGGCCAGGGCATGGGAATGCCCGATGGTATCGCCGACGCGGGCCGCTTCGGTCATCGTAAGGTCCTTTTACGTGAAGGGTTCATCGTTATGCCGCCCGGTAGCTGCTCAGCACCTGCAACAGCAGCGCGTCGTCTTGCGGCATCAGCTTGCGCGCCATCGCCAGGGTGAACACCAGCACCCGGCCCTCCGCCAGCGCGAACACCGCCTGGTTTTGCCAGATGCGCTTGCCGTCGCGCAGGTAGCTGGCGCGCACCCATTCACCGGCGGTTAATCCATCGCCCAGCGTCGCCGGCTCGCGGCTTTTAAACGCCCAGCCTTTCAGCCCCTGCGCCAGCGCATCGAGCTGGCGGGTGACGTAGCCTTCCAGGTTTTCCGCCGGCTGCAGCGCATCGCGGGAAATATTGATTGAGGGGGAAACATCATCGCCGGCCAACAGCACGTTGACGGTGCGATCGGCATAGCCTTCCGGCAAAGCGACGCTGCCTTCGCTGAAAGCGCAGCGGGATAAAGCGGACATGCGAGGATCCTTTTGCATAAATAATGCTTAAGCATCGCATAACTTAGCCTTGAAATAAAACCATCAGGCACCGCCAATGTTGCGCGGCGTGACCGCGTTCACTGTGTGCAAGGCCGTGGCCGGAACCTTGCCCGGGATCGGGCCGTAACATTACAGAATTATCTGAAACCATCGGCGCGCCGACGCCCTGATTATGGCTATACTCGGCTATCGTCCGTTTTTCAGGAGATCAGGATGCTGAGATTCACCCGTAGCGCGCTGCTGTGCGCCACGCTGGCCGCGTTCCCCGCCGCCGCCGAAACGCCGAAGTTCGGCCCGGAGCTGCAGGGTTTTCACTACCCTTATCCGTTGCAGCAGTTCAGTTTCACCTCGCAGGGGCAGGCGTTAAAAATGGGCTATATGGACGTGCCGCCGGAAGGCGCCGCCAACGGCCGCACCGCGCTGTTGCTGCACGGTAAAAACTTCTGCGCCGCCACCTGGCAGGACACCATCAAGGCGCTGAGCAAGGCCGGCTACCGCGTGATCGCGCCGGATCAAATCGGCTTTTGCTCCTCCACAAAACCGGCGCATTACCAGTACAGCTTCCAGCAGCTGGCGCAAAACACCCACGGCCTGCTGCAGAACCTGAAAATCAGCCGGGCCATCGTCATCGGCCACTCCACCGGCGGCATGCTGGCCACGCGCTACAGCCTGATGTATCCGCAGGCAGTGGAGCAATTGGTCATGGTCAACCCGATCGGCCTCGAGGACTGGAAGGCCAAAGGCGTGCCGTGGCGCAGCGTCGATCAATGGTTCGAGCGCGAGCTGAACACCACCGCCGAGGGCATCCGCAACTATGAGCAGCGCACCTACTACGGCGGCAACTGGAAGCCGGAGTACGATCGCTGGGTGGATATGCTGGCCGGGCTGAACAACGGGCCGGGCCATCGCCTGGTGGCGTGGAACTCGGCGCTGATCTACGACATGATCTTCACCCAGCCGGTGTATTACGAGTTCAAGGATCTGCAAACCCCCACTACGCTGATGATCGGCACCGCCGACACCACCGCCATCGGCAGCGATATTGCCCCGCCGGCGGTCAAGGCCAGGATCGGCCACTACGCGGAGCTGGGCAAACAGGCGGCGAAGCTGATCCCGCACGCCACGCTGATCGAGTTCGCCGGGCTGGGCCATGCGCCGCAAATGGAAGAACCGGAGCGTTTCCATCAGGCACTGCTCAAGGCGCTGCAGCCCTGAGCGGCCGGTTGGCGTAGCCGCCGCGCGGCGGCTAAACTTTCAGCTGGCACTCAACGGCAGGAGACAGCCATGCGACAGATTATTGCCAGCGCCTTCGTCAGCCTCGACGGCGTGATGCAGGCGCCGGGCGGGCAGGACGAAGATCGCAGCGGCGGCTTTCAATTCGGCGGCTGGACAGCCCCCTACTGGGATGACGCCATTGCGGAAACGATGGGCGATCTTTTCTCCGCGCCGTTCGATCTGCTGCTGGGGCGGCGCACCTACGACATTTTCGCCGGCTACTGGCCGCAGATCACCGACGAGGCCGATCCGTTTTCCGCCGATATCGCCCGCGTGTTCAATCAGGCCACCAAGTACGTCGCCACCCACCACGGCGAGACGCTGGCGTGGCAGAACAGCCAGTGGCTGGGGCGGGACATCATCGCCCGGCTGCGCGAGCTGAAGCGCACCCAGGGGCCGGTGCTGCTGGTGCAGGGCAGCAGCACGCTGATGCAGCAGCTGCTGGCCAACGATCTGGTGGACGAACTGCGCCTGCTCACCTACCCGGTGCTGCTCGGCGGCGGCAAGCGGCTGTTCGATGACAACGCGGCGCCGGCGGCCTTTACGCTGGCCCAATCGGTGGTCTCGCCCGGCGGCGTGATCGTGGCCCACTACCGCCGCGCCGGCGCGGTGGCGACCGGCTCCTTCGTGGCGGAAAGCGCGGCGGCGGCCCAGCCGTAAAAAAAGGGCCGTTCGGCCCTTTTCTCTTTCCCCTTCATCGCCCTCAGGCAAACAGAATATCGCTCTGCTCCACCTGCCCGACCACATGGATCTTGAAATCGGCGGCGTAGCTGTTGCTGTGGGTGTTCATCAGCAGATCGGTGGTGCCGTTGAAGGCGTCGAAGTTGAGCTGGATCTCGCCTTTCTGGCCGCTGAAGGCGCTGCCGCTGTCGATAAAGCGCAGCTCGCTCAGGCTGTTGTTGAAGCGCAGGCCGGAGAGATCGATCTTGTCGATGCCGTGCTCGAAGTCTTCAATCACGTCGAACGCCGCCACCGTGGACTCTTTGGCATTGAGATAGACGAAATAGTCGGTGAAGTTGTTGGCGTCTTTGCCGCCCCACAGATGATCCGCCCCCAGGCCGCCGTACAGGATGTCCGAACCGGCGTTGCCCGCCAGCAGGTTGTCCTGATCGTTGCCGATGATCACATCGCGCCCGCTGCCGCCGATGGCGTTCTCGATGATCGCCCCGCGCGCGATGGCGACGTTCTGCGTGCCGCCGCCGACGCTGGAGAACGCGCCGTCGTTCAGGTTGATCATCTGCTGCTGGCTGTAGCCGAAGAAGTCCAGCGTGTCGTTGCCGCCGGCGTCCCACACCGCGAAGTTGACCGGTTTGCCGTTGTCCGCCGTGGCGGTCAGGAAATCGCGCCCGGTGTTGGAGTTGAAGCCGTACACCGTATCGCCGGTGCGGGTGCTCATGTTGGCGCCGTACAATTTTTGGATCGCGGCGATGTCATCCACCATCGGGCCATAGCCATACACCCCTTTGGTGTCGGCGCCGGTGTAACCGGCGTTGAAATAGCTCATGATCGAGTATTGCAACGAATCCTGGTAATAAGCCGCGTCGTTCTGGTAGCTCGGGTTGCCCAACGAGGCGTCATAAGATCCCGGGTGCGCCAGCCCCAGGGCATGCCCCAGCTCGTGGGTGAAGGTCTGGCTGCTGAAGTCGCCGCTAACCGGCGCCTGATGGGTGGCGAAGTTTTTGTTGAACCACACCGTGCCGGCAAAGGCGTTATCGCTGCCCGGCTTGGAGCTCGGCGGGTAATAGGCGTACGCGTTGATGGCATTCGGGCCGCTGCCGGCGGCGGTGCTGCCGTCGGCGCGCTGGGTGAAGTACGCGAAGGTGATGTCCGCGCGGTGGTTGATATCGGTGGACGCCGCCTCGGTAAAGGTCACATTCGCCACGTCGGCCCAGGCCTGCATCGATTTCAGCGCCTGTGTCTGCGCCGCCTGAGTCAGCGGTTGCAGCCCCTTGTCACCGTCACCGGTCTGGCCGATGCGGTTCAGCGCGCTCTGCGTCAGGAAGGAATAGGTCAGCGCCACCGGCTGGTGATAGACCTGATCGCCGTTGTGCGTCAGGCCCGACCGCGTCAGCTGATCGGCGGCGCGATCGAAGCTGAAGTTATCGCGGATTTTACCCAGGTTGTTGATGGCGGCTCCGCCGCGCTGGTTGCTGTACAGGTTGGCGTTGTCCAGCGTTAACAGCGCGCCGTAGCCTAACCCATCATAGAGGCTGCCGGGCTGGTGATAGTAAAATTGATAGTTATGATCGTTGGGGGATGTGGCGGACAGGCTGGTGAACTCATCGTCATCTTGCAAAATATCGTTGTGGCGACTGCTCATTGCATTCTCCTTTTACACAGTAGGAATCCACTCGCTTTGTAAGACTATTCATCAGTCGTTCTAATCTAAGCCAAGGCTTAGGATTGACCAGTATAGTAATTAACCCCGACGGCGCGACCCGACGCCGCCGTGCATCATCGCGCCGGGCGTTAAGACGGAAATAATCATAACGATTTGTATTAGCGCAGTATTAATGAGAAAGATAAGCGTATCGGCGGGCTAATGACTCGTCTTTATGGGCATGTTATCGCCGGTTAGATCAGAATTATCGAGGATTAAAAAAGCTAATCCTTGCCTCATCATCCCGCTGGGAACGTGCTAAGGTGTGAACGGACAGCCGAAAGGAGTGACCCGATGCCAACCCATTTCCTTATGCGCGCCTTGCGCCGCGCCAGCCTGACAGGAGTCGTTATGAGCGTATTGTGCAGCAGTGCCCTGGCCAGTTCACTGCCGTTGCTGGAACCCGCCGCGCTGAAGGGCGATTGGCAGCTCGCCGCCATCGGAGACGGTAAAACCGTCTGCGAGGTGCAGCTGAGCGACGAGGTGGTGGCCAACACCAACGCCTTCCGCTTCAGCGCCTCCGCCCAGTGCCTGCAACCGCTGGCGCTGCAAACGTTGCCGGTCGCCTGGCGGCCGACGCCGGACGGCATGACGCTGACCGACGCCGAAGGCAGCATGGTGGCGTTTCTGGCCCTGACCGCGCCAAAGCGCTATGAGCTGATCGATCGCGGCGGCCCTTCGCGCTTTGTGCTGATCCCGCGCTAATCCCTCAGGCGAACAGCAACCCGAGCAGCGCGCCGCCCGCCAGCACCCACAGCGGATGGAGGCGCTTGCTCATGCTCAGCCCCGTCGCCAGCGCCACGATCGCCGCCAGCCGCCAGCTGGGTGCGGAAGCCTCGGCGATCAAGATACCGCTGGCCGCCACCAACCCCACGGTCAGCGGCACCAGCCCGGCCTGCACGATGCGGCGCCACGGGCGATCCTTAAAGCGCCGCCAGGCGCCCATCACCAGCAGCGTGACGATGGAAGACGGCCCGAACTTGGCGACCGAAGAAACCAGCAGCCCCGCCCAGCCGGCGACGTGCCAACCGACCAACGGCACGATCATCATGTTCGGCCCCGGCGCGGCCTGCGCCATGGCGAACAGCGCGCTGAACTCCTGGGCGCTCATCCATTGATGCACCTCCACCACCTGCCGCTGCATCTCCGGCAGAATGGTCATACCGCCGCCAAACGCCAGCAGAGAGAGCTCGGTGAAGATCAGCGCCAACGCAATCAGAACCCCGCTCATGACGGCCGCCGCCACATCAGCAGAATGCTCAGCGGCGCCAGCACCAGCATGGTCGGCAGCAGCGGCAGGCGCAGCCAGGCGATGGCGATCAAGGCCAGCGCGACGATCGCCAGCGCCGGCCATTTACCGCGCAGCGGCAGCAGCATCTTGATCCCGGTCGAGAGCAGCAGCCCGGCCGCGGCGGCGGCCAGCCCGGCGAACACATGCTGCACATGCGGATCGTTTTGGAAGCGGGCGTAGACCACGCCCAACCCCACCACGATCGCCGTCGGCGCGCTGATGAGGCCCAGCAAGGCGCACAGCGCGCCGCGCAGCCCGCGAAACTCCATGCCCACCGCCACCGACAGGTTGATCACGTTGCCGCCGGGCAGAAACTGGCACAGCCCGAGCAGCTCGGTAAACTGTTCGCCGCTCAGCCAGCGCCGGCGCTCCACCAGCATGCTGCGCGCCAGCGGCAGCACGCCGCCGAAGCCGATCAGCCCCAGCCACAGAAAGCCCACAAACAGCTCCGCGTTGCCCGGCGCTGCCGCCGGGTGCGGTTTTAACGTATTGATATCTGACATGACATTGCCATTCCACATCGCTTGTTTTGATGTCTGGTATCATGCGCGCCGCCGTGTCATGATGTCTAATGCATTCCAGAACAACCAAAGATACCTTTGAGGTATGGCAATGATCGAACTGCGTCGCCTGCGGGCGTTCGTCACCGTGGTGGAAGAAGGCAACATCACCCGCGCCGCCGAGCGGCTGTTTATCCAGCAGCCGCCGCTGACCCGCCTGCTACAGGGGCTGGAAGATGAACTGGGCGTCACCTTGTTGCAGCGCCTGCCGCGCGGCGTGCGCGTCACCGAAGCCGGCGGCGTGCTGTTCGAAGAGGCCCGCGCCCTGCTGGCGCGCGCCGAACGCCTGCGCGAAGCGGTGCAGCGCGCCGCTCGCGGCGAGCAGGGGCACATCGCCATCGGCTTCACCAGTTCCGCCGCGCTGCACCCGTTCGTGCCCAACCTGCTGCGCCGCTACCGCGACATCCTGCCGGGCATCACCACCCAGTTGGAAGAAGCCGGCAGCGGCGAACTGATGGAGGCGTTGCTGGAACAGCGCCTCGACGCCGCCTTCGTGCGCTCACCGGCCAGCGGCATTCCCGGCCTGAGCGTGGAGCCGGTGCTCAGCGAACCGATGATCGTCGCCCTGCCGCTGGGCCACCGGCTGGCGCAAGAAACGCAGCAGCCGCTGCCGCTGGCCGAACTGGCCCACGAGGCGTTTATTCTCTATCGCCGCCCGGCCGGCCAGGGGCTGTACGACGCCATCCTGGCCGCCTGCCACCGCGCCGGCTTCAGCCCGCGCATCGTGCAGGAAGCGCCGCGCCTGCCGGCCACCCTCAGCCTGGTCGGCGCCGGGCTGGGGCTGTCAGTGGTGCCCGGCTCAATGCGGCGGCTGGGCGGCGACGGCATCGTCTACCGCACCCTCGCCGAAGAAGCGCAGCTCAGCGCCCCGCTTTACCTGGCACTGCGCCATAGCCCGGCCTCACCGATCGTCGAGCGCTTTCGCCAGCTGGTGCTGGATACCGTGGGGGCGCCGGACGCTGACGTCACAAAAACAGCCCGAACGGCCAATAAAAAATGACGTTCGTTTATTATTTATTTAAACCGGCCAGCGACTAAAATTAATTCCAATTAATGACTATTCAACTTCCTGATAATTAATTAAACCTGCACTCACTTAGTAACAAACACAAACAAATAAGCGCCTACGCAATACATTCCAGCCGCTAGGATTTAAGGGTCACAGCCTGTTCCCGCCGATGACAAAAAATCATTTCAATGGCGCTCGCGCCTTCCCTGTTGCCTGCCTCTGCAGGCGCACGGTTTTATATTGGAGAAAATGCTATGCTATCGCGTCGTGATATATTGAAAGTGTCCGCCGTCAGCGCGGCCGCCGCCGGCATGATCGGCGGCATCGCTAAAAATGCCGCTGCCGACGACCACCGCAATATCGTGCCCCCCAGCAGCTATCAGCCGCCTGCTAATGCGCAGCATCTCTATAAGTACAAATTCACCGACAGCAAGAAACGCAGCCTGCCCAGCGGCTGGGCGCGCGAGGCCACCGTCGAGCAATTCCCGATCTCCGAAGGCGTGGCGGGCGTAGACATGACGCTGGAGCCGGGCGGCGTGCGCGAACTGCACTGGCACGCCATCGCCGCCGAATGGGCATTTATGCTGGAAGGCCATGCGCGCATCACCATTCTCGATCCCGAGGGCAAATGCGAAGTGGCGGATTTCGGGCCCGGCGACGTGTGGTATTTCCCAAAAGGCTACGGCCATTCCATTCAGGCGCTGGCGGACGGCGCACATTTTATTCTGGCGTTCGATAACGGCCATTTCTCCGAATTCGGCACCTTCAGCATCACCGATTGGGTGGCGCATATGCCGAAAGAGGTATTGGAAAAAAGCGTCGACATGCCGGCGGCGGTATTTTCCAAGGCCAAACAGGGTGAGGCCTATATTGTTGGCGGCGCCGTTCCACCCGCCCTGCCATTGCCTAAAAACGACGGCGGATTAAATAACGCCCCGCTGACCCACCGCTATGAATTAATGAAGCAAAAACCGTTCTTTGAAAATGACGCCGGCAGCGTGCATTTGGTGTCATCGAAAGAATTTCCCATTTCCACCACCATGACCGGCATCATCGAGATCGTGAAACCCGGCGCGATCCGGGAATTGCACTGGCACCCCAATGCCAACGAATGGCAATACTATATTGCCGGTAAGGGCCGCATGACGGTGTTCAGCTCGCACGGCCACGCGCAGACGGAAGAGTACGCCCCTTCAGACGTCGGCTACGTGCCGCAGGGCTTCGGCCATTACATCGAGAACATCGGCGATGAGGATTTGAAGGTGCTGATCGTGATGGACAACGGTATTTATCAGGATATTTCGTTGTCCGACTGGCTGGCGAAAACCCCGGCCTACCTGCTGGCGGATAACTTCAACAATCAGGCTGAGGACTGGCAGGATCGGCCGAAAGACAAACGGGTCATGTCGCGGCGCAGCCGCTGACGCCACGGCGAGGGAGAGTCTCCCTCGCGCTCCGTCACATCGGCCAAAGCGTCATATTTCATATTAAGAACAACACATTGATCTCAGTGAGTTAACCGAATTCCTTTTATAAAAAACAGATATTACAGTTGTTTGTTCAGATAGGAGCGTGTTATTTCATTGCCACAATCCAACTCGCCAATCATTTGAAAACCCTGTTTCAGGTAGAAATTGGGCGCCTGAAAGCTAAACGTGTCCACGGAGACGCTGGCGCATCCCAACTGTCTGGCATGAGCCTCTGCAGCTTCCAGCAGACGGTGGCCTAAACGCCGGCCGCGCTGCGCTTCATCAATCCAAAGATAATGGATGTAAAAAACGGCCCCGTAAGACTCTGCATAAAGTCCCGCGATTATTTTCTCATCGCCGTCTTTATAATAAACACCATACTCGTGAGCATTTAATCCCATGAACTTTGAATTAAATCTATCGAGCTGGCCCTCCAGAAAGGAGCGTGCATCATTGTCATGATGCAACGTTAAATTTTCATTTTCCACAACATGTTCCGCATATATAAAATAAAAAAGGAAGATTGGTTAATACTTTATGGCCCGGCTTAATTCGGCAAAACGCATCAATAATCAGACTGTACAGGGGAAACACTGTACTCAACATGCGCTAAACAAATACCAAACGCATCCATCGATTTGGATTCGCACTCCTGCGGATCGATAAATCCAGCCCGATCTCTTTCCCCCTTCTTCAGTGCTCATTCAGAGGCCTCCGGAAAGGCCTCTTATACACTCAGACGTTGTCGATAGAGACGAATTACGCCAGCGACAACAGCTTCGCGAGCAGCAACTCCGACATATTAAGCTCGGTGCTTAATACCACATGGCAGTTGGCATCGGGCTGCGGCGGATAGTTCATATATCGTCCCCGCATATCGCACAGGGTTTGCCCGCGGCCTGGCCCGTCGGAATCATCGATCGTCACCTTCACGTTAGGCGCAAGGCAGGCGCCGATGCCCTGCACCGCCAACACCGCAGCCACCGGATCGTGCAGCGCGCAGGCTTTGCGGCCGTAGGTATTGATATAAAACTGGATATACCGCTCCAGCATTTGCCCTATCGCCTGCGCAAACCGGCTCTCGGCCGACAGCAGTTTGAGCCGATCCGCCTCTTCAAAGGTATGCGACATGGTGACATCAAGCGGCACCATCACGATATTCTTCATCGCTTTAAATACCATGGCCGCCGCCTCCGGATCGCAGGCAATATTCGCCTCCGCAACGGGCGTTCGGTTGCCGGGCGCCAGAGCCGCACCGCCCATGATCGTCAGCGTGCCGATAAGCTCTCCTAGCGCGGGCTCAAGCTGCAAGGCTTTGGCGATGTTGGTCAGCGGGCCGGTCGCCAAGATGTCCAGCTCCCCCGGGTGCGCTCTGGCCAGCTTAACCAACAGGTCGGGGGCCGGCAGCGGCGCCAGCTTGGCGTGTGAGGCTTCCAGCGCGATGTCGCCGATGCCGTTGTCACCGTGTATATGCTGCACATCGCAAAGATACGCCTGGCGCAGGTAATCCCGTTCCCCCACGGCGACGGGGATCGCGGGAAAACCGGCCAGGCGGGCAAGCTCCAGCGTATTTCTGGCTCCGGCATCGGCGGCGACGTTGCCGCAAACCGTGCCGATCGCCAGAATATCCACCTTGTCGCTTTCTGCGAGCAAATAGCCCAGCGCCATCGCATCATCGATGCCGGTATCGCAGTCAAAATATAATTTTATTCTCTTCTCGCTCACCGCTTGTCTCCATTTTCTGTATTAAGAGAGGCAACCCAAAGATCCATTTTCTTCCGATACTCCGTTTTTGCCTCGTCGCCGGCGAAACTGGCGGCAAAAGCATTCAGGGCCACATCGACGATATCCTGGGTGGAAAATGCAAATTCGCTCTGACAGATCAGATATTCATCCACCAACGTGGTATGCAATAAGACCGGGTCGTCGGTATTGATGGTCGCGATGACCCCGGCATCCCGCAGCCGGCGCAGCGGATGTTCCGCGTAGCCGGGATAGACGCCCAGTTTGATGTTCGAGGTCAGGCATACGCCGATGGGGATACGTCGTTCAGCCAACAGCGCCACTACGGCCGGGTCGTCTATCGCCCGAACGCCGTGATCGATGCGGTCGGCCCCCAGCAGCAAGATGGCGTCGCGCACGCCCTCTGCACCGCTGGACTCCCCGGCATGCACGGTTCGCTTCAACCCGGCCTTGCCCGCCTGGGCGAAAGCCTGCGCAAAACGCGCACCGCTGCCTTTGGTGACGGCCTCATTGCCATCGACGGACAGCGCGACCACTCTGGGGTGCCGCAGCGCGGTTAAAAAATCCACCAGCTCACTCGCCTCGGCGGCGGTTTGCCGGCGGAGCAAACTGACGCACAGCCCAACGGACGCCAATCCATCTTCTTCGGCCGCGCGCAAACCGGCGTCAATCGCGTCGATCATGTCACCAAGCCTGCCGCGCCACGCTTTCCAATGGGTCGGGTTGAAAATCAGATCGGCGTACAGCCCGCCATCCCGCGACAGCCGTTGTGCATAGGAGTAGCTTAACTGCGCCAGGCGTTCGCGGCTGCTCACCAGGCTGCAGGACCAATCGAGGAAATCGAGAAAGTCGGCAAGCCCGTTAAAATTCAGCAGCTCGGCCTGCTTTCTGGGCATCGGTATCCCCGAGGATAACGCCCAGGCCGAGAGCTGTTCCGGCTCAAAGCAGCCCTCCAGATGCACGTGCACTTCCGCCTTCGGCAGGGAAACCATCTGCGCTCGAGAGAGCGTGGTTTGGTTTACATTCCATTCCATAAAATGGCTCCCAAGGGTTATTTATGCAGGCCAACGAGCACTTTTTCGCGCACCGTGAGTGACGGCATGGGTGCGAAGGCCTCGCTGAAGGGGGAGTGAATGCGGTAAAAAACGCCGTGAGACGAGGAATGATCTAGGGTAAGCATCGCAATCTGTTAATCCTGTAATGAGTTAGATGGCAGGCCATCCAAAAATTCATCAACAGGTCAGTAACCTATGCGTGCGGCAACCGGTGACACCTCTCATCACCGAAGCCGGCACGGCATCACCCCATCCTCACTGCAACGCCCGACTTCTATGGGCGCCGGCAATCATCGATGGGGCCGTTCTCTTACCTGAACCTATGTAAAACATGGCGTGTTAAAGCAGAGTGTTCGCCGGCAGCCGCTGTTATGCGCGGCCATCGCCAACCATCAGCGCCAAAACACGCCGCCAAGCTTATGAAAGCCAGGGGGTCTTGTAAAGCCCTTCCCCAACGCCGGAAACGTCAGGCCTTTCTCAGCAACAGCGCCCACAGCGCCAGCACGGCAAAGGCGATGTATATCGCCATAAAAAGGACAATGGCGGCGAACAAGGCGCCCACTACCCCTATTTTATCCGCCAGCCAACCTGCGGCCGGCGGCATGATATTGAACAAATAGACGATAAAGTAAAACTTCGACACCGCGTTCCACCCTGGCGCCGCTAGCGAGAGCTTATTGACCAGGATGGCACCGCCCACAAAAACCGCGCCGTACGAGAAGCCGGACAGCGCCAGACTCACCGCCGCGCTGGCCACAGAACCGCTTTCGAGCGCCATGGTCATCATCACCATAGAGAAAACCTGCGCAATCAGCCCTAGCACCAAAGAAAACTCAGGCTTCAGAAAACGCGGAATCGTGAACTGCACCACGCCGGCCACCAGTAAATAACCGGTGGCGATATAGCCAAAGCCCGCGGGTGACTGGAGCCCGAAGACCTGGATCGCGGCCGTCGGCCCCAACGACAGGATCAGCGCGGCGTATGACCAGGAGATAAACACGCACAGCGCAAGCAGATAGAACAGCGGTTGGCTAAAACCGGCGCCCTTTTCTGCCGTTTTCGTGTCCGCA
Source organism: Serratia sp. 121840015-1 (assembly GCF_053627655.1). NCBI lineage: Bacteria > Pseudomonadati > Pseudomonadota > Gammaproteobacteria > Enterobacterales > Yersiniaceae > Serratia > Serratia sp. 121840015-1. The sequence continues at coordinate 1,618,987 of NZ_JBSEYF010000001.1, forward strand.
ACGCCGAGGGTAGGCAATCCTTTCTTCGGCCAAAGCAGGACGATGGCGATCGCGGAGAGGAAAACCAACGCGGCGATGGTCACCGCCGGCGAAGTGAGCGGGTAAAACGCCAGCTGGGCGTAAATACTGCTGATCACCGGGCCCAGCGCCAGGCCGGTCACCAAAGCCAGGCTGCCCAGCAGCGCGGCGCGTTTGGCGCTGTCACCGCGGCTGACGTTGATCAACAAGATGTTGATGATGGCCGTGGCCGTACCGGCCCCTAACCCGGAAATAAACCTGAACAGGCACAGCGCCTGCAAAGAACGAGCAAAGGAAAAGCACAGCGTTGGCACCACCACCACCATCAGCGACACCACCACCAGCAGCCGGGCATTTTTATCGGTGATGGTGAGCCTGCGTGATAAAAACAAGGCCAGCAATACGCCAAACCCATAGGAAGAGAAAATGAAGGTCAGGTCGATATTACTCAGGCCAAGGGTTTCTTGATAGAGGGGATATAACGGCGTAGGAGAGCCGCTGTTCAACAAGATAAAAAATAAAGCGATCGTCAACGCCGCCAATAGGCTCACCTGGCTGCGGTTTGTCTGGTCAGAAGTCATTATGCCACCATCATGGAAAATACCGATCGTAGCACCCGACCGGATCGCGAACTTTCGCGTTCGCACTTTTTTTCTTATCGTTCGGACAGGACGGCGGGATAGCCTGTACACCGGCTGGCGCCTCACCCATAATGCGTTCACCTCGCCGCACTGCCGGGATCATGCATAACCCTGGCGCAATAGCGACTATGCTCAACAGTAAACGCATCAGACAAGCAGGTAATAATGGATCCGCTATCCGATATTGTTTCCAGGCTAAAAATCAGCAGCCAGAAAATTGTGACGTTTGACATGAGCGCTAATACCAAAGCGCTGTTTCCCGACTATTCCGGGATGAAAATTTATATCGCCAAGCGCGGATCCTTTTTCATTAAACTGGCGGGCGACGCCAACAGTTACCCGATTGAACAAGGCGATGTGCTGATCTTATCCAGCGGGCGCGAATTCAGCATTTTTGATCACCCTAACGCGCCGGCCATCGATATAACAAAAATTCACGTGATGAAAGACCGCTCATCCTGCTTCAGCAACGGCGGGTGCGATTTCTCCTTTGTGGGTTGCCGCTTCGTATTTCAGATCAACGATACCTTCCGCTTTATCACCAGCCTGCCCGAACCCATCGTGATCAAAACGCAGCGGGAGGAGAACGCCGGCATCAAGGATTTCCTGAGCCGCCTCTCGTCGGAGATAGAGAATCCCGGCCCGGGCAGTGAACTCATCACCGAGCATCTGCTGCAGATCATTTTGACGCAGGCGCTGCGCATGCTGCTCTCTTCCGGCGCGCTCGGCCGCGGCGAGGGCTGGTTTTACGCGATGGCGGACAAACATATTGGCCTCGCGCTGACCCGCATACACGACCAGCCGGGCAGAAAATGGCGCCTGGACGAGCTCGCCGGCGTGGCCGGCATGTCGCGCACCGCCTTCACCACCCGCTTCAGAAAGCTGGCCGGCTACAGCGTCAACGAATACATTCGCATCTGGCGTTTTAGCCTGGCCATCGAGCGAATGGTCGCCAATAAAGAAAAAATATCCCAGATCGCCTTTGACCTGGGATATGAATCGGAAAGCGCCTTCAGTACCGCGTTCAAGAAAAGCATGGGCGCGTCGCCAAGGAGTTATATCGGCAGCCATATTTCCTGAAGCAGCCAACGGCGGCACGTCCCTGTGCCGGTCTTATCCTTATTCTGCAAACCAGGCCGCGGGCAGATCCGTCTGCAGCGTGATGGTTTTTATTTGCGTGTAGGCATTGAGCGTTTCTTTGCAGAACTCGCGGCCGATCCCGCTGTTCTTGTAACCGCCGAACGCGGTGCCATCGGTAATGTTCGAGTAGCGGTTGATCCATACGGACCCGGCTTCCAGCCGGTCTGCGGTCGCCAGGGCGTTTTTCAGGCTGCGGGTGTAGATCCCCGACGCCAGCCCATATTCGCTGTCGTTAGCCTGGGCGATCATCTCGTCGTAGTCTGACCATTTGATCAGCGTCAGCACCGGCCCGAAAATTTCTTCCTGGCAAATGCGCATGCCATTTTCCGCAGCAAAGATCGTCGGCTCAATGAAGTAGCCATGCTCGCAGCCGGCGACGGCGCGGCGTTTGCCGCCGGTCAGCAGGGTGGCGCCCTCCTCGAGGCCGGTCCGAATATAAGCCAGCACCCGCTCGCCCTGCTTTTCAGAAACCAGGCAGCTGACCCGGGATTGCTCGGCCAGCGGTGAACCGACGCGCGCCCGTTCGAAAGCCGTCACCAGTTTGGCGCTGAAACGGTCGTAAATGTCCGCGTGAACGAACAGCCGGGTGCCCGCCAGGCAGGACTGGCCGTTATTGTGGATGGCGGCAAAGGTCACGTTGTCCACCACCGCGTCCAGGTCTTCGATGTCCGGGAACACAATATTGGGGCTCTTCCCGCCCAGCTCCAGCGCGACGGGCACCAGCCGCTCCGCGGCGGCCTTGGCCACCCGCTTGCCCACCTCCGTGCTGCCGGTGAACGAAAGCTTGCGCACCTTGCGGTTGCCGGTCAGCGCCGCCCCCGCCACGCTCCCGAGCCCGGTAATGATGTTGACGACGCCGGCAGGGAAAATGTTGGCGATCATCTTGCCCAGCTCCAGCGTGGAGAGCGAGGCGTTTTCATCGGCCTTCAGCACCACCGTGTTGCCGGTCACCAGCGCCGGTGCCAGCTTGAACGCCGCCATGATCGCCGGCGCATTCCAGGGGATAATCTGCCCGCAGACGCCGAGCGGCTCGCGTTTCGCCAGGCTGTAGCCGTCCGCGATGCTTCTGCCGCTGTCTTCGTGCCCCATGACAACTGCGGCGAAATAGCGATAGTGTCTGACCGCCGTTTGATAATCGCGGCGCACTTCGCTGATACAGCGGCCCACATCCCGCGCGTCGATTTGCGCCATTCTTTCCAGATCGCTTTCCAGCACATCCGCCAGCTGCGCCACCAGGCGAGCGCGGGCCTGCTGCCCTAATGCCTTCCAGGCGGGGAAAGCCGCTTCCGCCGCCAACACGGCGCGCTCGACGTCCCGTTCGTTGCAGTAGTGCAAATCCGCCAGACGCTCCCCGCTCGAGGGGGAAATCACGGGATGAATGTCCGTGCCATCCAGCTCGAATACGCCGTTAATCAGTGGCCCGTAGGCTTTATCTAATGTCATTTCTGTTCCATTCTTCGCTAAATTAATGCAAACCGCCGCCGACGATCAGGCTCTCGCCGGTCACCCAACCCGCCTCGTCCGAGGCGAGATAGGCCACGGCCGGGGCGATATCCTCCGGTGTGCCGATGCGCCCCAGCGGGGTGATGGATTCAATGTGCGTTTTGAAATCGGTATCGAAAAAGCCGCTGTCATGCACGCCTTCCGTGATGACCAAGCCAGGATTGACCGCATTGACCCGGATTTTGCGCCCGCCAAGCTCGTTGGCCAGCGTCTTGGTGATCGAATCGACCGCGGCTTTGGAAGCGGTATAAACCAGCGAATTGGCCGGCGTAAACGAGGTCACGCTGGAGCTGATATTGACGATGCTGCCGCCCGATTCAGGCATGGCGGCGACCGCCGCCTTGCAGCAATAAATCAGCCCTTTGACATTTAAATTGAAGTGCCTTTCATATTCCGCGTCGCTGAAGGCTTCCAGGCTATTGGTGGCATAAACCCCGGCGTTATTGACCAGCACGTCCAGGCGACCATACTGCTCGACAATGTTTTGCATCAGGTCGTTGACTTCGGCCTCAATGCCGACATTGGCCTGCAGCGGAAAAGCGACGCCGCCCTGCTCATTGATCTCTTTAACCAACCGGTTGGCATCTTCACGCCCGCGGGAATAGTTAATGAAAACCACGGCGCCTTCCGCCGCCAGGCGTTTAGCAATAGCGGCGCCAATGCCCTTTGAACTGCCCGTCACCAGGGCAACTTTATTTTCAAAGCGTTTCATTCGTCATTCTCCTCAGTGTCTGTGAAACTCGGGAGAAGATTACGGTAAATGCTCGCCGTGCAGCATAGCGGGGCGAACATAAAACCTTATCGAACGAACAACTTTGCCTAAAAGAGAAGTGGCATTTTTAGAGTAAACGCGCGGCCAAAATGGTGCAGGCTAATAACAGAATGACGCCACCGAAGCATTTATTGATATAAATCCCGATGACCGGACGCCGTTTTATCCTCAGCGCGATCTTTCCCGCCAGAAATACCAGGGGAACTTCAATCAGAAACATGATGACGATGAGTTCAATGCCTAATATCAGCATCTGCATTCCCGGCCTGCCCGCCTCCACCCGAATAAACTGCGGAATAAACGCCAGCATGAAAATAATGGCCTTGGGGTTAAGCAGGTTGGTCAGCAATCCTTGCGAATAGAGCCTTTTGCGGCTTTTGCGCTCGCCGTGGTTTTCCAGGCCAATCGCATTTGCCTGGGTAAAAATGCCCAACCCGACCCACATGATGTACAGCGCGCCGCCGATGACGAAAAGCTGATACAGCAGCGGCGAAGAGGCGATCAGCGCCGTGACGCCGGCAATCGCAAAACAGACGTGGCATATCACCCCGGTGACCGCCCCCAATACGGTAATCAGCCCCGCTTTCGTTCCCTGGCTGACGGCATTGGACAGTGCGCAAAGCATATCGGCGCCGGGAATAAGCGTTAAGACGGCGGCCGAAAGGGCAAATAAACCCAGCGTGGATAATTCGATGACCATGATTTTCTCGCGTCGTAAATAGGCGCATTGTCGGCCCCCGTAAGTCGGCGAGATAGAACGATATTGCTCACAGGCAGCGATCGCGATAGCCGCGCGGCGTCACGCCGTAACTCGACTTGAACGCCCTGCCCAGGTGCGACTGATCGGCGAACCCGCAGGCGACGGCGATTTCCGCGATGTCGCCGCCCCGGGATAGCAAAACCTTCGCCTGCTGCAGCCTAAGCTGCCGCTGATAGCGGCTCGGCGACAAGCCGAATGTTGCCGAGAACTGGCGGCAAAGGTGAAACCTGGACAGACCGGCGGCCTGCGCCAGCCTCTCCAGACGCACTTCCCGCGCCGGGTTATCGTGCAGATACTCTTTCGCCCTGCGCAAGCCCGGTGCGATGCCGGCGTCTGCCAATGGCGCGCGCCGCGGGGAACACACCGCCAGCAGATCCGCCACACAGTGGCTCCAGGCCACCTCCCGGTCGAAACGGCTGGATTGCGCCGCGGTCAATACCGTCGCGGCCTCACACAGCCGGTTGGCGAAAGGCGCATGGTCGATATGCTTCCCCTTCACTGCCGCTGGCAGAGGCATCTCCATGTTTTCCGCCGCGTCCAGCAGCATCTCGTGGCTGGGGTAAAACATGAAATAATGGCATCCCTCTTCTCCCAGCACCGTCCCGGCATGCATCTGCCCCGGCGCGATGAGGCTGACTTGCCCACGGCTGACGATACCGTCGGCATCGCCTTTGGCGCTGTTGTTATTGGCGCCGCGCAGGACAACGCCAATCGACCAGGTATCATGCCAATGCACGTCAAACCGATGGTCTGAAAAGTCCGCGACGAGCAGTTCAAGCCCGCCCAATGCGTCAAAACGATGCATAAATGCCGAATTGCCCATCCTCTTTTACCCGATTGCCGGTTATCCACAGCGGCCAAAATAACACACAACGTACGGCGTGAAAGCCCTGCGCTCTGCGCGGAAGCGGCTTTCTGAACGTCGGAAAAAAGGGGCCGCCTGGCCCCTTCACATTGTTCGTCTGCCTTCTTGCCTTGCTCTCATGCCGATTAATGTGGATTCATCGCGCCATAGTTCAACGGCTGCCAGTCGTAACCTTTCCCCTGTTTATTGATGTAACCAAGACCCGGGAAAGACAAATGCGCCCCTGCGACCAGCGCCCTTTGCTGCGCGAGGTCATCGAACAGCCGCTTGCGCTGCGCAACCGCGGCGGGGACGTCGATGTCATAGGCGATGGCGACATTCGGATCGGGAAACTGCACCGAGCCGACGTGGATCATATCCCCCAGAATCACCATCTTTTGCCCTTTGCTTTCGACGGCGAACACGCTGTGCCCTGGCGTGTGCCCACGCGTGTCGATAGCCGAAATGCCCGGGGTGAGCGCCTGATTGCCTTCAAACGTTTTGAGTTTCCCCGCCGTGACGTAAGGCTGCAATGAGGCGATGGCGGCATCGAAGAAACGTTTATCTTTCTCTTCCGCCTGCCGTTTTTTCTCTTCGCTCAGCCAAAAAGCGACTTCGTCTTTTTCCACCCAGACGGTGGCGTTCGGGAAGGCGAGACGCTTGTCCGCCATCAACCCGCCCACATGGTCGGGATGCAGGTGCGTTAAATAAATCTCATCCACCTGCTCCGCCTGATAGCCGGAAGCGTTCAGGTTTTTCATCATTTTGCCCAGCGCTTCGCCATGCAGCGCGCCGGTGCCTGCATCGACCAGAACCAGCTTGCTTCCGGTATTGATCAGGTAGGCGTTCACCGAGGTCGGTAACGGCAGCGACAGGTTGTTGGCCGCCATCGCCTTTTCAAGCTGCTGCGGCCGGGTGTTGATCAAGATTTTATCGGCGGGCATCGGGCTGATGCCGTCAGACAGGGCCGTCACTTCCACATCGCCCAGCATGATCCGGTAAAACCCGGGATTGTCTATTGTAGAAAAAGGCGCCGCGGCCATTGCAGCGGCAGAAAAAGCGGCGAAAAAGGCGCCAATAAGCAGATTGCGACGCATAGAAAACCTCATAACGATAAGAAAATACGGCTAAAAGCCCTGGGAATGCCCCCTGGCGATTTAAAACTCCTGCACGGTCGGCCTGATGACAATCTCACTCACATCCACGTCCGAAGGCTGCTCGATCGCATAGGCGATGGCGCGCGCGATGGCATCGGCGGAAATTGCCTGGCTCTGGTAGAGTTCGCCGACGGCCTGCAAACTTTCCGCATGCGAACTGCCCTGTTTCAGTTCGGTGTCGATCAGGCCGGGGGCGATCGTCGTGGTTCTGATCTTTCCGCCAACTTCGTGACGCAAACCTTCGGCGATCGCGCTGACCGCGAATTTAGTGCCGCTATAGACCGTGCCGCCGGGGCTGAACACCTTCTTGCCGGCAATGGAGGAAATGGTGATGTAATGACCGAATTGCTGCTTTTCGAACAGCGGCAAGGTTGCCGCGATGCCGTACAGCACGCCTTTCACATTGATATCGATCATCCGTTCCCATTCATCGACCTTCACGGCACTCAGCGGTGCGATCGCCATCAGCCCCGCGTTGTTGACCAGGACATCAATCTTGCCAAACTGCCTGACGGTCTGGGCGATCATCGCTTCGACCTCCTGACGCTTCGTCACATCCACCTGCAGCGCCAACGCGGTGCCGCCGTCGCCAACGATTTGCCGAACCAGCGCATCAAGACGATCTTTCCTGCGCGCCACCACCACCACCGTCGCCCCTTGCGCGGCCAGATGTAATGCGGTCGCCTCGCCCAGCCCGCTGCTGGCGCCGGTAATCACCACCACTTTGCCTGAAATACGGTTCATCTCTCGTTCCTCTTGTTAGGGTCAGTGCGAATACTTTATCCGCCGTTTCCGCCCGGTAAATGGAAGTGTTATGCTTTGAGAATTCCATTTTTTGGAACAAAGAGGTCAACGTGCAAAACAGACAAGAAGCCTTGCGCATTTTCTGCGCCGCCGCCGAGGAGATGAACTTTAAACACACGGCGACCAGGCTCGGCATTTCCCCGCAAAAAGTCACCCGAGCCATCAAAGAGCTCGAGTCGGTGCTCGGTGAGCAGCTGTTCCACCGCAATACCCGCAGCGTGAGAATCACGGATTTCGGCCTCGGCTTTCTTGAGCAGGCCAAAACGGCGATGGATCAGTTGAACAGGCTGTTTCAGCCGCAGGGGAAAGCGGCGGAAGATCTCGGCGGCGTGGTGCGCCTTACGGCGCCGCATACCTATGGCAGCGAGGTCGTCATGCCGATACTGGCGGAATTCGCGCGCCAGTATCCTGCGATTACGATCGAGTTCCACCTGTCGAATATCCACAGCGATCTGGTCGAAGAAAGAATTGATATCGGCATTCGCATCGGCTTTCTGTACGACCAAACCTGTATCGTTCGCCAGCCCAGAACCATGCCTTTCCATCTGGTTGCCTCGCCGACGCTGCTCGATCGCCTGCCGCCGCCGGAGCAGGTAGACCAACTCGCCCATCTGCCGATTGTCGCGCTGGTGAACCGCAAGACCGGGCGCTACTGGCCCTGGGAATTTAGCCAAAAACGTTATCTCTACCCGAAGTCCGCCGCCTTCGTCACCGACACGCCCGATATAGAGCGTAAAGCGGTGCTCGCCGGTTTAGGCTTTGGCCAACTGGCCGGGTATTTAGTTGAAAAACACCTCGCTGCGGGTGAGCTGGTAGCCGTTCTGCCGGGCGACGCCCCGCCGCCCTGGCCGGTCAACCTCTATCATACGCATCAGCACGCCTGCCCGGCGCGCGTGCGCGTGGTCTTTGACTATCTTTTCAATCAATTAAGCCAGGGCTAACCCCGCCTTGCCCACCCAATATTGCGCACTGCCGCCGGTGGTCATCTGCTCAGCTTTAGCGACACGTGGCAGAGTGCCAAGAGTTAAGCCTGTAGAACCAGCCTGGCGCTCGAGTTTTGATAAGCTGGCCTCTGCCTTTCCTGACTGTTTTTCCATATCCTCAAGAACAACAGATACCCTACGGCTCCCGGTGATCATTTTTGCAGTGTCGATATCGACCTGATAGACGAGGCTGCCGCCGTCTTGTTCTGACATTTAGTGTTCTCCGGGCATAAAAAAACCCCGCCGAAGCGAGGTTATAAATAATTTTTTCGAGAGAGATTATTTCTCTAGGTGGTCAGCTAAGCCATTCTTGATATTTTTCAAGATGTCTAACTTTTCGTTTTCTCTTTTTTCCAAAAACTCAGCAATCACCCCAGTCATAGCAACTAAGGTGCCGATAATAGCCGTTGCACTACCTGCAATTGTGTAAATCTCTCGGTTTGCCATCAGCCCACTGTTGTAAACCTTATCAACGTAGCCAACAGTAACTTCCATGCCGATAGCGTAACCAACAGTAATTGCACCAACTAAAATCAGCAGCCCACCAATCAACTTAAGCATTTCGTCCTTTTCCCATAGACAAGTAACAAGTCGTTACATGGTAACAGAGAGCATGAAGTAGGCAACGAAAAGCGGTTTTCGCCCGCGATTTGTCGGGCTTTTCCCTGGAATCAAGTGTGGTCAGCGTGACAACATGGCTTCTGACTAAATAGCTATGAGGTCACTATGCAAAAGAAAATGTTGATACTGGCTCTGGCGGCAGTCGTGCTCGCGATAGCTTTTAACCCTGAGTTCATAGCGAATTTTGGGAGTGATATACCATTAAAAAAACACTAATGCCAGAAAGCAAAAATCCCACTCAAATGGGCTTTTCTCTGTTAGTAATTTCTCTCAGCACGCTTCATCAGTCTGTCTTGTGGTGATTGCGTTTTGGTAGACAGAGGAGCAACAAACTCCTTCCACTCTTTGCTGTCTTTCTGAGCAGACGATTGTTTGCTATTCAATTGATAATCATCGTTCTGGCCTGCACATCCTGATAGAACTATCACACCCAGGGCAACCAATAGTGACTTTTGCATCTCTACATCCTTATAGTAACAATCAACCAGGCAAATGATAACGAATCTCACTTGCTGGGTAAAGCACCCCCTAGAAAGCAAAAAAACCACCTCATCGGTGGGTTTGTTTACTATTATCCTTCAGCATCAAAGACGGCCTGCAGCCCATAGTTAATGCTATCACGCAGATGGTTGGTATCGGCCGTAACGATGAAGAGTAATGCTGCTACAAGACAGGCCAGGTAGTTTTGATTGGTTAACAACGTTACGATTTTTATCACGGTCCCCCCTCTGATTTTTGATTGAGCGTCACACTGCCGCCGGCATGCCGGCAATAAAAAAAGCGGCAATATCCGCGATATCGCCGCCTTTAATCTGCACGCCGCCGTGGCGGCCGCGATGCGCTACTGCTTGCGCTGCTCCGCCACCTGTTTGGCGGTGACGTTGCCCTGCTTATCGCCGAAGTGGCCGACCACGAAGTTGGCGACCGCCGCCACTTCCTCGTCGGAATAGGCGCTGCCGAACGCCGGCATCATTTCATGCCGATCGCCGATGCTGATGCTCGTCCCCTTCAGGATGGCCTGCACCACGCTGCGCCCCTGCGGATCGTTCACCGCCGTGCTGCCTACCAGCGACGCGTACTCGCTCTGGCGGCCCGGCCCGTTCCACTGGTGGCAGCCGCTGCAGTCGTTGGCGAACACCCGCCGGCCGAGCGAACTGTCTTGCCCGCCCGGCAGGATCGGTGTGGAAGCCCCCGCGCCCTTCGGCTGCAGGTTCACCGCCGCTGCGCCGTCGCCGGCGATCGGTTCGATATCGCGCAGGTATTTCACCAGCGCCAGATTGTCTTCCGGCGTCAGGAACTGCAGGCTGTTTTCCACCGCTTCCGCCATCGGGCCGGCGGCGCTGCTGCGCCCCGGGGCATGGCCGGTGGCCAGATATTGCGACAGCTGCTGGTCGCTCCAGCCGCCGATGCCGGTCTGCTTATCCGGCGTGATGTTGGCGGCGAACCAGCCCTGCACCACTTCACCGCTCAGGTGCTTGCTCTGGTTGAGGCCGAACCCCAGATTGCGCGGCGTATGGCACTCGCCGCAGTGGCCGAGCGCCGTCGCCAGATAGGCGCCGCGGTTCCACTGCTCGTCCTTGTTGAGATCCGGCGCAAAGCGCTGCTCATGGAAGAACGCCAGGTTCCAGAATTTCATGCCCCAACGCTGGTTGAACGGGAACGACAAATCGTTTTGCGGGTTGGCCTGCTTCACCGGCGGCAGGCTGAACAGATAATCCTTGATCGCCAGCACGTCGTCGCGGCTCAGTTCGGTGTACGAGGTGTACGGCATCGCCGGATACAGGTTGCCCTGCGGGCCGATGCCCTCACGCACCGCACGCACGAACTGATCGTCGCTCCAGTTGCCGATGCCGGTCTCCTTGTCGGCGGTGATGTTGGTGCCGTAAATGGTGCCGAACGGCAGTTTGAAGGCGAAGCCGCCCGCATACGGCGTGCCGCCCGGCGCGGTGTGGCACGCCACGCAGTCGGCGGCGCGCGCCAGGTACTCGCCGCGCGCCAGTTTATCGGTGATGCCGGCCGGCGCCCCGGCGATCGGCGCCGCAGGCTCCGCGCCGGTGGGCCGCAGCAGCGTGTACAGCGCGTATCCTCCCGCCAACACCACCACGGCGATAATCAGCCATAACAGCCCTTTCAAGGCATTGCTCATCGCATCTCTCCCTAACCCAACGCCTTGGCGGCCTGGTGGATGGCGGCGCGAATGCGCACATAGGTGGCGCAGCGGCAGACGTTGCCGCCCATCGCCGCGTCGATGTCCGCATCGCTCGGATCCTTGCTTTGCGCCAGCAGCGCACTGGCGCTCATAATCTGGCCGGACTGGCAGTAGCCGCACTGCACCACATCCAGATCAAGCCAGGCTTCCTGCACCGCCTTGCCTTCCGGCGTGGCGCCCACGGCTTCGATGGTGGTGATTTTTTTGCCGACGGCGGCGGAGACCGGCGTCATGCACGATCGTACCGGCACACCGTCCAGATGCACGGTACAGGCGCCGCACATGGCGATGCCGCAGCCGAACTTGGTGCCGGTCAGGCCGGCTTCGTCACGCAAAAACCACAACAGCGGCATGTGCGGATCGCCCTCGAAGGTCAGCGGCTGCTCGTTTACGGTTAATTGAATCATCAGGTTCTCTCCTTGTCAGACGCCGGGTTCGCGGTAGGATTATGCAGCGGCAGGCTCAGCGAGGTGCGCGGCCGCCCGAGCAGCGCCAGCGCGTTGCCGACCGCCGGGGCGATGGTCGGCACCCCCAACTCGCCCACGCCGGTCGGTTTCTCGCTCGAGGGCACGATGATCACCTCGATCTCCGGCATCTCATCGATGCGCAGCGGGCGGAAGTTATTGAAATTGGACTGTTCGACCACGCCATCTTTCAGCGTGATATTGCCGTACAGCGCCATGCTCAGGCCGTAGCCGATGCCGCCCTCGATCTGCGCGCGGATCACGTCGGGGTTCACCGCCACGCCGCAGTCCACCGCGCACCACACCTTGTGCACTTTCGGGATGCCGCCTTCGCCGATCGAGACCTCGGCCACCTGCGCCACATAGGTATCGAACGCCTTGGCGACGCCCACGCCGCGCGCGCGTCCGTCCACCACTTTCGCGCCCTGCCAGTCAGCGGCTTTCGCTACCGCGCGCAGCACGCCCGCCGCACGCGGCGCATCGCCCATCAGCGCCAGCCGCCCTTCGACCGGATCCTGCCCGGTTTCCTGCAACAGCTGATCGATAAAGCTCTCCACCGCGTGGCCGGTGTGGGTGCTGGCCACCGACCGCAGCGAGGTGGTCGGCACCTTGCCCGGCACGATGTGCGCATCGCAGCGGAAGGCTTCGAAGGTGTATGACACCTCACTGGCGCCCTCGACCATCATCTGATCGAGGCCGTTGACCACCAGCGCATCCATCGCGCTGTGGCGCGTCCAGGAATGGCCGACCACGGTATCGGTCCAGCCCACCACCTTGCCGCCGCGGATGGCCCCGCGCAGGCGGTGCAGGATCATCGGGCGATACCAGCCGTTGCGAATGTCGTCCTCGCGCGTCCATACCACCTTCACGCCGTGGCCGGGGCCGATGCCCTTGGCCGCCGCCGCCATGTCGGCCGCCAGATCCGGCCCCAGCGTCGGGTTGCCTAAATCGATGCGCCGGCCGAAGCTGCCGCCCGCCAGAATGGTTTCAATCTGCACCTTGTCCGGCGGCAACTCGAACAGATCGCACAGCTGCTTGTGATCGAGCGTTTGGATTTGGCAGCCGTAGCGCGCCTTGACGCTCTCGCCGTCCCAGAACAGATAGCCGTCCAGCGGCTCCATCGGCGCGTGCGCGACGTACGGGAAGGTGTATTCGGCCTCGATCACCTTGTCGGCCTTGTCGAACACCTCGTCCGGCTTACCGAGACTCTTCGCCACCACGCCGGTTTTCTGCGCCACCTGGCGGAATTCGGCGTAGATCTCCTCGGTGTTGCGCCGTTCGGCCTGCGCGTCGTCCCACGTCACCTTCAGCCGCTCCCGCCCCTGGATCGCCGCCCAGGTGTTTTTGGCGTAAACCGCCACGCCGGTAGCGATTTGCTTCACCGCCACCACCCCCGGCACCGCCAGCGCTCGTTCGGCATCGAAGGTCGCCACCTTGCCGCCGAAGCGCGGCGGCTTCTTGATGGTGACGGTCAACATGTCCGGCTCATGGATATCCTGCGAGAACTGCGCGCTGCCGTTGGTTTTCGCCAGCGAATCGACGCGGTGCAGGCCGCGCGTTTTGCCGATCAGGGTGAAATTGGCCGGATCCTTCAGCGTCAGGCTGGCGGGATCGGGCGGCGGCAGCGTGGCGGCCAGCGCGGCGAATTCGCCGAAGCCCGCCTCGCGCCCGCTGGCGGCATGGCGGATCTTGCCCGCCTGCACGGTAATTTCCTGCGCCGAGGTTTTCCAACTCTGTGCGGCGGCCTGCACCAGCAGCGCACGCGCCATGGCGCCCATGCGCCGCATCTGCTCATAGGCATTGGCCACCGAGCTGGAACCGCCGGTGCCCTGGAATCCGAAGGTCAGGTTTTTGTAGATATTGGTGTCCACCGGCGCGGCGACGACCCGTACCTGCGCCCAATCGGCATCGAGCTCTTCGGCGACCAGCGTCGCCATGCCGGTATAGACCCCCTGGCCCACTTCGGTGTGTTTACTGATCACGGTGACGACGCCGTCGGCGCCGATCTGAACGAAGGCGTTGGCGTCAAACGCCGCCGCGCCGGAGGCGGCCGGGGCAGCCGAACGCGCCAGTGCGCCGGTGGACGGCAGATAGGCGCCGATCACCAACGCCCCGGCGCCGACGATAAACCGCCGCCGCGAAAGCGGAACTTGGGATATGCTCATTGCTCATGACTCCAAAAAAGCCGAAGGCGTCACTGCCTTCGGCGAAACAAATCTTGTTATGGAATGGCTTGTCGCACCCGTCAGGTGATATAGCGCAACAGAGCAATAATTAGCGTAGCCTATTATCCAGCAGGCCTAATCTTGATAAGGGATTTTTCGTTGAGAAATCGTGCGGTGCGGGCCATCGGCGCCAGGCGGCCGCTGGGCGCGTCTTTAAATGCATTTGTGCTATAAATGAAACACTTCCAATCTCTATGAGCCTTACCGCTATGTCGGAACACAAGAAATTTCGTCTGTATCGGCCGCTGCAAGGGTTAAGCCATACCTTTGGCGATCAATGGTTTGCCCTGAAAGCCGAAGCGTTCGCCCGCTTCTTCGGCACGCCGACTTTTTTGGTGGGACAAACGGTGGTGGTCGGCGTGTGGATCTATCTCAACCTCGCCGGCTTCACCAAATTTGACCCTTACCCCTTCATTCTGCTGAATCTGGCGTTCAGTCTGCAGGCCGCCTACGCCGCGCCATTGATCCTGCTGGCGCAAACCCGCCAGGCCGAGCGCGACCAGGCGCATGCCTTGGCCGATGCCCGGCACCGGGAAGATCTGGATGAGGCGATGGCACAGCGGCAAACCCTGGCCGAACGGCAGTCCGAACAGCTGCTCGAGCTGCTGAAGCAAAATACGGAATTAACCGCCCTGACGAAGCAGATGGCCGAGCGCATTGAAAACCTCACCCTTCAGCTCGCCAACCGCGAGCGCCTGTAACGGCGTTATCCCTCAGTTCTGCGTCGTCGCCAGATAGGAGAAGACGCTGAGCAGGTTGATTTGCGCCGCCATGTTGTCGCTGTCGAAGGCCACGGTCAGCGCGTCCTGGCGCTGCACGCCGGGCACCAGGCTGAACAGATCCGCCAGCACCGGTTTGGCCGCCATCAACGTCAGCCGATAAGGCGGCATGAAGCGGCGTTCCACCGGCAGCTTCCCGCCCTGGCGCACCTGTTGCATCGCCCGTTCACGGATCTCGGCGCGCGCCCGCTGCGGGCTGAGCGATTCGGCGGCGGTTTGCGAGATGGCGCGCTTCACGCACACATAGCCGGACTGAGGATAACGTTCAGCAATCCAGCGTTGCAGCTCGTCGTCACCGCTCACCAGCCACAGCGGCACGTTCAATTCGGCCGCCGCCGCTGCATACAGATCGCTTTCGCCCACCGCTTCGCCGTTCAGGCTGACGCGGTAAAAGGCCCGGCCGTTGATGGTGTGCGCCAGCACGCCATGTTCACCGGCAGCGCTGTGGTAGCCGATAAACATCAGGCCGTCGTAGCGTTGGTGTTGCAGCCCTTCCACCATCGACAGCCCGCGCGGTTTGCCCTGCACCAGCCGCGCGCGCCCATCGATGCGATCGGCGCGCAGGTTCTGCATCATGGCGTGGCTGTCGGCCACCGTCACCTCGGTGGCCCCGCCGGCGAAAGCGCCGTCGATGGCGGCGTTGACCTCCTGCTCCATCAGTTCACGCGCCGCCGCATAGTCGGCGTGGGCCGGGTTGCACTGCTCCGGCCGCATCACGCCGGCAATACCTTCGATATCCGCAGAGATAAAGACCTTCACATCACACTCCCGTTATTTAATTTGCCGCCGCCAGCCGGTCGAGCAGCGGGCCCAGCGCTGCGCGCGCATGCTGCTGGAAGCCGCTGACGCCTTCGGCGCTCAGCAACGCATCCAGCACCGCGTATTCGGTGGCGTCCGCCGCCGCCGCAAACAGCGGCTCCAGCCTTTCGTCCGGCAGCGTGGCCCCCAGCAACCGGGTGGAAAACGCCAGCGCGATATCGCCGGAGCCGTGTCCCCAATGGCTGCCCACCCGCCCCAGGCCCGCGCCCGCTCTGCGGGCGATGCGGTTCAGCTGGCGACTGTCCAGCGCGCGATCGCAGGCGATGATGATAATGACCGAGCCGGCGTCCACCTGCGGCGGCGGATCCGCCAACAGCTTGCCCAGCGCCGGGCCAACGCGCACGCCGCTCAGCGTCAGCGAGTCGAGGGTGCCGAAGTTGGCCAGCACCAGCACGCCGAGCATGGTGCCTAACCCCGGGCAATAGCGCGAGGCCGTGCCGATGCCGCCCTTCAGGCCGAAGCTGCTCATGCCGCGCCCGGCGCCGACGCTGCCGCGCGCAAAGCGGGTGGAATGGTTATCCAGCGCGCTGAAGACGTGCTCCTCACGCACCGCCATCGCCTGAATATCGTTGAGGTAGCCGTCGTTGCACTCCAGTACCAGCGGGTTGATGGTGGCGCTGCCGCGGCCGATCTGTGGGTAGCGCAGGCAGCTGCGCCGCACCATGGCGTTGAACAGCGTGCCGACGGCGAAGGTGTTGCTCAGCAGAATAGGCGTCTGCAACTCCCCCAGCTCATTCAATTGCACCAATCCCAGCGGCTTGGCGAAGCCGTTGAGCACCGCGCTGCCGCACGGCAGCGGCTGGTTGAACAGATCGCCCGGCGGCACGATGGCGGTGACGCCGGTCTGGCATTCGCCGTCGGTCAGGGTGTGATGCCCAACGCTGACGCCCGGCACGTCGCACAGGCTGTCGGTCGGCCCGGCCGGATAGCGCGCGCCCGGCAGGCGGCGATGGCGCCGCCAATAGCTCAGCAGATTGTCGAGGCTTTGTTGTTCAAACACCTGGCTGTCTGTCATGGTTCCCTCATCTGCCGTTAGCCCATCAGAAAACCAGAATATCGCGCAATGCGCCGCGCCGTAAATTGAAAACCGGAGCGGGCAGAAAAAATAGCCTGGCCCCATCACCGTTCATTGCCTGCACCACTTTTTTGCCGCCTCTACGGCCAGGGCGACGCCGCTATCGAGTGAAACAACGGGTGTTGAAAGCGTGCAAGCGCTGCGACCTCACGCACGGCAAAGGCAGGGTCATCGCCCACGGCGGGTATGAAGAACGGGAGAGCAAAATCGGCGAAGGCCTCCTCTCCGGCATACAGGAGACCATTTGAGGTGGGCCGCAGGCCTGAGCCTTATTGGGGTTTTAGCGGGCAATCGTAACCGAAACGGTGTAAGCGGCCAGTGCCGCTGGTGATATCACGTCCCCTCATTGGGTTATCATATTATAACCTGGTGAGAGAGCTGATTATCACCACTCATCATGTGCCTTATTTTTAACCAAAATAAATTACCCGATCTGCCGACGCAATGGTCGTTTCACGGTGGGCAATGATCACCTTCGTGATATTGAGTCTCTTGATGGCCTGATTCACCACAGCTTCGCTCTCCTTATCCAGCGCGCTGGTGGCCTCATCCAGGAACAAAATCGCCGGCTTCTTGTAAATCGCCCGGGCAATGAACAGGCGTTGCTTCTGCCCGCCGGACAATCCTTCCCCCAGTTCGCCGATCGGGGTTTCATACCCCATCGGCATACGCATAAGCACATCGTGCAGATAGCTGGCACGGGCACAGGCCTCCATCCAGGCGTCGTCCACCTCGTCCGCGAACCCGCAGATATTTTCCCGGATCGAGCCGGAGAAGAGCTTGTCGTCCTGCATCACGCAGGCGATCATCTTGTGGTAGTTGTTGACGCCAAGCTGCCGGATATCGACGCCGTTCACCTCAACCCGCCCTGAGTCCGGGGGAAACAGCCCGCACAATACTTTCATCAACGTGGTCTTGCCAGCGCCGGATGGGCCTACGATGGCCACGCTCTCGCCCGGCGCCACAGTGATGTCCAGGCCATCAAAGATGGCCGGTGACTGGCTGTCGTAACGATAACTCAGGGCATGGGTCGTCAACCCAACGGGTTGCAGGCCCGCCGTATAAGGATGGTCGGGTTTACGCGCCTCCCTCGGATGCAGGGCGATATCGGCAATGCGCTCGTTATGCAGGTTCATCATGCGCAGCTGCAGCAAAAACTCTGTCAGCGACCCGATGCGGTCGGAAAACTGCCCGCGAAAGGCGCCGAACGCCACGAACATGCCGAGGGTCATCTGGTTATCGATCACCAGACTGGCTCCCAGCCAAAGAATAACGACCTGATCGCAGGTGGCAATGAAGGTGTTGATCCCGCCAAACAGCATGTCCATGCGGGTGACCCGGATACCGGTATTGATGGTGTCGATTTCAAGGTTGAGCCAGTGGGCAATGCGACGTTCCGCCATGCCCTGCATTTTGACGGTGGCGATACCATACAGCGTCTCCATAAAATACGAGCTGGCCCGAGCCTCTCTGACCAGCGCTTCTTCGGACAGTTGGCGATAATAGCCGTAGGTCAGCAGCCGCATCAGCACGTAGAGCGCGGTGAACGCAATCACCACCCAGGTCAACCAACCGCCATACAGCACCATCACCACCAGCACGCCGATCACCATGATGCCGTCCATGATGGCGCCGATAATACTGGTGGTAAAGGTGCTGCGCAGCGTATCCAGCGAGCGGAAGCGTGACTGAATGTCACCCAATTTGCGTCGTTCAAAGTAGCCCAGCGGCAGGCGCAACAAGTGGGTAAACAACCCGGACTGCCACTGTACGTTGATGAGCGTCGACATGACCAGTCCGGACCATGCCCGCACCATACCAATGGTGGCCCGTAACAGGATGAACATCATCAGTCCGGCACAGATGAGCGTCAGCAATCCACGATCCCCGGCGGGAATAGCGTGGTCCATCACTAATTGTGTGCCGATCGGCATCACCAGGTTGATGGTTTCGAACACCAGAGACAGGCAAAATATTTTGCCGAGCGCCCCCTTAAGACCGTGTACGCTGCCAATCAGCGTGCGCAGGTGAATGCGATGGCGGACGCTGTCGGCGGTGAAGGCGCTGCCGGGCCAGGCCTCAAGCGCCACGCCGGTGAAACTGTGCGACAGTTCCGTCAGGCTGACGACCCGGCGCCCCCGCGCCGGATCATGCAGCACCGCGCGGTGACCTTTGATACTGACCAACACCACGAAATGGTTGAACTCCCAGTGCAAAATACAGGGGAGTTTCAGCGCGCTGAGCTCGCCAATATCAAGTGATAGAGGGCGAGTGGCCAGTCCCAGCTGTTCGGCTATACCGGTTAACCCGGTCAGCGTGGCGCCGCGGGTTGACAGGTTGAATTGCCGACGCAGCGCGATAAGGTCAATGTTTTTGCCGTAGTGGCCACAAATCATCGCCAGGCAGGCCAGCCCGCACTCCGATGACTCGGCCTGGTGCACCATCGGGACCCGATGGCGCAGCCGAAAATCCAGCTGTCTAACCTGCTGTTTGAACGTGGGCTTACTCATCGACCGGCCCCGTCGCGCTGTGCTTCATGTCGTAGAACGGTGACAGCATCCACTGATAAATCGTCCTTTTTTCCAGAAACAAAGTACTTTGCGCTGTCATGCCGTTTTCCAGGCTCAGACGTTTACCGTCGTAGGCAATGGCCTGTTTCTCCGGCATAACAATCACCTTGTAGTACGGTACGGCGGCGGTCAGTACCGCTTTAGGAGCCCCTTGGTAGGTCAGCATTTCCTGAGGCGAAGCCGGGACTTTGGAGATAACAGACACGGTGCCGGCGAACTGGCCAAATTTTTCCGCCGGAAAGGCGTCATAGCGCACATTGACCTTATCTCCGGCGGTAATGTAAGGGATGGCGTCGTTGGGCACCCAAAGCACCAGAGCATAGTGTTCGATATCTTGAGGGAGTAGCTGCAGCAGGCTGTCGCCTATGTTGACCATCTGACCGACCGTGACGCTCAGAGAGTCGACTCGACCGTCGGCCAGTGCGCGGATGACGATGGCCCCGCCGGCATCAATGTTCAGTAGTTCTTTTTGCAACTCGTAGCGCTGCAACTCCATCTGGTAAATTTGGTTGTCGAATTCGGCGGCCTGGGTTTGAATCCGGCTTTCCAGCGCGGTGATCTGCAGCGCATTCTGTTCATTCTGGCCAGACAGACTCAGCAGATTGTTGTGTTGTTGGTAATACAATGCCACCTGGTTGGTGAGCTGATCCTTGTTGATCAGCCCCTTGGTCTGATAGTGCCGGTAGTTCTCCATGTTTTCCTTTGCGATACGTATCCCTTCCTGGGCGCGTTCGAGGATAACGGTGGAGCGGGAGAACGCGGCGGTATATTGCGCCTTTTGTTTTTCCAGCATGGTGAGCGTGGCCTGCTTGCTGCTTTCCAGTCGGCTGATAATTTGTGCAATGCGCGCCTGTTGGCTATTGATGTCCCGACGTTGGTTGTCGCTGACCACACCGCTATGGGTACTCTTGCTGACGTCGATCTGGTAAATGGGCGCGCCGGCGGTGATCACCTGCCCTTCGGTGACAAACTGTTTGACCACCACCCCCTGGACGGCGGAATAGACGTTAGCGGCGCGCGGATAGGTGCTGATCTCTCCGGTCACGTTGACCCGTCGGGTATAGGTGCCGGCGATCGCGAAAGTGAGAAAGGCAATGAAAAAAAACAGGCAGAGCCCTGCTGTGAGCCAAAAGGGAATGCCGGGCAACAGCAATGCCCGCCCACGCCATTTCATTTTCTGACTATCGATCGCTTCCTGGCGAAACATGCTCAGCGTCCCTTAGTGAAGCATCATGAAAAAATTCACACGCTAGTAGATTGACAATAACCCAGCGAAACTTAAATCACCTTGCATCCAAAGCTATTTTTTATTTTCGCCATGTGGAATAGGCGCCATCAGGTGTATCTATGTTGTGTTGGAATAGTGCAATGCCAAAATCAGAATTTTGCATGCACTCTGCTATAACATGTGGTTCAACTGAATATTCAATATTGAATAATTTATAAGCCAATCCCAATAAAACCTCGACAATTAATCCCGGACCGGTTAAGACCGGAGTCACACAATAGCTCCTTGTTATTAACTCGGTCCGCCATGTTAAAATTCTGGTCAGGTAACACGTGGTCTTATCATCAACGTAACAATCAAATATGCAATTATTTTTTTCCAAAAAGCGATACCTTTTCTTCATGGCCCTAAGGATAATCCTTATCGCTTTTGATTTTTGATGAGAAGATATGAAATTATTAAAATAAACACCTTTAAATCTTCTGACCGATCCTAGCGCCAACAAATTTTTATAAACGTATGTTTCCCCCAATGGCAATATCATATCCATAGAAAAATCAGATAGATCCTGTTCGATAAGCCGTTTTATTTTTTCAAACCCAACAACATTTACTCCTGGCTCATTCTCATCACAGCCAATCACTACTTCAGACCGTAGCTCTTCTGAATTTATCTTTTTTAAAAAACAGATGATCTTAAATAAGAGAAGCGAGTCACTCTCGATAATGCCCTCCTCTTCTATATGCTTATTTAACCCATGATATATGTTATCAGTGTATGGGAGTGTGTCAACATCGACATAAGTTCCACCATATTGGTAGATAATTAAAAGCCTGATGATGTCGCTTGCACTGGCAAGATTACACCTTAATATAATCTCATAATAATAATACTTAATGAAATCGTCAGAACCGTTGCAAAAAAGTTCCGTTATACTCTTTTTTATAAAGCCCCTGCAATCAAACCATGCGCCTTCTATAGCCATTGGCTGTCTTTGATAAGGGATCTCATTCTTTATCAAAAAATCAATAACTAGCTCATCAAAAGAAAAGCCCTTCTTTATTTTGGGGTATATATAATTAAAAGCTGAGTTTTTTATTTTTAACTCAACACTTGCTTTATTTTTAATTTTTTTTGCGTTGACTAAATCTTGTATGGCATTGTTTAGTAAATGACACAGTGAAGAGTCTTTGTCATACCAAAAGAATATCTGCTTATCTTTATTCGTTTTTTTCCATATGTCGATATAATGCGTATTTACTTCATTTAAGTCACCGATCCATACAAAATGCAGGATGTTTGGAACTGATAACCTTTCTATCTTTGGCAAATCAACACCCAATACGCCATGGTCCATTTAAATCACCACGCAAAATATAGTATAAATAACTTTAATGATTCAATACTGATTATGGCTCAGCTAAATAAATAAACCATGACCATAACAATGACGCAAATAGAACAGAGCAATAAATCACCAGAAAAATTTTTCAGTGAATCTAAATAGTCATTGCTGTTCTTATTTAGTTTGTTAATGGCATCGTTCTCGTTCTCAGCGTCTACTTCAACATGATGTTTTCTGAACCCCTTCTGCTTCATATCTTTAATTATTGCTCGTGTCACCACTTCCTTTCTCAGCACCCTTGATTCATCGCTCTTTATAAAAACAACATATTTATTCATCATATACCCCATAAAAGCACAGAATTTTACTTCTGTGCTGGGATTGCAACTGTTAATTAACGTTTGGTTCCGGATTCTCTGGTCTCTCTCGGTCCAGTGCCATTGCCGCCATACCCATTTCCTGTAGAACTGCCATTCCCCCAGAAACCACTGGCGCCGGAACCGCTGCCATAAGGGCTGTTTTTTGACAAGAATGACTGAAGCCCGCGGTCACCGCCGTTATTTCCACCACGATCTGAAGAACCAGAGCCTCCGTTATCAGACGATCTTTTTCCACTCCCATCGCGATCCTGCCATCCCCCCGACACCGCATCGAATTGGCTACTTAAAATTTCCTTCATAAATATTCTCCTATGGGTTTACTGGTTTTACAGTCATTAAAAATAGCTGTAGTAGCAAAAGTAAAACACACTAATAACAATCCATAACCATCCTGTATTTCAGTATTAAAAACAATAAGCTAAGTGTGTTCTAAATATTGCAACCCATCATATGGGAATAAAATACAGAATAATATACCTGACCTAATTACACATAAGTGCTATCGATTTAATTAATTGAACGCCAAACAATCTCAATTCCCAAGATTAATAACCCGATAAAGAAAAGGCGGCGAAAAATCAGCGGGCTGCTGTGACGACGCACGATCCCGCCCAGCCACATGCCGCCCAGCGCCGGCAGCAGCGCCAGCAGCGAACCGCCGAGCAGCGCGCCGGGCAGCGCCTGATGCCAGGCTAATCCGGCGGCCAGCGCCAGCGTCGAGACGGTGAACGACAGCCCCAGCGCCTGCACCAGATCGTCACGCGCCAGGCCCAAGGCGTTCAGATAGGGCACCGCCGGTATGACGAATACGCCGGTGGCGCCGGTCAGCGCACCGGTCACCAGGCCGCACAGCGGCCCCAGCCAAGGCTCCGCCGTGGCGGAAACGCGCCAGTCGAAACGGGTGAATCCCAACAGCGCATAGCCGATCAGGCAAACGCCCAGCGCCACCGGCGCCAGGCGGCCGTTGGTGGCGGTGAGCGCGCCAGCGCTCAGCAACGTGCCCAGCGTGACGCACAGCATCATCGGCCAGAGCCGGCGGCACAGCGCTCCCAGCCGCGGCCCGCACAGCAACTGCCACAGATTGGTGACCAGTGAAGGTAACAGCAGCAGCGCGGCGGCCTGCCCCGGCGGCATCATCAGGCTGAGCAGCCCCATCGACACCGTCGGCAAGCCCAGGCCGATCGCTCCCTTGACCGTGCCGGCCAGCGTAAAAATGCCCGTCAGGGCGATAATCTCGAGTAACGTCAGCGACATGCGTCTATCCTTATGGCAATCAACGGCCCGATTGTGGCCGGCGGCGCGGCGCGGCACAATGCGGCAATGGCAGAGCCTGCCTGCGGCAAAGACAGAGGAAGAACGCATGCATTTTGACTTTATCGATCTGCGACTGTTGGCGGCGGTGCTTGAGACCGGCAGCATCACCGCCGGCGCCGAGCGCGTCGGGCTGTCGCTGGCCGCCGCCAGCGCACGCATGCGCGGGCTGGAGCAACAGGCCGGCGTGGCGTTGCTGACGCGCAATCCGCGCGGCGTCCAGGCGACGCCCGCCGGTGAACGCCTGTTGCAACACGCGCGCGTGCTGCTGCAACAGCGCGACCGGCTGCGGGGCGACATGGCCGAGTTCGCGCCGGGCCAGCGCAGCCAGCTGCGCATCGTCGCCAATACCGTCGCCGCCGACGCTTTTCTGCCGGAGCTGCTGGCGGATTTTCTGGTGCTGCACCCGCACACCGACATCGCGCTGGAGGAGCTGCCCAGCCCGGTCATCGCGCAGGCGATCGCCGAACAGGCGGCGGATATCGGCATCGTGGCGGATCACGCCGATCTGCGCGGGCTGGCAAGCTATCCCTTCCGGCAGGATCGTCTGGTGCTGGCGCTGCCGCCGGAGCATGCGCTCAGCGGCCGCCGCACGGTCAGCTTCGCGGACACCCTGTCTTTTGAGTTTATCGGCCTGCCGGAAGAGAGTGCGCTGCAACAGCATTTGGAACGGCTGGCGATACGCAGCGGCGGCCCGATGCGGCTACGGGCGCGCGCCGCTAATTTCGACGCCATCTGCCGCATGGTGTGGCGCGGCGCCGGGCTGGCGGTGGTGCCGGAAGAGAGTGCCCAACGCCATCCGCAGATCCGACACGGCGCCCTGCCGCTGACGGACGATTGGGCGACCCGGCGCCTGTCACTGGTGGTGCGCGAATGGGCGCTGCTGCCGCTGCCGGCGCAGCGGCTGGTGGCGTTCCTGCGCCAGGGGGAAGGCGGTATTACAGGTGATCGTTGAACCAGGCGATCTGACGGCCGATAATGCCGGCGAAATGCGGGCCGGCGTACATGTCATAGTGCTTCGCATTCTGCTCGACATGCAGCGCCTTCTTCGCGCTGCCTACCGCCTCATACAGCGCGATGCCCTGCTCCGGCGGATTCACGGTATCGCCGCCCGCCACCACCACCAGTACCGGGCATGTGACTCGCGCCGCATTGTCACGCGGCTGATAGCGCAGCGTTTCGCGCACGGTCAGGAACGGGATCTTGATGTCCATCGCCGGGTAACGCGCCTTGTTCTCCTCGAAGAACGCCTTCGACTCGTCATCGCTCAACACCCGGGTGACGGCGACAAACATCTCTTTGCCAGTGGCCTGCTTCTTCTCCGCCATTTTGTCCAGCGTGGCGATGAACGCCTGTTTTTCGTCGGCGGCCATTTTCCCCGTCACGATGGTTTCCCCGTCGGCGAAGGCCAGCTGGCTAACGACGCACTTGATGGCCGGCTCGGCCGCGGCAGCGCCGAACACGTGGCAGCCGCCAAACGACGTGCCCCACAGGCCGATGCGCTCGCTGTCGATCTGCGGCTGCGTTTGCACCCACCGGCTCACCGCCAGGATATCCTCAATCTGCAGCGCCGGTACCAGCCGCCCGCGTTCGCCCTCGCTGGCGCCGAAGCCGCGATAGTCAAACGTCACCGCCGCAAAACCGGCGTTGACGAAGGCTTCGGCAAAGGCCGGCAGCAACAGCTCCTGAATGCCGCAGAAGCCGTGGCACAGAATAATCGCCGGAACCTTGGCCGGGTTATCAGGTAAACGAACTGTTACGGCCAGGCCGCTTTCCATTTTATGCGTGGTTAATGTCATGTTAACTTCCTGTTTTTTATAGGTAAGGTAAAAATCAGGCTAACATTAATCCCCGAATGAGCGCCGCCAGTCAATAACCCAATGTAACAATTTACAATGTTAATGATTCCCCGGCTCCGCGCGCAGCCGCGCCACCTGCGCCTCCACGTCGCGCCAGGCCGGTTTGTCGCCGGCATAGCGTTGGCGCAGATAATTCACCAACGCCGTCACCTGCCGATCGGAAAAGCTGTCCTTAAAGCCCGGCATAAAGCCCAATTCGGCGGTGGCCGGTTTGGGGATCCCTTGCAGGATCACTTTGATCAGGTTATCAGGGCGATCGCTGAAGATATTGGTGTTATTGGCCAGATCCGGGCTAACGCCGAACAGCTGCGGCCCACCGGCAGCGGCGCTGTGGCAGGCCTGGCAAGCGCCTTGGAACAACCGCTCGCCGGCCAACTGCCCCGCCACCGGCAAGGCGCGGGCCGCCAACTGCGCCTGCGGCTCCACATTCAGCGTCGCCTTGGTGCTCAGCGACATCACATAGTTGGCCATCGCCCGCAGATCGCTCTGCGGCAACGTCGCCAGTTCGCTGACCACCGGCCCCATAGGCCCGGCCGCCACGCCGTGCTCGGCAGAATGCCCGCTGCGGAAGTACTGAAACAGCTGCTCCTCGGTCCAGGGCTTGTCCGCATTGGCCAATTGATTCAGCGCCGGCGCTTCCCACCCGTCCACCATCCCCCCCGCCAGGAAAGCCGCGCCGCCCTTTTCTGCCCCCAGCAGATTGCGCGGCGAATGGCAGGCGGCGCAGTGGCCGAGCCCGTTGACCAAATAGGCGCCGCGATTCCACTGCGCGCTTTGTTGCGGATCGGGTTGAAATTCCCCCTGGCGCAGGAACAGCGCGTTCCAACCCGCCATCAGCGGCCGCAGGTTAAACGGGAAGCGCATCTGATTGGCCGGATTGCTCTGGCGCACCGCCGGTTGCGACATCAGATAAGCGTACAGCGCCTGCATGTCGCCGTCGGTCATTTTACTGAATGCGGTGTAGGGAAATGCCGGATACAGATGGCGGCCGTCGCGGGCGATGCCCTGGCGCATCGCCCGATCGAACGCGGTAAATGACCAGTTGCCTATGCCGGTTGCCACGTCCGGGGTAATGTTGGTGCTGTAGAGCGTGCCGAACGGCGTCGCCATCGCCAGCCCGCCGGCGTTGGTCGCTCCTTCCGACGCGGTATGGCAAACCGCGCAGTCTCCGGCGGCGGCCAACTGGCGGCCGCGCTCCAGCGTGGCGGCCGACCAGGTGCCGGCGCCGGGCGTCGCCACCGGTGCGATCTCCGCCCGCCATGGCAGGGCGCTGCCCGCGATGCCCAGCACCGCGCCGAACAGCCCCGCCGCACCGCCGAACCACCATTTGCCGCGCTTCTTTTTCTTGGGCGGGGCGGCCTGCCGCTCGGCGTCCGGCCCGTTCAACGCCTCTCGCAGCTTATCCGAGGTGATCGGCAGCTCGCGAAAACGAATGCCGGTGGCGTCGAACACCGCGTTGGCGATGGCCGCCGCGCTGGGCACCGACGCCGACTCCCCGGCGCCCAGCGGCGGATCGTAAGGGCGCGGCATCATCACCACGTCCACCTCCGGCACCTCCGGGAAGGTCAGGATCGGGTAAGCCCCCCATTCTTTGGCGGAGACCGTCGATTCCTCAAAGGTCACGCGCTCTTTCAACACCCGGCTGGTCGATTGCAACACGTTGCCGTGAATTTGGTGACGCACGCCGTCCGGGTTGACCATCATGCCCGCGTCGTGGCTGACCACGATGCGCGTCACCGCCACTTCGCCGCTGGCTTTGTCGATCGCCACGTCGGCCACCCAGGCGGCCCAGGCCGCGCCAAAGCCGGGAAACTTGCTGTGGATGTAACGGGCGTAGGCAAAGCCGCGCCCGCGCAGCACGCCGTCTTCCGCCGGGGTCTGCATCGGTTCGGTATGCGGCGTCCAGCCGGCGCGCTCTGCGGTGCTGCGCATCAGCTCACTGGCGCGTTCGTCATGGATATAGCGCAGCCGGTATTCCAGCGGATCGACGCCGGCGGCGTGGGCCAGCTCATCGATATAAGATTCGTGGGCGAAGGTGTTCGGCAAGGCGGAAACGCCACGCATCCAGGAGGCGCGCACGATCGGCGCCATGTCTTCGATGCTGACACGCAGCGCCGGATACTCATAAGGCGGCACCGAGGTGCGGTCGCCCATTTCATAGGCCACCGGCAGCGGCTCGACCCGACCGGTCAGCAGTAGCGCCAGCGTCGGCGCGCCGTTGGAAGGATAATAGGTGCGAAAGTCGTAGGCGACCGGGTGCCCGGCGGCGTCCAGCCCGCCGTCCACCTCCATCAGCTGCGCCGTGCCCTTCGGTTCCCACACATGTTCTTGTTCGCGGGTCAGCTGCACCCGCACCGGCCTGCCCACCGCGCGCGACAGCAGCGCCGCGTCGGCGCAGACGTCATCGGCGCAATTGCGGCCATAGCAACCGGCCGCCTCCATGCGAACAATCTCGATCTGCGCTTCCGGGTATTCCAGCAGCCAGGCCAGATCGGCGCGCAGCAGGTGCGGGTTCTGGCTGCCTGACCAGACCTGCAGGCGCTCCGGCCGGTAGTCCGCCAGCGCGCAGGAAGGGCCAATCGAGGCATGCAGCTGATACGGCCACAGGTAGCTGCGGGTGAAACGCCTGTCGGCCGTCGCCAGCGCCGCGTCCACATCGCCGGTATCGTGCACCACCCGGGTCGAGTGCGGGTTGTCGCGCAGCGCCTGCGCCACGTCGGTCATCTGCGGCAAATTGCGCCGCCAGTCTTTCCAGCTGACCTGCAGCGCCTGCGCTGCCTTGATCGCCTGTTCTTCGCGCTCGGCGACAATGCCGATGAAATCGCCGATCACCACCAGTTTGACGATGCCGGGAATATGCGCGATCGAGGTTTCGTCCACCGCCAGCAGGCTGGTGCCGACAAATTCGCCGCTGTCGTAACCGGCATAGGGCGGCCGCACCACCCGGCCGTGCAGCATGTTTGGCAGGCGCATATCGTGTACGTAGGTGGTTTCGCCGGTCGCCTTGGCCGGAATATCGACGCGCGCGGCGCTGGTGCCCACCAGGCGATACTCCGTCTGAGGTTTCAGCGGCGCGTCGCCGGAAATCGACAGCTCGACATGACCGCCGGCCACCAGCTCGGCGTAGCTGAGCGCCTGCCCCTGCGGGCTGCGGATCACGCCCTCCTCCAGCGTCAGCTGTTCCACCGGCGCATCGAAGCGCTGCGCCGCCTGGCGCAACAGCCAACGGCGCGCTTCGGCGGCGGCGTTGCGCAGCGGCACGGCGGAGATCTGCAGCGTGGCGCTGGCGATGGTGGCGCCCTGATTCGGCGCGCGCTCGGTATCGCCCAGCACCATTCGCACCTGATCCATGCGCAGGTACAGCTCTTCGGCGACGATCTGGCCGAGCGCGGTGCGCACGCCGGTGCCGAGATCGACATGGCCGTTAAAGGCATAGATTTCGCCGCTGCCGCACAGGGCGATAAACAGCCCTTGCTCCCTGGGCTTCAGCACCGGCGTTTGCCCTTTGGGCACCGGCCCCGAAGGCGGTTGCACGATGTCGACGATCAGCAGCACGCCGTCGCGCTGCAGCAATTCGGTCTGGCTCGGCGATGAGGGACGGGAATCAGTCATGAGCGTGGGCGTCCTCATCGCGGCAGAGAATGATGGCGCGCTGAACCGCACGCAGGATTTCGAGATGGGTGCCGCAGCGGCACAGGTTGCCGGACAGCGCCTGACGGATCTCCGCCTCGCTCGGGGCGGGATTGCGATCCAACAGGGCTTTGGTGGTCATGATCATGCCGTTGAGGCAGTAGCCGCATTGCGCCGCCTGCTCTTCGATAAAGGCACGCTGCACCGGGTGCAGGCGCTGGCGATCGCCAAGGCCTTCCAGGGTCACGATCGCCCGGCCGGACACGCCGAGCGCCGGGATCACGCAGAAGCGCGCCGCCACGCCGTCGATCAACACGGTACAGGCGCCGCATTCGCCCAGGCCGCAGCCGTATTTCGGGCCGTTGAGCGCCAGATCGTTGCGCAGTACCAGCAAGAGCGGCGTATCCGCCATCACCTGCGCATGAAGCTGTTCGCCGTTCACCGACAGCATCAGCGGATGCTCCGTCAGCGTGGTGTTCGCGCCTTCCCTGGGCGACTGCACTTCAGATATCGCCATTGTTCGCGTCTCCGCCTGCACTTGATGGTCTTATGGGCTGGCCTCTCGCCACCGACCACCAGGCAACCGACGTTGCGCGGGCGAATCAGCCGGTGGGCGGATCTTCCAGCATTTTATTCAGCAGGAATATCAGCGCTATCCGTTCGGCCGGGTTGAGCGTTCCGAACGTCAGCTCTGTAATTTTCGCCGCCTGCGGCACCGTTTCCGTCAGCAGCACGGCGCCGGCGTCGGTCAGGCCGACCACCACCTTGCGCCGATCCACCGGATCGGGCGTCACAGTGATCAGATCGCGCGCCTTCAGCCGCTCGACGATGCCGCGTATGGTGGCCTGATCCACCGCCGTCACCTGCACCAGCTCGGTCAGCGAGCTCGGCCCCATATCGCGCACCGCGCACAGGGTGATGAACTGCACCGCCGTCAGCTGCGAATCGCCGACGTTTTGCTGGAAAATCGCCAGGTGGCGCTGATAAACCTTGCGCAGCAGGTGCCCAACTTGCTCGGTAAAATGATAATTTTCGGGTTGGCCGCTCACGGCTGACGGGTATTCGGGGGGCGTCATTGCGTTACTCTCACCATCTATGGAATCCACGAGAATAGTACAAACCCCCGCCGTTGGCAGCAACGATTAAGCCCGGCGCACGCGCGAGGCCTCCGGCGCCACCACTTCCCCGTCCGCCACCACCGTTTGCCCGTCGAGGCGGATGTCGCAGCGGCGCAGCGCGATATCCATATGGCAAGGCGTTTTGCGCGTGCCGCCCACTTCGGTATTCGGCCCGGTGGAGAACAGGAAGTTGCCGTAAAACGCGCGCGCGTCCATGCACATGCCGTCGTTCTTGTCGTGCAGGCCCATCGCCGTCCACTGGGCGCGCGGCTGCAGGCCCCAGCCGATGTGCGAGATGCCGTACACCTCCGGAGCGTCAAAGTATTTCATGTATTCGCGCAGGTATTCCGCCTCGAAACCGCCGTGAATGCGGGTAACGAACCCTTGTTCGATCTCCAGCGTGATGCGTTCGCGCGCGTAGCTTTTAAACGGCAGCAAGATATCGCCGACCTCCAGCACCAGCACCCCTTCCGCCTGTTCCTCATTCGGCCAGGTGAACAGGAAGCCGCTCGGCCAGTGATCCCAGCGCCCCGGTTCATCGGCATAGCCGTACTCGGTCACCGTCGGGTATTGCCCGAGCGGCGCGCGGAAATCGCTGCCGGCGGCGGAGGTCACCTGCATCAGCTTCGCCTGCTCCAGTACGGCGGCGGCGGCCAGCACCCGCGCCTTGTCCTCGGCGTTGGGCAACATACGCGCCAGCACCTCCGGCGGCTCCACCGCCAGCAGGATGCGGGTGCCGGTTTTCAGGATCTGCTCCTGCTCCGGCGAATGCAGCAGCATCATGGTATCGACGATCAGGTCGGCGGCCTCCAGCGCACGCTGCGCCGCCAGGTTGCCGGTCAGCGCGGTATCGCCGCAATAGGCGGTCATGTCGTTGCCCATCGCCCGCGGATGGTTGAACGCCGGCAGCTCGACGGCATACACCCTGGCGCCCAGCCGCAGCGCCGCGTCGGTCGCGGCGCGCACCGTGCGCGCATCAGAATAATGGCTTTTCAAAATCGCCACGCTCTGCGAAGCATCGACCTTCGACAACGTAAGCACCTGCTCGAACAGCTGTACCAACTGGGTTTCATTGACCGCCATGGCCTGTCTCCTGTCTCGTCAAGGGTGACCGACGCCCGCAAGGCGGCGGTGATTTTTCAAACAATTTAAAGTGAACACGCTCGTTTTTATCTAAGTCAAAAAAGCAAAGGAAAGCAAGCTGCGAATACCCACCATAAGAAAGTCCTATTTCATCCCGCATCAATCCTGTGATTAACATGAGTTTAACAGTAATACGCCGTCAATTAGCGTGAGCAAGATCTGATTTAACACTTTTGCAACTTTGCGTTATCTAGTGCATACACTATAAATCAATCGTCCAGCCACGCGTTGGGCCTACGCTGAAAAAAGCCAACAGACAGGGGAAACATGATGAGCAAACAACCACGCATCGCCGTCGTCGGCGCCGGGCTGGGGGGCGCCGCCGCCGCCGGGCTGCTGCAAAAAGCCGGCTTTACCGTCGATCTGTATGAACAGAGCCCGGCGTTCTCACGCCTCGGCGCCGGCATTCACATGGGGCCGAACGTACTGAAGATTTTCCGCCGGCTAGGTATTGAGCAGCGGTTGGAGCAGATGGCGTCTCACCCCGATTTCTGGTTCAGCCGCGATGCCGAAAGCGGCGACTACCTGTCGCGCATCGAACTGGGCACCTTCGCCCGCCGGGAGTACGGCGCCGCCTATGTGACGGTGCACCGCGGCGATTTGCAGGCGTTGCAGCTCTCCGCGCTGCAGCCCGGCACCCTGCACTTCGGCAAATGCCTGAGCAAGATTGAAGATCGCGGTGACGAGGTGGTGCTGAACTTCGTCGACGGCACCTCGGCCCACGCCGACATCGTGATCGGCGCCGACGGCATCAATTCACGCATCCGCGAGCACCTGCTGGGGGCGGAAGCGCCGACCTACAGCGGCTGGGTGGCCCACCGCGCGCTGATCCGCGGCGAGAAGCTGGCGAAATACAACCTGACGTTCGAAGACTGCGTGAAGTGGTGGTCGGCGGATCGCCATCTGATGGTCTACTACACCACCCAACGGCGCGACGAGTATTACTACGTCAGCGGCGTGCCGCACCCGGCCTGGGATTTCCAGGGCAGCTTCATCGACAGCAGCCGCGAAGAAATGTTCGAGACCTTCGCCGGCTACCATCCGATCGTGCAGGCGCTGATCGAATCCAGCGAGCAGGTCACCAAATGGCCATTACTGAACCGCAAACCGCTGCCGCTGTGGAGCGAAGGCCGTCTGGTGCTGCTCGGCGATGCCTGCCATCCGATGAAACCACACATGGCGCAGGGCGCGGCGATGGCGATCGAAGACGCCGCCATGCTGACCCGCTGCCTGCAGGAAACCGGCCTCGGCGACTACCGCACCGCCTTCCAGCTGTATGAAGCCAACCGCAAGGAGCGCGCATCCAGGGTGCAGGCGGTGTCCAACGCCAATACCTTCCTGCGCACTCAGGAAAATCCGGCCTGGGTCTACGGCTATGACCTGTACACGCAAGCGCTGAAATCGGAGAACGCCGCATGAGCACCTTCCTCTACGGCGCCCACGTTCACGCCAACGGCATTCGCCAACATTACCTGCGCTACGGCGGCCACGGCCCGGCGCTGATCCTGATCCCCGGTATCACCAGCCCGGCGATCACCTGGGGCTTCGTCGCCGAGCGGCTGGGAGAAAAATACGACGTCTACGTACTCGACGTACGCGGCCGCGGTCTGTCGTCCAGCGGCCCGGAACTGGCTTATGACGCAGAGACCTGCGCGCAGGACGTCAATGCCTTCGCCGCCGCGCTGAACCTGGCCAGTTACGCCCTGCTCGGCCATTCGATGGGCGCCCGCTTCGCCCTGCGCGCCGCCGTTTTGCAGCCCGCCGGCGTGCGGCGACTGGTGCTGGTCGACCCGCCGGTTTCCGGCCCCGGCCGCCGCGCCTATCCCGGCCAATGGCCTTGGTACGCCGACTCTATCCGGCAGTCGCTGCCGGGCATGAGCGCCGAGCAGATGCGCGCCTTCTGCCCGACCTGGAGCGAGGAGCAACGCCGGCTGCGCGCCGAGTGGCTGCATACCTGCTACGAGCCGGCGATCCAACGCGCCTACGACGATTTTCATCAGGTGGACAGCCACCGTGACTACCCGCTGCTGGCCATGCCGACGCTGCTGATGGTCGCGGGCAAAGGCGGCGTCATTCAGCCCGAAGACCGGGCGGAGATCCGCGCGCTGCAGCCGGAGATCGCCATCGTCGAGGTCGAGAACGCCGGACACATGATCCCGTGGGACAATTTCGACGGCTTCTTCCGCGCCCTGGGCAATTTTCTGGATTAACTGAGGAACACCGACATGAGCAACCACTACCGCATCGGACAGATCGTGCCCAGCTCCAACACCACGATGGAAACCGAGATCCCGGCGATGCTGGGCGCGCGCCAGCTGATACGCCCGGAGCGTTTCACCTTTCACTCCAGCCGCATGCGCATGAAACACGTCAATAAAGAAGAGCTGGCGGCGATGGACGCCGAGTCCGATCGCTGCGCGCTGGAACTCTCCGACGCGCGGGTCGACGTGCTCGGCTACGCCTGCCTGGTGGCCATCATGGCAATGGGGCTGGGCTACCACCGCGAATCGCAGGCCCGGCTGGCGCAGGTGACGAAAGACAATCAGGCCGCCGCGCCGGTTATCAGCAGCGCCGGCGCGCTGGTCAACGGCCTGAAGGTGATCGGCGCCAAACGCATCGCGCTGGTGGCGCCCTATATGAAACCGCTGACCCAGCTGGTGGTGGACTACATCCAGCACGAAGGCATTGAGGTCAAGGTATGGCGCGCGCTGGAGATCCCGGACAACCTCGACGTCGGCCGGCACGATCCGGCCAGGCTGCCGGGGATCGTCGCCGAGATGGATTTACGCGAGGTCGATGCTATCGTGCTGTCCGCCTGCGTGCAGATGCCTTCGCTGCCGGCCGTTCCGACGGTGGAGGCCCAAACCGGCAAACCGGTGATCACCGCCGCCATCGCCACCACTTACGCGATGCTGACCGCGCTGGAGCTGGAGCCGATCGTCCCCGGCGCCGGCGCCCTGCTGTCCGGCGCCTATTGAGGAGGCATGATGAACGACACCCTCAGCGACAATTATCGCGGCGTCTGGGGCCAGCGCCTCGGATTCGGCCGGCGCCCGGCGCTGCTGGCGATCGACTTTATGCAGGCCTACACCACCGAAGGCGCGCCGCTGTTCGCGCCGGGCGTGGTGAGCGCGGTCGAGGAAAGCCGCGAGCTGCTGGCCTGTGCGCGCCGCACGGGAATTCCTGTGATCCACACCCATATCCGCTATCATGCAGGCCATTTTGCCGATGGCGGCCTGTGGGTCAAAAAAGCGCCGGTGATGAAGGACATGGTGGCGGGCAACCCGCTGGCGGCGTTCTGCCCGCCGGTGGCGCCGCTGGCCGATGAGGTGGTGCTGAGCAAGCAATACGCCAGCGCCTTCTTCGGCACCGCGCTGGCGCCGCTGCTGGTGGCGCAAGGGATCGACACGCTGCTGATGATCGGCTGCTCCACCAGCGGCTGCATCCGCGCCAGCGCGGTGGACGCGGTGCAGCACGGCTTTCGCGCCATGGTGGTGCGCGAGTGCGTCGGCGATCGTCACCCCGGCCCGCACGAAGCCAACCTGTTCGACATCGACAGCAAATACGGCGACGTGGTGCACAAACGGGAGGCGCTCGACTACCTGAACCGGTTATGAATCAACGACTCACCTGCAACGACAATAACGAAGGCGCAGACAGCGCCTCACGCGACCGCCCGAAACAGGGCGGCGCCCCTGCAACGCAAACACAACAGGCGCCTCCTGCGGAGGCCAACACGCACCACCTGGAGACAACATCATGGCCATTGTCGACACCCCGCTGGCGGGGAAAGCGGACGCAGAATCGCTGCTGCTGTACCGCAAAATCACCTGGAAACTGATCCCGTTTCTTTGCCTGTGTTACCTGGCGGCCTACCTCGATCGCATCAACGTCGGGCTGGCCAAGCTGCAGATGGCCGATGCGCTGCAGCTGAGCGAAGCGGCCTTCGGCCTGGGCGCCGGGCTGTTCTTCGTCGGCTATATTCTGTTCGAGGTGCCGAGCAACCTGATCCTGCAGCGCGTCGGCGCCAAGATGTGGATCGCCCGCATCATGATCACCTGGGGGCTGCTGTCCACCGCCACCATGTTCGTCACCACGCCCACCCAGTTCTACGTCATCCGCTTTCTGCTCGGCGTGGCGGAGGCCGGTTTTCTGCCCGGCGTGCTCTTTTACCTGACGCTATGGTTCCCGACCTATCGCCGCGGCCGCATCATCGCGCTGTTCATGATCGGCCTGCCGCTGTCCAGCGTGATCGGCGGGCCGCTCTCTGGCTGGATCATGGGCCATTTCGACATGCGCCACGGGCTGCACGGCTGGCAGTGGCTGTTTTTGCTGGAGGGCATTCCCAGCGTGCTGTTGGGGGTGCTGACCTTCTGGCTGTTGCCTAACACTTATCAGCAGGCCAAGTGGCTGACGCCCGAGGAAAAACAGCGCATCGCCGACGATTTGGCGCGTGACGACGCCGAGGCCGATCACGGCAAGCACAGCTTCCGCGACGGCTTCTTCAACCTGAAAGTGTGGATGCTCGGCGGCATCGACTTCGCCATTCTGCTCAGCGCCTACGCCATGGGCTTTTGGATGCCGACCTTCATCAAAACCGCCGGCGTCACCGACATCACCACCATCGGCTACCTGACGGCGATCCCCAGCGTCGCCGCCCTGCTCGGCATGCTGCTGATCGGCAGCAGTTCCGACCGGCTGCGCGAACGGCGCTGGCATATCATCGTGCCATTTATCGTCGGCGCGCTGGCAATGGCCGGCAGCACCTTCTTCACCCACAATGCGCTGGCCACGGTGCTGCTGTTCTCCATCGCCCAGGCGGCGATCATCGGCGCGGTGCCGGTATTCTTCAGCCTGCCGGCCACCTTCCTGCGCGGCACGGCGGCGGCGACCGGCTTCGCACTGGCCTGTTCGCTGGCCAACATCGCCGGGCTGGTGAGCAATTCGCTGATGGGGCTGGCACTGGATCTGACCGGCAAGAGCGGCGGCGCGCTCTGGGCCTTCGCCGGCTGCCTGCTGCTCAGCTCGCTGCTGGTGGTGGCCCTGCCGGCCAAGGTGGTAAACCGCTGAATGTCGGCCAAGCCGAAAAAGACGAAGGGCGCATAACGCGCCCTTTTGTTTACTTACCGGAAATGGCCGAACTTACTCGTCCTTCAGCCCGCGGTTGATCAGCATCGGTTCGATGCTCGGCTCTTTGCCGCGCCAGTCGATGTACAGCTTCTCCAGATCCTGGCTGTTGCCGCGCGACAGGATCATGTCGCGGAAGCGCTGGCCGTTTTCGGCGGTCAGGCCACCGTGTTCGGTGAACCACTGGAAGGCGTCGTCCGCCAGCATTTCCGTCCACAGATAGGCGTAGTAGCCCGCGGCGTAGCCGTTACCCCAGATGTGCTGGAAATAGCTGGAACGGTAGCGCGGCGGCACGTAGCTGAGATCGACCTTGTCTTTTTGCAGCGACTCGGCCTCGAACTTGTCCACGTCCTGCTGCGGCTGGTCGGCAGCCAGCATGTGCCAGTGCATGTCCAGCAGCGCGGCGGACAGCAGCTCGGTCATGCTGTAGCCCTTGTTGAACTTGTCGGCCTTCTTGATCTTGTCGACCAGTTCCTGCGGCATCGCCTCGCCGGTCTGGTAATGCTTGGCGAAGTGGCTGAACACTTTCGGATCGCTGACCCAGTGCTCGTTGAACTGCGACGGGAACTCGACGAAGTCGCGCGCGGTGTTGGTGCCCGACAGGCTCGGGTATTCCTGATCGGCGAACATGCCGTGCAGCGCGTGGCCGAACTCGTGGAACATGGTGATTACGTCGTCATACGACAGCAGCGCCGGCTGGCCCGGCGCCGGTTTGGTGAAGTTGGCGACGTTGTAGATCACCGGCTTGGTGCCGTTAAGCTTCGACTGATCGACGAAGTTGCTCATCCAGGCGCCGCCGCCCTTGTTGTCGCGCTTGAAGTAGTCGGTGTAGAACAGCGCCAGCGATTTGCCGTCCTTGTCGAACACTTCATACACCTTGACGTCCGGCTGGTAGACCGGGATGTCCTTGCGCTCTTTGAAGCTGATGCCGTACAGCAGGTTGGCGGCGTAGAACACGCCGTTGTTCAGCACGTTGTTCAGCTCGAAGTAAGGCTTGATCTGCGACTCGTCCAGATCGTACTTGGCCTTGCGCACCTGTTCGGCGTAGAACTGCCAGTCCCAGGCCTGCACCTTGAAATCGCCTTTCTGCTGGTCGATCACCGCCTGAATGTCTTTGGCCTCACGCTCGGCGCGCGCGGTAGCCGCCGGTACGATGTTGTGCATAAAGCTCAGCGCGGCATCCGGCGTCTTGGCCATCTGGTTTTGCAGTTTCCAGGCGGCGTAGTTCGGGTAGCCCAGCAGCTTGGCCTGCTCGGCGCGCACCTTGGCCAGACGGGAGATGGTCTGGCGGGTATCGTTGCCGTCGCCCTTCTCCGCACGCGTCCAGGAGGCGTCGAACAGCGCTTGGCGGGTATCGCGATCTTTCAGGCTCTGCAGCAGCGGCTGTTGCGTGGTGTTTTGCAGCACCAGCAGCCACTGTTTCTCCAGCTTGCGTTCGGCGGCCGCCTGCGCCGCCGCAGCCAGCTCGCCTTCCGACAGGCCGTCCAGCTTCGCCGGGTCGGTTATCGCCAGCGCGCCGTTCTTGCTCGCCGCCAGCAGTTTGTTGGTGAACTGGGTGCTCAGCGTCGCCGCTTCCTGGTTCAGCGCCTTCAGCTTGGCCTTGTCGGCGTCCGACAGGTTGGCGCCCGCCAGCTCGAAGTTCTTGTAGGTCACTTCCACCAGCCGGCGCGATTCCGGATCCAGCTTCAGCGCATCGCGATCCTGATAGATGGCCTTGATGCGAGCGAACAGCTTGCCGTTGAGCATGATGTCGTCGTTCAATGCCGCCAGCTTCGGCGAGGTTTCTTCATCCAGTTTCTGCAGCGCGTCGCTGGTGTTGGCCGAAGTCATGGCGCCGAACACGTTCATCACCCGCGTCAGCAGCGAACCGGCCTGCTCCAGCGCCACGAAGGTATTCTTGAAATTAGGCTTGGCCGGGTTGTTGGCGATCTTCTCCACCTCTTCCCGCTTTTGCTTGATGCCCGCCTCGATCGCCGGCGCGTAGTCGCTCTCCTTGATCAGGTTGAACGGCGGCGCCTGGAACGGCAGACGGCTTTGATAGAAGAACGGATTCTGAGTCTTTTGCTTGTCGTGCTGATTGGCTTCACCGGTCACGGTAGCCTCCTTCGCCTGGCCGCTGGGCAGCGCGCTATGGTCGGCGTGAGGTTGGGTTTCTGCTGCCTGTGCCTGCGCGCCCAGCGCCATGCCGATCGCCAGCACCAATGTGGATAAACGCATCAAATCGAAACTCCTCCATGTTCACGGAATAAGGTCTCGGGGAATCGCTCCCTCTGAGTCACCTCCTAGCTTAGGTGCAGTTGGCAGTTTGAGCAAAAACAAGTGATTAGAAGTTGGCCGCCTCGCCAACCTGCTGTATCAGGAACGTCAGCAACGCGCGCGTTTTGGCCGGCAGATAGCGGCGACCGGGGTAAACGGCATACAGCTGCAACGGCGCCGGCGGCAGTGCCAGCGGCACCTCAACCAAACGGCCGTCGGCCAGAAACGGCCGGCAGCCGAGTTCGGAAAGCATGGCGAACCCCACGCCGGCCAAGGCCGCCTTTAGCGCCATCTCCCCGCTGTTGACGCGATAGCGCGTATTGACCGGGACGGTAACGAAGGTTCCGTCCGGGCGGACGAACTGCCACGGCATCCCCTTCAGCGCATCCACCGTGCTGATGCAGGGCAATTGCGTGAATTGTTCAATCGCCGACGACGGCGGCCACTGCGCCAGCAACGCCGGAGCGGCCACCACGATGCAGGGGAAAGACGCCAGCGGCTGCGCGACATAGTCGCTGTCGTCCAGCATGCCCCGGCTGATCATCACCGCCAGATCGACATCATCGAGCAGTGACGCCATGCCCGCCAGGTTGGTCACGCAGCTGATTTCGATCTGCGGATGCTGCACGGCGAACGCCGCCAGCGGCTCGCCCAACAGGTATGGCCCCACTTCATTGGGCACGCACAGGCGCAGCGGCCCGCGCAGCTGTTGCTGCCGCTCGCTGAGGGTTTGCGCGGTGTGTTCCAGCGACGCCAGCAGCGGCTGGGTGCGTTCATGCAATAGCTGGCCGTTCGGCGTCAGCCGCATCGAACGGGTGCTGCGTTCGAGCAATCGCTGCTCGAGCTGGCGCTCCAGCTGAGAGATATAGCGGCTGACGTTGGAGGTCGGCATCGCCAGCGCCCGCGCCGCCCCGACGAAGCTGCCTTGCTCCACCACCGTCACGAAAATGCGTAGCAGGTTTAAATCCAATTTGGCGCGCATAATTATCCCTAATTTGATAACAAACCATGCCATTTCTACCATCTAATCCCGACCAACGCCAAACGCTACACTGCCGGCCTGATTCTGCAACCCATGGATGCTTATGACACCCGCGAGAAAGCTGACGGCGATAACGCTGGTCATCGCCTTTATTCAGTTCACCAATGCCCTGGAATACATGGTATTCAACCCGATATTCCTCTACATGGCCGCCGATTTTTCCGTGCCCGTCAGCTTCGCCGGCTATGTCAGCGCGGCCTATACGCTGGCCGCGGTGATTTCCGGCATCGGCGCATTTTTCTGGATCGGCGGCGTTGAGAAGCGGCGCTTTCTGCTGCTCAATGTCACGCTGCTGGGCGTGACCACCTTATTGATCGCCACAACCCAGCAGTTTTACTGGCTGCTGGCACTGCGGCTGTTGGCCGGGCTGTTGGGCGGCACCACGATGGGCGTTGGGATCGGCCTGCTGCTCAACGCCGCACCGGCCGCACTGCACGGCAGAATGTTGGCGACGGTGATCGCGTCCTTTTCGTTGGTGAGCATTGTCGGCATGCCGGGCATGCTGTACCTGTGCGAAGTGGCGAGCTGGCGCGCCGCGCTGGTGACTATCGGCGGGCTGTGTCTGCTGGCGGCCGTCTTGGTCGCGCTGTTCGTTCCCAGGGATGCGCCGCAGCCACGGGCTACCGCGCCCGTCGCGCTCGATCGCCGATTGCTGCTGTTCGCCGCCGCCGCCGGCCTGACGCAGTTCAGCCCGATGCTGCTGATCCCGGTGCTGGCGCCGCTGCTCACCCAGCGGCTACAGGTGGCAGACGCGCATTTGCCCTGGCTGTTTCTCATCGGCGGCGTGGCCGGCTATCTGGCGACCGTACTGGCGGGCCGCTGGCTGCAACGCTTTGGCACCGTGACGCTGACGGTGGGCGCCACGCTGTTGCTGCTGGGCAGCCTGTGGCTGGCGGCGCGCGGTGGCGATCGCGGCGAGCTGTTCATGGTCGCGTTTCTCGCGGCGGCCTATGCGCGGCTGGTGGCGATCTCTTCCCTGAGCATGCGCTGGCCGGACGCTCGGCAGCGCGCCGCCTTTGGCGTACTGCAAACCGCCCTGATACACCTGAGCGCCACGGCGGCCTTCTTGCTCTCCTCCGCGTTGCTGAGCAGCGGCCTCACCCCGCTTAGCCTGCAACGCCTGTTATGGCTGTGCGCGCTGAGCGCGGTCGCCGTCGCGCCGCTCAGCGTTTGGCTGCAGGCGCGGCTGCGTCAGCGCGGCGCCTGATAAACCACCTTGCCGTCCACATAGGTGCGATAAATATTGCGATCGTCCCCCAGGGTCATCAGCACGAACCCTTGTTCCGCCGACGTGGCGCTGTTGGCGTAGCGCAACTGCTGCAGCGGCGTGACCGCCGGATCGAGCACCACAAAATCCGCCTCTTTGCCGACGTTGAAGTTGCCGATTTTGTCGTCCAGCGCCAGCGCGCGGGCGCCGCCCAGGGTGGCGTGATAGAACGCTTCTACGGCAGAGAGCCGGTAATGCTGCAGCTGGCCGACTTTGTACGCCTCGCCCAACGTGCGCAGCATATTGAAGGTGGTGCCGGCCCCCACGTCAGTGCCGATGCCGAGCTTCACTCGCTTACGCCAGGCCTGCTGCAGGTCGAACAGCCCGCTGCCGAGGAACAGGTTGGAGGTGGGGCAAAACGCGATCGCCGAGCGGGTCTCGCACAGGCAGTCCCACTCCTGCTCCTCCAGGTGCAGGCAGTGGGCGAACACGCTTTTGCCGCCGGTCATGCCGTAGCGATGGTAAACGTCCAGATAGCTTTGGCTCTGCGGGAACAGCGATTTTACCCAGGCCACTTCCTGCGGATTCTCGCTCAGGTGCGTCTGCAGCCAAACGTCGGGGAATTCTTCGCGCAGCCGCTGCACCTGCGCCAACAGCGCCGGGGTACTGGTGGGCGCAAAGCGCGGCGTAATGGCGTAGCCGAGGCGGCCTTTGCCGTGCCAGCGTTCGATCAACTCACGCGTCTGGCGATAACTTTGCTCCGGCGTTTCCAGCAGCGCCTCCGGCGCATGGCGATCCATCATCACCTTACCGGCGATCAGGCGCATATTCAGCGCTTGCGCCTGGGTGAACAGCGCATCGACCGACTGCGGGTGCACGCTGCCGAACACCAGCGCGGTGGTGGTGCCGTTGCTCAGCAACTCCCGCAGAAAGAAGGCCGACATCTCGTCGGCGTGCTGTTCGCAGCCGTAACGGCTTTCGGTCGGGAAGGTGTAATTGTTTAACCACCCCAGCAACTGGTCGCCATAGGCGCCGATCATTTCGGTTTGTGGGTAGTGGATATGGGTGTCGATAAAGCCCGGCACGATCGGTTTATCGCGATACTCCGTGACCGCGAAACCCGGCGGCAACAGCGCCTCACCCTGCTGCCAGCTGCCGAACCAGACGATGGTGCCCTCGTTGAGCAGCAACAAACCGTCGGGAATGTGCCGCAGGCGTTCGTCGAGCTGTTGCGGTTCCTCCACGCAGGCGGTGATATCAAAAAAATTGCCACGAATAGCCGTGGTGAATTGCAGTGCCATTATTTTCTTCCTTGTGACGACCGGCCAAGCTCACCCGCGTAATAATCTTCGCTGATGAAACAATGCCTTTTATTACCCAAACTCAAAGACCGGATTAAGCATAGCAAGCCGTGTGCCAATAGGCGGACATAAAATACATTTACATTTAAAAACAGAGACATATTAATTTAATCAAAGAAAACCAACCGATGAAAAAGAATAAAACGCGCGGCGATCTTCAACGGTAGACCAATAGCAACCGTTTGCTTGCCGGA
Source organism: Serratia sp. 121840015-1 (assembly GCF_053627655.1). NCBI lineage: Bacteria > Pseudomonadati > Pseudomonadota > Gammaproteobacteria > Enterobacterales > Yersiniaceae > Serratia > Serratia sp. 121840015-1. Next base: position 1,661,572 of record NZ_JBSEYF010000001.1, read on the forward strand.
ATAACGCCGCGCCGCTGCACCTTTACCGGGCAAGCGGATAATTTCGCGGCCGCTGCGGTTATTTTAACGCGATGCAAAGCGGTCTGCCCCATTCCGCAGGCCACCCGACAAACTTGAAACGATAACCATTCTCAATTATCATCCGCGCATCTTTTTGACCAGCAATGCGAAAACCATGTCCGCCACCGCTTCTGCCCCGCACGCCGCGCTGTCGCGCCTTTACGCCACCCACCATGCCTGGTTGCAGGGATGGCTGCGCAGGCGGCTGGGCTGCGCTTTCGACGCGGACGATGTGGCGCAGGACACCTTCATGCGCCTGCTGAAAAGCGACGCCGCGGCGACCCTGCGCGAGCCGAAAGATTTTCTGGTCACTGTCGCCAAGCGGGTGATGGTCGATCTGTTTCGCCGCAGAACGCTGGAGCGCGCCTATCTGGAGATACTGGCGCTGATCCCGGACGGCTATGCCCCGTCGCCGGAGCAGCGCCAGAGCCTGCTGGAAAGCCTGCAGCAGATCGACGCCATGCTCGACGGCCTGGGGCCGAAGGTGAAACAGGCCTTCCTGCTGTCGCAGCTCGAAGGCCTGGGCTATGCGGACATCGCCGTGCGCCTCGGCGTGTCGGTCAGCTCGGTTAAAAAATACATGGCCAAGGCCACCGAGCATTGCCTGCTGTTCAGCCTGGAAAACGACGTTTTCTCATGAGCAACGCCATCACCCCCGAGCAGCGCCAGGCGCTGAAGATGGCCGCACACTGGTATGCCCTGCTGTGCGATGAACACGTCACCGACCGCCAGCGCCAACAGTGGCAAGCCTGGCATCAGCAGCATGACGATCACCGCTGGGCCTGGCAGCGCGTCGAAGCGTTGCAGAGCCAGCTGCAGGGCGTACCGGGCAAGTTCAGCTACCGTGCGCTCGATCGCGCCGGCCGCCAATCGGCGATCGATCGCCGCACCCTGCTGAAGAGCCTGCTGCTGTTGCTCGGCGTGGGCGGCGGCGGCTTCCTTTACCAGTCGCCGCTCGGCCGGGAGCTGCGCGCCGACTACCGCACCGCCACCGGCGAGATCAAACCCATAGTGTTAAGCGACGGTACCCAGCTGGTGCTGAACACCGCCAGCGCGGTGGACGTGCATTACGACGATCGCCAACGGCTGATCCGCTTGCACGCCGGGGAAATCAGCCTGGTGACCGGACGCGACCCCCGGCCGCTGTGGGTGCAAAGCCCGCAGGGAGCGATGCGCGCGCTCGGCACCCGCTTTTTGGTGCGTGAGAACGGCGGCGAGACGCGCCTGACGGTGCTGGAGCATGCGGTCGAAGCGCAGCTGGCGCAGGACGCGCGGCAAACTCGCCGGGTGGAAGCCGGAGAACAGATAAGCTTCAGCGCCGCGGCCTTCAGCGACAAACAACCGGCTGCGGCGGAGGACGGCTGGCTGCGCGGCGTGCTGAGCGTCAGCCAGTGGCGGCTGGACCGGGTGATCGCCGAACTGGCGCGCTACCGGCGCGGCCATCTGAGCTGCGATCCGGCCGTCGCCGGCCTGCGCGTCAGCGGCAGTTTCCCGCTCAACGATACCGATCGCGCCCTTGCCCTGCTCAGCCAGACCCTGCCGGTGCGCCTGCAGAGCTTTACCCGCTATTGGCTGAAAATCGTCCCCGCCTGAATCTTTTTAAATGAAAATGATAAAAAATCGCATTCTTGATTGTCCCTTTTGCTTTGCTCATCCGACTCCCAGGAAAACACTGCAGCAATAAATAAAAAATGATTTAGGAGAAGGTATGAACAACGCTTGGGGAAAGGGAGCGCCGGCTTCGCTTTGGGGAAAACGGGCCACGCCGCTGGCCGTGGCCATTGGCCTGGCCTTCGCCGCACCGCTGACGGCGAGCGCCGCCAGCGCCGCTGCAACCTATCACATTCCGGCCGGTGAGCTGGACGGCGCGCTGAACGCGTTCGCCGCGCGCGCCGGCATCGCGCTCTCGGTGGACGGCACGCTGACCGCCGGTAAGCGTTCGCCGGGCCTGAGCGGCAGCTACGGCGTCGATGACGGCCTGAACGCCCTGCTGGCCGGCAGCGGCCTGCAGGCTAAAGCGCTCGGCAACCACGGTTACACGCTGGCCAAACTGCCGCAGCCGCAGAAGGAAGAAGACATCACCGTGGTCGGTGACTGGCTGGCGGAAGGCCGTCAGGTAGACGTGTTCGAACATCCCGGCGCGCGCGACGTGGTGCGCCGCGAAGAATTCGCCAAAACCGGCACCACCACCGTGCGCGAAGCGTTGAACCGCGTGCCGGGCGTGGTGGCACCTGAGAACAACGGCACCGGCAGCCATGACATGGCGCTGAACTTCGGCATTCGCGGCCTCAACCCGCGCCTCGCCAGCCGCTCCACCGTGTTGATGGACGGCATCCCGGTGCCCTTCGCCCCTTACGGCCAGCCGCAGCTGTCGCTGGCGCCGGTCTCGCTCGGCAATATGGATGCGATTGACGTGGTGCGCGGCGGCGGCGCGGTGCGTTACGGGCCACAGAGCGTCGGCGGCGTCGTCAACTTCGTCACCCGTGCCATCCCGAAAACCTTCGGCATGGAGGCCGGCATGCAGGGGCAGCTCAGCCCAACCTCGCGCCAGGATCACCCGAAAGGCACCGGTAACCTGATGATCGGCGGCACCGCCGACAACGGCCTCGGCGCGGCGCTGCTCTACTCCGGCACCCGCGGCAGCGACTGGCGCGAACACAGCGCGACCAAAATTGACGATGTGATGCTGAAAAGCCGTTACGCCCCGAACGAAGTGCACACCTTCAACAGCCTGCTGCAATACTACGAAGGCGAAGCGGACATGCCGGGCGGCCTGAGCCGGGCGGACTACAACGCCAACCCGTTCCAGTCGACGCGCCCGTACGACAAGTTCTGGGGCCGGCGCCAGCTGGCGAACTTCGGCTACCAGTATCAGCCGGATCAGCAGCACAAGTTCGACGTGCAGAGCTTCTACACCTACACCCTGCGCAGCGGCTATCTCGATCAGGGCAAAAACCTGACGCTGTCGCCGCGCGAATACTGGGTGCGCGGCGTGGAACCGCGCTACAGCCAGAGCTTCCGCTGGGGCGATTCGGCCCATGAAGTGGGCGTCGGCTACCGCTACGTCAGCGAATCCACCCACGAGCTGCGCTACACCAGCAAGGCCAGCACCGGCCGGCTGCCGTCCACCGCCAGCCCGTACGATCGCGACACCCAGTCCGGCACCGAGGCGCACGCCTTCTATATCGACGATCGCATCGATATCGGCGACTGGACCATTACGCCGGGCATGCGCTACGAGTACATCAAGTCGTATCAGAACAACTACATCAAGAACAACCGCCTCGACGTTAGCTATAACGCGCCGCTGCCGGCGTTGAACGTGATGTATCACCTGAACGAATACTGGAACCTGTACGCCAACACCGAAGGCTCCTTCGGCACCGTACAGTACAGCCAGATGGGCAAAGCGGTCGACAGCGGCAAGATTGAACCCGAGAAGGCGCGCACCTGGGAGCTGGGCACCCGCTACGCCGGCGATGCGCTGACCGGTGAGATCGGGCTGTTCCTGATCAACTTCAACAACCAGTACGACTCCAACCAGGTGACCGACAGCGTGACCGCGCGCGGCAAAACCCGCCACGCCGGGCTGGAAGGCAGCCTGCGTTACGATCTGTCGCAGCTGACGCCGAAACTGGACGACCTGACCGCCTACGCCAGCTACGCCTACGTCAACGCCACCATCCGTGAAGACGGCGGCTACAAGGGCAATCAGGTGCCGTTCTCGCCGAAGCATAAAGGCACGCTGGGGCTGGACTACACGCCGGGCAACTGGGCGTTTAACCTTAACGGCGAGTTCCAATCCAGCCAGTTCGCCGACAACGCCAACACCGTGGCGGAAAGCGCCGACGGCAGCACCGGCCGCATTCCCGGCTATATGCTGTGGGGCGTGCGCGCCGCCTATGATTTCGGCCCGGAAATGGCCGGTCTGAATCTGGGCGTCGGCGTGAAAAACCTGTTCAACCACGAGTATTTCACCCGCGCCTATGACGACAATAACAAAGGTCTGTACGTCGGCCAGCCGCGCACGATCTATCTGCAAGGCTCGGTGAAGTTCTGACCCCCGGCGGCGGGCGCACCTATCGCGCTCGCCGCCTCACTTATAGCGTGACATTGTCACCAAACCCGTTCTTTCCATCTTGCCCAAGCGACGAAAAATAAGTCGCTTCTGCCGCCAATGCGCGTAATATCGACGATCCGCCCTAATTTATAGGCGCGGATTTTTTGCCGTTCTGGCCTGAAAAGCGAGGGAAAATAAGATGAATCATAATGACCTTTCTCAGTGCCGCGTGGACACCGACCGTTTGTTGATTGCCCCCTTTACCGCAGCAGACGCCGACGATGTTTACCAGGCGATCACCCCCACTCTGACACGCTTTATGGCCTTTGAGCCGGAGGCGTCGCCGGAAGATTTCGCCAACGTCTGGCAAGGCTGGCTGCCGCTGATGCGCGAAGGCGAAGAAGTGATCTTCGTCGCCCGCCGGCGCGAAGACCGACAGTTCGTCGGCGTCGGCGGCGCGCACAACCTGCGCAGCCACACCCCGGAGCTGGGCATCTGGGTGAAAGAGGGCCTGCACGGCCAGGGCTACGGCCGCGAAATCGTGCAAGGTATCGCGCGTTGGGCCAGCGAACGCTTCCAGCCGCCGCACTTTCTCTACCCGGTGGCCGAACAGAATACCGCCAGCCGCCGCCTCGTCGAGTCGCTGGGCGGCGTGCTGGCCGGCCGCTGCGAACGCGTCAAGTACGACGCCGTGGTATACCACCTGCCGCCTCAGCGCTAATCAGCATCGGGCCGCCGGCCCGGTGTGACCTTTTTTGCTTTCCGCCGTGATAACCGCTGCCACTGCCTGCAGGTTTGTGCTAATGATAGAGACATGTAGGGTAAAAACAGTTGAGGAACAGCAACATGATTATTTTTGTTACCGGCGCCACCTCCGGTTTCGGCGAGGCCATTGCGCGCCGTTTTATCCGTGAAGGCCACCAGGTGATCGCCGCCGGGCGCCGCCTTGAGCGTCTCGAAGAGCTGCAGGAAGAACTCGGCCAAGCCCTGCACATCGTGCGGCTCGACGTGCGCAACCGCGCCGCCATTCAGCAGGCGATCGAAGCACTGCCGGCCGAGCTGCGCCAGATCGACGTGCTGGTGAACAACGCCGGGCTGGCGCTGGGGCTGGAGCCGGCGCACAAAGCCAACGCCGATGACTGGGAAACCATGATCGACACCAACGCCAAAGGGCTGGTGAACATGACGCGTGCGCTGCTGCCGGCCATGGTCGAGCGCAACGTCGGCCATGTGATCAACATCGGCTCCACCGCCGCCAACTGGCCTTACGCCGGCGGCAACGTGTACGGCGCCACCAAGGCGTTCGTCAAACAGTTCAGCCTGGGCCTGCGCGCCGATCTGCACGGCACGCGCATCCGCGTGACCGATATCGAGCCGGGCCTGGTGGGCGGCACCGAATTCTCCAACGTGCGCTTCAAGGGCGATGACGGCAAGGTCAACAAAACCTACGAAGGCGCCGATGCGCTGACGCCGGAAGACATCGCCGAGTCGGTGTTCTGGGTCGCAACGCTGCCGGCGCGCGTCAACATCAACACGCTGGAAATGATGCCGGTCAGCCAGTCCTTCGCCGGGTTAAACATCCACCGCGGCGCCTGATCTCCAACGGCGGGAGGCGACTCCCGCCCTGTTTCCTCAGGCCGCGCGCCAGCCGGAAACGATGATCAGCATGCCCACCAGCGCCACCCCGGCGCCCACCCAGTCCAGCGCGGACAGCTTCACCCCGTCCACCACCCGCAGCCACAGCAGCGCCGTCGCTACATACACGCCGCCGTAGGCCGCGTAGACCCGCCCGCTGGCCGCCGGATGCAGCGTCAACAGCCAGACAAACAGCATCAGGCTCAATGCCGCCGGCAGCAATAGCCAGGCGCTGCCCTGCTTCTTGAGCCAGAGATAAGGCAGGAAACAGCCGATAATTTCGGCGAGCGCAGTGGCGAAAAACAACAGCGTGGTTTTTAACATCGGTCGCAGTTTTCTCTCGGTAAATTAAACGAATCGGCGCTTGGCTGGTGAATTCCAGGAACGCAGTGGTATATTTGTCACCACGCCTGCGGGCGAGGTAACGCCAGTGTCGCCATCATCAGGCGCACTCACTCATAAGGATGAAACGATGAAAACATTTTCGACCCAACGACTGCTACGCGGGATGCTGCCGGTCGCCATGCTGGCCGTCATGGGCGCCTGGCAGGCGCCGGCGCTGGCCGCCACCTGCACTCAGGGCAGCACCTGCGTCACCGTCGATGGCAAAGGCAGCGGCGCGATGAGCACCGAAGAAGCGCGCCAGAGCAAAGAGCAGTGGAATGATACCAAAACCCTGCGCCACAAGGTTAACACTCGCGTCGAGAAAGAGTTCGACAAGGCCGATCGCGCGGCGGATGACGAAGACCGCTGCAACGACAGCAACAACGTCAACGCGTACTGGGAGCCGGACACCCGTAAATGCCTGGATCGCCAGACCGGGCGTCGGATTATTCCTTAATCCGCCTGCGGCGGGCGGGCAAGCGTGAAACCCGGCCGCCGTTACTGCTATCCTGTTACAGGAAGTCCATTGTCTAAAAGGATGACGTGATGAAAAAAACGCTGATATTAACCGCTGTATTGCTGGCCGGCGCGCCGTTGGCGGCCCTGGCCTCCTGCGAAAGCGTGAAAGCGGACATTTCGCAAAAAATCATCAATAACGGCGTTCCGGAGTCCGGCTTCAAACTGGAGATCGTGCCTAACGATCAGGCCGATCAAGCCGGCGGCCAAGTGGTCGGCCACTGCGAAAACGACACCCAGAAGATCGTCTATACCCGCCTGAACAACGGCGACGATCGCGGTGACGCGGCGCAGACCGGCACCAGCCAGGACACCTCCAACACGCAGTAAGCCGCTTCGGCTACCCAGGGCGCGCAACAGCCGCGCCCTTTCCTTTTCCCTTAAGCCTGCTCCGCCTCTTCCTCTTCGCCCTGCGGTCGACAACGCGCCGGGATCAGCATCGCCGCCGCCAGCGCCAGCAACGACACCAGCGCCGACACCAGGAACACCCAATGCAGCGAAGCCGCCACCTGCTGGATAAGCTGCGCCAGCGCTTCGCTCCCCATGCTCTGCCGCACCGCCGGCTCCATCAGCCGCTGCACCGGATCGTCGATTTCCGGCAAGCGCCACTGCAGGTTGAGGTTCAGCGTGGCGCCCAGAATGGCGGTGCCGATGGCCGACCCCACCATGCGGGTAAATACCGTACAGGCGGTGGCGATGCCGCGAATGCTGTAATGCGCCGCGTTCTGCACCGACACTAAAAACGTGGTGTTGCACAGCCCCATGCCGGCGCCGACCATAAACGCCGCCACCCGGCCCCACAGCAGGCCGCCGTTCGGCTGCAGCATCAGCAGGATCAGGCCGCCCGCCACCAACAGCAGCGCCCCCAGCAGCGCCGTCGCGCGATACGAGGTCATCAGCATCAAACGGCCGCTCAGCGTGCTGGCCAGCGGCCAACCGATCGACATCAGCGCCAGCGTGGTGCCCGCCTCCAGCGGCGAGCCGCCCATTACGCCCTGAATGAAAGTAGGCAGGAAGGCGCTGATGCCCATCATCGCCGCGCCGATCACCAGCCCGCCGATGTTACCGGCAACGATCACCCGGCTTTGCCACAGCGCCAGTGGGAACAGCGGTTCGACCGCGCGCCGCTCCTGGCGGACAAGCAAAGCCAGCGAAGCCGCCGCCAGCGCGAGCAACGGCGCCACCCACCATCCCAGGCTTTCCATCTGCAACAGCGCCAGCAGCAGCGCCGAAACGAACAGCGTCAGCCAGGCGGTGCCCGCCAGATCCAGCGCGTGCCGCCGCAGCTGCTGATGCGCCGGCAGATAGCGCCAGAGGAAGAACATCGCCAGCAGGCCGATCGGCAGATTGACCCAGAACACCAGCGCCCACGGCAGATGCTGGACGATAAACGCGCCCAGCAACGGGCCGATGATCGCCGACACGCCCCACACGCTCGACAGGTAGCCCATCACCTTCGGCCGCTCGGTAGCGCTGTAAATATCGCCGATGATGGTGGAGGCGATCGGCATGATGGCACCGGCGCCCAACCCTTGCAGCAGACGGAAGCCGATCAGCCAATACATGTCGGGGGCGAAGCCGCACAGCACCGATCCCAGCAGGAACAGCGTAGCGCCGAAGAAGAACACCCGCTTGCGGCCGTAGAGATCCGCCAAGCGGCCGTAGATGGGAATGGTGATCGCCTGCGCCAGCAAATAGACCGCGAACACCCACCCCAGCAGCGAGAAGCCGCCGAGATCGCCGATGATGGTCGGCATGGCAGTGGCGACGATGGTGGCTTCGATCGCCGACATGAACATCGCCAGCATGCAGGCGATCAGAATCAATGGGCGGTGGGCGATGGGTGCGGGTGAAACGTTATTTGTCATGGCGTTATGCAGGTTTCCTGGCGTTTTTATTTTCCCTGAGTATATCAGCAAGCGCCTGCGCCAAGTCTATCCGCCCTCACATCCTGTCTTTGCCGGCGGCGAATCGCACCATTTGGACTGATTGTTACGGCGTAACGTTTTGCTGCGGATTTTTTTCACTTTCCGCGCATCCCAGCGCTGACGCGGGCTGAGGCGCCGATCCGCGTAATCTCAATCAACTGATTTTGTTCATAAAACTTGGCATGGCCAACGACAGGGTGCTATACCTTCCCTAGCCGGGGTCATTGGGCTTCGTGCTTTCTCTAGTTTAAATATCAGTATCTTATACTGATTAACTCACGTATTGAGCCACCGTTCAGCACGCTATGCCGAACACACCCTTCGCTCAATGTCGCTAACCTCATGCGAAACGCCCGTTTTGTACCGCCACGCCCGCCGGGCAGTGGGTAACAATCAGAGCGGAATGCGCCGTCTCGTCGGCCGCTCCGCGCAACGGAGGACGCAACATCATGCACAAGTCAGCGCCATACCGGCGCCTGCTCCTCGGGAGCCTGCTGTTTATCGCCGTCATCGCGCTGCTGGTTTACGGCATCGGTTGGGAAACCCTTAAGTCGCGCCGGGAAGATTTGATTTACCTCGGCCAGCAGCACATGTTCCTGGTGGTGTGTTCCATGCTGCTGTCGCTGCTGGTCGGCATTCCCAGCGGCATCCTGCTGAGCCGCCCCTTCGCCCGCCGCTGGGCGGAGCACGTGATGCAGATCTTTAACGTCGGCAACACCCTGCCGCCGCTGGCGGTGCTGGCGCTGGCGATGGTGATTATCGGCATCGGCGACCGGCCGGCGGTGGTGGCGCTGTTCCTCGCCTCGCTGCTGCCCATCGTGCGCAATACCTATGCCGGCCTGCGTTCGGTGCCGCCGGCGCTGGTCGAGGCCGCCAACGGTATTGGCATGACCGCCGGGCAGCGGCTGCGCCAGGTCGAACTGCCCAACGCGCTGCCGGTGATCTTCGCCGGGGTGCGCATCGCGATGGCGATCAACGTCGGCACCGCGCCGCTGGCGTTTTTGATCGGCGCCAGCAGCTACGGCGAGCTGATCTTCCCCGGCATCTACCTGAACGACTTCCCGACGCTGATCCTCGGCGCCGCCGCCACCGCGCTGATCGCCCTGCTGCTGGATCTGGCGCTGGCCGGTCTCGGCCGCCGGCTCAGCCCGCACACCGCATCCTGATGGGAGAAACGCGATGACTCGATGGTTACAACGCCTCCGCCACGCGCTGCTGTTCTCTTTGCTGATGACCGGCGCGGCCGCCTGGGCCGCCCCGCTCACGCTGGCGAGCAAGAACTTTACCGAACAGCGCATTCTGTCGGCGATCACCGTGCAATACCTGCGGGCCAAAGGTTTTCAGGTCGAACCCAAGACCAATCTGGCCACGGTGATCACCCGCAACGCCATGATCAACAAACAGATCGACATGACCTGGGAATACACCGGCACCTCGCTAATCATCTTTAACCACATCAATAAGCGCATGACGCCGCAGGAAACTTACGACACGGTGAAAAAGCTCGACGCCAAACTCGACCTGGTGTGGCTGCAGCCGGCGGACATGAACAACACCTACGCCTTCGCCATGCAGCGCCAGCGCGCGGAAAAAGAGCAGATTCGCACCATGTCGCAGCTGGTGGCCAAAGTGGAACAGGTGCGTAAAACCGACCCAAAACACAACTGGCTACTGGGGCTGGATCTGGAGTTTGCCGGCCGCTCGGACGGCCTGAAGCCGATGCAGGCGCTGTACGACATGCCGCTCGATCGCCCGCAAATCCGCCAAATGGACCCCGGCCTGGTTTACAACGCCATCCGCGACGGCTTCGTCGATGCCGGGCTGGTGTACACCACCGACGGCCGGGTGAAAGGCTTCGATCTGCAGGTGCTCGAAGACGACAAGGGCTATTTCCCGAGCTATGCGGTCACGCCGGTGGTGCGTGCCGACGTGTTGCAAAACACGCCGGGGCTGGAAGCGGCGCTGAACACGCTGTCGAAACAGTTCAACAATCAGGTGATCACCGAGCTTAACGCCAGGGTGGATATCGACTACCAGACGCCGCAACAGGTCGCCGACGCGTTCCTCAAGCAGCGCGGCCTGATTTAGGGAGGCATGTGATGAATACTGTACTTTACGCCTGGCAAAACTGGGCCTATATCGCCGGATTGACGCTGGAGCACCTGCTGCTGGTCGGCGTCGCCGTCGGCCTGGCGATCCTGATCGGCGTGCCGCTCGGCGTGCTGATCGTCCGCCACAAATGGCTGGCGACGCCGGTGCTGAGCCTGGCCACGCTGGTGCTGACCGTGCCCTCCATCGCCCTGTTCGGGCTGATGATCCCGCTGTTTTCCTTAATCGGCCACGGCATCGGCTACGTGCCGGCGATCACCGCGGTGTTCCTCTACTCGCTGCTGCCGATCGTGCGCAACACCCACACCGCGCTCGACAACCTGCCCGGCGGGCTGCGCGAAGCCGGCCGCGGCATCGGCATGACGTTCTGGCAACGCCTGCGCTGGGTAGAGATCCCGGTGGCGCTGCCGGTGATTTTCGGCGGCATTCGCACCGCCGTGGTGATGAATATCGGCGTGATGGCGATCGCCGCAGTGATCGGCGCCGGCGGCCTCGGCCTGCTGCTGCTCAACGGCATCAGCAGCAGCGACATCCGCCAGTTGATTACCGGCGCCGTGATGATCAGCCTGCTGGCGATCGTCCTCGATTGGTTATTGCACCGCTTGCAAATTGCGCTAACGCCCAAGGGGATCCGCTCATGATTAAATTAGAAAATCTGACCAAACAGTTCATGCAGAAGAACGGCACGCCGTTCAACGCCGTCGACAACATCAATCTGGACGTACCGGAAGGCGAAATCTGCGTGCTGCTCGGCCCTTCCGGCTGCGGCAAAACCACCACGCTGAAGATGATCAACCGCCTGATCGAACCCACCGGCGGCACCATTCTGATCAACGGTGAAGACACCAGCGCGCTGGATACCGTCAGCCTGCGCCGCAAAATCGGCTACGTCATCCAGCAGATCGGTCTGTTTCCCAACATGACCATCGAAGAGAACATCACCGTGGTGCCACGCATGCTGGGCTGGGACAAAAAACGCTGCCACGATCGCGCCGAGGAGCTGATGAGCATGGTGGCGCTGGATCCCAAGCGCTTTTTGCACCGCTACCCGAAAGAGATGTCCGGCGGGCAGCAGCAGCGCATCGGCGTGATACGAGCGCTGGCGGCCGATCCGCCGGTGCTGCTGATGGATGAACCCTTCGGCGCGGTGGACCCGATCAACCGCGAAACCATCCAGAACGAGTTTCTCGACATGCAGCGCCAGCTGAAAAAGACCGTGATGCTGGTGAGCCACGACATCGATGAAGCGCTGAAGCTCGGCGATCGCATCGCGGTGTTCCGCCAGGGCAAAATCGTACAGAACGCCAGCGCCGATGAGCTGCTGGCGCGGCCGGCGAACGACTTTGTCGCCTCCTTTGTCGGCCAGGACCGCACGCTGAAGCGCCTGCTGCTGGTGCAGGCCGGCGACGTGGCCGATCGGCAGGAAACGGTGACGGTGCGGCGGGAGACGCCGCTAGTGGAAGCGTTTGGGTTAATGGACGATATCGACGCCCGCTCGGTGACGGTGGTGGACGCCGACGGCAAGCCGCTGGGGTACGTCAAACGCCGTGAGGCGCGCGGCGCGCCGGGCGTCTGCGCCGACAGTCTGCACCGTTTCCGCGTCACCGCCCGTGCGGAGGAGAACCTGCGCGTGGTGCTGTCGAAGCTGTACGAGCACAACACCTCCTGGATGCCGATCGTCGATGAAGACGGCCGCTACAGCGGCGAAATCTCGCAGGATTACATCGCCGACTACCTCAGCTCCGGCCGCACGCGCCGGGTGCTGACGCCGCAATAACTCACTCAGGGGCGCTCACCGCCCCGCCCACGCCGCAGTTTGCTAAAGATTCACTGGTCATCGGCCGGAGCGCCAAGCACAATGCGCTGATGACCCTTTGATTTTTCTCACGACGCCGCCCACGCATGAAAAGATTGGTCCACCTGCACCACTATCGCGCCCTGTTGCGCAGCCTGTTTATCGCCGTGTTCATCGGCGTCGCCGCCGCTCTGGCGGTGTGGCTGTTCCACCGTTCGATGATTGGCCTCGAGTGGCTGCTGCTCGGCAATGCCGACGGCAGCCTGGTGGCCGCCGCCGCCGCGCTGCCCGGCTGGCGGCGCGCCCTCACTCCGGCGCTGGGCGGCCTGGCGGCTGGCCTGCTGCTGTATATTCACCAGCGCTACCGCCACCAGCGCCCGGCGGCGCCCACCGACTATATGGAAGCGATCGAGACCGGCAACGGCAAGCTGGACACCGGCGCCAGCCTGGTGAAGTGCCTGGCGTCGCTGCTGGTGGTGTCGAGCGGCAGCGCCATCGGCCGCGAAGGCGCGATGATCCTGCTGGCGGCGCTGGTGGGCTCACTGTTCGCTCAGCGCTTTACGCACGAGAAAGAGTGGAAACTGTGGGTGGCCTGCGCCGCCGCCGCCGGGATGGCCAGCGCCTATCATGCGCCGCTGGCGGGCAGCCTGTTTATCGCCGAGATCCTGTTCGGCACCCTGATGCTGGCCTCGCTCGGCCCGGTGGTGATCGCCGCGGTCAGCGCCCTGCTGATGACCAACCTGCTCAACGGCGGCCAGGCGCCGCTCTATATGGTGACGCCGCTCGCGGCTCCCTTGCCGACGCAATACCTGCTGATGGCGCTGGTCGGCGTGGTGGCCGGCGCCGGCGGGCCGCTGTTTTTATGGCTGATGACCGCCTCCGGCCATGCCTTCCGCTCGCTGCGGTTGAAGCCGCCGTTGCAGCTGGCGCTGGGCGGCCTGATCGTCGGGCTGCTTTCGCTGCTGTTCCCGCAGGTATGGGGCAACGGTTACAGCGTGGTGCAGGCGCTGCTGATCGCGCCGCCGGGGGTGCTGCTGCTGGGGGCGATCCTGGTGTGCAAACTGTTGGCGATCCTGGCCAGCAGCGGGTCGGGCGCGCCGGGCGGGGTCTTCACCCCGACACTGTTCGTCGGCGCCGCGCTCGGTTCGATCATCGGTCAGCTGTTTGGCCTGTGGCCGGGCATGGATACGGCGGTGCCGCTGCTGCTGGCGCTGACCGGCATGGCTACCCTGCTGGCCGCCACCACCCATGCGCCGATCATGGCGGCGCTGATGGTATTTGAAATGACCGGCGAATACGCGCTGCTGCCCGGCATTCTGCTCTCGTGCGTGATCGCCACCACCGTGTCGCGCGGCCTGCGGCCGGTGTCGGTGTATCATTCGGCGCCGCCGCCCAAACGCGAGGCTTAGAACTCGCCCTGCTGCAGGATTTTCCTGAACTGCGGGCACTGCAGGTGCTCGGGCTCAGGGCAATCAACCAGGTGGCGCAACCCGTCGCGCACCTGCACCAGGCGCTGGATATGGCTATCCAGCTCATCCGCTCGTGCAGCCAGCAGCCCGCGATCGAGCGCTATCTTGCCCCGTTCGTCAAACAAGGCGCTCATCTCGTCCAGCGTAAAACCGGCCAGGCGCGCCAGCGCGATCAGCCGCAGTTGGTCAAGCACGCCGGCGGCGTATTGGCGACGCAAACCGTGGCGGCCTATCGACGCGATCAGCCCTTTCTTCTCGTAATGCCGCAGCGCGGAAGGCGCGATCCCGCTCAGGCGCGCCACCGCGCCGATATCCAGTTCTTTTGCCATTGACTTGAAGCCGACTTTAAGTTGCACACTGTGCGCACATTATCACGTCACTGAGCCAAGGACACCCCAATGACCCCCGATCTGTTAGTGCGCATCCTGTTAACCGGCGTTGGCGCCACCCTCTGCATGGATCTGTGGGCGCTGCTGCTGAGGCGGCGCTTCGGCATCCCTTCCCTCAATTATGCGCTGGTGGGCCGCTGGTTTCTCGGCATGTTCGACGGCCGCTGGTTTCACGCCACCATCGTTACGGCGCCGCCGCGCCGGGGGGAGAGAGAAATCGGCTGGATATTGCATTACGCCATCGGCATCGCGTTTGCCTTTATCCCGATCGGTTTGGCGGGCATCGGGTGGTATGCGGCGCCGGAGCCGCTCATCGCGCTGTTGAGCGGCTGGCTGAGCCTGGCGGCGCCGTTTCTGGTGATGCAGCCCGCGCTGGGCTTTGGCGTGGCGGCGGCGAAAACCGCCTACCCGCGAAAAGCGCGGCTCCTTAGCCTGCTCACCCACACGGTGTATGGGCTGGGCCTGCTGATTGCCGCCCGGCTGTTGGCGGCGCTGTGCGCTTGAGCGAGCTTACAGCAGCGTGGAAATATCGAGGTAGTGCGCCAGCTCGCGCTGCTCCGCGCGTGGCAAATAGGGAATTTCACCCAGCAGCGGCGCGGGAATGCGCTGCTGCAGCGCCGCGATGGTTTCGGCATAGTGCGCCAACCCCGGGTTGATGCGGTTGGCCACCCAGCCCAGCAGCGGCAGGCCGTCGTTGATGATCGACTGCGCGGTCAGCAGTGCGTGGCTGACGCAGCCCAGCTTGATGCCCACCACCAGCACCACCGGCAGCTGTTCCTGCACCACCCACTCGGCGTAAGGCCGCAGATCGTTCATCAGCACCCGCCAACCGCCGCTGCCTTCCACCACCACCGTGTCGGCTTTGGCGGACAGATCCCGCAGACCGCTGCTCATCACGCCATAGTTGATGTCCTCGGTCGCATGCGCGTGAAACACCTCATCCAGGCAGGTGATGGGATTGATCTCCTCGTAGGACAGCGGCAGGGTTGACGATGCCTGCAACACCAAAGCGTCTTTATTGCGGATGCCCTCGCTGGTTTCCTGGCAGCGTGCGGCGATCGGCTTGTAGCCGGCCACCGAACGGCCCTCGGCGGCCAGCGCCTGCATCAACCCGCGGGAAACCACGGTTTTACCGACGTCGGTATCCGTGCCTGTCACAAATAAACGCTTCAACATGAATAAAATGCCCCAGAATGCCCCGTTAACAATGTGTCGCCGCATCGGCGGCGAAGAAGTCTTTCGGAAAAATTCTAGGGGATGCGCCCCCATAGGGGCTTGAGGTAGCTCAATCTTTTGCGGAATTAATAAGAAGTTCTGATGTTAGCCCTGCAGCAGCTGTACCAGCAACGAACCGTTGTACAGCGCCTCTTTCACCAGCGCCGCGCCGGGCATGGTGCCCTTATTGAAGAACTGCGTGGATTCGACCTTGACCTGCTCGCTGTAGGTCGGCAGCGCCTGCTGGCGAATGCAGGAGGCGATGGCCGGGTGCAGGATCTCCGCCGCGCGGTTGAGCGGCGAGCCCACCAGGATCTTCTCCGGATTGAACAGGTTGACCATGATTGCCAGAATGCGCCCCACGCTGTGCCCAACGCCGAGAATGATGTCCCGCGCCAGCTGATCGCCCGCCAGCGCGGCGTCGCACAGCGATTCGACGGTCAGCGGCGCGCCGTGCAGGCTGGAGCTCATCGAGCCGCTCAGCCGCTGCTGGGCGATCTCCAGCATGTTTTCGATGCTGGCCACGGTTTCGAGACAGCCGTGGTTGCCGCAGTAGCAGCGTTTGCCGTAGGGATCGACCTGGGTGTGGCCGATCTCCACCACGCTGTGGCTGCCGGCGTGCAGCACATGGCCGCCGGTGATCACCCCGGCACCGACGTTGTGGTCGATCACCACCTGAATGACGTTCTGGCTGCCGCGCGAGGCGCCGTACAGCGCCTCGGCCATGGTCCAGGCGCTGATATCGTGCTGCAGGTAAACCGGCAGGCCGGTGCGGGTTTCCAATGCCGGACCGAGCGGCATCTCCAGCGCGTCGTAAAACGGCATGCGATGCACCACGCCGGACTGCACGTCGATCATGCCCGGCAGCGTGATGGCGATCGCCGTCAGCCGCTCCAGCTTGCTTTGGTGGCGGATAAAGAATTGGTCGACTTCGGTCAGGATGCGTTTCAGCAACGGTTCAGGATGTTCGGCCGCCAGCGGCAGCTGCTCCTCAACCACCAGTTTGCTGCTGAGATCGCGCAGCGCCAGCGTGATGCTGCCGCGGCTGATGCGGGCAGAAAGGTAGTGCCAGGCCTCGGTGTCCAGCACCAGCCCCACCGCCGGGCGGCCCCGGCTGCCGATTTCCTGGTACTCGGTTTCCTTGACCAGATGGGCTTCCAGCAGTTCGCGCACGATCTTGGTGATGCTGGCGGGCGCCAGCTGCGCGCGTTTTGACAGTTCGATGCGCGAAATCGGGCCCAGTTGATCGATTAGCCGATAAACCGCCCCCGCATTGGTCTGTTTGATTTGATCGATATGCCCAGGCTGCCCAACCGCAATCACAAACCTGCTCCTACTATTTTTCGCGCTTCTAAATAAAGACTAGGGGTTATGGTGGGGCTTTTGTCATACAGCGTCAACTATTTGATTCGTTATGTGATTTGCTGCACAAATTCCTCGCAATTTCAGCGTGAATTGATTTTTATTTGCCCAAGCTCAACGTCATTTCAGCATCAACGCCATCAGCGCCTGCGCGGCGGCGGTCAGCGGCCGCCGGCGGTGATGCACCAGCCACACTTCGGTGGTGGCGTCCGGCTCCGCCAGCGGCAAATAGCGCACGCCGTCCACCCGCACCCGGGCAAATGAGGCCGGCAGAATCGACACCCCTAACCCGGCGGAGACCAGCCCGATGATGGTCATCGCTTCCCCCACTTCCTGGGTGATGTACGGGGTAATGCCGGCCTTGCCGAGCAACAGCAGTATTTCGTCGTACAGCGCGGTGCCCACTTCGCGCGAGAAGAACACGAACGGCTCCTGCGCCAGATGTTGGAAACGCAGCGCGCCGCCGGGCGTTTCCGCCAGCGGATGCCCTTCCGGCACCACCGCCACCAGCGGTTCACGCAGCAGCAGCTGGTAGTGGAGCGCCTCCGGCAGCCGCGTGTTGCGCATTACCCCCAGATCCAGCTCACCGTTCAGCAACGGCTCGATCTGCTGTTTGGTGTTGATTTCGCGCATTTTGATATGCACCTGCGGAGACTGCTGACGGAAAGCGCGCAGGCTGCGCGACACCACGCCGATGAAGGGCGCGGAAGAGGTAAAGCCGATGGTCATTTCCCCCAGCTCGCCGCGATCCAGACGCGCCGCCTTTTCCGCCGCCCGCCCGACCTGATCGAGCACCTGATAGGCTTCTTTGAGGAACATCTCCCCGGCCTGGGTCAAACTGACGTTGCGGTTGTTGCGCGCCAGCAGCCGCGCGCCGACCATCTCTTCCAACGCCTGGATTTGCTGGCTGAGCGGCGGCTGGGAGATCCGCAGCCGTTCGGCGGCGCGGCCAAAATGCAGCTCTTCCGCCACGGCGATAAAGTAACGCAGGTGTCTCAGTTCGATATTCATATTTAAAACATCTTAATTTTAATTATTAATATATTAGACAAAAAACTCGCCGTTCCCTATCATTTTGTTATCTGTAAAGTGTCTGTTTATCTCCCCGAAGTTCGGTAAGGAAACGCTGTGACAACCCCTGTGCGTTCTGCGGCCGCGATGCCGTCGACGCTGGCCGCCAACGATGACGCGGCCGCTGCGCCAAAAGTAAAACGCTCCACCCTCAACAACAAACTCCCCTATATCGAACGCGGCACGCCGCAGTTTATGCGCGTGACGCTGGCGCTGTTTTCCGCCGGGCTGGCGACCTTCGCGCTGCTCTACTGCGTGCAGCCGATTCTGCCGGTGCTGTCACAAGATTTCGGCGTATCGCCGGCGGAAAGCAGCCTGTCGCTTTCGGTCTCCACCGGTCTGCTGGCGATCGGCCTGATGTTCACCGGGCCGCTGTCCGACGCCATTGGCCGCAAGTCGGTGATGGTGGTAGCGCTGCTACTGGCGGCGGTATGCACGCTGATCTGCGCCTTTATGACCAGCTGGCACGGCATTTTGCTGATGCGCGCGCTGATCGGCCTGTCGCTGAGCGGCGTGGCGGCGGTCGGCATGACCTACCTCAGCGAAGAGATCCACCCCAGCTTCGTCGCCTTCTCAATGGGGCTGTACATCAGCGGCAACTCGATCGGCGGCATGAGCGGCCGCCTGGTGACCGGGGTGTTGACCGACTTCTTCTCCTGGCGCGTATCGCTCGGGGTCATCGGCCTGTTCGCCCTCGCCGCCGCCTGCATGTTCTGGCGCATCCTGCCCGCCTCGCGGCATTTTCGCGCCAGCTCGCTGCGCCCGCGCACCCTGCTGATCAACTTCAAGCTGCATTGGCACGATAAGGGCCTGCCGCTGCTGTTCGCGGAAGGTTTCCTGCTGATGGGCAGCTTCGTCACCCTGTTCAACTACATCGGCTATCGCCTGCTGGCAGATCCTTACCACCTGAGCCAGGCGATTGTCGGCCTGCTGTCGGTGGTATACCTCACCGGCTCCTACAGCTCGCCCAAGGCCGGCGCGCTCACCTCACGCTTCGGGCGCGGCCCGGTGCTGCTGGCCTCGATCGTGATTATGCTGATCGGGATTCTGATTACCGCGCTGCCGCAGGTGCCGGCTATCTTTATCGGCATGATGCTGTTCACCGCCGGTTTCTTCGCCGCCCACTCGGTGGCCAGCAGCTGGATCGGCCGCCGCGCGCGCCGCGCCAAAGGCCAGGCGTCGTCGCTGTATCTGTTCTGTTATTACGTTGGCTCCAGCGTAGCCGGCACCCTCGGCGGCGTGTTCTGGCACAGCTTCGGCTGGAATGGCGTGGCGGCGTTCATCAGCCTGATGCTGCTGCTGGCGCTGTTGGTGGTGCATTACCTGAAGCGCCTGCCGGAAGCGGCCCGCCTCTGAAAAGAAAAAGCCGCGGTGGTTTGCCGCGGCTCGTCATGCCAGTGCCTGTGATTATTGGCCGGTTTTCCAGCGGGTGCGCAGGTACTCCACCGCCTTGTCCGTTTGCGGCTCAGCCAAATAACGTTGCCGGAACAGGATGGTTCCCCCCATCCCCGGCAGGCTCTCGTTGAGATCCAGCTGCCTTTTCAGCTCGGGAACGCCGCCGTCGACGGTCCAGGCCGGCTCGCTGGCGGCAGGCGTACCCACTTTATACAACGCCACCCCGGCATAGAGCCGAACCGGCGTACCTTTCACCACCTCGGCCCACCAGTGGGCCAGCACGTCGTAGCGGACAATTTCACGATCAAAAGGCCAATACAGCTGCGGCGCGATGTAATCGAGCAGCCCCAGTTTGACCCACTGGCGCGTATCGGCATAGGCCGTATCGTACGATGGCGCGCCGGCCCGCGTCGCCGAGCCGGCAGGATCGTCCGCCTGGTTTCGCCAGACGCCCGCCGGGCTGACGCCAAACGCCACCGCGGGCTTCAAGGCTCGCACGGTGGCTGAAACCTGTTTTATCAATTGCAGCGTGTTGTCCCTGCGCCAGGCGGCTTTGTCTGCAAACCCTTTGCCGTATGCGCGATACGTTCGTTCATCATCCAGCGGCGATTGCGGCGTTTCGTAATAGAAATAATCGTCAAACTGAATGCCGTCGACCTCATAGTTTTTGACAATTTCGGTCACCACGCTGGTGATCCAGTTGCGCACGTCGGGCAGACCGGGATCGAGCACGAAGCGCTCGTTGGCGGTGCGAATCCAGTCGGGATGCAGCGCATAGACGCTGGCCGGCGGCGACTGCAGCGTATGATTAAGTGCGTCAATCGTTTGTGGGCGGGTATTCATAGAAACCCGATAGGGATTCAGCCAGGCATGCACTTTGATGCCGCGGCGGTGCGCTTCTTGCAGCATAAAGGCCAGCGGATCGTAACCCGGATCCTGGCCCACGGTGCCGGTCAAGACTTCTGACCAGGGCAAGATATTTGAGCGCCACAGGGCCGTGCCGTCCGGTTTAACCTGAAAATACACCACGTTAATCCCGGTTTTCACCATCTCGTCCAGCGCGTCCGTCAGCCCCTGTTTCTGCAGGCGAACCCGCTCTTGCGCGGTTTCCGCTTTCAGGGAGGCCGCCGGCGGCCAATCCAGGCCAATGACCGTGGCCAGCCAGATGCCCCGCATCGGTGTTATCGGCGGCGTCGGTTGCGGGGGCTTCTCCGGTTCGGGCGGCTTGGCGCACCCGCTCACGCCCAGCATGGCGGCCATCAACAGCCATCCGCCTAATTTTGTTGCGCCTGTCGGCATTCTGGTTCTCCTTCCGTGAGTGACGGTTATCCCATGTCGTTGCGTGCAGAGCAAGAAACGCCCCGATTTGTCAGTGCTATTTCGCTGCCGGCGTCGCCCTGTTCAGACGACGCCGGTGTCCTTATCCCATTACCAGCTCAGCCCCGTGCCGCGAGGGAACGCCACCTTGCCCGTATTGGTTTCCACATCGTAGTCATGCCAGGTGTTGACCGGCAATTTGCCCTGCGGTTTGATTTTACCCGTCAGCACCTGCGCCAAAGAGACCATCGAAGGGCCACGCCACACGCCGCTGTCATAACCGTAGTAGGAGTAGGTGGCGACGGCCGCCTCCACCTCGGCGGCATAGTTCACGATATCGTAAGGTGCGCGCAGTGAGAGGTGAACGCGTTTCTTCCCCTGCTCGGCGGCGTATTTCAACCAGCCCGGATAAGGGCTGCTGTCATTGCTCGCTCCGGTTGCGGAGGTAACGACCCCATCCTGTTCAGCCGGCGTAAAGCGGGTTGAGAGGGTTCCGAGCAAGAACACGTCGCAGCCGGCAATATGTTCCCTAACCTGGGCGTCGCTCAGTTCCGTTTCCTTCGCGGCAACGACGTTCTGATACCCCTCTTGCGCCATCACGCGCGCAATGCCGTTCGCCTGCTCGCCCCACGGCGTCAGAATAAAGTAGCGCAGCGCCTTGTCCTTTAACGGCAACAGGCTGTGGCGGTTGATCACCACGGTAATGGAACGATCGGCGATGCATTTTTCCAGCTTGTGCGCTGACGACGCAACGTCGTTGGAACACGGCCTATCGCTATGGTCCATCAGGCTATGGCGTAATTTCAGGCGCAAAATTCGCTCGACCGAGGCATCGATATCGGCCTCGCTGAGATGCCCCGTTTTCACTCTGTCCGCAAGGTACCGGATCAACGCCGGTAGCAGGCTCGCCTGGGCCGGCGAGGCGATGCTGACAGGCATCAAAGCAATATCCACCCCGGCGGCAAAGACGTTTTCAGCCGCCGCTTGCTGGCTGAAATGCTCGGCAATCGCGCCCATATCCAGCGCATCTGAAATCGTTACGCCCGCATACCCCAATTCATTGCGCAGGATCTGGGTCTGAATTTCATGCGACATGGTGGCCGGCACCGTGATTTTTTCACCGCTGCGGGTATCTATCTGGCGGTTATCCAATGCCGGATACTGAATATGCGCGGTCATGACCATGTCCGGCGCCGCGCAGCGATCGATGGCCTGCTTGTAAGGGGCGATATCGATGGCAAAAGCCTCTTCCCGCGTGCGATCGACGCGCGGCAAACCGGTATGCGAGTCGGTGGAGGTGCTGCCATGGCCGGGGAAGTGTTTATATGCGGTGATCAGCCCCTGGTGCTTCATGCCCGCCACCATTTTCTCTGCCAGACGAGAAACGGTATTCTTATCATCGCTGAAGGCGCGAACGTTAATCACCGGGTTGAACGGGTTGGTGTTGACGTCCACGACCGGGGCAAAGTTGGTATTGATATGCAACGCGCGCATATCCTGGGCCATCAGCTTGCCCTGTTCAACGGCGAGCTGTTTATCCGCACCGCCCTCAATCGCCGCCGCCAGCGCCATATTGCCGGGGAAAGAGGCATAGTCGCCGCGCGGCAGCCGAAAAACGTTACCGCCTTCGTTATCCGTGCCGATAAACAGGCGAATGCCGGCGTGCGTTTTCATCGCGGCATACCAGGCCGTCAACGTTTTGATCTGCTGCTCGTCTTTCAGATTATTGGCGAACAGGATCACCCCACCCACGTGGTTATCGGCGATCAGCTTGCCAATGGCTTCATCGGGGACGGTCATATCCTGATTGCTGCTACCGTTCCGATCCCAGTAGCGAAAATCCAGCATGATTTTTTGCCCGATCTTCTCTTCCAGCGTCATGTTTTTGACTTTCTGTTTAATATCCACAGTGAACCTCCGTTTAAAGCACCCGTTAATGACAGAAGAAAAGATAACCCCAAGGGCTCATAGCGTCCTGCCATTCTGTTTGTTCCAGTGATTGGACAACGGCGATCGGAAAATGGATTAAACAAAACGCAAACAAACAGGAGAAAATCCATCAATGAATCAAAACACTACGCATACCGGGTGTATTACGTGCCCTGCCGTAGAGGCCGCTATGGCGCATTTTCCGCTGGTAAGCCGGGTGGCCGGTGAAGCTGCCGTCGGCTCAGGGGCCGATGTTGCCCCCAGTCCGCCACTCTTCTATAGTATGTTGTAACTAATATAGGAGCATGCGATGAGCAGATACGATGTAATTGGCCGGATGAACGCCTGCTTTACCGAGCTGGAGCAGGCGCTCGGCGCGCTGCAGCAGCAGATCGCCCCGCTGCGGTTGCTGGCGGCGCGGGTGTTCAGCCTGCCGGAGGTTGAAAAAGGTCAGGAGCATCAGGCTATCTCGCATATCGCGGTCGAACAACATGTGGGGCAAGCAGCGCGCGATCTGGCGCTGGAGCATTATCAGCGGCTATTCATCCACCATAACCGGGAGAATGTCAGCAGCAAGGCCGCCGTGCGCCTGCCCGGCGTCATCTGCCTGGCGGTGGAACAGCCGGAGTATCAGGCGCTGCAAACGCAGCTGGCGCTCATCAACCGACTGAAGGGCGAACTGGAACAGATTATCACCGTCGATTCCGGCCTGGCGCCGGAGCAGCGTTTCGAGTTCGTGCACACCCATCTGCACGGGCTGATTACCCTCAGCGCCTATCGCACCCTCACCGCCCTGACCAATCCCGACTCCGTGCGCTTCGGCTGGGCCAACAAGCACATCATCAAAAACGTCAAGCGGGACGACATCCTGGCGCAGCTGGAGAAAAGCCTGAAAGCCGGCCGTGCAGTGCCGCCGCACAGCCGTGAACAGTGGGCTGCCCTGGTCAGCCGCGAGATAGACGACGTCAGCCGCCTGCCGCAACACGCGACGCTGAAAATCAAGCGGCCGGTCAAAGTGCAGCCAATCGCCCGGGTGTGGTATCAGCAGCAGCAAAAACAGGTGCAACACCCCTGCCCGCTGCCGCTGATCGCCCTGTGTCAGGCCGAGAGCGGCGCCACAGTGCCGAAGATTGGCGAGCTGCTCAACTACGACGTCGACGCGGTGAAACACCGCTACAAACCCGACGCCCGGCCGCTGCGGCTGCTGGTGCCGCGCCTGCACCTGTATACCGACGACGCTACTCGCTGAGGGCATACACCCGCAGGCGATGGCCGTCCGGATCTCGCGCCACGAAGGTGTAACCGAACTCCATCTCGGTCGGCGTTTGCTCAATCGGCAGCCCGAGTTCGCGCCACTGGTTATAGCGCGCCTCGACCTCTTGCGGATCCTGGCACAAAAAGCCCAGTTCACCGCCGCCGCCGGTCAGGGTCGCCGTAGGTTTTACCCCCTGTTTGGCCCACATCCCCAGCTTGAAGCCGTTGTTGAGCACGAACAGGGCGAAGCCGGGGGAAAGCTCTACCGGCGCCTGTCCCAGTAAACGTTGATAAAAGGCAGCGCTGTTCAGCGGGTTGTCGACGTAAAGCAGGGTCATGCTGGGAAGGGTCATCGGTCTGTCCTCTGGGTGATGGGAACCGGCCGGTTCCCGATAGGCACAGACTAAGGGGTGCGACTGACAGTTTATGGCAGCAGCGTGCCGCTATTGCTCCGCAATGCCCTCGCTGAGGCGCCACTCTTTCAGCAGCAGCCGCCGGCCGCGCGGATAGCGCTGTTCCAAAGGCGTAGCAGCCTGAATGCGATCGAGGCGAAAATGGCGAAACGCCTGACGCAGCTCGCACCAGGCGACCAGCATCTGGAACTGGTCGAAAAAACCCAGCGCAAAGGGCCACAGCAGGCGTTCGCTGCGCTGCCCCGCCAGATCGAGATAGTCGATATGCAGCTTGCGCTCGCGGCGGATGGTGTCACGGATCAGCACCCGCATCGCATCCGCCACCGGCGGCGCCTGAACCGGCGCGATCAACAGCGTGTTGGCCTCCAGCTCCTCCCGCAGCGCCGGCGGCAGCACGTCGGCGATCTTGGCCAGCGCCTGGCCCGCCGCGCTCGCCAGCTGGCTGTCGCCGCGGCGGCTGACCCAGCGCATCCCCAGCACCAGCGCCTCTGTCTCTGCCTGCGAGAACATCAGCGGCGGCAGCATAAAGCCGGGCCGCAGCACATAGCCGACGCCCGCCTCGCCGACGATCTCCGCCCCCTGCTGCTGCAGCGTAACGATATCGCGGTACAGCGTGCGCATGCTGATGCCCAGCGTTTGCGCCAGCGCATGGCCCGCCACTGGATAACGGTGGCCGCGCAGCAGCTGCATCAGATCGAGTAAACGTTGTGTGCGCGACATATCACGGCTCCCTGCATAACGCAGTTTGGACAAAGTCGGCAAAGGCCCGCGCCTTGGCCGAGACGAAATGACCGCCGGGGAACACCGCCCACAGCGCCAGCGGCGGCAGCTGCCAGTCCGCTAATGCCGCGATCGCCGCCCCGCTTTGCAGCTCGCTGCGGAACATGCCTTCGCTGGCGATAGTGGGCCCGAATCCCGCCAACACCAGCTCGCGCACGCACTCCGCCGC
This sequence comes from Serratia sp. 121840015-1, assembly GCF_053627655.1. Lineage (NCBI taxonomy): Bacteria > Pseudomonadati > Pseudomonadota > Gammaproteobacteria > Enterobacterales > Yersiniaceae > Serratia > Serratia sp. 121840015-1. Next base: position 1,686,822 of record NZ_JBSEYF010000001.1, read on the forward strand.
ATTGACCCGCATGCGCCCCGGCAGCCGCAGCGCGCGCTGTTCTCCTTCGCGGCTGAAGCGCCAGTGCTCGCCGCCACCACGGCGGTGGTAAATCACCAGCTCGTGCTGCAACAGATCTTCCGGCCGCTGCGGCATGCCGGCGGCGGCAAAATAGCCGGGCGTGCCGATCACACATTGCTTTACCTCACCCAGTTTACGGGCGGTAAAGCCGGAATCTTCCAGCTCGCCGATACACAGGGCAATATCGATGCCCTCTTCAATCAACGACAGGTTGCCGTCATCCAGCAGCAGATCGATGCTCAAACGCGGGTTGGCACGCATAAACGCCGTCAAATCAGGCAAGGGAACGATGCGGGCGAACACCGCCGCCGAGGCGACCCGCAGCCGGCCGCTCAGCGTTTCGCCGGCGTTCTGCACCAGCGCTTCCGTCTCCGCCAGCTCGTTCAGGATACGCCGAGTGCGTTGATACAGCTGCTGCCCCGCATCCGTCGGCTGCAGGCCGTGGGTCGAGCGCAGCATCAGGCGTGTGCCGAGCTGCTGTTCCAGCCGCGCCACCGCTTTCGAGACCGCCGGCTGCCCCACGTGCAGCCGCCGCGCCGCTGCGGTAAAGGAACCGCTCTCGTAAACGCAGGCATAGGTTTCGTAATCGGCAAACTTGCCCATAGCATTCCTTACTGGAATAACGGTTAGCATTTATTGCAGTCTACACGCGCCATTCAGGAATGGGCAAGATGAGCGCAACCCTCACTCCCGTCAGGAGAACGCATGACACTGCAAGACAAACTCGATGCCTTCAAAGCGGAGTTCGAATCCGGCCAACTGCCGTTCACACTCACAGAACAAGAGCACGCGCTGATGCGTAAGGCGATCCAAACGCAGATCGCTGCCGGCATCGCCGAACGCGCCCTGAGGGTCGGCGACGCCGCGCCCGACTTTACCCTGTCGGACGGCGAAAACCGGCCATGTTCCTCCGCGGCGCTGTTGGCGAAGGGCCCGCTGGTCGTCAGTTTCTATCGCGGGATCTGGTGCCCCTACTGTACGCTCGATCTGCAGGCCCTGCAGGCCGCATTGCCCGCCATCACGCAGTACGGCGCGCAGCTCGTGGCCGTTTCGCCGCAGAGCGCGGTGCATAACCGCCAGGCCATGCGCGATCACGATCTCACCTTTGCGCTGCTCAGCGATGCCGGCAACCGTCTGGCGGCCCAATTCGGCCTGCGTTACCGCCTGCCGGACGCGCTGATCGCCCTGTATCAACAGCGGCTCGGCCTCGATTTGGCGCAGTTCAACCAGGATGATAGCTGGACGCTGCCGCTGCCGGCGCGGTTCGTCATCGCCCGCGATGGCCGTATCGCCTATGCCGAAGCGCACGCCGATTACACCCGGCGGCCTGAGCCGCAGGCGCTGTTGTCGGTGCTGGAGAGATTGGCTTGAAAAGACGGGGCGCAAACGCGCCCCGTTTGAACATGACGTGATTATTTCTGCATGCTGCCGACCATCGCTTCCGGCCGCACCCACTCGTCGAACTGCGCGTCGGTCAGGTAGCCGAGCTTCAGCGCCGCGGCTTTCAGCGTCAGTCCTTCCTTGTGCGCTTTCTTGGCGATTTCCGCCGCCTTGTCGTAGCCGATGTGGGTGTTGAGCGCCGTCACCAGCATCAGCGATTCGTTCAGCAGCTGGGTGATGCGATCTCGGTTCGGTTCGATGCCCACCGCGCAGTGCTCGTTGAAGCCCTGCATGCCGTCGGCCAGCAGCCGAATCGACTGCAGGTAGTTGTGGATCACCATCGGGCGGAACACGTTCAGCTCGAAGTTGCCGGAAGCGCCGCCGATGTTCACCGCCACGTCATTGCCCAGCACCTGGGCGCACAGCATGGTCATCGCCTCGCACTGGGTCGGGTTGACTTTGCCCGGCATGATGGAGCTGCCCGGTTCGTTCTCCGGGATCGAAATCTCGCCGATGCCGCAGCGCGGGCCGGACGCCAGCCAGCGCACGTCGTTGGCGATCTTCATCAGCGAAGCCGCCAGCCCTTTCAGCGCGCCATGCCCCTGCACCAGCGCGTCGCAGGTCGCCAGCGCTTCGAACTTGTTCGGGGCGGTGACGAACGGCTGATGGGTCAACTCCGCCAGCGCTTTGGCCACGCGCACCGCGTACTCAGGATGGGTGTTCAGGCCGGTGCCAACCGCCGTGCCGCCCAGCGCCAGCTCGGCGATGTGCGGGATACTGTCTTCGATGTGCTTCAGGTTGTGCGCCAGCATCGCCGCCCAGCCGGAGATCTCCTGCCCCAGGGTCAGCGGCGTGGCGTCCTGCAGGTGGGTGCGGCCGATTTTGACGATGTCGCGGTAGGCTTCGGCCTTGTCGCTCAGCGTCTTGTGCAGCACTTTCAGCTCGGGGATCAGGTGCTCGCGCAGCGCAATCACCGCCGCCACGTGCATCGCGGTGGGAAACACGTCGTTGGAGCTCTGGCTTTTATTGACGTCGTCGTTCGGGTGCACCTTGCGCTCTTCACCGCGCACGCCGCCCAGCAGCTCGCTGGCGCGGTTGGCCAACACTTCGTTCATGTTCATGTTGGTCTGGGTACCGGAACCGGTTTGCCAGATGGACAGCGGGAACTGATCGGCATGGCTGTCCGCCAGCACTTCGTCGGCGGCGTTGATGATGGCGGCGCCCCGCTCGGCCGGCAGCAGCCCCAGATCCACGTTCACCTGCGCAGCGGCGCGCTTGGTCAACGCCAGCGCATGGATCAGCGCGGTCGGCATCTTTTCGGAGGAAATGCGGAAATGCGCCAACGAGCGCTGGGTCTGCGCGCCCCACAGCTTGTCGGCCGGTACTTCGATGGGGCCCATAGAGTCTTTTTCGATACGAACGCCTGCCATCATTGTCTCCTTAGCATAATTCCTAAAATTGTAGGGTTAGGCCGACGCGCTCCCCCCCGTCGGCACGCACTCCCAGTATAGTGACATAATAACTATTCGCATTAAGAGAGTTATCTCACAGCACGTTTCATCTCTTTTACTCCTGCATGACGCGGTTATTTGCCGCCGGTTAACCCGCGCCAAAATAAACGGCCGGGCATGCCCCGGAGAATACAAGCGTGGGTCACGATTAACGCGGATGACGCGAATTAAAATTATTGATGCGCTGGGCCTGTAAATGATTGAGCTCATCGATGCGTTGCTGCTGCAGATGATTGATTTCGTCGTAGGCGTCCTGCCGTTCATTATGGCGATAGGCCCCGGTCGCCACCGCGCCGGCGGTGAGCGCCAGCGGATGGGCCACGGGCGCGATCGCGGCGGGAAGCACGACCGGCGCGGGTGCAACGACAATCGGCGCCGGCGCGATCACCACGGTGCGCGGCGCGGCGTAAGGATAGGTGACAATCACCGCCGCCTGGGCTGCGCCGGTGCAAAGCCCCAACAGCAACAACAGTTTTTTCATGCAACAGACCTCTGGTTTCGTTAAATCGACTCGTTAGCCCTTACGGTAAAGAGGTCTGGCGCGCCGGTTTAAGCTCGGCGTGTGATCGCCCCGCGCAGCGCGAAAATAATAATAAGGGAATGGCTCAGACGGTAAAAAATAAATTCAGCCGACATATTTTGACATGCTGAAAAATAAATAATGAGGCAGGATGCCCGGGCTATCGGCAATAACCCCATTGCCCCAAAGAATAATCGATTAGCGGCTTTTGACGGCCGCCTTGAGGCCCAGTGCGCCATTTGAGGCGCCGATCGTTATCACGTTATACTTTGGCCCGTTGCCGGGCGCGACGTTATCCGGCGTTATTTTGATCGCGCCCATGATTTTTCCCGCCGACGCGGGCGTATGATGGTCGTCGGCATAGATTAAGTTAATCTTATAAAATCAGTGAGTTATTGCTATGCAGTGCGGCAATGACGCAGAAGGACGTTTATCGACATGCAAAAAATGACCAACGCGGTACAGAATTACGCCTGGGGCAGCCACGATGCGCTGACCCGTCTTTACGGCATCGCCAACCCCGATAATCAGCCGATGGCCGAACTGTGGATGGGCGCCCATCCCAAGAGCCCTTCCCGCGTGCCGGGCGCCGATGGCGCACTGCGTTCGCTGCGCGAGCTGATCGATGAAGACCAGCCAAAGCAACTGGGCGCCGACGTCGCCAGCCGCTTTGGCGAGTTGCCGTTCCTGTTTAAAGTGCTGTGCGCCGATCAACCGCTGTCGATCCAGGTCCACCCGAGCAAAGCGGCGGCCGAGATCGGCTTCGCGAAAGAGAACGCCGCAGGCATCCCGCTGAGCGCCGCCGAACGCAATTACAAAGACCCCAATCACAAGCCCGAACTGGTGTTCGCCCTGACGCCGTTCCTGGCGATGAACGGCTTTCGCGAACTGACCGATATCGTTTCCCTGCTGCAGCCGATCGCCGGCGCGCACCACGACATCGCCACCTTCCTGCAGCAGCCGGACACCGCGCATCTGTCCACCCTGTTCGCCAGCCTGTTGACCATGAGCGGCGAGCAAAAGTCGCTGGCGCTCGGCGTGCTGAAAGCCGCGCTCAACAACCAGCAGGGCGAGCCCTGGGATACCGTGCGCTTTATCGCCGGCTTTTATCCGGACGACAGCGGCCTGTTCTCACCGCTGCTGCTGAACGTGGTGCAGCTCGCGCCGGGCGAAGCGATGTTCCTGTACGCGGAAACGCCGCACGCCTACCTGAAAGGGGTGGCGCTGGAGGTGATGGCCAACTCGGATAACGTGCTGCGCGCGGGCCTGACGCCGAAATTCATCGACGTGCCTGAGCTGCTGGCCAACCTGCAGTTCCGCCCACAGCCGGCGTCCGGCCTGCTGACCCAGCCGGAGCAACGCGGCAACGAGCTGTTCTTCCCGATCCCGGTGGAGGATTTCGCCTTCTCGCTGCACGATTTGACCGCCGCACCGCAGGCGCTGGCGCAGCGAAGCGCGGCCATCGTGTTCTGCGTCGCCGGCGAAGCGACGCTGGAAAAATCCGGGCAGCGCCTGACGCTCAAACCGGGCGAATCCTGCTTTATCGGGGCTTTCGAATCCCCGGTCAACGTCAGCGGCAGCGGCCGCATCGCCAGGGTTTATAACCAGCTGACCTAACCGTTGATAAATTTCAGCAAATTGCTTGCTGAAAGCGAGAGCTACCCCCACAATTAAACGCCTGCGGGCGTTTTTTGTCGGCCCCTATTTGCCCCTCCCGCGCAACGGAGGGTGATAAGAAAAAAGGATGAAACAGAGCTATGAAAAAATCGTTAGTCGCTGTCAGCGTCATTGTGGTTCTTGGCGCAGCATGGACCGGGGCATCCTGGTACACCGGGAAACTGATCGAGCAGCACATGGGCGAAGTCGTGGACAACGCCAACGGCCAGCTGAAAGCTTACCTGCCGAAAGCCGGCGTGAAGTTGAGCTATGAAAATTACCAGCGCGGCCTGTTCAGCAGTAAAGTGCGTTATGTGCTGCGTTCCGACGGCACGGATACCAGTGAAAACGCGGCGCTGAAAGCCGGTGAAGAAGTGGCGTTCCTGGAAACCATCGATCACGGCCCGTTCCCCTTCGCCCAGCTGAAAAAATTCAATCTGCTACCGAGCATGGCGTCGGTGCATACCGAGCTGGAAAATACCCCGGCGGTGAAAGGTCTGTTTGACACCACCAAAGGCAAATCGCTGTTTACCGCCGATTCGCGCATCTCTTACAGCGGGGACACCTCGTCTGCCATCGACATCATCCCGCTGGACTACCAAAAAGATAAGTCTTCGCTGAAATTCAGCGGCGCCACCATTAACGCTGACGTGTCCAGCGATCTGAAAAAATTCGTGCTGGACGCCAATAGCGACAATATCGTGTTCGCCAGCCCGAACGAATTCGGTCAAAACGAGCAGATCACCTTCCAGGGCTTCAACCTGAAAGGCAACAGCAACGAGAGCAAGTTCGGCGTGAAGCTCGGCGATCAGACGATGACGCTGAAGCAGTTCAAACTGACGATCGACGGTAAAGATACCGTGGCGTTGGACGGTTTCAACCTGGTGAGCAAGTTCGGCGAGCAAGGCAGCAGCAACATCGGCGGCCAGATCGACTACACCATGGACGCGCTCAAGGTGCAGGGCAACGACTTCGGCGCCGGCAAGCTGGCGCTGAAAATCGACAACGTCGACGGCAAGGCGCTGAAAGACTTCGCCGACAGCTACAACCGCCAGACCATGGCGCTGCTGCAACAGGGCGAGAACCTGGATCCGGCCGTGTATGAGCAGCAAAACGCCGAACTGCTGCAAAAGAACCTGCCGCTGCTGCTGAAAGGCAACCCGAGCCTCAGCATCGCACCGCTGAGCTGGAAAAACAGCAAGGGCGAGAGCACCTTCACGCTGGATCTGGCGCTGACCGATCCGAGCAAGGCCGCCTCCCCGGCACAATCGCCGGATCAGCTGATCGCGCAGGCGGTTAAAAAGCTGGATATCAACCTGACCATTCCGGAAGCGATGGCCACCGAAGTGACCGCGAAAACCGCGCTGTTGCAGGGTTACAATGAGGAAGACGCGCAGAAACTGGCGCAGCAGCAAGTACAGGGCCTGGCAGCCATGGGCCAGATGTTCAAGCTGACCACCCAGAAAGACGGCGTGATCGCGAGCACGTTCCACTATGCCGACAATCAGGTTGACCTGAACGGCAACAAAATGTCGCTGCAGGAGTTCATCGGCCAGTTCGGCCTGCTGGGCGCCCCGGCGGAAGACGGCGAACCGGCGCAGGATGCACAACCTGCTCCGGCACCGGCGCAGTAAGCGTTTGAAAGCCTGATCAAGGGCCCCCTGCGGGGCCCTTTTTATTTACGCCGCGTAAACCGCATCGCGGATCTGCTGCGGATAGCGGCCGCACATGCCCTCAAACGCGGTGTTGGTCAGTATCACCACGCTCAGCTGCGCCTGTGGATCAAAGAACCAGCTGTGGCCGTAAACCCCGCCCCAGGTCAGCGTGCCGGCATGCTGCGGCGTCTGCGCCGCTTCTGCGTCCACCAGCAGCGCCCCGCCAAAACCGAATCCCCAGCCCGGCCCTTGCGTTTGCGCCTGCGCGCCCACGTGCGGGCTGCGCAGCAACGCCACCGTGTCCGGCTGCAAAATGCCCTGCCCGCCGCTGCGTAATGCCTCCACCAGCTTCAGCACGTCGTCGGCATCGCCGACCATGCCTGCGCCGCCGGAAGGATAGGCCCCGGCGTTGAGCGCCCGCATCGGTGAAAACAGCACCTCGCCCCCCGCCATCTCCTTCGGCAGTGCCACCCGCAGGCCTTCATGCATGCGCTGCGGCCCTTGCGGGGTGTTGTAATACGGCGTCGCCAGGTTCGCGGCGTCCGTCGCATGGAACGCGGTATTGCCTAGCCCCAGCGGCTGCGCCACCCATTCGACAAACAGCTGCGGCAGCGGCATGCCCGTCACCCGTTCCAGCACCGCACCAAGCACGTCGATCGCCAGCGAATAGTTGAAGCGCTCCCCCGGCGCCGACAGCAACGGCGCCTGCGCCAGCAGCCGCAGGTTTTGCTCCAGCGTCAGCGTCGACAGCTCCACGCCGTCCTGGATCCCCAACTGATGATAAACGCCCGCCGGTGGTTGGTTCAGCCGGTAGTCCAGCCCCGCGGTATGGCTCAGCAAATGACGAATCTTGATCGTCGGGCGCCGGCCGTCGGCGAGCGCCGGAGTAAACCACGGCAGCCACTCGCTGACCGCGTCGTCCAGGCTCAGCTTGCCCTGTTCGATCAGGCGCAGCGCCGCCAGCGTGGTATAGGGTTTGGAGACCGACGACAGCCGGAACTGCGTTTCTCGCCGCATCGGCCGCCGCGCTTCGCGATCGGCATAGCCGGCCGCCCCGGCGTAACAAATCTCGCCCTGCCGCGCCACCAGCACCACGCTACCCACGATGCGCCCTTCGGCCATCGCCTGTTGATCGATCGCCGCGATCCGTTCTGTTAACGCCCGTTGTTCTGCCGACATGATTTTCATCTCGCGAATGGAAAGTAAAATCAGTCTAAAAGGTTCGTCATAAATTAAAATAAGGCATAATTTAATGAATCATTAAGCACAGGTTATTGATAGATGAGTTCACTCCTGCAGCTGCTGCCCTATTTCGAAGCCGTCGCACGCCTGGGCAACTTTACCCGCGCGGCCAGCCAGCTCGGCGTCACGCCGCCGGCGGTGTCGCAAAACATTCAGGCGCTGGAGAATCAGCTGGGAGTGCGGCTATTTCACCGCACCAGCCGCTCGGTGCGCCTCAGCGACGAGGGCCGGTTGTTCTATCAGAAGGTGTCGCCGGCGATGAGCCAGATCGACGTGGCGGCGGACGACGTGCGCGCCCTGGGCGCACAGCCGGCGGGCCTGCTGCGCATCACGCTGCCGCAGCTGGCCGCCTCGCTGCTGGTGATGCCGCACCTGGCGGAATTTCAACGGCGCTATCCCGACGTGCAGCTGGAGCTGTTTACCGAAGACCGCTTTTCCGATCTGGTGCTGGGCAGTTTCGATGCCGGCATTCGCATGCACGCCATGCTGCAAAAAGACATGATCGCCGTGCCGATCGACAACGGCCAGCGCCGGGTGCTGGTCGCCTCGCCCGACTATCTGGCGCGTTGCGGCGTTCCGGCCACGCCGGACGATCTGCCTGCTCACCACTGCCTGCGCTACCGTTTCCCCGGCAGCGGCAAACTGGAACCCTGGTATTTTAGCCTGGGCAACGATGAACGCGCGCTGGACGTCAGCGGCAGTTTGATTTTTAACGAAGATCGGCTGATCAAGGATGCCGCGTTGGCGGGCCTGGGTATCGCACAGCGTTTTCAGGGCACGGTGTTGCAGGAGCTGGCGCAGGGGCAACTGGTGGAAGTGCTGCCGGGTTACGCCAGCGAAGCGTCGGGCTTTTTCATCTACTTTCCCGCCGGCAAGCATCTGCCGCTCAAGCTGCGCGCCTTTATCGATTTCATGCGCGAGCGGCGTGAACGGCAGCACCGGTGGTAGGGGCGCCTCGCCGACGCCCCTGACCGTCAGCGCTTCTCCAGCGCCTGGATGATGTGGTAAGCCGCTTCGACGCGATCGTCGTTCGGGAACCACTTGTTGGCCAGCATCACCACGGCGATATTCTTCGCCGGGATAAATACCGCGTAGGTGGAGAAACCGCCGGTGGAGCCGGTTTTGTTATACCAGCCGGCGCGCAATTCCGGCTGCGGCGGCGTGATGGCGGTAGCCGGCGTGCCGTTCATGATCATCCCGGCGTTGTTGCCTTCAATCAAACGCGACAGTTTCACCGGATACGGGTAGTTCTCCCACATCAGATCCTGCGTGAACGCGCCCGCCTTGTAATAACCGACGTGCGTCGCGGCCAGCGCGTCGCGCCACGGCTGCGCTACCTTCACCTGCTGCAGGTTGGCGTCCAGATAGCGAATCAGATCGCGGGCGTTGGACTTGATGCCGTAAGACTCGGCGTCCAGCGGGCCAGGATTGACCCGCACCGGCTTATCGTCCTTGCTGTAACCCTGCGCATAGTTGGCCATCTGCGCCGCCGGCACCTGCACGTAGGTGTGGCTCATGCCCAATGCCGGCAGCATCCCCTGTTCCATCGCCTGGATAAACGGCTGGTCGAGGCTCTTGGCGGCGATCATGCCCAGCATGCCGATGCCGAGGTTGGAATAGACGCGGTAGCTGCCCGCCGGGTGCTTCGGCTGCCAGGCCCGGTAGTAGGCCATCAGCTGGGCGTTGTTGGTCACGTCGTCCGGCACGAACAGCGGCAGGCCGGAGGTATGCGTCGCCAGATTCAGCAGGCTGACGCCGTCGAAGGCGCTGCCGCGCAGCTCGGGCAGGTAGTGACTGGCCGGGTCTTTAAACGACAGCTTGCCCTGCTGCTGCGCATAGACCGCCAGCGTCGCGGTGAAGGTTTTGCTCAGCGAGCCCACTTCAAACAGCGTCTGCTCGGTGATCGGTTTACCAGTCTGCTTCGAGGCGACGCCATACGGGTAAATCTGCTGTTTGCCGTCGACCGACACGGCGATCGCCATGCCCGGCACGCCGTATTTTTTCATCAGCGGCTGAATAACGGCGTCGATATCCTGCTGCTGTGCGGCGTGCGCGGTCGGCAGGATCAGTGCGGCGATCAGCGCGGCCGCCAGGCGGTTCATTTTCGTCATGATAGAAGCTCTTAGGTTGCAGGGCATCGGCCGCGGCCAAAAGTTTTTATTGGCGTTATATACGGCGCTTTCCCTGATTGATGATGTCATTCCTTTACGGCTGCCGTGACACTCTGAGCAGCCGCGCCAAATATCGGATTTTGCCGCCGGGTTGACAAGCGATAATAATTTCAGCCAGCATAAAGAAAAACTTATGGCTATCGACAATGCGCAATCGACTTCCCCTCAACGCCCTGCGGGCGTTCGAATCCTCCGCTCGTCACCTGAACTTCACCCGCGCCGGTCTGGAGCTGCGCGTCACCCAGGCCGCCGTCAGCCAGCAGGTGCGCATGCTGGAAGAACAGCTGGGCATTCAGCTGTTCCGCCGCCTGCCGCGCGGGCTGGATCTGACCGAAGAGGGCCAGGCGCTGCTGCCGGTATTGAGCGACGCCTTCGACCGCATCGAGGCGGTGCTGCAGCAGTTCGAAGGCGGGCATTTCCACGAGGTGCTGACGGTGGCGGTGGTCGGCACCTTCGCCGTCGGCTGGCTGATGCCGCGGCTGGCGGCGTTCCGCACGGCGCACCCGTTTATCGATCTGCGGGTGCTCACCCACAACAACCTGGTCAATCTGTCGGCCGACGGCATGGATTTCGCCATCCGCTTCGGCGAAGGGCTCTGGCCCGCCACCTGCAATATCAAGCTGTTCGACGCGCCGCTGACGGTGCTCTGCCCGCCGGCGGTCGCCGCGCGCCTGCGCACGCCGCAGGATCTGCAGCACGAGCAGCTGATGCGCACCTACCGCAAGGATGAATGGGAGCGCTGGTTCGCGGCGGCACAGGTGACGCCGTGGCGGATCAACGGCCCGGTGTTCGACTCGTCAAGGCTGATGGTGGAAGGCGCTATCCAGTGCGACGGCGTGGCGCTGGCGCCGGTCAGCATGTTCCGCCGCGAACTGGCCGCCGGCGCGCTGCAGCGGCCGTTTGCCGCCGAGGCCGCGCTCGGCGCCTATTGGCTGACCCATTTGAAATCGCGGGATCTGACGCCGGCGATGAAAACCTTTATCGGCTGGATCCGCCGGGAGGCGGAAGAGGAACAGCGGCAGGGCTAGGCGGAACCGCGCCGGATCAGCGTCGGCGGCAGAATGACGTTCTGCGCCGGCAGGTCGGCGTCACCGATGCGCTGCAGCAGGCGCGCGGCGGCGCTGCGCCCCACTTCCCGCGCCGAGCTGGAGACGAAGGTCAGCGGAGGCTCGGTCAGTTCGGCCTCCGGCACGTCACCGAAGCCGATCAGCGCCACCTGCCGCCCGTAGTAGGCGTCTACCCCGTCCGAACCGATGCTGCGGCCGCTGCGCGCCAGGCCAAAATAGGCGCCGAGCGCCACCGACGCCTTGTGGCAGACGATGGCGGTAATGTTCGGGTAATGGCGCAGCAGTTGCTCCGCCGCTTCCGCCGCCTGGCGCTGCCGGCAATCGCACTCGACGATCCATTCGCTGCGAAACGGCAGGCCGTACTGCACCAGCGTGGCGCAAAAGCCGCCCAGCCGCTCGGCGCGCGTCAATGAATCGCTCTGGCCGCCGAGGTAGGCGATTTGGCTGTGGCCGCGCTTGATCAAAAATTCGGTGGCCAGCTTGGCGGCCTGCATGTTGTCCGGCCGCACCACGTCCACGCCATCGAGACCGCTGGAGCGCGCCACGCAGACCAGCGGTACGCCCTGCTCGGCCGCCTTCTCCTTCAGGCCCGCCGCCGCGCGAATGCCGCCCGCCAGCACGATGCCGTCGACGCCCTGCGCCAGCAGCGCGTCAAACGCCCGCTGCAGGCCCTGGCCGTCGCGCCCGCTCTGCGTCAAAAACAGCAGCTTGTCGTGCGCCTCCAGCGCTTCGCTCAGCCCGGCGGTCATTTCGGCATAGAAGGGTTCGCAGATGTCGCGCAGAATAAGGCCAATCACTCCGGACTCCCCGCCGCGCAGCGTCGCCGCCTGGCGATTGCGCACGTAGCCCAGCTGCTCTATCGCCTGATTGACCTTCTCGACGGTGGTCGGCGAAATGCGCCCCTTGCCGCTCAACACCAGGGAAACCGTGGTGACCGACACGCCCGCCTGCTGCGCCACATCGGTGATGGTGATTTTTTTGATGCTCATAGTCTCTGCGAACCCGTTCCTGGGCAACCCGCCGTAATGATCAAGGGTATACCGAATCCGTTAGCTCAGTAAAACGTTTTACTGCCTGCCGCATTGTCGCCAAAAACCGGGCGGCAGATTTGTGATTGGCGGCGCATTTTTGCTAGGTAAAACGTTTTATCTTCTTTTTACCTAATCAGAAGTCCCCTTTTTGCTCGTCTTTTCGCCAGGAGAAGTCGGTTATGTCAGCAGCCAACAAACCAAAAATCACCCTCTGGGAGTTCTTCCAGAGCCTAGGCAAAACCTTCATGTTGCCCGTCGCCTTGCTCTCTTTCTGCGGCATCATGCTGGGGATCGGCAGCTCGCTGAGCAGCCGCGACGTGATCACCCTGATGCCGTTTATCGGCCACCCGATCTTCCAGCTGATCTTTACCTGGATGAGCAAGGTCGGTTCCTTCGCCTTCAGCTTCCTGCCGGTGATGTTCGCCATCGCCATTCCGCTGGGCATGGCGCGCGAAAACAAGGGCGTCGCCGCCTTCTCCGGCTTCGTCGGCTTCGCCGTGCTGAATTTGGGCACCAATTTCTACCTGACCGCCGCCGGCGTGCTGCCCACCAGCGATCCGCTGGTGCTGAAAGCCAACAACATCCAGAACATTCTCGGCATTCAGTCGATCGATACCGGCATCCTCGGCGCGGTGATCGTCGGCATCATCGTCTATCGCCTGCATGAACGTTTCCACACCATCCGCCTGCCGGACGCGCTGGCGTTCTTCGGCGGCACGCGCTTCGTGCCGATCGTCACCACCGTGGTGCTGGGCCTGTGCGGCCTGGTGATCCCGCTGATCTGGCCGTGGTTCGCCGCCGGCATCACCGGGCTGGGCTGGGTGATCAACAGCGCCGGCGCCTTTGGCCCGATGCTGTTCGGCACCGGCGAACGCTTGCTGCTGCCGTTCGGCCTGCAGCACATACTGGTGGCGCTGATCCGCTTTACCGAGGCGGGCGGCACGATGGAAGTGTGCGGCCACAGCGTCAGCGGCGCCCTGACCATCTTCCAGGCGCAGCTCTCCTGCCCAACCACCACCGGCTTCGCCGAGAGCGCCACTCGCTTCCTTTCGCAGGGTAAAATGCCGGCGTTCCTCGGCGGGCTGCCGGGCGCGGCGCTGGCGATGTATCACTGCGCTAAACCTGAGAACCGCCATAAAATCAAAGGGCTGTTGATTTCCGGCGTGGTGGCCTGTGTGGTCGGCGGCACCACCGAGCCGATCGAGTTCCTGTTCCTGTTCGTCGCGCCGTTCCTCTACCTGATCCACGCGCTGCTCACCGGGTTGGGCTTTACCGTGATGGCGCTGCTGGGCGTGACCATCGGCAACACCGACGGCAATATCATCGACTTCGTGGTGTTCGGCATTCTGCACGGCACCGCCACCAAGTGGTATCTGGTGCCGGTGGTGGCCGCCGTCTGGTTTGTCGGCTATTACGCCATTTTCCGCTTCGCCATCCAGCGCTTTAACATCAAAACGCCGGGCCGCGAAAGCGACAGCGCCGTCAGCCAGAGCGCGCCGGCCGGCGCGGTGGGCAAATCCGGCTACAACGTGCCGGCGATTTTGGCGGCGCTCGGCGGCCCGGACAACATCATCACGCTGGACAACTGCATCACCCGCCTGCGCCTGTCGGTCAACGACATGAGCCGGGTGGACGACGCGGCGCTGAAGGCCAACCGCGCCATCGGCGTAGTGCATCTCAACGAGCATAATCTGCAGGTGGTGATCGGCCCACAGGTGCAATCGGTGAAGGATGAATTAGACTCACTGATAGCCACGGCGCAACCTGCCGCGGCGCTGCAGGGAGCCACCCATGTTTGATTTCGCCACCCCGATCGACCGCCACGGCACCTGGTGCACCCAGTGGGACTATATCGCCGATCGCTTCGGCAGCGCCGATCTGCTGCCGTTCACCATCTCCGATATGGATTTCGCCACCGCGCCGTGCATTCTCGAGGCGTTGCAGCAGCGCCTGCAGCACGGCGTGCTGGGCTACAGCCGCTGGCAGCACGAGGATTTTCTCGGCGCGCTGCGCCACTGGTATCAGCAACGTTTCAACGCCGCCATCGACACCGCAACGGCGGTGTACGGCCCTTCCGTTATCTACATGGCGGCGCAGCTGATCCGCCAATGGTCCGTACCGGGCGACTACGTGGTGACCCATACTCCGGCCTACGACGCCTTCTACAAGGTGATCCTCGCCAACCAGCGCCAGCTGTTGGCCTGCCCGCTGCAAAAAGCCGGCGACGACTGGCGCTGCGACATGGCGCACCTTGAGGCCTTGCTGGCGCGGCCGCAGACCAAGATCCTGCTGCTGTGCAGCCCGCATAACCCCACCGGCAAAGTGTGGCGCCGCGACGAGCTGCAGCAGATGGCCGAACTGTGCGAGCGCCACGACGTGCGCGTCATCAGCGATGAGATCCACATGGACATGGTCTGGGGGGAACACCGCCATACGCCGTGGAGCCAGGTGGCGACCGGCGGCTGGGCCCTGCTGACCTCCGGCTCCAAGAGTTTCAATATCCCGGCGCTGACCGGCGCCTACGGCTTCATCAGCGACGACGCCAGCCGCGAAGCCTACTTCCAGCAGCTCAAAGCCCGCGACGGCCTCTCCTCGCCGGCGGTGCTGGCGGTCGCCGCGCACGTGGCCGCCTATCGCCACGGAGAACCCTGGTTGGATTCCCTGCGCGACTATCTGCAGGATAATCTGACCTACGTCGCCGAGCTGTTGGAGCAGGCGTTTCCGGCGCTGGGCTGGCGCCCGCCGCAGGCCACCTACCTGGCCTGGATCGATCTGCGGCCGTTGGCCGTTGACGATCGGGCGCTGCAGCAGGTGCTGATCGAGCGCGAAAAGGTGGCGATCATGCCGGGCTTTACCTACGGCGAGGAAGGTCGCGGGTTCCTGCGCCTCAACGTCGGCTGCCCGCGCAGCAAGTTGGAGGCCGGCATGGACAAGCTGATCGCCGGATTGCGGTTGGTGCTGGGCGAGCAATAGCGCGAGGGGGCGAGCCTCTGCCCGCCCCTCGATTACCCCTGAACAGGCGGAATGTCCTCCAGGCGGCGATAAACCGTCAGGCCCCACTCGTTGGCCAACCGCACGTCGTTATCGGCTCCCGCAGACGCCCCTTCGATGCGATACACCGCCTGACACTGCGCAATCAGCCGGTGGGCCACCGGGTAAAGAAACGCCTCGCTCACCGCATCGCCAACCTGAGTGGAACCCGCCGCCGCCGCCAACGGCAGCGCCAGCCACTCGCCGATCACCGGCACGTGCCCCCGCTGGTAAACCGCCAGCGCCGCCTGTTCCAGGCGCGCCAGATTGGCGGCGATACGCTGCGGATCGCCATCGGTGCCGCTGCGATAGGGGCCGGCGATCAAGATTTGTTGGGCTTTCATCGTTCTTCCTCCAATGTCCGGTTCAAGGCGACAAACTGCAGCAGCATGATGGTCTTGGCGTCAACGATCGTGCCCTGGCGAACCGCCTGCAGGGCTTGCGCCAGCGGCAGCTCGAGCACCTCCAGATCTTCCCCCTCCGCCGCCACCCCGCCGCCCTCGTTGATGCGGTCGCCCGCCTGATATTCGCCGACGAAAAAGTGCAGCTTCTCGGTGACCGAGCCTGGGCTCATGTAGGCTTCGAACACCTTTTCCACGCTCTGCACGAAATAGCCGGTTTCCTCTTCCGCTTCGGCGCGGATGCGCTCCTCCGGCGACGCGTTGTCCAGCAAACCGGCGGCGGCCTCAATCAACATGCCGTCATGGCCGTTGACGAACACCGGAAAACGGAACTGGCGCGTCAGGATCACCGTTTGCGCCTGCCGGTTGAACAGCAAAATCACCGCGCCATCGCCGCGATCGTAGGTCTCACGGCTTTGTCGCTGCCAAACGCCGTCGCGCCGCAGAAAATCAAAGGTGGTTTTTTTCAGCAGGTACCAGTCATCGGACAACACCCGGGTTTCGACAATGCGAACCCTGTCTTTGGTGGCTATCATCGGTTTACTCCGCCAGAGGAAGGAAATTGATACTATCGTGCAGTTTCGTGTATGATCAAGGAATTTCGTGCAACCCAAATTTGAGAGGAAAATGGCCATGTTGACCAGCCAGCGCAAGAAGATCATCCTGGAAAAACTGGCCCAGGACGGCCAGGTGTTGGCCAAGCAGCTCAGCGAAATGTTTGGGTTGTCGGAAGATACTGTCCGGCGCGATCTGCGCGAACTGGACGCCGAGGGGTTGCTGCAGCGGGTACATGGCGGCGCCCTGCCGGTTTCCTCTGCCATTGCCAGCTTCGCCGAGCGCAATCAGTTGGAATCCGGCGCCAAACGCGCGATCGCCAAAGCCGCAGCGGCGCTGATCGCCCCCGGCCAGGTAGTGATTATCGACGGTGGCACCACCTCTGCAGAACTGGTCCGGCAGCTGCCGCTCAACCTGAACGCCACCATCGTCACCCACAGCCCCAGCGTCGCCGTGGGCCTGGTCGATCACCCCACGGTGGAGGTGATCCTGATCGGCGGCCGGCTGTACAAGCATTCGATCGTCAGCGTCGGCGCCGCCGCGGTGGAGGCGATGTCGCATATTCGCGCCGATCTCTATTTTATGGGCGTGACCGGCGTGCACCCCACTGCAGGGCTGAGCACCGGCGATCTGGAAGAGGCCTACATCAAGCGGGCGCTGGCGGCCCGCGCGGCGGAAACCGTGGTGCTGGCTTCCGCCGCCAAGCTTAACGCCGCCTCGCAGTATGCGATCGGTGACATTACGCTGGCGCATACCATCATCGTTGAACGCGCCACCGACGACGCATTGATCGCGCCGTTGCAGCAGGCGGGCGTCAGCGTGTTGAAAGCCTGATTCACGACGATAATGCGATACACCTCGCATTATTTGTGATGTAAGTCACTTTTTTATGCAACGAGATGGCAAGTTTCATTCATTTGTTTTTATACTGTTCTGCACTTTACCTACGATAAATTAGCGAGTGCCCAGCATGATCGATCCCCGCCTACCGCTTACCGACATTCACCGCCATCTCGACGGCAATATCCGCGCGCAGACCATTCTCGACCTCGGTCGCCAGTTCAATCTCGCCCTGCCGGCCAACGATTTGGAGAGCCTGCGCCCGCACGTGCAGATCACCCACGCCGAACCGGATCTGGTCAGCTTCCTGCAGAAACTGGACTGGGGCGTAGCGGTGCTGGGCGATCTGGACGCCTGCCGCCGCGTGGCCTACGAAAACGTCGAAGACGCCGCCAACGCCGGCCTGCACTACGCCGAGCTGCGTTTTTCCCCTTACTACATGGCGATGAAGCACCAGCTGCCGGTCGCCGGCGTGGTGGAAGCGGTGATCGACGGGATCCGTTCGGGCTGCCGCGATCGTGACATCGACATTCGCCTGATCGGCATCATGAGCCGCACCTTCGGCGAGGCCGCCTGTCTGCAGGAACTGGAAGGATTGCTGGCGCACCGCGACGGCATTACCGCGCTGGATTTGGCGGGCGATGAGCTGGGCTTCCCCGGCAGCCTGTTCCTCAGCCACTTCAACCGCGCCCGCGACGCCGGCCTGCGCATCACCGTGCACGCGGGCGAAGCCGCCGGCCCGGAAAGCATCTGGCAGGCGATCCGCGAACTGGGCGCCGAGCGTATCGGCCACGGGGTGAAAGCGGTCGAAGATCCGGCGCTGATGGACTTCCTGGCGGAACACGGCATCGGCATCGAATCCTGCCTGACCTCCAACATCCAGACCAGCACCGTGCCTTCGCTGGCGCAGCATCCGCTGGCCACCTTCCTGCGCCACGGCGTGCTGGCATCGATCAACACCGACGATCCGGCGGTTCAGGGCATCGAGATCGAGCACGAATACCGCGTCGCCGCGCCGCAGGCCGGGCTGACGCCGGAGGAAATCCGCACCGCACAGGAAAACGGCCTGAAGCTGGCCTTCCTCAGCGAGCAGGAAAAACAGGCGCTGCGCGCCAAAGTTCAGGGTTAAATCTCCCCAAGGCGCCAAGCGGCGCCTTCTTCTCACCCCCCCCCCATTTTCTTCCGCCTGCTCGTCTTTATCGCTGTTTTCACCCATAGCTCTGCCGCAAGAGAGGAATTCCGTATGTCTGACAAACTACGCCGCATCGTGCTGACCGGCGGCCCGGGTTCGGGCAAAAGCACGCTCATCGACGTTCTTCATCGCCGAGGTTACCCGCATTCGCAGGAGGCGGGCCGGGCGATTATTCAGGATCAGGTGGGTATTGGCGGCAATGCGCTGCCATGGGGCGATCGCCAGGCTTTCGCCGAGCGGATGCTGGATTGGGAGCTGCGCTCATGGCGAGAAGCGACGGGCGCAACATGCTGGTTCTTCGATCGCGGCCTGCCGGATATCGCCGGTTACCTGACGCTGTGCGGGTTGCCGATCCCCGCCCCCTTAACCGCGGCGATCGGCGCTTTTCGCTATGCCGATACGGTGTTCATCGCCCCGCCGTGGCAAGCGATCTACGCGCAGGACAGCGAGAGAAAACAATCTTTCGCCGAAGCCGAGCAGACCTACCAAGCGATGCTGGCCGTCTACCGCCGATCGGGTTATCGGCTGCAGGAACTGCCGCGCGCCTCACCCGACGAGCGCGCCGACTTTCTGCTCGACGCGCTGGGCCGCCGTTAGCGGCCTGTGCTTTATTTGGCCACCAGCGCCTCCGCCTCGGCCCGCTGTTTGGCGGTTTTACGCGCATAGCGCTGCGCCAGCACCGCGCACACCATCAGTTGCACCTGGTGGAAAATCATCAGCGGCAGCACCATGGCGCCCACCGCTGCAGCCGGGAACAGCACGTTGGCCATCGGGATGCCGTTCGCCAGGCTCTTTTTCGAGCCGCAGAAAACGATGGTGATCTCATCGGCGGTATTGAAGCCCAGCCAGCGCGCCGCATAGGTGTTGATCACCAACACCACCGTCAGCAGCACCAGCGACATCACCAGGATGGTCAGCAGCGACCAGCCGTCGATACGGTGCCAAATCCCTTCCACCACCGCCGCGCTGAACGCGGTGTACACCACCAGCAGGATCGACGAGCGGTCGGTCAGGTTGATCAGCTTGCGATGGCGATCGACCCACTTGCCGATCAGCGGCCGCGCCAGATGGCCAACCACGAACGGCACCATCAGCTGCAGAATGATTGAACCGATGGCGTGCAGCACGTCGGTGTTGCCGCCCTGGGTATGCATCAACGCCCCCACCAGCAGCGGCGACAGGAACACGCCGAGAATGCTCGACGCCGAGGCGCTGCAGATCGCCGCCGCCACGTTGCCGCCCGCCGCCGAGGTAAAGGCGATGGCCGATTGCACCGTGGCCGGCAGCGCGCACAGGTAGAGGAAGCCGAGATAGACCGTCGGCGTCATAATGCCCGGCACCAGCAGGTTCATCGCCAGCCCAAGCAGCGGGAACAGCGCAAAGGTACTGAGGAACACCAGCAGATGCAGCTTCCAGTGGCTCATGCCGGCGACGATCGCCTCGCGCGACAGCTTGGCGCCGTGCATAAAGAACAGCAGCGCGATGGCGGCGGTGGTCAGGTGTTCAAAGAAGGTTTTCCAGATGCCTTCGCAGGGGAACAGCGAGGCGACGATCACCACCAAAATCAGAACCAGCAAAAATTTATCAATGCGCAAACGCTGCAACCAGGACATGAAACGGATTTCCTTGCACGTAAAGTCGTAAAAAGGCCCGACGTTGCGCCGGGCCACTGGAGAAACGGGCGGTATCAGGCCACCGGCAGCGCCTGCTGCAGCCGGGCCGACTCCAACCCCAGTTCGATCAATGCCATCACCGCAATGGCGTCGGCGGCCGGCACCGGGTTTTCGCCTGTGCCGGCGATCGCGTCGCGCACCGCGGCGTAATAGGCCGGGTAATTGCCGGGAATGTTGAGCAGCGGTTGCTCCGCCAGCAGATCGCCACGTGACAGCGTCACCACGCCGTCGCGCATGTCATAGCCCCAGTCGGCCTGCGGCAGGCGCTCGCCGGCCTTCAGCCGGTCTTCCTGCGGGTCCAGGCCGTATTTGATATAGCTGCCGCGGGTACCGTGCACCACGTAGCGCGGGCTCTCCGCCGCCGCCAGCATGCTGGCGTGCAGCACCACGCGGCGATTGCCATAGCTCAGCAGCGCGTGGAAATAGTCCACCGCCTGCGCGCCCGGCCGCAGCTCCCCCAAATCGACGAACAGCCGGTCGGGCTTGCCGAATAACTGCAACGCCTGATCGAGCAGATGCGGCCCTAAATCGTACCAGATTCCGCTGCCGACGCCGCCTTGTTCGCGCCAGCGCTGGCGCACCTGCGGCCGGTAGCGATCGAAATGCGACTCGAAATAGACCACCTCGCCCAGCGCACCCTCATTCAGCAGCGCTTTCAGGGTAAGGAAGTCGCTGTCCCAGCGGCGGTTGTGAAATACCGACAGCAGCAAACCGCTCTGCTGCGCCTGCTGTTGCAGCGCCTGCGCTTCTGACAATGTCACGGTAAACGGTTTATCCACCACCACATGCTTGCCGGCGGCCAGCGCCTGCTGCGCCAGCGGGAAATGGGTATCGTTGGGGGTAGGAATCACGATCAGATCGAGGGCCGGATCGGCGAACAGCGCCTGCGCATCGCCCACCACCGCCATCGACGGCCAGTCGGCGTGCACTTTGCCGGCATCGCTGCTGGCGACAGCGGCCAGCTCGAACCCCGGCGTACCGGCGATCAGCGGCGCATGAAAGGTTTTGCCGGCGTAGCCGTAACCGACCAGCCCAACACGAATTTTTTCAGCCATGGGATTTCCTCTTGCAGGCTCACGACAGACCTTTCGATTTGACACCATGCGGCCGGATGGAACAAGAAGTAAATGAGATGTTAATTTGAAGCAGGCTCAATACGGCGTCGAGTAGCCAAACGTGCTGCCACGCGCCGCGATGCCGGGCTATCCGGTTGATAGAGATGACGAAGCCGGTATTACCCGCTAAGCTATGCCGCCTGTGATCCCCGTTTCAATCAGGAAGCCTTTATGTCTCAAGCTGAATACTCTCGTATCGGCGGTTGGTTGCTGGCCCCGATGGCCTATCTGATCGTCACCCTGCTCAGCGCCAGCCTGATGCTGCTCCTGTACGCCATGGCGATCTTTATGCCCGAGTCGCGCGACTACCTGCTGACCAACGCCCAGGCGTTTACCCTGCAATGGTACTTTTCGGTGCTGACCACGCTCTTGATGTGGTGCTTCACCCTATGGCTGCTGTGGCTGTTTTGCCAGCGCTCGCAGCGCTTCCCCAAGCTGTTCTTGCTGTGGCTGCTGATCACGGTGATCCTGGCGGTGAAAGCCTTCGCCTTCGCGCCGGTACCGGATGAAGTGGCGGTGCGCAGCCTCGGCTGGCCGCTGCTGATGGCGGCGTTGCTGGTGCCTTACATCAAGCGCTCGCAGCGGGTCAAAGGGACCTTTACCGAACGTTAAAGGCGGTTGCAGCACGTTTTATTGGGTGATTTGTGTAAATTTTCACCAAAAAAGGCAATACCCCTGCGATTCATATGTTGTCGTCCGGCCGCCGATTTCCGATAATAGGCGGCTTTTATTTTTTTAGGCATCGCAATGACCGAATACCTGCTCCTGTTTGTCGGCACCGTACTGGTGAACAACTTCGTTCTGGTGAAGTTTCTTGGCCTGTGCCCGTTCCTCGGCGTTTCCAAGAAGCTGGAAAGCGCCATCGGCATGGGAATGGCCACCACCTTCGTTATGACGCTGGCCTCCGTCAGCGCCTGGGTGATCAACACCTTTATTCTGGTTCCGCTGGATCTGGTGTACCTGCGCACGCTCTCCTTCATTCTGGTGATCGCCGTCGTCGTGCAGTTCACCGAGATGGTGGTGCGCAAAACCAGCCCGGCGCTCTACCGCCTGCTGGGCATCTTCCTGCCGCTGATCACCACCAACTGCGCGGTGCTGGGCGTGGCGTTGCTTAACGTTAACCTCGGCTACAACTTCCTGCAGTCCGCCGTTTACGGCTTCAGCGCCGCCGCCGGTTTCTCGCTGGTCATGGTGCTGTTCGCCGCCATTCGCGAACGCCTGGCGGTCGCCGACGTGCCGGCGCCGTTCCGCGGCTCCTCGATCGCGCTGATCACCGCCGGGCTGATGTCGCTGGCCTTTATGGGCTTTACCGGGCTGGTGAAATTCTAATGACTGCGTTGTGGATAGCTATCGCGGCTTTAAGCGCGCTCGGCCTGCTGTTCGGACTGGTGTTGGGCTACGCCGCGCGCCGTTTTGAGGTGGAAGAGGATCCGGTCGCCGAGCAGGTCGACGCGATCCTGCCGCAGAGCCAGTGCGGCCAGTGCGGCTACCCCGGTTGCCGCCCCTACGCCGAGGCGGTGGCCAACGGCGAGATGATCAACAAATGCGCGCCGGGTGGCGAACAGGTGATGCTGAAGCTGGCGGAGCTGCTCAACGTCGAGCCGCAGCCGCTGGGCAGCGAAGCCGCCGCCGAGCCGGAGCGTAAAGTGGCCTATATCGACGAGGCCAACTGTATCGGCTGCACCAAGTGCATTCAGGCCTGCCCGGTGGACGCCATCGTCGGCGCCACCCGCGCCATGCACACCGTCATCACCGACCTCTGCACCGGCTGCGATCTGTGCGTCGCCCCTTGCCCTACCGACTGTATTGAAATGAGACCGGTCGCCACCACCACTGCCAACTGGAAGTGGGACATGAAGACGATCCCGGTGCAAGTGATCCACGTGGAGCAACATGCTTAATCTGTTCGCCGCCTTTAAAAAAGACCGGATCTGGGATTTCGACGGCGGGATCCATCCACCGGAAATGAAAACGCAGTCCAGCGGTGCGCCGCTGCGTGTCGCTCCCCTGCCCAAGACCTTTATCATTCCGCTGCAGCAGCATCTGGGGCCGGAAGGCGAGCTGTGCGTCAACGCCGGCGATCGGGTGTTGAAAGGCCAGCCGCTGACCGTCGGCCGTGGCCGCACCGTGCCGGTACACGCCCCAACCTCGGGCACCGTCAGCGCCATCACGCCGCACATCACCGCTCACCCTTCCGGGCTGACGGAACTGTGCGTGATTATCGAGGCGGACGGGGAAGACCGCTGGTGCGAGCGCGATCCGGTGGCGGACTACCGCCAGGCGCCCGCCGCAGAGCTGATTCAACGTATTCATCAGGCCGGCATCGCCGGTCTGGGCGGCGCCGGTTTCCCGACCGCCAGCAAACTGCAGGGCGGCATGAGCGGCGTGGAAACGCTGATCCTCAACGCCGCCGAGTGCGAGCCTTACATTACCGCCGACGACCGCCTGATGCAGGAACATGCCGACCAGATCATCGACGGCACGCAGATCCTGCAACACATTCTGCAGCCCAAGGTCACGCTGATCGGCATCGAAGACAATAAACCGGAGGCGATCGCGGCGCTGAAGCAGGCGCTGCGCGGCCAGTCCGGCATTGGGCTGCGCGTTATCCCCACCAAATACCCGTCCGGCGGCGCCAAGCAGTTGACCAAGATCCTGACCGGCAAGGAAGTGCCGCACGGCAAGCACTCCTCCGCCATCGGCGTGCTGATGCAGAACGTCGGCACCGCCTTCGCCATCAAACGAGCAATCGTCGACGGCGAACCGCTGATTGAGCGCGTGGTGACCCTGACCGGCGAGGCTATCGAGCGCTCGGGCAACCTGTGGGCGCGCATCGGCACGCCGGTGCAGCACCTGCTCGACTTCGCCGGTTTCCGCCCGCAGGCGCAGCAGATGGTAGTCATGGGCGGCCCGCTGATGGGCTTCACCCTGCCCGCGCTGAATGTACCGATCGTCAAGATCAGCAACTGCATTCTGGCGCCGACGGTCGATGAAATGACGCCGCAGGAGCCGGAGCAGTCCTGCATCCGCTGCGGCCTATGCGTAGACGCATGCCCTGCCGGGCTGCTGCCGCAGCAGCTGTACTGGTTCAGCCGCGGACAAGAGCACGACAAGGCGCGCAACCATAACCTGTTCGACTGCATCGAATGCGGCGCCTGCGCGTTCGTCTGCCCCAGCAACATCCCGCTGGTGCAGTACTACCGTCAGGAAAAGGCCGAGATCAAGGCTATCGATCTGGAGGCGGCGCGCACCGCCGAGGCCAAGGCGCGTTACGAAGCCAAACTGGCCCGTCTGGAACGCGAGAAGCTGGCGCGCGAAGAGCGGCACAAAAAAGCCGCCGTCAAACTGACCGACGACGATCAGGGCGCGGTGCAGGCCGCGTTGGCGCGCGTGCGCAGCAAAAATGCCGAAGCGGCGGTCACGCCGGTCGACGGCCAGCAGCCGGATAACAGCGAGATGATCGCCGCCCGCGAAGCGCGTAAAGCGCAGGCGCGCGAACGCCGAGCCCAGTTGGCTGCCGAAGCAGAGCAAGCCTCACCGGCCGTTTCCGGCGACGACGCGCGCAAAGCCGCCGTGGCCGCAGCGCTGGCCCGTGTGAAAGCACGCAAAGAAGCGCCGGCCGCAGACAGCTCCGCCCCGGCGGCAACAGAGGACGATCCGCGCAAAGCGGCCGTTGCGGCCGCCCTGGCGCGCGTGAAGGCCAAAAAGGCAGAGCAGCAGGCGGATGCCCCTGCTCCAGCGGAACCGGCGCCGGCTGCAGCCGAAGAAGATCCGCGCAAGGCGGCGGTCGCGGCGGCCCTGGCGCGCGTAAAAGCCAAGAAAGCCACGCAACAGACGGATGCCTCTGCACCGGCGGAACCGACGCCGGCTGCAGCCGAAGAAGATCCGCGCAAGGCGGCGGTTGCGGCGGCTATCGCCCGCGCCAAAGCCAAGAAAGCCGCGCAACAGGCGGATGCCTCTGCACCGGCGGAACCGGCGCCGGCTGCAGCCGAAGAAGATCCGCGCAAGGCGGCGGTCGCGGCGGCACTGGCGCGCGTAAAAGCCAAGAAAGCCGCGCAACAGGCGGATGCCTCTGCACCGGCAGAACCGGCGCCGGCTGCAGCCGAAGAAGACCCACGCAAGGCGGCGGTCGCGGTGGCTATCGCCCGCGCCAAAGCCAAGAAAGCGGCGCAGCAGGCGGACGCCCCTGCACCGGCGGAAACGGCACCGGCGACCGCCGAGGAAGATCCGCGAAAGGCGGCGGTGGCAGCGGCTATCGCCCGCGCCAAAGCGAAGAAAGCCGCCAGAGAATCGCTGGCGGCCGCAACGGAAGAAAAATGATCGATAGCGGCGCCGGGCCTACGCCGGGCGCCGTTTAATCGATAGAGATCAGGTAGGTGTAATCCACCTCAATCTGACGCAGTTTAGATTCCGGATTCCACTCTTTGGTCTGAATGATCTCCATTTCCATACTGCCGCGCACCTCATCCTTCAGCCCTGGCATCACATGCGACATCAGGTAACCGAAAAACTGCAGACACTCTTTCGCCGTGCCCTTATGGTTGATGGAGATAAACTCGCGGCTCGGCAAATGGAAGGTGTCTATCTGATGGTTGGAAAGAATATCCTTTTTGTGTTCAGGATCGACCGCCATCACCAGCGTGGATGACAGCTCGTCGCCTTCCCCGGCCTGGGGGGAATAGATGCTGTAAATCCGCCGGCAGTCGACGTGCAGCCCCTTGAAGAAGTCGTTGAAAATCTCGTCCTTCATCGCCATGCAGGAAGAGTACTCCAGCTCCTGCTCGGAGGCGAAATCCAGCCGGCGCGTGAAGCCGACCAGCTGCATCTCGGGCAGCGTCAGCCGCTTCACCTCCGGATAATAACCGGCGCCGTAGCTGGCTTCGAAGTTAAAGCGTGGCATCAGGTTTTTCACATCCCAGTGCTCCATCGCGCGGTAGCGATTGGGGGTGATGTTGAAGCGCTGCTTGAACATGCGGGTAAAGGTCTGCTGCGAGTCGAAGCCCAGCTCATCGGAAATGTCGATGATCGAGCGACGGGTGATGCGCAGCGCCACCGCGGCGCGCGTCAGGATGCGCGAACGGATATAGGTGGCGAGTTGAATGCCGGTAATACGCTTGAATTTACGCTGCAGATGCCACTTGGAATAGCCCGAAATACGCGCGACTTCATCCAAGTTTGGCCGTTTCTCCAGATGTATCTCCACCCACTCAATTAGCTCTTCAATAAAAAAAATGTCTTCATTTGTCATTATTATGGATTCACTAACTCAATAATGTCGCGATAGTAACCTACACAGATTATGTGAAAGTTGTTATTTTGTGCGAAAACTTGGAGAAAAATCATATCTCATTCATACGGTTACCCGGTTTTTTGCGGTCGCTAGCGGCACAAGTTCCACTGACAATTCCTCACGTTAGCCCATTTTCCGGCCAAAAAAAAATCAAATTGCATTGCCCCGATCGCCGCGAATGCGAAAAGCTGAATACCCCTATTATTAAGGCGTATTACCCTCGCATCGAATCAGGTAGAATGCTCGGCTATCATTTTTGCCGCGCCTTCAGAACGGCGCATCGAAACTGCCGCAGGCGCGGCGCAGAAGGTATCGTTACTCTATGAAGTTCAGGCCGGTATCACCCACAGCCGCCAAAGGCTTACACATCGCCAGCTCGCCTTTCACCCACAACCAGCAAAGCACCAGCCGCATCATGCTGTGGGTCATGTTGGCGTGCATTCCCGGCATCGCGGCACAGATTTGGTTCTTCGGCTACGGCGTAGTGATTCAGGTGGCGCTGGCGGCGATCGTCGCGCTGGCGGCGGAAGGCGCGATCCTCAAGCTGCGCAAGTTGCCGGTGCGCAGCCGGCTGGCGGATAACTCCGCCCTGCTCACCGCGCTGCTGCTCGGCATCAGCCTGCCGCCGCTGGCCCCCTGGTGGATGATCGTCATCGGTACTTTCTTCGCCATCGTCATCGCCAAGCAGCTGTACGGCGGCCTCGGGCAGAACCCGTTCAACCCGGCAATGGTCGGTTACGTGGTGCTGCTGATCTCCTTCCCGGTACAGATGACCAGCTGGCTGCCGCCGGATGAGCTGCGCGCCACCGCACTCTCGCTCCACGACACGCTGCTGGCCATTTTCAGCGGCCATACCTCGCAAGGCGCGACGCTGCACGAACTGCAGATGGGCGTGGACGGTATCAGCCAGGCCACGCCGCTCGACGGCTTCAAAACCGGCCTGCGCAGCGGCCACAGCGTGGAACAGGTGCTGCAGCAGCCGCTGTTTGGCGGCGCCCTGGCCGGCATCGGCTGGCAGTGGGTCAACCTCGGCTTCCTGGCCGGCGGCCTGTTTATGCTGGCGCGCCGCCTGATCCATTGGCAGATCCCTTTCAGCATGTTGGCCGCCATCGCCTTCTGTTCCGGCCTGGCCTGGTGGATCGATCCGGCGCATCAGGCTTCGCCGCTGATCCACCTGTTCTCCGGCGCCAGCATGCTGGGCGCGTTCTTTATCGCCACCGATCCGGTCAGCGCCTCTACTACGCCGAAGGGCCGTTTGATCTACGGCGCGCTGATCGGCGTGCTGGTGTGGCTGATCCGCGTCTATGGCGGCTACCCTGACGGCGTAGCCTTCGCCGTGCTGCTCGCCAACATCACCGTCCCGTTAATCGACCACTACACGCAGCCGCGCGTGTACGGCCATCGCTAAGGAGCCGCCATGCTGAATTCCATGAGAAAGCACGGCACCACGCTGGCGGTGTTCGCGGCGGTCACCACCGGCCTGACCGCCGTGGTCTACGCCCTGACGAAAACCACCATCGCCCATCAGGCGGCGCTGCAACAAAAAGCGCTGCTCGATCAGGTGGTGCCGCCGGAAAACTACGACAACGTCATGCAGAACGAATGCTTCCTGGTCAGCGACCCGGCGCTGGGCGACGGCGCGCCGCACCGCTTGTACCTGGCGCGCAAAAACGGGCAGCCGACCGCCGCCGCGCTGGAAACCACCGCGCCGGACGGCTACTCCGGCGCCATCAAGCTGCTGGTCGGCGCCGATTTCAACGGCACGGTGCTCGGCACCCGAGTCATTGAGCACCACGAAACCCCGGGGCTGGGGGACAAAATCGAACTGCGCATTTCCGACTGGATTTCCTTCTTCAGCGGCAAGAAAATCGAAGGCCCGGACGATAAGCGCTGGGCGGTGAAGAAAGACGGCGGCATGTTCGACCAGTTCACCGGCGCCACCATCACCCCGCGAGCGGTGGTCAATGCGGTACGCCGCACGGCGTTGTATATGGAAACGCTGCCGCCTAAACTTGAAAGCTTACCTGCGTGTGGAGCCAGCGAATGAGTGAAGCCAAAGAATTGATCGTCCAGGGGCTGTGGAAAAACAACTCCGCCCTGGTGCAGCTGCTGGGCATGTGTCCGCTGCTGGCGGTGACCTCCACCGTCACCAATGCGCTCGGCCTGGGGCTGGCCACCACGCTGGTGCTGACGCTGACCAACGCCTCCATCTCCGCGGTGCGCCGCTGGGTGCCGAGCGAGGTGCGCATTCCTATCTACGTGATGATCATCGCCGCCGTGGTGAGCATCGTGCAGATGCTGATCAACGCCTATGCCTTCGGCCTGTATCAGTCGCTCGGCATCTTTATTCCGTTGATCGTGACCAACTGCATCGTGGTGGGCCGCGCCGAAGCGGTAGCCGCCAAGAAGCCGGTCGGCCTCTCGGCGCTGGACGGCATGGCCATCGGCCTCGGCGCTACCGGCGTGATGGTGACGCTGGGCTCGATGCGCGAACTGTTGGGCAACGGCACGCTGTTCGACGGCGCCGATCAGCTGCTGGGCGGCTGGGCCAAGTCGCTGCGCATCGAAGTGGTGCATTTCGACAGCCCCTTCCTGCTGGCGATGCTGCCGCCGGGCGCCTTTATCGGCCTGGGGCTGCTGCTGGCGGTCAAATATCTGATCGACGAAAAAATGAAGGCGCGCAAAGCCCGCGCCGTGGCGGTGGAACCGCTGCTGGAACAAGGACGTGCTGAGAAGGCCTGATGAACAAGCAGAAGCGACTGGAAATTCTGACCCGGCTGCGCGACAACAACCCGCACCCGACCACCGAGCTGGTGTATACCACGCCGTTTGAACTGCTGATTGCGGTGCTGCTGTCTGCGCAAGCCACCGACGTGAGCGTCAACAAGGCGACCGCCAAGCTTTATCCGGTCGCCAACACCCCCGCCGCCATGCTGGCGCTGGGGGTTGATGGCGTCAAGGAGTACATCAAGACCATCGGCCTGTTCAACAGCAAGGCCGAAAACGTGATCAAAACCTGCCGCATGCTGCTGGAGCTGCACGGTGGCGAAGTGCCGGAAGACCGTGCCGCGCTGGAAGCGTTGCCCGGCGTCGGCCGCAAGACCGCCAACGTGGTGCTCAACACCGCCTTCGGCTGGGCCACCATCGCCGTCGACACCCATATCTTCCGGGTGTGCAATCGCACCCACTTCGCGCCGGGCAAGAACGTCGATCAGGTGGAAGAGAAGCTGTTGAAGGTGGTGCCCGCCGAATTCAAGGTCGATTGCCACCACTGGCTGATCCTGCACGGCCGCTATACCTGCATCGCGCGCAAACCGCGCTGCGGCTCCTGCATTATCGAAGACCTGTGCGAGTATAAAGAAAAGGTTTATCCGGAATCCTGAGTTTGTGGGGTGCGGCAAACCGTACCCCACCGCGTTCTTTCCCCCGCCAACGCCTCTTTTTTATCGGAAATGTGATATCGCGCAGCAGTAACCCCGGCGTTATCGCGGTTTTCAGTGAAAAACTCAGTGCCGTGTTATTTTCAAGCGAAAAATTAGTCGAAAATTGCGGTGAACGTCACGCTTTCGGGATCACAAGGCGTTCACAAATGCCAGTCCCGTTTTCCTAAATTTCTATAATTTTACAAAACGCGCCATATACACAACATTCCAACAGATTAATAACCGTACATACACTGATGCGCTAAGAAATAGCAATTCAGCAGAATATATCCCTGTTTAAAATCCGTATAGCTTTTAATCAAAACAAAAAATCGGCAAACCATTAAAACCCGAAAGTTAATACTGCATAACATTTGCAACATCGCAGCATAATCCTGTGGGCGTTAAATGTAACCGAATATGACAAACTGCTTGCCACGTTGACAAAGATAGTGAACATTAACCGCCGTCCCCATCCTATAACAACGCAAAAGGATGCCGTTCCGCATCAACTTTTGTACTTTCCCGTCCTCCAAAGACGGGCTGTGAAAAAACAGAGGTACCAGTGTCAACAGCAAACAACCAACACCCGGAGAGCGTTAGCCTTAACGCGTTCAAACAACCGAAAGCGTTCTATCTGATCTTCTCGATCGAACTGTGGGAGCGTTTCGGCTATTACGGCCTGCAAGGCATCATGGCGGTTTATCTGGTCAAGATGCTCGGCATGAGCGAAGCCGACTCCATCACCCTGTTCTCTTCCTTCAGCGCCTTGGTATACGGCTTCGTCGCCATCGGCGGCTGGCTGGGCGACAAGGTGCTGGGCGCCAAACGCGTGATCGTGCTCGGCGCGCTGGTGCTGGCCGCCGGTTACGCCATGGTGGCCTACTCCGGCCACGACATCTTCTGGGTCTACATGGGTATGGCGACCATCGCCGTGGGCAGCGGCCTGTTCAAGGCCAACCCATCCTCCCTGCTGTCCACCTGCTATGAGAAAGACGATCCGCGTATCGACGGCGCCTTCACCATGTACTACATGTCGGTGAACATCGGTTCCTTCTTCTCCATGCTGGCGACTCCGTGGCTGGCGGCAAAATACGGCTGGAGCGTGGCGTTCTCCCTGAGCGTGGTCGGCATGCTGATCACCCTGGTCAACTTTATGATGTGCCACAAGTGGGTGAAGGAAAACGGTTCCAAGCCTGACTTCAAGCCGCTGCATCTGCCGAAACTGCTGATGGTGCTGGTCGGCATCGTGGCGCTGATCGCCGTGTCCAGCTGGCTGCTGCACAACCAGGTGATCGCGCGCTGGGCGCTGGCCCTGGTTTCCGCCGGCATCGTATTGGTGTTCGCCAAGGAAACCTTCGCCCTGCACGGCGCCGCACGCCGCAAGATGATCGTCGCCTTCCTGCTGATGCTGGAAGCGGTGGTGTTCTTCGTGCTGTACAGCCAGATGCCAACCTCGCTGAACTTCTTCGCCATCCATAACGTGGAACACAGCATCTTCGGCGTTGCCTTCGAGCCGGAGCAGTATCAGGCGCTGAACCCGTTCTGGATCATGCTCGCCAGCCCGATTCTGGCCGCGCTGTATAACAAAATGGGCGATCGCCTGCCGATGCCGCACAAGTTCGCTTTCGGCATGATCCTGTGTTCCTGCGCCTTCCTGGTGCTGCCATGGGGCGCCAGCTTCGCCAACGAACAGGGCATCGTGTCGGTCAACTGGCTGATCCTGAGCTACGCGCTGCAGAGCATCGGCGAGCTGATGATTTCCGGCCTGGGTCTAGCGATGGTGGCGCAGCTGGTGCCGCAGCGTCTGATGGGCTTCATCATGGGCTCCTGGTTCCTGACCACCGCCGCCGCCGCGCTGATCGCCGGTAAGGTTGCCGGTCTGACCGCCGTCCCGAGCGACATCAACGACGCGCACGCTTCGCTGGCCATCTACAGCCATGTGTTTATGCAGATCGGCATCGTCACCGCCGTCATCGCTATCCTGATGATGTTGACCGCGCCGAAGCTGTACCGCATGACGCTGGACACCACCGAAGACGCCAATCAGAAAGCGCAGGAAGCCACCGCGGCTCGCTGATCGCCGGCAGATTGAGCGTAAATAAAAACACCGGGGTTAACGCCCCGGTGTTTTTTTATGCCTGCAAGAAAAAGGCTTACGCTGACTTGGGTTTGCCGCTCAGGTTGGCCCACATGAATTCGCTTACCAGCGCGCTGTGGAACGCCGCCTGTTGCTTGTCGGCGGCGGCGCTGTGCCCGCCTTCGGTATTTTCATAGAAATAGGCCTGCTGATACCCCATCGCCTGCATGCGCGCAGCCATTTTGCGGGCGTGGGCCGGGTTGACCCGATCGTCGCTGGTCGCGGTATAGAACAGCACCGGCGGATAGGCCGTCTGCGCCTGAATATTGTGGTACGGCGAGAAGGTCTTGATGTAGGCCCACTCCTCCGGCTTGCTCGGGTCACCGTATTCGGCGATCCACGACGCGCCGGCGGAAAGCTGGGTATAACGCTGCATGTCCAGCAGCGGCACTTCGCAGACGATGCAGCCGAACAGCTGCGGATACAGCGTCAGCATATTGCCCACCAACAGGCCGCCGTTGCTGCCGCCGCGTGCCCCCAGATGCGGCGCCGAGGTCACCTTGCGGGCGATGAGATCTTCGGCCACGGCGGCGAAATCCTCGTAGGCGCGATGGCGGTTCTGCTTGAGCGCCGCCTGGTGCCAGGCCGGGCCGTATTCGCCGCCGCCGCGGATGTTGGCCACCACGTACACCCCACCGCGTTCCAACCAGGCCGGCGCCTTGCCGCCGAGATAGCCCGGCAGCAGCGGCACTTCAAACCCGCCGTAGCCATACAACAGCGTCGGTGTGCTGCCGTCCGGTTTGAGATCTTTGGCGGCAATCTGGAAATACGGCACGCGGGTGCCGTCCTTGGAACGCGCAAAATGCTGGCTCACCTGGTAGCCTGACGCGTCAAAATCCTGCGGCGCCTGTTTCAGCAGCGTCGCCTCACCGCCGTCGAGATTGCCCATGTACAGCGAGGTCGGCTGCAGGAACCCGCTGACGGTCAAGAAATAGGCGTTGCTCTCTTCGTCGATGCCGCCGGCGGAAAGGGTGCTGATGGCGCCGGGGTTGCCCAGCGGGCGACGTTGCCAGCTGCCGCCCTGCGGCGTCAGCACTTCCAGACGGTTGACCACGTTATCCATGATGCTGAGGATCAGATGATCGCGGGTGCCGCTGTAGCCGCTCAGCGCCTGCTCCGCCGTCGGGGTAAACAACAGCTGCAGCTCGCGCTTGCCCGCCAGATAGTCATCGAAGTTGGCCGCCAGCAGCGCGCCGGACGGATAACGCTTGCCGCCCACCTCCCAGTCGCTGCTCGGTTTGATCAGCAGCCATTCCCGATGCGTGTCCAGCTCGGCGTCGGCCGGGATATCGATTTTTTTCTGCCGGCCGTCCTGCATCAGCAGGAAATAGTCGCGGCGATAGAAATCCAGGCTGCGGCCGACGAAATCGCGCTCAAAGCCCGGCGTGCGATCGTGATAGGCGAAGACCGCCATGTCCTCGGGCTGCGCTTCGTACAGCGTTTCGGCGGAGCTCAGCGGCGTGCCGCGCCGCCAGCGTTTGGCGATGCGCGCGTAACCGGACTGGGTCATCGATCCGGGGCCGAAATCGGTGGCGATGAACAGCGTGTCCCGATCGACCCAGGAGACCCGGCTTTTCGCCACCGGCACGTTGAAGCCGTCCTTGACGAAGCGTTTGGCCACCAGATCGAATTCGCGGATTTCGGTGGCATCACCGCCGTCCGGCGACAGCTGCATCAGGCAATAGCGGTATTCCGGCGCCAGCGGTTGCGAGCCCTGATAGACCCAATCCTTGCCTTCCGCCTTGCCCAACGCATCGATATCCAGCACCGTCTCCCAGGCCGGTTTGGCCTTGCGGTACTCGTCCAGCGTGGTGCGCCGCAGCAGGCCGCGCGGGTTGGCCTGATCCTGCCAGAAGTTGTAATAGTACTCGCCGCGCTTGCTCACCCACGGGATTTGGGTGTCTTTATTGAGGATATCCAACACCTCGCGTTCAATGCGCTGAAAGTCTTCGCCCTGGCCGAAACGCGCCACGGTGCGCTGATTTTCCTGCTGCACCCATTGCAGCGCTTTTTTACCCTGCAGCTCTTCCAGCCACAGGAATTCATCGCCGGCGGCCGCGCCGCCTTCCGCCGCCATCGCCAGGCGGATACTGTTGGGTAATGAAGTCATCGCGAATACGGCTCCTGCGGTTTGCGCACTGAGTTTAATGAACTGACGTCGATTGGTGACCGGCAAAATCAAGCTCCTTTTGAGTCGGCTGCAACGCCGCCCCGTCGTGGGCGACAGCCTGTGAAATAAGAGTCATTTTCAACAAGGTAGGCGTTTGGCGGCGCGGAGTCAAAGCCCACGGCCGCCGCGTTGAGTCAGGATTGAGGATAGTGGATCAGATCGTGGATACGCACCGTTTGTGAACTGGCGTTGCGGTAAGCGTGCGGCCGATCGGCCTGAAAGCGCATCGCCTCGCCGGCGGCCAGGCTGTGCCATTCGCCGTCTATCGCCAACTCCAACCGGCCGCTGATCACGATGACATGCTCGATCACGCCCGGCTCATGGGGCGACGACTCGCTGAGCGCGCCCGGCGCAAGATCGATGACGAACATATCGAAACCCAGCTGACGATCGTACGGAAACAGCGGCACCACGCGCATATCGGCGTTGTCCTGATCGTACACCGGCAGATCGCCGTAGCGGTGCAGCGTCGCCTGCTGCTGCGCGGGCGACGCCTCAAGAAAAGCGGAGAACGCCACGTTGAAACCGGTGGCGATCTTCCACAGCGTCGCCACCGTCGGGCTGGATTCGCCGCGTTCGATCTGCCCGAGCATCGCCTTGCTGACGCCGGTGTATTCCGCCGCCTGCGTCAGGCTCCAGCCGCGCTGCGCGCGCAGCGTGCGAAGGGTGTGTGCCAAATGGCCGGCAAGTTCCTGCATCCAGTTCTCCTCTGCGTGTCGAGCCCGATTATACCCGCTTGTACGCTATAGCGCACGGTGCTATGCTGATTTCTCAACGTGCGTTATAACGCACAATCACCGATTGGAGCCACTCATGCGCCCAGCCCTCTCCCTGCGCCATCTGACCCTGCCCGCCATCATGGCCGGCTTTGTCGCCGTTCTGGTGGGTTACACCAGCTCCGCCACGATCATTTTCCAGGCCGCCGCCGCTGCGGGCGCCACGCCGGCACAGATCGGCGGCTGGCTGAGCGCGCTGGGGATCGCGATGGGCGTCACCTCGCTCGGACTCTCGCTTTACTACCGTACCCCGATCCTCACCGCCTGGTCGACGCCCGGTGCAGCGCTGCTGGTCACCAGCCTGCCCGGCACCCCGATCAACGAGGCGATCGGCGTGTTTATCTTCGCTTCCGGTCTGATCCTGCTGTGCGGCGTCACCGGGCTGTTCGCCCGCCTGATGGACTACATTCCGCAGGCGATTTCCGCCGCGATGCTGGCGGGGATCCTGCTGCGTTTCGGCCTGGACGCCTTCGCTTCGCTGCAGCTCAATTTCCCTCTGAGCGCCGGCATGGGGCTGGCCTATCTACTCAGCCGCCGTTATCAACCGCGCTACGCCATCGTGCTGACGCTGGCGGCCGGGCTGGCGATCGCCGCGCTGCAGGGCAATATCCAGCTGACGCAGCATGCGCCGGCGTTCGCCATGCCGGAATTTATCGCGCCGCACTTCAGCTGGCCGACGCTGCTGGGCATCGGCGTACCCTTCTTCGTGGTGACCATGGCTTCGCAGAACGCTCCCGGCATCGCCACGCTGCAGGCGGCGGGCTACCGCGTGCCTACGTCACCGCTGATCGCCTGGACGGCGCTGACCGCGTTGCTGCTGGCGCCGTTCGGCGGCTTCTCGGTGTGCATCGCCGCGATCACCGCCGCCATCTGCATGGGGCCGGACGTGCATCCCGATCCGCAGCGACGCTATATGGGCGCGGTGGCCGCCGGCGGTTTCTACCTGCTGGCCGGGCTGTTCGGCGGCGCCATCGGCCTGCTGTTCAGCGCGTTGCCGGTCGCCCTGATCCACACCATCGCCGGGCTGGCGCTGCTCGGCACCATCGGCGGCAGCCTGCAACGCGCCCTGCATGATGAAAAGCAGCGCGACGCGGCGCTGATCGCCTTCCTCATCACCGCCTCCGGCGTCACGCTGCTCGGCATCGGTTCGGCCTTCTGGGGCATTGTCGGCGGCGCCATCGCCCACCTGCTGCTGTCGCTGCCGCGGCGAGGAACGGCAGCATAAAATGCCAACCGCACGCCGTGCATTGACAAGCACGGCGGTGACGCCTTCACTGGATGGGCACACTGCGATTTCCGCACGAGGCCCACATGAAAGAAAAGGAACAATGGTCCCAGGTCGATCGCTATATCGTAGACAGCCTGGTAGAACAAGACGATGCCCTGTTGCAAGCGCTGGCGACCAACGCCGCCGCCGGGCTGCCGGCGCATGATGTGGCACCGAATCAGGGCAAACTGCTGCAGCTGTTCGCCCGCATGGTTAACGCCAAACGCATTTTGGAAATCGGCACGTTGGGCGGCTACAGCACCATCTGGCTGGCGCGCGCGCTACCGGCGGATGGCAAATTGATCACGCTGGAAGCAGATGAAAGCCACGCCGCCGTCGCCCGCCGGAATATCACTCGCGCCGGTCTCGACGGCCTGGTTGAGCTGCGCGTCGGCCCCGCCATGACTCACCTGCCGACGCTGCACACCCTGGCCCCCTTTGATCTCATCTTCATCGACGCCGACAAACCCAGCAACCCCGATTACCTGCGTTGGGCGCTTAAACTCGCGCGCCCGGGCACGGTGATTATCGGTGACAACGTGGTGCGCGATGGCGCAGTCACCGACGCCGCCAGTACGGACGCCCGTGTACAAGGCGTACGCGAGTTCTTCACGATGATGGCGCAGGAACCCCGTTTGACCGCCACCGCCTTGCAAACCGTGGGCAGCAAGGGCTGGGACGGATTTTCTCTGGCTATCGTCAATTTTTAAGTGACAATGTCACCAAGGAAGCCTATGACTGAGAAAGCCGCGCTGTTAGCTCAGCGCTTGATACGCAATGTCGAACGGGTAGATAAGCAACACGATCGGCGGCCGCCGCTGTATGACAGCGTCGGCGCTCGCCTCGGCACCGGCACCGCCGCCGACAAGCTGGGCGCCTCCTTCGATTGCGTGGCGCCGGGCATGCGTTCCTGCCCCTACCATTTTCACTACGCTCAGGAGGAAATGTTCATCATTCTGGAAGGCAGCGGTACGCTGCGGGTGGCCGGAGAAATGCTGCCGATCGTCAGCGGGGATGTCATCTTCATTCCGCCGGGCCCGGAATACCCGCACCAGATCATCAACACCTCCGATGCGCCGCTGAAGTACCTGTCCGTCAGCACGCGCGAGCAGCCGGAGCTGGTGATGTACCCGGATTCCGGCAAATACCAGGCGATGGCGCGCAGCGCAGACGGCGAGCAGGTACGCTACCTGCAGCGCCCTTCAACCTCGCTCGATTACTGGCAGGATGAACCCTGAATCGCCGTCCGGCAGCGGGAGATCCAATGCGCGCGCCGCCAGCTCGGCCACGCGGAAGTCGATATCCGCCGCCTGCCCGTCTTCCATAAACCAGGCGGCGGAGAGCCCCGACCAGGCCAGGATCCATTGCAGCAAGCGGCGGCGCTCCAGCCCGGCCAAGCGACAGACCTGTTCCACGCGCCGCTGGAAAATGGCCGGATCGGTGGCGATACCGTAGTTGGGATTACAGAAGATATTGGCGTAATCGAAGCCCCGTTCGCCGTACAAGCGCTTGGGATCGATCGCCAGCCAGCCGCGTTCGCCGAAGTCCAGCACGTTGTCATGGTGGATATCGCCGTGCAGCACGCTTTCTTCTCGCGGGCTGCTCAGCAGCTCCGCCGCCGTCGTGGCGCTGAGACGCAGCATGCCGCCGTGCGCCTGCGCCGCCGGCCATAGCGAGCTGAACCACTCCTGCAACGGGATCAGCTCGGGCAACGGTGCGGCACGCGGCGCATGCAAGGCGGCGATCGCCCGACAAAGGATCTGCGTGGCCTGCTCATCGTCGCCGTCACGCACCAGCTGCGCCAGCGAACCTTCACCCTGCGCGCGCTCCAGCAGAATGCCGTCGTCGTGCCACGCCAGCACCTGCGCGGCGCCTTCCCCGCGCCACCAGCACATCAGCTGGCCGCCGAAGCGCTCTTCCTGCTCGCGGGCGATCTTCAACATAGCCGCCTCGCCCCGGTAACGCACCGGCATCAGCAGGCTGCTGTGGGTTTCGAAGGCTTTGCCGTCCTGTTCCAGTTGCCAGCGTTGCAGGTAGGGAGTAAAAAGCGGGTTCATCGTCTCATGCGTCCTTGTGGCCGATCTGCGCCGCACTGTCACATTCGCGTGAGAGACGACGTATAAAATAAAGAGGGATAATACTCTCAGATATCATCGGTGTGCGGCGTCTGGCCGCCGTTTCCTCAGTATCCTAACCAAGTTTGTCGATTTTATTAACCGGTCTTGCGCGGGGTTTGATCATGACATCATTAAAACGCACGAATTATCCGCAGTTGCCTACGCCGGGCGGCCCCTATGTGCATGCGGTGCGCCACGGCGATCGCCTGTACGTGTCGGGATTGACGGCCTTCGCCACCGACGCGCAAGGCTTGAGCGCGCCGGAACAGACGCAGGAGATCCTCGAACAGCTGGCGACCATCGCCGCCAGCGAAGGCGTGAATCTCAAGGCATTGATTAAAATCAGCGTGTTCCTGACCGACATTGCCGATCTGGCGGGCGTGCGCCCGGTGCTGTTTGACTATTTCGATGGCGCGCTGCCGGCCTGTTCATTGGTGGCGGTCAGCGCGTTGTTCTCACCGCTGGTGTGCGTAGAGATAGAGGCGGTGATGGCGTTGCAATAATACGCGGCTAGAGCGCGCCCTCATCCGGCACGCAGGGGCCGATCTTGAACCAGGCTTTGGCAATCTGCCCCTGCTCCACTTCGTAGATGGCGATGACATCCATTTTGCCGCGCCCCTGCGGGAAGTTGCGCGTCACCACTTCCTGATCGACCACCATGTTCCCCACCGCCATGCGTTTTATCCGTTCGCCGTACAGACTCGGCTCCTGGAAACGCACCAGATGCCGTTCGCGGATCGCCGCCTTACCGCTGGCCAGCAGCGTGTCGGGATGCTCGTAATACTGCGCGTCGTCCGCCCAGCAGGCCATGAAGGCGTCGATGTCGCGGGCGTTATAGGCGTCAAGCTGTTGTTGAACCACATCCTGCGGGCGTGCCGTTTTATCGTTCATCACATCCTCCTGCCGAAGTTAACCGCCGCATGTATCGAACCCAACACGTTAACCGCCCAGTGCTGCAGCTTGATGACACGGCGAGAATTGAATAAAAACCCAAAAATATCGAATAAATAACCTACCACGCCCAATGGACAATTCAAGCACCCGCGCACAAATTTTCTGCGCCGCGCCAGGGGCGGTGAAAACCGCATGGCACCGCGCGTTAATCTTTGCGACGGTGAGGGAAATTCTGCTAATTTAGCGTGAACAGCCTGATGATAACGAAACGCTATGCAGCAAAAGCCGGTGTTGGACGAAGCCAGACAGTTAAAGCGACTCAACGCCGCCACGCGGCGTCAATCCCATATGTATAAATGGATCGCGCTGATTGCGGCGCTGGATGCGCTGCTGGTGTTTTGGTATGACCGGGATATGCGCAACGTCACCTTCTCGGGAGCGGTTGCGCTGGTGTGCGGCTATCTGTGGATCCGCGATCGCAACAAGGCCCGGGGTTACCGGCGCGAGTTCGACCGCAAATTCGGCAAGCGCAGCGGCGATTAAGGCTGCATCGCTTCCAGCACTTTAGCGCTGTCGACAATCTGCACGAACTTCACGATTTTGCCGGCGCGCAGCGTATAAATATGCGCAAAAGAGGCGCTGAAGGATTTGCCGGTGGCCCGGTAGGTGCCGTGATAAAAACCTTGCGCGATCACATTGTCGCCGGCGTCGTAAAAGTGGTCGACATCGGCGCGGTAGCCTTGCCATTCGCTGCCCAGGCGCTGATGCACGTTCTTGATGATATTTTCCGGGCCGATATAGGTACCGGCATAGGGGAAACCGGCGGCTTCGGTCCACTCGGCATCGGGGGCCAGCGCCGCCAGCAGATTACGGCCGTTTTCTTCGGAACTGCCTTCATAGGTTGCGCGCACTATCTCAAGAGGGGTTGGCATGTCTCTTCTCCAATGGCTGATGAGGATATTCCGGCCATCCCCGCGGACACAGGCTCTCACCAAGCGGAGACGGCGGAATGCGGCTATTCTAGGTTGCTTGTTTCGCTGCAAAAACCGCAGTTATGACAATAGTGGGTTGCACTTTAGTAAACAATAGCCGTTTTACTGTCATTCTCCCGGCATCCGGCGCGGCTATGCTGATTGACCGATTTCCCCCAACAGGAGCTGAACGTGTCTTTACCCTCGCTGACGCAAGAGCTGTTACAACCTTTCTCACCCTACCAGGCGCTGGCGCAAACGTTGCTGCCGCTGACCCTCGAGTCGGACGACGGTTCGCATGACGTCGCGCACCTGCACCGGGTCTGGAAGAACTGCCGCCGAATCAGCAAGCTGGAAGGTGGCGACCGGCGCATTCTCTGCGCGGCGGTGCTGCTGCACGACGCCGTCGCGGTGGAAAAAAACTCGCCGCAGCGCCATCTGGCCTCGCGCATGGCGGCGGAGCAAGCCACGTTGACGCTGACCCAGCTGGAATGGGCACCGGCGGATATCGCGGCGGTGGCTCACGCCATCGAGGCGCACAGTTTTTCCGCCGGCATCCCCCCGCAAACGCTGGAGGCGAAGATCCTGCAGGATGCCGATCGCCTCGACGCCATCGGTCTTATCGGCGTGGCGCGCTGCTTTTATATCGGCGGCCGCATGCGCAGCGCGCTGTATGACGCCGCCGATCCGCGGGTCGAACATCGTCAATATGACGACAAGCGTTTCAGCCTGGACCACTTCGAAACCAAGCTGTTCAAACTGCAAGACGGCTTCCAGACCGCCGCCGGGCGGCACATGGCCGAACTGCGCACCGAACGCATGCGGCGCTTTGTCGACGATCTGCTGGAAGAGGTGTAATGCCGGCTTACCGGGCATTTTCGTTATGCCCATAACATTTTCGGTCACATAACGCCGCTAAACTGTAAGTCAACTTCACCGAACGGGCGGTACAGATGAAAAAGTTGACGTTGAAAGAGATGACGGAAAGCGAACAGCGGGAAGTGAAAACCGAACTGGACAAGGCGCGCAAAAGCCATGGGCGGCCGCTGACCAACGCCGAACAGCACAAGGTCAAAGATGAAGTGGTGGCGCGCATCATGGCCGCCAGAGCGAAGCTCGCCAAGGCGGAGCGCGCAGAACGCAAGGCCAACCGCTACCGGCCAAGCGGCGACACCTTCAGCTGGTCCGCCACCATCGGCTCCCGCCCGCCGCGCTGAGCCGGCCAAACCCTCCCCGCCGCCGCGGGGATTTTTATTTATTAGCCAAACTCATTCCCGCCGACGAATCATGAATAACAATGTTATCAATCTGTTGTAAATTGACAGCCTGATGAAGACTATTCATTATCACCCCACTTCCCCTTTTCGCGAGACCGCCATGGCCTACCCACGCAACGCTGACATTCTGATGACGCCCGCGTTGCCTATTGGCGGTTTGGCGGCGGTAAAATCGAAGAAACAGACGCTCATTTGACCGGGGCGAGCTGTCCCGTCAGATGAGCTGACTGGATGGCACGCAACGCCCCGCCTTCAATTTTCTCATCTGGCTTCTCTGTCGGTCACACAGAAGGAATATTTTATGGCCTCATTTTCGGGTATTTGGGTGGCGATGGTTACCCCTTTCAATCACGATGCCGTCGATCTGCCGGCGGTGAAACGCCTGGCGCGGCACCTGCTCGACGCCGGCATCGAGGGTCTGGTGGTCTGCGGCTCTACCGGTGAAGCCGCCGCGCTGAGCAAAGAAGAACAGCTGGCGGTGCTCGACGCCGTGCTGGACGTGGCGCCCGCCCATCAGGTGGTGATGGGCCTGTCCGGCAATAACATGGTCGCCACGCTGCAAATGCAGCAGGCCATTCAGCTGCGCGATATCGCCGGCGTGCTGATCCCGGCGCCTTACTACATCCGCCCTTCGCAATGCGGCCTGATCGACTATTTCACCCAGCTGGCCGACGCCTCAACCGTGCCGGTGATCCTGTACAACATTCCGCAGCGCACCGGCATCACCATGGAGCTGGCCACGCTGCGCCAGCTCGCACGCCACCCGCGCATCGCCGCCATCAAGGACTGCGGCGGCAACCCTGACGCCACCATGGCGCTGATCGCCGACGGCGAGATCGATGTGATGACCGGGGAAGACAATCTGATCCTCACCACGCTGTGCCTCGGCGGCACCGGCGCCATTTCCGCCGCGGCCCATGTTCACCCGGAACGCTTCGTTCAGCTGACGCAGCAG
The DNA here is from genome assembly GCF_053627655.1 of Serratia sp. 121840015-1. Lineage (NCBI taxonomy): Bacteria > Pseudomonadati > Pseudomonadota > Gammaproteobacteria > Enterobacterales > Yersiniaceae > Serratia > Serratia sp. 121840015-1. The sequence goes on from NZ_JBSEYF010000001.1 coordinate 1,729,200, forward strand.
GTCGCCACCGGCGATCTGGCCGCGGCGCGCAGCAACTTCTATGAGCTGCTGCCGATGATCCACCAGATGTTCAGCTTCCCCAATCCGGCGCCGGTCAAGACGGTGCTGGCCCAGCAGGGGCTTATCGCCAACGAGCTGCGCTCGCCGATGCAGGTGGCACCGCAGGCGCTGCAGCAGCAGATCGCCGCAACGCTGGCGCAGCTGCAGCCCGCCGAGGCGATCATCGGTTAAATTTGTTAGCTAAGCCGCTGTAATTTTTGCGCTATGGGACTACGATGAGAGGTTAAGCATGCCCGTCATTCGTCATCAACAAGGAGCTTCCGATGAAACTGTTCTATAAAGCCGGCGCCTGTTCGCTGTCCCCGCATATCGTGCTGCGTGAGGCAGGGCTGGATTTTACGGCGGAGAAGGTCGACCTGGCGCAGAAGAAAACCGAGAGCGGCGCCGATTACCTCACCATCAACCCCAAGGGACAGGTACCGGCGCTGCAGCTGGATGACGGCAGCCTGCTGACCGAGGGCGTGGCGATCGTGCAATACCTGGCGGATCGCGTGCCGGACCGCAACCTGATCCCGGCGGCGGGCACCCTGTCGCGCTACCACGCGATCGAATGGCTGAACTACATCGCCACCGAGCTGCACAAAGGATTCAGCCCGCTGTTCAACCCGAAAACGCCCGAGGAATATAAAACCATCGCGCGCGCCAAGCTGGAGCAGCAGTTCAGCTATCTGGATTCGGTGCTGGCGAAGCAGCATTTCCTGTTGGGAAGCCGTTTCAGCGTGGCTGACGCCTACCTGTTCACCGTGTTGCGTTGGGCGTTTGCCCTGCAGTTCGACGTGCGCAAGCACGCCCATCTGGCGGCCTGGTTCGATCGCGTTGCGGCGCGCCCGGCGGTAGATGCGGCGCTGAACGCCGAAGGATTGAAGTAAACATCGGGCCCCGGCGACTGTCGCCGGGGCCGAATGCCACTTACAGTTTGACCGCTTTGAACTCGCTGCGCGGCTGCACGATCCGATCCTGCGCCGCCACCACCTGCAGTTCGTACTCGCCCATCTCCTGCGTGGTCAGCATCACCTCATACACAGCGGCGGTGACGTGCTCCAGCGCTTTATCCAGCGCCTCGCCCTTCAGCAGATCCACCAGCAGCAGACCGCTGGTCAAATCGCCGACGCCGACCGGCTGACGCGCGCCGAAGTCCACCAGCGGCCGGCTGATGTGCCAGGCCTCGTCCGCCGTCACCAGCAGCATTTCGAAACAGTCGGCATGATAGCCGGCGCGGGCCAGGTGCTTGACCAGCACCAGCCGCGGCCCTTTGGCGATCAGCGCGCGGGCGGCCTGCACCGCATCGGCCACGTCGGCGACGGCCATCTGGCTCAGCATCTCCAATTCCAGCAGGTTCGGCGCCATCATGTCGCTGCACGGCAGCGCCTGGCGGCAGTGAAACTCGGCCACGCCCGGCGCCACGATGCAGCCCTTTTCCGGATGCCCCATCACCGGATCGCAGAAATACCAGGCATTCGGGTTCGCCTGCTTAACCTGACGCACGATCTCCAGAATATGGTCACCCTGCTCCGGCGAACCGATATAGCCACTCAACACCGCATCACAGCACTTCAGCTGATCGATATTGGCAATGCCCTGCGCGATCTCGGTCAGGTGGCTGGCCGGCATGACGCAGCCGGTCCACTGACCGTATTGCGTATGGTTGGAGAACTGCACCGTGTTTAGCGGCCAGACGTTGACGCCCATGCGGCGCATCGGGAACTCCGCCGCACTGTTGCCGGCGTGACCAAACACCACGTGCGACTGGATAGAAAGAATGTTTTTCATCGACAGAACTCGTTCGGAATACGGCAGCCGGGCGGCTGCCCAAAAATAAAGGGGCCGCCAGGGCCCCTTACCGTCATTATTCGTTATTGCCAATCCACCAGGCAGTAGTGTTTCTTGCCGCGGCGCAGCAGCGTGTAGCGGCCGAACAGACGGTCTGAATCGCTGAAGCGGTATTCGGCATCGGACTGTTTCTCGCCGTTGATGGTCACCGCGTTGGAACCGATCATGGTGCGCGCCTGGCCGCGTGACGGCACCAGTTCGGCATTCACCAACGCCTGCTGCAGATCGGCGTCGCCATCCAGTTTGATGGTCGGCATGCCGTCCTGCGCCAGCTGGGCGAAGTCCGCTTCGGTCATGTCGTGCAGCGCGCCGGAGAACAGGCTCTGGGTGATGCGCTTCGCGGCCGCCAGGCCTTCCGCACCGTGCACCATGCCGGTCACTTCTTCCGCCAGCACGTACTGGGCGCGTGGCGCCTTGCCGCTGTTCTTGTCTTCTTCTTCCAGCGCATTGATGTCTTCCAGGCTCATGAAGGTGAAGAACTTCAGGAAGCGGTAGACGTCGGCATCGGCGGTGTTGATCCAGAACTGGTAGAACTTGTACGGGCTGGTTTTTTCCGGCGCCAGCCAGACCGCGCCGCCTTCGGTTTTACCGAACTTGGTGCCGTCTGCTTTGGTGATCAACGGCACGGTCAGACCGAACACCTGCTTCTGGTGCTGGCGACGCGTCAGATCGATACCCGAGGTGATGTTGCCCCACTGATCGGAACCGCCGATCTGCAGCTCCACCTGGTGGCGGTTGTACAGCTCGGAGAAATCGAAGCCCTGCAGCAGGTTATAGGAAAACTCGGTGAAGGAGATGCCGGAGTCGTCGCGATTCAGGCGCTGCTTAACCGCTTCCTTATTGATCATCTGGTTGACGGAGAAGTGCTTGCCGATGTCACGCAGGAAGGTCAGCACGTTCATGCCGCCGAACCAGTCGTAGTTGTTGGCCGCGATGGCGCTGTTGCTGCCGCAGTCGAAATCGAGGAACGGAGAAACCTGCTTGCGGATCTTCTCGACCCACTCGTTCACCGTATCGGTGGTGTTCAGCTTGCGCTCCGCCGCTTTGAAGCTCGGATCGCCGATGAGGCCGGTGGCGCCGCCCACCAGCGCCACCGGCTTGTGGCCGGCCAGCTGGAAGCGCTTCAGGCACAACAGAGGAACCAGATGGCCCAAATGCAAGCTGTCAGCGGTCGGATCGAAACCGCAATACAGTGCAATTGGCCCTTGCGCCAGTCGCTCCGCTAACGCTTCCTCATCCGTAACCTGGGCAACGAGGCCCCGCTCTTGCAGTTGTTTAATCAAGTTGCTGCTTGCCATCAATGACTCCATGTATAAACGAATGCACCTTTGCCGGTACACGGCCTTTCGCCCAGTGGCGAAATAAAAAATTCAGGGTAGCGCATAGAATAAAGCGCCGGCGGCGTCAGCACCAGCGCTTAGAGGGGATTTTCCGTCTTCAGGGTGCCAGTCGGTCAATTTTCCAGTCATTCCCGTCCCGCTGATACAGGAAACGGTCATGCAGGCGATGGGCGCCGCCCTGCCAGAACTCGACGGAGTCGAATTTCACGCGGAATCCGCCCCAGAAACTCGGCAACGGCACCTCGCCCTGCTGGAACTTCTGCTTCAGCTCGAGGAATTTGCTTTCCAGCACGCCGCGCGCGGAAATGCGCGAAGATTGCTGCGATACCCAGGCGCCGATCTGGCTGTCTTTCGGGCGACTGTTGAAATACTTCAGCACGTCGAGGGTCGACAGACGCTCCACCTGGCCGAGAAAAATCACCTGGCGATCGAGCATGTGCCAGGGGAACAGCAGGCTGATATGCGGGTTTTGCGCCAGCTGCTGCGCCTTGCGGCTGCCGAGGTTGGTGTAGAACACCAGCCCCTGCTCATCGAAATGCTTGAGCAGCACAATGCGTTGATAAGGCTGGCCGTGTTCGTCGACGGTCGCGACGCACATGGCGGTAGGATCGGCCAGGCGCGCGTCGCAGGCCTGTTTCAACCAACGCTCGAACAGCTCGAGTGGGTTGGCGGTCAGATCGTTGCGGCGCAGGCCGCCTCGGGTGTATTCACGGCGCAGGTCCGCAACATCAAACTCATTCTTTTCAATCATCTGGGTTATCGACCAACTGAAAAATCCGTCGTTACATTCTGCGCCTGCGGCGCCAGGAACTCAATCGCTCCGACGCCGCCGCCGACCGTCACTCCGTCAACACGCAGTCGCTCATGACTACCTTGCCGTTGCGCTCAAGATAGGCGTTACGGTCTTTCGACCAAAAAGTGTATTTGCCGTCGCTGTATTTGGCACCGGTCAGCGCCAGCACCTGCTTGAGATGCAGCTGCTCGCCATCCATCAGCAGGCTGACTTCGCTCGCCTTGCCGTCGAGCGCCACCGTCAGCGGCGTAGTGCCGCACTGGTAGTGCATCGTCTGGCTGCTTTGCGGCAGGATGTAGCTGCAGCCGGACAGCGCCAGCGCGCCGGCGACGAAAATGACTTTTTTCATGCTGTTGCTCCTTAGAAAAATCCTTCACAGGCTATCCTAACAGAGCTAACGGGCCCCCAATGGCAAAACCGGATAAATCCCACCCAACACCGTTTCACGGCTGGCGCCGGTCACCGAAGGCAGGTTGCCGGCCTGGCCGGACAGCGTGCGAAACGCCAGCCAGGCGAAGGCCAGCGCCTCCATGTCGTCGCCGCTGACGCCGAAATCGTCGGTCAGCCCGACCTCCGTCCCCGGCAGCAGCGCAGACAGGCGCGCCATCAGCAGCGTGTTGCGCGCCCCGCCGCCGCACACCAGCAGGCGCTCGCACCCGCCGGCCAGCAGCACCTGTTCGCTGATGCTGACGGCGGTCAGTTCCGTGAGCGTGGCCTGCACGTCGACCGGCGCCATCGCCGGCAATCCGGCCAGCTGCCGCTCCAGCCAGGCGATATTGAAATACTCGCGGCCGGTGCTTTTCGGCGCCGGCAGCGCAAAGTAAGGATCCGCCAGCATCTGCTGCAACAGCGGTAAACAAACCCGCCCCTGCATGGCCCAGCCGCCGTCCTGATCGTAAGGCTGCGCACGGTGGCGCCACACCCAGGCGTCCATCAGCATGTTGCCCGGCCCGGTATCGAAACCGCGCACCGGCGTACCGGGCAACAGCAGAGAAAGGTTGGCGATGCCGCCGACGTTCAGCACCATGCGCCTCTCGACGGGATGCCCCAGCAGCGCCTGATGAAACGCTGGCACCAGCGGCGCGCCCTGCCCGCCGTAGGCCATGTCGCGCCGGCGGAAATCGCCGACGGTGGTGATATTGGTCAGCGCGGCGATGCGGTTGTTATCGCCGAGCTGCATCGAGAAACGCGCGTCGCCTTCCGGTTCGTGCCACACCGTCTGGCCGTGGCAACCGATGGCGGTGATCTGCTCAGCGTCGATGCCGGTTTGCTTCAGCAAGCCGAGCACCGCCTCGCCGAACAGCGTGCCCAGTTGAGCGTCCAGCCGGCCGACGGCCGCCAACGTGGTCTGCTGCCCCTGGCACATGCCCAGAATCTCTTTTTTCAGCGCCATCGGCATCGGGTGGCTATAGCTGGCCTGCTGCGCCACCATGCGATCGTCGATCGCGGCCAATACCACATCGATTCCGTCCAGACTGGTGCCGGACATGACGCCTATATAGCGGCCTGACTTCATAGCAACATCCTCTAACCCGCGCGGTAAGCAAATTTTATCCTGACAAATAAACCAGAATTGCCGGATTAACGCCATGAATTATGATGCTTTTTTTACAGGCCGTGAGCCAGACACCGCCTCCCGGCGCCGCTGTGGCACATGTAATGTGTTAAACCGTGCCATAACAGGCAACGGAATGTCGCCAAGGCTGTCATAAAGGTAAACCGCGGTTTATTATTGGTTGAACAGAGAAAAGTTAAGCTGCGTGCAGCGATGGAGCATGGCGGTGTGTCAACTTTCAGCCATACTTTGTCTATCATTTTCACTGAATCTTGCCTGGAGAGCATTGCCAGGTTATGGACTACTACCATCAGGAGTTTTGTATGATCAAGCGTCTTCTCGTCGTTGCCGTCGCCGCCGTTACGCTGGCCGGCTGTGCCAATGAATCCATGTCCGGCGATGTCTACTCGTCCTCGCAGGCCAAGCAGGTGCAGAACGTCACCTACGGGACGCTGGTTTCCGTGCGTCCGGTTAAAATCCAGGGCGGCGAAGGCTCCAACGCCTTGGGGATGATCGGCGGCGCAGTGATTGGCGGCCTGTTGGGTAACACCGTAGGCGGCGGCACCGGCCGTACGCTGGCTACCGCGGCGGGCGCCATCGCCGGCGGCGCGGCGGGCAACAGCATCGGTGAAGTGGCCGGCCGTACCTCAGGCTACGAGCTGGAAATCAAAACCGACCAGAAAGAGAACATCGTGGTGGTACAGAAAGCGGGCGACACCAAGTTCAGCCCAGGCCAGCGCGTGCGCATGGCGCGCATGGGCGACACCATCACCGTCTCTCCGCTGTAAGTCAGTCGGCGACAAACGGCAAACCGGAGGCAATCGCCTCCGGTTTTATTTCTGATGCTGTGAAACTGTAATCGTAGAAAATAAGAATATTATTATTTGTTCTGCAGTTCGGTGATATTTTGTTCTAACTTGCCAATCAGCCCTACCAACAGATGCACTTCGTCGGCGGTAATGCCGCTTAAAATCTCACTGCGTGTCGACGTGATCACACTGTCCACTTCCCTGATGATCGGATCGGCCGCGTCGGTCAGCTTGATGCGCTTCGCGCGGCGATCGTTGGCACAGGTGTGGCGCGTGATCAGCCCCTTCTCCTCCAGTTGGTCCAGCGTGCGAACCAGTGATGGTTGCTCGATACCGATCGCCTTGGCCAGCTGGATTTGCGACTGCTCCGGCGGCAAGCGATTGATATTGTGCAAAGTGACCCAGTGCGTTTGGGTCAGCTCCAACGGCTTGAGCCGATGATCGATGAGCGCGCGCCAAACACGAACTAATCGTGCTAAATCTGAACCTAATGTTGACTCCACTTCCCCCTCCTTATAATTAGCATGCTAACATTACCTCCCAGAGTTTAGACTATTTTGGGTAACTCACATTAAAAACACAAATGTATATAATGTATATTGTGGAAATAGCCACTATTTTTAGCCGCTATTGTTTAATCGTTATGCAAATATTCAACATATTCACCCTTAGGGATTGTTAATGTGAATACATCATGGTTACACACCTCATCCCCCTTACCCGATTTGGTCCTGGGGGCATCGCTTTATTTTCCACCTATATTTAAAGCTTTTTTACTAGGACTGGTCTTATGGCTGCTGATTCATCAGCTGCTGAGAGACTGGATGTATTCCGGTGAAATCTGGCATCCCATGTTGATGGACCTGTCCATTTTCGTTCTGACCGTCAGCGGTTCCTTATGGATTTTAGCGAGTTGGTAACCCATGCAGCATAAAACATTAAAATACTTTTCTACGGTGATCGTCTGCGCCATTGCCGTCTGCGCCGGTTGGTGGCTCTGGAATTATTATATGCAATCCCCATGGACCCGTGATGGAAAAGTGCGCGCCGAACTCGTCAATATCACCCCTGAAGTCTCTGGAAGATTAGAGAAAATAAGCGCGAATGACAATCAGTTCGTACCTGCGGGAAGTCTGATTTTTACCCTCGACCCGGTGCCCTACCAGATCGCGCTGGACAATGCTGAGGCCGCGGTGGCAAAAGCGCAATCCGATCTGGCCAAGGCAGACCACGAGGCCGCCCGCCGTCGCGGTTTGCCGCGTAACGTTATTTCCGCTGAAGATTTGGACGCGTCCAATTTAGCCGCTCAGGCAATGAAGGCCGCCTATAAAGCCGCCCTGGCCAACCTGGAACAGGCCAAATGGAATTTGAGCAAAACCAAAATTTACGCACCAACCGACGGCTATATCACCAATCTGCAGGCACGGGTCGGGAACTACGCCAACGCCGGCACGCCGCTGGTGGCGTTGGTGGATGTACATTCGTTTTATGTACTCGGTTATTTCGAAGAAACCAAGCTGAAGCATATAAAAGAAGGCAATAAAGCGGACATCGTTTTATATAACGGCAACACGCCGCTGCAGGGGGAAGTAGAGAGCATCGGCCGCGCCATTTACGATCAGAGCGTCGACAGCAGCAACGATCTATTAATGGACGTTAAGCCTAATGTTCCCTGGGTGCGTTTGGCTCAGCGCGTGCCGGTGCGGATAAAATTGCTCAACGTGCCCGCCGATTTGACGCTGGTCGCCGGCACCACCTGCACCATTTCGATTCATCAGCGGAACTAAAGTGTGAACCTGCCTTTTTTGGAGTGGAGCCGCACCCCCTGGGGTAAGGCGACCGGCGGCCAATGGCGCTATGCGCTGCGCAATTCACTGGCGATGTGTCTCGCGCTGTGGGTGGCGTTCGTGCTCGAGCTCGACGAGCCCTCTTGGGCGCTCACCTCCGCCGCAGTGGTGAGTTTCCCCACCGTCGGCGGCGTGATCAGCAAAAGCATCGGCCGCATCTTCGGCAGCCTGATGGGTGCCGCCGCGTCGGTGGCGATCGCCGGCCACTGTCTGAACGATCCCTGGCTGTTTACGCTGTTCATCGCCGCGTGGATCGGGCTGTGCACCTATATCTCCAACCATTACCAAAACAACGTCTCTTACGCGTTCGCACTGGCGGGCTATACCGCCGCCATCATCGCCTTCGGCACGGTCAACGTCACCGATACCCAGCAGATTTTCGATATCGCGCAGGCGCGGGTTTGCGAAGTGATCACCGGCATTCTGTGCGGCGGATTGATGATGATGATCCTGCCCAGTACCTCCGACGGCGAAGCGCTGCTGACCTCGCTGCGGCGCATGCAGCTACGCCTGTTGGAGCACGCCGCCATGCTGTGGCAGCCGGAGATCACCGCCCAGATGCGCACCTCGCACGAAGGGGTCATCGGCCAGATCCTGACCATGAACCTGCTGCGTATTCAGGCGTTCTGGAGCCACTACCGGCTGCGGCGGCAAAATAACCTGCTCAACTATCTGCTGCACCAGCAGTTGCGCATTACCAGCGTTATCTCCAGCCTGCGCCGCATGCTGCTGAACTGGCCGGATCGCCCCGCCAATCTGATGCCGGTGCTGACGCAACTGCTGGACGAGCTGCGCGATCCCGCCACCGACAAATACCGTTTGGCGCACCTGCTTCAGCAGATCGCGCCGCAAGAGCCTACGGACTACCGCCACCGCGCCTTCTGGCTGCGCCTGCGCCATTTCTGCTGGCTTTACCTGCGCTGCAACCGCTGGCTGCAGCGGCTGGAGAGCGCCACGGCGGTCAGCGATCTCCAGCCGCCGCGCGTCACCTCGCTGGCGCGCCATACCGACAGCTACGAAGCCGCCTACAACGGCCTGCGCACCTTTTTGTGCATCGTGATCGGCTGCGCCTATTGGATCAACACCCAGTGGGACGCCGGCAGTGCGGCGCTGACGCTCACCGCCATCAGCTGCGTGCTCTACTCCTCGACGCCTTCACCGATCAACAGCGTCAGCACCTTGCTCAAGGCGGTGCTGCTGCTCTCGGTCGTCTGCTTCGTAGTAAAATTCGGTTTGATGATCCAGATTGACGACTTCTGGATGTTCTGCGCCTTCCTGTTTCCGATCCTGGTGACCATGCAAATGCTCAAGCTGCAGAATCCGCCTTATGCCGCGCTTTGGGGGCAGCTGATCGTCTTTATGGGGTCGTTCCTGACCGTCAGCAACCCGCCGAGCTATGACTACCAGTCCTTCATCAATGACAACATCGCTAAAGTCGTCGGCGTGCTGCTGGCCGGGCTGGCGTTTCAGATCCTGCGCCCCAGCTCGGACAAACGCAAAAGCCGCCGCATTATCCGCGCGCTGCGGCGCGATTTTATCGATCAGTTGAGCAAAAGGCCGCAGCAGAGCGAAAGCCAGTTCGAATCGCTGATCTACCATCGCATCAGCCAGCTCAATCAAAGTCAGGATCAGGAAGCGCGCACCTGGCTGCTGCGCTGGGGCGTGGTGCTGCTCAACTGCAGCCATATCGTCTGGCAGCTGCGCGACTGGCAAACCCGTTCCGATCCGCTGTCGGCGGTGCGCGATGTCTGCATCCACTGCCTGCGCGGTATCATGACGGAGAAAGGCGTGCAGCACAGTTCGCTGGACGCCACGCTGCAGGAGCTGCTGCGCATGAGCAACGCGCTGGCGCACCACCCGGAACAGGCGGCGCGCGATTTGGCCGGTCTGATTTGGCGACTCTACTGCTCGCTGCAGCAGTTGCAGCAGGCGATGGGCCAGCCCGCCACCGCGCCGGCCGTTAGCGGCGGGTGATCACTTGATCACCCCGCAGGCGAAACGCTCACCGCCGCCGCCGAGCGGCAATGGGTGATCCGAGTGGTTATCGCCGCCGGCGTGCACCATCAGCGCCTTGCCCTCAATTTCACTGATTTTTTTCAGCCGCGGCGCCAACACCGGATAGTTCGCCATGCCGTCGGCGGTCACATAGATGGCAGGCAAATCACCCAGATGCCCGTCGGCATACGGCCCGAGGTGCTTCCCGGTCTTTTGCGGATCAAAATGCCCGCCGGCCGCCAGCGCCGCCACCGCTTTGCCGTCCTTCATCCCCGGCTCGCAGCTGCCTTTTTCATGCACGTGGAAGCCATGAACCCCGGCCGGCAACGCTTTCAGGCTCGGCGTGAACAGCAAGCCATACGGCGTTTCGCTGATGACCACCTTGCCGATATCCTGACCGATCCCCTGCCCGGTCACCAGGTGCATCTCGACGTCGGTTGTCGCCGCCTGAGCCGCGCCACACGCCATCAGGCCAAGTGCTGCATACCAATAACGTTTCATCAATCAGTCTCCTTAATGTCTCTGCTGAGCTTTCAGTATAGGAGAGCCGGCGCAGGCACTGTTAACCAACGCACAATCTCGCCAATTTGATTCGCACACCTAATATTTAGGGCTAATACTATTTCTACCGATGTTGGTCCTCTGACCAGCTGTCGTTCGGCTAACGTTGTTTCCCTGTTTCCACCGCCGACGCATGAGAGTTCACTCCCCGGCCAGGCGGCATAATTCATAAGGAACTGATATGGGCATCTTTAGCTATAAGGATTTGGACGAAAACGCGTCGAAAACGCTGTTTTCCGACGCCTTGGCCATCTCTACCTACGCTTACCACAATATCGATAACGGCTTCGACGAAGGCTACCACCAGACCGGTTTCGGGCTGGGCCTGCCGCTGACGCTGATCACCGCGCTCATCGGCAGCACCCAATCGCAGGGCGGCCTGCCCGGCCTTCCCTGGAACCCCGACTCAGAACAGGCCGCGCAGGAGGCGGTGAACAATGCCGGCTGGTCGGTCATCAGCGCCGCGCAGCTGGGTTACGCCGGCAAAACCGATGCACGCGGCACCTACTACGGTGAGACCGCCGGTTACACCACCGCTCAGGCCGAGGTGCTGGGCAAATATGACAGCGAAGGCAATCTCACCGCCATTGGCATCTCATTTCGCGGTACCAGCGGCCCGCGCGAGTCGCTGATCGGCGATACCATTGGCGATGTGATTAACGATCTGCTGGCCGGTTTCGGGCCGAAAGGCTACGCTGACGGCTACGCGCTGAACGCCTTCGGCAATCTGCTGGGCGACGTAGCGAAGTTCGCGCAGGCGCACGGGCTGAGCGGCGAGGACGTGGTGGTCAGCGGCCACAGCCTCGGCGGGCTGGCGGTCAACAGCATGGCCGCGCAGAGCGACGCCAACTGGGGCGGCTTCTACGCGCAATCCAACTATGTTGCCTTCGCCTCGCCGACCCAGTACGAAGCCGGCGGCAAGGTGATCAACATCGGCTACGAAAACGATCCGGTGTTTCGTGCGCTCGATGGCACCTCGCTAACCCTGCCGTCACTGGGCGTCCACGATGCGCCGCACGCCTCCGCCACCAACAATATCGTCAACTTCAACGACCATTACGCGTCGGACGCCTGGAACCTGCTGCCGTTTTCCATTCTCAACATTCCGACCTGGCTGTCGCACCTGCCGTTCTTCTATCAGGACGGGCTGATGCGGGTGCTGAACTCCGAGTTTTATTCGCTGACCGACAAGGACTCGACCATCATCGTCTCCAACCTGTCGAACGTGACGCGCGGTAATACCTGGGTGGAAGACCTGAACCGCAACGCGGAGACGCACAGCGGGCCGACGTTTATCATCGGCAGCGACGGCAATGATTTGATCAAGGGCGGCAAAGGCAACGACTATCTCGAGGGCCGCGACGGCGACGATATCTTCCGCGACGCCGGCGGCTACAACCTGATCGCCGGCGGCAAAGGCCACAATACCTTCGATACCCAACAGGCGCTGAAGAACACCGAGGTCGCCTACGATGGCAATACGCTTTACCTGCGCGACGCCAAAGGCGGCATTACGCTGGCGGACGACATCAGCACCCTGCGCAGCAAAGAAACCTCCTGGTTGATTTTCAGCAAAGAGGTGGATCATCAGGTGACCGCGGCCGGATTAAAATCGGATTCGGGCCTCAAAGCCTATGCCACTGCCACCACCGGCGGCGACGGCGATGACGTCCTGCAGGCTCGCAGCCACGACGCCTGGCTGTTCGGCAACGCCGGCAACGACACGCTGATCGGCCATGCCGGCGGCAACCTGACCTTCGTCGGCGGCAGCGGCGATGACATCCTGAAGGGCGTCGGCAACGGCAATACCTTCCTGTTCAGCGGCGATTTTGGCCGCGACCAGCTGTATGGCTTCAACGCCACCGATAAGCTGGTGTTTATCGGCACCGAAGGCGCCAGCGGAAATATCCGCGACTACGCCACGCAGCAAAACGACGATCTGGTGCTGGCCTTCGGCCACAGCCAGGTCACGCTGATCGGCGTCTCGCTCGATCACTTCAACACCGATCAGGTGGTGTTGGCCTAAGGATCGGCGTAAAAAAAGCCGGGCGCTTTCGTCGCCCGGCTTTCCTCTTTTTTGCTCCGCCTTAAGGCACGTCATACCCCAGCGCCGCCTTGCGAATGCGGAACCACTGCTGGCGGTTCAGTACCAGCTTCTGCGCCTTCAGCGCCGAGCGCACCCGCTCAATCTTGCCGGAGCCGATAATCGGCAGCGGCGACGACGGCAGACGCATCACCCAGGCGTACACCACCTGTTCAATGGTATCGGCGCCGATCTCTTGCGCCACCCGCTGTAGCTCGTCGCGCAGCGGCTGGAACTCGGCGTCGTTGAACAGGCGCCCGCCCCCCAGGCAGGACCAGGCCATCGGCTTGATGCGCAGTTGCTGGCACTGGTCGAGCGTGCCGTCGAGAATGGCCGGCTGGTGAATCGGCGAGATCTCCACCTGGTTGGTCGCCAGCGTGAACGGCAGGCGCGACTGCAATAGCTGGAACTGCGCGGGCGTAAAGTTGGAAACGCCGAAATGGCGCACCTTGCCGCTTTTATGCAGCGCGACGAAGGCTTCAGCCACGTCGTCGGCATCCATCAACGGATCCGGCCGGTGGATCAGCAGCAGATCGAGGTAGTCGGTATGCAGATGGCGCAGCGATTGTTCCGCGCTCTGTACGATATGGTCACGGTCGGTGATGTAATGGCCGATCGGGTTGCCGGGCTTGGCGGTGGTGGCGATGCCGCACTTGGTCACCAGCTCCAGCGACTGGCGCAGCGCCGGCTTCAGGCGCAGCGCGTCGCCGAACGCCTGTTCGCAGGCGTAACCCCCGTAGATATCCGCGTGGTCGGCGGTGGTGACGCCCAGTTCAACATGCTGTTCGATGAACGTCAGCAGCTGCTGCGGCGACATGCCCCATTCCATCAACCGCCAGTAACCGCAAATCATGCGGGAAAATTCAGGCCCCTGCGGCGCGAGACGTATACGTTCTACCATTGCGAAAACCTCATGACATTAGTTGTCAGCCAGCATACACAAGCCGGTGAGGCACAGGGAAGCGGTAAGCCACACGAACGTGCGGCAGATCAGGAAAGGTTAAAACAGCGACGGCTGTTCCGGCAGCGGCTCGTCGGGCGCTTTATTGGCGCGTTGCAGGCGCAGGAAGCGTTGACGGCAAAGGCGCAGCACCTCGCGCTTCTGCGCGTCGCTCATGCTCATCCAGCCGAAGCGCTCCTCGCGGCTGCGCAGGCAGCCACGGCAGAATCCGCGGTCGTCGGCCTGACAAATGCCGCGACACGGGCTGGGGATGTCGAAAAATTCAAGCTGCTGCGCCACGGGGCCTCCTGCGTTCTCTTGCTAATTGAAGACGCCATCGCCGCCGCTGGCAAGTCCCTTTTCGCCATTGCGGCGAAAATAGTCGCGCAAATAACGCAGCGCCTGGCGGCTTTTCTCCGGCACGTTACGCTCGAGCGTCAGCGCGTGCAGCCGCAGCGGCGCCGGTCGCCACTCCGGCAACAGCAGCAACAGCTCGCCACGCTGAAGCTCGTCGCCAATTTCATACAGCGGCTGAATGGAAATGCCCAGCCCGGCGCGGGTAAAGGCGCGCATCACGTTCATGCTCTCGCTGACGATCTGCCCTTCCGCCAGCCGCAGCTTAACCTGCTGGCCGGACTGGTGCAGCAGGTCCAGATGGGCCCCGCTGTAGCCGCTGGAGATCCAGCGGTGCTGCACCAAATCCTGCGGTTTTTCCGGCACCCCATGCTGGCTGAGATAACGCGGTGCGGCGCACAGCACCATCGGCCATGCCGTCAGCGGGTGCGCGATCATATTGGCGTCCGCCAGCTGCCGGTTGGCCCGCAGCGCAATGTCGACCCGCTGCTCTATCATATCGACGATGCGATCGTCCGCCAGCACCCGCAGCGTCAGCTTGGGATGCGCCTGCAGCAGCGGCGCCAGCGCCTCTGCCAGCGATCGGCCGCCGATGCCGACCGGGGTGGCAATGCGCAGCTCGCCCACCAGCGTATCCCGCAGCTCCGCCAGCCGCTGTTCCGCCTGCTGCGCCTGTTGCAGCATCGCCTCGCAGCCGGGGTAAAACGCCGCCCCCGCCTCGGTCAGCGCCAGACGACGGGTGGAGCGGTGCAGCAGCGGCACCCCGAGCGCCTTCTCCAGCGAGCGCATATGCTGGCTGACCGCCGACGGCGTCATGCCCAGCCGCCGCGCCGCGCCGGCCAGCGATCCCTCCGCCACCACGGTGGCGAATATCGCCATTCGATTGAGTTTATCCACGATTATGAAGTTTTACTTAATCAAGAAAGCATGAATATGGCACTAATCACGGCTATTGTTAAGGGCTAGAGTATAAACCACGCAGCAGGCATATCGGCCTGCTTCATGATACTGAACACATCCCCGAAGGAGCATACAGATGAAAGTAGCCATTATTGGAGCAACCGGTTTTGTTGGCCGCCGCGTGGTGGATGAAGCGCTGGCTCGCGGCATTCAGGTGACGGCGATCGCCCGTCAGAAAAAAGAGTTGCCGGAGCACGCCAATCTGACCGTCGCGCTGGGCGACGTTGCCGATACCGCCTGGCTGGCGGGGCAATTGCGCGGTCAGGATGCGGTGATCAGCGCCTACAACCCCGGCTGGGGCGAAGACAACCTGTATGAAAAGACCGCTCGAGGCGCCCAACAGATCCTCACCGCGGTCGAACAGGCCGGCGTCAAGCGCCTGCTGGTGGTCGGCGGCGCCGGCAGCCTGGAAGTGGCACCGGGCGTTGAACTGGTGGATACGCCGCAGTTCCCGGAAAATATCCGCCCCGGCGCGCAGGCGGTACGCGATCTGCGCAACAAGCTGCGCAATGAATCGGCGCTCGACTGGACCTATCTCTCGCCAGCTGCCCTGCTGGAACCGGGCAAACGCACCGGTCAGTTCCGCCTCGGCACCACCCAGCTGCTGATGAACGGCGAAGCGCCGGCCAGCATTTCGGTGGAAGATCTGGCGGTCGCCATCGTCGATGAGATTGAAAAACCACAGTTTATTCGCGCGCAGTTCACCGCCGCCTACTAAACTGCCTCATTGCCAGGCCGCCCGGCCTGGCCTTTTCCCTGCGTTCACCGCCGCCAGTATTCTGAATTTCTAAGGTTTTCTTAAGTTTCATCCGGTAGATTTCAAGGCATTATCTCCTCTCAGGATCCAGATTTGGCAATGTGGTTACGTCAACGCTTACAGTGCAACAGCCTCGGTTTTATCCTCGCCACCGCCCTGTTCTTCACTCTGTTTCAAAACGCGTTATTCCTGCACCGCGCCTGGTCGTATATCACCTTCGATAGCGTCCACAGCGTCATTTTCGCCGCCAGCATGCCGGTGGTGATTTTCTGTGCGCTGAATATCATCTTCAGCGTGTTGACCGTGCCCTACCTGCGCAAGCCGCTGATCGTCTTTTTCTTGCTGGGCAGCGCCGCAGCCAACTATTTCATGTACAGCTATGGCGTGGTGATCGACGGCAACATGATGCAGAACGCCTTCGAAACCAATACCCAGGAAGCGACGGCGCTGCTGACGCCGCGCATGGGGTTGTGGCTGGCGCTGCTCGGCGTTCTGCCGGCGGTGGCGGTCTGCTTCACCCATATTCGCCAGACCCGCCCCTGGTGGTATATGGTCGGGCTGCGCGCCGCCAACGTCATGCTGTCGTTGGTGGTGATCCTGATCGTCGCCGCGCTGTTCTACAAAGACTACGCTTCGCTGATCCGCAACAATAAAAGCGTGGTGAAGATGTTGACGCCTTCCAACTTCGTCGCCGGCACGCTCAAATTTACCGAACAGCGCTATTTCACCCGCAATCTGCCGCTGGTAAAAATCGGTGAAGACGCGCGAAAAGGGCCGCTGATCGCCGGGCAGGCCAAGAAAACGCTGGTGATCCTGGTGGTGGGCGAAACCGCCCGCGCCGAAAACTTCTCCCTCGGCGGCTACGAGCGCGAAACCAACCCGCGCCTGAAGCAGGACGACGTGGTCTACTTCAAGAACGCCAGCTCTTGCGGCACCGAGACGGCGATCTCCGTCCCCTGCATGTTCTCCAACATGCCGCGCAGAGAGTACGACGCGACTCAGGCGGCACACCAGGAGGGCATGCTCGACGTGCTGGCGCATGCCGGCGTCAACGTGCTGTGGCGCGATAACGACGGCGGCTGCAAAGGCGCCTGCGACCGGGTGCCGCACATCGACATGACCAAATTGAAACTGCCGCAGGACTGTGACGGCGAAGTTTGCATGGATAACGTGCTGCTGTATAAGCTGAACGACTACATCAATAGCCTGAAAGACGACGGCGTGATCGTGCTGCACCAGATGGGCAGCCACGGCCCGGCTTACTACCGCCGCAGCACGCCAGAATTCCAGACATTTTCGCCGACCTGCAACAGCAATCAGATCCAGGATTGCAGCCATGAACAGCTGGTGAACACCTACGACAACTCGATCTTGTATACCGACGCGATGCTCGATGCCACCATCAAGCTGCTGCAGCAGTATGACGACCGCTTCAATACCGCGCTGGTCTATTTGTCCGATCACGGCGAGTCGCTGGGGGAAAACGGCATGTACCTGCACGGCACGCCTTATGTCTTCGCGCCGAGCCAGCAAACGCACGTGCCTTTCCTGATGTGGATGTCGGCCGACTATCAGCGCAACTTCGGCGTCGATCGCCAATGCCTGAACGCGCTGGCGGAAAAGGGCGATGTGTCGCAGGACAACCTGTTCCATACCCTGCTGGGCATGCTGAACGTACAAAGCCGCGAATATCAATCCCGGCTGGATATCCTGCAGCGTTGCCGCAACGCGGCGTAAGCGCTTAACTTCCTCGTGCCGCTGGGGCACAATAGTTCGCAGACAACCGGCGTTTTGTGCGCCGGTTTTTTTATTCCCATTGACCTAGACCAATCGGTCTATTATGCTCGGCACCATGATGACCAAATCAACGCATTGCAACGTGGACACACGTGAACATCTGCTCGCCACCGGCGAAACTCTCAGCCTGCGCCTGGGCTTTACTGGCATGGGGCTGAGCGAATTGCTGGCCACTGCGGGCGTGCCGAAAGGCTCGTTCTACCACTATTTCCGCTCGAAGGAAGCCTTCGGCGAAGCGATGCTGCAACGCTATTTCGCGCATTATGATGCAGAAATGCAGGCGCTGTTTGCCGATGAGCACGGCGATGCCCGCCACCAGCTGCTCGGCTATTACGCCCAGGCCATCAGCTACCACTGCCGCAGCGAATGCCATAACGCCTGCCTGGCGGTGAAGCTTTCCGCCGAGGTGAGCGATCTGTCAGAACCGATGCGCCATGCGCTGGAAACAGGCACCGCTCGCGTGATCGGCCACCTGCAGGAGGCCATCGAACGCGGTATCGCCGAGGGCTCGCTGTCGGTGGCCATGAGCCCGGCAGCGACCGCAGAGACGCTGTACTCACTGTGGCTCGGCGCTTCGCTGCGCGCCAAGATCCGCCACTCGCTGGCGCCGTTGACCAGCGCGCTGGAAAGCATCGAGTTGCTGCTGCGCCCGCCGCAACCGTAACGGTAACAATTTCTTTTTATTGAAAAATGCAGTTCGTGGTTTTTTATCGCCCACCACTAGACGACCGGTCTATTAAATACAGGATGCACTATGAAGACTGAAAAATTGCTCTCTCCGCTGAAGGTTGGCGCCATCACCCTGCCCAACCGCGTGTTTATGGCTCCGCTGACGCGTCTGCGCAGCATCGAGCCGGGCGATATTCCTACGCCGCTGATGGCGGAATATTACGCACAGCGCGCCGGCGCGGGCCTGATCGTGACCGAAGCGACGCAGGTTTCCTTCCAGGCGAAAGGCTACGCCGGTGCGCCGGGGTTGCATACGCCGGAGCAGATCGCCGCATGGAAAAACATCACGCAGGCAGTGCATGATAAAAACGGCCATATCGCCGTGCAGCTGTGGCACGTAGGCCGCATCTCCCACGCCAGCCTGCAGCCGGGCGGGCAAGCACCGGTCGCCCCTTCGGCAATCAACGCCGAAACCCGCACCACCGTGCGTGATGAAACCGGTGCCTGGGTGCGCGTACCGACCTCCACGCCGCGCGCGCTGGAAACCAGCGAGATCCCGGGCATCGTCAACGATTTCCGCCAGGCGACCGCCAACGCGCGGGAAGCCGGCTTCGACTTCATCGAACTGCATGCCGCCCACGGCTATCTGCTGCATCAGTTCATGTCGCCGGCCTCCAACCAACGTACCGATCAATACGGCGGCAGCATCGAGAATCGCACCCGCCTGACGCTGGAAGTGGTCGACGCGGCGGTCGCCGAATGGGGTTCTGAGCACATCGGCATCCGCATCTCGCCGCTGGGGCCGTTCAACGGGCTGGACAACGGTGAAGATCAGGAAGACGCGGCGCTGTATCTGGTGGAAGAGCTGAACAAGCGCAACATCGCCTACCTGCACATTTCCGAGCCGGACTGGGCCGGCGGCAAGCCGTATTCCGACGCCTTCCGCGACTCGGTGCGCGCCCACTTTAAAGGGGTGATCGTCGGCGCCGGCGCCTACACCGCCGAAAAAGCCGAAGCCTTGATCGAAAAAGGTTTCATCGACGCGGTGGCCTTCGGCCGCAGCTACATCGCCAACCCGGATCTGGTGGAGCGCTTCCGTCAGCACGCGCCGCTGAACGAACCTAAGCCGGAAAGCTTCTACGGCGGCGGCGCCGAAGGGTATACCGACTATCCGTTTCTGGCGAAGTAACCCGTCCTGATCCCAAACGGCCATGCGACTGCCTGGCCGTTTTTTTTATGCGCCGCACGCAAAAAAGCCCGCACGGGGCGGGCCGGTGTTCCCTGGTGTTGTGCTCTACTGCCGTTCAATTTTTACACGCTTGCCGTCGAAATAGATAATTGATTGTGCAGATCAATTACTCTGTATCGATCGGTACGCTCGATCAATATTTAGACATCACCGTCGCGAGCCTCACAAGTGACACTGTCACTCATTCGTTACGTTGAATTCCCTTGCGGGACAAGGCTATACTCGCTGGAGCTTCAATCCACCCGCCGTCTGCCACGGCACAGCCAATTCAGAGGAATTATGCGCTTACTCCATACCATGATCCGCGTCGGTGACCTGCAACGCGCCATCGACTTCTACACCAAGGTATTAGGCATGCGCCTGCTGCGCACCAGCGAAAACCCAGAGTACAAATACTCGCTGGCTTTCGTCGGCTATACGGAAGAAAGCGAAGGCGCGGTTATCGAACTGACCTATAACTGGGGCACCGACAGCTACGACATGGGCACCGCCTTCGGCCACCTGGCGCTGGGCGTGGACGACGTTGCCGCCACCTGCGACAGCATCCGCCGCGCAGGCGGCAAGGTCACCCGCGAAGCCGGCCCGGTGAAAGGCGGCACCACGGTCATCGCCTTCGTCGAAGATCCGGACGGCTACAAAATCGAGCTGATCGAAAATAAACATGCCGGTCAGGGCCTCGGCCACTAAGCCTCCCCTTCAGGGCGCGCTGCGCCCTGCTGATTCTCCGCGCAATAGCGCCTGCAACCGGGCGCAAAATTTGCCATAATGCGCGCTGCATTCGATGAAGATAAGAAACTGATGGCCGAGAAAAGTGATCTTAACGCCCTGAGTGGTCGTTTTCGTGGGTTTTATCCCGTAGTAATAGATGTTGAAACCGCCGGCTTCAACGCCAATACCGATGCGTTGCTGGAGATCGCCGCCGTCACGCTGAAAATGGATGAAGACGGCTGGCTGCAGCAGGACGAGACCCTGCACTTCCACGTGGAGCCTTTCGAGGGCGCCAACCTGCAGCCGGAAGCGCTGGCGTTCAACGGCATCGATCCGCACAACCCGCTGCGCGGCGCGGTCAGCGAATATGACGCGCTGCACGCCATTTTCAAAGCGGTGCGCAAAGGGCTCAAGGATCGCGGTTGTAACCGGGCCATTATCGTGGCACACAACGCCAACTTCGATCACAGCTTCCTGATGGCCGCGGCCGAGCGCGCCGGCCTGAAGCGCAACCCGTTCCATCCGTTCGCCACCTTCGACACCGCCGCGCTGAGCGGCCTGGTGCTGGGCCAAACGGTGCTGGCGAAAGCCTGCATCGCCGCCGGCATGCCGTTCGACAGCAGCCAGGCGCACTCCGCCCTGTACGACACCGAACAAACCGCCCTGCTGTTTTGCGAGCTGGTTAACCGCTGGAAACGTCTCGGCGGCTGGCCGCTGCCCGCCGGCGACCTCGCCGAATAAGCCCAATAAAAAAGGCGGCCCAGTTTGCACTGGCGCCGCCCATTGCGCGATAACCGCAAGCCTGTCGATTAAGACTGTTGGTCTTCCTGCGCTTTATACTTTTCCGCAGTTTCTTTGATCAGCTGCTGCAGTTCGCCGCGCTGATACATCTCGATGATGATATCGCAACCACCGACCAGCTCACCGTCTACCCACAGCTGCGGGAACGTCGGCCAGTTGGCGTATTTTGGCAGCTCAGCGCGGATGTCCGGGTTTTGCAGAATATCCACGTAGGCGAAACGCTCGCCGCAGGCGGACAGCGCTTGCACAGCCTGTGCGGAGAAGCCGCAGCTCGGCAGCTTAGGCGAACCTTTCATGTACAGCAGAATCGGGTTTTCAGCGATCTGGTGCTGAATTTTTTCAAGTGTCGTCGTCATTTATTGCTTCCTCAAGCCACATTTCATGGCTACAACATGCATCACGCGGGCTATTGTAGCGGCTGGAACAGTCGCAAGAAAACGCCATCTTTTGCAAGGATATTCGCCCGCCGCCGATCGCGTTTCACCGGCCACGTCATTCCGGTCAAAACATACGTCGAGAATAACATTTTTAATCCGAGCATTTCACTAATATATTGCGTCGCGATGACGGCGAGGATTAATTATATCCCCACCGCCAACTGGCGCTTTTTCATACATCAACAGGCTGATTTTGAACCAAAAAAAATGTCATTAACGTTTTCTCACAATATGGATTATTATTTATGAGTTCTTCGCTGTTTTATATGGCGAAATTCGGGAATACTGTAACTCTTTCGATATCCGTTTCGGGGCCAAGGTTGGTGACGTCGACATGCGTTTAATTCTTACGCTCTTTGCGCTGCTGTTTACGCAGCTCTTCTTCAATTTGGCGCACGCTGCGCCACAGGCGCGTGTCGCCGCCGAGCAGCGTAAAAGCCATGCCAATGAAGCGCGGCCCGATGACCGCAGAAAAAAGAAAGCGGACAAAGCCGCCAAAAAAGCCAAAGTGACGGCCCCCGAGAAAAAAACCAAGACCGCCAAGGCAAAAAGCGAGAAAAGCGCGAAAAAGATCGTCAGCGCCAAACCCAAGGCCAAAGCGCAGAAAACCGCCAAGATTAAAGTCACCCCGCCGAAAAAAGGCTATAAAAAAGGCTATGGTCGCCACCGCGAAGCCGGTATGGCCACCGCCAAACTGGCGCGTGAAGAAAAGCCGTTGAAACTCAGCCCCGCGCACAAAAAACGCTACCAGCACGCCAAGCAGACCGCGATGGCCAAGCTGATGGGACAGATGGGCAAACCTTACCGCTGGGGCGGCAGCTCGCCGCGCACCGGCTTCGATTGCAGCGGCCTTATCTATTACGCCTATAAAGACGTAGTGAAAATCAAGATGCCGCGCACAGCCAACGAGATGTATCACCTGCGCGATGCGGCGCCGATCAAGAAGAGCGAACTGGAAAGCGGCGATCTGGTGTTCTTCCGCATCAACAACCGCGGCGTGGCGGACCATGTCGGCGTCTACCTCGGCAACGGCAAGTTCATCCAGTCGCCGCGCACCGGTGAAGAGATCCGCATCAGTCAGCTCGACAACGACTATTGGCAGAACCACTACATCGGCGCACGCCGCGTAGTGACGCCGAAAACCATTCGTTAATGCCCTGTTCTGCGCGGTTGCGGCCCCGGTCGCAACCGCCTGCTCAAGCTATCGCCCATCGCACTTCCCCACGCGCATTTCTCGCTTTTCCTCCTGTTTTTTATGATGAAAATTGTTAAGATTGAATGACCACAATAAAAAACGGCCCATACGGCTCTCGCCCCGGCGGGAAGCGAATGGCGCTGTAAAGGAGGAAGCAATGTCGTTTGAATTACCTGCATTACCGTATGAGAAAAACGCGCTCGAGCCGCACATCTCCGCCGAGACCCTGGAATACCACTACGGCAAACACCACAACACCTACGTGGTTAACCTGAACAACCTGGTGAAAGGCAGCGAGTTCGAAGGCAAATCGCTCGAAGAGATCATCAAGACCTCTAACGGCGGCGTCTTCAACAACGCCGCGCAGGTGTGGAACCACACCTTCTACTGGCACTGCCTGTCGCCACAGGGCGGCGGTGAACCGCAGGGCGAACTGGCGGCGGCAATCGTCAAATCCTTCGGCTCTTTCGCTGCGTTCAAAGAGCAGTTCACCGATGCCGCAGTGAAAAACTTCGGTGCAGGCTGGACCTGGCTGGTAAAAAAGCCGGACGGCGCGCTGGCGATCGTCAACACCTCCAACGCGGCCACCCCGCTGACCGGTGAAGACAAACCACTGCTGACCGTCGACGTGTGGGAACACGCGTATTACATCGATTACCGCAATGCGCGTCCAAAATACCTGGAAAACTTCTGGGCGTTGGTCAACTGGACCTTCGCAGCGGAAAACCTGGCGTAAGCGCAGGTTCTGAGGTGATAAGGCGCAGCCAGGCTGCGCCTTTTTTATAACCGGGGGTAAATCAGTTCAACGCGGCAACGAAGCTGAAAGCGATAATGACCGCCAATGCGCAGACGGTGGTGAACAGCGACATCTTCAATTCGGTATCCATGACAACTCCTTTAAAATGGGCTTTCCTAAGGATAAAAGGCGCACAATTAGTACGTCAAATCATTTTCCCACAGTTCGCCGATAAAATCTTGTTATCATTTCCCGGTTTATAATCTCGATTACCTCTTCCACTTTTGTTCAATATGCGACAAAATTCGCAGTTCACAACTGCGTACCGGCATCCATGCCCCTCCTGATTAAGCGCTGAAGACTTCAACACACTAAAAACTCAGTTTTCGCTTCTCTGGAGAAGGATCTACGTAGGCAAACGATTAACATCACACTTACATGCTGTAAACATGTGAGTTCAGGAGTCATTCCTTACATGGCAACGATTAAAGATGTGGCCAAACGCGCGGGCGTTTCCACCACCACCGTTTCGCACGTCATCAATAAGACTCGTTTCGTCGCCGAAGAGACCAAAGCGGCCGTGTGGGCCGCCATCAAAGAGCTGCACTACTCGCCGAGCGCCGTGGCGCGCAGCCTGAAAGTCAATCACACCAAGTCGATCGGCCTGCTGGCCACCTCGAGCGAAGCGCCCTACTTTGCCGAAGTGATCGAGGCGGTGGAAAACAGCTGCTACAGCAAAGGCTACACCCTGATCCTGTGCAACTCGCACAACAATCTCGACAAGCAGCGCGCCTACCTGGCGATGCTGGCGCAAAAGCGCGTCGACGGCCTGCTGGTCATGTGCTCCGAGTACCCGGATCAGTTGCTGGGCATGCTGGAAGACTACCGTAACATCCCGATGGTGGTGATGGACTGGGGCGCCGCGCGCGGCGACTTCACCGACACCATCATCGATAACGCATTCGAAGGCGGCTATCTGGCCGGCCGTTACCTGATCGAACGCGGTCACCGCGAGATCGGCGCCATTCCGGGCCAGCTGTCGCGCAACACCGGCGGCGGCCGTCACCAGGGCTTTATGAAGGCGCTGCAGGAAGCGCATATCGACATTCGCGAAGAGTGGATCGTCCAGGGCGACTTCGAGCCGGAGTCCGGCTACAAGGCGATGCACCAAATTCTGTCGCAAAAACAGCGGCCGACCGCGGTATTCTGCGGCGGTGATATCATGGCGATGGGTGCCATTTGCGCCGCCGACGAGCTGGGCCTGCGGGTGCCGCAGGATATTTCCGTGATCGGCTACGACAACGTGCGCAACGCCCGCTACTTCACCCCGGCGCTGACCACCATTCACCAGCCGAAAGAGCGCCTGGGCGAAATGGCCTTCACCATGCTGCTGGATCGCATCATCAGCAAGCGCGAAGAGTCGCAGGTGATCGAAGTGCATCCGAAGCTGATCGAACGCCGCTCGGTCGCCGACGGGCCGTTCATCGACTACCGCCGCTAATCCCCCGCGCCGGAAGCCTGCGCGGCTTCCGGCTTCGCCTCGCTCAGCCACTCCTGATTCAGCGTCTCCCCATCGCCCAGATACGCCAGCAGCCAGCTCATCGCCGGTGACGGTTTATCCTGCTGCCAGGTCAGGCAGCACGGGCTGGCGGGAAACGGCTGCTGCAGCTGCAACGCCTTCAACTCACCGCGCTGCACCCGCGGCAGCGCCAGATGCGCCGGCATCATACCGACGCACAACCCGGCGCACAGACAGTCGAGCGCCGAGGTCCAGTCCGGCACCACCAGCCGCCGCTGGTTATCCAGCGTCCAGGTGACGCGCTTGGGCAGATTGCGCGAAGTGTCTTCCAGACAAAGCGCAGGGTACGGCCTAAGCCGATCGTCATTCAGCGGCCCTGCCAGTTGCGCGAGCGGGTGCTGTGGGCTGACCACGCACAGCCAGTTCATATACCCCATGTCGCGAAAGGCGAAGCCGCCGCCGACCGGCACCGCGCGGGTGGCACCGATCGCCATGTCCGCTCTGCCGTCCACTAACGCATCCCACACGCCGTTAAACACCTCGGGTTGCAACATCAGTTCGACATCGGGGAAATGCCGGTAAAAATCCAGCACCAGCTGGCGGCTGCGCTGCGGTTTGACGATGATGTCCACGGCGATATTCAGCTGGCCGCGCCACCCGTTGGCCACCTGCTGACAGTGGCGGCGGGTGTCGAGCATTTTTTTGATAACAACTCGCGCATCCTTGATAAACAGCGCACCGGCCGGCGTCAACTCCACATCGCGGTGACGCCGCTCAAACAGCGGCACCGCCAGCCATTGTTCCAGCTGCCGTACCGTGTAGCTCACCGCCGACGGCACCCGGTGCAGCTCCTGCGCCGCCGCGCTGAAACTGCCGGTACGCGCCACCGCGTCGACCACTTCAAGAGAATATTCAGACCACATCGCTTTGCCTTCAATTTTTTTAACAGCACTTTGCAAATATTACCGTTTCACAAGCAGAGATCCAGCCGGATACACTGGCCGGCGCTAAAAACCTGCGACACTAAAATATTAACGAGAAATACCATGCGAAATTCCTTTGGTTTTATGTTCTATCTCGCCGGCCTGAGCATGCTGGGTTATCTGGCGACCGATATGTACCTGCCCGCCTTTGGCGCCATGCGGGAGGAACTGCAAATTTCCGCCGGCGCGGTCAGCGCCAGCCTGAGCATCTTCCTGGCCGGCTTCGCCTTCGCGCAGCTGCTGTGGGGGCCGCTCTCCGACCGCCTGGGCCGCAAACCGGTATTATTGATCGGCCTGACGCTGTTCGCCCTCGGCTGCCTGGGCATGCTGTGGGTGGAGAACGCCGTGCAGCTCTGGATCCTGCGCTTTATTCAGGCCGTCGGCGTCTGTTCCGCCGCCGCCATCTGGCAAGCGCTGGTGGTCGACCGCTATCGCGAAGGCCAGGCTAATCGCGTATTCGCCACCATCATGCCGCTGGTCGCGCTTTCGCCGGCGCTGGCGCCGCTGCTGGGCGCCTGGCTGCTGAACCACGCCAGCTGGCGTGCGATCTTCGCCGTGCTGCTGGCCATCACCGCCCTGCTGCTGCTGCCGACGCTGTTGCTCAAAGATCGCGCCAAAACGCAACCCACCGCCGATGCGCCAAAAAACGGCGTCAGCTTCTGGCAACTGTTGAAATCCCCGGTGTTCAGCGGCAACGTCGCCATGTACGCCGCCTGCTCGGCCGGCTTCTTTGCCTGGCTGACCGGCTCGCCGTTCATCCTCGGTGATATGGGCTACGGCCCGAGCGACATCGGTCTGAGCTATGTGCCGCAAACGCTGGCTTTTCTGCTGGGGGGCTATGGCTGTCGCGCCGCGCTCAAGCGCATCAATGGCAAAACCCTGCTGCCGTGGCTGCTGGTAGCTTATGGTGTCAGCATGGTGGCGCTGTATCTGGTGGCGACCCTGACCGCACCGACGCTCACCACGCTGCTGATCCCGTTCTGCGTGATGGCGCTGGTCAACGGCGCCGGCTATCCGATCATGGTGGCGAATGCGCTGATGCCGTTCCCGGAAAGCAGTGGCAAGGCCGCCGCGCTGCAAAATACGCTGCAGCTGGGGCTGTGTTTTGTGGCGAGCATGCTGGTGTCGGCGTTCATTGCCCAGCCGCTGTTGGCGACGGTGACGGTAATGGTATCGACGGTGATCCTGGCCGCGCTGGGGTATTTCCTGCAGCGGGGAAAAGCCGTTGACGCGCAGCAAAAGGCGCAGCGGGAACATGCTAACTCAGCGTCATAATTACCAAGTTTAATAATCACTTAAAGAATATGCGTGCCGAGTGCGATTTACAGTTGAGTCAACGCCTCGGCACGCCTATACTCAAAAACAACCTTGTAAAGTAACACCTTATAATCTCTATATCTCAATTAGCACTTGTGTACGCGCTTTGCGTCACACTCTTTTTTAAGGATGCGTTTATCCCGCGCCGTTCGCGCCGGGTCGTTTCTTTAAATTTCCTCTGTTCATAGTCGGATATCAGACGCCGCGGGCCTATTTTCCGCCGGTAAACGTATGCACCCGCAGAAATTGTCTAAGCTGTTTCCTAACGGGTCATCAGTCAGAAGAAGGTGATGGAGAAGCTATGAGTTCATCGTGTATAGAAGATCTGAGCATCCAGGACAATCAGTGGTACCGTATCGCGCACGAAATGCTCGGTCTGGCCGGCATTGAAATCAACGGATCGCGCCCTTTCGATATTCAGGTTAAAAACCCCGATTTCTTTAAACGCGTCCTGCAGCAAGGGTCGCTGGGCCTGGGCGAAAGCTACATGGACGGTTGGTGGGAGTGCGAACGGCTGGATATGTTCTTCCAGCGCGTGGTCAGCGCCGGGCTGGAGAAGAAACTCCCCCACCACCTGAAAGATACCCTGCGTATCGCCGCCGCGCGCCTGACCAACCTGCAATCGAAAAAGCGCGCCTGGATCGTCGGCAAAGAACATTACGATCTCGGCAACGATCTGTTTACCCTGATGCTCGATCCTTACATGCAATATTCCTGCGGCTACTGGAAAGACGCTACTACGCTGGAGGAAGCGCAGGAAGCGAAGCTGCGGATGATCTGCGAAAAACTGCAGCTGCAACCGGGCATGCGTTTGCTGGACATCGGCTGCGGCTGGGGCGGTCTTTCCGCCTATGCGGCGAAGCATTACGGCGTGTCAGTGGTCGGCGTAACCATTTCTGCCGAACAGCAGAAGCTGGCTCAGGCGCGCTGCGCCGGGCTGGATGTGCAGATCCTGCTGCAGGATTACCGCGATCTGCATCAGCAGTTCGATCGCATTGTCTCGGTCGGCATGTTCGAGCACGTCGGGCCGAAAAACTACCGCACCTATTTCAACGTGGTAGAACGCAATCTGGCGCCGCACGGCCTGTTCCTGCTGCACACCATCGGCTCCAACAAGACCGATATGAACGTCGATCCGTGGATCAACAAGTACATTTTCCCGAACGGCTGCCTGCCTTCAGTGAGCCATATTGCCGAAGCCAGCGAGGGCCATTTCGTGATGGAAGACTGGCACAACATCGGCGCCGACTACGACCGCACGCTGATGGCCTGGTTCGAGCGCTTCAAACAGGCGTGGCCGCAGCTTGCCCCGCGCTATTCCGAACGCTTCGAGCGGATGTTCAGCTACTACCTGAACGCCTGCGCCGGCGCGTTCCGGGCGCGCGATCTGCAGCTGTGGCAGGTGGTGTTCAGCCCGAAAGGCGTTGAAGGCGGCATTCGCGTCGCGCGCTGAACGTTTCCCCAATAAAAAAGCCCCGGTAACATCATCGCCGGGGCTTTTTTTTGCTCTTTCGGATGCTGCGGGTTAACCGCAATAAACGCGAATGATTTTATCGTTGCTATCGCCAAGGAAGTTCAGGCGGCGCAGGTTGAAATCCATGGTAACGGCAGAGTTGTACGGAATGGCGCGCACCTTGGCGTCGATCCGCACGCCTTCCAGCGAGGTCATCGGCTTACCGACGAAGTTTTGATACTGCGAAGCGCCGCAGGTATCGTCCGCATCGGCCATTTGCGCGCCGGCGCCCTGCTCAGGTGAGCTGCTGCAGGCGCTCAGCGCCAGCAACGCGGTTAACAACAACGTTTTCCCATAAAACTTCACGCGTTTCTCCTCTCTGCTTATGATTCGATGCCGGCGGCAACGCCAGAATCGCTGTCAGTCTTTGTGCGCCGGCGCCATCGCCGCCGCCAGCGTCGCTTCCCGGTTGGCCAGCACGCGCTCGACGGTATCCACCACCGCCTGCGTTTGCGGATCGATTTCGATGTTCACCTTATCGCCCAGGCGTTTCTTACCCAGCGTGGTGCGATCCAGCGTTTCCGGGATCAGGTGCACACAGAAACGATTATTCACCACTTCGCCGATGGTCAGGCTAATGCCGTCGATGCCGATGAAACCTTTGTGCAGCACATATTTCATCAATTCCGCATTCGGCATGCGCAGCCATACCTGGCGGTTATTTTCTGACGTATAAATCTTGGCCACTTCCGCCGTGCAGATAATATGGCCGGACATCAAATGACCGCCAATTTCGTCATTGAACTTCGCCGCGCGCTCGATATTGACGATGTCGCCCAGCGCCAGATCGCCGAGGTTGGTCAGGCGCAGCGTTTCCTTGATCAAATCGAAGCTGACGCGGTTGCCTTCCACCTCGGTCACGGTCAGGCAGCAGCCGTTATGGGCCACCGACGCGCCCAGCTCCAGCCCCGGCAACAGCTCGGCAGGCATCTCGATCACGTGGGTGCGGAAATTGGGTTTCTCATCAATGGCGACCAGCGGCGCGGTGCCTTGTACGATACCGGTGAACATATGTGCCTCTTCTTACTAATAGGTTAAAACGCTCCCGGCAGTTTGCCCCAGTTGGCGCTGAAAACCAAATCCGCGTAGGCAAAAAACGCGGGCCTGCGCATTTAATAACTATTTATCTGCGGCGTTTGCTTAACGACGCCGAGCAGGTACAATATTTTTGACAAAATTCCGCTATTTTAATTGTTGTCCTCTCGCGGCAGCCCTCCCTCCCACATATATAAATAGAAAGGTGTATGCGTGCAGAAGTACTTAATTGAAGCGCGTAGTTTATTGGCTCTCGCTATCCCGGTCATCATCGCGCAAATATCGCAAACCGCCATGGGCGTGGTGGATACCATCATGGCCGGCGCCTACAGCGCCACCGACATGGCGGCGGTTGCGGTCGGCACTTCAATCTGGCTGCCGGCCATCCTGTTCGGCCACGGCCTGCTGCTGGCGCTGACCCCGGTTATCGCCCAGCTTAACGGCGCCGGGCGGCGCGATCGCATCGCTCACCAGGTGCGCCAGGGTTTTTGGCTGGCTTCCGGCGTGTCCGTGCTGCTGATCGTGGTGCTGTATAACTGCAAGTTCGTCATCGACATGATGCACAACATCGACCCGCAGCTGGCGGATAAAGCCGTCGGTTATCTGCACGCCATCATGTGGGGAGCGCCGGGTTACCTGTTCTTCCAGGTGATGCGCAACCAGTGCGAAGGCCTGTCCAAAACCAAGCCCGGCATGGTGATCGGCTTCCTCGGCCTGCTGGTGAATATCCCGATCAACTACATCTTCATCTACGGCAAGTTCGGCATGCCGGAGCTGGGTGGCGTCGGCTGTGGCGTCGCCACCGGCAGCGTCTACTGGATCATGTTCCTGATGATGCGCTGGTACGTGAAGCGCGCGCCCTCGCAGCGCGACATCAAACGCCAGGCAGGCGATCTCGGCGGCCCAGACTGGGCGGCGCTGAAGCGCTTGATCGGCATCGGCATGCCGGTGGCGCTGGCGCTGTTCTTCGAAGTCACGCTGTTCGCCGTGGTGGCGCTGCTGGTTTCGCCGCTGGGGATCGTTGCGGTCGCCGGCCACCAGATCGCGCTTAACTTCAGCGCGCTGATGTTCGTGCTGCCGCTGTCGCTGGGCGTCGGCGCCACCATCCGCGTCGGTTACCGTCTGGGGGAAGGTTCGGTTGAAGGCGCCCGTGTCGCCGCCTACTCCGCCATCGGCGTCGGCATCACCATGGCCGTCTGCACCGCGCTGTTTACCGCCACCTTCCGCGAACCGATCGCCCTGCTGTACAACGACAGCCCGGCGGTGGTGGCGATGGCGTCGCAGCTGATGCTGCTGGCGGCGCTGTACCAAATCTCGGATTCTGTCCAGGTGATCGGCAGTGGCGTGCTGCGTGGTTATAAAGACACCCGCGCGATCTTCTTTATCACCTTCATCGCTTATTGGGTGTTGGGCCTGCCGAGCGGCTATCTGCTGGCGTTAACCGATGTGGTGGTGCCGGCAATGGGGCCAAGCGGTTTCTGGATCGGCTTTATCATCGGCCTGACCTTCGCCGCCATCATGATGGCGCTACGCATGCGCTGGCTGCAGAAACAGCCGACCGCCGTCATCCTGCAGCGATCCACGCGCTGAGCCCGCGCCCGGCCGGTTTCATCCCCGGCCGGGCTGCGGTTTGCGGAAAAAAACGCCGGACTGCGCACAACCTCAGCAATCGCGTGAAATACCGAATAAAATTGCGCTTTTCCCCTTGCCAGCACGCGGGTAGCTCGTTAATATTCGTCCCCGCTGTCAGCCATGACAGACAGGAAAAGATGCGTCCGTAGCTCAGTTGGTTAGAGCACCACCTTGACATGGTGGGGGTCGGTGGTTCGAGTCCACTCGGACGCACCAAATTCCTGAAGCCGTACAGTGCGTCCGTAGCTCAGTTGGTTAGAGCACCACCTTGACATGGTGGGGGTCGGTGGTTCGAGTCCACTCGGACGCACCAAATTTCAGAAGCAGTGCAGTGCGTCCGTAGCTCAGTTGGTTAGAGCACCACCTTGACATGGTGGGGGTCGGTGGTTCGAGTCCACTCGGACGCACCATATTGCTGATTCATCTCTCCCCCTATCGCGTTATACTTCCCGTTGTTTCGTCTCTGCCCGACCGCCTGACTTTTATGTCGATCGCGCCGTGCTACCGCCATCAGCCACCAGGAACGCCACATGACCACCTTTACCGCCAAAACCGCCTTTTTATCGCTCGACAATGGCCTTGCCCGCCGTGAAGGCGTGATGAGCGACGGTTCGCCGGCGGCAGAAGTGCGTTTCGAGGCCGGCGCCTTCGGCCAGCTGCAAAAGCCCCCGCACGCGCGGCAAACCCGGGTGATCTCCGGTGAATTCGAGTTTACCCTCGGCGGTGACACCCGGGTGGTACGGGCCGGCGAGAGCCTGATATTGCCGGCCAACGTCGCCAGCGGCTGCTTCTGCCTGAGCGCCGGCGTGCTGCTGGAAATTCCCCAAACGCGTTAAACCTGTATTTACAGCATGGTTATTTGCGCAACAAGCGGCCCGCAACGCGTTGCATTTGCGCCACATTTGCCCCCGTTTTGACATATCCGCCGCGCCGCCGCGGTTTTTTATTTTGTTTCCCACCGCTTAGCCTTTATAATGCGCAACGTCTATCAGTTGAATGGTTTCAGCCCTTGATCTGCGAAAACGCTATAACAACACGATCTGATCTTACCCCGTTGCGCAGCATCCCCGCGCCCCCGCGCGGGCTGAATTTTTCCGCCCCGCTTCAACTGTCGTCACCTATCCTTAACTATGTTTTTCACCACCAGGCACGGCCCAAATTCCCTACCGGCGTAAACCGCGCCGGTCAAATTCGTTTTTTTATCCATCACAACTTGTAGAAAACTCCGCCATGAAAAAGACCAAAATTGTTTGTACCATCGGTCCAAAAACCGAATCGGAAGAAATGCTGACCAACCTGCTCAATGCGGGCATGAACGTGATGCGTCTCAACTTCTCTCACGGCGACTATGAAGAGCACGGCAACCGCATCAAGAACATGCGCGCCGTGATGGCGAAAACCGGTATCAATGCCGGCATCCTGCTGGATACCAAAGGCCCGGAAATTCGCACCATGAAACTGGAAGGCGGTAAAGACGCCTCACTGGTCGCCGGCCAAACCTTCACTTTCACCACCGACCAGAGCGTGATCGGCAACAGCGATCGCGTAGCGGTCACCTACGCCGGCTTCGCCGCCGACCTGAAGATCGGCAACACCGTGCTGGTAGACGACGGCCTGATCGGCATGGAAGTCACCAACGTGACCGAAAACGAAGTCATTTGTAAGGTGCTGAACAACGGCGATCTCGGCGAGAACAAGGGCGTCAACCTGCCGGGCGTTTCCATCCAGCTGCCTGCGCTGGCCGAAAAAGACAAACGCGACCTGATCTTCGGCTGCGAACAAGGCGTCGACTTCGTGGCAGCATCCTTCATCCGCAAGCGCTCCGACGTGCTGGAGATCCGCGAACACCTGAAAGCCCACGGCGGCGAGCAGATCCAGATCATCTCCAAGATCGAAAACCAGGAAGGCCTGAACAATTTCGACGAGATCCTCGAAGCGTCCGACGGCATCATGGTTGCCCGTGGCGACTTGGGCGTCGAGATCCCGGTCGAAGAAGTGATCTTCGCCCAGAAGATGATGATCGAGAAATGCAACCGCGCGCGTAAAGTGGTGATCACCGCCACCCAGATGCTCGACTCCATGATCAAGAACCCGCGCCCTACCCGCGCGGAAGCCGGCGACGTTGCCAACGCCATCCTGGACGGTACCGATGCCGTCATGCTGTCCGGCGAGAGCGCCAAGGGCAAATACCCGCTGGAAGCGGTCAACATCATGGCCACCATCTGCGAGCGTACCGATCGCGTGATGCCTAGCCGCATCGATACCCTGAACGACCGTCGCAAGCTGCGCATCACCGAAGCGGTGTGCCGCGGTGCGGTAGAAACCGCCGAGAAACTGGACGCGCCGCTGATCGTCGTCGCCACCAGCGGCGGCAAGTCAGCGAAATCCGTGCGTAAATACTTCCCGAACGCAGTGATCCTGGCGCTGACCACCAATGAAACCACCGCGCATCAGCTGGTGCTGAGCAAGGGCGTTATCCCGCAGATGGTCAAGGAAATCGCCTCTACCGACGACTTCTACCGCATCGGTAAAGAAGCCGCGCTGGCCAGCGGCCTGGCGCAGAAAGGCGACGTTGTGGTGATGGTTTCCGGCGCGCTGGTGCCGAGCGGCACTACCAACACCGCCTCGGTACACGTGCTGTAATATAAAACGTGACATAATTACCTTGATCAAAACGCCGCTTTGCGGCGTTTTTTTTTATCGGCAGTAAACTATTTTTCTCAAAACGCAACCGCGATCCGCTCATTATTTAGCTAATAACAAATCGGAGTAGTCCCATGGAAGCCGGCTGTTTTCCCTCGTTTTTTTAACTAATTTGTAAAACCAGATGCAAGTTTGAGCGAACGATCAAAATAAAGCACCTCAACACTAAAAAATTATTCTCTTTCGAAAAAAGTTTGTGTAATACTTGTAACGCTACATGGAGATTAACTCAATCTAGAGGGTGTTATAATGAATCGTACTAAACTGGTACTGGGCGCGGTAATCCTGGGTTCCACTCTGCTGGCTGGCTGCTCTAGCAACGCTAAAATCGATCAACTGTCTTCTGACGTTCAGACTCTGAACGCTAAAGTTGATCAGCTGAGCAACGACGTGAACGCAATGCGTTCTGACGTTCAAGCGGCTAAAGACGACGCAGCACGCGCTAACCAGCGTCTGGACAACCAAGCTCACGCTTACAAAAAGTAAGTTAGCTTTGGTTATTGAAAACGGCGCACATTGTGCGCCGTTTTTTTTGCCTGCTCATCGGCCCGGGGGTTCTCCTTCGGCAGACAAAAAAAGAGGCTCAGCACGCTGAACCCCTCTTCGACCGCTCAGTCCTGCAAACTTAGTTCACTGAACTGATTGGCGCTGCCTTGAATGGGCTCTTATTCGCCGCAGGCGCCGCTACAGGCGTTAAACTCACCTCAGACGGGCTCTCCCCCACGTTGACCAGCACCGGCATGCCAGAACGGCGTACAACCGCGCTATCGAACACGGCGCGATCGGTTTGCCCATCTGCAGCGAAGGCTTTCTCCGCTTTAGACAACGCAATCGGCATGGTCTGCGGATCGTCGCTTTCTACCCGCGACAGCGGCTGGTGCACTTCCACATAGCGTTTGCCGTCCGGCTCAACCGAAATCTTCACCGGATCGTTGATCACCTGCACCCGCGTACCACGCGGCACCTGGTTGAACAGCGCTTCGATATCCGTCGGACGCAGACGGATACAGCCGGAGCTGACGCGCATGCCGATCCCGAAGTTGGCATTGGTGCCGTGGATCAGGTATTCACCGCGCCCCATCGCCAGACGCAGGGCGAACAGCCCCATCGGGTTCTCAGGGCCGGCCGGCACCACCGCAGGCAGCGTCACGCCTTGGGACTGATAGCGTTTGCGGATGTTGGCGGTAGGCGTCCAGGTCGGGTTGGGGATCTTCTGGCTCACGGAGGTCACTTCCAGCGGCGTGTGCATCCCGGTCTGGCCGATACCGATCGGATAGACGATCACTTTGTTCTCGCCTTTCGGATAGTAGTAAAGGCGCAGCTCAGCCAGGTTGACGATGATCCCTTCACGCTTGGTATCAGGCAGCAGCATTTGGGTCGGAATGGTCAGCACCGTACCCGGCTTAGGCAGGAACGGGTCGGTGCCGGGGTTGGCTTCCAGCATGCCCAGCAGGCCAATCTTGTAGTCGGCGGCGATCGCCTCCAGCGGACGGCCGTCGTTTGGCACGGTATAAGTGGTGTTTTCACCGATCAGACGGCTGTCCGGCGGCGGCAGCGGGTACTCGGTCGCACTGGCGGCCTGCGTGCCGGCCAATACGGTGGCGAAGACCATGCCCATTAAACTCAACGCACGTTTCATTATCATCCCTATATTTTTTATGACGGTTCGTCCCCAAGGCTAACGAGCGCCCGGCGGCGGGTAAATCAGACAATACCTGATTAATACTAGCAATGCTGGCATCAAAGGCAATAAGTTCTCTAAAAATCAACACGTTATAACGTAATCACCGCCGTTGATTGTCAACGAAACGTCAACGGATAAGCTGCTGAAATATCACTGAATTGGGGATGTTATCTGGGGGGAAAGCGTGGATTGTAAAGGCTCATTGACAAAACGAATGTATCAATGAGCCCTCAAGAACGGGGGCGTTCAGGCTCAGGCCAGCTGCGTGGCTTTACTGCGAATGGCGCGGATCATCGCCTCCAGCCCCTGTGAACGCGAAGGCGTCAGGTGTTGGCTGAGCGCCAGCTCGGCGAAAAACGGCCGCACGTCGAGCTCGACAATCTGCTGCGGCGTCAATTGGCGATACAGAATAAACACCACCGCCAGCAGGCCTTTGACGATCGCCGCGTCGCTGTCGCCGTGAAACTCGACCTGCCCTTGCTCATCGAGGCGCATCACAATCCACACCTGGCTCTGACAGCCGGAGATCAGGTTGCCGGCCTGCCGCTCAGCCTCGTCCAGCGGCGGCAATTTGGCGCCGAGTTCAATCACGTACAGGTATTTCTCCTCCCAGTTCAAACAGCGGGAGAAATTTCGCACCAATTTATCTTTGTCCGGCAAATTCGCCATGGGGATCCTTTTGTACCGCCGGGGACGCGCCCCGGCCTAGCCTAATAGCTGATGAATGCGTTGCAGCCCGGCCACCAGCCGGTCCACCTCTTCGCGGGTATTATATAACGCCAGCGAAGCGCGGCACATGCTCGGCACCTGATAAAACGCCATCAGCGGCATGGCGCAGTGATGGCCGGTGCGAATGGCGATGCCGTACTGATCGAGGAAGCTGCCGACGTCATAGGCATGGTGTTCCCCCAGATTGAAGGCGATCACCCCGGCGCGATGGGCCGGGCCATAGACTTTCAGCGTCGGCACCTGGCTGAGCGCCTTCAGCGCGTAGTGCATCAGCGACTGTTCATAATCGTGGATCGCATTCAGGCCCAGGGCTTCAACGTAATCAAACGCCGCCCCCAGCCCCATGATGCCGGCGGTGTTCGGCGAACCGGCCTCGAAGCGCCACGGCGGATCGGCGAAGGTGGTGCCCGCCGTCAGGCTGACCTGGCGGATCATCGAGCCGCCCCCTTCCCACGGCGGCATCTGCTGCAGCAGCGCCTGGCGGCCATACAGCATGCCGATGCCGGAAGGACCGTACAGCTTGTGGCCGGAAAACACATAAAAATCGCAGTCCAGCGCCTGGACATCGACGCGCTGGTGCATCACCGCCTGCGCGCCGTCCACCAGCACCGTCAAATTCGGCGCCAGGGCTCTGGCGCGGGCGATAATGTCGCGCACCGGGTTGACGGTGCCCAGCACGTTGGAGACCTCGGTCAGCGCCAGCAGTTTACAGGACGCATCGACCAGTTCCGGCAGCCGCGCCAGATCCAGCGTACCGTCCGGCTGTAGCGGCCACACCTGCAGCTGCAGCCCGCGCTCCTCCGCCAGCATCTGCCACGGCACGATGTTGGCGTGGTGCTCCATCTCGGTGATGAGAATCGCATCGCCCGGCTGCAGCAGGTGGCGGCCAAAGCTGTTGGCCACCAGATTGATGCCTTCGGTGGTGCCCTTGACGAACACCATCTCTTCCGCCGAGGCGGCGTTGATAAAGCGCGCCGCCTGCTCCCGCACCGCTTCCATCTGCTGAGTCGCCTCGGCGCTCAGGGTGTGGATGCCGCGATGCACCGCCGCATAACCGTGGCGGTAGAACTCCAGCTCGCGGTCGATCACCGCCTGCGGTTTCTGCGCGCTGGCGGCGCTGTCGAGATAGGCTAGCGGTTGGCCGTTCACCTCACGCGCCAGCAGTGGAAAATCGCTGCGCACGCGTTCAATCGGATAACTCATGCAGCCTCCCCCGGCAGACGCTGGGCGATGCGCGCCAGCACCCGTTCCCGGATGGTGTCGTTGGCGATGCCTTCGGTCAGCTCGGCGGCGAAGGCAAAGATGATCATCTGCTGCGCCGCGTGTTTGTCGATGCCGCGCGACTGCAGATAGAACAGCTGCTCTTCATCGATACGCCCCACGGTGGCGCCGTGGCTGCATTTGACGTCGTCGGCGTAGATCTCCAGCTGCGGCTTGGTATCCACTTCCGCCACCTTACCCAACAGCAGGTTATGGTTGGTCATCTGGCCGTCGGTTTTGATCGCGTGCTTGGCCACTTTGATCATGCCGTTGAACACCGCCTTGCCGCGATCGCTGACCACGGTTTTATGCAGCTGGCGGCTTTCGCAATAGCCTTTGTTGTGCTCCAGATAGGTGCGGGTATCGCAGATCTCTTTGCCCACCGGCAGCACCAGGCTGTTGATCACCAGGTTTGCGCCTTCGCCGTTCAGCTGTGCGCTGGTGTTGTGCCGCGTCAGGCCGGCACCCAACAGGAAGCTGTCGCTTTTCACCCGCGCGTCGCGGCCGATAACCAGATCGTTATGGGCAAAGTGGTAGCTCGGCTGGCTCTCAAACGCCAGCTTGCAGTGCAACAGCCCGGCGTTGTCCGCCACGTTGGCGGTCAGGCGCGCGCCGGTGAAGTGCGCGGCCTCGCCCAGGCTGACATAGTGTTCAATCACTTCCGCCTCGGCGCCGCGCCCGATCTCCAGATGGTGACGATGATGCACGGTGTTCACTTCCCCGGTGGCGCCGCGTCCGCTGCTGATGTGCAGCAGGTACAGCGGGCGGGCCGGGGCCTTGCCGGCCGGCAAGCGAATCAGGCTGGTTTCCTGCGCCAGGCTTTCGGTCAGGTGCAGGAAAATCTCCGGCTGGATCGGCTCCGGCAGCGCCTGCGGCGTGCCGTAGGCTGTCAACTCGAACTGGTAGTCGCCCAGATCGCCATCGCTGAGCGCGGCGCTGTAGCGGCCGTCGATAAACACCAGCCGACAGGCATCGATGCCGAGCGCCAGCGCCTCAAGCTGCTCTGCGCTCACCGGCGCGGGCTGCGGATCGAGGAACTGCTGCTCCAGCAGGCTCTCCAGCGGCGTGTATTTCCAGTTTTCATGCTTGCGCGTCGGCCAGCCGAGGCGCAGCGCCTGCTGCCAGTGCGCCAGCGCATGCGGCGAACGCTCGCCGCCGCGGCCTTCGAACAGGCGATACAGCTGCTGCAGCGCGTTTGAATTACTGTTGGTCGGTAAGCCAGCCATAGCCCTGCTCCTCCAACTGTTTCACCAGCGAGAAATCGCCGGATTTAACGATACGCCCCTGGGACAGCACGTGTACGTAATCCGGTTTGATGTAGTCCAGAATGCGCTGATAGTGGGTCACGATGATAAAGGCGCGCTTGCCGTCCCGCAGCGAGTTGACGCCGTTGGCGACGATCTTCAGCGCGTCGATGTCCAGGCCCGAGTCGGTTTCATCGAGAATGCACAGATCCGGCTCCAGCGCCGCCATCTGCAGAATATCGTTGCGTTTTTTCTCACCGCCGGAGAAGCCGACGTTGACCGAACGGGTCAGCAGATCGGCCGGCATATCCAGCAGCGCGATTTTCTCTTCGATGAAATCGGCGAAGTCAAAGCGATCAAGCGGCTCCTGCTCGCGGTATTTGCGCACCGCGTTGACCGACGTCTGCAGGAAGAAGTGGTTGCTGACGCCAGGGATCTCCACCGGGTACTGGAAGGCCAGGAACACGCCTTCGCCGGCGCGATCTTCCGGATCCAGCTCCAGCAGATCCTTGCCCTTGAAGGTGACTTCCCCTTCGGTCACTTCGTACTCTTCACGCCCGGCCAGCGTGGCGGACAGCGTGCTCTTGCCCGAGCCGTTCGGCCCCATGATGGCGTGCA
Source organism: Serratia sp. 121840015-1 (assembly GCF_053627655.1). Classification (NCBI taxonomy): domain Bacteria; kingdom Pseudomonadati; phylum Pseudomonadota; class Gammaproteobacteria; order Enterobacterales; family Yersiniaceae; genus Serratia; species Serratia sp. 121840015-1. The sequence goes on from NZ_JBSEYF010000001.1 coordinate 1,768,913, forward strand.
CTTCGCCCGGTTTGATCTCCAGATCCAATCCCTTGAGGATCTCGTTGCCTTCCACGCTGACTTTCAAATTCTTGATGCTTAACATGCTGTGTCCTCAGATAGCGCCGACGGCGCTAAAAATGCGGCGATTAACCCACGCTGTGTTCCAGGCTGATGGCCAGAAGTTTCTGCGCCTCGACGGCGAACTCCAGCGGCAGCTCGGAGAAAACGTCCTTGCAGAAACCGTTGACGATCATCGAAATGGCGTCATCCTCGCTGATGCCGCGCTGCAGGCAGTAGAACAGCTGGTCGTCGCCGATCTTCGAGGTGGTGGCTTCGTGCTCCAGCTGAGCGCTGTTGTTGCGCGCTTCAACGTAAGGGAACGTGTGGGCACCGCTGTCCGGCCCGATCAGCATCGAGTCGCACTGGGTAAAGTTACGGGCGTTTTCCGCCCCCGGCAGGATTTTCACCAGGCCGCGATAGGTGTTCTCGCTGTGGCCGGCGGAGATGCCTTTGGCGATGATGGTCGACTTGGTGTTTTTGCCGATGTGGATCATCTTGGTGCCGGTGTCCGCCTGCTGATGGCCGCTGGTCAGCGCCACCGAGAAGAATTCGCCGATCGAATTGTCGCCCTGCAAAATCACGCTCGGGTATTTCCAGGTGATGGCCGAGCCGGTTTCCGACTGGGTCCAGGACATTTTCGAGCCGGCGCCTTCACACAGCGCGCGCTTGGTGACGAAGTTGAGGATGCCGCCCTTGCTCTCGCCGCCGGAGAACCAGTTCTGCACCGTCGAGTATTTCACTTCGGCGTCTTTATGCAGGATCACTTCCACCACCGCCGCGTGCAGCTGGTAGCTGTCGCGCACCGGGGCCGAGCAGCCTTCGATGTAGCTGACATAGCTGCCTTCGTCGGCGATCAGGATGGTGCGCTCGAACTGGCCGGTTTTGGCGGCGTTGATACGGAAATAGGTCGACAGCTCCATCGGGCAGCGCACGCCTTTCGGCACATAGACGAAGGTGCCGTCGGAGGCCACCGCGGCGTTCAGCGCAGCGAAGAAGTTATCGTTGGAGGGCACCACGCGGCCCAGGTACTGACGCACCAGATCCGGGTATTCCTGGATCGCTTCGCCGAACGAGCAGAAGATCACCCCGCTCTCCGCCAGTTTTTCACGGTAAGTGGTAGCGACCGAGACCGAGTCGAAGATGGCGTCCACCGCCACCTCGCTGCCCTCGCGCACCGGCACGCCGAGCTGATTGAACGCCAGCTCCACTTCGCTGGTCAGGTAATCTTTTTCCGTCGCCGCGCCCGGTTGCTGCTCGGCGCCGGGTTGCGAACCGCAGGCATCGTCGCAGCTGCCGCAGGACGGCGCCGAATAGTAACTGTAGTCCTGGTAGTTCAGGCGATCGTAATTGGCCTTCAGCCAGTGCGGCTCTTCCATCTGCAGCCAGGCGCGGTAGGCCTCGAGGCGGAATTCCAGCATCCACTCGGGTTCGTTGCGCTTGGCCGAGATGGCGCGCACCACCTCTTCGTTGATGCCTTTGGCCAACTCATCGGTTGCCAGCTGGGTGAAGAAACCTTCTTTGTAGCGACCTTCGCTGACCCAAGCCTGCACTTCATTAGGCATTTCTACATTGCTTCGTGTCATGTTGATTGCATCGCTCAAACGCCAAAGCTCTCGCCGCACCCGCAGGCATGCTGAGCTTTAGGGTTATTGAATTTGAATATCTGATTCAGCCCTTCGCGGACATAATCTACCGTGGTGCCGTCGATGAACGGCATAGCCTTCAGCGGCACATAGAGTTTGGCGCCGTCGCGCTCAAACAGCAGATCGTCATCGGCGGGTTCGCGGGTCAGATCCAGCACATAGGCAAAGCCGGCGCAGCCGGATTGTTTCACCCCTAGCTGCAGCCCTTTCACCTGCGGATCCTGCTGCATCAGTTTCGTTATTTGTCGTACGGCGCTGTCGCTGAGCGAAATGCCTTGCCAGACATTTTCATCCAGAGAAAAAGTGCCGACATTTTCCGTTTGCATAGGGTCTACCTCACACTCGTGTTTGGCCACAGCCAATCTGGGTTGCTTATATGTTAGTGATAACGATTATCACTTCAACCGTTTGTTTTGCGGGGGTATCCGCCGCGAGCGCGGTTTTTCGCTGCGGCGCGCGGCAAGCCAACGGGACACCCGTGGCGGCTTGCGGCGTCAGGCGGCAAGGTGTGCATGCTATCCCTATGAATTCGTTATCTATCCTGCATCACCGTACCGCACTCCCCGGTGGCCCGTCAGCGTTACAGCGCTGCGGTGCGTTGCCGATCTAAACATTCATAGAAAATACCTATTTCTGCATTCTGTCTGTCGTAAATGTGCGTTTATCGGCATTTCGTGGCGCGGCGCAAGCGCGCGGCCCTCAGGTTAAAGTTTAGTCGCTCAGGATTAAGTTGGGTCGGCGGCGGTCTTTTACCCTCCTGAGCAATAAAAAAACGCCGCGCCGGGATTGATCGGCAACGCGGCAGTTTATATGATAATGATTATCATTCAATTTGAATTTGAGCGCGAAGCCAATGACTCTTTCGATCAACGCATGGTTGCTGGGCAAGATTGATGAATACAAATTCAGCGTGCGCGACGCCACGGTGGACTTTTATATGGCCGAAGCGGCGCTGCGGCGCCCGGAATGCAATATCGACCATCTGAAGCGGTACAACAGCGTCAGCCTCACCATGGCCAATCTGTGTCTGGAGAACGGCGACGACGACAGCTACCTGCACGCGCTCAGCAAGCTGCACAACCGGCTGATCGTCGAGATCAACAACCCACAGCGCTGCCAGCTGTTTCGGGTGCAAAGCTACCACTTCGCCCGCCACACGCTGACGCTGATCTGCCAAAAATATGCAATGGAAGGCACCTGGGAGAAGGCGAACGCGTTTCAAAAGGACTTCGTCAAACGCGTGCCGTTTCAACTGTAAGGTGAAAGGCTCCGCAGGCCGATCGCCTGCGGAAACCGGCGGGAATCAGTCGATGACCGCCGTGGTCAGACGCGAGGTGCAGCACAGCCGATCGCGCGCGTCAAAGATCTCGATTTGCCACACCTGATGGCGACGGCCGACGTGCAGTGCGCGACACACCCCGCGCACCTGGCCATCGAACACCGCGCGCAGGTGGTTGGCGTTGATCTCCAGCCCCACCACTTTCTGCTCGCCTTCGCTGCACAGGTAGCCGGCCATCGATCCCATCGACTCCGCCAACACCACCGATGCCCCGCCGTGCAACAGCCCGAACGGCTGCCGGGTGCGGCCATCGACCGGCATGGTAGCCTCGAGGAAATCTTCGCCCAGCTGGGTAAACTCGATGCCCACATGGCTGACCATGCAGCCGTCGCCGGCGCGGTTCAGCTGCTCCAGCGATGTTTCACGTTTCCACAATTTCACTCAATCATCTCCAGAAGTGCCTGTAATGGGTGGCGCACGCCATTGCCCTCGATGCGTTTCACCTGGCTGCGGCAGGAATAGCCGGTCGCCAGGCAGCGCTGCCGCGGCAAACGCTGCAGCGTCGGATGCCATGATAGCTCATAAATGCCGAGCGAGTTTTGCAGGTTCTTGGCTTCATGGCCGTAAGTGCCCGCCATGCCGCAGCAGCCGACGCTGACGTTCTCCAGTTTGGCGCCGAAGCGGGCGAAGATCGCCGCCCACTGTTGGCCGCTGGCCGGCAGCGCGGTGGTTTCGGTGCAGTGGCCGAACAGATACCACGGCTCGCCGGTCGCCGGCTGTTCGGCGCGATCCGCAATCCGCTGCTGCAGCCATTCATGCACCAGCTGCACCTGGAAATCGCCGCGTTCGGCACCGAGGATCTCGCGGTATTCGTCGCGGTAGCACAGCACCAGCGCCGGATCAACGCCCACCAGCGGCATGCCGAGCTGCGCCACACGGTTGAGGAAATCGGCGGTTTTGCGCGCGGTGCGGGCAAAGCGCGTCAGGAAACCTTTCACATGCTGCGCCTTGCCGTTCGGCGAGAACGGCAGCAGCACCGGTTGATAGCCGAGCTTCTCCACCAGCCTGACAAAGTCCGCCACCACTTTGGCGTCGTAATAGCTGGTGAACGGATCCTGGACGATAAGCACGTGTTCTGCGCGCTGCTCGGCGCTCAGCCCTTCCAGCTGCTCCAGCGTCAGCGTGGTCGCGCGGTGGCCGGACAGCTGCTGACGCAGCGTCGGGCTGGACAGCAGCGGCAGATCGACCATGCCGATGGCGTTGCGGCTCATCTCCCGCAGCCACGGCTGGCGGAAGAAGAAGTTGAACACCTTCGGCGCGCGGGCCATCAACGGGGTATAGCTCTCCACACCGGCGACCATGTAGTCGCTTACCGGGCGCAGATAGCGGGTGTGGTAGAGCTGCAGGAAGCGCGAACGGAATCCCGGCACGTCAATCTTGATCGGGCACTGGGTGGAGCAGGCCTTGCAGGCCAGGCAGCCGGACATCGCCTCTTTCACTTCGTGCGAGAAGTCATACTCGCCCTTGCCCGCGTGCCAGCTGTTGCGGGTCTTTTCGATCAAACCGCGCAGGCTGACTCGCTGCTGCGGCAACTGTTTTTCCAGCGCCAAAGGATCGACGCCCTGCTCGGCCAACAGACGCAGCCACTCGCGCACCAGCGTCGCCCGCCCTTTCGGTGAATGAATGCGGTTGCCGCTGATCTTCATCGACGGACACATCGGGCTGCGCACGTCGAAGTTGAAGCACAGGCCGTTGCCGTTACACTCCAGCGCGCCGCGGAATGAGGTGCGCACCTCGACCGGGATCTGGCGATCGAAGGTGCCGCGTTTGACCGCGTCCACCTGCATCATCGGCGCATCCACCGCCAGCGGCGAACAGATCTTGCCCGGGTTCAGGCGGTTATCCGGGTCGAATGCCGCCTTGATGCGGCGCAGCTCTTCATACAACGTTTCGCCGAAGAACTCAGGGCTGTATTCCGCGCGGAACCCCTTGCCGTGCTCCCCCCACAGCAGGCCGCCGTATTTGGCGGTCAACGCCACCACCCGATCGGAGATTTGCTTCATCAGCACCTCCTGCTGCGGGTCGCACATGTCGAGCGCCGGGCGCACGTGCAGCACCCCGGCATCGACGTGGCCGAACATGCCGTAGCTCAGGTGGTGGTCGTCGAGCAGTTGACGGAATTCGACGATATAGTCCGCCAGGTGTTGCGGCGGCACGCAGGTGTCCTCGGCGAACGGAATTGGCTTGGCGCGCCCTTTGGCGTTGCCCAGCAGCCCGACCGCCTTCTTGCGCATGTTGTAAATGCGCTCGATGCCGACCAGATCGCCGCAGATTTGGTAACCGATCACGCCGCCCTGCCGCTGCGCGATCAGTTCGTCCAGCCGTTGGCACAGGGTTTCCATCTGGCCGTCGATCAGCGCCCGATCGTCGCCGGCGAACTCGACGATGTTCAGCCCGAGCATCTCTTTATCCGGCACGTCGGCGATCAGTTCGTTCACCGAGTGCCAAACGATGTCTTCACGCGCCAGGTTCAGCACCTTGGAATCGATGGTTTCCACCGACAGCGCCTTGGCTTCGACCATAAAGGGTGCATTGCGCAGCGCCGAGTCGAAGGAGTCGTATTTTACGTTAACCAAACGGCGCACTTTCGGCAGCGGCGTGATGTCCAGCCGCGCCTCGGTGATAAACGCCAGCGTGCCTTCGGCGCCGGTCAGGATGCGCGTCAGATCGAAGGTTTGCAGATCGTCGCTCAGCACGTGGCGCAGATCGTAACCGGTGAGGAAGCGGTTGAGCTTGGGGAATTTTTCCAGGATCAGCGCACGCTGCTCGCGGCAGCGGCTCAGCACCGTGCGGTAGATGCGCCCTTCGGCGGTCTCTTCCAGAGCAATCGTTTCCGCCAGCGCCGTCGGCATGGCGCGGGTATCGATCATCTCACCGCCCAGCAGCACCGCCCGCAGGCCCAATACGTGATCGGAGGTTTTGCCGTACACCAGCGAGCCCTGGCCGGAGGCGTCGGTGTTGATCATGCCGCCCAGCGTGGCGCGGTTACTGGTGGACAGTTCCGGCGAGAAGAAGTAGCCGAACGGCCGCAGATATTGATTCAGCTGATCCTTGATCACCCCGGCTTCGACTTTTACCCAGCCCTGTTCGACGTTGATCTCCAGAATGCGATTCATATGGCGCGACATATCGACCACAATGCCGGTATTGAGCGACTGGCCGTTGGTGCCGGTGCCGCCGCCGCGTGGGCTGAAGGTCAGCGTCTTGAATCGCTCTTCCCCGGCCAGGCGGGCGATCAGCGCCACGTCGGCGGTGGAACGGGGGAACACCACCGCATCGGGCAACAGCTGATAGATGCTGTTGTCGGTGGCCATCGTCAGCCGGTCAGCGTAGCTGGTGGCGGTATCGCCGTTGAATCCGTTTTGCTTCAGTGCTTCCAAAAAGTCGAGCACCCGTTGAACGAGGCCGGGCGCCTGAGAAATCTGTGGGATCATTCGCTTTTTTGACCCTGTCCGTCTATTTTTTATGCGCTGATGTACGCTGAATCGGGCCTTTAATTCAGACCCACCCTATTTTTTAGTGACACTAAAAACTAACATACTCGTTTAGTGAAGGCATTCACATTATTACCGCCCTGCGAGCGCCGCCACAGGCGGCCGCCCGACGGTGAGAAACCGACCGACAGGCACCCCGATTCCCCGGTGCCAGGGATTTAATTGACCAGGATGAGAAGCCACTGATGCCACTCCCGCAATCGCGTTACGACTTACCGCGAATTATTTTCGGCGTGCTGTTTATCGCCATCATGATCGTCGCCTGTTTTTGGGTGATCCAACCGTTTATTCTCGGCTTCGCCTGGGCGGGCATGGTGGTGATCGCCACCTGGCCGCTGCTGCTCAAACTGCAAAAACTGCTGTGGGGCCGCCGTTCGCTGGCGGTGTTGGTCATGACCCTGCTGCTGATCCTGCTGTTCATTCTGCCAATCTCCCTGCTGATCAGCAGCGTGGTGGATAACAGCGCGCCGCTGATCGCCTGGGCCAGTTCACCGGGCAAGCTGCACATTCCCGACCTCGCCTGGCTGCAGTCCGTGCCGATGATCGGCGACAGGCTCTACACCAGCTACCACACGCTGGTTAACGCCGGCGGCGCCGCGCTGCTGGCGAAGGTGCAGCCGTACTTCGGCCAGACCGCCACCTGGTTCGTGGCGCAGGCGGCGCATATCGGCCGTCTGCTGCTGCACTGCGCGCTGATGTTGCTGTTCAGCGCATTGCTGTATGCGCGCGGCGAGCAGGTAGCGCTGGGTATCCGCCACTTTGCGGTGCGCCTCGGTTCTGCGCGGGGCGATGCGGCAGTGCTGTTGGGCGGCCAGGCGATCCGCGCCGTCGCGCTGGGCGTGGTGGTGACGGCGCTGGTGCAGTCGGTGCTGGGCGGTATCGGTCTGGCGGTGAGCGGCATTCCGGCCGCCACCCTGTTGACGATGCTGATCTTTATCTGCTGCGTGGCGCAATTGGGGCCGCTGTTGGTGCTGGTGCCGGCCATCATCTGGCTGTACTGGCATGGCGATACCACCTGGGGCACCGTGCTGCTGGTCTGGAGCTGCGTGGTAGCCACGCTGGATAACGTGCTGCGCCCGGTGCTGATCCGCATGGGCGCCGATCTGCCGCTGCTGCTGATCCTGTCCGGCGTTATCGGCGGTTTGCTGGCCTTCGGCATGATTGGCCTGTTCATCGGCCCGGTGGTGTTGGCGGTATCTTATCGCCTGCTGACCGCCTGGATGAATGAAGCGCCGGAGCCGACCACCGCGCCGGAGCAAGTCATCGAAGATCTGGAAAAACGCTAATCCCCCTTCCGCCCGCATCGTCGGGCGGAATATTTCGCCCCGTCATTATTCCTACCTCATTCGAGTAATATCTACGCCAAATATAATGCAGCCCTATATTGATTGGGGCTCGGCGAATGAAAGATGCAATGTAAATCCCTGTTTATTGCAAGCGGCAAAAAGAGATAACGCCCGCAAATAAAATGTGATGCCGCTATCGATTAGGATGATTCTTAATGACTAGTCGCGTTCAAAAATCTAGTATTATGGCCATCTATTGCTTCAAATCACTGATTTTAAAGCAACCTTTCTGAACTGTGTAATGCCATACATGTGAATTGCTGTGTGTAGTCTTTGCCCATCTCCTACGGTGGGCTTTTTTTTATTCTTTTTTCGCCAAATTGATTATTTTACGCGCCGTTATTTACATTCAGAAATAAAAAGGCCGCAGCGTAAACTGCGGCCTGGCGTTAATGCCTTAGCGATGCCGAAACATTATTTCTTTTTCGACAAATTGATCCAGGTCTGCACCACGGTGTCCGGATTGAGCGACAGGCTGTCGATGCCCTGCTCCATCAACCACTCGGCGAAGTTTTCGTGGTCGGACGGGCCCTGGCCGCAGATGCCGACGTATTTGCCGTGGCGCTTGGCCGCCTGAATCGCCATCGACAGCAGCGCTTTCACCGCCTCGTTGCGTTCGTCGAACAGCTCCGACACCACGCCGGAGTCGCGATCCAGCCCCAGCGCCAGCTGGGTCATGTCGTTGGAACCGATGGAGAAGCCGTCGAAGTGCTCGAGGAACTGATCCGCCAACAGCGCATTGGACGGGATCTCGCACATCATGATCACTTTCAGCCCGTTCTCGCCGCGCTTCAGCCCCTGACGCGCCAGCTCGGCCACCACCGCTTCCGCCTGCGCCACGGTGCGCACGAACGGCACCATGATTTCGACGTTGGTCAGCCCCATTTCGTTACGCACGCGTTTCACCGCCTCGCACTCCAGCGCGAAGCAATCGCGGAAGCTGTCGGCCACGTAACGGCCGGCACCACGGAAGCCCAGCATCGGGTTCTCTTCGTGCGGTTCATACTTGTCGCCGCCCACCAGGTTGGCGTACTCGTTGGATTTAAAGTCGGACAGACGCACGATCACGCGCTTCGGCCAGAACGCGGCGCCCAGCGTCGCGATGCCCTCGGTCAGACGGCCGACGTAGAACTCGACCGGATGATCGTAACCCTGCATCAGCGCGCGAATTTCGTTTTGCAGCGCCGGCGTCTGCTGGTCAAACTCCAGCAGCGCGCGCGGGTGCACGCCGATCATGCGGTTGATGATAAATTCCAGCCGCGCCAGGCCCACGCCTTCATTCGGCAAACGCGCGAAGTCGAAGGCGCGATCCGGGTTGCCGACGTTCATCATGATCTTCAGCGGCAGATCAGGCAGCTCGGTCACTTCGGAGCTCTGCACGCTGAAGTCCAGCATATCGCTGTAAACGAAACCGGTGTCGCCTTCCGCGCAGGAGACGGTGACTTTCTGGCCGTCTTTCAGCACGTCGGTGGCGTGGCCACAGCCCACCACCGCCGGAATGCCCAGTTCACGGGCGATGATCGCCGCGTGGCAGGTGCGCCCGCCGCGGTTGGTGACGATCGCGGCGGCTTTCTTCATGATCGGTTCCCAATCCGGGTCGGTCATGTCGGTGACCAACACGTCGCCCGGCTGGATGCGATCCATTTCGCTGATGTCGTGGATCACTTTCACCGGGCCGGCGCCGATGCGGTGGCCGATGGCGCGGCCTTCCACCAGCACCGGGCTGGAGCCGTTCAGCTGGTAGCGCTCCATGGTCTGCTCGTTGGAGCGTACGGTCTCCGGGCGTGCCTGCACGATCAGCAGCTTGCCGGTATGGCCGTCTTTCGCCCACTCGATATCCATCGGGCGACCGTAATGTTTTTCGATCAGGATCGCCTGCTGCGCCAGCGCCTGCACTTCTTCATCCGTCAGCGAGAAACGGCTGCGCTGCGCTTCCGGCACGTCTTCGATGCGCACCTGCTTGCCGTGATCCTGCGACGGTGCGTACACCATGCGGATCTTTTTCGAGCCCAGGTTGCGGCGCACGATCGCCGGCTTGCCGTTTTGCAGCGTCGGTTTGTGCACGTAGAACTCATCCGGGTTCACCGCGCCCTGCACCACCATTTCGCCCAGGCCGAAGGCGGAGGTGATGAATACCACCTGATCAAAGCCGGACTCGGTGTCGATGGTGAACATCACGCCCGAGGAGGCCAGATCGGAGCGCACCATCCGCTGTACACCCGCCGACAGCGCCACGCCGCGGTGGTCATAGCCCTGATGCACGCGATACGAGATGGCGCGGTCGTTGAACAGCGACGCGAACACGTGCTTGATCGCCACCATCACGGCGTCGATGCCCTGCACGTTGAGGAAGGTTTCCTGCTGGCCGGCAAAGGACGCGTCCGGCATGTCTTCCGCCGTGGCGGAGGAGCGCACCGCAAAAGAGGCTTCCGGTTCGCCATCGGCGAGCTGTTGGTAAGCCTGATGAATTTCACGTTCGAACTCGGCGTGGAACGGCGTGTCGATCACCCATTGGCGGATCTGGGCGCCGGCCTTGGCCAGTTGTGCAACGTCGTCAACGTCGGTCTGATCCAGTAGCTGATAGATGCGCTGGTTAACACCGCTTTGTTCGAGGAAATCGTTAAATGCCTGTGCGGTGGTGGCAAAACCGTTTGGCACGGCCACGCCCAAATCGGAAAGATTGGTGATCATTTCACCGAGGGAGGCGTTTTTGCCGCCGACACGGTCAACGTCGTGCATGCCAAGCTGGTTGTACCAAAGCACATTACGCAAGTCTGGGCCATTGTTGGACATCGAGACAATCCTTATTGCTATCAGTAGGGTAAAGACGGATTTAATTCGCTTGCTTTACGGCGCCGCTAACACGGAGCCGAATCAGACTAGCACACTGATCTGGGGAAAATGGAAAGGTGAATCGATCAACCCACTGAAGAAAGTGGTTTTTAAGAGAATGTCCTAACCGGCTGATTTGCCTGGGAACCGTTCCCAATCGCACGAAAAGCTTAGTTCTCAACAAATTACGTTCTTTTTAAACTTCTGTTTTAATGACCACGCAAACGCTACCGTTTTTGGTGAAAATAGCGGCAAATTTGCGTTTCGGATCGAAAAGCTTCGCTGCGCCACGATTTTTACCGTCGTCAAAATGCACTTTTCTTCACGCGCCGCCGCAAGGCGGTTTACCGCCCCGCCGTCACAATTTTTTCCCTCGCCCCTTTACCGGCGAATCGTCTGCGGCTCATGATATTGGCAGTGATGACAGCAGGAACACCGTTCTCAGGTAAGGAGCCTCGGGTGGAAAGAAGCGTTTTTTATATTTCGGATGGTACGGCGATCACCGCCGAAGTGCTGGGGCACGCGGTGCTGTCGCAGTTCCCGGTCACAGCGACCACGTACACCTTGCCGTTTGTCGAAACCGAGGCCCGCGCACGCGCAGTTCGCCAACAAATCGATGATATCTATAATGAAACCGGCGTGCGGCCGCTGGTGTTTTACTCCATCATCTCGCCGGAAGTGCGAGATGTGATCGTCCAGAGCCAGGGCTTTTGCCAGGATATCGTGCAGGCGCTGGTCGGCCCGCTGCAGGGCGAGCTGGACGTAGAACCGACGCCGGTGCCGAACCGCACCCACGGCCTGACCGCCAGCAACCTCGGCAAGTATGATGCGCGCATCGCCGCCATCGACTATACCCTGGCGCACGATGACGGCATTTCGCTGCGCAACCTCGATCAGGCGCAGGTGATCCTGCTCGGCGTGTCGCGCTGCGGTAAAACCCCCACCAGCCTCTATCTGGCGATGCAGTTCGGCATCCGCGCCGCCAACTATCCGTTTATCGCCGACGATATGGACAATTTGCACCTGCCGGCTTCGCTGAAACCGTTTCAGCATAAATTATTCGGCCTGACCATCGATCCGGAGCGCCTGGCGGCGATCCGCGAAGAGCGGCGCGAAAACAGCCGCTACGCCTCATTGCGCCAGTGCCGCATGGAGATCGCCGAGGTCGAGGCGCTGTTCCGCAAAAACCAGATCCGCTATCTCAATACCACCAACTATTCGGTCGAAGAGATCTCCACCAAAATCCTCGATATCCTCGGCATGAGCCGCCGCATGTTCTGATCTTTTCCTCGCGGGGCCGTCGCGCCCCGCCGCCTGCCGTTTATTTCAGCAGCAGCTGATTTTTTTGTGCTTTTTTTCGCGGCTTTGATCAACAGAACGCAATCTCTACGGTTGAATTCAGCGCTTTTTGCGTTATTGTGATCGCCATCACTTCCCGGCACTCCTGCCGCAGAGAAGAACAGTTTCCAGGGAACAACATGTACAAAACAGATGAACTGCGGACCGCGCGCATCGACAGCCTCGTCACGCCGCAAGCGTTGGCAGACAAGCTGCCGATCTCGGCGGCCGTCGCCGATAACGTGACAGCGTCACGAAAACGCATTGAAAAAATCCTCACCGGTGAAGACCGCCGCCTGTTGGTGGTGATCGGCCCCTGCTCCATCCACGATCTCGACGCCGCCGTCGATTACGCCGGCCGGCTGAACGCCCTGCGCGAACGCTACCAGGATCGTCTGGAAATCGTGATGCGCACCTACTTCGAAAAACCGCGCACCGTCGTCGGCTGGAAAGGCCTGATCTCCGATCCGGCGCTGGACGGCACCTTCCAGGTCAACCGCGGCATCGAAATGGCGCGCCGCCTGCTGCTGGAAGTGAACCAGCTCGGCCTGCCGACCGCCACCGAATTCCTGGACATGGTGGTCGGCCAATACATCGCCGATCTCATCAGCTGGGGTGCCATCGGCGCACGCACCACCGAAAGCCAGATCCACCGTGAAATGGCCTCGGCGCTCTCCTGCCCGGTCGGCTTCAAAAACGGCACCGACGGCAACACCCGCATCGCCATCGACGCCATTCGTGCGGCGCGCGCCGGGCACATGTTCCTGTCGCCGGACAAACATGGCCAGATGACCATCTACCAGACCAGCGGCAACCCGTATGGCCACATCATCATGCGCGGTGGCAAAACGCCGAACTACCACGCCAGCGACATCGCTACCGCCTGCGACAGCCTGCGCGAGTTCGATCTGCCGGAGCACCTGGTGATCGACTTCAGCCACGGCAACTGCCAGAAGATGCACCGCCGCCAGCTGGAAGTGGCCGACAACGTTTGCCAACAGATCCGCGCAGGCTCCGCCGCCATCACCGGCGTGATGGCGGAAAGCTTCCTGGTGGAAGGCACGCAGAAAATCGTCGCCGGCCAGCCGCTGACCTATGGCCAGTCGATCACCGATCCTTGCCTGAGCTGGTCCGACAGCGAACAGCTGTTGGCGATGCTGGCGGATGCGGTCGATAGCCGTTTCTGACGCAACCTGGGCCGGGGCTTCGCCCCGGCTTTATCCCTCCCGCCCCGCTCTCATCTATACTGATTGCAACCTCTTTGCACCCGCCGAAACGCACCTGGAGCCCCGGCATGATTCACTCTCTGTTATCCATCCCCTGCGTCACGCTGCAGGGCGAGCAAAAAACGCTGGGCGATTTCCCGGCGCGCGCTTATCTGGTGGTCAACACCGCCAGCAAGTGCGGCTTCACCCCGCAATACCGCGGGCTGGAAAATTTGTGGCAATACTATCGCGAACGCGGCCTGGTGGTGCTCGGCTTCCCCTGCAACCAGTTTGGTTCTCAGGAGCCGGGCAGCCCGCTGGAGATCGCCAACTTTTGCAGCCTCAACTACGGCGTCAGTTTCCCGCTGTTCAGCAAGATAGACGTTAACGGCCCCGGCGCGCACCCGCTGTTCAATGAGCTGAAACGCCTGGCGCCCGGCATTTTGGGTAGCCGCCGCATCAAGTGGAATTTCACCAAGTTTCTGCTTACCGCCGACGGCCAGCGCGTCACGCGCTTTGCGCCGATCACCAAGCCCGAACGTCTGTTTGACCGCATCGAAACCCTGCTGAAATAACGCCCCTTTTTTACGGGCCGAGTGCGCTCGGCCCGCCGCCAGATGTCCGTTCGACAAAAAGGTTCCATCGGTAAGAAAATTTTCCTTGATGTAACCTTTCCTTCACATGATAATGATTCTCAGTTTGATATTAATTACCATTTAATGGTCTGTTTTATAAGCATAATGATGATGGATACTGCCAACACGCCTACCCCCGCCGCCGCGGCCCCGACCGAGCACAGCGCAAACGCGCCGCCCAGCTACGACAGCGCACAGCTGCTCGGCACCGACGGCATCGCGTTCATTACCCATCAGGGCCAGCGCTATCAGCTACGGCAGACCAAAGCCGGGAAATTGATCCTGACCAAATAACCACAGAATCCTCAAACGCCAGCCACCCCGATCTTTTGATCCAGGCAGCCAGCAAATCTATTGATATGTTTTATTACATACGGAGAGTTGCACCATGCCTCTGACATTTTCCACCCGGCTGCGTTTTTCCGCTTTGAGTCTGGCGATTGCCTGCGCTCTGCCTACGGTGGCCTTGGCACAAAACACCAGCACAACATCCTCTTCCAACGCGGCGCCGGCTAAAAAAGCCAAAGCCGCCGACGAGACCATGACGGTGGTCGCCACCGGTAACCAACGCAGCAGCTTTGAAGCGCCGATGATGGTCACGGTCATCGAAGGCAACTCGCCGGAAAGCCAGACTGCCACCTCGGCCGCCGATATGCTGCGCCGCGTGCCGGGCATCACCGTCAACGGCACCGGGCGCAGCAACGGTCAGGACGTAACGATGCGCGGCTACGGCAAAAACGGCGTGCTGACGCTGGTCGACGGCATCCGCCAGGGTACCGATACCGGCCACATCGGCGGCACCTTCCTCGATCCGGCGCTGGTCAAGCGCATTGAAATCGTGCGCGGCCCCTCTGCGTTGCTGTACGGCAGCGGCGCACTGGGCGGCGTCATCGCCTACGAGACCGTCGATGCCGCCGATCTGCTGCTGCCGGGCCACGATACCGGGTTCCGCGTCTACGGCACCGCCGGCACCGGCGATCACAGCCTGGGCATGGGCGCCAGCGCTTACGGCAAGACCGATAACCTCGACGGCCTGCTGTCGTTCGGCACCCGCGACGTCGGCAATCTGCGTCAGGGCAACGGCTTCGATGCGCCAAACGATGAAACCATCAGCAACGTGCTGGCCAAAGGCACCTGGAAAATCGACGACAATCAGTCATTGAGCGGCGATCTGCGCTACTACAACAACAGCGCCCAGGAGCCGAAAAACCCGCAGACGCCGGGCAGCTCGAGCGGCAACCCGATGACCAACCGCTCCACCATCCAGCGCGATGCCGCTCTGAGCTATAAGCTCAAGCCGGTCGGCCAGGATTGGCTGGACGCCACCGCGAAACTGTACACCTCGGAAGTCAAAATCAATGCGCACAACGCCGGTGCGACCGACGAATTCCGCAAGCAGACCACCAACGGCGGCAAGCTGGAAAACCGCACGCGTCTGTTCGCCGACAGTTTTGCGTCACACCTGCTGACCTACGGCTCCGAGGTCTATGAACAGAAACAGCAGCCGGGCGGCGCCACCACCAGCTTCCCGCAGGCCAAGATCAACTTCGCCTCCGGCTGGCTGCAGGATGAAATCACGCTGCGCGACATTCCGATCACCGTGCTGGCCGGCACGCGCTACGACGATTACAAAGGCAGCAGCCAAGGCCACGAAGACGTCAAGGCCGACAAATGGTCGTCCCGCGGCGCCCTGAGCTACTCGCCGACCGACTGGCTGATGCTGTTCGGCTCCTATTCCCAGGCCTTCCGTGCTCCGACCATGGGCGAGATGTACAACGATTCGCGCCACTTCCCCGGTAACTATTGGGTGCCTAATCCGAATCTGCGGCCGGAAACCACCAGCACCACCGAAGCCGGTTTCGGCCTGCGCTTCGACGACCTGCTGCTGGCGGATGACAGCCTGCAATTCAAGGCCAGTTACTTCGATACCGACGCCAAAGACTACATCTTCATGTATGTCACTCGTACGCAGACCGCCTCAGCGAATATCTCTCGCGCCAAGATTTGGGGTTGGGACACCTCGCTGAACTACCAGACCAAGTGGTTTAACTGGGATCTGGCTTACAACCGCACACGCGGCAAGGACAAGTCTCGCAATGGCGAATTGAACGCGAAAAGCGGCGATTGGCTGGCCGACATCAGCCCGGATACCGTCACCAGCTCGCTGGACGTGCCGCTGGGCGAAACCGGTCTGTCCGCCGGCTGGGTCGCCACTTTCGCCGAACGCGCCACCCGCGTACAAACGGGGATGCCGGAGCAAGGTGGCTACGGCGTCAACGATTTCTATCTGAGCTACAAGGGCCGCGATCGGCTGCAGGGCATGACCACCACCGTGGTGCTGGGCAACGCCTTTGACAAAGAATATTACTCGCCGCAGGGCGTCCCGCAGGATGGCCGCAACGCCAAACTGCTGGTCAGCTACCAGTGGTAATCATTTGACTATCTGGCGGACAACCCGGTTGTCCGCCGTTCGCATTACAGCGCAGGAGAATCCCGCATGAGCAATACCCTATACGAACGCTACCAACAGGCTAAAATCGATCACCCCGGCAAATACGCCCGCGATCTGGCGGCGATCCTCGGCGTCAGCGAAGCGGAGCTAACGCACGCCCGCGTCGGCCACGACACTCGCCGCCTGCAGGCCGACGCGCGCACCCTGCTGACCGAGCTTGAGCAGGTCGGCGTCACCAAGTCCATCACCCGCAACAGCTATGCGGTGCATGAGCAGATGGGCCGCTACCGCAACCAGCACCTCAACGGCCACGCCGGGCTGATCCTCAACCCGCGCGAGCTGGATCTGCGCCTGTTCCTCAACCACTGGACCAGCGTTTTCGCCATGAGCGAAACCAACAAGCGCGGCGTGCGCCACAGCATCCAGTTCTTCGACCAACAGGGCGATGCGCTGCACAAGGTCTACACCACCGAAGAGACCGATCTGCCGGCCTGGATGGCACTGGTGGAACGCCACCTGAGCGAAGAAAATCCGGCGCTGGCGCTGCAGCCCGCCGAGGCGAGCACTGCGGATGAAACGACGCAAGATCATGCAAAAATCGACGGTGAATGGCGCGCGATGACCGACGTTCACCAGTTCTTCCAGCTGCTCAGCCGCAACAAACTGACGCGCCAGCAGGCGTTCCGCGCCGTCGGCGACGATCTGGCCTATCAGGTGGACAACAGCGCGCTGTCGCAGCTGCTGGAAGCGGCGCAGCAGCAGCAAAACGAGATCATGATCTTCGTCGGCAACCGCGGCTGCGTGCAGATCTTCACCGGCCAGATCGAACGTTTGATGCCGCAGGAAGGCTGGATCAACGTGTTCAACCGCCGCTTCACGCTGCACCTGATCGAAGACGCCATCGCCGAAAGCTGGATCACCCGCAAACCGACCAAGGACGGCATCGTCACCAGCCTGGAGCTGTTCGCCGCCGATGGCACGCAGATTGCGCAGCTGTATGGCCAGCGTACCGAAGGGCAGCCGGAACAAACCCAGTGGCGCGAGCAGGTTGCCGCGCTCGCCGCCAAGGACATCGCCGCATGAAATCTTCCTTGATCCGCCGCCTGGCGTTGATGATGTCGCTGGCGCTGCCGCTCACCGCTGCGGCGGCGCAGCGCATCGTCTCGATCGGCGGCGACGTGACGGAAATCGCCTTCGCGCTCGGCGCCGGCGACGAGGTGATCGCCCGCGACAGCACCAGTCTGCATCCGGAAGCGGTGAAAAAGCTGCCGGACGTCGGCTATATGCGCCAGCTGAACGCCGAAGGCATTTTGGCGCTGAAGCCGACGCTGGTGCTGACAACCGAGCTGGCACAGCCGGCGCTGGTGCTCAAACAGCTGGCGGACAGCGGCGTCAACGTGGTCAGCGTGCCGGGTGACACCACCCTGCAGGCGGTGCCGCAGAAAATCGCTACGATTGCCGCTGCGCTGCAGCGCGTTGAGCAAGGCAAACAGCTGAGCGAGCGCTATCGACAACAGCTGGCGGCGGTCGATACCTCCCCGCTGCCGGTCAAGGTGCTGTTCGTGATGAGCCACGGCGGCATCACGCCGATGGCCGCCGGGCAACACACCGCCGCCGACGCGGTGATTGCCGCCGCCGGCCTGAAAAACGCCATGCAGGGCTTTGACCGCTACCGTCCGCTGTCGCAGGAAGGCGTCATCGCCAGCGCGCCGGATCTGTTGCTGGTCACTACCGACGGCGTGCGCACCCTCGGCGGCGAACAGCAGCTGTGGACGCTGCCGGGCCTGGCGTTGACACCGGCAGGCAAGCAACGCCGCGTGCTGATCGTCGATGACATGGCGCTGCTGGGCTTCGGTCTGGAAACGCCGGCGGCGCTGGCCAAACTGCGCCACGCGGCGGAGCAAAAGTAATGCGCTGTCGCACCTCGCCTCAGCTGGCCATCATCGGTCTGCTGGTGTTGCTGACGCTGCTGGCGCTGGTCGCCGCCAACCTGGGCGCGCTGACGCTGTCGTTTCGCACCCTGTGGCGCGAACCTTTCAGCGATGCCGCCTGGCACATCTGGTTGAACATCCGCCTGCCGCGCGTGCTGCTGGCGGTGGTGATCGGCTGCGCGCTGGCGGTATCCGGTGCGGTGATGCAGGGGCTGTTCCGCAACCCGCTGGCGGATCCGAGCCTGCTGGGCATCAGCAGCGGCGGCGCGCTGTTTGTCGCTCTGTTCATCGTGATGCCGCTGGCGTTGCCGGTGACGATCGCGCTGTACGGCCATATGCTGGCGGCGTTCCTGGGCAGCCTGCTGGTATCGCTATTGATCTACGGCATCAGCCGCAGCGGGCACGGCAATCTGTCACGGCTGCTGCTGGCGGGCATCGCCATCAACGCCCTGTGCATGGCGGCCATCGGCGTGCTCTCTTACGTCAGCAGCGATCAACAGCTGCGCCAGTTCTCGCTATGGATGATGGGCAGCCTCAGCCAGTCACAGTGGCCGACGCTGGCGGTTTCCGCCTCGCTGATCCTGCCTACGGCGCTGCTGACGCTGCTGCAGGCGCGCCGGCTGAACCTGTTGCAGCTGGGGGACGAAGAGGCCCACTACCTCGGGGTGAACGTCCAGCGCGCCAAGTTGCAGCTGCTGTTGCTGAGCGCCTTGCTGATCGGCGCGGCGGTAGCGATGAGCGGCGTGATCGGCTTTGTCGGTTTGGTGGTGCCGCATCTGGTGCGCATGCGCCTCGGCGGCGATCATCGTTGGCTGCTGCCCTGCTCCGCGCTGGGCGGCGCCTGCCTACTGCTGGTCAGCGATACGCTGGCGCGCACGCTGGTGGCGCCGGCCGAAATGCCGGTGGGGTTGATGACCAGCCTGATCGGCGGTCCTTACTTTTTATGGCTGGTGATGCGCCAGCGGGAGCGAACCGGTGGATAACGCCGCCTGCCTGACAGCCAGAGAGCTGCGCTACAGCCTCGGTGCGCGCCGCTTGATCAACGACGTTTCGCTCAGCCTCGCCGGCGGCGAAATGGTGGCGATTATCGGCCCTAACGGCGCCGGCAAATCGACGCTGCTGCGCTTGCTGACCGGCTATTTGACGCCGGACTGCGGCGAATGTCGCCTGCTTGATCGCCCGCTGGAACAGTGGGCGCCGCAGCAGTTGGCCAAAGTCCGAGCCGTGATGCGCCAGTACAGCGATCTGGCGTTTCCGTTCAGCGTGGAGGAAGTGGTCAGCATGGGGCGGGCGCCGCACGGCAAACGCGACGAGCATCAGGCGATCCAACAGGTGATGGCGCAGACCGATTGTCTGGCGCTGGCGCAGCGCGACTACCGCCAACTGTCCGGCGGCGAACAGCAGCGGGTACAGCTGGCGCGGGTGTTGGCGCAGCTGTGGCAACCGCAGCCGTCTCCCGCCTGGCTATTTCTCGACGAGCCGACCTCCGCGCTGGATCTGTACCACCAGCAGCACACCCTGCGCCTGCTGCGCTCGCTGACGCGCCAACAGCCGCTGGGCGTCTGCTGCGTGCTGCACGATCTTAATCTGGCCGCGCTGTACGCCGATAGGATCCTGCTGCTGCATCAGGGGCGTCTGGTGGCGAGCGGCACGCCGCAGGAGGTGTTGCAGACGGAGATCCTCACCCGCTGGTATCAGGCCGATCTCGGCGTGGTGCATCATCCCGAAGTGTCGCTGCCGCAGGTCTACCTGCGTCAATAACGTCAAGGGCGCCATTAAGCGCCCTTTTTTCATCTCAGCTGGAGCAGGAAATCTCCAGATGTTTGCCCCAGTCCGGCGGCAGCACGGCGAGATCGTCATATTCCGGCGCATCGTCGAACGGCCGCAGCAGGGCCTGATGCAACCGCTGCAAACGGCCCACGTCGTCTTGCTCCGCGTCTTCAATCGCCTGCTGCGCCAGATAGTTGCGCAGGATCAGGCGCGGGTTCACCGCCTTCATCGCCCGTTGCCGTTCCTCATCGCTCACCTGCTCCTGCTGCAAACGCTGACGATACTGCTGATACCAGGAATCGAACGCCGCGCGGTCGATAAACTCGTCGCGCAGCGGCGACTGCGCCTGTTGCTGTTCAGTGTCGCTCAACAGGCGGAACGTGCGGGTATAGTCCCGCCCTTCCTGCGCCATCAGGCTCAACAGCCCGGTGAGCACGTCATTGTCCTGCGCCGTCGGCGTGAAGAAGCCGAGTTTGGCGCGCATCTGTTCGCCGTAGGCGCGCATCAGCGCCGGTTCATACGCCGCCAGCGCCTGCTGCAGCTGTTCAGTGGTCATCAGCCCCGACAGGGTCTGCGCCAGGCGATGCAGGTTCCACAGCGCCACCGCCGGCTGATTGTCGAAGGCGTAACGCCCCTGATGGTCGGAGTGATTGCAGATATAACCGGGCTGATAGTCATCGAGGAAGCCGTAAGGGCCGTAGTCAATGGTGATGCCGAGAATCGACATGTTGTCGGTGTTCATCACGCCGTGAGCGAAACCGACGGTTTGCCAATGGGCGATCAGGCGCGCCGTCCGTTCCACCACGTCGGTAAACCACAGCAGGTAACGTTCAGCCTGATCCTGCAGCTGCGGCCAGTGACGGGCAATGACGAAATCCGCCAGCTGCCGCACCTGCTCCGGCTGTTTGCGGTAGTAAAAGTGCTCGAAGTGGCCGAAGCGCACGTGGCTTTCCGCCACCCGCATCAGCATGGCGCCGCGTTCCGGCTGCTCGCGGAACACCGGCTGCCGGCTGGTCACGATGGTCAACGCCCGGGTGGTCGGGATCCCCAGATGATGCAGCGCCTCGGAGGCCAGAAACTCGCGGATCACCGAGCGCAGCACCGCGCGGCCGTCCCCCATACGCGAATATGGCGTCAGCCCGGCGCCCTTCAGGTGCCAGTCGCGGTGGCTGCCGTCCGCCAGGACCTGTTCGCCCAGTAAAATGCCGCGGCCATCCCCCAGCTGCCCGGCCCAGACGCCAAACTGGTGGCCACTGTACACCTGCGCCAACGGCTGCATGCCGGGCAGCAGCGTTTCTCCCGCCCAAATGGGGGTTTTATCCTGGGTAAACCAACTTTCATCCAGCCCCAGCTCGCGCGCCAGCGGCTCGCTGTGGTACAGCAGGCGCGCATCCTTGAGCGGCGTCGGGTTCAGGGCGGTGTAGAAACCGGGTAACTGTTGGTAGTAAGCGTTATCGAACTGCGGCATAGGCCCTCCGTTTCAGCGTAGTGTAGAGCCTGGACGGGCGGATTAACACCGAAGGAATGCAGGGAGAACGCATCCGCCTGTCGCCAGGACGGATGCGGGGAGTTTGGCGTTTCCACCTGGCGGAGGAAACGCGGTTTAACGCGGGCTGACAAAACGGTGTCATCAGCCAAAAAACGATGGCGAATAACGGCGACGGAATCACGGCAAACATCACCCCGCGCATTATTTACCTCATTGTGTGTAGTTTTTTATATCACTTCTTAATTATTGAACTCGCTGGGCTTCGCCAGCAAAGTTTGCAGATTATCCACACCAACGCTGGGCCATAAAAAACCTTGCAGGCCTAAAACACCGGCGTATCTGAGTTTATTAAAGTACTCTTTTTTCTCTATTCCTCCGACGATCACGCCTTTACACAACAGGTTGATATTCTTTAACAACGAGTCGATGACCACGTCATACCCCTGATGGGTAAACAGCTGCCAGTAAAAACGCTTGTCTATCTTTACATAGTCAAACAAACCATCATACAGCGCGGTCAAGGTGGCTTTACCGGAACCGAAATCATCGAGCCACAGCGTAAACATTTCGCTTAATCGCTGCACGTTCGGGTTGTTCTTCCCGGCCGAAAGATTCGGAAAACTCTCACTCATTTCGAATGCAATAAAAGGATATTGCCTGATCCATTGGCACAATGCCGGATCGGAAAGAATAAGTTCGACGATGGTTTCTTCGATATTGATGGTCAACTGCACGCTGTTACCGGTAAACCAGCCCGCGTGCCGCTCCGCAAGTTTCAATTGCTCATTAAATAACTCAATCCTTTGTTCAGGCGCCAATAAATTAATCCCAATTTCGGCCGGCATGGCTAAATCACCGTCGAGACTGTTGAAACGGCTCAACATTTCCACCGCCAACAGCCTGCCCTCCATTGAGTAAACAGGTTGAAAAACATAGCTACTAATAAAGTCAGCTTCGAGTTGGATGTTCATTTTAATGCCACAGGATGAATGGCTAGCGTATCATCGTATATCAATATATTTTATCGATCAATCCTTCTGGGATTAATCGGAAATATCAATGCAAATACCCATGAAATATCATTTAATTGATAGATTAAAGCTATACGACAATCGCGAAAGGCGCAAAAGAAAAGCAGCTGAACTTATGCCACCTTTCTCGCCTAACGCGTGATATGAAAAGGTATTTGGCTTAAGTGGATTGGATGACGGGCTAAATTTGACTTATCTCCGTTGTTTTATTTAAGAAAAATCTTAAATAAAGTAAAATAATCTTTCTGCCGTAACGCCGATTTTTCCTGTCGTTAACGATGACTGATTAAATTTAATAACACATCAATTCCGCCCGTTATTCTCAGCATTGAAAACGTAAAAAAATGCCCACCTTGATTTTCAGAAAATCTGCGCTACGCCCCTGCGAAACGTCGATTTCAGCGATAAAAAAAGGGATGAGCACGCTCATCCCCTTCACCATCCCATACCGGCTAACGGATCGTTTCGCTCAGCCATTGCCGCAGTTCGGTCAATTCCGCCGCCTGTTGCGGATAATCCGCCATCAGCCGATCGCAGCAAGCGGCAACGGGCTCACTGCGATACGCGCAACCCACCAGCGCTTCCGCCAGCCGTTGCAGCGGGGCGGGATTCAGGCTGTCGGTGAACACCTGCGCGCGAACAATCGTTCCCTTCTCCACGTCGAAGAACAGATCCACGCCGCCCCAGACGAAGCGCTCGTTAAGCAGATGACTGAACGCCGGCGCCTTGCCGAAATTCCATTCCCAACTGCTCTGTTTGGCGAACTGCGCGGCAAAATCGGGCAAATCGGGGAATACGTCCGGCGAAATGATCTCCGGCTCGGCCGTCTCGCCATAGTGGGCAAAAAAGGCCTGCACGATGGCTTCGCACACCTGTTCATGGCTGATACCCGGCAAAAACTCCGCCAAATTGGCGACGCGCGAACGCACCGAGGTGATGCCCTTGGCCTGCAGCTTTTTGGGATCCGGATTGAGGTAGTCCGCCAACCGCTCCAGATCGGCGTTCAGCAGCAGCGTGCCGTGGTGGAAACCACGGTCCTGGGTTTCTCGATAGGCCGAGCCGGATATTTTGCGCGGCCCGTCGGCGGTTTCCATCACCAGATCGTTGCGCCCCGACGCGCCGGCCGTGACGCCCAGCTGCCGCAGCGCTTGCAGAATGATGTCGGTCGAGACGCTTTTGTCGTAACCCGGTTTGCCGGCCATAAAGGTGAAACAGGTGTTGCCGAGGTCGTGAAATACCGCCCCACCACCGCTGCTGCGCCGCGCCAGCCGAATGCCGTCCAGCTCCATGCGCCGGGTGTTGCACTCTTTCCACGGGTTCTGCGACTGGCCGATCACCACCGTTTCGGCATTGCGCCACAGAAAGAGGATTTTTTGCGTGGTCATCTCGCGGAAGATGCATTCTTCCACCGCCAGGTTAAACCAGGGATCGTAGGAATCGGAGATCAGTAAACGCAGGCTGTTCATGGCAGGCACCGTTCAAAACACGTGATGCCGCCATGATACACCAAATCAATAGGTTAAGGCTAAATGCGTCGCGCCTGCCAGTATACCCGCTTCCAGTAGACGTTATCGAGCGAGGAGCGGATCACTCCGCGGCTGGTCGACGCGTGGATAAATTGGTCGTTGGTATCGTAAATGCCGACATGCAGGCCGTTCTCACCGCCGCCGGTTTTGAAAAACACCAGGTCGCCCGGCATCAGCTCATCACGCGAAACCTTGGTGCCCAGCGAGGTTTGCTCTTCGGTCGAACGCGGCAGCTGCATGTCGAAACGATCGCGGAACGTGCGGTAAACAAAGCCGGAACAATCTACGCCGCCGCGATCCAGGCCGCCGTAACGGTATGGCGTGCCGTACCACTGACGCAGTTGCTCGTTGAGCTGGGCCACCACCACGATAGAGTCCGCCAGGCGGCCGCTCGGCGGCGGCGCATGGCTGCTGCAGCCGGCGAGGATCAAACTGGCTAATAAAAACCACACACGCATCCGCATAATATTCCTTCATTGAACACGCTGCCGCATTATGCCAATCGGCACACCACCACCGCCTGCGAGGCGAAGCCGGCACCACGTAAGGAGAGCGCTATTTGGCGTTAATTTATCTCCCGCACGGGGAAAAAGGCAAGCGCCATGAGGGAGATAATAGCAGGATCGCCGGTTTTGACCCTATTCCGGCGATTTTGTCTCGGATTTGCTGTTAATCAGCCAGACGCCGAACAGAATAAACAGCGTGCCCAACGTTTTCAGCAGCGTAGCGGATTCGTTAAACCACGGCAGGATCACCGCCGCCAGATAGACCAGCGCGTAGCTGACGCTCAGCAGAGGATAAGCGCGGTTTAACGGCAGGTGGCGCAGCGCAAAGAACCAACACAGCATCGACAGCGCATAACCGAAGATGCCGCCGCCCACCGCCAGAAGCGGCAGCCAGTAGTCGCCGATCAACGCCAACGAGACGTCGGCGAACGACATCAGCGGGATTTGCACCATGCCCCACTTCATCAGCAACTGCGCCAGCGTCACCAGCAACACGCTGGCGGCGCCCCAGGCATAGCCCCTCATGAATGCACGCTCATCAGCAGGATCCCCAACATAATCGACGCTACGCCACACCAGTGGCGCACGGTCGTCGGCTCATGAAACAGCCAGCGCGCCGCCAGCGTCACCATCACGAAGTTCAGGCTGAGCATCGGGTAAGCCAGGCTGAGCGGCAGGCGTTGCAGCACATTGAGCCACACCGCCATGCCCAGCCCCAACAGCAGCACCGCCAGCGCCAGCCAACGCAGCGTCTGCTTCAGCCGCGCTTCGTCCGCCCGCTCCCAACAGTGCGCCGCCTGCTTCTGGCACAGCTGCCCACCGCAGGTGAGCAGGCTGACCACAATCACCAACAGAAAACCCATCATGGTTGCTGTTTATACCACATCAGCACCAGGCGATTCATGCGATCCACCTTGTCTGCGGCAGGCAGCTCCTGCGGCAGCGCTTCGCCACGGGACAGCTGCAACACCAGCGACACGTTCCCCTGCTTGCGCGCCTGCGCCAGCCACTGCGGGAAGTCGGCGTCGCTGATCAGGTGGCCCTTGGCGTCCGGATACTCCAGACCATAAGCTACCTCGCCTTTCTGGCTGTACATCAGCACGTCGCTACGCTTCAGTTCCCAGGCCAAACCGGCCGCTACCCCGACGCTGTCGGTCAGCACGTAACGGCTGTCGCCCAGCTCGGCCATCGTGGCGCGCGCGAAGTTCTGCGGCAGCTTGGAATCGGTCACCTGTTGCGGGATGGCGTAGCCGATCACCAGGCACAGCAATACCGGGCAGGCCGCCGCCCAGCGCCATTGACGGCCGTTATCGCGTGCGGAAACCAGCGCGAACAGGAGCCAGCCGCCGAAGGCGATCAGGCCGAGCACCACCTTCGGCCACTCTTGCGCGGTAAACAGATGGGCTTTCGGCAGCAGGCCGGAGCTCAACACCACCAGCGCCACGATGCCGATCAGCCCGAACAGGCCGTTCAGCCAGGCATTGGCCTTGAACAGCCTGGCGCGCAGGGTGGCGGCGTAGTCTTCCGCATAGGCGGTCATCAGCAGCGCCAGCGGCGCCATGCACGGCAGAATGTAGGTCGGCAGCTTGCCTTTGGCGATGCTGAAGAAGATCAGCGGCATCATCGCCCAGCTCAGCAGGAAGAACAGCTCCGGGCGCTGTACGCGTTCGCGCCAGCCCTTGAGCAGCGCACCGGGCAGCAGCGCCAGCCACGGCAGCACCGCCGCCAGCAGGATCGGCAGGTAATACCAGAACGGCGCCTTGTGCTGGGCGTTATCTTCGGCGAAACGCTGAATATGTTCGACCCAGAAGAAGTAATTCCAGAAATCGGGTTCACGTTGCGCGATCGCCAGCGCCCACGGCAGGCTGAGCAACGTGGCGGTCACGATCGCCACCGGGCCGTAGAACAGCAGATCCTTGATGCGACGTTGCTGGATGACGATCGGGATCACCGCGATCA
Organism: Serratia sp. 121840015-1; assembly: GCF_053627655.1. Taxonomy (NCBI): domain Bacteria; kingdom Pseudomonadati; phylum Pseudomonadota; class Gammaproteobacteria; order Enterobacterales; family Yersiniaceae; genus Serratia; species Serratia sp. 121840015-1. The sequence goes on from NZ_JBSEYF010000001.1 coordinate 1,795,451, forward strand.
CCGGCACCGCCAGCGCCAGGAAGCCCTTGGTCATAAAGCCCATGCCGCAGGCCAAGCCCAATAGCGCGTAGGCGCCCAGCTTGCCTTTGACCGAGGTGGCTTTCAGCGTCAGGTAGTAGCTGACCATCGCCGCCGCCAGCCACAGCGAGATCATCGGATCCAGCACGCTGTAGGTGCCGATGCTGAACACCAGCACCATCGACAGGAATATCAGCGCCGCCAGGCTGGCGCGGCGCGCATTGCGCCACATCAGCATCGCCAGCGCGAACACCAACAGTGCGGTCATGCCGGTGCTGAACACCGAGCCGAAGCGCACCGCAAAGTTGTTTTCGCCGAACAGCCACTGGCTGATGTTATTGAACCAGTAACCCGCCACCGGCTTTTCGAAGTAGCGCAGCCCCAGCAGGTGCGGCACAACCCAATCGCCGCGCTGCAGCATTTCACGGCTGATCTCGGCATAACGCGTCTCGTCCGGCTGCCACAGCAGGCGGCCGTTAAGCGGGATCAGGTAAACCAGAGCAAAAAAAACGGCCAGCAGAATGGCCCAGGATCCTTTTAGCGCCTTCATGTAACGTCCTTCACATCGGTTTGACAGCCCAGCCAACCTTCGCGGCCGGGGAAAGGAGCACGCTTGATGCGGCCCAACGGCAGTGACGCCAAATCTTGTGGTAACAGCGCGCTAAGCGGACAGAATTCGATGCCCTGCTGCCGTGCGCGTTGCAATAACTGTTCGAACATCGCCGCTTGCGACATGCCTTCCACTTCGGTGTGAATGGTGTACACCGGCACGCCGCGATCGTTCTCGATAGCGCGCAGAATGTAGTCGTTGAAGTCGGCCATGCTGACTTCGCTGCCGATCACTTCGTCGAAGGTCGGCAACGTCACCGGGATCTGCACCGTGCCGTGACGCCCGTCGCTCAGCACCGGACGGAACGGATGGGTGCCGCGGCAATCGCTGTTGTAATGGAAGCCGAAGCGTTGCTTGACCTCCAGCACGCGCGTATCGGCACGCCAGCCCGCCACGGCGGAGCATTTCACCGGTTGGCCGGTGCTGGCGCTCAGGGCATCGACGCCCAGCTGCACCTGTTCGGTCAGCTGCGCCTCGCTCCACTTGCCGACCTTGGCCTGCCACCCCTGGTGATCCCAGGCGTGCAGCCCGACTTCATGGCCGGCTTCGGCGGTGCGCTTCATCAGCGGCCCCAACGCGCGTGAAATGTTGCGCCCCGGCCAGGCGGTGCCGGCCAGCAGAATGTCCAGGCCGTACAGCGAGGCGGCGTTCGAACGCAGCATTTTCCACAGAAATTTCGGACGCAAAAGGCGCCAAAGATGGCGCCCCATGTTGTCCGGTCCCACGCTGAAGAAGAAGCTGGCCTGAATGTCGTACTTGTCGAACAGGTCCAGCAACTGCGGCACCCCTTCACGGGTGCCGCTGAAGGTATCTACATCAACCCGCAGACCGACTTTCTTCATGCATCGTTCCCTTCCTGAACGGTAGTGCGCAGGAAGTAGTCCAGCGTATCGGCGACGGTTTGCTTCATCTCGATGGTCGGCTGCCAGCCCAGCAGGCGGTGAGCGTTCTTGATGCTCGGCGTGCGGTGCTCGACGTCCTGGTAACCTTTACCGTAGTAGCTGCTGCTCTCAACGTCCTTGAAGCCGGCAAACGGCGGGAAGCGGTCGCGCAGCGGGTGGTTGTTGAAGCTTTCCAGCAGCATTTCCGCCAGCTCGCGGATGCTCGCTTCGTTGGTCGGGTTGCCGATGTTGACGATCTGGCCGTCGCACAGGCCGTCGCGGTTCTCGATGATGCGGAACAGCGCTTCGATGCCGTCGTTGATGTCGGTGAAGCAACGTTTCTGCGCGCCGCCGTCCATCAGTTTGATCGGCGAACCTTCCACCAGGTTGAGGATCAGCTGGGTGATGGCACGGGAAGAGCCGATACGCGCGGCGTCCAGGTTATCCAGGCGCGGCCCCATCCAGTTGAATGGACGGAACAGCGTGAACTTCAGGCCTTCTTTAGCGCCGTAAGCCCAGATCACCCGATCCAGCAGCTGTTTGGAGACCGAGTAGATCCAGCGCTGTTTGTTGATTGGCCCGACGATCAGGCGCGAATGGTCTTCGTCGAACTCTTTGTCGTCGCACATGCCGTACACTTCTGAGGTGGACGGGAAGATGATGCGCTTGTTGTATTTCACGCAGTCGCGAACGATCTTCAGGTTCTCTTCGAAATCCAGCTCGAACACGCGCAGCGGGTTACGGGTGTATTCGATCGGCGTCGCGATCGCCACCAGCGGCAGCACCACGTCGCATTTCTTGATGTGATACTCGATCCACTCGGAGTGGATGCTGATGTCGCCTTCCACGAAGTGGAAACGCGGGTTGTCGAGGAAACGGCTGATGGCGTCAGAACCGATATCCAGGCCGTAGATGTCGTAGCGATCGTCACGCAGCAGGCGCTCGGTCAGGTGGTTACCGATGAAGCCGTTGACCCCGAGGATCAGCACGCGAGTGCGGCGTTTCATTACGGCGTTCGGCTTGGCGGCCAGGCGCACGTCGGTGACGATGCCCATTTCCTGCGCCAGGCGGCTGCCCTGCACGTACAGGCCGCTGTCGTTCTGACCGGCAACGATCTCCAGCGCGCCTTCGCCACAGGCGATGACCAGCGGCGAGGTGCTCAGTACGGTGCCCGGCTGCTTGTCGTGTTGGGTATCCAGCACGCGAGAGCGCCAGACGATCAGCTTGCGCTGGCCGAGGTAGCTGAAAGCACCCGGGTACGGTTCCGTTACGGCACGTACCAGGTTGTTGATCTCTTTGGCGGACTTGTGCCACAGGATCTCGCCGTCCGCTGCGGTGCGACGGCCGAAGTAGCTGGCCTGAGACTCATCCTGCTTGGTGAAGGTGGCGGTGCCGTTCTTCAGCTTCGGCAACTGCTCTTTCAATACGGCCTGCGCGGCTTCCAGCACTTTTTTGTGCAGCGTCAGCGCAGTGTCGCTGTCGGCGATGGTCACTTTCTGCTGACCGACGATGTCGCCGGCGTCCGGGCGTTTCACCATCTTGTGCAGCGTGGCGCCGGTTTCGGTTTCGCCGTTCACCAGCGCCCAGTTCACCGGGGCGCGGCCACGGTAATGCGGCAGCAGCGAACCGTGCAGGTTGAAGCCGCCCTGCGGTGCCAGCGAGAGGATCTCGTCGCTCAGCATATGGCGGTAGTAGAACGAAAAGATCACGTCCGGCTGCAGGTCGCGAATGCGGTCAACCCACAGCGGATGGTTCACGTCTTCCGGCGCATAGACCGGCAGATCCAATTCGGCGCCCAAACGGGCCACGGAGGAGAAGAAGTTGTTCTCACCAGGGTCGTCGGTGTGCGTGAATACGGCCTGCACGTCATAACCCGCCTCAGTCAGCGCTTTCAGACCTGCGCAGCCAATATCATGGTAAGCAAATACAATAGCTTTCATCATTCTTCTTCCTGAGTATTGTGGTCCTGCTGTACGCCGACCACTTTCTGAACAAAATAGCGAGGACGTGCGCGCACGTCGGTATAGATGCGGCCGATGTATTCACCCAGTAGCCCCATGCCAACAAACTGGGCGCCGATAAAGGTGAACAGCACGGCGAAGAGGGTGAACACGCCGCCGGCGGCCCATTCAGGGCCGAGCAGCAGACGCAGCGCAATCAGCACCAGCGCCAACACAAACCCGGACAGCGCCACGATGCTGCCGACCACGCTGAGCAAACGCAGCGGGGTGGTGGTCAGGCAGGTGATCAGGTCGTACATCAGGTTGATCAACTTCATCAGGCTGTACTTGGAATCGCCAAACTCGCGCTCGGCGTGACGCACGTCGATCTCGGTCGTGCGACGGGCGAAGGTGTTCGCCAGAATCGGGATAAAGGTGCTGCGTTCGTGGCAGTGCAGCATCGCCTCAACGATGTGACGACGGTAGGCGCGCAGCATGCAGCCGTAGTCCCCCATCGACTTGCCGGTGGCGCGTTGAATCATCATGTTGATCACGCGCGAAGCGCTTTTGCGGAACCAGGAGTCTTGACGGTTGGCGCGCACGGTGCCCACCACGTCATAGCCCTCTTCCGCCACGCTGACCAGACGAGGGATCTCCTCCGGCGGGTTCTGCAGATCGGCGTCCAGCGTAATCACCAGATCGCCGGTCACCTGGTTGAAACCGGCCATGATCGCCGAGTGCTGGCCATAGTTGCGGTTCAGCAAAACGGCGATGACGTGGCTGTCCGGCTTTTCCGCCGCCGCGGTCAGCATGTCCGCGGAGTTGTCGCTGCTGCCATCGTCGACGAGGATGATTTCATAAGGTTGAGATAACTGCTTGCAAGCGGCGGTAGTACGCTCCAGCAACGCCGGCAGACTTTCCTGCTCGTTGTATACCGGGATGACTATCGACACTTTTTTAATCGGTTCAACGCGAGACACGTAAAGACTCCACAACAGAAGACAAGGCATTGACCACGCGATCCACGTCGGCGTCGGTCATATCAGGGAATAGCGGTAAAGTGCATAGCCGCGCCGAGTTCCATTCGGTATTCGGCAAGGAAAGCTGCGGATAACGCTCACGGTAGAATTTCTGGGTATGCGCGGCGCGGAAATGCAGCCCGGTGCCGACGCCAACCTCTTTCAGACGCTCCATCAACCGATCGCGATCGATGCCGCAACGCTCAGGGTCGACGCGCACCATAAACAGATGCCAGGCGTGGTCATGCGGGTAATCCGGCACGCCCAACGGTTGGAACGGCGAGCCTTCCAGCGCGCTCAGGTAGCGCTGTGCCAGCACCTTGCGGCGCGCGTTCAGCTCAGCGAAGCGCGACAGCTGCACCACGGCGATCGCCGCGTGAATGTCGGACAGGTTGTATTTGTAACCCGGCTCCACCACTTCGGCCTGCGGTTTGCGGCCAAGCTGCTGACGATCGAAGGCATCGACGGCCAGACCGTGGAACTTCAGGCAACGCAGGCGATCCGCCAGCGCATCGTCGTCGGTGGCGATCAGGCCGCCCTCGGCGCAGGTCACGTTTTTAATGGCGTGGAACGAGAAAATCGCCGTGCCACGCGCGCCGACCCATTCGCCGTTGTAGCGCGTACCGACCGCATGGGCGGCGTCTTCGATCAAAGGCAGACCGTGGCGTTCGGCCACGGCGCGCAGCGCGTCCATCTGCAGAGGAGCGCCGGCGTAGTGCACCGGAACAATCGCTTTGGTTTTCGGGGTGATGGCAGCCTCGACATCGGCGGCGCTGACCATCAACGTATCACGGTCAACGTCGATCATGACCGGCGTGGCGCCCAGCAGCTCGATCATGTTGAGGGTGGAAACCCAGGTTTGCGAAGGGGTGATGACTTCGTCGCCGGGGCCGATGCCCAGCGCCATCAGCGTGATGTGCATGCCAGCCGTGGCGGAACTGACGGCGATCGCATGCTTACAGCCGAAGGTGGAACAGAAGTCGCTTTCCAGCTGCTGGTTTTGCGGCCCGGTGGTGATCCAACCGGAACGCAACACTTTCTCTACCGCGGCGATTTCTTCATCGCCGATGGCCGGACGAGAGAAAGGTAAAAATTGATCCATAGTTAACCCCAAACGTATCGAACTGCTTTTGATGACACTGTAAATCCCTTTCGTTTAACGGATATTAAACGCCAGAGAAGAATCGTTTCCGTGGATTAACTGCCAATGTAAGGCCGCAAGCTTAACTAAACCTTAAGACGAGACTTGTCATCAGTGGGTCAACTGATTGGTGGGTGCCGCCATCATCTATTTAAAATCATTATTAAAATCAATTTCTTATATTTATTAATAATTATTTACGTATTTTATTTTTGCCGAATCAAGCGTAGCACGTCATCGACGTTTTTCAAGAAAATCGATAAGAAAGTGAGAGGCAGCCCAATATTAACCGATGATTACCCGGCTATTTATATTCACTACGTTTAGTGTTCGTTTACGTTACGCTCCGCCGCCGCCGCGACTCAAGCCGTGCGGGTCATGATCCAACGCTGGTCCCCCACCCATTGCAGGTGGAAGTCCACTTCATAGATCTGCGACAGCAGCGCGGGTGCCATCACCTCACGCGTGGCCCCCTGTGCCACCAGCCGCCCGGCGTGCAGCAACCAAACCCGATCGGCCTGCTGTAAGGTATGATTCAGATCGTGCGCGCACACCAGCGCGCTGCGCCCGCTCTGGCAAAATTCCCGCAGCAGGCGATCCAGCGCGACTTTCTGCGCCACGTCCAGGCTGTTGGTCGGCTCATCCAGCAACAACAGCCGGCTGTGCGGATTGACGCTGGGCCACACCTGCAGCAACACCGCCGCCAGCCGCACCCGCTGCCATTCGCCACCGGAGAGCTGCGTCAGCATGCGTGACAGCTTATCCACCAGCTTCAGCCGCTGGCACAAATAGAGAATGGCGTGTTCCACATCGGTTTGCGCCGCTGCCGCTGGCCGGTGCAAGGCCAAATACTGGAACACCGGCATCAGCGACACCGGCGGCTGTTGCTGGCTGAGATAGCCACGCCGGCATGCCAGCGCGTTACCGGAATAATCGGCCAGCGCGCGCCCGTCCAGGCGAACCTCGCCCAGCCCCGGCAGCATGCCGGCCACCCGCGCCAGCAAGGTACTCTTCCCGGCGCCGTTTGGGCCGATCAGATGAACCTGCAACCCGCCTTCAATCTGTGCCGAAAAAGGCGCCAGGCGCCCCGCCACCCCAACCTCGACGAGTTGCAGCATCCGTCTTATCCTGCCAGCGCTTGTTTTACCGCCGCCACCAGCGCCGGATCTTCCGGCGTGGTGTCAGGCGAGAAGCGTTGGATCACCGTGCCGTCGCGCGCGATGAGGAATTTCTCGAAGTTCCACAGAATATCGCCGGCGTGCTTCGGCGCACGCCCTTTGCTGGTCATTCGCGCCAGGAACTCGCTGCCCTGCGGTGCGACAGCATCCGGCTGCGCGGCAATCAGCGCCTGGTACAGCGGATGCCGATGTTCGCCGTTCACCTCAATCTTGGCGAACATCGGGAATTGCACGCCGAAGGTGCCGCGGCAAAACGCCAGGATCTCTTCGTTGCTGCCCGGCTCCTGGCCCAAGAATTCATTGGACGGGAACCCCAAAACTTCCAGCCCCCGATCGCGATAGGTTTCGTACAGCGTTTCCAGCCCTTCATATTGCTTGGTCAGGCCGCACTCCGAGGCCACGTTGACCACCAGCAGCACCTTACCCTGATAGGCGCCCAGCGTGGTCGCCTGGTTTTCGATGGTGTGTAACGGCAGGTTGTAGATTGGCTTGCTCATCGGTTGTCATCCTTTGGTTTTTTAATGGCAGGTGAATGAAGAAAACTACCTTACGCCCTTTGTTCGGGTCAGTAACCAGATAAATAGCGGCGCCCCCAGCGTGGCGGTCACCACGCCGATCGGCAGCTCGGCCGCCAGCAGCGCAACGCGGGCGATCACATCGGCCACCAGCAACACCCCGGCTCCCGCCAGCGCGCAGGCCGGCAGCAGATAGCGCTGGTCGGTCAGGCCGGTGAGCCGCAAAATATGCGGGATCACCAACCCAACAAAGCCAATCACTCCGGCGAGCGCCACGCTGACGCCAACCAGCCAGCCGATCGCCAGCACCAGCAAATTACGCCACAGATGCAGCGACAGCCCAAGTTGCAGCGCCTGCACCTCGCCCAGCGCCATCAGGTTGAGCGCTCTGCCCTGGCCGCACAGCCACAAAAGCACCGGCAGCAGCGCCAGCACCAGCCACTTTTGCCGCCAATCGACGCCGCCGAAACCGCCCATCATCCAGTACATCAGCTGCCGCAGATCGAGGCTGGTGCTGAAATAGACCGCCCAGGTCATCAGCGCGCTGCACACAATGCCCAGCGCCACGCCAACCAGCAACAGCCGCGCATTGGTCAGGCGCCGGCGCCGAGCGAAGCCCAGCAGCAAAAAGGTCATCGCCAGCGCACCGGCTATCGCGGCGGCGCTCATCAGCGCCACCGGCAACAAACCGTGCCCTAACAGCACCGTCAACACCAGCGCGACGCCGGCGCCGTTAGCCACCCCCAGCAGACCGGGCTCCGCCAGCGGGTTTTCAAACAGCGCCTGCATCACCGCGCCCGCCACCGCCAGGGCGGCGCCGACCAGCATCACCGCCAGCGCGCGCGGTAAACGCAGTTGCCAAACGAACAGCTGCGCCCGATCGCTGAACCACGCTGACGGCCATATCCATTGGTCACCGGCGCAGAGGCTGAACAGCAACGCCACCGCCACGCCCAGCGCCAGCAGAGTGACCTGGCGCTTATCGCGGTAGCGCTGATGTTGCAACAGTAAGGTGAAAGTACGGCTGGTTGGCATGGCGCGGCGGTTCCCTGCCGGCCGCTGTCGTGGCCGGATAATTGACGTCTGAGTCGAATATTAGGGGGTTAACGCCGCAAGGGGAAGCCTTGCGTAGGCGATGGCGCAGGAAAGCAGCGGCTGGCCCTGCCCGTCATCACCATGATGATGGCAAAACCAGCCGCCGATAAACTCAGGGATTAACGATGCGGGCCGGCGTTGCCCGGTGGATAAGGCTGACCGCGGCCGTCATCGCGCCGGTCATGGTCACCCCGATCGTCATGACGGCGGTCGCGATTATCGCGATCGCCATGGAACGGATTGCCGCTGCGCTCCGGCTCGCGATGCTCATAACCACGCGGCGGCGAAGGTTGCCAGCGTCCGCCGTCCCAGTACAAACCGCGCGCATTGCGCTCACCCAGACCGCGGCCCTGGTGCGCATGCCACCACTGCGGTGGACGCCAGTCGTAGCCATCCCAGTAGTAGCCGCGACGGTCCTGATCCCCCAGATGCAGGGAAACGCCCGGCACGTTGATATCGACGGACACATCGGCCTGCGCCGCCAGCGGCAGCAACAGCGGGAAACACACCAGCAACAGGATCTTTTTCATTTTACCTTCTCACTCTATTTTTCTTGCTGCAGTGGTTATATCAGCGTGCTTATTTAACGACTATCTCATCGATGCCTATTTTCAGATCGTTTTCGACGGCCTTACACAATCCCTACACTGTTTGCCGCCGCCTTTAATTATCATAACCACTGACAAGGTTTAACGAATAACTGACGTCTCTCAGACCGCAAGACAATTATAATTAAATGGATTCCCACCGGAGGATAATAAGATGATTAAACGTATCGGTATGTTGCTGGCCGTTGTGGCCCTAGCCTCAAGCCTCAGCGCCTGCTGCTGGGGCCCGCACTGGGGTGGAGGCCACCGCGGCGACGGCCCAGGCCATTATTATGGCCGTTATTGAAATGACAAATAAGGCCACCCATCAAATGAAATAAGATATAAGAATATTCCACAAATAATATTAAATAAATTTTCGCCGTAGTGCTTTAATGAATAAATTTAATTCTTACATTGCCCATTAGGAATAAACTGAATTTTCCCAAAAAAAAGAAAAAGGCCGCGCAAGCGGCCTTTTTTGATGTCACGTCACTCACCCTTTCGGGCTGGCGTTTTCTACCCGGCTTTTCAGCTTCTGCCCCGGACGGAAGGTCACCACGCGGCGCGCCGTAATCGGAATGTCTTCGCCGGTCTTCGGGTTACGCCCCGGACGTTGGTTCTTGTCACGCAGATCAAAGTTGCCAAAACCCGACAGTTTTACCTGTTCGCCATTCTCAAGGGCCCGACGGACCTCTTCAAAGAACAGTTCCACCAGGTCTTTGGCGTCCCGTTTGCTAAGCCCAAGCTTCTCAAACAGGTGTTCTGACATTTCAGCTTTAGTAAGCGCCATAGGTTCAATCCCTCAAGGATGCTTGGAATCGCTGTTTTAGAGCCTCTACGCATTTTGCAACGGTAGCGGCTATCTCCTCTTCTTCCAGTGTACGAGCGGTATCCTGCAATACCAGACTGATAGCCAGGCTCTTGTCACCTTCTGCCACGCCCTTGCCACGGTACACGTCAAACAAGTTTACGCCAACTACCTGATTTGCGCCAACTTTCTTACACTCGGCCAAAATATCTTCTGCGGGGACGTTTTCAGCCACCACAACGGCGATATCACGGCGGTTTGCCGGGAAGCGCGAAATCTCCCGCGCCTGAGGCACGGCGCGGCTCGCAAGCTTGTTCCACTCCAGTTCAAACACCACAGTGCGGCCGTTAAGATCCAGTTTACGTTCAAGTTCCGGGTGAACCACACCAATGAAACCTACGCGTTCGCCGTGCAAATAAATCGCCGCACTTTGCCCTGGATGCAGGGCCGGATTGGCTTCCGCCCGGAACTGAATTTCGGATAATTTACCGGTCAGCTCGAGGACAGACTCCAGATCCCCTTTTAAATCATAGAAGTCGACGGGCTTGCGCGCCAGATCCCAATGCTCATCGTGCGTATGGCCAGCGATCACGCCTGCCAGCATGACATCCTGACGGATACCCAGATCTGCCGCACTATCAGGCACAAAGCGCAGGCCGCTTTCGAACAGGCGCAGGCGCGTCTGCTGGCGGTTCTGGTTATACACCACCGCAGACAACAGGCCGGTCCACAGCGACAGACGCATCGCCGACATCTCGACCGAAATCGGGCTCGGCAGGATCAGCGCTTCTTCATTCGGATGCAGCAATGCCTGCACTTTCGGATCGACGAAGCTGTAGGTGATCGCTTCCTGGTAGCCGTGATCGACCAGCATGGTCTTCACGCGCTTGAGCGTCAGATCGGCTTCGCGATGCTGGGTCATCACCAGATCGGCACGAACCGGCACATCCGGGATGTTGTCGTAGCCGTAAATGCGCGCCACTTCTTCCACCAGGTCCTCTTCGATCTCCATATCGAAACGCCAGCTCGGCGCGACCGCTTGCCAGCTGTCGCCCTGTTCGGTTACCTGGCAACCCAGGCGGCGCAGAATGTCGCTAACCTGCTCGCTCGGCACCACGTGGCCGATCAGGCGATCCAGCTTCTCGCGGCGCAGCGTGATGGTAGCGCGCTTCGGCAGTTCGTTTTCATCGGTCACGTCGATAACCGGGCCGGCCTGGCCGCCGCAGATGTCGAGCAGCAGGCGCGTAGCGCGCTCCATCGCTTTGTACTGCAGCGCCGGATCGACGCCGCGCTCATAGCGGTGAGAAGCATCGGTGTGCAGGCCGTGACGGCGTGCGCGACCGGTGATCGACAGCGGGCTGAAGAAGGCGCACTCCAGCAGCACGTCCTGAGTTTCCCCGTTGACGCCGGAATGCTCGCCGCCGAAGATGCCGCCCATCGCCAGCGCTTTTTGATGATCGGCGATCACTAAGGTGTCGGCGTTCAGTTTGGCTTCGCTGCCGTCCAGCAGCGTCAAGGTTTCCCCTTCTTCCGCCATGCGCACCACGATGCCGCCGTCGATGCGGCTCAGATCGAAGGCGTGCATCGGCTGCCCAAGCTCCAGCAGCACATAGTTGGTGACGTCAACCACGGCATCGATAGAACGGATACCGCAGCGACGCAGTTTTTCACGCATCCACAGCGGGGTTGGCGCCTTAACGTCGATGCCTTTCACTACGCGGCCCAGATAGCGTGGGCACGCCTGCGGCGCGTCAACGCGGATCGGCAGCGTGGCGTCGATGGTGGCAGCTACCGGGCTCATGTCCGGCTCGGTCAGCGCAACCTGGTTCAGTACGCCCACGTCGCGCGCAACGCCGATGATGCCCAGGCAGTCGGCGCGGTTCGGGGTAACGCTGATCTCGATGGTGTTGTCGTTCAGTTTCAGATAGTCGCGGATGTCGGTGCCGATCGGCGCATCCAGCGGCAGCTCAATGATACCGTCATGATCGTCGGAAATACCCAGCTCGGAGAACGAGCACAGCATGCCTTCCGAAGGTTCGCCGCGCAGCTTGGCGGCCTTGATTTTGAAATCGCCCGGCAGCACCGCGCCCACGGTGGCGACCGCCACTTTCAGGCCGGTACGGCAGTTCGGCGCGCCGCAGACGATGTCGAGCAGGCGATCACCGCCTACGTTAACCTTGGTAACGCGCAGTTTGTCGGCGTTCGGATGCTGGCCACACTCGACCACCTCGCCCACGACGACGCCGTTAAACGCGCCGGCAACCGGATCCACGCCGTCCACTTCCAGGCCGGCCATGGTGATTTGATCGGATAATGCTTCGCTGCTGATGGCCGGGTTTACCCACTCGCGCAACCAGAGTTCACTGAATTTCATGTGATATTCCCGCCTTACTTAAACTGTTTGAGGAAACGCAGATCGTTTTCGAAGAATGCGCGCAGGTCGGTGACGCCGTAACGCAGCATCGTCAGGCGCTCCATGCCCATGCCGAAGGCGAAGCCGGAGTAAACTTCCGGATCGATGCCCACGTTGCGCAGCACGTTCGGATGCACCATGCCGCAGCCCAGCACTTCCAGCCACTTGCCGTTCTTGCCCATCACGTCCACTTCAGCGGACGGCTCGGTGAACGGGAAGTAGGACGGACGGAAACGAACCTGCAAGTCTTCTTCAAAGAAGTTGTTCAGGAAATCGTGCAGCGTGCCCTTCAGGTTGGTGAAGCTGATGTCTTTATCGACGATCAGCCCTTCCATCTGGTGGAACATCGGGGTGTGCGTCTGATCGTAGTCGTTACGATAAACGCGGCCCGGCGCAATGATGCGGATCGGCGGCTGCTGGTTCTTCATGGTGCGGATCTGCACGCCTGAAGTCTGGGTGCGCAGCAGGCGCGTGGCGTCGAACCAGAAGGTGTCGTGGTCGGCGCGCGCCGGGTGATGCCCTGGAATGTTCAGCGCGTCGAAGTTATGGTAATCGTCTTCAATTTCCGGGCCGGTGGCAACGGAGAAGCCCAGCTCGCCGAAGAAGGTTTCGATACGGTCGATGGTGCGGGTCACCGGATGCAGGCCACCGTTCTCCATGCGACGGCCCGGCAAGGACACGTCGATGGTTTCTGCCGCCAGGCGCGCGTTCAGCGCGGCGCTTTCCAGTGCGTTCTTACGCGCGTTCAGCGCGTCTTGCACCTCTTGCTTGGCCTGGTTGATCACCGCGCCGGCCGCCGGACGGTCTTCCGCCGGTACGTCGCGCAGAGACTGCATCTGCAAGGTGAAATGACCTTTCTTGCCAAAATATTCGACGCGCACCAAATCTAACGCGGCAACATCCTGGGCATCTTCTACGGCTGCCTTGGCATTGGCAACCAGCTCTGCGAGATGTGGCATTGCTTTCCTCTTCCTCTGGCCGGGATGGCCCTAAGTAATTGTTATCTATTATTCGAACACGCCTTTGAGCAATCTTCAAAGACTTTTCAATACGTTGCCGGCCAGGTGACTCACCATCGAGGCACAAGGCTCGCTCAACGCCTGCCGCTCTCACCGCAACGCTTTGCAAGGCGGGACGATGGCCAAAAACAAAAAAGCCTCCACGAGGGAGGCTTAGGCGCTACTTTTCGTTTCTTTTCTTACGCGCAAAGCCTCCTGAAATCAGGCGCTAAAGTAAAAAAAGAAACGAAAAATAGCTGCGTGCATGATTGCGGTACCTTGTCGATGATTGCCCACCAGTGATATAGCGGCGGCCAATAAAAGTCAATATTTGTCGCTGAAAACAAAGATTAAAAGAGGGAGCAAGCTCCCTCTTCTACTGACTTACGCCAGAGCTGCTTTCGCTTTCTCAACCAGTGCGCCGAAGGCCACTTTGTCGAAGACTGCGATGTCAGCCAGGATCTTACGGTCAATTTCGATCGACGCTTTTTTCAAGCCGTTGATGAACTTGCTGTAAGACAGACCGTTCTGACGAGCAGCTGCGTTGATACGTGCAATCCACAGCTGACGGAACTGACGCTTACGTTGACGACGGTCACGGTAAGCATACTGGCCTGCTTTGATTACTGCCTGGAAGGCAACACGATATACGCGCGAACGGGCACCGTAGTAACCTTTCGCCTGCTTCATAATTTTCTTGTGACGTGCGCGTGCAATTACACCACGTTTTACGCGAGCCATATGCTCTCTCCTAAAGTCTTATTCTAAATTCAAAAAAAATGGCTTATGCGTACGGCAGGCACGCGGTAACCAGGACCAGATCGTTTTTAGACACCATGCCTTTCGGACGCAGGTGACGTTTACGCTTGGTTGCTTTTTTGGTCAGAATATGACGCAGGTTGGCATGTTTACGCTTAAAACCACCGCTGCCGGTTTTTTTGAAGCGCTTGGCTGCACCACGTACAGTTTTAATCTTTGGCATTTTAATTAAATCCACTTCGCATTGTTAAACAACGAATCAGTTGGGCGAATAAAACCCACACAGCGCAAGCGCCGCGCGGGTTCCATTACTTGTAAGCCTTACTGTTTCTTCTTAGGAGCGAGCACCATAATCATCTGGCGGCCTTCGATCTTCGTAGGGAAGGATTCGACCACTGCCAGATCCATATCTTCACACAGGTCTTTACGGACGCGGTTAAGCACTTCCATACCGATCTGCTGGTGCGCCATCTCACGCCCACGGAAACGCAGGGTGATTTTGGCTTTATCGCCATCTTCCAGAAAGCGAATCAGGTTGCGTAGTTTGACCTGATAGTCGCCATCATCGGTGCCAGGACGGAATTTGATTTCCTTAACCTGGATAACTTTTTGCTTCTTCTTCTGTTCTTTCGTCGACTTGCTCTTCTCGTAGAGGAATTTGCCGTAATCCATGATTCGGCAAACTGGCGGTTCGGCATTTGGGCTGATTTCTACTAAATCAACGCCCGCTTCCTCAGCTTTTTCAAGAGCTTCATTCAGACTGACAATACCAATCTGCTCGCCATCGACGCCGGTTAGGCGAACTTCTTGCGCGCGAATTTCTCTGTTAATGCGATTAGGACGCGCCGGTTGAACTCGTTTTCCGCCTTTAATACTTTATTCCTCCAGTTGATGAAGACTACGGCTGCGAATCTCTTTCAGCAGCTTGTCTACGACTTCGTTTACGTCCAGGCTTCCCAAGTCTTTGCCACGGCGGGTACGAACGGCAACTTTGCCTGCTTCGACCTCTTTGTCGCCGCACACCAACATGTAAGGGACTCGACGTAAAGTATGTTCGCGAATTTTAAAGCCAATCTTCTCATTTCTCAAGTCCGCTTTCACGCGAATACCTGCATCCTGCAGTTTTTTGGTCAATTGCTGGACGTAATCAGACTGGCTGTCGGTGATATTCATCACCACCACCTGCACCGGGGCGATCCAGGTCGGGTAGAACCCGGCGTATTCTTCGGTCAGGATACCGATGAAGCGTTCCATGGAGCCCAAAATGGCGCGGTGAATCATTACCGGCACGACGCGATCGTTGTTTTCGCCAACGTACGAGGCGCCCAAACGGCCCGGCAAGAAGAAATCGAGCTGCACGGTACCACATTGCCATGCGCGATCCAAACAATCATGCAGGGTAAATTCAATTTTCGGTCCGTAGAAGGCACCCTCACCCGGCTGATATTCAAACGGAATGCCGTTCTCGGTCAGCGCGGCGGCCAGGTCTTCTTCCGCACGGGTCCACATGTCGTCGGTGCCGATGCGCTTTTCCGGACGCGTAGACAGCTTGACGGCGATCTTGTCGAAGCCGAAAGTGCCGTACACGTCATAGACCATGCGAATGCATTCGTTCACTTCGGCACGCACCTGCTCTTCGGTACAGAAGATGTGTGCGTCATCCTGAGTGAAGCCACGCACGCGCATCAGGCCGTGCAGGGAGCCCGATGGCTCGTTGCGGTGGCAGCTGCCGAACTCGCCCATGCGCAGCGGCAAATCGCGGTACGACTTCAGGCCCTGGTTGAAGATCTGCACGTGACCCGGGCAGTTCATCGGCTTGATGCAGTATTCGCGGTTTTCCGACGCGGTGGTGAACATGGCGTCTTTGTAGTTTTCCCAGTGGCCGGTTTTTTCCCACAGCACGCGGTCCATCATGAACGGACCTTTCACTTCCTGGTACTGGTACTCTTTGAGCTTCATGCGCACGAAGGCTTCCAGCTCGCGGAAAATCGTCCAACCGTCGTTGTGCCAGAACACCATGCCCGGCGCTTCTTCCTGCATGTGATACAGGTCGAGCTGTTTGCCGATCTTGCGGTGATCGCGCTTGGCCGCTTCTTCCAGGCGCTGCAGGTAGGCGTTCAGCTGCTTCTTGTCTGCCCAGGCGGTGCCGTAGATACGCTGCAGCATTTTGTTTTTGCTGTCGCCGCGCCAGTAAGCGCCGGAGGTTTTCTGCAGCTTGAAATGGTGACAGAAACGCATGTTCGGCACGTGCGGACCGCGGCACATGTCGACGTATTCTTCGTGGTGATACAGGCCAGGACGATCGTCATGGCTGATGTTCTCATCCAGGATCGCCACTTTGTAGATTTCGCCGCGCTCAGCGAAGGTGTCGCGGGCTTCTTGCCAGCTGACCTTCTTCTTGATGACGTCGTAATCCTTATCGGCCAACTCGTGCATCCGCTTTTCCAGCAGATCCAGGTCTTCCTGCGTCAGGGTGCGGTCGATATCCACGTCATAATAGAAACCGTTGTCGATCACCGGACCGATCGCCATTTTGGTATCCGGCCACAGCTGCTTGATCGCATGACCCAGCAGGTGCGCGCAGGAGTGGCGCATGATTTCCAGACCGTCTTCATCTTTGATGGTGATGATGGCCAGCTGCGCATCTGATTCGATCAGATCGCCGGCATCAACCAGCTCGCCGTTGACGCGGCCGGCGATACAGGCTTTCGCCAGGCCAGGGCCGATATCGCGCGCGACATCCATCGGGGAAACGGGGTGGTCGAAATGACGCTGACTACCGTCAGGAAGAGTAATAACAGGCATTAATAATTCCTTATCTACAGTGGTGACCCACACGACAGATCACATGCAGTACGAAAATTGGGTTTTGGGTTTGGTCAGCCAGGTTTCAGATCTCGCCCACAATTGCCAGATTGAAACCTCACTGGGTATACAGAATGGAACGCATACCTTCTCAGCCGCATTCGGCTAAGCGAATAGTATCACTAAAATTGTTCCGGATAAATAAAGCGCCGCCCTCACGCTTTCGCATCATCCGGCGCAAAAACGGTTTTCATGTAGCTCAGGGTGGCCAGCAGGCACAGGCCGTAGCCCAGCAGTTCACAGCCCTCTTCCACCATGTTTTTCACTACCCGGTTATAGCCGTCCAACATCAGCGTTTGCCACAGCGCGCTCATGCCGAACAGGCGGGAAAACACCAGAATGCACAGCAGGCCCGCGCACATCATGCCGTAGCCGGGATGCGTTACGAAATCGGCCAGGCCGCGCACCGTCGCCGCGATGTGCCTGGCGGCATGCCACAGGCAAACCAAGGCGATCGCCAGCGCGAACCACACCCACGCGCCGTGCCACAGCGCATCGAAGGCGAAGTCCATCTCGCGGATCAACATGCAGAGAAAGAAGCCGCCGACCAGCATCCAGGCGGAGCGGCGTTCAGCCTGTCGCCAGGCCGCGGCGAAAAAACCACCGGCGATGGCGAGCAGCAACAGTTCCTGCGCCACTTCGGTCAGCGAGGTTTCATGCACGAAATTATGCAGCCAGTGTACGTCAATAAACACCAGGCCGACCAAGGCCGCTAAAAAAGCGCCGTAGAATAGAAAGGCAACGGCCTTCCCCAGCAAAATATTCAGCTCTTGTTTCATAATCACACTCATTATTATTTACAGCGCATCTATGTTATCCACCTGTTCTCAGGGATCGTGGCAATTGATGCCTAATACCGTGCACAGCGATAAAGGTGGTCATTAATCATGCCGCAAACAATAAAAACCCCGGCACATGGCCGGGGGAAGCGCCAGTCTTTCCTGGCTGTCATTTCATCACCGTCAGTATTTCAGGCTCTCATCCCTCTATCATCGAGACGCGCAAACGAGCCTGGAAATTACGCCTGCGGAGATGATACGGTGACACGCCGGGCGTTGGTGTTAACGCCCCACAAGCCTGCCAATGCACTGACCACTGCGCCAATCAACAATGCAAAGAATGACCACAGGGCAGCCCGAGACAATTCGTCCGCAGCCACGGCAGCCTGTTCGCGCGCTTTCTGTTTCAGCTCAGCATACTCCTGCTTTGCCTGATTGATTTTTGCTTCGGCTTCATCCAAACGCTGATTAACCAGCTGCGCAGTTTTATTTTTGGCGTCGACCAAATTCTTCACAGTCTGGTCTACTTCCTGCGGCGTCATATTGGTATTTTCAACCAGCGCTTTTTTCAGTGTGTCTTGATCCACATCTTGCGAGATGGCCTCACCATGTTTTTTAAGCTTGTCGACCAGTTGCTTAATAATCGCATCGCTATTGTCGGGCTGAAGTGCCAGGGCTTTTACTGCGTCTGCCAAATCAGTCTTGGCCGCATTCAACTGTTGCTGCATGAATTCAGGCTGCAATGACGGAATACCACTTTTTTTAAGCGCCGTAACCACATCACCATGCAGCTGTTCAGGTTCCAACGTGGTGTCTATACCCAACTTGTCAAACACCTTGCCACCCACGTCCGCTAACCCGGCAGCCCCTTTGCCAATCGCTGAACCGGCACCGGAGAGCAAGCTGCCAGAGGTCGAAGCGATAGCACCCAGCGCATTGCCGGTGGCCTTCACTGCAGACCCTACCAGCATCCCGCCCAGCACCGCCGCCACAATCAGTGACGTAGCCCATACCAGGAAGCCATGAATAAGGCCGTCATTAGCAGCCAAACGTCCGGCAATAAAAGCGCCGGCAGCCAAGCTAATAATGATTGAAACAGCGGACCAAATCACTACGGTGGTACCGGCTCCATTGATTGGATCGTCTGACGTCGGATCCACGATGGAAAATCCAAGGCTGGTACCCAACGTCGACAGCAACAGTGAAACAGCCAATACGGTGATAACACCACCAATGACGCTGCCCCAGGAGATTTTTTTCGCCGCTACCCATTCTTTTGCCACTTCCATAGTAAAACTCCTTTTAAGCTTTTCGATTATAAAGAAATGCCACAAAGCCTTACCAGTATAGAAGTGTTTAATCTCTTAAGCGCTTAAATGGTAAAAACAGTTAAAAATAATTAATAATAATTACAGCACGGACGTGCCTACTCTCGGCGACAACACGCTGACAGAGCGTCTTGGCATCACTATCCTTACGTTATTCACTGGTGAACAGGTCTTGAGCTCATAATATGAACCGGTTACTCGCAGTCCTCGTCGTGCTATGCGCGGTATTAGCGACGCTGTATGGGCTGGTGCATTTTGGCGCGCGTTCAGTGCCGCGAGCGATTGCGGTCAATGAAGCGCCGCTGGGGTGTGAGGATGAACCGGAGCTCGCCGGCGAGTGCAATGGTGAAGAGGAAACGCCGGCCGACGGTTAATTAACCTTCCGAGCTATCCCCATTGCCGCCAGGCACGCGGCAGGCTAGGCTGTTCAGCTCATGGGCCGCCGCCTGGCGGCTTGAACGTTGCACAGGGAGTTTTTTATGACGGGTATTTTGCAGTTATTCCAGGCCATCGGACTGGGTTTGGTGCTGCTGTTGCCGCTGGCCAACCCGCTGACCACGGTGGCGTTGCTGCTCGGGTTGTCCGGCAATATGACGCGCGAAGAGCGTAACCAGCAGTCGCTGATGGCCTCGGTTTATGTGTTCTGCATCATGACGGTGGCGTTTTACGCCGGGCAGGTGGTGATGAACACCTTCGGCATTTCGATCCCCGGCCTGCGCATCGCCGGCGGGCTGATCGTCGCCTTCATCGGTTTTCGCATGTTGTTCCCCCAGCAGAGCCCTGAAGAGGCACCGGAGGTAGAAAGCAAGTCGCACGAGCTGCGCCATAAGACGTCGGCCAACATCGCCTTCGTGCCGTTGGCCATGCCGAGCACCGCCGGGCCGGGTACCATCGCGATGATCATCAGCTCGGCGTCGAGCGTCAAAGCGAACACGCTGGGTTTTGAACCCTGGGTACTGGCCGTGGCGCCGGTCGCCATCTTCTTGACGGTCGCGGTGATCCTGTGGGGCTGCCTGCTCAGTTCCGGCGCCATCATGCGCTTGGTGGGGAAAAGCGGCATCGAGGCGATCTCTCGCCTGATGGGCTTCCTGCTGGTGTGCATGGGCGTGCAGTTCATCATCAACGGCGTACTGGAGATTATCTCCACCTATACGCCGACCGCCTGACGATAAAAAACGGGCGCGATGATCGTCGCGCCCGTTGCCGTTATTTCCCCGCCGGCGCCTGCGCGCCCAAAATGCCCTTGCCTTCCGGCACTTCGGTAAAGCGGCTGAGGATCTCGCTGTAGGTCTTGGCCGGATCCAGATCCGGGAACTGCGCCGGATAGATAAACTTCGCCAGATACTCCAGCCCGACGATGTTGTACGGGTGGTTGTAGAAGTTATGGTAGATGCCGTAGAACCGCCCTTCCTTCACCGCCGACACCTGAGCGAACCCCGGGCGCTGCTTCATCCGGTTGAAAGCCTCATCCACCTGCTGCTGCGTCACGCCATAGCCAAACGGCACCGCGGCGTTGGTCTTGCTGGCCCACTGCGAACCGGAAACGATGTAGGCGTCCGGCTTCATGGCGATCACTTTTTCCAGCGCCACGTCGCCGGTGGCGCCCGGCAGCAGCGCAGAGCCGATATTGCGCGCGCCGACCGCTTCCACCAGCGCGCCCCAGCCGACGTGGGCGTGGGTATAGCAGCAGGACTCCAGCCCGTTCAGGCCGGCCTTGGCTTCAAAGAACACCAGCGGCTTGGGTTCCACCGCCTGCGTCTTGGCCAGAATGGCCTGATAGTGCTGCTGATAATAATCGGTATATTGCTTGGCTTCGCTTTCGCGGTTGAGGGTTTCCCCCAGCAGCGTCACGCTTTTCGGCGTGTTTTCCACCGGCTTGAGCATGGTGTCGATAAACAACACCGGCACGTTCAACGCCTTCAGCTTATCCAGCACGCCGGTTTGGCTCAGCGAAGGTTTGGAACGCAGCTGGGCGATCATCAGATCGGGGCGTTTGGCGATCACGCTTTCCAGATTGACTTCGCCCTTGTCGCTGAACCCCATATCGATGATGTTTTTCGCCGCCGGCCATTTGCTTTGCAAGATGTCCCAGGTCGCCGCATCGCTTTTCTTCAGCAGGTTGTTCCAGGCCACCAGCCGATCGAACGGGTTGGCGCGATCGAGCAGCGCCAGCGTGAGAATATCGCGCCCGTCCTGCACCACGATGCGTTTTGGCTCTTGCTGGAGGGTGAGCGTCTGGCCGGAAGTGTCGGTCAGGGTCAGCGGATAGGTAGTGGCCATCGCCGGGGCGGAAAGCACGGCGGCGCAAACCAGCGCCGACAGAGTAATTCGACGGTGCACGAAAAGCTCCTTGGTAAACAATTCAACCAGGGAATAGTAATGAGAATGGCTAGCATTATCAAAGGTCACGCCGCGTTGCCCGGCGATTAATTGCAAAGGGATGTGTAATGCGGGATGAAGAGGCGCGCCGGAAGCGGCGCGCCCTGAGGATCACACCAGGCCGTAGATCAGCGCCGACAGCGCAATCAGGCCCATCACCAGTACGAATACGTTGCTCGCCGCTCGGTATTTACGCATTGCCGGCACCGCGCGCACCGCGTACATCGGCAGAATGAACAGGATGGCGGCAATCAGCGGGCCGCTGATGGTTTCAATGATGTGCAGCGCGCTGGGGTTCCACACCGTCGCCGCCCAGGTGAGCAGGAACAGCGACACCGCCGAGATGCGGTGCGTCATACGCGAACTGAGCGGTTTGCCGACCGCGCGCGTGACGCCGTCGATCAGGCTGGTCGCCCCTTCCGTCACCCCCAGCGAGGTGCCGAGATAGGATTTGGCCATTGCCAACATCGCCATCACCGGGCCGAGATAGGCGATCAGCGGGTTGGAGAACTTGTTGGCCAGCGTGGTCAGCACCGTGATGTTCTGGTCTTTCGCCTGCTGCATGTCTTCATGGGACAGGCTCAGCACGCAGCTGAACACGAAAAACAGCACGGTGACGCAGATCAGCACATAGCTGTAGCGCATGATGCGCGCGCAGCGGCGTTCCGCCTTATCGCCATACAGGCTCTTCTGCGTCGAGGCGAAGGAAGAGATGATCGGCGCATGGCTGAAGGAGAACACCATCACCGGCACCGCCAGCCACAGCGAATGCCACAGCCCCGGCGTGTCGAAGCGGGTGGCGGCCAGGCCATTAACGAAGTTGGCGGTATTCCAGCTCGGCATCAGGTACAGCGAAATGCCCATCAGGAACACCAGCAGCGGGAACACCAGCATGCCCATCGCCGCCACGATGCTGTCTTTGCCGCGCAGCAGCACCAGATTGAGCACCACCACCACCGCCAGGCTCAGCCAGATGCGCGGCAGCGGCGCCACGTGGAACTGATGGATCAGGAAGCTGTCCAGCGCGTTGGTGATCGAAATGCTGTACACCAGCACGATCGGGAAGAACGCCATCAGATACAGCATCATGATGATTTTGCCGGCCAGCACGCCGAAGTGTTCCACCACCACATCGTGAATATTGCCGTCGCGGCTGGAGCCGGACAGCACGAAGCGGCTGAGCGCGCGGTGCGGCAAATAGGTCAGCGGGAAAGCGAACAGCGCCATCAACAGCAGCACCAGCGGGCCGTTCAAACCGGCGTTGATCGGCAAGAACAGCGTGCCGGCACCCACCGCGGTGGCATAAAGACCAAACATCCAGACGGTGTCGGTTTTGTTCCATTTGGCTGGCTGAGCGGCCGTCAGCGTGCCTGAATCGGGAGAAATCGTACTCATGAGACAGTCTACCTTAATCTGCGGCGCCAACGATTGCGCCTAACGGGATATCCTTCTCCGCGAACTTTTTAATAGTAATCAGTGAATTAAAGCGATATTTCATACTTACGCCTGATGAAAGGACGGCAAAGGATAATGAAAAATCCCCTGCGGGTCTATGTTTTATCGGCCGAACGGGCAATTTGCGAACAGGAAATGCTGAAAAAATCGGCATGCACAGAAAAAACTAAGGGCCCCTTGCGGAGCCCTTAAGCGGTTTACTTCTTCGCGTCCGGATGGTCCGGCACCTCGGCGCTGCCCATCTCCTTCTCGTCGCGGATCATCGAGCGGTCTTTACGCACGTCGGCCACGTCGGAGGCGCTCACCGGTTTGGCGCTGTTGCCCCAGCTGGTGCGGATGAAGTTCACCACGTCCGCCACCTGCTGATCGTTCAGACGCCAGCCGAACGGCGGCATGGTGATGTTGGACACCGCCCCCTGCACCGCCGGCGTAGTGTTGCCGGTCAGCACGATGTGGATCAGCGAGGTCGCGTCCTCGGTCTGCACCACCGGGTTGCCCTTCAGCGACGGGAAGGCGCGCTTGTAGCCCACGCCGTCGGTGCGGTGGCAGGCCGCGCAGTTATCGACATACAGCGCCGCGCCGGGCTTGCTGTCGTCGCCGCGCCACAGATCCTTGGCCACGCTGTCTTCGACCGGCGCCGCCTGCTGCTTGCCGTCTTTCGGCGGCAGCGATTTCAGGTAGCGTGCGATGGCGGTCAGATCGTCGTCGCTCAGGTATTGCAGGCTGTGCTCCACCACGTCGCTCATGCCGCCAAACACGATCGCCTTGTCGTTACGGCCGGTTTTCAGGAACTCGGTCAGCTCGGCTTCGCTCCAGCTGCCCAGGCCATCCTTACGGTCGCTGCGCAGGCTGGAAGCCACCCAGCCGTCGATCGGCGCGTTGCTGCCGGACAGATAGTCGTCGCTTTCGCTGTTGCTCAACGCTTTTTCCTGCATGGTGATGCTGCGCGGGGTATGGCAAGCGCCGCAGTGGCCCAGGCCCTCCACCAGATAACGGCCGCGTTCAATCACCGGATCGGCTTTGGCGTCAGCCACGAAGTCCGCCGGCGACGGCGCAAACATGCCGCGCCAGATGCTCAGCGGCCAGCGCATCGACAGCGGCCACGGGATGTCGGAATCCTTGTTGGCCTGCTCCACCGGCTGCACGCCGTGCATGAAATAGGCATACATGGCGCGCATGTCTTCCTCTTTCACCAGCGCGAACGACGGGTACGGCATCGCCGGGTACAGGGTACTGCCGTTTTTGGCTACGCCCTTACGCACCGCGTTGTCGAAATCTTCGAAGCTGTAATCGCCGATGCCGGTTTTCTTGTCCGGCGTGATGTTGGTGGAGTAGATGGTGCCGATCGGCGTCTCCATCGCCAGACCGCCGGCGAAGGTTTTGCCGCTCTTGCCGTCGGTGTGGCAGGCCACGCAGTCGCCGGCGCGCGCCAGGTATTCACCGCGCTTGATAAGCTCGCCGCTGACGCTGGCGTCCTGCGCCCAAACGGAAAAACTCACTGCACTGAGAACCAGTGCCGGTACAAATGCTTTCATCGTTCGCCGTCCTTATGCCTGCACCAATGGGCCTGGGTTTTTCAGATACTGCTCGCGAATAGCGCGGGCAGACCAGTAAGCCAGCGCCGCCACGGTGCCGGTCGGGTTGTAGCCCAGCCCCTGCGGGAAGGCCGAGGCGCCGATCGAGAACACGTTGTGCACGTCCCAGCTCTGCAGATAGCGGTTGACCGCGCTGGTCTTCGGATCTTCCCCCATTACCGCGCCGCCGTTCATGTGGGTGGTCTGGTAGCTGGTGGTATCGAAGTGGCTGTTGGCGTTTTTTGGGCTGCCGGCGATCAGTTTCGGGTTCATCGCCTTGGCGATCGGCGCCATCTTGTCGTACATGAACTGCGCCATCTTGATGTCGTTTTCCTGCCAGTCGAACGTCATGCGCAGCAGCGGCTGACCAAAGACGTTCTTGTAGTTGGGATCGAGATCCAGATAGTTATTGCGGTACGACTGGTGCGCGCCGTGGGCGTCCATCGAAACGTGGTGGGTGTAGGCATCCGCCACCGCCGCTTTCCACTTGCTGCCCCAGGCCGGGGTGCCCGGCGGGGTCGGCAGGCCGGAGATCGGCTTGGTGCCCGCCTGGTTGACCCAGAACGGCGAACCGCCGACGAAGCCTTCTTTGGCGTGGTCGAAGTTATCGGCGTTAAAGTCGTCCACGCCCACGCCGTTGCCGCCGGCGCCGATGAACGGGTTGGTAAACACGTCTTTATCGAAGAACGCCTTGATGGTGGTCATGTTCTGGTAGGCGAAGTTGCGCCCGACCACGCCTTCGCCGGTCACCGGATCGTAAGGCTTGCCGATGCCGGACAGCAGCATCAGGTGCACGTTGTGGAACTGGAACGCGCCCAGGATCACCAGATCGGCCGGCTGTTCAATCTCGCGGCCCTGCGCATCGACGTAGTTCACGCCGGTGGCGCGGGACTTGTCGTCGGTCAGGTTGACCTTCAGCACGTTGGCGTTGGTGCGCAGCTCGAAGCGTTTTTCCATGCGCAGCGCCGGCAGAATGTTGACGTTCGGCGAAGCTTTGGAATACATGTAGCAGGCGTAGCCGCTGCAGAAACCACAGAAGTTGCACGGGCCCATCTGCGCGCCGTACGGGTTGGTGTAAGAGTCCGAGGTGTTGGCGGACGGCAGGTTGTAAGGATGGTAACCCACCTCCAGCGCCGCTTTCTCGAACAGCTGGGCGGAGTAGGTATTTTTCTGCGCCGGCAGCGGGAAGTCGCTGGAGCGATCTGCAGCAAAGCGGTTGCCGCCCTTCTGCGCCACTTTCTGCCCTTTGATGGTCCAGGCGGTGCCGGAGGTGCCGAACACTTTCTCCGCTTTGTCGAAGAACGGTTCCAGCTCGTCGTAGGTCACGCCGAAGTCCTGGATGGTCATGTCCTTCGGAATGAAGTTTTTGCCGTAGCGCTCTTCATAGTGGCTGCGCATGCGCAGTTCGATCGGATCGACGCGGAAATGCACGCCCGACCAGTGCAGGCCGGCGCCGCCGACGCCAGTGCCCGGCAGGAACGCCGCCAACTGGCGGTAAGGCACCGCGGTCTGGCTGCTGTTGTGACGAATGGTGACGGTGCTTTTCGACAGATCCTGGAACAGCTTGCGGCGGATGTTATAGGTCAGCTCGTCGATCACCTGCGGATAAGACCCGTCCGGATAGGTGTCGCGCATCGGGCCGCGCTCCAGCGCCACCACGTTGAGGCCGGCCTCGGTCAGCTCTTTGGCCATGATCGCGCCCACCCAGCCGAAGCCGACGATCACCGCATCTACTTTTTTCATTACCGTTGCCATGATTAGCCCCTCTCCCCACGAATCGAGACCGGCGGGAAGGGATAACGCTCCCCTCGCTCAACCCAGTCCATAAAATCAGCGCGCGCGCCCGGAAAATTAATCAGCTTCCAGCCCACCATGTCTTTGTTACCGCCATGGATAGGATCGCTGAAGAAACCTTCGCGGGTGTTTTGCAGCAGATAGGAGAAGAACAGTTTCGACGGCAGCTGCTGGAACTCCGCCTCGCCGGACTCGAACTTTTGCAGCATGGCGTCTTGCTGCGCGCCATCCAGTTCGGCGAAAGGCTTGCCGGCGGTTTTCTTGCTGTAGGCGTCGGCGTCACTGATGCCGAGGTTGTAGATTTGCTTGGGCACCAGCGGCAGCTGATAGCCCATCTCCTTCGGCACATCGGGGTTGAACGGCCCCTGCATGTACCAGATGGAGCCGGTGGCGTACGGGGTATTCATCTGGCGATCGATAAACTCCGGCACGCCGGCTTCCAGTGCGCCGGGGCCGCGTTCGTCGGCGGGGATCAGGCGCGCAACGGCGGCCTTGATGAAGGCCCACTCTTCCGGGGTGAAAAAGGTCGGTTGGTAATCATTCTGCGTTGTGGTGTTCGAGGCCGCGACCGCCGGTGTCGGTGCCGTCAGCGCGCCAACGCCGCTGCCACCAATTACCGCCGCAGGAATTAAGGTCATCGATTTCAACAAGAAATCGCGCCGCGAATTGTTGGTTTTATGATTCGACATGTCACATTCCATCCAAAGATAGTCACAACTATTTAACCGCAACCTTGCGATCGATACGGGTTTTTAAAATAATTTGTTACTTATTTGTATATTTATTGAAGGTCAGAATGCGCGCAAAAGCAAAAATGTTACCGGTAACTTATTGAATGAACGTAAAGATTTATCCGCTAACGTAAATTTAACTTTTTGTGCGGTTTTTCTGATAACCGATGAGGAAATAACGAAAAATGAGAGGCAGGTCGCGCTATAAACTAACGCAGGAAACAGAATCGGCCGCGTTTAGCGGCCGATTCAAAGAAGGATGGGGCTACGGCGACATCGCCTGATAAGCGGTGGTCACCTTCCACAAATAGCGCGGTGCCTGCGGCGCCGGGTGCTTTTTCTGGATGTGCTGATAAAACTCATCCGGACTCATCTGATTGATGCGATTGACCGCCACGCGCTTGTCCGAGGAGAAGGTGCGCAACATGGCGCCCGCCCCGTTCACGTACGAAACGATGGTGGCGTAACGCAAAGTCTGTGGGTTGTTGATCCCGGCTAGCTGCTGGCTTTGAAGAATATTGATATAGGCCGTTCCCAGATCAATATTGACCGCCGGATCCTTCAGCTCTCGCGAGCTGGGTTGCCCGCTTCGTCCTTTCATGCGATAGGCGTCGCGGCCGGCGGTAGAAGCCTTAAGCTGCATCAATCCCACTGCGTTCGAGGTGCTGACCACGTTCGGGTTAAACCCGGACTCCACCTGAATAATCGCTTTAATCAGCGTTTCGTCGACGCCATAGTTGCTGGCGGCCTGACGAATGTAATCGTTATAAACAACCGGCGTGCCTGTGCGATTTACCGGTGCCTGCGGAGGGGGTTTTAACCAACCGCCGCGTGTTGTGCCACTGCCTGAAATATTGCTTGCCGTTTGCGGGTCTTTGGCGCACCCCGACAAAAGTAAAATTGCCGTAAGGCAACCTATTTTTGTTTTCACAGAATCCCTCACTCCTTTCAATGAGTTGCGTAGCATATACAACTTGTAAGGACACCTGCAGTAATTTTTTGGACTAATCTCAAGCTATCCATATACCAAGAGGTGATTTATGAGTCAATCTGCAACAAGCTGCTTTGTGGTGACTTTTCGCTATCAGGAAGAAGGATTGACCGACCTGGCGAAGCTGACCGGGCAATTGACGCGGGAGGGTTTTGTCACGTCGGTGACAGACGAGAATGGCGTTCACCACGAACTCGGCAGCAACAGTTTTGCGTTTATAACCGTGCTGGATCAAGAGGATGTACAGCGGCTGGCGCAGGGGTTCGGGCAGTTGGCCTTGGGAAAACAGCCTGAGGTGACTATATGCAGCTGTAAGGACTACCTTCAGCGGTTACATACTGATACATAAAATGCTATAACTCCCCGGACGGTATTATTTTTTCAGTTGGAGAAATACCCCGCCGGCGGTGGGCAAGTGACGCTTGACTTCGCTTCAATTGATATTGATAATCATTTTCATTTGAACCAGGAGACGTCATCATGCCATTGATAAGTTGCGCTTTTCGCCGTAGTCGCCTTCCCCGCGCTGCCGCACTGTTACGCCCTTTCACGCTCGCCTGCCTGCTGCTCGGCGCCGCTATGGCCAGCCCACACGCGCTGGCGGAAAAGAAGCTGCGCGTGGTGACCACCTTTACCATCATTCAGGACATCGCCCAGAACGTGGCGGGTGACGCCGCCGTGGTAGAATCCATCACCAAACCGGGTGCCGAGATCCACGACTATCAACCTACCCCGCGCGACATCGTCAAGGCGCAGCACGCCGATCTGATCCTGTGGAACGGCATGAACCTGGAACGCTGGTTCCAGCGCTTCTTCGAGAACATCAAGCAGGTGCCGGCGGCGGTCGTGACCGAAGGCATCACCCCACTGCCGATCCGCGAAGGGCCGTATAACGGCAACCCGAACCCGCATGCCTGGATGTCGCCGAGCAACGCGCTGGTGTACATCGAGAACATCCGTAAGGCGCTGGTAGAGCACGATCCGGCCCATGCAGAAACCTACAACCGCAACGCCAAGGCCTACGCAGAGAAGATCGGCGCGCTGGACGCCCCGCTGCGCGAACGCCTGGCGCGCATTCCTGCCGCACAGCGTTGGCTGGTGACCAGCGAAGGCGCCTTCAGCTATCTGGCGCAGGACTACCAGCTGAAAGAAGTTTATCTTTGGCCGATCAACGCCGATGAGCAAGGCTCGCCGCAGCAGGTGCGCCGGGTGATCGACGCGGTGCGCGCCCACCATATTCCTGTGGTGTTCAGCGAGAGCACCATTTCCGACAAGCCGGCCAAGCAGGTGGCGAAAGAGACCGGCGCCAAATACGGCGGCGTGCTGTATGTGGATTCGCTGTCCACCCGCGATGGCCCGGTGCCGACCTATATCGACCTGCTCAACACCACCGTGCAAACCATCGCCAAAGGATTCGATCAATGACCCATGAACCGTTTGTCCGCCCTGAATTGAACGTGGACGACGTCACCGTAACCTACAACAACGGGCACACCGCCATTCATAACGCCAGCTTTACCCTGAGCGGCGGTTCGATCTGTGCGCTGGTCGGCGTCAACGGCAGCGGCAAATCGACGCTGTTCAAAAGCATCATGGGCCTGGTCAGGCCCACTGCCGGCCAGGTGTCGCTGAGCGACAAACCGGTGGCGGACGCGCTGAAAAAGAACCTGATCGCCTACGTGCCGCAGACCGAAGACGTCGACTGGAACTTCCCGGTGCTGGTGGAAGACGTGGTGATGATGGGCCGTTACGGCAAGATGAACTTCCTGCGCATCCCGTCGCGCGAAGACCGGCTGCGGGTCGACAAGGCGCTGGAACGCGTCGGCCTGAGCGAGCTGCGCAGCCGGCAGATCGGCGAGCTGTCCGGCGGCCAGAAAAAACGCGTGTTTCTGGCGCGCGCGCTGGCGCAACAGGGCACGGTACTGCTGCTGGACGAGCCGTTCACCGGCGTGGATGTAAAAACCGAGAACGCCATTATCGAGCTGCTGCGCGCGCTGCGCGACGAGGGGCACCTGATCCTGGTCTCCACCCATAACCTCGGCAGCGTGCCGGAGTTTTGCGATCGGGTGATCCTCATCAACCGCACGGTGCTGGCCGCCGGCCCGACCGAGACCACCTTCACCCAGAGCAACCTGGAACAGGCGTTCGGCGGCGTGCTGCGCCATATCAACCTCTCCGGCCCGGATCTGCACGACGACAACGATCCGCGCACAGTTACGGTGTTGACCGACGATGAACGCCCCGCGGTGTTCTACGGCCACACCAAGAGCGATCCGCCGGCCAACAGCCAGGCCAGGGAGAAACAATCCTGATGCTGGACCTTCTGCTGCAACCTTTCAGTTATAACTACATGGTGAAAGCCATCTGGGTCAGCGCCATCGTCGGCGCCGCCTGCGCGTTCCTCTCCGCCTACCTGATGTTGAAAGGGTGGTCGCTGATGGGCGACGCGCTGTCGCACTCGGTGGTGCCCGGCGTAGCCGGCGCCTACGCCCTCGGCCTGCCCTACGCCGCCGGCGCCTTCTTCACCGGCATGCTGGCGGCGCTGGCGATGACGCTGGTGCGCCACATCACCCGGCTGCGCGAAGACGCCATCATCGGCTTTATCTTCTCCACCTTCTTCGCCGTCGGCCTGCTGATCGTGTCGCTCAACCCCACCTCGGTCAACGTACAGTCGATCATCTTCGGCAATATCCTCGGCATCGCCGACGAAGACGTGCTGCAGGTGGAAATCATCATCGGCGTTTCGCTGCTGATCCTGTGCCTGGTGTGGAAAGACCTGCTGGCGGTGTTCTTCGACGAAAGTCACGCGGTGTCGATCGGCCTGTCGCCGCTAAAGCTGAAGATCCTGTTCTTCACCCTGCTTAGCGCCTGCACCGTCGCCGCGCTGCAAACCGTCGGCGCCATTTTGGTGATCGCCATGGTGATCACGCCGGGCGCCACCGCCTACCTGCTGACCGATCGCTTCAGCCGGCTGGTGATCATCGCCATCATCATCGGTTCGCTGACCAGCGGCGTCGGCGCCTACCTGAGTTTCTTCCTCGACGGTGCCACCGGGGGCGTGATTGTCACCCTGCAAACGCTGGTGTTCCTGGCGGCGTTCTTCTTCGCGCCGAAACACGGCCTGCTGGCGTCCCGGCGCCGCGTGGCGCATTCGCAAACCGGAGGCCGCTGATGGACACCCTGTATCAACTGCTCAGCGAACCCTTCGCCTACCCGTTCATGCAGCGGGCGATCGTCGCCGCCATCGTCACCGGCGTAGTGTGCGCCGTGCTCTCCTGCTATCTGGTGCTCAAAGGCTGGTCGCTGATGGGCGACGCCATCTCGCACGCGGTGCTGCCCGGCATCGTGGTGGCGTTCGTGGTCGGCATCCCGCTGGCGATCGGCGCGTTCCTCTCCGGCATCTTTTGCGCGGTAGCCACCGGCTACCTGAAAGAGAACAGCCGGGTGAAAGAAGACACGGTGATGGGCATCGTCTTTTCCGGCATGTTCGCCTTCGGCCTGGTGCTGTTCTCGCGCATCGATACCGACCAGCACCTGAGCCACATTCTGTTCGGCAACATGCTGGGCATTACCGACGGCGAGCTGAAGCAAACCCTGTTGATCGCCGGCATCACCCTGGCGGTGGTGCTGCTCAAGCGTAAAGACTTCATGCTGTACTGCTTCGATCCGCATCATTCGCGAGTGATTGGCCTGCCGGTCAAGCTGCTGCACTACGGGCTGCTGTGCCTGCTGGCGATGACCATCGTCGCCTCGCTGCAGGCCGTGGGGGTGATCCTGGTGATCGCCATGCTGATCGCCCCCGGCATCATCGCCTTTATGCTGTGCCGCCGCTTCGACCGCATGCTGATGGTGGCGACGATAGTATCGGTGTTCTCCTGCGTGCTCGGCACCCTGATCAGCTTCCACATCGACGGCGCCACCGGCCCCTGCATCGTCATCGTACAGGCCGTGCTGTTCGTTATCGCCTTGTTGTACAGCAAGCTGCGTCCGTTACAGCGTAACCAAGGCGCCCTCACCGGCGGTTAACTCCCCGATGCGGCGATGCCCTCTGCTCGCCGCATCACCTTCCCCCGCTCATCGCGTCGTTGTCATCAAGTTGCAACCGGTATTGCGCTTAAATTAATCAATAGGGTATATACTTTGAGCTGGCGAGGCGCTGAAAAAATCGCCGCCTTTGACGCCGGCTGTGCGCCGCGTCGTGTTTTCACCACGGGAAAGACGCTAACCTAATGAATTATCAGGCAGCACAGAGGGGGAAATACCATGTGGCAAGCCGTTAGCCGTCTGTTAAGTGAACATCTTGGCAGCGCAGAGATACGCGAAAGGATTGAACTGCCCGGGGGCGACATTCACCCGGCGTGGCGCGTGAGTTACGGTGACAACGAGGTGTTCGTGAAATGCGACGCCCGTGAACAACTGCCGATATTCACCGCCGAGGCCGATCAGCTGGCGTTGCTGGCGCGCAGCAAAAGCGTGCGGGTGCCGGAAGTGTACGGCGTCGGCAGCGATCGCGACTACAGCTTCCTGCTGCTGGAGTATCAGCAGCTGAAACCCCTCGACGCCCACGGCGCCTACTGCCTGGGCCAGCAGCTGGCGCACCTGCACCAGTGGAGCGAGCAACCGCAGTTCGGCCTCGACTTCGACAGCGATCTGACCACCACCCCGCAACCCAACGCCTGGCAGCGCCGCTGGTCGGAATTCTTCGCCGAACAGCGCATCGGCTGGCAGCTGCAGCTGGCGGCCGAGAAAGGCATGACCTTCGGTGACATCGACGACATCGTCGATCGGGTGTATCTGCGCTTGCAGCACCACCAGCCGCAGCCTTCGCTGCTGCACGGCAACCTGTGGCCAGGCAACTGCGCGATGACCGCCCACGGGCCGATTCTGTTCGATCCGGCCAGCTACTGGGGCGACCGGGAGTGCGATTTGGCGATGCTGCCGCTGTACCCCGAGCTGCCGCCGCAGATCTACGACGGCTATCAGAGCGTATGGCCGCTGGGGGCCGGATTTATCGAGCGTCAGCCGCTGTATCAGCTGTACTACCTGCTCAACCGCAGCAACCTGTTCGGCGGCCAGCATCTGGTGGCTGCGCAACGCGCGGTGGAGGCGCTGCTGCAGCCCGAGGCGTCATAACGTTCCGGGGCGCCGCTCGGCGCCCCGTTCATGGTTCAGGCCGCGCCGGCCAGCTGCCCCAACAGGCGGATCACGAACCAGGCGATCACCGCAATCACGATCGGCAGGATATACAGCGGGAAGTACTGCAGGAAGATGGTGTGGTGCGGCAGCGTGATGCGCGCCTCCAGCTGCTGGCGCGTGTGCCCTTCGCTGCCCTTGGCCTGCTCCAGGATCATCTGGTCTTCCAACCCTTCGCGGATGAACTTGACCTGGCGCGACATGCGTGCGCCGGAAGCCTGCAGCGCCAGCCCGACGAAGATCAGTATGTAGATAATGATGAACATCAGATTGGCGCCGCTGAACAGGCTTTTATCCACGTCAGGCACCGGCGAGTTGTACCAGAAAAGGTTCAGGAACGGTGTATTGAAACGCACCATGTCCACCATCACGTGAACAAAATCCAGCATCACCGCGTTGATGCCCTTGGTTTTTTCACTGTGCTGATAGATAAAGCCCAGCACGGAAATCAGCGTCGACAGCAACGCCGGGATAAAAACCACCCATCCGAGAATGCGTTTCAAAATGGCGATACGCCCGGCCTGTTGATACGTCATGTGTTCCCCTTGTTAGCGACGTAACCGAATCGGCTAAGTCTACCTGCAGTTGGCGAAACTCGCCCACCGTTTTCTTCATTCCCGCTGTGCTACAAGCTTAGCCGAATTCGCCGAAATCAACTGCTTAACGACGTTCGCGCACTATCATTGAAGAGATAACGTTACCCGTTTAACCAGAGGCCGTCATGATTCGACTGATTATCTTATTGCTGGGCGCGCAGGCGCTGCACGGCCAGCGCCGCCTGCTGGTGCTGTTCGGTTGGCTGTGGGTAGCCGCAGGGGCGCTGATGCTGTTCGACATCCTGCAGGATGGCCGGTCCGTGCTGGCGCTGGATGCGCTGGCGGTCATCCTGGCGCTGGAGGGGCTGGTGGCGATATCCGCCGCGCTGGTGATCGGCTCTTCGGCCAGCCGGCCGGTGCTGCTTAAGGGGCTGGGCTTCGTGTTTATGGCCTTTTTAATGTTGGACGTGCCCGCAGACGATAACATCGTCGCCACCGTGGTGTTTGGCAGCGCGCTGCTGCTTGACGGCGCCGTGCGCATCGCCTCCTCCACGGTGATTCAACACAGCCGATGGAAAGCCGTGGCGCTGGCGGGCGGCGGCGAAATCCTGCTTTCGTTGATGATTTTTGTCGGCTGGCCGGCGCCGCATCGGATGACGGTGCCCTTTTGCCTCGGCGTGATGATGGTGCTTTCCGGCTGGGCTTTATTGCGCATCGCCCGGAGACTGACAAGCTTTTCTCTGAATCAGCACCCAACCCGGCAGCCACCGCCCCCGGCGGATGAGACTGCGCCGCTCACGGTGTATGTCTGGACACCGATTGGTGCGGCTAAAGATCCGCGCCGACGTTACATCGTCGACCGATACATCGCGGCGGTCGACAACGGCGGCAATATCTCCACCGGTCATGCCGCCCTGGCGCTCGCACCGGATGTGTATATCAGTCACTACCCGCTCAACGACATCAGCCATTCCGTTCAGGATTTCCGCCAGTTGTTGCATGCCGGCGAACAGAACAACGTCGACGGACGTTTCCTGCCCGACCTGTCGGGCGAGATTGCCGCCTGGTGCCCCCCGGACAAGAAAATTCAGTTCTATCGCTATAACCCGGCGGCGCTGCGCGCATTCTGGTTACGCTACCGACAAGATGCGACTTACAACCTGACCCGGCGTAACTGCTCCACCACGGTCATCGGCGCGCTCGACAGTGCGTTGGAGGGCGTGCTGGGCGATAAACATCTGTGGCGCCGTTTTCTGTTATTGGTGCTGGATCCCAATCTGTGGATGCTGGCGGTACTGCGCAGCCGTGGCGAAAGCATGACCTGGACGCCGGGGTTGGTGCTGGACTATGCGCGCATGTTGCAACAGGTTACCGAGCGCCAACACCAACGCTGGTGGCTAAAGTTGCGCGAGATGTGGAATATCCTTCGCTTTGGCAAAAGCCAAACGCGCAGGCAAAGATTTTAGTCTCGCCGTCGGCGATGATAGAGTGTCGGGCACATTCACCCGCGCCGGCAGGAGTTAACCGCTAATGGCTTATTCGCAACGCATTGAAACCGCAATTTTTGATATGGACGGCTTGTTGATCGATTCGGAACCGCTGTGGCTGCAGGCCGAGCTGGATATCTTCGGCGCGCTGGGCCTGGATCTGTCCGATCGCCACAAACTGCCGGACACCCTGGGGCTGCGCATCGATCTGGTGGTGAAAATGTGGTACCAGGCGATGCCGTGGCAAGGGGTTTCGCTCGATGAGGTGTCGGCACGGATTATCGAACGCGCCATCGAGCTGGTGCACGAGACGCGCCCGCTGCTGCCGGGCGTCCGGCAGGCGCTGGAACTGTGCCGCGAGCAGGGGCTGAACATCGGTCTCGCCTCCGCCTCGCCGCTGCACATGCAACAGCAGGTGCTGAAGATGTTCGATCTTGAGGGCTACTTCGATCAGCTGGTTTCCGCCGAATACCTGCCGTACAGCAAACCGCACCCGGAGGTCTACCTGATCGCCGCCGAACGGCTGGGCAGCGATCCGCTGCGCTGCATCACGCTGGAAGACTCCTTTAACGGCATGATCGCCACCAAGGCCGCGCGCATGCGCTCCATCGTGATCCCGGCCGCCGAATACCGCCACGATCCGCGCTGGGCGCTGGCAGACCACCAGTTGGAGACCCTGGAACAGCTCACCCCCGCCCACTTTGCCTGACCTGCGGCGCCGGCCACCGGCGCCCTGGCTTTCCGCTCAGCGCCATAAAAGGGATCCGTGCCGCAAAACAAACGAAACAGCGTTTCATTATTATTGAATCGGCATGCTGTTGTTATTATGCTGGGCGGCAGGGAAAGCGACGGTCCGCGAAACGTTGTCACTGCCACGCAGCGCTCTTCGCGGCCGCCGCTTCCTCCCGCCGCTGCGTACTGAAAACCGCCCTTGTTTCTCTCCGTTCCGCACCGCCCATTGCCCGCTTTTTGTTCACGCCCGTCAAAAGCGATGATTTGTTACGCATTGCCGTAACAAGCCGTTGTAAAACCGGGAAAAATAAACAATTGGTTACAGGGTAACTGCTTCCACTACTGGGAATTTTCCCATATACTGGATAAATTAACAGTTTACCAGCCGGAATCGCAACAGCATGACCGCGGAAGGACACCTTATATTCTCTGTCGCTTGCGCGATCTTCGCCAAGAAGGCGGAAGTGACGCCAGAGCTGGCTACCGGCGACTGGTGGCACATCATACCCGCCGCGCTGCTGACCTCGCTGCTGCCGGACATCGATCACCCCAAGTCGGTACTGGGCCAGCGTCTGCGCTGGATTGCCCTGCCCATCGCCCGCGCCTTCGGCCACCGCGGCTTCACCCACAGCCTGCTGGCGATCGCCGGCGGCATGGCGCTGTTCCAGCTGGACGTGCCGCGCAGCTGGCCGATCCCGGCCGACGCGCTGCACGCCATGATCATCGGTTACTTCAGCCATCTGCTGGCCGATATGCTCACTCCCGCCGGCGTTCCGCTGCTGTGGCCATGCCGCTGGCGTTTTCGCCTGCCGCTGCTCAACTCGCAAAAAGGCAATCAGCTCGAGCGCGTGCTGTGTCTGTGCCTGGTGGCGTTTGCCATCTGTTGGCAAGGTGATTTCACCCTGCCGGTGCAATCCTATGTCGAGCAAATCAGAAATATCAGACTCTGATCACAAAAATCCGCTCAACTCATCACCTTCATGTATATAAAACAAACAAAAACACACAAAAAGCTATATCAAATTCCATTTGGATATAAGTAGGCCACGCGGCAAACTGTTACGATATTTACATCGCGACATACGTGATGCGTAGTCGTTTTTATAAGAAAGATTATTGGAGACATTGGGGATGAATCTTCCGCTCGTGATTAACGTGCTGGTGTTTGTCGCGCTCCTGTTGCTGTTGGCGCAAACCCGCCACAAGCAATGGAGCCTGGCGAAAAAAGTGCTGGTCGGCCTGGTGGTCGGCGTGGTGTTCGGCCTGGGCCTGCAGCTGGTGTACGGCTCCGACAACCCGGTGCTGAAAGAATCCATCAGCTGGTTCAACATCGTCGGCAACGGCTATGTGCAGCTGCTGCAAATGATCGTCATGCCGCTGGTGTTCGCCTCGATCCTGAGCGCAGTGGCCAAACTGCACAACGCCTCTTCTCTGGGCAAAATCAGCGTCCTGACTATCGGCACGCTGCTGTTCACCACGCTGATCTCGGCGCTGGTAGGCGTGCTGGTCACCAACCTGTTCGGCCTGACCGCGGAAGGCCTGGTGCAGGGCGCGCAGGAAAGCGCGCGCCTGACGGCGATCCAGACCAACTACGTGGGTAAACTGGCCGACCTGACCGTGCCGCAGATGGTGCTGTCGTTCATCCCGAAAAACCCGTTCGCCGATCTGACCGGGGCCAGCCCGACGTCGATCATTAGCGTGGTGATTTTCGCCACCTTCCTCGGCGTGGCATCGCTGCAGCTGCTGAAAGACGACAAGCCGAAAGGCGAGCGCGTACTGGTGGCTATCGACACCCTGCAGGCCTGGGTGATGAAGCTGGTGCGTCTGGTCATGAAGCTGACGCCGTACGGCGTGCTGGCGCTGATGACCAAAGTGGTCGCCGGTTCCAACATTCACGACATCGTCAAGCTCGGCAGCTTTGTGGTGGCCTCGTATATCGGCCTGGCCATCATGTTCGTGGTGCACGCTGTGCTGCTGGCCTTCACCGGCGTTAACCCGATGAAGTTCTTCCGCAAGGTGTGGCCGGTGATCACTTTCGCCTTCACCAGCCGCTCGAGCGCCGCCAGCATTCCATTGAACGTGGAAGCGCAGACCCGCCGCCTGGGCGTGCCGGAATCCATCGCCAGCTTCTCGGCGTCTTTCGGTGCCACCATCGGCCAGAACGGCTGTGCGGGCCTCTACCCGGCAATGCTGGCGGTAATGGTTGCGCCGACCGTCGGCATCAACCCGCTGGATCCGGTGTGGATCGCTACCCTGGTCGGCATCGTCACCATCAGCTCCGCCGGCGTAGCGGGCGTGGGCGGCGGCGCTACCTTCGCCGCGCTGATCGTGCTACCGGCGATGGGCCTGCCGGTGACGCTGGTCGCGCTGCTGATCTCGGTCGAACCGCTGATCGACATGGGCCGTACCGCGCTGAACGTCAACGGCTCCATGGCGGCGGGCACCATCACCAGCCAGCTGATGAAGCAAACCGACAAAGCCGTGATGGACAGCGAAGACGAAGTCGAATTGGCTCACCGTTAACGCCGTCTCAAAACGAAAAAAACCGGGGATTATCCCCGGTTTTTTTATGCCCCGCGCTCGGTCGTTACGGCCGCTCGCCGTTCGCCAGCCGCCGGTTGATGTCGGCGATCACGCCCGACAAGTGCGCCAGCGTGTCTATCACATAGTGCGCGCCCGCCGCGTACAGCTTATCGGCTGCCGCCGTGCGACGCTGCTCTATCTCACCTTCCGCCATTTGGCGGTACTCCTGCCAGGTCGCGCCAAACTCATTGCCGGACAGCGCCAATCCGACGCTCCACATCCCGGCGTTCAGCCCTTCAGCAATGCCCGGCACCGCGTCGTCCACCTTCACACAGTGCGCCACCGCATCGATGCCCAGCGCGATAACGTTCTGCAACGCCATCCACGGCCCCGGCCGGCCACCGGCCGCGAGATCGTCAGTGGCGACCCAGTAATCTGGCGCGTAGCCGCGCTGCGCGGCGGCAGGCACCAGCACCTCCATCACCGCACGCGGATAACCGGAGCAGGAGCCGATTTTAATGCCCTGTTCGCGCAGCCCGGCAATCACCTGCGGCACACCCTCGATGGGATCGGCGAAGTCGATCACTTTGGCGATTTGCAGCGGCATAAACGCCTGATACAGCGCGTCGATGTCCTGATGGCTCATCGAACGGCCCAGCTTCTGCCGCCAGCGCGCGTCGACCGCCGGCAGCTTGCCCAGCGCCTCGATGTGCTGCCATTTACCCAGCCCCATTGGAATGCGCGCCTCCGCCAGGCTGATGTCGATATCGAAGGTTTGTTTGAATGCCTCGACAAAAATCTGCGTTGGCGCAAAGGAGCCGAAGTCCACCGTGGTGCCGGCCCAGTCGAGGATCACTGCGTTGATCTGTTTCATGGTCAATCCTTATTGATTCCAGTACATCGCCTGCCCGACGGCCGCCAGCAAACGTTCGATATCTTGCGGGTAAATTTCCCCGATGTTGCCGATGCGGAAGCAGTCGCTCTGCGACACTTTGCCGGGATAGATCACAAACCCTTGCTGCTTCAGGCACTGATAAAATTCGGCAAAGCGGTAAGTGTCGGCCTTTGGCGAATAGAACGCGGTGATGATCGGCGAATGCAACGCATCGTCCAGCAGAGTCTCAAAGCCCAGCTCGCGCATACCCGCCACCAGCCGCCGCTGATTGGTCTGATAGCGGCGGTGGCGCGCGGCAATGCCGCCCTCTTGTTCCAGTTCTTTCAGCGCCTGCGCAAAGGCCAACACGGTGTGGGTCGGCGACGTAAAGCGCCATTTGCCGGCCTGGTCTTCCATACAGCGCCACTGGGCATACAGATCCAGCGACAGCGAGCGTGAACGGCCGGCACATTTCTCCAGCTCGCTGCGGCGGGCGATGACGAAAGCGAAGCCCGGCACGCCCTGAATGCATTTGTTGGCGGAGCTGATCAGAAAATCGATGCCCAGCGCGTCCACATCCAGCGGGATGCCGCCGAAGCTGCTCATGGCATCGACGATAAAGGTCTTTCCGTTGCGCGCCGCCAGGCCGGCGACCTTCTGCAGCGGGTTGAGCATGCCGGTGGTGGTTTCGCAGTGCACCATGGCGATATGGCTGATGCGCGCATCGCTTTTCAGCACCGCCTCCATCGCCGCCACGTCCGGCTCATTGACCTCGCCGCAGTCGAAAGCGTGATGGTCGATGTCCATCAGCCGCGCCATTTCGATCATTCGCGCCCCGTAGGCGCCGTTGTTGACGATCAGCAGCTTGTCCTGCGGGCCGATGACCGTGCCCAGCACGCCTTCCACCGCAAAACTGCCGCTGCCCTGCAGCAACACCGAGGTGTAACCGGCGGACGGCGTCGCCAGCGCCACCAACTGCTGGCGGATGCTTTGCACCACGCCCAGGTTGTAATCTTCATCCCAGGTGCAGCTGTCGAACAGCATCGCCTCTTTTACCGTTTTCGA
Source organism: Serratia sp. 121840015-1 (assembly GCF_053627655.1). NCBI lineage: Bacteria > Pseudomonadati > Pseudomonadota > Gammaproteobacteria > Enterobacterales > Yersiniaceae > Serratia > Serratia sp. 121840015-1. The sequence continues at coordinate 1,835,722 of NZ_JBSEYF010000001.1, forward strand.
CGTGGTCAACGGGCCGGGGGTCAACAGCAGGTAGTTACGATCGGACATGTTATTCACCTATTTGGTCTATACCAGATTGCGAGCATTGTGGCCGCAAATTCCTTCCCCGGTCAAACGACAAAGCGCGGTGAAACAAAAAATTCATCTGGCTATGTATAATAAGCGCGTGCCGGAATGTCGGGCCGATGCCATAGCGAGATGAAATGAAAGAACATCAGGGCGATATGCCCCACTACCTGCAGATCAAGGATCAGCTTCAGGCGCGCATCACCCGCGGTGCGCTGCAGGCGGGCGACAAGCTGCCTTCGGAGCGCGAGCTGTGCGCCATCTTCTCCACCACCCGCGTTACCATTCGCGAGAGCCTGGCGCAGCTGGAGGCCACCGGCGCCATCTACCGCGCCGATCGCCGCGGCTGGTTCGTCACGCCGGAACGGCTGTGGTTGGATCCGACGCAGAACACCAACTTCCACCGCCTCTGCCAGGAGCAGGGGCGAACGCCGCGCACCGCGCTGCTGTCCGGCGAAAAAACCACGGTGCCGCTCGACGTCATGCAGCCGCTGGCGCTCGAACCGTTCGATCAGGTGTATCTGCTGCGCCGCGTGCGCTACGCCGACGGCCGCGCGATCTGCTACTGCGAAAACCACTGCCTGCCGCAGCGGGTGCCGGAACTGCTCAGCCACGATCTCAACGGTAGCCTGACCGAGGTCTATCAACAGCATTACGCCTTGATTTACAGCAACATGCACCTGTCGTTCTATCCGACAGCCCTGCCTTACCGCGCCGCCAACGCGCTCGGCGCCATGGTCGGCCTGCCCGCCTTGTTGCTGCGCCGGTTGAATTACGATCAGCACGGCCGCATTCTCGATTTTGATATCGAATACTGGCGCCACGACAGCCTGCGCATCGAAGTCGATACGCTTTAACCCCCGGCAAGACAGGGGCTGCGCCCGCCGCCCCGCCTTTCTCTCCCACGCTCAATCCCCCGTTGCCGGCAAAATATTTTGCCGCTTTCATTTGTTTGTCATATTCGCCGATTAGCTTGGCCGCATATCTGGTGTATACCAGTTTCGCATTAACCCGCAACAGTGAGGCTGAAGCTATGAAACTTTCTCGTCTGGTCGTGATGACCGCCATCGCACTCGGCGCCGCGCCGGCCTGGGCCGCCGACGCGGTGGTGACCGTCTACTCTGCCGATGGGCTGCACGACGGCGATCACAGCTGGTATCAAACCCAGTTCGACGCCTTCACTCAGGCAACCGGCATCAAGGTGCAGTACGTCGAAGGCGGTTCCGGCGCCATCGTCGAGCGGCTGTCGAAAGAGCGCAGCAACCCGCAGGCCGACGTGCTGGTGACGCTGCCGCCGTTCATCCAGCGCGCCGCCGCGGAAAAACTGCTGCAGGATTTCACCCCGCAGGATGCGGCGCAGATCGCCGACGCCCAGCCACAGTTCGTGCCGCTGGTGAACAACTACCTGAGCTTCATCTATAACGCCAAGCTGTTGCCGCAGGCGCCCGCCAGCTATCAACAGCTGCTGGACGCGCAGTTCCGCAACAAGCTGCAGTACTCCACGCCGGGCCAGGCGGGTGACGGCACCGCGGTGATGCTGCAGGCGTTTCACAGCTTCGGCAGCAAAGACGCCGGTTTCGACTACCTCGGCAAACTGCAAAGCAACAACGTCGGCCCTTCCGCTTCCACCGGCAAGCTGACCGCGCTGGTCAATAAAGGCGAGCTGCTGGTGGCCAACGGCGATCTGCAGATGAACCTGGCGCAGATGCGCAGCAACCCGAACGTGAAGGTGTTCTGGCCGGCCGGGCCGGACGGCAAGCGCAGCACGCTGGTGCTGCCTTACTATGTCGGCCTGGTGCAAGGCGCGCCGCAAAGCGCCAACGGCAAAAAGCTGATCGACTTCCTGCTGAGCAAAGAAGCCCAGAGCAGCGTCAGCGCCATTTCCTACGGCATGCCGGTGCGTAAGGACGTCACCCCGACCGACGATAACTTCAGGCAGTCGCAGGCGGCGCTGAAAGGCGTGGACATCTGGGCGCCGGACTGGAATCAGGTGGTGAGCAGCCTGTCCGCCGATATCTCCCGCTGGCACAAGGTGACCGAATGACGCTGACGATGCCTTCTACCCTCTCTTCCCGCGCCGAGGCGCGGGATAGCAGCCAGGACATCGCCGGGCCGTCGGGCATTCAGCTCGACCGCGTCAGCGTGTCGTACCGCGGCACCGAGGTGCTGAAACCCCTGACGCTCACCATCGCCCCCGGCGAAGTGCTGGCGCTGATCGGCCCCTCCGGTTCGGGCAAAACCACCGTGCTGCGGGCGATCGCCGGCTTCGTGCAGCCCTCCGCCGGACGTATTGCCATCGGTGACGTCGATGTCACCGACGTGCCGCCTTATGAGCGCGGCCTGGGCATGGTGGTACAGAACTACGCGCTGTTTCCGCATATGCGCGTCGAAGACAATGTGGCGTTCGGCCTGCGCGCCCAGGGCAAGCCGCGCGGCCTCACCGCCGAGCGCGTCGAAGAGGCGTTGGCCATCGTCGGCATGTCCGCCTACGCCAAGCGCTATCCCAGCCAGCTCTCCGGTGGCCAACAGCAGCGCGTGGCGATCGCCCGCGCCATCGCGGTGCGCCCCAAAGTCTTGCTGCTGGATGAACCGCTGTCGGCGCTGGACGCGCAAATTCGCCACAGCATGGTGGAAGAGATCGCCCGCCTGCACCGCGAACTGCCGGATCTGACCATCCTGTACGTCACCCACGATCAGGGCGAAGCGCTGACGCTGGCGGACAAGATTGGCATCATGCGCGACGGCCACCTGATCGCCCACGGCGAGACCCGCGCGCTGTACCATCATCCAACGAACCGTTTCGCCGCCGAGTTCCTCGGCCGCGCCAACCTGCTGCCGGCCACCGCGCTGGAGACCACTACCGGGCAAGGCATGACCACCGTCAGCTGCGCCGGCAAAGTGATCGGCTGCTTTACCTATGGTGCGCAACGCGGTTTCGACAAACTGCTGTGTATTCGGCCGCAGCATATTGCGCTCGATGCCGACGCCCAGCGCAGCAACTGCATCATCGGTACGCTGCGCGACATTCACTGGCAGGGGGAGTTGACGCACCTGCAGTTCGACGCGGAAGGCCATCCGCTGCGCGTGGTCACCACCCATCGCAGCCAGATGCCCCAGATCGGCGAGCGCGTGCCGCTCTATTTCGCCCCCGACGACGCGGTACTGATCGAGGACTGACATGACCGACTCTACGCTTATTCGCCCGGCTCTGCGGCTGCGCTTGCCGCGCCGTCTGTGGATCTTGCTGCCGCTGCTGGTGCTGGCGACGCTGTTTTTCTATCCGCTGGCGCTGATCGTCAAACAGGCGTTTACCGACGATCAGGGGCTGTTCAGCGCCGCCGCGCTGCAACAGGTATTCGAATCCCGACGCTTTGTCGGCGCCCTGCTCAACACGCTGCAGATTGCGCTGCTGGCGACGCTGGGCTGCCTGGTGCTCGGCACCCTGCTGTCGCTGCTGCTGGTGTTTACGCCGTTCCCCGGCAGCCGGCTGATCGCCCGGGTGATCGATACCTTTATCGCCATGCCGACCTTCCTGATCACGCTGGCCTTCACCTTTATCTACGGATCCGCCGGCCTGCTGAACGGCACGCTGATGGCGGCCTTCGGTTTTACCCTGCCGCCGGTGGACTTTCTTTATTCCATTTGGGGCGTGATCCTGGCGGAAATCACCGTGTTTACGCCACTGGTGATGCGCCCGCTGATGGCGGCGCTGTCGCAGATCGATCGCAGCCAGCTCGAGGCCGCCAGCATCCTCGGCGCCCGGCCAGGGCGCGTGGTACGCCAGGTGATTTTGCCCGCCGCGCTGCCGGCCTTGCTGGCCGGCGGCAGCCTGTGTTTGCTGTTGACCACCAATGAATTCGGCATCGTGCTGTTTATCGGCGCCAAGGGCGTCACCACGCTGCCGATGATGGTCTACTCCAAAGCGATTCTGGAGTCGGATTACGCCGTCGCCTGCACGATCGCCGTCGTGAATATCGCACTGTCGCTCGGGCTGTTCTCCCTTTACCGCTACGCCGCGGCGCGCGCCGGGCTGAGGAACTGACGATGTTGATTTGGTCTCGCACCGGCCGCACCCTGACCTGCACGCTGGCGGTCACGCTGTTCGCCCTGTTCTTCTGCCTGCCGCTGGCGGTGATCCTGATGTCCAGCCTGAGCGAACAGTGGAACGGCGTGCTGCCGAGCGGCTTCACTCTAAGCCATTTCCGCCAGGCCTTCAGCGGCGCCTCCTGGGACGCGCTGGTCGCCAGCCTGGCTATCGGTTTCAGCGCCAGCCTGTTCGCGCTGCTGTGCGGCACCTGGGCGGCGTTGGCGCTGCGCCACCATCAGGGGCGCGGCCAGCGCCTGCTGAGTACGCTGTTCTTCATACCCAGCGCGGTGCCTTCGGTGTCGATCGGTTTAGGCATGCTGGTGGCATTCAGCCAGGGGCCGCTGCAGATGAACGGTACCTTCCTGATCGTGCCCGTCGCCCACTTCGTGCTGATTTCCGCCTTCACCTTCGGCAACGTGATGGCCGGGCTGACCCGGCTTTCGAGCGACTACGAAAACGTCGCCGCCAGCCTGGGTGCTTCGCCGTTGTTTCGCCTGCGTCACGTCACCCTGCCGATGATCGCTCCCTATATGATCTCCGCCTTCGCCCTCAGCCTGTCGCTGTCGATGGGTGAGCTGGGCGCGACCATGATGATCTACCCACCGAGCTGGGCGACGCTGCCGGTCACTATCTTCAGCCTGACCGATCGCGGCAGCATCGCCAACGGCGCGACGCTGACCATGATCCTGGTGGCGGCCACGCTGCTGCTGATGTTAGTGCTGGAGCGGATTGCGCAGCGGCTGACGCCGGGCGCAAAATAGCAACAAGGCGCTGCCATGGCCGCGCCTTGTTCATCGAAGCGAAGGGTTAGAACGGGTAGTCGTGATAGCCCTGCTGTTCACTGATGCGCCGGGCGGCGACGTGCAGCAGCGCCACATACTCCTCCCGCGCCGCTTCGGAAAAACGCAGCGTCGGGAAAGAGAGGCTCAGCCCGGCGATCGCCACCCCGAACCGATCGAAGACCGGCACCGCGATGCAGCGGATCCCCGCCTCCTGTTCCTCGGCATCTTCGCCGTATCCCTGCTTACGCACCCGCTCCAGCACCGGCAACAGTTTGGCGGCGCTGGTCAGGGTATGCTCGGTGCTGCGGGTAAATTCAATCTGCGACAGGATCTGCGCCACCTCATCCCGATCGCGCCAGGCCAGCAGCACTTTACCGATGGCGGTGCTGTGCAGCGGGTTGCGGCGGCCGATGCGCGAATACATGCGCAGGTTGTACATTGCGTCAATCTTGTGGATATAGACGATGCCGTCCTCGTCCAGGGCACCGAGGTGGATGGTTTCGCGGGTGCGGTTCGACAGCTCGCGCATCTGTACGTCGGCGCTGCGGATCAGATCGACGTTCTGCAGCGATTTGGCGCCCAGCTCGAACAGCTTGAGCGTCAGCGCATACTTTTCCGTCTCGCCTTCCTGCGAGACGTAGCCCAGCGATTTCATGGTTTGCAGAAAACGGTAGACGGTGCTTTTGGACATCATCACCCGCTGGGACAGTTCGGTAATGCCAATCTCGCGCTCATCGCCGAGCGCCTGCAAAATGCCGAACACTTTCATCACGGATGAGACGGCATCCGGTTGCTTGTCTGAATCTGCGTTAGCCATGGTGAATACCCTACTTAACGGTTTTGTTTCAGGAAATTTAAACAAGGGTTTCAGTATAATCGGAACAGATCGCGGCGCGCAACGCGGCTGAACGCTAAGCGATTGAAGCCTAATGGATAACCCCGGCTCGCTCACCGCCGTTTACAATAAAGCGGACAAGGGGCATGCAATCACGGGCGAATATGATTAGCATGATAATACTCCCCTGAATAAATACCGCTGAGACCAACATGCGTCCTTGTTCCGACGGCCTCCCCGTCCCGCAACGCTATGGGGCGATCCTCGCCATCGCCCTCGGCATTACCGTATCCGTGCTCGACGGCGCGATAGCCAACGTGGCGCTGCCCACCATCGCGCGCGATCTCAACGCCAGCCCGGCCAGCTCCATTTGGGTGGTTAACGCCTATCAGCTGGCGATCACCGTGTCTCTGCTGTCGCTGGCGTCGCTCGGCGATCTGATCGGCTATCGCCGCATCTATCAGGCCGGGTTGCTGGTGTTCAGCATTACCTCGCTGTTCTGCGCCCTGTCCGACTCGCTGCTTACGCTGACCATCGCCCGCGTGCTGCAAGGCTTTGGTGCCGCCGCCATCATGAGCGTCAACACCGCGCTGATCCGCATCATCTATCCGCAGCGTTTTCTCGGCCGCGGCATGGGCATCAACTCGCTGATCGTCGCCTGCTCCTCGGCGGCCGGGCCAACGGTGGCGGCGGCGATCCTGTCGGTCGCTTCCTGGCAGTGGCTGTTCGCCATCAACCTGCCGATCGGCCTCGTCGCGCTGCTGCTGGGCATGAAGTTCCTGCCGGCCAACGGCCAAAAAAGCGATAACCGCCGTTTCGATCCCACCAGCGCCGTGCTGAACGCGTTGACGTTCGGCCTGCTGATCACCGCCATCAGCGGCTTCGCCCAGGGCCAGAGCCTGACGCTGATCTTCAGCGAGATCGCCGCGCTGCTGGCGATTGGCGCGGTGTTCGTGCGCCGCCAGCTGCGCCAGGAATTTCCGCTGCTGCCGGTCGACCTGCTGCGCATCCCGATCTTCGCCCTGTCGATGGGCACCTCAATCTGCTCGTTTGCTGCGCAAATGCTGGCGATGGTGTCGTTGCCGTTCTTCCTGCAAAGCACATTGGGCCGCGACGAAGTGGCGACCGGGCTGCTGCTGACGCCGTGGCCGCTGGCGATCGTAGTCATGGCGCCGATCGCCGGCCGGCTGGTGGAGCGCGTGCACGCCGGCCTGCTGGGCTGCATTGGGCTGGCGGTGTTCGCGTTCGGACTGTTCTCGCTGGCGCTGCTGCCCGCGGATCCGTCGAATGGGGACATCATCTGGCGCATGGTGCTGTGCGGCGCCGGCTTCGGCCTGTTCCAGTCGCCCAACAATCACACCATCATCTCCGCCGCGCCGCGTAACCGCAGCGGCGGCGCCAGCGGCATGCTGGGCACCGCTCGCCTGCTGGGGCAAACCTCGGGGGCCGCGCTGGTGGCGCTGATGTTCAACCTGTTCCCCACCTCCGGCACCCACGCATCGCTGATCCTGGCCGGCGTGTTCGCCACTCTGGCGGCGGCGGTCAGCAGCCTGCGCATCACCCAATCGACGGCGCCAACGGCGCAGCCAAGCCGCGAGGTGAAATAGCGGACATAAAAAAACCCCGGCAAGCCGGGGTTTTTCCTTTCATTCAGCCGATTACTTCAGGTACTGGCCGGAACGCAGCGCTTCGATACGCTTGTCGAGCGGCGGGTGCGACATGAACAGCTCGCTGAACGACTTGGATTTACCGTTGATGCAGAACGCCATCATGCTGCCCGCTTCCTGCGGTTCGTAGCTGGTTTTCAGGCGCTGCAAGGCGGCGATCATCTTCTCGCGGCCCACCAGCTTGGCGGAGCCGGCGTCGGCGTAGAACTCGCGGTGACGCGAGAACCACATGGTGATGATGCTTGCCAGGATGCCGAACACCAGTTCCAGCACCATCGACACCGCGAAGTAAATCATCGGGTTGCCGTTGCCTTCCCCTTCGCCATCACGATTGCCCAGGAAGCCGGCGGCGACCTGCGCGATCAGGCGCGAAATGAAGATGACGAAGGTGTTCACGATGCCCTGAATCAGGGTCATGGTCACCATATCGCCGTTGGCGACGTGGCTGATTTCATGCGCGATGACCGCTTCCGCTTCGTCGCGGCTCATGCTCTGCAGCAGGCCAGTGCTGACGGCGACCAGCGAGGCGTCGCGGCGCGCGCCGGTGGCAAAGGCGTTGATGTCCGGCGCGTGGTAGATAGCGACCTGCGGCATGGCGATGCCCGCCTGCTGCGACTGACGGCGTACCGTTTCCAGCAGCCAGTTTTCGGTTTCGTTACGCGGTTGTTCAATCACTTCCCCGCCGACGGAGCGCAGCGCCATCCACTTGGACATCAGCAACGACACGAAAGCGCCGCCGAAGCCGAACAGACCGGCCATGATCATCAGGCCCTGAACGCTACTGGATTGGATTCCTGTCAGGCTGAGCACCAGCCCGAAAACCAACATCACCGCCAGGTTGGTGAGCAGGAACAGAGCTATACGCATCATAAAATGTTTACTTCCTCATAAATGTTAACAAAACGCTGTCTAAGATACCCTAGATCGTATGGGCATTCGTCACAGTTTCAAGAGTTGTGCGTCATTAACCTACTAAAAATACGAAACTTTACAAAAACGACGCGCGACCGGGATTTGGCAAATTGTAAACGATTGTTGCGCAAGGCGGAGGGATTTCTCAGAAAAAATTCCTGGCCCGTGCAAAATGACGTCGAGAAAAATTGCACGCACACTTTTTATGGCCGCCAGGCTCTCACCGCCTTCGCTCACGCAGCGCTCGCCTCGCCTGACAGGAAAGTTTGAATCCCGCGATTAATTGTTACATTATAACATCACAATTAATCGTAAAGGGATGTCAATCATGTTACCTCGCCTCGTCTGTATGCTGACTGCGTGGCTGCTCTTTTGCCACGTCGCGCAAGCTGAAATCCACCTCACCGACGCAGAAGGACGCCAGGTCACCCTGGCCGCCCCCGCACAACGCGCCTATATCGGCTTTTACTACGAAGATTTTCTGGCGGTGAACGGCCCGGACAGTTTTCAACAGGTGGCCGCCTTCTCTAAAAGCGACTGGGCCTTGCGCACCAGCCAATGGCCGCGTTATCAGGCGGCTCTGCCGCGGCTCGCTCAGCTGGTCGATGTCGGTTCGCTCTACAATCAGAGCTTTGACTTCGAACGCCTGCTGACCACGCGGCCAGACCTGCTGATCCTGGCGAAATGGCAGCTCGACGGCTTCGCCAACTACCTGCCGGTGCTGCAACAGCTCAACATTCCTTACATCGTCGTCGACTTCAACCAGGGTGCGGAAGTCAAACTCGCCAGCATTCGGGCCATGGGTCAGGCGATGGGCTACCCCGAGCGGGCAGAACGGCTGGCCAGCGAGTATCGGCAGAGCCTTGAAGATACTCAGCGGCGTATTCGCGAGGCGCAGCTGCCGCCACCGACCGCTTATATCGAACTCGGCGACAAGGGGCCCGGCGAATACAGCAGCAGCTATGGCGCCTCCGTCTGGGGGCCGCTGTTACAGCTGGCCGGCGCCCGCAATATCGCCGCCGGCGTCGTCGGTAGCCCCGCGCCTTTACGCGCCGACTATGTACTGACCCAAAAGCCGGACGTCATTTTCCTCGCCGGCGGCGACTGGGAAAACATGCCAAACGCCGTACCGATGGGCTACGGCGCACAGGCGGCCCCCCTTCAGGCACGCCTCGCTCAGTACGCCCAGCGTGCCGGTTGGCCGCAGCTGCCGGCGATAAAAGACCAGCGCCTCTATGCGCTCTACCATGGCGGCGCGCGCACGATTTACGATTTTATTTTTGTTCAGTATCTGGCGAAAGCTCTCTATCCGGCCGCGTTTGCCGACGTTGATCCCCCACGCAACCTGGCGCAGTTCTACCGCCAATACTTACCGATAGAGGCTGACGGCGTCTTCCTGCAACGCTGGCAAGGAGAGTAGCCGTGGCCCACACAGGACGTGCGTTTTTACAACGGCGCAGGCTGCGCCGCGGGCTATTGACGCTGGCGCTGCTCGGCGCGCTGCTGGCGGCCACCGTCGTCGATCTGACCGTCGGCGCCGCGCACCTTAGCCTCTCGGATATCCTGCCCATGCTCTGGCCCGGCTCCGCGCCAGGCAACGAGCTGCATCAGGTGGTTTTCTGGTCGATTCGCTTGCCGATGACGCTCACCGCGTTGGTCGTCGGCGCCAGCCTGGCGCTGGCCGGTCTGTTGATGCAGACCGTGCTGGCCAACCCCCTCGCCAGCCCGTATACGCTGGGGATCTCGGCCGCGGCGGGATTTGGCGCGGCGCTGTCGATCATCACCGGATTCAGCCTGGGTGGCGCGCTGGCACTGGGCACGCCGCTGCTGGCTTCGCTGATGGCGCTGTTGGCCTGCGTGCCTATCTATCTGCTGGGACAGCGCCGCGGCATGACGCCGCAAATTTTGGTGCTGAGCGGCATCGTGGTGCTGTTCTTCTTTCAGTCGCTGCAATCCCTGCTGCTGTTTCTGGCCTCGCCCGAAGCCATGCAGCAAATCGTCTTCTGGCTGTTCGGCAGCCTGCTCAAAGCCAATATGCACGGCGTGGCGATCACCGGCGGCGTCCTGTTCTGCGCGCTGGTCGTCAGCCTGCGGCTGGCCTGGCGCCTGACCGCACTGTCCGCCGGCGAAGAACAGGCCCAGGGGCTGGGCATCAACGTCAGCGCGCTGCGCAAGCTGGCCTTTCTGCTGGCGACCTTACTGACGGCCGCCTCGGTCTCGTTTGTCGGCACCATCGGGTTCGTCGGGCTGATCGCCCCGCATTTCGCCCGTTTTCTGGTGGGCGAGGATCAACGCTATCTGATCTGCATTTCCGCCCTTTGCGGCAGCCTGCTGCTGCTGTGCGCGTCGATCGTCGCCAAACTGGTGCTGCCGAACGGCGTAGTGCCCATCGGCATCGTTATCGCCTTAATCGGCGTGCCGGTGCTGTTCTACTTCGTCACCCGACAGGTTAAACGCCCATGACTCAACTGACCCTCACCGGCGTCGGCGTCACGCTGCATCGACGTCAGCTGTTAGCCGACGTTTCATTGGCCTGGCCGGAGGCAAAGCTCGGCGGCATCATCGGGCCCAACGGCGCCGGCAAATCGACGCTGCTCAAAGCGATCAATCGCATGCTGCCGCACAGCGGCGCTATCGCCTACCGCGAGCGCCCGCTCGATCCGAAAACCAGCCGCATCGCCTATGTGCCGCAACTCAATCGCAGCGAGTCGGCGTTGACCGCGTTTGACATGGTGCTGCTGGGCAAGGTACGGCAGTTGGGGTGGCGCGTCAGCGCCGCACAGGCCGACGCGGTCGAACAGGCGCTGGCGGAATGCGGCATTTCCGCACTTGCCGATCGCCCTTTCAACCGCCTCAGCGGCGGGCAGCGGCAGTTGGTGATGTTGGCGCAGGCCTTCGTCTCTCAGCCGCAGCTCATTTTACTCGACGAGCCCACCAGCGCGCTGGACATCCACCATCAGCTGCGCGTACTCAATCAGATCGCCGACTACAGCCGGCGTCATCGCTGCATCACGCTGCTGGTGATCCACGATCTGGGGCTGGCGCTGCGCTACTGCCATTCTCTCACCTTGCTCGAGCACGGACGCGTCATTTGCCACGGCGACACCCATCAGATGATGGGGCACCCGATGATGTCCCGCGTATTTGGCGTCGGTATCGAAAGCGGCATCAGCCCCCAAGGCTACCCCTTTCTGCTGCCGACACAGCTGTTACACGCACACGGAGAAACCCCATGTACACTCTGACCAAGGCGGACATGCTGGCGCAACTCGCCGGCTTGCAACAGGAAATCCACCAGCTTCACCGTTCCGCCCGGCAAGATCGGCGCCATTTTTCCCTGCTGGAACGGCGCTTCAGCCGCCTGCAGGCCTTTAACGATCTGCCGCAGCTGCAGGCCTATCGCCGCAAGCTGGAAAACGATCGCTCGATAACAGCGCAAATCACCCAGCTGCGAGCGGTGGCCAATGCCGCCTTGTGCGATTACGAGAAGCATCGCGTCGCCACGCTCTGCCGGGAGCCGGCGCAGACCAACGCCTACCTGAACAGTTTCGATAGCGCCCTGCAGCTGGAGATCGCCGCCGCCGACATCAAACCCGGTGAACGAGTGTTGCTGGTGGGCAGCGGCGCCTTGCCCACCACCGCGCTGGCGCTGGTCGCCAGGCTCTCCGCCACCGTCATTTGCTACGATTGCGACCCGGCGGCCCAGCGTTTTGCCCGCCGCCTCACGCGCCATCTGGGGCTGTCACGGCAAATCCCCTGCATCGATAAATTGAACGGCCTGACCGACCGCGACATCGATCACATCATCATCGCCTCTCTGGTGGCGGACAAGCAGACCTTGCTGACGCAGCTGCGGCCTTTACTGCCCCAGCGCGGCAAACTGCTGCTGCGCTACGGTAACGGCCTTAAGTCGATCTTCAACTGCCCTTATCACCATCTGGCTGCCCGTTCACCCTGGCGCGTCAGCGGTAAACCGGTTGCCACCCCGCTGTACGATCTCTTGATTTTGGAGTCTCATCGCCATGAATAACGCATTTCCTACCCTGATCCTCGGCGCCGGTCCGGCGGCGATCCAATTGGCTGCGGATATCCAGGCCGCGGCCGACACGCGCCTCGGCCTGTACAATCGCCCCAGCGAGAAAGGACAACGCCTGAAGGCGCATCTGGCGCACACGCCCAGTCTGCATCTGGAAGGCGTCGGCAAGGCGCGGCAGACCCAGCACGATGCGCAGGTGGCAGTAGACAGTTATTGCGACGATCTGTCGCTCATCGGCGGCGACTGGCAGCGGCTGATCCTCGCGGTGCCCGCCGATCGCTATTACGAGGTGCTGCGGCAGGTGCCGTGGGCCACCTTACCCCACCTGCGTTCGTTGATCCTGCTTTCCCCGTCCATCGGCTCCGGCCTGATGGTGCAAAGCCTGCTGCAGGCGGCTGGCCAATCCCACGTCGGGATCATCAGTCTGTCCAGTTATTACGCCGACACCAAATATCAGGATGCGGCGCAGCCCTATCGCGCCTTTACCAAAGCCTTTAAACAGCGGGTCTATCTCGCGGCCCAAAGCCCGGCGCCAGACTCCGCCGAACTCGACTGGATCGGCTCGGTGCTGGCGCGTCACGCTATCGACGCCCGGCGCTGCGACAGCCTGCTGGCCGCCGAGCGCTTCAGCATCACCAACTATGTTCATCCGCCGCTGGCGCTGGCCGACACCACGCTGCAGGCGATATTCCAGCCGCAGGCGCCGGTGCAATACCTGTATAAAACCTATCCCGAAGGGCCCCTCGGTCCCGAGGTTATCGCCGATATGCTCGAACTGTCGGAGGATTACAAAAGGCTGCTCAACCATCTCGGCGTCGAGGAGATCAACCTGCTGCGCTTTTTGAACGACGACAGCTACCCGGTTCCCTCCCGCATGGTGAGCCGCCGCTGGATTGACCATTTCCCGCAGCTCGCGCCGGCGGAACAACGCTATGCGCTGTTTACGCGCTATACCGCGCTGCTGGTCGATCCCTATTCCGAACCGGACGCGCAGGGTCGCTATTATGATTTTTCCGCCGTCAGGGTCGCCCGCGTCTTTCAGGATGCTCAAGGGCTGTGGTGCCTGCCGCGCGTGCCGCTGGAAGACGTGCGAAAACTCCGCACGCTGGTCTTGCTGGCGGAGCGGCTTGGCGTCGAGATGCCCACCGCCCGGCGCCTGTTGGCGCGCTTTCAGCAGGCGCTGCAGAGCTTCGTCACCCGGATCGGCGCCGAGCATTGCCATCATTCGCTGCTGGACGATACCTGCGACGAACAGGCGGCCATCACCTACCGTCAGTGGCGGGGGCAAGCATGAATCAGGGTGCGCTGCTGGCCATTTTCGCCTCGCTGATTTTCAGCGTCATGAATGCGCTGGTCAAAACCATCGCCGACGACATCCCCACCGGGGAAATCGTGTTCTTTCGCAGCAGCATCGGCTGCCTGCTGGTTCTGCTGCTGATGTATCGCCACGGCGTCGCCTTCAGCCGCGAGGACCGGCCGCTGCTGGTATTACGAGGCACTATGGGTGGGCTGTATCTCATCTGTTATTTTTACAGCATCGCCCACCTCACGCTGGCCGACGCCAGCATGCTAGCCTACCTGTCGCCGTTTTTCTCCATTCTGCTTTCCTTGCTGGTGCTGCGAGAACGGATCAGCGCCAACACCGCATTTTGGCTGGCGCTGGTCATCATCGGCGCCGTACTGCTGGTGCGGCCGTGGCATTTCTCAACGTATACCCTGGCGTCGCTGGTCGGCGTGATGAGCGCGGTGTTCGCCGCTATCGCCTATCTGTCGGTCAACAAGCTCAGCAAGCGCCACCACAACTACGAGATCGTGTTCTATTTCCTGTTTATCGCGACGCTGATCTCGCTGCCGCTGATGTGGAACGCCTTCGTCTGGCCCAACGTCTACCAGTTTGCCATCCTGCTCGCCATCGCCCTGGTATCGCTGTTGGGACAGGTTGTCTTAACCCAGGCCTTTTCCTCCGATAACCTGATCGTGGTCTCGGTGGTGCGCTATATCGGCATCGTTTTCAATATTGCCTGGGGCTGGCTGTTCTGGCACGAAGTCCCGCTGTTGCTGTCGCTGATCGGCTGCCTGCTGGTGGTGGTTTCCTGCATCCGGCTCGGGCTGCGCCACCGCAAGAAAGCCGTCTGAGCAGCACGTAACGCGGCCATAAAAAAACGCACCCGAGGGTGCGTTTTTCATCCTGCCTGACGCGGCCTTATTTGGCCGGCGTTGGCTGCTGAGCGGGCTGATCTTTTTCCAGATGAGCCAGGTCCAGCGCGATATGCACGGTTTCATCCAGGTACGGATCCGGTTCCTGGTAATCCTTCGGCAGATCGTCGAGCGATTTCAGCGGCTTCTTGCCCGCACGTTCCAGGCGCTCGTTGATGCGTTTCAGACGGGTCGCATCGTCATCGTGGTTCTCTTTCTCGCGCACGGCCAGATTGAGGGACACGATGTTGCGTTTATCCTTCAGCGCCTTGTAATGCGCGATATCCTGCGCGATGTACTGGAACTCCGGATTCTGCGCGATGCGCTGCTGGTGATCTTTCAGCAGCTCCGGCTCGAACGGCGCCATATCGCCGGTCTTGCTGTAGGTCGCCGCATTGATGCTGTCCCACGGCATGGCGTTGTCTTCAAACGCTTCGCCGGTTTCCGCCGGATCGACGCCGGTCGGCATCAGAATGTCCGGGGTCACCCCTTTGCGCTGGGTGCTGCCGCCGTTGACGCGGTAGAACTTCTGAATGGTGTACTGCACCGACCCCAGCGCCGGCCACTCAGGGCGCAGCATCTGATCGTAGATGCGGTTCAGCGAACGGTACTGCTGCACGGTACCTTTACCGAAGGTCGGCTCGCCGACGATCAGCGCGCGGCCGTAATCCTGCATCGCCGCCGCGAAGATCTCGGAGGCGGAGGCGCTGAAGCGATCGACCAGCACCACCAGCGGGCCTTTGTAGTAGGTCACGCCATCGGTGTCGGCGTCTTCACGCACTTTGCCGTTGTTGTCGCGCACCTGCACCACCGGGCCGCTCGGAATGAACAGGCCGGACAGCGACACCGCTTCGGTCAGCGCGCCGCCGCCGTTGGTGCGCAGATCGATGATCACGCTCTTGACGTTCTGCTTGGCCATCTTCTGCAGCTGCACTTTCACGTCATCGGTCAGACCGACGTAGAAGCCTGGGATGTCGAACACCGCCACCTTCTCTTTGCCGACGGTCTTGATGGTCATTTTCACCGCGCGGTCTTCCAGGCGGATGCGCTCGCGGGTCAGGGTGACCACGCGGGTTTTGGTGCCCTTGCCGGCCGGCAGGATCTCCAGGCGCACCTTGCTGCCTTTCGGCCCTTTGATCAATGACACCACGTCGTCCAGGCGCCAGCCGATCACGTCCACCATCGGTTTGCCGGCCTGGCCGACGCCGACGATGCGATCGCCCACGGTGATCGCCTTGCTCTTCGCCGCCGGGCCGCCCGGCACCATCGAGTTGATCAGGGTGTAGTCGTCATCCATCTGCAGCACCGCACCGATGCCTTCCAGCGACAGGCTCATCTCGGTGTTGAACTGCTCGGTGTTGCGCGGAGACAGATAGTTGGTGTGCGGGTCGATTTCATGCGCAAAGGCATTCATCGCCAGCTGGAAGACGTCTTCGCTGTTGCTTTGCGTCAGGCGCTTGATGGCGAACTGATAACGCTTGGTCAGCGTGTCGCGGATTTCTTTGTCGGTCTTGCCGGTCAGCTTGAGGTTCAGCTCGTCATAGGTGACTTTCGCATCCCACAGGCTATCCAGCTCGGCCTTGTCTTTCGGCCACGGCGCTTTGCTGCGGTCGAGATCGATAGTGCCGTTGCCGGTGAAGTTCATCGGCTTGTCCAGCAGCGACAACGCATAGGTGTAACGCTCGAAACGGCGTTTCTGCGCCAGATTGAACAGCGCGTAGAAGGTATCCAGCTTGCCGGTTTTCAGCTCTTCGCCAACCTGATTGCGTTTGCCGGCGAACTGCGCCACGTCGGAGGCCAGCAACACGTTATGGTTGTAGTCCAGCATGTTCAGGTAGCGATCGAAGATCTTGCCTGAAAACTCCGCGTCGAGGGCGAACTGGCGGTAATGAGAGCGAGTGAAGCGCGAGGTCACGCGCTCACTCACCGTAGCGTGCTGGGGTTCCTGTTGCAGTTGGGGCAGTTGGCCGATGCGGATGTTGGCTGTTTCCGCGCCGTAACTGACACCCGCCCACAGCAGCCCTGCAATCGCTGTTAATCTGACGAATTTGTTCATGCCTTGGTTGGCCTCCGTATCAGAACTGCAAGTGTTCTGCGCGCACAATCATCGCCAGACCGGAAGAGAGCTGCACACGTACGCCATCTTTAGCGATTTCGAGTACGGTAGCATCCATCGCGCTCTTGCCTGCTCTGACTTTGATTTCCTGGCCAATTTGCAGTTTAGAGATATCCGTGACTGGCGCATAACGCGGCTGGTTTTCCTCTTTTGCTGCACGAGGTTGACGAGCTGGCTGTGGGCGAGTTTGTGGGCGCGGCTTGCGGTTTTCCGGCGCGGCTCCGCCTTCGCGACGTGCAGCAGGCTTTTTACCGGCTGGGCGCGGACGGCGTGGCGCGGCATCGGCAGATTCACCGGCGGCTTCACGTTTTTTGGCGTTTTGTTCGGCACGCTGTGCCTGAACGCGCGCTTTGGCTTCTTCAAGCTGCTGGCGAGCATGATCGACATGCTGCTGCTCCAGTTCACCGCACGGATTGCCGTCCAGGTCGACGCGCTGCGCGCCAACTTTGACGCCGTACAGGTAACGCCAGCTTGAAGTGTACAGGCGCAGGGCAGAACGCAATTGCGTTTTGCTGAGATTCTCTTCCCCCTGCACGCGCTCTACCAAATCCTGAAAAATACCGATTTTCAGCGGACGAGCTTCGCCTTCGGCGCTAAAGCAGAGCGGAAAACGCTCGGCAAGAAAAGCAATGACTTCTTTACTAGAGTTCAACTTAGGTTGATTTTCCATGAAATTTCCTGATTACAACGGTATTGCCAACAAGCCACAGGCATGAACAGGCGTCATTATAATGACGCCATCGGTAATTGCCACGTTAACCGTCGATCAACTTGCCGCTACAGTCACATATTTCGCACTGTCACACTGTTCCAGTTGCTCACAAAGCCCCGCCACCACTGCTTTCAGGCCCGCTTCATCCTGTTCGTCGAAGCGTTGATAAACCGTGCTGTCGATATCCAAAACGCCGATCACCCGGCCGCCAACCGCCAACGGCAGCACGATTTCCGCATTGCTGGCCGCATCGCAGGCGATATGGCCCGGGAACGCATGCACGTCGCCGACGCGCTGCACGCGATTTTCCGCCACCGCCGTGCCGCACACGCCCTTGCCCACCGGGATGCGCACGCAGGCGATCTTGCCCTGGAACGGCCCCAGCACCAGCTGGTCGCCATCCATCAGATAGAAACCGACCCAGTTCACGTCATCCAGACGCTCGTTGATCAACGCGCTGGCGTTGGACAGCGCCGCGATAAAGTTGGTCTCCCCGCCGAGCAACGCGCTCAGGTCACGTTTTAATTCCGCGTAGAATTGTTCTTTTGTCATGTAATAACCATTGAAACAGTGAAGATGGCCAGAAGCCCAAAGCTTAGGCCCTATAAAATAAGCATTAAATGCGTATAGCCACAAGGTTAATCATCTGTTGCTTCACAAAACCCTGCCGCTCGGGGTATGTTTGCCGCTCAGAATCCCGGTTTACCTCGTTTTACCGTCCGGCGCCCGATCGCCGGTGACGCGGCCGGTTTATTTTTCAGCTACGCTGACAGTTCCGGCGGGCTCAAGGGCAGCTACTTGTCAAAGATGAAAATACACGCGATCACCGCCCCCCTTTCCAAAGCGCGCCACCAGCGCTGCTGTGAGTGCGACCTGCTGTTCGTGCTGCCGCCGCTCAGCGGCAATCAGGCCGCCTATTGCCCGCGCTGCAACGCCAAGGTGGTGAGCGGCCGCGACTGGTCGATGACGCGCCTGACCGCCATGGCGATCGCCATGCTGCTGCTGATGCCGTTCGCCTTCACCGAACCGCTGATCAGCATCCGCCTGCTCGGCACGCGCATCGACGCCAGTTTGCTGGAGGGCATCTGGCAGATGAGCCGTCAGGGCGATCCGCTGACCGCCAGCATGGTGGCGTTCTGTACCCTCGGCGCCCCACTGACGCTGGCGCTGTCGCTGCTCTACCTGCGCTTCGGCCACGCGCTCGGCATGAACCTGCGCCCGGTGCTGCTGATGTTGGAGCGGCTGAAAGAGTGGGTGATGCTGGACATCTATCTGATCGGCATGGCGGTGGCGGCGATCAAGGTGCAGGATTATGCCGACATCCAGGCGGGCAGCGCGCTGATCGCCTACCTGTCGCTCACCCTGCTCAGCATCCTGACGCTGATCCACGCCAACCTAGAGCAGCTGTGGGAGCGTTACTACCCGCAGGAGCAGCCGGAAGGCCCACCGGCGGCGCTGCATATTTGCCTGTCCTGCCACTATACCGGCTACCCCGACGCGCGCGGCCGCTGCCCGCGCTGCCACGTGCCGATGTGCCACCGCCAGCCCTACAGCCTGCAGAAAACCTGGGCGGCGCTGATCGCAGCGATGATCCTGCTGATACCGGCCAACCTGCTGCCGATTTCGATCATTTACGCCAACGGCGCACGGCTCGAAGACACCATCTTCTCCGGCGTGGTCTCGCTGGCCACCTCCGGCAACGTGCCGATCGCCGCCATCGTGTTCATCGCCAGCGTGCTGGTGCCCTTTACCAAGGTGATCGTGCTGATCACGCTGCTGTTCAGCATTCACTTCAAAACCTCGCACAGCCTGAAGACGCGCATTCGTCTGCTGCGCCTGGTCATCTGGATCGGCCGCTGGTCAATGCTGGATCTGTTCGTTATCGCCTTGATGATGTCGCTGGTAAACCGCGACCAGCTGTTATCTTTTACTATGGGACCGGCCGCTTTTTACTTTGGCTCGGCGGTCATTTTGACTATTCTTGCCGTTGAGTGGCTGGATAGCCGATTGATTTGGGATGCACATGCAACAGGAAACGCCGACTACACCGACTGAAGCGCGGGTCAAGAACAAACGCCGCATTTCACCGTTCTGGTTACTGCCGTTCATCGCCCTGCTGATCGCCGGGTGGCTGGTCTATAACAATTTCCAGGAACGCGGCACCACCGTCACCATCGACTTCCAATCGGCGGCGGGCATCGTCGCCGGCCGCACGCCGGTGCGCTACCAGGGCGTTGACGTCGGCACGGTGCAGAAGATCAGCCTGAGCAAAGATCTGCGCAGCATCGTGGTGGAAGCCAGCATCAAAAGCGATCTGGAAGACTCGCTGCGCGAAGGCACCCAGTTTTGGCTGGTGACCCCCAAGGCTTCGCTGGCCGGGGTCTCCGGGCTCGATGCGCTGGTCGGCGGCAACTATATCGGCATGATGCCCGGCAGCGGCAAGGCGCAAACCCACTTCGCCGCGCTCGATACCCAGCCGAAATACCGCCTGAACACCGGCGAGCTGATGATCCATCTGCACGCCGACGATCTGGGCTCGCTCAACAGCGGCTCGCTGGTCTACTACCGTAAAATCCCGGTCGGCAAGGTGTACGACTACACCATCAGCGAAGGCAATAAGGGCGTGACCATCGACGTACTGATCGACCGCCGCTTCGCCCATCTGGTGAAAAACAACAGCCGCTTCTGGAACGTCTCCGGCTTCAAGGGCGATTTCAGCCTGTCCGGCGCGACGGTACAGATGGAGAGCCTGGCAGCGCTGGTCAACGGCGCCATCGCCTTCGATTCGCCGGCCGATGGCCAGCAGGCCAAGGGTGACCAGAGCTATGCCCTGTATCCCGATCTGGCCCACAGCCAGCGCGGCGTCAATATCCTGCTGGATCTGCCGAGCGGCAACAACCTGAGTGAAAACCGCACGCCGCTGATGTACCAAGGGCTGCAGGTCGGCACCCTGACCAAGCTGACGTTGCAGCAGGACAGCAAAGTGGTCGGTGAACTGACCATCGATCCTTCGGTGGTCGATCTGATGCGCAGCGGCACCCGCATCGTGATGCGCAGCCCGCGCATCAGCCTCAACGACGCCAAGCTCAGCCAGCTGCTGACCGGCACCACGCTGGAGCTGGTGCCGGGTGAAGGCGAGCCGCAGCAGCGCTTCAACGTGCTGGACAGCAGCGAGACGCTGTTGCAACAGCCTGGCGTGCTGACCGTCACGCTGAATGCGCCGCAAAGCTACGGCATCGACGTGGGGCAGCCGTTGGTGGTGCACGGCGTGAAAGTCGGCCAGATCCTGAGCCGCACCTTGACCGCCGGCGGCGTGGTGTTCACCGCCGCCATCGACGCCCAATATCGCGGCCTGCTGCACAAAGACAGCAAATTCGTGGTCAACAGCCGCCTCGACGTCAAGCTGGGCATCGACGGCATGGAAGTGCTCGGCGCCAGCGCCCAGGAGTGGGTAGACGGCGGCGTGCGCATTATTCCCGGCAGCAAGGGGGAACCGGGCGGCCAATACCCGCTGTACGCCAACAGTGAGAAAGCCGAGGAAGGCATCGTCGGCAACGCCCCGGCCACCACCCTGACCCTCAGCGCCACCAGCCTGCCGGACGTGCAGGCCGGCTCGGTGGTGCTGTATCGCAAATTCCAGGTGGGCGAAATCGTCAACGTGCGGCCAAAGGCCAACGAGTTTGAGGTGGACGTCTACATCAGCCCGGAATACCGCAAGCTGCTGACCCGTGAAAGCATCTTCTGGGCCGAAGGCGGCGCCAAGGTGCAGCTCAACGGCAGCGGGCTGACGGTGCAGGCTTCGCCGCTTAACCGTGCGCTGAAAGGCGCCATCAGCTTCGACAACCTGCAGGGCGTGACGCTCAACAAGGGCGCCAACCGCGTGCTGTACGCCAGCGAAACCGCCGCTCGCGCGGTGGGCAGCCAAATCACGTTGAAAACCTACGACGCCAGCAAGCTGTCGGCGGGCATGCCGCTGCGCTACCTCGGCATCGACGTCGGCCAGGTGGAGTCGCTGCAGCTGGCGCCGGAGCGCAACGAAGTGTTGGCCAAAGCGGTGCTGTATCCGGAATACGTGCAGACCTTCGCGCGTCTGGGTAGCCGCTTCTCGATCGTCTCGCCGGAGATCTCCGCCGCCGGCGTCAGCAACCTCGATACCCTGCTCCAGCCTTATATCAACGTGGAGCCGGGGCGCGGCCGCGAGCTGCGCACCTTCGAACTGCAGCAGGCCAGCATCACCGACTCGCGCTATCTCGACGGCCTGAGCGTGGTGCTCGACGCCGCCGAAACCGGCTCGCTGCAGATCGGCACGCCGGTGTTGTTCCGCGGCGTGGAGGTCGGCACCATCACCGGCTTCTACCTTGGCGCCATGTCAGACCGGGTGCATGTCGCGCTGCGCATCAGCAAGAAGTATCAGCATCTGGTGCGCAACAACAGCGTGTTCTGGCTGGCTTCGGGGTACAACCTGCAGTTCGGCCTGACCGGCGGCGTGATCAAGAGCGGCACCTTCCAGCAGTTCATCCGCGGCGGTATCGCCTTCGCCACGCCGCCGACCATTCCGCTAGCGCCGAAAGCGACGCCGAACAAACACTTCCTGCTGAATCCGGAAGAGCCGAAGGACTGGAAAACCTGGGGCACCGCCATTCCGCGCGATTAAATTTCGCATTTTCCTCAGGGCCCGGCATTGCCGGGCCCTGTTTTTTTCCGCTTTGTGATAAACTCTCGCCCTTGTCTTTATTGCACCCTGAGAGTTCGCCCCGTGGCCAAATCCACCGCCGTTTTTCTGCCCCCCGCTTTCCTTGACGCCACCCGCGCCATCATGCCCGCCGAGCTGGCGATGGACGATTTTATCGCCGCCTGCCAGCGCCCGCTGCGCCGCAGCCTGCGCGTCAACACGCTGAAAATCAGCGTCGCCGACTTCCTGGCGCTGGTGCAGGATTACGACTGGCGACTGGAGCCCATCCCCTGGTGCGCGGAAGGGTTCTGGATCGAGCGCGACGATGAAGAACTGCGTCTGGGCAGCGCCGCCGAACACCTGAGCGGCCTGTTCTACATTCAGGAGGCCAGTTCAATGCTGCCGGTCAGCGCGCTGTTCGCGGGCGGCGCAGTGCCGAATCGGGTGCTGGACGTGGCGGCGGCACCAGGCTCCAAAACCACCCAAATCGCCGCGTTAATGGGCAATCAGGGCGGCATCGTCGCCAACGAATACTCCGCCAGCCGGGTAAAAGTGCTGCACGCCAATATCAGCCGCTGCGGCGTGAAGAACGCCGCGCTGACCCACTTCGACGGCAGGGTGTTCGGCGCCGCGCTGCCGGAGAGCTTCGACGCCATTCTGCTCGATGCCCCCTGCTCCGGCGAAGGCGTGGTGCGCAAGGATCCGGACGCCATGAGCAACTGGTCGCCACAGAGCGTGGCCGAAATCGCCGCCACCCAACGCGAACTGATCGACAGCGCGTTTCATGCGCTGGCTCCGGGCGGCGTGATGGTTTACTCCACCTGCACGCTCAATGCGCAGGAAAACCAGCAGGTGGTGCGCTGGCTGCTGGACACCTACGGCGACGCGGTCAGCGTCGAGCCGCTGGGTGCGCTGTTCCCCGGCGCCGACAAGGCGCTGACTGCCGAAGGCTTCCTGCACGTCTTCCCGCAGATTTACGACAGCGAAGGCTTTTTCGTCGCCCGCCTGCGCAAACAGCGCGCCGTGGCGCCGTTGGCGAAGCCGACCTACAAGGTGGGTAAATTCCCGTTCAGCCCGCTGTCCGGCAAAGAGGCGGCGCTGGTCGCCCAAGCCGCCGCCGCATCCGGCTTAACCTGGGGCGATGACAGCCGGCTGTGGGAGCGCGACAAGGAGCTCTGGCTGTTCCCGGCCGAGCTGGAACCGCTGTTCGGTAAAGTGCGCTTCTCACGTATCGGCCTCAAGCTGGCGGAACGTTTCCCGAAAGGTTTCCGCTGGCAGCACGAGGCGGCGATCGCGCTGGCCGGCACCGGCGGCAAAACGCATTTCGAGCTGGACGCCGCGCTGGCGCAAGAGTGGTATCACGGCCGCGATCTCTACCCGGAGCAGCCGCCGGCCGGCGATGAATGCATCGTCACCTACCAGGGCCAGCCGCTGGGCATCGCCAAGCGCATCGGCAGCCGCATCAAGAACAACCTGCCGCGCGAGCTGGTGCGCGACGGCGCGCTGGATTTTCACCTGTAATCGCTCCGGTGCCGGGGAACCGCCTTCCCCGGCGCCAAAATAATGCTAATAATATTCCTATCGCCATTCATTATTATTCTAATCATTTCCAATTTGCACTATTCCACCTCCCCGTCCGTATATCCCCGCCGGAAAAGAAAAAAGTTTTTAGCCTTTGATCAAGACAATTTCGCGTTCTTATCCTATTAATTTAAATGTAAGTAAATTAATGCGTTCAACTCAGCTCTGGGTGGCGTTTTTGCGGGCTTTCTCTGACACGGCAAGGAATCATGATGAATAAAACTCTGATGGTTTTGACCTCGGTAGCACCTCTGCTGTGCATCAGTGGCACAGCCAACGCAGCGGGCACCATTCAGGGCACGCTGGGCGTGACGATCACCATCGGTGCCGGCTGTGTGGTCACCGGCGGCAACAGTTCCGGCACCACCAACGACTTTGGTTCGATCAGCTTCGGGACTTACTCCTCGCTGGCCAACGTCATCACCGCCAGCGCCACCGGCAGCGGCGGCACCGGCACGCTGGGGCTGAACTGCACCACCGGCACCAACTATACCGTAGCGCTGGACAACGGCCTCAACGCCTCCGGCAGCCAGCGGCGCATGGCCAGCAGCGTGCCGGCCTACATCAGCTACAACCTCTATCAGGACAGCGCCCACGCTCTGCCGTGGAACAGCACCACCGGCACGCTGACCGGTACCGGTACCGGCTCGGCGGTGCCGCTGATCGTTTACGGCCTGGTGCCTGCCGCGGGAACGACCCCGGCGGCGGGCGTCTACAGCGATACCGTCACCATGACCGTCACCTGGTGAGTTTCATCGTCAACGGAGCGCCGTCAGTGCGCTCCGTTATTCATTAAGTAATAATATTCCCACTCACCTTATCAATATCCCCTTCATGTTCATGCCCGGTGACACGGCCGCCGCAGCAAACCTGCGATCGCGGTTAAAAATAAATAAAGTTTTTAATCTTTTAGCGCGACATTCTCACGTTCTTATTCTATTAATTAATCTGTAAATAGATTAATGCATTTGACTCATTTTTCGGGCTTTTTGGCAGGCTTCTCTACTACGGCAAGGAACCACGATGAAAAAGACTCTGGCGGCATTAACCTCGGCAGCGCTTCTGCTGTGCGCCTCTGGCACCTCCTACGCGGCGGGCACCATTCAGGGCACGCTGGGCGTCACCCTGACCATCGGCGCCGGCTGCGTGGTCACCGGCGGCACCAGCTCCGGCACCACCAACAGCTTCGGCTCCATCAGCTTCGGCACCTACTCCTCACTGGCTAACGTCATCACCGCCAGCGCCACCGGCAGCGGCGGCACCGGCACGCTGGGGCTGAACTGCACCACCGGCACCAACTACACCGTGGCGCTGGACAACGGCCTCAACGCGACCGGCAGCCAGCGGCGCATGGCCAGCAGCGTACCGGCCTATATCAGCTATAACCTCTACCAGGACAGCGCCCACGCCGTGCCGTGGAACAGCACCACCGGCGTGCTGACCGGCACCGGCACCGGTTCGGCGGTGCCGCTGATCGTCTACGGCCTGGTACCTGCGGCAGGCACCACCCCGGCGGCCGGTGCGTACAGCGATACCGTCACCATGACCGTCACCTGGTAAACATGACGCGCCTGGCCGTCACCTGCATGCTGTTGTCGTTGGCGGGCGTTTGCCGCGCCGACGTCAGCACCGCGACGGTGGGCGTCAGCGCCACCCTGGTCAAGTCCTGCGTCGCCGGCACCACCAGCGGCGGCAACACCACATTCGGCACCTTTAACTTCGGCACGGTCTATTTCCTCAATACGGCGATAAAGGTGACCGGCCAGGCGAACGCCGGCGCACTGCAGATCAACTGCAACAACGGCACCAGTTACACGGTGCTGCTCAGCGGCGGACAGAGCGGCAATACCGCCGCACGCTATCTGCAAAGCGCGGCGGGCGCCCGCGTGAACTACAACCTGTATACCAGCGCCAGCTACGCCACCGTCTGGGATAACGTCACCGGCGTCACCCAGACCGCCACCGGCCAAAGCGTCTGGCTGCCGGTGTACGGCATGATCCCGGTACAAACGACGCCGGCGACGGGCAACTATACGGATACGGTGCAGGTGACGATAAATTGGTGATTAACGGAACGCTGCGCACCCTGCTGCTGGCGGCGCTGATCGGCGCCCCGACGGCCCGTGCCGATACCGTCAGCCAGGGCTTCACGGTCAACGCTTCGATCATCAAAGGCTGCGTACTCGGCAGCGGCGTCACCAACGTTACCTCGTTCGGCAGCATGAGCTTCGGCCAGGTGGCGTCCTTGAGCAGCCCGATAAAAATCGTCTCTAGCGCCGGCGCCGGCTCCATTTTGATCCGCTGCAATCCCGGGCTCAGCGTCACCCTGGGGTTGAACGTCGGCAATAACGTCACCGGCTCCATCGCCGGCGGGCGAAAACTGTTGAACTCGGTGACCTCGGAAACGCTGGTTTACCAGCTCTACCAGGATGCCAACTACGCCGTTTTGTGGGGCGACGGCGGCAACGGCGGCGCCGTCCAAACCGTCTCCTCCACCGGCAGTACGCAAGAAATAAAAATCTACGCCAGTTTAATGGCGAGCAGCACCTTGCCCACCAGCGGCACCTACAACGATACGGTCTTAGTGACGGTGAGTTATTGAGCTTTTAAAAAGGATCACATTATGCGTAGTACTCTGCTCCGCCTGCCCCTGCTGGCAGGATTGCTGTTAGCCGGTCAACCGCAGGCCTTCGCCGCCGCCTCCATTCTGATTTGGCCTATCGATCCGGCGATTGAAGACAACCAGCAGGCGACGGCCCTGTGGCTGGAAAACCGCGACAGCAAACCGGTCTATATGCAAATCCGCGTGCTCGGCTGGCAACAAACCGGCGGTAAGGACGACTACCGCAACCAGAGCGAAGTGGTCGCCAGCCCGCCGGTCGCCACCATTCTCCCCGGCAAACGCCAGCTGATTCGCCTGATCAAGCAGACCCCGGTCGCCGCCGGGCAAGAGCGGGCTTACCGGATACTGGTTGACGAAGTGCCCATCAAGGATAAAGACGGCGCGGCGCCCGACAAGGGTGCGCAGATGGGGCTGAAATTCCAGATGCGTTATTCGGTGCCGCTGTTCGTCAGCGGCAAAGGCGTCTGGACCAAGCAAGACTTCGAACACCCGCGCGACTATGCCACCGCCAACCAGCCGAAGCTCAGCTATCGGCTGCTGCAGCAAAACAGCCAGCGCTGGCTCGACGTGCGCAACGACGGCATCGTGCACGCCCGCCTGTCGCAGGTCAGCATCCAGGGCAAGCCGCTCAACAACGGGCTGCTGGGCTATGTGCTGCCGGGTTCGCAAATGCGCTTTGCCCTGCCGCCTTCGGGCAGTTTCGCCGCCGGCAAGCTGCAGGCGATGGTCAATGACAATAAGCAACCCGTAACCATTCCGTCTTACTGAGCCTGAGGTGCAGGTGAAGCGGATCTCGTCGCCGGCCACGCGCGGCATGCAGCTCAAGCCGTTGGCCCTGGCCGTACTTTATATGGCGGTGGAGCTGTGGCCGCCGCACGCCGCCGCCGACGACCTTCCGCCGCCGCCCAGCGCCATCAGCATGCCGGACACCACGCTGTATCTGGAGCCGGTGGTGAACGGCCGCCAGACCGGCAAAGTGGTGCCGGTCACCTACCGCGGCGGCCACTACTATTTGACGCCGCAGCAACTGAGCGACGCCGGCCTGCCGGTGGCGGACAAGCAAGCGAAAGAGATCGCCGTCGATCAATTGGATAAGGTCGACGTCACCTAC
Organism: Serratia sp. 121840015-1; assembly: GCF_053627655.1. Lineage (NCBI taxonomy): Bacteria > Pseudomonadati > Pseudomonadota > Gammaproteobacteria > Enterobacterales > Yersiniaceae > Serratia > Serratia sp. 121840015-1. Next base: position 1,863,118 of record NZ_JBSEYF010000001.1, read on the forward strand.
AGCGGCGAAACGCAGCAGCTGTTGATCTCGGTGCCCAACGACTGGCTGCCCAAGCAAACCCTCGGCGACGCCAACCCAGAACAGCGGCTGCCGGCGCAAAGCAGCCTGGGTTTCTTGCTGAATTACGACGCCTACGTCAGCCAGAGCGGCGGGCGCGGCAATCCGGGTTATTTTTCCGCCTGGAGCGAACAGCGGCTGTTCGACGGCTTCGGCGTTATCGCCAACACCGGCATTTTCCGCAGCAGCTTCAACGGCGAGACCGCCGCACAGCAGAACAATCGCTATATCCGCTACGACAGCAGCTGGCGCTACAGCGACGACGACACCATGCTCAGCTATACCGCCGGCGATCTCACGACCGGCTCGCTGCCCTGGACCAGTTCGGTGCGCATCGGCGGCCTGCAGGTGGCGCGCAACTTCGCCACGCGGCCGGATCTGATTACCTATCCGCTGCCGCAGTTCTCCGGCCAGGCCGCCGTGCCGAGCAGCGTCGATCTGTACATCAACAGCTACAAGAATACCTCCGTCAGCGTGAACCCCGGCCCGTTCACCCTGAATACCGTGCCTTACATCAACGGCGCCGGCCAGGCGACGGTGGTCACCACCGACGCGCTCGGCCGCCAGATCAGCACCACGGTGCCGTTCTATGTCGCCAGCTCGCTGCTGCAGGCCGGGCTAAGCGATTTCAGCCTGTCGGCAGGGGCGCTGCGTCAAAATTACGGCTACCGTTCCGCAGACTACGGCCAATGGGTGGCCAGCGGCAGCGGGCGTTACGGCGTCACCGATTGGTTGACGCTCGAAGGGCGGGCGGAAGGCGCAGCTGAGCTGGCGGTCACCGGCGCCGGCGCGGGCGTGCGCCTGGGGCAGTTAGGGGTCCTCAACGCCTCCTACAGTTACAGCCAGGCGGGCAGCGATGCCTTCAACGCCCCGCCGGTCACGCCCCTTTATTACGATCCGATCACCGGCCAACCGGTACAGCAACCGGATGCCGGGCCGGTTTATCAGTACACCGGCCGCCACGGCGATCAGACCAGCCTGAGCTATACCTACAGCAACCAATATTTCAGCCTCAATGCCCAACGGGTACTGCGCAGCGCGGACTTCGGCGACCTCTCCACCTACAAGAGCAGCTACCGCCTGAGCCGCCGCACCGATCAACTGACCGGCAGCATCGGCCTGAGCCGCTTCGGCAGCCTGGGCGCCGGTTATTTCGACGTGCGCGACGCCATCGGCCAACGCACCCGCCTGGTCAACCTGTCGTACAGCCTGACGCTGTGGCGCAATATCAGCCTGTACGCCTCGGCGAACCGCGAGATCGGCGGCGACGGCTACAGCTCGCAGCTGCAGATCAGCATTCCGTTCGATGCCTGGGGCACCGCTAACGTCAGTACCGCCCGCGACGCCGGCAACCGCTGGAGCGAACGCGTCGCGTACAGCCGCGCCGCGCCGACCGACGGCGGTTTCGGCTGGAACCTGGCCTACGCCGGCGGTCAAGGCAGCGACAGCGATTACCGCCAGGCAGACCTGACCTGGCGCACCTCGCTGTTGGAAACCCGCGCCGGGCTGTACGGCAACCGTAACGATTACACCCGCTGGGGCGAAGTCAGCGGTTCGCTGGTGGCGATGAACGGCGGCGTATACGCCACCAACACCATCAACGACGCCTTTGCCCTGGTTTCGACCAACGGCTACGCAGGTATTCCGGTCAGCTACGAGAACCAGCGCATCGGCGTCACCAACGACAAAGGCTACCTGTTGGTGCCCACCGTCACTTCGTATTACCACGCCAAATTCCAGATTGATCCGCTCAATCTGCCGGCGGACGTCAATTTGCCGTCGGTAGAAAAAACCGTCGCCATTCGCGATCACAGTGGCTACCTGGTCGAATTCCCCGTCCAGCGCCTTTCCGCCGCCGACGTGGAGCTGGTCGATACGCAAGGCAAACCGCTGGCCAACGGCAGCCAGGTGGCGGTGATCGGCAGCAATCAACAAAGCTACGTCGGGTGGGATGGCATGACCTATATCGACCCGGTGCAGCAGCACAACCGGCTGAGCGTGATCCCAGCCGACGGTGGCGCGCCGTGCCAGGTCAGCTTCAGCCTGGCCAATCCGCAGGGGCTACAGCGCGTCGGTCCCCTCGTCTGCCAATAACACACGGAGAAGAAGAACGATGTCTCGGCAAGTGAAAATTCTTTTGGCGGCGCTGCTGCTGCTGTGCGGGCAACGCGCGCTGGCGGACTGCGCCACCACCAACGGCACGGTGACCCTGCCCAGCAGCAACTCCTTCGCCGTCTACAACGGCCAGATCAGCGCCCAGGGTACCGCCGGGCTCAACTGTACCGGGCTGGGGCTCAATCTGTTGACGCAAAACACCGTCACGGTCAAGATCGCCTCCACCACCAACAATATGGCCCTGCTGAACGGCAACGGCTCCGGCGATAAAATTTCCTATCTCATCTACCCGGATGCCAACTACCAATACCCCTACAGCGTCGGCCAGACCATCGACTACAGCTCGCTGAACCTGCTGTCGCTGATCCTGATCTCTTCCAACGTCAACTTTCCGGTGTATATCAAAACGGTGGCGGGTGCGAACGTCAGCGCCGGCACCTATACCGACACCATCAATCTGGTGTGGAACTACCATATTTGCGGCCTGGGCCTGATTGGGCTGTGTATCTGGTGGGACGGCACCAACCAACCCAGCACCGTGACCATCACCGCAGTCATCACCAAAAGCTGCCTGATCAATACCGCCAATAACGTCAACTTCGGCAGCATGGCGCTGGTGGGGCAATTCAACCCGATCAACCAGAGCATCACCCTGACCTGCACCAAATCCCAGTCATACAGCTCCTACTTTACCAACGGCAACAACCCCATCACCGGTTGGCGGCAAATGCTCAGCGGCACCAGCAACTTCCTGCAGTATCAGATCTACCTGCCCAACACCAGCACCGTGTGGAGCAGCACCAACGCGCAAAGCGGCACCGGCACCGGCCTGGCGCAAAGCATTCCCTTTACCGCCGCCATCAATCCGGCGCAGACCGAAGTGCCGGTTGGTACCTATCAGGATAACGTCAGCTATGTCGTGACCTATTAGCCTGGCCGCTAGCCGCTCAGGAAGAATGTTGCCAGAATGTATTTTTTATGTGGCATTTTTTGCTCATTTGGCTATGCTCATACCGATGGCCTCACTGGTCTAACCTCCTACCACATCATTGAGCAAGGAGTTCCCATGAGCAAAACCGTCGTAAAAATTGGCAGCTTCGAGGTCGATGACGCGCATCTTCACGCCGGCGCCGACCGCGCCGGCACCCTGAGCATTCCCTGCAAGTCCGATCCGGACCTGTGTATGCAGCTCGACGGCTGGGATGAACACACCAGCATTCCGGCGATCCTTGATGGCAAACAGTCGCTGCTGTACAAGCAGCACTACGATCGGCAGGCGGACGCCTGGGTGATGCGGCTGGCATGAAAATACGCCGGGCCTGCTGACGACGCGCTGCTTTCATCGGAAACAGCGCGTTTTTTTATGCGATGGCGATGCCGCGGCCGGCAAAGAAAGGGGTGAAGCGGTTGAGCGGCAGCTGTACCCGCTCGCGCGTCGCCGGGCTGTCGCCCGAAGGGTTGTGGAAAGTCACGCTTTGCGTATCGGCGGCGGTGATCAGCACCAGATGCCCGCCTCGCTGCGGCGGCAGGCTCTCGGGCCGGCGAATGGAGGGGTGCACCGAGGCGATAAAGTAACGGTATTGGCTAAGCAGCGCCGATAACTCGGCCGCCTCCAGCCCCACCTTCACCTCCGCTTGCAGCGCGAACTGCTCGCGCACGTACTCGACGAACGGCGCGTAAATCAGCCCTTTTATCCGCTCCCCCTCGCGCACATAGGCACCGTAAGGCAGGCTGCGCCGCGCCAGCTCCAGCAGCGGTGGCGCTTCGCCGTCGCGGTGGCTCAGCACCATTTTCAGGCAGGCCATGCCGCACACGTGGTTGGCCCACTCGACGTACTCCGCCCGATCGCGGGCGCCGCTGCGCGCCCAATTCTCGTCTTGCGCCAGCGTCATGCGGCCGGCGATCAGATCGGCGGCCAGCTCCGGGCTTGCCCACTGGCATTCGTAGGGAACGGCGCGCATCCGTTTAGAACTTGTCGACGACTTTGAAATTCATCAGCACCAGCGTCATGTCCGGCGAGAACAGATCGTACTCTTCGAAGAAACGCTGCAGCTCTTTGCGCCAATGCGCCAGCGAACGATCGCCCTCGCCTTCGGCAAAGGCGTGCGCTTCATCGACCTGATCGTAAGTTTTCATTTCCACCGCGGTCAGTTCAACCGCGCAGACCGGTTCACCTTTGCCGTCCACCACCAGGAACAGATCGCCGGCCTGCGGGATCCCTTCGCCGTCCAGGTTGGAACAGGTGGCCGTTTTGGTGCCATTGAGGATCAATTGCACCACTTCATCGGCCTGCTGCTCGGTATCGCCGAACGCCCAGCGCTCAAGGTGCTCGTATTTCTGTGGAATTGCCGTCGCCATGATTATACCTTTTGGAAAAATGCATCAATGCAGACAGGATAGTACAACGTATTGCCGGCCGTCTGCATCCGTCGCAAGCGCGACTGCGCGTTCCGCCACCGCCGCCTTTACGAGTTTTTACCGTTCTTCGCTGTGCCTGCCGCGCTGCCGGGCGCATACTGTGGACATTATTCACCCAATGGCAACCGCCAGGCGGCAACATGCGGCAAGACGACATCGATGCTGACGATACCTTCAGCGATTTACTCAACGGCGTCGCCCTGGTGACGCTTTTCCTCATCACCCTCGTCGGCGGGTGGTATTTCAGTTAAGGAGGCAACGTGGCAACAAAACGCATGGGCAACAAACTCAGTAAAATGGTCGTAGTGCTGCTGCTGATCTGCCTGGCGTTGCTGCTGTTGCGTTGGGCGGCGATCGCCTTCGGTTAATCCCATGCAACGACGCCGGCTACACGCCGGCGTCCTGCTCACCGCCGCCCTGGCGCGGTCGGCTCCAGCAACTCCCGCAAATAGGCCAGACGCGCTTCCCCTTGTGGCAACCAGCGGCGGCACAGCCAATGTTGCGTTTCACCCGTGCGGCTGAGGCGGTAGTACTCCGCCAAGGTTTCGACCCAGTTCATGATGTTTTCTCCTGCTTTTCGACACCGCCAGTATTGAGCGTAAAAACCAGAAGAAATACTGATGGCTTGTTTTTTATGCTTCCTGTTTTGGGTGGCCGGTAGCGAAGCCGCAGTTCAGCTGCTACATTGGGCAAAAATCAACCAGCCGAGGTAGGCCATGACGTTCTCGGAACAGGAGATTAAACCCGTATGGGATGAGGTCGCACGCCTGATCGGCGACGGCGTGATGCAGCTGCGCCATCGTGGCGAAGCGCTGTCGGTGGAAACGCTGGAAAAACATCTGGCGCGGCAGCTGGCGGACAGCAACGATATCGAACGGCGCATCCTGCTCGGCGCCGCCATCAACATGTTGAAAGGCGGAAAATGAATCGCCAACCGAAAAGGTTGGCGATCCGACAGAAGCCCGAGGTATGCAAGCCCGGCCTTCTGCGCGCTACTATGTCACGCTAATATGACGGAATTAATAGGAATTGTCGGGTTTTTGCCCAAAACGCCCTATTTTTGTTGCCAACATTACGCCAATACGAAATCGCCGGCATCCAGCGGCTGCCCCACCACTTTCACCAGGAAATCGCTGGCGCCAAAAGCGCCGCCCAGGTTGATCGCCACGTCGCTGACGTGACTTTGCGCGTCATAGCTCAACATCGCTTCACCCGCCTTGCCGCTGAACTGATCGACGAAGCGAATGCCGTCCGCGCTGCCGGTGTTGAACAGCGTCAGATCGATCTTGTCTTCACCGCGCACGAAGTCGCGGATCCAATCCGGTGCCGCCGCCGTCGATTCATCCGCCGCGAAATAGACGAAGGTGTCCTTGCCGGCGCCGCCCCACAGCTGATCCGCCCCTTTGCCGCCATACAGCACATCATCGCCCGCGCCGCCCTTGAGCACGTTGTCGGCGGCGTTGCCCACCAGCACATCGTTGCCCGATCCGCCGATGGCATTTTCAATCGTTACGCCTGCGGCGATGGACACGTTGCCTTTCAGGCCGCCAACGTCCGAGAACGCTTTTTCATTCAGGTTGATGCGCTGATTCTGGCCAAAACCGGAGAAGTCGAAGGTGTCATTACCGCCAGCATCCCAGGCGGTGAAAACAATCTTGTCCTGCGCGCCGGTGGCGGTGAGGAAGTCGCGATCGGTATTGGAATTGAAGCCGTAGATCGTATCGCCGGTGCGGGTGTTCATGTTGGCGCCGTAGAAATGCTGGATCGCCGTGATGTCGTTGAGCAGCGGCCCGGAAGAGTACGCGCCTTTAAAGTCCTGCCCGGTGTTGCTTTCGCTGAAATAGCTCATCACGCTGTGGGCGCGGCTGTCCTCGAAATAGGTCGCGTCCTTGCCGTAGGTGATGCTGACGCCCGGCGCGGCGTTATAGTCGCCCGGATGCTGCAGCCCCAGCGCATGGCCGATTTCATGGGTGAAGGTCTGGCGACCGTACTCGTTCTCATGGATCTGGTTGTTGACGAAGGTGTGGTTCTTGGCGTTATACCAGGTTTGCCCGGCAACCGAAGGCGAGGTATCCGGGTTATACGCAAAGGCATAGGAGCCACGCGAGCTGTAGTCGAACAGGCCGAATTTGATGTTGGCGGCGGCGGTGTTGCTGGTTTCGGTAAAGGTTATATTGGCCACGTCGGACCATGACTGCAACGACAGTTTGGCCTGCTCGCGCTGTTCGGCGTTAAAGCTGCTGAAGCCGCTGATGCCCATGCTCGGCATGTTGCTCGGCGCCTTTTCCCAGAAGCTGAAGGTCAGGGAGACCGGCGTGTCGGTCACGCCCTTGTCGTGCCAACTGCGATCGCCGCGCACCAGCTCCAGGCCGGCGTTTTCGAACGTTTTCGACGGATGAAGCACGGTAATGCTGTCGTCTTCATCGGGTTTATAAGCGCCCAGCAGGGCTAATACGCCTTCGGCCTTAACGGAAGCATTGCTTGATGACATAACCTTATCTCCATATTCGTCAATTCAATCGGGGGGATGCCCCAACTGGCGGATTGCCTGAACGGCTGCGGCCCGGTGTTGAATCAATACGGGGATATCGGTAATGCGGTGGCGCCTTCCCTCGGCACTCTGAATGAGAACGATAATCCCTTAAGAGAAAAGAATAGACACATTTTCGCCGAGTACAGAATTTTCTTAGATAAAGTACGACTATGCATTTGCGCCATACGAATGATTTTCAAGGTAATCATCAGCATTATCACGATAAGCGGAAGAAACGCATAAAAAAACCGGGGCAATCCAACCCCGGCTATCCATAAGAAATTCTGGACTCAGACTAACCAACCGAGCAGCAGCGTCGCGCCGATGACCGTGGAAGCGCCGCCGATGCGCGTGGCGATTTGGGCGAACGGCATTAGCCCCATGCGGTTCGACGCCGACAGGATCGCCACGTCACCGGTGCCGCCCAGGCCGCTGTGGCAACAGGTGACGATCGCCGCTTCCACCGGGAACATCTTCAGGTAAGGCGCAATCAGGAAACTGACCAGCCCCATCGACAGCACCACCGAGCCGCAGACCACCACATAACCGATCGAGAACACCGCCACCACGCTTTCCAGCGGCACGTACAGCATGCCCAGACCGATCATCAGCGGCCACACCAGCGCCGTGGAGACGAACTTATAGAAACTGTGCGCGCCGGTTTCCATCGAGGCTGGGATCACCCGGCAGTACTTACACAACACCGCGAACAGGATCATCAGCACCGGGCCGGGAATATGCACGATGTGTTCGAACAGGCCACCGACGATAAAGAAGGCGCAGATCACCAGCAGACCGCCGCCCATCAGTTGGAAATCGACGTTGCCGCTTTGCTCCTTGATGGCGAACATCGCGTTCTCCTGCGCCGAGCGGATCAGCATGCCGTCGCCGCTCAGTGCCTTGCGCTGCATGCCAATGCGAGCCAGCACCCCGGCGGTCACGATGGCGAAGATATTGCCCAGCACCGCCGCCGGCGCCAGCTGCGCGACGTAGACGTCCGGCGTCGCTCCCAGGATCGCCGAATAGGCCAGCGACAGCGGTAAAATCCCCTCGCCGATGCCGCCGCCGATGATCGGCACGATGATGAAGAAGAAGGTGTGATAGAAGGTAAAACCGAACAGCTTGCCCACCAGCAGCCCGGTGATCACCGCCGTCACCGTACCGACCACCAAGGGCACGAACATGCGAATCATCCCCTGGATCAGGATCACCCGATTCATGCCGAGAATGCTGCCGACCACCAGACTGGCGATGACGAAATACAGCAGGTTGGCGTCTTTCATCAGCAAATGGACGGTGCCCATGACGTTAGGCTGGAAGACATTGAAATAGACCAGCACCGACGGCACCATCAAACACAGAATGGCCGGCCCGCCGATATCGCGCAGCACGGGAATGCTTTTTCCCAACTGCGCCAGCGCAAAGCCCAGCGTCATTATCACCGCCAGGCCGCCGATCATATTCTTCGGCAGGAAGTTGGCATAGGCGGAAATCGCCACGATCGCGCAAATCGTGATAAACAGCGCGATCGGTACCGCACCGATATCTATTTGACGAAGTTGATTAATTAATCCTGAGGATTCGGACGATGCCGTATTTTTATCACAGGCCAGTTCTGCATTTATCTGTTTCATTATTCACCCTGCTGACAAGCGTACAGTACGGTTAGATTCACCTGGCGCAACGATCCTGCCATAGCCAAGCAAAAACAAATGATTACGAAAAATCCTATTGTGGATTTCGCTTTTTCTAATAAGAAATAAAACAGTAGACAGCTCTGACGATATGATAAAAAATAAAAATGCCAAACTAAATTACGCCGGCGGAATTCAATATTGTGACCCTCCGCCAAGGTTAGTTTTAATTAATTATCGTCAGCATTTTGTAATTAAAGTAATCGGGTTTAAATTCGCTGCTATGCTATAGGAGGGCGAAAAAGCCCCCTGCTTTATTAATAAAGAACCGGAAACGCATTAGCTGAATCCGGTCAGCTTGATCCGAACCTTAATCCTGCGCGCGGCACCGCACGGGAAAGAGGCATAATATGACTCATAAGGAAGTAGAATATGTCTTCACGCGTTGTTACCCCACAAACCCTCGCTCGCTACGGCATTCATCAGGCCGCCGACGTCGTCTATAACCCCAGCTATGAATTACTGTTCGCCGAAGAGACCCGCGCAGACCTGCCGCCGCTGGAACGCGGCACCCTCACCCAGCTGGGCGCGGTCAACGTCGCAACCGGTGAATTCACCGGCCGTTCGCCGAAGGACAAATACATCGTGCGCGACGACACCACGCGCGATACCGTCTGGTGGCCGGACAACGGCACCGGCAAGAACGACAACCAGCCGCTCTCCCCGGAAGTCTGGCAGCATCTGAAAACGCTGGTGGGCAACCAGCTCTCCGGCAAGCGTTTGTTCGTGGTGGACGCCTTCTGCGGCGCCAACGCCGACACGCGCCTGAAAGTGCGCTTCATCACCGAGGTGGCCTGGCAGGCGCACTTCGTGAAAAACATGTTTATTCGCCCGAGCGACGCCGAACTGGCAAACTTCGAGCCGGACTTCGTGGTGATGAACGGCGCCAAATGCACCAACCCGGACTGGCAGCAGCAAGGGCTGCATTCGGAGAACTTCGTCGCCTTCAACCTGACGGAACGCATGCAGCTGATCGGCGGCACCTGGTACGGCGGCGAGATGAAGAAAGGCCTGTTCTCGATCATGAACTACCTGCTGCCGCTGAAGGGCATCGCCTCGATGCACTGCTCGGCCAACGTCGGCGAGCAAGGCGATGTGGCGGTGTTCTTCGGCCTGTCCGGCACCGGCAAAACCACCCTCTCCACCGATCCGAAGCGCCAGCTGATCGGCGATGACGAGCACGGCTGGGACGACGACGGCGTGTTCAACTTCGAAGGCGGCTGCTACGCCAAGACCATCAAGCTGTCACCGCAGGCGGAGCCGGAAATCTATCAGGCAATCCGCCGCGATGCGCTGCTGGAAAACGTCACCGTGCTGGCCGACGGCAGCATCGACTTCGACGACGCCAGCAAAACCGAGAACACCCGCGTCTCCTATCCGATTTATCACATCGAGAACATCGTCAAACCGGTGTCCAAAGCCGGCCATGCGCGCAAGATCATCTTCCTGACCGCCGACGCCTTCGGCGTACTGCCACCGGTATCGCGCCTGACGCCTGAGCAGACCCAGTACCACTTCCTGTCCGGCTTCACCGCCAAGCTGGCCGGCACCGAGCGCGGCATCACCGCGCCGACGCCGACCTTCTCCGCCTGCTTCGGCGCCGCGTTCCTGACGCTGCACCCAACGCAGTATGCCGAAGTGCTGGTGAAACGCATGGAGGCCGCCGGCGCTCAGGCTTACCTGGTCAACACCGGCTGGAACGGCAGCGGCAAACGTATCTCGATCAAAGACACGCGCGGCATCATCGACGCCATTCTAAATGGCGACATTGAGCAGGCCGAGACCTTCACGCTGCCGATCTTCGGGCTGGCAGTGCCGACCGCGCTGCCGGGCGTCGATCCGTCGATTCTCGATCCACGCAAAACCTATGCCGACGAATCGCTGTGGCAGGAGAAGGCGCAGGATCTGGCGCAGCGCTTTATCGATAACTTCGCCAAATATACCGTCACCCCGGCGGGCGAAAAACTGGTGAACGCCGGGCCTAAACGGTAACGGCATTCCCCCGCTCAAGGGCCGATTCGTCGGCCCTTTTTTGTTTTCACTCCTCTTCCAGCAAACCCGGCATCACCAGCGCCACCGCCGCCGCGATGCGCTCGTCGATCGCGCTGCCCGGCGGTAACAGCCCCAGCGTCATCTGCCGCAGCGGTTCGGCGATGGTCATCGCCAACAGCAGGTCGCTGGTTTGCGCCCAGTCGCGCTCACGCAGCCACCCGCACTGCTGCTGGCGCTGCAGCCAGTCCGCCACCGTCACCCGGCCGCGCTGAATACCATTGCGCTGGTAGCTGTCCAGCAGCCCCTCGCGCCCCGGAAATTCGCTTTGCAGCAGCCGGAACATGCCCACCGCTTCCGCACTCAGCACCTGCTGCGCGATGGCCTGCAGCCCTTTTTCCAACAGCGGCGCAACCGCCGCCCGCTGCCCGGCATCCTGGGCGAAGGCCGGCTGAAACGCCTCGGTCCAACCGCTTACCGCCTGCGCCACCAGTTCGTCGCGGTTGGCGGCAAAGCGATACAGGGTTTTTTTAGCCACCCCGGCGCGTTTCGCCACCGCATCCACCGTCGCCGCGGCATAGCCACCGTCGATCAGCAGTGCCAACGTCGCCTGAACCAGCGCCGCGCGCAGCGCCGTTTCCGGCGTGGCCGGCCGGCCGCGAGCACGCAGCGGTTCTTCATTCGGGTTTGCCATATTTATTCCTCATAAGCGTTGACAGACTCAGCATAGCGGCATAGCCTTATTTTGGAAACACAATTCGTTTCCAAAATAAAAAAGGAACCCATTATGACACATCCTTCCCTGCTGGCGCCGTGGGGCGTTAACGATATCAACGAGTTGCTCAGGCCAGAACCGCTGCGGCTGGAGATGGGACTGAGCCGCAGCGCCGACGGCCTGCTGACCGTCGCGGTTCGCACCGACCTGCACGGCTGCAAAGGGCGCATGCTGGACTGGTGGTTCACCTTCTTCGAAACGACTCAGCATATCAACTGGTGGCACCCGCACGATCACGTCGAACACCGCGGCTGGGATCGCCACTGGAAAAAAGGGGAAAGCTACGTCGGCGCCAGCATCGAAGCGGTCGAGTGGTTGGCGGAGCTGCCGCCGGTCGCGGCACGCCTCAAGTTTCACGCCGCCGAGGACTTCTTCTCGCCGCAGCCGCTGCGCCAGGCGCGTGACGCGCAGGCGCTCTCCGCCGCGGTTTGCGCGCGCATCGGCTTCGGCGACCAGGTGGCGCTGGATGACAACGGCGATCCCTGCGACGGCGAGATGCTGCATCTGGTGCGCGATACGCCCTATGGCTGCGTGCTGCGCAGCCGCTTCCTGCTGGGTAAAGCCTGCGCCAACGCCCACGACGAGCTGCCGGACGACATCGGCTTTAACCTGATGCGCCACTGCTACAACGAGTTCAGCTATCTGGCGCAGTTCCTGCCGTCGCTGTACTACGCCGAAAACGGCCGCGAACCGGCGCCGTTGCTCTGGTAATGCGTCAGCGGGGACCTGTTAATTTTTCGCGATGCCGCTATAGTGATTTTCATCGCCATTCCCGCGTTTATGACGGAGAACTCATGGAAAACCCCAGCTATAGCGGCGGCTGCCTGTGCGGGCATATTCGCTTTCAGGCACGCGGCCTGCCTGGCAATCCGCACAGCTGTTCCTGCGATTTTTGCCGCCGCCACTCCGGCGCGCCGACGCTCTGCTGGGTCGAATTTCCGCGTCAGGCCATCGAGTGGAACGGCCCGGGCGGCATACCCACACTCTACCGTTCTTCACCCTATTCCAGCCGCGCCTTTTGCCCACGCTGCGGCAGTACGCTGGGGGCGATCGACGACGAGCCGACGGTGGCACTGGCCACCGGCAGCTTCGATCGGGCCGATCTGCCGGAGCTGCGCCCGACCTCACATGCGTTCGCCGATGTTTGCCCCGAATGGTGGCGTATCGACGGCAGGCGCTGAACGCCTCACAGTTCCCGCTGAAATCAATTGATTGTTTTGTCGTATAAATTTAGAACTGACGAACAATAATTCAAAAGTATGGGAACGGGGATGAATCAACAGACTCTCGACGCGCGCCGCTCGCGTCAGGCGTTGCTGGCCGGCTCGGTCGGCAACTTTATCGAATGGTACGAGTTCGGGGTGTACGGGTTCCTGGCCACCGTTATCGCCGCCAATTTTTTCACGCTGCAGGGTGAAAACGAAATCACCAGCCTGATCCTCACCTACGCCGCCTTCGCGCTGGCGTTTTTCTGTCGGCCGATCGGCGCGGTGATCTTCGGCCGCATCGGCGATCGCATCGGCCGTCGCCCGACGCTGATTGCGGTTCTGCTGTTGATGACGCTGGCCACCGCGCTGATCGGCGTCATGCCAACCTATGCCTCGATCGGCGTCGCCGCCCCGCTGCTGCTGACGCTGCTGCGCATGTTTCAGGGGCTGTTCGCCGGCGGCGAATTCGGCGGCGCCGTGTCGCTGATGACCGAGTTCGCCCCGAAGGGCAAGCGTGGGCTGTTCGGCGCCTGGCAGTCGCTGACCGTCGCGCTCGGCCTGCTGGCCGGGGCTGGGCTGGTGGCACTGCTGGCCGCGCTCCTCAGCGCGCAACAGCTGCATGACTGGGGCTGGCGTATTCCCTTCCTGCTGGCGCTGCCGATGGGCGCCGTGGCGCTGTGGCTGCGGCTCAAACTAGAGGAAACGCCCACGTTCACCCAGGCGCAGCAACATGCGGAACACGCCGCCGCGCCGCCGGAAGCGAAGCTGGGCGGCGTGGTGAAAACCATTCTGATCGGCATCGGCCGCATGATGGGCTGGTCGGCCGCCGGCTATACCTTCCTGGTGGTGATGCCTTCCTATTTGCAAACTTCATTGCACGCCACCTTCCAGCAGGCGCTGGTGGCGACGGTGCTGGCCAACGTCGGCTTCGCCCTGACCATTCTGCCGGCGGGCATCATCAGCGACAAACTGGGGCGTAAAACGGTGATGCTGACGGCAGTGGCGGCGGTGATCCTGTTCACCTTCCCGCTGCTGCACCTGTTGCAGGATGCGCAGAGTTCACTGTGGGCCAAAGGGCTGGCGGTCATGATCGCCGGCGCCGTAGTCGGCCTGCTGGCCGGCCCCGGCCCGGCGATGCTGGCGGAGATGTTCCCGACCCGGGTGCGCTATACCGGCTTGGGGCTGGCTTACTCGCTGTCCAATGCGGTGTTTTCCGGCTCGGCCGGGCTGATTATCACCGGCCTCATCAAACAGACCGGTAATATCGACATTCCCGCCTACTACGTGGTCGCCACCTCGGTGGTCAGCCTGTTTGCGCTGATGACGCTGCGCCGCGACGACCATCTGCGCTCGCTGAACGAACGTTAATCCTCCGGGGGCACATCGCCCCCTTACCAACTCGTGACCTCGATCACAACGCCAAAATGTTAACGTTAACTTTTGTGATTAACATCGCACGCGTGATATCTGCTGGCTTCATCCCCTTGCGAGTTAACGTTAACAATAGAGCTAACTTCACTCACCGGGGCCCTACCCATGAACCGCGAAACTAAAAAATATTACGTGCTGCTCAGCGGCCTGCTGTTCTTCTTTTTCTTCACCTGGTCTTCCAGCTTTTCGCTGATCTCACTGTGGCTGAATCAGAAGATCGGCCTGAAAGGCGCCGAGACCGGCCTGATCTTCTCCGCTATCTCGTTGGTGGCGCTGTGCGCACAGCCACTGTACGGGTTTATTCAGGACAAACTTGGGCTGCGCAAGCACCTGCTGCAGTTTCTCGGCGTGATGCTGCTGCTGACCGGCCCGTTCTTTATCTACGTTTACGCCCCGCTGCTGGCCAGCAGCCTGCCGCTCGGCGCGCTGGTCGGCGGGGTATTTATCGGCGCCACCTTCTTCGCCGGCATCGGCGCGCTGGAATCTTATACCGAGCGAGTCAGCCGCATCAGCGGTTTCGAATTCGGCCGCGCCCGCATGTGGGGATCGCTCGGCTGGGCCAGCGCCACCTTTTTGGCCGGTTTTATCTTCAATATCGATCCGAACATCAATTTCTGGCTGGCCTCCGCCGCCGCCGTGGTATTCCTGTTGCTGCTCAGCCAGGTGCGCGAGCTGAAGCCGAACGCCATGGCCGGCCTGGCGTTCGGCAAACCGGAAAATCTGCGGCTGCAGGATGCGCTGGCGCTGCTGCGTATGCCGGGCTTCTGGGCGCTGGTGGTGTTTGTGCTCGGTATCAGCGTGTACAACGTTTTCGATCAGCAATTTTCGGTCTACTTCGCCTCGCAGTTCGCTTCTCGCGAACAGGGCAACGAGATGTACGGCTTCCTCAACTCGCTGCAGGTCTTCCTCGAAGCCGGCGGCATGTTCCTGGCGCCGCTGCTGGTGAACCGCATCGGCGCCAAACAGGGGCTGCTGCTGGCCGGTGGCGTGATGGCGCTGCGCATGTTCGGCTCAGGCTTGGTCAGCGGCGCCTTGATGATCTCCGCCATGAAACTGCTGCACGCCGTAGAGTTACCGATCCTGCTGATCGCTATCTTCAAATACATCGCCAGCCGCTTCGACAGTCGCCTCTCCTCAACGCTTTACCTGGTGGGCTTTCAGTTCATCACCCAGGTGATGGCCAGCTTCCTGTCGCCGCTGGCGGGCTACGGTTATGACCGCATCGGCTTTGCCGACACCTATCTGCTGATGGGGTGCGCGGTCGCCGCCACGACGCTTGTCTCCTGTTTCCTGCTGCGCGGCGAACGTTCCGCCAGCGCAGCCCCCTTTCAATCCGCCATTAAATCAAGTGAGTCTGTCCAATGAACACTGCCTTAGCTCAAGCCGACCATGCGGTCGAAGCCCTGCGCGCAGAACGCCGAGACGAATACTACCCGCAGTTCCATCTCGCGCCGCCCGCCGGCTGGATCAACGATCCCAACGGGCTGATCTGTATTGACGGCGTCTATCATGCCTTCTTCCAGCATCACCCCTATAGCGAGCACTGGGGCCCCATGCACTGGGGGCACGCGACCAGCCGCGATCTGAGCCGCTGGCAGCACCAGCCCATCGCCCTGGCGCCCGATGCGCCCTATGACAAAGACGGTTGCTTTTCCGGCTGCGCCGTGGATGACAACGGCGTGCTGACGCTGATTTACACCGGCCACGTGTGGCTGGGCGAGCCCGGCGACGACAGCCAGGTGCGGGAAGTGCAATGTCTGGCCACCAGCGAAGATGGCATACGCTTCGTCAAGCACGGGCCGGTGCTGGCCGCGCCGGACGGCATTCAGCATTTCCGCGATCCGAAAGTCTGGCGCGAGAACGGCGAATGGTGGCTGGTGGTCGGTGCCAAAGAAAACGGCCTGGGCCAGGTGCGCCTGTACCGTTCTGCAGATCTGCGCGCCTGGCGCTTCGATCGGGTGCTGGCCGGCGCGCAGGCGGCGCATCAAGGGTATATGTGGGAATGCCCGGATTTCTTCCCGCTGGGGGAACAACACCTGTTGTTGTTCTCGCCGCAGGGGCTGGCGGCACAGGGCTACCGCTACCGCAATCGCTTCCAGAGCGGCTATCTGCTCGGCCACTGGCGGCCGGACAGCGACTTTAGGGTGACCCAACCCTTCTGCGAGCTGGATGCCGGCCACGATTTCTATGCGCCGCAGACCTTCACCGCCGCCGACGGCCGTCGGCTGCTGTTTGCCTGGATGGATATGTGGGAATCCCCAATGCCCAGCAAAGCGCACCGTTGGGCCGGCGCCCTCACCCTGCCGCGTGAGCTGACGCTGGCCGCCGACGGCAGCGTCCGCATGAACCCGGCGCGTGAACTGACGGCGCTGCGCCGAGAATCGCACACCTTTTTGGCACAGACGCTGACCAATCAGCATCTGCCGCTGGCGGACGACGTGCAGGAACTCACCCTGACGTTGAAACCGGCCGACAACGACGCCGAGCGCTACGGGCTGGCCATCGGGAGTGCGGCGCGGCTGTTCGTCGACAATCAGGCGCACCGGCTGGTGCTGGAACGTTTTCATGAAAACCCCGCCCTGTGCACCTGCCGCAGCGTGCCGCTGCCAGAAGATGACAGTCTGTCGCTACGGATCTTCATTGACCGCTCATCGCTGGAGATCTTCGTCAATCAGGGGCAGGCCTGCCTGACCAGCCGAATTTATCCGACGGCGGGCGATCGCCGCCTCAGCCTGTTCGCCGAAGGCGGCCGGGCACAGTTTGAGCCCATCACGGGATGGCAGTTGGCAAACCTCTGGGGATAATGGGAATGAGCACCGGGCGCGCAGCGACGCACCCGGTGCGCTTACAGCGAACCACGCTCCAACAGCGGGCAAGGCACTTTCACCGTCTCACGCGGCTCCCGCTGCTCAATCACATGCAGCGCCGCAAGGCGGCCCAGCTCATAATGCGGCAGCTGCACCGTCGTCAATGCCGGCAGGAACAGCTCGCCGGTGCCGACCATATTGTCGTAACCCAGCACCGCTACCTGTTGCGGTATCCGCCATCCTTGCGCCAGCAATACCTGATACACCAGAAAGGCTATCCGATCGTTCCCGCACACCACGACATCGCAATCGCGCCTTCCTGCAGAGAAATGCCGCTCCAGCAGCGCGACGCAGTCGCGATAGTTTTGGTCGCCGCCGCTCAGATCGAGATGATACTGCCGCAGCTGTTCAACATCGCGCCCCGCTTCGCGCCAGGCGCGTTCCAGACCGCGGCGGCGCAGGCCCGCCGCCAGCGTATCCGCCGGTAAATGAATGCACAGTGGCGCGCGATAGCCTTTGGCGATCAGCGCGCGCGTGGCGTCATACTGCCCTTGCTCGTCATCAGGAATGTAGCTGGCGATCGAATGCGCCGGGCTGACGCAGTTGGCCAGCACCAGCTTTTTGTCCAACAGTTTGGCCGGCAATGTCACCTCGCGCAGCCCCATCGTGGTGAAGATCACCCCATCCGGACGATGCGCCAGCAGCAGATCGACGGTCTGTTCGGCGTTGTCGTCGGCAAACAGGTTGACGACGAAGCTGTTCCAGCCTCGCTCGCGCGCGGTTTTCTCAATCGACAGGATCATTTCCACCGAGAACGGCGTCGTGGCGGTGTCCAGCGCCAGCACGCCGAGCGTCTGCACGCGATTTCCGTCACCGCGAATACGCCGCGCCGACAGATCCGGCACATAGTCCAACTGGTCGATAGCCTGTTTGACGCGGCGGTAGGTTTCCGGCCGCAGCTTGCCGGGTTCATTGATGGCGCGGGACACCGTCATCAACGAGACTCCGGCAAGTTTTGCGACGTCTTTCAGCGAAGCCATGCGCCCTTCTTTATGATGATTAATGGGAAAAAGTGAATAATCCCATAACCGGGCGCAGGACTCTACTCTGCGTTAGCAGGCTGTGATGTTCGCCCACAGGAGAGCGCCGTCGGCCGTCAGCGGCGCCACTTCACCGCCCGCCGTCTGCGCCACCCACCAGACGCCCTCGCGCGCCCGCAGTTCGCCGCCCTCCGGCAGCGACCAGACCCCGCTCAGCACATACACCACGCCCGCCTGGTAGGATGGCAGGGTGACGGGTGCCGTGCTGCGCCGCACCTCGGCCGCCTGTCGGCCGCGGCGCGTCATGATGTTGAAATCCTGACTGGCGCCGCCCAGCAGCGTCGCTTCCAGCGCCACGTCGCCGGAGAACGCGAACGGTTCCCCGACGCGAGCCAATTGATGGTCGATATGCCCGGCGCTGAACAGCCGCACGCCGTCGCCTTCCAGCAAAGTGATCGAGCGGTCGATGCCCGTAAAGGCGGAAAACGGCCCGTCCTGCGCGATGGTAGCGATGCTGGCGCGCCAGTCAAAATCCTGCGCGCCCGGTGGCCAGCTGACGATTTCACGGGTTTCCCCACCGCCGTTGCGCCACGGGCTGACCGGCAGCGCGGCGAAGCTAAAACGGGTCAGGCTCATTACGCCTCCTGCTGAAAGGTTTTCAACACCTGCAGGAACTCGGCGCTGCTCTGCTGCTGCAGCGCGTGCCGCCCCTGCTCGATCACCTGCCGGCCGCCGACGAACACGTCGCGAATTTGCTCTTTGCCGCCGGCGAACAGCCAGCGGTTGAGGATCGAGGCGTCCGGCGCCGCCGCCAGATACGGGTCGTCGCCGTCCAGCACCAGCCAGTCGGCGCGATAGCCGCTCTGCAACCGGCCGATCGGCGCACCGCACGCCTGCGCGCCGCCCTGCAGCGCCTGCAGGTACAGCACATCGCCCACCGCCGACTGTTCCGGCGTCGTCAGACGGTTGCGGCGCTGATCGCGCAGCCGCTGGCCGTATTCGAACCAGCGCAGCTCTTCCACCACGTTGAGCGAAACGTGGCTGTCGGAACCGATGCCCCAGCGCCCCTGCTGCTGCAGGTAAGCGTCGCCGGGGAAAATGCCGTCGCCGAGGTTGGCTTCGGTGGTCAGGCACAGGCCGGCCACCGCGCGGCTGCGCGCCAGCGCTTCCAGCTCTTCGCGATCCAGATGGGTGGCATGCACCAGACACCAGCGCTGATCGACCGGCAGATGGTCATACAGCCAGGCCACCGGGCGCTGCCCGCTCCACGCCAGGCAGTCGTTCACCTCTTTTTGCTGCTCGGCGATATGAATATGCACCGGCAAAGTGCGATCCGACGCGGCCAAAATCTGCTGCATCTGGCCCAGCTCCACCGCTCGCAGCGAATGGAAGCACAGCCCCTGATTCTGCAACGGACGATCCGCCAGCTGGCGGGCAATCACCTGCTGCTGGTGCAGATAGCTTTCGGTATCCTGGATAAAACGTTTCTGCCCCGGCTGCGCCGACTGCGCGCCGAAACCGGCGTAGCTGTACAGCACCGGCAGCATCGTCATGCCGATGCCGGCCTGATGCGCGGCCTCGCTGAGGCGGCCGGTCATTTCACCGCGATCGGCGTAAGGCTTACCGTCGGCGTCGTGATGCAGGTAGTGGAATTCGGCCACCTGGGTGTATCCGCCCTTGAGCATTTCGATATACAGTTGACGGGCGACCACCTCCACCTGCTCCGGCGTCAGGCGCTGCACCAGGCGGTACATCAGATCGCGCCAGGTCCAGAAGCTGTCCTGCGGGTTGCCCGCCACTTCCGCCAGCCCGGCCATCGCGCGCTGGAAAGCGTGGGAGTGCAGGTTCGGCATGCCCGGCACCGCATCGCCGTGCAGCCGGATGCAGCCTTGCGGTTCAGCGTCGGCGGTAACTTGAGTCAGATAACCTTGCGCATCGACGTCCAGCCGGACGTTATGCGCCCAGCCCTCAGGGAGCAAAGCGCGTGGGGCAAAATAAGCAGGCATGGCAGTATTCCACTGTTGGTGTAACGGCGAATGAGGCGCGGCGATGGCGCGCATTCAGGAATTTTTGGCTGTCGCCGGCAAGTTTCTGGCGCGACGGCCACTAGTTGTATATACATATACATACGCCGACATCAACAGTAAACTGGTGTTATTATTTTTTTATTTGACGAGGTTAACGTCGTGGCTGAACAACAGACCGTGTTACAACTGGCGGCTGCAATGAGCGATGCCCCCGCCCCGATCTACCAACGGGTCAAACAGGCGATCGTGAATCAAATCCGTGCGGGGCATTGGCAACCGCACCAGCGCGTGCCCTCCGAAAGTGAACTGGTGGCGGAACTGGGCGTCAGCCGCATGACCATCAACCGCGCGCTGCGCGAGCTGACCAGCGAAGGTTTTTTGATTCGCATGCAGGGCGTCGGCACCTTCGTCGCCGAAGCCAAAGCGCATACCGCGCTGCTGGAAGTGCACAACATCGCCGATGAGATCGCCGCGCGCGGCCATCGCCACAGCAGCAAGATCCTCGAGCTGAAGGCCCGAGCGGCCAGCGAAGAAGAAGCGACGGCGCTGGGCATTCAACCCGGCCAACGGCTGTTCTACTCGCAGATCGTGCATTACGAAAACGATGTGCCGGTGCAGGTGGAAGACCGCTGCGTCAACCCGCTGGTGGCGCCGGATTACCTGAAGCAGGATTTCGACCGCGTCACGCCTTACACCTATCTGACGCAGGCCGCGCCGCTGACCGCCGGCGAACACATCGTCGAAGCGGTGATCCCCACCCGGCGCGAGCGCGAGCTGCTGCAGCTGGAAGACCACGAACCCGGCCTGCTGATTCATCGCCGCACCTGGTCCGGCAAAACCGTGGTGACCTCGGCCCGGCTGCTGTACCCCGGCAGCCGTTATCAGCTGTTCGGCCGCTTCACCAGCGAAGTCTGATTCCCGGCGGGCGCGCCCTGCGCCCGCATCTCCGCTGTCGATCACATCCTGATAACAAAATCTCTCCCGCCTCTTGTGACATCCCGGTGAATGCGTTAGGTTGTTTTTAATTGTATATACAACCATGTGGGAGCTGCGGCTCCGGCGGAGGAAAGCAATGACGTCTGAGATTCACTGTGACAGCCTGTGGCACGGCGCCGATATCGTCACCATGCGCGACGGCAACTATCACACCCTGACCGACGGCGCGATCGCCGTACGCGACGGCAAGATCGTCTGGATTGGCGAACATGCGGCGCTGCCGCCCGGCCTGATCGCGGACGAAACGGTGAAATTCGACGGCGGCATCATCACCCCCGGCTTTGTTGACTGCCACACGCACCTGGTGTTCGGCGGCAACCGCAGCGGCGAGTTCGAACAGCGGCTGAACGGCGTGAGCTACGCCGACATCGCCGCACAGGGCGGCGGCATCATTTCCACCGTGAAAGCCACCCGCGAGGCCGACGAGGCGCTGCTGCTGGAGCAGGCGCTGTTCCGCCTGCGGCCGCTGCTGGCGGAAGGCGTCACCTGCGTTGAGATCAAATCCGGTTACGGCCTCAGCCCGGAGAGCGAACTGAAGATGCTGCGGGTGGCGCGCAAGTTGGGCGAGCTGCTGCCGGTCGAGGTGAAAACCACCTGTCTGGCGGCCCATGCGCTGCCGCCGGAATATGCCAACCGCGCCGACGACTACATCAATCTGGTCTGCGATACCATCATTCCGCAGGCGGCCGCCGCCGGGCTGGCGGATGCGGTTGACGCCTTCTGCGAACATCTGGCGTTCTCACCGGCGCAGGTGGAGCGAGTCTTCGCCGCCGCCGAGGCCGCCGGGCTGCCGGTCAAGCTGCACGCCGAGCAGCTCTCCGCCCTCGGCGGCAGCACGCTGGCGGCGCGCCATCACGCGCTCTCCGCCGACCATCTCGAATA
Organism: Serratia sp. 121840015-1; assembly: GCF_053627655.1. Taxonomy (NCBI): domain Bacteria; kingdom Pseudomonadati; phylum Pseudomonadota; class Gammaproteobacteria; order Enterobacterales; family Yersiniaceae; genus Serratia; species Serratia sp. 121840015-1. The sequence goes on from NZ_JBSEYF010000001.1 coordinate 1,885,090, forward strand.
CGCCACCGAACAAGATGCCCGCGCCATGGGCGATGCCGGCACCGTGGCGGTGCTGCTGCCCGGCGCCTATTACCTGCTGCGCGAAACCCAGTGCCCGCCGGTAGAGCTGTTCCGCAAGCACCACGTGGCGATGGCGATCGCCAGCGACGCCAACCCCGGCACCTCGCCGGCGCTGTCGCTGCGCCTGATGATCAACATGGCCTGCACGCTGTTCCGCCTGACGCCGGAAGAAGCGCTGGCGGGCGTTACCACCCACGCCGCCAAAGCGCTGGGGCTGCAACACAGCCACGGCACGTTGGAAACCGGCAAGGTGGCGGACTTCGTTCACTGGCCGCTGTCGCGGCCGGCGGAACTGGCTTATTGGTTGGGCGGCCAGCTGCCCTGTACGGTGATTTTCCGAGGAGAAGTACGTCAATGACCATTCGCGATCCTTTTAGCTTCCAGAGCGGCAGCCTGCCGCTGCTGATCAGCATCCCACACGCCGGCACGCAACTGACGCCGGCGGTCGAGGCCGGACTGACCGACGACGCCCGCCCGCTGCCCGATACCGACTGGCACATTCCGCAGCTGTACGACTTCGCCCGGGCGATGGGTGCCAGCGTGCTGGTCGGCAACTATTCGCGCTTCGTCATCGATCTGAACCGCCCGGCGGACGACAAGCCGCTGTATACCACCGCCACTACCGGCCTGTATCCCGACGTGCTGTTCGACGGCCGCCCAAGCTTCCTGCCGGGCAAAGCGCCGACGGACGCAGAACGCGCCGGTTATCTGCAGCAGATTTGGCAACCTTATCATCAGCAGCTGCAGGACGAACTGGCACGCCTCAAAGCGCGGCACGGCTATGCGCTGCTGTTCGACGCACACTCCATCGCCTCGGTGATCCCGCGGCTGTTCGACGGCCAGCTGCCGGATCTCAACCTCGGCACCAACGGCGGAGAAAGCTGCGCCCAGGCGCTGAGCGATCGGCTGGTCGCCTGCTGCGAGCAACAACAGCAGTACACCCACGTGCTGAACGGCCGCTTCAAGGGCGGTTACATCACCCGCGCCTACGGGCAGCCGCAGCAGCAACAGCATGCGATCCAGCTCGAACTGGCGCAGGTGAACTACATGTCCGAACAGTATCCTTACGCGTTCGAACCGCAGCGCGCCGCCTCACTGCAGCGCCTGCTCAAGCAGATGATTGAAGGCCTGCTGGACGGCGCCGCCAAACTCAACTGATCCCCCTACAGGCGCCGCCGGGCGCCTGTTTCTCCCCCTGCCTTTTAACCGCAACGTTAACCGCAATCTGCGCGCTATATCAAAGTTTCGCGTGATTCCCCACTGACTGGTCTAAACAGCGCACAAAACAGCGGCCGACGAAAAACGCACTGCGCCACAATCAGCCGAAAAGCCCGCGCTCATCGTCAGCGCCGGGCGGCGTGTGGCCGAGCTGGCCCGTTTCGAACCATCACTCTGGAGGCCCTATGTCTGTAACACCGTTAAACTGGCGCGCTGCCGGCGCCCTCGCCGAACAATTGCTGGCCGGCTGGCAACGGCGTGGCGAACCCGGCGGCGCCATCACCCTGTTTGACGCCGAACAACTCCGCGCCACCGCCTGCGCCGGCCTGGCCGATCTGGCGCAGAATACCCCCTTCACCGTCGACAGCGTGGTGCGCTACGCCTCCGTGACCAAACATATCTTCGCCGCGCTGGCGCTGAACGCCACCGGCCGCGCCATTCGGCTCGATCAGCGCCTGGGTGAACTGCTGCCCACCCTGCAGCCTGCGCTGGCGGACGTCACCGTCGGCCAGGCGCTGGACATGACCGGCGGCCTGCCCGACGTGCGCGAAACGCTCGGCTTGCTCGGCATCTCGCTGCACGCCGTCAGCGAGGCGCAGCCGGTCATGCAGTTTGTCGAAGGGCTGGAGAAGTTGAACTACGAAGCCGGCAGCGAGATCGCCTACAGCAATACCGGCTATCGGCTGCTGGAGGCCGCGCTGCGCAGCAAAGGGTATGATTTCGACCAACTGGTGCAACAGCACATCGCCCGGCCGCTGCAGGTGCAGATGCAAGCACCGGAAAGCTGGTTCGACGTGGTGCCGGGGTTGGTGCCGGGTTACTGGCGGGCGCCGCAGGGCTGGCAACACGCCAGCGCCGGCCTGCACCTTTCCGCCTCCGGTAGCCTGACCGGCAGCCTCCACGCCCTCACCCGCTGGCTGCAAACGCTGCTGGCCGACGAGGGCCCCGGCCAGGGCGTGCTGGCGCAACTCGGCGCCCCGCGCCGCCTCAATCAGGGCCAGCTCAGCGCCTATGGCCTGGGGCTGGCGCAAACCCCGCTGGGCCGCCGCCGCTTGCTCGGCCACGGCGGTTCCCACGCCGGTTACAAAACCTATTTCCTGCTGGCGCCCGATCGCCAGGTCGGCGTCGCGTTGGTCGCCAACCGCGAAGACTGCGACAGTTTCGGTATGGCTTTGCAGGTGATGGCGGCGCTGCTGGGCGAACCTTTGCCGCAGCGCAGCACGGCGATCCCCGACGGCCTCTACGCCACGCTGGCCGAGCCGCACTGGCTGGAGGTTAAAGACGGCAACCTGGCCTATCTGGGCAGCGGTGAACCGCTGTATCAGGGCGAGGACGGGTACGCGGTGTCGCTGTCCGCCCATATGCCAATCAAATTGAAGTGGACCGGCGAAGCGGTCGAGGGCGAAGTCGGGCATGTGGCGCGCCGTTTTCTGCCAGTCACGGCCAACGGCGACTGCCTGAAGCATGTGCAGGGGCTGTGGTATCACCCGCACTATCGCACCGCCTTTGAAATTCGTGGCGATCGGGTGCATATCGGCGTCGGCCCGGCGGCGCAGAGCGGTACGCTCAGCCCGCTCGGCCAGGGCCGCATGCTGGTAGAGTGCCAGGACGGCCCGTGGTTAAAACGCTTTTGCCTCTATTTCCGCGGTTACAACGTGGATCTCATCGCCAACCGCAGCCGGATGCTGACCTTCCGCCGCAGCACCGTCGGCCGCGACTGACGCTCAGCCTGCGCTGCCGGTTTTGACCGCCAGCAGCGCATCCGCCAGCCGCCGTTTGTCGGCGGCGCTGAGGTTCACCTGATCCACGGACGCCATAAACGCCGCCCGATCCGCCTCGCCAAGCGGGCCGGCGCGCAGCCGCTCCGCCAGCCGTTGCAATATCTGGCTGCTCAACCGCGCAATCTGCGGGCGCACCTGCGCCAACGGGCGCGGCTGCCAACCGGTTTCCGGGCTCGCCAGCCAGTCGGCGCGATAGCGATACTGAATCGCCTTGGCGGCGTCCATCTGCGCGGCGATAAAAGGCCGCACCGACGCGGGCTCAAGCCCCAAACGCCCCGCCTCCGCCTGCGCGCTGGCCAACACCTTCGCCTCCTGCGCCAGGTCTTCGATCGGCAAATGCTGCTGGGCCTTGTAACCGGCAACGTCCTTCATCAACGACAGCCGTTGGTTCACCAGCTCCCCGAGAGCGGCGGCGCCGTCCGCCAACGCCGGAGAACTGGTCAAACAACAGGCGATCAATAACGCCCTGAACATGGCACCTCCCTTATGATGCGGTGAAAACGTAAGGCCTAAAGTTCACCACGTCCGCCCCGCGCTGGCAAATAAAAAGGCCCCGCCGCAGCGAGGCCCGATAACGCTCGACAGGCGTTAGTCGAACACGCCGTTGATGACGGAGGCCACAATCGCGGTGCTGAGTGCGACCAGCACCAGATCGTCGCCGGCGATACGCCACTCATACCCCGGGTACTGCGGCAGCTCACGCAGCATAGAGCGCGGCACCATTTTTTTGGCGATGCCCGGCGGCAGCGGTTTACCGCGCGCCAGATTCTTGGCGATGCCCGGCGGCAACGAACGGTAGCCGGTCAGGCCATAGTTGTGCGCCAGCGCACGGGCGCGATCGCGCGAGAGGTTGACGGTGATCAGATTGTCGTCGTTACGATAAACGCCGTTATCATAATGGTCTTTATTGCCTTTGTTACCGTGATTGCCATGGTTACCGTTATTGCCGCTGTTGCCATGGCCATTACCGTTGCCGTTACCATTGCCGCCCTTATCGGCCAGAGCCGGAGCGGATGACAACCCCAGCGACGCAATCAGCGCCAACACCGTGAGGGTCGTACGACGTTTGTTCATGTTGTGTATTCCTGCGTGGGTGACTCTCTTGACTATAGCGGGCCTTTCCCGGACGAAGTATAAGGAAAACTCCGAGATGATGACGCGCGAGACGGCAGACGCGCCAAAATCTTGTTTTAACGCAAAACGCCTCGAAAATGCCGATACTTACCTCAGATTTTTCTTGAAGAAAAATAAGCCTTACGCTAGCGTGGGAAGGTAACAAAAAAAGAGTTAGCGTGCTCTTTTTCGTCGCACCTCAAATCTTATTCTTATCATCCATAATGATAATAGCGAACACTTCCCGCCTCTCCGTGCGGGATTCTTTTTCCCGCCGCCGTCGCCCCAATCTGGTGCTTTATGTTGAGATTTAGTTGCCGATAATTTACATTCGCTGTCTGAGAAACCTCAACCTCCCGCGGTGGCCAGGCTGGCAACGGGTGGGCGTTCAGGAGCAAAAGACGTGCTAATGACCCTCATGGAATACATCACTCGACACTTTAACGGCGATCTTCATCGGTACGCGCAGTCGGAAGGCGTCAGCCGTGAACAAATCATTAGTTGGATAAATAATGAATGTCACGTGATCAAAGGCAGGCTGTTTATGCCGGTGAAGCATCTCCCGGTCGAACAAGCCCAGTGATGACGAAAAAAAACCCCGCCAGGCGGGGTTTTCTGTTTCTGATAACACGGAAAATCAGAAGTTATAGCCGACCACGAGGTAATAACCCCAACCGGTAGACTTGATTTTCATCGGGTCCTGCGGCGTGCCGATATCCGCGCCATCCTGCCACTGGCCGCCGTTATGGAAATAACGCGCCACGAAAGAATAGTGCCAGTGATCGTAGTTCAGCGCCAAAATATGGCTGGAGGCGATCGAGTTGCCGGTGCGTACCTGTTTGCCGGTGCCGTCAACCCAATGGCTGTCCTTGCCCAGATCGGAACCAAAGTCGAAGTTGGTGAAGCCGATGTAGCTCAGGTTGCCGCCCCACACCTGGGTCAGCGGCACGAAGTATTTCACCTTGAAGCGGTAACCGTCCCAGCTGTTCTCGTTGGCAGCCTGGTAGTTTTCCCACTGGTATTTGGCATAGATGTTCATCGACAGGCTCATCGGCAGGCCGGTGTCGATATCGGTGCCCAGACCCATGTACCAGGTGTTTTGACGGCCGTCGGCGTTGTGGCCCAGATCATAGATGTAGTTGTTGGCGAAGTACCACTCTTTGAACGGCCCGAAGCTCAGATCGGTGCCGGTCAGCTTGTCGATGGAGAAGCGCGGTTCAATCTCCATAAACATTGGGGAGCCTTTGTCCCAGATGCCGCGGTCCGGGGTGTTGCCCACGCCGAAGAACTTCGGCACGTCAACGTAACCGTAGAAATCGAACCAGTCTTTCTTGGCGAAGGCTTCGTATTCGAGATACACGTCGTTATTCAGCTGCGGCCCGAAGCGGGTGTGGTAGCTGCCCACCACGTTGACGCTCTGGTGCCACCAGTCGGAGACATATTGACTGTCTTTGCTATCAGCCATTGATGATGCACTGTAAGACGCTGCGAGCAGTACACCTGCTGCGAGAGCTATTTTTTTCATTTTATTACCACATGCTTAAAGGGCCATTTCCTGCCCGTTTAGAAAAGATGACAATGAGTCTGCCGACACCTGGCGTTGTCTTCACACAGAAACTCGGATGACGCGCGCATTATAGAAACCACTGACTGTAAGAATCTGTGATCCAGTTACGCATTTCGCGAATAGGTAATCGATTGCGTTCACATTTGTCAAATTATGTTTCATGCAAATTCACATTCGCTGTGATTTTAGTCATGCACATCGATTTTTAGCGCAGTTTTTGAGCCAACTGTCATCAGGGCGACACCTGCCCATTATCGCGACGTGGAAAAGAAAAAGCCGACGCATGAACGCCGGCCTTCATCAAAATCAACAGAAAATACGCAAAGCGAAATCAGTTCACCGCCGGCACCGCCTTGGCGATGTTTTCCTGGCGGAACGCCACCTCCTCGCCGTTTTTCACCTCCCAGCTGGCGACCGGTATGTCGGTCTTGGGCGCCGCCGCAACGACGGAACCGTAAATCAGCTTGTCGTCGCGGCGCAAAATATAAACGTCGAGCTGATATTCATGCCGCAGATTCGCCGTGGTCAGGCGCACGGTATCGCCGCGTTCATAGTGATGCGCGTCGATTTCGGGTTGTTGAATAAATTGAATGTCGCTTCTCATCGTCGTCGTTCCTTCAGGCAACATGGCTAGTTAAATTCTAGTTCAACATTGCGCCGACGGCGGATAATTTCCGTTAATTTCCACGGGTTGCCCGCCAACAGATCAGCGAGCCGAGCGTCACCATCGCCACGCCCTGCCAGAAATTGGCGGTTAGCGAGGTGTGCAACACCAGCGCGGCGAACACCGCCGACAGCACCGGGGTAAAATAAGAGACGGTGGCCAGCAGCGTCATGTTGCCGTGCAGAATGCCGACGTTCCAGGCGGCATACCCCGCCCCCATCGCCACCCCGGCGCACAGCAGCGTCACGATCACGCCGAGGCTGAACTGCATGCCGCTTTCCGCGCTGAAGGCATATTTAAGCCACAGCGCCAGCGCGGTCAGCACGATAAACAGCACCACGCCGTTGCTGCCCTGGGCGATCTTCTTGGTCAGGTTGCAGTACAGCGCCCAGATCACTGCGCCGCTGAACGCCAGCCCGTAGCTGAGCGGATTGCTGCGCACGTTGGCCAGCATTTGCGCCGGTGACCAGCCGCCCTCGCCGCTCATGATCCAGCCGATGCCGAACAGCGACAGCAGCAGCCCCGGCAGCAGCCACCATTTAGCCTTTTGCCCGTTGAGCGCCAACGCCATCAGCACGGTGAAACAGGGCCACAGGTAGTTGATCATGCCCACTTCTATCGCCTGCAGGCGGGTATTGGCGTAGCCGAGCGACAGCGACAGGCAGATCTCATAGCTGACGAACAGCAGGCTGCCGACGATGAGATAAGGCCGCGGAAAGCTGCGCCATTTCGGCACGCCGAGCGCCACCAGCAAAAACACCGCGCTGACGCTGTAGATCATCGCCGCGCCGCCGATCGGCCCCAGCCCTTCGCTGACGCTGCGGATCAGGCCGACGACGCTGCTCCACAGCACAATGGCCAATAAACCGAACAGCGTGGCGCGGGTACGCGAGGGCAAAGCGGGCATAAGGCGGATCCAATGGGTTATTTTTTATCAGGTTTTTCACTCTACTGCCGCACGCGCCAAAAAGAAAGGCGGGAAACTCCCGCCTGTGATTTTATTGCTGCGGCTGCCGCTCGAGCTGCGGCGGCGGCTGGCGAAAACGCCGGGTCAACCAGGCCAAATAGCCGAAGCCCAGCGTCGCCCAGATAAGCCCCATAGTCAGCGAGCTCTTCTCCAGGTTCAGCCACAGCACCCCCACCGTCAGCGCCCCCACCAGCGGCAGGAACAGGAAGTTGAAGCGATCCTTCCAGCTTTTGTTGCGCCCTTCGCGAATGAAGAAGTGGCTGATGACCGACAGGTTGACGAAGGTAAAGGCCACCAGCGCACCAAAGTTGATCAGCGCCGTGGCGGTCACCAGATCGAACGACAGCGCAGACAGCGCCACCAGCCCGACCATCAGCACGTTGAGCGCCGGCGTGCGCCATTTAGGGTGGATGTAGCCGAAGAACTTCTCCGGGAACACGTTATCGCGCCCCATCACGTACAGCAGGCGCGACACGCTGGCGTGCGACGCCAGGCCGGAGGCCAGCGTGTTGATGAAGGTCACGCACAGGAAGATCGACTGGAACAGCTTGCCGCCGACGTACAGCGCGATCTCCGGCAGTGCCGCGTCGGGCTGGTGGAAGCGTTGAATGGACGGGAAAAACAGCTGAATAAAGAACGACACGCTGATAAAGATCACCCCGCCGTACAGCGCGGTCAGGAAGATGGCGCGCGGGATCACCTTGGCGGCGTCGGGCGTCTCTTCACACAGCGTGGTGACCGCATCGAAGCCGAGGAACGAGAAGCACAGGATAGTGGCGCCGGTAATGATCGGCAGCAGATGCGCATTCTCGCTGAGGAACGGCCGCAGGCTCCACACCGTGCCCATCCCCTCGCCGTTGTGCAGGCCGCGCACCACCAGGTAGATAAACACCAGAATGATCGCCACCTGCGCCAGTACGAACAGGGTATTGAAGTTGGCCACCAGATTGACGCTTTTCAGGTTGATGGCGGTAATCAGGATAACGAAGCCCACCACCCACACCCAGGGCGGCACTTCCGGGAACAGCGCGGTCAGGTAAATCTTCGCCAGCAGCGTGTTGATCATCGGCAGGAACAGATAATCGAGCAGCGATGACCACCCCACCAGAAAACCGACGTGCGGGTTGATCGCCTTCTGCGCATAGGTGTAGGCAGAGCCGGCGGTAGGAAACTGGCGCACCAGTTTGCCATAGCTGATGGCGGTGAACAGCACGCCGGCCAGCGCCAGCAGATAGGAGGTCGGCACATGGCCGTCGGTGAGGCCGGAGACAATGCCGAAGGTATCGAACACCGTCATCGGCGTCAGATAGGCCAGGCCCATCATCACCACCTGCCACAGCTTGAGGGATTTACGCAGCTGCGGTTTGCCCGCCGGGCCGCCGTCGATGGCTTTAATCGTCATGGCATTTCCCCTCTTGGTCCTCTGCTGTCAACCGTGCAACGTCATTCAGAGAGGCCGCGGGGAAACTGCTGCTCAGGCGGCGGGAAAAACGGGTTGGGATCACTGTCGGGCGGCCGGCGACCGGCCCGTAAGCACTGCGGCACAGGCAAACGTCTGCGCAGGGGAATGACTGAGTCATGGTTATTTCCTCGTCGGCGTCCTGTACGCCGTGATAGAAGAAATTCTGTACCGCAGCGCGCAGCCTCACCGGCCACAGGAGAGCCGATGAAATGCGCCAGACGCGCGCGGTCGTCGCAGGGTGAGCGGGATCAGGCGTTTTTCAGCATCCACTCGATTTCGGTTTCGGTGATCAGGCGCTCGAACTGCACCAGCTCATCGGTTTTGCAGGCCAGGTAGACATGGCTGAAACGTTCGCCCAGCAGTGCATTGAGCACCGGCTGATGTTCGAACTCGTACAGCGCGTCGCTCTGGCGAATCGGGAACGGCAGCCCATCCTGCTCCAGCCCGTTGCCGGTCACCGGCTCAGGCAGCGGCAGCGCGCTTTCCAGGCCGTAGACGATGCCGGCCAGAATGGTCGCCATCACCAGATAAGGGTTGGCGTCGGCGCCCGCCACGCGATACTCCACGCGGTGGTTGTCGCGATCGCCGCAGGGAATGCGCAGCGCCACGGTGCGGTTGTTATGCCCCCAGGAGGCCTGGGTCGGCACGTACATGCCGGGCTGGAAGCGGCGGTAGGCGTTGACGTTCGGCGCCAGCAGCGCCATCGAAGACGGCATCAGGGCGATCATGCCCGCCAGCGCCTGTTTCAGCAACGCCGAGTCTTCGCCGTCGTCGTCGGCGAACACGTTGTTGCCCTGCGCATTCAGCATGCTGATGTGCACGTGCATGCCGCTGCCGGCGTGCTCCTCATACGGCTTGGCCATAAAGGTGGCCTGCATGTTGTGGTTCTCGGCCACCATGCGCACCAGCCGCTTCAGCGCCAGCGCGTGATCGCAGGCCTGCAGCACGTCGTCGGTATGGTGCAGGTTGACTTCGAACTGTCCCGGCGACGCCTCCGCCACCGCGCCGTCCGCCGGAATGCCCTGCAAACGCGCCAGTTCGTCGATCTCGCTCAGCACGTCGGCGAAATGGTTCAGGTTATCGACGGAATACACCTGGCTTTGGGTGTTGCGCTCTTGCGTGCCCGGCGCGCACGGCGGCTGCAGATAGCCCTCTGCGTCGCGTTGACGATCGATGAGATAGAACTCCAACTCTACCGCTACCACGGGGGAAAGCCCGCGCTGACGCAAACGCTGCCACACTCGGTTCAGCACATTGCGCGGTTCAACGTCAAAGGGAGTGCCATCTTCATCCAGCATGGTGAGCAGCACCTGTGCAATATATTGCGGATCCGCCGCCGACGGCGTCAGCGTGCCCGGCACCGGCACGCACACGTGATCCGGCTCGCCCAGCTCCTGCCCCAGCCCGGCCTCTTCGACGACGTTGCCGAGAATATCCATCGCAAATACCGACGCCGGGAAGTAACAGCCCTTCTCCAGCTTGCTTAGGCCGCCGACCGGGATGCGTTTGCCGCGGAAGCTGCCGTTCAGATCGGTCAACAGTACGTCGACATGTTGGGTTAACGGATAACGTTCCAGGTACTTCTTCACTTCGCGCTGGAACGCGCTACTTCGTCTCTCTTCACTGTGCTGAACAAAGTTTTCCACTTCTACGATGTTGGTCTGCATGGTTCACCCGCCGTTTGTGTTTTGCTGTCGTCGATGTTTATTGACCGTCTTGTTCAATATAATGCCCACAAATGAAACGTAGATGAAACAAATTTGTTTTGCAAGTGTTACTTTTGGTTTGAATATTGCCCAATCGACTGCTAGATTTATAGAATATTGAACGAAATCGGCGGTGGAGAAGCTTATCGTTCATAATTTCGAACGTACCAAGGGGATAGCATGGACAATATATTTAACAGACCAGTCATCGGCGTCGTCATGTGCAGGTATAGGTTAAACGGGCACCTCACACAGACCTTGCAAGAAAAGTACCTGAATGCCGTTATCACCGCCGGCGGCTTGCCGATCGCCCTGCCGCACGCGCTGGCGGAGCCGGACATGCTGGCGGAACTGCTGCCGCGCCTCGACGGCATTTTGCTGCCGGGCAGCCCCAGTAATGTGCAGCCGCACCTTTATGGTGAAAACGGCGATGAGCCTGACGCCGATCCTGGCCGAGACGCGTTGAGCCTGGCGCTGATCCGCCAGGCGTTCGACAGGCGCATTCCCCTTTTCGCCATTTGCCGCGGCATGCAGGAGATGGTGGTCGCCACCCAAGGTACCCTGCATCGCCGCCTGTACGAACTGCCCGAGCTGCAGGAACACCGTGAAGATCACGACCTGCCGCTGGAACAGCAATACGCCCCCGCCCACGAAGTCATCGTTCAGGAAGGGGGGCTGCTTTCGCAACTGATACCGGATTGCAACAGATTCTGGGTGAACTCGCTGCACGGCCAGGGCGCCAAAACCCTGGGCGCGAGCGTTCGCATCGAGGCGCACGCCGCCGACGGGCTGGTGGAGGCGATCAGCGTGCGCGATCAGCCTTTCGCGCTCGGCGTGCAGTGGCACCCGGAGTGGAACAGCGACGAGTACGCCCTGTCGCGCCTGTTGTTTGATGGTTTCATCACCGCCTGTCGGAACTATCAAAAGGAAAAACGCCCATGAGCGACGTCAGCTTGGCACCGGGAAAACGTCTGTCGCAGATCCGTCAACAATTAGGGTTGTCGCAGCGCCGGGTCGCCGAACTGTCTGGGTTAACCCACAGCGCCATCAGCACTATCGAGCAGGACAAGGTCAGCCCGGCCATCAGCACGCTGCAAAAGCTGCTGACGGTATACGGTCTGTCGCTGTCGGCGTTTTTCGCCGAGCCGGAAAAACCGACGGAGCCGCAGATCGTGATCGGCAGTGACGATCTGATCGAAATCGGCAGCCAGGGCGTTTCGATGAAGCTTATCCATAACGGCGATCCGAACCGCACGCTGGCGATGATGATCGAGACCTACGAACCGGGCACCACCACCGGCGAGCGCATCAAGCATCAGGGGGAAGAGATCGGCACGCTGCTGGAGGGTGAAGTGGTGCTGCAGGTCAACGGCCAGAGCTATCACCTGTTGGCTGGGCAAAGCTACGCCATCAATACCGGCATCCCCCACAGTTTCAGCAACACGTCGGCGCGCATTTGCCGGATTATCAGCGCCCATACGCCGACGACATTCTGATCAACGGAGCCAGGCATGAACTTTCACCATTTGCAGTATTGGCAACAACGGGCGCAGGCCCTGAAGATTGAGCACCAGCTGTTTATCGACGGCCGCTACCAGCCGGCCGCCGCGGGGAAAAGTTTCGCCGTGGAAGATCCCGCCGGGCGCCGTGAGCTGGCGCAGGTCGCGCGGGGCGAAGCCGCCGACATCGATCGGGCGGTCAGCGCGGCGCGCGCCGCCTTTGAGCGTGACGACTGGGCGCAAGCCGCCCCGGCGCAGCGCAAGGCCACGCTGCTGCGCTTCGCCGAGCTGATGGAGCAGCATCACGAAGAGCTGGCGCTGCTGGAAACGCTAGACACCGGCAAACCGATTCGCCACAGCCTGCGCGACGACGTGCCGGGCGCCATTCGCTGCATCCGCTGGTACGCCGAAGCGATCGATAAGGTGTACGGCGAAATCGCCCCCACCGGCCGCGATGCGCTGGCGCTGATTGAACGCGAGCCGATCGGCGTGGTCGGCGCCATCGTGCCCTGGAACTTCCCGCTGCTGCTGGCCTGCTGGAAACTCGGTCCGGCGCTGGCCGCTGGCAACAGCGTGGTGCTCAAACCCTCCGAAAAATCGCCGCTGAGCGCCATCCTGCTCGGCAAACTGGCGCAGCAGGCCGGGCTGCCGGACGGCGTGCTGAACGTGGTGCCCGGCTATGGCCACGACGCCGGCAAGGCGCTGGCGCTGCACCGCGACGTCGACGCCCTCACCTTCACCGGCTCCACGCTGGTGGCGAAGCAGCTGATGATTTACGCCGGCGAATCGAACATGAAACGCGTCTGGCTGGAGGCCGGCGGCAAGAGCGCCAATATCGTCTTCGCCGACTGCCCGGATCTGGATCAGGCCGCCCGCAGCGCCGCCGCCGGCATCTTCTATAATCAGGGGCAGGTGTGCATCGCCGGCACTCGCCTGCTGGTCGAAGCGAGCATTGAGCAAGAATTCCTGCAGGCGCTGCGCAAACACGCGGCGGCCTTCGTTCCCGGCGATCCGCTCGATCCCGCCACGGTGATGGGCACGCTGATCGACAGCGGCCACTGCGAAAAAGTGGCCGGCTATATCGATCGGGGGCTGAGCCAGGGCGCCGCACTGTTCCTTGACGGGCGCGACCATCCGCAGGGCGACCACGCAGGCTACCTGGGGCCGACCATCCTCACCCAGGTGAACAACGCCATGAGCGTGGCGCGCGATGAAATCTTCGGCCCGGTGCTGGCGGTGACCACCTTCGACGACGAGCAACAGGCGCTGCAGCTGGCCAACGACAGCGACTACGGCCTCGGCGCCGCGGTCTGGACCCGCGATCTGGCCCGTGCGCACCGCATGGCGCGCCAGCTGAAAGCCGGCACGGTGTTCGTCAACAACTACAACGACGGCGACATGACCGTGCCGTTCGGCGGCTACAAGCAGAGCGGCAACGGTCGCGACAAATCGCTGCACGCGCTGGACAAATTCACCGAATTGAAAACCACCTGGATCTCGCTGGAATAAGGGCTTATCTCATGACTGAACACGTAAAAAGCTACTATGCGGCCACGGCCAACGCACATCAGCCCTATCCGCAACTGAATGAATCTATCGAGTGCGACGTCTGCGTGATCGGCGGCGGCTATACCGGCCTATCCTCCGCGCTGTTTCTGGTGGAAGCCGGCTATAACGTGGTGGTGCTGGAAGCGGCGCGCATCGGTTTCGGCGCCAGCGGTCGCAATGGCGGCCAGTTGGTCAACTCTTACAGCCGCGACATCGATGTGATTGAAGAGCGCTACGGCGCGGAAAGCGCCCGCCTGCTCGGCAGCATGATGTTTGAAGGCGCGGAGATCATCCGCAGCCGCATCAGCCGCTACGCCATCGACTGCGACTACCGCCCCGGCGGCATCTTCGCCGCGCTGAACAACAAGCAGTTCCATGCGCTGATCGAGCAAAAGCGCAACTGGGAACGCTACGGCAATACCCAGCTCGAGCTGCTCGATGCGGATCGGGTACGCCAGGAAGTTGCCAGCGATCGTTACATCGGCGCGCTGCTGGATCACAGCGGCGGCCACATCCATCCGCTCAACCTGGCGCTGGGCGAGGCCGAGGCGATTCGCCTGCAGGGCGGGCGCATCTTCGAACAATCGGCGGTGACGAACATCCGCCACGGCGAACCGGCGCTCATCAGCACCGCCAACGGCCAGGTGAAGGCGCGTTTCGTCATCGTCGCCGGCAACGCCTATCTGGGCGACAAGCTGGAGCCGCGGCTGGCCAAGCGCAGCATGCCGTGCGGCACTCAGGTGGTGACCACCGAGCCGCTGGCGCCGGAGATCGCGCAGGCGCTGATCCCAAAGAACTACTGTGTGGAAGACTGTAACTACCTGCTGGATTACTACCGCATCACCGCCGATCATCGCCTGCTGTACGGCGGCGGCGTGGTGTACGGCGCGCGCGATCCGGACGACATCGACAACCTGATACGGCCAAAATTGCTGAAGACCTTCCCGCAGCTGAAAGGGGTGCGTATCGACTATCGCTGGACCGGCAACTTCCTGCTGACGCTGTCGCGCATGCCGCAGTTCGGTCGGTTGGAGAATAACGTGTACTACATGCAGGGCTACAGCGGCCACGGCGTGACCTGCACCCATCTGGCGGGCAAGCTGATCGCCGAGTTGATGCGCGGCGACGCCGAACGCTTCGACGCCTTCGCCAAGCTGCCGCACCTGCCGTTCTTCGGCGGGCGCAATCTGCAGATCCCGTTCACCGCCATCGGCGCGGCCTACTACACGCTGCGCGACCGCATCGGCGTCTAAAACAGCAGGCCCGGTCATCCTGACCGGGCCTGTGCGTTAACGCTTAAACGATCTTCGGTTGGCCGTCCGAGGCGGTCGCCCCGCCATCGACCGGGATGTTGGCGCCATTGATAAAGCTGGCGTCGTCGCTGGCCAGGAACGCCATCACCGCCGCCACTTCTTCCGGCTCCGCCGCGCGCCCCAGCGCGATGCGCTCATTGAACTTGTCGCGGATCTCCTGCGGCCAACCATTGGTCATGTTGGTTTTCACCAGGCTCGGGCAGACCGAGTTGATGCGCACGCCGTCACCGCCGTGGTCCAGCGCCATGGCGCGCGTCAGGTTGACCACCGCGCCTTTCGCCGCGCAGTAGTAGGCCGCGCCCCAGTCGCCGCCCAGGCCGGACACCGACGCGGTATTGACGATGCAGCCCTTGGTTTTCAGCAGGTGCGGCAAGGCGAATTTGGAGCAGAACACCACGCCGTCGATATCGACCCCGGCGATGCGGCGCCAGTCGTCGACGCTGGTTTCCAGCACGCTGCCCGCCACGTGTACGCCGGCGTTGTTCAGCAGGACGTCGATGCGGCCGAGTTTTTCCGCCACCTCGTTCATCATTTTTTCAACCGCGACGTGATCGGACACGTCGATATGTACCGCCATCGCCCGGCCCTTCGGCAGCGAAGCGGCAACCTTATCTACCGCCTCTTTGGCCCAGTCGGCCAGCACCACGATGGCGCCCTCGGCGGAGAAACGCCGCGCCGCCGCTTCCCCCATGCCGTTGCCCGCACCGGTGATAACCACGACTTTATTGTCAAAACGCATGAGACCTCCTCCATGTGAACGTATTTATATAAGTCATACAAATCTCATTACCCCGAGGATAAGACGCCCCTCCCCTGAGAGCCAGTCAAAACGTGCGGTTTATTAACCAAAAGGAGGTATGTCAGTGATTTCAATGCGCTGGATTAACCTTTATCGGATTTTGGCCAACATATTGATGGATAAAATAAAATTACGGTGAGTCACTATTTTCCTGGCGGATTGTCAGCGGGCGAGACTATTGCAGGTGTGCGGTTATGGCCGCACAGAGATAAACGATGTGAATGAAAAACGGCAGCCGCCCGCAGGCGGCCGCGACTATTTCTTCTCGATGGGAACAACCAGCAGATCGACGTTCAGTTCGTTGATCGCCTGTCGCGCCGCAGAGACCAGCCGGCTCCAGACGTCGTGATGGTGGCCGAAGATCACCAGGTCGAACCCTTTCTCTTTCGCCACCCGGTTCAGTTCTTCCGTCAACGCGCCGCGGCTGACGATCACCTCTTCGACCGGATAGGACGACTGCCCTTTGATCGCATTGAGCATATTCTTCACCCGCTCCGAAAAGGTGCGATCGGTGTAGTTGTAATCGCCCACGCCCAGATCGACGTAATAACCGGCGCGATGAATGTCGATATAGATCAGGGAAAGTTTGGCCTTGAGCGCGGCGGCCAGTCTGGCGCCTTTGCCCAGCAGGAACTCGGCGTCTTCGCTGAGATCCGTGGCGACAACGATATGCCGGTAAGCCATGATGGCGGCCCTCCTCGTCAACTCCGTAAACAGGATGGCGCTCCTTGCCGCATGTTTCTCATGCATCTTAAGTTTAGCCCAGCGCAGGTTCACTCGCCTGCCGCACCGTCGTTCCATCTGTGGAACGATGCATCCCGCCTGCACGGTCTACCGGATTTTTCTCCCCTCCCTACACTGTAGGCAAGTGCTGAGTTTCAGCCTTATCAATCAAAGAAGATACCCACTGACCTCACGATGAGAAAAGGAAAACACCATGAGCACTCCAGCCAACTTCAACGGCCAGCGTCCTGTTATTGATGCCAATGACGCGGTCATGCTCCTGATCGACCACCAGAGCGGCCTGTTCCAAACCGTCGCCGATATGCCGATGACTGAACTGCGCGCCCGCGCCGCTGCCCTGGCCAGCATCGCCACCCTCAGCAAACTGCCGGTGATCACCACCGCCTCGGTGCCGCAGGGCCCGAACGGCCCGCTGATCCCGGAAATTCACCAAAATGCGCCGCACGCGCAATACGTCGCCCGCAAAGGGGAAATCAACGCCTGGGACAACCCGGACTTCGTGGCGGCGGTCAAAGCCACCGGCCGCAAAACCCTGATCATCGCCGGCACCATCACCAGCGTCTGCATGGCCTTCCCGTCCATCAGCGCGGTGGCCGAAGGCTATAAAGTATTCGCGGTGATCGACGCCTCCGGCACCTACTCGAAAATGGCGCAGGAAATCACCCTGGCGCGCGTGGTACAGGCCGGCGTGGTGCCGATCGACACCGCCGGCGTGGCCTCCGAGCTGCAGGGCAGCTGGAACCGCGCCGACGCTCAGCAGTGGGCCGAGGTCTACACCAAAATCTTCCCGGCCTATCAGCTGCTGATCGAGAGCTACCTCAAGGCGCAGGACGTGGTGAAAAACAACGAACTGCTGGACTCGCAGCGTTAAGATCGCGGGCACAAAAAACCCCGGCCAGGGCCGGGGCTATTAATCATGTGCCGGTGACTTTCCCGGCTGTCATGTTATGGCGTAAGCGTCCATCCAACACTCCAACATTACGCAGCCTAAGCGCGACTTTTTCACAACAGAAAAACAGACTGGAAAGCGGCATTATTATTTATGCGACAATCTGTTTTTCTGTTGCCAATAATAATTAATTATTGGAACGTCATCGAGGAATCGAACCCCAGTCCGCCAACGAATATTTCGCTGCCGCTCTTCCTGCTGAGCTAATGACGTATCGATAAAGACTCCGGGCGAACCCGGAGTTTATTCAGGCTGAGGGTGTTATTTCTTAACTGCTCCGGCTTAAACCTTCATCGCTGTCGTAAGAAATCGCACCTTGGCCGAAAATTATAACGCGACCACGTTGCCGGCAGAAGGACCCTTCATACCCTTTTCGATAGTGAACTCAACCTGTTGGCCTTCGTTCAGCGTTTTGAAATCGTTGCTCTGGATAGCGGAGAAGTGTACGAACACGTCTTTGCCGCCGTCTGCCGGGGTGATAAAGCCGAAGCCTTTACCTGCATCAAACCATTTTACCAAACCCGTCATTTTAGTAGACATAGAGATATTTCCTTTCTATTTTTGCGACGCCATACGGCGATAGAGGTCTGTTTTTATTGGAAACTTATGGGGCACTAGAGAAGAAAATTCGCGGAAGAAGAGGTATCTGAGGGATATCGCTAATACTGAGAACTGCTTTACTAAAACTGCTTTCATAAGGTCTGTACTACAAACCGATGACGCTATTTACACACGGCTGAGTTATTTAAGCAAGCAATATTTAAATTTATATTCATAAACCGCGTAAACATATTTCCCCCAGGCACCGTGGAAAACGGGCCTGGGGCAATTTATTAGCCGATAACCGCAATCCCTAACCGCTCCAGCAGCTGCGCGGCCTGGTGGCTGTCCATTTTGACACCCTGCAGATCGGTGGTGCGCAAATCCAATTCGCCCAGTTCCGCGTTGCTCAAATCGCACTGGGTGACGTCGGCGGCGCGCCAGTCGAATCCGGAGAACTCGCCGCCGGACAGATCGGAGCCGCTGAAGCTGGCGCCGAGCACCTGTGCGCCGTGCCAGCGGTTTTCCCACAGCTCGCATTTCTCCAGCACCACCTTGGCGAAGTTGGCGTAGCTCAGATTGCTTTTGGTGATATAGGCGCTGCAAAACCAGGTGCGGCTGGTGATCATGTTCATAAAGCTGGCGCCGCGAAAATCAGCACCCTGCGCGCGGCACTCGCGGATCTCCAGCCCCAGGGCGCTGGCGTGGCGGAAGTCGGCCATCGACAAATCGCAGCTTCTGAAGCTGGCGTCTTTCAGTATCGCGCGGCTGAAATTGCCGCCCTGTCGGCTGTCGCGATCGTAAAACTGGCAGCCGATAAACTCGGTGCCGGTCAGATCGGCGCCCGAAAAATCACACAGCATAAAGCTGCCGTTTTCAATCTTCTCGCCGGTAAAGCGGTTACGGTCAATCTTTTCACCCTTCAACATCAGACTCATCGCGCGCACCTGTTTATTTATACAGTCAGTGCGGCATTTAATCCTATTCCGGCTGGGTTGGCAACCGTCGCCGATCGGCGGGCCTCCGCTCTAACGCCACCCTGACGATGCTGAACGTCCTGGTTCTCTCCGCCTGAGCGACGTCGGCAAACAAACGGGGGTAACGCGAGTTGACGACCCACACCTCGCCATCGCGCAGCGCGGCGCCGGTCGGCCCATCCAATTCCGAAGGCGTGGCGACCGCCGTGATATACGCGCTGGCCCAGCCGTCGTTCGAGGAGAGCAGCGTTACGTCGCCGGACATGCTCCCCTTTGCCCCCGGAAAAGACTGTACGATCACCAATTCATGGGCGTTTTTGAGCCGCAGCCCGTCCGGCCCTTTCAGCCGCTGCGGTAGCCTGATTTCACTTATCGCAGGCGCGCTATCCAGCGTCACTTTCCACAACAGCCCGCGGGTGTAGTCCGCCGCAATCAGATAGCCATCCGGGTGATACACGATGCCGTTGAGATAAGGCTGCGTGCCCTGCGCAGCGGCGGGAACCTCGGCCGGCATCAAACGCGCTGAGCGCACCAGAATCGATACCTGGCGCGTTGCCCGGTCGATCTTGTAAATCTGCGGCTGGAAGCTGTCGATCACGTAGATATTGCCCTGCGCGTCGAGCGCCAGATCGTTGGCCAGCGTCGGCCCACGGCTTAACGATGAGAGATCGTACGTCTGCTGCAGCGCGCCGGTATCGAGATTGAACTCCAGCACCTGCGCCACGCGATTGCGCGTACCGGGAACGGAGCTGAGGGAGACCCCCACGTCTTCGTTGCACACCAGCACCCGATTACGCTCGGCGTCCACCAGCATGCCGGAGGTAGTGATGAGCCCCTTACCGATGGAAAACCGCCGATAGCGGCCATCCGGGTAGACTAGGCCAAGCTGCCCACCGCGCAGGGAGGAGACCAGGAACGCACCGGCGCGCGGGTTCCAGGCGATACCCTCTGGATAAGCGCCGGCGGCATCCGGCGAGAATTCAATACGCTGCGCGGCCTGCGCCTGCATGACGCCGCTGAGAAGCAGCGCGACGCCGGCCAACCGGGTGACGCGCCGGCGGCGCTGTAATAAGAAAGAAAAGAGGCTGAAGCGGAACATGAGCATGACCCTGATAAGGATTCGGATCGCTAGAGTAGGGTCGCGTCGCTCACGGCACCAGCCGGGAAAAAGGCAATGCGCCACTAAAAAAATCGCAGTAATCAGCGCAAAAAAAAACCGCCCGGTGCGGGCGGTTGAGGTGACGGCGAACCGTTACTTCAGGGCTTCCTGAATGGCGTCGGCCATCGGGCCGATGTGCTTTTCCGCCGCCTTCAGCTGGAAGTCTACGCCGTTGCCGTCGTTGGTATCCGACAGCGTGGCCTTGATCAATTCCAGCGCCGCCTGCACCGCCACCAGCCGTTTATGCTGTTCGTCCGTGACCGGCTCGGCGCCCATATTGGCCGGATAATAGTGTTCTAACATCGCGATCTCCTTTTGATGACGTTAAGCTCTAACCTACCAGAAAACCGCGCATTTACTAAGGAAACCGGGCCCTGCGCGGCCGAGTGGCGATAAATTGCACTATACTGGGCAAACACCCCTCCTGCTACAGGATCATCGCCATGTCATTCCAGGGAAGCTGCCACTGCGGCGCCGTCACCTTCTCCGTGGACGCCGAACTGCCCACCGAAGCCCTCAGCTGCAACTGTTCCATTTGCCGCCGCAAAGGGCTGCTGCTGTCGTTCTTCCCCATCAGCGCCTTCACGCTCAACAGCGGCCAGGACCAGCTCAGCACCTACACCTTCAATCACCACAAGATCCGCCATCAGTTTTGCCGAGTCTGCGGTGCCCAGCCCTTCGCCTACGGCACTGCGCCGGACGGCGCCGCGATGTGCGCCGTCAACCTGCGCTGCGTGCCTGACGTTGCGCTGGATGCGTTGCAGATCCACAGTTACGACGGCGCCAGCGTCTGAGATCCCGCGTTTTCAGCGGTAGACGGAAAATTTCTTGGTCAGCGGCTTAAGCTGTTCGGCGTCGCCGTAGAGCGCCACCGCCACGAAATCCAGCTGCTCGTAAGGGGTACTGGCGGTGTCGGCGATCTGCTGTTCGGCGGAGTGTGACAGCATGGTGGTGGTGAAGAAGTTGGACAACACGCCCTCTTCCTTGCACTTCAGAATCAGGTTGCTGAGCTGGCTGCTGTTCTTGGCCTGCAGGATCACGATCGGATAGTGGCTCATATTGGCGCTGACGCCGTCGAGGCTGCTCGGATAGTGGTGAAACTCGCGCTGCTCGATCAGATCGGTAATGCCCGCCGTCAGATGGCAGGAAGCGTTAAACAGCGTGGCCGGTTCGTGATTGCGGTTGAGGATGATATAAAATTTTTTCTCGTTGTCGCTGTACATACTCTTCTCCTTGAATAGGCAGCCAGTTTTACCCAACCGGCGCACGGTTTCAAGGCGCGATAAGGGGCCGCGTCCGGCCCCGTGATCACGCTGCCGACTCAGACGGCGCCTTCACCCGGGCCGAGCGGCTGCGCCACCTGATGCAGCACGGTGATGTTCTGCAAAAGCGTGCCGCCGTCGATCGGCTTCATCTGGCCGTCGCGATCTTTATAGTGCGTCGGCTTGGCGCCGTGGAAGAACAGCCCGGCGTTGACCTGCACGCCCAGATAGCCTGCGCTGGCCGGCAGGCGCTGCACGTCGGTCCAGGGGTTGGAAACCGGTACGTACTGGAAGCCCTCGCCCGTCCTGGCGTACAGCGGGCGCAGCAGCGTGACAAAGGCCATCATCGGCGACAGCGCGTCTTTAAAGATCTGCACCGGCCGATCGACCGTCATCAAGAAACCCTGCGGCTGCTCCTCGACCGTGTCGAGGCTCAGGCTGCTGCTGATATCATCACCCCGGCCGCCATAGCTCCATTCAATGGCCGGCGCCCCACTCTCGTTCATCATCTCTGACATACACTGCTCCTTATAAAATGAATACAACACGCCTGCTGCGTGTCGGAACAGTAAACCGCTGAAGGGAGGCGAGCGTCCACGCAGGGCGGCACGCTGGCGAACCAAACAACGAAGGCGCGCAATCCATAAAGCTCGAAATGAATAATTTCCCCGCGTGATAGCGCAGCATTTGAACGACCTCAGCCGTTGCAAGAGCACATAGTGATGGCGTTATCGCCACTGGAGAGTGTTATGACCGCGATTAAACCGGACGCCATCGACCGCGTTCTTCCCGCCACCACACCCTGGTTAGCCGTCGTCAACGTGCTGTTCGCCGGCATCGCCGCGGCGCTGCAGGCCGAGTTCGGCCGTTCGCTCGAGGCGCTGAGCTGGGTGATTTCGGCCTTTCCCTTCGTCGGGGTGTTCGGCGGCATCGCCGCCGGGCTGTTGGTGCGCCGCTGGGGTGACCGGCGCCTGCTGGCGCTTGGGCTGCTGATCATCAGCGCCGCCAGCTTTACCGGCGCCACGCTGCACGACTTCGGCGGATTGATCGTCAGCCGCTTTGTCGAAGGCCTCGGCTTCGTGATCGTGGTGGTCGCTTCGCCGGCGGTGCTGAACCGCCTCGTCGCCCCGGCGCAGCGCAGCCTGGTGTTCGGCATCTGGAGCACCTTCATGCCGGCGGGCATCGCCATTTCGCTGTTTTTCGGCCCTCATCTCGCCAACTGGCAACAAAGTTGGCAGGCCGGTGCGGCGCTGACGCTGCTAGCTGCCCTGCTGCTGCCGCTGACCACCCCCCGACGCACCGCCGAGGCGCACGTTCCGCCGTTACAGCTGCGGCAAGCGCTGGGCGCGATGCTACGGGCGCGCCGGCCGCTGTTGCTGGCGCTGATGTTCACCACTTACAACCTGCAGTTTTTCTCGGTGATGACCTTTCTGCCGATCTTCCTGATGCAACGCATCGGCCTGTCGTTGGCAGCCGCCGGCGGCATCAGCGCGGCGGCGGTGGCGGCGAACATCATCGGCAACCTCGCCGCCGGCGTACTGCTGTCACGCGGTCTGCCCGCCAGAACGCTGCTCGCGGCCACCAGCCTGATCATAGGCATCTTCGGCATCGGCATTTTCCTGCCGGTGACGCCCAACGGCCTGCTGATCCCCTTATGTTTCCTGTTCTGCGCCACCGCCGGCATACTGCCCGCCACCATTCTGGCCGCCACGCCGGCGGCGACGCCGGAACCGACGCTGCTGCCGCTGAGCCTGGGGCTGGTGATGCAGGGGAACTATCTCGGCCAGGTGATCGGCCCGGTCGCGCTGAGCGCCATCGTGGCCGCGGCCGGTTGGGCGGCCCCTGCCTGGCTGGTGCTGGCGGCGGCGGTATCAGGAGCGCTGTTGGCGCTGGCTTTTCTCAGCCGGCGGCATAATGCGGGGTGATAAGCAGAAAGGTCGTTCTGTTTGTTATAAGCGGTGCTGAATTTTCCCTGGTGCAGGTGCCTGCCTATCGCGAAGGATAAGGCCAGTGATGATCAAGGCCCGATAATGACAAGGCGCCGGTCGCGGCAAGATAAACCAGTACGCCGGCGAAAACGATCAGCAGTGCTTTTTCTATAACGGCAAGTCGTTTGTGTTCAGTCATTTGCATACTCCTTCGTGATATCGGGCGAACGGCCGCCCTCATCAACACTAGGAAAGCCTGGCGCAGGCGGCAAGCGTGGCTCACAAAATGAAACACAATCGATAAATTTTGTTAATTATTTTGCCCTCTTTCTTTTCTCACGCCGCCGCCTGTTCACCGTACGGCGCCCGCCTTGCCCTTAATAACCCTATGGAATACGCCACTAAAAATCCCCTACCGGTTAAGCAAAGGTGATGATAGTGTTGTTTTCATTCAGTTCATCTATGCTGAAAATTCATCTTTTGAGGGACGACTATGATGTCTAAAGGCATTTCCAAGGGATTCTTTATTCTGATCCTGTTTATCGTCACCGCCGCCTTTCTTGACGTGCTGGGGCCTTACTACTCCTCGGTGCTGTGGGCAATTATTCTGGCGGTGATTTTCCATCCGGTGAAAAAGAAGCTGAAGCAGTACGTCGGCGAACGCAATGGCGTGGTGTCGCTGCTGACGGTGGCGCTGATCTGCCTGATCGTGTTCACGCCGCTGGCGATCATCGCCTCGTCGCTGGCGATGGAATTCAACGTGATCTACACCAAGCTGCAGACCAACAACAGCCAATTGCCGACCATGCTGGCGGACTTTATGCGCCACCTGCCCGGCTGGGCGCAGCGCTTCCTGGCGGAGCATAACCTCAACAGCGCCGCCGAGATCCAAAAGCAGCTTTCCGAGGTGGCGCTCAAGGGTGGGCAATACCTGGCGGGCAGCGTGTTCCTGATCGGCAAGGGCACCTTCAACTTCGTCGTCGGCTTCGGCGTGATGCTCTACCTGCTGTTCTTCCTGCTGAAAGACGGCCCCTACCTGGTGAACCTGGCGCTCGAAGCGCTGCCGCTCTCCCAGCACGTGAAGCACCACCTGTTCGTGAAGTTCGCCGCCGTCTCCCGCGCCACCGTCAAGGGCACGGTGGTGGTCGCCGTGGTGCAAGGCGCGCTCGGCGGGCTGGCGTTTTACTTTACCGGCATCGACGGCAGCCTGCTGTGGGGCGCGCTGATGGCGTTCCTGTCGATCATTCCGGCCGTGGGCTCCGCCATCATCTGGGTGCCGGCGGTGATCTACTTCTTCGCCACCGGCATGCTGTGGAAAGCCATTTTCCTGGTGGTGTTCTTCGTGGTGGTGATCGGCCTGGTGGACAATATTCTGCGCCCGCTGCTGGTGGGCAAAGACACCAAAATGCCGGACTACCTGATCCTGATCTCCACCCTGGGCGGCATGGAAATCTACGGCATCAACGGCTTCGTCATCGGCCCCTTGATCGCCGCGCTGTTCATCGCCTGCTGGAACATCCTGTCCGGCCGCGACAGTGAGGAGAACATCGAAGAGATCGACGAAGCGTTTATCGAGGAAGGCAAAAGCCATCCCGACGCGGCGGAGTAACCCTCCCGCAGCGAATCACGCCGGGGCCCAATTGGGCCCCTTTTTTGTCTGTGGTATCCTTGCCGTGCTTACAAGGAAGAACGGGTTTCGTTATGCTTATTTTTTACGCCACGCTGGCTATCGCCTTCACTCTGCTGTGCCTGATGGCCTTTCTCTATTGCGCTTATCAGCTGTCGAAGCACGGCGACGTCAAGTTTTTGGCCTCGCTTTCCGTGCTGCTCTTCGCGCTGCTGGCCTTCTATGCCGCTTATGGCTACGTCAGCACCTGGCTGCAACAGCAGGCGGTCGATGTCCGGCTGTATTAGCGCGCCTGGATAAAAAAGACCTGCTCCGGATCGCCGTCATCGAGATTGTCAATCTGGCCGCTGGCGACAAACCCGGCGTTCAGCAGCAGCCGCTGCATCGGCAGGTTGGAGCGATTGGTGGAGGTGAACAGCTTCGGGTGCCGACAGTGAGACTTCAACGCGGCAATCAGCACCAGCCCGACGCCCCGGCGGCGATAGCGCTCGCCAACCATCAGCATCTCGATAAAGCCGCAGCCGAAGAAGTGATAGTGCAGCACGCCGTAGCCCATCGCCATGCCGTGTTCCTCGGCAAGATAACAGATGCCCTGCCCGCACCAGGCGCGGATCTGCGCCGCGCGTTGTGGCTCGTCTTCGGCAGCGCTGTCGAGGGCGATCAGGGCTGCGGCATCGGTTTCAGTGGCAAGACGAACAGGCATGTTTACCCCCTCATGTTTATGGGTAGCGGCGACACCGCTTCAACGAAACGGCAACCGAAGCGGGATAATTTTTACATCCCCGCCGAATTTTGTAATCCTATTATAGAGTTACTAGAACCCACGCCAAGGAAGGAAAGCATTTCCCAATGAGAATACCGCAAATCTCCGCCGCCCTGCTGTTTACCCTGCTGCTGACGGGCTGCCAGTTCCACAAAACCGTGTTCCCGCCGCCGTATATCGGCACCCCGCAAGAGATCAGCACCTACGAAGTGAAAGGGCTGACGTTCGTCACCACCGTCACCTTCAGCGGCCTGTTCGCCGAAGATCTGGTGCGCGAATACGCACAGAAACATCACTACCGCTATTACGTGGTAACGATGCGCAGCAACGGTTTTAAAGATCGGGCCGAGCGCGTGAGCGCGATGATGTATCGGTAGGAGCGCCGGCCCTGATTTGCAAACCTGCATCAGGGCTCTACTTCAAACCCCCATCTCGCTCGATGCCGCCGCAGGTAAGCTCTGTTCTTTTCAGACAACCCGCTAATGTTGGCGTCCAACGGGATCCTTAGCTCGCATAACAAACCGCTCATCGTCCGTGAATACAGCAAACGTCCATCATCGGCAAAACTGATCATGCCGCGATCGAACAGCTTGTCCAGATTGGGGATTAACGGCAGACCATTGTGCGGATCCACTTTTTCTTCTGAGGTCGCAATCGACCAGGCAACGATGTGAGAGGCAATGAGAATAGACGGCTCCGCAATCCCCGTGACGGCGCACCGGTTTCCCCACCGCTTAAACATTTTATCGCGATAGGGGCCATGCCCAATCCGCGCCTGAATCACCGTTGCTTGCTCACCACCGATCTCTTTGGTGATTTCGACGGTATCCGCATGGAAGTTGATAGAGAGATTTTCCGAGATAAAACTGGCAATCAACGCGGCTGCCGGTGCGGGGATCTCGCACATATAGTTTTCGGTGCATCCGCCTGTCTTATTAAAAACGCGCGGAAGGCAAGTCGGGTTGTGCATGCGCATGAACGCCTGATTAAAAAGGGAAACATCAATAGGTAGTTCAAGACGCGTCAGTTCCAAATCGACTTGGGTACCCGCAATATACCGCGGTCCCGCGACCCGATGCTCAGGCCGCGGTGCAGAGTAAGCATCGCGTACCGCTGTCGCCACGCCGATAATCTTCCTACCCTTGTGGCAAAAAATCAGGTCACCCTCTTTGACTTTTTTGACCGTTTCCCACCCGGCAGGCTTAAACATGTGCCCAGTCTTATTTATTCCATATTGCGGCGCCCACAGAAATTCGCCCTTCAAAACTTCCGCGACGCTGCCACCGATGTTGACCCAGAAAAAACGCATTGCCACTCTTTTATAATCAGGGGTTTTAACGTTTATCGTCACCATTCATCAATGGCTTTAGTGATTTTCACCCATTAACGCAGAGTGACGGCAATAAAAAATCCCGGCCTTGACCGGGATAGCGTTGCACAGAAACAGCGTTGCTTATTCACTGAGGGCGAAATTCCAACGTGATAATTTGGAACGCATTATGAACCTCTGGCGTTGGCGGCTTAGGCAGACGCGCATCGGCAACCGCCTTCATGGCGGCACGGCAAAGATCCGGATCGCCACCTTCAGTTCGAACACCGACTGGCATGCCGTCCGGCGCCAGCGTGATACGCAATGTACAGCGTTGGCCTGAGTAAGTGGCGGCGTCTTTTAAATGGCGTTGAATCTCAGCTTGCACCTGAGTCATGTAATGTAATTTCTCTTTTCCCGGCGCCGGCGTCTTTGGGTCGCCAAGGTTGGCGAAAAGATCATCGACCTCTTTATTCGCCGTATCGTTTTGGCTGGGGGCAGTACTCTTGGCACACCCCGTTAACGTCAGCGCGGTCATCGCCGCCAATAGTATCGCGATGCCGGTTTTGTAGCCTGAATGCGTTATTTTCATATCCCTGTCCTTATGGATGATTATCAGATGAATCAACGTTGTATTCAAAAAGATCCCCGGTGAATACTTATACAGAATTAACATCCAACCACCAGAGACATTGTTAGTATCAAGCATCGGCATGCGGAGTTTCTTGGTCCGATGATGGCATGATGCCATAGCGCCCTCGCCGGGCAGTACGTCTGCGAGCCCTGACCTATCGATAACTTTGTTATCCGAACGATCAATCACCCCATCAATAAATTAAGAAATTCTTAATTTTTTATCGCATTAAAAGCGTTTCAACGCTAACAATCTGGAGATCCTGCCTATACTTACTTTCCTGCTATTAAATTCATTTAAGTAACCAGGATGGTAAGTATGAAAAGTAAACGACTCTTTGCCGCGCTTCTTACTGCGACTACGGTGATGTTCATAGCGGGCTGCGCTTCCAATCAGGCGATCAAAACAACGGATGGCAAGACCATTGTCACCGACGGCAAGCCTCGGGTCGATAAAGATACCGGGTTAGTCTCCTATCGAAATGCAGAAACGGGCAAAACGGAACAGATCAATCGAGACCAGATTGCAAACATGAGTGAGTTGGATAACTAAAAGGAGCTACAAATGAAAAAAACGCTTGTTCTTCCCGCGATCGCCCTGGTTGCCATCGCCGCACTGTCAGGCTGCACACGCACCAGCTACGCCATCCATACCCACGACGGTCGAACGCTCATCAGTGACGGCAAGCCGAAAGAAACCGCTGCCGGATTGATCGGTTATACCGACGCCAATGGCGTTAAACAGCAAATCAACAAGACGGAAGTCAAAGAGGTTTCAGAGATCCCGCATTAAGATTTCGATAATCTTAGCTAGCTAAAACCAAGGGAGCCAATGGCTCCCTTTCTACTCAAACAAACCGGCGTGCCTGCGTGAATTTAACGATAACGCCGATAAACACCTGACATTTAGCGCCAGCGTTCTCAGGTTTGCCATAGGGATCTCTCCTTTCCCTGCATCAAGCAGCTATAATCCAAAAAGTGGAGTTTTTTGATAACGATAAGGAGGGAGTATGTATAAAACTATCTTGGTTCCCGTGGATATTACCGAGCCGGAATTAACACAGCAGGTCATCCCGCATGTCAACGCGCTCGCCAGGCTCGAAGACTCCCACGTCCATTTCCTGGCGGTGATCCCGTCACGCGCCACCTACGCCGCTTTCGGCTTTGCCGCCACGGCGGCGATAGAAACCAAAGATGAAACCATTGCGCTAGCGACCGAGGGGCTGGCAAAAGCGGCAAAACAATTCAGCGTGCCTGAAGATAGAGTGACCACGCACGTTGCCGTCGGCGATCCTAAAGATCAGATCCTGGAACTCGCCGATGCGCTTAACGCGGAGATTATTGTGATGGGTTCCAACCGCCCTTCTGCGATCACTTACCTCCTCGGTTCCAATGCCACCGCCGTCGTCCGCCACGCCAATTGTCCGGTGCTGGTCGTACGTGAATCGGCTAACGCCGCTCGCTGAGCCTGTCCGATATCTCACTCGCATTTGAACAATAAAAAAACGGGAGCCCTAAGGCTCCCGCTCTCATTCAAGCGCTGAACACACTTACATGTGTTTAACGATAGCGTCGCCAAACTCTGAACATTTCAGCAGCTTAGCGCCTTCCATCAGGCGTTCGAAGTCATAGGTCACGGTCTTGGCGGCGATGGCGCCTTCCATGCCTTTAACAATCAGGTCAGCCGCTTCGAACCAGCCCATGTGGCGCAGCATCATCTCTGCGGACAGGATGATGGAGCCTGGGTTCACTTTGTCCTGGCCGGCGTACTTCGGCGCGGTGCCGTGAGTCGCTTCGAACAGCGCGCAGTCGGAGCCGATGTTGGCGCCCGGCGCGATGCCGATGCCGCCGACCTGGGCCGCCAGGGCGTCGGAGATATAGTCGCCGTTCAGGTTCATACAGGCGATTACGTCGTATTCCGCCGGGCGCAGCAGGATCTGCTGCAGGAAGGCGTCGGCAATCACGTCTTTAACCACGATCTCTTTGCCGGTGTTCGGGTTCTTGATCTTCAGCCATGGGCCGCCGTCGATCAGCTCGCCGCCGAACTCTTCGCGCGCCAGCTCATAGCCCCAATCCTTGAAGGCACCTTCGGTGAACTTCATGATGTTGCCTTTGTGAACCAGGGTCACGGAGTCGCGGTCGTTGGTGATGGCGTATTCGATCGCCGCACGCACCAGACGCTTGGTCCCTTCTTCGGAGCATGGCTTCACGCCGATACCGCACTGCTCTGGGAAGCGGATTTTCTTCACGCCCATTTCGTCGCGCAGGAATTTGATCACTTTGTCCGCTTCGGCGGAGCCGGCTTTCCACTCGATGCCGGCGTAGATGTCTTCGGCGTTTTCGCGGAAGATCACCATGTCGGTCAGCTCAGGCTGTTTCACCGGGCTTGGGGTGCCCTGGTAGTAACGCACCGGGCGCAGGCACACGTACAGGTCCAGCTGCTGACGCAGGGCCACGTTCAGAGAACGGATGCCGCCGCCGACCGGGGTGGTCAGGGGGCCTTTGATGGCGACGCGGTAGTCGCGGATCAGGTCCAGAGTTTCGTCCGGCAGCCACACGTCTTTACCGTAAACGTGGGTAGATTTTTCGCCGGTGTAGATTTCCATCCAGGAGATTTTACGTTCGCCGTGGTAAGCCTTTTTAACGGCCGCATCAACCACGTGGATCATGGCAGGAGTCACGTCAACGCCGATGCCGTCGCCTTCGATGAACGGGATGATCGGGTTATGAGGAACAACCAGTTTACCCTGGGCGTCAACCGTGATTTTTTTACCTTCTGCCGGAACAACTACTTTGCTTTCCATCAACCTCTCCTTCAAGCGCAATTTTGTTAATGCTTTGTAAGATGCGTGTAGATACTACTTGAATATTCGGTCCGCGCCAATCCGAAACGGATTCGGTTATAATGCGCTTATCATCCGTAATCTCAACTGTTATGAAAAAATTCTCTGTTAGAAATCACAACGTTAAACGATTCAGCAAGCCGAATGCCGCCAAACCCGCCGCGCCGAAAGGGCCGCGCCGAATTGTGTTATTCAACAAGCCCTTCGACGTGTTGCCGCAGTTCACCGACGAAGCCGGCCGCGCCACGCTGAAAGCGTACATCCCCTTCCCCGACGTTTACGCCGCCGGGCGCCTGGATCGCGACAGCGAAGGGCTGCTGGTGCTGACCAACGACGGCCAGCTGCAGGCGCAGCTCACCCAGCCGGGGAAGCGCACCGGCAAAATCTATTATGTGCAGGTCGAGGGCGCGCCGCAGGAGAGCGATCTGGCGCCATTGCGCAGCGGCGTAACGCTGAAAGACGGCCCCACGCTGCCCGCCGGGGTGGAGCTGGTGGCCGAGCCGCAGTGGCTGTGGCCGCGCAACCCGCCGGTCCGCGAACGTAAATCCATCCCCACCAGCTGGCTGAAAATCACCCTGTATGAAGGGCGAAACCGCCAGGTGCGTCGCATGACGGCGCATATCGGGTTCCCTACCCTGCGCCTGATTCGCTACAGTATGGGTAATCTTTCGCTGGGTTCACTGCAGCCTGGTGAATGGAAAAGCATCGATTCCCTGTAGACCGATAACTGATGGAGGCGCCATGAAATACACGCCGATCGCGCTGCTGCTCGCCGCTCTGGCGGCCCCGTTCGCCGCCCAGGCCGCCAGCTTCGACTGCGCCAAGGCGGCAAACCGCGATGAGCAAGCCATCTGCGCCAACCGCACGCTGAACGATCTGGACGTGCAAATGGCCACCAAATACCAATTCCTGCGCGGCCTGTTCGCCATGGGCGCGCGCGGCGCGATGCAGGACAGCCAGCAGGCCTGGCTGACAAAACGCCAGCGGTGCGGCGGCGATACCGCCTGCCTGCTGCAAAGCTACCGCACCCGCATCGCCGAGCTGGACGACATCTACCGGCGTATCGACAAACCGCTGTAAGGAAAGGAGAGCGCATGTTCAAACCGCACGTCACCGTGGCCTGCGTAGTGCACGCCGCCGGCAAATTTTTGGTGGTCGAAGAGACCAT
This sequence comes from Serratia sp. 121840015-1, assembly GCF_053627655.1. Taxonomy (NCBI): domain Bacteria; kingdom Pseudomonadati; phylum Pseudomonadota; class Gammaproteobacteria; order Enterobacterales; family Yersiniaceae; genus Serratia; species Serratia sp. 121840015-1. Next base: position 1,916,689 of record NZ_JBSEYF010000001.1, read on the forward strand.
CAACGGCAAAGCGCTGTGGAACCAGCCGGCCGGCCACCTCGAGGCCGACGAGACGCTGGTGCAGGCCGCCGAACGCGAGTTGTGGGAAGAGACCGGCATCCGCGCCACGCCGCAGGCGTTCCTGCGCCTGCACCAGTGGATCGCGCCGGATCGCACGCCGTTCCTGCGTTTTTGCTTCGTTATCGAGCTGGAACAGCCGCTGCCGACCGAGCCGCACGACAGCGACATCGATCGCTGCCTGTGGCTGACCGCCGACGAGATTCTGCAGGCGCCCAACCTGCGTTCCGCGCTGGTGGCGGAGAGCATTCGCAGCTACCAGCAGCCGGAGCGCTACCCGCTGTCGCTGGTCGGCAGCTTCGCCTGGCCGTTTTAAGGGCGCCGGGCAGCACAAGATGAACAGTGCGCCGGCGCGGCCAACGTGGTAAAATCCTGCGCTTGTTTTTATCAGCACGGTTCGTGTTCAAGTTCGTGAGATCCCCATGTCAGACAACAGCCAGAAAAAAGTAATCGTCGGTATGTCCGGCGGCGTCGACTCTTCCGTTACCGCCTATCTGTTACAGCAACAGGGCTATCAGGTCGCTGGGCTGTTCATGAAGAACTGGGAAGAAGACGACGACGAAGAGTACTGCTCCGCCGCGACCGATCTGGCCGACGCGCAAGCGGTCTGCGACAAGCTGGGCATCGAACTGCACACGGTGAACTTTGCGGCGGAATACTGGGACAACGTGTTTGAGCTGTTCCTGGAAGAGTACAAGGCCGGCCGCACGCCGAACCCGGACATCCTGTGCAATAAAGAGATCAAATTCAAAGCCTTCCTGGAGTTCGCCGCCGAAGATCTGGGGGCCGATTTTATCGCCACCGGCCACTACGTGCGCCGCCAGGACGTGGACGGCAAGAGCCGCCTGCTGCGCGGCGTCGACGGCAACAAAGATCAGAGCTACTTCCTCTACACCCTGAGCCACGAGCAGGTGGCGCAAAGCCTGTTCCCGGTCGGGGAGCTGGAGAAGCCGGAGGTGCGCCGCATCGCCGAGCAGCTGGAGCTGGTCACCGCCAAGAAGAAAGATTCTACCGGCATCTGCTTTATCGGCGAGCGCAAATTCCGCGACTTCCTCGGCCGCTACCTGCCGGCGCAGCCGGGCCCGATCGTCAGCGTCGACGGCCAGACCGTCGGCGAACACCAGGGCCTGATGTATCACACCCTGGGCCAGCGCAAAGGGCTGGGCATCGGCGGCATGAAAGACAGCAGCGAAGATCCGTGGTACGTGGTCGATAAAGACGTGGCCAACAACGTGCTGGTCGTCGCGCAGGGGCACGATCACCCGCGCCTGATGTCCGTCGGCCTTATCGCGCAGCAGCTGCACTGGGTGGATCGCCTGCCGCTGAGCGGCCCGTTCCGCTGCACGGTGAAGACCCGCTATCGCCAGCAGGATATCCCTTGCACCGTGACCCCGCTCGACGATGAACGCATCGACGTGCGTTTCGACGAGCCGGTCTCCGCCGTCACCCCCGGCCAGTCAGCGGTATTCTACCAGGGCGAAGTCTGCCTCGGCGGCGGCATCATCGAACAGCGCCTGGCGTAACTGCCCGGCAAAAGAAAAACGCTGCGTTTACCGCAGCGTTTTTTTTATTCAGAACTCCACCTGCGCCCCCAGCTCGATCACCCGGTTCGGCGGGATTTCGAACAGGTCCGGCGCCCGTAGCGCGTTGCGCTGCAACAGCTGGAACACCTTGCCGCGAATGCGCAAATACCAGGGCCGCTTGCCCAGCACCAGCGTATCGCGCGACATGAAGAACGAGGTCTCGTTCATGGTGAAGCTCATCCCTTCCAGCCCACAGCGGTACAGAATGTCCGTCACGTTGGGCGTTTCGCGCCAGCCGTAGCTCGCCACCACCCGCCAAAAGCTCGCCGACAGCTGTTCGATCGCCACCCGCTGCACGTTGTGCACGTACGGCATGTCGGTGGTGACGATGGTCAGCAGCACCACGCGCTCATGCAGCACCTTGTTGTGCTTCAGGTTGTGCAACAGCACCAGCGGCACCGCGTGCGGCGTGCGCTCCATAAACACGGCGGTGCCCGGCACCCGCTTCGGCGGCGCCTTCTCCAGCGACTCGATCAGCGCGGTCAGCCCCTCCTGATTGTCGCGCAGCCGGCGGATCAGGCGCGAACGTTCGGTCTTCCAGGTCAGCATGATCAGCAGAATGGTCAGCCCGAGCGCCACCGGCAGCCAGCCGCCGGTCGCCAGTTTGATCAGGTTGGCGCCGAACAGCGGCACGTCGATGCACAGCATGATAACTAGCATCAGCCCGCCCAGATAGCGCGGCCAGCCCCAGTTTTTCACCGCCACGATGCTCAGCAAAATCGACGACAGCAGCATGGTGCCGGTCACCACGATGCCGTAAGCCGAGGCCAGGTTGCTGGAGTGTTTGAAGCTGATGATCACGATCAGCACCGCCGCGAACAGCAGCCAGTTCACCACCGGAATGTAAATCTGCCCGGACTCCTGATCGGAGGTATAAATGATGCGCATCGGCGGCAGGTAGCCCAGCCGCACCGCCTGGCGCGTCAGCGAGAACACGCCGGAGATCACCGCCTGCGAGGCGATGACCGTCGCCAGCGTGGCGATCACCAGCAGCGGGATCAGCGCCCAGGTCGGCGCCAGCAGGAAGAACGGGTTGTTGATCGCCGCCGGGTTGGCCAGCAGCAGCGCCCCCTGGCCGAAGTAGTTCAGCACCAGCGACGGCGCCACCAGGGTAAACCACGCCAGGCGGATCGGTTTTTTACCGAAGTGGCCCATATCGGCGTACAGCGCTTCGGCGCCGGTCACCGACAGCACCACCATGCCCAGCGCAAAGAACGATACTGCCTTGTACTCGAGGAAAAAATTCACCGCCCAGTAAGGGTTCAACGCCCGCAGCACGCCGGGGTGATGCAAAATGCCGCCGATGCCCAGCAGCGCCAGCGTCAGGAACCAGATCACCATCGCCGGCGCGAACAGCTTGCCGACGCTGCCGGTGCCGTGTTTTTGGATCGCAAACAGCGCGGTCAGCACCAGCAGCGAGAGCGGCACGATAAAGCGGTCCAGCTCGGGGGCGATAATCTGCAGCCCCTCGATGGCCGAGAGCACCGAAATGGCCGGGGTGATCACCCCGTCGCCATAAAAGAAGCTGCCGCCCACCAGCCCGATCAGCACCGCCGCCGGCACCCAGCGCGCATCCAGGTTGCGGATCGCCAGCGACATCAGCGTCAGGATCCCCCCCTCGCCGTCGTTGTCGGCGCGCATCACGAAACAAATGTATTTAATTGACACCACCAGCGTCAGCAGCCAGAAGATCAGCGACAGAAAACCGTAGATCGAGGCCGGCGTCATGGTGATGCCCTCCTCTGCCGTCAGGCATTCGCGCAGGGTGTACAGCGGGCTGGTGCCGATATCGCCGTACACCACGCCGATGGCCGCCAGCGTCACCGCCGGCAGCGGCTGCTTGTTTTTTACGTGCATATAAAGGTCTTTATTTGAGGGCTCACGTTGGCAGTATAGATGCAGCCGCCGCACTTTATTTGCCGCCGCAACAATATGTTCGCGTCGCCACGCCGGCGATTTTCGCCGCCTATTTGCACAGTTCTGCGCCGCACGGCGCCTCCGCCTCGTTATGGGCGTATTAGACGCTGGGTTTACCCTCGATTTTGTGGCATGATCCGCGGCATTCGTTGTCATCGTTGTTACAGCCACGCCCGATCGTTCTCGTTCGCGGCCGCCGCCGTTACCCTGGCGATACACACAACCTTATGCAGTAAGCCATGTACCGTTCACCGCGTTTACAGGAGTCATCGTGGCGAAGAATTATTATGACATCACGCTGGCCATGGCAGGTATCAGCCAGGCGGCGCGTTTGGTTCAGCAGTTGGCCCATGAAGGGCAATGCAACCGCGAAGCCTTTCAAACCTCGCTGAAAAGCCTGCTGCAGATGGACCCGCCCTCCACGCTGGCGGTGTTCGGCGGTGAAGAACGCAATTTGCTGGTCGGCCTCGAAACCCTGATGGGCGTGCTTAACGCCAACAACAAAGGGCCGGGTGCGGAACTGACCCGCTACACCATCAGCCTGATGGTGCTGGAGCGCAAGCTCAACGCCAACAAACAGGCGATGAACACGCTCGGCGAACGCCTCGGCCAGCTCGAGCGCCAGCTGGCGCACTTCGATCTTGAGTCGGACACCATCATCAGCGCGCTGGCCGGCATTTACGTCGACGTGGTCAGCCCGCTCGGGCCGCGCATCCAGGTGACCGGCTCGCCGGCAATCTTGCAGAACCCGCAGGTGCAGGCCAAGGTTCGCGCCACGCTGCTGGCCGGCATTCGCGCCGCCGTGCTGTGGCAACAGGTCGGCGGCAGCCGCCTGCAGTTAATGTTTTCCCGTAATCGTCTGTTCAAGCAGGCGCAAAATATCGTTGCTCATTGTTAATCGATCCCAGGAGTTGCTACCGATGGAATTATCCTCACTGACCGCCGTTTCCCCCGTTGATGGACGCTACGGTGATAAAGTCAGCGCACTGCGCCCCATTTTCAGCGAATACGGTCTGCTGAAATTCCGCGTACAGGTTGAAGTACGTTGGCTGCAAAAACTGGCGGCCTGCGCAGAAATCAAGGAAGTTCCCGCTTTTGACGCCGACGCAAACGCTTTCCTCGACAAAATCGTCGCGGAATTCAATGAAGAAGACGCTCAGCGCATCAAAACCATCGAGCGCACCACCAACCACGACGTGAAAGCGGTCGAGTATTTCCTGAAGGAAAAAGTGGCGGCGGTGCCTGCGCTGCACGCGGTGTCCGAGTTCATCCACTTCGCCTGCACCTCTGAAGACATCAACAACCTGTCGCACGCGCTGATGCTGCAAAGCGCCCGTCAGGACGTGGTGCTGCCTTACTGGCGCAAGATCATCGACGCGCTGAAAGGGTTGGCGCTGGAATACCGCGATATCCCGCTGCTGTCGCGCACCCACGGCCAGCCGGCGACCCCGTCGACCGTCGGCAAAGAGTTCGCCAACGTGGCTTACCGCATGGAGCGCCAGTACCGTCAGCTGGAGCGCGTGGAGATCATGGGTAAAATCAACGGCGCGGTCGGCAACTACAACGCCCACATCGTCGCTTACCCGGAAGTGGACTGGCACCAGTTCAGCGAGGCGTTCGTGACCTCGCTCGGCATCACCTGGAACCCGTACACCACCCAGATCGAGCCGCATGACTACATCGCCGAGCTGTTCGACTGCGTAGCGCGTTTCAACACCATCCTGATCGACTTCGACCGCGACATCTGGGGCTACATCGCCCTGAACCACTTCAAGCAGAAGACCATCGCCGGCGAAATCGGCTCTTCCACCATGCCGCACAAGGTCAACCCGATCGACTTCGAAAACTCCGAAGGCAACCTGGGCCTGGCCAACGCCGTGTTGGGCCACCTGGCGGGTAAACTGCCGGTGTCCCGCTGGCAGCGCGACCTGACCGACTCCACCGTGCTGCGTAACCTGGGCGTGGGCCTGGGCTACGCGCTGATCGCCTATCAGGCTACCCTGAAAGGCATCAGCAAGCTGGAAGTGAACCAGGCGCACCTGCTGGACGAACTGGATCACAACTGGGAAGTGCTGGCCGAGCCGATCCAGACCGTGATGCGCCGCTACGGCATCGAGAAGCCATACGAGAAGCTGAAAGAGCTGACCCGCGGCAAACGCGTGGATGCCGCCGGCATGCAGGCGTTCATCGATGGCCTGGCGCTGCCGGAAGAAGAGAAAACCCGTCTGAAGGCGATGACCCCGGCCAACTACATCGGCCGCGCCACCACCATGGTCGACGAGCTGAAGTAAGCGCTTTAGCCCGATAAAAAGGCGGCCCCTGGGCCGCCTTTTTGCTTATCATTCGCCGCGCAACACCTGCAGCTTGGCTATCTGCCGCCCCTGCGCATCGAAGTTGTCCGCGCTCAGCCAGCGCGCCAGCGCCTGCCGCACCGCCGGCCAACGGTCGGCGGTGATGGCGAACCAGTCGGTATCCCGGCTGCGCCCCTTGACGATCACCGCGAAGCGGAAGTTGCCCTCGTAGCGAAAACCGAAGCGCAGCGCGGCCTGGCGCGACGGCGCATTATGGCTGTCGCACTTCCACTCGCAGCGGCGGTAGCCCAGCGTGTCGAAGGCGTAACGCAGCAGCAGCGCGATGGCTTCGGTGGCGCTGGAGCGCTGTTTCATCAACGGCGACCAGCTGACGTGGCCGATCTCCAGCACGCCGTTGGCCTCGTCGATGCGCATCAGCGCCACCGTGCCCACCGGCGCGTCGCTGGCGGCGTCGAACACCGTCAGATTGACCAGCGCCGGGTTGGCCTGCAGCGTCTCCAGATGTTGCAGCATCGCCGCCGGCGTATCGGGCCGTTCGATAGACAGATAGGTCCAGTCGCGGCCGTCCGGCGCCAGTTGAAACGCCTCGAACAGCGCAGCGTAATCCCGCTGCGGCTCGAGCGGCGCCAGCGAGCAGAAACGCCCGCCGAGCGTCGCGCCGCCCGGGCGGCGAGCCGGCTGCCAATCCGGCATCGGTTCCCCGACCGGCTGACCATAACGATTCATTGCCATAAACGCCCTCCTGCGATTAACGGGAATAAACGATAAACGAGCTTCTTCTGCCGATTTTGTCGTACAGCGAGCGCGCCGGCGCGTTGTACTCCTGGGTCATCCAGTAGACCCGATCGCTGCCGCGCGTCTCTGCCAATCGGTATGCCTGTTCGAACAGCTTTTCCGACACCTTGTGGCCGCGCGCCTGCGGCGACACATAGAGATCTTCGATATAACAATAGCCGACCGCGCTCCAGGTGGACGGGTGGAACACCAGGTTCATCAGCCCCAGCAGCCGGCCCTCGGCATCCTCCGCCACCAGCCCGTACACCTGTTCATCCTGCCCCAGGCGTGCGAAGGTGCGATCGGTCACCTGCGGCGCCACGTCGGCGCGGTAAAAATCGAGATAGCCCTGCCACAGCGCCAGCCATTGCGCTTTGTCGTCGCCATTGATTCTGCGGATAGTCACTTCAGGGTTGGATAGGTTCATAGCGCCTCACGGAGTAAGATATTATTTCCATTAGGGAAATAATCGGATAGCGGCAGAATACACCGCACGGCGGCGGTGCAATACGGACCAATTCAAAACGCAGAGCAGACCAATTTTAGCCGTCGCTTGCCACCGACAGCGCGTTGAACACCTGCGCCAGCGTCGCGATAAAGCGCACGATCTCATCCGGCGTATAGGCCGAGAAGCCGAGCACCAACGCCCCGCGCTGCGGCGTGCCGGTGTAGAAGTCCGCCAGGCCGTACAGCCGAATCCCTCGCTCGGCGGCCGCCGCCACCAGCCGCCGCTCCGTCGCCGCATCCGCCAACGGGCAAACCAGCTGCAGCCCGCCCTGCGGCAGCGCCGGGCGCGTCCAGGCCGCCAGGTGACGATGCACCGCGTCGTACAGCGCGTCCAGCCGCGCCTTGTACAGCGTGCGCATATTACGCAGATGCTCGGCGTAGCCGCCCTCGTGCAGGAAGTGGAACAGCGTCATCTGCGCCAGCGCCGACGTGTAGCCGTCCTGAAACTGCCTGGCGGCGACCAATGGCCGCACCAGCTGCGGCGGCGCGATCATGAAACCGATGCGCAGCCCCGGAAACAGCGTCTTGCTGAAGGTGCCGAGGTACAGCGTGCGCCCACCGCCGTCCAACCCCTGCAGCGCCGCCTTGGTTTGCCGGTCGTAGTTGAACTCGGCGTCGTAATCGTCTTCGATGATCCAGGCTCGCTGCCGCTGCGCCCACTGCAACAGCGCCAGCCGCCGATCGAGGCTCAGCGAATACCCCAGCGGATAGTGATGGGACGGCGTGATGTAAACGCCCCGTCCGCCGCCCGAGGCCTGCATCAGCTGCCCGACATCCAGCCCCTGCTCGTCGATGCCGATCGGCCGCGCCTGCAGCCCCGCCGACTGCACCAGCTTTTTCGCCCCCTGGTAACCCGGCTCTTCGACGAACACCGCATCGCCAGGATCGAACAGCACCTGGGTACACAGCGCCAGCGCCTGCTGAGAGCTGGTCACTACGATCACCTGCTCCGCCGTCGCCTTGACGCCCCGCTCCCGCTGCAAGTAGTGCGCGATCTCCGCGCGCAGCTCCGGCAGCCCTTGCGGATCGGCATACCCCAACAACCGCTCGCCGTGCTGCCGCAGCGCCTGTTTCTCCCGCTGCAGCCACTGGTCGATGGGAAACGCCCGCAGATCCGCCAGCGAAGGCGTCAGCGAAGCCTGGCGGCTGGTGTGCGGCGTATGGCTGACCGCCAGCAGCGCCCGGCCGCGGTCGCTCAGCTCGCGCTCCGCCAGCCGCGCCTCTTGCCCCGTCGCCGTCGCCAGCAGTTCGCGGCCGAGCAGCGTGTCGCAGCGATAGCGCACAAAGCTGCCGCGCCCCACCGTTCGGCTGATGAACCCTTCCGCCTCCAGCCGAGCGTAGGTCTGTTCCACCGTGTCGCGCGCCACCGCCAGCCGGGCCGCCAACGCACGGCTTGGCGGCAGCTTCGTCCGCCAGGGCAGTTCTCCGGCGGCAATCAGCTGCAACAGGGCCTGATGCAGCGCCGAACGCCGGGTCAGGCCTTGCCGGCGCTGCTGCGCGAAGGCGGCCAGTATCGCCGCGTCGTCCGCGTGTCGTGGGGTGTCGCTCATGGGGGATATTTCTCCTGGCTCTGGGGGCCGACGCACTACTCTACCTCATTTCGCTCCGGCGGCGGCAGTTGCGCTGCCCGGCGAAATCCCCTTAAATAAGCCATCGCATTGCGGCTACAGGACTTCCGTCGGCTATGAGCAAGGAGACCAACCAGCGTCTGCTGGACAAACTGCAGCAGGATCTGGCCAGCGCGGGCGCGATGCCGCTGTATTTGCGCTTCAACGCCTCGGTACGCCAGGCCATCGAGCAAGGGTTGCTGAATTCGGGGGATTTTCTGCCCAGCGAACGCCTGTTCACCGAACGGCTCGGCATCTCGCGCATCACGGTGCGCAAAGCGCTGGCCTGCCTCGAACAGGACGGCATCATCGGCCGTTCGCGCGGTTACGGCACCTTTATCCAACCGCAACGGCCCGAGCCGAAGCTGTTCTATTCATTGGCGGACGTCAAAGGATTCTCGCGCGAGGTGATACAGCAAGGGCGCCGGCCGGACACGCAATGGATCAGCCGCGAACGGATGCCCGCCGGCGCTGAACTGGCTGAAAAGCTCCAGCTGGCGGCCGGTACGCCGATCTACAAACTCAAACGCATTCACTTGATCGATCGGCGGCCAATGTCGGTGGCGGTGTCCTACGTGGTGGTGACGGCAATTGCCAACGTCGACGAGATCGGCATTTCGCTGTACGACTACTTCCGGCGCAATAAGGTTGAGATGGGATCGCTGCGCAGCCAGGTCAGCGCGGCGATGGCCGACGACGATATCCGTCAGGCGCTGCGGCTCTCGGAGCCGATGCCGCTGTTGATCGTGCGCCAGACGCTGTTCGACCACCATAAAAAGCCGATCGAATACAGCGAAAGCTTCTGCCGCAGCGACATGTATGAATTTACCAGCGAAAGCTGATCCGTTGCGTCACGCGGTCGCTTACGCCTCGCCCTGTCGGCGGCGACGAAAACGCGCGAACGCCTGAACGTAAGCCTCGATATCCAGCGGATTCACCCGTTTTAACTCCGCCAGCAATCCGGGTTCGATCGCTTCTGCGCCGTGCAGCGCGCCGCAAATCGCGGTGGCCATCGCGCCGATGGTGTCGGTGTCGCCGCCCAGATTGGCGCACAGCACGGCGCACCGGGTAGGATCGGTTTGCGCCAGCTGCACCATCGCCAGCGCTGCGGGCACCGACTCGATGGTGCCCACCCCGGCGCCGATCAGCTGATACACCCGTTCGGAGGCCTGCTCGGTGTCAGCGGCTTCATCCACCACCTGAAACGCCAGTTCGATGCGCGCCGCCAACGAAGGGCTGAACGTCGTCTCCTGCCGGCGCTGGGCATACTCCGCCACCCCCGGCAACGCCAGGCGAATCGAGGCCCAGTCCGCCCCCTCCACCGCTCGCGCGACGGCCCAGGCGATCGCCACGGCACCGGCGACGGCGATGTCGGATTTGTGCGTCGGGCTGGAAGCCAGCCACACCTGCTGGCAGAAATCCTCCAGCGGCGCGGAAGGCAGCACGCAGCCCAAAGGCGAAATGCGCATCGCCGCACCGTTGGTGATGCCGTTGTTTTCCAACTCGGCGATCGGCGTGCCCGCTTTCTGCTCGCTCAGCGCCAGTTTGGAACTGGGGCCGAGAATGTTCTTGTTGAAGGCGTCAAAACCGTCCACCCAGCGGATCACGTTGCGGGCAATCAGTTCCGGCACCACCTCGCCTTCCGCTTCCAGCAGCGCATCGGCCAGCGCCAATGCCATCGCGGTATCGTCGGTATATTGCCCGGCCTTGAAGTAGCAGGCGGCGGTATTCTCCTTCGGCCCATCGAGAAAGCCGTCTATCCAGCCGAAGTGGCGCTTAACCCGCTCGCGCGGCCACAGCTCGGAAGGCATGCCGAGCGCGTCGCCCAGCATCTGTCCGTAAAGTGCGCCCGCTATGCGTTCTGCCTGGGTTAACTGCTTCATCCGTCGCTCCTGAGAAAATATGCCGATACATCAATAATACCTTATTAGTACCTTTAAAGCTTTTCAAGCGATCCGATTCACCCTTCCGCCTGCCGGCAATGCCCACCGCGTTTAAGGTGCGTTTAACGTTGCCCCGCCGCTGTTTATCCGACGTTTATCAGAGCTTGCCGATAATGTCGGCGAACAAATTGATAACGCTTATTTTAATACATTGCTTCGGCTCTCTTGCGGGCCGAGCGGGTTATACCTACCATAACCTCAGCATTTTTTGCCAAAATGGTTCAGGTGGCCGCGTTATCCCCTGACACGCCGCAGAGCGTGTTCCCTTTTATCGCGTGGGTGACAGGACGTTCACCCGCACAGTCACAGGAGTTCGCCATGCGAGTACTGGTTGTTGAAGATAATGGTTTGCTGCGCCACCACCTTTCCGTTCAGATGCGCGAAATGGGCCATCAGGTCGACGCGGCCGAAGACGCCAAGGAAGCCGATTACTTCCTGCAGGAACACGCGCCGGATATCGCCATCGTCGATCTCGGCCTGCCGGGCGAAGACGGGCTGAGCCTGATCCGCCGCTGGCGCGCGCACCAGACCAAGCTGCCGATCCTGGTGCTGACCGCCCGCGAAAGCTGGCAGGACAAAGTGGCGGTGCTGGAAGCCGGCGCCGACGACTATGTCACCAAGCCGTTCCACCTGGAAGAAGTGATCGCCCGCATGCAGGCACTGATGCGCCGCAACAGCGGCCTGGCTTCGCAGGTGATCGTGCTGCCGCCGTTCCAGATCGATCTGTCGCGCCGCGAACTGAGCGTTAACGATCAGCAAATCAAGCTGACCGCTTTTGAATACACCATCATCGAGACCCTGATCCGCAACGCCGGCAAGGTGGTGAGCAAGGATTCGTTGATGCTGCAACTCTACCCGGACGCCGAACTGCGCGAAAGCCACACCATCGACGTGCTGATGGGCCGCTTGCGTAAAAAGGTGCAGGCGGAATACCCGCATGAAGTGATCACCACGGTACGTGGCCAGGGCTATCGTTTTGACGCGAAGTGAACATGATGTTCAACAAGAATAAAAAACCGTTTTCGCTGCGCGCCCGCTTCCTGATGGCGACCGCCGGGGTGATCCTGGCGCTGTCGCTCTCTTACGGTTTGGTGGCGGTCGTCGGCTACATCGTCAGCTTCGACAAGACCGCCTTCCGCCTGCTGCGCGGCGAGAGCAACCTGTTCTTCAGCCTGGCGCAGTGGAAAGACAACAAGCTCACCATCGCCATTCCCCCCGATATCGATCTCAACTTCCCGACGCTGGTGTTTATCTACGACGATAAAGGCAACCTGCTGTGGAGCCAGCGCAAAGTGCCGGAGCTGGAGAAACTGATCAACAAGGAGTGGTTGGAGGAGTCCGGCTTCTACGAAATCGACACCGACACCCGCGTCAGTAGCGAAGTGCTGGGGGACAACCCCAAAGCGCAAAACCAGCTGAAAGATTACGACGATACCGATCAGAACGCGCTGACCCACTCGGTGGCGGTCAACACCTATGCCGCCACGCCTCGGCTGCCGGCGCTGACCATCGTGGTAGTCGACAGCATTCCGCAGGAGCTGCAGCGATCCGACGTGGTGTGGGAGTGGTTCAGCTACGTGCTGTTGGCCAACCTGCTGCTGGTGGTGCCGCTGCTGTGGCTGGCGGCCTATTGGAGCCTGCGGCCGATCAAGGCGCTGGTCACTCAGGTGGGCGAGCTGGAGAACGGCGAGCGCGATCAGCTCGACGAAAATCCGCCCAGCGAGCTGCGCGGGCTGGTGCGCAATCTGAACATTCTGGTGCGCAACGAGCGCCAGCGTTACACCAAGTATCGCACCACCCTGTCGGATCTGACCCACAGCCTGAAAACGCCGCTGGCGGTGCTACAAAGTACCCTGCGTTCGCTGCGCAGCGGCAAACAGACCACCATCGAAGAAGCCGAGCCGATCATGCTGGATCAGATCGGGCGCATCTCGCAGCAGATCGGTTACTACCTGCACCGGGCCAGCATCAACTCCGGCCAGACGGTGCTGACGCGCGAGATCCACTCGGTGCCGGCGCTGCTCGACAGCCTGGTGGTGGCGCTGAACAAGCTTTATCAGCGCAAAGGGGTAGTGATCACGCTGGACATCTCGCCGGAGGTGACCTTTATGGGCGAGAAGAACGACTTTATGGAAGTGATGGGCAACGTGTTGGAAAACGCCTGCAAATACTGCCTGGAGTTCGTTGAGATCACCTCGCTGCACTCCGAGAAAAACCTCACCATCGTCATCGACGACGACGGCCCGGGGATCCCGGAAAGCAAGCGCCAGCTGATCTTCCAGCGCGGCCAGCGGGTGGATACCCTGCGCCCCGGCCAGGGCCTGGGCCTGTCGGTGGCGGCGGAGATCATCGAGCAGTACGACGGCGAAATCGTCATCAGCGACAGCCCGCTCGGCGGCGCGCGCATGCAGGTCACCTTCGCCCGCCAGCACGACACCCACCACAACGAGTAAATTATGCCTCTGCGGCCCCGATCCACGGGGCCAAACTTCCGTTATAATCGCACTCAGGCTCACTCCTCTCTCCTGGAATAGAACATGGATTATCAATTAGACCTGGACTGGAACGATTTTTTGCAACGTTATTGGCAAAAGCGTCCGGTGATTCTGAAGCGCGGCTTCAAAAACTTTATCGATCCGATCTCCCCGGATGAGCTGGCCGGGCTGGCGATGGAAAACGAAGTGGACAGCCGCCTGGTCAGCCACCAGGACGGTCGTTGGCAGGTTGCGCACGGCCCCTTCGAGAGCTTCGACCACCTGAGCGAAAACAACTGGTCGCTGCTGGTGCAGGCGGTGGACCACTGGCATGAGCCTTCCGCAGCGCTGATGCGCCCGTTCCGCCAACTGCCGGACTGGCGGATGGATGACCTGATGATCTCCTTCTCGGTACCGGGCGGCGGCGTCGGCCCGCACCTCGATCAGTACGACGTGTTCATCATTCAGGGCACCGGCCGCCGCCGCTGGCGCGTCGGGGAAAAAACGCCGCTGAAACAGCACTGCCCGCATCCGGATCTGCTGCAGGTGGAACCGTTCGACGCCATCATCGACGAAGAGATGGAACCGGGCGACATTCTCTATATTCCGCCGGGCTTCCCGCACGAAGGCTACGCGCTGGAAAACGCGCTCAACTACTCGGTGGGCTTCCGCGCACCGAACGGCCGCGAGCTGGTGAGCGGCTTCGCCGACTACGTGCTGGCGCGCGAGCTGGGCAGCAAGCGCTACGGCGATCCGGACGTTAAACTGCGCGAACACCCGGCGGAGATCCTGCCGCAGGAAGTGGACGCCTTACGGCAGATGATGCTGGATCTGGTGCAACAGCCGGAACACTTCCAGCACTGGTTCGGCGAGTTCATCTCCCAGTCGCGCCACGAGCTGGATCTGGCGCCGCCGGAGCCACCGTATCAGGCCGGGGAAATCTACGAGCTGCTGCAACAGGGTGAAGCGCTGCAGCGCCTGGGTGGGTTGCGCGTGCTGCGCGTCGGCGATCGCTGCTTCGTCAACGGCGAGCTGATCGACACCGACCAGCTGCAGGCCGCAGACGCCCTGTGCCAAAACTTCAGCGTCGATGCCGCCCTGCTCGGCGACGCGGTAGACGACCCGTCGTTCCTGGCGCTGCTGACCGCGCTGGTCAACAGCGGGTATTGGTACTTTAACGACTGATTGCCGTCACGCGAACAAGCCACCCTGCCGGGTGGCTTTTTTTATGCCTGCCGCGCCTGCGCGCGATAATCCGCCAGTTCCCCCGCCGCCATGCCCGCCTGCTCCGCCGCCGCACAAATCTGCCGCCAGGTATTGGCATCGATCGGGATGCCCTGCTCCAGCCGCGCAGCGCGGTTGGCCTCTTCCCACTCTCCCGGGACGGCGATCGGCTGTTCGCCGCTCGGCGGCGAAGCTTTCACCCAGCCGATAAAGGCTTCGGCTTCGGCCTGCATTTGCGGGGCGTCGAAGGCCTGCGGATCGAGGATCAGGGTCGTCATGCAGTTGAAGATGGCGTCGCTGCCGGCTTTCAGCGTGGCGTCGTGGGTGGTGCGGCCGCCGGAGAGCGCGCCGCCGAGGATTTCGCACATCGCCGCCAACGCATAGCCTTTGTGCAAGCCGAACGGCAGCAGCGAACCGAACGGCGCTTCGTGCATCACTTTCGGTTCGGTGGTCGGCTGCCCGTGTTCGTCGATCAGATAGCCCGGCGCCACCGACAGCCCTTTGTTATAGGCCACCCGGGTCTTGCCGAAGGCGATACCGCTGGTGGCAAAATCCAACAGCAGCGGCGTGCGGCCCGGCCGCGGGAAAATGGCGCAGAATGGGTTGGTGCCGAAGCGACGATCGCTGCCGCCGAACGGCGCCACCATCGGATCGCCCACCACGTTGACGAAGTGAATCGAAATGAAACCGGCGCGAGCGCACTGCTCCGCCCAATGGCCGATACGGCCGATATGGTGCGCGTTGTGCAGCGCCACCGCCGCCAGGCCCAGCTTGCCGGCGCGTTCAATGCCCAGCGCCATCGCTTCGCTGGCCACCACCTGACCGAAGCCGCGCGCACCGTCGAGCGTCAGCACCGCGCCGGCGTCGCGCACCACCTCGGCATGCTGATTGAGCTGCAATTGCCCCTGCGCCAACGACGCCATGTAGCTGGGGATCATGCCGACGCCGTGCGAGTCGTGCCCGGCCAGATTAGCCTGCACCAGATGATCGGCCACCAGCTCGGCTTCGCGCGCCGTGCTGCCGGCCTGGCGCCAAATCGCCTGAACGAACTGCGCCAAATGCGGGCTGGCGATACGGTATTCGGTGCTCATCATGCGGTCCTTATGCGTGGGGAATAGGCTTCCACACTATGAGCAACGCCTTGTTACGGCAAGCGATTATGCCGATCGCAAGCGTCCCGTTTACCGCGCCCGCTCGGCGGCCAGCGCCGCGATGCGCATGATCACCGCCACCGCTTGCTCCATGCCTTCCAGGGTCACGAATTCGTGCTTGCCGTGGTAGTTGTAGCCGCCGGTGAACAGGTTCGGGCACGGCAGGCCGCGGAACGACAGCTGCGCGCCGTCGGTGCCGCCGCGGATCGGCTTCATCACCGGTTCGATGTCGCAGTCGCGCATCGCCTGCTGCGCCAGCGCGATCACATGCGGGTGCTCCGCCACCTGTTCGCGCATGTTGTAATAGCTGTCTTCGATGCTCACTTCGATATAGCAATCGCGCGGCAGGCCTTTGCCGACCTCGCGGGCGATGTCCACCATCTTGCGCTTGCGCGCTTCAAACCCCTCGCGCTCGAAGTCGCGCAGGATATAGTGCATTTCGGCGCGCTCTACGCTGCCCTTGATGCTGCTGAGATGATAAAAGCCCTGGTAGCCTTCGGTGGTCTCCGGCGCTTCGTCCGCCGGCAGCGCCTGATGAATGCAGGTAGCCAGCGACAGCGCGTTGACCATCACGCCCTTGGCGCTGCCGGGATGCACGCTGTTGCCGAGGATTTTGATCGTCACCGAGGCGGCGTTGAAGTTCTCGCACTCCAGCTCGCCGACGCCGCCGCCGTCCACGGTATAAGCCCATTCGGCATTGAAGGCCGCCACGTCGAACAGCTGCGCCCCCTTGCCCACCTCCTCGTCCGGGGTGAAGGCCACGCGGATGTCGCCGTGCGGGATTTTGCGCGCACGCAGGCGCACCATGGCGGTGAGGATCTCGGCGATGCCGGCCTTGTCGTCGGCGCCCAGCAGCGTTTTGCCGTCGGTGGTGATCAAGGTCTGCCCCAGCATCTGGTGCAGGATCGGGAACATCACCGGCGACAGCACTTCATCGCCGATGCCGAGCGCGATGTCGCCGCCGCGATAGTTCTCGACGATCTGCGGATTGACGTGTTTGCCGCTGAAATCCGGCGAGGTATCCAGATGGGCGATAAAACCGACCGCCGGCACCGGCCAGGCGACGTTGCCCGGCCAGGTGCCCATCACGCAGCCGTGTTCGCTGAGCGACACCCGCTCGAAGCCGAGCGCGATCATTTCCTGCTGCAACGCACGCGCCAGCTTCAACTGCCCGTCGGTGCTCGGCACATGCTTTACGTTCGCTTTGGACTGGGTGTCGAAAGAGACGTAGTTGAAAAAGCGGTCAAGTAATTTGTCCATGGTAGCGGCCCCTCAGAATATCGCGTTTCATTATGCGGAACCGATCAGGATCAAATATTGCGTCAGGTCATTTTTAACCAGAATTCGCCAATATCATTAATCTTTGTGATGATTTCTGAGGGAAATAACACTGTCATCACAGGGTCATTTGTCGCTATCATGATGAAAAACGCGGCATCTGGGCCGGATCGGCTTTCAATTCCGGCATTCAGCGTCTATCATGCGCGCTCGAAAAATTTCCATTGGCGCAACTGGTTTGAGCTTCATTTGATCAGCGGGCATTCCGCAAGCTCCGGCAGTCTTTTCCAGTTGCGGTTCTATCTGCATTAGCCCACGGGATAGAGTAATACGATAAATGACTGAGACATCCTCTCTGACTCCCCTTGTTGAACTGCATGCCCTGAGCAAAGCGTTCGATGGCAAAACCATCATTGCCGATCTCGAACTGGCGATTAACCACGGCGAATTCCTCACCATTCTCGGCCCCTCCGGCTGTGGCAAAACCACGGTGCTGCGCCTGATCGCCGGTCTTGAAGACGCCGATCGGGGCCGCATCGTGCTCGACGGCCAGGACATCACCGCCATTCCGGCCGAACATCGCCACGTCAACACCGTGTTTCAGAGCTATGCCCTGTTTCCGCACATGTCGGTGTTCGACAACGTCGCCTTTGGCCTGCGCATGCAAAAGGTGCCGGCGGCAGAACTGACGCCGCGCGTCGAAGAGGCGCTGCGCATGGTGCAGCTGGATGCGTTCGCCAAGCGGCGGCCGGGCCAGCTCTCCGGCGGCCAACAGCAGCGCGTGGCCATCGCCCGCGCAGTGGTCAACAAGCCGAAGGTGCTGCTGCTGGACGAATCGCTGTCGGCGCTGGACTACAAGCTGCGCAAACAGATGCAGAACGAGCTGAAGGCGCTGCAGCGCAAGCTGGGCATCACCTTCGTGTTCGTCACCCACGATCAGGAAGAAGCGCTGACCATGTCGGATCGCATCGTGGTGATGCGTGAAGGCCGCATCGAGCAAGACGGCACGCCGCGTGAGATCTACGAAGAGCCGAAGAACCTGTTCGTCGCCAGCTTTATCGGCGAGATCAACATCTTCGACGCGGTGGTCTTGCAGCGCCTCGATGCGCAGCGGGTGCGCGCCAACGTCGAAGGCCGCGAGTGCGACATCTATGCCGATCTGCCGGTAGAGCCGGGCCAAAAGCTGAAGGTGCTGCTGCGCCCGGAGGATCTGCGGGTAGAAGAAGTGAACGACAGCGCGCAGCACGACGGGCTGATCGGCTACGTGCGCGAACGCAACTACAAAGGCATGACGCTGGAGTCGGTGGTTGAGCTGGAGAGCGGTAAAACGGTGATGGTCAGCGAGTTCTTCAATGAAGACGATCCGGACGTCGACCACTCGCTCAACCAGAAGATGGCGGTGACCTGGGTTGAAAGCTGGGAGGTGGTGCTGGCCGATGAAGAAATCGCGTAAAGTCTTCCAGAATGTGGTGATCGTCGGCGTCGTCGCCTGGCTGCTGCTGTTCGTGTTCATGCCGAACCTGATGATCATCGCCACCAGCTTCCTGACCCGCGACGACGCCAATCTGGTGCAGATGGTGTTCACGCTGGATAACTATCGGCGCTTGTTCGATCCGTTGTACGCCCAGGTGCTACTGCACTCGCTGAACATGGCGCTGATCGCCACCCTGTGCTGCCTGGTGATTGGCTATCCGTTCGCCTTTATTCTGGCGCGGTTGCCGCAGAAGGTGCGGCCGCTGCTGCTGTTTCTGCTGATCGTGCCCTTCTGGACCAACTCGCTGATCCGCATCTACGGCCTGAAGCTGTTTCTCAGCACCCGCGGCTATCTCAACGACGCGCTGCTGTGGATCGGCATCATCGACAAGCCGCTGCGCATCATGTACACCTCGGAAGCGGTGATCCTCGGCCTGGTGTATATTCTGCTGCCGTTTATGGTGATGCCGCTCTACTCCAGCATCGAAAAACTCGATAAGTCCTGCCTGGAGGCGGCGCGCGATCTCGGCGCCAGCAAGCTGCAGACCTTTATCCGCATCATCGTGCCGCTGACCATGCCGGGCATTATCGCCGGCTGCCTGCTGGTGGTGCTGCCGGCGATGGGGCTGTTCTTCGTCGCCGATCTGATGGGTGGCGCCAAGAATCTGCTGATCGGCAACGTGATTAAAAGCCAGTTCCTCAATATCCGCGACTGGCCGTTCGGCGCGGCTACCAGCATCTGCCTGACGCTGGTGATGGGGCTGTTGCTGCTGGTCTATTACCGGGCCGCCCGCCTGCTGAACAAGAAGGAGGATCTGGCATGATCGGACGTCTGCTGCGCGGCGGTTTTATGACGCTGGTATACGCCTACCTGTATATCCCGATCGTCATCCTGATCGTCAACTCCTTCAACGCTTCGCGCTTCGGCATCAGTTGGCAAGGAGCCACCACCAAGTGGTACAGCACGCTGCTGAATAACGACAGCCTGCTGCAGGCCGCCGGCCACTCGCTGACCATGGCGGTGCTCTCCGCCACCTTCGCCACGCTGATCGGCTCGCTGACCGCGGTGGCGCTGTACCGTTACCGCTTCCGCGGCAAGCCGTTCGTCGGTGGCATGCTGTTCGTGGTGATGATGTCGCCGGACATCGTGATGGCCATCTCGTTGCTGGTGCTGTTCATGCTGCTCGGCATTTCGCTCGGCTTCTGGTCGCTGCTGTTCTCGCACATCACCTTTTGCCTGCCGTTCGTGGTGGTGACCGTTTACGCGCGCCTGAAAGGGTTCGACGTGAAGATGCTGGAGGCCGCGCGCGATCTCGGTGCAAGCGAGTTCACCATTTTGCGCAAGATCATCCTGCCGCTGGCGATGCCGGCGGTGGCGGCCGGCTGGCTGCTGAGCTTCACCCTGTCAATGGACGACGTGGTCGTCTCCTCCTTCGTCACCGGGCCGAGCTACGAAATCTTGCCGCTGAAGATCTATTCGATGGTGAAAGTCGGCGTCTCGCCGGAGGTCAACGCGCTGGCCACCATTTTGCTGCTGCTGTCGCTGGTGCTGGTGATCGCCAGCCAGTGGGTGATGCGCGATCGCTCGCCCAAGGCCGAGTAGCCCTTCCCGCCGGGCGCGGCAGCGCCCGACTCTTTCATTCGCCGCAGTGATATGACTGCGGCCGTTTTTGATCGGCCAGGCTCGGTTAACCCGCTGATTTGCCGCTGGGATAACCGCCTTTACCCACCCCGCCCCGGCCCCTATAATGGCCCCTTTCTGGGGTATGGCGCGGCCGCCAAACGGTTTGCCCATACGGGTTCGGCTCATTACTGCTGAAGGATACGCTGCATGAAAAAGTGGTCACATCTGCTCGCAGCCGGGATGATGGCGCTGAGTTTCTGCTCTGCAAACGCCTCTGACGGCAAAACGCTGTATTTCTATAACTGGACTGAATACGTCCCGCCGGGGCTGCTGGAGCAGTTCACCAAGGAAACCGGCATCAAGGTGATCTATTCCACCTATGAATCCAACGAAAGCATGTACGCCAAGCTGAAGACCTATAAAGACGGCGCGTACGATCTGGTGGTGCCTTCCACCTACTTCATCGCCAAGATGAGCAAGGAAGGCATGCTGCAAAAAATCGACAAGAGCAAGCTCAGCCACTTCAAGGATCTCGATCCTGCCCTGCTGAACAAGCCGTTCGATCCTAACAACGACTATTCCATCCCCTATATCTGGGGCGCCACCGCCATCGGCGTTAACAGCGATGCGCAGGAGCCCTCTACCGTCACGTCCTGGGCCGATCTGTGGCAGCCGCAGTACAAAGGCCGCCTGCTGCTGACCGACGACGCGCGCGAAGTGTTCCAGATGGCGCTGCTCAAGCTGGGCTATTCCGGCAACACCACCGACCCGAAAGAGATCGAAGCCGCCTATCACGAACTGCAGAAATTGATGCCGAACGTGCTGGCCTTCAACTCCGACAACCCGGGCAACCCGTTTATGGAAGGGGAAGTCAACGTCGGGATGGTGTGGAACGGTTCGGCCTTCGTGGCGCGCCAGGCCGGCACGCCGCTGGAGATCGTCTGGCCGAAGGAAGGCGGGATCTTCTGGATGGACAGCCTGGCCATTCCGGCCAATGCGCGCAACGTCGAGGGGGCGCTGAAGCTGATCGACTTCCTGTTGCGGCCGGAAATCGCGGTGCAGGTGGCGGAAACCATCGGTTACCCGACGCCGAACCTGGCGGCGAAGAAGCTGCTGTCGCCGGAGATCGCCAACGACAAGTCACTCTACCCGGATAAGGCGGTGATTGAGCACGGCGAGTGGCAAAACGACGTCGGCGACGCCAGCACGCTGTACGAAAGCTACTTCCAAAAGCTGAAAGCCGGGCGCTAACACGCCCCGCCATCCCATCAGGGCGCGCAGTGCGCCCTGATGCCTTTCTCAGGGCCTGTCGGCCCGCGCCACCTTGCCCACCAGGAACTTGTGCACAAAACGCGGCACCACTTCGCTGGCCAGGCCGTAGTGTTTCTCGTCGAACTGGCTCTCCACCTGGCTCGGCTCCAGATTCAGCTCCATGGCGTAGGCGCCGCCCAGCCGCGCCTCATGCACGAAGCCGGCCGCCGGATAGACGTGGCCGGAGGTGCCGATGGCGACGAAAAAATCGGCCTTGCTCAGCGCCTGATAAATATCGTCCATGCCCAGCGGCATCTCGCCGAACCACACCACGTGCGGCCGCAGCGGCGCCGGGAACTGGCAGCAGTGGCAACGGTCGTCAACGCTGAGATCGCCGGGCCATTCGAACACCTGGCCCGACTGGGTGCAACGCACCTTCAGCAATTCGCCGTGCATGTGCAGCACCCGCTTGCTGCCGGCGCGCTCATGCAGGTTATCGATGTTTTGCGTGACCAGCAGGAAGTTGTCCCCCAGCCACTCTTCCAGATCCGCCAGCGCGCGGTGCGCGGCATTCGGAGCGATCTCCTCCGTCTGCAGCTGGCGGCGGCGTTCGTTGTAAAACGCCTGCACCAGCGCCGGATCGCGCTGAAAACCTTCCGGCGTGGCGACGTCCTCCACCCGGTGCTCTTCCCACAGCCCATCCGCGGCGCGGAAGGTGCGAATGCCCGATTCGGCCGAAATGCCGGCGCCGGTCAACACCACCACAAACGGCTTTTTCAGCTCGGCCGCCGCCATGGTGTCACGGTGAAAAATACGTGAACGAAAGCGCTGATGCAGCACATGCTTACTCTTGCGAAACTGACACAGCCGATGGCGAGTGTGCATTAACTCTCTCCTTACTTTTCCCTGTTTACCAAATTGAGGAACGCTGCGCCGCGCACGCCGCCGGCGTCGCCATAGCGCGCCTTCTCGATGCGCGGCAGCCGGGCCACCCGCAGCAGGTGCGCCGGCAGCCGCTGCGGCAACGCCTGGTAAATGGCGTCGAAGTTCGACAGCCCGCCGCCGATCACCACCAGGTGCGGATCCAGCACCGTCAGCAGGTTGCCCAGGCAGATCGCCAGCACGTCCATAAAGCGGTCGACGTGAGCCACCGCCTGCGGCTCACCCGCCTGATAATGCGCAATGATCTCGGTGGCAGGCAAGTGCCGGCCATAGAAATGGGCGTACATCCATTCGAAACCGCGGCCCGATATGTAATTTTCAATGCAACCCTGATGGCCGCACCCGCAGGCAACGCGAGGCACATCACGCCCCAAGACCTCGAGCGCGTCCACCGGCAGGCGCAAATGGCCGAACTCGCCGGCGATATAGTTGCGCCCAGGCACCGTCTTGCCGTCGACGACCAGCCCGCCGCCTACGCCGGTGCCGAGGATGATGCCCAGCACCGTCGGGTAGCGGCGAAACTCGTCGTCCCAGGCCTCCGACAGCGCAAAGCAGTTGGCGTCGTTATCGACCCGCACCTCGCGCCCGATCAGCGCCGCCAGATCGCGCGGCAGCGGCCGCCCCATCGCCGCCGGCACGTTGGCGGTAAACAGCGTGCCGTCATCGTCGTTGGGCAGGCCCGGGATGCCGATGCCGACGCTGCCGCGCCGGCCGCAAAACGCATCCGCCTCAAGGGTCAGATCGCACAGCGTGGCCAGCAGCTGCCGGTAATCTTCACGCGGCGTCGGCACCCGCTTTTGCCAAATGCGCTGCAGGTGGTCGTCGAACACCCCCAGCTCAATCTTGGTGCCGCCCATATCGAAACCGTAGTACATAACCCATCCCCAGGCTAAAAAAACGGGGCGGCATCGCTGCCTCCCCGTGGGTTTTATTGTCCGCTCAGCACCCGCGCCGGGTCGATGCGGCTGGCGCGCCTGGCCGGATACCAACTGGCCAACAGGCTCAGCACGATGGCGGTTGCCAGCACGATCAGCACGTCCAGCCAGTGCAGCTCGGAAGGCAGGAAGTCGATGAAGTAGATATCGCCCGACAGGAAGGAGTGGCCGACCAGTTTCTCGATGCCCCGGATGATGTTGGTCAGCTGCAGCGAGGCGATCACCCCGATCACTACGCCGCTCAGGCTGCCCAGCAGCCCGGCCAGCAGCCCGTACCAGATGAAGATGGCGCGGATAAAGCCGTCTTTGGCGCCCAGGGTGCGCAGCACCGCGATGTCGGCGCTTTTGTCTTTCACCGCCATTACCAGCGTGGACACGATGTTGAAGCAAGCCACGCCTATCACCAGCACCATCGCCAGGTACATAATGGCGCGGATCATCTGGATATCGCGATACATGTAGCCGTACTTGCCGATCCAGCTCTTGATGTAGATATAAGAATTGGTCACTTCGCCGGCGTCGCGCACCAGTTTATTGGCGGCGAACACGTCGTTCATCTTGAGGGCGATGCCCGTGACGCTGTCACCCATATCGAGATACTGCTGCGCATCGGCCAGCGGCACCAGCGCCAGGCTGTGATCGAGCTGGCCGCTGAGCTGCAAAATGCCGGTCACGTGCAGACGGATGCGCTTCGGCTGCAGCAGCTTCATTTCCGGGTCGCTGTTGGGGATCATCACCGTCACATAGGCGCCCTGCTTGACGCCCAGCGCGTCGGCCACGCCCTTGCCGAGGATCACCTGCTGCTCGCCGGGCTTGAAGTTGGCCCAGGCGTCGCCCTGCACATACTGCGGCAGCGCGCTCAGTCGGCTCTCCTGCTGCGGATCAACGCCTTTGACTTCCACCGCGCGCAGCTGCGCGCCGTTCTCCATCAGGCCGGTAAAGTTGATGTACGGCGCGGCGGCCACAATGCCCGGCACCTTTTCCACCCGCTGCAGAATCGACGGCCAGCCGCTGAATGGCTGATTGACCGGCTCGAGTTCGCCGTGCGGCACCACCGCCAGAATGCGGTTCTTCAGCTCGCGCTCAAAGCCGTTCATCGCGCTCAGGCCGACGATCAGCACCGCCACCCCCAGCGCGATGCCGATGGTGGAGATGACCGAGATCAGCGACACCATGCCGCCGCGTTTACGGCCGCGGCTGAAACGCAGGGCCGTCAGGAAGGACAGTGAGGCTCCCGCCATTACTCGGCCCCCATCAGGGTCAGCTGCGCCTGCAGGTGGCCGTCGGCCATTTCCAGCTGGCGGCTCAGGCGCTTGGCCAGCTGCAGATCGTGCGTCACCACCAGAAAAGCGGTGCCCTGACGCACGTTCAGCTCACCCAGCAGATCGAAGATGCTGTCCGCGGTGCGTTTGTCCAGGTTACCGGTCGGTTCGTCCGCCAGCACCAGCGCCGGGTTGTTGACCAGCGCGCGCGCGATCGCCACGCGCTGACGCTCGCCGCCGGAGAGCTCGGACGGACGGTGCTTGCTGCGTTTTTCCAGCCCGACCGCCGCCAGCATCTCCCGCGCCTTCTCCTGCGCCTGCGCCGGCTTGGCGCCGCCGATCAGCAGCGGCATGGCGGCGTTTTCCAGCGCGGTGAAGTCCGGCAGCAAATGGTGAAACTGATAGATGAAGCCCAGCTGGCGGTTGCGCAGCTCGGCCTTGGCCGCCGAAGACATGGCGTTCAGCGATTCGCCCTTGAAGATCACCTCGCCGGAGGTCGGTGAGTCCAACCCGCCCAGCAGGTGCAACAGGGTACTCTTGCCGGAACCCGAGCTGCCGACGATCGCCATCATCTCGCCCTGCTGCATGGCAAAGCTGACATTGCGCAGCACGTCGGTGTGCAGATTGCCTTCCTGATAGGTCTTGCACAGGTTGTCACACTGCAGCAAAAGATGGTTACTCATAACGTAAAGCCTCAGCGGGTTGTACGGCGGCAGCGCGCCATGAAGGATAAAGCGTGGACAACAAGGAAACCGCCATCGCCACCACGGCGATGATCGTCACCTGCAGCGGATCGACCGCCACCGGCAGCGAAGCGCCGTCGATCAAGGCGCCGAGGATCGGCATCAGGTTATTCAGGTTGGTGGCCAGCAGCACGCCGAGCAGCGTGCCGAGCAGCGAACCGATGATGCCGGCGCTGGCGCCCTGCACCATAAACACCGACATGATCTGGCGGCGAGTCAGCCCCTGGGTCTGCAGAATGGCGACCTCGCCCTGCTTTTCCATCACCAACAGGCCGAGCGACGTAATGATGTTAAACGCCGCCACCGCCACGATCAGGCTGAGCAGCAACCCCATCATGTTTTTCTCCATGCGCACCGCCTGGAACAGCTCGCCCTTGCGATCGCGCCAGTCTTTCCAGACCGTGCCCGCCGGCAGCGCCTGTTGGCTGAGGGTATTGACCGCCAGCGGCTGCTGCAGGAACAGGCGCCAGCCGGTGATGTTGCCGGCCGGGTAGCGCATCAGGCGCGAAGCGTCCTGTTGGTTGACCAGCAGCTGATAGCCGTCCACCTCGCTGTTGGCGTGGAAGGTGCCGATAAGGGTGAACAGGCGCTGGCTGGGTATGCGGCCCATCGGTGTGAACTGGCTGGCGCTCGGCACCATCACGCGCAGCGAATCGCCGCGCTTGACGCCGAGTTGCCCCGCCAGCTGTTCGCCGATGATGATGTTGTATTGGCCCGGCTGCAACTGTTGCTGCTTGACGTTGACCAGATACGGGGTCAGCGGATCGGCTTCGTCGGGATTGACGCCGAGCATCACCCCGACCGCCACGCTGCGGGCGCTTTGCAGCACCACGTCACCGGTGGTCAGCGGTGCGACGCGCGTGACGCCCTGCAGCTTCTGCACCTCGGAGGCCGGCAGCTGCTGCGGGTTGACCGATCCTTGCGGACTGGTAACCAACGCCTGCGGCATCAGGCCGAGGATGTTGTTCTCCAGATCCTTTTCGAAACCGTTCATCACCGACAGCACGGTGACCAACGCCATCACCCCCAGCGTAATGCCGATGGTGGAAAGCCAGGAAACAAACCGCCCGAAGCGGTCTGAGGCTCGCCCGCGCATGTAGCGCAGGCCAATGAATAACGCGACAGGTTGATACATGAAATCCGTTTGATAGCCGTGGCTTAAGCAAAGTGATCATGGATAATAAAGGCTCTCCCTCGTTTAGGGAACACCCGGCGGCCTTTTATTGCGCCGGGCGGCCCCTCATCCGGCGTCTCGCTTGAGCAGGTTATAGACCGACACCCGCGAGATGCCGAGCGCTTCGGCCACCATGGTGGCCGCGCCGCGCAGTTGCAAATACCCTTGCTGCTTCAGCTGTTGCACCACCTGAAACCGCTGTTCGGAAGACAAAGCGCGCGGCTGGGTGGCATGCGACGCGGCGAACGCGTTGATCGCCGCGGCGATGTCCGACAGCGAGCGTGCACTCTCCGCCGCCTGCGGCGCGGCGCTTTGCACCACCGCCGTCAGCTGCTGCAGGATAGCGGTGAAGCTGTTGAAGATAGACACATCCAGATTGAGGCAAATTGCCGCCACAAAGCGGCCCTGGCTATTGCGCAGGCCGATCGAGGTGCTCTTGGCCGGGCGCCCGTCCGGAAACACGCTGGCGTAGTTCTGCACCACGTCTGGAAACTCCGGCGACGCGATGCGCTCCAGCCCCATTTCCGTCGCGGCGTCGCCGATGCGGCGGTTGGATAGATTGTTGGCGATGGCGACAATGGCGCGATCGGGCTGGGTCAGATCGTGCAGCACCACTTCGCAACCGGGCGCGAACATCACGCCCAACGCCTGAACAATTTTTTCCGCTTCGCGCAGCAACAGCGCATTTTCCTGCCTGAGATCGCTCATTAAGTTAACCATTTGACAATAACTTTACAAAGAGTAAATTAAAAATCTACACCAAGCAATGTATCGTCCATCACTTACCTGTGCGAGGTCGCCATGAGTTCAGTCCCACGCTGCATCACCGCCTCCGATATTGCCACCGCCGCCGACGTTATCGCCGGGCATGCCCTGCGCACGCCGGTCATGACTTCGCGCCAGGCCAACCAGATCGCCGGCGCGCAGCTGTTCTTCAAGTGCGAGAATTTTCAGCGCATCGGCGCCTTCAAATTTCGCGGCGCCTATAACGCCATCGCGCAACTCAGCGCAGAGCAGCGTCGGGCCGGGGTAATCGCCTTTTCATCCGGCAACCACGCACAGGCGATGGCGCTGGCGGCGCACGAATTGGGCGTTAGCGCCACCATCGTAATGCCCCATGACGCCCCTGCGGCCAAGCTGGCGGCGACGCGCGGCTACGGCGCCAACGTGGTCATCTATCAGCGCCACAGCGAAGATCGTGAAGAAATCACCCGACGCCTGGCCGCAGAGCGGGGCCTGACGCTGGTGCCACCGTACGATTATCCGCAGGTGATCGCCGGCCAGGGCACCGCCGCCAAGGAGCTGTTTGAAGAGACCGGGCCATTGGATCTGCTGTTGGTGTGCACCGGCGGCGGCGGCCTGCTGGCCGGCAGCGCGGTAGCGGCGAATCACTGGTCGCCGGGCTGCCGCGTGTTCGGCGTCGAGCCCGAAGCCGGCAACGACGTTCAGCAAGCCTTTCAGCGCGGTGAACCGGTGCACATCCCGGTGCCGAAAACCATTGCCGACGGCGCGCAGACCCAACAGGTCGGGCAGCTGACCTTCCCGATCATTCAGGCCTATGTCGAAGGCATTCTGACGGTCAGCGACGCCCAGCTGTGTCGGCAAATGCGCTTCTTTATGGAGCGGATGAAAATGGTGGTTGAGCCGACCGGCTGCCTGGCGGCCGCGGCGGCTATGAACGGCCTGCTCGATCTGCACGGTAAAAAGGTCGGCGTTATCGTCAGCGGCGGCAACCTTGACGTCGACAAGATTGCGCACTATCTCGCCCTGGCCGGCGAAAATTAACGCGGCGCATCGGTTAAATAACAGGCGGAACATCAGAGTATAGCGCTTTTTGCTGTGTCAGTTTGGCGGCCGCTGGGCTACTATAAACAGCATAAAGGCGCTGGGTTATCCGTGCCGGAACGCCCTCTAACACATTGATTAAAGATACCTGAATGAGCACTTCCGATAGCCGTAACCGTTCCTCATCCCCCCGTTATTCTCTGCCCGATCGCGCGGGCGATCTGCGCCAGCTGGGGCAACTGACCGGCGCGGCCTGCGCCGTGGAGTGCGCCGAGATCGTCGAACGCCACCCTGGCCCGGTGATGCTGATCGCGCCGGACATGCAAAACGCCCTGCGGCTGCGCGACGAGATCCAGCAGTTCACCGACCAGATGGTGACCACGCTGTCCGACTGGGAAACCCTGCCGTACGACAGCTTCTCGCCGCATCAGGAAATCATCTCGGATCGTTTGTCGAGCCTGTATCACCTGCCGACCATGGCGCGCGGCGTGATTATTCTGCCGGTCAACACCCTGATGCAGCGCGTCTGCCCGCACGAGTTCCTGCACGGCCACGCGCTGGTGATGAAGAAAGGCCAGCGCCTGTCGCGCGACAAGCTGCGCGCGCAGCTGGAACAGGCCGGTTACCGCAGCGTCGATCAGGTGATGGAGCACGGCGAATTCGCCACCCGCGGCGCGTTGCTCGATCTTTACCCGATGGGCAGCGATGAGCCTTACCGCATCGACTTCTTCGATGACGAAATCGACAGCCTGCGCATCTTCGACGTCGATACCCAGCGCACGTTGAGCGAAGTCGAGGCCATCAATCTGTTGCCGGCCCACGAGTTCCCCACCGACAAAAACGCCATCGAGCTGTTTCGCAGCCAGTGGCGCGAGCAGTTTGAGGTGCGCCGCGACGCCGAGCACATCTATCAGCAGGTCAGCAAAAGCGCCTGGCCGGCCGGCATCGAATACTGGCAGCCGCTGTTCTTCAGCCAGCCGCTGCCGTCGCTGTTCAGCTACCTGCCGGCCAATACGCTGATCGTCAACACCGGCGATCTGGAGGGCGCCGCCGAGCGCTTCTGGCAGGACGTCAACCAGCGTTACGAAAGCCGCCGCGTCGATCCGATGCGCCCGCTGCTGGCGCCGGATACGCTGTGGCTGCGCGTCGACGCGCTGTTCGGCGAGCTGAAGGCCTGGCCGCGCATCGCGCTGAAAACCGATGAGCTGCCGGCCAAGGCCGGCAATACCAATCTGGACTACCATGCCCTGCCCGATCTGGCGGTGCAAGCGCAGCATAAATCCCCGCTGGATAACCTGCGGCGCTTTATCGAAGGCTTCGACGGCAGCGTGATTTTCTCCGTCGAGAGCGAAGGGCGGCGTGAAACGCTGCAGGATCTGCTCGGCCGCATCAAGCTGGCGCCGGCGCTGATTCAGCGCCTCGATCAGGCGGAAACGGCGGGCCGTTACATGATGGTCGGCGCCGCCGAACACGGCTTCCTCGACGGCCTGCGTCAGCGGGCGCTGATCTGCGAAAGCGATCTGCTCGGCGAGCGCGTCAGCCGCCGCCGGCAGGACAACCGGCGCACCATCAATACCGATACCCTGATCCGCAACCTGGCGGAGCTGCATCCCGGCCAGCCGGTGGTGCATCTGGAACACGGCGTCGGCCGCTACGTCGGCCTGACCACGCTGGAGGCCGGCGGCATCAAGGCCGAGTACCTGATCCTCTCCTACGCCGGTGAGGACAAGCTGTACGTGCCGGTTTCTTCACTGCATCTGATCAGCCGCTACGCCGGCGGCGCGGACGAAAACGCCCCGCTGCACAAGCTGGGCGGCGACGCCTGGACGCGCGCGCGGCAGAAAGCGGCCGAGCGCGTGCGCGACGTGGCGGCGGAGCTGCTGGATATCTACGCCCAGCGCGCCGCCAAGGCCGGTTTCGCCTTCAAACACAATCGCGAACAGTATCAGCTGTTCTGCCAGAGCTTCCCGTTCGAAACCACGCCGGATCAGGAACAGGCGATCAACGCGGTGCTGAGCGACATGTGCCAGCCGCTGGCGATGGACCGCCTGGTGTGCGGCGACGTCGGCTTCGGCAAAACCGAAGTGGCGATGCGCGCCGCCTTCCTGGCGGTGGAAAACGGCAAGCAGGTGGCGGTGCTGGTGCCGACCACCCTGCTGGCGCAGCAGCACTTCGACAACTTCCGCGATCGCTTTGCCACCTGGCCGATCCGCATCGAAATGATGTCGCGCTTCCGCAGCGCCAAAGAGCAGCAACAGGTGCTGGACGACGCGGCCGAAGGCAAAGTGGACATCATCATCGGCACCCACAAACTGCTGCAGAGCGATCTGCGCTGGAAGGATTTGGGGCTGCTGATCGTCGATGAAGAGCACCGTTTTGGCGTGCGCCACAAGGAGCGCATCAAGGCGATGCGCGCCGATGTCGATATCCTGACGCTGACCGCCACGCCAATCCCGCGGACGCTGAACATGGCGATGAGCGGCATGCGCGATCTGTCGATCATCGCCACTCCGCCGGCGCGCCGCTTGGCGGTGAAGACCTTCGTGCGCGAATACGACAGCCTGGTGGTGCGCGAGGCGATCCTGCGCGAAGTGCTGCGTGGCGGCCAGGTTTACTACCTTTACAACGACGTGGAAAACATCGAGAAAGCGGCGCAGCGCCTGGCTGAGCTGGTGCCTGAAGCGCGCATCGCCATCGGCCACGGCCAGATGCGTGAACGCGATCTGGAGCGGGTGATGAACGATTTCCACCACCAGCGCTTCAACGTGCTGGTGTGCACCACCATCATCGAAACCGGCATCGATATCCCCAGCGCCAACACCATCATCATCGAGCGGGCCGATCGCTTCGGCCTGGCGCAGCTGCATCAATTGCGCGGCCGCGTCGGGCGTTCGCACCACCAGGCTTACGCCTATCTGCTGACGCCAAACCCGAAAGCCATGGGCACCGACGCCCATAAACGGCTCGAGGCCATCGCGTCGCTGGAAGATCTCGGCGCCGGGTTCGCGCTGGCAACCCACGATCTGGAGATCCGCGGCGCCGGTGAACTGCTGGGTGAAGACCAGAGCGGCCAAATGACCACCGTCGGTTTCTCGCTCTATATGGAACTGCTGGAAAGCGCCGTCGACGCGTTGAAAAACGGTCGCGAACCATCGTTGGAAGATCTCACCAGCAGCCAGACCGAGGTAGAACTGCGCATGCCGACGCTGCTGCCGGAAGACTTCATTCCCGACGTCAATACCCGTCTGTCACTGTATAAGCGTATCGCCAGCGCGAAGAACGACGGTGAGCTTGACGAGTTGAAGGTCGAACTGATCGACCGCTTCGGCCAGCTGCCGGATGCGGCGCGCAACCTGTTGCAATGCGCGGCGCTGCGCCTGCATGCGCAGAGGCTGGGGATCAAACGCATCGAGAGCAACGAGCGCGGCGGCTTTATCGAGTTCGGCGACAACAACCGCGTTGACCCGGGTTATCTGATCGGCCTGTTGCAGGGCAATCCGCAGGTTTACCGCCTGGACGGCCCGAGCAAGCTGAAGTTCACGCTCGATCTGGCCGATCGCCAGAAACGCCTGACGTTCACCGAAGAGCTGCTGAACGCCTTCCGCGAACACACGCTGGCGGCCTAAGGCAACGCCCCCGTCGCTACAACGGGGGCGGCTTATCCGCGCGGAAAACCGGCGCCCAGCGGCGCCAGCTGCATCACGCGGCTGGTCACCACCCGGTTTTTGCCGCTGCGCTTCGCCTCGTACAACGCTTCGTCGGTCATGGCGATTGCCTTGTCCAACGTCATGCCGGGCAGATACAGCGACACGCCGATGGACATCGTGATGTGCGCTTCGTCGTGTGCATTCAGCAAGAACGTCGAGCTTTCCACCGCGCTGCGAATACGTTCGGCTACCCCACCGATGACCTGCGGATCGTAGCTGGCGGTGATCACCATAAACTCCTCGCCACCGTAGCGCCCGACGAAGTCCTCGTTACGCACGCTGTTTTGCAGCAGCCGACCGACGCTGGCCAGCAGCACGTCACCGGCCGGATGACCGTAGGTATCGTTGATGCTTTTAAAGTTATCCAAATCGAGGATCATCAACCCGCACGGGCGACGCTCGGCACGCTGCAGCATCAGCTGATAATCGACGCTGGCGCGGTTGTTGATGTGGGTCAGGCTGTCGGTCGTGGCGCGGGCGCGCATCGCGAAATAGGCGTAGATGTGGCGCTCTTTGAAATTCAGCACATGGTAGCAAATCGCCAGGCAGAGCGCGGAAACCGCCTGGTACAGCAACACGTCCAGCCATAGCCCGCTCATGTCCACCAGCAGCCACACCACCGCGATGCGATACAGTGCGATGGCGCCGATCGTCAGGTAAAACACCCAGTGGGATTTCTTCAGCCACACGCGCGACAGCAGCAACGGCACCAGGATTGAGGCGATAAACAGGTTATCGACGGTGAAACCGCCGGTCAGCGCCATGGCGAACAAAAAGCTCACCAGCCCACTGATACCGCCGCCGAAAAAAGTCACCAGGATCATCGGAATCATCGAAAAGCTGTAGTGCACCTTATCGGTCAGCTCCAGCCGGTCCTGGCTTAAATACAGCACCGCCACCCCGGCCAACAGGCCGAATACGACGCGCTTCCACAGCGCAGAGCGATAGGAGAACGGCGCATTTTTACTGAGAACGAAATAGCTTACCGACAGCGTGGCGTAGGTGATGCAGGCGTCGCTGTAAATGGCGGGAATGGACGCAATGTAGGTCATAAATAGTCAGCGGCTCCTCGGGATCGCCAGGGGTTGATATGCAGACGTTGAATAACGCATCCCTGTCGTCTCCGCTTCGGCGGCGGCTATTTTACACAGTCTATTAATAGAGTAGCAGTTCTATCTTATCGCCAAGCCGTCTATCTCACGATGCGCGCTTCAGGCTACTCTGTGCTTTGTGTTATCGGGGGAGAACCACATGAATATCGACGATGAACTGCAGGCGCTCAGCGAACAGGAAGCGACGCTGGCCTTTACCCATTTTGACGCCGCCACCGCCTGGGAGCTGGGCGCGGCGCTGAAAACCGCCGCCGAGCGGCGCGGCCTGAGCATCGCTATCGAGATCCAACTGGCCGGGCAGACGCTGTTTTATTACGCCATGCCGAGCGCCACACCAGACATCGCCGACTGGGTGCGGCGCAAGCGCAATCTGGTGAATCATTTTCACAAAAGCTCTTACGCCATCGGCCTGCGCCTGCAGCAGCGGCAAACGTCGCTGGAAGAGCGCTACGGGCTGAGCGTGCGCGACTATTCGGTGCACGGCGGCGCCTTCCCGCTCACCCTGGCCGGCCTCGGCTGCGTCGGCAGCATCAGCATTTCCGGCGCGCCGCAGAAGGAAGATCACCAGCTGCTGGTAAGCACTTTAGCCCACTTTCTCGGCTTATCCCTGCCCGCGCTCCACTAGCCGTTAAAACCTTGATTATTCCTTTCCTTTTCAGCCGCAGAATCTGCGGCTGACTTATCTGTTATCCGCATTTAGCGCCAAACAAAAGGGCGACTCTCTGATTTCCTGCGCCAAATTGACACAGGTCTGGTAATCCGCTGAACAAAAGGCGTATGGTATCTGTCACGTGACAAGACGGACCTCATCGGGCCCGCCATTCCTTTCACTTTTGAAGATTTGGTACGCACCGTAGATGAAAACGCATGAAATAAACAAAATTCGCCCCTTCAGCGCGCTGATAGACGCCTGCTGGCGGGAACCTTATAGCCTGGCGCGGTTGCTGAAAGACGCTATCGCCGGGGTGACGGTCGGTATTATCGCCATCCCGCTGGCGATGGCGCTGGCGATCGCCAGCGGCGTGCCGCCGCAGTACGGCCTGTATACCGCCGCCATCGCCGGGATCGTCATCGCCGTCAGCGGCGGTTCGCGCTACAGCGTCTCCGGCCCCACCGCCGCCTTCGTGGTGATCCTGTATCCGGTTTCGCAGCAGTTCGGATTGGCCGGCCTGCTGGTCGCCACGCTGATCTCCGGGGTGTTTCTGCTGCTGATGGGGCTGGCGCGCTTTGGCCGGCTGATCGAGTACATTCCGCTGCCGGTGACGCTCGGCTTTACCTCCGGTATCGCCATCACCATCGCCACCATGCAGATCAAGGACTTCTTCGGCCTGCAGCTGGCGCACACGCCGGAAAATTACGTCGGCAAGCTGTACGCCCTGCTGCAGGCGCTGCCAACGCTGGATTTCGGCGATACCCTGATCGGCGCGGTGACGCTCCTGATCCTGATCTTCTGGCCCAAGCTCGGCCTGCGGGTGCCGGGCCACCTGCCGGCGCTGCTGGCGGGCACCGCGCTGATGGGGCTGCTGGCGCTGTTTGACCACCCGGTGGCAACCATCGGCTCGCGCTTCAGCTACCTGCTGGCCGACGGCAGCAGCGGCCAGGGCATCCCGCCGATCCTGCCGCAGCTGCTGCTGCCCTGGGATCTGCCGGGCGGCGGCGGGCAGCCGTTCACCCTGAGCTGGCAAACCGTTTCCGCCCTGCTGCCGGCGGCGTTTTCGATGGCGATGCTCGGCGCGATCGAATCGCTGCTGTGCGCCGTGGTGCTCGACGGCATGACCGGCAAGAAGCACAACTCGAACAGCGAGCTGATCGGCCAGGGTGCGGGTAACATCATCGCGCCGTTCTTCGGCGGCATTACCGCCACCGCCGCGATTGCCCGTTCGGCGGCCAACGTGCGCGCCGGCGCCACCTCGCCGGTGTCCGCCATCATCCACGCGTTGCTGGTGCTGTTGGCGCTGCTGGTATTGGCACCGTGGCTCTCTTACCTGCCGCTGGCGGCGATGGCGGCGCTGCTGCTGATGGTCGCCTGGAACATGAGCGAGGCGCACAAGGTGATTTATCTGCTGCGCCGGGCGCCGAAGGACGACATTCTGGTGCTGCTGCTGTGCATGTCGCTGACGGTGCTGTTCGATATGGTGATCGCCATTACCGTGGGCATCGTGCTGGCTTCGCTGCTGTTTATGCGCCGCATCGCCCGCATGACGCGGCTGAGTGAGCTGAGCGCCGGCGACGGCCGCCTGGTGCTCCGGGTGAACGGCCCGCTGTTCTTCGCCGCCGCCGAGCGCATCTTTACCGAACTGCTGGCGCGCAGCGAAGGCTACCGCACGATCGTGCTGCAATGGGATGCGGTTCCGGTGCTCGATGCCGGCGGCCTGAGCGCCCTGCGGCGCTTTATCGACGTGCTGCCGGCAGACAAAAAGCTGGTGATCACCGACGTGCCGTTCCAGCCGCTGAAAACCCTGGCGCGTGCGCGGGTGCAGCCGATCGAGGGCCGCCTGCAGTTCTACCCGACGCTGCCGGAAGCGCTGGCGGCCACCGGCGCCTAAACGTAAAAAAGCCCGACGAGTCGGGCTTTTTTTTATGGCGACGAACGCTTAGTTGCTGGTATCCAGCTCCGGGAAGCTCTTCACCAGGTCGTCGATGGCTTTCATCTGCGCCAGGAACGGCTCCAGCTTGTCCAACGGCAGCGCAGACGGGCCGTCGCACTTGGCGTTTTTCGGATCCGGGTGCGCTTCGAGGAACAGGCCGGCCAGGCCAACCGCCATACCGGCGCGCGCCAGCTCGGCCACCTGAGCGCGGCGGCCGCCGGACGCGGCGCCGAACGGATCGCGGGTCTGCAGCGCGTGGGTCACGTCGAAGATCACCGGATGGCCGCCGGTCACGTTCTTCATCACGTTGATGCCCAGCATGTCGACCACCAGGTTGTCATAGCCGAAGTTGCTGCCGCGATCGCACAGGATCACCTGATCGTTGCCGCCTTCTTTGAACTTGTCGACGATGTTGCCCATCTGCCCCGGGCTGACGAACTGCGGCTTCTTGACGTTGATCACCGCACCGGTTTTCGCCATCGCTTCCACCAGATCGGTCTGACGCGCCAGGAAGGCCGGCAGCTGGATCACGTCAACCACTTCGGAAACCGGCTGCGCCTGCGCCGCTTCATGCACGTCGGTGATGATTTTCACGCCGAAGGTTTTTTTCAACTCTTCGAAGATCTTCATCCCTTCTTCCAGGCCCGGACCGCGGTACGAGTGGATGGAAGAACGGTTGGCCTTGTCGAAAGAGGCTTTGAATACGTAAGGGATGCCCAGTTTTTGCGTCACGGTGACGTAGTGTTCGCAGATGCTCATCGCCAGACCGCGCGATTCCAGCACGTTCATACCGCCAAACAGCACAAACGGCAGATCGTTTGCTACGTCGATATCGCCAATGCTAACCACTTTCTGTTTCATGCTTTCGCCTTTGTTAAGGTTGTAACCGTCGCCTTGCAAACTGCACGGAGTCATTGAATTAATGCAGCGTCACCTGTTTCGGCTCAATCGAGTGGATCTGTACTTTGATCACTT
The DNA here is from genome assembly GCF_053627655.1 of Serratia sp. 121840015-1. Lineage (NCBI taxonomy): Bacteria > Pseudomonadati > Pseudomonadota > Gammaproteobacteria > Enterobacterales > Yersiniaceae > Serratia > Serratia sp. 121840015-1. The sequence continues at coordinate 1,953,087 of NZ_JBSEYF010000001.1, forward strand.
CGCTGACCGGGTCTTCAGGACACTGCTCGACAAAATAGTTGAGGTCGGAGATCGCGATATGGTTGCACTCCAGCTGGGCGTAAATCAGCCCGCGGTCGCGGATCTCGTACGGATCTTCCGGATCGAAGCACAGCACCGTTTCGCTGGTGCGCAGCGCCATCTCCAGCTGCTTTTCTTCCATCAGGGCGGCCTTCAGCGTATCGAGCATCTTGCGCACCACCATGATGTTCTCCGACTCGTCGAGATCGTCGTCTTCCAGCTCGGCGCCCAGCCCCAGGTTGCCCTTGATCCACACTTCCAGCTGGTGTTCGCTCAGGGTTTCGCCGTTCAGCGGGTTGATCAGCCACAGCTCTTCGTCCAGCCAGTCGGCGCGCAGGATCAGCTGAGTGGGGAAAATCACCGGCAGCAGCGGCAGATCCAGCGCGTTGGCGATATGCAGGAAGATAGTGCCCAGCGAGACCGGCGTGCCCTGCCGCGCTTCCAGCACCTTGTCCAGCCAGATGGCGTCCGACAGGCGGTACACGCCGCTGGCGCCGCCGAATCCCCAGGTCTTGTAAAACAGTTCGATGAGCGCATCCAGTTGCTGCTCCTGAGTGATATCGACCGGCACCGCCGCGCGCGCTTCGTCCACCAGCTGTTGCAGCTTGCGCTCCACGTCGGCAACCGGGAAATCGCGCCGCACCGACTGCGACACCAGGATCACCCCTTCGCTCAGCGGCGAGGCGTTAAATTCAAAATCAGCAATGCTACTCATAGGTATCCCATCAGAAACGGTATTTTCGTCGTGGCAAGTTTAATTATCAGGTACAGGCAGCCCAACGCCAGCACGAACGCCACGGTTCGCAGCCGCTGACTTTTGGTCTTCTTGCCCAATGCGACGTAGCCAAGCAGGATATAGATAATAACGCCAAACAGCTTCTCGGTCAGCCATGAGTCCATACCCAGCAGCGGATAAAACCCGAACGTCACCACCAGCGCGATGCCGCTGACGAACAGCAGCGTGTCGTTCAGGTGCGGCGCTACCTTGACCCAGCGGCGGCCCATGATCGGCGAGCGGCGCCACTGCCAAAAGAAACGCAGCACAAACAAGGTAATACTGATGGCGACCGTCAGCAAATGGAAATGTTTCAACGCGGTGTATGCAGTCATGATGCTCCCTTAAATGGCTCGGGCGTCGTTATTATGAGAGGCGCTTATCCCGGCCATTGGCCGAGCGTCACGCGGTCGTTGTCGCCATAATCACGGTGGGTGGCGACAGCGGAAAATCCGGCGGCCTGCAGCAGCGCACGCACGCTCTCGCCCTGCTGCCAGCCATGTTCCAACAGCAGCCAGCCCTGGGGCTGCAAATGGTGCGGCGCCTGGCGCACGATGGCGGCCAGATCCGCCAACCCACGATCGGCGGCGACCAGCGCGCTGCCGGGCTCGAAGCGCACGTCGCCCTGCGACAAATGCGGATCGGCGGCGTCGATATAGGGCGGATTGCTGGCGATCAGCGCGAAGCGTTGCCCCGCCACCGGCGCAAACCAGCTGCCCTGTAGAAATCGGACGTTGTCGATCTTCAGCTTGTGCGCATTGTGCTGCGCCAGCGCGACCGCTTCCGGCTGCACATCGACGCCGATAGCCGAACAGTCCGGGCGCTCGCTGGCCAGCGCCAGCGCGATGGCGCCGGTGCCGGTGCCGAGATCGAGGAAGTGGCAGGGTTGCGGCGGCAGGCGCGCCAGCGCCAGCTCCACCAGGCATTCGGTATCCGGGCGTGGGATCAGCGTTGCGGGTGAAACCGACAGCGGCAGCGACCAAAATTCGCGCTCGCCCACCAGATAGGCCACCGGCTCACCGCGTTCGCGGCGCGCCAGCAGCGTCTCCAGCTGCTGTTGCTGCGGTGGCGTCAGCAGGGTTTCACCGAACGCCATCAGGAAGGTTCTGGCCTTGCCGGTCACGAAACCCAACAGGATTTCCGCGTCGCGCCGGGCGCTGTCGCTGTGGGTCAAACGCGCGGCGGCGGCTTTCAGCCAGTGTTGATAGTCCATCACTCTTGCTCGGCGGACAGCGCAGCCAGCTGATCGGCCTGATACTCCTGCACGATCGGCTGGATCAGCATGTCCAGTTTGCCTTCCATCACTTCGTCCAGGCGGTAGAGCGTCAGGTTGATGCGGTGGTCGGTCACCCGCCCCTGCGGGAAGTTGTAGGTGCGGTTACGGTCGGAACGGTCGCCGCTGCCCAGCAGGTTGCGGCGAGTGGACGCCTCGGCCTGCTGGCGCTTGGCCATCTCGGCGGCGCGAATGCGCGCGCCCAGCACCGACATCGCCTTGGCTTTGTTTTTGTGCTGTGAACGTTCGTCCTGGCACTCCACCACGATGCCGGTTGGCAAGTGGGTGATGCGGATTGCCGAGTCGGTGGTGTTAACGTGCTGGCCACCGGCGCCGGAGGAGCGGAAGGTGTCGATTTTCAGATCGCCCGGGTTGATGTCCGGCAGCTCGGCTTCCGGCACTTCCGGCATCACCGCCACGGTGCAGGCAGAGGTGTGGATGCGCCCTTGGGATTCGGTTTCCGGCACGCGCTGCACGCGGTGGCCGCCGGATTCAAACTTCAGCTGACCGTACACGCCGTCGCCGGAGACTTTGGCGATCACTTCTTTGAAACCGCCGTGTTCGCCTTCGTTGGCGCTCATCACCTCGACGCGCCAGCGGCGGCTTTCCGCATAGCGGCTGTACATGCGGAACAGATCGCCGGCGAAGATCGCCGCCTCATCGCCGCCGGTGCCGGCGCGCACTTCGAGGAAGCAGCTGCGCTCATCGTCCGGATCTTTCGGCAGCAGCAACACCTGCAGCTGCTGTTCCAGCTCTTCGCTGGCCGCCCGCGCCTGTTTCAGCTCTTCCTGCGCCATCTCGCGCATTTCCGGATCGTCCAGCATCATTTCCGCCGTCTCCAGATCCTCCTGCACCTGACGCCATTCCAGGAAGCAGCGGCTGACGTCGGTCAGCTGCGCGTATTCTCGCGACAGCGCGCGGAACCGGTCTTGGTCGGCGATAACGCCGGCATCGCCGAGCAGCGCCTGCACTTCTTCATGGCGCTCTTGTAACGCTTCCAGTTTGGCAACAATAGAAGGCTTCATGCGTGGTAATAAACCCTGTTAATAGAGAAAACTAATGCTGATCCAGCCCGAGGCTGTCGCGTAATAACTGCAACCGCTCCACGTCGCCGTCGCCGGCGGCCTGCTGGAGGGATTTGGTAGGGGCATGAATAAGACGGTTGGTCAGTTTATGGGCCAGCTCGTGAATAACCTGCTCCACGTTGGCGCCCTGCGCGATGGCGGCCAGCGCTTTGGCCTCCATCTCTGCGCGAATTTGGTCGGCCTGCGAACGGTAGTCGCGGATGGTTTCCACCGCGCCCTGCGAGCGCAGCCAGGCCATGAAGTTGGTGCTTTCCTGCTGCACGATCGATTCCGCCTGCACCGCCGCCGCTTTGCGCTGCGCCAGGTTGCTTTGAATGATGGCGTGCAGATCGTCCACGCTGTACAGATAGGCGTTGGCCAGTTTGCCGACTTCCGGTTCGATGTCGCGCGGTACGGCGATATCCACCAGCAGCATCGGCTGGTTGCGGCGCGCCTTCAGCGCGCGCTCCACCATCCCCTTGCCGATGATCGGCAGCGGGCTGGCAGTGGAACTGATGATGATGTCGGCGTCCGCCAGGCGTTCGTCGATCTCCGGCAGGGTGATCACCTCCGCGCCGACTTCGTCCGCCAGCAGCTGGGCGCGTTCGCGGGTGCGGTTGGCGATGATCATGTGCCGCACTTTGTGTTCGCGCAGGTGGCGCGCCACCAGCTCGATGGTTTCACCGGCGCCCACCAGCAAGACGTTGAGATCGGCCAGCGATTCGAAGATCTGGCGCGCCAGGGTACAGGCGGCAAAAGCCACGGAGACCGCGCTGGCACCGATGTCGGTTTCGGTACGCACGCGCTTGGCGACGGAGAAGGATTTCTGGAACAGACGCTCCAGCTCGCCGGACAGCGACTGGCCGCGTTGCGACTCGGCGAAAGCTTTTTTCACCTGCCCGAGGATCTGCGGTTCGCCCAGCACCAATGAGTCCAACCCGCTGGCCACCCGCATCAAATGGCTGACCGCGTCGTTGCCCTGATGCCAGTACAGGCTTTTCTTCACCTCTTCCGGGCGCAGGTTGTGGTAGGCGCACAGCCAGGCGACCAGCTGCTCGTGCATGTGTTCCTGTTGCTCTACGCTGAGGTACAGCTCGGTGCGGTTGCAGGTGGACAACACGACGCCGCCCTGCACCAACGGTTGTTGGAGCAAGCTGGTCAGCGCCTCATCGATGGACTCTGGCGAGAAGGTCACCCTTTCACGCAGAGAAACCGGAGCGGTTTTGTGATTTATACCTAACGCCAGCAGGGTCATTGCTTCGAGTAATACTTCTGTTGGTACGGGTTCTCGTTGAACGGCATTCTACTTGATGCGCAGGATCAATAAAAGTAACAACCGCATCTTCCGTTCAATCATTGCCATAGACGGCATCAATCGATGAATAATTAATAAATACAGTGAGATGATTTATAATTTGACGACATAACATACTGAATTTTAGCGCAGGATGCGATCTCCCGCACAGGATTCGGTAAAACCTGCAGGTTATCCGCTTATAATCCGCGCGTTTACCAACCCAGCGTGCCGCAACGGTAGGAGGGATCCAGGATAAAAGAGACCTGCTGGCAAAAAACCTGCTTGGCCTGAAAATAAAAAAATACCGCGCCGGCAAAGCACAGAAGCGAAATGATTATCCGCGCCGCAATCTTCATTCGATTATTTCCCGCAACAAAAACCCCCGGCAGCATAGCGAGGTAAACATCAACCAAACGCTAACGGCGGTCACCCCGCCGTATCGAAAATTGTTGCCCCCGGACAACGGCACGAAACGATTGTGTTAATCTTAATGACGCCCCAATGCGCGTACCGGGTTGGCATTGCGCCGGTAAAAGCGGCAAGATTCAACGCGATGCAGCAAAAAATTGACGCGCCGCCGCCGCCCCGTTAGCGTGAGCGCTGAATCCGGGTTTCGTCGCGCATGCCCGCAAGGACAAAAGGACAAGAGAAAGTTATGCCAATACGCAAAGTTAGTTTGCTCCGTCTGATCCCGCTGGCTAGCCTGGTGCTGGCCGCCTGTACCACCACCAAGCCGACCGGCCCGGCCACCAGCCCGACTTCTCCGCAGTGGCGCGCCCATGAGCAGGCGGTGCAGCAGCTAAGCACCTATCAGACCCGCGGCTCCTTCGCCTACTTGTCTGATCAGAAAAAAGTCTACGCCCGCTTCTTCTGGCAGCAGTTCTCGCCGGAGCGCTACCGTCTGCTGTTGACCAACCCGCTGGGCAGCACTGAAATGGATCTCAACGTGCAGAAAAACGTGGTGCAGCTGACCGACAACCAGGGCAAACGCTACGTCAGCGACAACCCGGAAGAGATGATCCGCAAGCTGACCGGCATGGCGATCCCGCTGAACAACCTGCGCCAGTGGATGCTCGGCCTGCCGGGCGAAGCCAACGATTTTGCGCTGGATGACCAATATCGCCTGAACAAGCTGACCTATCAGCAAGGCGGCCAGACCTGGAAGGTGGATTACCAGAGCTACAGCAACGAGGTACAGCCGACGCTGCCGAACCGCCTGGAACTGCAGCAGGGCGAGCAGCGCATCAAGCTGAAAATGGATAACTGGACGCTCAAATGATTCGCCAGTGGCCCTCCCCCGCGAAACTCAACCTGTTTCTGTACATCACCGGCCGTCGTGAAGACGGCTATCACCTGCTGCAGACGCTGTTCCAGTTCTTGGACTACGGCGACACCCTGACCATTGACCCGCGCCAGGACGACCGCATTCATCTGCTGACGCCGGTCGACGGCGTGCCGGACGAACAGAACCTGATCGTGCGCGCCGCCCGCCTGCTGCAGCGCTATTGCGATGAGCGCGGCCTGCAGACCGCACCGCGCGGCGCCGACATCAGCATCGACAAGCGTCTGCCGATGGGCGGCGGCTTGGGCGGTGGCTCCTCCAACGCCGCCACCGTACTGGTGGCGCTCAACGAACTGTGGCGCTGCGGTCTTGGCGACGACCAACTGGCCGAGCTGGGGCTCAGCCTCGGCGCCGACGTGCCGGTGTTCGTGCGCGGCCACGCCGCCTTCGCCGAAGGCATCGGCGAGCGTCTGCAGCCGGCCGAGCCGCAGGAAAAGTGGTATCTGGTGGCGCATCCCGGCGTCGGCATCCCGACACCGGTTATCTTCGGTGACCCCGAATTGAAAAGAGACACCCCGGTTCGCTCCTTAAGTGAGCTGTTGCAGGCGCCGTACGCAAATGATTGCGAACCGATCGCAAGAAAACGTTTTCGCGAGGTTGAACAGCTTCTTTCATGGCTGTTAGAATACGCCCCGTCACGCCTGACTGGCACAGGTGCTTGTGTGTTTGCTGAATTCGACACAGAAATCGCCGCCCGTCAGGTGTTAAATCAAGCCCCGGAGTGGTTGTGTGGTTTTGTAGCGCGCGGCGTTAACGTCTCCCCACTACATCGCATTCGTTCCGGGCGGTTTGAGTCGTAGCTCAACGTTTCGCTGCGCAGGGTCATGCACACCTGGCCCTGTTATCCCTGCGCTGCCTGCGGTCTCAATTTTAGTTTTACATACCCGTATGTATATTGCGCCGGCGTCGCCGACTGCCCCTTGGCGATGTCGTATGACAATATCTTCTCTGGACGCAAGCCTGAGGTTCTTCTCGTGCCTGATATGAAGCTTTTTGCTGGTAACGCCACCCCGGAACTAGCACAACGTATTGCCAACCGTTTGTACACCAGCCTTGGTGACGCCGCTGTAGGTCGTTTTAGCGACGGCGAAGTGAGCGTGCAAATCAACGAAAATGTACGCGGCGGTGATATTTTCATCATCCAGTCCACCTGTGCCCCGACCAACGACAACCTGATGGAACTGGTTGTGATGGTCGACGCCCTGCGTCGCGCCTCCGCAGGTCGTATTACCGCCGTTATCCCTTACTTCGGCTATGCCCGCCAGGATCGCCGCGTGCGTTCCGCGCGTGTGCCGATCACCGCCAAGGTGGTTGCCGATTTCCTCTCCAGCGTAGGGGTTGACCGCGTTCTGACGGTGGATCTGCATGCTGAGCAGATTCAAGGCTTCTTCGACGTACCGGTAGACAACGTGTTCGGCAGCCCGATCCTGCTGGAAGACATGCTGCAGCAGAACCTGGAAAACCCGATCGTGGTTTCCCCGGACATCGGCGGCGTAGTGCGTGCCCGCGCCATCGCCAAACTGCTGAACGACACCGACATGGCCATCATCGACAAACGCCGCCCGCGCGCGAACGTGTCTCAGGTGATGCACATCATCGGTGACGTGGCAGGCCGCGACTGCGTGCTGGTCGACGACATGATCGACACCGGCGGTACCTTGTGTAAAGCGGCTGAAGCGTTGAAAGAACGCGGTGCCAAGCGCGTATTCGCCTACGCGACGCACCCGATCTTCTCCGGCAACGCCGTGGACAACATCAAGAACTCGGTGATTGATGAAGTGATCGTCTGCGACACCATTCCGCTGTCGCCGGAAATCAAGGCACTGAAAAACGTTCGCACTCTGACCCTGTCCGGCATGCTGGCTGAAGCCATCCGCCGCATCAGCAACGAAGAGTCGATCTCTGCGATGTTCGAGCATTGATGCGTCGTCTTTCCGGTGCGGCGCCCACCGTGCCGGAAAGATAGCGTGCCCGACAGCAGAAAAAGAAAAACCCGTTGGTGCGTGAGCAACAACGGGTTTTCTACTCGTAGTCCAACATGACCTCAAACCTTAATGCACGGCAGATATTCCCTTGCCCTGCTCTCGCTTCCCTTCTGATTTTTTAATCAATGCGACGAACGATGTTGGTCGTTACGGCACCGTTTATCAAAGTGTTTTACCCACCAGTAGCGATCCGCCACTTGCTCGCGGCCGCCGATACGCGCGCCCACCAGCCACAACAGCGCGCCGACGAAGATACTCATGATGGCGCCGTGGGCGAAAAATTGCGGTAAATCGAACTGAGATACTTCAGCAATAATGGAGTATCCGACGCCGCCGATCATCACGACCAGGCCCAGCCCCATAAAAAAGTTGCCCATTCTGTCCGCGTTTCTACGTTTCATATGCCACCTCCATGATTGCCATGTGCCAACCGGGATAACGCTGCAACTTGTTAACCCACTTTGATAAGTTAAGTATAGTCCTTGTGGCGGCAAGGGGATTGCGGAGGCGATCACAAATGGTAAAGAATTATTGACACTTCTTAACACGCCGCTGAAAATTAGCGGACAAATTGAATTATTCAGCTAATGAATCATTCGTCTTTCTTACCTACGGTGACGGCGGAGATCGGATTTTGTCATTCGCTGCCCCGGCAGGTAGACTAAGGCCCTTTCTATTACCCTGATCATAGCGAATCTCCCAGTGAGCAGTATTAAATTGATAGTCGGCCTGGCCAACCCGGGCGCGGAATATGCCCAGACGCGCCACAACGCCGGCGCCTGGTACGTCGATCTGCTGGCCCAGCGCCACAATCAGCAGTTGAAAGAAGAAAGCAAGTTCTTCGGCTACACCGCCCGCTTGAAACTGGCGGGCAACGACGTGCGCCTGCTGGTGCCGACCACCTTCATGAACCTGAGCGGCAAAGCGGTGCTGGCGATGGCCAACTTCTACCGCATCGAGCCGAACGAGATTTTGGTGGCGCACGACGAGCTGGATCTGCCGCCCGGCGTGGCCAAAATCAAGCTCGGCGGCGGCAACGGTGGCCATAACGGCCTGAAGGACATCCAGAACAAGTTCGGCAACAACCCGAACTTCTACCGCCTGCGCATCGGCATCGGCCATCCGGGCGACAAGAACAAGGTGGTGGGCTTCGTGCTCGGCAAACCGCCGGCCAGCGAGCAGAAGATGATTGACGAAGCGATCGACGAGTCGCTGCGCTGCACCGAGATGCTGATGAAGGACGGGCTGGAAAAAACCGTTCAGCGCCTGCACAGCTTCAAGGCGCAGGCCTGAACCTTGCCGCAGCGGGCGCCCTGCCCGCTGCCTGCATTTAGCCGCGCGGGTTGAAGGTCTCCTCGCTCACGCGGCGGTCATCGGCGGTGAAGCCCTCTTCCGCCACGTAATACTGCGGATCGTCCAGCTCATGGCTGCAGAACGGCCCGGCGCGCTTGAGCAGGCGCACGCAGTCACCGCTCAGGTGGCGCAGCCGAATGCTTTTCCCCGCCGCCAGATAACGCGCCGTCAGCTTATCGATCGCCTCTACGCCGCTGGAATCCATCACCCGGGTGCCGGCAAAATCCAGCACCACATTCTGCGCATCGCTCTGCGGATCGAACAACTCGGCGAAAGCGGCAGCGGAGCCGAAGAACAGCGGGCCATCGAGCTGATACACCGCCACGTCGCCCGTCACCTGCCGCTGGCGCACGCGGATGCGCGCCTGCTGCCAGGCGAACACCAGCGCCGAGATAATCACCCCGCTGATCACCGCCACCGCCAGATCGGTAAAGATGGTGATCAGCGTGACGGCGATCATCACCAGCGCGTCCGCCTTTGGCATGCGCCGCAAACGGCGCAGCGAGCTCCACTCGAAGGTGTTGTAACACACTACCAGCATCACCCCGGCCAGCGCTGCCACCGGCAGCAGGCCGATATAGCGCGACAGGCTGACCACGAACAGAATCAGCAGGATGGCGCCCACCGTGCCGGAGAGGCGCCCGCGCCCGCCCGAGGTAAAGTTGATGATCGACTGGCCGATCATCGCGCAGCCGGCGAAGCAGCCGAACAGGCCGCACACCGCGTTACCGGCGCCCTGCGCGATGCTTTCGCGGTTGCCGTTCCCCTTCTTGCCGCCCATTTCATCCAGCACCGTCATGGTCAGCAGCGATTCAATCAAACCGACCAGGGCGATCACCACCGCATAGGGCAACACCACCCGCACCATCTCCAGGGTGAACGGCGCCGTCGGCAGGCTGAAGTGCGGCAGCGCGCCGGAAATGTCCGCCAGATCGCCCACCCGCAGCGTGTGCAGATTGAGGCCGATCGCCAACGCCGAAACCACCAGCAGCGCCGCCAGCGAAGACGGAATGGCCTTGGTCAGGCGCGGGAACAGCACCACCACCGCAATCGCCAGCGCCACCAGGCCGTACATCAGCGGCCCCTGCCCGGCGATCATCTTCAGCTGCGCCAGCATGATGACGATCGCCAGACCGTTGACGAAGCCGTGGATCGCCGGCAGCGGCACCAAACGAATGAACTTGCCCAGCCGGAAGGCGCCAATCAGGATTTGAATCGCCCCAGCGAACAGCGTGGCCCACAGCACGTAGCCCATGCCGTACTGCGCCGCCAGGCTCATCAGCACCACCACAATGGAGCCGGCGGCGCCGGAAACCATGCCCGGCTTGCCGCCAAACAGCGCCGTGACCAGGCCGATGATAAACGCGGTATGCAAACCGACGATCGGCGAAAGACCGGCGACCAGCGAAAAGCCGACCGCCTCGGGGATCATCGAAACCGCCACCACAAAGCCCGCCAGGACTTCATTTTTAACGTCCGCGATCCTGACGTTACTCAGATTAAACATGCATTATTCACTTATGACAGATGACATCATCTCCCCGCGTAGCGGGTATGGGGAGCCGCAAGGGGCGGCAGACTGCAGGCGGGCACAACTCAGGGTGGCGTAGGCAAGAAATACATCCGGCGCGTTTCCTGTCGGTTAATCGGAACGGCCAGTATGGGTAAATGTGATCCAAATCTCAAATAAAAACCTGCCGCGGGCGCTGGGCTCGCCCCGGCCAAACAAGTCTGATCGAGATAAACGCCCATTACGTGTATAATGGCGGCATTATTTTGCCCTTTATGCAGTCGATTAAACCTAACCGGCTGATAGTTAAGATATTTAAGGTGATTACAACATGGGATTCAAATGCGGTATCGTCGGCCTGCCTAACGTAGGCAAATCCACCCTGTTCAACGCGTTGACCAAAGCGGGCATTGAAGCAGCCAACTTCCCGTTCTGCACCATTGAACCGAACACCGGTGTGGTGCCGATGCCCGATCCGCGTCTGGATAAGCTGGCCGAGATCGTCAAGCCGCAACGCATTCTGCCAACCACCATGGAATTCGTCGACATCGCCGGCCTGGTGAAAGGCGCGTCCAAGGGTGAAGGCCTGGGCAACCAGTTCCTGACCAACATCCGCGAAACCGAAGCCATCGGCCACGTGGTGCGCTGCTTCGAGAACGACAACATCATCCACGTCAACAACAAGGTCGATCCGGCCGAAGACATCGACGTCATCAACACCGAGCTGGCGCTGTCTGACCTGGACACCTGCGAGCGTGCCATCCACCGCGTGCAGAAGAAAGCCAAAGGCGGCGACAAAGACGCCAAGGCCGAGCTGGCGGCGCTGGAGAAATGCCTGCCGCACCTGGAAAACGCCGGTATGCTGCGCGCGCTGGATCTGACTGCAGAAGACAAAGCGGCGATCAAATACCTGAGCTTCCTGACCCTGAAGCCGACTATGTACATCGCCAACGTTAACGAAGACGGCTTCGAGAACAACCCGTACCTGGACACCGTGCGTAAAATCGCCGATGCCGAAGGCTCCGTGGTAGTTGCCGTGTGCGCCGCTGTGGAATCCGATATCGCCGAGCTGGAAGACGAAGAGCGCGACGAGTTCATGGCCGAGCTGGGCCTGGAAGAGCCGGGCCTGAACCGCGTGATCCGCGCCGGTTATGAGCTGCTGAACCTGCAGACCTACTTCACCGCCGGCGTGAAAGAAGTGCGCGCCTGGACCATCCCGGTCGGCGCCACCGCCCCGCAGGCGGCCGGCAAGATCCACACCGACTTCGAGAAAGGCTTTATCCGCGCGCAAACCATCGCCTTCGACGACTTCATCACCTACAAGGGTGAACAAGGCGCCAAAGAAGCCGGTAAAATGCGCTCAGAAGGTAAAGACTACATCGTCAAAGACGGTGACGTGATGAACTTCCTGTTCAACGTCTAACCCCTTCCCCGCAGCGTATTTCTCCGCTGCCGCAAACGGAAAAATCCACGCTTCGGCGTGGATTTTTTTGTCTCTCGATTCTGCGTGTTAGCGCTCTGGATAAGAATCTAATGTTAAAAGTGCAACGTACTGAACGTTACGATGAGCAACGGACAGTTTTATTCAGTAGGCCCCTCATCCAGAATGATTAAATTTTCTGCTATTCAATACTTTAATATCTGTATTAAGATGACTTCACAATCTTTGGTTAATTAGTGAGTTAGATAAGGACTCTAGCGATGCCTCTACCTGACCGAATGAGACCCACAAAAGTCAGTAGCAAAAAGATCAATGAGCTGGCAAACAAAGCTAAGCAGATACTTTCAAGAATTGACGAAGGTTTTGACGAACAAGATTCCGTTTTAGAAGCAATGATAGTCGAATGGAACAGCCAGGTTGCATGCCCCTATGCGTTTTCAGATTTCAGAGATTTCTCCTCCTGGACCAGTGCCAGGGAGTTCACCCGCATGGCTTTCAATCTGGAAAAATTCTATGCGGATTTTACCTGGGATGAATTGGTTCAAACACTTCGCTGTGTGTCTGATGCCAAAAGTAAGGAATCCGAACAAAATTTCGCTCTTGCACTGCTTGAGAAAAATTTTGATGGCAATCCATCAGACCTCATTTTTTGGCCGGATGAATGGTTCCAGGATCCTGATATGTTCCATGTTGACCTGACAACCGAAGAGATTGCCGGCTATTTAATGGCCCGCTCTGGCAGGTATTTAGCTGATGCGCCTGAAATAGAGTTAAAGTATCCGATCCCATGATCAATGCTTAAAGAACGGTACTGGCCTCTTTTCCAATCTGAACGCTCAATATTAGATGTTTGTGCGGCTTAAAGCGGCCTAATCCTAAAGGCTTTCCATATAGTTGAATGCGTTCATCAGCTCTTCTTCAGTTAACGGTGATTCCAGATTTGAGCCTGACTCTTTCTCAACTTTTATTAGAAGCTCACTGCGAGTCATTCCCAATCGGTTCGCCACATGGTTAGCACAACTGCGCGCGTGAGACGCTCTCTGTGCCAGCGGCATTGCCGTATTCAACACTTTTTTCCTCGCTGATGAATGAGACATGGCTTCTCCCTGCAAGCGACATTTTTATCCATTCTAACACTTCCGAAAAACAGCCTCTTGGAGGCTGCCTTTCAATTTCTTTCGGCAGATACAGTACGCATTATTTCATAGTCCACAAGCGTTTACCGTTGCTCATTATGTCCATTTCTCGCGGTTATCCCCCCCCCCCCACACCGAAGGCCGATTCTCGCTGCGCCATTTCTCCCCCGCTGCCGTCCCCGGCAACGGGGGTTTCAAACCTTCGATAGTCCACAGTGAGAACGGCGTTTCGTCCACGTGCAGCTCCCAGCGCAACCCGCGCGCGGCAAGGTAGGGTTGCAGGATGCGGGTGCAGGCCGCCAGGAATTGCTGCTGCTCTGCGTCGTTGTCCATGGCGCGCGCAATATGGTCGATGGTCACCCGCACGAAATCATCGGCCGGTTCGCCGCCGAGATAGGCCGAACCTGGCAGCAGCGCGTGGAAGAACACGTTGACGTAAAAGCGCGGCAAAAAGTCCTGGTACAGGGCAGTGACCTTCTGCGCAATCGCGCGTTTATCGGCGGCGCTGAAAGCCGGTTCAGGGTGGTAAATCTGCCACAGTGGCATCGCGTTATCTCCTCGGTAAAGCTGCGGGGTATCGACAATCGTTCTGGCCGGCAGCCTGTGTCAAACAAAACTCCAATAATAAGAGTAATAACTCCAATCATTGAAGTGATCAAGCCGAGGCGATAAAATTATCCGCATTAGGGCGGCAAACGGAGGCAAGGCAACGTGAAAGCAAAAGGGTTTGAAGGTATGACGTGCTCGGTGGCCCACGTGCTGTCGGCATTGGGCGATCGCTGGGGCGCGATTCTCATGCGCGATCTGTTGCTGGGGCTCTCGCGCTATGACGATCTGCGCCAATCGACCGGCATCACCAACAACACGTTGGCCGATCGGCTCAAGGCGCTGGAAGGCAGCGGCCTTATCGAAAAGCGGCAATACCAGACGCGCCCCGATCGCTACGAGTATCTTCCGACGGAGAAGGGAAAAGATCTCGGGCTGCTGGTGATGGCGATGATCCAGATTGGCGACAAGTGGAACCTGTCCGAGCTGGCCGGGCCGCCGCTGCGCGTGGTCGACCGTGCGACTGGCCACCCCGTCACCCTGCGCGTGGTCGATGCCGTGACCGGCGAATCGCTGCCGCCGCAAAACCTGGCGCTGGCCGCCGGGCCCGGCGCCGATGAGATCACGCGATGGCGGCTGGCCGTCGGCAAAACCCGCTAACGGTGCGCTACAACAGCGCAATCATCTTCAGCAGTTCGACCCGATTGCGGATGCCGAACTTTTTGCCGGCGTTATTGAGGTGCGAATAAACGGTTTTCGGGTGCAGGTTAAGCCGCCGCGCGGTCAGGCGGATATCTTCGGTGCGGGCGGTTTCACACAGCACCGCTGCCTCGCCAGGCGTGATTGCCGCCGCCCGCTGCCGGTTCACCACGTGCCGTTCGCTCGTCTCCTGGCGGGCCAGCGTTGCGCAGGTCTCTCGCACCACCTGCAGCGCTTCCCGTTTGTGCAAAATCGCATCCGGCTGCGCCGCAGCGATAAACGCCAGGATCAGCGGTGAAGTCTTATCGATGAAGAACAGTAACCGGACGTCTTTATATTCACTGCGTGAATATTTAATGAATTTTAAATACGCCTCGAACCGGTAAATCTCCTGGGGAAACTCCATAATAATTAAATCAGGCGCCGGGCTTATATTTTTAATGATATTCATATTGGGTGAGGATAAGGTTATCACCCCACCGCCCAATAATGTTTTCATGCCCAGCCGGCACAGCGGTGAACCATCGATATAAATCACTCTCACTTTAATTCTCCTTATCAGCATGGACGCATGCTTCCACACCTCAGGCGGCTTGTCGCTGCTCTTTTTTGGGGTAATTCGCCTGCAAAGCACACCGATATAAAACATCTTGATAACATGTTTTTCAAATAATCACGCAACCGTCAGCACGTTGATTAATACGCAAAAAAGGCATGAATGTTTCAAATTATTTCAATCACAAAAACTGGCGATCCAATAAAATCGCAACGTAATGATATAGATCTATTTTCTATTTTGTATGATATAAGCACAAATGAAAAAAAATGTAACAGCAGGCCTTCTCGTCTTATTGCCTTATTCAAAACACCTATAGGGAAAATTCTTAGTTTGTTAGGATGAAAATCCATGTTTGCCGACGCGTTTAAAAAACAATTGCGCAACATGATTAACCCACAACCGCACGTCAGTAATTTATTACTGTCAGGAAAGCTTTTCTCTAAAGTAAATTAAAGGGCATTTCACATGAATGTTAAATTAGTCGCATTATCCATGCTGGCTCTCTCCGGCGCCTGTGCGGCCGCTTCGTCCAATACGGTGCAATTTAAAGGCGAAGTCAGCACGCAAACCTGCTCGGTGAATATTAACGGCAACCAATCCAACCCGGTCGTTCTGCTGCCGACCGTCGCCGCCAGCAAACTCGCCACCAAAGGCGCCACCGCCGGCGACACCACCTTCACCGTCAACGTGACCGGCTGTGCGGCCGCAACCAGCGATACGGCGATCAAAACCGTGCTGGCGGGCAACAACCCAACCACCAACGGCAACCTGGGCAACGCGGGCGATGCGGCCAAAGTGTCCATTCAACTGCTGGACAGCGACGCCACCACGCCGCTGTCGTTCGCCAGCGGTTCGACCGTCACCACGTCGGCGATGACGCTGGCCAAAGACGCCACCTCCACCTCGCAGAACCTGGTGGCCCGCTACTACGCGGAAGACACCGGCGTGGCGGCCGGTTCGGTGATCGCCACCGCACAGTTCGCCATTAGCTACAAATAAGCCGGCGTCAGGCGCCATACCTGTTGATGCCAGCGCCGCCCTTCGCCGGGCGGCGCTGAATGACTCGCTCCCTTTATCGGTTCACGTTTATGCCGCAGATAACCCGCTCCGCCCGCCGATGGGCCGCCCTGTCGCTTTGCCTAATGAGTTTTGCCGCTACCCACGCGTCGGCCAGCGTGACGCTGCTCGGCAACCGCGTGATCTACCCCGCCGAGGCGCGGGAAAAAACGCTGCAGTTCACCAACGACGACGGCACCCCGGCGCTGATGCAGATCTGGCTCGACATCAATAACCCCAAATCCACGCCGGAAAACGCCGATGCGCCCTTTGTCGCCTCGCCGCAAATCTTCCGCATGAATCCGCACAGCGGGCAGATGGTGCGGCTGTCGTTCGTCGGCCAGCCGCTGCCGCGCGATCGCGAATCGCTGTTCTACCTCAACTTCCTGCAGGTGCCCGCCGTGCGCCAGACGGACAGCGACAAGAACAAACTGCTGCTGGTGGTCACCAATCGGCTGAAGGTGTTCTATCGCCCCGCCGGGTTGGCCGGCGACGCCAACCACGTCATCGATCGGCTCAGCCTGCGCCAGGCCGGTAACGCGCTGCGCGTCGACAACCCGACCGGCTACTTCGCCAACGTCAGCCAGGCCGCGATCCTGAGCGGCGCGAAGCGCATCACCATCCCGCAGGCGGATCTGATCCCGCCGTTTTCACAGGCCAGTTGGCCGGTGAACGGGGAGGTGCGGCAGGTCGCACTGCGCGTCATCAATGACTATGGGGTGGAAATCTCACGCACCCTGGACGTCGCGCGCTGAAACCAGACAGGGAGGTTTTCATGTTCGATGTCCGCAAGGCGACGCCGCTGCCTGCGCGCTGGTGTTGCGCGCTGCTGGCGCTGCCGCTGGGCTGCGCCGCCGCCGACGGCTATACCTTCGATCCCGCGCTGCTGCGCGGCAGCGTGCTGAGCAACAGCGCCCTGAGCCAGTTCAACCAGCAGGACGCCGTTGCTCCCGGCAGCTATCAGATCGATCTGTACCTCAACGGCCAGTTTCTCGAGCGCGACCAAATTCGCTTCGTGCGCGCAGGCCAGCAGGTGCTGCCCTGTTTCGATCGGCCGCAGTTGGCGCGCTTCGGGCTGAAAAATCCGCCGGCGGCCGCCGAAGCAGAATGCCTGCTGCCCGGTCGGGATCTCAAGGACATCGCGGTGAACGCGGACATTTCGCGGCTGCGGCTGGATCTGAGCATTCCGCAGGCGCTGTTGAACGGCCAGCCGCGCGGCAGCGTCAATCCCGCCAGCCTGGACAGCGGCGAATCGATGGCCTTCGTCAATTACAACCTCAACCAGTACCACGTCAGTTATCGACAGGGGCAAACCCGCGATCTCGACTCGACCTACGCCAACCTGAACGGCGGGTTCAACCTCGGGCTATGGCGCTACCGCCAGCAGTCCAGCTACCGCTACGATCGGGAGTTCGGCGGCCACCTGGACACCAGCCGCCGCTACGTCCAGCGCGCAATTTTGCCCTGGCGCAGCGAAATGCTGTTGGGCGAAGGCTTTACCGACGGGCACTTCTTCTCCGGCCTGGGATTTCGCGGTATTCAGCTCAGTTCGGACGACCGCATGCTGCCGGATTCGCAGCGCGGCTATGCGCCGGTGGTACGCGGCGTGGCGAAAAGCAACGCGCGCGTGACGGTGCTGCAGGGCAAAAGCACGCTGTATGAAACCACCGTCGCGCCGGGGCCGTTCGCCATCAACGATCTGTACGCCACCAACTACGCCGGCGATCTCACCGTGGTGGTGACGGAAGCCGACGGCAGCGTCAGTACCTTCACCGTGCCGTTCGCCGCGGTGCCGGAATCCATCCGCCCCGGTCAGTCGCGCTACTCCGCGATCGTCGGCCGTTCCCGCTACGTCGGCGACAACGATCTGTTCAGCGAAGTGACCTGGCAGCACGGCCTGACCAACGCCCTGACCTTCAACCTCGGCAACCAGCTGGCGGACGGTTATCAGGCGATGATGCTGGGCGGCGTGTACAGCAGCTGGCTGGGCGCCTTCGGCATGGACACCACCTATTCCCACGCCAGCCTGCCGGACGGCGGTGCCTCCGGCTGGATGCTGCACCTCTCTTACAGCCGAACCTTCAGCCCGACGGACACCACCTTATCCATCGCCGGCTACCGCTACTCCACCGAAGGCTTTCGCGATCTCAGCGACGTGCTCGGCGTACGGCGCGCCGCCACTACCGGCCAAAACTGGCAGTCCGACTCCTACCGCCAGCGTTCGCGCTTCGAGGTCGCCGTCAATCAGGGGATGGGGGCGTTCGGCAGCCTGACGATGTCCGGCTCGACTCAGGACTACCGCGATCAGCGCGGCCGCGACAATCAGCTCCAGCTGGGCTGGGGAAAAACCTTCGGCAACGGCGTGGCGCTTAACCTCTCCGTCACCCGCACCCGCAGCCTGGGCTACAGCAACGGCGACTACCGCGGCTACGGGCCGCTGGATAACGTCTACAGCGCGCCGCTGGCGCAGAACGCGCAGACCGTCACCGCCCTGTCGCTGAGCTTCCCGCTCGGCCGTTCGTCATCCGCCCCCAGCGTCTCGCTGTTGGCCAACCACAGCCAGGGCCAGGGCGGCAACTATCAGGCTGCGCTGTCGGGCAGCGTCGGCGACGAACAGCCGGTCAGCTACGGCCTGAACTTCACCACCGATGACGATCGCCAACAAAGCATCTGGGGCGGCAACCTGCAAACCCGTCTGCCTTACGCCAACGTCACCGGCTCGTTCTCCACCGCGCGCCAGTACCGACAAGGCTCCCTGTCGCTGCAGGGGGCGGTGGTGGCGCACCGCGGCGGCGTGACATTAGGGCCGTATGTCGGCGATACCTTCGCCCTGATCGAGGCGCCCGGCGCCAGCGGCGCACGGGTGATGGACGGCCAGGGTGCGCGCGTCGATCGCTTCGGCTACGCCCTGGCACCGTCGCTGGTGCCCTATCACTACAACACCGTCGCGCTGAATCCCGAGGGCATGAACGACAAAGCGGAACTGGAAGACGGCCAGCGGCGCGTCGCTCCTTATGCCGGTGCCACGGTGCGCCTGCACTTCAACACCGTGCGCGGCCAGGCGCTGCTGATCACCGCGCAGCGGCCCGATAACGCACCGATCCCGATGGGCGCCAACGTGTTGGACAACGCGGGCAACAGCGTAGGCATGGTCGGCCAGGCCAATCAGGTGTATCTGCGCAGCGATAAGTGCGCCGGGGAACTGACGCTGAACTGGGGCGACACCCCCGGCCAGCAGTGCACGCTGCATTACCGCCTGCCCGCCGGGGAAGACGGCCCGATTCAACGGCTCAGCGCCCCGTGCCGCTAGCCCGTTAAACTTATTTTCAGGAGAGACGATGAAACGCATTCTTTACCCGTTCGCCGCCCTGGCGCTGCTCGCCCTGTCGCTGTTCGGCGCGCCCGCCGCGCTGGCGCAATGCACCCGGGTTTCTCCCGCGATCGATTCCGGTTGCGATCCCTGCGGGGTGGGCACGGCGCTGGGCCGGGTCAATTTGACCAGCACTTACCTGCAGCCCGTCGGCACGCCGCTCGGCACCAGCGTGTTCGACTTCACCTCCGGCACGCGCTATCCCGATCCCAACAAGGTGTTGTATGAATGCGACGCCGGCGACGCGGGGCAGATCTATGAAGTCTTCGCCACCAACGGCGACGATCGCGTCGGCGGCTATTACGATCTGGGCGCCCAGGACGGTAACCCCAACTACTACGCCACCTACTTCCCCTACGTCGGCATCCGCCTGACCCATCTGGATTCCGGCAAGGTTTTTACCCGCTACTGGCAGTCGGCGCCGATTACCCGCTACGCCACCGTCGGCAGCAAAATTCAGATCCGGGTGAAAGACTTCAGCGCCATCCGTGCCGATTTGATCCGCATCAGCTCGCTGCCGGGCGCGGGCGCCAGCAACTACTGCGGCTACAGCGCCGGCAACCCGCTGGTGGGCATGGCCTCGACCACCGGCAATTCGAACTATACCTGCACGCAGCCGAACGGCTATGTCACCTTTCAGGGGCCCGGCATCGCCTCGGATCCTATCGGCAGCGACTCCGCCACCAACTACGCCACCTGGGGCACCGGGCGCTGGAACGCGATGGGCATGGGCACCGCACCCATCTCCTCCTTGACCTATACCGCCACCTGCGTGGCGCGCAACGTCACGCCGCTGGTGATCCTGCCGACCATTTCCGTCAGCCAGCTGACCGCCGGACAAACCTCTCAGGCGCAGTTCACCATCAATATCGAATGCGACAACGCCGCCGTGTCCGGCGTCAGCAGTAACAATACCGCCCTCGGCCTGCAGGTACCGTATGAAAGCTATGTCGCGGCGCAGCAGCTCGGGCTGGTCAGCGCCAACGGCGGCGTGAGCTACCTGCTCTCCAGCGGCTACGGCACCGACAGCAGCGTCGCCACCGGCGTGGGCATCGCACTCGCCAACGCCGGCAACGGCGCGCCGATGAACTTCGTCGGCTGGGCGCGCTGCAGCGCCGGGCAATGCCCGCAGGGCAACGACGCCGGCTGGTACCCGGTGCTCAACGGCGCCAGCGGCGGCGGCAGCACTGCGGCGGGGTTTACCCACTACACCACCCAGCTCACCGCCACGCTCGCCCGGCTGCCCGGGCAAACCGTCACCGCCGGCAAAGTGGACGCCAGGGCCTACGTCTGGGTTAAGGTGCAATAATGATGAGAAAGAAATATCTGACAATGGGATGCGCCCTGCTGCTGGCGCTGGCGGCCATGGGCGCGCAGGCAGGCATCATCGCCTCCGCCACCCGGGTGATTTTCCGCGAGGGTGACACGGAAAAAACCCTGATGTTGCTCAACACCAACGGCTATCCGATCGTGGCGCAAACCTGGGTCGATAACGGCGACGTCAATGCCGCCCCCGAACTGTCGCGCGCGCCGTTTGTCACCCTGCCCAGCGTATTCGCCCTGCCGCCTTCGGCGCTGAAAGGGCTGCGGATCCTGTTTGCCGGCGCGGCCCTGCCCACCGACAGGGAGTCGGTGTTCTGGCTTAACCTGTATGAGATCCCGCCCAGCCAGCCGACCACGCCGCCGCTGGCGTCGCGCGTGACGCTGGCGATGAACACGCAGATGAAAATCTTCTACCGCCCCAAAGCGCTAAAGGGAAACGCCGAAAACGCGGCCGAGGCCGTCTCGTTCTCGCTGCAAAAATCGCCGGGCGGCTATCTGCTGCGCTGCCACAACCGGTCGGCGTTTTATCTCTCCTTCGCCCGCATAAGCGTACACATAGGAAAACGTGATTACCCGGTGCGGCAAGAAAGCGACATGATGACCGCGCCGTTCAGCATGCGGGATTATCACCTCGACGGCGTTGCGGCGCCGACACTCCCTTCACAGATCACCGTTCAGGCCACCCTCATCAACGACCAGGGCCAACAGATCGTCAAGTCATACACAGCAAACCCATAACGATAAAAAGCAGCACATTTTTTAAGTACAGGAAATAGGGAAAAATGAGTCTAAGCAGATTCCAGCTACAGTTTCACCTGGAGAAACAGGCCAACAACATCAGGCAGTCACCGGGATTTCACGCCGCCATCGTCAAACACGGGGAGTTGTTGAAAGAGACCTACAAGAAGCATCCGCTGTTTTACAAAATCATCTTCAGGAACAGCCGGTTCATCATTTGTTCCACCATCCTGTCCATTTACTACCACCAGCCCGCCGCCGGGCTGAAAGACATCAAAGCCTTTTTTAAAGGAAAGAACATGATCAGCGAGAACTCCCTGGACTCCTTTCTGTTCTTTTTGCGGGTCGGCCGCCGGCTGGAGGTCAAACCCTGCGAACATGACAAACGCCAGTTGCGCTATAAGCCTACGCCGCACGCGCTGGCGGAAACCCAGGCGCTGATCGCCTCCATGGCGCGGCCCTATCAGGCGCTGGCGCCACAGATGCCCATCGCGGCGCTGCTGGCGGCGCCCGACTTTCTGCCCACCTTTTTCGCCGCCTACGGGCAGCTGATGCTCAAGGAGATCTACCTGATCGATCTGGTGCCGCAATCCGGACTGTTTATCAGCAAGGACGCCGGCCACATGGTGCTACTGATGCTGCATATCGAAAGCATCCGGCAGGACTCCCCCTTTCTGCTGCTCTCCTCGGCGAAAATCGCCAAGTCGTGCTCCGTCTCACGCGCGCACGTAAACCGCATCCTGCAGGCGGCGGAAAAATCGGGCCTGCTGACCACCACCAATAACGTAGTGATCGAACTCAACAGCTCGTTCTTTATCATGGCAGAGCGCTATTTCAGCCTCTATTTCGCGATGGTCGAATTCGGGCTTGAACGGGTTTGGCACACGCCGCAGGCCGCCGAGCCTCGCTGAGCCGTTTTACCGCTCCCGCAGCACCTTATCGATCAGCCCCCAGGCCGCCGCTTCGTCGGCGGTCATGAAGCGATCGCGATCCAACGCCTGCTCTACCGCTTCATCACTCAGGCCGCAATGTTGGGCGTACAGCCGGATCACCCGGTCTTTGGTGCGCTTCATCTCTTCGGCGTGGATCAAGATGTCGGAGGCCTGCCCCTGAAAGCCGCCCAGCGGCTGGTGCACGTGCAGGCTGGCGTTGGGCAGCGCCATGCGGTGCCCCGGCTCGCCGGCCATCAGCAGGAACGAACCCATCGAACGCGCGGTGCCCATGCACAGGGTATGCACCGGCGCGCGCAGGTACTGCATGGTGTCGTAAATCGCCAACCCGCTGGTGATCGCCCCACCCGGCGAGTTGATGTACAGATGGATCGGTTTTTCCGGGTTTTCCGCCTCCAGAAACAGCAGCTGGGCGCACAGCATTTCAGCCACGTCGTCGTTGACTTCACCGTTGAGGAACACGATCCGATCGCGCAGCAGGCGCGAATAAATATCAAAGGAGCGTTCTCCCCGGCTGGTCTGTTCCACCACCATCGGGACGAGCATCATCTTCTCACGCATCGGTGAACTCCTGGGTTGGCAACAAAGGGAAGTGTGTTTAACGCGTCAGGCGGCGCGCATCACCGTCGTCGGGCCGTCGTTGGCGGCGTCGAGCTGGTGAATAATCCGCAGCAGGCTGCCACCGCCGGCATCCGGCACAATCTGCAGCGTCACTACGCTTTCGAGGAACGGCGGTTGGTCGTCGCGCAGGCGATAGCTCACCGCCTCGCCCGGCGTGGTGGCCAGCGGTTTGGCCTGCGCCAGGTCGCCCGTCGGCAGCCACTGCTCGCGCAGCTCGGGAATGCTGAGCGCCCGCCACACTTTTTCCGGCGGCGCATCGAGCGAATACTCCAACACCAGCCGATCGCGCGGCGGCGGCTCAGCCCGTTTGTTCATTGATCCATGTCCTTCAGTAAGGTTTGCAGCGCGTCGATGCGCGCCGGCCACCAGGCGCGATACTTCGTCAGCCACTGGGCGATCTGCGCCAGCCCGTCCGGGTCGACCTGATAATTGACGCAGCGCCCCTGCTTCGCCTCGCGCACCAGCCCGGCATTGCGCAGCACCGCCAGGTGTTGCGACATTGCCGACTGGCTGATGGGCAGCCCTTCGCGCAGCGCGCTGGCGTTCATGCTGCCGGCGGCGAGTTTGTCGAAGATAGTGCGGCGGGTCGGATCGGCCAACGCTTTGAAGATGTCATTTTCGTTCATATAAACACATTAGTATTCACTTATGTATTATGCAAACGCAGACGTGGATTTTTTACACAAGCGAGACTCCGCGCCGGAGCGCGGAGCCGATAGAGGAGAGATTACAGCGGCTTATTGCAAGCGGGCGTGGTCAGCGCGGGTTGCCCGGCCGGTGCCCCTTCCTGCGCTTCCAGCGCGAGGCGCGCCAGCGGCATGTCTTCGTGGTAGCGCGCCTCGGCGTTCAGGGTCTTCGAGTAGCGGTTGTACTTCCACCAGGCGTATCCCAGGAACACCACCAACCCGCCGACGTTATAGAACACGATGGTCATGATGCTGGCGCCGGTCGGGAACGTCGAAGCGAAGAAACCGACGGTGAAGATGGCGATCAGCACGCTGACGATGGCGATGCCCTGCAGGCGCGAGCCCATTTTGAAATCGCGCGCCACCCGGTCGTACTTCAGCCGCAGATTCAGGTAGGCCAGCATGATGAACAGCGGCGGCAACATCGAGGCGGCGGCGGTCATGTTGATCAGCGTGTTCATCAAATCCTGCACGCTGCTGGAACCCAACGTCGGGATCAGCATCAGCGGGATGACGATGAAGAACTGGATCCAGGCCGCGCGCGTCGGCACGCCGTGCCGGTTCAGGCGAATGGTTTTCTCGCCGAAAATGCCCTTCGGGATTTCGGTGAAGAAAATCTTCACCGGCGCCGCCGTCCACATCAACAGCGAACCGAACATGGCGGTGAAGGAAACAATGCCGACAAAGCGGTTCATCAGCACCGTCGGCAGGCCGAAGTGCGCCGACAGGCCTTCGAACACCTGAACCGTGCCGCCGGTAAAGTGCAGATCGGTGCGGTGCACGAATACGTTAATCAGCAGCGAAGACACCGAATACAGCACGCCGATGAACAGCCCGGAAACGATGATCACCTTCACGAAGGCGCGGCTGCCGCCTTTCACATCGTTCACGTACACTGCCACGGACTCCGCCCCGCCCGCCGCCTGGAAGATCCAGGCGGTAATGCCGAGGAACGCCCAGTTGAAGTTCGGGGTCATCGCCTGCACGTTGATCGGGTCGGCCGGCTCGATGCCGCCCAGCACCGCTGCGCCCGCCAGAACAATGTAGGAAAACGTCAGCAGCAACATCAGCGACGAGGTCACCGAGGTCATCGGCCCCAGCAGTTTTGCGCCGCTGTTGGAGATGTAGGTCGAGAAGGCGAACAGGAAGATGCTGATGATCGCCGTGGTCAGCGGGGTAAACACATAGTCATAGCCCAGGAACGCGTAAGAAGCGTAGGCGATGACGCGCGGCAGCAGCGCGGTGAAAAAGAACAGGTTTACGAACCAATAGGTGTAGGCGGTGATAAACGCCCAACGCCCGCCGAGCGCGCTTTTCACCCAGGCATAAACGCCGGCCTCGGAGTTGCGGTTGAGCGAGACGAATTCGGCGATGATCAGGCAAAAGGGAATGAAGTAAATGATCGTCGCCACCAGGAATACCGGCGACGAGGCGATGCCGAGCTGAATATTGTTGTTAATCACGTTGTTGAAACTGAACACTGCCGCAAACGTCATCGACAGCAGGCCAAACTTGCCGATGGTGTTTCTGTTCGACGCAGCCATAGAGATTCTCCGAATGGTGTAGGGGACTTCGGTTTGTTGTTATCGAGCGGCGAGCGCGCTATTTATTGACGAAATAGCTGTCTTCCACCGTCACTTTTAAAATGACTTTTTTTACCTTGCCGCTTTCTGCGAAGCGGTGAGCCTGGTGGTTTTCGAAGATCACCACGTTGCCTTTGCCGACCCGGCGCCTCTCGCCTTCGCCGCTGAAAAACTCGCGGTCGGTTTCGTCCTGATAGGGCGCCACCGTCGTCAGCGCCCGTTTGTCGGCAACCTCGACGGTCTCTTCCCCGTCGAGGTAATAGTGCACGTCGAAGTAACGGCGGTTGCCCTCCAGCCAGCCGTGCTGGCGGCCGGCGCCGACGCTCAGCCGATACGTCAGCGAGTCGCCGATCGAATGGCACACGTTTGGGCTGATGCGCTCGACATTGGCGATCGCTTCCATGCAGCGCAGCCACTTCTTGCCGCTGTGATAAATGCGCTGGAACTCCGCCAGGGATTCGAGAATGATCATACGTTTTCCTCCGCAGACTGCGGGTGATGATGAGCGGGCGCGAAGTCATAACCGGCGAGCGCGGCACCCTGCGTTTGCCGCCCGTCGAACGGCACCAGTGTGAAGCCGTAGCTGAACGGCGCCAGATAGACCCGGTGGGTATCCAGCACTTCGGAGCCCCAGGAGTTGGAGCCGAGGCCGAGGATCTGGTCGTCCAGGTTCAGCGTCAGGCAGTCGCTCGGTTCCAGCTCGTTGATGTGTTGGGCCTGGTGCAGCATCTCGGCGCTGTAAGGCCACAGGCTGAAGTTGATCGGCCGCCGCGGTTGGATGAAGATCCCCTTGCCCGCCGCGTCCTGCAGGCTCAGCCAGCGCACGTCCTGCCGGTTGCCGTTGTCCTGCGGGAACGGATAGTGTTCGAACAGCGCGTCGGCGCGCTGCCGGTAGTGGCCGATGAGGTTGGCCCGGCAGCTGTCGCGGTAGTTCTCGCCCGGCCCGCGGCCGTAGTATTCCACCTGCACGAAGCGGCGACTGATGCCGAAATCGAGACCGATTTTCGGGATAATCTGCCGGAAATCGCCATAAGGCTCACCGGACAGATCCAGGCTGACGTAGCCCTGCGGGGAGATGCGCCAGCGGTAGGTGCAGCGCATGCCGAAGTCGAACACCGGCGGCGCAATCAGGCTGTGCACCTCGAGCAGCAGATCTTCGCCCTGCCATTGCCGGCTGAGGCGGCGGAAGTGCTGCTGCATGATGGGGAAATGTTGCGGCAGCCAAATCCCCTCATATTCCTGTTTATGGTTATCGATCACCGGTTTGAAGAAGGTGATGCGCGGCGCGCGCCCCACCATTTCTTCATCGTCTACCCGCCACGACAGCAGTTCGCCGCTCAGCAGCGAGAACGCCAGCTGGAACCGGCCGCCGCTGACGAGCAGCTGATGATTCTCCTCGCGGCATTGCAGCGCCGGCGCATCGGCCAACGGTGGAGCCGGTCGCCGCGTCGCCGCCTGGCGCAGATGCTGATAATGCCCCAGCCGCTGGCCGCTCTCGCTGTAGCGGGTGGCGCTGTCCTTATGCACCGCCACGTCGATCAGCGTTTCCCCCTGCCCCAGCGCCAACACCGGCAGATGCATGTCTTCGCTCTCGCCCGGCTGTAGATGCGGCAGCTTGAATTCGTAACTTGCCACCTGGCGGCCGTCGGTCTTGACGCTGACCTTCAGCGTGATATCCGCCAGCGAGCTGAACCAATAGCGGTTTTTCACCCGCAGCACGTCACCCGCCCCCTCTTCCGCCGTCACCTCCACCGGGCACAGCACCTGCTGGTATTCACGCAGGCCGGGGCCGGGGCGCTGGTCCGGATAGATCAGGCCGTCCATGCAGAAGTTGTAGTTGTTCGGGTAGTCGCCGTAATCGCCGCCGTACTGGTAGCGCTCGCGCCCCTGCGCGTCGTGGCTCAGCAGCCCGTGATCGCACCACTCCCAGATGTAGTGCCCCTGCAAACTGGCGTGACGGTTGAACACCGACTGGTATTCGAACAGCCCGCCGGGGCCATTGCCCATCGCGTGGGCGTACTCGCACAGGATGCGCGGTTTGGGGTGCGGGTATTCGCCGAAGGCGTTCATCATCGCCACGCGGGAATACATGGTGCTGATCACGTCGGTCACTTCGGCGTCGCGATCTTCTTCATAGTGGATCAGACGGGTCGGATCGAGCGCTTTGCAGCGCCGGGCCATGGCGCGAATGTTGCAGCCGTAGCCGGACTCGTTGCCCAGCGACCAGATGATGATCGACGGGTGGTTTTTCTGCGCCGCCACGTGGCGCTCGATGCGCTCGACGTAGGCCTGTTCCCAGCGAGGATCGTCGGTGATGCGGCTCAGATCGCCGACGTTGGCGAAGCCGTGGCTTTCCAAATCGGTCTCCGCCATCACGAACAGGCCATAGAGATCGCACAGCTCGTAAAAGCGCGGATCGTTGGGGTAATGGGCGGTGCGCACCGAGTTGATGTTGTGCTGCTTCATCAGCACGATGTCACGCTCCACCCGCGCCATATCGACGGCGCGTCCTTTGCGGTGATCGTGATCGTGGCGGTTGACGCCGTGCAGCTTGAGGTAGCGCCCGTTGACGTACATCAGCCCGTCGCGCACCGCGATCTCGCGGAAACCCACCCGCTGCGGCACCACGCCCAGCAGGTTGCCGGTGCCGTCATACAGGCTGAGCAACAGCTGATACAGGTAGGGATTTTCCGCATTCCACTGCTGCGGGCGGCTGACCGGCAGTTCGAAACGGCAGCTCAGCGCCTGCTCGATGCGCAGATCGTCGCGCCACTGCTCCGCCACGCAGCGATCGCCGTCGAACAGCTGCGCCTGCAGGCGGCAGCCCTCGGCGGCCTGCACACCGAGATGGCGCAGCTCGGCGTCGATCGCCAACTGCGCGTCGCAATAGCGCTCATCGAAGGTGGTGACCAGCGTCAGGTCGTGAAGGTGAGTGGCGCTCTGGCCGATCAGATAGACGTCGCGGAAGATGCCGGCCATCCACCACATGTCCTGATCTTCGATGTAGGTGGAATCGGCCCACTGCATCACCCGCACCGACAGCAGGTTCTCGCCCTGCCGCACATAGGGGCTGATGTCGAACTCGGCGCACAGCCGGCTGCCCTTGCTGAAGCCGACATAGTCGCCGTTAACGTACACCTCGAAGTAGGTTTCCACGCCGTCGAATTTGATCAGCACCTGCTGATCTTGCCAGCCGGCATCGAGCGTAAAGGGGCGTTGATAGGCGCCGGTGGGGTTGTTGGTCGGCACGTAAGGCACGTCGATCGGGAACGGGAAGCCCTCGTCGGTGTACTGCAGGTGGCCGTGCCCTTCCAGCTGCCACATGCCCGGCACCGCCATATCGCTCCAGTCGTTCATCGGCTCCCGATAAAACGCCGCCGGCACCTGCGCCGGGTGCTCGAAGAAGCGAAAACGCCAGCGGCCGCTCAGCAGCTGGAAGCGCCGGCTGGCGTTGCGATCGAAGCTCAGCGCCTGCCCGGCGTCCGCGTAGCTGAAGAAGCTCGCGCGCGGCGCCAACCGGTGCTCCGACTGTTTTTCAATGTTTTCCCAATTATTCACGTCACGTCTCCCGACACCTGTGCAATGCGGAAACGATAGTAAATATTTAGTAAAAACTACAGTTGATATTTACCAAATGACGACAGGATCACAATAAATCTCAAATGCCTTTTTTTATCATGACGTTAATTTTGGGCGCCAACGCAACGCCCCGCCGAGGCGGGGGCCGGTCAGGCGACGGTGGTATCGCGCAGCTGCAGCGAGCTGGGAACGAAGATCGACAGCGGGACGGCGCGCTCATCGCGCAGCCGCTCCGCCAGCAGGTTGACGGCCTGTGCGCCCATGGTCTCCGAAGGGATGCGCACCGTGGACAAGGCGGGGAAAATAAAGCGGGCGGTGGGAATGTCGTTGACGCTGATCAGCGCGATCTGCCCCGGCACCTGAATGCCGTGTTCGTGCAGCGCGCGCAGCACGCCGATCGCGATCGAATCGGTCGCCACCAGCAGCGCCGGCGGATAGCCATTCTTGCTCTGCAACATCGCTTTGGCGCACTGGTAGCCCGACTGGCTGCTGAAATCACCGTGGTAAATGTCCTGCGCTCGCACCACGTTTTGCTGCCGGCCATACTCGACGAACGCCTGCTCGCGCTGGTC
Organism: Serratia sp. 121840015-1; assembly: GCF_053627655.1. Lineage (NCBI taxonomy): Bacteria > Pseudomonadati > Pseudomonadota > Gammaproteobacteria > Enterobacterales > Yersiniaceae > Serratia > Serratia sp. 121840015-1. The sequence continues at coordinate 1,982,584 of NZ_JBSEYF010000001.1, forward strand.
GATGCCTGCCGGATCGTCGCGCCCGCCGATAAAGCCGATGCGCTGATAGCCGCGGCCGATGAAGTAGTCGATCACCTTGCGGCTGATCTTGTACAGGTCGACATTGACGCAGTCGAACCGCTCATCCTCCACCACGCCGTCGATGAATACGACCGGCATTTCCTGCTGCCTGAGCTGCTCATACAGCGCGGGCTGTGGCCGGCCGATCACCAGCAGGCCGTCGGCGGCCGGCAGCGCCTTGTCGCCGTTGAAGTCATATCCGGCGCTCAGCGCCACGCCCAGCTTTTCGCACTGCGTTTCGATGCCGTAGCGCATCGCCAGGTAATAGGGATCGTTGATCTCCACGCCCTGCGTATAGGTGAACAGCGCGGCGAAATGCAGGCGTTGCCCGCTTTGCCGTTTGGAAGGTGCAACCTTGTATTCGAGGCGCTCCGCCGCTTCCAGGATCTTCTGGCGGGTTTGCGCCTTCACGCTCAGGGTGGGGTCGTCATTCAACACGCGTGAAACGGTGGCGACGGACACATTAGCGGCTTCAGCAATTTCCTTCAGTGTGGCCATAGAGTCCCAATGCACAGACGAAAAACGGTAGCTTAATCGGATAGCGCCACGGCGTACAGCGCCGCCCGCCTCCTCTCCTTCCCAGACCGGGCCAGCGCACGCTCATGCCAGCCGTTGCCGGGCGCCTGCAGCGAAAGATACCCATTTCGCCCGCTGTGATCAAGTTAACGATTTACTGATTTAAGCGTATTTTTTACTAAATATTTTACTAATATACCTGCCGTTTACTGCCCCATGAGGGCGGACTTTTTCTCTTCTCCCAGGGATCCGGGAGCGACCTCGCGTGAGCCGCCGCTCGGCTGACGTTCCGATCCATCCAACACCAGGCTATGCCCCATGAAATCACTAAGCCATCACGCCCTGTTGCCCTTGTTGCTGCTCGTTAATGCGCCCGCCTGGGCGGCGCAGGAACCGGTGACCCCGGCGGAGCGCAATCAGCTCCCGCCACCGCCGCTTCCCGATAGCACCGCGACCGCCCTGCGTTTTTACGGCGAGCTCGGCATCGGCGGCAACGTCTATTTGAACGGCGAACATCAGCATCAATACAGCGACGGCACCTATATCGAAGGTGGCCTGGAGATCAAACGGGGACACTGGTTCGGCCTGATTTACGGCGAAGGCTGGACCGTGCAGGCGGACAGCCAGGGCCACGCCTGGACGCCGGACCACAGCTGGGGCGGCTTCGAGGGTGGATTGAACCGCTTTTACGGCGGTTACCGCACCGACGACGGCACCGAGATGATGCTCAGCGTGCGCAACGATTCGTCGCTCGACGATTTGCAGTGGTGGGGCGACTTCACGCCGGAGTACGGCTACGTGCTCCCCAACACCCGCGATCTCAGCTACGCCGCCAAGCTGCAAAACCTGACCGGGCGCTTTCGCTACAGCGTGACGGCGGCCCCGGAAAGCCGCATCGACGAGAGCAAGGCACTGCTGCACTTCGGTAAATACGACCGCTATTCCGACAAGTATACCTACCGGGCGATGGCCAATGGCTACACCCAGTACGACCTGCAGGAGAATCTGACGCTGCTGACCGGCCTGGAAGTGACCGACGGGCTGGGGCAGCTGTTTCTGCTGGGGCTGCGCGGCAAACACCTGGCCGGCCGCGTCTGGCACCACACCGGCAAAGGCGACAGCGGCGGCCATCCCGGCAGCGAATCGGGCCTGATGCTCAGCGCGATGACGGAAACCGCCAAAGGGCTGTATCTCTCCACCGCCTACAGCTACGCCCGCCACCGGTTTGATCGCGCGGCGGACACCGCCACCTCATACGCCCAGTTTGGCGTCTGGTACGAATACGCCGGCGGCAAACTGGCCACCGCGCTGGACAGCAAATTCTTCATGCGCAACGACAGCACCGGTGCCAGCAACTCGGTGTTTCTGATGCAATATTTCTATTGGTAACCGTTGAGGCTCCTACGATGAACATGACTCCCCTGACCCCGCTGGCCACTGCCCTCATCCTCGCATGGGCGCTGACGGGCTGTGTGCCGAAAATGCCCGACGCCGACGCCCAGTTGGCCGAGCGCTATAAAAACGTCATCGACCGCCGCGGCGCGCCGCACTTTATGCTCGATTACGATTTCGACGATCACCAGCGCTTCAATCCGTTCTTCGATCTCGGCGCCTGGCACGGCCACCTGTTGCCGAGCGGGCCGGAAGGCATGGGCGGTTTCCCCGGCCCGGCGCTGCTGACCGAAGAGTACATCAACTTTATGGCCAACAATTTCGATCGGCTCAGCGTCTATCGAGACGGTAAACCGGTGCATTTCACCATGACGGCCTACAGCCTGCCCGGCGCCCTGGTGCAGCGGCTCAGCGCGCCGGGCGTGACCGTCAACCTGACGCTGCGCTTCGCCGCCGCGCGCACCTCGCTGCTGGAAACCCAAATCCTGACCGACACGCCGCTGGAGCTGGTGTGGGACGGTGAATTGCTGGAGCGCTACGCGGCCAAAGAGCAAAAACCGCAGCCGCCGGCGACCCTCGAGCAGGCGTTTCCGGACTACACGCGCCGCATTGTGCCGACGGCTGACGGCCTGCGCGTCACCTTCGGCAAGGTGCGCGCGCCGTCGCAGCTGATGACCTCGGGCCAGTCCGAGTATCAGATCCACAAATCGCTGCCGCAGCGCACCACGGTCGACGGCCACCGCTTCCGCGCCACGGCGCGCATCGCCGGTTCCACCACCCTGTACACCACCTACTCGCACCTGCTCACCGCCGAAGAGGCACAGCGCGAACAGCGCGCTATCGCCGATATCCTCGCTCACCCGCAGCGCTATATGGCCGCGTCGGCCCAGCGCTGGGAACGCTATCTCGCCACTGGGCTCAGCAACCCGCACGCCACGCCGGAACAAACCCGCGTGGCGGTCAAAGCGATGGAAACGCTGAACGGCAACTGGCGCGGCGCAGCCGGGGCGATGAAGTTCGACTCGGTCACCCCGTCGGTGACCGGGCGCTGGTTCTCCGGCAACCAAACCTGGCCGTGGGACACCTGGAAACAGGCCTACGCCATGGCGCACTTCAACCCGGACGTGGCCAAGGACAACATTCGCGCAGTATTCGCCTTCCAGATCCGGCCGGGCGACACCCTGCGCCCGTGGGACGCCGGTTTTCTGCCCGACCTTATCGCCTACAACCCCAGCCCGGAGCGCGGCGGCGACGGCAGCAACTGGAACGAGCGCAACACCAAGCCGAGCCTGGCGGCCTGGGCGGTGATGGAGGTGTATCGCGTCACCGGCGATAAGGACTGGCTGGCGGAGATGTACCCGAAGCTGGTGGCCTACCATGACTGGTGGCTGCGCAACCGCGATCACAACGGCAACGGCGTGCCGGAGTACGGCGCCACCCGCGACAAAGCGCACAATACCCCCGACGGGCGCATGTTGTTCACCGTCAAACGCGGGCAGCGCGAGCAAACGCTGGCCGGCCTCGACAATTACGATCGCATCGTGCGCGAGGGGCAGTACGACAGCATCGAGATCCCGGCGCAGACCGCCGCCTCCTGGGAATCGGGCCGCGACGACGCGGCGGTATTCGGCTTTATCGATCCGGATCAATTGGCGCGCTACGTGGCGCAGGGCGGCAAACGCGAAGACTGGCAGGTAAAATTCGCCGAAAACCGCGCGCCGGACGGTACGCTGCTCGGCTACTCGCTGCTGCAGGAGTCGGTGGATCAGGCCAGCTATATGTACAGCGACAACCGCTATCTGGCGGAGATGGCCGATATTCTGGGCCGCGGTGCCGAGGCCGCTGCCTTCCGCGCCAAAGCCGACCGGCTGGCGGCCTACATCAACACCTGCATGTTCGACAAGCAGAGCGGTTTCTTCTATGACATCCGCATCGAAAGCCAGCCGTTGGCCAACGGCTGCGCCGGCAAACCGATCGTCGAACGCGGCAAAGGGCCGGAAGGCTGGTCGCCGCTGTTCAACGGCGCCGCCAGCCAACCGCACGCCGATGCGGTGGTCAGGGTGATGAAGGATCCGCGCGAGTTCAATACCTACGTGCCGCTCGGCACCGCGGCGCTGACCAATCCGGCGTTCGGCGCGGACATCTACTGGCGCGGCCGCGTGTGGGTCGATCAGCTGTATTTCGGCCTCAAGGGCATGGAGCGCTACGGCTATCGCGACGATGCGGTGGCGATGGCGCAGGCCTTCTTCCGCCACGCCGACGGCCTGGTCGCCGACGGGCCGATCCGCGAGAACTACAACCCGCTCACCGGCAAGCAGCAAGGCGCGCCGAACTTCTCCTGGAGCGCGGCGCACCTGTACATGCTGTATAACGACTTCTTCACGCAATAAGCCGCAGCGGCCACCGCCATCGTTGCCCGGCGGTGACCCGCGTTTATGAGCGGATCGGGATCACCAGCACGTCGATATTCAGCTGGTTGATGGCATTGCGGGTGGAAGAAAACAGGTTGCTCCACAGATCGTGGTGATGGCCGAACACCAGCAGATCGATGTTCTTATCCACGACTGCCGTACGCAGTTCATCGACGAAGCCGCCGCGCCCGATAATCACCTCCGCGATCGGGTAATTGACGTTTTGCGTGGTGGGCTCCAGCTCTTTGCGGATCTTCTCTTCGAACGGCACGCCGTCATAGCTGCGCTCCGAAAAGCCGATCGCCGCGTGGTAGGTGTCGTAGTGAACGTCCACATAGATCAGCGAGAGTTTGGCCTGCAGCGCCTCCGCCAGCAGCGCCCCCTTTTCGACCAGCCGTTTGCCGTCATCGCTCAGATCGGTGGCGATGACAATATGGTGGTAACACATAGCGCCTCCTGTCATGGACTCGGTAGAGCCGAGGCTCCGATATCACGCCGGGGTCATATCGTTATGGTTAATTTTAGTTCAGAAATGGCGCGTATGACGGGCGGCAACGCGGAGGGAAAGCCCCGTTGCCGGGGCTGAAGGCAAAAATTACTTCTCGCGCTGCGCCTCAAACCAGACGTTGCACAGCGACAGGATCAGCGTGTTGGCGTCTTTCACCAGCACGTTATCGCCGGGCACCCCATCGGTGCCCTGATCGGTGATGCCTTTGATGGCGGTATCCGCGTGCTGAATGGCCACGCGTTCGACCGACGGCGTGCTGATGCCCAGCATCGGGAAATCGATGTAGGAGCTGCTGCCGGAATTGTCCTCGACAAACTCCTGCGCTTCTACGGTGCTAACGGTGGCCCCTTCGCTTTTCAGCGCCGTGCCGTTCCAGCTGAACGCATCCGCTTTGTAGCTGATTTTGCCGCCGATCAGGCTCTGCGCCTGCTGTTGATCCCAGCAGCCGGTGGTCTGGGTCGGCACAATTTTACTGACGCGCCAGTTGCCCAGCAGCTGTTTGGGGATCGGCCCGGTATCGCTCTCCGCCGCCCGAACCTGAGTCGCCGAGACGCAGGCCAACACCACCAGCGGCAGCAGCGCCTTGCTCCAAGTGTTCAATCGCATTGTCTTTTCCTTCGTTTCAGTACCCAGTCTGCCCTCGCGGGCCAACGGCTATCATAATAAGCCCGCCGATTCGCCGTCAAAACAATCCGCACCGCACCGGGAGGCGGCCGCTCATAGCTAATCGCTATGAGTCATAGTGAATCAGTATTTTGTTTTAGCCCAGCGATTACCTACAGTCACTGCCACTATTCTGCCCGCCCAAATTAGCAGGCAATGTTGACAAGGACCCTGGGAAAATGACATTTACGCTGAAAAACCTCACCCTGGCGCTGGCCGCCGCCGGCACGCTGCTGCTGACCGCCTGCGGCCCGACGGCACAGGACGATCACCACATCAAGGTCGGCATCAGCGCCGGTATCGATCAGTCGCTGTGGGCGGTGGTACAAAAGGTCGCCAAGCAGAAATACGATCTGGACGTGGAGGTGGTGACCTTCAACGACTACGTGCTGCCGAACGAAGCGCTGAACAACGGCGATCTGGACGTCAACGCCTTCCAGCACAAGCCGTATCTGGACAAGCAGATGCAGGAGCGCGGCTACAAGCTGGCGGCAGTGGGCAACACCTTCGTCTACCCGATCGCCGGCTATTCGAAGAAGATAACCGCACTCAGCCAACTGCCGGACGGCGCGCAGGTGGCGGTGCCGAACGATCCGACCAACCTGGGCCGCTCGCTGCTGCTGTTGCAAAAACAGGGGCTGATCACCCTGAAAGAGGGCGTCGGCCTGCTGCCGACCGCGCTGGACATCGTCGGCAACTCGAAAAAGCTGAAGATCGTCGAGATTGAAGCGCCGCAGCTGCCACGCGCATTGGACGACCAACAGGTGACGCTGGCGATCATCAACACCAACTATTCCAGCCAGATCGGCCTGTCGCCGGCCAAGGACGGGCTGTTTGTCGAAGACAAAAACTCGCCGTACGTCAACATCTTCGCCAGCCGCATCGACAACAAAGACAGCGAGAAAGTGAAAGATCTGGTCAAGGCCTATCAGACCGACGAAGTGGCGGCCAGCGCCGCCGACATCTACAAGGGCGACGCCGTCAAAGGCTGGTAACCCTCCCCCGCATGCCCGTGGCGCCCGGCCACGGGTTTTTCATTTCCGCCCCCCGCTGCATCGTTCAATTTTCGCCCGCTCAGATCACAAATCAAGCACTGCGCTTTAGGTGAATAAAGCTGCCATGTTGTATACAAGTTTGCGTAAATGTTTTCTATTTGTTTCAAAAAACCGCTGGGGAAAATAATGAAAAATAGAAAAATCAAAACGTTACTTATTACCTGCGCCGTGGTCGGCGCCGCGTTGCTGGCCATCGCCGGCAAAGCGGAAAACGCCGATAAAACCTTCCTCTCCGTCGCCACCGCTTCCACCGGTGGTACCTACTATCCGATGGGCGTCGGGCTGGCCAACGTCTGGAGCAACCGGCTGAAGCACCAGGGGATACAGGTCACCGGCCAATCCTCCGCCGGCTCGATCGAGAATATCGACCTGCTGCAAAAAGACGAGGCTCAGTTGGCGATTTTGCAAAGCCTGATCGCCGTCGAAGCCTATCAGGGCGTGCGTAACTTCGACGGCCGCGCCTACGGCGATCTGCGCTCCATCTCCATGCTGTGGCCCAACGTCGAACACTTCGTGATGCTGGAAAGCCGGGTGAAAGACGGCACGCTGAACGATATCGCCGGCACGCGCTTTTCCGTCGGGCCGCAGGCCAGCGGCACCGAACAGTCGACGATGATCATCCTGCAGGGCGTCAACCTGACCAAAAAGTCGCTGTCGGCGGAATACCTCGGCTACGGCGACACGGTTTCCGCGATGCGCGACGGGCGCCTGGACGGCGGCGCCCTGCCCGCCGGGGTGCCGGCCGCCGCCGTCACCGATATGTATGCCAGCGGCGTGCCGGCACGCATCCTGGAAGTCACCGACGAACAGCTGGCCAGCATCAACGCCATCGCCAACTCCTGGTTCCGTTTCGACATCAAGGCGGAGACCTACCCGCGCCAGCCCAAGGCGGTCGCCACCATCGCACAGCCCAATATTCTGGTGGCCCTCAGCCGGCTCGATGAAAAGTTGGTGTACGACCTGACCAAAACGATGTTCGAGAACCTGCCGGAAGTGCACCAGGTACACAGCTCGGCCAAATACATCTCGCTGGAAAATGCGCTGAAAGGCGTTTCGGTGCCGCTGCACCTCGGCGCCTATCGCTACTACCGCGAAGCCGGCGTCGAGATACCCGATTATCTGATCCCGCCGGAAGCCGCCGCGCTGGCCGCCAACCCTTAATCCAGGAGGACGTATGAGCACTCACTCTTCTTCACCGCAGCCCGCCGTCGATCTGGACAAGGAAGCCGGCGCCGGCAACCGGCCGCTGAGCGGCGTTTATTTGCAGCTGGCAACCGTCCTGGCGATCGCCATCTCCGCCTATGCCATCTACGCCAACGCGCTGTCCAACACGCAGGAGTTCTACCGCAACACCACTTTCCTGAGCGGCATTCTGATCCTGGGCTTTATCCTGTTCCCCTTCTCGGCTCGGTACGCCACCCGCAGCTTCAACCGCTGGGACTATCTGTTCATCATTCTGACGCTGGTCAGCTACGGCTATTTCTATGTTAACTACGTCGATCTGCACGTGGTGCGCAAGAGCATCCCCAACACCACCGATTATGTGATGGCGGCGATCGGTATCGGCGTGCTGTTCGAAGCCGCGCGGCGCACCACCGGCTATTTCATCCCCGGCCTGGCGAGCTTCGCCATTCTCTATGCGCTGTTCGGGCAGTACTTCATGGGCATCTTCGGCCACGGGGGCTTCTCGGTAGAACGCCTGCTGTATCGGCTGTTCATGACCGGCGAGGGGATTTTCGGCATCACCCTGTCCACCGCCTCCACGGCCATCGTGGTGTTTATTCTGTTCGGCGCCTTTCTCAGCGTCAGCGGCGCGACCGCGCTGTTCAACGATCTGGCGCTGGCCGCCGCCGGACGCCGCCGCGGCGGCCCGGCCCAGGTGGCGGTGATCTCGTCGGCACTGACCGGCTCGTTGAGCGGCAGCGCGGTGGCCAATGTCGCCACCACCGGCACCTTCACCATTCCGCTGATGAAAAGCATCGGGCTGTCGTCCCGCTTCGCCGGCGCCGTGGAAGCCACCGCCTCTACCGGCGGCATGATCATGCCCCCCATCATGGGCGCAGCGGCGTTTATCATGGCCGGTTTCCTCGGCATCTCGTACACCACCATCGTCATCGCCGCCATCGTGCCGGCGCTGCTCTATTACGCCGCGCTGATCATGGCTATCGATCTGGAAGCCAAGAAACAGGGCCTGAAAGGCATCAACAAGGAGAACATCCCTCAGGTGCGCGCGGTGCTGAAGGCGCGCGGGCTGCTGCTGCTGCCGCTCGTCATCGTTATCGGCACGCTGCTGCTGGGCAAAACGCCGATCTATGCCGGCTTCCTCGGCATCATTGCCATCATCGTCGCCAGCTGGCTCACCCCCGACAGTTCGGTGCGCATGACGCCGAAAAAAATCGCGTTGGCCTTGAATGACGCGGCGCGCGGCTCGATCCAGGTCACCATCGCCTGCGCCGCCATCGGCGTGATCATCTGCGTGGTGACCATGACCGGCATCGGCTCCACGCTGGCGTTCAACATCGTCGCCATGACCGACAACACCCTGTGGATGATCCTGCTGGTGGTGATGCTGGTGTGCATCGTGCTCAGCATGGGGCTACCCTCGACCGCGCTCTACATCGTGGTAGCGGTGACCGTGTCGCCGATCCTGATCAAAGCCGGCGTGCTGCCGCTGGCGGCGCATTTCTTCGTGTTCTGGTTCGGCGCGTTGTCCAACATCACGCCGCCGGTGGCGCTGGCCAGCTACACCGCCGCCAGCATCGCCCGCGCCGATCCGATGCAAACTTCGTGGGACGCGGTGCGCCTGGCGCTGCCGGGCTTTATCATCCCGTTCATTCTGGTCTACAACCCGATGCTGTTGATGCAGGGTGACGATCTCAACCCGCTGTCGGTGCTGCATATGGTGATCAGCGCGCTGGTGGGGATCTACGCCCTGTCGATCGCCAGCGCCAATTTCTGGCTGATGAAGACCCACTGGCTGGAGCGGGTGCTGTTTACCGCGGCGGCGATTTTACTGATCAAACCGGGCCTGATGACCGATCTGGGCGGTGCGGCCCTGATCGCCGCCGCCGCCGCCATGCACCTGCTACGCTATAAACAGCGCGCCGCGCTGCCGGGAGGCGCGTCATGATCCGCAAGGTCACGCGCCAGAAAGCCTCTCATCAGGTGCTGGCGCAGCTGAAAGCCGGTATCAACGACGGCACCTTTCCGGTCGGCGAGAAGCTGCCGTCGGAAAACGTGTTGGCGGACGCGTTCGGCGTCAGCCGGGTGCCGGTGCGCGAGGCGCTCGGCGTGCTGGAGGTCAGCGGCATCATCTCCTCACGCCAGGGCGGCGGCCACCGGGTGGAACAGCATTCGCTGCTGAGCAAATACGAACCGCTGGTGATGGAGGTAGCCGACCGCCGCGAGGTGGAAGCGCTGCTGGAAATGCGCGAGGTCATGGAGCAGCAGGCGGCGCGCATGGCCGCCGAGCGCCGTACCGAACAGGAATTGCAGGCGATCGAACAGGCGCACCTCGCCTTTCGTCACTGTACGCTGAACGACGGCCAGATCGGCTATCGGCAGGACTACCTGTTCCACCGCGCCATCATGCAGGCTTCGCATAACCCCTTTTTCGTGCAGATCCTCGATAACATGCACGAGCTGTATCTGGGGGTGCTGGTGTACTCGCTCAGCAAAAACCTAGGGCGGCAGGCCGAGCGCCAGCGGGTGATCGACGAACATGAGCGGGTGTTTATCGCCATTCGCGACGGCGATGCGGCGGCGGCCACCGCCGCCATGCAAAGCCATCTGAACAACGTACGCGGCAAATTACGCCGCCTGGAAAACGAGGAGCAAGAGCCGTGATGTACGACGCGATCGTTATCGGTGCCGGCCTGGTGGGGCTCGGCGTGGTGAATGCGCTGCAGGAAGCGGATCCGCAGCGGCGCATTCTGATCCTGGAAAAAGAGCGCGGCCCGGCGGCGCACCAAAGCGGCCACAACAGCAACGTGGTGCATTCCGGCATTTACTACACGCCCGGCAGCCTGAAAGCGCAGTTGGCAAAACAGGGCAACCGCAGCATGTTCGCCTTTTGCCGCGAACATGACCTGTATCACGATCAATGCGGCAAGGTGATTGTCGCCACCCAGCTAAACGAACTGGATCGGCTGGAGAACATCTATCAGCGCGGCCTGCAAAACGGCCTGCAGGTCACCCGGCTGTCACAGGCGCAGCTGCGGGAGCGCGAACCGCACGTCAATGGCCTTGAAGCGCTGCTGGTGCCCGACGCCGGCATCGTCAACTACGCGGAGGTGGCCGCCAAACTGGCGGAGATCATTGTGCGGCGCGGCGGCGAGATCGCCTACGGCCATCAGGTTGAGGCCATCCGCGAGCACGCCGGCGGCGTCACCGTCACCGCCGCCGGCGACACCTTCGAGGGACGGCTGCTGATCAACTGCGCGGGGCTGTTCAGCGATCGCATCGCCAAATTGGCCGGTTACGAAACCGGCATGAAGATCGTGCCGTTCCGCGGTGAATACTATGTGTTGGACGACGCGAAAAACCACTTGGTCAACCATCTGATCTACCCGGTACCCAACCCGGATTTCCCTTTCCTCGGCGTGCACTTTACCCGCATGTATAACGGCAAACGCGACGTCGGCCCCAATGCGGTGCTGGCCTTCAAACGCGAAGGCTACCGCAAATGCGACTTCAGCCTGCGCGATCTGAGCGAGGTGCTCGGCTATCGCGGCTTTTGGAAAATCGCCGGCAACTACCTCGGCGAAGGGCTGGCGGAAATGCGCCGTTCGCTGTCGCGCCGCCGCTTTGCCGAGAACGCCCGTCGGCTGATCCCGGCGCTGCAGGAGCAGGATATTCGGCCCGGCCCGGCCGGCGTGCGCGCTCAGGCGCTGACCGCCGACGGCAAGCTGGTGGACGACTTCCATTTCGTGCAGGGGAAACGCTCGCTGCACGTGTGCAATGCCCCTTCTCCGGCGGCGACTGCCTCGCTGGAGATCGGCCGCGAGATCGTGCGCCGCCACCTGTCCGCTTTCTGACGCCCGCTGAGGCCACGGCGCCCGTGGTCTCAGCCGCGCTGGATAGACACCCCGCCATCCACCAGCATCGCGGTGCCGGTGACAAATGAGGAAGCGTCAGACGCCAGATACAGCGCCGCCTGCGCGATCTCCTCCGGCATCGCCAGCCGCTTCAGCGCGTGCAGGTCGGCCACCTGCGCCAGCGCCTCCGGGGTATTGCTCATCTGCCGGCCCATCGCCGTATCGGTGCCGCCCGGCAGCAACGCGTTCACCCGAATACCGCGTCCGCCGAACTCCACCGCCAGCGCCTGCGTCAGGCCGATCAGCCCCGACTTGCCGGCCGCATAGGCCGCCGTGCCGGGAAACGCCGCGGTGTGGCCGACGAAGGTGGAGGTGAAAATCACCGAGCCCGCGCCGCGCGCCAGCATGGCGGGGATTTGATATTTGGCGCCGTAGTAGGCGCTCGACAGGTTGGTTTCCAGCACCTCGCGCCATTCTGGCGCGGTGAGCGCCAGCGACGGCCCCAGCGGCCCCAACGTGCCGGCGTTGTTGAAGGCGATATCCAGCCCGCCGAATTCGTCGACCGCCGTCGCCGTCAGCCGTTCGGCGAAGGCTTCATCGCGCACGTCGCCCGCCACCGCGAGCGCCCGGCCGCCCTCGCGCCGAATGTCCTCCACCAGCTCCGCCAACAGCCGCTCGCGCCGCGCCCCCAACACCAGCGCAGCCCCCTGGCGGGCGAACAGCAGCGCCGCCGCCCTGCCGCTCCCCGAACTGGCGCCGCCGATCACCGCCACCTTGCCGTTCAATGCGTTCATCGCTCATCCTCACGCGGTTTAAAGATCCTCAGTGTGAAGCAAGATCCCGCGCCGCGCTGGCCGCAAGCGGACATGTAACTGACGCCAATAAAAAAGGCGCTGCAAGCAGCGCCCCGGCAACGCGGATCTGACGGTTAACTCACGGCCTGGCCGCATACTTCTGCATCGTGGCCGGCGTCACCAGCTCGAACGGGATCCAGTAATACGGCTCGAGCTTTTCACCGTTGATCATGCGCTGCGCCACATCGACCGAGGCTTTGCCCTGCCCGACCGCGTCCTGGAACACCGTGACCTGCATCTTGCCGGAGGCCAGCGCCTTGAGGCCGTCCGGCGTGGCGTCGATGCCGCCGATCAGCACTTTCTTGTCCGCCTTGCCCGCCTGCTGCAGCGCCATGATTGCGCCGATCGCCATCTCGTCGTTGTTGGCGGCGACGATGTCGATCGCTTCGCCGTTGGTCAGCCAGTTCATCATCAGGTCCATGCCTTCACTGCGTGAATAGTTGGCGCTCTGCTTCTGCACCACCTTCATTTTCGGGTACTTGCTCACCACCTGCTCCACGTCTTTGGTGCGCTGCAGCGCGCCGGCGTCGGTCAGGTTGCCGATCATCACCGCCACGTTGCCCTGATAGCCGGCCAGCCGCGCCAGCTCTTCCATCTGCAGCGTGCCGGATTCCCGCTCGTCGGAGCCGACGAACACCACGCCCTGCGGCAGTTTAGCGTCGCCCGGCGTGCGGTTCACGTACACCAGCGGCACGCCGGCGGCCTGGACCATTTTGGTCATCACCGGCGTGCTGGCCGAGTTGACCGGATCGACAATAATCGCGTCCACCCCGGCGCTGATAAAGCTCTGCACCTGATCGGTCTGGCGGCCGACGTCGCCGCGTGCGTCCTCAAACTGCACGGTGATGCCGCGCGCCTTGGCCTCCTTGTCGATCGCCTGGCGGATGATGGTGAGGAAGTTCTGGTCGAAATAGGCCATCGACACGCCGATGGTTTGCGCCCATGCCGGGGTAGACGCGCACAGCGCCACCGCCAGCCACAGCCCTTTCAGGTAATTCATGATGTGTCCCCCGGTAAAAAAACGCCGCCGGCCAACCTGGCGCCGGCGGCAATTCACGGCAATCAGTGTTTTTTGCGGTTGCGCCGCATGTCGATCGACACGGCGGCGACGATAATCACGCCTTTGATGATGTCCTGAATGTAAGAATCGACGCCGATAAAGGTGAAGCCGCTTTTGATCAGGCCGAGGATCACCGCGCCGATCAGCGTGCCGGTGATGCGCCCGACGCCGCCCATCAGGCTGCTGCCGCCGATCACCGCCGCGGCGATGGCGTCCAGCTCGTAGGACATCCCCATGCTCGACTGGCCGCTGCTGACGCGCGCCGCCAGCACCACGCCCGCCAACCCCGCCAGGCCGCCGGCGATGGTGTAAACCGTCACCAGGTACTTATTGACGTTGATGCCGGAAACCCGCGCCGAGGTCATGTTGCCGCCGATGGCGTAGATGTATTTGCCGTAGCGGGTGTGCTTGAGTGCGATATGGAAGATCACTGCAATCACCAGGAAGATGATCACCGGCATCGCACCCTGGCCGATTGACGTGAAGCCGTCCGACAGGAAGCTGACCGGGTTGCCCTTGGTGTAGTACTGCGCCAGGCCGCGCGCCGACACCATCATCCCCAGCGTGGCGATGAACGGCGGAATGCCGGTGCGGGTGATCAGGAAGCCGTTGATAAAGCCGCAGACGATGCCCACCCCGATCCCCGCGCCGATCGGGATCGCCGCCGGCAGATCGAGCAGCCCCGGATACATCGGCGAGATGCTGTCCGAGGTCTGCGCCAGGCTGGCCGCCACTACCGCAGTCAGCGCAATCAGCGAGCCGGAGGAGAGATCGATGCCGGTGGTAATGATCACCTGGGTGACGCCCACCGCGATGATGCCGATGATCGCCACCTGCAGCACGATCAGCAGCAGGCGGTTCGGGTTCAGCAGGAATGACTGATCGCGCATGTACCAGCCGAGGATTTCGAAGATCAGCGCGATGCCGATCATCACGATGAAGATACCGGTATCCTTCGGCATTTTGCCGCTCAGCCCGGAGAACAGCGTTCCCTTGCCCGTTGAATCGGCGGAGAGCGGCTTCTCAATCTTTACGTTACTCATGATGTTCACCCTTCGTTATTCTGAGGCCAGCGCCAGGATCTTCTCCTGGTCCGCGTCGTCTTTGTCCAAAATGCCGGTGATGCGGCCGCCGTGCATCACCATCACCCGGTCGCTCATGCCGAGGATCTCCGGCAGCTCGGAGGAAACCAGAATGATGGCGACGCCGCGGTTGGCCAGCTCGCTGATCAGGCGGTAAATTTCCGCTTTCGCCCCCACGTCGATACCGCGCGTCGGTTCATCGAGGATCAGGATTTTCGGCTGCGCCAGCAGCCAGCGCGCGATCAAGACCTTCTGCTGGTTGCCGCCGCTGAGGTTATTGATGATCTGATCCATGGTCGGCGTTTTGATGTTGAGCTTTTTAATCTGATCCATGCAGTCTTTGGCCATCTGCACGTGGCTGACGAAACCGTTCTTGCCGATGTATTCCGACAGGTTGACGATGCTCATGTTCTCGACCACCGACAGCACCAGAAACAGGCCGGATTTCTTGCGGTCTTCGGTGAGGAACGCCAGCCCGCTCTCGATCGCCTTCGCCGGGGAATCCACTTTTACCGCCTGGCCTTCGATAAAGATCTCGCCGCCGTCCGCCGGGTGCATGCCGAACAGGCTCTCCATCACTTCGCTGCGCCCGGCGCCCACCAGCCCGGCAACGCCGAGGATCTCGCCGCGCTTGACGCTGAACGATACGTCATGGAACCAGCCGCTGCGGCGCAGCCCCGCCACCCGCAGCACTTCCTCGCCGATATTGTTGTTGAATTTGGGGAACATCTGCGTCAGTTCTCGCCCCACCATCATGGTGATCAGCGACTGTTTGGTCAGGTTTTCGGTTTTGTCGCAGGCGATGAAGGTGCCGTCGCGGAAAATGCTCACTTCGTCGGTGATGGCGAAGATCTCGTCCATCTTGTGGCTGATATAGATGATGCCTTTGCCCTGCTCGCGCAGCTCGCGAATGATGGCGAACAGGTGCACCACTTCGCCTTCGGTCAGCGCCGAGGTCGGTTCATCCATGATCAGCACGTCGGCGTTGTAGGATACCGCCTTGGCGATCTCCACCATCTGTTGGTTGGCGATGCTCAGCTCGCCCACCAGCGTTTCCGGCTGCAGTTTGATGTTCAGCCGCGCCAGCAGTTCGCGGGTCTGTTCGTTCAGCTGTTCGTGGTTGACGAACCCCAGCCGCGCCGGCTCGCGCCCCAGCCAGATGTTTTCCGCCACCGTCATGTAGGGCACCAGGTTCAGCTCCTGGTGGATCATGGAAATGCCCGAATGCAGCGCCTGCAGCGTGTCGCTGAAGGTGACCGGCCGACCTTTGATTTTGATCGAGCCTTCGTCCGGGTGGTAGATGCCGATCAGGCATTTCATCAGCGTCGATTTACCCGCGCCGTTTTCCCCCATCAGCGCGTGCACGCTGCCGGGTTTGATTTTAATCGAGACCTTATCCAGCGCTTTGACGCCGGGGAACTGCTTGCTGATGCCTTCGGCCTCAAGAACATAAGGGTACATACCGCTTACCTCCGCACTGACCCACGTTTTCCGCCGCGTTCGCCCCACACCGGCGCCCGCGGCGGGCTTCACGGCTTATTTCTTGTTTTTATCGGCGAATTGCTGGTAATTGGCCTGGGTGATCAGCTGGTAAGGGATCAGCACGTTGCTCTCCACTTTCTCGCCTTTCACCAGTTGAACGGCGGTCTGCACCGCGCCTTCGCCCTGGCCTTTGGCGTCCTGGAACACGCTCAACGCCAGATCGCCCTTCTTGATGAACTCCAGCGCGTCCGGCGTGCCGTCAACGCCGGCCACCAGCACGCCGGATTTCTTGGCCTGCTTCAGCGCCAAAATAGCGCCGATGGCCATTTCGTCGTTGTTGGAGGCGATGGCGTCTATCTGCTGGCCGGACAAAATCCAGTCGGTGGTAACGTCCACCGCCTCTTTGCGGAAGAACTTGGCGGTTTGCTTGTCGACTATTTTGATGCCGGGATAGTTGGCCGCCACCTCTTCCACGCCGCGGGTGCGGTCGCGCGTGGCTTCACTCGACAGCTCGCCCATCAGGATCATTACGTTGCCCTTGCCGTTCATCAGCTTGGCCAGCGCCTCCATCTGCAGCTTGCCGGCCAGCTTGGAGTCGGAGCCGACGTAGGCCATGCCGGCCGGCAGCGCCACTTCCGGCTTGCGGTTGACGAACACCAGCGGGATCTTGGCCTTCTCGGCCAGCTTAATCATCGGCTTGACGCCCTGGGTATCCACCGGGTTGAGGATGATGGCGTCGACGCCCTGGCTGACGAAGTTTTCGATTTGTTGAATTTGCTGCGCGATATCGCCTTTGGCGTCTTCGAACTGGCCGCTGACGTTGCCGTCGGCCTTCATTTTGTTTTGCATCGACTGGCGCAGAATGGTGAGGAAGTTGTCATCGAAGTAAGCCATGGAAACGCCGATCTTGATGTCTTTCGCCAACACGCTGGCCGGCAGCATGCACATCAGTACCGAGGCGGCGATCAGTTTCTTCAGCTTCATGTTCGTTACCCTTTAATCGTTAGAATGAAGAGGTCTGTTGGTTGACAGCTAATGAAAAATATTTTTTACATTCAAACAACAATACGGTCGGTGTTATCCCTTTGATACGGCGAATTTACCGCGTTATCGCCGTATAAAGGTCGTTGGAAAAATGGTGATCAATATCTCAAAACAGATTAAAAACAATAAATTGAAATAAACCCCTGGCACAACAAACGGCACCTTCAGCACGTTTTTAAATGTTTATTTCATAATTTAGATTATTGAAACTTTTTAACCCAAACAAGCGAAACATGCATTTTGGAATGGCTTATTAACAAAAACATGACACGGATCTAACAAATGAAATGAAAGCCGCCGGCAAAGGTCCCCCTTTCGTGCGCCGGCAAAAACTGCGAGCGGCCACGCAGTTTGCGGTTTCCGCGTTTCCCGACCATCCTTACTCGGCAATAATGGACATATCCCTATCTCAGGAGGACCTGACATGCAGCTCAGCAGTAAGGTGCGGATGAACCGCCTGTTCAACAACGGCAAGTGCCTGGACGTGGCGATCGATCACGGCATCGCCAACGAACCGGATTTCTTGATCGGCCTGGAAGATATCGAACGGGTGATGGGCAACCTGATCGCCGCGCGCCCCGACGCCATTCAGGTCAACTACGGCCAGGCGGATCTGCTGCAGCGCGCGCCGCAGCGCGAAAAACCGGCGCTGGTGATGCGCACCGACGTCGGCAACGCCTATAACGCCGCGCGCCACCGCGAAATGTGGGCGGTGCTGCACAACCCGGAGGCGCCGATCCTCGCGGCGCTGCAAATGGACGCCGCCGCGGTGGTGGTCAATCTGTATATGATCCCGGATGAGCCCGGCATTTTCCGCCAGTGCGTGGAAAACATCGGCCGCCTGCGCCACGCCTGCGATCAATACGCCATGCCGCTGATGATTGAACCGCTGGTGATGGCCCCGGCCGGCCAGGGCGCCGCCTACGGCTCGCTCGGCGACGTGGAGAAGATCGTGCCGCTGGTGCGGCTGGCGCGCGAGCTGGGCGCCGACATCATCAAGGCCGACCCGACCGAACGGGTGGAAGACTTCCACCGCGTGGTGGAAGCGGCGCGCTGCCCGACGCTGGTGCGCGGCGGCGGCAAGGGGGAGCTGGGGCCGGTGCTGGAGAAATCCGCCGCGCTGATGGCCCAGGGCGCCTCCGGCATGGTTTACGGCCGCAACGTCTATCAACACAGCAATCCGTCGCAGGTGGTGCGCGCGTTGATGGCAATCATCCATCAGGGCGCCAGCGGCCAACAGGCGCTGGAGATCTACCACCAGCAGTGACCCGCTTTTGTAACTAAAATAACCCCCTGCTCCCCCGGCAGCATGCTATAACCTGCTGCCGGTAACTGCAGCTTGCCTCATTCCTCGCTAGAATACGCCGTGATATCGCCATTCGGAGAACCGCCATGCCAAAACAACGGGTGCCGCTCAAGCTGAGCACCTCCATCACGCTGATGGTGTCCGCCATCATCGCTTCGGTGCTGCTGGTGGTGTTCGCGCTGTTTTTCGTGCAGATGAGCCGCGAGGGGCAAGATCAGCTGCAGCAGAAAGCCATCGCCGTCGCCAATACGCTGGCGCTCTCCAGCACGGTGGTTGACGGCCTGCAGCGGCGCGACCAAAGCGGCACCATTCAGCGCTTCGCCGAGCAGGTGCGCCATCAAAACGAGCTGCTGTTCGTGGTGGTGGTGGATATGCAGGGTATCCGCTATTCGCACCCCAAACCCTGGCTGATCGGCCAGCATTTTATCGGCGACGATCTGGCGCCCGCGCTGCAAGGCAACGTCAACAGCGCCATCAACCGCGGCACGCTGGCCCCGGCGCTGCGGGTGTTCGTGCCGGTGTATGACGCGCAGAAACAGCAAATCGGCGTAGTGGCGCTCGGCATCGCGCTGGATACCGTGCAGCGGGTGGTGGCGGAAAGCCGCTGGATCATCTATTGGACCATCGCCTTCGCCGCGCTGGTCGGCGGCCTGGGCACCTTCTTCCTGGTCTCCGCACTCAAGCGCATCATGCTGGGTTTCGAGCCTTACGAAATCTCCAACCTGTTCGAACAGCGCAACGCCATGCTGCAATCGATTAAAGAAGGCGTGATCGCGGTCGATAATGAATCCCGCATCACCATCGTCAACGACGAGGCCAAGCGCCTGCTGCGCCAAAGCGGCCCGGTGGAAAACCTGCTGCTGGAAGCCGCCAGCAAGCATTGGCCGGCGCAGCTGCATCTGGCGGAGGTGCTGGCCAGCGGCAAACCGCTGCGCGATCGGCAGATCAGCTTCAACGGCAGCGAACTGCTGACCAATACCGTCCCGGTGATCGTCAACGGCCAGGTGACCGGCGCCATCGCCACCTTCCGCGACAAGACCGAGGTCAGCCGCCTGCTGCAGCGCCTGAGCGGCATGGCGCACTACGCCGATGCGCTGCGGGTGCAGTCGCACGAATTTATGAACAAGCTGCACGTGATACTCGGCATGCTGCACATGAAGGCCTACCAGCAGTTGGAAAACTACATCATCAATACCGCCAGCAACTACCAGGAAGAGATAGGCGCGCTGCTGCGCAAAATTCACTCGCCGGAAGTGGCGGGCTTCTTCATCGGCAAGATCAGCCGCGCCCACGAAGCCGGCGTTGAGCTGACCATCGAGGAAACCAGCCTGCTGCCGGAAACCGACGACGCGGAAACCACCCATGTGCTGATCAGCGTGCTCGGCAACCTGATCGAAAACGCCATCGACGCCATCGACGGCGTTGAGGGCCACGAGATCGGCCTGAGCTTCCATCACCACGACGATCAATTACACTGTATCGTCAGCGACGACGGCCCCGGTATCGATCCGGCGATCGGCGCGCGCATCTTCGAACACGGATTTTCTACCAAGGGAACGGGACGCGGCATTGGCCTGGCGCTGATCCGCAGCCATCTGGAGAAACTGGGCGGCAGCATCGATTTCGAATCCGAACCGGGCGAGCTGACCCAATTTTTCGTGCACCTTCCCTATCAGGCCAAGAGCAGAGCCCATGATTAACGTACTGATTGTCGACGACGACCCGATGGTGGCGGAGCTGAACAAATACTACCTGAGCCAGGTCAGCGGTTTTCACTGCCAGGCGACGGTCGCCACCCTGAACCAGGCGCGCGCCCTGCTGGCCGATGCCAGCGTCAGCATCGATCTGGTGCTGCTGGATATCTACATGCAGCAGGAGAACGGGCTGGATCTGCTGCCCGGCCTGCGCGAACTCGGCGAGAAGACGGATGTGATCATCATCTCCTCCGCCAGCGACGTGAACACGGTGCAAAAGGCGCTGCACTACGGCGTGGTGGATTATCTGATCAAACCGTTCCAGTTCAGCCGCTTCAAGGAGGCGCTGAGCCACTACCGGCAGCAGTCGCAGATTCTGGCGCAGCGCGAGTTTTCGCAGGCCGACGTCGACAGCCTGCTGCGCCGCCAGCCCGGCGGCCAGGAGAGCAAGAAGCTGCCGAAGGGGCTGACCAGCATTACCCTGAGCACGGTGTGCGAGTGGATCGAACAGCAGCATGACAGCGAATTCTCCACCGACAACCTGGCCAACGCCATCGGCATTTCGCGGGTGTCCTGCCGCAAGTACCTCATCTATCTGGCGGAGAGCGGCATTCTCGGCACCCGTATTCTGTACGGCGCCACCGGCCGCCCGGTCTATCTGTATCAGCTGAAACCGGACGCGATCGCCATGCTGAAAGAGCATTGCCGCCCGGCCTAAACGACGCCGGGCGCTGATGGCGCCCGGACGGTTAATGTTAGAAGCTGTGCATGTAACACTTCGCCTCGCGGTGAGGATCTTTCGAGTGTCTCCGCAGGCAGCGCTGCTTTTTCTCCTGCTGTTCCAGGTGATGCTGCTGCCGTTTGGCGCTCTCTGCCGCCTCGCGCTGCTGTTCGCGCGCAATCGCCTGCTCGTTGGCCAGCGTCAGATTATCGACATTCCACACCTTGTGGCGCAATGCGTCGCGCTTTTTCTGATACTCCTCGGTGACCTTGCTGTCCTTCGGCGCCGCCGCATGGTATTCCAAATCCACCCGCGCCTGCGCGAAGCTGGCGCAACACAAGGCCGCGCCGGCCAACACTATCCTTTTCATTAATGATTCCTTTTACATCGTTTTACTCTGCGCGCACGCCGGCTCAACAACCGTTCGGCGATGCCGGCGGCTTTTCCTCTGAACGGGGCGCGCGCTGCCCGCCGGTGACGGGCGCTTTGCCGGGCTCGATACCGCACTCCGCCAGCCGCGCCAGCTCTTCCGCATCGCGCTCTGCCGGTGTCGCTTCCTCGCTCATTTCCTGCCGCAGATCCTGCGCCAGCGCTTTCAGCCGCTTTTGAAACAGCACCGGCGACACGCCTTCACATTGCCTGTCGTAGCGCGCCGCGCCGGCGCTTTGGCTTAACGGCAGCAACAGCAAGAGAAAGATCGCGGCCATGTCCTTCGCCATGGGCAACTCCTTTGATTACACCGAAATAAACCGGCGGTTCCCTATAAGGAAAACGAATTGTCTGCTAACGCAATGAATAGTCAGGCCACGGCAGAATAACGCAGGAAAGGTAAACCCTCCGACAATACTGGCAGAATGCGCACATTAATTTGGCTGAATATATTTAGCGGCTTAACGATCGAATATTTTCGACCCATCGAAGGTGCCGCCAATGCCGACATTTCCTTCGTGCAATACCGAGGAGGCGGACTCACCCGCCATGATGCGCTGCCGCTGCTCCCGCGTGGCAGGCTGCGGCTGAGACCAGTCTGGGGACGTCGACGTCGGCTGAATCGCGCTGCAGGCGCTCAACAACAATAACGGTACCGGGGCCCAAAAACGCCATGTCATCGTTTTCTCCTTAAAGGAAATAAAATACCCGCAGCCGGCAGCAAGGGTAAATAAAAAAATGACTTTCTTTAGTTTAATAACCGCCGTTATTTCAACGCCGCCCGCCGATGTTAATCACCTGGTTAACCTATTAACCTGAAATAAACATTTTCGCTTAGCCACCCGATAATTCGCTGGCAATAAAAAAGGCCGGGCTAACCCGACCTTGTTTGACCGCTCGACGCGCTTAGACCAGCTCGATCACATCGAAGTTGGCTTCGCCGCTCAGATCGGCGTCGTAGTCAACGCCCTGCAGACCAAAGCCGAACAGGCGCAGGAATTCCGCCTTGTAGCCCTGGTAATCGGTCAGTTCGTTGATGTTGTTGTCGTTCAGCTGCTGCCAGATTTCACGGCAGGTTTCCTGCACGGCGTCGCGCAGTTCCCAGTCATCCAGACGCAGACGGTGTTTCTCGTCGGTGTCCGGCGCCGCACCGCTGTACAGCTTGGTGGCGAACAAACGCTGGATCTGCTCGATGCAGCCTTCGTGAATGCCCTGCTCCTTCATGATCTTGAACACGATGGAGATATACAGCGGCATTACCGGAATGGCGGAGGAAGCCTGAGTCACCACCGACTTGAGCACCGCAACGTAAGCCGCGCCGCCTTTGGCCTGCAGTTTCTGGTTGATGGCGTGCGCCGCGCGATCCAGATCTTCTTTCGCCTTGCCCAGCGTACCGTGCCAGTAGATTGGCCAGGTTAGATCGGTACCGATGTAGGAGTAAGCGACAGACTGCGCGTTATCCGCCAGCACGCCCGCTTCGTCCAGCGCGTCCATCCACAGCTGCCAGTCCTGGCCGCCCATCACCTTCACGGTGTCGGCGATTTCTTGCTCGTTGGCCGGCTCGACCACGGCTTCAACCAGCACGTCTTTGTTGGTGTCGAGCGCGACGGATTTGTACGGCTCGCCGATCGGCTTCAGTGCGGAACGCACCACTTCGCCGGTTTCCGGCATCTTACGCACCGGCGAAGCCAGCGAGTAAACCACCAGGTCAACCTGACCCAGGTCTTTTTTGATCAGATCGATCACGGTCTGACGGCACTCGTTGGAGAATGCATCGCCGTTGATGCTTTTCGCGTACAGGCCTTCTTCTTTAGCTGCCTTGTCGAAACCGACGGAGTTGTACCAACCGGCGGAACCGGTTTTGCCTTCGCTGCCAGGCTTCTCGAAAAATACGCCGATGGTGGCCGCACCGCTGCCGAAAGCGGCATTGATGCGCGAGGCCAGACCGTAACCGGTGGATGCACCAATGACCAGCACCTTTTTAGGCCCGTTTTTCAGTTCGCCGCGCGACTTAACGTAGGCGATTTGCTCACGGACGTTGGCTTCACAGCCTGCCGGGTGAGCGGTGGTGCAGATAAAACCACGAATTTTAGGTTTGATAATCATAGTAATTTTTTCTTGGTAGCTAAAAACCGAAGGACAATATACCTGATTTTCTCGATATACTTAAGAAAGTGCGAAAACAAGCGCAGTGAACAGACCAGTCGGCAAGCCCGCCGCCGAGACATGTCATGATGGTAAAGGGATAATCATAGCAGGCCGGGTTGCGATTACCCGGCCTGTCGAGGGTCACGCCTTGTTCTTTTCCAACTGCTCAATCAGCGTATAACGCAGCGATGAGGCATCGGCCGGTACGTTCTCCACCGGAGTGACACGCACTTTCAGCCGATACTGATAACCCGGTTCGAAGGTGAAGCCCTCGATGCCGGTGTAGAACAACTCCCACGGCTCCTGCGCGGAACGACGCACCTGCATGCACTTCATCGGGCCGACGCCCACGCAGTCCACCAGCGCGCTGTTCACCAGCAACACTTCCGTTTGGCCGCCTTTCTCGTTCGCGGGCTGATTCATCGAGGTTCCCTCCTGGCTGCAGCCGGCCAGCGCGGCCAACGCAACAAATAACAACGCTTTAATTTTCAATGTACTGCACCAATAGTCATGTAGGTCAGGCGATCCTAACAAATTGACTGGATGAATTGAACCTTGCTTCGTATCACAGGAGCGACATTATTCGTTCGCGCTTAGAGTCTGGTAGCTCGAAAAGAAAACCGAGGATTGTTGCAGATGATTTAGGGGAAATTTTCTTATAAATCAATCACAAAAAAATACCGAATACGGTTCCTTTAATCGAGCGAAAATAAATAAAACAAGCAATTTCAAATAGATATATTGAAATTTGATTATAAAGCCATCAAAAGCACCTCCGTTAAGCGTCTTTTGCTTTCAAATAGTTATCAAAAATCTCGGCTTGATTCGAAAAAAATTCGACGGCTTACGCAGCTAATGCTGCACATCCCTAGAAAAAGTTCGAAAATCGTAATGGGGACCGGTCATCATAACGATGTGTGTGTATGAGCGACTCATCGTGTGTAGGGTGAAAATTTTGCCATCAGTATGATGCGATGGCAAAATATGGCAAACCAACTTTTAAGAATTTCACGCATTGAAGACCTTTATACGTTATGCATCTGTAGGTGTAATCAATACCTTGGTTCACTGGGCTGCTTTTGGACTCATGCTCTTTAGCGGCTTCTCACAATCAGTTTCTAATGTTGTCGCTTTCAGCATCGCTGTAACCGTTTCGTTCTTTGCTAACGCCAAGTGGACGTTCAAAGCGCAAGCTACAACTAACCGCTATACGGTGTATGTGTTGTTTATGGGAGGTATGGCATTCTCTGTCGGTTGGGCAGCAGATACGCTACATGCAAACCCAATTGTAACTCTCGTTACTTTTTCAGTGATCAGCCTAATCTGTGGCTTCATTTATTCTAAGTTAGTTGTCTTCAGGGAAGATAAATGAAAATTTCACTTGTAGTTCCCGTATTCAACGAGGAAGAAGCAATTCCTCTTTTCTATCAGTCTGTCCGTAAGTTCAAGCTTTTTGAGCATATAGACGTTGAGATCGTTTTCGTAAACGATGGCAGCTCCGATACGACAGAAGAAATAATTTCTTCGCTGGCTATCAATGACCCCAAGGTTAAAGCAGTGAACTTTACCCGGAATTTCGGAAAAGAGCCCGCACTGTTTGCTGGCTTGGAAGCTGCTACCGGAGATGCCATTATCCCAATTGACGTTGACCTTCAAGATCCAATTGATGTTATCCCCCATTTATTAAATAAGTGGCAAGATGGCGCAGACGTGGTATTGGCCAAGCGTATGGATAGACAATGCGATGGCAGGATGAAGAGGAAAACGGCAGAGTGGTTTTATCGCGTTCACAATAAAATAAGCAAACCAGCTATAGAAGAGAATGTAGGTGATTTTAGGCTAATGACCAGGGAAGTCGTAGAGAATATTAAGTTGCTTCCGGAGAGGAACCTATTTATGAAAGGTATCCTTAGCTGGGTTGGCGGAAATGTTGCAATTGTTGAATACTCGAGAGCCGAGCGAGTCGCAGGAACCAGCAAATTCAATGGCTGGAAGCTTTGGAATTTGGCAATAGAGGGAATCACAAGTTTTTCCACCTTCCCTCTTCGGGTTTGGGCGTACATTGGATTTTTTGTCGCTGCAATTTCATTTATGTATGGTGCATGGATGATTATAGATAAAGTTATTTGGGGAAACCCTGTGGCTGGTTATGCTTCAATTATAGTTTCCATTCTTTTCCTCGGTGGTGTACAGCTTATAGGCATCGGAGTGCTTGGGGAATATATTGGTAGAATATACATAGAAACCAAACGCCGCCCACGTTATATAATAAAGAAGTAAGGTGAGAATTAATATGTTTTGTAAAATCGACAAAAAAGCACTTTTTCTTTATTCAGGGATTGCTCTTCTTTTTATTTATCCGCTAATCCAAGCTGGTATCTTTTATAGGGATGACCTAGATAGAGCCATAACTGGCCAGTATGGATGGAGAGGATTGGGTAGACCTGTTGCAGATATTCTCATGAAGATTTTATCCGCCAGTGGCCACTATAACCTTGATTTATTCCCCTATACAATGATTGCTTCCTGCTTGTTTATCGGCGGAGCGTCGCTTTTACTTAGCGAGCATTTATCGAGGTTAGAAGTCTCTTCACACAAGTTTGTTGCTGCTCTTCTCATTTTTAATCCATTCATGTTACAAAATATCGCTTACAGATATGACTCTTTAGGCATGTCTGTTGCGTTTTTCCTGGCAGTTATGGCTTATACCTATAAAGCTAATAATCCTATCAGACAAGTTTCGGTGAAACTGTTAGCCGGAGTACTATCTTTAACCCTATATCAGCCATGCGCTAATATATTTATTGGTTTACTTGCTGTGGACATTATGATCGCAGCAGTTAAAAATAACTGCAAGGCTACTGGGATTATAAATAAAACATTTAAAAGTACAGTTTTATTTATCTCTTTTTACTTAGTTTACATGTTGTTTTTTGCTACAAAAAGCAATTCACGTGCAGAGATCATATCAGCTAATTCTGAAGGGCTGGAACATCTGCTAGCTACGACAATGGCATTAAAAGATATGGTTCTATCTTATTTTTATGGGCCAGTTTATATTTATTTTTTAATTCCAGTCGTTAGTGGTTTGATTTTCACACTAATTGCAAATCGCCATAATGGAAAAATGACATTATCATTCGGTCTTTATTGGGTGCTTTCCTTAATTGTGTTTTTAGTTTCACTTATGGGGCCAACCATATTTCTTAAAGACGCACCTGTATTTCCAAGGACTCTGGTCTCCTTCTCTGTGTGTCTTGTTTTGATTGCGATCCCCGTTGTTTGCTTCTTACCCAAAATGAAATATTTGTCACTTGTTCCTGTTATTACAGTAATTGCATTCAGTGCTCAACTAAGCAGCGCTATTAAATCACAGCGCGAGTATGAAGATTTCATTTTCAACATGATTGGTCGCGACTTGATGACTAATAACGAAATAAAAACCATCGGAACAGTTGGCCAAGTCAATATAGATGAAAGAACTAAACTGCTAATGAGCAACAAACCATTAATAGGCTATTTCCTTAGCCCTGCATCTGAGTTTCTAGCCTCTTTCCAGCTAATTAATAAAGGGTTCCCGCAGACACTGCATGGTTACGGAAATGAACAAAACAATAAAAATGCGCTTTCTCGTATGATCAGCAGTGGGATTAAACCAATCTCAACCAATAAGGAATATTCCCTGTTCATTTCTGGTAATACAGCCATTGCATCATTGGGAACGAATAATAATTGACCTATTCAGCCCTCTACCATGAGGGCTTTATTTTGGCGGCTCCGGCCATATGACCACTTCACTTCCATTCCCATCTAATTACTGAATCTTTTGAACATACTTCATCCATTTTATCAATAACTTATTGTCAGCATCACTGATCATCCCCAGCATTAACTGAGTCCTATTCGTGGTGCAGCAGACACAATGCCGCCCTGGTTCGGCTTGGCGATGGATCTGGCTTTGGTTTCTGGCCAACACCGCGAAGATCTAACTCAGATGCGTTTCAGCCATGTCGTAAACGGTCGACTGCTTGTCGAGCAAGGGAAGACGGGTGCCATGATTTCCCTCCCCCTCGATCTGGAGCTGAAAATTGCAGGTCTCCGCCTAGGGACAGTGATCGATCGCTGCAGGTTGGTCAGCACGACAGACTTTATGATCAGCGCAGGAATCCGCAAAAACAGCCCTGATGGCTCACTGCATCCTGATGGACTAACGAAAAAATTTGTTGCGGCTCGGAAGGCTTCAGGTTTGTCGTTCGAGGAAAGTCCGCCGACCTTTCACGAGATCCGCAGTTTGGCTGGCCGGCTGTATGAAAAGGAAAGAGGGAAAGACTTTGCGCAAAAACTGCTTGGGCATTCATCAGAAACGATGACGTTGAAATATCTCAACACGATGAGGAAGGAGTACGTAATGCTGTAAAAGACCGAATATCAAAATTCGAGTAAATTTCGATTTTTCAGAAAAAATACTTATAAATCAATCACACAAAAAAAGACCGAATACGATTCCTATATTCGGTCTAGGGAAATGGCTCTTGGGAGAGAGCCGTGCGCTAAAAGTTGGCATTTAATGCAGGGCTTGTTCAGCCGTGCACTTTAAGAGTAGCCTACCGCGCCAGTTTTGCCAGCCGCCCGGCGGCCGCGTGATAGTTTCGTGACGAAATAACTATGCGGCAAATGCGCATCAATCCGCGCACGTTGGGCAAGGCGTTGGCAAACAAGCGATTAGTCAGCGCACAGCTTCTCGGCGCGTTCAATAAACGGCGCCAGGCTCATTTTTTTCCCCGGTTCGGCAGGGTCGTCCAGCAGGATCACCTCCAGCGGCTGCGCGCGCTGATGGCCCTTCTTCACCTGCTGCTCCGCTGCGTCGTTGAGCGGGTATTGCATCAGAGTGCTGTTGTTGAGCACGAACAGCGCGCCGCCGCTGCGGCACTGCAGCGTCACTTCTTCCTTGGTGAACGCCCACTGTTTGCCGTATTCCAGTTTGGTGATGTTCACCAGTTTGTCTGCCGCCAGCGCGCCGGTCGCGGTTGCCAGCAGCGTAATGCCGAGTAATACCGATTTCATGTGTTGGCCTTAAGGTTGCTATTCACGTCGATTTTCCCGCAGCTTGCCCGGTTGCGGCAAGCCGAAATGTCAAACCGGCGCATAGGTTGCAAATAAACTGACCAGTAGCAGCACCACCATCCCCAGCCCGACTTCAAGCCAGCAGGCCAGCACCACGCCGCGCTGCGCCAGCGCCGGCACGCGGCTCATTGCCGGCACAATGGCGTAGCGATTGGCCAGCGCCACCATCACCATCAGCGCCACCAGCGCGGTTTTGATCAGCAGCAGGCGCTGATAAGGCGAGCCGAGGTTGAGCGGCCAACCGCCGAGAATGATCAGGCTGTTGACGATGCCGGTGACGATCACCGCCGCCACCGCCAGGTGCCCCCAGCGCGAGAAACGGATCAGCGTGGTGATGGCGTCGTTGCGCCACTGCGGCGGCTGCAGGTAACGCAGGCAAACCAGCAACGGCGCCAGGCAGCCGAACCAATAACCGGCGGCCAACAGGTGCACCGCATGGTTGGCGCGGTGCAGCACGCCCAGCGTGCCTTCGTGCATCGCCGCGTGGCCGATGAACGCCAGGCTGACCAGCAGCAGCGCCGAACACAGCGCCAACGCCTGCGCGCGCGGCCTTTCCGGCAGCAGCAGGCTCAGGATCGCCAGCAGCGACAGGCCCAGATGCCAGCGCCACACTTCGCCGAAGGTGGTGCCGAGCACCGCCCACCAAACCTCCAGCCGCCAGGCGTCTTCCCAACCGTCGCCCATTTGCCCGGCCTGAATGGCCAGCAGCGCCACGGCGGAAAGCCCGGCAATCCAGGTGCCGGCAAGCAGCAGCGGGCGCACATCGCGGGAGAGGATCGGGGAGAGGCGCTGCGGTGACAGTAAGGCGGTGAACAGACTGATGCCAAACATCAGCATCACCGCCGCAAAGTGCACCAAGCGACACAGAACGAACAGGGTCGCCAGACTCACGATCAGTTTACGGTGAAGCTGTACTGGCCTTTGGTTTTATGCCCGTCGACCGAAACCACATGCCAGCTGACGTTGTATTTGCCCGCGCTCAGTTCGCCTTCGATCGGCACGTTGACCTGGGTGTTGTTGTTCGGATCGAGCTGCAGCTTGCCGGTTTTCACCACGGCGTTGTCCGGGCCAGTGATTTTCACGCCGCTGAAGTTCGGCTCGATGCCTTCGGAGAAGCTGAGGGTCAGCGCCTTCGGCGCCGGGCTGACGCTGGCGTCGGCCTTCGGCGTTTCCACTTTCAGATGGGCGTGCGCCAGCGCTTGCTGCGAAGACAGGCCGACGAACAGGACGAAAACGGTGGAAAGCAGGCGACAGGAGGAACGAATTTTACCGATCACAGTGGTATCCCTTAACAGTATAAAGAGGGTCATAAGGGTTAAGGCCACAGCCAAGGCGATGTATCAGCGGCCCCAACCCACCGCAAGTGATTGCGCCACGGGTAAACAGAAAAACGGGTTGTATCGGCTAACCCGCTGTTTTGACTCTACCATCCCTGTAGCGTATCGCGGTAAATCATAACGACCAGGCTGCGGCAAGTCGAGCGCATCACTGGCATTTTGCGATCCGGCAGCACGTATCGCCGCATAACCGCGATAAACGCAGGGTAAAAAAAACCGCGCGTCAGGCTCGCCCGCGCGCGGTTTTTCGATGTTCTGATGCGGATTAAGCCTGGCCGTTGCCGCCCTGGCCCATCGCGCCCATTTTCTTCAGATCTTTGTCGATGAAGAACAGGCCTTTGCCGCTGGTGCCCACCAGCGCCAGCTTATCCAGCACGGATTTGAACAGTTTCTCTTCTTCGTGCTGCTCCGCCACGTACCACTGCAGGAAATTGAAGGTGGAGTAATCGTGTGCGGTCATGGCGGCGTGCGCCAGTTCGTTGATCTGACGGGTGATCAACTGTTCGTGTTCGTAGGTCTGCTGGAACACGTCCGCCAGCGATTCGAACGCTACCGGCGGTGCGGCGATGCTGCCCAGCAG
Source organism: Serratia sp. 121840015-1 (assembly GCF_053627655.1). Taxonomy (NCBI): domain Bacteria; kingdom Pseudomonadati; phylum Pseudomonadota; class Gammaproteobacteria; order Enterobacterales; family Yersiniaceae; genus Serratia; species Serratia sp. 121840015-1. The sequence goes on from NZ_JBSEYF010000001.1 coordinate 2,013,086, forward strand.
CGGCAGAGAGCCGGTGTCGCTCAGGTAGTCGAACAGACGTTGCATATGCTGCATCTCTTCCTGAGAGTGCTCTTTAAGAAATGCGGCGGCGCCTTCAAAGCCTTTATCGCTGCACCATGCGCTCATCTGCAGGTACAGGTTGGCGGAGTAGAACTCCAGATTCAGTTGCTCATTCAGCTTTTGAGTCATTTCTTGCGTCAGCATAATGATTCCTTTTATTTTGCAGGTCATGAATTTAATTTCCGCGCATTATGCCCTGCTGCCGCAAAAATAAAAACACCTTATTTACACTCAAATCACATTAATTATAAAAATCATATATATCAATAAATTAAAATATCAACACCACATTGAGAATTAACATGATAATTATTTTCATCTTTTATTTTAATCAAAAAGCGAATCATTCTTATTTAAAAGAATAAATAGATTGCATTACTCCCGGATAAATATCGCCCACGGCAGCGGCGCAACGGGCTTGCCAAGCGCCGCCGGGTGGATTACCTTCTGCGCAGGTTCAAAGCGGCAAAGTAAGTAAGGAGCATAGCGTGGGTTACAATCTGGCCGAGCTGTCTAAAGAAGAGATGGACCGGGTGAACGTGGATCTCGCCGCCTCAGGCGTGGCGTACAAAGAGCGCTACAACATGCCGGTGATCCCGGAAGTGGTGGAGCGTGAGCAGCCGGAAGCGCTGCGCGACTATTTTCGCGAGCGCGTGGCGCACTACCGCGCGGAATCCCACAGGTTTTCGCGCCTGCCGTACGAGCCGAAGGTCAAATAACAAAAAACCCGCCGTAACGGCGGGTTTTTTACGTCACTTGCCGGCGAACCGGTCGGTGGCGATCATCAGCTGGTGCAAGATGCCCGGCTCATCAAACGAATGCCCCGCCCCTTCCACGATATGCAACTCCGCTTCCGGCCAGGCCTTAGCCAGATCCCAGGCGTTCTGCACCTGGCAGGCCATGTCATAGCGGCCGTGGACGATCACCGCCGGAATATGGCGGATTAGCGGCACGTTGCGCAGCAGCTGGTCATCGCTCTCCAGGAAGCCCAGGTGGGTGAAATAGTGGTTTTCAATGCGGGCGAACGCCAGGGCGAAATCATCCTCGCCGAACGAAGCGGATTCGCGGCTCGGCAACAGCGTCACCGTTTCCCCTTCCCACACGCTCCACAGCTTGGCCGCTTCGAGCTGCACCTGCGGATCGGCCGAAGTCAGCCGCTGCCGGTAGGCGGCGATCACGTCTTTACGCTCTTCATCCGACAGAATGGACAGCACGCGCGCCCATTTGTCCGGGAAGAAGCGTGACGCGCCGTCCTGGTAATACCAATGCAGTTCCTGCTTACGCAGGGTGAAGATGCCGCGCAGCACCATTTCACTGACGCGCTCCGGGTGGGTCTGCGCATAGGCGAGCGCCAGCGTCGATCCCCAGGAACCGCCGAACACCAGCCATTGATCGACGCCGGCCATGTCGCGCAGCCGCTCGATATCGGCCACCAAATGCCAGGTGGTGTTGTTGTCCAGGCTGGCGTGCGGACGGGAGCGGCCACAGCCGCGCTGATCAAACAGCAGCACCTTGTAGCGTTCCGGATCGAACAGCTGACGATGATGCGGGGAGATGCCGCCGCCCGGCCCGCCGTGAATGAAGACCGCCGGTTTACCGTTCGGGTTGCCGCTCAGCTCCCAGTAGATCCGGTGGCCATCCCCAGTGTCCAGCCAACCGCTGTCGTATGCTGCTAACGGCGGGTACAAACCTCGTAATTGTTCCATGGCGCTTTCCGTCTCTCTGTGAGTCATGCTTTCATCAAAGCGGAAGCCGCCCGGCAGGTCAACGGTAAAACCCGAAAACTCGAACGCGCGCCGAGAACTCGGCGCGCGTTTGCTCAAAATCACAACGACCTGCCTGCAAAATGCCCACAGGTCCGATCGGTTGAGGGGCACATTCGCCCCCCGGTGGGATTCAATTAGCCACCTTTGCGCATATGCGGCTCACGCATCTCCTGTGCGGTTTTCGCCTCGATGCTCAGCTCCGCCGTCGGGCGCAGCAGCAGACGCGCCAGCCCGATAGGTTCGCCGGTTTCCCGGCAGTAGCCGTACTCGCCGTTCTGCAATCGCGCCAGCGCCGCATCGATTTTCGGCAGCAGGCGGCTTTCGCGATCCAACTGGCGGAACAGCAGGCGCAGATCCTCTTCGCGCGCCGCCTTGTCGGCTTCATCGCCCGTCGCTTCGCCGCCGTCGATCTCTTTTTTCAGCTCATCGATGTGCAGCAGCAGCTTTTGCCGCTCGTCCTGCAACCGTTGGCGGAAAAACGCCCGTTGAACCGAGTTCATATAATCAGAATCCGGCATGGCCAGCAGTTGCTGCGCATCCGGTAACGTCATGACTGTCATTGCGCTCTCCCAACACCAAAAGTGTAACATTATAACATAATATTTATTTTTAGCACCCGGTCATCCAAAAACAAAATTTCATGCACAAACAGCCGGTTAACCTAAACCTGCACTTTGCCGCTTGCATCCTCTTGGCTTTAGGCGGTTAATGGCTGAGCAAGCCACCCAATCATAGGTAACGAGAGGCCATCATGAGCAAGGGAATGGATAGCAAAAAGAATGCGAAGAAGAAGCCGTTGAAAACCCCAGCTGAGAAACGTGCGGAGAAACGCGCCAAAAAAGCGCATCCGTCTGGTGAGTAAGCGTCCTTCCATCCGTCATTAAACCCGCCAAGGCGGGTTTTTTATTGCCTGTAGTGAGGGTGCGGTTGGCACGGCCGCCTGTGCCGGTTAAGCTGAGGGCTGACGGCAACGCGGAGGAAAACATGACGTTACGCGTAATAGATACCGAGACCTGCGGGCTGGACGGCGGCGTGGTGGAAGTGGCCTCCCTCGATCTGCTCGACGGTCAGTTAACCAACCCGATGAGCGATCTGGTCAGCCCGGATCGCCCCATCAGCCTCGATGCGATGGCGATTCATCACATCACCGAGCAAATGGTGGAAGGCAAACCTCGCATCGCGGTGGCAATCGGCCGCTATCAGGGCAGCCCTTACTACGTGGCGCACAACGCCGCTTTCGATCGCGGCGTGCTGCCGGAGATGAACGGCGCCTGGATATGTACCCTCAAGCTGGCGCGCACGTTGTATCCGGACATCAAGTACGGCAACCAATATCTGCGCTATGCGCTGAACCTGGATGTGCAGCTACCGGCAGACGCCACGCTGTATCCGCACCGCGCGCTGTATGACTGCTACGTCACCGCCGCGCTGCTGCAACGCATCATCAAGGATTCGGGCTGGACGCCGGAGCAAATGGTGCAGATCACCGAACAGCCGGTGCTGCTGAAGAAGTTCAAATTCGGCAAGTATCGCGGGCAGGAGATCGATCGCATCGCCCAGGAAGATCCCGGCTATCTGCGCTGGATGCTGAAATCCATCGACGATCTGAGCCCGGACATGAAGCACACGCTGAAATACTATCTGGTTGGCTAACACGGCGGGCGGCGCAGGCCGCCCGCCGAATACCGTTACTCCGCCAGCGCCAGAATAAAGGCGTACTCCAGCGCAATATCCTCATAGGCCTTGAAGCGCCCGGACTTGCCGCCGTGGCCGGCATCCATGTCGGTATACAGAAGCAGCTGCCGATCGTCGGTTTTCAGCTCGCGCAGCTTGGCCACCCACTTGGCCGGCTCCCAATACTGCACCTGCGAATCGTGCAGGCCGGTGGTCACCAGCAGATGCGGGTATGCCTGCGCCTTCACCTGATCGTACGGGCTGTACTGCTTGATGTAGTCATAATAGGCCTGCTCGTTCGGGTTGCCCCACTCGTCGTATTCGCCGGTGGTCAGCGGGATCGACTCGTCCAGCATGGTGGTCACCACGTCGACGAACGGCACCTGTGCCACCACGCCGTGGAACAGCTGCGGCGCCTGGTTGATTACCGCCCCCATCAGCAGGCCGCCGGCGCTGCCGCCCATGGCGAACACCCGCTTGCCGTCGCCGTATCCCTGGGCGACCAGCGTTTCAGTCACGTCGATAAAATCGTTGAAGGTGTTCTGCTTGTTGAACAGCTTGCCGTCTTCATACCACAGCTGCCCCAGCTCGCCGCCGCCGCGAATGTGCGCCAGCACGAACACGAAACCGCGATCGAGCAGGCTCAGGCGGCTGGCGCTGAACGCCGGATCCATGCTGCTGCCGTAGGAGCCGTAGCCGTACACCATCAGCGGGTTGGCGCCGCGCTGGAAGCGGTCCTGGCGATACACCAGCGAGACCGGCACCTCGACGCCGTCGCGCGCCTTCACCCACACTCGCTCGCTGCGGTAGTTTTCCGGCGTGAAGTTCTTCACTTCCTGCTGTTTGAGCATCGTCCGCTCGCCGCTGTCCATGTTCAGCTCGTACAGCGTGGTCGGGGTGGTCATCGACGAATAGCCGTAGCGCAGCAGCGCGGTCTCCGGATCCGGGTTATACGCCAGCCAGGTGGTGTAAGTCGGATCGTCGAAGGCGATGCGCTTCTCTTCGCCAGTCTGCCAGTGGATCTGGCGCAGCAGCGTCAGGCCGGCGCTGCGCTCCTCCACCACCAGCCAGTCGCGGAACAGGCTGAAGCCCTCCAGCATCACGTCGGCGCGCGGGGCGATCAGCGTCTGCCACTGCGCTTCGTGCGCCTGTTCGCTTTGGTACAGGCCGAAGTTCTTGCCGTCCTTGTTGGAGCGGATGTAGAAATGCTGGTGATAGTGATCGATGGCGTACTCATGATCCTTGCGGCGCGGCACGAACAGCTGCGGCTTGGCGTCCGCACGATCGGCGTCCAGCAGCAGGATCTCCGAGGTGGTGGTGCTGCTCAGGTGGATCAGGATAAAGCGCTCAGAGGTGGTCTTCTCCAGCCCGACGTAGAAAGTATCGTCCCGCTCTTCGTAAATCAGCTCGTCCTGCTGCGGATCGCTGCCCACCACGTGGCGATAGACCTGATACGGCAACAGCGTCTTGGCGTGCTTGCGCACGTAGTACACCGTCGAGGAGCCGTTGGCCCACTCGAAGCTGCCGGAGGTGTTCTCCAGCACTTCGTCCGCCCAGCTGCCGTCGGCCAGGTTCTTGAAGCGAATGTCATACTGGCGGCGCGACAGGAAATCCTCCGCCACCCCCAGCCGCTGGTTGTCGGGGCTGACGTCCAGCCCGCCCAAGGTGTAAAACTCGTGGTTCTCGGCGCGCTGATTGCCGTCGATAAGCACCTCCCAGTGCTCGCTCTCGGCCTGCGGCTGGCGCACGGAAATCGCGTATTCGTTGCCCGGCTCATAGCGCGTCTGATAGCGATAGCCGTGGCGCACGTAAGGCACCGAATGTTCCTGCTGCGGAATGCGCGCCACCATCTCTTCGTACAGAGTTTCGCGCAGCGCCTGCTGCGGTTTCAGCATCGCATCGGTGTAGGCGTTCTCCGCCTGCAGGTAGTCCAGCACCTGGCGGTCTGCGCGCTCGTCGTCGCGCAGCCAGTAATAGTCATCCACGCGCGTGTCGCCGTGGATGGTGATGGGATAAGGGCGTTTTTCCGCTTTCGGTGGGGTCATCATTGCTAAATCATCCGCTTACATAGATTGCGGCAAGAGTGACACGATTCCCCCCGGCTTGCCAAGCGGCGCTATGCCAGCTCGCGTTTTTTCTCGTTGACGTCGCTCTCGATGCCCTGCTTGACGTCCGCCGGGATCTTCAGCGCCTGCGCCAGCGCATCGAGGTAGCCGCGCTCCATAAAGTGATCGACGTCGATCACCAGGCAGCTCAGATAGTAAACCTCCAGCGCCTCGTCTTCGTTTTGCACGCTGCGGGCGATCAATTCCGGGTTGAGCGGCTGATCGAGCGCTTCCTGCACCCAGCTCTGCGCCTCCTCCCCCACCTGCAGCTGCGCCAGGCTGTGATCGATGGCGCGCTGCTCGTCGGCATCGATATGGCCGTCGCTCTTGGCGGCGAACACCAGCGCCTGCACCAGGCGTTTGGCGCGCAGATCCACCGGGGTGGTTTGCAAACCGAACTGCGGTTCGCCCTGATGGGTCTCCTTCACCCGCTGCTTGTACTTGTTCCACAGCACCGCCCCCACCGCCGCACTGCCGCCGACGATCAGCGCATTCTTGCCGAACTTGCCCACCAGCTTGCGCGAGGATTTGTTGGCCAACAGCACGCCGACCAGGCCGCCCAGCGCCGTGGGCGCCAGCAGCTTGCCGATGCTTTCTGCTCCGCCCATCGCGCCGGCCTTCTGCCCGATCAACGTTTGAATCTGCTGCATCCAGTTACTTTTCATCATCTACCCCTTGCGTGAAAAAGCGCGGCGCGCAGGCGCGGCCGAACCGACGGTAAACCGCCAGATTAGGGGATCTTTTGTCAATTTACGTCTGGGGGATGCAAACCTGTGTTTAGCGGATCGGCGGGCCGGGCGGCCCGCCGGGATAAGCTGCGGCGTTACGCTTCTTCGTCGCCCGCTTCGTCGTCCTGCTCGTACTCCGCCAGCTCGTCGCGCATCGCCTGGATGGCGTCGCGGGTCATCAGCGCCAGCGTGCGGTAGAAACCGGTGGTGGCGTGCGCTTCCACTTTACCGAGGAAGCGGCCGCACCACGGCAGCAGAAACTCGTCGAACAGCGCGATCTGCGCCTGCGCTTCATCTTCCTGCGACTGATCTTCCAGCCAGGACGCCGCCAGCAGCAGCTGGCCGAAATGGTCGGCCGGCGCCTCCGCCAGCGGCATGCCGCGCTGCTGGAGGAAGGTGCGCACTTCCGCCTCGCTGGCACCTTCAACGTAGTCGGAGCGGAACGGCGACACGCTGCATTCGCTGCCGACGAACATCGCGTTGAAGTCGGTCGCCAGCTGGTTGACGTCGCAGCCCTGCTGCAGGCGCTTCAGCAGGTCATCCTGCTCCAGCGGCCAATGTTGCTGCAGCTTGCCCTCTTTGATCAGCGCGAACAGCGGCACCAGCAGCGGATCCTGCGGCTGACGGTAGAACAGCGTACCCAGCACGCGGCAGACAATGGAAAACTCATTCATGATAATGCCTTATACAATACGGAAAATTTTGCCGGGACGATGTCACAAATCGGCCAATTCCGCAATCGCCGGCTTGCCGCGCCGCTCGAGAAAGTCCAGCAACCGGCGCGGGCTGACGTTGAGAATGCGCTCCTGCGGGAAGCCCACCTCTTCGATAATGCGCTCACAGTGCTCAAAGTTACCCAGCGAAAAGGCGACGTGCGAATCCGAGCCCAGCGCCAGCCAGCCGCCGGCATCGCGCACCGCGGCGGCGATCGCCCGGCAGTTGGCCTCGCTGCCCTTGCGGGAGTGGGTGAACGACGAGTTATTCAGCTCCAGCGCCACCTCGTATTTGGCCGCCGCCGCCGCGACGGCGGGAATGTCGATCGGGTAGCGCGGGTTGCCGGGGTGGCTGATGATATGCACGTCCCCCTGCGCCATTGCGGCGATCATCGCTTCAGTATTGGACGCTTTATCCTGCGGCGCAAACACCGGCTCATGGAAACCGGCGATGATTACGTCGGTGGCGGTCAACATCGGGCCCGTGCAGTCGATGTCGCCCTGCAGGTTTTTGATGTTGGCTTCGATGCCGCGCAAGATGCCCACGCCGTTCACCAGGCGCGGCCACACATGCATGTTCATAAAGTGCCAGTAGTGAGGCGCATCGGCCATGTCCGGGCCGTGATCGGTGATGGCGAACAGCTTGATGCCTTTCTGCTGGGCTTCGGCGATGTAATCGTGCAGCGTGCTGTAGGCGTGGGTGCTGGCGACGGTGTGCATATGCAAATCAACGGGGTACATTGTTTCTCCTTCCAGAGGGCCCGCCCGCAAAGGTACGGACAGGCGCGATGACGATAACAGCTTATCAGTTACCGAACGGCGGCTGAAGGATCAGTACCCCCGCTGCCTGTCTACCACGCCGGCCGGGGCATGCCCCGCCTCCAGCGCGCGGATGTTGGCGGCGATCTGATCCATCGCCTGCTGCGGCAACGTGATGGCAGCAATATGCGGGGTAATGGTGACACGCGGATGACGCCAGAACGGGTGATCCTGCGGCAGCGGCTCGCGGACGAACACGTCCAGCGTGGCGGCGGCCAGCTGCCCCTGCTCCAGCGCTGCCAGCAGATCGGCCTCCACCAGATGCGCGCCGCGCGCGATGTTGATGAGATAGGCGCCCGTGCTCAACTGCGCGAACAGCTCGCGGTTGAGGATGCCGACGGTCTCCGGCGTATTGGGCAGCAGGTTGATCACCAATTTGACGCCGTCGAGGAAGGCCGCGCGCTGCGCCTCCCCGGCGAAGCTTTGCACGCCATCGATCTGTTTGGCGCTGCGGCTCCAGCAGCGCACGCTAAAGCCAAACTCGGTCAGCTTGCGCGCCACGCTCTGCCCCAGCACGCCGGCGCCGAGGATGCCGATGGTAAAATCATCCAGCGAGTGCGGATCGAGCGGCTGCCACTCCTGCCGCTGCTGCAGCGCCTGATACTCGTCGAAACGACGGAAATAGCGCAGCACATAGCTCAGCGCATATTCCTGCATCTGCTGCGCCATGCCGGTATCCTCCAGCCGCAGCAGCGGTACGCCGGCGGGCAGCGTGCCGGGGTGCTTTCGCTCCTGATCGAGGATCGCGTCAACGCCGGCGCCGAGGGCGAACACCGCTTTCAGATCGCGGCGGTTGGCCAGCATTTCGTGCGGCGGGCGCCACACCAGCGCGTAATCGGCTGGCCGCTCGTCGCCACGCTGCCACTCGCGGATCTCGGCCTGCGGCAGGCGTTGCTTGATGCCGGCCAGCCATTCCTGGGCGTTAAACAAGGGGTGGTAATAAATGATGTTCATACTGCGGGCTCCCGTTTGTTTTTATTGGTTTTCCTCCAGCCTTCCGCGATTCGCCGCCGGATGCAAGCGTTAAAGCCCAAAATAAAAACAGCCCCGACCAGTGGGGCTGTTGTGCATGTTAGCGAATCAGGCGGCGGACGGGCCGTCGCGCCGGATAAGGCGCCGCAGCAGCGGAATTAAAATCAGCATCGCCACGCCAACGCCCGTCGCCCCCCAGCCCAGCGCGCTGAAGATTTCGCTGTAGCCGGGGTTGGTTTGCAGCGGCGTGCTGCCGCTGTTTTCCGGCATCAGGCCGGAGACGTAGCCCGCCAGCACCGAGGCGACGCCGGTCACCATCATCCAGCAGCCCATCATCACGCCCTGATAGCGCGGCGGCGCCAGCTTGCCGATCATGGCGTAGCCGATCGGCGAGATCATCAATTCACCGACGCTTTGCAGCACATAGCTGATAACGATCCATTTGAATGCCACCAGCCCGTCGCCGCCCGCCATGCTGATACCCAGCGGCAGCACCAGCATGCCCAAACCGATGCAGAACAGCGATCCGGAGAACTGCAGCGGAATGTCGATGTTGCAACCGCGAGCGCGCAGGCGGTTGAACCACCAGGCCAGCAGCGGGCCGCCCACCACGATCACCAGCGTGTTGATGTTCTGGATCCACTGCGGCGCCACCTGAATGCCGTAAACGTTAAGGTTGATGTTGTGCTCGGAGAACAGCATCAGCCCCATCGGCGCCAGCTGGTACAGCGCCCAAAACACCAGCGAGCCCAGCGCCAGGATCAGATAGGCCGCCATTCTGCGGCGCTCATCGCGCGGATGGTGGCGCAGGGTCACCACGCACAGCATCAGGAAGATCAGCGCGCCGAGCACGATCACGAAGTGGCCGCTGAACTCGGCATGGGTCAGCATCACGCGGATAATCGGCACCAGCGCCACCAGCACCGCCAACCCGACCAGCATGCGCCAACGGTATTGGCTGCGGGTGGCGTCGTGCAGCGGGGTATTGAGATCCGCCAGAATGCGCCAGCGGCAGACGGCGACGATGATCGCCGCCGCGTTGCCCAGCGTGGCGAACAGGAACAGCGCGCGGTAGTTTTCCGTCAGTTGGAAATACCCGGCGACGGTAAAGCCGACGAAGAACCCGAGGTTCATACCGGCGTAGTTCCACAGGAACGCCGATTCGCGCCGATCATCGTCCGGCTTGAAACGCTGGGTGAGCATCATATTGATGCAGGTGACGTTAAGGCCGCTGCCGGTCAGGAACATCGCCAGCCCCCAGTACAGCCCCCACACGCCCGCGACGGCAATCAGCGCGCAGCCGATCACCTGCAGCACCATGCCGAGCACGAACAGATTGCGGTTACTGAGGAATCGGCCGCCGAGGTAACCGCCGAACATGTGCAGGCCATAGTTGAAGGCGCCGAACACGCCCATCATGGCGTTGGCGCTGCTTTCGTTGAAGCCCAGCCGCTTGGTGGCGTACAGCACCAGCGTAGAGTAAAGCACGGCGAAGCCGAGCGTGGCGAAGATCTGGATGAAGAACAGTGCCCCCGCACCGGGGGGAATGGCATGGCGCGCTTGCGGCGCCGGCATGGCATCTGAAGGAGTCAAAACGAACCTCTACTGCATTATTATGTAATGAGTCTGTCCCTGTCTGCGATATCGCCGGCCTGTCACCCGGCAATCTGCGCGGCGTCGTGATGTTCCTTGCCAAAAACGCCGCGCCGACATGATTCCATTTAGCGACACATCTGACTAATAATCCAGTATTAATGCATATAACAGCAAACAACCCAATCTCATTGTCGACATATTGAGCTATCTGTACAGAAAAAGGTCAAACAATCGTCTTTCATGGATTCCAACCGCTGCCTACCCTGCCCGCCGGTGGCCAAGAGTGGGAATATCGTTCGGTAAATCAGCAAATTGCTGCAAGTTTGGCTAAACAGTCATGAGAATGAAATAAGAGGGTTGACGCTGAGATCAGATTCTCCTACATTAGCGCCCGTCGACAGCGCAACGCGTTTTCGACAACAAAACGGTGAGGTGTCTGAGTGGCTGAAGGAGCACGCCTGGAAAGTGTGTATACGCGAAAGTGTATCGAGGGTTCGAACCCCTCTCTCACCGCCAAATTTAAAAAAAAAGCCTGGATTCGCGTCCAGGCTTTTTTTTGCATGGTGCACCGCCGAGAGGGGCGAGAAGCCTCGACAGGGTTCGACAAAACGCCTGCGTTTTGGACCGCCAACGGCGGCCCGCAGGGTGAGCGCAGCGAATCAAGCCCTCTCTCACCGCCAAATTCAAAGAGAAAGCCTGGATTCACGTCCAGGCTTTTTTTTTGCATGGTGCACCGCCGAGAGGGGCGAGCATCTTTCCCCCTCTGCGACAGTGATCCCCATTTCCGCCGGTTATCCACGAACCTTACCGCTAATTTTCTCGCCCATTCATGACATCTGCCCTGCCGTTCGCCGCAGTTTTCAGCAAAGTGCGCACGGCTTGAGCGGACGAACAAAAACACAGAAATTATTCTTGACCGGATCGGCCCCACTCCCTATAGTAGCGCCCCGTTGCAGCGATGATTTCGCAACAAAAAAATATGGTGAGGTGTCCGAGTGGCTGAAGGAGCACGCCTGGAAAGTGTGTATACGCGAAAGTGTATCGAGGGTTCGAATCCCTCCCTCACCGCCATATTCTACGAAGAAGCCTGAACTCACGTTCAGGCTTTTTTGTATGCATGGCGCACCGACCGGGAGGGAGCCCCTCGACAGCGGCATAAGCTGTCGACCATAATGCCCTCATAAAGATAGGCCAATGCGTAATGCAAGGGAGAAACGTGGCGCGTAAGAAGAAAGGCAATGCCCCGCGGCCAAAGACAGGCCCCGTTAAAGAAAAATCGAATAACCGTTTGGCGAAAATATCGGCATTTTTGGTAGGATCGGGGATTCTCGTGGCGATATTGGGCGCCGCCTATCAGTACTTCGCCGGCAGCGTTTCATTAGCTTTCGTTCAATCCGTCGGAAGAGCCTATGAGTTCCAACTGACAAACGACACGCCTTCGGATCGTACCGTAAAATCCTTCCGCATCATTCCCCCCGACGTCCAGCAAGTGATCTACAAAGTCACCGAGGATGTGTATGCCACCCGCGATGAAAAAGGGCAGATTACCTTGCCGGGCGGCAACCAGAGCTATGTTCCCGCCGCAGAATTTAAAGAGCTTGATGGCCAACGCCTATCCGCGAACTCCTCATTCAAGTTTCGCGTGCCGCCGCTTTCCAATCGCACCTGGATGGCGCCGGAGGCGGCCATCGTCGATATTCGTTATGAAATCGACTCGTCAAACCCTGTACTTGCCGCTATTGAAGGCATATTTAACGTCCTGGGCCTCCACTCCCGCCAGCATACCGTTCGCTACCTGGTCATTGAAAACTACTGGACGCCTTCTCGTTCAAACTCCCTCAACGAGGCGATTCGCATATTCTGCCGCGACAGCGACACGGTGGCGAAGTCAGGCAGTTGCGACAACTTTTGAATCCCCACGGATAGAGACAAAAAAGCCCGAACGCAAATTCAGGCTTTTTTATCCCCACTGCCCAACCGCTCAGTGGTGCGTGCGCCCCATAGACGCCGGCTGCGCCAACGCGCGGCGCCAGTCGCCCGGCGTTTGGCCAAACTGGCGTTTGAAGCTGCGGTTGAATGACTGCTGTGAGTCGAAGCCGAGCGAAATCGCCACGCTGACGATAGGCTCGCCGCTGTTGGCCAGGCGCTCCGCCGACACTTTCAGTTTTTGCATGCGGATATACTCCCCCAGCGCGTAGCCGGTCTGGCGTTTGAACATGCGCTGCAGATGCCATTTGGAATAGCCCGCGCGGTCCGCCACGGTGTTGATATCCAGTTTCTCTTCCAGATTGTTGTCGATCCACGCCTTCAAATCGGTAATAAAGCCCGTAGTGTTCATGCTGATGCTCCCATCATTCGGCAGGGTCACCCTCTGCCCGATGCACATACGTTGCAACAGTTTCGCTTTAAATGCAATTTTTATTATTGCATTTACCAGAAAGCCGCCACTATACTCCACCCAATTAATGTAACCGATATTGATACATTAATGTGACACCAATGTGTTTCAAAACCTAACGCTGCGCCGCTGCACGACGCAGCCGCCCCCTCGCCGCACGCCGGCGCGGGGGCGAATCCCGGAGAACAGGGCCGGGTATGGGGCCTGACCGCGCTTACTTATCGGAATAAAAATAATGGCAAATCAACCAAACTCATCGTTCAACGCCGGAGGCCGCACGCGCGCCGTCGCTCTGGGCCAGCGGCTCTCCGGGGTGGCGCTGCTGGCCACCCTGCTCGCCGGGTGCGACAACAGCGTCGCGCATAACGCCCCGCCACCGCCGCCGGTGGTCAGCGCCGCCAGCGTGGTGGTCAAGCCCATCAGCCAATGGGATGCCTTCAACGGCCGGGTCGAAGCGGTGCAAAGCGTGCAGCTGCGCCCACGGGTCTCCGGCTACATCGAGCGGGTCAACTACACCGAAGGCGACGAGGTGAAGAAAGGCCAGGTGCTGTTCACCATCGACGATCGCACCTACCGCGCCGCACGCGAACAGGCGCAGGCCGAGCTGGTGCGGGCACGCAACCAGGCCGCCCTGGCGCGCAGCGAATCTTCTCGCACCGAGAAACTGATCGGCACTCAGGCCATCTCTCAGGAAGTTTGGGAGCAGCGCCGGTCGTCCGCCGCGCAGGCGCAAAGCAACGTGCTGGCGGCACAGGCCCAGCTCGACATGGCGCAGCTGAATCTCGACTTTACCCGCGTTACCGCGCCGATTGACGGGCGCGCCAGCCGCGCAATGATCACCGCCGGCAACCTGGTCACCACCGGCGACAGCGCCAGCGTGCTGACGACGCTGGTGTCGCTCGACAAGGTCTACGTCTATTTCGACGTGGATGAAGCCACCTTCCTGCGCTATCAGCAGCAGGGCCGGCACGACGCGCGCCTGCCGGTGAAAGTCGGCCTGGTAGGCGAAGACGGCACCCCGCATCAGGGGCTGGTGGATTTCACCGATAACCAGCTGAACGCCGGGACCGGCACCATCCGCATGCGCGCCCTGCTCGACAACCGCGATCGCCGCTTCACGCCGGGGCTGTTCGCCCGGGTACAGATGCCCGGCAGCGCCGAGTTCAACGCCATGCTGATCGACGATAAAGCGGTGATGACCGACCAGAACCGCAAGTTCGTTTACATCGTCGATAAAGACGGCAAGGCGCAGCGCCGCGACATCGACGTGGGCCGCATGGCCGAAGGGTTACGCATCGTGCAGAAAGGGTTGGCAAACGGCGATCGGGTGATCGTCGACGGCATGCAGAAAGTGTTTATGCCGGGCATGCCGGTCGACGCGAAAGCCGTCGCCATGAACCCTATCGCCTCCGCACTTAACTAAGCTCCCAGCAGAGACTTCTGACCCATGGACTTTTCCCGTTTTTTCATCGACCGGCCGATCTTTGCCGCGGTGCTGTCGATCCTGATTTTTGTCGCCGGGGCGATCGCCATCCCGCTGCTGCCGATCAGCGAGTACCCGGACGTGGTACCGCCCAGCGTGCAGGTGCGCGCCGAATACCCGGGCGCCAACCCGAAAGAGATCGCTGAAACGGTGGCCACGCCGCTGGAAGAAGCGATCAACGGCGTCGAAAACATGATGTACATGAAATCGGTCGCCGGTTCCGACGGCGTGCTGGTGACCACCGTCACCTTCCGCCCCGGCACCGATCCCGATCAGGCGCAGGTACAGGTGCAAAACCGCGTGGCGCAGGCCGAAGCGCGCCTGCCGGAAGACGTGCGCCGCCAGGGCATCACCACTCAGAAGCAGTCCCCGGCGCTGACGCTGGTGGTGCATCTGGTCTCGCCTTCCGGCAAGTACGACTCGCTGTACCTGCGTAACTACGCCACCCTGAAGGTCAAGGATGAGCTCGCCCGTCTGCCGGGCGTCGGCCAGGTGCAGATCTTCGGCGCCGGTGAGTACGCGATGCGCATTTGGCTCGATCCGAACAAGGTCGCCGCGCGTGGCCTGACCGCCTCCGACGTGGTGAGCGCCATGCAGGAACAAAACGTGCAGGTCTCCGCCGGCCAGCTCGGCGCGGAGCCGATGCCGACGCGCAGCGACTATCTGCTGTCGATCAACGCCCAGGGCCGCCTGCAAACCGAAGAAGAGTTCGGCAACATCATCCTCAAGAGCGGCGACAACGGCGAGATCGTACGGTTGCGCGACGTGGCGCGCATCGAAATGGGCTCCGGCAGCTACGCGCTGCGCGCCCAGCTCAATAACAAGGATGCGGTCGGTATCGGTATCTTCCAGTCGCCGGGCGCCAACGCCATCGAGCTGTCTGACGCGGTGCGCGGCAAGATGGCCGAGCTGGCGACCCGCTTCCCGGACGGCATGAGCTGGAAATCGCCTTACGATCCGACGGTGTTCGTACGCGATTCGATCCGCGCGGTAGTGGATACCCTGCTGGAAGCGGTGATCCTGGTGGTGCTGGTGGTCATTCTGTTCCTGCAGACCTGGCGCGCCTCGATCATTCCGCTGCTGGCGGTCCCGATCTCCGTGGTCGGCACCTTTGCCGCGCTGTATATGCTGGGCTTCTCGCTCAATACCCTCAGCCTGTTCGGACTGGTGCTGGCGATCGGCATCGTGGTGGATGACGCTATCGTGGTGGTGGAAAACGTCGAGCGTAATATCGAAGAGGGGCTGTCGCCGCTGGCGGCGGCGCACCAGGCGATGCGCGAGGTCTCCGGTCCGATCATTGCCATCGCCGTGGTGCTGTGCGCGGTGTTCGTGCCGATGGCGTTCCTCTCCGGCGTCACCGGTCAGTTCTACAAGCAGTTCGCCGTCACCATCGCCATCTCGACGGTGATCTCCGCCATCAACTCGCTGACCCTGTCGCCGGCGCTGGCGGCGCGCTTGCTTAAACCGCACGGCGCGCCGAAAGATCTGCCGTCACGCCTGATTGACCGGCTGTTCGGCTGGCTGTTCCGGCCGTTCAACCGCTTCTTCGCCAGCGGCTCGCAACGCTATCAGCGCGGCGTCTCCCGCGTGCTGGGCCGGCGCGGCGCGGTGTTCGTCGTCTATCTGCTGCTGCTGGCCGCCGCCGGCGTGATGTTCAAGACCGTACCCGGCGGCTTTATCCCGACGCAGGACAAGCTGTACCTGATCGGCGGCGTTAAGATGCCAGAAGGCGCCTCGCTGGAGCGCACCGATGCAGTGATCCGCAAGATGAGCGCCATCGGCCTGAGCGTGGACGGCGTCACCGATGCGGTGGCCTTCCCCGGCCTGAATGCGCTGCAGTTCACCAATACGCCGAATACCGGCACGGTGTTCTTCGCGCTGGAGTCGTTGAGCACCCGTACCCGCACCGCGGCGCAGATCAACGCCGAGATCAACACGCGCATTTCACAGATTCAGGAAGGCTTCGCCTTCTCAATCATGCCGCCGCCGATCCTCGGCATTGGCCAAGGCTCCGGCTATTCGCTGTACGTGCAGGATCGTGCCGGGCTGGGCTACGGCGCGTTGCAAACGGCGATCAACACCATGTCCGGCGCCATTATGCAAACGCCGGGGATGGGGTTCCCGATCTCCTCGTATCAGGCCAACGTGCCGCAGCTGGACGCCAAAATCGATCGCGACAAGGCCAAGGCGCAAGGGGTACCGCTTAATGCGCTGTTCAGCACGCTGCAGACCTACCTCGGTTCGTCTTACATCAACGACTTCAACCGCTACGGCCGCACCTGGAAGGTGATGGCGCAGGCCGACGGCCAGTTCCGCGACAGCGTGGAGGACATCGCCAACCTGCGCACCCGCAACGACAAGGGCGAAATGGTGCCGATCGGCAGTATGGTCAGCATCGGCACCACCTACGGTCCGGATCCGGTGATCCGCTATAACGGCTTCCCGGCGGCGGACCTGATCGGCGACGCCGATCCGCGCGTGCTCTCTTCAACCCAGGCGATGGGCGCGCTGACGCAGATGGCCGGCAAGCTGTTGCCGAACGGCATGAATATCCAGTGGACCGATCTGAGCTACCAACAATCGACCCAGGGCAACGCCGCGCTGGTGGTATTCCCGGTGGCGGTGCTGCTGGCGTTCCTCGCGCTGGCGGCGCTGTATGAGAGCTGGACGCTGCCGCTGGCGGTGATCCTGATCGTGCCAATGACCATGCTGTCGGCGCTGTTCGGGGTGTGGCTGACCGGCGGCGACAACAACGTGTTCGTGCAGGTCGGGCTGGTCGTTCTGATGGGGTTGGCCTGCAAAAACGCCATTCTGATCGTCGAGTTCGCCCGCGAGCTGGAAATGCAGGGCAAAGGCATCGTCGAGGCGGCGCTGGAGGCCTGTCGCCTGCGGTTGCGGCCGATCGTGATGACCTCCATCGCCTTCATCGCCGGCACCATCCCGCTGATCCTCGGCCACGGCGCCGGCGCCGAGGTGCGTGGCGTCACCGGCATCACGGTGTTCTCCGGCATGTTGGGGGTCACCCTGTTCGGGCTGTTCCTGACGCCGGTGTTCTACGTCACCCTGCGGCGCCTGGTGGCACGCAAA
This sequence comes from Serratia sp. 121840015-1, assembly GCF_053627655.1. Classification (NCBI taxonomy): domain Bacteria; kingdom Pseudomonadati; phylum Pseudomonadota; class Gammaproteobacteria; order Enterobacterales; family Yersiniaceae; genus Serratia; species Serratia sp. 121840015-1. The sequence goes on from NZ_JBSEYF010000001.1 coordinate 2,030,487, forward strand.
GCGCAGCCGCAGACGGCGTAATCACCGTCTTAACATGCAAAAAGGTCGGGCATTGCCCGACCTTTTTTATGCATGCGATCCGCGATTATTTATCGGCGGCTTCGGCCTCTTGCTCGGCGGCGTATTCCGCGCAGGCGCGCTTGTCGCCCCGCTCCAGTTCGGCCAGCGAATCGGCCACGGTGTGGCGCGCCAGCACCGCAAGCGAAGCCTGCTCGGCCTCGTTCACCACCGATTTGAAATACCAGCAGGCGTTGGCGCTCACCAGGCAGCGGGCCGGCACTTCAGGGCGGGAAGCCCAGATGCGCTTGTCGTCGATCACCGCCAGATAGATGTCCCGCAGGGTGATCTCTTCCGCCGGGCGGCCAAGGTGGATAGAGCCGTTTCGGCCCAGGGTGGAAACGATGATGCCATCTTTGGTCAGCGGGACCATCAGTTTGCGGATAAAACTGGGGTTGGCTTCCAGAGCGGCGGCGAGGGTGGCGCTCGTCGAACGCATGCCCTGCTTCTCAGCTACGGCGACGCTAAGGACCATTTGCAACGCTGTCGGAAAGCGAAAATCTAACATGTCGTTATCTCTGCGAGACGAAATACTCGGGTTTTACCGGTGCGGCGATTGGCGCCGAACACACCGCTTAATTGCACAATAATATAACAAACGCGGGGGCTTTTTTGAAGTTTTGCCCAGTGATATCGCACGCAGACATTAGAACGATCGCAAATTTTTGGGCAGGCAGAAAACAGAAACCCGCGTCAATGTTAACGCCGCTCGCTTAACCGGGTTAAACGATCAGAACTAACACTGCCCGCGGGCTTAATTCGAATGTGGCGATCAGGCTCTGTTCAGCACCAGCTGGCCGTTTTTATCCAACGGGATTTGCGTGCCCGGATCGTGATCCATGCGGATCTTGCCCTGCTGATTACCGATCTTGTAGGTCACGTCATAACCCAGCATTTTCTGAGACTTGTCGTAGACCGTTTTGCAACGCTGCTGAACGCTGGTGCTGACGTCGTTGTTCTGCATCGCCCCTTGCACCTGGTTGCCGGCATAGCCGCCGCCCAGCGCGCCGACCACGGTCGCCACGTCGCGCCCGCGACCGCCGCCGAACTGGTGGCCGATCACGCCGCCCGCCACTGCGCCCAGCACAGAACCGGCGATGCGGTTTTCATCCTGCACCGGCGCACGGTGCGTAACGGTGACGTTGCGGCATTCCTGACGCGGCGTTTTGATGGTTTCTTTAATCGGCGTTGCGGCGAGCACCTGCGCGTACTGCGGACCGGCAGAAAAGACGTCCAGGCTGGCTACCGCGGCAATCCCCAGAGCGGCAGCGATACCAATCCCAACACCGGCTAACATTGACTTGTTCACAGGAAACCTCCTGAAAGTGTTACCACGCATTTTGTCCGGGGTCTGTGACCGGCTGCACCGCGCTTATTATTTTGCGCATGGGCGGCTTGCGGTATCCCGGTTTACGGCGTGCGCGACGCGCCGTCTGTAAACGAGGTAAAGTCTGCACAATGATTTGAGGGCCCGCAATAAGACAAGGGGACCAAAAATGCGGGAAAACGGCCGTTTCGCCGCTGTTTAGGAGGAATCTTAAGAATTTTACCCATACCGACGACAGCTTATGCTGAAGAATCAAACAACCGCCGCCGTTCGCCTCGCGCCGCCATAAAAAAACCCGCGCGGGCGAACCGGCGCGGGTTGGTCGACAAAGGCAGGATCAGTGCATTTTCAGACGCGGGCGGATCACCCGGTTGATGCCGCCTACCAGCATCATCAGGCCGGTTTTGATGTAGCCGTGCAGCGCCACCTGGTGCATGCGGTACAGCGAGATGTAAACGAAGCGCGCGATGCGCCCTTCCACCATCATCGAACCGCGCATCAGGTTGCCCATCAGGCTGCCGACGGTGCTGAAGCGCGACAGCGACACCAGCGAGCCGTGGTCTTTATACACATATGGCTTCAGCGTCTGGCCGTTCATCAGCGCCAGAATATTGGTGGCGCAGCGCGAGGCCATCTGGTGCGCCGACTGAGCGCGCGGCGGCACAAAACCGCCGCCCTCTTTCGGGCAGGAGGCGCAGTCGCCGATGGCGAAGATGTTCGGATCGCGCGTGGTCTGCAGCGTCGGCTCCACCACCAGCTGGTTGATGCGGTTGGTTTCCAGGCCGCCGATGTCTTTCATGAAGTCCGGCGCCTTGATGCCGGCCGCCCATACCATCAGATCGGCATCGATGAACTCGCCACCTTTGGTGTTCAGGCCTTTGGCATCGGCGCTGGTCACCATGGTGTTGGTCAGCACGCGCACGCCCAGTTTGATCAGCTCCTGGTGCGCCGCAGCGGAAATGCGCGGCGGCAGCGCCGGCAGAATGCGCTCGCCGGCTTCCACCAGCGTCACGTTCAATGCGCTGTTGTCCAGGCCTTCGAAACCGTAGCTGTGCAGCTGCTTCACCGCGTTGTGCAGTTCGGCGGACAGCTCAACGCCGGTGGCGCCGCCGCCGACGATGGCGATGTTGACCCGCTCTTTTTGCCCCGGCTGGGCCGAGAACTTCAGGAACAGGTTGAGCATTTCGTTGTGGAAACGACGCGCCTGATGCGGGTTATCCAAGAAGATGCAGTGCTCTTTCACGCCCGGCGTACCGAAATCGTTCGAAGTGCTGCCCAGCGCCATCACCAGGATGTCGTACGGCAGTTCACGCGCCGGCACCAGTTCGCCGCCCTGCTCGTCGCAGATCTGCGCCAGCTGCAGCGTTTGCGTCTCGCGGTTGATGTTGGTCAACGACCCCAGTTGGAAGCTGAAATGGTGATTGCGCGCGTGCGCCAGGTAGCTGAGCGCATCCACGCCGTCATCGAGGGAACCGGTCGCCACTTCGTGCAGCAGCGGTTTCCACAAATGGCTGTGGTTGCGATCCACCAGCGTGATCTCCGCTTTGTTCTTGCGGCCAAGTTTATGGCCCAGGCTGGTCGCCAGCTCCAAGCCACCGGCGCCGCCGCCAACAATAACGATTTTCTTCTTTGGCGTTGTCAAAATAACCCCCTAAATGTGAACCATTTGTTATTCCAGGGTAAATAAATAATATCCTTAGAATACATAGGGTTCGCTTAAAATAAATCGGCTCTCTAAGGCCAGAATAACATGTGAGGTTATTTGGTCATACCAAAATTGACGTACATCAAATTTTTTTGGTTAAAGGCTGGACGCGGGGATTTTTTGGGGATTGTGATTCAAATAGTTAGCGCTGAGTCACAGTTTTAAATTTTGCCGATTGCCACGAAAAACTTTACCTTGGCGTACAAAAAAGCCGCACTTTCCGTCGGTACAAAACGGTGGGCGCGGCTCGCGGCAGCGTTATGAAACTGTTAACCCAGCGCCTTGAACGCCTTGATCCGCTGCAGATGGGGTGAGATGTTTTTGAACTTGTGCGTCTGCTGTTCATCCCAGACGATTTCGTAGTAGTGATGCAGCAATTCGGCGCTGCGCCGGTTATCCAGCACCTCGTCTTGCCGCGACAGCACCACCAGGCAGCGATCGCGATTCTTCTCGCGGAAGTCCTCCACGCACTTGGTGGCGATATCGCGATACTCTTCCGGCCGGTCTATCTTGCCGTGCATGTGCTCTTCCGGGTACAGATTGGGGTTGAACATCGCCTGGCGAATGCCGCACAGGAAGCCGATGCGCTCCGCCCAGAAGCCGCCGAGGCCGACCCCGCAGATCAACGGGTGCGCGTCGCCGCCCTGCTGCACCGCCTTGTCCACCTCTTTCAACAGATGCTGCATGTCGTGACGCGGATGCAGCGTGCTGTAGCTGATAAAGCGCACGTCCGGATCGATAAACTGCAGCTGTAACACCTTTTCATGATTGCCGGGACTGGTGGAATCGAAGCCGTGCAAATAGATAATCATGTGGATCCTCGCAACAAGCCAAGGGCCGCGGGCGCGGCCCTCATCATTTCCGCTCTGCGCCGCGATGCGGCGCCTGGATTCACCCTTGCGAACGCTGCTTGTGCTCCTCCCAGCGTTCGCTCAGCGCGCTGAGCGCCTTGTGCGCCTGCTGCCAGCGCTCGGAGTCGCGCAGTTCCTGACGGGTGAACTGACCGCGATGATATAACCGCTTCACCTTCTCTGCTTTGACCGGGGACAGGTTATCCAGCACGCTGACCGCACCTTCGCGGTGGTTGCACACCAGGATCATGTCGCAACCGGCATCCAGCGCCGCCTGGCCGCGCTCGGCGTAGCTGCCCATAATGGCGGCGCCTTCCATCGACAGATCGTCGGAGAAAATTACGCCGTCGAAGCCCAGTTCCTGACGCAGGATCTGCTGCAGCCAGTACGGCGAGCCGCTGGCCGGACGCGGGTCCGCTTCAGTATAGATGACGTGGGCCGGCATGACGGCGTCCAACAGCTGGCGATTGATCAGCTCGCGGAAGATCGCCATGTCGTGCTCACGGATCTGCGCCAGCGGCCGCGGATCGCGCGGGGTTTCCTTGTGCGAATCGGCGCTGACGGCGCCATGCCCCGGGAAGTGTTTACCGGTGGTTTTCATGCCGGCGCTGTGCATGCCGAGGATGAAGCGTTCCGCCATCGCCAACGCCTGCTGCGGATCGCTATGGAACGAACGCTCGCCGATCGCCGCGCTGACGTGGCCGATGTCCAGCACCGGCGCAAAGCTGATGTCGATATCCTGCGCAATCATTTCCGCCGCCATCAGCCAGCCGGCCTCCTGCGCCAGCCGGCCGCCTTCCTGCGCATCGTGCAACGCGGCGAACGACTGCGCCGCCGGCAGGCGGGTGAAGCCCTCGCGGAAGCGCTGTACGCGTCCGCCCTCCTGATCCACCGCCACCACCAGCCGATCGTGCGATTCGGCGCGGATCTGGCGCACCAGCTCACGCAGTTGCTCCGCATCGTGGAAGTTGCGGGTAAACAGGATCAATCCGCCAACCAGCGGGTGTTTCAATATTTCGCGTTCTTCTGCATCCAGCTCGTAGCCGGCGACATCTAGCATTACTGGGCCCACGGGCACCTCACTTCATTATTGTTCGTTCAGAATTCAGATGATGATAAACAGAATCGCTGGCGCACCGCCGCGCCCCAGCGCAAAAATTCGGCGTCGCCGCTCTGCTGCCAGCGCACTTCAAACCACAGCAGCATCAGATAATCCACCCACGGCAGCCAGCGCCGCACCTGCGCCTGCAGCCGGGCGACGTCGTGATAGCCCTGGCGCGCGTAGTGCTGCAAAAAGCGCTGCTGCTCCTCGGCCGACCAGCCGTTGCCGCGAAACAGCGCGGCGATATCCAGCGCCACGTCACCGTCGGCGGCATATTCCCAGTCGATCAGCCGCAGCCCCTCGCCGGTCGCGAGCAAATTGCCCGGATGGATGTCCATGTGCAGCGGCGCCAGCTTCAGCGGTGAGGGTGGCGTGTTTTGCAAAAAGTGATGCTGCAGGCGCAGCCAGCCAGGAGATAAACGCCGCCTATCCAGCTGCTGCCAGTAGCGGCGGAACTGCCGCCGCAGATCCAGCCGGTAACCGCTGAGCGGCCGCCGATGCAGTTCCGCCGCCATCGCCGCCAGCTCGCCGCGCTGATTCAGCGCCGCAAACTCGGCATCTGTGACGATGTCACCTTCGAGCCATTCGAGGATAAGCCACTGATTATTCTGTGTGAAAACCCGCGGCCCCAGCCCCGGCGCGCAGCGGCGCAAGACCTGCGCTTCCCGCCGTCGGCTCACGCCCAGCGCGCGTTTTTCCACACTGTGCTGCCGCGCCAACAGCGTGATGCCCGAACCGTCGATACGCCAGCTCTCGCCGGTCAGCCCCTGCACCGGGCTGAAATGACAACCGGCGGTATTCACCGCCGGCAGTCTGGTTTCCATCAATCGTCGCAGCGCGGCCTCAGCGTTTAACGGCGCCATTGCCCGACCAGACGATCTCGCCGGTTTGCACCAGCATCAGCTGCATATCCAACGCCGGTGACTTCACGTCGCCGCTGACGTCGCTGTACAGCACGTACTGCGCGCCGACGATGCGCGCCAGGCCAATCGCCTTGCTGCGCGAACCGAAGCTGTCATCCGCTGACAGGCCCAGCGTTTGTCGGGCGCTGGTCAGCTTCGCTTCCGGCACCACGCTGAAGGTGGAGTTCGACGCCAGCGCCTTGTACAGCGCAGCGGTAGCTTTGCCCATCTGCAGCGAACCGTTGGTATTGTTCTTGACGCTGTCCAGCAGCAGCACGCTGCCGGCCGTGACGCCATCGGCCTTCAGCATCTGCCCCACCAGCGGCTGAACGCTGCCCAGCCAGTCAAGCTGCTGGATTTTCGGCGGCTGCGGCACCGGCTCGGTGGTTGGCGGCTGTGGCTGCTCGACCGGCGGATTCGGTTGATCCGGCTCGACGGTGACCGGCGGCAGCGGCTGATCCGGCTCAGGCGGACGCGACAGACAGCCGCTCAGGGTTAATGCGGCCAGCGCCACTAAGACGTACTTTTTCATGCTTTTTCTCCAAACCTGGCAAGCGCTTACAGGTACAGATACAGACGCGCGCTTTTGGCGTCCAGGTTGCCGTTAATCGAGTAGATTTTGGCGTCCGAGTCGGGCGCCACGACGATCTCGCGCGGTTTCTCGAAGGGGCGAATATCCAGCCCCTGCGCGTCGTACCAATAGAAACGATAATGCACGGTGACCGGCGTCGATTGGCTGTTGTTGAGCACCGAGGTCGCCATCACCCGCCCGGAGGCGTTCGAAATCGAGGGCGTATCGGCCAAAATGCCGGCGGTCAGCACCGAAGGATCCATCACCACCGTTTGGCGTTGATTAACCGCGATGCCGGACGGCGAGCTGCACCCCATCAGCAACGCGGCGGGCAACGCCAACGCCACCAGACCACGCAGAGTTTTTTTACCGCGCATGATTTCCTCGCTTAACGTGACAACAGCGGCCCCAGCGAGCGGCCACCGACCAGGTGCATATGAATATGATAGACCTCCTGACCGGCGTGGCGGTTGCAGTTGACGATCAGACGATAGCCGTCTTCGGCGATGCCTTCCTGTTCGGCGATCTTCGCCGCGGCGGTGATCATGCGCCCCAGCGCGGCTTCGTGCTCCACGGTCACGTCGTTGACGGTTGGGATCAGCACGTTGGGAACGATCAGCACATGGGTGGGTGCCTGAGGGGAGATGTCACGGAAAGCGGTGACCAGTTCATCCTGATAAACCACATCAGCAGGGATTTCGCGTCGGATAATTTTACTGAAAATCGTTTCTTCGGCCATCTGGCGTTCCTTTTTACACAATTAGCTGTACGCAGTATGAGTGACAAATTCTACTGCTTTCAACCTGATTGCGCACTTTCCGCGTCGAGTGCTGCAGATTCGCGCAGGCCGGCGCCCCGCTTGTGCATCTTTTCACTTTGGTTATTCACTATTGTTGCTTTACTTGCCCCGTGCCGCCGCCAATAGTAACCCCATGATTAGCAAAGAGTAGAGGGTGTTATGCCACTGAGGATTTCGGCGCTGTGCGCGCTGTTGCTGAGCGCCGCCGTTCAGGCCGCCCCGGCGGGCGGTATCGATCTGCAGGCTAACCGAGAGCCGATGCGCGCAGAGCCGAACCCGGCCGCTATCGCACTGATTCCGGCGAATTTTCACTTTGCGGTGCCCGGCAAGCTGACGGTGGCGGTGGCGTTCGAGAACTCCCCGCCGCTGGCGCTGTTCGCCGAAGACAATAAAACGCTGATCGGCAGCGATCCGGACATCGCCCGCCTGGTGGCCGACAGCCTCGGGCTGGCGCTGAATCTGGTGCCCACCTCCTGGGAAGATTGGCCGCTGGGCATCAGCGCCGGCAAATACGATGCGGCGATCTTCAACATCGCCGTCACCAAACAGCGCAAGACCAAATTCGACTTCGCGACCTATCGGGTGGACACGCTGGGCTTTTACGTCAAATCCACCAGCCACATCACCTCGATCAACCGGCCGCAGGACGTCGCCGGGCTGCGGATCATCGTCGGATCCGGCACCAATCAGGAAAACATTCTGCTGGGGTGGGATAAGCAGAACCGCGCCGCCGGGCTGCCGCCGGTGCAGCCGATCTATGTGACCGACGACGCCGCCACCAACCTGAGCATTCAGTCCGGGCGCGCCGACGCGTTCTTCGGCCCCCACTCCACCGGCGCCTACAAGGCGGCGCTGACCGGCAAGACCAAAATGGTCGGCATCGGCCCCAGCGTGGCCTACGTCGCGGTCACCACCAAAAAAGGCAACGGGTTGGTGAACGCCGTCAACGCCGCCATCAACGGCGTCATCGTCAGCGGCGAATACGCGCAGGTGCTGGAGCGCTGGGGCGAAGGCGACGAAAAGGTCGAGCGCTCCGCCATCAACCCGCCGGGCATCGGCGACTAGCCGCCGATCAGCTGCGGCGCATGCCGACGCATCCACTCGGCCAGCGAGTCCAGCGTCGGCCGCAGCGATTTGCCGAGCGCGGTGACCTGATACTCCACCCGCGGCGGCACTTCGGGATACACCTGCCGCGTCACCAGGCCGCGCTGCTCAAACAGCCGCAGCTGGCGCGTCAGCTCTTTTTGCGCAATGGGCGCCACCGCCCGCTGCAGTTCGCTGAATCGTACCGGGCTGTCGATCACGATCAGCCGGTACAGGATCGGTATCGCCCACTTGCCCGACACCAGATTGACGAAGTCCACCATCGGGCAGGGTTCGCCCGCCGTCGGCAAATTATTTTCCGCCGCTAATGGCGCTTGCGCCGTCATTTCATCCCACCTCGCCCTTTAGTATCCAAAAGGTGCCTACTATGCAAAAGGAACTATAGCGCAAATAATGCCGCAACTGACGCTAAAGAGGAATCGGTTATGTCACGACTGCAAGGCAAATACGCATTGATTACCGGCGGCACCAGCGGCATCGGGCTGGAAACCGCCCGCCAGTTCATCGCCGAGGGCGCGACGGTGGCGATCACCGGGCGCAGCCAAAGCGCCTTGGAAGCGGCGGGCCAGGCATTGGCGGGCAAGGCGCTGTTGCTGCTGAGCGACGCCGGCGATATCCCGCAGCAGCGCGAACTGGTACAGCGGCTGGGGCTAAGGTGGCCGCGGCTGGACGTGCTGTATATCAACGCCGGCGACGTTACGCATCGCCCGCTGCAGGAGTGGGATGAGCAGAGCTATCAGCGGCTGATGGACATCAACCTGAAGGGGCCGTTTTTTCTGATCCAAGCTTTGCTGCCGCTGCTGGCCAACCCGTCTTCGGTGATCCTGTGCGGTTCGGTCAGCGCCCATATCGGCCTGCCGCAGAGCAGCGCCTATGCCGCCAGCAAAGCCGGCTTGCTGTCGCTGGCCAGAACGCTGTCCGGCGAGCTGCACGCGCGCGGCATTCGCGTCAACGGCCTCAGCCCCGGCCCGACCGAAACCCCGGCGTTGGGTAAGCTGGGGTTGGCGGAAGCGGATGAGCAGGCATTGCGCGACGATATCCGCGCGCTGGTGCCGATCGGCCGCATGGGCAGCGCACTGGAGCTAGCCAAAGCGGCGGTGTTTCTGGCGGCGGACGAGTCGGCCTTTATGGTCGGCGCCGAGCTGCAGATGGACGGTGGCGTGGGGAATTTATAATTTAATTTAGCGACGCGGCCGCGCCCCGCGCGGCCCACAAGATCACCCCAGCCCAGGGATCTCAACGCCGAAGGTCTGCAACAGCAGCACCACGTTGAGCAGCACGATCACCACCGTGCCGACCACCGCCGCCAGGCTGGTCCAGCGGCCGTTGGCGAACTCGCCCATGATGTCGCGGCGGCGGGTGAACATCACCAGCGCGATCATCGGGGCCGGCAGCGCCAGGCTCAGCACCACCTGGCTGTAGACCAGCGCGTCGGTGGCGTTGACGCCCATCGCCACCACGATAAACGCCGGCACCATGGTGACCAGGCGGCGCACCCACACCGGAATGCGGAAGCCAACGAAACCCTGCATGATCATTTGCCCGGCCATGGTGCCCACCACCGAGCTGGAAATGCCGGAGGCGATCAGCGAAGCGAGGAAGATGCCGGCGGCCGCCGCACCGAACAGCGGCGTCAGCGTATGATAGGCGGTGCCAATTTCGGCCACGTCGCTGTTACCGGCGTGGAAGGCACTCGAGGCCATGATGACCATCGCGATATTCACCAGCCCGGCGAGCGCCAGCGCGATCACCACCTCAATATTGGAGAAACGCAGCAGCTTACGCCGCTCGCCGTTATCGCTGGCCGGGCTGCGGTGCTGGGTCAGCCCCGAGTGCAGGAAAATAGCGTGCGGCATCACGGTGGCGCCGATAATGCCGACGGCGATGGTCAGCGCCTGCGCGTCCGGCAGCTGCGGCGTCACCATGCCGATCCCGGCCGCCTGCCAGTCTACCGGTACGATGAACATCTCCACCAGGTAGCACAGCGCGATGATCCCCACCAGGCCGCCGATCATCAGCTCGACCGGGCGGAAACCTTTTTTTTCCACCATCAACAGCGCATAGGTGATCACCGCCGTCACCCCCATTCCCGCCAGCAGCGGCATATGGAACAGCAGCGCCAGCGCGATCGCCCCGCCGAGAAACTCCGCCAGATCGGTGGCCATCGCCGCCACTTCGCTGAGCAGCCACATGCCGATCACTACCGGCCGTGAAAACTGGTCGCGGCACATCTCCGCCAGATTGCGGTTGGTGACGATGCCCAGCTTGGCCGACAGCGCCTGGAACAGCATGGCGATCAGGTTGGCCATCACCACCACCCACAGCAGGCTGTAGCCGTATTTCGCCCCGGCCTGAATGTTGGTGGCGAAGTTGCCGGGATCCATATAGGCAATAGAGGCAATCACCGCCGGGCCGGCGAACAGCAACGGCGTAAAGGCGCCGCGCTTGCGTCCGGCAAGGGCGGCGCCAATCGCAATGTTGGTCCGTTCGGTTAACGATGGAGTGGTTGCCGCATCACGCATGAAGTACCCTCAATCTTTCACTGGTTATTTTTCCACCTATCATGCTGACAATGTAGCATCGGCTACACTTTATGCAACAGGCGAAATTCATTGGCTTTGTGTAGAGATATTTCTAACTACCACAATGCGTGGCATCGAATTGATAATGTGTGCTATTTGGACTAACTTAGGGCAACCCTCCCCGTATTGCCGGGAGATGCCATTTTTATGCTTACAGGACGCCCCACGCTATGGTTACCCGCGCGCCAGATAACGCCGACCGCCACGCCCAGACCGACATGCCGGACGAGGCCGAGCACGCCCTGCGTTTTAGCCGCGCCCGCGAAGCGCAGTCCAATGCGCTGATCGAAGATTACGTTGAGCTGATCGCCGATTTGCTGCAAAGCACCCGCGAAGCCAGAACCACCGACATCGCGCGCCGCTTCGGCGTGTCTCACCCGACGGCGATCAAAAATATCGCGCGGCTGAAAAGCGCCGGGCTGGTGGAATCGCGCCCTTATCGCGGGGTGTTTTTAACGGAAGAAGGCGAGCAGCTGGCGCAGAAGGTGCGCCGCCGTCACCGCATCGTGGTCGATCTGCTGATGTGCGTCGGGGTGCCGAGCGAAACCGCCGAGCTGGACAGCGAAGGGATTGAACACCATATCTCGGACGAAACGCTGGCGGTGTTCGAGCATTACCTGCAAAAGCACGCCAAACCCTGACTCCCGGAGCGCCGATGCGCTACGCCGTGCGGCAAATCCATGATCTGCGCCTGGTGGTTTTCGCCGAAGCCGGGCCGCCGTTGAAAGACGAAAACGACGTCAGCCTGTTTATCGCGCCCGCCTTTGAACACGATGCCGGGATGATTGCCCTCCCCGTCAACCGCCTCGACGCCGCCTTCTTCCAACTCAGAAGCGGCATGGCCGGCGCCGTATTGCAGAAATTCATCAACTACCGCCTGCGCGTGGCGCTGCTGGGCGATATCACCCCCTGGCTGGCGCAAAGCAACGCGCTGCAAGATTTTGTGCGTGAAGCCAACTGCGGCGAACAGGTCTGGTTCCTCCCTTCTCACGCCGAACTCGAACAGCGGCTTGGTGCCTGACGGCAGGCAATAAAAAAAGGGAGGCTTTCGCCTCCCTTGGTAACTCCCCTGCCTGAATCAGTGATTACGGATGTATTCGTCCATATCGGTTTTCAGGTTGTCGGACTTGGTGCCGAAGATGGCCTGCACGCCGGAGCCAGCGACGACTACGCCGGCTGCGCCCAGTTTCTTCAGGCCCGCCTGGTCAACTTTGGACACGTCGGCCACGCTGACGCGCAGACGGGTGATGCAAGCATCCAGGTTAGTGATGTTTTCTTTACCGCCGAAGGCCTGAACCAGCGCCGCGGACATTTCGGAACCGCCCTGCGCAGTCTGCTCGGCAGCGGTGTCTTCACGGCCCGGGGTTTTCAGATCCAGCTTGGCGATCAGCACGCGGAAGATGGTGTAGTACACCAGACCGTAGACGATGCCGACGATTGGGAACAGCCAGATTTTGCTGCTGTTGCCGCTCAGTACGATAAAGTCGATCAGGCCGTGCGAGAAGCTGGTGCCGTCACGCATGCCCAACAGGATGCAGATTGGGAACGCCAGGCCGGCCAGGATAGCGTGGATCACGTACAGGATCGGCGCGACGAACATGAAGGAGAACTCGATCGGCTCAGTGATACCGGTCAGGAACGAGGTCAACGCGGCGGAGATCATGATGCCGCCGACTTTCGCGCGGTTTTCCGGTTTGGCCGAGTGCCAGATAGCGATGGCTGCAGCAGGCAGACCGTACATTTTGAACAGGAAGCCGCCGGACAGTTTGCCCGCGGTTGGGTCACCCGCCATGTAGCGAGGGATGTCGCCGTGGAATACCTGGCCCGCCGCGTTGGTGAATTCACCAATTTGCATTTGGAACGGTACGTTCCAGATGTGGTGCAGACCGAATGGCACCAGAGCACGCTCAACCACGCCGTAAATGCCGAAGGCCACGACCGGGTTCTGATAAGCCGCCCACTGCGAGAAGGTCTGGATAGCCGTACCGATCGGCGGCCAGATGAAGGACAGCACTACGCCCAGAACGATCGCCGCCAGACCGGAAATGATCGGCACGAAGCGCTTACCGGCAAAGAAGCCCAGGTATTCCGGCAGTTGAATGCGGAAGAAGCGGTTGAACATATAGGCCGCGATGGCACCGGAGATAATCCCCCCGAGCACACCGGTATCCGCCAGGTGCTTGGCCGCAATTTCTTCAGCCGGCAGGTGCAGCACCAGCGGCGCAACCACCGCCATGGTTTTCACCATGATGCCGTAGGCCACCACCGCCGCCAGCGCGGAAACGCCGTCGTTGTTGGTGAAGCCCAAAGCGACGCCGATGGCGAAAATCAGCGGCATGTTGGCGAAGACCGAACCGCCCGCTTCCGCCATCACGTGGGAGACTACCGCAGGTAGCCAGCTAAAGTTGGCGGAGCCGACGCCCAGCAGGATACCTGCGATAGGCAACACGGACACCGGCAGCATGAGCGATTTACCTACTTTTTGCAGGTTTGCAAATGCGTTCTTGAACATAGTTGAGTGTGCTCCTGAGTAATAATGCTTTGCTACTTCTTGTCGCGATAATTCGCGCTGCAAGGGGGGGAGAAAAACCCCTGCAATTCAGGGTGTCTGAGCACCCCTTGAATTTATTACGCAGAGTAAAATAAATAGCCTGCGCAATGTTTGATGACAATCACGTTTCGATGATCGAGCCGCGGTAACTTTGCATAAACCGGCTATTTTTTGGCAAAACGGGCCAAAAAACACGCATCAATCACCCTGAAACGGGAGGGAACCTTACCCGTTTCAGTGATTAATTACGAGCTTAAAAAAAATTACGCAGACAATGACCTACAGCTATAGCCTAGGTCAAAGATCACAGATCGAGGTGAAATAAGCGTGAAAAGTTGGCGGTGGTCGCTTCGGCCAGTTGTTCCAGGCTGACGCCCTTCAATACCGCCATGTATTCAGCCACATCGCGCACATAGGCGGGTTGGTTTTCTTTGCCGCGATGCGGCACCGGCGCCAGATAAGGCGAATCGGTTTCCACCAGAATGCGATCCAGCGGCACATAGCGGGCCACCTCACGCAGCTGTTCGGCGTTGCGGAAGGTCACGATGCCCGAGAAGGAGATGTAGAAGCCCAGATCCAGCAGCGCTTCGGCCGTGGCCAGATCTTCGGTGAAGCAGTGAAGTACGCCGCCGCAGTCCTGTGCGTTCTCTTCACGCAGGATCGCCAGCGTGTCCGCACGCGCATCGCGGGTGTGGACGATCACCGGTTTGTTCAGATCCCGGCCGATGCGGATATGTTCGCGGAAAGAGTCCTGCTGCAGCTCAAGATTGTCTTTCTGGTAGAAGTAATCGAGCCCGGTTTCCCCCAGCGCTACCACCTGCTCCGCCGCCGCCAGGCGGCGCAGCTCGGCGTAATCATACCCCTCTTCCAGATTGAGCGGATGCACCCCGCAGGAGAAGGCCACGTCGTTGCGCTTGCCGATCAGCTCGGTCATGGAACGGTAGCCCGGCAGCGTGGTGGCGACCGCCAGCACATAGCCGACGTCGCGCGCTTTGGCCTTGGCCAGCGCATCGTCCACATTTTGGTGCAGCGTTTGATAATCCAGACTGTCAAGATGGCAATGGGAATCGACTAACAACATAATGTTTAACTCTTTTACTTTACAGCGAATGAGAGTGGGAATAGCCGGCGGCGCCAAGCATCTGTTCCCAGCGAAGTAACTGTTCGGTCAGCAGCAGCTCGCGATTGACGCCCACCACGCTGAGCAGCTGATGGCGGCAGTTCAGCCACTGCTGCACGATCTGCTGCAGCGAGGCGCTGCTCAGCAGGCTGGCCAGCTGATGCACCAGCGGCTGCTGATCCTGATTCAATACATACTGATGCGCGCCCTGCTGCCACTTCATCGCGTCCACCAGCAGCGCGCACAGCCAGTGCAGGCGCTCGGCGACGTCTTCATGGTTCAACACCGGCAGCAGCGACAGCATATCGCGCTGCGGCAGCGCGGCGCTCAACGCGGCGCACAGGGCGCTGCGCTGTTGCCACTGCTGCGGCTGCAACAGCTGTTCGGCGGCCAGCGGCGCGCCGTCGTGCAGGCGCAGCGCCGTGAGGCGGTCCATCTGAGATCCGGCCGCCTGTCGGCCCAGCCACTGCAGGCTGAGCTGCTCATCCGGGCTCGCCAAATGCCAATACAGGCAACGGCTGCGCAGCGTCGCCATCAGCCGCGACGGCTCACGGCAACCCAGCAGAAAATAGGTTTTCTCCGGCGGCTCTTCCAGCGTTTTAAGCAGCGCGTTGGCCGCCGCCTCGGTCAGCTGTTCCGCCTGCGGCAGCCAAATCACTTTGGCGCCGCCCTGCTGCGCGTGGGCGTACAGCGTTTCAATCACCTGACGGATCGGCTCAATGCCCAGGCTGCTCTTGCCCTTTTCCGGCGCCAGCACGTGATAATCCGGGTGGTTCCCCGCCAGCATCAGCCGGCAGCTGTGGCACTCGCCGCAGCTTTTTTCACCGTTGCGCTGCTGGCAGATCAACCAGCGGCTCAGGCCGTAGGCCAGCGCGTCGTCACCGTTGCCCGCCGCCGCGTGCAGCAGCAGCGCATGATGGCCGCGGCCGTCGGCGTACTGCCCAACCAGCTGGCGATAAGGGCCGTTCAGCCACGGGTACCAGTTCATTATGCGCCTTCCTGCTGCCGCAGCCAGTGGCCGACGCAGTCGCGGATCGCCGCGGTCACCTGCTCCAGCGGCTGGGCGGCGTCGACGGTGACGATGGTTTTATCCTGCGCCGCCAGCTCGAGATAGCGAGCGCGGGTGCGCTCGAAGAACGGCAGCGCCTCCTGTTCGATGCGATCCAACTGACCGCGCGCCTGTGCGCGTTGCAAGCCGACCAGCGGCGGCAGATCGAGATACACCGTCAAATCCGGGCGAAAATCCCCCAGCACGGTGTCGCGCAGCGAGCTCATCAGCTGCGGATCCACGCCGCGGCCGCCGCCCTGGTAAGCCTGTGAAGAGAGATCGTGGCGATCGCCCACCACCCAGGCGCCGCGCGCCAGGGCCGGTTTAATCACGGTCTCCACCAGCTGCACGCGCGCGGCGTACAGCATCAGCACTTCGGCCTTGATGGTCGGCAATTCGCCGTCGATGCCGCGCTTGAACAGATCGCGCAGCTTCTCCGCCAGCGGCGTGCCGCCCGGCTCGCGGGTGAAGACGATGTCGCTGACGCCGTGTTCGCGCAGCACATTGACCACCGTGTCGCGCGCGGTGGTTTTGCCCGCGCCTTCCAGCCCTTCGATAACAACGAATTTACTTTTCATTCTTTTCCTTTAACGCCTGGCGGTACACGCGCACCGCCTGGTTATGGCTCGCCAGATTGGTGGTGAAGGTATGCCCACCCTTGCCGTCGGCGACAAAATAGAGATATGGCGTTTTGGCCGGATTGGCGGCTGCCTGCAGCGAGGCCTCACCCGGCATGGCGATCGGCGTTGGCGGCAGGCCGGCGATCACATAGGTGTTGTACGGCGTCGGCGTCTCCAGATCCTTGCGCGTGATGTTGCCATTATAGCTTTCGCCCATGCCGTAGATCACCGTCGGATCGGTCTGCAGGCGCATGCCGATGCGCAAGCGGTTGACGAACACCGACGCGACCTTGCTGCGCTCTTCCGGCACCGCGGTCTCTTTCTCGACGATCGAGGCCATGGTCAGCAGGTCTTCCGGCGTTTTATACGGCAGGCTGGTGTCGCGGCCGGCCCAGGCGGCCTGCAGCGCTTTGTTCATGCGCACGTGTGCGCGTTTGAGCAGCGCGATGTCGCTCATGCCGGCGGTATACTGATAGGTATCCGGATACAAATGCCCTTCCGGCGTTTCTCCCGCAGGAATGCCGAGCGCTGCGGCAATCTCCGCTTCGCTCTTGCCCGCCAGGGTGTGTTTCAGGTATTTGGACTGCTGCAGCACCTGCTGCCAATCACGCAGGCGTGAGCCTTCGATAAAGCGTGCGGTGAACTGCGCCTCTTTGCCGCTGGCCAACAGTTTCAGCATCTGGCGCACCGTCATGCCCGGCGTGAACCGGTAGGTACCGGCTTTAAACTCCGCCAACTCCGGCTCCAGCTTCAGCAGCCACTGGAACCAGCGCCCGTTGTGCACCAGTTTATCGCGTACCAGTAGCCCTTCCAGCGCTACTCGGCCGGTGCCGGCCGGCAGTTTGAAGATGGTTTCTTGCTGGATAGCCAGCGGCGTATCGGCAAAGCGTTCGATCTTCTGGTAGCCCCAAAACAGCAGCGCCAATACCAGAACAACAATAACAGACAGGACCTTCAGCTTTCTTTTCTTCATCAATCAGCCATGGTTAACAGTGTGGACGCAAAAAATCATACAGCTGGCGCGAAGCATAACGCCATGATTGCGCAGCGTTTACCGGCAGCAGCGGCATCAGCGCATTGCTCACCAGCACTTCGTCGGCATCGGCCAGCGTCTCCAACGGTTCACTGACGCACTGCAGACGGTATTCCGAGCCCGCCAGCAGCGCGATCACCCGCCGCCGCATCAAGCCCGCGACGCCGGCCTGGCTCAGATCCGGGGTAAATACCGCTTTTCCCTTACGCCAGAACAAATTAGCCGCACAGCATTCCACCAGCATACCGGCAGTGTCAAGCACCAGCGCCTCGTCGGCGGCCGTCTGGTCAAGATGCGCGCGGATCAGCACCTGCTCCAGGCGGTTCAAATGCTTCAACCCCGCCAGCAACGGATTGCGCGCCAGCGCCACCGGGCTGAGCGCAAGCGTGATGCCCTGCTCGCGCCACTGCAAATAGTGCGCAGGGTAGCTGCTGCGGGCGACGATACGCGTCGGGTTTTCGCACCCCGTCGGGCTGTAACCCCGCCCGCCGCTGCCGCGCGTCAGTATCGCTTTGACCACGCCGAGCGGAATTGATTCGGCCGCCAGCGCCATCTCCCGCTCGAAAGCCAGCCAATCGGTGGCAGGCAGCATCAGCCGCTGCGCCGCTTGCTGCAGCCGCTCCAGATGCCAGGGCAGCAGCTCGATTTTACCGTCGATAACCCGGGCGGTAGTAAAGCAGCCATCGCCGAACTGCAGGCCACGATCGCTCGGCGCCAGCGCATCGTGGCGTTGTCCGTTAATCCAGTACATGCTTCCTCCTGTTGCCGGGCTATTTCATTACGCTCGCAGGATAGCAGGCGGCGAGACGATACGCAGCACCGCCGGCGGCCAAACGGCGGGCGTAAAAAAGCCCGGTTAAAAAACCGGGCTTTCGTCAGCTATCCGCAGCGCGAGTTACACTCGGCGGAAGATCAGCGAGCCGTTGGTGCCGCCGAAGCCGAAGGAGTTACACAGGGTGAACTCCATATCGCTGACCTGGCGCGCTTCGTGAGGCACGAAGTCCAGATCGCAACCTTCATCCGGGTTATCCAGGTTGATGGTTGGCGGTACCGCCTGATCGCGCAGCGCCAGCACGGTGAAGATAGACTCGATCGCGCCTGCCGCACCCAACAGGTGGCCAGTCATCGATTTGGTCGAACTCACCAGCACGCGGTGGGCATCGGCGCCGAAGACGGATTTCACCGCCTGCGCTTCCGCCTGGTCACCCGCCGGCGTAGAGGTGCCGTGCGCATTGATGTAGCCGATTTGTGACGGGGTCACACCGGCGTCAAGCAGGGCATTTTCCATCGCCAGCGCAGCGCCTGCGCCGTTTTCCGGCGGCGACGTCATGTGATAAGCATCGCTGCTCATCCCAAAGCCCACCACTTCGGCGTAGATTTTCGCGCCGCGTTTTTTCGCGTGCTCGTACTCTTCCAGCACCATCATGCCGGCACCGTCGCCCAGCACGAAGCCGTCGCGGTCTTTATCCCACGGACGGCTCGCCGCCTGCGGGTTGTCATTACGGGTGGACAGGGCGCGCGCTGCGCCAAAGCCGCCGACGCCCAATGGGGTGCTGGCTTTCTCTGCCCCACCGGCCAGCATCACGTCAGCATCATTGTAAGCAATGATACGCGCCGCATGGCCGATGTTGTGCACACCTGAAGTACAGGCGGTGGCGATGGAAATGCTTGGGCCACGCATGCCGTACATGATTGTCAGGTGGCCTGCAATCATATTCACGATGGTGGATGGCACGAAGAACGGACTGATTTTCCGTGGGCCACCGTTAACCAGTGAACTGTGGTTTTCTTCGATCAAACCCAGGCCGCCGATGCCGGAACCGATCGCGGCTCCAATGCGGGTGGCGTTAGCCTCGGTGATGTCCAGACCTGCATCCTGCATGGCTTGCATGCCGGCAGCGATACCGTACTGGATAAAGGCGTCCATCTTGCGCGCATCTTTGCGAGAGATGAAATCCTCAGAATTAAAATTCTTTACCAGGCCAGCAAACTTGGTCGCATAGGCAGTGGTATCGAAATGGTCGATCAGGCTGATGCCACTCTGACCGGCAAGAAGAGCGTTCCACGTGGACTCTACCGTATTGCCGACAGGAGACAACATGCCCAGTCCGGTCACAACTACTCGACGCTTAGACACGTTTGTCCTCCAGGGAGGGAAAAATATGACACTAGGGATAGAAAAAACTTAGGCGGTCGAACGACCGCCTAGATATGTTCTCTTACTGCTGGCTAGCGTTGATGAAATCAATAGCTGCCTGAACAGTAGTGATCTTCTCAGCTTCTTCGTCTGGAATCTCGGTGTCGAATTCTTCTTCCAGTGCCATTACCAGCTCAACGGTGTCAAGAGAATCAGCGCCCAGATCTTCAACGAAAGAAGCGTTGTTCAAAACTTCTTCCTGTTTAACACCCAGTTGCTCAACAATGATTTTCTTAACGCGTTCTTCGATAGTGCTCATACTCTTAAATTTCCTATCAAAACTCGCTTTCGCGATGGTTTTCGTAGTGTATAAAATGCTGAAAAAGATGCAACTAAATCCCGGCTGGTCAAACCACGATTTTACGCTATTTTGCGGTTTTTGCCTCAAATAACGCAAATGGTTTTCACATTTTTTAAATCATGTACATGCCGCCATTGACATGTAACGTTTCACCGGTGATATAGCCGGCCTCATCAGAGGCCAAAAATGCAACAGCGCTGGCGATTTCTTTAGCATCGCCCAGCCGGTTGGCTGGAACTGATGACAAAATGCCTGCGCGTTGATCATCTGTCAACGCCCGTGTCATGTCCGTCTCAATAAAGCCAGGTGCCACGACGTTGACCGTAATGCCACGCGAAGCAACTTCACGTGCCAAAGATTTGCTAAAACCAATCAAACCGGCTTTAGCCGCCGCGTAGTTCGCCTGCCCTGCGTTCCCCATGGTGCCGACAACGGAACCGATGGTGATGATACGGCCAAACCGCTTTTTCATCATAGCGCGCATTACCGCTTTTGACAGGCGGAATACGGAAGTCAGGTTGGTGTCGAGGATATCCTCCCACTCGTCATCCTTCATACGCATCAGCAGGTTATCACGCGTGATGCCGGCATTATTCACTAAAATGTCGATTTCGCCAAATTCGGCGCGAATCGATGCCAGCACGCTGTCGATAGATTGCGCATCAACAACGTTCAACATAAACCCTTTACCGTTTGCGCCCAGGTAGCTGCTGATCGCTTCAGCGCCGCTCTCGCTGGTCGCGGTGCCGATCACTTTGGCGCCGCGTGCCACAAACGTTTCTGCAATAGCTCGGCCAATACCGCGGCTCGCGCCGGTGACCAGAACGATTTTACCTTCGAAGCTCATCATTTTCCTCTTTATTGTTCAAGCGCCGCCGACAGGCTGGCGGTGTCGTTCACCGCCGCAGCCGTCAGGGTGTCAACAATACGTTTAGTCAGGCCGGTCAGCACTTTGCCCGGCCCCACTTCCAGCAGCGACGTCACTCCCTGTGCTGCGATAAATTCTACGCTCTCGGTCCAACGTACCGGGCTGTACAGCTGACGCACCAGCGCGCTTCGGATCGCTTCCGGATCGTTTTCGGTGCGCACGTCGACGTTGTTCACCACCGGCACCTGCGGCGCGTTGAAGGTGATGTCCTGCAGCGCCACGGCCAGCTTGTCGGCGGCCGGCTTCATCAGCGCGCAGTGCGAAGGCACGCTCACCGGCAGCGGCAGCGCACGTTTGGCGCCGGCGGCTTTGCAGGCGGCGCCTGCGCGCTCAACCGCTTCTTTGTTGCCGGCGATGACCACCTGGCCCGGCGAGTTGAAGTTGACCGGAGAAACCACCTGCCCTTGCGCAGACTCTTCACACGCTTTGGCGATCGCGTCGTTGTCCAGACCGATGATGGCGTACATCGCGCCGGTGCCTTCCGGCACCGCTTCCTGCATCAGCTTGCCGCGCAGCTCGACCAGACGGATCGCCGCCTTGAAGTCCAGCACGCCGGCGCAGACCAGCGCCGAGTATTCGCCCAGGCTGTGACCCGCCATCAGCGCAGGCGCTTTACCGCCCTGCTGCTGCCAAACGCGGAAAATCGCCACCGAGGCGGCCAGCAGAGCCGGTTGGGTCTGCCAGGTTTTGTTCAGCTCTTCCGCCGGGCCTTGCTGCACCAGCTGCCACAGGTCGTAACCCAGGGCGGAAGAGGCCTCGCCGAAGGTTTCTTCGACGATCGGAAACTGTGCGGCCAATTCGGCCAGCATGCCAACGGTCTGTGACCCTTGGCCCGGGAAAACAAAAGCAAATTGCGTCATTTTTTCTTCCTGTCCAAATCAGAAACGAACCAGCGCCGAGCCCCAGGTAAAGCCGCCGCCGAAGGCCTCCAGCAGCACCAGTTGGCCACGCTGAATTCGCCCGTCGCGCACGGCTTCGTCCAGCGCGGAAGGCACCGAGGCGGCAGAGGTGTTGCCGTGACGATCGAGCGTCACCACCACTTTGTCCATTCCCATGCCCAGTTTTTTCGCCGTTGCGCTGATGATGCGCAGGTTGGCCTGGTGCGGTACCAGCCAATCCAGCTCGCTGCGGTCCATGTTGTTGGCCTGCAACGTCTCATCGACGATGCGCGCCAGCTCGGTAACCGCAACCTTGAAGACTTCGTTGCCCGCCATGGTGACATAGGCCGGCTTGTCTTGATTCTGACGATCCTTGTACGGCAGCGTCAGCAGGTTGCCGTAGCTGCCGTCGGCATGCAGATGGGTAGACAGAATGCCCGGCGCTTCAGAAGCCCCCAGCACCACCGCCCCTGCGCCATCGCCAAACAGAATGATGGTGCCGCGATCTTCAGGATCCAGCGTGCGCGACAAGACGTCCGCGCCGATAACCAGCGCATGTTTGACCGCGCCGTTTTTCACGTACTGATCGGCCACGCTGAGCGCGTAAGTGAAGCCGGCGCAGGCCGCAGCCAGATCGAACGCCGCGCAGTCTTTGATGCCCAGCATTTGCTGCACCAGGCACGCCGCGCTCGGGAACGCGTGAGTGGTCGTGGTGGTCGCCACGACGATCAGCCCAATGTCTTCTTTAGCCACACCTGCCATTTCCAGCGCTTTCTCAGCGGCCTGGAAGCTCATCGTCGCAACGGTTTCATCCGCAGCGGCGATGCGACGTTCGCGGATACCGGTACGCGTGACGATCCACTCGTCAGAGGTATCCACCATTTTTTCCAAATCAGCATTGGTGCGCACTTGTACGGGCAAATAACTCCCCGTACCGAGAATCTTTGTATACATGTACGATCAGTCACTCTTAGGTAATACAGCCTCAAGGCGCGCAGCAATCCTTTCCGGGACTTGCCGCTGCACCGCCTGCACAGCCTGTTCGATTGCGACTGCAAACGCGTGAGGGTTCGCAGCGCCGTGGCTCTTGACTACGGTGCTGCGCAATCCTAACAGACATGCGCCATTATACTGGTCGGGGTTCAGGTGGCCGAACCGCTTAACCACCCGTTTTTGCAACCAACGGCCCAACAATTTCAGCCACCACGCTTGCTTGTTTCCGTCGCCGGGCGATTTCAGCAGCGATAAGAACACCCTGACCACCCCTTCCATGGTTTTCAGGGTGACGTTGCCCACGAAGCCATCGCAAACCAACACGTCGGTCTTACCGGTGAGCAGTTCGTTTCCTTCCAGGTAACCAATATAGTTGATTGCCGGAGTATTTTTTAGCACAGCGGCCGCTTCGCGGATATTATCCAGGCCTTTGGTCTCTTCTTCGCCAATATTCAGCAGCGCCACCCGCGGTTGCGCAATGCCGATCACCTCTTCCGCCATCACCGCGCCCATCACGGCAAACTGCACCAGCATGGTGCTGTCGCACTCGACGTTGGCGCCCAGATCCAGCACCACGGTTTTACTGCGTTGCTGATTCGGGATCGCCGTCATCAGCGCCGGGCGTTCGATGCCCTCCAGCGGCTTGACCAACAGCTTCGCCAATCCCATCAGCGCGCCGGTATTGCCGGCGCTGACGCAGCCCTGCGCGTTTCCGCTGCTGAGCTGCTCGAGCGCAATGCGCATCGACGTGCCGCGGCTGGCGCGTATCGCTTGTGAAGGTTTGGCGTCGCCGGCAATCACGGACTCGGCGGGCACGACTTGCAGACGCTCCAGAAGAACCGGATCGGCATGGGCAAGCAAAGGGGAGATGACGTCGGGATTGCCGACCAGCAGGAGATGAAGCTGTAAATTAGAGGCCAGTGCCTGCAACGAAGCAGGCACTGTGACGCAGGGACCGAAGTCCCCGCCCATTGCATCTAACGCCAGGGTTAGACGAGTCAAGGTATCGCTACTTAGCCGATAACCTTGCGACCGCGGTAGAAACCGTCGGCAGTGATGTGGTGACGACGGTGAGTTTCACCGGATACTTTGTCTACAGACAGAGTAGTCGTGGTCAGAGCATCGTGAGAACGACGCATGCCACGCTTGGAACGGGTTGGTTTATTCTGTTGTACGGCCATGGACCTTACTCCTCAATTACTTACGCTTTAAACTGGCTAATACGGCAAACGGATTCGGTTTCTCCGCCTCGGGAGGCAGTTGGCCGAATACCATGTCCGCTTCGGACACTTCACAGTGTTCAGATTCATGTACCGGAACGACAGGCAGTGAAAGAATAATTTCGTCTTCAATCATTGCCAACAGATCGACTTCGCCAAACTCGTCAACTTCGATCGGTTCGTACGCTTCCGGTAATGCCTCAGCCTGCTCATCATTGACGACCGGGCTAAAACAATATGTTGTGTGAACCTGATGTTCGAACGGGACTCCACAGCGTTGGCACATCAACGTTACCGTGACGTCCGCATGCCCTGTTATCACCGCGAGGCGCTGATTGTCGATATTGAACGACAACGACACCTCGACATCACTGTCCACACTGACCACGGAGTCGGCAACACGAGTAACCTGCTCAGGCGCATAGACACCAGCATAGTCCAGGCGTTTCTGAGCGGTACGTACCGCATCAATGGTCAAGGGTAATTTTACCTTTTGCATAGGGCGCGCATATTAACTTTGTAACGACATAGAGTCAAAGAAAAAGGCCGTAAAACGGCTCCTTTCACCAATATTCGCTTCCACAGCGGCCGACAGTTTAAAATGCCGTACCCATTTACGCTACGGTTTGCGAAAAAAATTATGCAGAGATTGCTTTTAGCCTCCACCTCCCCCTATCGAAAAATGCTGCTGGAGAAGCTGCAGCTACCCTTCGACTGCGCCGCACCCGAGGTGGATGAAACCCCACTGCCGGGTGAAACCGCCGAAGCGCTGGTGCTGCGCCTGGCGGCGGCGAAGGCTCAGGCGCTGGCCCTCGCCTATCCCGAGCATCTGATCATCGGCTCCGATCAGGTCTGCGTGATCGATGGCAACATCACCGGCAAGCCCCATACCGAGGAGAACGCCCGGGCACAGCTGCGCCAGGCCAGCGGCCAGGCCGTGACTTTTTATACCGGCCTGGCGCTGTACAACGGCCGCAGCAAGCAGCTGCAGGCCCTGTGCGAGCCGTTCCACGTGCATTTTCGCGCGCTGAGCGAAACGGAGATCGCTGCCTATGTTCGCATGGAGCAACCGCTGAACTGCGCAGGCAGTTTTAAGAGTGAAGGATTGGGGATCGCACTGTTCGACAGGCTGGAAGGCCGGGACCCGAACGCCCTGATCGGCCTGCCGTTGATCGCGCTGTTGGAGATGTTGCGGGCTGAGGGCATCAACCCGCTGGTCTGACGCGGATTACTTGGCCGCCTGCCGGCGCAGCACCTGCAGGCAGTGGCGCAGCTCTTCGTCCATCGGCGCTTCGATGCGCATCGTTTCGCCGGTGGACGGATGCTCAAAGCGCAGCGCTGCGGCGTGCAGGAACAGCCGCTTCAGGCCGGTACCCGCCAGCTGGCGATCGAACTCGCGGTCGCCATAGCGATCATCAAAGGCGATCGGGTGCCCGGCATGCAGCGTGTGCACGCGGATCTGGTGAGTGCGCCCGGTGATCGGGCTGGCCTTCACCAGGGTAGCGAATTCGTAACGCTCTTCCACCTTGAAGCGGGTTTCCGAAGGCTTGCCTTCGCTGCTGACGCGCACGATGCGCTCACCGCTTTGCAGAATGTTTTTCAGCAGAGGCGCCTGTACGGCCTTGCAGTGGGACTGCCACTGGCCGCGCACCAGCGCCAGATAATCCTTCTGCATCCCCTTCAGCCGCAGCTGTTCGTGCAGCGAGCGCAGCGCGGAGCGCTTCTTGGCCACCAGCAGCACGCCGGAGGTGTCGCGATCCAGACGGTGCACCAGCTCGAGGAAACGGGCTTCCGGGCGCAGCGCGCGCAGCCCTTCGATCACGCCGAAGCTCAGGCCGCTGCCGCCATGCACCGCGGTGCCGGAGGGCTTGTTGAGGATCAGGAGGTGGTCGTCTTCATAAAGGATGCAGTCTGCCAATGCGGCTACCTTATCCAGCTTGGCCGACACCGGCGTCTCTTCGCGCTCGGCCACCCGCACCGGCGGCACGCGCACCACGTCGCCGGCCGCCAATTTGTATTCGACCTTGATGCGCCCTTTATTGACCCGCACCTCGCCCTTACGCACGATGCGATAAATCATGCTCTTCGGCACGCCTTTCAGGCGAGCGAGCAGAAAGTTGTCGATTCTCTGACCGGCTTCGTCGTCGGAAATCGTGATGAATTGTACTGCTGGATTGTTCGTTTTCATGGTGCGGGATTCTAAATAGAGCGCGTGAATAGCGCCACATCTTTTTCTGTGCTTAACTGTCTCTCTGACGGCGGGCGAAACCCCAGCGGACAATAAGGCAGCAAGCCGGTTTGAACGTTTGCGATTTCTTCCGCAGTTAAGGAAAAGTCACCTTGCTATAACGGCATCAGCAGTGGAATAATGCAGTCACTTTCCGCGTTGATTCTCGTTAAACAGGGAAAACGGTGGAATTATAAAATTTGTCTGATCGCGCAAAAACGCAGCAATGGCGTAAGACGTAATGCGAAATCAAACAATTAGCGGGCTGCGGGTTGCAGCTTGGCCGGCAAATGGAATCAGATCTGTCGACGTAAATCAGAGGCTATTCCCCTAGTAAAAGTGCTGCCTTTCACAAAGAAAAGCAGGCTTACCGAGATAATGCGCCCCTATGCAGGCGACAACCGTGAGGTTGACGGCTTTGCGAGAAGACACGGGGCTTTCGGTTTAACTCCGGCCATGAGGTTATTTTGCCCGCAGCTTTGTCGATAATGTAAAAATAACGAGTAAGTTAAGATGAAAAGAATGTTGATTAACGCAACTCAGCAGGAAGAGTTGCGTGTTGCCCTCGTAGATGGACAGCGGCTGTATGATTTGGATATCGAAAGTCCGGGTCATGAGCAGAAAAAAGCGAATATTTACAAAGGCAAAATCACCCGCATTGAACCAAGTCTTGAAGCAGCGTTCGTGGACTACGGCGCAGAACGACATGGTTTCCTCCCCCTTAAAGAAATCGCCCGCGAATACTTCCCTAGCAATTACTCTTCCCATGGCCGCCCGAACATCAAAGATGTGCTGCGCGAAGGCCAGGAAGTCATCGTTCAGGTAGACAAAGAAGAACGTGGCAACAAAGGCGCCGCCTTGACCACCTTCATCAGCCTGGCGGGCAGCTATCTGGTGCTGATGCCGAACAACCCGCGTGCCGGTGGTATTTCCCGCCGCATCGAGGGCGACGATCGCACCGAGCTGAAAGAAGCGCTCTCCTCGTTGCAACTGCCGGACGGCATGGGCCTGATCGTTCGCACTGCGGGCGTAGGCAAATCCGCCGACGCGCTGCAGTGGGATCTCTCCTTCCGTCTCAAGCACTGGGAAGCGATTAAAAAAGCCGCCGAAGGCCGCCCTGCGCCGTTCCTGATCCACCAGGAAAGCAACGTTATCGTGCGCGCCTTCCGCGATTACCTGCGCCCGGACATCGGCGAAATCCTGATCGACAACCCGAAAATTCTCGATCTGGCCAAAGAGCACATCGCTGCGCTGGGCCGCCCGGATTTCAGCAGCAAAATTAAACTGTACAGCGGTGAAATCCCTCTGTTCAGCCACTACCAGATCGAATCGCAGATCGAATCAGCCTTCCAGCGCGAAGTGCGCCTGCCGTCCGGCGGCTCGATCGTCATCGACAGCACCGAAGCGCTGACCGCCATCGACATCAACTCCGCCCGCGCAACCCGCGGCGGCGACATCGAAGAGACGGCGTTCAACACCAACCTGGAAGCGGCGGACGAGATCGCTCGCCAGCTGCGCCTGCGTGACCTTGGCGGCCTGATCGTCATCGACTTCATCGACATGACGCCGGTTCGCCACCAGCGCGAAGTGGAAAACCGCCTGCGCGACGCCGTGCGCCAGGACCGTGCGCGCATCCAGATCGGCCGCATTTCCCGTTTCGGCCTGCTGGAAATGTCCCGTCAGCGCCTCAGCCCGTCGCTGGGCGAGTCCAGCCACCACGTGTGCCCACGCTGTAACGGCACCGGCACCATCCGCGACAACGAATCGCTGGCGCTGTCCATCCTGCGCCTGATCGAAGAAGAAGCGCTGAAGGAAAACACCAAAGAAGTTCACGCTATCGTGCCGGTTCAGGTCGCTTCGTACCTGCTGAACGAAAAGCGCGAATCCGTCAGCGCGATCGAAAAACGCCAGGGCGGCGTGAAAGCCGTCATCGTGCCGAACGATCAGATGCAAACCCCGCACTACTCGGTGCTGCGCGTGCGTAAAGGTGAGGAAACCTCTACCCTGAGCTACCTGCTGCCGAAGCTGCATGAAGAAGACATGGAGCGCCCGCTGGAAGATGCGCCGATGGAACGCAAGCGTCCGGAGCAACCGGCCCTGGCTTCCTTCTCCCTGTCCGCCGATGCGCCGCCGCCGGCTGAAGAAGCTGTCGCCGTGGCCAAGCCTGCCGCTGCCGCCGCCAAGGCTCAAACCGCAGCGCCGGTCGCCGCCAAGCCGGGCTTCCTGGGCCGCCTGTTCGGGGGTCTGAAGAGCCTGTTCGCCGGTGAAGAACAACCTGCCGTCGAAGAAGCCAAACCGGCCGAAACGCCGAAGGCGGAAGGCAACGGTGAAAACCGTCGTCAGGATCGTCGCGGCCAGCGCCGTCAAGGCACCGGCCGTAAAGAGCGCGGTGAGCGTGGCGATCGTCCGGAACGCGGCGAGCGTAAAGAGCGCGGTGAAGGCCGTGACAATCGCGAGCGCGACAACCGTGAACCGCGTGAGAACCGTGAAGGCCGTGAATCGCGTGAATCCCGCGATGAACAGCGCCGTAACCGCCGCAACCAGCAGCAGAACGCACCGGTCGCTGAGGAAACCGCCTCGGAAGAAAGCGCTAAAGCGCCGCGCGAAGATCAGCAGCAACGTCGTGAGCAACGTGCTGAACGCCAGCGTCGTCGTCAGGAAGAGAAGCGCCAGGCTCAGCAGGAAGTGAAAGCGCTGGAAAGCGTTGAAGCGGTCGAGAGCACCGACGAAGAGCAGGAAGAACGCCAGCAGCAGAACATGCAGCGCCGTCAGCGCCGCCCTCTGTCGCAGAAAGTGCGCATCCTGTCTGCGGAAGAAGAACTGCAGCGTGCAGCGGAAGAGCTGTTGGCACCGAAAGCGCCGGTCGCGAAAGCCGCCGACGCACAGCCGACCGCCGACGACAGCGTCAAGCTGCTGCCGGAAACCGTTGCCGTTCAGCCGGAAGACGATGCCCAGGGCGAAAACCGCGGCAACGGCGAAGGCATGCCGCGTCGCTCCCGTCGTTCACCGCGTCACCTGCGCGTCAGCGGCCAGCGCCGCCGCCGTTACCGTGATGAGCGTTACCCGCTGCAATCCCCAATGCCGCTGGCGGGCGCGTTCGCTTCGCCGGAAATGGCGTCGGGCAAAGTCTGGGTAAGCTACCCGGTTGCTCAGGTTGAAGAAGCCGAAGTGCAGGCCGAAGTCGTAGAACAGGCAGCGGCACCGGTTGTCGCCGCAGCGGTTGAACAACACAGCGCTGCCGTGGAAGAAACTCAGGCTGCGGCCAGCGTCAACGAGCCGGCTCCAGAAGCCGCCGTTGAAACTGCAGCCGTCACCGTAACGGAAGAAGAAGCTGCAGCCGTGGCACCGGTCGTTGCCACCCCGGCCGAGGAAACCCCGGCGCCGGTGGAAGCCGCACCGGCACCTGCCGCAGTTGAAGAACCGAAAGCGGAAGAGACTGCCCCGGCAGTGGAAGCCGAGCCGGTAGCTGAAGCCGTAACTGCAGAACCTGTGGTTGAAGCCAAGCTGGTGGAAGAGAAGCCTGTGGTCGAAACTGCACCGGTAGAAGCCACGCCAGCGGAAGAAACGCCAGTGGCAGAAGCCGCACCTGTGCCAGCCGCCGTAGAAGCCGCTCCGGTCGAAAAAGTCCCAGCGCCAATCGCCGCGGAACCTGCGCCTGTGGTTGCTCAGCAGCCGGCACCGGTGAAAGCCGTGCAGGACGTGCTGTACAAACACATCGCCACTGCGCCGATGACCAAAGCGCCTGCGCCGGCCTACGTGCCGGAAGAACGCAAGCACAGCGACTGGCAGCGCCCTTCCTTCAACTTTGAAGGCAAAGGCTCGGCAGGCGGCCATTCGGCGGTGAGCCAGGCGACCGCGCCGGCCACCAAGCCACAGCCGGTTAACGAATGAGTTAATCTGCAACCCTAAAAAAACCCGCCATCGGCGGGTTTTTTCTTGCCTGTAAAAAGGCTCAGGCTATCTTTTTCAGTTTCTTGATGTCCAAAACGTCCAACTTGCCGTCAAGCCGGCTGACGAACTGCTGAAAATGTGCCGTCTCATTATGCTTATCCAGCGCTTCGCTGCTGGCCCAACGCTCAAAGAACACGAAGACGCCCGGCTTTTCCAGATCGCGATGTAAATCATACTGCAGGTTGCCCAACTCCTGGCGGCTCGGCTCGATAATATCGTGCACCGCTTCGCTGACGGCGGCTTCAAATCCCGCTTTCGCTTGCAGGGTGGCGATAACGCGTACTTCCATTGCTTTCTCCCTTTCCACTTGATGAAGGTCGACGGTATTGGCGTCGGCATCGTTGAAATCTCTGCCACTATGCGCCCGCCGCCCTATTGATTTCAACTTGTCGCCAACAAACAGATGCATCTCAGGCACTTTCCGCTTATCCTTACACCCCGGCGTGAATAAACCCATTATTCGCTTTTCATTAGACGTATTTGACCGCCGGAGCCTAGCTAGATGACCGCACAACCTCAAGTTCTGAAAATCCGCCGCCCAGACGACTGGCATATCCACCTGCGTGACGACGAGATGCTGAAAACGGTGGTGCCCTATACCAGCCAGGTATTTGGCCGGGCGATCGTGATGCCGAACCTGGTTCCCCCCGTAACGACCGTGGCCGCCGCGCGCGCCTACCGCGATCGCATTCTGGCGGCGGTCCCGCAGGGCCACAACTTCACTCCGCTGATGACCTGCTACCTGACGAACTCCCTGGCGGCCAGTGAACTGGTCAACGGCTTCGAGCAAGGGGTGTTTACCGCCGCCAAGCTGTATCCGGCCAACGCTACGACCAACTCCAGCCACGGCGTCAGCGACGTGACCGGCATTTACCCGCTGTTCGAACAGATGCAAAAAATCGGCATGCCGCTGCTGATCCACGGCGAAGTGACCGATCCTGCCGTCGATATTTTCGACCGCGAGGCGCGCTTTATCGAACAGGTCATGGAACCTATCCGCCGCCAGTTCCCAGAGTTGAAGATCGTCTTCGAGCACATCACCACCAAAGAAGCGGCGCAATATGTGCAGGCAGGCAATCGTTTCCTCGGCGCCACCATCACGCCACAGCACCTGATGTTCAACCGTAACCACATGCTGGTGGGCGGCATTCGCCCACACCTGTTCTGCCTGCCGATCCTCAAGCGCAATGTCCACCAGGAAGCGCTGCGTCAGGCGGTCGCCAGCGGTTCGGATCGTTTCTTCCTCGGCACCGACTCCGCGCCGCATCTCAAGCACCGCAAAGAATCCAGCTGTGGCTGCGCCGGCTGCTTCAACGCGCCGAATGCCATCCCGGCTTACGCTGCCGTGTTCGAACAACTCGGCGCGTTGGAGCACTTTGAAGCCTTCTGCTCGCTCAACGGCCCACGCTTCTATGGTCTGCCGCTCAACGAAGACTTCATCGAGCTGCAGCGCGTGCCGACCACCCAACCGGAAGAGATCGCCCTGGGCAATGAATCCGTGATCCCCTTCCTGGCCGGTGAAACCCTGAACTGGTCGCTGAAAAACTGATATTTTTGCTTCGCCCTCTTGCCCCCGCACCCGGTTAACTGTATAAATAAACAGTAAATCGCTTCGGGGGCAATTATGCGTGTTGAAGTCACTATAGATAAAACCCGGCCGCTGCCGGCGGGTGCCATTGAGGCACTGACCGGCGAACTGGGCAAGCGGGTCAATCGCCAGTTTCCAGACGCCGTCGTGCAAGTACGTTATGCCGGCGCCAACGGCCTCTCCGTGCTGGGAGGCGCCAAAACCGACCGGGATCTGATCGAGGAAATCCTTCAGGAAACCTGGGAAAGCGCGGACGAGTGGTTCAGCGCAGAATAACACTGCAATGCTGTTTTTGCCGGGGGTCGCTCTCCGGCTTTTTTGTTTCTGGCGCCCTGCCCATTCATCGCTTACCCTTACTTTGGAACAAAATCCGCCTCAGCGCTGTATTTAACGCAAAGGAGTAAGCATGGCCCCGGACAAGGTGAAATCCGAAGACGCGATGACGTTTGGTGAACTGCTGGCGCTGATTGCCGATCAGAAAAGGCGCTTGAACGTATTGGAAGTGGCTTTCTCTTATCTGGCCTTCAGCCTGGATGACAAAGCCAACCAACTGCTGATCCACAGCCTGAAGCTGGAATCGCACAGCCAAAACCGCGACGCCGAAACGCAGAAACATTTCGCCCATTTGGCCGAAGAGCTGGAAAAATGCCTGCACGGTTCACCGCCGCCAGCCGGCGCGGAATAATGCCCTGCGCTTTATTCATCCAAAAATTCGCATACCGGTTTGTAGAATAATTGTTCAAATAAATATTTATTTTGCAAATTTCGGTGACAACCCCCTCCACCGATGAAAGCGGATGCGTATACTGTAATTGCTCTCATGATGATGAGCCGCATTGATCCTCGTTAGTCACTCACGGTAGTTACTACTCAATAAGGGGTCTTTATGGACAGAAATGATAAAGTAATTCAGACGCACCCGCTTGTCGGTTGGGATATCAGTACTGTCGACGTTTACGACGCCATGATGATACGCCTTCATTACCTGTCTTCACTAGACCAAACGCCAGAAGAAGCCCAAGTAGACAGAACGCTTTGGCTGACCACAGATGTCGCCCGTCAATTAATCAATATCTTAGAGGCCGGCATCGCCAAGATTGAAGCTACGGATTACCAGGATCTTGATCGCAGAAAACATTGATTCATCGTCCCCTACCCCCTGAGGCGCCGCGACCCATTCCCGGCGCCTTTTTCTTTGCCTTTCGCCGTTCAATCAGTGCATTGCGCTCGGCAACCTTTTATCATGGGGCGATAAGAAATCGCTATCAGAGAGGGTGGGCACGTGGAATATGATTTGATTGTGGTGGGCAGCGGTTCAGTCGGCGCGGCGGCAGGGTATTACGCTACCCGGGCCGGCTTGAAAGTGCTGATGATCGACAGCGCCATTCCCCCGCACCGCAACGGCAGCCATCACGGCGATACCCGCATAATCCGTCACGCTTACGGCGAAGGTGAAAAGTACGTGCCGCTGGTGCTGCGCGCACAGGCGTTGTGGAATGCGCTGATTCAACAATCCGGCGAGGAACTGTTCCAGTCGTGCGGCGTGCTCAATTTGGGGCCGCAGCACTCCAAATTCATTCACAATGCTCAGCAGAGCGCGCAGAAATTCCGCCTGAACGCACAAACCCTCAGTGCCGAACAGATCGCTCAACGCTGGCCGGAATTCCGCGCTCCGGAAGGTTACGTCGGCGTTTTCGAACCGGACGCCGGCTTCCTGCGCTCCGAGCTGGCGGTGGCCAGCCTGATCAAGCTGGCGAAAGAGGCCGGCTGCAGTCAGTTGTTCAACTGCCCGGTCAGCGCGGTGGAGCCTATCGATGGCGGCGTTGCAGTCGTCACCGGCGAAGGGCGTTTCACGGCGCGAAAAGCCGTGGTCACCGCCGGCACCTGGGTGAAAGCGCTGTTACCGCAGCTGCCGATTGCGCCATTGCGCAAGGTATTCTCCTGGCATCAGGCGGACGGCCGCTACAGCGTGAACAATCGTTTCCCGGCCTTTACCGTCGAAGCGCAGGACGGCACGCACTATTACGGCTTCCCGGCGGATAACGACGGCCTGAAAGTGGGTAAACACGACGGCGGGCAGCCGATGGACGCCCCCGAGCAGCGCAAACCCTTCGGTAGCTACGCCAGCGACGGCACCGAAGTTTTCTCCTTCCTGCGGCAGTTTTTGCCGGGTGTAGGCGTATGTTTACACGGCGAAGCCTGCAGTTATGACATGAGCCCCGACGAAGACTTTATTATCGATACCCTGCCGGAGTGCGATCGCCTGATGGTCATCAGCGGATTGAGCGGCCACGGCTTCAAGTTCGCCAGCGCGCTGGGTGAGATTGCCGCCCTGTTCGCGCAGGACAAAGCGCCGCCGGTCGACGTCTCCAGCTTTGGTCTGAAACGATTTAGCTAAGCGAAGGATTTCTCTGTCCAGGTTGCCGTCGTGCCCTGGACAGCAAAATTTGGCAGTTACAATTTATTAACCTGCTAACTCTTTTAAATACCAAGTAAAAATTCTGATAACGGAAATTTCTTGCATTCAGCATTTGAATTTCCGAATTGAACACTTGCAGTGTAAGTCCTATTTTACAGAAGATATGCTCCATCGGCTTTCAACAAGGACGTCACCATGAAACTACTTGTCGTGGACGAATGCTGCTTCACCCGGGTCGGTATAGCCAGCTACTTTGCTGATAGTGGGATTACAACGATCAAGTGCTGCCACAGCATTGAGTACGCTACGCCGCTGTTGGCCAGCTTTCAGCCGAGCCACATTCTGGTGAACCTCAGCAACCAGTGCCGCTATAACGAAGCGGACGCACAGCTGCTGGCGTTTATGGAAGCCAGTCAGTCTGCCTTGCTGTTTATCTATCTCGATACGCCTTACCCCTACAGCGAAACGCCAATGCGCATCGCCGATAACGCGTTCCTGTTCAATAAAAGCATTCTGCCACTCACCTTGCGCACGCTGCGCGAAAATCCGCTGGCGCTGGCCGATGACGGCGAAGAGCGTTCCCTGTTCAGCCCGCAGGAACTGACGGTGATGAAATATTGGATGGCAGAAATGCCCAACTACCGCATCGCGAAAAAGCTGCAGATCAGCTCGCATACGGTGTATGTGCACAAGCGTCACATCACGGAGAAGATCAACGCGCGCAACCGGCTGGAGTTCTACTCGCTGTATAACGTGCTGCGTTATTTCTACCCGCCCAGCGCACCAACGAATTCGACGCCGCTGGCGCTGCTGGCGGTGTAACATCAAGCCTGCGATAACGCAGGCTTTTTTATCGCCACTCTTCCAGCGCTCACGCGCGCCCCGCTATAAAAGGTGCCGAGAAAAGGACTATAATCAAAGGTCTCTTTCTTCAGGCGGCTGAAATGTTAAACCGAATACTGGCGGCTATCGTCAACAACGTGCGTGAGCACCTGGTGCTGTATCTTTGTCTGTGGCTGGTGCTGCTGGCGCTGGATGTCTATTTTTTCTTCGTGATGTAACCCATGCCGTCGTCATTTCCCCGATTGAGCTTCAGCCGCTTCGGCGATCCCGCCCAGGTGCTGGCGCTGCAGCAGACGAGCAGGCCGCCGCTGCGCCCCGGCCGGCTGCTGCTGCAGATGCGCTATGCCCCGATCAACCCTTCCGACCTGATCCCGATTCACGGCCAATACGCGCACCGCATCGCCCTGCCGCAGGTGCCTGGCTATGAAGGCGTAGGCGTCATCGTCGATCCGCAAAGCGGACGCTCGACCGGCCGACGCGCGCTGGCGGTAGCGGGTGACGGCAGCTGGCAAACCTTCGTCACACTGCCTGAAGAACGGGTGGTCTGGGTACCGGACGACATCGACGACGCCAGCGCGGCGCAAATCTATATCAACCCGCTCACCTGCTGGGTGCTGCTGACGCAATGGCTGCCGCTCAACGCCGGCGACGTGCTGCTGCTCAACGGCGGCGGCTCCGCCGTTAGCCTGCTGCTGGCACAGATGACGGCGCTGCGTGGCATTCGTCTGGCAGTGGTGGTGCGTAACCTCACTCATCGCCCGGCGCTGCTGGCCGCCGGTGCCTGGCGCGTTTTTGAGGCGCCGCAGCTGGCGCAAATGACCCACTTTGGCGCCCGCGCCGCTATCGACTGCATCGGCGGAGAAGACGGATTGCAGCTGGCGCGGGCGGTTCGCACCGGCGGCGACTTTGTGGCGCTGGGCCTGCTGGGTGGGCGCCAGGTGGATTGGCGGCGCGTGGTGGACGAATTGAAGCTGCGCGCTTCGCTGTTCCACCTGCGTAAATGGAATGCGCAGGCGGCGCCGGCCCAGTGGCAAACGGCGTTTTATCAGCTATTCCAGCTGCTGCGGCGCGGCCAGCTGACGCTGCGCCCGCCCGCCGCGATTTACCCTTTATATCAGTACGCAGCGGCGCTGCAACACGCTGCGCAGCCCGGTGTGAACGGCAAGATCTTCCTCACTCCGGCGGCGCCGGAGGCTGACGCGGCGGGCGGCCGTCGCCCAGGATAACCGCAAGCCGATAACCGCCCTCGGTGGTTTCCAGCGCGATGCGCGCCACGATCGTCAGCGGCACTGACAGCAGCATGCCGACCGGGCCGAGCAGCCAGCCCCAAAAAATCAGCGACAGGAACACCACCAGCGTCGACAACCCCAGCCCGCGACCCATCACCCGCGGTTCGAGGATATTGCCGATCACCATGTTGATTGCGATAAAGCCGCCCGCCACCACCAGCGCATCACCCAATCCGTTGAACAGCAGCGCCTGAATCAGCGGCGGAATGGCGGCCAACACCGAGCCGATATTGGGAATATAGTTGAGCAGAAACGCCAGCAGCCCCCAGATAAAGGCGAAGCGTACGCCGACCGCCGCCAGGAAGATCCAGACGATCACCCCGGTAGCCAGGCTGATGATGGTTTTAATCACCAGATAACGCGTCACGCCGTCCAGCGCCCGCCGCATCGCGGCTAGGCCTTCATTCGGCTTATCCAGCGCCTGCTGCAGCTTATAAGGCAGCAGCTGCACTTCGAACAGCATAAACACCACGGTCATCAGCAGCAGGAAGACGTTGGTCATGGCGCCAGACAGGTGCCCCAGCATGCGGGTAACCAGATTCATCGCCGCGCTGGGATCGACATATTGCAGCATCGCTTCGCTGGAGAGGCTGATATTGAAGCGATCGGCGTAATACTGCAGCTCGCGCAGTTTCTCGATCATCATGCCGCGGTACTGCGGCAGCGAACGGGCGAACTCGTTCAGCGAAGCGCCCAGCATGCCGATGAACAGCATCACGACCACAATCACCGCCGTTACCAGCAGCGTCACCCCAAGGATGCGCGGCACCCGTCGGCGTTCCAGCATCGCCACCAGCGGGTTCAGCACCATGGCGAGGAACACCGCCAGTAAAAACGGCACCACAATATCGGCGGCGGCTTTTACCCCAGCCAGAATGATCACCAGCATCGCCAGCAGGACGGCCAAACGCAGGCTGTTGTCGGTTACACGGGTTCGGCCCATGACGTTTCCTTGTTATTTCACTGGGTTAACCGGCCTTCAAGAGCCGACGCTTGGCGCTAATGGTAGCAAAATCCACCGTCACGCCGCAGAGGATTTAGCGCAACCGTTCGAAAAAATTAATCTTTTCGCCCTGCTCTTTGCCGCGAGAAATAGGCATAACTTTTGCCATCCAATAATCCCGCCGAGCAATTTATGGACAGTTTACGTAAAATGACAAAAGCTGACATTAATAGATAATAAGCCTAATTTTCAACAACTAGCATAATTGTTACGTGAAGGAAATAATATCATCTTCAACGATTTATCTGATGAACCCCGAACATCTCAAACAAATTCACTGACTAATATTTCTAAGAAGTAACATAGTTAAATTTATTATTGATTTTATGTTTCCTAAAGTTTAATTATTGCAACCAGCCAATCGGTAATCGAAGGAAACAGGATGCTCTGGAAAAATACCGCCGATCGTTTCGGCCATGTGTCAGTGTTGATCCACTGGCTGGTGGCGCTGACGGTGTACGGCATGTTCGCGCTCGGTCTGTGGATGGTTACGCTGGGCTATTACGACGTCTGGTACCACCAGGCGCCGGAGATCCACAAAAGCATCGGCGCGCTGCTGTTCATCGTCATGGTGATCCGCGTGATCTGGCGCTTTGTCTCGCCGCCGCCCAAGCCTCTGGCCAGCTATGGTCGCCTCACTCGCGTCAGCGCCATTCTCGCGCATCTGGCGTTGTACGCCGTGTTGTTCGGCATTCTGATCAGCGGCTATCTGATCTCGACCGCCGACGGCCAACCGATCAGCGTATTCGGCTGGTTCGACGTGCCCGCCACCGTGACCGGCATGGCGGAGCAAGCCGATACCGCCGGCGCCATTCACCTTTACCTGGCCTGGGCCGTGGTAGTGCTCTCGGTACTGCACGGGCTGGCCGCGCTTAAACATCACTTTATCGATCGTGATGTCACTTTGAAACGGATGCTGGGTAGCAGCGCCGATTAACCTTTGGACTTATGGAGATTGCTATGTTGAAAAAGACCGTATTGGGCCTGACCGCAGGCGCCCTGCTGCTGAGCGCCGGTTCCGCACTGGCGGCGGACTACAAGATCGACAAACAGGGCCAGCACGCCTTTATCGAATTCCGCATCCAGCACCTGGGCTACAGCTGGCTGTACGGCAGCTTTAAAGACTTCGACGGCGGCTTCACCTTCGACGAAAAAGATCCGTCCAAGGACAAGGTCAACGTGACCATCAATACCGCCAGCGTCGACACCAACCACGCCGAACGCGACAAGCACCTGCGCAGCGCCGAGTTCCTCAACGTAGAGAAGAACAAGCAGGCCAAGTTTGAATCCACCGACGTGAAGAAAAGCGGCGACGGTTATGCGGTGGTCGGTAACCTGACGTTGAACGGCGTGACCAAGCCGATCACGCTGGACGCCAAACTGATTGGCCAGGGCAACGATCCGTGGGGCGGCTACCGCGCCGGCTTTGAAGCCAACGGCAAGATCAAGCTGAAAGACTTCGGCATCACCACCGATCTGGGCCCGGCGTCGCAAGACGTTGAGCTGATCATCTCCGTAGAAGGCGTACGCGAGAAATAAAAAAAGCCCGGCTTGGCGGCCGGGCTTCTCATTTCCTCAGGCTCAGCGGGCTGGGCCTTCTTCTTCCGGTGCCGGAATGTGCATCGTAGTCTGCAACAAGCCTTTCGACTTATTGAAGATCTTGACGCCGTTTTCACGGCCGGCACGGCGCGCGCGCTGCTCTTCGCGCGGCAACTTCAGCTCTTCGCGGCAAATCTCGCTGCAGCACCCTTCAAACTTGGCGGCACAGCTCGGGCACTGAATGAACAGCAGATGACAGCCGTCGTTCTTGCAGTTGGTGTGGGTGTCACACGGCGTACCGCACTGGTGGCAGTTGGCGATCACATCGTCGGAGATGCGCTCGCCCATGCGCTCATCGAACACGAAGTTTTTGCCGATAAACTTCAGCGGCAACCCCTGCTCTTTCGCTTTGCGGGTGTACTCGATAATCCCGCCTTCCACGTGGTAGATGTTTTTAAAGCCGTTGTGCAGCATATAGGCGCTGGCTTTTTCACAGCGAATGCCGCCGGTGCAGTACATGACGATGTTTTTGTCTTTGCTGTCCTGCAGCATCTCCACCGCCATCGGCAGCTGATCGCGGAAGGTATCCGACGGCACCTCGATGGCGTTTTCGAAGTGACCGACTTCGTACTCATAGTGGTTGCGCATATCGACGAACACCGTATTCGGATCGTCGATCATCTGATTGACGCGATCGGCCTGCAGATACTCGCCAACGTTGCTTGGGTCAAAGCTCTCGTCATCGATGCCGTCGGCCACGATACGCTCGCGCACCTTGAGGCGCAGCACCCAGAAGGATTTGCCGTCGTCTTCCAGCGCGATGTTCAGGCGCACCTGATCCAGCGCCGGGTGCGAGGCGAACAGCGCGGCTTTGAACGCCTCGAAATTATGCTGCGGCACGCTGATCTGCGCGTTGATGCCCTCTTTCGCCACGTAGATGCGGCCGAACACCTTCAGTTTTTCGAACTGAACGTACAGGCTGTCGCGAAACGCTTTGGGATCGTCGATGGAGAAGTATTTGTAAAAAGAAACTGTGGTGCGAGGCTCGGTTTCCGCCAGCATGCGCGCCTTCAGTTCCTCGTTAGAAATTCGGTTATGTAACACTGGCATGGTGTACTTTCCTGTCTTTCGGGAGGTGACTGATTATCGCGCGCAGCCTGCCGGCCCGCGCGCGGCGCACATCATACCCGAAAAACCGCCGCCGCGCAGCCCCGCCATCATGCCTACACGGTTGCTCCTGAATAATGCCCGGCCATGATATTGCCGTTGGCCTTTAGCGGGAAATATTGTGGAAAAATCCGGCACCTGATGCATATTTAACGCCGAAAAGGGGATTTTAATGCGTTGTGTTTTCCCGGAGCACGAGAAAAATGCCACAATAGTCGCAAACAAACGGCAGAAACGAACCTTGCGGCCGAACTCACCCGGCTGCCAGACCATGCTATGACTCTGTCATTACACTTAAACAACCGTATTCAAACAGAGAACCCATGACTCAAGTTCCTACTTTCAATCGCTCCTTATTGCACCCACGCTATTGGCTGACCTGGGTCGGCATCGGCTTGCTGTATCTGCTGGTGTTGCTGCCTTACCCCGTCATCTACTGGCTCGGCACCTCGATCGGGCGGTTTGCCATGCGCTTTCTCAAGCGCCGCGTCGCTATCGCCCAACGCAACCTCGAGCTCTGTTTTCCCGACATGCCGCAGGCCGAACGCGATGCGCTGGTGGTAAAGAATTTCGAATCGGTCGGCATGGGGCTGTTTGAAACCGGCATGGCGTGGTTTTGGCCTAACTGGCGCATCGAGCGCTGGTTCAAGGTCAGCGGCCTGGAACACATCCAAAAGGCGCGCGACAACCACCAGGGCGTGCTGCTGATTGGCCTGCACTTTTTGACGCTGGAGCTGGGCGCGCGCATCTTCGGCATTCATAACCCGGGCATCGGCGTTTACCGCCCGCACGACAACAAGCTGATGGACTGGCTGCAAACTTGGGGGCGCATGCGCTCCAACAAGTCGATGCTGGATCGCAAGGACGTCAAAGGCATGATCCGCGCCCTGAAACAGGGCGATATCATCTGGTATGCGCCGGATCACGACTACGGCCCGCGCAGCAGCGTTTTCGTGCCGCTGTTCGCGGTCGACAAGGCCGCTACCACCACCGGCAGCTACGTGCTGGTGCGGATGGGCAAACCAGCGATCATTCCGTTCACCCCGCGCCGCCTGCCGGACGGCAAAGGGTATGAGCTAATCATGCAACCGGCGGTGGAAAACTTCCCGCTGGATAATGAAATCGAGGCCGCCGCCTTTATGAATAAAGTGGTGGAAAAAGAGATCCTGATGGCGCCTGACCAATATATGTGGCTGCATCGTCGCTTCAAGACCCGCCCGGAAGGCGAGCCTTCGCTCTACTGATAAAGCAAACCCGCCACCGGCGGGTTTTTTATTGCGCGCCTCTTGAGAATCGACGGCGAGGGTGGGATGGTAAAGCCTTTGCCGCCAACCTGGAGCCGCTATGTACATTGTCAGCCTGACCTACCATCGCCCGATCGCCGAAGTCGACAGCCACCTTGACGGGCACATCGCCTGGCTTAAGAAATATTTTCAGGACGGCACCTTCGTCGCCTCCGGCCGCAAAAATCCCCGCACCGGCGGCGTGATCCTGGCCAAGGGCATTGAGCGTGCGCGGTTAGACGCCATCCTGGCCGAAGATCCCTTCAACGCCGTGGCTCACTACGAGGTCACCGACTTTAGCGCCACCACCACCGCCGCCGGTTTCGAGGCGCTGGCCGGACTATAAAACGCTGTAAATTCCGCGCGCTAAGCGCGGAATAAGGTTTAAACGTCTTTTTTAAAACTTTATTTCATTTTTTGCCCAATCCTTGTCCCCTCGTTTGCCGTCGCCGCGCTGGCGGCGCATACTTACCAAGCTAACTTTCACGCTTTGCCCCTTCATCTTGCCGCCGGCAAAGCGCGTCACCTTTCGGCAGTGGACATTTATGGCTTCGGCAGCAGAACCCGTTAACTGGAAACGCAACCTTTTCGTCGCCTGGGTAGGGTGTTTCCTCACCGGCGCCGCCTTCAGCCTGGTGATGCCGTTTCTGCCGCTGTATGTAGAGACGCTGGGCGTAACCGGCCATCAGGCGCTCAACATGTGGTCCGGTCTGCTGTTCAGCATCACCTTCCTGTTTTCCGCTATCGCCGCGCCGTTCTGGGGCGCCCTGGCCGACCGACGCGGCCGTAAACTGATGCTGCTGCGCTCCGCATTGGGCATGGCGATCGTCATGGTGCTGATGGGCATGGCGCAAACGGTCTGGCAATTTCTCGCGCTGCGAGCGGTGCTGGGGCTGCTTGGCGGGTTCATACCCAACGCCAACGCGCTGATCGCCACCCAGGTGCCACGCAACCGCAGCGGCTGGGCGCTCGGCACCCTGTCTACCGGTGGCGTAGGCGGTGCGCTGATCGGCCCGCTGATCGGCGGCCTGTTGGCCGACCTCTATGGTCTGCGCCCGGTGTTTTACATCACCGCCGCGGTGCTGTTCGTCTGCTTCGTGCTGACGCTGCTGTATGTCAAAGAGCAGTTCACCCCGGTACAAAAACGCGACATGTTGCACGCACGGCAGGTGTTTGCCTCGCTCAAAAACCCGAAGCTGGTGCTCAGCCTGTTCGTGACTACCATGATTATCCAGATTGCCACCGGCTCGATTGCGCCGATCCTGACGCTGTATGTGCGCGATCTGGCCGGCGTTACCCATAACCTGGCGTTTATCAGCGGGCTGATCGCCTCGGTGCCCGGCGTCGCGGCGTTGATGAGCGCCCCACGTCTGGGCAAGCTGGGCGATCGCATCGGCCCGGAGCGCATTCTGATATGTATGCTGATCGTCTCGGTGCTGTTGCTGATCCCGATGGCCTTCGTGCAAACGCCGTGGCAGCTCGGGGTGCTGCGCTTTCTGCTGGGGGCGGCCGACGGCGCGCTGCTGCCGGCGGTACAGACGCTGCTGATTTACAACTGCACCAATCAGGTGGCCGGCCGCATTTTCAGCTATAACCAATCGTTCCGCGACGTCGGCAACGTCAGCGGCCCATTGCTTGGCGCCGCGGTCTCCGCCGGCTACGGTTTTCGCGCAGTCTTCGGCGTCACCGCTTTGGTGGTGCTGTTCAACGCCGGTTATTCCTGGTGGTGTCTACGGCGGCGGCCGGGCTACATGCGGGAAGACACGCTGCAGGAAGAACAATAGCTGCATTTATCGCCAATTTCCGCCATTGGCCGGATCAACGCCGCGTTTCCCCTACTTTTAATAATGCTTCCTTCGGGCCTGCGAATTTTCGGCCCACTCGGAACATTCTTACCTCAACATCTTGTTTATCAACAATTAATTAACTTTCAGCGCATAAAACCCGCTGTCAATCATATTCCCGCCACAACCAACAGAAAAACCAGAAAAGGAGATGCTTGTCGACTTTTCGTCTAAAAAATGGGATACAGGTACTAGACAAAACCAACGACCAGTTATCAAATGGTTAAATAATATCACGCCAGATGTGAACCATCGGCCAAGTGAAAAAAGGTCAGCACGCTTTCCACGGTTTATCAGCGTTGCAGCCGCGGTTTTGTCGGGTAATCCGCATTGGGCGGATCGCCTTCATTAAATACACATACAACCACAGTACGGGCTGCAGCCATGCAGCGCCTTTTTATTGGGAAATCGTTATGCAATCCTCTGTCAATAAGTCAGAAAGCCGGACCTTCTTCGGCCATCCCTATCCGCTGGGTTCTCTGTTCTTCACCGAAATGTGGGAACGCTTTTCGTTCTACGGCATCCGTCCGCTGCTGATCCTGTTTATGGCCGCCACCGTGTACGACGGCGGCCTGGGTCTGGCGCGTGAGAACGCGTCGGCGATCGTCGGCATTTTCGCCGGCAGCATGTACCTGGCGGCACTGCCGGGCGGCTGGCTGGCGGACAATTGGCTCGGCCAACGCAAGGCCGTCTGGTACGGGTCTATCCTGATCGCCCTCGGTCACCTGTCGATCGCCCTGTCCGCGGTGATGGGCACCAACCTGTTCTTCATCGGCCTGATGTTCATCGTGCTCGGTTCCGGCCTGTTCAAGACCTGTATCTCGGTGATGGTCGGCACGCTGTACAAGAAAGGCGATGCGCGCCGCGACGGCGGTTTCTCGCTGTTCTACATGGGCATCAACATCGGTTCGTTCATCGCCCCGTTGATCTCCGGCTGGCTGATCAAGTCACACGGCTGGCACTGGGGCTTCGGCATCGGCGGTATCGGGATGCTGGTG
Source organism: Serratia sp. 121840015-1 (assembly GCF_053627655.1). Classification (NCBI taxonomy): domain Bacteria; kingdom Pseudomonadati; phylum Pseudomonadota; class Gammaproteobacteria; order Enterobacterales; family Yersiniaceae; genus Serratia; species Serratia sp. 121840015-1. Next base: position 2,074,527 of record NZ_JBSEYF010000001.1, read on the forward strand.
GCGCTGGTGATCTTCCGGGTATTCGCCGTACCGGCGATGAAACGCTATGACCGCGAAGTGGGCCTGGATTCCACCTGGAACAGCCCGGTCGCGAAGAAGAAAGGCGTCGGCGCCTGGCTGCTGGCATTGGCGGTAGTCCTGGCTGCGGTCATCGTGCTGATCGCTCAGGGCACCATCGTCATCAACCCGGTTGAGGTAGCCAGCGTGCTGGTGTACGTCATCGCCGCGTCGGTCACCCTGTATTTCATCTACCTGTTCGCCTTTGCCGGCCTGAGCCGCAAAGAGCGCGCACGCCTGCTGGTGTGCTTCATCCTGCTGATCTCCGCCGCGTTCTTCTGGTCGGCGTTTGAACAGAAGCCGACCTCGTTCAACCTGTTCGCCAACGATTACACCAATCGCATGGTCGGCGGTTTCGAGATCCCGGCGGTGTGGTTCCAGTCGATCAACGCCCTGTTCATCATCCTGCTGGCACCGGTGTTCAGCTGGGCCTGGCCTGCGCTGGCACGCAATAACGTGCGCCCGAGCAGCATCACCAAGTTCGTGATCGGTATCCTGTGCGCCGCCGGCGGTTTCGGCCTGATGATGCTGGCCGCTCAGAATGTACTGAGCAACGGCGGCGCCGGCGTATCGCCGATGTGGCTGGTGGGCAGTATCCTGATGCTGACGCTGGGTGAGCTGTGCCTGAGCCCGATCGGGCTGGCCACCATGACGCTGCTGGCACCGGAGAGAATGCGCGGGCAAATGATGGGGCTGTGGTTCTGCGCCAGCGCGCTGGGCAACCTGGCTGCCGGCCTGATCGGCGGCCACGTCAAGGCCGACCAGCTGGATATGCTGCCGGATCTGTTCGCTCGCTGCTCCGTCGCGCTGCTGATCTGCGCCGCCGTGCTGATCGTGCTGATCGTGCCGATTCGCCGCATGCTGGAAAATACCCAGTCCAAGAGCGCGCAAAAACCGGCGACCAACGCCTGACGGATAACCCGTTTTTATCTCGCAAACCGGCGCTCGAGGCGCCGGTTTTTTTATGCTTGCCAGGCCTGATGTTGCAGGACCACCCGGTAGCCGTCAGGATCTTCAAAGGTTTGCCCCGCCCTATCCCAATAGGGGTTATAGGCGACGACCGCCAAGAATCCCGCCGCCCGCATCCGCTCACACCCGGCTCGCCATTCGTTCTCATCCGGCAGGTAAAACACCAGCAGATGATCCTGCGTCGGCGCCTGCCCGACCCGCACCCCGCGATGCTGTGTGAACTCCAGATGGTAGGCATGCTGCGGATGCCCGATCATAATGCCGTCAAAGCCCTGATGATCGACAAACTCGCCCAGCCTTTCAAACCCCAACCCGCGGCAATACAGCGTGGCAATCTCTTGCAACCGATCGGTCGGGCGCGCAATGCGCAGCACCGCCTTGGCTATCGACATGAACGCCTCCACCTCATGATAATCTCATACAGCGCCATGCCCGCCAGCATCGCCAGCAGGAACGGCCATACCCGTTGTATTTCCGGCCCCGCCAACACCCAGGCCGGGCCAGGGCAAATGCCCGCCATGCCCCAACCGATGCCGAACAGCGCGCTGCCCACCAGCAAACGGCGATCCACACGCCCGGCGGCCGGGATCTGCAGCGGTTCCCCCAACAGGCTCCGCTGGCGTCGACGCGCCCACATAAAGGCCGGCGCCGCCACTGCAATCGCCCCAACCATCACCAACGCCAGCGAAGGATCCCACTGGCCGGTAATATCGAGAAATGCCAGTACTTTAGCGGGATTGGCCATACCGGCGATAATTAACCCCAGACCGAAAATCACGCCGCTCAGCAGCGCCAACAGAGACTTAAGCATCTTCACCCTCCCAGCCGATGGCGCATCAGCCACACGGTCGTAAAGCCCAGCAGCATAAACACCGCCGTGGCGGCCAACGATCGCGGCGCCAACCGCGCGACGCCGCACACGCCGTGCCCGCTGGTGCAGCCGCTGCCCAATCGGGTACCCACCCCCACCAACAGCCCCGCGATCGCCAGCCAGCCGCTGCCGGCCGCGATCTCACCAGGAGGCAAAGCCGCCGCCGCAGCATACAGCCAGGGAGAAATCAGCAACCCGCCAAGAAATGCGGCGCGCCAGCCTCGCTCCCGGCCGCCCGCGCTCAATAAACCGCCGGTAATGCCGCTGATGCCGGCGATGCGGCCGTTGAACAGCAGCAGCAGCGCTACCGCACCGCCGATAATGGCCCCGCCCGCCAGTGCGGAATAGGGCGTGAAGTGTTGCCAGTCAATGGTCATCTCGGTTCTCCGGCTGTGGGCAATACAGTTGATACAGAGTCGTCAGCAGCGCCAGCGCTTTGGCATCGGCCACCGCATAGTAAATCTGCTTGCCGGCTCGCCGGGTGGAGACCAGCCCCTCCTCGCGCAGCACGCCGAGCTGTTGGGACAACGTTGGCTGGCGGATAGCCAGCGCCTGCGCCAGTTCGCTCACCGCCATCTCGCCCTGGCTGAGCCGGCACAGCAGCAGCAGCCGATCTTCATTGCCCAAGGTGCGCAGCATCGCGCCGGCCTGCGCCGCCGCCTTGCGCATCGCGTCAATATCCATCACACCTCCAATCAATTTATAAAATTATATAATATCATTTTATAAACTATTCATCTGCCGCGTGCCACAGACTGGTGTGGAACCGCGCCGCATGGCATGCTGTCATCCCCCTTTTTGCCGCGCGGAGGCCGCTAACGATGCTGCTGTTTCATGACGTTCTGCCGGTCGATCAGCCCGTCCGGCCGTTGGCCAAGGATTATCGCCACGGCGACAGCGAGCCGGATCACTACCATAACTGCGCGCAGCTGATTCACAGCCTGAGCGGCGTAGTGCAGGTCACGACCCGGCTCGGCAGTTGGGTGGTGCCACCCGGCCGCGGCGTCTGGGTACCGGCGAAAATGGTGCACAGCCTGCGCATCACCGGCCAGGTGGCGGCCAGGACGCTGTTCGTCGATCCATTGGCGCGCGCCGATCTGCCGGCCCAATGCCAGGTGGTACAGGTTTCGCCGCTGCTGCGCGAGTTGATTATCTGTGCGATGGAGATTGCGCCCGGCTATCCAAGCGGCGGGCGCGATGAGCGCGTGATGGAACTGATCCTGGATGAGTTGAGAATGCTGCCGATCCTGCCACTGCACCTGCCCGAACCGCGTGAGGCCTCACTGCTTGCCCTATGCCGCCATATTCAGGCCACGCTGGCACAGCCCTGGACGCTGGAACAGGCGGCCGCTCATCTCAGCGTCAGCGGACGCACCCTGTCGCGGCGCTTCCAGCGAGAAACCGGGCTGCATTTTAGTGATTGGGTGCGGCGCGCCCGTTTGCTGGCGGCGTTGAACGCGCTGGCGACCGGCCGCTCGGTGTTGGAAGTGGCGCTGGATCTTGGCTATGACAGCCCCAGCGCGTTCAGCGCCATGTTCCGCCGGTTATTGGGGGTCGCGCCCAGCGACTATTTCAGCCGGACCGCGCCGACGACAGATAGCGCCCGGCAACGTTAAACAGCGCCTGCAGTGAGGCGCTGGCGGAGTCAACGTCGATGCCAACGCCGTAGGTCGCCTCACCTTGCGGCAGCGCACAGCGGATATAGGCCACCGCTCGGCTGTCGCTCTGATGCCCCAGCGTGTGCTCGTGGTAATCCTCGATCGCCAGCGGCAAGCCGAAGCGCTGGCGCAGCGCATCCACCGCGCTGGAAAGCAGACCGTTGCCAGTCCCCTGCAGACGCAGTGGCTCTCCCTCGCAGGCAACTCGCGCGTTGAAGCTGTAGGCCTCTACCCCATGACTTTCCGTCTGGTAGCTCAACAGCTGCAAGCACGGCTGCTCCACCAGCCCATAGGTGTCGCGGAATAAGCGCCACAGCTGTGCGCCGCTCATTTCCTTCCCGCTGCCGTCGGTCGCACGCTGCACCACCTGGCTGAAATCAATCTGCAGACCGCGCGGCAACGCCAGCCCATGATTTTGTTCCAGTAGCCAGGCAGCCCCGCTTTTACCGGACTGGCTGTTGACCCGGATCACCGCCTCATAGCTGCAGCCGACATCGGCGGGATCGAGCGGCAGGTAAGGCACTTGCCACCAGCCATCTTGTCGCTGCCGTTGCGCGGCGAAACCTTTTTTGATCGCATCCTGATGCGAACCGGAGAAGGCGGTAAACACCAGCTCACCGGCATAAGGATGGCGAGGATGCACCGGCAGCTGATTGCACTGCTCCACCACTTCCACCACCTGTTTCAGGCGGCTGAAGTCCAGGCCCGGCGCCACGCCCTGGGTATAGAGATTCAACGCCAGCGTGACCAGATCGACGTTGCCGGTACGCTCTCCGTTGCCGAACAGGCAGCCTTCGACCCGATCGGCGCCGGCCAACAGCGCCAGCTCCGCGCAGGCCACGCCGGTACCGCGATCGTTATGCGGATGCACGCTGATCGCCACATCGGCGCGACGGCTGAAATGACGACAGAACCATTCAATCTGATCGGCATACACGTTGGGCGTACTCACTTCCACCGTCGCCGGCAGATTGATGATCATCGGCCGCTGCGGCCCCGGTTGCCACACCTCCGCCACCGCCTCGCAGATCTCCAGCGCGAACTCTAATTCAGTAAAACAGAAGGTTTCCGGCGAATACTCGAAGCACCAGGCGGTATCGGGCTGAGCCTCGCAATGCCGACGAATGCGCCGCGCGCCGTTCACCGCCAGCGCCACGGTTGCGGCCTTATCCTGACGGAACACGATGTCGCGAAACATCGGCGCCGTGGCGTTGTACAGATGCACGATAGCCTGCGGCGCACCCTGCAGCGCCTCGAAGGTACGATCGATCAGATCGTCTCGCGACTGCGTCAGCACCTGAATCGTGACGTCGTGCGGGATCAGTTGCTCGTCGATCAGCGTGCGCACAAAATCGAAATCCGTTTGCGACGCCGAAGGGAAAGCCACCTCAATCTCTTTGAAACCGCACTGCAACAACAATTGATAGAATTCGCGCTTGCGTGCGTTATCCATCGGTTCCGCCAGCGCCTGGTTGCCGTCGCGCAGATCGCTGGAGCACCAGCGCGGCGCCTGCCGCAGCGTGCGCGAAGGCCACTGACGATCCGGTAATGTCACCGGCGGGAACGGTCGGTATTTGCTTGAAGGGTCGATTAACATGGGCTTCTCCTGGCAACTGAGTGAACGATAGCGCCATTATTTCCCGCCATCGCCTCCTCTTCTCCCGCTTTGCGGACAACCGTCGTCGCAAAGCGGACAACAAAAAAATTTGCATCCTGCGCCAGTGAGACAACAATTAGTTTTGACGTTTATCCCACCGCACCGGCAATGCGCCGGGCGCTCTACTCTCATTGTCAACGGAGGCGAACATGAGCCTGTATGCAACCCTGGAAGAAGCCATCGAGGCCGCACGTGAAGAGTTTATCGACACCGCCGAAGGCGGCGGCGATGACGAACCGCCGGTGCCGCAGCAGTTCAATCTGCAAAAGTACGTGATGCAGGATGGCGACACGATGTGGCAGGCCGAATTCTTCGAAGAAGAAGGCGAAGCGGTGGAATGCCTGCCGCTGCGCAGCGGTGCGGCGGCGCAGGCGATATTCGACGGTGACTACGACGAGGTGGAGATCACCGCCGAGTGGATAGACGAAAATACCCTGTACGAATGGGAAGAAGGCGACTTCCAGCTCGAGCCGCCGCTGGATACCGAAGAAGGCCAGGCCGCGGCCGATGAATGGGATGAACGTTAACCCGCACCACGTTTTTATCGCCAAGGAGGCAGCATGATTATCCGCCGGGCCCGCCCTACCGACTACCCCGCCATTTTACAGCTGCAGGGGGAAAACGTGCCGGAAGCGCTCGACGAGCGCCACAAACGGCAGGGATTTATCGTATCGCGCATGAATGAGGCGCAGCTGACGGCGATCAACCGCGGCATCGGCATACTCGTGGCCGAACAGGAGGGCCAACTGGCCGGGTTTGTTTGCCTGATGCCCGCCGACGTGCAACCGCGGCCGCCGGTGGTGGATGCGATGCTGGCGACGCTCGCCACGCAGTCCTTCGCCGGGCGGGCGCTGAGTGAGCAGCGGGTGTTTCTCTACGGCCCGGTTTGCCTCGACGCCGCCTGGCGCGGCAAAGGCGTGCTGAAACGCCTCTACGCCGCCGTCAAAGCGCACACCCGTCATGACTACGACGTGGGCGCGCTGTTTATCGACGACGACAATCCGCATTCGTTGGCCGCTCATGTGCAAGGGTTGGGCATGACGGCGCTGGCACCTTTCCATTGCGGGCAGAAAGGCTATCAGTTGGTGGTGTTCGCCACCCGCTGAGCAGGTTTATTCATAGGGGCCATGCTGCGCATCGAACGGCAGCATAAAGGTGTCCACCACCATCGACAGCGGCACATCTATCACCGTGACGTAACGCCAGGGCGTATCGCGCAAATCCCACTGCACGCCGGGATAGTACTGGTGGCCATGCCCCGCACCGGGCACGGTGCGGCTGATGATGCTGCCGCAACCGGTTAAGACCATCACGCTGGCCGCCACGCAGGCCAGCCGAAGGTAGGAAGAGAGCTTCACGACATTGACTCTGAGCAAAGGGTTGTTTCGCGAGTGAACAACGCATCGGCCGCAGTCTACCACAGTTCCCTTTCTCCACCGGTACCGGCGCGCGTAAGCAAAAGGTAAAAAAAACGGGGAACGCGCCATGCGCATTCCCCGTCTGAGCGTTACCGTTCAGCGATTAACGTCGGCCCGTTGGGTGTGCCAGCGGGTTGTGCGGCAACTGCTGATAGTGCTCACGCCAGGCAGCGCCTTCCGGCAACAGCCAGACGCGCTGGTGCAGACGAGCCAGCGTGACCGGATCGCTCAGCAGCTCCAGACGTTTGCCCTTCACCAGCTTCTCCGGCCCCAGCTGCAGCGCTTCGTTCACCCGCTCCTCGCGGTTGCGATCGAGGGTAGCGCGCAGATGGTGACGCGCCGTCGCCAACGCCGTCGCCAGCGCGTTGAAGGACGGGTTGACCACCGCATGCATAAAGCCGTTGGTCAGCGCGCGGTTGCGGTTGAGATGCAGGTACTCTTCCGTCGCCAGCAACTCGCGCGGCGGGTTGTACTCTTCCGGGATCAGGAACAGCTTGGCGCGTTTGCTCTTCATGCCCAGCGTCGCGCGGCTCGACAGCACCGACACGAACGGCGACAGGATCAGCGAGAACACGATCGGCGCCAACCACCACAGGAAGCGCAGATCCAGCCACGCCATGCCGCCGGCCCACACCAGGCCCAACAACATCTGCGAACCATGGCGGCGGAACGCTTCGCCCCAAGGCGTATCGTCATCGTCACGCTGCGGCGAATTCCACACCACTTCCCAACCGAGGAAGGCGCTCACCACGAACACGGTATGGAACAGCATGCGCACCGGCGCCAGCAGCACCGAGAACAGCATTTCCATCAGCATCGAAATGAACAGACGGAACGCCCCGCCGTACTCTTTCGCACCCTTGGCCCAGATCAGCACGATGCTGAGCAGCTTCGGCAGGAACAGCAGCACCAGCGTGGTGGAGAACAGCGCTATCGCCAGCTCGGGCCGCCACTGCGGCCAAACCGGGAACAGCTGCCGCGGCTGCAGGAAGTATTGCGGTTCCATCAGGGTATGCACCACCTGCAATGCGGTGGAGAGCGCCAGGAACATGAACCACAGCGGCGCCGACAGGTAGGACATCACGCCGGTCAGGAACACCGCACGGTGCACCGGGTGCATGCCTTTCACCAGGAACAGGCGGAAGTTCATCAGGTTGCCGTGGCACCAGCGGCGGTCGCGTTTCAGCTCGTCCAGCAGGTTTGGCGGCAGCTCTTCATAACTGCCCGGCAGATCGTAAGCGATCCACACGCCCCAGCCGGCGCGGCGCATCAGCGCCGCTTCAACGAAGTCGTGCGACAAGATTGAACCAGCGAAGGAGCCCTCGCCCGGCAACGGCGCCAGCGCACAGTGCTCGATAAACGGCTTCACGCGGATGATGGCGTTATGGCCCCAGTAGTGCGACTCGCCCAGCTGCCAGAAATGCAGGCCGGCGGTAAACAGCGGCCCGTAAACCCGGGTAGCGAACTGCTGCACGCGCGCATACAGGGTATCCATGCCGGACGCCTTCGGCGCGGACTGGATGATGCCGGCGTTCGGGTTGGCTTCCATCAGACGCACCAGCCCGGTGAGGCATTCGCCGCTCATCACGCTGTCGGCGTCCAGGATCACCATGTAGCTGTACTCGCCGCCCCAACGACGGCAGAAGTCGTCGATGTTGCCGCTTTTGCGTTTTACGCGGCGACGGCGGCGGCGATAGAAGATGCGGCCGTGGCCGTCGACATCGCGGCACAGCTCCATCCACGCCTTTTGCTCCGCCACGCAGATGTCCGGATCGTAGCTGTCGCTCAGCACGTAGATATCGAAGTGCTCCAGCTGACCGGTGGCGGCGACGGACTCATAGGTCGCACGCAGGCCGGCGAACACACGTTCGACGTCTTCGTTACAGATCGGCATGATCAGCGCGGTACGGTGCGCCGGGTTGATCGGCTCATCGCCCTTGATGGTGGAGGAAATACTGTATTTGTCTTTGCCGATCAGCAGCTGCAGGAAGCCCATCAGCGCGGTCCAGAAACCGGCCGAGACCCAGCAGAACAGTACGGCGAACAGGATCAGAATGCCGGTTTGCAGCACATAAGGCAGCAGTTGCAGCACCGACTGCATCAGATCCTGATCCAGCATGGCGATAGGATCGATCAGCGCCCAGCCCTGATAAGGCAAGATGGTTTTCATATACCAGGTGGCGATGCCGGTCTGCACCAGCATCAGCACCAGCAGCACATAGCGGCGCATGGAGCCGACAACGCGCCAGCGGTTCTCGGCCTCGGCCTCCTCTTTGGTGGCGTGCCGATTGTGCGGCGAACGCCCCAGCAGAGAATCCCAGAAGCGCGCCACCGGGTTGGTACGCCAGGCTTCCGGGAACATGGTGGTTCGTTTGATCGGCGGCGTCGCCTTCAGAATGGCGCGCCCTTCGGCGTCGGTATCGAAGTCGTCATCGCTGACCGCATCCGGCCAGGCGCTTTCGATGCGCGGTTTGACCGAGGCCAACGCCACGTCATCCGCCGACAGGCTGTTGACGTTGGCGTCGGCGGCGCCCATCTGCCGATGAAGCGCCTCCAGTGCCTGAGCGTCATCCGCCGTGTGAGGGTTGAGCGCCTCCGACCGCTCGGCGGTCAGAGGCAGCGCCGCAAGATAATCCTGGGCGGGTTGAGTAGGCTTATTCATTGGCAGGTAGCTGATAGCTCCAGGTTTCCGACAGAGTCTTATCGCCATTGACCAGCGCCGCGCGCATTTCTACCGGCTTCTTGTCGTCTTTCACTTTCAGACGCACCGTCAGGCGCCAGCCTTTGGTCACTGGGTTATAGCGGACGTTGTTTTCTACCATTTCACCGTTGTCGCCGATGCTGATCTGAGAAGCGACCGGGGTGTTGGCGTCCAGCCCTTTCAGCACCGGGCCGACGAAGTCGACCAGGAAGGCCACGCTGCCGTCAGGCTCGCGAATCAGGTTGGACTGCTTCACGTCACCGGTCGAACGCATGGTCCGCGCCACATAGGCGATGTCTTGCGAATGCAGTTTGTCTTCATCGCGGGTGAAGTTCAGACGGTAGCTCAGCGTCAGCGGCTTTTTGGCTTCCGGCAGCGTATCCGGCGTCCAGAACGCGACGATGTTGTCGTTGGTTTCATCCGCCGTCGGGATCTCCACCAGCTCGACCTTGCCTTTGCCCCAGTCGCCCTTCGGTTCGATCCAGGCGCTCGGACGCAGATCGTAACGATCGTCCAGATCTTCATATTCTTTGAAGTTGCGACCGCGCTGCAGCAGACCGAAGCCTTTAGGATTCTCAACGGTATAGGTGCTGACGGACAGGTGTTTAGGATTGTTCAGCGGGCGCCAGATCCACTCGCCGTTGCCGGCATGGATAGACAGACCGTTGGAATCGTGCAACGCCGGGCGGTAGTTCAGCGTCGGCGACGGCTGGTTCGGCCCGAACAGGTACATGCTGGTCAGCGGCGCCAGGCCCAGTTTGCCCACCTTGTCGCGCAGGAACACTTTGGACTCGACGTCCACGGTGGTGTCGCGGCCCGGGATCACCGTGAAGCGGTAAGCGCCGGTGGCGCGCGGGGAATCCAGCAGCGCATAAATCACCAGGTGTTTGTCGCCCTGCTTCGGACGCTCAACCCAGAATTCGCGGAAACGCGGGAACTCTTCGCCGGACGGCAAAGCGGTATCGATAGCCAGGCCGCGAGCGGACAGCCCGTAAACCTGCCCTTTACCCACCACGCGGAAATAGCTCGCGCCCAGCAGGCTCATGATCTCATCGTTTTTGTCGGCGCTGTTGATCGGGTAAAGCACCTTAAAGCCGGCAAAACCGAGATTTTTCACCGATTCAGGGTCGTGTTTGACCGAACCGAAGTTGAAGTAATCCGGGCTGTACTTGATCTGTTTTACGCTGGTGGAGGTGACTTCGTTGATTTTCACCGGCGTATCGAAGTACATCCCCTGATGATAAAACTCAAGCTTGAAAGGGGTTTTCAGCTTGCTCCAATAGGCTTTATCGTGATTGAACTGAATCTGCTGATAGTCTGCGAACTTCATCTCGCGGAACTGAGAAGGAAGGTTGCTCTTCGGGGCTTCGAAACCTTTCGCGGCCAGATCCTGCGCCTGCTTGGCCACGTCATCAATAGAAAAGGCCCATGCCGGCGAACTGAACAGCGTGAACAATACGGTAGCACCTAACCAACGAACGCTCGCGGCGCGTGGTTGTCCGGATAATATATTAACTAGCACATCCCCCCCCTATTCGTGTGCTCAAATCATTTAAATCCATATTAATGGATTACTCAGCTTTCCGACAACATGATAAATGGATGGTTCATGTTTACGGCTCATTGTTTAAGCAGCTGATGGAACACCAGCGTAGCAAGCCGCGCAACAAGACGCTATGGAAAAATGCGGGGGGCTATAGTAGGGTTTCGGATAACAATTTAACGTTTGACGACTTATTAAGCGTGTTAATGAGCACCCGATTAAATCACCAGCGGTAATCTATGACTAAAGGCAGCAAACAGCGCGAGTTTTTCCTCGATTCGATCCGGGCCTATTTGATGTTGCTCGGGATTCCGTTTCACCTCTCCCTGATTTATTCCAGCCATGCCTGGGCGGTGAACAGCGCGTCCCCCTCCTTCTCGCTCACGGTGCTGAACGACTTCATCCACGCTTTCCGTATGCAGGTGTTCTTCGTGATATCCGGCTACTTCTCCTACATGCTTTACGAGCGCTACGAGCGCCACCAGTGGCTGAAGGTCAGGCTGGAGCGGGTGGCGATCCCGCTGTTAAGCTCCATCCCGCTAATTACGGTGCCGCAGTTTTTCATGCTGAAATATTTCACCGATAAATTAAACGGCTGGGATGAATTTTCTCTCTATCAGAAAATAAATGTAACAGTTTGGGAATTGGTTTCTCATCTGTGGTTCTTATTGACGCTGTCGTTGTTAACCTGTGCCTGCTTTTATCTGTTCCGTAAAATCAAGCGTCAAACTCGTGAGCATATTCCGGCGTTAATAAACAGACTGCGTGGATTAGGAAACATCTCACTGTGTTTCTTTATTTATGCGGTATGCTATTCGGCCGCGCACCGTATTATTTTAATTGTCGCGCCGCAGCTATTATCCAACGGCCTGTTCAATTTCGTGGTGATGGAGACGATGTTCTACCTGCCGTTCTTCATCCTCGGCGCTTATGCGTTTAAGTACGTGTGGCTTAAGGAGATTTTTCTGCGTCGCTCGCCGCTGGCGCTGCTCGGCTCGCTGCTGTTGTTTATCGCATATATGCTGAATCAAAAGCTGTTGGCGCACAGCAGCTATATGTTCGAACTGGAAGTGGTGATCAAAACCCTAATGGGGATCCTGATGACCAACGTGGTGTTCTCTTTCGGGCATAACCTGCTGAATTATCACTCGCCGCGCATCACCTATCTGGTCAATGCCTCACTGTTTATATATCTGGTGCACCACCCGTTGACCCTGATATATGGCGCTTTCGTGACGCCTTATATCGGCAACAACCTGTTGGGATTCTTGCTGGGCCTGCTGTTTGTGTTCTCGCTGGCCTTCGCTTTATATGAACTGCACAAGCGTATTCCGGTGCTGCGCTTCTTGTTCTCCGGTAAGCCGCAATAACCTTGCGCCCCTGCAAACCCGATCGTTTGCAGGGGTTTCCTGTCATCTTGCCGTCGTGCAAAAAGCCTATACTGGTGGTTTGCACGCAAAGCACACATTGCTCAGCCTGGCGCCGTCCGTTAGGGCAAAGTGATACGGCTGAATACATACCCTAATCGTTATAACTGCGATGCATAAGTAGAAATCCGGATCCCTGCCTTACGGTAGTGATTGGGCTCAACACCCCCGAAGGGCTGCGCGATCGTTTACTTCATTCGATGGCGTTAGCTGCATCTCCCTTCCGTCACGACAGAGAGGATTTTGAATGACTGATAAGAAGACCCCGGCTCAGGAAGCCGAAGTGGAAAACGCCACCCTGCTGAAGATCCTCGGCAGGCTGCTGTCCGCGCTGGACGCCTCAATCAGCGGCAAAGAACGCAGCGTTTTGGTCACTGAACTCTCCAACTTCAATCTCGACGGCATTTCCGAAACGGAAAGCAAGTTGGCCAGCGAGCTGATCAAACGGGCGCTGGAATCGCTCGACCACTAACCCTACCGCGCCTGCATACCATTGAGCCTGCCTGCGCGGGCTTAATGGTTTTTCCCTCAGCCACGATCGGCCATTGTTGCCAAAGCCGAAATACAGCAGCCTGATAATGTTGGAAAAAAGGCAGGATTCTCTCTCTTCTCCTCACTTTCTTCGGTTAATCACACCAAATGGCAATAATTGATCGGTTGTTTTCGCAATCAGCCTTGGCGTTTTACCCACTAAACACGCTATCATCGACACACGCGCAGTGCCCCCTATCCCCCAGCCTCAGGAGAACGATATTTTGGATGCCAGCACCATTAACAGTTTGTTCGTCATCGGTGCCGTGCTGGTGGGGGCAAGCATTCTGCTCAGCTCATTTTCTTCCCGGCTCGGCATTCCGATCCTGGTGATCTTCCTGGCGATCGGCATGTTGGCCGGCGTCGACGGCCCCGGCGGCATCGTCTTCAGCAATTATCCGGTCGCTTACCTGGTCAGCAACCTCGCGTTGGCGGTGATCCTGCTCGACGGCGGCATGCGCACCCGGGTCAGCTCGTTCCGCGTCGCCCTGTGGCCGGCGCTGTCTCTCGCCACCGTCGGCGTGGTGATCACCGCCGGCCTGACCGGCATGGCCGCCGCCTGGCTGTTCAATCTCGATCTGCTGCAGGGGCTGTTGATCGGCGCCATTATCGGTTCAACCGACGCCGCTGCGGTCTTCTCGCTACTGGGCGGCAAAGGCCTGAACGAGCGCGTCAGCGCCACGCTGGAGATCGAGTCCGGCAGCAACGATCCGATGGCGGTGTTTCTCACCATCACGCTGATTGCGATGATCGCCGCCGGGGAAACCGCGCTGAGCTGGACCTTCCCGCTGCATCTGATGCAGCAGTTCGGCATGGGCATCGTCTTCGGCCTGGGCGGCGGCTGGCTGCTGCTGACGCTGATCAACCACATCAAACTGGCGGACGGCCTTTATCCGCTGCTGGCGGTGAGCGGCGGCATTCTTATTTTCGCGCTGACCACCGCGCTGGACGGCAGCGGCATTCTGGCGGTGTACCTGTGCGGCCTGCTGCTGGGCAATCGGCCGATCCGCAACCGTCACGGCATCGTACAAACCTTCGACGGCCTGGCCTGGCTCAGCCAGATCGGCATGTTCCTGGTGCTCGGCCTGCTGCTCAACCCGCACGAGCTGCTGCCGATCGCCATCCCTGCCCTGCTGCTGTCGCTGTGGATGATCCTGTTTGCCCGCCCGCTGTCGGTGTTCATCGGCCTGCTGCCGTTCCGCAGCTTTACCCTGCGCGAACGCGGCTTTATTTCCTGGGTCGGCCTGCGCGGCGCGGTGCCGGTGATCCTGGCGGTGTTTCCGATGATGGCCGGGCTGCCCAACGCCCAGCTGTTCTTCAACGTGGCGTTCTTCGTGGTGCTGGTCTCCCTGCTGCTGCAAGGCACCACGCTGTCGTTTGCCGCCAAAAAAGCCAAGGTGATCGTGCCGCCGGCGCTGACGCCTATCTCCCGCGTTGGGTTGGATGTGCACCCGGAGAACCAGTGGGAACAGTTCGTTTATCAGCTTTCGGCGGAAAACTGGTGCGTCGGCGCGGCGCTGCGTGAGCTGAGAATGCCGCCCAACACCCGCATCGCCGCCCTGTTCCGCGGCAAAGAGCTGCTGCACCCTAGCGGCAGTACCCGCCTGCGGGAGAACGATATTCTGTGCGTCATCGGCCATGAGCACGACCTGCCGATCCTCGGCAAACTGTTCAGCCAGGCGCCGGCCGTGACGCTCGACGAGCGCTTCTTCGGCGACTTTATCCTGCAATCCGACGCCCGTTTAAGCGACATCTCGCAGCTTTATGGCCTCAATCTGCAAGACGACGTGGACGAGCAGCAGACGCTTGGCCAGTTCGTCATTCAGCTGATTGGCGGCGAACCGGTGATCGGCGACCAGGTGGAATGGGACGGCCTGACCTGGACCATCGCCGAAATGGACGGCAATCAAGTCAGCAAAATAGGCGTGCGGATCGTAACCGACTGACGCTGCCGCACCGGCTGCGTTACCAGACGAGGGAACTTCTGGCCTTAAGAACGTTCTTAATCACTATCATGATGCATGAAGTACGGCGTCGCTGAATTATATCCGGTTGATATAAAAACAATTTAACAGCGGCGCCAACAGGGATTAGGGATGTGAACGGTAAGACTCGATTTCTTTCGGTGATGATGATCATGGCGCTGGGCGTAGCGGCGCTCGATCTCAGCATCGCCGGTTTGGTCCATAGACTTTTAATTGGATAATTTCAACGTGACGCAGCGGGAACAAGAAAAAGACATTCTGGGGAAAATACTGGTGACGGTGTCCGCGCTTTGCCTGATTCTGGTGGCGGCGTTCCTCATCTGGGGATTCGTGCTGGATTGATACCGCGGAGGCTCAGAGATAAAAAAAACCGCCGCGGCGGTTTTTTTTATGGGTCAGGCGATCAGATCTTGCAACCTTCGCAGTCCGCTTCGCCTTCGAGGAACTCAGGGACCTCTTTTACCTTCTGCGCCGCTTTTTCTTCGGCTTTCGCCAGTTCGGCATCGATATCAAAATCGAAAATATCATCACTCATCGCTTGGTCCTCACTCTGCTTCACGTTCAAACGCTGAGTATAATCGACAAGCCGCCGGCCGGAAACCTTTCAGTTTGCCGCCGCCAGCTGCGGTGGCTCATCCTGCGGCTTTTTTCCGTAGGCCATGTCATACACGTCGTAGAAGTCGATTTCGCCCTTGTTGCCGATGATCACCCGCATCTTCTGTTTCAGCGCTGCGCCAATAGACGGCTCATCCAGCAGCTGCTGCACCGCATAAGGCGACAGCGCGCGGGTAAAGTACCATTCGCCGTTGTAGCAAACCCGCAGATCCAGCACCCCGATGTCCTCGAAGCGGTATACCGGCCGGATCTCTATCAGCAGCATGGCGAACATGAACAGCACGAAAGCGGTGAAGCCCAGGAAGGCATATATCCCCATGTACGGCACCTGGTACATCACGGCGATCACCGCGAAATAACCGGCGAACATGGCAAGGCACAGATAGCGGTGCGTGCGGGCGAATTCGCTGTTGAAGCGCGGCTTGCCGTCACGCCCTTCGCGCCGATTGATCTGTTCAATCTCTTTAACCAAGATGCTTTTAATCGCGTCCATCGTTACAACCTTATGCTGGAAACAGCATTGCCATCAAATCTCACCGCTAAAAGTAACACAAGTACAGTTTCGCCGGGTAGATCAGTTAGCCAACTTAATGGCGGCAACTGTTATAGTTCGGATTCAGCGCGGCTGGGCGGCCTTGCCTTGCGCAAACATGAACATGCGCTGGGCCACATCGTCGGCCTGTTTGATTTTCTGCTTTTGCGGTTCGTTGCTGCGTTGAATGGCGCGGGCGTAAGCGATTTCATGAGCCTGATCGATCATCGCGATGATCCGGTCACGTTCGGTCTTCTCCATATTGCCCAACATGGTGGTGATAATCGCCTGATAAGCGTTGGACGCGGAGGTCAGCGCTTTCTCTCTCGCCTCGAGGGCGGCGACGCGTTGCAAGAGTTCCTGCAGTTGCTCGGAGTGAGACATATCGACCTCCTGTTGCCGGGCAGCAAGCCTGCCTGATTACAGTTTAGCAAAGGATCGAAAGAGAAAGAGGAAGGAAAGCCAGCGGTTACGGTAAAGCACACCCGAAAATCCCAACGAGGAGCCGATAGTGCAAATCAACCCGGGTGCGCTTTACGGTAAGCGCGGTGAGATGAAGGGAAGAAAGCTGGCGCGCTATGCAGGACTCGAACCCGCGTCTATCAATTTTCAAGCCAAAACAAGCCATTATAAAACCAATCACTCTGCCAACTGAGTTAATAGCGCGTTCCTTCGCTTCGGGGCGCCATTATCCATAACAACATTATGGACTCAAGCTTTTTTAGCATAATGCCCTGAATTTACAGATAAGTCTTAGGTTATCGATAGCGCTATGGCGTTACGGCAGCTCAATAATCCGGTAATCGCCGGCGATGAGCGGCTTACACAAAATCTTGTAGCCATCGCTGTCAAAGTGGCTGGCCGCGCTCTGCAGCTGCTGTGCCTGCGCCAGGCTGCTGACCGAGCCCAGATAAAACCAATTGTGAATCACATGGTACTGGCGCAGCGTCTCGCCCTGTTCTTCCAACGCCACTCGCCCGGCGAACGGCCAACAGGCGATGCGTAGCTGTTCCAACGCCGCGCCGAGCCGCCGCGCATGTTCCTGCGCCGGCTCCATGCCGCAGCAGGCGCCGGCGCACTTGCGCAGGCTGTAGCGGAAGCAGGCTCGCCCGGCGGGCAGCTTGTCGATCCCCAGCTTGCCGTAACATAAACGATGCTCGTCGGCGATGGCGCGCAGCTTTTCCAGCGCGGCATGGCGATTGGCAAACAGCCCATAAAGGTGGGGCGTGACGGCGAAATCGATCTCTTTGGCGTGGGCAATCGTCACCGTGTCCGCCTGCAGACGCAGCGCGCACAGCTGTTTCGAGCGCCGCAGGCGTTTGTTGAACAGCGGCTGCTGTTGCTTGATCAATTGCGCCTCCAGCAGCAGTGCCCCCAACTCGCCCGCAGTTTCGATAAAGCTGATGCGCCGGGTTTGACGCAGCATTTTTGCCTCGTCCTGCGCGCGGAAATGCGCCATTACGCGGCTGCGCACGTTGACGCTTTTACCGATGTAAAGCGGCAGGCTTTCGCTTTCGCCGTGAAACACATAGACGCCCGGCCCTTTGGGCAACGGCGCCAGGCAGGCGCGCAGGTGCTCCGGGTATTGGTAAATGTCGAGTTCCGGCTCGAGGCGGTTTGGCATCATGACGGCGGCGTTATCCTGCTGATGAATGAATACTGGTTTTTTAGCCAGTATAGCGTGCCGTGCAGCCGGTTGCACACCCGGCGGATAATAACTCGCCGTGATCTTTAGCGCGAAAGCCTTTACTATCCCCTTTCCAGCGGGAAAGCGCCTCACGTTTAGCGCCAGTTCAAGCTGGCGCTGCCATGATGGCAGACTGGAACCGCCGCTTTTATCGTTATGGAAAACCTGGGTATGTCATCACTAAAACTCCCCTCCCGCCGTCTGGCGTTGATCGCCGCCATCGTTTTCATCGCCGTCGCTGTCGCGCTGGCAATCTATTGGCAACGCCCGCCGCAGCAGGATTACGTTACCGCGCCGGCCCGCCTGGGCGATATCGAAAACGCCGTGCTGGCCACCGGGCGGCTGGATGCCGTCGAACGCGTTAACGTCGGCGCGCGGGTCTCCGGCGAAGTCAAATCGCTGAAGGTCAAACTGGGCGATCGCGTCACCAAGGGGCAACCGATCGCCGACATCGACGATCTGCAACAACGCAACGATCTGCGCAACGCCGAAGCGGCGCTGAACGTAGTCAAAGCCAATATGTTAGCCAAACAGGCCTTGCTGAAACAGGCAGAGTCGCGTTTTAAACGCCAGCGCCGCATGCTGAACGACGAGGCCAGTTCGCGGGAAGACTTCGAGACCGCCGAAGCCTCGCTCGCCACCACTCGCGCCGATCTGCAGGCACTCAATGCACAGTTGGTGCAATCGCAGATAGAAGTCGAGAAGAAAAAAATCGATCTGGGCTATACCCGCGTGGTCGCGCCGATGGACGGCATTGTTATCGCCGTGGTCACGCAGCAGGGACAAACGGTCAACTCCAGCCAAAGCGCGCCGACCATCGTCAAGCTGGCGCGGCTGGATACGATGACCATAAAGGCGCAGATCTCCGAAGCCGACATCACCCGCATTTCACCGGGGCAAAAGGCGTACTTCACTATTTTTTCCGATCCGGATAAACGCTACGACGCCACGCTGCGCACCATCGAGCTGGCACCGGAATCGGTGATGAAAGACGACTCGCTCGCCGGCACCAGTTCCGCTTCCGGCTCCGGCACCTCGAACGCCTCGGTCTATTACAACGCGCTGCTGGACGTGCCCAACCCGGAAAACCGCCTGCGCATCGCCATGACCGCGCAGGTTTCCTTACTGCTCGGCGACGCGAAGAATGCCCTGCTGGTGCCGATCCAGGCGGTGCATAAAACCGAAGGAAAAGGGCAACAGGTACAGGTGCTGACTCAGGATCAACAGTTGGAAACGCGCGAAGTGACCACCGGCATCACCAACAACGTCGACATTCAGATCCTCAGCGGCCTGAAAGCCGGTGAAACCGTGGTGCTGTCGCAGCCCGCCGCCAAGTCGGCTGAGGATGGCATTTTCCTGTGAACGCGATCATCGAGCTAAAAGGCATCAGCCGAACCTACACCAACGGCGGTCAGGCGCAGACGGTGTTGAAAGACATCGATTTGACCATCGCCGCCGGCGAGCTGGTGGCGATCATCGGCGCCTCCGGCTCCGGCAAATCGACGCTGATGAACATCATGGGCTGTCTCGACGTACCGGATCGCGGCGACTACTACATCAGCGGCCAGAACGCCGCCCACCTGTCGCCGGACGAACTGGCCCGCCTGCGCCGCGAGCATATCGGCTTTATCTTCCAGCGTTATCACCTGATGCCCGATCTCAGCGCGCTGGGCAACGTTGAAATTCCGGCCATCTACGCCAACGCCCGGCGCGATCAGCGGCGGCAGCGGGCAGCGCAGCTGCTCGCGCGGTTGGGTCTGGAAGGACGCGAAGACCACAAGCCCGGCCAGCTTTCCGGCGGCCAGCAGCAGCGCGTCAGCATCGCGCGCTCGCTGATCAACGGCGGCGAAATTATCCTGGCGGACGAACCGACCGGCGCACTGGACACCCAATCCGGCCAGGAAGTGCTGGCGATCCTCAGCGAGCTGAATCAGCGCGGCCACACCGTGGTGATCGTCACCCACGATATGAACGTGGCACAACATGCGCAGCGCGTCATCGAGCTGCGGGACGGTGAGATCATCGCTGACAGCGGCCGCCAATCGGCACCCGCCGTCGCGCTGCCGCCGCCGAACCGCAGCCGGCAAAGCGGCTGGCAAAGCCTGATCGACCGCACCCGTGAATCGCTGCACATGGCGCTGAAAGCGATGAACGCCCATCGCCTGCGCACCGCGCTGACCATGACCGGCATTATCTTCGGCATCGCCGCCGTCGTTACGGTCGTGGCGCTGGGCGAAGGGGCCAAGCAGCGCACGCTGGAGAATATCAAGGGACTTGGCACCAACGTGGTAAGCATCTATCCGGGGCGTGATTTCTTCGACGACGCCATCGACAGCATCCGCACCCTGGTGCCGGCCGATGCCGACGCGCTGGCGCAGCAAAGCTTCGTCGACAGCGTCAGCCCGGAGGTCAGCGCGTCCGACAGCATTCGTTTTCGCAGTAAATCCGCCACTGCCTCGATCACCGGCGTCGGGCGCGACTATTTCCGCGTCAACGGCATCACGCTGGTGCAAGGCGCCACCTTCCGCGACGATCGCAACGCGCTGCAGGAAGTGATCATCGACGACAACGCGCGCCAGGCGCTGTTCGGCGATTTCGGCGTCGAGCCGCTCGGCCAGATCGTGTTTCTCGGCTCGGTGCCGGCGCGGGTGGTCGGCGTCGCCAAAAGCGAACGCAACTATGCGCCCAACCGCATCAGCGTCTGGATGCCCTACAGCACGGTGATGTACCGCATGGTCGGCAAAACCACGCTCAGCGGCATTACCGTGCGGCTGAAGGATGACGTCGCCAGCGAAGCCGCCGTCAGCGCCATTACGCAGTTGCTGACCCAGCGCCATGGCGTCAAGGATTTCATGACGTTCAACCGCGATCAGTTCCGTAAATCGATCGAGCGCACCTCGATGACGCTCAGTTTGCTGATCCTGATGGTGGCCTCGATCTCGCTGGTGATCGGCAGCCTGGGCGTGATGAACATCATGCTGGTCTCGGTGACCGAGCGCACCCATGAGATCGGCGTGCGCATGGCGGTCGGCGCAAGGCGCGGCGATATCATGCAACAGTTCATGATCGAGGCGGTGCTGGTCTGCCTGATCGGCGGCGCATTGGGCATCGCGCTGTCGTTCGCCGCCGGGTCGCTGTTCACCTCGCTGGCGGGCGGCATGTTCACCGCCATTTATTCCTGGCAAGCCGCCGCGACGGCGTTTTTCTGTTCAACCTTAATCGGCATGATCTTCGGTTATCTCCCCGCCCGCAAAGCGGCAAGGATGGATCCGGTCGTTTCATTGGCCAGCGAGTAACCCATGAAAATTTTCTCTCCCTTGGCATTAAGCCTCGCCGCCCTGCTCACCGCCGGCTGCGGCAACGCCCTGAAAAGCGACTACCGGGCGCCGCAGGTCAACTACCCGACGAGCTGGCAGCACGCCGCCGAAAACGCCGCGCCGACGCCGTTCGACTGGCGCGATTTCCACGATCCCGAGCTCGATCGCTGGCTGCAACAGGTGATGGCGAGCAACAACGATCTGGCCGTCGCCGTGTTGCGCGTCTACCGCGCGCGCCTCGAAGCTGAACGCGTTGGCATCAGCACCGCGCCCGACGTCAACGCCTCGTTGAACAGCGGCATCAATCGCCCGCTGTCGGAGTCCTCCGCCTGGAATAAAACCAGCGGCGCGACGCTCTCTACGAGCTATGAAGTCGACCTGTGGGGCAAATTGGCGCGCCAGCGCGACGCCGCCGAGTGGGCCAGCCAGGCTTCCGAGCAGGATCTGCAGACGGCGCGCCTGACGCTGCTGGCCAACGCCGCCACGAATTACTGGCGCATCGGTTTTCTCAATCAACAAATCAGCGTCAGCCAGGCGAGCATCGCCTATGCCAAAACGACGCTGCGGCTGGCCAACGCCCGTTATCAGGCCGGCAGCATCTCGGCGCTGGACGTGGTGAACGCGGAACAAAACGTGCTGACGCAGGAACGCAGCCTGCTGTCGTTACAACACGATCGTCAACAGGCGCTGAACGAGCAGGCGGTGCTGCTGGGCGCGCCATCAGGCCAGGCCACCATCGCGCCCGCGCGCCTGCCGACGACGACGATGCCGCAGATCAACACCGGCATTCCCGCCAGCGTCCTGAGCCGTCGTCCGGATCTCAGCGCTCAAGAGCTGCGGTTGCGCGCCGCCTTGGCCAACGTCGACGAAAAACGTCTGCAATACTACCCTGCGTTCAGCCTGACTGGTTCACTGGGCGCCAGCAGCAGCGCGCTGCTGGAATTCCTGCGCAACCCGACCGGCAGCCTCGGCGCCAGCCTGACGCTGCCGTTCCTGCAGTGGCGGCAAATGGGCGTGGAGATTAAGATCGCCCGTAATGACTACGAACAGCAGGTGCTGGAATTCAGGCAGGCGCTGTACAAGGCGATGGGCGATGTGAATAACGCCCTGTCGCTGCGCGCGCAGCTGCTGGCGCAAGAGGCGCAGTTGCAGGCCTCGCTGGCGCTGGCGCGCAAATCGGAGCGGCTGAACGAGGTGCGTTACCGGCAGGGCGCCGTCACCATTACCGACTGGCTGAACGCGCAGGAACAACGCCGTCAGGCGGAGCTGGCGGTGGATGAAAACCGCTTCGCGCAGTACCAGAATCTGGCGAAAATCTATCTCGAATTCGGCGGTTCATCGGTACCTTAATCCAAACTGCCTGGCCAGTGGGTCAGGCGTTTTTTTTGACGGCAAACACATCAATTTTTCCTGTTTTATCTCCCGTACTCTGTATACTTAAAATATCACAAATTAGACGAAAAATCGTCAAATCGCACATTTATTAGACCATTCTCGCACCAAATCGGTGCAAACACTTAAGTTAAACTGCTGAATTTGATCGCAGCAAGATATAACGTTAAGCTATAGATGCAAAATAATTAGTCACCTAAATGACATAACCTTGGCATAAATGACGATATTTTGTGATCCACATCCCAACTTAAATGTGGATAATGAATCGTCTTGAACCGCGATTCGATTAGCCTATTTGATAACTCGAAAACAATAGTGAACGGAGATTACGCTTTCACGAACAACGAATAATTCATTAAGGGATGATTATATGAAGTTAAGAAAAAAACGACATAAACCGATGCACATCAGCGACATCACCATCATCGATGACAGCAAACTCAAGAAGGCGATCACCGCAGCGGCCCTGGGCAACGCGATGGAGTGGTTCGACTTCGGCGTATACGGCTTTGTCGCCTACGCACTTGGCCAGGTCTTCTTCCCCGGCGCCTCGCCCGGCGTACAAATGATCGCCGCGCTGGCGACCTTCTCCGTGCCCTTCCTGGTGCGTCCGCTCGGCGGCCTGTTCTTCGGCGCCATGGGCGATAAGTTCGGTCGCCAGAAGGTGCTCTCGGTCACCATTATCATCATGGCGGTCAGCACCTTCTGTATCGGCCTGATCCCGTCCTATGCATCGATCGGCATCTGGGCTCCGATCCTGCTGCTGCTGGCCAAGCTGGCGCAAGGCTTCTCCGTCGGCGGTGAATATTCCGGTGCGGCAATTTTCGTCGCCGAATACTCACCGGACCGCAAGCGCGGCTTTATGGGCAGCTGGCTGGACTTCGGCTCCATCGCCGGCTTTGTGATGGGCGCAGGCGTAGTAGTGCTGATCTCCAGCATCGTCGGCGAAGCCAACTTCCTCGACTGGGGCTGGCGTATTCCGTTCTTCATCGCCGCGCCGCTGGGCCTGATCGGTCTCTATCTGCGCCATGCGCTGGAAGAAACCCCGGCGTTCCAGCAACACGTGGATAAGATGGAGAAAGAGGATCGCAACGCCATCGAAAATCCGCCGAAAACCTCGTTCAAAGAGATCGCGGCCAAACACTGGAAAAGTTTGCTGGTGTGTGTCGGTATCGTGATCTCCACCAACGTGACCTATTACATGTTGTTGACCTACATGCCGAGCTACCTGTCGCATAACCTGCACTACTCGGAGGATCACGGCGTTCTGATTATCATCGCCATCATGATCGGCATGCTGTTCGTGCAGCCGGTGATCGGCCTGACCAGCGACCGCATCGGCCGTAAGCCGTTCATCATCGGCGGCAGCATCGGCCTGTTGGCGCTGGCGATCCCGTGCTTCATTTTGATCAACAGCAACGTCATTGGCCTGATTTTCGTCGGTCTGCTGGTGCTGGCGGTTCTGCTCAACTCCTTCACCGGGGTGATGGCCTCCATCCTGCCGGCGATGTTCCCCACGCACATTCGCTACAGCGCGCTGGCGATTTCGTTCAACATTTCGGTGCTGATCGCCGGTGCGACACCGACCGCCGCCGCCTGGTTGGTAGAGGCGACCGGCAACCTGTACATGCCGGCCTACTACCTGATGGTCGTGGCGGTGATCGGTCTTATCACCGGTCTGTACATGAAAGAAACCGCCAACAAACCGCTGCGCGGCGCGACGCCGGCGGCGTCTGACCGCTCAGAGGCGAAAGAGCTGCTGCAGGAGACCTACGACAACATCGAACAGAAAGTCGAGGACATCAACGCGCAGATCGCCGAATTGGAAAAGAAAAAGCAGATCCTGATCGACCAGCATCCCAAGCTGGACTGATCGGCGCTGAAAGACAAAAGCCACCCGATTGGGTGGCTTTTTTGCTTTAAATTCAACTGAAATAATACGCAGCGCATTTTATGACAATCGGGTTTGATGGTAGGCTTTACAGCACACTCTTAATTGATGAAGCACGCGATCATGAGCAAAATGGACCTTCCCGTCATCATCGGTATCCTTGTTATGCTCACCCTGTGGCTCGGCGCACTCTTCAACATCGGCGATATCACCTTCACCATTTCACGCCTGTTCCACTGGATTGAAAGCCAACGCGGCTAACCCGCACAGGCGGTGGAAAACATCGGCTATGATTGAAAGACCTTACCGCCATTTTCCGCGATTATCGCTCGCGATAAAGGGGACTGTATCATGACCGATTATGCGTTCTACAATCAGATCCTGACCCGGCTGGCCGCCAATCACCCCGGCACGCTGGATGAGAAAACTTACGAATTGTGGAAGCAGGACGCCACCAGCCCGCATGCGTTCGCCGATCCCTTCGCCTATCTCAAAACCAAGGGCCTGATACAGGCCTATGTGATGAGCGACATCGACGAGAACAACTATGATATCGACCCGCATCAAACGCGGATCACCGCCGCCGGTCTCGAATTCATTCGCAACGGCGGGTTCAAATAAGGGTGACACGCGCCAATAAAAAACCGCCAGACGGCGGTTTTTTACTCTACAAGCATGCGGACCGGCTCAGGCGGGGAAAGGCCGATAAAATATGCGCAGCACTTCGTTGTCGCCCTGGCGTAAAAAGCCGCCTTCAGGCTGCCAGCGCAGATCGCGCGCCAGATTGAGATTTTCCCAGCCGACCGCGCCCCCCACGCCGATGCAAAGATTTTTATTGCCTGCGGCAAATCCCGCACCGGTACCGATCATGGCATGCAGCAAACGGGGCGCCGCCGCGTCACGCAGGGAGAATATGCCGATAAAACATCCCTGCGGCGCGCGCAGCATATCGGCCATCGTGCGGATCTCGGTATCGTCCGGGCTAACGAAATGTTTGTATTGCTTATCGAACACCGTCTGCCACAGCTGCTTGTATTTCGCCTTGCTGAGCGCGCCTGAACGGTGGGCACAAAGCACCACCGCATCCCAGCACATCTCCCCGCTCAAGGAAAGATACTCTTCCGTATCGGTTTGCGGCTTATCGGCGTAATGCCGTGCAAATTCAGCCGCATTCAAATGCGGCGGCACGGCCTGTCTGGCAACGTCACTCTTGTAGCGCTTGAAATTCAACCAATGCACGGGAAGGCTCCTCTTCACCCGGTAGATTAACAAACCGGCAGCCGTGGATGAGACGCGCCATCAAATCCAGGGCATCGTCGGCAGCGGCGATTTCGTCGTCATTCAGCCCCTGTTCCACCGACCGCTCAATCGCGTTCATCACCCCTGGAGCGCTGGTTTCATCCCCCTGCGCCACCACGTCCAACACGGCTTTGCCAATCGCCAAACAAAGCTCATGATCAAACTCAACCTCTTTATACGGATACGGTTGCATAATCACTCCGATAAATTTTTACCCCAGAATACTAGACCACAATGGCGTATCGCGCCTGCCGCCGTAGCGCAGCGCTGTATGCAACCGAAGAGAAATGCATCAGGCCCCGGGTTGATAGCCCGAAGCCCGATAAAAGGCAGGTTATTGCGGTGCTTGTTCGCTAGGGCGAATGATAAAACAAGTGGCGGTTGCCGAAGCCAGCAGCTTCCCTTGCGCCGTTTTGAGCGTGCCTTCCGCGAAGGCCACGTTTTTGGCCGCATAGACCAGACGCCCTTCGGCGATCAGGTCAGTTTCCTTCGGCACAGGGCGCAACATTTTAACCTGCAGATCGACGGTGCCATACCCAATCCCCGCGCCCAGCGTACTGTGCACCGCGCAACCGGTCACCGAGTCCAAAACCGTGGCGGCAAAGCCGCCATGAACGCCCCCCAGCGGATTCAGGTGGCGCCCGTCAGCCCGCGCCACGATGCGGATATACCCCTCTTCAACCGCCACCGGTTTCATGGGCACGGTTTCAGCGATTGAAGCCGGTGGAATTTTGCCGGCCATCGCAGCCTGTAATAACGCCAACCCCGTCATTTTTGTCGGATCCATTGCTTTCTCCTCTGGTGGTGAACCGGTTATATAGGAGAGGTCTGACCTCTTAACTTGCTTTTTCGTGCTGATGTCGTCAGCCGCCTACTCTTCAGATTCTCTGAATGTGACCGTCATCACTCTTCAGAGTTAATAACCACAATTTATTAATGCCTTTAGATTTAAAACAACTTTCTGCAGCCAACACGGCCGGAAACTGAGCGCAGTTAAGTTCAACATTATTAAGGCGTATTTATCATGGATTTCTTTCTGCAATTAGCGGTGATATTGGCATGCCTGCTGTATGGGGCGCGTAAGGGCGGCATTGCGCTGGGGTTACTGGGTGGGATCGGGTTGATGATCCTGGTGTTCGGCTTTCACCTGCAGCCCGGCAAACCGCCGGTAGACGTGATGCTGGTGATCATCGCGGTGGTAGCGGCCTCCGCCACCCTGCAGGCCTCGGGCGGTTTGGACGTCATGCTGCAGATCGCCGAACGGATGCTGCGACGTAACCCGCGCTATGTCTCGATCATCGCGCCGTTTGTGACCTGCATTCTCACTATCCTGTGCGGCACCGGGCACGTGGTGTACACCATCTTGCCGATCATTTATGACGTGGCGATCAAAAATAACATCCGCCCGGAGCGGCCGATGGCGGCCAGCTCGATCGGCGCGCAGATGGGTATTATCGCCAGCCCGGTTTCGGTGGCGGTGGTCTCACTGGTGGCGATGCTCAGCAGTTACACCTTCAATGGCCGCCATCTGGAATTCCTCGACCTGCTCTCTATCACCATCCCTTCGACCCTGTGCGGCATTCTGGCGATCGGCATCTTCAGCTGGTTCCGCGGCAAAGACCTGGACAAAGACCCGGAGTTCCAGAAATTCATCTCGGTGCCGGAAAACCATCGCTACGTCTATGGCGATGCCGCCACCTTGCTGGACCGGGTGCTGCCGCGCAGCAACTGGATCGCCATGTGGATTTTCCTTGCCACCATCGCACTGGTGGCGGTGCTGGGGGCGTTTTCCGATCTGCGGCCCAGCTTCGGCGGCAAGCCGCTCTCCATGGTCCTGGTGATCCAGATGTGTATGCTGATGGCCGGGGCGTTGATCGTCATCATTACCCGCACCAACCCGGCGTCTATCTCTAAAAACGAAGTGTTCCGCTCCGGCATGATCGCCATCGTGGCGGTGTATGGCGTCGCCTGGATGGCGGAAACCATGTTCGGCGCGCACCTGGCGCAGATCGAAGCCACGCTGGGCGTGCTGGTGAAAGAATATCCCTGGGCCTATGCGCTGATCCTGCTGCTGGTGTCGAAATTCGTCAACTCGCAGGCCGCCGCACTGGCGGCACTGGTGCCGGTGGCGCTGGCGATCGGCGTCAACCCGGCCTATATCGTCGCTTCGGCGCCGGCCTGTTACGGTTATTATATTCTGCCGACCTACCCCAGCGATCTGGCGGCGATCCAGTTCGACCGCTCCGGCACCACCCGCATCGGCCGCTTCGTGATCAACCACAGCTTTATTCTGCCCGGCCTGATCGGCGTCAGCGTCTCCTGCGTCTTCGGCTGGATCCTCGCCGCGGCGTTCGGTTTCTTATGAGTTGTATTTCGGAGCCCTGCGGGGCTCCTCCGTGCAGGCAGGCTGACAATCAAAGGGTATGAGCATGATAAGAAAGGAAAAAGTGCAGGTGCAATACGAATTTCAGGCACAAAAAAACCGCCTCTCGGCGGTTACGACATTACTACTTATTGCTTTGATTATTCGGTATTTTCATTCCCTGGTACCCGGGGCGGGACTTGAACCCGCACAGCCATAAGCCGAGGGATTTTAAATTCAGCGTTAACATTTTTAAAAACAATGGGTTATTTAAAAATTCGGAACATGGGTTAATAACTGTGCATTTAGAAATCATCTAGTTAGAGCACGACCAAACCCCATCTTCCGAACAATTACATGCATAACCGGCGGATGCCAAGTTACCTTTAATCCCTTATTGGATACACCCTTCATGCTGCAATACACCCAAGATGAAAAAGTGACCATTCATCAAATAACCGGCAGATCATCCCACTCGCACGACCGCATATCATTCACGCAGTACATCACCACGCCGAACACCTCGATCCCTTCTTCTGAGTCTTCGTTACCGAGTTCAGTTTCCCGGCCGGAGCCATCGAGAAACTCAAGCGCGCGATACGGGTAAAGACGAAGCCGGCGCAACACATGCGCGCCTTCCTCCGCAACTACGATAATGCTGCCGTGTACCGGCGTCGCCGACGAATCGACAACAAGCAACGCGTCAGCGTGGATACCGACCGCCATCGCCTGGCCAGCGGCGCGGAGCAGATAAGTAGCGCTCGGCTTTGAAATGCAGATCTCGTCAAGGCTCAAGCGGCGCTCAACGTAGTCTGCTGCCGGGCTGGCAAATTTTGGCATCATTCCCATGGTTTTTACCTCACAACAAATACTGTATACATACACAGTATAAGCGTAAAAAAAAACCGATGTGAAGTTCGTTTCACCGCAAAAATGATAGATCGCTGATCGATAAAGGAAGAAAGTATACGCCGGATTGTTTCCGGCGTGATTTCCTGCTTTATGCCGTGGCCTATGCTTCCGTTCCTGTTTCATCGACCGCCGGCATCTCAACGCGCAGATCCACCCAACGCCCCTCAGGGATATCTATCGGCATCCCCTCGTCATAGCCCAGAACGTCATTGCGGGCGAACACCGGCGCCGCCGGGTGTGTGCGGTGATAGGTTTTGATCAGTAGGTCGCCGGTCGGCTCTACCTCGTAATCCACCCAGATCAGCGGCTGTTTGTTGCGGTCGAGAGGAACCTCGATACCACCATCCGGGCCGCCCCATTGAGCATCGGCATTAAACCCGAGCGTGCCGGAAACCCGGTAAACCCCTTCGCTCACGCGTTCAGTGGTCACGCCCTGGCTTTCGTCGTTGAGTTCACAGGTGCCATCACGGAAGAGCTTCACGATCGGGGATGCTTTTTTTATGAAGCCGTTGGCGTCAACTGTAGTGTTTATTTCACTCCACACACGATTCCATAAAATTGTTTTATTCGTAACGACATTTGATGATCCTACCCATAGTCCTCGACCAGACGTAATTGCAAGATAACCACAGCTAGGACCACCATCCATAGGCATTGTTATGCACGAGCCCAGCGTAGCCCCAGGAACATTTATAGATGCCGAATTAAATCGGTTAATTGAAGATAAGTTTTCAACTGAAAACAAATCATCTTTGTGTTGAGGCCCTCTGCCAAATCCATTCAATGAGGCGCTTGCAACGACATTATAATCTGGCATTGACTCTTTAGCATTCCACGTCGGAATTTTATACTCAATGAAACCCATTGTACCGACTGGGTCACTAGCCGCTTTCTGTAATAAAATATTAACTTTAGCCAGTTGCCCCGGACTACGAGAATCAACCGTCATATACGTAGCAGCAGTTACAAAACTGTTGAGCTGAATATATATATCAAATGTGTTTCTTGGGTTTTCCATCATCGCAGCATTCACCACCATAGGACGAGACCCCGTCGTGAACATTGTCAGTGATGCTGCACCTGCAATATTCGTATTTACTGCCCGGTTGCCATAACGGAATATTAGTCGCTGATGTCCGGCTTGCTCCGCATTGCCGTTGTAACCTGCTGCACCATGAAATTCAAAAACAATGGTATCCCCATGCTGATCGGTTGTCACCGTACCAAGTCGATACCAACCCGTACCGGCCGCTTGCGTTGGCATTGCGTAGTGGGTTTTACTCCACAGCGTAGACACAATTCTATCGTCGATGCTACTGGCTAATTGGTCGGCGATCTTTGCTGCATTGTTTTCACTGGATTTAGCCGCCGCAGCCGAATCGGCTGATTCTTTCCTCATCGTCTCGACCGTTTTGACAATCGCCGGAGTCAACTCATCTTCACCTGGTGTGATAAGGAAATCGTTTAGTGTTCCATCCGTCGAATCAGGATATACACGAATTTCACCAACTTTCCCCAGAGTGGATACCAAGACCTCATATTCGCCGGGGAAAACCCGCATTGAATACTTGCCATCGGCTGCGGTAATGGCTGCCGATGAATTGCTCACCAAAACGCGTGCGCTCGTCTCCTTTGCACGCATAGTAATAATCACGTTTGATTGTGGGTCGCCATAAGGACCGCGCAGGATATCGCTAATTAATGCCATCTTTTATTTCTCCATTAAAGTAACTAAGCAGGGATTGAGGGCCAATCAATATCAGGCGCGTTTGATACTTCTACTCGACTTAGATAAACGCTGTAACGCTCCCACTTATCCAGCATCGTTTTTTCCTGTTGGGTTGCCATACCGAGGCGTAAAGCGCGTGTTAGCACAGCGATTTCTCTTTCCGCGCTTGCTGCCAATGTCGATTTTGTTTCTTCCGCATCAGCCTGCGCTTGCGCCTGGGCTTTTTCTCTGTTCTCCAACCAACCCTGGCCGTCCCATTCATCGAATGGCGTTGCCGGCGCAATCAGCGTGTAGCCTTCATCCAACTCCCCCAAACTCTCAACTAGTACCTTTGCGCCGTCTTTTTTCGCATAAGCGTGCTGACCTCTATAATCGTTGACGTAAACCCACGAATCTTTAGCCCTCACTATCGCCATTCCTTTTTTGGTGGGTGGCGGTACATCCAGGTAGGCGTTGGCTGGAAGCCCAAATCCGGGCTGCACGCTGACCGTGATGGGGCCAATCAGTTCATGCGTGTCCTCATAGCAGGCATAAGCCACCACTGAGCCTTCTCCCAGGGAAAAACCGTTCTCATCAAACGCTATCATTCGTGCCTCACGCAAATCGGATTATGAAGTTAA
Organism: Serratia sp. 121840015-1; assembly: GCF_053627655.1. NCBI lineage: Bacteria > Pseudomonadati > Pseudomonadota > Gammaproteobacteria > Enterobacterales > Yersiniaceae > Serratia > Serratia sp. 121840015-1. Next base: position 2,105,703 of record NZ_JBSEYF010000001.1, read on the forward strand.
CTGCAATGCTTTTAGGGGCTGTCTCATCGGCAGGTTCGTTGTTGAACGTTGAATGCATATAGGGCCAGCTCCCATCAAAATTACTCCCCCAGTTGTAGTAACTGGCACTGGCGAAGCTTTTGCCGATAATAGGGAAGACTTGCTTTTCTCCTGTAAAACTAGCACCTGCCCCCATCTCACGAATGAATGCGGCACTTGGCATGTGTTTATGGCGCTTGAGCCTGTCCGCCGCATATTGCAGCAGCCCCTGACCTTTATTCAGGCCTCTATCAGCATCAAATCCTCGCGGAAATACACCTCGAAAGTCAGGCAGCTTCCCCGTGGGGAAAAGCTTCGCCAACCTCGGCTGCGCATTCTTGTCAAAACTACGCCCATCGCAAATCGCAAAGCCGCTCGGGGGTGTAGCCAGAGGCCAAATACTGATTGCGCCGAAAGGCACATCAATCAAATCAGCCTTACCAGCCAGCTTATCGTTTACGTTAGTCAAGCGCTCACTCAGCGCATTCCAGGCCGGGCCTGTGTATGTGCTGTTGTCGGGAAGTGCTATCGTTACATCACCGGTGCCGCTGAATACCTGTTGCCAGTTCTTCTTATCCAGCAGCAGCCCACGCAACGCCTCTGCGGTATAAGCGTGCGTCTGCGCTGTAATCGTGACCATCGCCCCATAGGGGATTGGCGTCCATGCCAAGCCGCCGGCAGATGGTCCATCGAAATTACGCACCAGGGTTAGCGCCGTGTTCGACTGCACCGACTTAACACCGAGGGTATAAACGGTCTGGCCAACTGTCACCACAATGAAGTCGTTGGCTTTGAGTTCTGTGCTAAACGCAGTGCCGCTACCGGTAACCGCCGCCGAGTTGTTTTTAAGGGTTATCGTGCCTGCTGGCATGGTGTTCTCCTGAATTTTGGCAACAAAAAACCCGGCTCGGTGGCCGGGTTGCTTGGTGTTGAGTGACTTTTATTTATCGCAGGTCGTGCGAGTGAAGTTGGTTTTGCTAACCCAACGCCAACCGAACGGTCCACCAGCTCTATATTGTGTCTGTTCAACCTGCTTGCGAACGCCATAGATAGGAACTGATGTCTCCTGTCCAGCTATAAGGGCCGTCCCATAGCAAATAGGTTCTTGCTTCTCCAAAACACCTGCGCATCCAGTGATAGATGCTGACACTAATAATAAAACAGCTAATCTTTTCATCCCTTTATTATCTCCCTTGCTGTGATATCCATATCCTATCATCGATAGCCTTAACTAACGATCGTTTGCAACGATCAATATCATCAAAATCAATTGGCATAGTCGATCATGTCGTCAATCAAAAGCCAGATACATCTATTACGTACACCGAATCCTTTGTGTTGTAATAAGTTATATTGTGCGCTTCACCGCCGGGAGTATCCCATGCACCGGAATACACTGAGGTGTTGTATCCATCAAAAGCTGAAAAGCTGGATATTGGTTGCTGGAACGGCCTTGGCTGCTGATGACCAATAACAGCCGTAATGTAACCTGTAGTGGCTGGTATTATCGCCCATCGGCCCGTCAAGGTTTCTTTCACATTGTAACCGGCACCATCGCTCCCAGGCTCGCCAAGCCGCCGCGGCGCAGGCATAACTTTAGTTTCATTAGTTTGAATGCATCGTCCCTGTGCATCAAATATGTTAATTCCAAATTTCACTGCAGGCTGAAATTGTGTCGAGAAAGCGTAAACATCTATAGCATATGGACCATTTCCAATTATTAACTTAGATGTGACAGACGCTCCACCGCTCGCAGATCTGGAGACAGAGGCGATAACTCCGCTTGTATTTGAAACCATTGCCAATACAACTGGCTTAGTAAAATCAACATCGAGCTGATCATTTCCTGCTCCAGCACGATCTATACGATATTTTTTTACTAAACTCATAGGCGTGCTATCTGGCGTAGCCCACGGCACCCCATCATTATCTACAAATAACGCTCCCCATGACATAATCACACCTTCACAAGATAAATAATAACCCAACCAGAGTATGCAGGGGCAGTACCACCGCCCCAGACACCATTTGCATCAAACATTTCGATGGTGTTATTGCCAATAACTCTTAGCCCTCTCCTTTCTTGAGTAAAACCTATCCCATCTTGAAGGCTCATAAAGTCTATTTTGTACCCACTTGGGACATTGAAATTCCAGCTTCCAGATTTCTGATTTTGCTCAACTCTAATTGTCCCAATTGTGAAAACCTTAACAATGCCAGTATTATTCGGAGCGCCGTTCATATCCCACGTCTGAAAACCCCACGCCACATGTTCCCCTTAATATTCGCCTATAGCTACACGCAGAACTCCATTGCCATCATATAGCCTGATTGAATTATTTCTTTGGATCATCCTTCCGCCGCTACCCGTCCCGTTATTTTCAAAAATGCCACTCTTATCAAGCCTCCACCCTTGCCTTCCAGCAACATAATCATTCGACTGGATATAATCGCCAATCATCGCGTTTTCTATCCAACCCTTGCCGATAAAGCCCTGACTGATAAGCACCTGTCCATCCTTGATAATGAACGGCGAGTAATAGCTTCCGCTGCTACCGCTGATAACCACGAACTGGTTAGCATTGACGGCGACGCGCGTGTCAACCTGTGTGCCGTTGACGGTCACGGCCACCGCCAGGCCGGCATCGTAATTCGTTCCGTTGTACTTAACGCCGGTTTTCAACGTCCAGATCGCCGAAGGGCCGGAAGCGTCTGCGTAGGCCGTCATTTTCTCCTGTATGGCGGCTTCCTGATCGTTGAATTTGGCGGTGACGTCGGTTTCCAGCTGCGCAACTGAGCTTTGAGCATCAGCGGCCACCTTCTGTGCCTGGATTATCCCGGCCCGGTTTTCGCCATAGTTGGCCCATTGTTGGTTAGCGGTGCCGTATTCCGCCAGCACGCTTTGCAAAATAGCCTCTGGGCTGGTTTTCAGCGGCTCCAACAGCGCCTTGCCGTCCTCGGAATTGAGGTAGTCATCCACCACCGAGCCGATCAGGTCGTCGGCATCTACATTCGACATACCCGCAACAAACGGCGTCCAATCCCCCTTATTCCCGATCCGGTCAACCAGTCGCGCGCGGTACCAACGGCGCACACCTGCCGGCATAGGGCCATGCTGATAGCTCACCCCAGGATAGGGAACGTTCGCCAGTAACAGAGGGTTCTGACCGTCTGCGGTAGTTGCCTGCTCGATCTCGGTGTAGGCTGTATCGCCCGCGCCGGAGGGAAAGCCCCAGGTAATATCGATGGCCCATACGACATTATCACTGGCCATGAGGTTCACCGGCGTGCCAGGTTTACCCACCTTACCGCTGAGCGTGGTCGAGTCAGCATAACCCCAGGGTGATGACACGTCGACCGCATTCACGGCGCGCACGCGCACATCGTACACCCCGGCGTAGATCCCCTGAACGGTAAACCCCTGCGCACTGGTGCGCCCGATGTTTACCCAGTCCCCCTTATCCTTGCGCCACTGCGCCAGATAGTCGATGGCGCCCTCCACGCGCTCCCAGGTCACCTGCATGGATGCTACCGTCAGCCCCTGCGCCTCATGGTCAACTTCGGTGATAGCGATGCCCTTCGGCGCCGGCATGACGTTTGGCGGCGTGACCGAGATCGGCGGCGGGTCTATACGCACGCCGTCATCGATATAACGGTACTTATTGGGGTCATGCTGCACCCCGGCGATTGTGAATGTGCCGTCATCGTTTGCTGAAATAGACGTAACACGAAAATACTGGATCGCCAGCTTGTCACTGTCGATGCACCAGACCGCACCCGGCACAGGTGTTTGCCGATAAGCCGTTGAAACGGTCAGCGTCTTTCTGTCGGCGCTAATAGCGCTGATTGTGCGGCTCTGCGCGGTGCCATCTGGCAGGTTCACCACCAGGCGGTCGCCAACAGCATAGTTTGCCGGACGGTCAACGGTAATATTCCGGCCGCCAACCTGGCTGATACGGCCGCCATTCTCCCGGCCCGCACGGAAAGGATCGGCCACACCGATGATTTCCGCCGGCAGCGGGATGTAACCATCCAGCCCCACGTTGAAGGAAATCGATCCGTCTTTGGCATTGGACAAAATAGCCCACCGGCCCCGGCGGTGCGCTTCGCTCTGCGAGGTACAACCGATCGCCGTCAGCTGCATCTGATTCACGCGGTAGCGCTCGACCAGCTCGGAATCATAGACGCCTTCGATGGTGTCCGAGTAGTGGTTAAGCGGATCGGACCAAGACACCTGGCACGAGCTGAACCGGTTTTTGTACGAGCCGCCGGCATAGGTGAAAACGCCGTCAACCACGTTAGAAACGTGATACACGTAATCGACGTCGCTCTGCGGCACATCCGCGTTCACGTAGATCTGATCGTTACCCCAGAAAGTGATGCCGCGGAACACGGCGGCCAGGTCGCGGAGTACCGTATAGGCGTCCTGCTGGTTCTGAATGAACACGTTGCAGGTAAAGCGCGGCTCTTTCCCGCCGGCGCCGTTAGACACCATTTCATCGCAGTATGCGGCGATGCTGTATAGCTGCCATTTATCGATCATGCTGGCATCAACGCGCCCGCCCATGCCGTAAATTTCATCAAGCACCAGATCGTAAAAAATCCAGGCCGGATTATTGCTGTAGGCCATCTTAAAATTACCGGTCCACGTCCCGCTATAGGTTCTCGTGACCGGGTTGTAGTTGTCCGGCACGCGGATCAACTTGCCTTTCGGCTTGCAGGTCGTTTTCGGCACGCTGCCGTTAAACTGGCTGGAATCGAGCTCGATATACAGCAGCGCCGTATTGGGGTAACGCATCTTGCTGTCGATCACTTCAGCAAAAGAGAACACTTTGAAGGCATTGATCAGTTTGCTGGACGTCGAATCAGGCGTAATGCGGCGCACCCGGATAGACCAACCAGACGTTGCCCGCGGTAGGTCGATGCGGTGATCGCGCTGATAGTCTGAGGTGGTCTTGCCATCAAATTTCCCATCAACGACGGTTTGGTAGGCGCTACCGTCTGTTGAGAGATCGATAGCATATTGCGTGACCGTCCCGACCATGTCGCCGTTGTCTTTGTACTGGTACTGGATAGGCAGGCTAAGCTTGATGCGCACCGCATCGATCGTCAGATTGGAGAACTGCCGCACCCACGGTGACGCGGCTTTAACTTCAATATTCGCTGAAATCTCGTTGTCGATCTCCGGCATGCCCTGGATATAGGTCTGGTCCTGCGTCCCTTTGCGATACTCCCACTTCACGTTTGAAAAGTTGTAATTGCCGGCATCATCCGCCAGCGGGGTGTTGTTCAGGAAAATTTGCTGCGCCGTGAGATCGCCCTGGATTTCTCCTTCCGATAACGCAATCACCATTTTCAGTTTGGCGACCGACAGCAGATCGTCAGCCTGCTCTACCGGAGTATGTGGGCTTCCACCGCCACCTTTGCGGCCACTGATGACCGTTTGCCCTTCAAGTAGTCTCATTTTTCACCCTTAAAAAAAGCCCGCGTGAGCGAGCGAGATTAATACTGTGGAAATGTCAGGTTTTGCTTTGCGATACTTTTGCTTATAATTTCAGCAAAGAATGCATTTCTTCACCGGAAAAACCGGAAGTAGCCAGACACTTTCAATGTCAGAAAAATTGCAAAGATGGGGAGCGAGAAGCATCCCCAGTAAAAAATACATTCCTTTATAAGCTCGCCATGAGAAACAAGGAAATCTAATACGTGCATAAGGGCCTCACATGGATGTTAGTTTGCTTGTATCCTCTCTATCCCTGATTACATCGGTAACAGCGATAGTTGCTACATATTTCATTAACCGTAAAGTCGACTCAGAAAATACAAAGCGAAAAGAGTTTAACGAGTTGGCAGAGCCAATTGTTGAGTACCTGGAGCAGATGGAAGTCTATTGGCGCAGTGATGGCCACTATGTTTTTTCTCCCATGTTTTGGGATGAGCGGGTGACCAAAATAAAGCGACGGCTAACACAGAGACAGGCGAAAAAGTTCACCACCCTGATCAAGAATTTTGACGATGCTTTTAGCGTTGCCATGTCCAATCGTGATGCGAAATCTTGCGCTGCGCTGGTCAAATGTTCAGAGAAACTCCGCAACTTTTTGAAGGTAAGATAATCACTGCTGGTCGCTTGAGAAAATGCCGGCGCTGATGATAGCGCCGCCGATCTCCCGTTCGCCGTAAAGCACCGGCACCGGGTACCCCATCGCCACGGTATTCACCGGCGCGCCGAAAGCATAGTTGGGTTTGTTGTCGGTACTTGAGGACGCGCCAACGTTCATGCTGGGCTGAGGCGTAAGCAACTGCACCACACCGCCGAGCATCATACTCAGGCCGACGCCCGTCAAAATCGACGTGGCTGATATCGTCGTGGCCGTCATTGCGGCACCCCAGGCAGCCATAGACATGCCGGCAGTGAAGAACGCGGCCACCAATGCCACAGCGCCGATCACCACCTGCAGCACGCCGCCACGCTTGGCGCCCTCGATTATCGGCATGATCACGAATTCATCAGCGCCTTTGGCCATGTCGAATTCTTCGATGCCGATATTTTCCCGCCCGCTGAAAAATGCAAAGCGGATCCCGTCGATGTGGGCCGTGGACATGTATTTTTTAAAGCCTGGGATGGTGGCGCACATTGCGCGCAGCGCTTCGCGCAAATCCGCGACCGCATACTCATGATGCCGGCCGAACTTTTTACCCATCGCTCCCTTGAGCGTGATTTTTTTAAGCATCCAATAGCTCCTTGTGTCGAACCACCCGCACGGTGCGATCACGGTAATATTTCCCGTACGGTACCCGCGCCGAAAGGTTCCCGAAGTTGTGGTGCAGAATGGTGTTGTCGCCGAGGTAAATCGCCGCATGGTTGGTTACCGGCGCGCTGATTTGCATCATCACCATGTCGCCCGGTCTGATAGCATCAGACGACACTTCGACAAACCCCTCCGCCTGCCAGTTGTCGTCATAGATGTTTTCTTTCCCATCGATCCACCATTCGCGCGGCACCGAATAATTTTTCAAGAGGATGCCGTGATGCTGGCGGTAATAATCCATGATGAGCGTCCAGCAGTCGGCATAACCCAGCACCCAACGCCGGCCAACCAGTGCGCGGTCCCCCCGCGGCGAGATTGTGCAAAAGTCACCGTCCGGCCAGGACATGATCCCCCACTCCACGCCCGAATGATCGCAATGGATGCGGTCGAACTCCGAGGGAATGAGCTGCACAACATCAGGGTGAGAGTGAACCACCATGATCACCTCGCCCAGCGCTTCGGCAGCTGCATAGTCAAGCGGGCAAAGCGTGAAATAGTCCGTCGGCTTGTCGGCAATGTTTTTACAGGGGATATACCGCTGCTGCTTTCCCGTCTCGATGATCACCCCGCAGGCCTCGTTCGGGTATTCAGCGGCCACATGTTGCCGGATGGCCGCCAGTATTTTTTCTCGCATCGCTATTTCCCCTGCAGGTTAGCCGCTGGAAAGCCCCCATAAGGCAGCGGATTCCCCTTTCCGTGACGATCCTCGCAATCGCGCCGGCGGCCGCCACAAACATCCTGCGCAGGATCGTCCGTTGGAGTGCCGTCTTTCTTGAAATAACGATTGCCGTTGTAGTCGCACCCGGTACCGGTGCGATACCAGCCACGCATGCACCAGGTGCAAACCGGTGTGATCTGCCGGGTCGGCAGCTGCAGGTTCTGGATATCAAACGGGGTACATAACTCAAAGTCGATCTGGGCGCGCGTCTCGGCCTTTTTGGCGTTGATGTAGAAAAGCTGCACCCGCTCTTCGGTCGGCATCGCGCTGGGGTTGCCGGCTTTCCAGTTGGCCGCATCGAGATACTTCGCCATCGTCGTTCGAATGCGCACCTTCGCCTGAACCATATCGTCGTAAGCCAGGCATAAGGACGTTACATAGTTTCCGATGTTGCCAATCGACAGCGTCGGCGTTGGCTGCGCTCCGGTGCTCGTCAACTCAGCGCCTTTAAATTCATACGGGTGAGGGTCGTATTCGTTGCCCTGCCAGATGATCGATGGCATGTTCTCGGCGGCGAACGATGCCCAGCCGTCAGCCGGTATGTTGTGCGCATGGAAGCGCAGCACGCGGTCCATACCAAACGCCGTACCGTCGACTTCAACCAGCTGGATTAGCTGCCCTGGCTCCAGCGACTGTAGATCCTGCATTAAACTCATGGTGCGAAGGCCTCTTCAAAGGTGAATGACAAGGTGATCACCTCAGCGGCGAGAAACGTCGAGGAAATCGAATCCGCTTTCACCCGATAGAGCTTTTTCTCACCCCAGGGGTTTACCCAGAAAAACGATGTGATGACGTGTTTTTGCAAGAACGCTCGGATCGGCGCCACGTTGGATTTTGTGTCGGTAAGGCTCAACGTCCACGATTGAGCCGTGGCATTCAGGCCGCTGCTGGCCACCTGCTTATAGCCATCGCCAAACTGAACGGCGATCACGCTCATATTCTCAGAGCCTGTCGGCTGCGCCTGCGTTCGCCAGATAAAGGTATCAACCGCCATTTTTCCCCCATAAAAAAAGCCAGCGTTGCGGCTGGCCGTTTATCTGCGTCCTGAATATAACAATCCCCCCGGCGACATCTCGCGCTTCAGGCGATCGGTGATTTCGGTCTGGACAATCCCCTGCAACTGCCGGGCTGTGTTGGCGGTATTCGCTGCGCTGACGTCGCCGCCGTTGCTGCTCTCCTGCGTGATGGTGACCGGCGCATGAACAACGATCGAATTGCCTCCCGCCGCCGTGAGCCCGTGCATTGGCGCGTTACCAACATAGCCACCGTCGGCGTAACCCTGGGCGCTGTGCATCATGGCGTACAAGTTGCCAACACCAATATTGCGCGTCGCCTCTTTGGTGAACACGAATTCACCGCCGTGCACGATGCCTTTCGGCTCGTACTTGCCGCCGTCGCCGGTATACCCGCCGTCGTAATGCAGCCCCATTGGAACTGCGCCGGGGTTATTGCCGCCAGATGGCGCACTGAGCGAGCTACCAATCCACCCCATAGCCGCCTGAACGGCGTAAGCCACCAACAGCTTGTTAATGACGTCCACCACCATTTTCAGCATAGAGACGCCGAAACTTTTAACGTTGGCCGATCCGGTCGTCGCAAGGTTGGTAAGCGTGTCGCTCAGCCCAGTGAATGCAGCATTGGCGACGTTAGCGACCGAGGAATAGACATTGGTCGCTGAGTCCAGATATTCGTTCCAGCCTTTCAATGCGCCTTTTTTCCAGTCGCCCCGCAGTTTGTCCTCTTCGGCGTAAAAATCACGTGCCGCCTGCAGCTGCCGCTTGTAACCGTCATCTTGCAGGCTTCCGCCCTGATTCTGCCACCCCTGCGCGAGCTGCGCCTCTTCCATGCGGCGCCGTGCATCCCGATCGCTCAAGCCGGCGCTTTCACGCAGCGCCTGACGCTTCTCGCTCATCTGGGTGACATACTTGGACGAGGCGTCCTGAAGTTTGTTAAGCCGCTCCTGCTTGGCGATCTCGTCGCCGAGAACAGCCAGCCGTTCCTTTTGCGCCAGCACGCTATCTTTGCTGGATAGTAGAGATTGCTCTTGCGCTGTCAGCTTCCGTTTATCGGCGGCCTGCTCCAGAACGGCAAATTTCGCCTGCTCCGCCCACAAATCCTTGCGTTGTTGGCTGATGGTGTCATTGATGCTGCGGTGGTCCTGCAGCACTTTGAGCTGTGCCTGGAGCGCCAACAAATCGGCCTGCGCTTTTTCGTCGGCTCGATCACCGGCCGGCGCCGTGTACTGGCGCCCTTTTTTTGTTCCTCTCTCTTTCTCCCTGGCAAAGCGTTCATTTTCCCGGCTTATAGCCTCATCTTTAACGCTCTGGGATGCATAGGAATTACGGATCTTTGCCAGTTCACGCTGGTGCTTTTCCTCTGAGGTTTCATACCGCTGCTTAAGGGTTTGATCAGCCTGGAACTGTCGCTTTTGGCGTTCTTCGTTGTCACGCTCAGCTTTGTCTCGGGCGGTGCTGATGCTGGATTGGTAGTCTTGCTCCATTAAGCCTGACAATTCAGCTTTCAGGTCGTCGGCCGTTTTACCCGTTTGGTTGAAGTAGATCCCCTTGCTGGCAGGGTTTATCTGAAACTCAACAAGCTTCTGCTGAATGTCGCGGATTTTATCCTTCACCGAAGATTCTCGGCCGATATTCAGCATTTTGTCCCATGCAGAAGAGGCGGCATCGCCAAGCCATTTCCACGCAGACTCCAGCGTACCAAGGTTTTCTTTGATCTCTCCGCTACGCTGACGCATGACTTCCGCGTAACTGTCCATTGCAACGGCCGCTGCTTCGGTGGTGCGCCCCTGTTCGGATAGGCTGGTGATCTGCTCGAGCTGCGTCGCAGTCAGGAAATGCAGCGATTTATCCAACTCTGTGACAGCTTGAACGGGATCACTCTGCAACCGCTTAAACTGGTTAATCGTTTCGTCGATTGATTGCCCCACATCGGCTTTCAACTTAGCCGCTGTATCTGCAATCATGGAGATAGAACCGGCGGAGAAACTCCCGCTTCCAACAACCTTCGCCAGCGCATCAGCCGCGGCATGTTGCGTTACACCATTACCGGCCAGCGCCCTTGCCATTGACTGCAAATCACCTGCCGTTTTACCGGCATAATTCCCTGTCAGGATCAGCTGCCTGTTGAATTCCACCGCTTCTTGTGAGCCTTGATACCAAGCCTTCCCTACTCCATAAATAGCGGCAGCAATCCCTCCCAGCACGCCAGCGATACCGAGCCCGCGCAGCGTCATCATCTGCTCTATCAGCCCGGACCGATTCGCCAGGGTGATGCTGGAGCCACGCAAGGCGCCCAGGTTACCGCGCGCCAGCTCTCCGAGCATAACGCCCAGCTCCCGGCGGGCGGCCGACGTCTGCAAACTGAATTTATGCGTGGCGTCGCCAGCGGTGGACAGCTTTTTGATGTAAACGTCCGCTGCGGAACCAACGCCCAACTGCGCGGCACGGTAGCGCAGCAGCTCTTCCCGCGAAAGGCTCTGCGTCGCCACCTGGTCTTTCAGCTTTTGGATGAAGACCGATTTGGCGGCCGCCGATGCCTCTTCGGCTTTGGTCAGCTCGCGCATTTTATCCGCGGCGTGGCTGGTGAGCGTCAGATAGTCGTTTTGCGTGATGTTGCCGGCGGCACGGGCGGCGCGCACCTGCGACTGAATGGCACGCAATTCCTGCGTGCCGGTGCCGAGCTGCTTGATCCGGTCAATCTGGCGGAAGTAGGATTCGGTCAGCTGGTCCTGCGCCCTGCCGGATGCCGTCGCCGTGGTCTGGCTCTCGCGCAGGCGGCGGCTGTATTCCGCTACCCGTTTGTGCGTTTCCTCGACCTCGTGCGCCACCTCTTTCGATACTTTGGCCGTCTCTTTGCCCGAGGCATTGAAACCGTCAGCCGCGCCGGCAGCGCCTGCAGCAGTTTTCTGGAATTTATCCAGCTCGCTGTTGCCGCGCTGCAGGTCGCCGGTATCGACGCGCAGGGAGATCGATGCAATGTCTGTCATGCGGGGCTCCGTGCAGTAAAAAGCCCGCGCGGCGGGCCATTATTTTTTATGGATGGTGGCAAGCGCAGCGGCTTCCATCACCCTGATATCCGTTAACGCGGTTGCCTCATCGTCGACGCCGTGCAATTTCATCACCCAGGGTAGGCAGTTGTAATCCAACCCGGTGACGCCGCCCATACCGGTACGCCATTGCGTCGCCATTGCCCGGAACACCTCGAACACTGGCCACACGTCGGGGAGCACGTCGATCGGCTCCCCTTTGACGTCCTCGGGCGTTAACCCAAATGCGGCCAGTTCTTCCGGCGACGGATCAGGCGTATAGAACGCCGAGGCAACCGCTGTTAGTTTTTTTCACGAATCGCCATCAGCTCGCGGGTGTAAGTCATGGCGATGGAGTCGAACGCACGCGGGTAGTTTTCCAGAAGTACCAGCACGTTCTCGCTGTTGAACTCGTCAGGCAGCGCCCAGCCAACGGCGATTTCCTCGATGAATGCCACCATCGGCGCGCTGCCGTGGCTACCGGCCTCAATCTGCTTTTCCGTCGCCTCGCGCAGGGTGTTTTCCAGCGCTTCCAGCTGGCTGCGGGTCTTGTGCTTGAACGTGAACGTCAGCACGCCATCTTCTGCGCCGGCGCGCGGGATTGTGACGTCTTTTTTAAACGTCGAGTTTGGGACCAGGGTAAATTTTGCTGTCATGTCGGAACCTGCGAAAAAATGGGGCTTGCGCCCCGAGGGTTAAAATTACTTGTCCTTGTAGAACGTCATGGTGCGGGACTGTACCGCGATCGATACCTGCACCGTTTCCACCTGGTTCACGGCCGTTGCCGGCTGTGGGTCAAAGGATGGCGTGCCGGACCAGTAACGGGTTTCTTTTGCCGTCGGCACATACATGTAAAACGGCAGAATGTCGCCAACGCGATCGGCAGCGGTCAGGACGTCATAAATCGGCAACGTTGAATCATGCGCAAAGGTAAACGTCTGGGTCTTGGCTGCCTTGTACGTCGCCAGGTTGCGCTGGCGGTCGTCCTCAAGGAACTGGATCTGCACGTACTGCTGATCGCCGCCAGACGCCCCCACTTCAGTGATTTGTGGGATCTGCGTCCATTCGGTGATTTTGATAAGCGCGCCGGCGCCGCCGCCCGCCGGGAAAAATTTGGTATTCGACGTATCCAGTGCACCGATCGTCACCGCCGTTGCCGTCGCCGCTGTCACTTTGGCGACCAGGTTGTCGATGTTTCCCCAGCCTGATTTGATGAGCACAATGTCATCGGCGGCCAGGGTGCCATTTGCCACGGTAAACACCGCGCCCTTGGCGTTACTAACCGCTGACGTTGGCAGCGCTGCCGCCATCTTGGAACCAGCGAAAACCGTGGCGCCGTTTGGTAATGCAAATGCCATAGTGGATTCTCCAATTTTGGGCATAAAAAAACCGCCGCGGCGGTCAGTGTGTGATGAGGTGAGCGCGATAGCTCATGCTGACGGGGATGGAATAGCGGGTGTCCGACGTGATGCCACGGTAAACCGTCGGCGGCGTGCTGATGTAGCAGGTGAGCCCCCCATCGCTGAGCGCAAGGCCAACAGGGAACAAAGCGGCCACCCCATCGGCCAGCGCGCGGGCGCCATTGAAGCTGACGCCGTCGCCGGCCTTCGCCACGACGTTGATCTGCCAGACGCCCGGCAGCACCTGCAGCTTTTCCGCCAGGTCGATCGTCGTCGTGGTCGCCGGCATCGCGTAGGCCTGAAGATAGAGCGTATCCGGCGGGTTTTCCGCGATGTTGTCCCACACTACAGGCACGCCTTTACCATCAGCCCATTCACCCAGGCGCGCTTCGAGCAGTTCGGCTACTCGGGTATGACTCACGATTTCACCTCCGATACGGCTGCCTGGAAATGACGCTGGAAATCGGCAGCGGTGATCCGCACCATGCCGCCAGGCGCCTGCGACGAGTGACCAAACTCCAGCGGGTAGGCATAGGGAACGTTATTCGTGAAGTACACCGCCTGCATGCCGACACGAAAACGCTCGATCACCAGCGTGCCGGCGGCCAGCGTTTTACCGCCCGATTTATCCACCTGGCCGGTTTCACCCTGCGGCGCCGCATCCAACCCCACCTGCCAGTTGCCGCGGAACCGGCCGCCGGTATAACCGGCCGGCGCCTTGATATCCATGCTGTCGGATACCCTGGCGCGCTTTTTCAGGCGCCCGGTCGGTGTCAGATTGCCCGGATCGTTACGCTGCGCATCGTTGTGTTCTGCAACCGCATCGTTATAGGCTTTGGCCGTGGCGTTCACCTCCCACAATTCGGGATTGCCTACGGGCGACATCTGAACCAGTTGCGTGAGGATGCGGATCCCCGTTGCGCGGACTACCTGCGCCTGATTGGCCTTTACCTTGTCCACAAAGGCAGTGATCGCCTGCATGAACGCGTCGTTTTCTGCCATGTCATGCCCTCAGCTGTGCGCGGTAGCAGATAAGCACCGCCGCCGGCTTAACCGGGTGCGGATGAACCACGCGATATTTTTTCCCGTCGATCTCAATGCGGTCGTCAATGCGGATTTCCGTCTGGTAGGTTGCCACCAACAGCACATCGCCGTTCTGGATCAGCGTGCCGTCAATTTCGCCCGGCTTATATTCCGTCACAACGCCGACCACGTCCGCCGTTTCGTCGGGTAACCGCACCTCTTTCCCGTTCACCCGCGTCACTTTCCCGCCCCGGGTGAGCACACGCTTTTGCCCGTTCTCGGTAAGCAACCGCGTGGCGGTGGCGCGCATCCGGGTATAGTTAATTGCCATGTCAGCCCCGCATTACGTCAAAATTAATGCCGCCGCCCCCGCCGAGCAGCCCATTAAGCAGGCCGGCCAACCACGAGAAGTACGGCGCGTTTCCGCTTGAGCCCTCGGCATACTGCACCGCCACCGCGCCGGAGACGCTTTCCGCTACCACTTCGCCGCCACCGGCAAAGCTTGGCGTCAGGTCGGTTTCCTGAGCTTCTACCGCCAGGCGACACTGTGCCTGGATCAGCTGGCGCGGGATTTTGTCACTGGCCAGCGGCACACCGTCCACAATCACGCCTGAGCGTGGCCACGGCAGCGCCTGATCCGGCGATAAACGGGAGCCGCGCCAGCTTTGCCCGGCCAGGTAGTCCATCGCCTGCATCAACAGCGTTTCGCATTCGCTGTCATCGTCAGGCAACGAATAGCCGCGCGTCGTAGCAAAATCACGAGCATCCCGCACGCTGGCGTAGCTGTTGAATTCCGGCGAAGCGGGATCCGATATCAGCATGATCACCCCCAATAAAAACGGGGCCGAAGCCCCAAACTATTACGGCGCGGTCACGGTAACCTCGCAGGCTGCGGTTTTTCCGCCGTCCTCCGTGGTCGCTGTGATGGTTGCCGCGCCGGCAGCCACACCGGTAACTTTCCCGTTTTCAACCGTTGCTTTTGCGGCATCAGATGTTGACCAGTTGATCCCTTTGTTCGTGGCGTCTTCCGGCGCCACGGTTGCCGTCAGCGTTTCATTCGCGCCGACGGCCAGAGAGGTCGAGGTCTTGTTAAGCGTCACACCTGATACCGCTATTACTTTGCGGCTTTCTCCCCGAAGGTCACCATCACGCCAGCGGTATCCTTGTTACTGGTGCGCACCTTGTTCCAGTTTGCGCCGGTGGTCAGTTGTGCGTCCGTTGGTGACTTGAGGTTATCGTTTTTCCACTGATAGCCTTTCAGCCCGATAGTGAAATCGTACTCGCCCTGCATCAGGGCTTTCAGGTTTTCGTTACCCAGAACGTCCTGCGCTTTCATGATCAGCGGCGTGGTCTGTACTGCTGCGGCGGCAGAGGTCAAGCCCAGCACATGCTGCAAGTTGTCATCAGCCAGGGCCGGGATATCGGAAATGATGAAACGGCGGCCGAGGCCATCTTGCATCACGTTCACGTTACCAATCTTGAAAAGGCTGTTGGCGTTGGTGAGCGCCTCATCGATGAAGTCGTTGTACGTTGCACCATCCATCACCCAGGCCAACAGTCGGGAGAACGCATCCCCCATTGGTCGGGCGCCTTTGTTCAGGCCACGCAGTGACGGTTTTACCGCGCTGCCGGCGGCACCGGAGAGATCGGTGATCATTCCGCTGTTGGTGGAAATTGCCGCCTTCAGTGCGCCGCAGGTGGTGTTCAGGTAGTCCTGAATCATCGCCTCAGCCGCCTGTGCTGCAACAACTGCTGCAGCCTCTGAGACGTCTTTCCCCAGGCGCTTCATCATGGTAGGAGTTACGCTGACAGGACCAATACGTCCATCAACTTTCACCATGCGATCCAGCAGCTGGCCCAGCTCATCCGGCGTTAATTTTTTATCCGCGTACGCATTACGGCGCTGAGCAAGCCCGCCAATCAACTGCCAGCTGGTTTGTTCGATAAAATCACCGATGTGATCGCCGTTACCCAAAATGAGAGTGCCGCCCGAGGCGGCGTTAAACTTCTGCACTTCCTGATCCACCAGCTCAGTCGCGGCGGTAGAAACTTGCTGCTGAAAAATAATGAGGGACATGCGTTACTCCTGATTGTTTTCGATAATTTGTCGTGCACGGCTCACCAGTGAATCTGGGTTGTCGCCATTTCCATTCCCGCCGCCCCCGGCGCCAGGGTTGCCGCCACCGTTACCCCCGGTTCCGCTGGCTTTGCTGCCGATAATCACGCCCTTGAAGGCCGGGTTACCGACGAATTCTTTTTTCAGTTCATCGATGCTGGCCGCGCTCGGCTTGCCGGCGCCGTCAAGGATGCGCGTCACGTGCTGACCGTCTTTTTCTTCAATGGCCAGGCGTGACTTGATGTGTGGCAGCATCACCGGCGCGGCGTCGCCCGCCAGTTCAGTCGCCAGTTTCTGCGCCACGTTGTCCACCAGCAGGCCATGCAGACTGGTATTCAGCGACTCGATTTCCGCTTTCGACTTAGCTTCGGCGTCGGCCAGTTTTTGCGCCCAGGATTTTTCCAGCGCCTCAACGTCGCCGGTTTTTTTGGCGCGCTCTTCTTCGGCTTTCTTGGTTTCTTCCTCAGCCTTTCGCCTCGCCTCCTGTTCCTTTTTCTTCTCGGTCATCAGCTCGTCGACCTTCTTTTTCAGGCCGTCGAGTTCTGACGTATCGGGCATGCCTTCGAGCTGCACCTGATAGCCGTCGCCGGACTCTTTATAGAGCGCCTTTTGCACGTCATTCAGCGCGTTGTACTCGTCTTTCGTGATTTTGAATTTCATCATCAACCCCGTTGTGATGTTGCGGCCCCAGGCCGCGGGCATAAAAAAACCGCCGAGTGGCGGTCGCTATAGTCCGGCGTCCGAAAACGCCCGTTCGTCAATTTCTCGCAGCTGCTGCAGGCTGAGCCACTCCCCCTTGTCGGAGAAGAATTCCGCCGGACGCATACCGCCGTCACGCATCAAGCGGGCACGGGTTTCGCCCAATACCTCTACCTGGCGCCGGTAGGGCTGTCGTTGCAGCCAGTCCCGATAATTGGTTTCCGCCGGGACCTGGCCATCCATACTGGCGCGAGTGCCCGCCGGCATTTCGTCGGCATCGATACCCAGCGCTCGCCACGATTTCACCACCAGCGTTTCCACCGACCGGCAGCAGAAATGGATCCGCCCCGGGCCGGCGCCATAAGGCACCCTGTGACCGATGGGTTTGTTGTCCAGCGTGTAGCGCAGGCGATCGCGCACGATGCAGGTCGGCGTCGTCTTGTTATCGAGGGTTGCCAGCCATTGCTTGCAGTTGATAACGTCGGCATTGGCATGGGCGAATTCCGTGCGCGCTACAGCCGCCATATGGCTGACGGCGGTTTTTATCACGCTGGTTGCATTGGCCCGGCCGGTTTGCAAAACACCATCCTGATAATTTCGTGTGCGGGTGCCGCGGATCCGCCGATAAATCTGGTCTGTCGTTTCCCCCTGCAGATAACCCTGGCTCACGGCGTTGCTGATGCGCTGTAGTCGGTCGCTTTCCAGCTTGTCGGCCCATTCGCTCAGCAAACGCCCCTGAAACGGCCGCGCCAGCGCTGCGGCGTAAACCTGCTGCGGTGTCAGGCTGATAAGCGGGTAACGCTGTTTCACCAGGTCGGGCAGCAGAGAATCAAACAGGCTGAACTGAAAATCGCCCTCGTACCCGATAAAATCGCCCAGCTCGTCGCTAAGCGCCCCGTAAAACCGCTGGTAAACCTGCCTGTTGATATCCCGCACGCCGGCCAGCAGTGAATCAAGGCGGCGAACAGTGAAGCTCTGCGGGTCCAGGTCATCCAGCGCCATCAGCAATTTTGAAGAAAGCTCGGCGTCCGCCTGGTCGAGAATTTTCACCATTCGCCGGGCGACGCCGGTCGAATAGCGAGAGACAAACAGCGCGTGCGCGAGCGTCTCATCAAGCAGGCGGCTGTTTATCGTCCTCACGTCCGCCTCCTGTCAGGTCCGGCGCCTGATTGCGCAGCAAATCCTCCACTTCTTCCGGCGTCATGCTCTGGTCAATCAGGCCGATGCTCTGCTGGTAGCGGATAAAGTCGACCAGCAGCATCTGGCCGGACTGCACCATCTGCATCAGTACCGCCAGCGCCGCGGAATCCAGCGCAGAAATTTCATAGCGTTTATTCAGCTCGATCGTGGCCTCACCACTGCCGGCAAACATCACCGCGAACGTCAGCGCCCGGTTGATGGCCTGCTCCACGTTGCCGACGCACAGGGACAGGATGCTGTTATCGGTCTGGGCCTCGTCCGTGGCCTGCGTTGCGGTGCGGGCGGAGGTGTTGCGCTCCACCAGCTTCGCACCCAGCATGGCCATCTGCTTTTCGCGGCGTTCGGCTACCGTCAGCGGCAGATTGCGGTCTTCGGCCTGCACGATGCTGATCACGCCGTCTTTTGGCAGTAAAATGCCCTTCGTTGAACCGACTTTGACGCCACTCGATAGATATTTATCGGCCCATTGCTGATCAAGGCCACCTACTGCAATTGTTGGCTGCCCGGTGAGGTGCGAAATCTCGGCGATATCAGCTTCCGCCTGGTAGTGCTTAACGTTCACGTTGGCTATATCAGCCAGCGGCGGCGCATCAGGGGTGTGATCGTTGTTGCTCGAGCCAATCCATGACCACGGCAACTCCGTAAGCTGCTTGCCGGCGCTGTCTTTCAGTTCGACCAGCTTTCCCTCCATCATGCCGGCGGCGCTCTGCTGCCAGCGGCGGGCGTACGCCAGTCCATTAATGAGGCGCAGCTCGATCCACACCTTTTGCAGCAACAGCTCGAAATTTTGCGGATCGTCCACGGGTTCGACGTAGTGAACTACCACCAGCGACGTCTTACCGGCGGTCACGCGCCAGTTAATGATTTCTTTGGCGGTGAACAGGCGCAGGATTGGCCGGCCAAGCCGTGCCAACGTCTGGCTGCCGGAGGCGGTGTAGTCCGTCAGGATACCGGCGCGCCCGCGCTGTAAGTTCTGGCTGACGCTATCGCGGATCAGTTGCGTGAGTGGTTGCCCCTCGCCGTCGGCGTCCGCCTCCAGTTCCGCAACGCGGCCGGTCAGCGTGATTTTTACCGGCTTGTTGAAGGCGATACCCAGCAGGCCGGAGAGCGTCCGCCCGGTCGCATTGATAAATGGCGCCCGCTGCTTATACGCCTTGTAGCGAATATCCTGTGGGTCGTCGTTGACGCTGTCGCTGCTGGGGTGCGGCAGGTATTTTTTGCCGCGCTTTTTAATTTTTCGCTCACCATCAACGCAGTCACCGACGAGCTCCCACTCGGGCAGAAACTCGCGGTATGCCGGGTGGCGATAATCGATGTTTTGCGTGGACATCAGTATGCGAATCCTATGTTGAGGTTGGTCACCGGCTTGATGATCGGGAAGGTTTTGTGGATGTAGTAGCCGGCGCCGTCGTTGGGGTGGTCGTTGTCGGATTTTTTATCCGGCTCGCCGGTTTTTTCATCCCATACCTGCTGCTCGAGGCATTCGGTATAAACCGGGCAACGTGCCACGTTGACCTTGTAGCGCCGTTCGCCGTTGGCATTACAGAACATCGCATTCATCGCGTTGATGCGGTCTTTAACCGGCGGGTTGGCGTTATCGACTATCACGTTGAAGCCGGCATCCTGCAGCTGGGCAATATCCGTTTTGCTGGCGTTATTCGACTTGCGGGAATCACCGGATGCATCCGGGTAGATGTAAATTTCTCGCACCTTGCGATAATCGGCGCCATCGTAGAGCCAGAAACGCTCCTTGATGATGCGGATCATGTCGGGCGTGTCGTACGCGTTGATGATTTCGTTAACCGCACACGGCAGCCCAAGGCGCAGAACGTGAACGATACCCGCCATCTTGCCGACGTTGAAATCCATCCCGATGTAAAGCGGCTCGCCGGGCTGCTCCACCTCATCACAGTTGTTCAACCGGCGATCGAACTGGTGGTAAATTGTGCCGCTCGTCAGGTTGGTAAACTGGCCGCGCAGGTAGGCTTTAATCAGCTCCGGCGGATAGCTCCCCATCAGCGAGGGAATGTAGTCCGGCGGCAGGTTCTTTTCGTTGTCGAACGTCGACGCCTGCACAAGGCCGTACAGCGTCGCCAGCTCCGGCTTGTCGCGTACCTCTTTGACGAACTGGAGCCAAACGAATTTGAACCCTTCCGGCGTCGTGGTGACGTCGATCCCATTGCGTAGCCCGTCCACCTTGTAACGCATACGCGCGATGATTTTTCGCCAGGCCTTTTGTGCCTTCTCCTTTTTCATCACGTCGAGCTCGTCGATCAGCGCGTTACCGATTTTAAAACCGACGATAGTTTCCGGCTTTTCCATCGAGCGGCAGATCGTCGTTCCGCGGTACTGCCGGCCGGCGTAGAAATGCACCTCTTTGTTGCTCTCGTTGATCTGGACGCGCATCCCCCAGTCGTGCGCCACTTCCTCGACCGTCGGGTAAAAAATATCGCGGATCTGCGGATAAGTCGGCGCAAAGTAGCCCTGGTTAATGCGGGGAAACTCCCACATGCCCTTGCAGATACCGCCGCACCCTACCCACGTTTTGCCAGAACCGAACCCGGCCACGTAGGCTTTGAACTTGTGCGGCATAGCCAGAAAACGAGCCTGAGGAATATTAAGCGTCGGCGCTATCATCATCCCTCCTGGCGTCTACCACGTTGATGTTGATCGCCACCGGCTTCGGCGTGTCGTTGTCGTCATCGTCGGCCAGCTCTTTACCCAGCTTTTCAACCTCGAGCTGCCGACGTTCGATTTCGGCCTGCTGCAGCCTTTGCGTAAACTCGCTATCAGCCAAGCCCAGACGTTTCATCACAGCTTCGAACATTTTTTCTCGACTGATTGCCGTGATTTCCACGCCGTTTTTCCCGACCTTCGTACCGGAATACGCCAGACGGGCAATGCCAGATAATTTTCGCGTGTCAGGGAAGTAAGCGCGGCCTATGCCGTCTCCGTTGCAGCGCGGGCAATCAGGGTTAGGATCCGCGTTGTGGTCGTACCCATATCCCCCTTTATCCGACGGATCAGGTTTATTCCTGGCTTTCGCCTCCGCGCACTTTTCTTCGTACTCGATAGCATCGCGCCATTGATAGTGATGGCCGAATCCCCAGCAGTGCCGACAGGCTCCGTGGCGATATTGCGAAATCTCGTTGGCATCAAAGGTGGCCAGTTCCCACATTTTCGCGAGCACGTCGTCGGCGTTGGCCAGTGTGCGTGATACTGACGCAACCAGTTGACTATCGATGGCTCGTTTAACGTTAGGATTCGTCAGAAGCTGACGGCCGTAGTTTGGGTCGCTGTAACCGGCCCGCTCAGCGGCGGCAGTGGCGTTCTGATCAATCAGGTATTCCGCTACGAAAAGGCTTTGCTGTGGTGATAAGCCTGATTCCGATATCAGCTCTTCTGCGCTGACTTTGGGATCCGTCTTGGTACGCACCTTTGATTTTTGCGTACCGCTTTTGCGTACCTGCGTACCTTTTTGCGTACCGCTCTTTGCCTTGCGTACCCAGTCATGTTTTTTGGCGCGCTTCCTGATTGCTCCCTCACTGATGCCGTATATCTCTGCCAAGTCGCGGAGAGAAAGTTGACCGGCACAGTAATCGCGCTCGAGGCCGCTTTCTTCCGGTTGTGACATAGCATTCTCCATAAAAAAAGCCATCAGCCTGCCGGTGCGCTGGGTGCGCGGTGGGTGCAGGTAGACAGCTTTGTTTATCTTCCATGCCAGAACGATCAGCCCGTCGCTCTGTTATGCAAATTAATTCACAAAAATCTCTTCAATTACCCAACAAAATTGATTAACATCAAGGAGTCGACCCTGTACTTTAGTACAGTCTGTGTTGAAAGATTTCCCTGGTGTTGTGTTGCTTTATTACTTGCTCCTCATTCGAGGGGCTTTTTTTTACCCTCGAAATCATAAATTTCATTGCACTGTCTTGATAATGCCTCTACGCCAGTCGTTGAGCGTTTCTATCTGGCCGGCGCATATCAATAGTGCCGTTTGCAGTGCCAGCGCATGGCTACCGATATCCCCCCAGGTATCACCCTTTAGTTTTGGTTTCTCGCAGGAGGTGAAAACCGATTCAGGGGGTAACAGCACGAGCGGGACCGGCGGCGGCGGTGTCCGTTCCGCGCAGGAGGACAATAACAGCGGAAGGAGCAACGCGCCGACTACACTCATCATTCTGGATTGCTTCACGATATTTCCTCTGGTAGTTTTCGCCCTGCTGGCGCAGCTGCTGCTCGCGTTGTTGCTGGGCCGCCATCAGCGCGCGATTCTGCGCATCTTGCGTCTGCAGCGTGGCTATCAGCCCGGCCTGTTGTGCCAGCGTCTTTTTCTGCTCTGCAACCTGCTGGCGTGCCAGCGCCAACCGGTGCGACAGCAGCGAGCTGTAACCGCCGAGGCAAATTGACGCCACCAGCAGAAGCAACATTCCCCCGCCGGCCAGTTTTGAGAGCCAGCCGCTCATGCCAGTGCCTGGCGCGCACGCTCAAATCGTTCTTTGCGGTCTGCCAGCCCGTTATTGCCGCCGTTGATCAGCAGCGTCACCCGTTCGACGTCGCCGGCGTACTGGCCACAATTCCGCGATTTCCAGAACCAGCCAGCGGAGCGCATCGCGTACTCGTCTTTTTCCAGCAGGTCAGGCACCAACAGCAAATCGGTTTTGATGCCGGCGCTGCAGGCGCGATAATTGTCGGCGCCGGTGATCTGGATCAGGCCGCGCCCGCGGTATTTCCAACCATCCCCGGTAGATTTGTTACCCAGGCGGCCGCCGTAGACGAGATTCGCGATCGCCGCCTGGCGGTTCTCCGGCACCACCGATTCGCCGCGCTGGCGCCCAAGCATTTTGCATTGCTCCGCAGTTAGCCGCTTGCCAAACGTCGATTGCAGGCCGGCCACGCTGTAGTTGAACGATTCCGCGACCGCGGTGAAACCGGCCGACTCATGTCCTACCTGGGCAATGAACATTGCCTGCGCCACTGGCGAGGTGATGCCAAACTCGGCGAACGTCGCCTCCAGATGTGGAAACCAGCGCGCGGCCAGTCCGGCGCCAATACCGGCCGCCTCTTTGAATTGATCCTGAGTCATGAATTATTCCTGTCGTGGGGAGCCGGTGCGGTTGCTGGCGATGCGGCGCAGCATATTTGCGAAATAGTCGACGCCGGCATAGCCGATAAACATGCTGCCGAGATAGGCATAGGTGGAATCCCAGCCGAACGCGGCCAAGCAATCTTTGATGAAATAACCAACCATTGCGCACATGGCGGCGTCAATTAGTCGGCGCGTCCATCCTTGCTGGCCAACATATGCGCTGCGCAGTAACGCCATTACCGCAGCCGTGGCCGCATAGCCGCCGCCCTCCTTGTGGGCAGCAAGCCATGTGAGCAACTGCCCCCACACATCGGGGTTTTTGTCAGGCATTTTCATGTCCTCCCCCTGTCGGGGCTGGCCCGATCTCCGGGTGGTAGATACGAAAAAGCCCCGACGATTTGTCGAGGCTCAGAAACAGAAAAACCCGCGCAAGGCGGGTTGTTATCGGGTTACGCACACACAAATGGCAGCGTATGCCGGAATACTGGACCATTGGTCCAATAATGTCAACACGTTCGTGTCAATTTTTTCTTTTTTCGCTCCTGTTCGCGTTCAATAAATGCATTTTGCAATGGTTGATACAATAAATACTCAGCTGCACTTAGTATTTCAGCCACTTCCCGCCTGCAGGTTCGGTGTGACGGCTTCCGGTAGGCTGGTGAGCCGCACCGCCGAGACATTTGTCGTGGCTTAGCAACAGCATGGTAGTATTTAGCGATAGCCCGATCCGATGAGCCATGCACATAGCGGCTCAACAACAATCCGAATGCACGGCGATCGATAGCGTAAAGTTGATCCACGACTCGAGTGATTAGCATGCCATCATCGTCGTTGCATATTGGTCGCGTTGGATATTGTTGCGGCTCTACGGTTGCCATGTACTCTGCAATGATGCTGCTTTGTCGACGCTCCAGTCGGCCGGTATATACCCATGCCCCCCACCGCTCCAACCAGGGATGCAGCCACGCCTCTTGATCTTCGGTCAATTTCAGGCCATCGGTATTCATAGTTTGCCCTCCCTACGCAAAATGGCCTGAGTACGTAAAACTCCTTCAGCATGCATAAGTCTGGCGTCGTTCGCGTCGATAAAGCGCGTTCGGCGGTCTATTTCGTCATGGCATGCACTGCACGCCCAGGCCGCTTGCGCGTCATCTGGCTTTATTGCCGTGCCACACGTGCCGGCAAGCCGGTAATGAGCCGATACTGTTGTTTCTGGGTTGAAATTACAGATGCCGGGAATCCTCACCTGGCATTCGCGTCCGCGGGCTTCTTTAGTTAATTTACTCATGAGGTGTACCCCATCAGTTGGGCGGCTGCGTTTTCTGCCGATTGCTGATCGGGAAAGGTGCGGAACAGAATATAGTTCCAGAGCACGTCGAGGACAGACTTGTAAAATTCACCGAACTCGATATCGTCCATTTTTGCGAACGATATCGATTTGGGCTCTTGGCGTTTGGTGCCGTCAGGCATGATGAATTCAGTGTAGAATCCAGCCTGAATAGTTACCCAGGCGCGGAAAGCCTCGAAGGATTTTTCGGCGCTGATATTGCCGGCCCGCTTTTCTGCGACATCCGCAAGGTATTCATCGGCGGCGGCTTGAAGCGCATCTTCACCGCCGGCGTAATACGCGAGGAATTTTACGTATCCGTTTACCAGTGCTTTGTCTGCAGGCGATATGGTACCGCCGGTCGGCTGCCAATAATCAAAGCCGAGATTCAGCAGTGAGAAAAACTTACGGTGAAAGGCTGGGTTTCGGGCCTGTTTGAAGTCGGCGTAAAGAACGGAGCCGATCTTCTTGGATTGCAAAAAGTCCCTGGCTTCCCGAGTGGTCGGCACCAGTAGATTTCCTGCTGTCTTTGTGTACGAATGCTGCGCCATTGGGGGTCTCCAGTAGCGCAGCGGTTGTTCAGAAGTGAATGAGCTGGGTGTTCAATCCAGCTCATTGATTATAGCTTGTTTCCATCAGGGGCGACAATCGAATAACCCACCGATTTTGCTACTTCCAACATCGCGTTAAGGGTCGAAATGTGTTCGTCGCTATTGACCAAACGCATACCTACCGTTTTGCCATTTTCTCTGCGAATTAAAACAAGGCCATCATCAGGGAGAAGGTCATTAAGTTCTTTCAAATCAATCATAAACACCTCAATCTTTGAGTTTACTTGTTATCCCTCCATCTCCCTGCATGCCTTTAGAGCTAAGTCCTTGTTTTTTGTCAGGTCAAATAGGCAGCGCAGATCGCTGAATGTCATATCGATCGGTTTTAACGATCAACTTTTCATCCTGTGAATATCATGCCACCCATTTTACTGTATATCCAACCAGCACTAATTACCTATCCACCACACAAAACCCCGCGCAATGGCGGGGTGTGCTTGTGTTATGCGGCCATCTTCCATACGCAATATTGCGGCATGTTCGCCCGTACCAACGCCTCAGCAAACGGCGGCGGCACTGAGTTCCCACAACGTGCCACCTGCTCCGATTTAGGCCAACGTGTGCCATCAATGTCTTGATCGATGATGTAGCTGCGCGGGAAGCCGTTGGCGTTATACAGCTCTCGCGGTTCCAGCATGCGCATACAGATATCGACCACCATGTATTGGCCGACCTGGATAAACTGCAGACGTGGCGCCGGGAACAAGTGACTGTCGTCCGGCTCGTCGCTGAATTCGTCCATAAGTCGCGCACAGCACCAGGCGTTATAACGCTGGTCGTCGTTGATCAGCGTTGGCTCGCATTTCACCTCAGTGAGGCCGAACCGATCATGCGTCGGCACTGTGTGCATCGGTGCATCGACGTCGATCCCGTCTTTCTCGTTGCCGTAGTATTTCTGCAGGTACGCTGTCACGTGGCCAATATGATTGCCGCCAGCGGTGAGGGTTGGCGCTGGCGCATTCGTCGGCCGCCCGTCTTTGCATGTGCCACGCAGCTGCACCAGGTGCGACGTACAAAGCGAGTGGTGATCGACCTGCGTCACCGTGTGCATAGGCTCGTCCATTCCCAGCCCGGCGCCGGTGTAGTTCCCGCCGTAGTGCTTGATCAGATTGGCGGCTACAACGGCGTGCTTGATGCCGCCAGCAACGACGGTTCCCAGTGGCGCGCGAATATTCAGGATGCGCGGCGACTGCCCTTTCCGTTCTCCATAGCCCATCTGGATTAACGATGCCGATGCCAGAGCAGTATGCGATTCCGTCGGGATAGTCGCCATTGGCGCGCCGATACTGCGCGGCTTACCGGAGTATGTCGGACCACCAGCACCCACCAACACCGCGCTGGCCAACTGAGTTTTGCCGCCACCGCCAGGCATGATCGTGCCCACCGGCGCATCGGCGCGCTGGCCGGTGCTGTTCCCAAACTGGCGCACAACCACCGGTGCCGCCACGGCGAAACCATGGGTTTGTGTTACCGTCTGCAGCGGCAGGCGGCCGGACTGGCCCCGGAAGCAATCGTATTTGGTTCGGTTTGAGGTGTGATTGCACTTCACAGCGAACGGCTCGATCAACAGGTGCTCGGCTTTGCTTGTAACTGTCGTCAGAGGTGTACCGGTGGCATACTGCCGGCCGTCGCCGCCGACCCCTGTTTGCCCGATCTGCACGATGTACGGGTCTGGACAGTCGATAACGTAGCGTTTTAACCCTTTCACGATCCGGCGCAGCGTGTTGTCCGCCAACGGCTTTTTGCGGCCCATGATGCTGCGTGTGGGGATTGACCAGTCGATACACTCGGCGGCGGTGCGGTAGGGCTGCAGCTGCCCCGCCAGCACTTCGGCACTGTCCGGCGCTCCATGCGAAGGATCCGGCCATACAACGGCCTCACCATCGCAACGGCTGACGACAAACAGGCGCTTGCGGATGGTTGGGGCGCCATAGTCACATGCGCGTAGCTCTTTGTGATCGACGTTATAGCCCAGCCCAGCAACCAGACGGCGGGCGTCGTCGCTGTCGATATCGATGCGAAGAAATTCGCATGCCTCAGCCAGCGCCGGACAATCTGGCGACACGCCGTTGCTCAGCATGCCGATAAACGCCCTGAAGGTTTCCCCGGTGTATGCCGGATCCGGGAACAGATTGCCTTTTTTGTCGGCTTTAAGCGGCCCCCATGAT
This sequence comes from Serratia sp. 121840015-1, assembly GCF_053627655.1. Classification (NCBI taxonomy): domain Bacteria; kingdom Pseudomonadati; phylum Pseudomonadota; class Gammaproteobacteria; order Enterobacterales; family Yersiniaceae; genus Serratia; species Serratia sp. 121840015-1. Next base: position 2,132,923 of record NZ_JBSEYF010000001.1, read on the forward strand.
CGGAATTCTTCGACATTTTCCAGCATCAGATAGCGCGGCCGCACCGCCAGCGCCCAGCGCAGCACCACCCAGGCGAGACCACGGATCTCTTTCTTAACCGGTGTCCCACCCTTCGCTTTCGAAAAATGGCGGCAGTCCGGCGAGAACCACCCCAGCAGCACCGGCAGGCCACCGGTGGATATTTTCGGATCAACGCTGAAAATATCCTCGGGATAATGTAGCGTACGCGGGTGATTCACGGCGTGCATAGCCATGGCTACCGGGTTGTGATTCATCGCGATATGCGGTTCGAAACCCAGTGCCTGCTTGATACCTTCGCAACTGCCGCCACCGCCAGCGAACCCAACCACAACCAAACCGTTATCAACAGCGTCAGGACGGAAATCGACGATCTGTTTCTGGCGCGCCCAGGCGTGCGCCGTTTTCTGGATTTCCTGCGGACTGACGCGGTTGAGGAACATCTGATTAATTTTCTGCAGGACACCCTGCTGTTCTTCACCGCTCAACGCATGAACAGGCAACACTGACGACGCGCACTGCTGAACCTCTGTTGGCCAAATGCTCATGATTTCAATTCCCTTGCTGTTTTGCTCGATTTTACGAAGATGATCCAGTGCGTCTTATCGTTCTTGCCGGTGCGTTGCCAGATAGCTGGCTTCTCGTCTGTTAGAGCGATGATTTGGCTAACCGGTATCTGGGTTTCATTCCATTTGAAGATAAGCACACCGTGTGGCCGCAACACCCGGAAAGCTTCGGCGAACCCGGCACGCAGTTCATCGCGCCATGTTTCACGGTCGAGTTTCCCGTACTTCTTCCCCTGCCAGCCATTGGGGCCTACGCGCTCCAGGTGCGGCGGGTCGAACACGACAACAGAGAAACTACCGTCTGCAAACGGCAGCGCAGTAAAGTCGGCGATCATGTCGGGTGATATAACCAGTTTCCGACCGTCGCACAGGGTGTGGCTCTCGCTGCGCTTATCGCTGAATACAGCGCGGTCGTCCTCTTTGTCGAACCAGAACATGCGGGAGCCGCAGCACATATCCAAAATGCTTTTGCCGTCGAGGCTCAGTTCATTTGCTGGCATCACGCACCTCACGATCCAATTGCACGCAGCTGATGGCGGTGCTGGATTGGTACAGCGCCTGATAACAAATCACTCCGTTAGCGTTATCCACGTAACGAGTTAGTGCATTTGCGGAGTTTACGCCGGTAGGTATGGCGATCTTGTCGCAGCCCACCAGTAACAAAACTGTTAGCCCGATGATTAGTTTTTTCATTGCGCATTCCCCTCTCTGCGATCACGCCAGTAATTCAGGCGTGCTCTGAAATGTTCCCGGTATTGATCCGGCGCCTCTTCAATCGCCACTAGCACCTTCGTACGGCTGATCTTGCGCGCGAATAAGTCGCGAATCAGTCCACAGGCGCGCAGGTCGAACTGCTCTAAATCGCGTTATTCCTGCGTCCAGGCGCCTCGATTGAATGGCAAGCCGGGCGGCAGATAATCCGATTGCCCGGCCATAGGTCACCCTCTTGCTAAATGCTGCTGGTTCTCAGAGTTGACGTAGAACTGCCCGTCAACGTGAGTGAGGGTAAATTCCGGTACCGGTTTTTCGTGTCGGGTGATCTCGACATGAGGGGAGTTGATCATCGTCAGGATACGGGTCTGCAGGTGTCGCTGCGTCAGGCCATGTTCTGGGTAATACGTATCCAAGGCCGTCATGATGCCGCGATAAGTCAGGGTTTTACCCATCATTACCGCCGCTAAGTTACGAGTGGGAAAATCGACTTTTAAGGATTTTTTCTTGCCGGCCGTACGCTTATCGGCTTTGGCCGCCGTTTTGGCATACTTGGGAGGCACAACCTGTTCAGGAACCGGCGGCAAGACGAATGTCGAACCGGTACGTGCCCGGGCATTAGCGTTCATGCGCCAGATAATCAGAGCGGTGTGATCGCAGCCGTCATCGATGACTTCTGCCCCAGGTTTTTTCGCGAAAATTAATTCTGTAGTGCTCATGGGTCTTTCCTTTTGGTCAATATCACGCTGGTCAGGCGCCGGTTAAAAACTCTTTGTCGCTTCGTTCTTGTCGGCGTAACGCCGCTCTCTCGCTTGCCCGGTTTGCGCCCGGCGCGCGGCCTCCTCGTCGGTTATGTCTCGGATATATCCGTTTTCCAGCAGCGCATACGCGGTGCCAGTAGCGCCCTCGCGGTTCAGGCGCAAAATCACTTCCATCAGCTGCGGGTCGGCGCCTTTGGTGTATACGGCGTCGCGGTACAGGCCGATCCACACGTCGCAATCCTGCTCGATCTGGCCAGTGTCTTTACTGTCGCTCGGCACCGGGCGCTTGTCGGCGCGGTCTTCGAGTTTGCGGTTCAGCTGGGTCAGCAGCAGCACCGGGCAATCCAATTCTTTGGCCAGATTTTTCAGGCCCGTGGTTATATCGCCATACGCAATATCGCGGCGCTCGGCTTCCTCGGCTTTCATCAGGGTCAGGTAGTCGATCGCCACCAGCCCCACCGTGCCGCGCTGGCGCTTCACTTTGCGGCACTCCGCCACGATGTGCGCCAGCGTTACGCCCGGCGTACTGTCGATCATCAGATTTGACTCGGCCAGCTCGGTGGCCTTGGCCATGGCACGCGCCATATCGCTGTCGTCGTGGGCGCCAACGTAGAAAATCTCCGATTTCACGCGGGCTTCCTGTGCGACCATTCGCTCGATGATCCCCCGGTCGGTCATTTCCAGGCTGAAAACGAGCGTCGGCAGTCGGTGGTTCAACGCAAAGTGCGCGCTGATTTTGTTGTACAGCGCGGTTTTACCCATCTTCGGGCGGGCTCCCACCACAACCAGCGCGCCACGCAGCACCTGTTTCGGGTACATCAGCCGGTCGAGGCTCTCGATACCCAGCGTCAGGCCGGCGGCGCTGTCCGGGTCTTGGAAGCGGCGATCCATTTCATCCACCCACTCGCCGATCACTTCCCCCGCAACGCGCAAGCCGCCGCGTTTGCCAGTTCTTGCATGGTCGGATACCGCAGTGATCATCTGCTGTACGCTGGCGAGTTTGCTCGCAGCATCCATGCCGTTGTTAGCGCCAACCAGTTCAACGCAGGCGTAAAGCTTCTCCAGCGCGTAGCGGAGAACGGCTTTCTCACGCACGGCATGCGCATAGCTGACCATCGCGGGAACGCTGGTATTACGGCCGGTTTCCGCCAGGTACGCGAACCCGCCTACCTGTTCCAGCACGCCCTTGCTCTCGAGCGAATCGCTCAGGGTGATCAGGTCAGTCGGTCGGCTGGCGTTCACCAGCGCGCGCAGCTCAGTGAAAATTATCCGGTGCGCCGCCAGGTAGAACGATTCCGGTTTCAGCAGGCCGAACACTGCCGCCGCCCTGTCGTGCTCCGTGTTGTGCATCAGGCTGCCGAGAATGGCCTGCTCCAGGTCGATGTTGTACGGCGCGGTCGGCAGGTTATCGATCATCGGCGCGGCCCTCTTTCACGGCGACATAGCAGCGCTCAGTGATCAGGTAGTCGAAGTTTTTACGGCGCCACTGGCCACCGCGGCCGTTCGGCCGGTCTTCCAGCATCCACCGGCAATTTTCAGCGATGAACTGCAGGTAAAGCTCCCACCGGGTTTCGTTGAATTTGAATTTCTTCCAGAAGTTGCGCAGCGTACGCTTACGGCTATCCGTCAGGATTTGCACCGAAGCCATTTCCGGTAGCGTGGCGTGGTAGATATTGAGGATTTTTTGATAATCCATCCGATCTGCCTGTTGCTGCTCAGAGTGATCAGCGCCAGCTGATCCACCATCAATCGGTTCATTGACTGATTCAAAAGAGTGACTGATTCTGGGTGCAGGAGCTGCACCACCCCCTGGTGCAGGAGATTCACCACCTGGTGCAGGAGCTGCACCATAGGGTGCAGGATTTGCACCATTGCCAGATAAGGTGATGTGGTAAACATTTGAGCGATTAAGCCCATTCTCCGCCAGGCGTTTTTCGATGCGCACCAGCCCATCTTTGACCAACTGTCGAATGTGATTTTGCACCGATCGCTCGGAGATCTCGCACTGCTCGGCGATGTAAGGCACCGATGGCCAGCATTCACCCTGATCGCTGGCATTGTCGGCCAGTTTCAGCAGCACCAATTTGCGCAGCGGGTTGCCGACTTTGATTTTCATGGCCCGCACCATCATTTCCATACTCATGATCAGATCCCCAGCGAGTCTGCAAGCTGGCGGCACGCATCCTGGTACTGCTCCGGCGATAGGTTTTCTTCTCGCAGTGCGGCCTTGCGCTGCTCGTATTGCTCCCAGACAGCATGCGCGGCAGCCTGGCGATCTTCGAAAATCGGTCTAATCTCTGCGGCGTCGGCAGGTACGCCATTAAGGCGCCAGCCATTCCGGTATGTGATGTGATCAGTTTGCATATTGGCCTTTCCTAGAATCTGGTTGTTACTGCGCGCTGGTCAGGCGCTGGGTATCTTGCAGAGCGTTTAGCGCCCCCGCTATCCGTTGAGGGGTATCGCAGGCGCCAAGCAAAATGGCGATCACCGCCGCGGCAAACTCACGTATGGCCACCGACAGTAAATACTGCACGGACACGCCGCCCAACCTTGCGCGCCGTTCAGCCGGCAGCGCCGCGGCCATAGCGTCGGCCAGCTCTCGCACCTTCGCCCGGGCGGCCTTAGACTCACCACGCAGCCAACGGAAAATCTGCTGACGGTTGTTGTTGATGGCGCGCCAATCCGCCCGACCGAAATCATCCTCGATCGGGTGAAGGCGAACCGTTTCCGATTCGGCGCCGAACAGGAACCACATCCGGCTGATCTCGATTGCCACATGTTCCTGTCCTCGCTCAGCCGCCCAGGCTGTAATCTCGTCTTTCAGAATCTCGATGTTTTCCACTTCGCGTCTCCTGTCGCTCAAAACTTGATTATGCTTAATCAGATTTTGGTGGGGGTTATGGTTAATCTGTCTCCGATGATTGCTTCTCAGCACCGTACAAGGTCATGTCGTACCTAAGAGCACCATTGGTTAGCTCTGCTAAACGGGCTGCTCGACGCTCAGGGATGATGTCTCCCCAGCGTGAAACGGATGCTTGGGAGACTCCCGCGGCTTTGGCTAGCTTGGTTTTGCTGCCAAAGAAATTTATAGCTTCTTCTTTGTGCACACTTACCTCCTGTCATTAACTTTGATTTGGACTTTATGACTTAACAAATGCTAAGTCAATCTAATTTATATTAACCCCTATGAAAACCGATAGCCTTAACGAACGCATTAGAGCGCGCAGAACCGAACTCCAAATGTCACAGCAAAAACTCGCTGATGCTGTGAGGGTCTCGCACGTCACTATTTTTAAGTGGGAGAATGGAGATACTGAACCGAAAGGAAAAAACCTATTCACCCTCAGCAAGGTCCTAAGGTGCTCGCCTACCTGGCTACTCTATGGCGACAAAGAAAGTACACCACTGCCGGCGGACCAATTGCCAACAGAGCTTGATGAAAGGCAAAAAAAACTGCTCGATCTCTTTGATTCTCTTCCTGAATCTGAAAAGGAACGTCACATAATGGACTTGGAACTCAAAGTTGATGGCTTTAATGCACTGTTTGAAGAGCTGTTAATGACGAGAAAAAAATCAACTAAAAAATAGTCAATAATTCAGTTGGTTATATTAATGTGTCTTGCAACTTAACTTTTTGCAAGTAAAAAGCATTGACCGATAACTTACCTTTGGTTAAGCTAATTCCATCAACAGCGCACTAACCCTGCAGCGGTTGTTCAGAAACAGTTCCGCCGGCCGGGCGATACACGGCAAAGAATTTGATTCGAAACGGGCCGCCCGGCGTCAGCCGGTGTGTTTTGGAGAAGGCGAACGGCAAGTAACCCTCCCTGTCACGGCAGTGAAACCGGTTGACGGCGTAATCCCGGTTAAAGAATGCCCCGTGAGGCTTAAACATCGCCCGTCCGCTCCACGTCACGGAGCACCACTATCAAAGAGCGCGGGCGTGCAAAACTGTATCTCACCCGGCGAACGTTAGTACCGAATCCCGGAGAGGGTTCGCCAATAGCGGACAGGATCGCTCTTTTTGATAGTGGTGAATGCCGGGGGCTTCGGGGCGTTGCTCTTGGCCACCACAACCGAAAAAACCATTGCTGTGTGTAGTCTTCGCCCTGTGCGTCGGGGCATTTTTTTCACACCGCATAAATCAGGAAAGACCATAGGCTTGATCAGCCACGATCTGACAGCAGGAATAGACTGCAGCACCTGACCAGTGTTTAACCGAGGAAAGACCATCGGGCCTCACCAGCCCTGACGGCCGGGAAAGACCGGCACCTAATTTTAGGCAGTAAAAAGCCCGCGCTAGGCGGGCTAATTACCCCGAGTTTACATCCCGGGGAGATGGTTGAAGGCGACCAAACCTTCAACGGGTGCCGGGAACCACCCCGGCGTTAGGAAAGACCGATACCACCACAAGGCACTACCGATCGGTGCCAGTATATCAGGAGTTGCTATGAAAGCACTACGGATACCCGTCACGCTCTACATCCACGCGAACGTTAGCCAGTTCACACAAGAAAAAATCTCCGTATTCACCATGGACATGTCGCAGTTCCCTGAATACGTGCTGCTTGAAACTCGCCAAACCCACGTCGACGTTAACCAGCCAGAGCCGATCGACATCATCGGGAGACAGGTCGAAGCGTTGCAGCTGGAAAAAGCACGGCTGGACGATTCTACAAGCAAGCGTATTGCAGAGATCGACGATCAAATTCAGCAGCTGCTATGCATTGAGCACTGCCCAGCCGACGCCGACGAACTCCCGTACTGAGGGCGTGGCCATGGATATCGAAATGGATAACCTGAAATCAGAGCTGGTGCTGTGGTATGGAGTCGATCCAGCAAGCCAGCGCGATCAGTTCGAAGCCGCGGCGACGCACGGCTATTCCGACGAGGCGATCGAAGTTTTCACCCACATCGACGGCACCGCCGCCGACACCCGCGACCGCCTGTTAATGGCCGTAATGATGGCGACGCCTGACACCCTGCAGCAACGCCAACGTGAGCTTTATAGCTGGTATTGCGACAACGTGAAAGCCGTAGCGCGCGACAAGTTTTAACCCAACCCGGCGCCTGACCAGCGCCGATTTTTAACAGAGGAAAGACCCAAAATGCCTATCTACATTTCACTTTTTGAGCCTAAGAAAAAGGCCCAGGTTAACGGCGCTGTGCCGCTGGTGATCGCGTTGGAAGCGCCAAACAAACGCGCGGCCGAAAGCATCGCTACCGGCAAACTGTACGAAGCCTACCCGGAGGGCGGCGACAACTTCTTCAATCCGAAAACTGTCGAAGATCAGACCGGCCACCCTCGCCCGGCCGTCGGTCAGTTCGATGAAAAGTTTGCCGCTGAGAACGTATTCGACGGCAGCGCGTGGACGCCAAAAGAGCCAGAGCCGGAAGTGCCGGCCGGTCCTATCGACCTGATGGCGCAGCCTGCCAACGTTCGGATCGCCGCCGTTGTGATGTACGGTGATGCCCAGATCGATGATAGCCAGTTATCGCTTGTTGTGGATTTGCTCAATGACGAGGAAACGCCAGATGATACCGGCATGCGCGCGGTGATCGACGGGCTTGTATCAGTTCCCGCTGTCGGCGCCATGTACCCCGCATCCGTCTACAAATTGGTTTCAGCACTGTTCCGGAATACTACTGCCATGCCGACCGAAGAGGCCACCATCGCATTCGCGCAGGCCTGGGTCGACAAGCCTGACGATCGCGAAAATCTAACGCAGAACAGCACCAGCACCAGCACCAGCACCAGCACCAGCACCGACAATATCGGCGGCGCGGCCGACTACAACACCCTAAGCATGCATACGGCACTGTCGATCATGGGTGTTAATCCTGCTGAGGCGAAAGCGGCCGATGTGAAGAACGCCAAAGAGATCATCGCCAACCGCGATAATGCCTGGCGCGCTTGGGACAAATCACTGCGTGTGATCGTCGGCATTCTCAACGTCGAAACCGATGTGCGCCACGGCATCATTTCCGACGGTCTGAAAAACCTCAAGCTGATCAGCGACGACGCCGAACGCCTGCACTTCGTGAAATCCCGTCTTGCTGGTCACCCTGCATGTCCTGAGCTGGAGAGCTACGGAAAGAACGCGCCACCGGTAGCAGTGGAAAATCTCGGCGGCCGCTTCTCTATCGAAGGTCTGATCGGCAACGGTGAGCAGCAGCATGCGGATCCAGACACGGCGCAATCTGCCGCCTCAAATCAGGGTGAAAAAACGGAAGTGGCGCAGCAGCAGATAGTTACCGACGCTGCAGCGGCGCAGGCCAAGCAGGAACTGGATCAGATGGGCTATGGCGTTTACGCCAACGCGCCAGCGGAGAAATCCCCGCAACTGCAGCAGGCGGAAGAAAACGCCGACCGCGCCGAAGCACTGGCGCAGCAGCTGAAAGCCGACGATTTCCAGCAGCGCGCCGCGCAGGTTGAGCAGGTAATCGCTGAGCAATCGGCGGAGGATGGCGACAACCTCGGAATTTGGAACCGCGTTTATAAGACCGATGCCAAGTTTACCAAGGCATTCAGCAATAACGGCGGCGGGACATCGATCAACGGCACATACATGGTGATGCAGGCCACCAAAGTATTCGGGCCACAGGGCATTAACTGGGGTGTAGAAATCATCGAAGAGCGTTTCGATAACGGCGCTCCAATCATGCGATCGGTGAAGCAGCAGGACGGGAGCTTTATTCAAGAGATCATTCCGAACGGCGCCGGCGGTTATCTGTGTGAGGTAAACCACACCGTGAAAATCCGCCTGTGGTACAAGCACAGCGGTAAGACTGGCGAGGTGATCGCTTATGGCTGCACCCCATACGTTTACAAGAGCAAAAACGGGCCACTCAGCGACGGTGAAGCGCCGAAAAAGTCTCTCACCGACGCCACCAAAAAAGCCCTGTCACAACTCGGCTTCTCCGCCGACGTGTTCCTCGGCCTGTACGACGATCTGACCTACCGCCAGGAGAACGATGCAGAGTTCGCGCTCAAGAACGCCAGCGAGAAAGCCGAGGGTGTAACCCGCATGCGCGAAGAGTTGGACGAGCATCTGGCGAAAGTCGCCGAGACCCTCAAAGGTGCGGTTACAGCCAATGAGGCGACCAAGGTTCACGGTTCTGTCGCCCGTGAGATTGAAGCCCATCGCAAGGCCGCCGACGGCAAAGGCGATAAAGAGTTTGCCCAATACCTGGCCGGCCGCCTGCGCCGCCTGACCGCACTGAAAGATGAACGCATCGCCGCATTGACCGAGGAGAAAGCATCATGAGTACTACCGCCATTGCATTAGCAGCTGATTACGCCAAGTTTCATGAGCTGATCGAAACCTCCGACGATCTGACGCCGGAGATGATCGCCGACACCCTGGAAGGTATCGAGGGGGCACTCGGCGACAAGCTGGACGCCGCTTTTATCCACGTTCGCAATATTGAGGGGCAGGCCGACACGCTGGCGGCGGAAATCAAACGCCTGACCGACCGTAAAAAGTCATTCGAGAACCGCGCAAAGTCGATCCGTAAATATGTTCTGGCATGCCTGCTGGCCAGCGGCCAGGGCTCCATTAAAACCATCGCAAATACTTTCACGGCGCGCAAAGGCTCCGCCAGCGTGGTGGTCGACAATGCCGACCTGCTGCCTGATGAACTGGTGACGGTGCAAACGGTGGTAGCGCCGGACAAGAAAGCCATCAAAGAGGCAATCGAGAACGGCGTGGAAGTCAAAGGCGCGCATATAGAAATCGGCGAGCCATCGCTGCAGGTGAGGTAACCAGATGCTAAATCGTTCACAACGGCGCGGCATCCCCGCCTATATCACACTTCCCGATGGTCGCGTAGGAACCATCATGACGGATCGACGTTGCGAGGTTATCTACAACCTACCGCCAGATGTGAAGATCAGCAGCAGGCCGCCGCCAAAGTTGATTAAGTCTAATCAGAAATAGGCCGTCACCATCGCTAGCATTGTGGGACACCTCACAACAAGGCAACCACAATGCAGCGATGGCAACCAGGCGCACGCCTACTTTCTGACTTCGATCTCAAAATCGGCCGACTGTCGGCAAGCGTAAGGAAAACGCAGCTCAGTGACCAAGATATTATCCTGGCGTGTCGTGTGACCGACGACGCAATCGCCCGGATGATTGAACCGAGGAAAGACCATGCGAAACGATCACGACATAATCACGAAAGAAGAGATGATTGAGTTGACCGGTCACCATTATAAGTCTAAACAGTGTGACGCTCTCCGCCGGGCCGGGATATTTTTTATTGAACGCCCTGACGGTCATCCAAAAACAACATGGGGGCATTTCCTTAACCCCGTAAAATACCGTAACGAACCGCCGAAACCTGTGGCGGAAGAACCAGATTTCGAGGCGATGTAAATGGCCGGCAAGCGCAAAAACCCCGCGGATAACTGGATGCCGTCTAGAGTATCGCGCGGCCGGTCCGCCTATGAATTCAAGCACCCGGATGGCAGAACTATAAGGCTCTGCCCTCTTGATGTGACGCAGTCCGCCGTCTGGGTGGCATACGAAAAATTTACCAGTCAAAAAGAGGATAAGGTAACGTTCAAAACTTTGGCTGATAGGTTCCTAAGCTCTGCTGAATTTACCGATTTAGCCTTCGACTCCCAGAAGGATTATCAGAAATATGCAAAAAAGGTAATGCCTGTATTTGGGAAGATGGATCCGAACAACATAAAGCCGGAGCACATAAGAAAATACATGGATAAGCGAGGGCTTAAAAGTAAAACCCAGGCTAACCGCGAAAAAACCTTCATGTCGCGGGTATTCGGTTGGAGCTACGAGCGCGGATATGTGAAAGGAAATCCCTGTAAAGGGGTGAGGCAATTTAAGGAGAAGTCTCGCGAGCGCTATATCACCGACGCCGAATACGATGCGGTCTATGCGGTCGCCCCTGATACTGTGAAAGTTGCAATGGAGATCGCCTATCTGTGCTGCGCCCGGCAGGCTGACGTGCTTGCGTTAAGTCGTTCGCAGATCCTAGATCCTGGGATCTTTATCCGCCAGGGCAAGACCGGCGCCAAGCAGATCAAAGCCTGGTCAGACCGACTACGTGCCGCGATAACGTTGGCCGACACGTTGCCAATCAAAGACGGAATTTCCAGCGTGTACGTGATCCACCAGCGTAACGGCAACCGCTACACGCGCGATGGATTTAATACCCAATGGCGCAATGCAAAGCTGGCGGCAATTGCCGCAAATCCCGATATGGATTTCGACTTCACATACCACGACCTGAAGGCGAAAGGCATTTCTGATCTGGACGGTTCTCTGACGGATAAGCAGGCGATCTCAGGCCACAAAAACGCGAGCCAGACGGCAATTTACGATCGCAAAGTGAAGATAGTGCCAGTGGTTGGCAATCAGAAAGGATGAATAAGTATGCTGCTTTCGGGATTTATCTTCTGAAAGCATCTTCTGAAGATGTTCTGAATGGTGATTTAAAGCACAAAAAAACCGCCTCTCGGCGGTTACGACATTACTACTTATTGCTTTGATTATTCGGTATTTTTATTCCCTGGTACCCGGGGCGGGACTTGAACCCGCACAGCCATAAGCCGAGGGATTTTAAATCCCTTGTGTCTACCGATTTCACCACCCGGGCTCGGGAAAGTTGGAGGCGCGTTCCGGAGTCGAACCGGACTGGACGGATTTGCAATCCGCTACATAACCGCTTTGTTAACGCGCCTTTATTCTGTTTGCCTTTTCAGGCCAAAGCCGGTGATTCACCCACTTCGTTTTGTTCTTTTGGTTGGCGATGTTGAAATCGCTTATCCTAATCATCTGATTCTTAAGTAATTTATTTCGTTACCGCCGAATCGATGGACTGCATTATGGACTAAACCCCCCACCTTGGCAACCCCCCGAAATAGCAAAAAGTTCTCTAACGCTTTCAACTGCTTATTTTATGGGCGCACTGTTCACAATGCCGACGCAAAGGCAAGCGGAATGTTGATTTTATATGCATCGGCTCAGGAATTCACGGGCAAATCGGTTCTTTTTTCTCGGCAGGAATCGCTTACCCGCGCCCTCTCCGGCTTTTCATTTGCTTATGGTGATGGGGTACCGTGCATAACATCCTCATGGGGGGCATCGCGCAACCTCCGGCGCCACCATAAAAACCCAGCGATCGTGCCCGGCAAAACCGCGATCGTACCAAAAATACGCTGATCGGCATTCAGCAAACCAGGAGCAACGGCGGATAGCACCGCGCATAACAGCAGAAACCACCGCAATCGGCGAATGCCGGGATGAGCGATTCCGACGATAGCCCCCACCAAACATGCCGGCAGAAAACCGAGCGCATAGGAAAAAGCCCCAATGAACACCAGCATTCCCAGCACATCGCCGACGTTAAAGTACCCAGGATCCACATAGCCACTGATACCAAACGTCATCAGCAGCAGCATCAGCATGCCCCCCAACGGCGGGGCGACCAGCCCGAAGAACAATATGCATCCTGCCAGTCTCCTGACCAGATGCCGTATAGCGCCAGACTTCATACTCCCTCCCGTTCCCGCTTCCTTAATGATACCGGCAGGATTGCAATAATGAGGCCCCTACCCGGCGGGCGCCCCAATCCATAGGCTTAAGTGGGTTTCTTCGAGACCTTTTCCTTCGCCGCAGGCAGCTGAACATAAGTCAGCGCGATTAATTGGGAAAGCCAGGCGCTATCGCCTCACTTCTCTTCCGGAATCACAAAACAAGGCTTTGCACCCGGATAAGGCGGCGCTTCTGAATATTCGTTCAGAAACGCTTTGCCGCCCTGCGTCGGTTTAACAAACAACCGATCATCGCAGACAAGCGCCACCATTTTCTCAGCGCAATAAATACCCTACTCACCGAACATCTTCTTCGCCGAAAGCTTACCCGACGCAGAGATATTGCCGATGATAAACTCTACCGTACTCAGTTTTGAAACCATCGGGCTCCCTTCTTCGTATTCGCAGTCCATCCGTATCAGGCTGGGCCTATTTCAGCTCCTCACCATAAACGCTCTTTCATCATGCAGACAGACCACTTCACTTTGCCGATATCCCAGCACTCAGCCGCGGCCAAAGCGCAGCGTGGCTGCGCCTGAACATGTTGATATGCCCGATCGCCTGACCATCAACCTCCGCCGGCTGCAGCAAGTGGACGGCATGTCGCGCGTTAGGCAACAGCCGCAGCCAGTCAGCGATACTGCGCGGCGTTACCAGCACGTCATCGGCGGCGGCAACCACGGCGATCGGTGCCTGGAATGCGGCATAGTAATGACGTTGAATTTCCGTACCAAAGGCATTTTCCACGTAGCCCGGCCGCCGACACCAAGCGGCCCATTGCCGGGCGACGCCGGCGGGTAAATCCTCTCCCCACCCCAGCCACTTTGCCGGCCCATAGCCGAGCAGCCGTACCGAGAGCGGAATATAGCCCCACATCAAGCCGATCGCCATCGCCCTGAACGGCCAACGGATATTGCCGATATAGCCAGAAGAAGCGGAAACCGCCGTCAGGCTGCGCACGGCATGGTGGTTCGGCATCAACCCCGCCAGCGCTGTGCCCGATCACATGCGCCTGTTGCGCAGCCGTTTTCGCCAGCAGCCAGTTCAGTGCCGCCGGCATATCACACTCTCCCCAGTCCTGTTTACGGGCTTTGGAGTACCGGACATGCGCTTCCGCCAGTGAAACGCCGACGCCCCGATAATCGAACACCATCACCGGATGCCCCTGCTCGCTCAGCCACTGTGCAAAGGCATAGTAGAACCCTTGTTTAACGCCTGTGGCGGGGCAAATCAGCACCGGCGTATTGCTACCGCCCAATGCAGGAAAATAGCTGCCGCCCAACACATAGCCGTCCGCAGCGGTAAAGCGGATGGCGTCGTGCGCCGTCTTATTTTCTTCCTGCATGGCGATCCTCCCGGCCTAGCCAAAATTCTGCCGCTCATTCTTGCATCGTTCAACGGCGGCATCCAGCAGGCGAGCGCTAGCGGGAGACCACGATCGAGTTTCTGCCTCATCGGAACGGCTTTGGCCACAGAAAGAAAACGAGCGTCCAACGGCGCCTTGTTACTCGTTATGCCACAGGTAGCTATTCTCCACCTCAGGCCGCCAGGTTGCGCAGCTCTCCCCCGTTCCATGATTGGCCGAAGTCCAGGGGTTTTCGATAAACGGCCATGGCCTATTTGTGCGTGACGCCTGCTGAACGAGGACCCTCATCGAAAGCACCCCGGAGTGGCTCCAGCTCAACGGGTTCGGGATCTCCGCACAATAGTTCAGCGTGGGCCCAAATTCCCCCGGCGTTTTCGGCAGCGCGAGATTGACAGACACCGAAGCCCCCATGCTCAAAGCATGCCGGTTTTTTGCATACTCAGGTAAGGCAACCTCTGCGCGCTGCAACGCCTGTTGCACACTGGGCTGGCGCCACACAGGTTTCAGAGGCAGCACCAAAGTGACCCCATCCAGCAACGCACCACGGTGGCTGACAGGGAGATTGAAAGTAAGGCGCGTCGGCTGCTGTTCCGACGGGCCAGGTATAATTTGCGGCCGCACGGTCACCGTATGGTCTATTATGTCATCCGCAAAATGCGGTGAGGGGTAACACGTCACGCCGGTCATGCAGCGCGTAAGCTTTAAGCGCCTGCTCTGCTTCCAATAATGCCCGGTCACTCCCGAGCCCTGAATCATCGCGGCCAGCGCGGCTTGATTATCTGTCGGGCTCGCATACGGATAATGCAGCGCGTAAGTTTCAACGGTGAACGCGACGGTGTCGCCGGCTGTCGATTCCGCTGACCAAGACCACCCTATCGTTACCATGACGATCCACAAAATGCGGTGCATACCCACAGCCACCTCCTTGTTATCAGACTCACGGAAATATCCCTTCCTGCAGTCGCTTGTTCATCATCGCCGGGTGGCGACAATGCCTGATCGGTCGCTTAGATATCCAGACTATTTGTCAGGAGAGAAAAAGTACATCATTAGGAAGAGAAATGCGCGATTCTGTTGCTTCGGTATATCGAATCGACGGCCAGAAACATAGCCGCTGATTAAAGAGGGGTGAGGTACAGAAAGCGAGAGGGAGTAGAAAACGAAAAAGGGGCCGAGGCCCCTTTCGCTTACCTGCTGAATCACCGGGATTCAACAAGCTAATGTTTGGAGCGGGAAACGAGGCTCGAACTCGCGACCTCAACCTTGGCAAGGTTGCGCTCTACCAACTGAGCTATTCCCGCATTACCAGAACTGACTGATTTCTTTGCTAACTTTCTGCAATTCATCGTTGCCGTCTGATGCGATGCATTCTACTTACCTGACGTGATGAGTCAATAAAATTGTTGGCTCATCACGATCGTTTGCCGATTTTTGCAGCGCATCGATCACGGTTCCAGCAGATCGTTGCGCGCGGCATTCAAATATTGGAACATCGACCAGAAAGTCAGCACCGCCGCGATATACAGCAAACCGATCGCCACATACTCTACGGAGCGGTCCGGCCGCCACAGCAAGCCCACCAGCGACATCATCTGCGCCATGGTTTTCACTTTGCCGATCCAGGACACCGCCACGCTGCTGCGTTTGCCAATTTCCGCCATCCACTCTCGCAGCGACGAAATGATGATTTCACGGGCGATCATGGTGGCCGCCGGCAGCGTGATCCACCAACTGTGGTAGTGCTCCGCCACCAGCACCAGCGCCACCGCCACCATCACTTTGTCCGCAACCGGATCCAAAAACGCCCCAAAGCGCGTCGTTTGTTTCCAGCGGCGTGCCAGGAAGCCGTCAAACCAGTCGGTGACGGCGGCAAACACAAAGATAACGGCGCAAACCATCGGAGCCCAGCTGAACGGCAGATAAAACGCCAGCACAAAGAATGGGATCAGAACTACGCGAAACAGGGTAAGCCAAGTCGGTATATTCAATTGCATAATGCTACGGTAACTATCTGGCTAGAGTGGAAATTAAGAGTATGTTGCTACATTGCCCTCAGTGTTTCAATGCATTGTAGATCTTTTCTGCCAATGCTTGTGAAATACCCGGCACTTTTGCAATTTCCTCCACGCTGGCGTTCAACAAAGGTTGCAGTCCGCCCATATACTTCAACAGCACCTGGCGCCGTTTCGGCCCTACGCCTTCAATCAGCTCCAGTGCGCTGGTATTTCTGACTTTCGCCCTTCTCTGCCGGTGGCCGGTAATCGCATGATTGTGCGAATCATCGCGGATGTGTTGGATCACATGCAGCGCCGGCGAATCCGGCGGCAGCGAAATCCCCTCGCCTTCCGGCACGAAGAACAGCGTTTCTAACCCGGCCTTGCGATCGGCGCCTTTGGCGATGCCAATCAGCAGCGGCTTGTTCTTGTCCCAGGTAACGTTCAGCGATTTGAACACGTCGATCGCCATGCCGAGCTGCCCTTTGCCGCCGTCGATGAAGATGACATCCGGGATCTTTTTCTCTTCCAGCGCCTTACCGTAACGGCGCTTCAGCACCTGCGTCATCGCCGCGTAGTCATCGCCGGGGGTGATGCCGCTGATATTGTAGCGCCGATACTCCGCGCGTACCGGGCCGTTACCGTCGAACACCACGCACGAAGCCACGGTTTGTTCGCCCATGGTGTGGCTGATATCGAAGCACTCCATACGGTTGATTTCCGTCAGGTTCAGCACCTTGGCCAGCTCCGCCAGCCGCTGATGGATCGTCGACTGTTGCGAAAGCTTGGTGGTCAACGCCGTTGCCGCGTTGGTACGCGCCAGCTTCAGATAACGGGCGCGGTCACCGCGCGGTTTGCTTTGAATTTGGATCTTGCGCCCCGCCAACTCGGAGAGCGACTCCGCAAGCAGGTCTTTTTCCGGCAGGCTGAAATCCAACAGGATCTCGCCGGGCAACGTACGCGCCTGGCTGCCTTGCAGGTAGAACTGGCCGACAAAGGTCTGCACCACTTCGCTCATATCCGTGCCGCCCGGCACTTTAGGGAAATAGCTGCGGCTCCCCAGCACCTTGCCCTGACGGATGAACAACACATGCAGGCACGCCATACCGGCGTCGAACGCCACGCCGATCACGTCCAGATCGTCGCTGTCGCCCGACACGAACTGCCGTTCGGTAACGCGGCGCACGGCCTGAATTTGATCGCGAATGCGCGCCGCCTCTTCGAAATTGAGCAGTTTGCTGGCTGCTTCCATGCGCGCAATCAGCTGATGCAGCACCTGCTGATCTTTGCCCGAAAGGAACAGCCGCACGTAGTCCACCTGCTGCCGGTACTCTTCTTCACTCACCAGGCCGGCGACGCAAGGGCCCAGGCAGCGGCCGATCTGATACTGCAGGCAGGGGCGCGAGCGATTACGATACACGCTGTTTTCGCACTGGCGGATCGGGAACAGCTTCTGCAGCAGCGCCAGCGTTTCACGCACGGCATAAGAGTTGGGAAAAGGCCCGAAATATTCGCCCTTGGCGTGTTTGGCGCCGCGGTGCACCGCCAAACGGGGATGGGTATCCGCGCTGAGAAAAATCAGCGGATAAGATTTATCGTCGCGCAAAAGAACATTATATCGCGGTTGGTACAATTTAATGTAGTTATGTTCCAACAACAGCGCTTCCGTTTCGGTGTGGGTAACCGTTACGTCTATTTGCGCGATATTTTTAACCAGCGTCTCGGTTTTACGGCTGCTGACCTGCTGCCGAAAATAGCTGGCGAGACGTTTTTTCAGGTCTTTGGCTTTACCGACGTAGATCACCGTGCCCGTGGCGTCGTACATACGGTAGACGCCGGGCTGGCTGGTGACGGTACTCAGGAAGGCTTTGGCATCAAAACGGTCATTCACTGCTTAACAACGTCTCCGCATTGAACAATCCATGTCGGATGGCCAGGTGAGTCAGTTCGACGTCGCCGCTGATATTCAGTTTGCTGAACATGCGGTAACGGTAACTGTTCACCGTTTTCGGGCTGAGACTCAACTGCTCCGAGATCTCATTCACTTTTTTGCCTTTGGTGATCATCAGCATGATCTGCAACTCGCGTTCAGACAGGCAGCTGAACGGCGTTTCGGCCTGGGGCTCCAGCTGACTCAGGGCCATCTGCTGGGCGATATCAGACGCGATATAGCGCTGCCCCGCATGCACGGAGCGCAAGGCGTTAATCACTTCCTGCGGCGCGGCGCCCTTGCTCAGGTAACCGGCGGCCCCCGCCTGCATCACCTTCGCGGGCAGCGGGTTTTCAGTATGGATAGTCAACATGATGACTTTGACGTCGGGTGCATAACGCACAATCTTGCGCGTGGCTTCCAGCCCGCCAATGCCCGGCATATTCATGTCCATCAGCACGATATCGACAGCGTTGCCACGGCACCATTTTACGGCGTCTTCACCGCACTGGGCCTCACCGACAACTTTTATACCTTTGATATCTTCAAGAATGCGTCGTATCCCTGCGCGCACCAGTTCGTGGTCATCAACAAGAAGAACGCTAATCAAGGAAAAATCTCCAAAAAAAGGGAGTAACGCAATCAGCCTCTGTTTTCGCCAGAGATATTACTTGTTTTTCAGACAAGAATGAACACAGATTAATACATACTTCCGAATAACTTTGCGGAGCAGAGCTGATTTTTCAATTTTAGCCATCTATGCCGCCAATAAATCGTCACGTCGGAAAAGAACGGGCGACGAAAATAATTTCGTTGCGCCGCGTCAGACACAGGATAGCGCGATAATCATGCAGCGAGGGGGAAATCTGTGTAAGCAATCACGACATGAATAATATTAGCACGGCGGTTGGCCGTTTGTAATCATTTGATATTTAAAGACGTAGCAAAAACCACCGCCATCGCCGGCCGAACACCCGGCGTGCAGAACTATTATTCCCGGCGAACATCGGCAAAATCGGTGCCAGCCGCCTCAAATAATTATAATAACCCCAATGGTTCAACAATAACGTGCCGGACAAATACTTGTTAACCGCCCCGAAATAACTTACCGATAATGGATGATTCAGGCTGGCGTTGAACGGGCGCTGCCCACCGGCGTGAGTGGAGCAAGCCCGGTGCAGATGATGGACGCATGCTATGCTATACTCCGCGCCCAGTTAAATTCGCCGCCGCGCATGGGGCAACGTTTAGCCCGCGCGCGGTGCGCCAAAGCAGCTTGTATCAGGCTACGGCCTCAAAAAATCAGGAGAGAAAATGAGCAACGTTGATTTCACTACGTCTGCAAACCCGGAGATCTTGGCGACCGAGGTTGCCTGCCTCAAAGCCACGCTGACGCTGATCCTGAAGTCGATCGGCCAGGCCGACGCCGGGAAAGTTATCATCAACATGGAACGTTTTATCGCCCAGATTGAAGATCCCACCCAGGCGGAAATCTTCAAGAACAGCATTCAGCAAATCAAGCACGCTTACCGTCAGTAAGCGTTGCGTCTCAGACCCGCGCTTCATGCGGGTCTGCTTTTCCCCGCGTTACGCCACACCCCATTGATCTTGCACGTGCTTTCGGGCAGTGTGTTGGCTTTCCCCCACACCCGAGACCATTATGGGCATCCTTGTCTAAGCGCTGATCGGCGCACTGGTCGTGGTTCTGATCGGCCTGCTGGCCAAAACGCGCAACTATTATATCGCCGGTTTAGTTCCGCTTTTCCCCACTTTCGCCCTGATTGCGCACTACATTGTCGGCAACGAGCGTTCCATTGCGGCGCTGAAAACGACGCTAATTTTCGGCATGTGGGCAGTGCTGCCCTATCTGGTGTATTTGATTTCTCTGTATTTCCTGATTAACAGCCTGCGGCTGTCGTTGGCCCTGGGGGCGGCGGTGCTGTGCTGGATTGCGGCGGCGTGGCTATTAATTACCCTATGGGGATGGTGGCAAGGACGTTAACGCCCTTGCCCGGCCGGGGTTACGGTCGCCCCGCCTGCAAAACGAAACCGCGCTGCCGGTCACCGGCGATGCGCAGATAGCGGCTTTCACCGGCGCGCAGCGTCATCGGTATACTGCCTCCGGTA
This sequence comes from Serratia sp. 121840015-1, assembly GCF_053627655.1. NCBI lineage: Bacteria > Pseudomonadati > Pseudomonadota > Gammaproteobacteria > Enterobacterales > Yersiniaceae > Serratia > Serratia sp. 121840015-1. The sequence continues at coordinate 2,152,960 of NZ_JBSEYF010000001.1, forward strand.
TCACGCCAAATGCACAGGTGATTCTCGATCATATCTTGCCCGATACTGACCGAGATATTGCCTGGCGGCACGCGAAACTCTGCTTTTTCTTTCGCCTCCAGCGAAGCGGCAAACTCCCCATTCACATAGACGCCGGTGCGGCAGCTGCCTGCCAGCATTCCGCTGTCGCGAACCACCACCACCGTGGCGTAAGGCGTATCCGGGATATTCTGATAGAGCATCAGACGGCTCGGGGGCGGTAACTGAGCCTGTTGCGGCGGTATGGCTTGAGTCGCACATCCCGTTAACAGTGCAGAGGCAAATAACAACGCGGCGTAATGCTTCATCCTTGGCTCCTGAAGAAAATAATGCTTATCGTAACAAGAGAATAGCTGCCTCCAGTAGCATTCATGTCGCAGAGGCGAAAAAATCGGACAACTTCCCACGCCCCCATCAACCCGCAGGAATAAGAAGATTCTGCATTAAAGCTCTTGAAATAAAGGCGATTCTTGCAAATTTAAAACTTGACCATGCCACGTTGGATATCTGCCGCAAACGCACCACTGACGTAACTGAAACCATCCGGCGTGACGTAAACCCGGGTATGGCCGGTCTCTGATAACACCGCCACCATATATCCCAGGCTGATCATTTCATGTGAGGGCACATTCATCGGGGTTAGAAATCCACGCCCGCGGCACCACTGATAAAAGCGAGTTCGCCCATATCCCAACACGGCGCCAACATCAGAGAGGTGCTTAAACGTATCATAATCCTCTGATGATGAAGGTAAACCGTCATGACATTCAGGCGTTTTCTTTATCCCAGACAAAATAAACTCCTTTTTTGACCCTGTCGCGAACGGTTATCCTTCATCTGAACTGAATTTAAAAAATCCAAATTTAAAATGCAAATGAATTCCCTGTAACTAAAAAGCCTTTCATGGATGAAATCTGAAAATAAAACCACAATAAAAAAACAGAAATAAAAAAATAAGGTATTAATACCGGGAATTAAATCTTAGGAATGGGTAAATATCCTAAATAAAAATGACATTAAAATAGGATAAGAAAATACTTAGCCTGCATATTGTTTCCCTTCTCAAAATGATGCAATGGCGATCGGTATATTGCGGCAAAAAAGAGAATGGATAAAACCAGCGTCACGTCGCCCCCTCGTCGTGAGATCGCGATCCCTGCCGGCCTCCCTCAATTCGCCACATCCTCTCTCGACGCGGCGCTACCTCAATCACACCTAAACAATAACCATTATCATTTCCAATTGTTCCGTCAGTTTATTACACTTTCTCACCTCGCCAGTTAGGAACATTCCTAGGCGGCGAGCCCCAGGATAGAGAAAGAATTAGGGACACCATGAAGAATTGCCGTTGTTTGATCGTTTTGCCGCTTTTGATGATGACCGCCTGCACCCAATGGGAAAGGCCCGGCGCGGTCGAGAGTACCCGGAATGCCGAATATGCCGAATGCCGTAGCCGCGGCTATGATCGCTTCCCCCCGGACGTGGTGCGGGACGTGGAGTTCAGCTACGAAAACAAATACATTCCTTGCGAGAAGAACAAGAAAGACTGTCCGTCGGGATACCGCTATGACAAGGAACCGTCGATTAAAACAGTGCAGACCGATCGCAATCAGTCCGCCCGAGACGCCACCATCGAAGCCTGTATGTACGGCAAAGGCTGGCGTGAGAAAACCTACTATTGGCCGCAATGGTGATGCAGCGACGTGGGATTGGACTGAAACGTCACCGCAGGGATGCGCCATCAATTGGCGTCGTCGCTGCAATGCCCTCCCAGAGCAACCAGCGTTTCCGCTCTGACCGGCGTTAAAGGCACACGCGGTGGCGTTAAAGGCCAGCCAAAAAGCTGCCTCGCCGCCGTCGCACAGACTTTGCCCTGGCAAGCCCCCATGCCACAACGGCTGCTCAACTTGGCCGTGTTCCAATCTGGCTGATGGCTAATCTGTTCCAGCGTGACGTCTTCGCAGCGACACAGTATCGTTTGCGGTTTGGCCAGCGAATTCAAGCGATCATCAAGTGCAAAGGTGCTTGCCACCGCCGTGGCGAAACGTCGCCACTGCCGCCGCTGCGCCGCCAGGCGCTCTGCCTTTTCCCGCTGCCCAGTGGCAGCATAACCGGCGATAGCGCCTTCAGTGAGTGCCAATTCACTGCCGCCGATACCGGTACACTCCCCGGCAGCAAAAATATGCGCCAGGCTGGTTTGCTGCCAATGATCCACCGCTACGGCGTCGTGTTCTATCCGACACCCCAGCAGCATCGCCAACTCAATATTCGCCACCAGGCCAAAACCGCAGGCCAACCTGTCGCAGGCGATCGTTCTCTCCCGCCCGCCGTTATTGACGTGCACCGAGGTTAAACGTTCCTGCCCCAACGCCGCCAGTACCCGGCTGCCGGCAAGGTAACGACGCGGCATCAGGGAAAACGCCTGACGCAGTTTGGCCGGCCAGCGCCACAGCCCGCCGACGAACGCCGCCAACCGCCAAAGCGGCGCCTGTTCCGCCACCAGCACTACCTCGCCGCCGGCCTGTTTCACGCTGTTCGCCACCGCCAGCAACAGCGGACCACTGCCGGCGATCGCCACTCGCTCACCACGGATCGCCAGCCCCTGCTTGATTTGCGCCTGTAGACCACCGGCGCCGGTCACTCCCGGCAGCGTCCAGCCGGGAAACGGCAACAACAGTTCACGCGCGCCATTGCATAAAATCAGCTTCTGATAGCGAATCACGCCGCAGCCTTCGGCATCTTCATAGGCCAATCGGTTAGCGCCACACTGCGCCACCAGCTTGCAGCCGGACTGCAGCGCAATATTTTCCATCGTCGCCACCGCCTGCCGATAGCGGTTCGCCGTTTCAGGCAAAGCCACCTGCGGCCCATCGCGCCAGATTTGCCCGCCGGGATGCGGATTATCATCAATCATTCGCACCTGGCCACCACTTTCCGCTGCTGCCAGCGCCGCCGCCATGCCGGCCGGCCCGGCACCGACGATCAGCACCTCACAGTCGAAGTTACTCATCATCGCTCCTCTCAATGCGCATACCGGCTTGGCACAGCGTCTGGCACGCCAGACGACGCAGACCGTTAATGGTCACCCGGCACTCCTGGCAAACACCCATGCCGCAAAAGGGGGCGCGCGGTTGGTGTGAAGTCGACAACCGACAACGATCGTCGCCACACAGGCTAAGTGCCGCAGCGACGCTAATGCCAACCGGCACCCGGCAGGGATCGCCATCGATGCTCAACGTAAGCGTGTTTTGTCCTTCATTCATACCGACAGCTCCTCGGCGGCAAACGCCCGCGCCGCCAAATACGGGGTATCGTCAATCTCCGGCGTTTGCCGGCCGATCTGAGCAGTAATCAGCGTGGCGCTGCCGAGGGCAGTCGTGACGCCCAATCCCTCGTGCCCCAACGCCAGCCACAGCCAGGAATGCCGCGGATGCACGCCCAGCAGCGGCAGCCCGTCGGCAGAGGCGGCGCGCAGCCCGGTCCAGCAGCGAATGATGTTCATCTGCGCCAGCGCGGGCAAGAAATGCTGCGCACGCGTGAGCATCGCCGCCAGCACTGGCATGTCCAACGCCGAATCGACGGCATCGAACTGGCGGGAAGAACCGATCAGCCATTGCCCGGTTGGCCGTGCCTGCACATTGAATGCCACCGAGGTGCCGCCGCTGGCATGCGCGCTGGCACCGTATCCCAACTCTACCAACTGATGCCGCACCCGCGGCGGATAGCGATCGGTGATCGCCAGATGGCCCTTCTTGGCGTGCAGCAAAGTCTGGGGCAATAGGCTATTGGCCCTAAGGCCGCAGGCCAGGACCACTATCGGCGCAGCCAGGCGCCTGCCGTCCGCCAGCCGTACTGCCCCCTCTTCCAGCGCTGCTGCTTCGCCATGCACCACGTCGATCGCCGCGCCACCGTCGGCCAACAGCCAGCGAGCCGCGAGCGGCGCATACAGAATGCCGTCGCCCGGCACCCGCAGCCCACCGGCCAGGCCGTGCCGCAGCATCGGCTCCATGGCGGCGATCTGCTCCGCCGTCAGCAATTCAGCGGCTACGTCCTGCTCCGCCAGCCGTGCCCGCTTTTGCTCGGCGATGGCCATTTCATCCGCTTTATCCGCCAGCCATAGCGTTCCGCAGCCGCGCCAGGCACACGCTTGCGGCATGCGCCCCGTCACTTCACGCCATAACCGCAGCGAATAAGCGCTCAACGCCAACTCAGCCGGGTTGTCGTCCATGCACACCAGATGCCCCATGCCGGCGGCCGTAGCGCCGGCGCGGCGATCGTCCACCACCGAGACGCGATACCCTTCCCGCGCCAGCCGCCAGGCGCAGGCGGCACCGATGATGCCGGCGCCGATCACGATGACATCGGCTTTCCGCCCGACGCCCATCAGCGTATTCCCCAGACAAAGGGATCGCGTTCGTCGAGCAGCAGTTGGCTATCGGCGCACACATAGGCCTGCCCGCGAATAAAGGGGGTAATGCGATCGCCATTCCGGCGATAGTAGGCCTGAAACTCGCTGCCGATCACGCTGGCCTGCCGCCACTGCGTGTCCGGCGGCAGCTTGCCGTCCGCCGCCAGACACGCCAGTTTGGCACTGGTGCCGGTGCCGCACGGGGAGCGATCATAGGCTTTTCCGGGGCACAGCACGAAGCTGCGGCTGTCGGCCTGCGGATCGTCACCGAACAGTTCGATATGGTCTATCGCTCCGCCGTCTTCACCGCAGATGCCCGCCTGCTCCAACGTCTGCCGCACCGCCCAGGTGAACGCAGTCAACGCCTCCAGATTTTGTTTATCGATGGGCAACGGCGACTCGCCGATCAGGAAGAACCAGTTGCCGCCCCAGGCGATGTCACCCGTCACCGGCCCGTAACCCGCCACCTCAAGCCGCACCTGGCGGCGGTAACGATAAGCAGCCACGTTCTCCACCGTGACGCTGCCGTCCTCGTGCAGCGTGGCGTTTACCGGGCCGACCGGGGTCTCTATCAGGTGACGCCCGGCGTGGATGCGCCCCATGTGCGCCAGCGAAGCGATCAGCCCGATAGTGCCATGCCCGCACATGCCCAGGTAGCCGCTGTTGTTAAAGAAGATCACGCCGGCGGTGGCCTGTGGCGAACAGGGGCGGCACAGCAACGCCCCCACCAACACGTCGTTACCGCGCGGCTCTAGCATCACCGCACAACGCCAATCGTCATAATGTTGCGCGAAACGCGCCCGCCGTTCCGCCATGCTGCCCTCGCCAAGATCGGGAAAGCCTTCGACGATCAGACGGGTCGGCTCTCCGCCGGTATGAGAATCGATCGCCCGCAAAGCGGTGATATGCGCAGAAAGTGCCATCGGCGTCTCCTGGGTTAATGAGATGTTACCAATGGCGTTAGCCTGAACGAATGTGGCCATAACGGCTTGATGCGTTTCGGCGCGGCAAATGAAGAAATCAGCACAGTGACAAAAGTCAGGCCTGACGCGTCACGGGCGCGCCCTTAACGAAAGCCATAACAATAACTTATTTATCATAGCTTTACTTTCATGCTAAATATCCCCGTGGCGAGAAGCGCCGCAGTTTTCAAGCAACCGCCACGCACCGCGCGGTAAAAGTATGCGGCAATCCGCATATTTGGCAGGCGGCCGGAAATAGCGCTTGATTCGTTAAAGAAAAGTTAATATTGATGCGAAGACATCAACCCGATCCGCCTGTTTTTCCGGCTAACGACCGAAAAGGGACAGCTATGCGAGCCACTTCAGACTATCAGCCTCCGGTTTCTCTCTCTCCGCCTTCGCTCGTGGGGGTGCCGGAGCAAGAGGACGTTTTCGCCGTCGAACATCTTTCGCGCCTCTGCGATGGCCTGGCGCAGCAGCGCCCGAACAACCTGCGCGATCTGCTGAATACGCTGGCGCTGATCGCGCCGCTGCTGAACGCGATCCCCAACGTGGTGTTCTTTATCAAAGACGCCCAGGCCCGCTACCTGCTGGCCAACCTGACGCTGGCCAGGCGCTGCGGTTTCAAAACCGTTACACCGCTGCTGGGCAAGACCTCCGCCGACGTTTTTCCCGCCCAGCTCGGATCCGGCTACACCGAGCAGGATCTGCGGGTATTGCGCCACGGCGTGCTGATCCAGGATCAGTTGGAAATGCACCTGTACAACGGCCGCGAAACCGGCTGGTGCCTGACGCAAAAGCTGGCGCTGTACGACGCGCAGGGAAAAATCATCGGTATGGCGGGTATTTCTCACGATCTGCAGGAGGCCAGGGCCCATCACCCGGCCTACCAACGGCTGGCGGCGATCGACGTGCACATCCGCCGCCACTACGCACGGCCGATCGCACTTGAGGAGCTGACGGTGCTGACCGGCTTGTCGGTGGCGCAGATCGAACGCTACTGCAAGCGTATCTTCCACCTCACCCCGCGCCAGATGATCCACAAAGTGCGGTTGGAAAAGGCCACGGAACTGCTGGCCGGCGATCTGCCGATCACCGACATCGCGCTACTGTGCGGCTACACCGATCACAGCGCCTTCAGCCGTCAATTCAAAGCGATGACCGGCTCTACGCCGCGCGATTTCCGCCTGACGCTTTCCGCTTAATGCGCTGATTTATCTGGTTACCCCCCCCCTCTTTTCACGGTGCACCGGCGCCCGGTTTTTTCACGCCCGCTATTCGGCGCCATTGTGCCAATTTCGTCGCGGCAATCGGCGAAAAGCGTCAAGCCTCCCCGCGCAATACCGGTCACTCTGTCGGTGAGCCTTACCAAAGATTCACTTTTCATTAACACTTTCGGACGACAGGACAAACACGATGAGCCATAAAGCCATAAGCTGGAGCGGCGTATTCCCGGCGGTGACGACCCAGTTCCGCAACGATTTCTCTCTGGACCTCGATGCCACTCATACGGTGATTAAAAACCTGGTGCGCGACGGCGTCTCCGGCCTGGTGGTGTGCGGCACCGTCGGTGAAAACACCTCGATGACGGTGCAAGAGAAGCTGGCGGTGATCGAAGTGGCAAGAGACGCCGCCGACGGTAAAGTTCCAGTGATCGCCGGCATCGCCGAGTTCACCACCGCCTTCGCGCAGAACATGGCGCGTGAAGCGCAAAAGGCCGGCGTCGACGGGATTATGGTGATGCCGGCGCTGGTCTACTCCGCCAAGCCGCACGAAACTGCCGCGCACTTCCGCAGCGTCGCCGGCGCGACCGATCTGCCGATCATGGTCTACAACAATCCTCCCATTTACAAAAATGACGTCACGCCCGACATCCTGACCTCGCTGGTCGACTGCGAAAATATCGTGTGCTTCAAAGACTCGTCGGGCGACACCCGCCGCTTTATCGATCTGCGCAACGAAGTCGGCGATCGCTTCGTGCTGTTTGCCGGGTTGGACGATGTGGTGCTGGAAAGCCTCGCCGTTGGTGCGCAAGGCTGGATCTCCGGCATGTCCAATGCCTTCCCGCGCGAAGGAGAAACGCTGTTCCGGCTGGCGAAGGAAAAACGCTATGAGGAAGCGTTGGCGCTGTACAGCTGGTTTATGCCACTGCTGCACCTCGATGCCCGCCCCGATCTGGTGCAGTGCATCAAACTCTGCGAACAGCGGGTCGGCCGCGGCAGCGCCGTCACTCGTCCGCCGCGCCTGGCGCTGCAGGGCGAAACGCTCACCGAGATCAACGCCGTGATCGATAAAGCGCTGGCCACTCGCCCTGCGCTGCCGAACGTCGGCCTGTAACGCCTTCATCGCCCGGCCCCATGCCGGGCGTCATGCTTTCTCTACCGAGGGTAACCGATGCCCAACGCTCGCTATGCCGCCATCAGCGGCCAACAATTTATCGGCGGCCAGCGCTGCGCCGCAGGGGAAGCGACGCTGCTCAGCCTGCGCGCCGACGACGGTGAGCCGACCGGCTACCGCTTCCACCAGGCCACGGCGGCAGAAACCGCCGCCGCCGCAGAAGCTGCCGCCGCGGCCTTTGCACCCTATTCGCAGCTCAGCGCGGAACAACGCGCGAACTTTCTCGACGCCATTGCCGAGGAGTTAGACGCGTTGGATGAGGCTTTCTTCGCCTTCGCCATGCAGGAAACCGCCTTGCCGCCGGCGCGGTTGAGCGGCGAACGCGCCAGAACCAGCGGCCAGATGCGGCTGTTCGCTACGCTGCTGCGGCGCGGCGACGTCGAGGGCGTGCGCATCGACTGCGCGCTGCCGCAGCGCTCCCCCCTGCCGCGCCCCGATCTACGTCAATACCGCACGGCGCTCGGCCCGGTGGCGGTATTCGGCGCCAGCAACTTCCCGCTGGCGTTCTCCACCGCGGGTGGCGATACCGCCGCCGCGCTCGCCGCCGGATGCCCGGTCGTGTTCAAGGCGCACAGCGGCCATATGATCACCGCCGAGCTGACCGCTCAGGCGATCGAGCGCGCCCGGAAACGCACGGGGATGCCTGCCGGCGTCTTCAACATGATCTTCGGCAACCGCGTGGGAGCCGACCTGGTACAACATCCGGCGATTCAGGCCGTGGGATTCACCGGCTCGCTGCAAGGCGGTCGAGCGCTCTTCGATCTGGCGACGCAACGCCCTCAACCCATCCCGGTCTTCGCCGAAATGTCGAGCATCAACCCGGTCGTGATCCTGCCACAGGCGCTGGCGCGGCGCGGGCAGCACATCGCGCAGGAACTGGTCTCTTCCTTTACGCTCGGTTGCGGTCAGTTCTGCACCAAGCCCGGCGTGATCGTCGCGCTGCGCGGCGCCGCCTTCGATCGGCTGGCCGAAACGATGAGCGCCTTGGTCAACGCCGCCGAACCGCAACCGATGCTGAATACCGGCACGCTAGAGCACTACCGTCACGGGCTGGCGGCCCTCGATGCGCACCCGGATATGCGCCGTCTGGCGGGCCGCAGCGAAACGCCCCCTCATCGGGCGACGGCACAGCTGTATCAAGCGGAGGAGGCACTGCTGCTGCAGGCCGATCCGCTGCTGCAACAGGAGGTCTTCGGCCCGGCCAGCATCCTGGTCGCTGTAAATAGCGAAGCACAGCTGCACGCGGCGCTGTCGGCATTGCAAGGTCAGTTGACCGCCACGCTGCTGGCGGATGACGGCGATCTCGATATGGCCGCCGGGCTGACGACGCTGTTGGCACGCAAAGCCGGTCGGGTGCTGTTCAACGGGTATCCGACCGGGGTAGAAGTGTGCGACGCCATGGTGCACGGCGGCCCCTATCCGGCGACCAGCGACGCACGCGGCACCTCGGTAGGCACGTTGGCCATCGAACGTTTCCTGCGGCCGGTCTGTTTGCAAAACACGCCAGCGGCGCTGTTGCCGCCACCGCTGCAGGACGCCAACCCGCTCAACCTGCTGCGGCTGGTGAACGGCGTTTTCACCCGAGATCCCCTGGTTTCACCTGCCCAAAATTAGCCCGGCCGCATCTGCCTGCCACTCAATAACAAAAGGGTAATACCATGACAACCCAAGGCAAATTCAAGAAGCAGCTTACGCTCACCGATCTGACGTTCATCGGTCTGGGCGCCATCTTCGGCTCCGGTTGGCTGTTCGCCGCCAGCCATGTCTCCTCCATCGCCGGCCCGGCCGGCATCTATTCCTGGCTGATCGGCGGCCTGGCGGTGCTGCTGCTCGGCATCGTCTACTGCGAACTGGGTGCCGCCCTGCCGCGCGCCGGCGGCATCATTCGCTATCCGGTGTTCTCGCACGGCGAACTGATGGGTTATCTGCTGGGATTTATCACGCTGATCGCCTTCTCCAGCCTGATCGCCATCGAAGTCGTCGCCGCCCGGCAATACGCCGCCTGGTTCCCGTTCCTCAGCCAGCCGGGTTCCGGCGACCCTACGCCGATCGGCTGGCTGGTGCAGCTGGCGCTGCTGTGCTTTTTCTTCGCGCTCAACTACTACAGCGTCAAAACCTTCGCCAAATCCAATAATCTGATCAGCGTGCTGAAATTTCTGGTGCCGCTGCTGGTGATCGTGGTGTTGTTCAGCTTTTTCAAACCGGAAAACCTGCACAGCCAGGGTTTTGCTCCCTTCGGTTCCGCCGGGGTTGAGGCCGCCATTTCCGCCGGCGGCATCATCTTCGCCTACCTCGGCCTGACGCCGATCATTTCGGTCGCCAGCGAGGTGCAAAGGCCGCAGCGCACCATTCCCATCGCACTGATCCTGTCGGTGGTGCTGTCCACCATCATCTATGTGCTGCTGCAGATAGCGTTTCTCGGCAGTATCCCCAGCGAGATGCTAAGCGGCGGCTGGGCCGGCATCAGCCAACAGTTCTCCCTGCCGTTCCGCGATATCGCCATCACGCTGGGCATGGGATGGCTGGCATTTCTGGTGGTCAGCGACGCGATCGTTTCACCGAGCGGCACCGGCAATATCTATATGAACGCCACGCCTCGCGTGATCTACGGTTGGGCACGCGCCGGCACCTTCTTCAAACTATTCACCCGGGTAGATGGCGAGTCCGGCATTCCCCGCCCGGCGCTGTGGCTGACCTTCGCTCTCTCGGTATTCTGGACGCTGCCGTTCCCATCGTGGGAAAAGCTGATCGGCGTGGTGTCCGCCGCGCTGGTGCTGAGCTACGCCATCGCCCCGGTCACCGCCGCCGGGCTGCGGCGCAATGCGCCCGATATGCCGCGTCCGTTCCGGGTGCGCGCTTTCTGCGTGCTCGGCCCATTGTCGTTTATCATTTCGGCGCTGATCGTCTTCTGGTCCGGCTGGGATACCGTCTCCTGGCTGCTCGGTTTGCAGATCCTGATGTTCTTCATCTACATCCTGTTCAAAAATCAGGTGCCGACCCACGCCGTTAGCCTCCGGCAGCAAATTTGGTCCTCGCTGTGGCTGATCGTCTTCTATGCGCTGGTGATCGCACTCTCCTACCTCAGCAGCTTCGGCGGCATCGGCGCCATTGCCCACCCGTGGGACACCCTTACCATGGCGGTGATTGCGCTGGCGGTTTACTACTGGGGCGCCTATACCTGTTTACCCCAGGCCAATTTTATCGGCGATGAAGAAGAATGAACCCAGGGAGGACATCAAAATGACATCCATGCACGTTCTGTCGCTGGAACAGGCTTATCAACTGGCGTTGCGCGCACTGCGCAGCAACGGTTTCAATCAGGCGCATGCCGAGGCGGTAGCGCAAAATGTCACCCAGGGTGAACGCGACGGCTGCGCTTCGCACGGGTTGTACCGGCTCTTGGGCTGCGTGCGATCGCTGCAGGCAGGCAAGGTTTCTGCCGATGCGATACCCAGGCTGTTCGACCAGGCACCGGCTATCTTGCGCGCCGATGCCGGCGGCGCGTTTTCTCTGCTGGCCTACCGCACCGCTCTGCCGGCCTTTATCGATAAGGTGCGCACCAACGGTATCGCCGCGTTGACGATCAACCGCTGCGTGCACTTCTCCGCGCTGTGGGCCGACATCGAACCGCTGACCGAGCAGGGGTTGGTGGCCTTGGCCTGCACGCCCAGCCACGCCTGGGTGACGCCGGCCGGCGGTTCGCGCCCGCTGTTCGGCACCAACCCCATTGCCTTCGGCTGGCCGCGCCCGGATCGGCCGCCGTTTTTGTTCGACATCGCCACCAGCGCGACGGCACGCGGCGAAATCGAATTGCATCGCCGCGCAGGCACCCCGCTGCCTGAAGGCTGGGGCATTGATAAGGCAGGCAATCCGTCCACCGATGCCGCCAGCGTGTTGGAGGGCGCAATGCTGACCTTCGGCGGACATAAGGGCTCGGCGCTGGCGGCGATGGTTGAATTGTTGGCCGGGCCGCTGATCGGCGATATGACCAGCAAGGAATCGCTGGCCTACGACGACGGCACCGGTTCGTCGCCTTACGGCGGTGAGCTGATCATCGCGTTGGATCCTGAACGTTTTCTCGGTGCGGATAAGGCGAAATATTTCGCCAGCGCAGAGGCGATGTTTGCTGATATGCAGGCGCAAGGCGCACGCATCCCCGGCGAACGCCGTTATCGGCAGCGGAGGCTGAGCGAACAAGACGGCGTGGAGATCCCCAGAACGCTGTTCGACGAAATCGTGGCGCTGTGCGATTAGCGCCGGATTGATTCCCTCGCGCCGGTAATCCGGCGCGGGGCGAGTTTTACCCTGCCTGAGCCAGGTCGCTGTGCAGGCGCTTGCGCCATACCGGTTTGGTATCCCAGCGGGCGAAGTGTTTCGCCTCTTTACCCGGCTGCACCTGATGCCACATGTCTTCTTGCCACCGGATCGGTTCCTTTCCTCGCAACGTTGGGCGGGTCTGTTTAATCGTCCGTTGCAAAATGCCCGCTTCCTCAGCGGTAATGGGCGGCGCCTGTCTGGCGGCGTCCAGCGCCCGGTTACCCAACGGCTCCATCACCCGGTACAACACGTTGACCTGCTGCTGCGTCGCCTGCTGGTTAGTGCTCATCCCCTTACCCGACCAACCGTCGAAGTTTTCACCGGGATCGTCCCCCTGCGCACGATATTCATTACCCGGCCCCTCGACGATATTCCATCCTTGCCAGGTCACCAAAGTGTGTAATCCATCGCGATCCTGCAGGTTTTTATTCTTGATCTGTTTGAGCACCTCGGCGCGGTTTGGCACACCGATCAGGTTCATAAACTCGTCCAGCGCGTCCCAATGCTGCCCCGCGACCAGACCATTCCAGACATTACGCAAACAGTTCCAGGGAATGGTGTGATGCCAGGTCAGCGTGATAAGCGGTTTGGTTGACGCATGTTGCCAACGGCTCGGTTCACTGCCCCGATCGCCTCTGATGATCCCATCGACTTCTAATGGCATAGCTGCCCCTCTTCTGGCTGAGATGAAGAATATGCGCAAGGCCGGTGCCCCGGTTGGCATAAAAACGTCAGCTAAAATCGTAGCAGCTCAGGCTGAGATGGCAATAAAACGCCAGGCACGCTCTGCAGCCGACCGGCAACCGCAGAACGCGCCCGAAAACGGTGGGCTTAAGACGGATTATCTGACGACCATCACCGAAATATTGGCATGGCGAACGATAGCGGCAGCGTTAGACCCCAGCAAATAGGTTTTCACGCTCGGGCGGCGCGAACCGATGATGATCAGATCGGCGTCGATCTCTTCCGCCAGCTCCAGCGCCTGATCGCGCGCAGAGCCGAAGCTGACGGTGTAATTGAGGCGATCCAACGGCAGATCGATTTCCGACATGATTTTCTTCAGCTTCTCGACCGCCTTCACTTCCGCCTGATTCTCAAATTCCTTGAGACCGAACGAATAGGCAGTCACAAAAGCCGAGGCATCCGGCAGCGCATGGAAGAAATGCACTTTAGCGCCGGACATCTTCGCCAAATATTCCACATGCTTCAGCGCATGTTCGGTCAACAGGTCCTCTTCAATATCGATCGGCACCAAAATAGTCTTGTACATATCACGTCCTTTCTATGTAAACCGGGTGCCTACAGAATACTGCCGTACACGGGCGCGGTGAATCGCTTTATCACGCTTTTGTGATCGGGGGTAAATACTGATAAGGATAGTTCTTAATTTAACAAAATATAAACATCACACCAATAACGGATAGGCGATTAATTATTTAGTACTCGAGATTAAATCAGCTGCAAATAAACCGCTTTGGCGGTGGCGGCGGTCTTATTAGCGACAGAAAGTTTTTTAATCGAGTTGCCGATATGGAAATTGACCGTGCGCTCGCTCACCCCCATCAACAGCGCGATCTCTTCCGCCGTTTTCCCTTCGCTGCACCAGCGTAAAATGTCTTTTTCACGCAGCGTCAGCACATCTTTTATCGCGTCGTCGTTCACCGAGATCAAGGCTTCACGCAGCGTTTTATGGGCGGTTTGCGCCAGCCAAAGGAAAAAAGTTTCATTTACTGCGCGCGCTTGCGGCGCTTGCTCGGGTAGTGCTTTACCGGCAAACGTCAGGATCCCCAGCCGGCCATAGCAATCCTTAACCGACTGCGACCAACCTGCGCACAGGCCGAATTGCGCCATATGCCGCCAAAGCGTCGGCCGCTCGTGATAAAAGCTTTCGTCCCACTGGAACTGCAGCGTGGAATGATGAGCGCGCTCAATAACCGGATCCTGCAAATACACCCGCTGCCGCCGATAATCCTCGAGATAGTTCGCTGAAAAATTCCCTTCGATCAGCATCTTGGGGCGGCTGGCCGGATAACAGGAAAACACGATGTAGGAGAAATAATCAAACCCCAGCGCCTCGGCGCAGGGCTCCAGCTGCGTCAGAAAGCATTCGCGATCGGCCAGGCTGCCAATCACCTCCGCCATGAGCCGTTGAGTGCGGGTATCCATAACGCAGGTTCTCCAGATAGCGATGCCGATTTATCGATAGGTCAGACTCACTATAGAATATCGTCGCCCGGCGCCAGTAGCCGTTTCATATAATAAAAAATACCAACGCTATAACGAAAACAGCTATTCCCTTTAAAATAAGCCTTTTATTGCACCGAATTGGAAAACTGCGCGAATAGCATAATCTCCTCGGCACGTAAACCTGTCATTTCTACCGTTAGACAGCCGGGACACCGCCAATTACTTTCCAGACAGGCACCCAGTGCCGCCGTAAATCCAAAGAGATAATAAGCATTTGCGAATTTCGCATGGCATACAGTGACGGGGATTTTCTATGGCAGAAAGTAATGCGGCAATTCAGTCGGCTGCGATTATCGGCGCGGGAACGATGGGCAGAGGCATCGCTTATCTTTTCGCGCAAAAAGGCATTCGCACGGTGCTTTATAATCGCAACGGCAATACCCTCAGTCAGGCTCGCGACTATATCGAGCTAGACCTGAACAAGAAAGTCGAACAGGGCAAGATCGCGCTGCAGGATAAAGGCGCGGTGTTGGCCAATCTGGTGTTCACCTCGGTATTTGAGACCATTGCCGACAGCGAGCTGGTGATAGAAACCATCGCCGAGCAAGAGCAAACCAAACTTGAGGTGCTGGCGACCATCGCCGCTGCAGTCAAGCCCGACACGCTGATCGCCACCAATACCTCCTCACTGTCGCTAAATAAGCTGGCAACCGCGGTGACGCACAGCGAGCGGTTTATCGGTTTGCACTTTTTCAACCCCGCGCCGCTGATGAAACTGATTGAAATCATCCCGGCCTACTGTACTGCATACGCCACCACGGAGCGTTGCCGCCAGCTGGTGGCCGCGTTGGGGAAACGTGACGTCGTCTGCCAGGCCACGCCGGGGTTTATCGTCAACCGCATGGCCCGCCCCTACTACCTGGAAGGGTTCCGCCTATTGGAAGAACACGTGGCGCGCGCGCCGCAGATCGACCGTGCCCTCAAGGCCGGTGGGCACTTTCGTATGGGGCCACTCGAACTGACCGATTTTATCGGCCAGGACATCAACTATCAGGTCAGTCGGCAAATCTGGCAGGACATGCAATACGACGCGCGCTATACCCCCGGCCACCTGCAGCGTTCGCTGGTCGATGCCGGTCTATTGGGAAAAAAGAACGGCCGCTCCTATTTTGCCGTCGAAGAAAACGCCCCGCCGGTGATGGCCGCCACCGATGCAGACATTGAGACGCTGCACGTTTACGGCGAACACCCTTTTTTTACCCTGTTACAACAGCGGGCCGCGCTTCAGTGGCCACGGCTGCGCGTGGAACAACGGCCGGCATTACCGGGCCTGGGGCCGGCCGTCCGGATCAATGACGCTTTCACCATCAGCATCACCGATGGCCGCACGGCAAACCAGCTGGCCGAGCAGACGGCGGCGGATGCCTTTGTGGTCGATGTTGCCCTGAATTACGCCGACACGGCGTATCTGGTGGCAGCGCACAGCCGCCACGCCTCTGGGGCCAATAAAGCGCTGTTCTTACGCCTGCTGCACACGGCAATCCCGCAGGTTGAATTTATCAAGGATTCCCCGGCCTTGATCGTCGCCCGCGTCCTCAGCAGCCTAATCAACGAGTCGGTGATCATGGTGGAAAGCGGCGTCTGCAGCCGGGAAGACATCGATGTCGCCGCCGTCGCCGGCGTTAACTACGCCGACGGCATTTTCGGCTGGCTCGATAGCCTGGGGGAGAAAAACGTCAGGACGACGCTGAGCAACCTGGCGCAGTTGCTGCACGCGGCGCGCTATGCGCCGCATTACACCCTTCTGCACGCCGCGCAACCGGCGCTGACGACCACGCCTTAAGGATTAATGATGAGCATTCAAGATGACGGCGTTTATCTGATCGACGGCACGCGCACGGCGATCGGCACCTATGGTGGCAGCCTGGCGCATACCCGCCCCGACGACATGGCGGCAACGATCATTCGCAGTCTGCTGCAGCGCCATCCGGCGGCGGAAACGAGCCTGGACGAAGTGGTTCTGGGCTGCGCCAACCAGGCCGGCGAGGACAACCGCAATGTCGCCCGCATGGCGGCGCTGCTTGCCGGACTGGATCCGTCGGTGCCGGCCATCACCCTCAACCGCCTTTGCGCCTCCGGGTTGGATGCCGTGATCTACGCCGCGGCAAAAATCCGCAGCGGCCTTAGCGAACTGATTCTGGCCGGCGGCGTGGAAAGCATGAGCCGCGCGCCCTATGTGCTGAGCAAGAGCGAAACGCCGTTCGATAAGGGGGTAAAGCTGTACGACACCACGCTGGGATGGCGCTTTGTTAATCCGCGGCTGGCGGAGCGCTACGGCAGCGATCCGCTCGGCATCACGGCAGAAAACGTGGCTCAACGGCAGCATATCTCACGCGAGGAACAGGATCTGTTCGCGCTGGCCTCGCAGCAAAAGGCTCGCCGGGCGATCGACAGCGGCCGGCTGGCACGGGAAATCACGCCCGTAGACGTGCCGGCGGATCGTAAAACGACCCGCATATTCGCGCAGGACGAGTTTCCCCGGCTCAGCACGCTGCAACAGTTGCAGACGCTGAAACCGGCGTTCTCCGCCGACGGTACAGTCACGGCAGGCAACGCTTCCGGCATCAACGACGGCGCCGCCGTGCTGCTGCTGGCTTCCGGGCGCTACGTGAAGCGTCAGGGGTGGCAACCTCTGGCGGAGATCGGCGACAGCACGGCCGCCGGGGTTGAACCGGCGCTGATGGGGCTGGGGCCGATCGCCTCCACCGAGCGCTTACTGCAGCGCGGCGGGTTCACCTTGAACGACTTCGACATCATCGAGATTAACGAAGCGTTCGCCTCACAGGTCCTAGCGGCGCTGAAACACTGGCGTATCGACGCCAACGACGCGCGGGTTAACCCGAACGGCGGCGCCATCGCGCTCGGTCATCCGTTGGGGATGTCCGGTGCGCGCCTGGTGCTGTCGGCGGCGCTGGAATTACGCGACCGACAGGCGAGCAACGCATTGGTGACGATGTGCGTCGGCGTCGGCCAGGGTCTGTCACTAAACCTTAAAGCCGTTTAACACAAGGAATATGCTATGAGCGTACTGAACATTCTTGAAGAAAAGCTGGCGGAAACCAAAAAACAGGGGCGTTTTCGCGAGTTCCTCAACCTTGAACGCGGCGTACAGGACAAACCCTGGGCCACCAGCCACGGACACCAAGGTGAGCGCCGTCTCAACGTCTGGTGCTCGAACGACTATCTGGCGATGAGCCACCACCCCAAAGTGCTGCTGGCCACCACCGAAGCGGTTAACCGGGTCGGGTTGGGCACCTGCGGCGCCCGCAGCATTTCCGGCACCTCGGTCTACCACAGCGAGTTGGAAACGCTGCTGGCCAGCGCTTACGGCAAAGAATCGGCTCTGCTGTTCACTACCGGTTTCGGCGCCAACGACGCCACCTTGTCCACCCTGTGCGACGCCATTCCCGATCTGATCGTATTCTCCGACGAGCTGAATCACGCCTCGATGATTTACGGTATCCGCTACAGCAAGGCGGAGAAAAAGATCTTCCGCCACAACGATGTGGCACACCTCGCCGAGCTGCTGCAGGCTGCCGATCCGGCGCGGCCAAAGCTGATCGCCTTCGAGTCGCTGTATTCCATGGACGGTGACTTCGCTCCCTTGGCACAGATCGTGGCGCTGGCGGAACAGTATCAGGCGCTGACCTATCTCGACGAGATCCACTCCGCCGGCGTCTATGGCGAACGAGGGCTGGGCTACGCCGAACAACTGGGCCTGCTGGATAAAATCACCATTATTCAGGGCGGTTTCGGCAAGTCTTACGGTGCGGCGGGCGGCTATATCGCCGCCCCCCGCTCGGTGGTGGAGGCGGTGCGCAGCTGGGCCCCGGCATTCGTCTTCAGCACCTCGTCACCGGCACCGGTGGTGGCCGCAGCGCTAGCCAGTTTTAAATACAACCTCGAGCATGACACCCAGCGCAAGCACCTGCTGGCGATCGTCGATCACCTGAAAACCGGCCTGCGCGCCGCCGGCATTCCGCTGGTGTCGGCCGACAGCCATATCCTGCCGCTGCGGGTCGGCGATCCGCACCGCAACAAACACATCAGCAAAGTACTGCTCGATGAGCATGATATTTACGTGCAGCCGGTCAATGCGCCGACGGTGCCCGCAGGCAGCGAGCGGCTGCGGGTAACACCAACCTCGGCACACTCCCATGCCGACGTGGAGACGTTCCTGGCGGCGCTGGGACGGGTCTGGGCAGCGAACGATCTGCGGAGGGCAGGATGAAGTTAGCGGATTATAACGGCCATCTGGTCACGCTCTGTCTAATGGCGACCGGCACGTTCGCCATCGGCACCGACGCCTTTATCGTCGCCGGCGTGCTCAGTGACATTTCCGATACCTTTGCCGTCAGCCCCGCGCAAGCGGGGCAGTTGATATCGGTATTCGCGCTGGCTTATATGCTGTTCGCGCCACTGACCGCCTGGCTGCTCGGCAACGTCAACCGCAAGCATATCCTACAGTTGGCGCTGGTGCTGTTCATCGCCGGCAATTTGGCCTGCGCCTGGGCCACCAGCTACCTGCAGATCTCGTTCGGCAGAGTGCTGGCCGCATTGGGTGCAGCCTGTTACACGCCGCAGGCCGCCGCCGCCGCAGTGGGGCTGGTGGCGGAAAAACGCCGCGGCCTGGCCATTTCCATCGTCTATGGGGGCATGACGTTGGCTATTGCGCTCGGTATTCCATTCGGTACCTTTCTCGCCAAACTGATCGGCTGGCGTGAAATATTCCTGTTCATCGCCCTGTTGGGGGCAATTGCGCTGCTGGGCCTTTCGCTGGCGCTGCGCGCCATTGCGCCACCGGGCAAGCATTCGCTGAAAGAGCGGCTCGCCCCGCTGCGGCAAAAGGCGGTGCTGACTACGCTGCTGATCACCTTTTTTGCCGTTTGCTCGGAACACATCGTCTATAGCTACGTCAGCGTCTTGCTGAAAAACACCCAGTTCGGCCCGCAGGCGATTCTGCCCCTCGCGCTGCTGGTGTTCGGCATTGGCGCGGTGATCGGCAATTTTGCCTCCGGTGCGTTAACCGATGCCCTCGGCAGCAAGTTTGTGCTGCTGTTTTCCGTGGCGCTCCAGACGCTGTCCCTGTTTCTGCTGGCCTTTTATGTCACTTCCCCCTGGTGGGTACTGGCCATCTTCCTGGTCTGGGGCATTACCGGCTGGATGTATCTGGTGCCGATCCAACATCACCTGTTGTCGCTGTCGAAACGCTTTGGCGCACTGACCGTGTCGCTCAACAGCTCGGTGCTGTACGCCGGCATCGCGGCGGGCGGCATGCTGGGCGGCCTGACGCTCTACGCGCTGCCGGCCCATTACCTGCCGCTGTTTTCGCTGCCGCTCGGCGCCATCGCCCTGCTGCTGACACTGCTGTTTTTCCGGGGAGAGACCAACAATGAATGAAGCCCTCCCGGTGCTTTATGAGCGCCATGGCGAGCTGGTTGCGGTCATCACCCTCAATCGGCCGGAAAAAAAGAACGCCATCAACCTGCAGATGGCCGAGCTGATCCGCACCTACCTGCGGCAGGCAGATAACGATGACTCGGTGCGCGCGATCGTCCTGGCCGGTCAACCGGCGGTATTTTCCGCCGGCATGGATATCAACGCCTTTCATCAGGGTGAACTGCCCATTGTCACGCCGGAGGGGTTTGGCGGGCTGATCCATGCACAGATCGCCAAGGTGATCATCGCCGCCGTTGATGGCATCGCTTACGGAGGTGGCTTTGAGCTCGCCCTGGCCTGCGATCTGATCGTCGCCGGCCAGGGCGCACGCTTCAGCTTCCCCGAAACCGGGCTCGGGTTAGTCGCCGCACAAGGCGGGTGCGCGCGCTTGCCGGCGCGAGTTTCTCCCTATGTCGCACTCGACTGGCTGCTGACCGGCAGAATCGTCGATGCGCAGGAGGCGTTATCACACGGCGCCATTTCCCGTATCAGCGAGGGGACGGCCCAGGAAGAAGCACTGCGCATCGCCGAACAGATCGCCGGAAAAGATCTTGCCGCCAGCCAAACGGTTAAGGCCATCGTGCGCCAGGGGCTGGCACGGCAGGAAGCTCCCTCATTCGATTTTCAACAAGGCCCGGTCGAGCGCCTGCGTCAGGCTGCCGCCCGCCGATAATACCCCTGCCGGTTCGCCTGAACCGGCATTTCCGCTTTTCCGCCACAGCTCATTTTACGCAGCCCACCTCTCGGCGCTGGGCTACACTGCCGGTAGCCCTAATGCGCTGATAAGGAAAAACAATGCGCCCTTTGCCTCTGCTGACCCCCAGGCTGATCCTGCGCCCGTTCACGGCCGACGATCTGCCCCATTTTACCGCCTACCGCAGCCACCCCGACGTGGCGCGCTATCAAAGCTGGAGCGACTACAGCGCCGCCGATGCGCAGGCCTTTTTCGAACAACAACGGCGGCTCGAGTTCAACCGTGACGACAGCTGGTTTCAACTGGCGGTCGAGCGCCGCGAAGACGGCGCGTTGCTCGGCGATGTCGCAGTGCATTTCTTCGATGCGGGGCGCCAGGCTGAACTGGGCGTGACCTTCGCGCCCAGCCATCAGCGGCAAGGGATGGCGCACGAGGCGCTGAACGCCGTCATCGCCCTGCTGTTCGGGCCGCTGGCGAAGCACCGCATTACCGCAGTGGTGGACGCGCGTAATCTTGGCGCCGCCGCGCTGTTCGGCAAGCTGGGTTTTCGGCGCGAGGCCCATTGGCGGCAAAACGTGTTTTTTAAAGGCGCGTGGGGCGACGAATTCGGTTTCGCTCTGCTGCAAAGTGAATGGCGGGAGAATGCAAAGCATGGCGCTGCTGAATAAATACCTTGGGCAATACCAGTTCTCGGAGCGGCATGCCATCACCATCGCCGCGCCGTCGGCCCGGATACTGGCGGCCGTGGCCGCTTACGATCCCAAGCACGATCGCTTTTTCCGCAGCATGATAGCGCTGCGCGAATTGCCCGCACGGCTGATGCCACGCGATAAACCCAGCCCACCGCCGTTTGGCCTGCATAACTTTTGCCTGCTTGAGCGGGATGAAACGGCGCTGGTCTATGGCCTGATCGGCCGCTTTTGGCAGGCCGAATACGGTCTGGAGGACGTCGCCGACGGGCCGGGGTTTCTGGCCTTCGCGCAGCCCGGCGTCGCCAAACTGGCGTTGGGTTACGTCGTGACCCCTTTGCCGGACGGCCGCTGCCGCCTGGTAACGGAAACGCGCATCTTCTGCCCCGACGACGCCAGCCGACGGCGGTTCACCCCCTACTGGTATACTATTCGCCTGGTCAGCGGGCTGATACGCCGCCGTATGTTGCGCGACATCAGGACCGCCAGCGAGGCCACCGCGCATAATCATTCATAGGATGAATACATTTAGGAGCATTCTCAGAGCATGCCTCAAGCAATAAGGTTATTTATTAACCATTACAAGATGCATTGAGAAGCCATTAGCCCCGCCCCCCTGCGGGGCTTTTTTCATCTAGATGCCGTTCAAACCGGGAAATACCTGCATAAACAGGAAGGTGCAAGGCTTGCGCTGATGCTGATTGATCTGTGGCACCAGCCGGGTGAAATGCTCGGTCTGACAATGCACATCCAGGGCGGCGCGATCCGGCCAGCTTTCGATAAAAATAAAATGCCCGGGGTCCTGCTGGTCGATGCACAGTTCATAACTGATGCACAGCGGTTCTTGACGGGTTTTCTCCACCAGCTCGCGATACCATGGCATAACGGTTTCAATGTGTTCCGGATGGATAAAGTCTTCAGCGATGACCTTCAGCATGTTGCGCTCCTGCATTCTGTTTTGCCGTGCCTCACCTTATCGTCCTCACTCCCGAGATGAAAGCCCCCTACTCCAGGCCTATCGCCGGGTTGCCAATTCGGTGATAGCGCACACAGATCTCGATCAAAGCGCTTGAACGCGCCACAGCCCTGTGTGAACTTCCGGTTAACAAAAAAGCAACACACCATTCACCATGGTGATGTCTGCACTCACCTGCCGACCCGATACGCGGCGTTTTTTTTCACCTTTAAAGGCCTGACCATTAGTCCTTTAGACCTTTAAAGGTCCCGAAGAAAAACCGTGGTTACCGTCGTGTTGAGGACAACGGCATCAGGACGGTCCTGTGACCGACGCTTGTCATTCTCAGAAGAGAGGTTAACGCCAGTGAATCACGCCACCTATGCCGCTCCTGCGCTCAACGCCGCCATTCGCAAAACCTGGCGCAGACTGGTGCCATTGATGTTCGCTATGTACTTTGTCGCGTTTATCGACAGGGTTAACGTCGGCTTTGCCAAGGACGCGATGGCCATCGATATCGCGCTGTCCCAATCCGCTTTTGCGCTCGGCGCCGGGATATTTTTTGCCGCCTATGCACTGTTCGGCATCCCGGCCAACCTGCTGATGAACCGCTGGGGCGCAAAACGCTGGCTCAGCGCCACCACCGCACTGTGGGGGATGCTGTCGGCCTGCACCGGGCTGGTGACCAACGAACAGCAGTTTATCGCCCTGCGGTTTCTGCTGGGGATCGCCGAAGCCGGGTTTTACCCCGGCATCCTGCTGCTGGCGTCGATCTATTTTCCCAATAAGGTGCGCGCCTCGGTCATTGGCATTTTCGTGCTCGGCGTGCCGGCGGCCCTGACGCTCGGCTCCCCGCTGTCGGGGGCATTGCTGGAGATGCACGGCGTGCTGGGTAAACCCGGCTGGTTCTGGATGTTCCTGCTGGAAGGGTTGCCGGCCGTCGCCCTCGGCGTCTTCGCCTTTTTCTATCTCGACGATAGCCCGCAGCAGGCCCGCTTTCTGACTGAGGAAGAACGCACGGCGCTGGTCGCACAGTTGGCAGCCGAACAGCAGCAGACCGAAACCAGCAGCGTCAAAGCAGCGATGAGAAGCGGCAAAGTTTGGCATCTGGCGTTGATCTACGGCACCCTGCAGATCGGCGTGTACGGCCTGATGTTTTTCCTGCCTTCGCAGGTCGCCTCGCTGATGGGCACCCATCTCGGCTTCAAGGCCTCGCTGGTGGCCGCCATTCCCTGGGCGTTCTCTGCGCTGGGCGTCTATTTCCTGCCGCGCTTTGCCGACAGAAACACCGCCAGAAGACTACCGATCGCCGTCGCTTGCATGGTCGCGGCGGCGCTGGGGCTGGTGGTCTCTTCCTATGCCGGTCCTTTGCTCGCTATCGCCGCCCTGAGCTGTTGCGCAGTCAGTTTCCTGGCGGTACAGCCGATTTTCTGGACGTTTCCCGCTCAGGTGCTCACCGGCCCGGCGCTGGCGGCCGGCATCGGCTTTTGCACCACGCTCGGCGCGGCGTTCAGCTTTTTAGCCCCGCTTATCCGCACCGAGGCGGAACAGCGTTTTCACAGCCCGCATGCCGGGCCGCTGGTGCTGGCCGCCTTTGCACTGCTGTGCGCCGCGCTGTTGTGGGCGCTCAAAAACCGGCGCGCCGACGTGAGCAAGCAAGACGCAAAGATTGCCGGATAGCGGCGCGTTATTTAGCCATTATTGAACCTGCGGATGGGACACTGGCATTCAGCCCCCTCGCCCACAGGTGTTAAATGGATGAATTGACGCACATTATCGCCAAATACACCCCGGAGCCGGAGATGTTGCTGCTGCTGATTTTCCTGTTTGCGCTGGGTAAATCCGTGATCTTCGTTTCCTCCGTCCTGCCGCCCGCCTCGGTCACGCTGCTGATGGGCATCGTTGCGGGCAAGCACGCGCTGCCTGTCAGCGCCGTTTGGGCGGCCATCACCCTCGGGGCCGCGCTGGGATCGATCTTGTCGTTCCACTGCGGCGCGCTGCTGTGCCGCCGCGATCTTGGCAGCCGGCTACCGGCGCGTTTTCATGCGCCGCTGCACAAAGCCCAGCGCGCCCTGCAAAAGCGCGGGTTGCCATTGCTGTTCGCCTCGCGTTTTCTGGCGGTAATGCGCTATACCGTACCGCTGATGGCCGGCATGCTGAAGCTGCCGCTGGGGCGCGTCTATGCCACCGCCGCACTCTCGGCCGCCGCCTGGGCGCTGATCTTGATGTCGGCTGCGCATTTATTCCCCGCATCTTGACCTGAAAGATTCTTGGGCAAATGACCGCCCCATGCGCCGACGTTGCGTCAGCGCACAGCCTCTCTTGCCGTATAAACTGCCGTGCAACACCGCAGTTTGCGCCAGATCACCTTTCTGAACATCAGTCGAAAAATGCGAATTTTTTTGCAAAAAGCGCGTTTAAAACGGCGCAATGCGGGAAGAAACGGAGAAAAGCCTGGGCGTAACACGCTGATTTGGTTGGTGGGTCGTACAGGGTTCGAACCTGTGACCCATTGATTAAGAGTCAACTGCTCTACCGACTGAGCTAACGACCCAACGAGATAAATTGTCCTCCTCGCCAATGCCGCTGTCAAACGCTTACACTCATTACTTTTTCTCATGCGAATTTTACAACCCTTTGTTTAATCAACGAGATAAGCCGCATAAGGTCTATTAATCCCACCTTTTGAAGAGTAATCTTCCGCTCCCTGAACGTCCGATTTGCCTCCTCCGTGTAAAGATTGATCGACTTTTATCCCGCGTATAAATGTTGTAAAAATGTTGCACAAAGGTGGCGTTATTGCACTACCTTACTAAAGCCGGGCCAACCGGATAAATGTATAAAAAAGAGCCACTTCAGAGCTCGCGACTTCACTAATGACAGGTAAAACAGGACATCATCAGATGGTAGATCACTCTAAAATAGCGACTGACGCGACGCCCGCTTCAGAAGATCATCTACGGCGAAACCTCACTAACCGACATATTCAACTGATCGCCATCGGCGGCGCCATCGGCACCGGTCTGTTTATGGGCTCAGGTAAAACCATCAGCCTGGCCGGCCCTTCGATCATCTTCGTGTACATGATCATCGGCTTTATGCTGTTCTTCGTGATGCGCGCCATGGGCGAGCTGCTGCTGTCCAATCTGGAATACAAATCGTTCAGCGATTTCGCTGCGGATCTGCTCGGCCCGTGGGCCGGTTTCTTCACCGGCTGGACCTACTGGTTCTGCTGGGTGGTCACCGGCATCGCCGACGTCGTAGCGATTACCGCCTACGCCCAGTTCTGGTTCCCCGGGCTGTCGCAATGGATCGCTTCGCTGCTGTGCGTACTGTTGCTGCTCGGCCTTAACCTGGCGACGGTGAAGATGTTCGGCGAAATGGAATTCTGGTTTGCGATGATCAAAATCGTCGCCATCGTCGGGCTGATCGTCGCCGGGCTGGTGATGATCGCCATGCAGTTCCAATCGCCGACCGGCACCGTGGCCTCATTCACTCATCTGTGGAATGACGGCGGCATGTTCCCGAAAGGCATCAGCGGCTTCTTCGCCGGCTTCCAGATTGCGGTATTCGCCTTCGTCGGCATTGAGCTGGTGGGCACCACCGCCGCAGAAACCAAGGATCCGGAGAAATCGCTGCCGCGCGCCATCAACTCGATTCCGATCCGCATCATCATGTTCTACGTGTTCTCCCTGATCGTCATCATGTCGGTGACGCCGTGGAGCTCCGTGGTGCCGGACAAGAGCCCGTTCGTTGAACTGTTCGTGCTGATCGGCCTGCCTGCCGCGGCTAGCGTGATCAACTTCGTGGTGCTGACCTCCGCCGCCTCCTCCGCCAACAGCGGCGTGTTCTCCACCAGCCGCATGCTGTTCGGGCTGGCGCAGGAAGGCGACGCGCCAAAATCGTTCGCCAATCTGTCCAAGCGCGCGGTGCCGGCCAACGGCCTCACCTTCTCCTGCATCTGCCTGCTGGGCGGCGTGGTGCTGATTTACCTGATCCCGAACGTGATGACGGTCTTCACCCTGGTGACCACCGTATCGGCGATTCTGTTCATGTTCGTTTGGACCATCATCCTGTGCTCGTATCTGGTCTACCGTAAACAGCGCCCGGCGCTGCACCAGAAATCGATCTACAAGATGCCGGCCGGCAAACTGATGTGCTGGGTGTGCATGGCGTTCTTCGTGTTCGTGCTGGTGCTGCTGTCGCTGCGCGAAGACACCCGCCAGGCGTTGATCGTCACCCCGCTGTGGTTCATCGTGCTCGGCCTGTCTTACGTGTTCCTGCGCAAGAAGAAAACCGCATGATGCAAAAAGGGGCGGATATCTCCGCCCCTTTTTTCCTTCTAAGCCTCCGCGCTAATCCGCTTCCGTCGCCACCGCCGCTTTATCCTTGCGCCGCACGCGCAGCTCGCTGACCACCACCCCAATCACGATCAACGCGCCCCCCAATAACGCCACGCCCGGCAAACGCTCGCCGGCCAACCGCCCGACGATGCCCGCCCAGACCGGTTCGCCGGCGTAAATCACCGTGGCCCGCGTCGGCGAAACGCTGCGCTGCGCCCAGTTCATGGTCAGCTGAATCAAGGCGCTGGCCAGCCCCAGCCCAATGGCGCTGTACAGCAGATAATCCGAATACGGCGGCGGTGACTCGCCGGTCGGCGCCATCATTAAAAATGAGGTCAGCGAGGCGGTCGCCAGCTGCACGATGGTCACCCGGCGGATATTCACCTTACCGGCGAAGGCGCCGATCAGAATGATCTCTGCCGCCATACCCAGGGTACCGGCCAGCGTCAGAATTTCGCCGAGGCTCAGCGTCATGTCGGTGCTGCTCGGCGCCGCCAGCAGCATCAGGCCGGTAAAGGCCAGCAGAATGCCGATCCACGACATGATGCCGGGGAACCGCCCCAGCACCAGCCATTGCAACAGTGGCACGATCGGCACGTACATGGCGGTGATAAACGCCGATTGGCTGCTGGTGATGGTCTGCAGGCCGACGGTTTGCATACTGTAACCAAACATAATCGCCAGCCCAATCAGCCCGCCCGCCTTCAGTTCATACAGGGTCAGGCCGCGCAACACGCGCAGCGAAAACAGGGTCAGCGCCAGCGTGGCGGTGGCGAAACGCAGACCGACGAAAAAGAACGGCCCGCTGACCTGCATCGCGTGATGCACCGCCAAAAAGGTGCCGCCCCAGATCATGGTGATGAAAATCAACACCGCTTCCGGCAGCCTGATTTGCGGAACCACGGCGGAAATAAAGGATTTTTTTGCTGCTGACACCGGCTTGCCCTTCCTGCTGAGTGCAATATAATGCACAGATCCTGCCAGTATGAGATAAAGTCCGGCGATGAGCAATACGGCGCATAACGCAAAAACCGATCCCCCCAAGGTGCTGCAGTACCTGAGCAGCAATCTGCGCGGCTACCGCCAACAGGCGGGCCTGAGCCAAATGGCGCTGGCCGAGCTTTCCGGCGTCAGCCGCCGCATGTTGGCGGGCATCGAGGCCGGCGATCGCAACGTCAGCCTGGCGGTGCTCGACAAGATCGCCGCCGCCCTGGCGATTTCCTTTACCGACCTGATCCAGGCACCGGAGGCGCGCGGCAGCCATATGGTCGGGGAATTGGCCTGGCAAGGCGCGCAGCCGGGCAGCCAGGCGCTGTTCGCCGCCAGCGTACCGGCGCGGCAGCGGGCCGAGCTGTGGGAATGGACGCTGATGCCGGGCGAGCGCTATGACTCTGCGCCGGACGCCGAAGGCTGGAGCGAAATGATCTACGTGATTGCCGGTACCCTGACGCTGGAGCTGGAACAAGATACGCTGACGCTCACCGCCGGCGCCGCGCAAACCTTCAACAGCGATCAACGCTACGCTTACGCCAACCACGGCGACCTGCCCCTGCGTTTTATCCGCAACGTCGCCTTCTGACCGCCCACCGGCCCGCACCGGCGGCGGATGTCGTGTCGCTGTCGTGCCGCTGTCGTGGCGCCGCCACCGCGCTCGCCCTACACTGAATGACAGTGACAGCGAACTCAGGAGTGCACCATGCAAAAGTACCGCATCAGGCCATTACGTCTGGAAAAAGGCTGGTCGCAGGAGCAGCTGGCGACGATCGCCGGCCTCAGCACCCGCACCGTCCAGCGGATTGAAAACGGTGAACAGGCCAGCCTGGAAACCTTGACCGCGATCGCTGCCGCGCTGGGCGTGCAGGTCAGCGATCTCAATGCGCAGCCGCAACAGGCAATGGAGGAGGAGACGCCTGACGAACAGCGCATTCGTCGCCAGGTCGCGGCAGAAGGCAAGCTGCTGAGCATGGCGGTGCGTTTCGCCGTGATTGGTGTGATGTTGTTCGCCATCAACTGGTTTACCCATCCGCAATATCTCTGGTCGCTGTGGGCGATCGGCGGCATGAGCCTCGCGCTGGTCATGCGGGCGGTGCGTACCCTGCTGCTGCGCAATGTCTTCAGCCGCTGGCAGGAACAGCGGCTGGCGCACAAGCTGCGGCGCTTGCCCTGAATCCGCCATTCGACAAAACCAAATTCGTCATTCGCTTCTATGCTTATCAAGGGTTTTTGTTAATCATCTGAGCGGGAGTACGGAACATGACGAAAGTGTTGGTGCTTTATTACTCAATGTACGGCCATATCGAACACCTGGCACAGGCGGTGGCCGAAGGCGCGAATCGGGTTAACGGCGTGGACGTGACGATTAAACGCGTGCCGGAAACCATGACGCCGGAGGCCTTTGCCAAAGCAGGGGGCAAACAACATCAGCAGGCGCCGGTCGCCAGCCCGCAGGAGCTGGCGGACTATGACGGCATTATCTTCGGCACGCCGACCCGCTTCGGCAATATGGCCGGGCAGATGCGCACCTTCCTCGATCAGACCGGCGGCCTGTGGGCTTCCGGCGCGTTGTACGGCAAGGTAGGCAGCGTCTTCTCCTCTACCGGCACCGGCGGCGGCCAGGAACACACCATCAGTTCCACCTGGACCACGCTGGCGCATCACGGTTTCATCATCGTGCCGATCGGCTATGCCACGCCAGAGCTGTTTGACGTTTCGCAGGTACGCGGCGGCACCCCGTATGGCGCCACCACCATCGCCGGCGCCGACGGTTCGCGGCAACCGAGCAACGAAGAGTTGACCATTGCCCGCTATCAGGGCGAGCACGTGGCAAAAATCACCGCCAAGCTGAAAAGTTAAGCACCCTCCTGCGCCTGTGATTCAAAGGGCCGCGCATTCGCACGGCCCCATCTTGTTGCCGACCCGCCGCAAGGTTAGAATGCCCCTCCCCCGGCCATTCAGCGTCTGAAGGCCAGGCCCGAATTCGTTCTGCCCGTCGCTTGTCAGCCTTAGGCGCGAGGACGGGCGCTCTGTTTTTTGCGCACAGCGAAGGGAATAAGTCAGTGTCTAAAGATTTTGATGAACTAATAAGAGACATGGATCTTATTATTGAAAATGTAGACAGCTTCAAGGCTCTGGCTCCGCGCGCGCCCGAGCCGGCTCCGGCCCCGCCGCCGCCGGTTCATCACTACGATTCGTTCTGCGAGAACATCGCGCTGAAAGTGGTCTTGAAGGTGCTGCTGTCTTCGGTGGACAAGATAGTCAAGGTGCAAATCGCCAACAAGGTCGAGCAAGAGATCGCCCAGATTGAACAGCAGGTGGTGCGCGCCGGCGGCGGCCCGGTGTCGCCGGACGATCTGGCGCAAATGACGCACTATGTGCGCCGCACGGTCAACGACCTGCTGGAATAACGTCTCCCCGGCAGGCTCACCGGCCATATTTATTCGGCGATATGAATTTTTACGCTATTTTTATATCGCCTGCTTTATGCTTGATACACTTCAATAAATTGACACATTGTCGGCAGGCATTCCGAGCAACAGCATGGTCAGAACCAAACAAATCCTGGTCGTCATTCATCTTTGCAGCTTTTTGGTCCTTCTTTACAGCCTTTCGATGATCCCGCCCCTGCTGATGGGCCTGTTGTATAAAGAAAAAAGCGCCTTCTCATTCTTCTATACCCTGGTGGTGGCCGCCACGCTCGGCGGATTGGGCTGGTTCAGCACCCGCCAGTCGAAAGTGCAGTTGCGCACTCAGGACGGCTTTCTGATCATCGTGATGTTTTGGCTGCTGTTTTCCGCGATCAGCTCCCTGCCGCTGTGGCTGGATGATACGCTGAACGTCCGGCTGGTCGACGCGATGTTTGAGGGAGTCTCCGGCATCACCACCACCGGCGCCTCGGTGCTGAATGACGTCTCGAACGTGCCCAAATCGGTCCTCTACTACCGTTCCCAGCTCAATTTTATCGGCGGCCTCGGGGTTATCGTGTTGGCGGTGGCCGTGCTGCCGCTGCTGGGCATCGGCGGCGCCAAACTTTACCAGTCGGAAATGCCCGGCCCGTTCAAGGAGGAACGCCTGACGCCACGCCTGGCCGATACCTCGAAAAACCTGTGGTTGATCTACCTTGGGCTGGGGTTGGCCTGTACCGTCGCCTTTCGTCTGGCGGGCATGCCGTGGTTCGATGCGTTATGCCACGGTATTTCCACCGTTTCGCTCGGCGGATTTTCCACCCGCAACGAGAGCCTGGGGTACTACGACAGTTCGGCGGTGGAAATGGTCGGCGGCATTTTCTCTATTCTGGCGGCGGTGAACTTCACGCTCTATTTCGTGGCCGTCGGCCGCCGCAGCCTGAAACCGCTGTACCGCAGCCCCGAGCTGCGCTTTTTCCTGTTGATTCTGGCCATCGTCGTGGCGATCGTGTGTATCGAGCTATACCGTTCAGGCATGTACGGCGCCAAAGACGCCTTCGTGCACGGCTTTTTCCTCACCAGCTCGATGATGACCGACAACGGCCTGGCGATTGCCGATTACACCCGGATCCCGTCCCATACCATCATGCTGCTGCTGGCGGCGAGTTTCTTCGGCGGCTGCGTCGGCTCCACCTGCGGCGGCATTAAAGCACTGCGTTTTCTGATCATGTACAAGCAAAGCCGGCTCGAGATCAACCAGCTGGTGCATCCCAACGCCATGTATACCATCAAGGTCGGCAATGCACCGATCCAGGATCGAACGCTGCGCTCCGTTTGGAGCTTCTTCTTTCTCTATGTACTGTTCACCTGCTTGTTTATCTGGCTGCTGAATCTGATGGGCTATGATCTGGTCACCGCCTTCGCCACCGTCGCCGCCTGCATCAACAATATGGGGCTGGGGTACGGAGAAACCGCCGCCGGTTTCGGCACGTTGAACGATGCGGCGAAATGGCTGATGTGCGCCGCCATGCTGCTCGGCCGCCTCGAGATCTATCCGATGCTGATCCTTTGTTCACGCGCATTTTGGCGTTTTTGATCGGCCAAGCGGCGTGTAAGGCGCCGTTCCGCTCTGCTAACGCTGACACATTCGCAACATGAATATGTTGCATTGTTGTATTCGTTTCACTGCGATAAGTTTAATTCACTGTAAATATATACAGTATTTTTTAACTTATTGAGGATATGAATATGCGCTTTAACAACAAGATGTTGGCCCTGGCCGCCCTGCTGTTCGCCGTACAGGCGTCGGCCGACACGCTCGAATCCATCGACAACTGCGCGGTCGGCTGCCCGACCGGCGGCAGCAGCAACGTGTCGATCGTGCGTCATGCTTATACGTTGAACAACAACAGCACCACCAAGTTCGCCAACTGGGTGGCCTATCACATCACCAAAGACACGCCGGCCAGCGGCAAGACGCGCAACTGGAAAACCGACCCGGCGCTCAATCCGGCGGATACCCTGGCGCCCGCCGATTACACCGGTGCCAATGCGGCGTTGAAGGTCGATCGCGGCCATCAGGCGCCGTTGGCCTCGCTGGCGGGCGTTTCCGACTGGGAATCGCTGAACTACCTGTCCAACATCACGCCGCAAAAGTCCGATCTTAACCAGGGCGCCTGGGCGCGGCTGGAAGATCAGGAACGCAAGCTGATCGATCGCGCCGATATCTCCTCGGTCTATACCGTGACCGGGCCGCTGTATGAACGCGATATGGGCAAACTGCCGGGCACCCAGAAAGCGCACACCATCCCCAGCGCCTACTGGAAGGTGATTTTCATCAACAACAGCCCGGCGGTAAACCACTATGCCGCCTTCCTGTTCGATCAGAACACGCCGAAGGGCGCCGATTTCTGCCAATTCCGCGTGACGGTGGACGAGATCGAGAAGCGTACCGGCCTGATCATCTGGGCCGGTCTGCCGGACGACGTGCAGGCCTCGCTGAAGAGCAAGCCCGGCGTCCTGCCGGAGCTGATGGGCTGCAAAAACTGACGAAAAAACCCGCCTCGGCGGGTTTATTTTTTCATCCGGGCGCCGGCGGTTTATTCCGTCAGCGCCTTTTGCGCGGCGGCCAACTCACGCTGCCGGGGCGACGCCACCGCGTGATCGCGCGCCAACAGTGTGTACACCGTCGGCAGCACAAACAGGGTGAACAGCGTGCCCACCAGCATGCCGGACACGATCACCAGCCCCAGACCGAAGCGGCTGGCGGCACCCGCGCCGCTGGCGAACAGCAGCGGGATCAAGCCGAACACCATCGCCCCGGTGGTCATCAGCACCGGCCGCAGGCGAATTTGCGCCGCCTGCAAAATCGCGGCGCGCCGCGTCAACCCCTGATGCATCTGCAGTTCGTTGGCGAACTCCACCATCAGAATACCGTGCTTGCTAATCAGCCCGATCAGGGTCACCAGCCCGACCTGGGTATAAATATTCATCGTGGCGTAACCCAGCGCCAGCGGCAATAAGGCGCCGCAGATCGACAGCGGCACGGTGATGAGGATGATCAGCGGATCCTTCAGGCTCTCATACTGCGCCGCCAGCACCAGGTAGATGATCACCAACGCCGCCAGGAACGCGAACGCCAGCGCGCTGCCTTCCTGGGTATATTGGCGCGAATCCCCCTGCCAGTCGTGGCTAAATTCGGCCGGCAGCGCATTGGCCTGCCGCTCGAGGAAGGCGACCGCTTCGCCCATCGAAACGCCGGGGGCGGGGATGGCCTGCAGGGTGGCGGCGTTCTGCTGGTTAAACTGGGTCAGCTTGTTCGGCTCGACCTTAACGGCCACCGACACCACGGTGGAGAGCGGCACCAGCGTATCGTCCTGCGTGCGAACGTACTGCCGCGCCAGCGCCTGCGGCGTCAGCCGCTGTTCACGCAGGCTCTGCGGGATCACGTCATAGGCGCGCCCGTCCATGCCGAAGCGGTTGAGGTAGTTCTCCCCCACCAGCACCGCCAGCGATTCGCCGATGTCGCTCATGCGTATCCCGAGGCTGTTGGCCTTGGCGCGGTCGATATGCACCTCCGCCAGCGGGTTGTTGTAGTCCAGATCGCTGTCCACCACCATAAACAGGCCGCTGTTTCTGGCATTCTGCTTCACCTCTTCCAGGGTGCGATACAGCTGCGGGTAGTCCTGCGGCGTGCGCAGCACCATCTGCACCG
This sequence comes from Serratia sp. 121840015-1, assembly GCF_053627655.1. Classification (NCBI taxonomy): domain Bacteria; kingdom Pseudomonadati; phylum Pseudomonadota; class Gammaproteobacteria; order Enterobacterales; family Yersiniaceae; genus Serratia; species Serratia sp. 121840015-1. The sequence goes on from NZ_JBSEYF010000001.1 coordinate 2,186,545, forward strand.
GCAGCCCGCCGGTGGAGCCCGGCAGCGCGGGCAGTTGGAAGGCGAAAATGCTGGTGCCTTCGACGTCGTTCACCGCCCGTTGCAGATCGGCCTGCACCGCCGACGCCGAGCGCTGGCGCGCCTGCCACAGCGTCAGGTTGATGCCGCCGATACCGGACGCCGTGCCGTCGCTGCCGTTGATGATCCAGCGGCTTTCGGTTTCCGGCATGCGGTTGTAAACCTCGTCCAGCTTGTACGCAAAACGCTCGACATAGTTCAGGTTGGCGTGCTGTGGCGCCTTGATGGCGGTCAGTACGATGGCCTGATCCTCGGTCGGCGCCAGCTCGCGCTGCGGCATCAGGTACAGCAGCGGCAGGCTGATCATCACCAGCAGCGCCAGCGCGCCGGTCACCCAACGGTGGTGCAGCGAGAAATCCAGCGCGCGCGCATAGCGCCGCGTCAGGCCGCCGAAGAACCACTCGGCGGCGCGCGCCACGCGCCCTTCGCTCTGTTTGGCAGGCAGTAGAAGAGAACTCATTACCGGCGACAGCGTCAGCGCCACCACGCCGGACACCACCACCGCGCCGGCCAGCGTCAGCGCGAACTCGCGAAACAGCGCGCCGGTCAGCCCGCCCATCAGGCCGATCGGCGCGTAGACCGCCGCCAGCGTCAGGGTCATGGCGATCACCGGCCCCGCCACTTCGCGCGCGCCGATCATCGCCGCCGCCAGCGGCGTTTTCCCCTCTTCAATATGGCGATGCACGTTCTCCACCACCACGATGGCGTCGTCCACCACCAGACCGATCGCCAAAACCATCGCCAGCAGCGTCAGCAAATTGACGCTGAAGCCGAAGGCCAGCATCAGCCCGGCGGCGCCAAGGATCGACAGCGGAATGGTCACCACCGGGATCAGCACGGTGCGCAGCGACCCCAGACACAGGTAGATCACCGCCACCACGATCGCCAGCGCTTCGAGCAGGGTATGCACCACTTCATCGATCGAGGCCTGGATAAAGCGTGCGGTTTCGAACGCCAGCGCCATCTTCACGCCCGGCGGCTGCATCTTGTCAATTGCCGGCATCAGGTGACGAATGCCGTCGACGATCACCAGCGGGTTGCCGGTCGGCGTAGGGAAGACGCCGAGAAACACCGCCGGTTCGCCATCCATCAGCGCGCTGGTTTCCGTGGCTGCGGCGCCCAGCTCCACGGTGCCGACGTCTTTCAGGCGCACCAGGCCGTTGCCGTCGTTGCGCACCACCAGATTACGGAACTCCTCCACGCTGGTGAGATCGGTATTCACCCGCACGTTGGCAACCACATACTGCCCTTTCACCTTGCCCGGCGCCGCCTGGTAATTGTTGCGCCGCACCGCGTCGGCCACGTCGGCGGCGGTCAGGCCGCGGCCGGCCAGCCGATCGCTGTCCAGCCACAGGCGCATCGCCATTTTTTGCCCGCCGAACACTTCCACCTTGGCGACGCCGTCGATAGTGGTGAACATCGGCTCCACCACCCGCGTCAGGTATTCGCTCAGCGCCGGCGTGGACAGCGTTTTACTGGAAAAGCCGACATAGGCGACGGCGGTAGCTTCACCGGCGGAGCGCTCAATCACCGGATCGTAAGCCTGCTCCGGCAGCTTGTAGCGCACCTGGTTGACCTTGGCCATCACTTCAGTCAAGGCCTGGGTCGAATCGCGGTTCAGCGCCATGCGCACCGTCACCACGCTGCGCCCCTGCACCGACGAGGATGAAAGGTAGTCAACGCCCTCGACGGACGACACCGCCTGGGCGATCGGCTGCGTGACAAAGCCCTGCATCAGCTCGGACGACGCACCGGGATAGTCGGTGCTGATGGTGATGGTGGAGTTTTCCAACAGCGGGTATTGACGGATCGGCAGTTGGCTGAGCGCCAGCGCGCCGAACAGCAGGATCAGGGTGCTGACCACCAGCGCCAGCACCGGCCGGCGCACGAACAGATCGGTAAATGTCATCGGTCTCTCCTCAAGAACCAGCCTGGGCGGCGTTCAACGTATCCTGCGCCACCGGCTCGGCCGCCATGCCGTCGCTCAGCTTGAGCTGGCCCGAGGTCACCACCCGATCGCCTTCCTGCAGGCCGCTGACGATCTCGACGCGCCCGTCGTTGCGCTCACCCACGGCGACCGAAACGCGTTTGACCGTCATGCCCTTTTCACCCTGCTGTGCCAGGAACACGGTATCGCCGTAGGCCGTGTAGGTCAGCGCCGTTTCCGGCACCGTCAACACCGCCACGCGCTGCTGCTGCGTGACGCGAATGCCGGCGTACATGCCGGCCTTCAGCAACCCCTGGCGGTTGGTCAACGTCGCCTGCACCTGCACGGTGCGGGATTTGCCGATCATCGGGTCGATAGCGGTAATGGCGGCAGGGAAAGCGCGATCGGGATACGCCCCAACCTGCACCGACACCGCCTGCCCCAGCGCCAGCCCGGCGCTGCTTTGTTCGTCCAGCGAGAAGTTGACGCGCAGCGTATCGGCGTCCACCAGGTTCGCCACCGCGTCGGCGGCGTTGAGGTATTGCCCTTCATGCACGCGGCGAATGCCGATGGTGCCGGCGAACGGCGCGCGGATCGCCTTTTGCGCGATTTTGGCCTGCGTTTCCTGCACCGCACCGAGCGCCATATCCCGTTCGGCCAGCGCATCGTCCAACTGTTGCCGCGCGGTGGCGTTGAGGTTCATCAGCTTGCGCATGCGCGCCAACAGCAGATAGGCATTGCGCAATTGCGCCTGCAGGCGCACCAGCTCAGCCTGCTCGACCGCATCGTTGAGCTGCACCAGCAGTTGCCCCTGCCGCACCGTTTGGCCGGATTCGAACAGAATGCGCGTGATGCGGCCGCTGGTCTCCGCCGCCACAGCCACCTGGCTGGCCGCCTCCAGCTCGCCCACGCCGGCGTAACTGCGCGCCGCCTGTTCACGCAGGGCGGGCGCCAGCGCCACTTTCACCGGCGGATAGGCCGGCGCGCCTTCGTTTTGCCGCGCGGTGGATCGCATCGCAACGGCGGCGGCGGCGAGCGCCGCCAGCAGCGCGGCAATAATGAGGTTTCGTTTCATCATGTAACGGTTTCTTCCTGATTTTACAGCCAAAGCCATCCTTCCCCCGACGCAGCGCAGGCAGGTGACGAGAGATGCCGGTTGCCAAGCCCGGCTGGCTGCACTATAAAACCTCAGGTTAACTTGAGGTCAAGCTAAGGAACGTGGAATGGCAAGAAATGAACCGATTGACACCTATCGGCTATTGACCGTGGGGGAAGTGGCGAAGCGCAGCGGCGTGGCGGTATCCGCGCTGCACTTTTACGAAAGCAAGGGGCTGATTCAGGCAACGCGCAACGCCGGTAATCAGCGTCGCTACACGCCGGTGGTGTTGCGCTACATCGCGGTGATCAAAATCGCGCAAAGCGCGGGCATTCCGCTGGAGGAGATCCGCGCCACGCTGGGCCGCTTTCCCACCGGCAGCAAGCTGACCGCCGAACAATGGGGAATTTTGTCCTCCGCCTGGCGCAAAACGCTGGATGAGCGCATTCAGCGGCTGACGGTGCTGCGCGACCATCTCGACAGCTGCATCGGCTGCGGTTGCCTGTCGCTCACCGACTGCCCGCTGCGCAACCCAAACGATATTTTGGGCCAACAGGGCGCCGGCGCGCATATTTTCGAACGCCCGCACGAGCACGGGTGAGTAGACGCACTCCTTGCGACCCAACCCCCCGCCCGTGAGATAGCGATTACACTCGTTCATCCGCTGCCAAAATGAACTGATGAAAACGTTCAATCTCCAGCTTACGCATGGCATTCATTTTATGTTGGCTGACGGTTTTCTCGGAAATGCCTAATGCTTTGGCGATACGAGTATTGGGTTTTCCCGTCAACAGCATGGCCAACACCGCAATCTCTCTCGACGACAGGCGCTGTCCTTTGCCGCTTGCAACAAACGACGTGATTGCCTCCGTGAACGCTACCAACCCGATGCTTTTTTTTAGGCAATTAAAATTCGACAGGCGCGGCGTTTCCACACCGGTCAGCACGATAGCATGGGCAGGCCTGTCTATAATATGCGACAAAAAATTCATGATCCGGCATATAGAAGAAAAAGAAACAATAACCATATCCGCATGACAATAAACGGCATGCACTCTGCCGCCGGCAGGTGAATAGAGATTAATGACCTCAATACCCTCAAAAGGCATCAAGAGCTGCGACATCCCATAAAATAAATAGTAATCGTCAGAAAAGATAGCCACTTGCATAAAGTCATTCCATTGCCATTCGTCATGGGCCATTTTTTAGATAGCCCATGAAAACGATGTGAGTTAATCGATGTTGGTTAACTTACTTCAGAGAAGTACATAATGAGCGCAACAACCCGGACAACGATGAAAGATAAAAATCATCCAGATACATAACACCTTCTTCACTGTATTTTACATTATTATCTAAAATCTCATGAATACCCTCTACCGCACATACCGCATCCTTCCAGACGACACGCTGGCCAAATGGCGAGATCCCGAGATATTGCTCATTCTGGCGGAATCCAACGACGAAATCGCGCAGTATATCGAGAATAATCAGCACCTCACCCCTGCTTATACCCTGTTTTAATTGGACTTTATCAAAAAAAACGCGAAGTGTGTTCTGTAAGGAAAATAGGCTTTTGAACAACCCTCCGGCGATGTCCTTCGGGGTTTTCACACTGGTTGATATGACAAAAGGCAGTTCACCGTGCTGCGAAATATATTGATAGAGTCCATTTATCGCCGTCGTCGGTTTAATATCCAAACCGCGAAGAATTACGTCAACCTCATCTTTTAGCGACTTTTCCACCTTAACACCGATCTGGATTTGTTCCGTCATACAGTTCATCCTCAACATAGAGATCCTGATTAAAAACCAATATTATTCAAGTGATAATATTTGCCATCAATTACCATGTTAAGATTTTTCTTATTCGTATCAACCTGTTTTTTATTATTAAAAATAACAGAAGATTTATTTATATATAATATTAAGCGTGGCGGATGTGTTAATCGTCCCGCTGCTCACGATAACCTTGTCGTAAGGATAATAATAGGCCGCCATGCCGATGGAAAATTGTGCATCTAACGCATTACCGACGCCAGCATGAAATAATGATGTCGCCGAGCCTTGTACCGTGTTGGAAAGCGCTAACATAACGGGCGTATCCGGTGTGTTAGCATTCACCAGGCGAATACCTACACCTCTCGCCGCCCCGGCACTCTTGTCAATCAAAACCGAATTATCCGATGACAGCAGGTTGTTGCTGGATAAAAACATATTGATATCACGATCGGTCGTCCCGTCTTTTTGTCGATTCTGACAACTGAAATTGAGCGTAAAGGGCGTCAGCCCATTTTTCGCGCCCTGAGTTATCTGGGACACTCCCAGCGTCGGCAGTTTCACCGCCAAGCCGGCGTTGTCAAAAGAACAGGTCGTCATTTTAGGCGCATATTTGATAGTCATCGGCTGCCCATACATGTCGCGCTGATCGTAAGGCCAGTTGAAACCATTGAGCAGCCAGGTCAAAATCTTCAACAACTGCTTGGCCGGCCACAAAATAATCTCCAACAACGACATTCCGCTCAGATCGGTCACGAACATCACGTCTTTAAGGCTGACAGTATCGCCGGGTATCGATGTGCCTGTCTTGCTGACCAGACTGAAGCGAATATTCATCGGCTCATTCAACTCCGAGGCGTTGTGCGTTCCCCAACCACTGAGTTTCTTGTTGGCGACATCGTTGATTATCTCTGCCCGCACCCAATACTTTCCATTACTGAACCCCAGAATGGTCGCTTTCGAGCTGTCGGTTGACAGGATGCGGGTATAACCGAATTCACTGCTCGAGGTTGAACAGCTGAATGAACCGCTGTATTGCGTATAAAAACTGCCATCCCAAACCGGTGTCTTGTCGCTGAGCTTATCCGACAAGTCGACGTAGATAGGCGGCGCGTATTGGATGCCGTTGCCGTAGCATGAAGCGTAACTGTAACCACTGAACACTAAGGACAGCGCCAGTACGAGTATCCTGAGCATGGTGTAATTATCCTTTTATCGACAAATGTTGGCTGCGCTGTCCATCGAGATTTGCGGGCGTTCAATCTTGCAAACACCGTCATTCAACCGGACTTCCAGTGACGTGGGTTGCTGTTCCACGCGCAGATACAGGACGCTGGCCTGCCCGACAAAGCCAATGGCGTGTCCGCTTTGATCCGTCACCTCCGCACCAAATGGCAAGGGCACATCTCCGCGCTTAAAAGCGCGAAGCGTATAAGGCCGACGCTGATCGGTTTCGAACTTCAGATAGTTGACGGCGCCGGCATAAGGCACGCTGTTGGCGATATTGCCGACGATCTCCGCCCCGGAGCTATTGCCTGAATCCGACAACGTCACGGAGTTTTGCCGGTACGGCGTGGCGTACGGCACCAAAGCCAGCCCTTCGTCGTTAGTGACGATGCTCTCGTCGCCGTTCACCATCAGCCCTTTGGCCTTGGGCGCATCCACCACCATCATGGTGTTGCCCATTTCGTTTGACGCCAACAAATGCCAAGGGATCGCCACCAGGCTACCGCGGGCACTCATCCCCAATTGTCGATAGTCAGAGGATTCACTGTAGGAGCCGCCGACGGTCGTCGCGTTGGCACGATAGGCTGCATTCACACTCGCCATGCTGTTGCCACCGCTTTGATTACTGCCGGCAAGCGCATAACTCAGTCGGTTCGATTCCAGCGCATTGCCGCTCAGGCTTAGCGTGCTTTGTTGATAATGTGAATCGGTAGCCGATAAGCCGGTACTGAGATAGGCATTATTGTCGAATACCGAAAGCGGCACGCTCAGCGAAAGATAAAACCGCGTCTCCTCTTTTCGATCGGAGTTTCTTACCCTGCTGGCGGAAACGTTATAACTGATACGTTCAAAGGCGTTTGAATACCCAAGTTGATATTCCCGGCTTTTATTCGTATTCGACCAGTAATCACGCTGGGTGCCGGAAAAATACAGCGTTCCCCATCCCTCACCGAGCCGTTGATTAAGGTTCAGATTGAAGGTATTGCGCGGACGAGCGGCGCGAACGGCATCCCAGGTATTCAAATCCAGCGGTGCAAGCTCATCGTCATCTTGGTTGTTCCCGTAGTCGTGAAAGTGTTTGTCGCGTTCTCGGTAACCTTGATGGGTATAAATGGCATCGTTGAAACTGTAATAGCCTTTCGTCGAATAACGATAAGCGGCTAGCGTGAAGTTGGTCGCGGTGGCATCCAGAAATTTGCTATAGGCGATGCGAAAACTTTGCCCATTCTCTTTGCGATCCTGCAAAGACGTCGAGGCTTGAGTTACATCGACGGATACTGCGCCTATCGGCAAGTTCCAACCGCTGCCGAGCAGCCAGGTGCGGTAATCCTCACTGAGGATCGTGCCGGCATAGCCGGTGACCAGATTATTGAATCCATACTGCAGCGTACCCTGCACGAAAGCGGGAGAGTAGTCGGTATTTGCCTGATTGACTTTACCGGCAACCAGACCGTACTTGCTGACGCCCTGCTTCAACATATTGGGTACGGCGGAAAACGGTACGGTAAAGGACTGCTCTCGCCCGTTCGCTTCCTTAACCACCACCAGCAGATCACCCGCGGAACCGGTAGGCAGGATATTGTCCAACGTAAAAGCGCCCGGCGGGACGTTCTCCTGATAGATAAGGTTGCCGTTTTGTAGCACTTTCACCAAGGCGTTGCTCTGCGCGACACCCCGCACTATCGGAGAAAACCCCTGCTGCGAATTGGGTCGCATATTGATGTCTGACGCTAAGGCGCCGCCCCGCACCCTGATCGAGTCGAACAAATCGCCTGGCGAGTAAAAATCGCCCATGGTCAAGTTTGATTTGATGGCAGCGAAGCCACGCTGCACATAGCGAGTATTATTTTGCCAATCATTACCTTGCCGCGAACTGCTACGGAAATTGCTGCTGTCTCTGAATTGCCAGCCTGCCAGGTTAAACCCGGACTCCAGGCCGGTATAAAAATCGTCGGCAGACGCTTTATCGCCCTGCAACGATTGCACGTGGTAATAGGTAGCGTTATAAGCCAACAACAGCGCCGGTACGCCACGATCCCAAAATTTGGCGTCAACATAGCCGGCTTCTGCGCGAATGACTCGCGACTGAGGTACCGTCAACTTCAGGCTAAGCGTCGCCACGTCAAAATCGAAACGCCCCCCTTGCACCAACTTATCAATGGGAATAAGGTCGTTGTCCGCAACGGCGAGCAATGAGTCCAGATCGATGCCCAATAAAGCGGCATCGCGACCGGCAATGCGAATATCGCCCTGGTGCTCGCCGAACAGCAGCGAGAATCGGCCTTTCCAGCTTTGATTGACATAAACGTCGACAGTCTGCGTGCCCGCCGGCATATCATTGTTGAGGTAAAAGCGCGACAGGTCTGACTCGCTGGATGCTCCTGCCAATAAAGAGGTGTCAAATTTCATTGCCGATACTTTACTCGGCGAGATGAATGCAGATACGGTCAGTATCGAAAGCAATTTTATTTTAAGCGTCATTGCTATTCTTCACATTAGCGGGCAGTAATGGCTTTAGATTTATAAGCCCCCAGGTCGTCGATATACAGCAGGGTATAAGCAACATTTCGGCTCACTCCAGATTTCGTCGCGGCAAATAGGCTGGAAAATGGCGCGACCATCACTGAATCAACCAACAGGTTTTTTTTACCTTTCTGGTCAACATTAGCCAACGTAAAAAAATAAGGGCTTTTGTTGATAATCTTAAATCCCGTCCCTGCCGCCTGTAACTCAATAAAATCCGTTATGGCATTAGCGTTGCTGCTTAATCCTGCCGGACGATAAAATAACTTGATACGCGACTTTATGGCCAACTGCAGCGTATTGACACCCTGCAAATTCTCCGGCGTGGGTGGAATATCCAACACGTTCAAATAAAATACAGACTCACGATCGCCAGGAAGCGCGGCTCCCATTTTCTGTATGCGCAATTGCTGGCCATTATTTCCAGCCACTTTCACCACCGGTGGAGATAACAAGAATGGTACGTTTGCCGTCTCAGGCGTCGAGTTTATATCACCGTCATCAATCCATGCCTGCACGAGCGCCGGATCGTTACCGCTGTTCACCAACTGAACGATAACATCTTTGTTTTTTTCGGGATAAATAACACGCGTTCCATTAATTACAATGTTGGCATCGGCGAAAAAGCTGCCGAAAAATAGTCCAACAAAGATTAGGCATTGTTTCATAGTCACCTCAGAAGCCAGGCCTCTGGCACAGGCCTGGCTTAATTGCGATTACAGGTAGGAAATGGTGTAAGTCACGTTGGAGCTCAATTCCCCTACTTTCGCCTCGGTCACATTGGTTTTGTAGTAGTAGGCATCCAACGTCAGGGTCTCTGCATCAGGTGCCGTTTTATCACCTTTGATCTTGGTGAGATAAGGCACATTCAGCGGAATCGGTGTGGATGAGCCCGGCTCAGCCAAAGAGAAACCGACGTTTTTTGCTACGGCGGCGTCGTTTTCATTAACAGAACTGTTTAACAGATACTTTCCGTCGGTAGAGATATTATTCGCCGAAGAGAAGTAGATCTTCAGTGGTGTGCCAGCCGTTCCCGCAGCCGGCGTACAACCGGAAAACGTCAGCGAGAAAGATTTCTTGTTTTTGGTGATTGGCCCGACGACTTTGCCCGCATCAGTTACGGAAATTGGGCTGAGCGCAACGGTAAAGTCAGCGCTTTTTCCGCCGTTGATGGTACAAGTGGTATCCGTAACGGCACCGCTAAACGAAATAACGCCACCGGCAGAATTATCTGCCGCCGTTGCGCTCACAGAAGCTAACGCGGCAGCCAATACCGCCAAAGAGATACCTTGCTTAATCATAATAAACTCCATTACTTTCTTCGCTGAAAGAGAATATATAAAATGACCTATACCATTAAACCGTTCAGAGGCTAACGAAGCTTAGGCAATAGCAGAGCATTGACAGCATCCTGCCATCTCAAAGTTTATATTTGACGGTATATGTTTTTATATATCCAAGTGTATTTTAAAATATATCCAGCAATGGGAAAAATCTCATTCACCGCCAGATGCAGAACATATTAATTCCAAAGACAAAAAGATTGCAACATCGAATCAAATAATTTTCATAACAATAAAAAAAACAAATCAGGTAATAGACGGGAGGCAGTGCATCATAAAAGAGTGGGCACGGTATGCAGCTTACTACGCTGGTTAAATGCGCATACCCATTTCTGCATGAAGTATGGCGTGGGATAAAAACAAAAAACCATTGAAAATAAAAAGAAAAATACAGGAGGAAAAATCTTAAATTTCTTAATTAGCCCTCTTAACTCCCACATAGGGCTAGCTTATTTCCACCTTAAAATACCGATATAGGAGTAGAACAGAAACGCGATGCCATCTACGTTTGGATATCTATACCTATCAAAAACAGCCCCCATTAATTTCATCCATCAGCCGACGAGGCTAAACGCGTCAGACTAGAATATATCTTCCGCAGTCACTTTTTAGGTATATTTTTTAATATATCGAGAGATAAATCACTCCAATAAAGCGCTACAGAGGCTGATCACGATGGGGAGAGAAAAAACGCAGAAAGAGAAATGGCAGGAATAAAAAACCCGAACACACCGGCTCGGGTTTATAGCAAGACAGACATTCGACGATCAGAGCTGTTTTTCAGCCCGAACGATGCCGTGATTCTTCATCACCTCTTCCATGGTGAGATTTTCGTCGTACGGCTTATCGTCTACTACGACGTCTTGCGGGCGCACATAAGGCTTGGTCGCACGCTTGAACATCCACCACCACACGAACACCAGGAAAGCGCCGGACTTCAAAAATATCATGGTCCATAGGGCGACTTGATACCAGTTCATCTCTGTCTCCATAAGAGCATTAAGCGAAATTGATAAGGTGGCGTTGATTATCACCCCGGCGGCGCCTGACAGCAGCAGGCATCCGGGCAGCCAACCTTGATGACCGCATAATCTCACCTATGCGTGGCCCTTATCAATAGCCGATCGCGTTTCCTGCAAAAGCGCCCCAGTTTCTGCGCACGCAAAAGCAAAAAACCCCGTGCTCAAAGAGCACGGGGTCAGAATGTATGGCGGAGGAGCAGAGATTCGAACTCTGGAACGGTTTCCCGTCGACGGTTTTCAAGACCGTTGCCTTCAGCCACTCGGCCACCCCTCCGCAACGACGCGCACTATAAACAGACCTCATTCACTTGTAAAGCCCGGGCGTGTTCAACCGCGCGAAAAATCGGCGAAGGCACAGCAAACGGCGAACAAACGCGCACCTCATCCCCCCGCTGTTGCCGTAATGATAACTAAGGGTAAAGATTGGTAAACAAACTTTAATCAAGCGCTTGCGCTGCCTATTATCGGGATTATTTTGTGATGGCTTGATAAGAGAGAGCATTATGGACCGCATTGTCGTCTCATCTTCTTCGCGCGACTCGCTGCTCAGCACGCATAAAGTCCTGCGCAACACCTATTTCCTGTTATCCCTGACCCTGGCCTTCTCAGCCCTGACCGCAACTGCCAGCACGATGCTGGGTCTGCCAGCTCCGGGTCTGCTGCTGATGCTGGTCGGTTTCTATGGCCTGATGTTCCTGACCCATAAACTGGCCAACAGCCCGGCGGGCATTCTGGCGGCGTTCGCGCTGACCGGTTTCATGGGATACGCCCTTGGCCCAATCCTCAGCTCGTTCCTGAACGCCGGCGCGGGCGACCTGATCATGCTGGCGCTGGGCGGTACCGCAACCGTCTTCTTCTGCTGCTCGGCGTACGTGCTGACCACCCGTAAAGACATGTCGTTCCTGTCCGGCATGATGATGGCCGGTTTTGTGGTGCTGCTGGTGGCGGTGATCGCCAACCTGTTCCTGCAGATCCCTGCCCTGCACCTGGCTATCAGCGCGCTGTTCATCCTGTTCTCTGCCGGCGCGATCCTGTGGGAAACCAGCAACATCATTCACGGCGGCGAGACCAACTACATTCGCGCCACCGTTAGCCTGTACGTGTCGCTCTACAACATGTTCATCAGCCTGTTGAGCATTCTGGGCTTCGCCCGCAGCAACTGATCGCACGTTACGCATGCCTTCCTGGCCCCGCTCCGGCGGGGCTTTGTTTTTTGCGGCCGAAAAAATTTGCTAAACTGGCGGCCGTTCCGAATTATCCGTTATCGAGGCAGTATGTTGGAGTTTGAAGGTCGGGTTATCGACACTGACGCGCAGGGCTATCTGAAAAACAGCGCCGACTGGCATGAAGGGCTGGCGCCACTGCTGGCGGCACAGGAAGAGATCGTGCTCACCGAAGCACACTGGGAAGTGGTGCGCTTCGTGCGTGACTTCTATCAGGAATTTAACACCTCACCGGCGATTCGCATGCTGGTCAAGGCCATTGCGCAAAAATACGGCGAAGAAAAAGGCAACAGCCGCTATCTGTATCGCCTGTTCCCGAAAGGGCCGGCTAAACAAGCCACCAAGATCGCCGGATTGCCGAAACCGGTAAAATGCATCTGACCGCTCCGCCCGCAGCGCCGCTGCAGATGGGCATTCAATAGCGAATGCCAAACCCGGCGTAATCGACCACGCCCTGCGGCTCCACCAGCACGCGTTCGACGCGCGCGCTGCGCGGGCCGCCCTGTTTCAACCACGCCACCAGCTTGTCCACCTGCGCCTGCGTGCCGCAGGCCACCACCTGAACGCTGCCGTCATCAAGGTTGCGCGCATATCCGGTCACCCCCAGCGCCTCGGCCTGCCGCTGTGTGGAATAGCGGAACCCGACCCCCTGCACCACGCCATACACATACGCAGCTATGCAAACTTGTGTCATAATCGCCCCCTTATTCAGTTTTCGTTATGGCATTGCCGTGCTTTTGCACCGCCGTGTCACTCTTTTTCTCCTAGCTGGCAGCATTATTAATTATGACCGTACGCCTGTTTCTCGCCAAAGGACGTGAAAAGTCCTTACTCCGTCGCCACCCTTGGGTGTTCTCCGGCGCCGTTCAACGCGTTGAGGGCAAAGCCCACTCCGGTGAAACCATCGATATTCTCGACAGCCAGGGAAAATGGCTGGCGCGCGGCGCCTATTCGCCCGAGTCGCAGATCCGTGCACGCGTCTGGACCTTCCAGCCAGATGAAGAGATTAACATCGATTTCTTCATCCGCCGCCTGCAGCAAGCGCAAAGCTGGCGCGATTGGGTCGCGCAGCGCGACGGTCTGGACGGATACCGCCTGATCGCCGGCGAGTCCGACGGCCTGCCGGGCATCACTATCGATCGTTTCCAGAATTTCCTGGTGCTGCAGCTGCTGTCCGCCGGTGCCGAATACCAGCGCCCGGCCCTGCTTTCCGCCCTGCAACATTGCTACCCGGAATGTTCGATCTACGATCGCTCCGACGTTGCGGTGCGCAAAAAAGAAGGCCTGCCGCTGGCACAGGGCCCGGTGCTGGGCGATCTGCCCCCGGAACTGCTGCCGATCACCGAACACGGCATGAAGCTGCTGGTGGACATTCAGCAGGGGCACAAGACCGGTTTCTACCTCGACCAGCGCGACAGCCGCCTGGCGGCGCGCAATTACTCCGCCGGCCGTCGGGTGCTGAACTGCTTCTCCTACACCGGCGCCTTCGCCGTTTCCGCTCTGATGGGCGGCTGCGCGCAGGTAATCAGCGTGGATACCTCGCAGGCGGCGCTGGATATCGCCCGGCAGAACGTCGAGCTCAACAAGCTGGATCTGAGCAAAGCGGAGTTCGTCCGCGATGACGTGTTCCAACTGCTGCGCAACTACCGCACCCAGGGCGAGAAATTCGATCTGATCATCATGGATCCGCCGAAGTTCGTCGAGAACAAAAACCAGCTGGCTAGCGCCTGCCGCGGCTACAAAGACATCAACATGCTGGCGCTGCAGCTGCTGAATCCGGGCGGCATTCTGCTCAGCTTCTCCTGCTCCGGGCTGATGCCGACCGACCTGTTCCAGAAAATTTTGGCCGACGCCGCTGTAGATGCCGGACGTGATGTACAATTTATAGAGCAGTTCCGGCAGGCTGCCGATCACCCGGTGATCGCCACGTATCCTGAGGGGCTGTACCTGAAAGGATTCGCTTGTCGGGTGATGTAACTTGAAATGCGCTGCCTTGCCCCCATATATGAGCAAGGCATTGTTTCTCAGGAGGTCATCATGATTGCCAGCAAATTCGGTATCGGACAACAGGTTAGGCATAAACTGCTGGGGTATTTGGGTGTCGTGATCGATATCGACCCGGAATACTCTTTGGAACAACCCAAAGCTGACGAGATAGCGGCGAACGATGAACTGCGTTCCGCCCCTTGGTACCACGTGGTGATGGAAGACGAGGAAGGCCAACCGGTACACACCTATCTGGCGGAAGCACAGCTGGATAGCGAAGCCCAGGAGGCACACCCCGAGCAACCATCGCTGGATGAACTGGCGGAATCCATCCGCCACCAGCTACAGGCGCCACGCTTGCGCAATTGACCGCGCCAAGACCTGAGAAACCCGAGAGGGCCTGGCATCGCGCCAGGCCCTTTTTATTCAGCGCTCCAGCCCCAAACGCGGAATGTCGATTTTCGGACAGCGATCCATCACCACGCGCAGCCCGGCCTGTTGCGCCAGCTCCGCCGCCTGATCGTTAATCACGCCAATCTGCAGCCACAGCGCCTTGGCGCCGATCGCTATCGCCTCTTGCGCCACGCCGTAAGCCGCCTCCGAATTGCGAAACACGTCAACCATATCCACCGGCTGCGGTATAGCGGCCAGCGTAGCGTAAACCGGCTGCCCCAGCAGCGTCTGCCCCGCCAGTTTTGGGCTGACCGGGATCACCTGGTAGCCTTGCGCCAACAGATATGCCATCACCCCATAGCTGGGCCGCGACGGGTTATCGCTGGCACCGACCAGCGCGATAGTTTTCACCTGCTGCAACAGCTCGATAATCTCTTGATCTTGCATCTTTCAACTCCCGTTTATCACACCGCCACTCTCCGCTTCGAGTGTAACCGATCGGCACCCGCTCGGCTAAGCGCAACGCGAGGGAAACTTCAGCGCAATCTTATGGTCAGAGGCTGTCGCGGTTCAGCTGCTCATGGTCGTGTCTAATCGCGATAAAATATGTAAAAATGTGAACATAACGCCCGATTGAAAAATTTTGACACAACCTATGCCGTGTTCAACACTTAGAGCTACGTCACTTTATAAGGAGATAATGATGAAATTTGGTCTGGTGGTTGCGGCGTTGCTCAGCATCAGCATGCCTGCCGCGGCTACGACCCTGAAACTCTCCCCGGACATCGACCTGCTGGTGGTCGACGGCAAGAAAATGACAGGTTCGTTGTTAAAAGGCGCCGACAGTCTTGAACTGGATGGCGGACAGCACCAGCTGCTGTTTAAAGTGACCAAAAACGTCCGCGCCGGCCAGCATACGCAGGCATATGCTTCCCTGCCGCTGGTTGCCTCCTTCAATACGCAAAAGATCAGCCAGGTGGCGATCGAACTGCCGCGCATCGAGAACGATCGCGATGCGCAACGCTTTGACAAGACGTTGAATTATCTGGTGGTCGATAAAGACGGCAACGCCCTGCCGTTCCGGCATGACGTGCTGCATCCCGACAGCGTCACCTTCAATGCCGATTTGGAAAAGGTGATGACAGATTACAACCGCCAGAATCGCTCCGCCTCCGTCGCGGCCTTCGTTCAGGCGAACGCCGATAATCCCTCAACGCCCTCGCTGGCCGGCACGCCGCTGAACGCTCCAACGGTCACGCTGAAAGGGGAAAACGTGTCGGAACAGATGCTGCAATATTGGTTCCAGCAAGCCGACAAGGAAACACAGAAGCGTTTTCTGCGGTGGGCCAATAAACAACCGGTTCGCTGATCCTTCCCGGCGTCTTTCCCCGCAAAGGCGCCTTTTCTTCGCATTTTCAAGCGCAAACGCTAGGCAGTGAAAAACAGTTTCAGTAATCTGTCGCACATCCCCGATTAGCGAAGGACACCGAGATGGAATTGACCACCCGCACTATCGCCGCGCGCAAACACATTGCGCTGGTGGCGCACGATCACCGCAAACAGGCCCTGTTGGAGTGGGTAGAGAGCCACAAGAGCATTTTGGCGCAGCACCAGCTGTACGCCACCGGCACCACCGGTAACCTGATCCAGCGCGCCAGCGGCATTCCGGTCACCAGCATGCTGAGTGGCCCCATGGGGGGTGATCAGCAGGTTGGCGCATTGATTGCGGAAGGCAAGATAGACATGCTGATCTTCTTCTGGGATCCGCTGAACGCGGTACCGCACGATCCGGACGTGAAGGCGCTTCTGCGGCTGGCGACCGTATGGAATATCCCGGTGGCCACCAACCGCTCGACCGCGGACTTTCTGATCGACTCTCCGCTGTTCAAAAGCGAGGTGGAGATCGCCATCCCCGACTATCAGCGCTATCTGCAAGAGCGCCTGAAATAGTCCTCGCGGCCTGGCTACCGCCAGGCCTGATGCCTACGGTTTTTTCTGCACCGGTACGCCAAGATCTTGCAGCTGTTCGACGAACACCGAAGGGCGTTCACGATCCTGCAACAGCCAGACCTGGTGTTTGGCGCGAGTCAATGCGACATACAGCAGGCGGCGCTCTTCGGCATCCGGAAAATCCTCCGGCTGTGGCAGCAGCACCTCTTCCAACACCGACTCGCGCGCCACGGCCGGGAAACCGTCACGCCCGTCATGCAAACCGGCGATGATGACGTATTCCGCCTGCTGCCCCTTGCTGGCGTGGATGGTCATAAACTCCAGATCCAGCTTGGGCCAGCGGGTGGCCGCTTTCGCCAGCGCTTCCGGTTTCAGATGATGGTAGCGCGCCAGTACCAAGATACGCTCGTCCGGCTTGGCATAGCCGCTCAGTTTATCCAGCAAGGGCTCCAGCTGCTCGTGCGGCAGGATCGCCACCGACTTTTTATTGCCCTTGCTCAGGCTGTTGAGCGGTTTTTTCAACTGGTGCGGGTTCTGCTGCACGAACCGGTTGGCTACCTCACCGATACGTTCATTAAAGCGATAAGTGGTGTCCAGCGCGCACTGCGCCCCTTCACCGAAGTGAGTGGTGAACGCCGTGGTTAACGTCAACTCTGCGCCGCTGAAGCGATAAATCGCCTGCCAGTCATCCCCCACCGCAAACAGGCAGGTCTGTTTGTTTTGTCGACGCAGCGCCGCCAGCAACAGCGCACGCTGCGGCGAGATATCCTGAAACTCATCGACCAGAATATGTTTCCACGGGCTGACAAAGCGCCCCTTGTCGAGAATATTGACCGCCTGATGGATCAGACCGGAGAAGTCCACCGCCCCTTCCTCTTTCAAGGCGCTTTTCCAGGCTTTCAGCAGCGGTGCCATCAGCCGGATGCGTTTTGAAAACAGATCGCGGATTTCTTCATCCGCCTGCTCAATCATTTCCGCCTGGCTGCCGCCGTGCATGCGCATCAGCCCCAGCCAGCGTTCCAAGCGGCCCGCCAGCCGATCCGCCAGGCGTTGATCCTGCCAAAAGTCGCCTTCCGGCACTTCCCATTCCAGTTCGTCGCTCAACCATTGACGCCACCCCTTGGCCTGGGCTTTTTTCTCTGCGCACTGTTGTCGCCAATGGGTAATCAGCAACGCTTTGCGCGCTTTGGCATCGGTTTCCAATCGGCTGATGGCCGGGGCTTTGCGGCTGCCCTGTTGAATGATCTGCAGCGCCAATGCATGGAATGTCTTGGCCTGAATGCCGACATCGCCCAAACGCGCTTTGATGCGATCATTCATCTCACTCGCTGCCTGACGGCCGAACGCCAACAGCAAAATTTGGCCCGGCTCCGCCTCCTGACGGCGCAGCAGCCAGCCGGCGCGCGCCACCAGCACCGACGTTTTGCCGCTGCCGGCCCCCGCCAATACCAGAACGGAATCCTCGCCGTTGACCACCGCACGGCTCTGAGAGTCATTGAGCGGTGAACTCTCGACGGTCTGGAAGAAGTTGTGATGTTGCTCCAGCATGCGCTCGGTCCACTGCCGGTTGCGTTGTTCGACGCTGCGCAGCCCCTGCTGCAGCCATTGCAGACACAGATGATAATCAGCCCGGCAGTTATCAAACTCATCCAGACGCGCCACCGGCATCGGCAACGCGGAGAAAGCCTCGTGGATTTGCTGCTGCAGCTTGCCCAGCTCAGACTTTTTAAACCATTTGTCTTGCTGCTCGATGCGCTGGATCTGCGCCACCTGCTGTTGCAACACGCCAGCGCTGACCTCGCTCATTTCTGCGCTCCACTGCTGCCAGGCCTGCTGCAGATAATGATGAAAACGCTGCGTTTCCTGCCATTCGGTGCCGTGCAGCCGCACCACTTTTTCGTCCGGCAATTCAAATTCCAGCTCGCCCCAGACGATGCCGCGCTTGCACCTGACCTGAATCAATTGATTGAAGGGGATCAGATATTCATGTTTTTCCCCGCTCACCTCAACGCCGGCGTGCAGCAACCGCACGCGGTTATAAGGGTGCTGAGCCAGGTGTTTCCCCAGCAATGTCGCTTTAAGTTCCATATCGTCGCGCCATGACTATGTTGAGATTAAATAACGGATATCTGCCAGTTTACCTGTGATAAGCAGTGGCACTCTAGCGCTAAAAAAAGGGTAGAATAGATTTTGCGTTTTTATCGTGAATACGCCCGCATCGCGGTTTGGCCATCATTAGAGCAGAATGACGTCTATGCGTACTGTACTGAATATTCTTAATTTTGTGTTGGGCGGTTTCTTCACCACGCTGGGTTGGCTCATCGCCACGGTGTTCAGCGTGCTGCTGGTCATCACGCTGCCGCTCACCCGCTCCTGCTGGGAAATCACCAAGCTGTCGCTGGTGCCTTTCGGCAATGAGGCAATTCACGTCGATGAACTCTACCCGGAAAAAAGCAATGCGCTGCTCTCCGCCGGCGGTTCGCTGCTCAACATTATCTGGTTGGTGCTGTTCGGCTGGTGGCTATGCCTGTCACACATCGCCGCCGGCATCGTGCAGTGCGTTTCGATCATCGGTATTCCGGTCGGCATCGCCAATTTCAAAATTGCCGCCATCGCGCTGTGGCCGGTGGGGCGCCGCGTCGTCTCGGTAGAAATGGCCCAGCAAGCGCGTATTGAGAATGCTCGCCGCCACTATCATCAGCGTTAATTTTTTCTCCGTTTGAGGAGTTTTTCGTGCTCTCTTTTGCACCCGCAGTTCGTCGTTATACCTACAACAGCAACCTGCTGTATCACCTGCGCATCCTTATTGCGCTGATCGGCACCACCGCCGTTCCCTGGTGGTTGGGCATTCCCAAGCTGACCATCCCGCTAACGCTGGGCGTCGTGGCGGCGGCCCTGACTGATTTGGATGACCGCCTGGCCGGCAGGTTACGCAACCTGCTGATCACGCTGGTGTGCTTCTTTGTCGCCTCTGCTTCAATCGAGCTGCTGTTCCCCTACCCCTGGTTGTTCGCCCTTGGCTTAACCACGTCGACCTGCGGTTTTATCCTGCTCGGTGCCTTGGGGCAACGTTACGCCACCATCGCCTTCGGCGCGCTGCTGATCGCGGTTTATACCATGCTCGGCACCGCCATGTACGATGCCTGGTATCAGCAGCCGCTGCTGTTGGTGATCGGCGCACTGTGGTACAACCTGCTGACGCTGGCGGGCCACCTGCTGTTCCCTATCCGGCCGCTGCAAGAGAACCTGGCGCGCTGCTACGATCAGTTGGCCAACTATCTGGATGCCAAAGCCAATCTGTTCGATCCCGATGCCGAGCGCGACGCCGATCTGCCCTGGATGGATGTCGCGATGGCCAACAGCGCCCTGGTCGCGTTGCTTAACCAAACCAAAGCCTCGCTGCTGACGCGCCTGAAAGGCGATCGCGGCCAGCGTGGCACCCGCCGCACCTTGCACTACTATTTTGTCGCGCAGGATATCCACGAACGCGCCAGCTCTTCCCACGTTCAGTACCACGCACTCAGCCGGCAATTCCGCCACAGCGACATTTTGTTCCGCTTCCAGCGTTTGCTGAGCATGCAGGCGCGCGCCTGCCGCCAATTGGCGCAATCGATCCTGCTGCGGCAAAAGTACCAGCACAACCCGCGCTTTGAACCGGCTTTCAGCCGCATTCAGGAGGCATTGGCGCGCATCGCCGAAACCCAGGGCAATACCGAGCAGACCAAGGCGCTGGCGCATCTGTTGAAAAACCTGCATGCGATCGATGCGCAGCTGGCCAATATCGAATCAGAGCAGACGCTGGCCAGCGGGCAAGCGGAAGAGAACAGCCTGGCCGATGACCGCTTAACCGGCTGGAGCGATATCCGGCTGCGCATCAGCCGCCATTTGACGCCCCAGTCGGCCCTGTTTCGCCACGCGATCCGCATGTCGGTGGTGCTGTGCGTGGGTTACGCCTTCATTCAATTCACCGGCATGCAGCACGGTTACTGGATCCTGTTGACCAGCCTGTTCGTCTGCCAACCGAACTACAGTGCCACCCGCCGACGCCTGGCATTGCGCATCATCGGCACCCTAGCCGGTATTCTTATCGGCCTGCCAATCCTCTATTTCGTGCCTTCACTGGAAGGACAGCTGGTGTTGATCGTCATCACCGGCGTTCTGTTCTTCGCTTTCCGCACCGTACAATATGCGCACGCGACGATGTTCATCACGCTGCTGGTGCTGTTGTGCTTTAACCTGTTGGGTGAAGGATTCGAAGTGGCAGCTCCGCGCGTTTACGATACCTTGCTGGGCTGCGCCATCGCCTGGGCGGCAGTCAGCTTTATCTGGCCGGACTGGAAGTTCCGCCAACTGCCGGCGGTGGTGGATAAAACGCTGAATGCCAACTGCCGTTATCTGGACGCCATTCTGGTGCAATACCACCAGGGTAAGGATAACGGCCTCGCCTACCGCATTGCGCGGCGAGATGCCCACAACAGCGATGCCGAGCTGGCTTCGGTCATCTCCAACATGTCCGCCGATCCCAAGGCCGACAAGGCGCTGCAGGAAGCCGCCTTCCGCCTGCTCTGCCTGAACCACACACTCCTGAGTTATATCTCGGCGTTGGGTGCGCACCGCGAGCGGCTGAATACCCCTGCCACGCTCGACCTGCTCAATGATGCCGTGTGTTACGTGGACGGCGCCCTGCATCAGGAAGAACAGAACAGCCAGCGCATTGCTCAGGCGCTGGAACAGCTGGCGGAGCGTATTCGCCAAGCCGTTCCGGAACCTGAAAGCAAAGAACAGCTGGTTTTGCAGCAGGTGGGTCTGGTGCTCGAACTTCTGCCGGAACTCACCGCGCTGCACACCCAAATCAATAAGACAGTCTAATTATTCAGGGCCCGCTCGACGGGCCCTGAATCACCGGCTCATGTCCATGGCGGCGCATCGCCATCATATGATCGAACCAGCGCACCAATTCGTTATGCAATTCAGCCGGTAATGCCGCCTGATGATAACCGGCTATCGCACCGCCCAGCGACAACAGGACTCGCAATCCCAGATTGGTCTGTTGTTGCAGCAGGCTAAGATAGCTGCGTTTCGCGCCCTGCAACCGCAGGTCATAGGCGTTGCGGATACCCGCTCGCCACAACAGCCGCTCCATATTGACATCTATATTCGGCAGCGCCTTCAATCTGCCGTGGTCGCCGGCCTTGAGCCGCTGTTCCCGACGGGCCTCCCTGACAGCTTGCCAAGCCAGCCCCACCAATTCGTTACGTTCCCGCCACAGGGACTCGTCAACCCAGTAATAGCGCAAAGTGATGGGCACTCCGCGCTTGGAATAGACCATATTGACCATGCCCCGAGCGCGAAAGGCCGGTTCCATGCTCGCCGTAGCCCGCAAATACAGCTCGCCTTCCGCTATCACTGCAAACATCACCCCCTCAGCCAACAGCCCATAGCCGCCAAACTGTGATCGCGTGGTGATGGTGCCCAGCGCCGCGAAGCAACTTTTAGCCTGCGTGATTCTTCTCGTCGACATCCTTTTCATAGCGTTCCTCCTTTTTAGGTTCCGGTCGTATTATTTCTCTCATCAATGAAAAAAGTAACGTGAACAACTAATTAGAAAAATACGCACTATCCGTCTGCATGCCAATCACAAAAAACACCGGTACAAAAAATGATCGCAATTATGCGAGCCGCTACGAAAATTTGGGTTGATCTTATCCGAAATCAGGGATACTGTATAAACATACAGTAACACGACGGGCGGGAACTTTATGCGTACTCAATCACCCTACCAACCTCATTTTAGCCATGGCTCTTTTACCGCGAACAGCGTTGCGAAGAACACAAATGTCGGCAAAGAGAATGGCTTGATCAGTGAACTTGTTTACAACGAGCGCCAGCCCGCAGTGGCTCAACTGCTGTTGCCCCTGCTGCAGCAACTGGGCAAGCAGTCTCGCTGGCTTCTGTGGCTGACGCCGCAGCAAAAGTTAAGCAAGCAATGGCTGCAGCAATCCGGCCTGCCGGTGGATAAAATGGTGCAGTTGAGCCAAATCAGCCCGGTGAATACGGTTGAGGCAATGGAAAAAGCGCTGCAAACGGGGAACTACAGCGTGGTTCTCGGCTGGTTGCCCGAGCTAACGGAGGAGGATCGTCTAAAATTAAGACGTGCGGCAGAATTGGGTAATGCCTACGGGTTTATCATGCGTCCTCAACGTGACATTGACCCGACTCACGGACACTGTTCCACCCTAAAAATTCACTCTTCTTTGTATCATTAAGTAAATTTAGGATTTTTCCCATCATTTTCGCACCCCGTAGAGGGAACCTTTGCGGGATAAGGCACAAAGCTAGTCCGGCTGCGGTTTGCCAAGCAAAAACGCCCGATGAATCGCCGTTTTTTTAGGCTAAGAATGTTAGCAAATATGTACGATTCCGCGTTTTTTTTTAGAGCCTTATCACATCACACTTGTAACTTTCGCGCCACGTTGTAGACTTTACATCGCCAAGGTTGCTCTATAACGTCAGAAAAACTGGCGAGTAACAAACGAGGGCTTAAACCTTGGCGAAGGAATTTAACCAAGGGCTTAAAACAGCTTTAAAGCTCATTGCCTATTTGGATGATAACGAGGCGCAAAATGAAAAAGACAGCTATCGCATTAGCAGTGGCACTGGCAGGTTTCGCTACCGTAGCGCAAGCCGCTCCAAAAGATAACACCTGGTACACCGGTGCTAAACTGGGCTGGTCCCAGTACCACGACACTGGTTTCTACGGTAACGGTTACCAGAACGGTATCGGCAACGGTCCAACCCACAAAGATCAGCTGGGTGCCGGCGCGTTCCTGGGCTACCAGGCAAACCAATACCTGGGCTTCGAACTGGGCTATGACTGGCTCGGCCGTATGCCTTACAAAGGCAGCGTGAACAACGGTGCTTTCAAAGCGCAGGGCGTTCAACTGGCCGCTAAACTGAGCTACCCAATTGCTGACGATCTGGACATCTACACTCGTCTGGGTGGTATGGTATGGCGTGCAGACTCCAAAGCTAACTACGGCAACGGCACTCGCCTGAGCGACCACGACACCGGCGTTTCTCCGCTGGCTGCTGTTGGTGTTGAATACGCACTGACCAAAAACTGGGCTACCCGCCTGGACTACCAGTTCGTAAGCAACATCGGTGACGCAGGTACCGTTGGCGCACGTCCAGACAACACCATGCTGAGCCTGGGCGTTTCTTATCGCTTCGGTCAGGATGACGTAGTTGCTCCAGTTGCTCCAGCTCCAGCTCCGGCTCCAGTTGTTGAAACCAAGCGTTTCACTCTGAAGTCTGACGTGCTGTTCAACTTCAACAAAGCAACTCTGAAGCCACAAGGTCAGCAGGCTCTGGATCAGCTGTACTCCCAGCTGAGCTCTATGGATCCTAAAGACGGTTCCGTAGTTGTTCTGGGTTACACCGACGCCGTTGGTTCTGCTCAGTACAACCAGAAACTGTCTGAAAAACGCGCACAAAGCGTTGTTGACTACCTGGTCTCCAAAGGCATCCCGTCAGACAAAATCTCTGCACGTGGCATGGGCAAAGCTGATCCAGTTACTGGCAACACCTGTGGCTACAAAGCTGGCCGCGCTACCAAAGCTCAGATCGACTGCCTGGCACCAGATCGTCGCGTAGAGATCGAAGTTAAAGGTATCAAAGACGTTGTAACTCAGCCTCAGGGCTAAGTTTACTCGCCTAATAAAAAACCCCGCATTGCGGGGTTTTTTTTCGTCCTGCTGTTATCAGAACATTCAAGACCCAGTGTAACTAAGGCGCTCTGCCCCGTTTACTTAGGTTCTTTATCGAGAATCGCCTTCAAATCTTCTTTCAACGACGACATCTGATTCGCATACTTCTCTTTGCGCTCAGCATCTTCGATAAGCTGCACAACCGTTTCCGACAGCGTGACGCCACGACGGCGCGCCAGGGCAGCCAAGCGTTGCCAAACCAAAAACTCCAGATCGATAGATTTTTTACGCGTATGCTGGTGTTCTGCGTTAAAATGACGTTTGCGGCGGGCGCGGATCGTTTGTTTCATCCGGTTATCCAGCTCCGGATTCATATGAGCGGCAATCCATGCAAGTACCTTGACCGGCTCATTTTCCAGCTTCAGCAGCTCGTTAACCGCCTCCTGAGCAGCGCTGTTTTCAATGTAGCGGGTAATAAGTTCCCCTTCCCGGTGCTTCTTCACCAGGTACTTCCATTTCCAACCGCTCTCCAGATTTTCCAGTTGCTGATATTTCATCTTGAGCTCTTCAGTGACCGCGTAACTTCAAATAAGCATAACAGCTTTGCGCCGAATTTCCCCGGCAATTAAGCCGTCTTTTAGACTGTTTTTTGCACAGTCATCGCGCGATGTCAAACTCCCTGACGCCAACTGGCACTCCACATGTATCAAGCCGCCGTTATTCTTGTATAATCGCCCTTTCCCTTTTTAACGATTGCATCTAACACTTTGACCAATAACCGACTTGAATGGCAATCTTTATTGCCGGACGTAACGCCTTATCAGGCGATATTTGATACCGCCGCTCAGTTGGCACCCGTGCCCTTTTCCGCCATTCAGCCTCGGCTGGAAAATGCCCTGACGCTATTTTGCCATCCTCAATCGCCACCGCGTTTCATGCTGTTGAAAGCGCAAGAAACGCGAGAGTACCTGGAACTGATCGCTCACGCCGTCACGCCACTGCTGGCTAAGAATACGGCATGCCGCGGCAGCCACTATGCCATTCAGGATGGCAAGGTCAGCATAGAGCCGGCCAGCCGTGGCGATGAGCCTTTCGCCGCCGGCGGTGCTTGTCTGTTCCAGGAGTGGATTGAACCGGAGCAGCTGTTTGGTTGCGTACGGATCCACAATGGCGACATTACCCTGCAACCGGGTCTGGTGCACCAGGCCAACGGCGGCGTCCTGATCCTGTCGGCTCGGGCGCTGCTGGCTCAGCCATTGCTATGGCTGCGGCTGAAGCAGATGATCGGCCAGCGCCAGTTCCATTGGGTTTCGCCAGACGAAACCCGCCCGCTGCCGGTAGCCATTCCACCGATGCCGCTGGACCTGCGGCTGATTGTGGTCGGCGACCGTCACGGCCTGGCCGATTTCCACGATATCGAGCCGGAACTGAGCGAACAAGCGGTCTACGGCGAATACGAAGACGATCTGCAGCTGACCGAAGTCGATGATATGGCGCAGTGGTGCGGCTACGTCAACGGCGTGATTGCCGATCGGCAGTTGCCGATGTTAGCGGCCGACGCCTGGTCGCCGCTGATCGTCCAGGCTGTGCGTTACACCGGCGATCAGGGCATCCTGCCACTCTCGCCTGTTTGGCTTGGCCAGCAGCTGTCCGAGGCCGCACTGTATGCCGAAGAGGAGCGCATTACCGCCAAAGCGTTTGAGGCAGCGTTGAATGCCCGCGAATGGCGTGAAAGCTATCTGGCTGAGCGTATGCAGGATGAGATTGAGCTGGGCCAGATCCTGATTGAGACCGAGGGTGAAGTGGTCGGGCAGATCAACGGCCTGTCAGTCCTGGACTATCCCGGCCATCCACGCAGCTTCGGCGAGCCCTCGCGCATCAGCTGCGTCGTGCATCTTGGCGACGGCGAGTTTACCGACGTCGAGCGCAAAGCCGAGCTGGGCGGCAACCTGCATGCTAAAGGCATGATGATCATGCAGGCGTTCCTTATCGCCGAACTGGATTTGGATCAGCAGTTGCCCTTCTCCGCTTCCATCGTCTTTGAACAATCTTACGGTGAAGTGGACGGCGACAGCGCCTCGCTCGCCGAGCTGTGCGCCTTGGTCAGCGCTCTGTCGCAGCAGCCAATCACACAGCAGATCGCCGTCACCGGCTCCGTCGACCAATTCGGCAACGTACAGCCGATAGGCGGCGTTAACGAAAAGGTCGAAGGTTTCTTCGAAGTTTGTTTACGCCGCGGCCTGACGGGCAAACAGGGCGTCGTATTGCCCGTGACCAACGTGCGCCACCTGTGCCTGCGTCAAGATGTCGTCGACGCGGTACGCGAGGGGCAATTCCATCTGTGGGCGGTAGAGAGCGCGGCGGAAGCCTTGCCTTTGCTTACAGGTTGCCTCTACTCTGATGAACAACAGCCGAATTTGTTGGCGGCCATTCAGGAACGGATTGCGCAGGTGAGCCTGCAGGAACGCCGTCGTCCATGGCCGCTGCGCTGGCTCAACTGGTTCAACCACGGCTGATCGGACTTGTTCAGCGTACACGTGTTAGCTAACCTGCGTCCTTCATTAAAATAAGGCTTACTGAGAACATGGTAGATAAACGCGATTCCTATACGAAAGAAGACCTCGAAGCATCCGGCCGTGGCGAGCTGTTCGGCGCCGGTGGCCCACCGTTGCCGGCAGGTAACATGTTGATGATGGACCGCGTGGTCAAAATGAGCGAAGACGGCGGGACTCACAACAAAGGTTATGTGGAAGCGGAGCTGGATATTAATCCGGACCTATGGTTCTTCGGTTGCCACTTTATCGGCGATCCGGTCATGCCTGGTTGCCTGGGCCTGGATGCCATGTGGCAGTTGGTCGGTTTCTACCTCGGTTGGCTGGGCGGCGAAGGCAAAGGCCGCGCGCTGGGCGTCGGTGAAGTCAAGTTCACCGGCCAGGTGCTGCCAACCGCCAAGAAGGTGACTTACCGCATTAACTTCAAGCGCGTTATCACCCGCAAGCTGATCATGGGCGTCGCCGATGGCGAAGTGCTGGTTGACGGCGAAGTGATCTATACCGCTACCGATCTGAAAGTGGGCCTGTTCAAGGATACCGCAGCGTTCTAATCACGCTGACGAGAAGACGGCCACCGCCTTCTTTTCCAACGATCGCGCATGCCGTCACGTCTCTCGTGGCGGCATTTCTTTTATCCCTCAATGCCTTGCACCGCCTCCGCCCTCCCTTTAAGGATCTCCTGTTTACCCACCGCCAGAGCGCCTAAAGCGTACCCCGTCTATATGAATCACGCTTTCTCGCTCCTCGTCAGGCCAGCGCGAAGCAATAACCCCGCTGAGAGCGCCCTGGGTGATGCCACCTCGGAGGCCACAAACAAAAACCTCCGCCAAAGGCGGAGGTTATTCCTTTTATTTGACAGGGAGCCGCTTAAGCGGTCACAGCCCTGTCTTCCATGGCTTCTCGCCAACCTCCCAGCCATTGAGACCGGGCGTCCACTGATGATTGGTAGGGACAATGTTCCCTGGAACGCCCTAAAATACCTGCCTGATACCCTCTCGAATGCGCCCTTTCCAGACGATCGCGTTTCTGTCTCTTCATGCCTCGTTTCCCTCATTTTGGTCTGGTGGAAAGAAAACAATGGCTGCTTTTTGCGCAGCCACGAGTTATCAATAGCGCTAAAAGAAGAGAAGATCAATGCGCAAAATTCACGCCAATGTCATATTTGTGAGCTACGCCCGAGGAAAGTGCTAAGTGGCTGATCTGCCGGGAAAGGGTTTAACTTTTTGAAATGAAAAAGAAATCCCTGCCAGGGAGAAAAAAGACTTTTCACGCTGACAGGGATTAGACGATTTTAGACCAAATTATGACTAAATGCCGCCCATCTGTGCTGCGATAGCCTGGGCTTCCTGCTGCCAGCCCTGCGCCAGCGTGCGCACCAGGGCATCATAGCCGTCCTCACCCTGTTTCAACTCCAGGCTGAAAGGCCGTTTGATCAAGCGCCCCTGGCGGTTCAGCACCCACTCGCCGCGAACGATCGCCTTGCCGTCAAAGCGGCCATGGAAACCGCTGATGGTCACGTTCAGCACATCCTGATCGCTGCTCATCGGTTGCGAAGAAACCACCCAGCCTGGCAGCGCGCTGCTCAGGTTGGTGACCAGCGTTTGCTGCAGCTGCTGGTCGAGCGGGCTGGCCCACAGGTTGTTCTGGGCTATCACATACTGTACGTCGTTGGTTTGATACACCACGCCGCTCTGCGCCAGATAATCCGCCACACTCACGTGCTCCAGCCACAGCTGGCGCGTGGAAGCGCCGCTGCTGCTGGCAGCGGCCGGCGCACCCAGCGCCGGCAACTGATAGTAGGTCTTCTGTGGCGAACTGCTGCAGGCGCTGAGCAACAGCGCCAGGGCTACCGGGATCCATTTCATCATTTCGTGGCCTTCTTCGGCTGAGGGTCAGTGCTGCCGGCGGCTTCAAACACCAGCGCGTTGCTCTTCTCATTCAGGGTGCGCAGCACCGGTTGCAGCTCACGCAACACCTGGTCGAGGCGCTGCATATCGCCCACCATCTTGTTGTAAGCCGGTGAACCAGGCTGGAACCCTTTCATGCTGCGGTTCAGCTCCAGCAGCGTTTTCTGCATGTCCTGCGGCAGCGCCTGCATCTCTTTGCTGGCGATGATGTCGTTCAACGACTTCATGGTCTGCTGCGTCGACTTCATGGTTTTCTGGCTTTCCGCCAGCGTCTTCGTCGCCTCGTTGATCATCGGATTGATCGGCATCGCGTTGATCTTGTCCAGCGTCTGCATCAGTTTCTGCTGGATCTGCGCCAGCCCGCCGCTGGTGGTCGGCATCAGCGGATAACCGAACAGCTCGCGCGGCCCTTTCCACGGTTTCTCCTGCGGATAGAAGTCGAGATCGATATACAGCGAACCGGTCAGCAGGTTGGCGGACTTCATCGAGGCGCGCATGCCGCGGGACTCGGCGTCTTTCAAGTGCCCTTCGATATCGAAATTACCGCCCAGCTGTTTCTGGAAGCGATCCGGCTCGATGCGGATCAGCACCGGAATGCGGTAGTCGTTATCCAGACGCTGCGCCATGCCCTCTTTGTAGAACGGCACCTGAGCCACCGTGCCCAGGCGGATGCCGCGGAATTCGACCGGAGCGCCCGGCTGCAGGCCGCGTACCGAATCGGAGAAGAACAGCAGGTAATCCTTATGCACGGTATACAGCGAATCCTGCGTGCTGCGCTGGTTGTCGAACAGCTGGTACTCCGCCTTCTCTTTCGCCAGTTCACCGCGATCCCAGCCGTCCGGCACGTCGAAGCTGACGCCGCCGCTGAACAGGGTAGTCAGCGATCCCATCTCCACCCGCATGCCCTGCGCCGACATGTCGAACGCCACGCCGCTGTCTTTCCAGAAGCGTACGTTGGTGGTGACCAGCTGGTCGTAAGGCGCGGTGATGAACAGCTGATAGCGCATGGCGCGTTCTTTAGGATCGAAGTAGCTGGTTTCCACCGACCCGACGCGATAGCCGCGGAACAGCACCGGATCGCCGGCGTTGAGCTGGCCCGATTTCTCGCTGTCCAGCACGATGCGCAGCCCCTTGGCGTCCGGGGAGGCCAGCGGCGGCGCGTCGAGCAGCTGATAGTTGTCTTTGCCGTCTTTGCCCTTGCTGCCCGGCTGCAGTTCGATATAAGCGCCGGACAGCAGCGTGCCCAGCCCGGAGACGCCTTCACGGCCGATCTGCGGCTTCACCACCCAGAAGGCGGAGTCCTGACGCAGCAATTTCTCCATGCCGGAATTGAGACGCGCTTGCACCATCACCTTGCTCAGATCATCGCTCAGCGTGACGGTTTCCACCACGCCGACGTCCACGCTGCGGCTTTTGATTTTGGTTTTACCCGCTTCCAGCCCTTCCGCCGTCGTGGTGACCAGCGTCACCACCGGCCCCTGATGGCTGAAGTGGTAAAACAGGATCCAGGCGCCGATCAGCGCGGTCACGATGGGAATGATCCACACCGGCGACCAGCGTTTGATCTTCTCAACGTCTGCGACGCTATGATTATTTTCCGTCACCTTGCGGCTCCTTGTTGATTGTTTCACTTGCGCGATCCCAGGTCAGCCGGGGATCAAATGTCATGGCGGCGAACATGGTGAGGATCACCACCAGCGCGAACAGCACGGCGCCCGTCGCAGGATAAATGCTCATCAACTGCCCCATTCGCACCAGCGCCGACAATACGGCGATCACAAATACGTCGATCATTGACCAGCGGCCAACGAACTCGACCACTTCATAAATCAGGTGCATCCGCTCGCTGTCGGCACGCGGCTTCTTCCTGCCGTTGGCATCCCAGCACAGCCAGCCGATCGCCAGCATTTTCAGCGACGGCACCATGATACTGGCGATGAAAATCACCATCGCCACCGGATAAGAGCCGTCCCCCCACAGCAGGATCACCCCCGCCATGATGGTGGAATTCATCTTGTTGCCCAGCGCCTCGGTCACCATGATCGGCATCAGGTTGGCCGGGATATACAGCATGATGGAGGTCACCAGCAGCGCCAGCGTCCACTGCAGGCTGTGGCGGCGGCGCACGTAGCCGTTGGTGTGGCAGCGCGGGCAGCGTACCTGATTGGCCGGCAGGATCGCCGTGCAGCAGGCGCAGGAGCGTACGCCCTGGCGCATGCCGGTGCGCCCCACCGTCAGCGGACGATCGAGACGCGGCGCCGGTTCGATGTCCTGCCACAGCCAGCGCCGATCCACGCACTGGAAGGCGCGCACCTGCAGCAGGCAGAACAGGCAATAAGGCACGAAGCTGCTGCCGATGCCGATATCGCCGTAGGCCATCAGCTTGACGAAGCTGACCAGCACCCCGGCGAGGAAAATTTCCACCATGCACCAGGTTTTGAACTGGAACAGCACCCGGGCCATCCACTCTTTGAGCCCCAGCGGCAAGCGCACTTTGGCGCACAGCAGAACGATCGCCACCATGCAAAACGCCGGGATCAGCTGCACGAACACCATAAACAAGGTGGCCATACTGGCGTAATCTTCCGCCACCATGACCTCCGGGATTTGAATCAGCCGGATTTCGTTGCCGAGGCCGGCGACGCGCATGTTGATAAACGGGAAAATGTTGGCCAGCACCAGCATGAACAAGGCACTGAGCGCGTAACCGATCGGCCGCTTGCGCGGTTCGTCCCAGCGGACGCTGAGCGTGGTTTTGCAGCGCGGGCATACCGCTTTGCTGCCATAGGCCAGCGGCGGTAGCGCCACCAGCATGTCGCACTGCGGGCACAGCATCAGGTTATCCTGCTGCTCCGCCGAAGGTACGGAATGACTATGCTGCTGATGATTGTTGTGGGAACACACCATATTCCTCCTCAATAACGTTGCTCACCGGCACGTCGATACCGCCCGCAGCAGCGCGCGGGCGGTATCGCAACGGTCAGCCGTTTTTCATCGCTTCCAGCTCTTCCCAACGGGTGAAGGCCTGCTCGAGCTCCTGCTCTGCGTTAGCCAGCGCCGTCAGCACTTCTTGCGTTTCGCTGTGCGGCCGCGTGAAGAAGTCGGCATCGCTCATCTGCGCCTGCAGCGCTTCGATTTCCGCCTCCAGCTGTTCGAGCCGCTGCGGCAGCTGTTCCAGTTCGCGCAGCAGGTTGTAACTCAGCTTGGCCGCCGCTTTCTTCGGCTGTTCGGCCTTTTTCTCCGCCGCCGGTTTGCTCGCGCTCGGCGCCGCCTGACGAATCGGTTTCGCCGTGGCGCGCTGATGATGCGCATCGTAATAGCCGCCGACGAAGGCGTTGATCACGCCGTTGCCTTCAAAGATCCAGCACTCGGTCACCGAGTTGTCGACGAACTGGCGATCGTGGCTGACCAGCAGCACGGTGCCCTGATAGCCGTCGATCAGCTCTTCCAGCAGCTCCAGCGTTTCGACGTCGAGATCGTTGGTTGGTTCATCGAGGATCAGCAGATTGCTCGGTTTCAGAAACAGCTTAGCCAACAGCAGGCGGTTACGCTCACCGCCCGAAAGTGCCTTCACCGGCGTCATCGCACGTTTCGGGTGGAACAGGAAGTCCTGCAGGTAGCCCAAGACGTGACGAGGACGGCCGTTGACCATCACTTCCTGCTTGCCCTCCGCCAGGTTGTCCATCACCGTGCGCTCCGGATCGAGATCCGCGCGGTGCTGGTCGAAGTAAGCCACTTCCAGCTTGGTGCCGCAGTGCACGCGGCCGCTGTCGGCTTTCAGCTGACCGAGCATCAGTTTCAGCAGCGTAGTTTTGCCACAGCCGTTCGGCCCCACCAGCGCAATCTTGTCGCCGCGCTGTACCTGAGCGGAGAAACCGCGCACCAGCACTTTTTCGCCGACCTGATAGTTGACGTCTTCCAGCTCGAATACGATTTTGCCGGAGCGGGTCGCCTCTTCCACCTGCATCTTGGCGGTGCCCATCACTTCACGGCGCTCTGAACGCTCGACGCGCAGCGCCTTCAGCGCGCGCACGCGCCCCTCGTTACGGGTACGGCGCGCTTTGATGCCCTGACGGATCCAGACCTCTTCCTGCGCCAGCTTGCGATCGAACTCGGCGTTTTGCAGCTCTTCCACCCGCAGCGCTTCTTCTTTGCTCTGCAGATACAGATCGTAGTTGCCCGGCCAGGAAACCAGCTTGCCGCGATCCAGATCGACGATGCGCGTCGCCATGTTGCGGATAAACGAACGGTCGTGCGAGATGAAGACGATGCTGCCGTCAAACTCTTTCAGGAAGCCTTCCAGCCAGTCGATGGTTTCGATATCCAAGTGGTTGGTCGGTTCGTCGAGCAGCAGCACGCGCGGCGAGCTCACCAGCGCGCGGCCCAGTGCCGCTTTACGCAGCCAGCCGCCGGACAGCGAGGAAAGCTCGGCGTCGCCGTTCAGCCCCAGCTGCAGCAGCACTTCGCTGATGCGGCTGTCAAGCTGCCACAGCCCCTGGTGGTCGAGGATCTCCATGATTTGCGCCATGCGCGCCAGGTTTTTCTCGCTCGGATCGCTCTCCACCAGGTGGGAAATCGCATGATACGCCTTCAGGTGTTCCGCCTGCTCCGCGACGCCTTCGGCCACGAAGTCGAACACGCTGCCGCCGATATTGCGCGGCGGATCCTGTTGCAGGCGCGCCACGATCAGATCCTGTTCGTAGATCACCCGGCCGTCGTCAAGCGGGATCTCTTTGCCAAGGATCTTCAGCAGCGTGGACTTACCGGCGCCGTTGCGCCCGACCAGACACACGCGCTCGTTGTCTTCGATATGAATTTCGGTGTTGTCTAAAAGCGGCGCATCGCTGAAAGAGAGCCAGGCACCGGACATGCTGATTAACGACATAGTAATTATTTTCCTTCGCCGGCGTGAGTCACCAGCCAGCAGTTGTGGATCTGACGGTTACGGGCAAAGTCCTGCGACAGCGTCTTGGCGGTGATCTCTTTCGCCTCCAGGCCCAGCGCGCTCAGCCCTGCCATATCCATTTGGAAACCGCGCTTGTTGTTCGAGAACATGATGGTTCCGTTACGGCGCAGCAACCGTTTCAAATCTTTCATCAGCGCCAGATGATCGCGCTGCACGTCAAAAGTGTTCTCCATCCGCTTGGAGTTGGAGAACGTCGGCGGATCGATGAAGATCACGTCGAACTGTTCGTTGGCGTTGCTCAGCCACGACAGGCAGTCGGCCTGGATCAACCGATGCTGACGGCCGGTCAGGCCGTTGGCGCGCAGGTTCTTCTCCGCCCATTCCAGATAGGTACGCGACATGTCCACCGTGGTGGTGCTGCGCGCGCCGCCCAGCCCGGCGTGCACGCTGGCGGTGCCAGTATAGGCGAACAGGTTGAGGAAGTCCTTGCCGTTGCTCATCTCGCCCAGCATGCGGCGCGCGATGCGGTGATCGAGGAACAGGCCGGTATCGAGATAGTCGGTCAGGTTGACCCACAGCTTGGCGTTATACTCTTCCACCAGCAGGAATTCGCCTTTCTGCGCCAGTTTCTCGTACTGGTTCTTACCCTTCTGCCGCTCGCGGGTTTTCAGGATCAGCTGATTCGACGGCAATTCCAGCACCGCCAGCGTCGCGTTGATCACATCGAACAGGCGCTGACGCGCTTTTTGCGCATCGACGGTTTTCGGCGGCGCATATTCCTGCACCACCACCTTGCTGCCGTAGCGGTCCACCGCGACGTTGTATTCTGGCAGATCGGCATCGTACAGGCGGTAGCATTCAATGCCCTGCTGTTTCGCCCACTTGTCGAGCTTCTTCAAGTTCTTGCGCAGACGGTTGGCGAAATCTTCCGCCACCTGCACGCCGCCGGTAGTGGCGCCGGCCGGGTTCGCCGCCAGCTGATAGTTTTTCTGCACGCACTCCAGCGGGCCGTTTTTCGCCTTGAACTGGCGCTCGGCGCGCAGCTGCAGGCAGCTCAACAGCTCCGGCGAGGCGCTGAACAGCGAAAGCTGCCAGCCGCCGAAGGCGCTTTTCATCACGCGGCCCAGCATGTTGTGCAGCGCGATCAGCGCCGGTTCGCTTTCCAGACGCTCACCGTACGGCGGGTTGCTGATCACGGTGCCGTGCGGGCCTTCCGGCAGCGGATTGGTCAAGCGCGCCACGTCGCCGACGTTGAAGGTGATCAGCTCGGCGACGCCGGCGCGGCGGGCGTTGCCGCGCGCCATTTCAATCACCCGACGATCGATATCGGAGCCGAAGAAGCGAGAGGCGGTTTCCTGCAGGCCGCGGCGTGCGCGCACCTGCGCTTCGGTGGTGACTTCACGCCACAGTTCGGCGTTGTGGCCGTTCCAGGCGCTGAAGCCCCAGTGTTGGCGGTGCAGGCCCGGCGCGCGATCGGCAGCGATCATTGCCGCTTCGATCAAGAGCGTGCCGGAGCCGCACATCGGATCGAGCATCGGCGTGCCCGGCTGCCAGCCGGAACGCAGCACGATGGCGGCCGCCAGGTTTTCCTTCAGCGGCGCCTGGCCGGTGAGATCGCGGTAGCCGCGCTGGTGCAGGCCTTCGCCGCTCAGATCGAGCGCCACGCTGGCCATATCGCGCTGCAGGAAGACGTTAACGCGAATATCCGGCTGCTGCTTGGCAACCGTTGGGCGTTGGTCAAGTTTACGGGTGAAGCTGTCGACGATGGCGTCTTTCACCTTCAGTGCGCCATATTGGCTGTTGCGGATCTCTTCGTTCACGCCGCTGAAATGTACGGCAAAGGTTTTATCCACGCCAAAAATACTCGGCCAGTCGATCGCCTGCACCCCAAGGTACAGATCCAGATCGCTGTGCACGCGGAATTCGTTCAGCGGCAACAGAATGCGCGAAGCCAGGCGGCTCCACAGCAGGCTTTGGTACAGAAGACGATCGTCACCCTGAAAATGTACCCCACCCTGCACCACTTTGCAGTCGTGAGCGCCAAGCGCTTCCAGCTCGCTTTTTAACAGTTCTTCCAATCCACGCGCCGTGCTGGCAAACAGAGAGTTCATATCGTACTTATCACCAAAAAGAAAATTGTTGCGCATTATAGCTAATCCGCACCGCTTGTCATAAAGTTGCTCCCTTCTATTTAATAATCGCACGGAGATAAGGGTGATCACGCTTTCCAGACTCTACGTCCATCCGGTTAAATCACTGCGCGGTCTGCAGCTTTCTTACGCCCAGGTCGGTAGCAGCGGTCTGGCCTTCGACCGCAACTTTATGATCACCGAGCCGGATGGCACCTTTATTACCGCGCGCCAATACCCGCAGATGGTGCTGTTCACGCCGGCGCTGCTGCCAGACGGGCTATTCCTGACCGCACCGGACGGCGAAAGCGCCGCCATTCGCTTCAGCGACTTCGCCGCCGCGCCGCAGCCGACCGAGGTATGGGGCAACCATTTCACCGCGCTGATCGCGCCGGATGAGATCAACCGCTGGCTGAGCGGCTATTTCCAGCGTGACGTACAGCTGCGCTGGCTGGGGCCGGAGTTGACCCGCCGGGTGAAGAAGCACCCCGAAATCCCGCTGACGTTTGCCGACGGCTATCCTTATTTGCTGATTAACCAGGCTTCGTTCAACGATCTGCAGCAGCGTTGCCCCGGCAGCATCAAGCTGGAGCAGTTCCGCCCCAATCTGGTGGTGAGCGGCGCAACCGCCTGGGCCGAGGACGGCTGGCAGGTGATCCGCGTCGGCGACGTCATGTTCGATCTGGTGAAACCCTGCAGCCGCTGCGTGCTCACCACCGTCAGCACCGAGCGCGGCCGCAAGCACCCGAGCGGCGAACCGCTGAGCACGCTGCAAAAATTCCGTTCCGCCGACAACGGCGACATCGATTTTGGCCAGAATATGATCGCGCGTAACAGCGGCATCATTCGCGTGGGCGATACGGTGGAAGTGCTGTCGACCAAGCCGCCGCGCCCTTATGGCGCCGGGAAAGTGGTGGAGAGCGTGCAAGCGCCGCAAGACAGCGAGCACAGCGTCACTATCGAATACGAAGGAAAGGTGTTTACCGGCAACAACCAGCAGATCCTGCTCGAACAGCTGGAACAGCAAGGCATTCGCGTCCCTTACTCCTGCCGCGCCGGGATTTGCGGCAGCTGCCGCATTACGTTGCTGAGCGGTGACGTCGCGCCCCTGAAGAAAAGCGCGCTGGGCGACAACGGCACCATCCTGTGCTGCAGCTGCATCCCGAAAAGTGATTTGACCCTGGCGTAATCCGCCTTATACCGCCCTGTCGTAAGCCGGGGCGGCGCTTTCATCCTGCGCGCAGGGTTTCAACCGATCGTGCATCACCTTGATGGCATCGCCCAATACCATGGTGCGGCCAGCGACCGTCAGCTGATTTTGCGCCAGCAGGCACAGGCTGGCGTTATCCCCGGCCTCTACCACCAGCAGGCGCGCTTCCGCGCCGCTTTCCATCACTTTCACCGCCGCCAGCTCGCCGTTTTTCGGCTGCAACGGATAATGCTGCTGCGAAAAATGCCAGCTCTTCGGCATCAGCGGTTTCAGGAAACGGTAGGCGACCAGCGCATTCAACACCAGCTCGGCGCGCTGCTCATGGCTGAGTTTGACCTGTTTGCACTGTTCTTCATAGGTGAAATAAAGGGCAGCGTCGTCCACGCAAAAAGCGCATTCATCGAAGGCGTCCGGCGTTAACATTTTGGCCGGGAAACGTGAACGAAAGATCATACCATTAGCTAAATCCAGCATTAGCCGATCGTGTTCGGCATCAAAATACCAACGCCAATTATCGTCAGGTTTTATCTTCATTTCGTATCCTTCTCGCTGCCTATGCCAACGCCGCACTCACCCTAAAAGGCGATTTTATCACCGATAAAATAGCTTAAACATCGGATAATTCCGCGAACGATATTTATGCTAACGAACAAAATATAGACGAGCCGGGGGCAGAAATAAACCCCCGGAATAAAATGAGAGGAAAAATATTAGATATGGGTAACGATATCTTTAATCAAACGTGGGCCATGATAGATAAATCCGGAATAAATTTGCAGCAGGCTCGCGCCGGCCTCCATTTTTTCGCGCGCCGCCGTCAGCGAATCGATGCCGCCCACGCCGATAATCGGCAGGCGCCCTTGCAGTTCGGTGGAGAGACGACGGATCACTTCGGTGCTGCGTGATTGCAACGGACGCCCACTTAACCCGCCCGCTTGTTCGCAGTAATTCAGCCCCTGGATTAATTTTCGATCCAACGTGGTATTGGTGGCGATCACGCCATCGATATTATGCCGCACCAGGCTATCGGCAATTTGGATCAATTCTTCTTCTGAAAGATCCGGCGCGATCTTTACCGCCACCGGCACATATTTGTGATGGCGCGCATGTAATTCCTGCTGCTTATTTTTAATCGCCGCCAAAAGATCGTCCAGCGCTTCGCCATACTGTAAGGATCGTAACCCCGGCGTATTCGGTGAAGAGATGTTAATCGCGATATAACCGGCATACGGATAAACTTTATCCATGCAGATCAAATAATCGTCTTTGCCCTGTTCGACCGGGGTGTCTTTATTCTTGCCGATATTGATCCCAAGAATGCCGCCGAAATGGGATTTCTTAACGTTTTCAACCAGATTGTCCACGCCATGGTTATTGAACCCCATGCGGTTGATCAGGCCTTCCGCCTCGACCACGCGGAACAAGCGCGGCTTGTCGTTGCCCGGTTGCGGGCGCGGCGTCACGGTGCCGACTTCCACATGGCCGAAGCCCATCGCGCCGAACGCATCGATGCACTCGCCGTTTTTATCCAGACCGGCGGCCAATCCCAGCGGGTTTTTAAACGACAGCCCCATGCAGCTGACCGGTTTGGTCGGCACGGACTGGCGAACAAGAAACGCTAATGGGGTGCCGGTAATACGGCTGAGCTGACGAAAGGTCACTTCGTGCGCACGTTCCGGATCGAGCTGGAACAACGCTTTCCTGATGAGGGGGTAGTACATGGACTCTCCTGATTTCCCGGTTGCAAACCGGGGGCGTATTATCCGGTATCCCCCGCCCAATTGGAATTGATTAAAGGCAAAAAAAGCCGTTTTTACGCAACCGTTTTCCCGCTTCGCCGCCAAATCGGCGCCAATCCGCTTTTGCGCATATCGAAATCAAAAAATGAGATTTAAAAAACGCGCCCGATTGCTGGTAGGTTTAAAACACTTCCTGTTGATTTTCTAATTAAACCTAACTTTTAGTTATAAGGAGTGGCAATGCGCGTTATATCACTGGCCGGCAGCCCACGCATCCCATCACGTTCCGCCGCACTGCTCGCGCTGAGCCAGAACTGGCTGCGGCAGCAAGGGGTGGAAGTGACGGCTTATACCCTGCACGACTTCGATGCCGAAGACCTGCTGTATGCCAACTTCAACAGCCCGGCGATCAAGGCGTTTGCCGACCAGCTGGCGCAGGCCGACGGCCTGCTGATTTCCACGCCGGTTTATAAAGCGTCGTTTTCCGGCGCGCTGAAGACCTTGCTGGATCTGCTGCCGGAACGCGCTCTGGATCATAAGGTAGTGCTGCCGCTGGCAACCGGCGGTTCGATCGGCCACATGCTGGCGGTGGACTATGCGCTCAAACCGGTGCTGGCAGCGTTGAAAGCGCAGGAAGTGCTGCACGGCGTATTCGCCGACGACAGCCAGGTCCAACTGACCGGTGAAGGCGCCACGCTCACCGACGCCGTCGCTACCCGGCTGGAAGAGGCGTTGGCCAGTTTTTATCTGGCGCTTGGCCGCCGCAAACCGCCCGCGCTGCGCGTCGCCTCGCCGCTGGCGGCACGTCAGACCGCCTGAAAGGCCTGGAAAAGGAGAGCCTGAATGAAAAAACGCATCGCTTTACGGCGCTGGCTGAGCGCCGCTACCCTCACTGGCCTGCTGTCGCTGGTCTGGGCCAATGCCGCCGCTGCGCAGGATCCGGCGCAGTTCCGCATCGGCTACCAAAAAGGATCGGTCAGCCTGGTGCTGGCGAAGAGCCACCGGCTGCTGGAGGAACGTTTCCCCGCCACCCGCATCAGCTGGATCGAGTTTCCCGCCGGCCCGCAGATGCTGGAGGCCTTGAACGTCGGCAGCATAGATCTGGGCAGCACCGGAGATATTCCGCCGATCTTCGCGCAGGCGGCCGGCGCTGACCTGCTGTATGTCGGCGTTGAGCCGCCCAAACCCAAGGCGGAAGTGATCCTGGTGCCGGAAAACAGCCCGATAAAAAACGTCGCCGATCTGAAAGGCCATAAGGTCGCCTTCCAGAAAGGATCCAGTTCGCACAATCTGCTGCTGCGATCGCTGCAAAAGGCCGGCCTGCAGTTCACCGATATCCAGCCCGCCTATCTGACGCCCGCCGATGCGCGCGCCGCCTTCCAACAGGGCAACGTCGACGCCTGGGCCATCTGGGATCCTTATTATTCCGCCGCGCTGCTACAGGGCGGCGTGCGAGTGCTCGGCGACGGCACCGATCTGAACCAGACCGGTTCCTTCTATCTGGCGGCGCGCCCCTATGTCGAAGCCAACGGCGCCTTTATCAGCCAGGTCTTGACGGTGCTGACCCAGGCCGATGCGCTCACCCGCAGCGACCGGGCGCAAAGCGTGACCCTGCTGGCTAACGCCATGGGGCTGCCGGAACCGGTGATCGCCAGCTATCTGGATCACCGCCCGCCGACCGCCATCACACCGCTCGATGCGCGGACGATCGCCGCGCAGCAGCAAACCGCCGACCTGTTTTACGCCAACCGGCTGGTGCCGGTGAAGGTTGACATCTCGCAACGCATCTGGCGCCCAAGCGCACAATAACTCATGGGAGAAGATTAACGATGAGCCTGAACGTTTTCTGGTTTTTACCCACCCACGGCGACGGCCACTATCTTGGCAGCGCACAGGGCGCGCGCAGCGTCGATCACGGTTATTTGCAGCAGATCGCCCAGGCGGCGGATCGGCTGGGATTCGGTGGGGTACTGATCCCCACCGGCCGCTCGTGCGAAGACTCCTGGCTGGTGGCCGCCTCGCTGATCCCGGTCACCCAGCGGCTGAAGTTTTTGGTCGCGCTGCGGCCGGGCATCATCTCCCCTACGCTGGCGGCGCGCCAGGCGGCGACGCTGGATCGCCTGTCCAATGGGCGTGCGCTGTTCAATCTGGTCACCGGCGGCGATCCGGAAGAGCTGGCGGCCGAGGGGCTGCACCTGAGCCATGAAGAGCGCTACGAAGCCTCAACCGAGTTCACCCATATCTGGCGCCGGGTGCTGGAAGGCGAAACCGTCGATTTCGACGGCAAGCATATTCAGGTGAAAGGCGCCAAACTGCTCTTCCCGCCGGTGCAGCAGCCGCGCCCGCCGCTCTATTTCGGCGGATCCTCCGCCGCCGCGCAGGATCTGGCCGCCGAACAGGTAGAACTGTATCTCACCTGGGGAGAGCCGCCGGCGCAGGTTAAAGAGAAGATCGAAGAGGTGCGCGCCAAAGCAGCGGCGAAAGGCCGCCAGGTACGCTTCGGTATCCGCCTGCATGTCATCGTGCGTGAAACCACCGAAGAGGCCTGGCGCGCCGCCGACCGGCTGATCGCGCACCTCGATGAGGAAACCATCGCTAACGCGCAGCAGGCCTTTGCGCGTTTCGACTCCGTCGGCCAACGGCGCATGGCGGCGCTACACGGCGGCAAAAAGGATAACCTGGAGATCAGCCCGAACCTGTGGGCCGGCATCGGCCTGGTGCGCGGCGGCGCCGGCACCGCGCTGGTGGGCGACGGCCCGACGGTCGCGGCGCGCATGCAGGAATATGCCGATCTGGGCATCGACACCTTTATTCTCTCCGGCTATCCACATCTGGAAGAGGCCTACCGCGTCGGCGAACTGCTGTTCCCGCACCTCGATCTGGCGCAGGAGGAAACGCCCGCGCGCCTTCAGCCGGTGCGCCCGCAGGGCGAAGTGGTGGCCAACATCTATGTTCCGCAAAAAGTGTCGCAGAGCTGAGGAGCGCCCCGATGGCAAAGAACGCGCAACGCATCCTGTATCGGCTGGCCCCCTGGGCGCTGCCGCTGGCGCTGGTGATCCTCTGGCAGATCGCCGTCGAAACCGGCTGGCTGTCCAACCGCATTTTACCGGCGCCGAGCGCAGTGCTGGCCGCCTTCTGGAGCCTGAGCCAAAGCGGCGAACTGTGGCAGCATCTGAGCATCAGCAGCCAGCGCGCGTTGATCGGCTTTGCCATCGGCGGCAGCATCGGGCTTACCCTCGGCTTTATTACCGGGCTGTCGCGCTGGGGCGAACGCCTGCTGGACAGCTCGGTGCAAATGATCCGCAACGTGCCGCACCTGGCGCTGATCCCGTTGGTGATCCTGTGGTTCGGCATCGATGAATCCGCCAAGATCTTTCTGGTGGCGCTCGGTACGCTGTTCCCGATTTATCTCAATACCTACCACGGCATCAAAAACATCGATCGCGGCCTGTTGGAGATGGCCCGCAGCTACGGCCTGAGCGGTTTCCGCCTGTTTACACAGGTGGTGCTGCCGGGCGCGCTGCCGTCGATTATGGTTGGCGTGCGTTTCGCTCTCGGCTTCATGTGGCTGACGCTGATCGTCGCCGAAACCATCTCGGCCAATTCGGGCATCGGCTATCTGGCGATGAACGCGCGTGAATTTCTGCAAACCGATGTGGTAGTGGTGGCCATCGTGCTGTACGCCCTGCTCGGCAAGCTGGCGGACGTGGGCGCGCAGCTGCTGGAGCGCGTCTGGTTGCGCTGGCATCCGGCCTATCAACTGAAACAGGGAGAAGCACTATGACCCTTCCCGCTCGCCTTGCGCAAGGCACGCCGGTGACGCTGGAGTCCATCGGCAAAGGTTACGGCAACCGCACAGTGCTGGACAATATTCAGCTGCACATCTCCGCCGGGCAGTTCGTGGCGGTGGTCGGCCGCAGCGGCTGCGGCAAAAGCACCCTGCTGCGCCTGCTGGCCGGCCTGGAACAGGCCAGCAGCGGCGTGCTGCTCAGCGGCAACGCGCCGCTTGCCGCCGTTAAAGAGGATACCCGGCTGATGTTTCAGGATGCGCGCCTGCTGCCGTGGAAAACAGTGATCGACAACGTGGGGCTGGGGCTGCGCGGCCAGTGGCGCGATGCGGCGCTGCAGGCGCTGGACGCGGTCGGCTTGGCGGATCGCGCCCGCGACTGGCCGGCAGCGCTGTCCGGCGGGCAAAAGCAACGGGTCG
This sequence comes from Serratia sp. 121840015-1, assembly GCF_053627655.1. NCBI lineage: Bacteria > Pseudomonadati > Pseudomonadota > Gammaproteobacteria > Enterobacterales > Yersiniaceae > Serratia > Serratia sp. 121840015-1. The sequence goes on from NZ_JBSEYF010000001.1 coordinate 2,229,427, forward strand.
CCCTGGCGCGCGCGCTGATCCACCGCCCTCGCCTGCTGCTGTTGGACGAACCGCTCGGGGCGCTGGATGCCCTGACGCGCATCGAGATGCAGGGGCTGATAGAAACGCTGTGGCAACAGCACGGTTTTACCGTGCTGTTGGTCACGCACGACGTCAGCGAAGCCATCGCGCTGGCGGATCGGGTGATCCTGATTGAAGAGGGGCGTATCGGGCTGGATCTCTCCCTCGATCTGCCGCGGCCGCGCCGCAAAGGCTCGGCCCGGCTGGCGGAACTGGAAGCCGAAGTGCTGGAACGGGTATTATCGCCGCCGGTTACCGGGGCCAGCCCGCGCCAGGCGGCGAATTGAACGGATAAAAAAAGGGACGGCAAAAGCCGTCCCTTGATCTATTCAGCGTGAAAAAATCAGGCGTCGAGCGCCTTGCTGATCTTCTCGTACAGATCGCCGGACAGGTTTTCCAACCCTTTCAACTGTTCCAGCGCCTTGCGCATCAGCGCCTGGCGGCCCGCGTCGTAACGCTTCAGGCGAATCAGCGGTTCAATCAGGCGCGCGGCGATCTGCGGGTTACGCTGGTTGAGATCGCTGAGGATCTCCGCCAGGAACTGATAGCCGCTGCCGTCCGCCGCATGGAACGCCGCCGGGTTACCGGAAGCGAAGCCGCCGATCAACGAGCGGGTGCGGTTCGGGTTGCTCAGGCTGAACGAGCGGTGTTGCAACAGCGCACGCACCTTGCTCAGCACGTCTGCCGCCGGGCTGCTGCCCTGCAGCACGAACCATTTGTCCATCACCAGGCCATCCTGATGCCAGCGCTCGTCGAACGCCGCCAGCAGCGCATCGCGGCACGGCAGCTGGGCCGCGACCGCGGCGGACAGCGCCGCCAACGAATCGGTCATGTTATCCGCCTGGCGATACTGTTCGCTCACCAGCTGATCCGCAAGCGCCACATCTTCGCCGAACGCCAGGTAGCCCAGGCAAACATTGCGCAAGGCGCGCTTGGCGATCTCGGCGTGCTCGACGCGGTAGCCGTCGGTCTTGTTGGCGTGATACACCGCCAGCCACTCATCGGCCAACTCACGCGCCAGGCAGCGTACTATCGCTTCGTGCACCGCAGCGATCGCTTCCGGATCGATGGTGGCGAACAGCTCGGCGATTTCGTTCTCAGACGGCAGCGTCAGGATCTGCGCCGCCAGCGCCGGATCCAGTTTTTCGTCCAGCAGCACCGCGCGGAACGCATCGGCCACGTGCAGCGGCAGCGACAACGGCTGCTTCTGCTGGTGCCGCGCCACGTTCAGCTTGATATAGGTCGCCAGCAGGCTCTGCGCCGCATCCCAGCGCGCAAATTCATTGCGCGCGTGCTGCATCAGGAAGGTCAGCTGCTGGTCGCTGTACGGATAGTCCAGCTTCACCGGCGCAGAGAATTCGCGCAGCAGCGACGGCACCGGCTTGTGCGCCACGCCGTCGAACACGAAGGTCTGCTCCGCTTCGGTGACGTTCAGCACGTTGTTGACCGGCAGACCGCCCTTTTGCAGTGGAATGACGTTGCCTTCGCTGTCGTACAGTTCGATATCCAGCGGGATATGCAGCGGCAACTTCTCCGGCTGATCGGCGGTTGGCGCGGTTTTCTGGCTGACATGCAGGCGATACTGCTGGGTTTCCGCGTCGTATTCGTCGCGTACCGTCAACAGCGGCGTGCCGGACTGGCTATACCAACGGCGGAAGCGCGAGAGATCGACGTTGGACGCATCCTCCATCGCCTGCACGAAATCGTCGCAGGTGGCGGCGCTGCCGTCGTGGCGTTCGAAATAGAGCTGCATCCCTTTCTGGAAGTTCGCTTCCCCCAGCAAGGTGTGCATCATGCGGATCACTTCGGAACCCTTTTCATACACCGTCAGGGTGTAGAAGTTGTTCATCTCGATCACTTTGTCCGGGCGGATGGCGTGCGCCATCGGGCTGGCGTCTTCGGCGAACTGCGCGCCGCGCATCACGCGCACGTTATCGATGCGGTTGACCGAACGCGATCCCAGATCGGAACTGAACTCCTGATCGCGGAACACCGTCAGCCCCTCTTTCAGGCTGAGCTGGAACCAGTCGCGGCAGGTCACGCGGTTACCGGTCCAGTTGTGGAAGTATTCGTGGCCGATCACCGCTTCGATGTTCAGGTAGTCCTTGTCGGTGGCGGTTTCTGCCTTCGCCAGCACATATTTGGAGTTAAAGATATTTAACCCTTTGTTCTCCATCGCGCCCATATTGAAGAAATCGACCGCCACAATCATATAAATGTCGAGATCGTATTCCAGGCCGAAGCGGGTCTCGTCCCACTTCATCGAGTTCTTCAGCGACGTCATCGCCCAGTCGGCGCGATCCAGGTTGCCGCGATCGACGAACAGCTCCAGCGCGACCTTACGGCCGGAGCGGGTGGTGAAGCTGTCGCGCAGCACGTCGAAGTCCCCCGCTACCAGCGCGAACAGGTAGCAAGGTTTCGGGAACGGATCCTGCCATTGCACCCAGTGGCGGCCATCGGCCAATTCGCCCTGGCCGATGCGGTTGCCGTTCGACAGCAGGAACGGATAGCGCGCCTTGTCGGCCACGATGCGGGTAGTAAAGCGTGCCAGCACATCCGGGCGGTCCTGATAATAGGTAATGTGGTGGAAGCCTTCGGCTTCGCATTGCGTGCACAGCGCATCGCCGGACAGGTACAGCCCTTCCAGCGCGGTGTTTTTCGCCGGGTGAATGTCGTTGACGATGGTAAGAGTGAATTGTGCCGGCAACTCTTCGATGATCAGTTGGTTATCCTGCTGACGATAGGCGCTCCACGGTTGACCGTCGACCTGAATGCTCACCAGCGTCAGATCTTCGCCATCCAGCACCAGCGGGGCGCCGGCCGTGCCCTGACGTTTGATTTTACTGACGGCGGTCACGCGCGTGGTTTCCGCGTCCAGACTGAAGTCCAAATCGATATCGGTCGTGGTGTAATCAGGCGCGCGATAATCGTGGCGATATTTTGCCTGTGGCTGTTGTGTCATAAAAACCCTTAAACGTCTCAGTGAGTTATAGGTGCAGGCCGCTCTTCTCCTCCGCGCCGCAGCTGGTGTGTTCCCCTGCGGCGCACGGCGGACCTGATTGTGAATAAACTGTATCACAGCTGGCCGAAAAGCCCAGAGCCGCCGGGCGACCACGAGAGAGAAATCAGAGGCAAATCATAAATCGCCCGCCAGACGACAGCGCGGGTGACCAATGGCTAAATAGAAATCAGCATTTAATGCTAAAAAACCGCCGTCCGGGCGCGCCGGCATAGTTGAGGCGGCACAGGCGGCATAGTGGTATAATTGCCGAATCAGGCCCAGGGATGACTCGCACTATGAAAATCAAATACGCAATCTATTTTTTTACCCTGTGCCTGATGACCTCCTTCTCGCTGTTCATCGTCGAGGAGCTGCTCGAAGCCCATACCGACTACCGAGATAACCAACTCAACCTGTATAAGATCGATCGCGCCAAAGAAATCTCCGAGGCCTTCCAGGCTTCGCTGCAGGCTCACCGCCTCAAACGATTGAGCCTGATCGATCCGCAAATCACCCGCGCGCAATGTTTGGCCGCCGATCGGGTGGCGCGTGAGAAAATTACCCGGATCCGCGAGCATCTGAACGATCCGGTCGCCAGGCAGCTCGGGGTGCGGCAAAAAATCGCCGCGCTGTCGATGATCGGCCTGATGGAACAGCTGTTGGATAACGACAACCTGCAGCTTTCGCAGGTCAACAACGCCAATGCCAATCTGTTCAACATCAACAGCGCCTATTACATCTCGCAAACCAGCAAGAGCTATTACCGCTACACCTACGATACCCGGATGGTGGATACCGATTCCTTTATGTTTCTCGAGGCCATTCGCCTCAACAACCGGCTGAATATGTCACTGACGGAGTTAAGCGATCAGATTATCGACGTCAACGTCAACCCGCTCGATCGCAAAGACGCCTACCTGAAGTCCATTCAGTTGACCGGCGTGCTGAACGCGCTGAGCACCCGATTGATCTTCATGAAGATCAACTACGACGACGTGCAAACCACCGAGCTCGTCAATCAGTTGCTCACCCTGGTGTCGGCCGAACGTCTCAAGCAGATCACCGATGGGTTATACACCGCCATCAATACTCAAAAACCCTATCCCGCAGCGCTTATTTCGCGCTATGTCGACGAGCTGAGCGGGCTTTCGCAGGCGCTGTATCAACGCAGCTTCGAGCTGGAAACCGTCGCTTCGCGTCACAAAATTTACGATAGCCAGACCACCATTTACGGCATGATCGCGCTCGCCGGCCTGGTGGTGTTGCTGTTCATTTTGCCGGCGCTGGTGTTCTGCACCAACATCAACCGTTGGCTGACCAAGACTCACAACAATATCGTTCGGTTGTCGCGCGGCGAGATGGATATCGATCGCAACGACGCCTTCTACAGCCGGGAACTGATCGCCATCAGCGACGCCATTCAGCAGCTCAGGCAATACCAGCTGGACAAGGTCTCGCTGGAAAGTGAGAAGCAACTGTTGATTAAAGAGCTCGAGGCCTCTTCCTTCCTCGATCCGCTCACCAATATTTATAACCGCCGTAAATTCTTCCTTGAATGCCAGCTGCTGGGTGACAGCAGCTATCCACAGGCCTTTTGCCTGATCGATATCGACAATTTCAAACAGCTCAACGACAGCTATGGCCACGACGTAGGTGACCAGGCGCTGGTGGCATTCGGCCACCTGCTGCAACGCGCGTTCCGCGCCAGCGACATTTTCTGCCGCTACGGCGGCGAAGAGTTCGCGGTGCTGCTGGGCAACTGTTCGTTGGACAACGCACGGGACATCATGGAGCAATTGCGCACTCGTACTCATCGCCTGACGCTAAATCTGACCGACGGACGGCAAGTGCGTTTCACCACCAGCTGCGGCATTGCGCCGGTCAACGCGTTCACCGCGCTGCAGGCGGCGATCAAACAGGCGGACGAAGCGCTCTATTTTTGCAAAAAGAACGGCAAGGATCGGGTCAGCGTACACACTCAGATCGGGTTTATCTGATTCGCTGTTTAAAATAATTAACATTATAATTTTTATGACTAATTAGGCTAAGTCATTCACCTTACAGGCATATCTGGCTTTTTTTCTTCCCCGCCGCCGCCAGGCCGCCATAAAGGCACGTTTAATCCTCGACCCGCTTTGGTGATTTATGGTGTGATGCAGCTTCAATAACAGGATAATCCGGGTATACTCCACCCCCACTTTTATGATTATCCGGATTTGGACACGCGCCTGACGAGGATGCTGTAACGCGCTATGACTCAATACGCTTCCCCGATTTTGACATCACTGCTTGATACCGATGCTTATAAGCTTCATATGCAGCAAGCAGTGTTCCATCGCTATCCCGCGATCAGCGTGGCGGCGGAATTCCGCTGCCGCGGCGACGAACTGCTGGGCGAATATGCCGACGAGATCCGCGCGCAGGTGGCGCTGATGAGCCGGCTGGCGCTGACCGACGCCGAATTCGCTTATCTCTCGGGCCTGCCCTTCTTCCGTCAGGATTATCTGAACTGGCTGCGGACGTTCCGCTACGATCCGCAGCAGGTGATCGTCGAGAACCGCGACGGCAAGCTGCACATCCGCATCGCCGGGCCGTGGCGCGAAGTGATCATGTGGGAAGTGCCGCTGCTGGCGGTGATCAGCGAAGTAGTACATCGCCGCCGCTCTGCGCAGGTGACGCCGGAACAGGCGGTGGCACATCTGCAGACCAAGCTGGCACAGTTCAAGACGCTGGCGGGCGATCTGGACCTTTCGCGCTTCAAGCTGATGGACTTCGGCACCCGTCGCCGTTTCTCTCAGGGCGTTCAGCAGGCCATAGTCAGCACCTTGCAGGCCGAATTCCCGTACCTGTCGGGCACCAGCAATTACGATCTGGCTCACCAGCTCGGCCTGGCGCCGGTCGGCACGCAGGCGCATGAATGGTTCCAGGCGCACCAGCAGATAAGCCCGGTGCTGGCCAACAGCCAGCGCGCCGCATTGCAAGCCTGGCTGGATGAATACCCGGACCAGCTTGGCATCGCGCTCACCGACTGCATCACCATGGATGCCTTCCTGCGCGACTTCGGCCCGCAGTTCGCCGAGCGTTATCAGGGGCTGCGCCACGATTCGGGCGATCCCGTCGAGTGGGGTGAAAAGGCCATTGCCCACTACGAGAAACTGGGCATCGACCCGATGAGCAAAACGCTGGTGTTCTCGGACAACCTGGATCTGGACAAAGCGCTGGCGCTCTACCGCCACTTCTATCAACGCATCAACCTCGGATTCGGCATCGGCACGCGCCTGACCTGCGATATTCCCGGCGTCAAGCCGCTGAATATCGTGATCAAACTGGTCGAGTGCAAAGGCAAACCGGTGGCCAAGCTCTCCGACAGCCCCGGCAAAACCATTTGTCAGGATCAGGCGTTCGTCAGGGCCCTGCGCAAAGCCTTCGATCTGCCGCTGGTGAAGAAAGCCAGCTGATCCTTCTTTATATAGAGAGAAAGCCGGCCCGGTTCACGCGCCGGCTTTTTTGTTTTTATCCCGAACGCCCTCTTTTCGGCCAGCCGCGATAAATGTTGCGCCAATCCGATGATTTCTGCTTGTGCTCTGCACCGCGGCAAGTAACATAGCCATTACCCCCATATTCTTGGGTTGTAAGCTATTTCTAAACCAAATTATTAAAGAGAGAAATCTATGAGCGTAGTGCCTGTAGTCGACGTACTGCAAGGTCGTGCTGCGGTTGACAGTGAAGTCACCGTACGCGGCTGGGTACGTACCCGGAGAGATTCAAAAGCTGGTATCTCCTTCCTGGCCGTCTATGACGGTTCCTGCTTTGATCCGTTACAGGCCGTCGTTAATAATTCTCTGCCGAATTATCAGGATGAAGTACTGCACCTGACCACCGGTTGCTCGGTTGAAGTGACCGGTAAGGTCGTCGCCTCACCGGGCGAAGGCCAGAGCTTCGAACTGCAGGCCACCGCGATCAAAGTGGTCGGCTGGGTCGACGATCCGGACACTTACCCGATGGCGGCCAAGCGCCACAGCATCGAATACCTGCGCGAAGTGGCTCACCTGCGCCCGCGCACCAACCTGATCGGCGCCGTGGCGCGCGTGCGTCATACCCTGGCGCAGGCGATCCACCGCTTCTTCCATGAAAACGGCTATTTCTGGGTGTCCACCCCGCTGATCACCGCTTCCGATACCGAAGGCGCCGGCGAGATGTTCCGCGTGTCCACGCTGGATCTGGAAAACCTGCCGCGCACCGACAAGGGCACCGTCGACTTTAGCGAAGACTTCTTCGGTAAAGAAGCCTTCCTTACCGTTTCCGGCCAGCTGAACGGCGAAACCTACGCCTGTGCGCTGTCCAAGGTTTACACCTTCGGCCCAACCTTCCGCGCCGAAAACTCCAACACCAGCCGCCACTTGGCGGAATTCTGGATGATCGAGCCGGAAGTGGCCTTCGCGACGCTGGACGACGTTGCCGGCCTGGCCGAAAGCATGTTGAAGTATGTGTTCCAGGCGGTGCTGGATGAACGTGCCGATGACCTGAAATTCTTCGCCGAGCGCGTGGATAAAGACGCAATCTCTCGTCTGGAGCGTTTCGTTTCTTCCGATTTCGCGCAGGTGGACTACACCGACGCCATCGAGATCCTGCTGGCCTCGGGCCAAACCTTCGAAAACCCGGTCTCCTGGGGCATCGATCTCTCTTCCGAGCATGAACGTTACCTGGCTGAGAAACACTTCCAGGCGCCGGTGGTGGTGAAAAACTACCCGAAAGACATCAAAGCGTTCTATATGCGCATGAACGAAGACGGCAAAACCGTCGCGGCCATGGACGTTCTGGCACCGGGCATCGGCGAAATCATCGGCGGCTCGCAGCGTGAAGAACGCCTCGACGTGCTCGATCAGCGTCTGGAAGAGATGGGGCTGAATAAAGAAGACTACTGGTGGTATCGCGATCTGCGCCGCTACGGCACCGTGCCGCATTCCGGTTTCGGCCTGGGTTTTGAACGTTTAATCGCCTATGTCACCGGCGTGCAAAACGTGCGCGATGTGATTCCATTCCCGCGCACGCCACGTAACGCAAGCTTCTAATTTATACGATCAAACGTTTTTTAAACGATTTCGTTACAAAACAAAGGCCAGCATTGCTGGCCTTTCGCATTTTTTAATATTGACGCACGTCACAAAGTTCCCTAAAAATTACATTCAGTTACAAATACTTTCTTTTTGCAACCTGATTGGGACATTGGTATCATTTTCGTCCTAGATTAACCCGCCTGTGAATGGAACACTGCGTTCAGACACAGGACGACACCAATCTATCAACAATAGTTCCCAAAGAATTATTGGCGGCAGTGGCAAAGGTGTCCGAATAACACCAATGAGGGTAATAATGATGAAGCGCAACATTCTTGCAGTGGTTATCCCGGCTCTGTTGGCTGCTGGTGCAGCAAACGCAGCTGAAATCTACAACAAAGACGGCAACAAGCTGGATCTGTACGGCAAAGTTGACGGTCTGCACTACTTCTCCAAAGACAAAGGTAATGACGGCGATCAGACCTATGTTCGTTTTGGCTTCAAAGGTGAAACTCAGATTACTGACCAACTGACCGGTTACGGCCAGTGGGAATACAACGTTCAGTCCAACCACTCCGAGTCTCAGGGCACCGAAGGCACCAAAACCCGTCTGGGCTTTGCCGGTCTGAAATTCGCTGACTACGGCTCCTTCGACTACGGCCGTAACTACGGCGTACTGTACGACGTGGAAGGCTGGACCGATATGCTGCCAGAGTTCGGTGGCGATACCTACACCTACACCGACAACTTCATGACTGGCCGTACCAACGGCGTTGCGACCTATCGTAACAACAACTTCTTCGGTCTGGTTGACGGCCTGAACTTCGCTCTGCAATACCAGGGCAAGAACCAGAACGACGGTCGTGACGTTAAGAAACAGAACGGCGACGGCTGGGGTATCTCCTCTACTTATGACATCGGCGAAGGCGTAAGCTTCGGCGCTGCATACGCTTCTTCCAACCGTACCGACGATCAGAAACTGCGTTCCAACGAGCGTGGCGACAAGGCTGACGCATGGACCGTGGGCGCGAAATACGACGCCAACAACGTTTACCTGGCGGCCATGTATGCGGAAACCCGTAACATGACTCCATTCGGCGGCGGTGACTTCACTAACACCTGTGCTGCTTCTGAAAAATGCGGCGGCTTCGCCAGCAAAACTCAGAACTTCGAAGTGACTGCTCAGTACCAGTTCGACTTCGGTCTGCGTCCAGAAGTGTCTTACCTGCAGTCTAAAGGTAAAAACCTGAACGTCCCAGGCGCGGGTTCTGACCAGGATCTGGTTAAATATGTTTCTGTTGGTACCACTTACTACTTCAACAAAAACATGTCCACCTACGTTGATTACAAAATCAACCTGCTGGATGACAACGCGTTCACCAAAGCAACCGGCACCGCTACTGACGATATCGTAGCTGTTGGTCTGGTGTACCAGTTCTAAGTTGTCTCGCTTAACGGCGGTTTACCGTCGGCTAAGTTAAAAAAACAGGGCCTCGGCCCTGTTTTTGTTTGTGTCAGCCGGTAACTTTTTATCCTGCCAATTTCTCCTTCCCCATCATTTTTTCTGCCTAATACTCCCCCTTCGCAAGATCGCGGTGTTTTTGTCGCAAACGGTTGGCAAAGCCGGTAACTGGCGTTACCCTGATGCTTCTGTCTGCTTAACTCCGAGATTTGGAAGCACCTGACATGTTTGAAAAAATCACCGCCGCACCCGCCGACCCGATCCTGGGCCTGACCGACATTTTCCGCGCCGACGCCCGCCCGAATAAAATCAATTTAGGGATTGGCGTTTATAAAGACGAAACCGGTAAAACCCCGGTGCTGACCAGCGTAAAAAAAGCTGAGCAGTATCTGCTGGAAAATGAGACCACCAAAAACTATCTCGGTATTGAAGGCATCCCGGCGTTCGCCAGCTGCACGCAAGCGCTGTTGTTCGGCAAAGAGAGCCCGATCATCGCCGATCGTCGCGCGCGCACCGCACAGACGCCAGGCGGCACCGGCGGCCTGCGCGTGGCGGCAGACTTTATCGCTAACCAGACCAGCGCCAAACGCATCTGGATCAGCAACCCAAGCTGGCCGAACCACAAGAACGTCTTTAGCGCCGTGGGCCTGGAAGTGCTGGAATACGCCTACTACGACGCCGCCAACCACGCGTTGGATTTCGACGGCCTGCTGAACAGCCTGAAACAGGCGCAGGCCGGCGATGTGGTGCTGTTCCACGGCTGCTGCCATAACCCGACCGGTATCGATCCAACGGCGGAGCAGTGGGCGCAGCTGGCCGAACTTTCCGTCGCCAACGGCTGGCTGCCACTGTTCGACTTCGCTTATCAGGGCTTCGCCAATGGACTGGAAGAGGATGCGCAGGGCCTGCGTATTTTCGCCGCCAAACATAAAGAGCTGATCGTCGCCAGTTCCTACTCGAAAAACTTCGGTCTGTACAATGAGCGCGTCGGCGCTTGCACCATTGTGGCTGCCGATGCCGAAACCGCCGACCGCGCCTTTAGCCAGGTGAAAGCGGCGATTCGCGCCAACTACTCCAACCCGCCGTCACACGGCGCCGCCGTGGTCGCTACCATTCTGGGCAACGACGCTCTGCGCGCGATGTGGGAGCAGGAACTGACCGATATGCGCCAGCGTATTCACCGCATGCGTCAGCTGTTCGTGAATACTCTGCAGGAGAAAGGCGCGCAGCAGGACTTCAGCTTCATCATCCAGCAGAACGGCATGTTCTCGTTCAGCGGCCTGACCAAAGAACAGGTGCTGCGTCTGCGCGAAGAGTTCGGCGTCTACGCCGTGAACTCAGGCCGGGTGAACGTGGCTGGCATGACGCCGGACAACATGGCGCCGCTGTGTGAAGCCATCGTCGCCGTGCTCTAAAAGCATCGACGCAGGTCATAAAAAAAGGGGCGCTCTATGCGCCCCTTGATTTTTCCTGCCGGGAAATAATCGTTACCACACCGCCGGCTCTTCGCGCAGGAACGGGTTGGTCTGGCGCTCGTGGCCGAAGGTCGACATCGGGCCATGGCCGGGAATAAAGCGCATGTCGTCGCCCAACGGCAGCAGTTTGGTACGAATAGAGGCAATCAGCGCCTGATGGTCTCCGCGCGGGAAGTCGCTGCGCCCCACGCCGCCGTTAAACAGCACGTCGCCCACCAGCGCCAAACGCGCCTGCTCATTGATAAAGACGATGTGGCCCGGCGTATGCCCAGGACAGTGCAGCACCTTGAGCGTCATCTCGCCCACCTGCATCTCATCGCCTTCCAACAGCCAGCGGGTCGGCGTCAGCGGCGCGCACTCTTCCAGTCCAAACATCCGGCTCTGCGCCGGCAAACCGTCCAGCCAAAACGCGTCTTCTTTATCCGGGCCGTAGATCGGCACCTGATAATGGTCCGCCAGCTCCGCCGCCGCACCGACGTGATCCAAATGGCCGTGCGTCAGCAAAATCTGAGTGATCGTCACCCCCTGCCGCGCGACTTCCGCTTTGATTTTCTCGGCTTCACCGCCGGGATCGACCAACGCCGCCTGCTGCGTGTTTTCGCACCAAATCAGGCTGCAATTCTGGCTAAAGGCGGTAACGGGAATAAGATGGTATTTCATAAGGCTCCAACGACAATAACGCCGCATCCGCAAGGGGCGGCGTTATTCACTGATGGCACAGCGATTACCAGGTCCGAACCGGGCCGGTATCGATGTGTACAAAGTTGCTACGTGGGTAATATCCTACACCACCGGCGCGCATTTTTAACGCCGCTTTACGGATATTACTCAATTGGATGCCTTCGATATGGAAATCCATCGCCTGGCCTTTGGTGTGGTAGCTGTGCTTGGCCACGCCGCGGCTATGCGCACGCAGTTCGTTGTTGGTATCTACGGAACGGTATCCGGAGATCAGCTGCACCGGCTTGCTGGTGCCCAGCAGCCCCTGCAGGCGATAGAGGTGATCAAACAAGCGGGGATCGATCGATTTAACCTTGTTGGCGCGATAATCGCGGAACAGATGATTTAGCCGCACCAACTCTTCTTTATTGTAACCTTTGCCGTCAAAGAACTCGGCTTTAATAGATTCACCGGTATTCAGGTTATTCAGCACTAAAATACGCGGTCGAGCGGTGGAAAGACTGGCAAACGCCTGCCCTGGAAGCAGCGCTATGCCCATAGCGGCGCCACCTAGCGCCAGCCATTTACGGCGGTGATGATCAATTTTGTCCATGACTCTGTTAAACCCGGCAAGAATGTCAAAATAAATGCACAAAGCAGCGCACTGTCCGAACCATAACCGCCTGCGTATGCTGAGTCAACCCGCGATACGCCTAGGTTTACAGGCCCCCGGCGACGAGGGCCTGCGGTATAGCCAAACATTCTGACCGTTATTTATTTATAATTACTGCATTTACTGCATTAATTTTTTGGCCTGAGCCAAAATTTGTGCGCCCGATCGCACCGTATTATCATAATTGTAAATATCTGTACGGAATTGCGGTTGGCCGTCATCCGAAACCCAGGCGGTCAGATAATACAGTTTTACGGGAATACGCTGGCGAATATTCACATAAGTGGTATTCCCCTCTTTCAGCGTGGAAGACACGCGGCTGTTGTTCCAGCCTGCGTCCTGCAGCAGCATATTCGCCAAATCGGAAGCCTTGTTCACCCGCACGCAGCCGGAGCTGAGCGCACGGATATCTTTCTGGAACAGGCTGTGGTTCGGGGTATCGTGCAGGTAGATGGCGTCCGAGCTCGGCATATTGAACTTGAAGCGCCCCAGCGAGTTGGTGGCACCCGGCGCCTGACGGACGCGATACGGGAAATTGCGCGCAGAAACCATGCTCCAGTCGATCATCGCCGGGTTGATCACTTCCGCATCGTTGCTCCAACCCGACAGCACCGTATAGCCGTGTTTCTGGAAGTAATTACCGTCGCGCATCGCCTTCGGCACAATGTCCTCGCGCACCAGCGTGGTCGGCACGTTCCACGGCGGGTTGACCACCACGTTGTTCAACGCGCTGCTCATCAGCGGCGTCTTACGGCTCGGCCGCCCGACGATAACGCGGGAAGACAGCACTTCATTGCCGTTCTGGTAGTAGGTCAGCGAGTAGTTGGGAATATTCACCATAATGCCGGTGCCGACATGCCCCGGTAAAATTCGCAGGCGTTGTATATTCAGCGCCAGCAGCGCGGCGCGGGTTTTCGGTGACACGTTGAGCCACTCGCGGGTGCGCACGCCGATCACGCCGTCCGCCGTCAACCCCTGCCATTTCTGGAAGCGCTTGACGCCCTCCACCAGCTCATTGGTATAAAGATTGTCGCTCACCACGCTGCCAATCTGCGGCGGCGTCTGCTCCGCAGTCAACTCCGTTACCGGCGCCGCCGATGGGCTGACCGTCACGCGGCTTTTCTCTTCGTCTACCGTCAGCCCGCCGTCGTCGGGCTCATTGCTCTTCGCCGAAACCACCGCCGGTTCCGGCTCCGCTTCCGGCGCCGAGGCGGCCAGCATGCCGGTACGCGTCAGGATCTCACGCAGCGCCGGGATATCGTTGCTCATTTGGCCTGGGCGCAGGCTCGGGCCGCTGCCCACCTGTGGCCACGGACGATTGTCCGCCAGCATGTCGCGCAGCGCCTGATGCATCTTGGCGTATTGCGGATGCTGCGGCGCGAGCGAATTCACATAGCTCAGGGTACGCGCCTGGCGCACCGCCAGCTGCCATTGGTTGATCACCGCGGTGGGCGGCAAGCCAAGCTTGTAGGGAATATTGCTGTACAGCCAGTTGTTGCCGTTGGCACCGATGGCAGAGACGAACTGCAAATAGCCCAGCATCGCATCGGACAGCACCGCATCGCGGCCCGCTTCACTGAGCGCCGGATCGGTCAACATCTTCACCCATTGGGTAAACTGCGGCTGCACGCCGGACATCGCCAGTTCGGCCAGCTGCTGCTGAAACTGCTGAACGGCTTCGCGATCCTGCCACATCGGCTGCATGTGATTCGCCGCATACAGCGGTGCCAGCGTGGAAAGGTAGTGCAAATCCATGCCGCGCGGCAACGCGGCCAGCAGCTCAGAACGGCTCTGCGCAACGGACATGCCTGCTGATGCCACCGGCAACGCCGTAACGGTAGCCGATGCGGAAAACGACGACACAAGACTACAGGCGATAGCGCCACTCAGCGCCAAACGTCGTAGAGAGTTTCCCTTTTTAAGCAACATCCCTTGCCCCCTGTATGCTCACAAAAAAAACGTCAAAAACTGCATATAGTTTCAGTATACAAACAGAAAGGCCGTTTCGCCCTGCGGGCGTCGAATAACTGTTTATGTGATTAAACTAACCGCTTTTCAACGGATAAAAAAGCAGGACTATCATCCACGCGCACAAAAAAATAGCCACCCTGCGGCGGCTATTTTCGGATTTTTAGGGCGTTTTTCTGCGTTACGGCGTTTCAACCGGCGCAGTACCCAGCGCCGGCGGCTCGCCGGCGAAACCGCGCAGCCCCACCACGTGCACATGCTCGTGGTTCTGGAACACTTTACGCACCAGTTTATAGGTGGTGCCCTTCTCCGGACTGATGTTTTCCGGCGCCGCGATGATCAGCTGCATCTCCAGACGGTCGCACAGTTCGAACAGCGTAGCGATCGACTTGGCATCCAGACGCGCCGCTTCATCGAGGAACAGCAGGCGACACGGCGAGATGTCTTTACCGCGCAGGCGGCGGGATTCTTCTTCCCAGCTCTGCACCACCATCACCAGGATTGACATCCCGGTACCGATGGCTTCACCGGTAGACAACGCGCCGCTTTCCGCACGCAGCCAGCCGTCGGAGCCACGGTATACCTCCACTTCCATCTCCAGGTAGTTGCGGTAGTCCAGCAACTCCTCGCCGATGGTCTGTGGCGTGCGCTGCCCCATGTCGATCTGCGGATTCAGGCGCTGATACAGCTTGGCCAACGCTTCGGAGAAGGTCAGACGGTTGCTGTTGAACAGATCCTGATGCTGTTCCTGCTGCTCGGAGAGCACATCCAGCAGGGTGGCATGCGCTTCGCGCACATTGACGTTCAGGCGCACGCTCTTCACCTGGCCGAAGGAAACGGCCTGCAGACCCTGGTTCAGCATGCGAATGCGGTTCTGTTCGCGCTGAATGGTTTTGCGAATGATGTTGGCCACGCTTTTCGAACTGATCGCCAGCTTCTGCTCGCGCGCGGTCAGCTCTTCGGTCAGACGGCCCAGCTCAATTTCCATCTGTTCGATGGCCTCGACCGGATCGTCGGTGCGGATGATGTCCTGACGGATGCGCTCGCGCAGGTGCTGGTACACCGCGATATAGAACTGAATCTTACGCTCCGGCCGCTTCGGATCTTCCGACAGGCGCAGCACATCGCGCAGGTGTTCGTTATCCGCCACGGCCAGACGCAGCGCACCGAGCGCCTTATCCGACATCGAGCGCAGCTCGTCGCCATCCATATACGCCAGCTCGCGGCGGTGCAGGCGGCGTTCCACGCCGTTGTCTTTCACCAGGCGCATCACCGCGCACCAGCCCGCCTTGGCGGTCACCACCTGCTCACGCAGCTGATGATAATCGCGTTCCAGCTTGCGCAGTTTCTTCTGCAGGCCGTCCATTTCGGCTTCGCAGAAGGTCAGCTGCTTCTCCAGCTGGTTGCGGCGAGCGCGGTTGTTGCTCAGCGCCGCATGCAGTTCGTCGCGACGCGCACGGGCGCGCGCTTCGGCATTGGCGTCGGCCTGCACGCCGATGTCCACCAGCTCTTGGCTCAGCTCTTTCAGCATGTCGCGCTTGGCGTCGTACGAGCTTTTCAGCGAGGCCAGCACCTGGCTGTACTGGGTGAACTGGGTTTGATACTGACGCAGTTGCTCACGGGCGCGGGCGCGTTCGGCTTCCGCCTGCTCCAGACGCTGGCGCAGCTTATCGTTCAGATCGTTGTTGGCATTCTGCATGCCGGCAGAATCGGTGTAGCTGAAGTGCGCACGACGCTGCACCACTTCAGTGAGCGCGAACGCCTGCTGTTTAGCCTGACGCTGCACGCTTTGCGCCTGCGCGTAATCCTGCTGCAGCTGTTCATGCTGCTGCGGATCGCTCTGCAGCACCGACAGCAGCGGTTCCAGCTTGGTCAGCGACACGCCGTGCTGTTGGATATGACGCGCGGCGTCCTGCGCTTCTTCCAGCTCTTCGCGGATCTCGTCGACGCGGTCCTGCAGCGTTTCATCGTTCAGCAACGACACCAGCGGCATCAGGCGGTTGAGTGCGGAAATGCCCTCTTTGGCCTGTTCGTACTGCTGACGCTGCTGCTGGTTCTGCGCTTCGTGATTGTTCAGCGCACGTTCGATCTCGCCACGACGGGCGTTCAGGCCGCGGATCTCCGCTTCCGGGTCGGCGTCGAACGCCACCGCCAGATGGGTACCAATAAAGCGGCTGAAAGCCTGGTGCGAGCGCTGGGTTTTCTGCACGTCGAACGACAGCGTGGCGTAGCGCTCCGCCAGCGTTTCACGCTCGGCATGCAGCACTTCCAGACGGTTCTCGCGCGCCGCGCGGCCGAACAACGGCACTTCCGGATAACGGGAGTAACGCCACTGGCGATCGGCGATTTTCACCACCACCGCTTTGTCCTGCTCTTCAACGGCGAACACGCTGTCATCGAACGACTGCGGATCCCCTTCGATCAGGTAAAGATCTTCCGGGCAATCTTCCAGCCCTTCAAGCATCTCACGCACCAGCGACAGATCCGGCACCACGATAGCGTGGCGCGAAGGGCCGTACAGCGCCGAGAAGTAAGGCGCGTCGTCGATGGTGACGTCATCGTAAATTTCCGACAGCAGCACGCCGCCGAAACGTTCGGCCAGCGTGACCAGGCGCTGATCTTCCGCGCCGCCCGGCTGGCTGAGACGTTCGATCTGCGCTTCCACTTCACGTTTGCGGGCCGCCACTTCGTCGCGCTCGACGGTGGTTTCACGCTCGCGCTCCAGCAGCTGCTGCATGTATTCGGTCACCTGCTGGCTGTTTTCCAGCGGCTCTCCGCTCTGATCGCTGAGCTGGCCCAGGGCGTCCTGAGCCGCCAGCCACACCGGCGCGCGCGCCGTCAGCTCACGGATGCGCTGCTGGATCTGCTCCAGCTCCTGGCGCATCTCCATGCGGCGTTCGCCGGCTTCGCTGACGTTCTGCGACAGCGCTTCCAGGCGCTCTTCCAGCTCCTGCTGCAGCATATCGAGATCGTCAGGCTGGTACTCTTGGCCATGGCGTTTGCAAAACTCTTGCAGCAGACGCTCGGCGTCCTGCTGCGAGCGCAGGCGCTGTTCCAGTTCGCTCAGGCGCAGGCGCAGCGGCTGAACGCGCTCGGCGAGGTGCTGCTGCGAAGGCCAGTCGCGCAGCAATTCGCGCGCGCACTGCCAGGCTTCGCTGCGGCTGACCTGGCCGGCGATTTTCCCCACCAGCTGATAGGCCTGTTCGAACTGGCCGTGCGCGGCGTCGGCCACGCTCAGCTTCTGTTCCAGCATCAGCAACGCTTCGGTCGCTTCCTGTTCGCGGGCCTGGAAGGTGTCTAGCCACTGTTCGGCGTTATCGGCGGTCAGATCCGGCAGTTGGCACAGGGCGCGTGCGCGTTCCAACGCCTGCAGCGCCTGCTGGTACTGAATGGCGCGGGTCTGCTGCACGTCGAGCGCCTGCTGGTAGTCGGCCAGCTGGCTCTTCAGCTCATCCACTTCCAGCTCGGCCGCTTCGGCGCGCGCTTCGTTTTCGGCCTGCTGCTCGCTCGCCTCGGCCACCACTTCGTTCTGCTCTTCCAGACGGTAGGTCAGCTCTTCCAGATCGGCTTCATAGCGTTCGATCTTCTCCTGCTGACGCATCGCCGTCTGCACCAGATTCAGGTGATCGCTGGCGGCCTGGTAATCGGTTTCCAGGTCGGATTCGGCACCGCTCTGTTCGCTCAGCTCACGCGCCATTTCCACATGGCGATACTGTTCGGCGGCCAGCTGCTTGCGGCTGCCCAACAGATCGCTGCGCAGCGCCAGCGCGCCGTCCAGATGGATGCGGCGTTCGTTGGCGTGGCGCATATAGTCCGCCGCCACATAGGAAGTGGCCTCGGAAATCAGATGTTTGAACAGATCGCGGTCCGACTGGGTGACGCGAATCGC
Organism: Serratia sp. 121840015-1; assembly: GCF_053627655.1. NCBI lineage: Bacteria > Pseudomonadati > Pseudomonadota > Gammaproteobacteria > Enterobacterales > Yersiniaceae > Serratia > Serratia sp. 121840015-1. The sequence goes on from NZ_JBSEYF010000001.1 coordinate 2,247,672, forward strand.
CTCCAGCGTCATGCGGTTTTCGCGCAGCGCCGCTTCCATGTCCTGGAACGCCTTGCGCACGCCGCTGTTTTCCGGCAGCAGGTAATCGCGCAGCGAGCGGGTGATGGCGCTGGAAATACCGCCGTACAGCGACGCTTCAATCAGACGGTAGAACTTGCTGCGATCGGCGGACGAACGCAGACGTTTCGGGATCACGCCCAGATCGAACATCAGCGAGTGGTAATCGGTGATGGAGTTGAACTGCTTGAACTGCACCCCCTCCATCTCTTCCACGCGATCCTTCAGCTCCTGCAGCGACAGCACGCGCGCCTGGCGCTCACCCACCGTCTGGGTCAGCAACTCGGTCGGCTGCACCGCGGTCGGCAGGCCCTGGATGGTGAACGGTTTGATGTCGACCTTGCGATCGCGCCCCGCCACCTGCTGCAGGCGCACGCCCACCACCACGCGCTGGTGGCGCGAGTTGACGACGTCGAGAGTCGAGTAACACACGCCGGCACGCAGCTTGCCGTGCAGGCCTTTATCGCGCGAGCCGCTGGTGGCGCCCGCTTCGGTGGTGTTACGGAAGTGCAGCAGCGTCAGATCGGGGATCAGTGCGGTGACGAAGGCCGCCATGGTGGTGGATTTCCCTGCCCCGTTACCGCCGGACAGCGTGGTCACCAGCTCATCCAGATCAAAGGTGCGGGCGAAGAAGCCGTTCCAGTTAACCAGCGTCAGCGAGCGAAATTTACCGCGTTCAATCATTCCTGTTCATCCTCTGCACCGTCAGGAGCGTTATCAACCTGCTGATCCTCAGCCTCATTCTCATCGTTCAGCGACAGGCTGGTTTCAACCGGCATCGCCTCGCCGTCGCGAATCATGCGCAGCTGCGCTTCACGCGGATCGTCGCCGCTGCGCACGTCGGCGCCGAAGCGGAACACCGCCTCGGTAATGCGGAACTTGCTGCTGTCATTGCCCATGAAGTAGACCATGCCGAGGCGGCGCAGGCGGTTCAGCGAGGTGCGCACCTTTTCGTGCAGCTTCTGCCGATCGAGATCCGAGCCGGTGGAGCGCTGGTTGACGAACTTCAGCAGCTTGTTCTCATCGGCCAGGCTCAGCAGCTCGTCGTACAGCTCCTGATGGCTGAAAATACCCTCATGCGCCAGGCGCTCGGGGCTGAGATACAGGTAGCACAAGATTTTACCGACCATCATATCCAGCTCGGACAGCACCGAACGCGGGATCAGCGTGGTGGAGCGCGGGCGCAAATAGAAGAAACCTTCCGGCGCCCGAATCAGCTCGACGCTGTAACGGGTGTAAAATTCTTCCAGCTCATCCTGGAAATCCATTAAAAAGGCGTGGTTGTCCAGCTCATCGATACCGATGTGACGACCCGCGCGCAGTTGGCTGTCCAGCGCCGGGAACAGCGAGTTGGACAGTGCCTTGGCCAGCTTGACTGGCATTACTTGTTCAATATTTGTCGATGACATGGGCCTGGACCTTGGCTCCGTAATCATTGATTGCCTGCCATTCCGCCGGCAACCCTGAGAAATCTGCTTCAGCCACACCGAGGCGCACTGCCTGGTCGACCACTAAGCGTGCCACGTCGAAATGACGCGCACGCGGATATTGCGCCAGATAATCGCGCATCACCGCTGCAAGGTTGAGCGGCATCTGCTGTTCCTGATACACCTTCAGCGCCTCTTCGATCATCGCCGCCAGCTGTTCGCGAATTTCGCTGAACTCTTCGAACTCCAGATCCGGCGGCAGTTCCCCGGTCACTTCCTCACTGCGCAGTGCCAGTTCTTCGTCGCGCATGTCCAGCAGACGATCGGCATTGGCATGGGTCAGCGCCCACGGGTGGTCGAAATAGGTTTGCACCGACTGGCGCAGGCGTTGGGCGAACACGCGGTTTTTATCCATATCGATAGCGGTACGGATAAATTTATGTACGTGGCGATCGTAGCCGATCCACAGGTCGATCGCCTGCTGGCCCCAGCTGATGATGCGATCCAGCTTGCTCTGCAGATCGAACACCAGCTTGTCGACGAAGCCCAGCTCCACGTTGCCGAGGGTCGCGTCCTGGATGCGCAGCAGGTTGGCCTGCAGCTTATCGCCCGCCGCATCCAACGTATCTTGCAGCTCGCGCAGGGTGCCCGAGGTTTCCGACAGCAGCATCTCGCAGCTGGAGATCGCCGCCCGCCAGTCTTTACTCAGCAGCGCCGCGATGTCGTTTTTCACGCTCTGCTGCTGCTCGTCCATCACGCGTTGGGTCATGTCTATGCTGTCGAAGATTTCCGCCACCGAATATTTCAACGGCGCGAACACGTTGCGGTGCCAATGGAAATCGTCGCCGCCCTCGTCGGCGGCGTCGGCGGCGCGCTTGAGTTCCTGCGCCACGATCGACAGCTGCATCGACAGACGCAGCGTAGAGAATTCGCGTTGGCGAATATAGTAATCGGTAATGCCGATACCCAGCGGCGTGAGGCGGTAAATCGCATTGCCGTCCGCCAGTTCGCTGGTAAAGCGGTTCAACAGGCGCTGGCGCACCATGTCGTTGATCGCATTGTTGGCGCGCATCGCCACCGTTTCATGCGTCTGTTCAAAACCCTTGCTGACATGGCGAAATGCATCAACCAGCTCACCTTCGCTCATCTCGCCGTCCAGCCGTTCGCCGTTCAGGGTGGCGATGGCGAGCAGAAATGCGAGACGCTCCGTAGGGAGCGAAATAGAGAAATCATTTTTCCGTGCCCAGGCGACCAGTTCGGGTACTGTCTGGGAAAATTCACTCATAGTTCGTCCTTCAGGTTTGGTTTATGCGCCATGACGTGAATATAGCGCCCCAAACTCACGTACGGCTCCTGCCGGCAATAGTGCTGTTCAAGCGCCAGTAACTCTTCAAATTTTTGTGTTTGCAGCTGTCTGCTCTGCAGATAGTCGTGGAACACCCGCACGCCGGTTTTACCGCCGATACGCATGCCCAGCTGTTCCAGCCAACCGTAGACCAATAGCGGATCGTGCGGATATTGCGGCGACAGCGAACGCTTGCGGCGCCGCCTGACCTCGGGATCCACCAGTTGGAAATTACCCAACACCACGTTGCGCATCAAGAGGCCGTTGGCGTTGAAGAACATCAGCGACAGCGCGCCGCCCGGCGTCAGGCAGTCATACAACGCCTGCAGCGCCGCTTCGGGCTCGGCGATCCATTCAAGCACTGCATGAAACAATATCAGATCAACCGGCTGTTCCAAATGTTGAGCGATATCCTGCGCAGAACTTTGTACGAATTGCATGTTCTGGCTCACACCTTTCTGTTCCGCCAGCTGCGCGGCGCGCTGGATCATCTCACCAGAAAGATCGCACAACAACACCTGATGTCCTAATTCTGCCAGCTGGCAGGCCATATGGCCTTCACCGCCCCCGGCGTCGAGGATGCGCAGCGGCCGCTGCGGCAACTGCGCCAGCAACCCGGTCAGATCCTGCCAAACCACCGCCTGGCGGATTTTTCCTTTCGTGGTGCCGTAAATATTACGCGCAAATTTTTCAGCAATATCGTCAAAATTGCGATCCTGCATGGACAACGGCTCCGCTGATCTCATTCTTGTCGGCGGCAAAGCGCACGCCCATTCAAACCTGCTATTTTGGCACAGACTGGCTTAGAATGTATCTTCTTGCGGCCTGTTTATGCCTGGATGCCGCTTTTTCACCCAAAAGGATCTGATTTTCGATGCTGTTCAACCTGAAAAAGTTCTTTGGCTCCATGCTGATGCCGCTGCCGCTGTTGATGCTGCTGATGGGGCTGGCGCTGCTGCTGCTGTGGTTCACCCGCTGGCAAAAAAGCGGTAAGACGATTTTTACGCTGAGCTGGCTGTTTTTACTGCTTTTCAGCCTGCAGCCGGTGGCCGACCGGCTGCTGAGGCCGATCGAAGCCCAATACCAGACTTATCGCGGCAACGATCCGGTCAGTTACATCGTGGTGTTGGGCGGGGGCTATACCTACAATCCCGATTGGGCACCCAGCTCGAATTTGCTCGGCAACAGCCTGCCGCGCGTGACGGAAGGCGTGCGGCTTTACCTTGCGCATCCCGGCGCCAGAATGGTGTTTACCGGCGCATCCGCCGGCAGCATGCAAAGCAACGCCGCCACGGCGGCGCTGGTGGCCGAAAGCCTGGGCGTGCCGCGCAGCGATATGGTGATCCTGAGGGAACCGCGCGATACCGAGGAAGAAGCCGCTCAGGTCGCCAAGTTGGTCGGCGAGCAACCGTTCATTCTGGTGACCTCCGCCAACCATCTGCCGCGCGCCATGCGCTTCTTCGAGGCGAAAGGCCTGCACCCGATCCCGGCGCCGGCCAACCAGTTGGCGATCGACTCGCCGCTGAATATCTGGGATCGCGCCACACCGTCCTCGATGTTCCTCGGCCATACCGAACGTGCCTGGTATGAAACGCTGGGCAGCCTGTGGCAGTGGCTGAAAGGCGCGGATCGCGCCGGCGCCGAGTAAGGCCCGTTCAACCGGCCAGCCAGGGCAGCAGCTGTTGCGACGCATAGTCGAACGGCCGCCGCTCCAGCTTGCCGGTATGAACCAAGCGCCCTACCGCTTCCCACACCACATACAGCCAGCGCCGCGCCAGGAAAGCGTCGGCGACCGGCGCGCGCTGCAGATAGCGGAACAGCAGTTGGCTGGGCATGCCCGCCTCGCACAGGCGAAAAAGATCGTATTCGCGCGGCGCCCACAGCACCACGCCGGGATTGAGCATCGCCAGCAGCTGATCGCTTTTGGGATCCTTCAGCATGCTGCGCAGCGACAGGTTACCGTGCACCAGAACACAGGGATCGTCGAAGCCGACGAAGAAATGGGTCAGCGCTTCGCGCGTGCGGTACAGCAAACGCCGATCCGCCATGGTCAGCTGCGGGGTGGTGAGATTGACTACCGTCGCCCACAGCACTTCGACCCGCTGTTGATACCAGCAAAACCAGTCGTTCTCCTGCGTGCTGTCAACGCTGCCGACGCTGCCGTGGCTGTCGATGCGATGCCAGGCCAATATCCCGTCAACGATCTGTTCCATCAGCATGTTCCAGCGATCCGGCGAGCGCGTCGGCGCTTCAGCCGACACGCCGCGCAGGCGCTCGATCAGCAGGATTTCCTTATACGGCGTCTGTTGAGTACATACCACGCCGTACACCGTGGGCAGCCGAATATCCCCGTCGCGCGCCAGCATCGACAGCTTGTAAGCCTCCTGCTGGGCGATGCCTTGACAGATAAAGCTTTTCGCCATCAGCGGGATCGCGTTGCCCTGCCGATCGTACAGCGAATACATATGCGCATAAGGCTGCTCGCTCACCCGCTCCAGCCGGCTGATGGACTCACCCAGCACAATGCTCAGTTCGGCGCGTAACTGCTCCATAAGGCATTCACCTCAGGCTAATAAGGGGGTACGTAACATCATCGAACGGTGAGCAGAAAAATTCTTCAACGCAGATCAACAAAACGGGGAACAATCATGGGGGGTGTTGCATCGTCGGCGCGTTGCGCGGCGCGCCGACGAACTCAGGCTCAGGGTTGGATGCTGTCGCGCACGCGCTGGAGATCTTCCGGCGTATCGACCCCCACGCTCGGGATCGCTTTCGCGACCGCCACGTGGATTTTTTCACCGTACCACAGCACGCGCAGCTGTTCCAACAGCTCGATCTGTTCCAGCTGGCTCGGCGCCCAGCTGACGTAGCGACGCACGAAGCCGGCGCGGTACGCGTAGATGCCGATATGACGCAGCAGGCTGTCGCCGATGCTCTCTTTCGACGCGGCGAAACGCTCACGATCCCACGGAATGGTGGCGCGTGAAAAATAGAGCGCGTAGCCCTGCGCGTCCATCACGACCTTCACCGCATTGGGGTTGAAAGCCTCTTCGGCGCTCTCGATCGGCACCGCCAACGTCGCCATACCGGCCTGGCTGCCCGCCAGGTTCTCTGCGACCTGACGCACGATCACCGGTGGGATCAGCGGTTCATCGCCCTGCACGTTAACGATGATCTGGTCGTCGGCAAAGCCGTAGTGCGCGATCACTTCCGCCAGCCGCTCGGTGCCGGAATGGTGATCCGGGCTGGTCATGCACACTTCGCCACCGGCGGCTTCCACCGCTTTGGCGACTTCAGGGTGATCGGTCGCCACGATGACGCGGCTGGCGCCGGACTCGCGGGCGCGCTCCATGACGTGTACCACCATCGGCTTGCCGTGAATATCGGCCAGCGGTTTACCCGGCAAACGGGTCGAGGCGTAGCGGGCGGGAATAATAGCGATAAAACTCATGCGTGTTTCTCATCCAGCGACAGCGCACGCGCTTCATTTTCCAACAGCACCGGAATGCCGTCGCGCAGCGGGTAAGCCAACCCGTCCGCTTTGCACACCAGTTCCTGGTTTTCTTTATTGAAATAGAGTTTGCCGTTGCATACCGGGCAGGCAACGATTTCGAGTAAACGGTGGTCCATGCATCCTCCGTAAGGGGATAGGTCATCTGGGAAAGGCTGTGAGGATAGCATAACGCCCGGCCTCAGGTTAATCACCGGTGGCGCCAACCCACCGATATTTCCTCATCGCGCGGGGGCAACAGCTTGAACTGGGGCGCATCCCAGCGTAGAATTTTGTGATACAAATCACAAAAAGGCCGTGATACGTGATCAAACGTCTGCATAAAATCATCGCTCTGTTCGCTAACTTCAGCCACTGAGCCCCTTTGTAACGAGCGGCGCTGAACTTCGTTTTACCCACCGACGGCGTCGTTCGTTATTCCACTTCCCAGCCGGCCCCCCATTCAGCGGCCAACGCCGCCGGAATGTCGCCCAGCGCGACGCGTTGCGCACCGTGCCATTTGGCCGTACGCGCGATGGCCTGCCGGATTTCCTGCGCCCGCTGTTTGCCGAAGCGCACCTGCGGCTCCGCATGGAAACTGATGATCTCGAATACCCCCTGGCGACGGTGCGCCTTGGCGTCAATGCGCCCCACCAGCTCACCGCGGTGCAGCACCGGCAGGGTGAAGTACCCATAGCGACGTTTTTCTTTCGGCGTATAACACTCCAGCCGATAGTCAAAGTTGAACAACTCCAGCGCCCGCCGCCGATCCCAAACTACCGGATCAAAGGGGGACAACAGGCTGGTGACCGTCGATTTGAGTTTGCTCTGTTCCGCCAGCGGCAGCAGTTCCGCCAGAGATTCATGCACATAGAACGGCCCTTCCAGCCCCTCTACCTGTACGGGCGTAATCTCCCCCTGCTCCTGCAGCTCTGCCAGCAAGGCTTTTGGCGCCACGCGTTTCAGCCGATAGTAATCTGCCAACCATTCAGCGCGAAAGATACCCAGATAGCGGCAGGTGCGGCGCAGCATCTGCCTGCGCGCCCGCTCCGCAGGCAGCGTATGACGCGCATCGTCCCAGGCCGGCAGCAACCTTTCGGTCAGATCGTAAACCCGGTGGAAGTTGCGGCGTTCGGCTACCATCAGCTTGCCGGCGGTAAACAGGATCTCCAGGTGTCGTTTCTCCGGTTTCCAGTCCCACCATCCGCTGTTGCCCTTTTTCTCGGCGCTGAAATCGGCGGAGCGCACCGGCCCCTGTTGTTCGATGTGCCGCAGCAGGCTGTCCATCGCCGCCTGGTGCTGCTGCACCCAGTCGGCGGAATATTTCCAGCCCATATCATGAGGCGCCAGCATGCGGTGCCGCAGCAAACCAAAATCCTCAATCGGCAGGAAACAGGCTTCGTGCGCCCAATATTCGAACAGCTTGCGGCCGGCAAGCGCCTGCTCCAGCCATTCCGACTGATAGGCGCCCAAACGGCTGAACAGCACCAGATACGGGCTGCGGGCGACGACGCTAATGGTATCGATTTGTAACAGCCCCATGCGCTGGATCGCGCTCACGACGTCATCGGGCTTAGCCTGGCGTTTAAGCGGAGAAAGCAGCCCCTGGGCGGCAAGGTGCAGCGCGCGAGCGGCGGTAAGGGAAATTATCGGGGTGGTCATCCTGATATCCGTGGCAAGTAGGCAGTGGCCTGATAATAGTGGATATCGAGGGATTTATCTTCGCCAGTGCTTGCGGGTGGCGACACCGGCACTGGCGAGGAAGGAGGGTGCGATCAGAACGCGATAACGTCTGCCGCGGACAGCCCATGCGAGCTGCGATAGATCGAGAACTCAACGTTCTGACCTTCGTTCAACGACTTATTTTTGGTGTTGGCGATAGCGTTGCGATTGACATAGATTTCGTCGCTGCCATCTACCGGCGAAATAAAACCATAGCCTTCGGCCTGATTAAACCATTTCACGCGGCCCATTTTTAACACAGTATTTTTAAACATAACTTATATCCTTTTACTTGAGCATCCTTGACAACGTCTTTTTTTATATTGTCTGGACGCTACCAGCCCATCCTAAAGTTTTTCGTAACAAACCTCTCGTGAGCAAAAAAATAAAAAACCCGCACTAAGGCGGGCTTGTTGAACTTAATATCTTCCGCATGACTCGGCGCTAAAGCGTCACCATGGTTGTATTAAGATCTCTTATACGCGTTCCCTGTATTCTTACAGAGCAACTACGTTGGCGGCAGCCGGCCCGCGCGGGCTGTCCTGGATGGTGTACTCGACGCGCTGGCCTTCAGCCAGGGTCTTGAAACCGTCGGTCATGATTGCGGAGAAGTGTACGAATACATCTTTGCCGCCGTCGTTCTGCTCAATGAAACCAAAACCTTTGCTTTCGTTGAACCACTTAACCTGACCAGTCTTCTTAGACATTACATTTACCTTTAAATATATTTACAAAACCTGCCATAAGAGGCAATTGGGGCCATTTCAGAAACATTACTTATGGGAGGTACTTAGAAGGTTCGTCTTTGAAGCGGAATCGGATGATAACGTTTTTGGAGGAACTACTTAACTCTAAACTCGAACATAAATAGGTCTGGATTACAGGCCGACTTGCATTTACTCATAAATCTGGTGAATGCACAAGAGGTTTATTGCATTAAATTCGCCATTACGCCGAATTTATTTTTATCCCCCTGAATACACATGAATTAATTTACCGTTCTTCGCAGCCCATCCACCGCCTCTTCCCCCAGGCCGGCGCATCATTTGTCCGTCTGTGCGCTGCAAATGAGAGCTAACGCATAAAACTCTAATATGCTTGGCGCCTCTATAACAAATCCCAAATCAGATGGCTAAACTTGAGGGGAAAACAAGGCAGACGGCTTTTTCGCCAGCACTTTTGCCGCTAAAAACACGATTTTTCAGATTATGCTGAATCAAGGAGCTATGCGCATGACCGCCCAGCAGTTCGTTTCACCTAATGAAATCCGCGCCAGATTCTCCCACGCGATGTCGGACATGTACCAAAAGGAGGTACCGCTGTACGGCGATCTGCTGGAGTTGGTGGCGGAAACCAATCGACAGGTTCTGCGCGAAGACGCCGCACTGGCTCATCAGTTGCAAATCACCGGCGAGATAGAGCGCCTCGCCATGGAGCGCCACGGCGCGATCCGGGTCGGCACCGCGGATGAGCTGGCCACCCTGCGCCGCCTGTTCCGGGTGATGGGCATGGCGCCGGTCGGTTACTATGACCTGTCGGTAGCGGGCGTTCCGGTGCACTCTACCGCTTTTCGCGCCGTACATGAAGACGCGCTGCAGATCAGTCCTTTCCGCGTGTTCACCTCCCTGCTGCGCCTGGAACTGATAGAAGATCCCGCGCTGCGTGAACTGGCCGAGCGCTTGCTGGCGCGCCGCCGCATCTTTACCGATCGCGCGTTGGAACTGATCGCGCTGCAGGAAGCGCAAGGCGGATTGAATGCAGCGCAGGCGCAGGAATTTGTCGAACAAGCGCTGGAAACCTTCCGCTGGCACAATCAGGCGACGGTCAGCGCCGAAGAATACCGGCAGTTGCACGATCAGCATCGCCTGATCGCCGACGTCGTAGCGTTTAAAGGGCCGCATATCAACCACCTGACGCCGCGCACGCTGGATATCGATCGCGTTCAACAGGCGATGCCCGGCCGCGGCATTACGCCCAAAGCGGTCATCGAGGGCCCGCCGCGCCGCCGCCGTGCAATCCTGCTGCGCCAGACCAGCTTCAAGGCGTTGGAAGAAAGCGTCGATTTCGTTGAGCACGACGGCCACGCCATCGCCGGCCACCATACCGCGCGCTTCGGCGAGATCGAACAGCGCGGCGTGGCACTGACGCCTAAAGGGCGCGCCCTCTACGACCGCCTGCTGCAGGCGACCAACGATGCACTGCAGGCACCGCCAAGCGAGAAGAACGCCGAGCGCTACTATCAACTGCTGGAGGAAAACTTCCGGGCGTTTCCGGATGATTACGCCACGCTGCGCGAGCAACAGCTGGCGTGGTTCCGCTATTTCCCGACCGAATGCGGCCTGGCGGCCAAAGAGTCGCTGGATAAGCACAGTACCCTGGAGCAACTGATCGAGAAAGAACACGTTCGCTTCCAGCCGCTGGTGTATGAAGATTTTCTGCCGGTCAGCGCAGCGGGGATTTTCCAGTCAAATCTGGGGGACAGCCGCCACGCGCAGTACAATGCCGCTTCCAGCCGGGCTACGTTTGAACAAGCGTTGGGCAGTGAGGTGATCGACGAGCTGGCGCTGTATCAGCAAACCCAGCAGCGTTCGCTGGAGGCCTGCGCGCAAGCCCTGGGGCTTGTCACGCTGGCATCCTGAGGTTACTTGGTCAGCAGAGATTCGATATCCTGCAGCAGTTGCTCAGCCTGAGCGGACGGTAGCACCGCGTCAACCGGTAAATACCACCAATTAGGCTGGGCAAAGGTGCGGCACTTCACCGCGTCCTTCTCCGTCATCAGCAGCGTTTGATCGGCTGCAACCAGCGCCGTCAGCTGCGGCTGCTGATATTCCTGATGATCGGCAAACGCCACTTCCTGCACCACCTCGACGTTCAGCTTTTCCAACGTCGCGAAGAAACGCGGCGGATGACCGATGCCCGCCATCGCCACCACGCGCGGCAGCTCGGCCGCCGGGCGACGTTCACCGCTCAGCAGGTTCACCGCGTCACGCGCCTGCAGGCGCATGGCAATCTCCCCCGCCTGCGCCACGCCGCCATTGGCGACGCGCGCATCGACGCTGCCAAGCCGCGCGGCACGCTCGCGCATCGGCCCGGCCGGTAACCACCAGCCATTGCCGAAACGGCGCACGCCGTCGATGACCACCAGCTCGAAGTCACGCTGTAAGGCATAGTGCTGCAAGCCGTCGTCGGTGATGATCGCATCCAGCGGCTGTTGTTGCAGCAAGGCCTGTACCGCCTCGGCTCGCTTGGGCGCGATCGCCACGGGCGCGCCGGTGCGCTGATAAATCAGCACCGGCTCATCCCCCGCCTCGCGGGTCGAGGTATTCTGATTGAGCACCAGGGGATAGACCGCCGACTTGCCGCCGTAGCCGCGCGAAACCACGCCAACGCGATAGCCCCGCTGCTGCAGGTGTTCCACCAGCCAGATCACCATCGGCGTTTTGCCGTTGCCGCCAGCGGTGAGGTTGCCCACCACCACCACCGGCACCGGCGCGCGCCAGCTTTTGCGCAGGCCACAGCGATAGCTGAGGCGAATCAGCCAACTGAGCAGGCCATACAGCCAGGAGAGCGGCAGCAGCGCCAGATAAAGCAGCGAACCGCCGGACCAGATGCGCTCAATCATTATTGACCAAACTGCATGCGGTGCAGCTGCGCATAGGCGCCCTGCCGTTCAAGCAATTCGGCGTGCTCGCCGCGTTCGACGATGCGGCCGTCCTCCACCACCAGGATCTCGTCCGCCTTCTCAATCGTCGACAGACGGTGCGCGATCACCAGCGAAGTACGGTCTTTCTGCAACTCGTCCAGCGCAGCCTGGATGGCACGTTCGGACTCGGTATCCAGCGCAGAAGTCGCCTCATCCAGGATCAGGATCGGGCAGTCGCGCAGTAACGCACGCGCGATGGCGATACGCTGACGTTGGCCGCCGGACAGCATTACACCGTTCTCACCGATCACCGTATCCAGGCCGTTCTCCATCTTGTTGATGAAGTCCATCGCGTACGCCATTTCGGCCGCTTTCTCAATCTGCTCGCGGCTGTATTCGCTCTCGCGCGCATAGGCGATGTTGTTGGCGATGGTGTCGTTGAACAGGTGCACGTTTTGCGAGACCAGCGCCACCTGATTACGCAGTGAGGCCAGGGTATATTCACGCAGATCGTGGCCGTCCATCAGGATTTCGCCTTCCTGGATATCGTAGAAACGCGTCAACAGGTTGGCGATGGTGGATTTGCCCGAACCGGAACGGCCCACCAATGCGACGGTCTTGCCTTCGGCGATTTTCAGGTTGATATCACGCAGCGCCGGTGTTTCCTTGGACGGGTAGTAGAAGGTGACGTTGCGGAATTCGATATCGCCTTTCGCACGCTTCACTTCGCGGGTGCCAGTGTCTTTTTCCTGTTCCATATCCAAAATGGAGAACAGCGTCTGGCATGCCGCCATCCCGCGTTGGAACTGGGCATTGACGTTGGTCAGCGACTTCAGCGGGCGCATCAGCGCGATCATCGACGAGAACACCACGGTAATGGTACCAGCGGTCAGGGTTGACATCACGCTAGGGAAGCTGGCGGCAAACAGCACGAACGCCAGCGCCAGCGAAGCGATCAGCTGAATGATCGGATCGGAAATCGAAGACGCGGAGACCAGTTTCATGCCCTGTTGACGCATGCGGTTGCTGACCGAGTTAAAGCGCTCGGTTTCCACCTGCTGGCCACCGAAGATCAGCACTTCTTTATGGCCTTTCAGCATCTGCTCGGCGCTGGTGGTCACCTGTCCCATGGTGTTCTGCATGTTCTTACTGATGTTGCGGAAACGCTTGGACACCAAGCGAATGGCGATGGAGACGATCGGCGCCAGCACGATCAGGATCACCGACAGCTGCCAGCTGTAGTAGAACATCATGATGAACAGGCCAATGATCGAGGCCCCTTCACGCACCACGGTCACCAGGGCGCTGGAAGAGGAGGAAGCCACCTGCTCGGAGTCATAGGTAATGCGCGACAACAGCGTCCCGGTAGACTGCTGATCGAAGAAGGCCACCGGCATTCTCATCATGTGGCCAAACAGGCGGCGGCGCATCTGCATCACCACCATGCCGGAAACCCAGGAAATGCAGTAGCTTGAAACAAAGCTGGTCACGCCACGCATCAGCATCAGCGCAATCACCGCCAGCGGCATCCACACCAGCACGCTGCTGTCGGTTTTTCCAAACCCATCGTCCAATAGCGGTTTAAGCAGAGACAGCATCAGCGTGTCCCCCGCTGCGTTCATAATCAACGCAATGGCGGCCACAATCAGCCCGGTCTTAAAAGGAGTGATCATCGGCCAGAGTCGACGGAACGTCTGCCAGGTCGAGAGATCTTTATCATTCATCATGCAAATACCAGCATCGGAAGAAATAGCGGCCTATTTTACTCATTATCACCCTCTACGCCAAACCGCTGATGGTACCAACGGGGCATTAATTGTTCGCGAAAGCCTTTAATTTGCCAATCGTTGTCGAAAAAAAGTACCGATAACTGGCCGGAGCGCGTCGTATCACGCCATGTAATGCCATTTGCCCGGTATCTGGCGACCACTTTACGCGCCGGCAATCGCCATTTGTTGTAACGAGATGCTGACGCCAGCGCCACCTCAGGATTGACCGCGCGCAGAAACGGCGGCGTCGAAGACGTTCTGCTGCCATGGTGCCCCACCTGCAATACCGTGGCCGCCAAACGGTCGCGGCGCAATCGAATCAGCTGTGCCTCCGCCTTCTTTTCCGCGTCGCCGGTAAGCAGCAGGCTGTATTTCCCGTCGTCGATGCGAATCACACAGGAGTCGTCATTGACCGGCCTTTTGAGCGTTTTCGGCGGCCACAGCACCTCGAATTGCAACGACTGCCATCGCCAACGCTCTCCGGCGACGCAGGGCAAGTGCCCCTCCCCGCGTATCGGGCTGCGCACCGTCGCCTGTGGAAACGCACTCTGTACCGTCGACAGCCCGCCGATATGATCGAGATGAGCATGGCTGATGATGATCTGTTCCAGTTCAATACCCCGCCAGTTCAGCATCGGCAAAACATGCCGCTCGGCGGCGCTGCCTGCAGGCCAACGATCGCCGGTGTCATACAATATTCCTTTGCCGTTTTGCTCTATCACCATCGCCAGGCCGTGCCCGACATCGAGCATATCGACGCGCCAGCGGTATCCCGGCTCTTTTCCTCGCCACAGCACGCAGCATATCGCGATCGTCGCCAGGCCCGGCGCATAGCGCCACCACCAATGAAAGCGCCAACAGATAACGATAAGCCATCCCGCTATGCTGGCCAGCAGCGAGGCAGCCCCCAAATCCACCCAACCGCGCTGCAGGTAATGCAACGGCACAAACACCCCGCTCAACGTGAAATCGGCCAACCACCAAAGCCCGTAACTTAGCGAGGGGAAGACGCCGCCGATCACCGCCAGCAAAATCAACGGCACCGTCACCAATGAGACGATGGGCACCGCCCAGAGATTGGCCGGCAACGAAGTCAGCGTCAGGCCTAAAAACAGCGCGACCTGCATCGGCACCAGCAGCAGCGTCATGCCCAGCTGAATATGCAGCCAGCGTACCGGCGCCCAATACCAGGCGGAACGAAATCGCTCGCCGAGCGGCGCCCATTCGAACCAAAAAATCAAACACCCTACCGCCAGCACCGACAGCCAAAAACTGTCTGACAATACCGCCAGCGGATCGCACAACAAAATCAGCCCGACGCACCACAGCCACACTTGCCAGGAAGAACAATGAACGCCGCGCAAGCGCAGCAACATCCACAGCGTCATCGCCAGCGCGGTGCGTGCCGCCGGTGGCTGGGCGCCCACCAACCAGACATAGATCAGCGTCGCCACCCAGCCCGCGACCAGCGGAAAGCGATAACCAATCAGATGGGCGGGAAGAAAAAACTGCAGCGCACGCAGCACCGCCCAAAACAAAATGGCGACCATCGCCACATGCAGCCCCGAAATAGCCATCAGGTGCGCAATGCCGGTTTTCAGCATCAGCGTGCGCAAAGCCTGTTCCAGTGCGGTGCGTTCCCCAAACGCCAGCGCCAGCAACACTGACTTGTAACGCAATTCACCGATGTTGGTTTCCGCATGGCAGATTATGCGCTGGCGCAGGCCGCAATCGCCATCCAGCAAACGAGCCTGCCTGACCTGCGCGGTCAAAGGTTGGCGCTGCGCGATTGCCCAACGCTGGCTGTCAAAGCCGCCTTCATTGAGCTTGCCGTGCACCGGCCGCAAACGCAGTTTCAACTGCCAGCGCTGCCCGGCGCACAGACGCTGCCGTTCTGGGGCCCACGTCGTGGTAAACGTCAGCGCAGGCACCAACCAATGGCCGTCGACTCGCTCGATGCGCATCAGCGTCTGCTTACTGGCGGCAGGCTCCAGTGCGACACTACTCACCTGCGCCACCGCCGTTACATCCGGCATGCGGCTTAGGTGCTCCATTTGCCCAAGCAGGCTTCCGGCGTTGAAAACCGCCCATATGAATCCCAAACCCAGACAGGCCAAATAACGACAGATCGGCCAACGGGTGCGCAGCAGTAAACCGGCGACAAACAGCATCGGCCACAGCAGCCATGGCTCTGGCAACCGCGGTAAAACCAGCAGCGGCAGGATGCCGCAGATAACGGCGAATATCGCCAGATCCAGCGAAATTTTGATCGCTCTTCTCCCATCGGCTCCACCATGAGCAAAAACGCGTCACGGCAAGCAAGCAGGATCGTTGAGGCGATATGTCGCCGCCAGCGGGCTTTAACGAAGATGCGGTGAGCATGGCAGGATAAGAGAGGCCTATGCAGCAGCCACACCGCAAATGCGGCGCAGTACGCAATTCACTTGCGTGTCATGGAGAATCGCAGGCGAAAAAAAACGGCGCCTTAAAGGCACCGTTTTATATTCTTTACAAGCAACAACGCTATGAGCAGTCAGCGACTAGCCATAGATATTGGCGCGGTCACGCAACTCTTTGCCAGGTTTGAAGTGAGGAACGTACTTGCCGTCCAGCTCAACTTTGTCACCGGTTTTCGGGTTGCGGCCTACACGCGGGGCACGGTAGTGAAGAGAAAAACTGCCGAATCCGCGGATCTCAATGCGTTCGCCCTCGGCCAGCGTTGCGGCCATGTGCTCAAGCATCTCTTTCACTGCATCCTCAACGGCCTTCGCCGGAATATGAGATTGCTGGCCAGCAAGTCTTTCAATAAGTTCAGACTTGGTCATAGTACCTCCAAGCTTTGCAGCTAAACTACCGTATCGGGGCGGTCAGAAACCGCCCCCCGTCATTACTCGCCTTTAGCCGCTTTGAAAGCTTCAGCCATTGCGTTAGAGAAGTTGCCTTCTTCCTGTTTGTTGTTAACAGTTGCGATGGCGTCTTTCTCGTCAGCTTCGTCCTTAGCACGTACGGACAGGCTTACAACGCGGTTCTTACGGTCAACGCCGGTGAATTTAGCTTCAACTTCGTCACCTACGTTCAGAACCAGAGTTGCATCTTCAATGCGGTCGCGAGAGGCTTCAGATGCACGCAGGTAACCTTCTACGCCGCCTGCCAATTCAACTGTAGCACCTTTGGCGTCAACTGCAGTGACTTTACCAGTAACAATAGCACCTTTCTTGTTCATAGACAGGTAGTTATTGAACGGGTCTTCAGCCAGCTGCTTCACGCCCAGGGAGATACGCTCGCGCTCTGCGTCAACTTGCAGAACAACCGCTGCGATTTCGTCGCCTTTCTTGTATTCACGTACTGCTTCTTCGCCTGCAACGTTCCAGGAGATGTCAGACAGGTGAACCAGGCCGTCGATGCCGCCGTCCAGGCCGATGAAGATACCGAAGTCAGTGATAGACTTGATTTTACCTTCAACGCGGTCGCCCTTGTTGTGGGTTTCTGCGAACTGCTGCCATGGGTTGGATTTGCACTGCTTCAGGCCCAGGGAGATACGACGACGCTCTTCATCGATGTCCAGAACCATCACTTCCACTACGTCGCCCACGTTAACAACTTTGGACGGATGGATGTTTTTGTTGGTCCAATCCATTTCAGAAACGTGTACCAGACCTTCAACGCCTTCTTCGATTTCTACGAAGCAGCCGTAATCAGTCAGGTTGGTTACACGACCAGTCAGCTTGGTGCCTTCTGGGTAACGTTTCGCGATAGCAACCCATGGATCTTCGCCCAGCTGTTTCAGGCCCAGGGATACACGAGTACGTTCGCGGTCGAACTTCAGCACTTTAACAGTGATTTCATCGCCAACATTGACGATTTCGCTTGGGTGCTTAACGCGTTTCCAAGCCATGTCAGTGATGTGCAGCAGGCCGTCTACGCCGCCCAGATCAACGAATGCACCGTAGTCAGTGAGGTTCTTAACGATACCTTTAACTTCCATGCCTTCCTGCAGGTTTTCCAGCAGTTGATCGCGCTCAGCGCTGTTCTCGGATTCGATAACCGCACGGCGAGAAACGACAACGTTGTTGCGCTTCTGATCCAGCTTGATGACTTTGAACTCAAGCTCTTTGCCTTCCAGGTGCAGAGTGTCACGTACCGGACGCACGTCAACCAGGGAACCTGGCAGGAACGCGCGGATGCCGTTCAGCTCGACGGTGAAGCCACCCTTCACTTTGCCGTTGATAACACCGGTTACAGTCTCAGCTTCTTCGTAAGCTTTTTCCAGCGTGATCCAAGCTTCGTGACGCTTAGCTTTCTCACGGGACAGCAGGGTTTCACCGAAGCCGTCTTCAACAGCATCCAGAGCAACGTCAACTTCGTCACCAACCTGGATTTCCAGCTCGCCCTGGGCGTTTTTGAATTGCTCAGCCGGGATGGCAGACTCAGATTTCAGACCGGCGTCAACCAGTACGATATCTTTGTCGATAGCAACAACGACGCCACGAACGATGGAACCCGGGCGGGTTTCGATTTCTTTTAAGGATTCTTCAAAGAGTTGAGCGAAAGATTCAGTCATGTTGTTAATCTTCAGGGTTCTTTAGTTTAACGTCCATTTAGCGTCCCGCCGAATGGGGTTGTTTCACATACCCCGCCATTGGCTCCATGCCGACAGGGTTTAAGGTTACAGGGGTAAAATTTTACCCGATATATTGCGATACCGCTATGACAAATATGACAAAAAGCCAATAGCGCCGCCGCGCTTATTGCTGCGGCAACGCCAACACTTTCTGTGCATACGTCAACGCCTGCCGGATCACTTCTTCGATCGACATGCTGGTAGAATCCAGCACGAGGGCGTCAGAAGCGGGCACCAGAGGCGCGATAGGCCGATTACGGTCACGGTCGTCCCGTTCCTTTATCTCGGCTAAAAGACGTTCAAAGTTAACATTAAAGCCCTTCTCCTGCAACTGCAGCATGCGGCGGTGCGCGCGCTCCTCCGAGCTGGCGTCGAGGAAAATCTTGACCGGCGCGTCCGGGAACACCACCGTGCCCATGTCGCGGCCATCGGCAATCAGGCCGGGCGCCTCGCGGAATGCGCGCTGGCGGCGCAGCAGCGCCTCGCGCACGCGCGGAAACGCCGCCGCTTGTGACGCGGTGTTGCCGACGGTTTCGGTGCGGATCTCATTGCTGACGTCCTCACCTTCCAAAATCACCTGCAGCTTGCCGTCCTGGGCAACGAAGCGAACATCGAGATGTGCGGCCAGCGGAACCAGCGCTTCCTCAGAAGTGATATCCACCTGATGATGCAACGCCGCCAGCGCCAGCACGCGATAGATCGCGCCGGAGTCCAGCAAACGCCAACCAAGGGACTCGGCCAACGCTTTACACAGCGTGCCTTTGCCTGCGCCACTTGGTCCATCAACGGTTATCACCGGGGCTGTAGCCGTCATTTCTCTCTCCTTCAGGTAGAAAACCTCACAGAGACACGGTGCGCTTCGGCTCAAGGCCCGCGCGCCGAACTCTCTGTCACCTGCCCAATCAGGGGCAAATACGGTGGCGTATTATACGCTGCCCTACGGCGATCTGTTACCCTGGAACTGTCCGGTTGTTGAAAATAAGCGCACAACCGCGAAAAAGTATAGAAGAAACGCCGGTCGCCAAAGGTTAAAAACGATAAAGGCCCACAAAGGGGCCTTAAAATAAACGATTTGACGGGTTACGCCGGCTGGCTGATGCGCGCCAGCTGTTCGAAATAGTCCGGGAAGGTTTTCGCGGTGCATTTCGGATCGAGAATGGTGACCGGAGTATCCGACAGCGCCACCAGCGAGAAACACATCGCCATACGGTGATCGTTGTAGGTGCCAATCTCGGCAAACTGCAGTTTGGCCGGCGGCACGACGTGAATGTAGTCTTCGCCTTCGTCCACTTCCGCCCCCACTTTACGCAGCTCGGTGGCCATCGCCGCCAGACGGTCGGTCTCCTTTACCCGCCAGTTGTAGATATTGCGAATGGTGGTCGGCCCCTCGGCGAACAGCGCTGCGGTGGCGATGGTCATCGCCGCGTCCGGAATGTGGTTCATGTCCATGTCGATGCCGCGCAGTTCACCGCGGCTGCATTCGATGAAATCGTCGCCCCAGGTAATGCGCGCGCCCATTTTCTCCAGCACGTCGGCAAACTTGGTGTCGCCCTGCACGCTTTTGCGGCCGATGCCGGTCACGCGCACGGTGCCGCCCTTGATAGCCGCCGCCGCCAGGAAGTAAGAGGCGGAAGAAGCATCGCCCTCAACCAGGTAATCGCCCGGCGCGATATACGTCTGACGCCCCTGGATATGGAACACCCGGTAGTTGTCGTGGCTCACCGATACGCCGAAGGTGCGCATCAGATGCAGCGTGATGTCGATGTACGGCTTGGAAACCAGCTCGCCCTTGATGTGGATCTGCGTATCCTGCGGCGCCAGCGGCGCGGTCATCAGCAACGCGGTCAGGAACTGGCTGGAGACGCTGCCGTCAACGGTGACCTCGCCGCCCTGGAAGCCGCCGCGCAGGCGAATCGGCGGGTAATCGGTCTGCTCGAGGTAATCAATCTGCGCCCCGCCCTGGCGCAACGCGTCCACCAAATGGCCGATCGGGCGCTCTTTCATGCGCGGTTCGCCGGTCAACACCACGTCGCCTTCACCGAGGCACAGCGCCGCCGCCAATGGGCGCATCGCCGTCCCGGCGTTGCCGAGGAACAGTTCCAGCGGCTGGCCGGCCACCAGCGGCCCGGCCACGCCGGTCACTTCGCACACGGTGCGATCGGCGGAAAGCTGATAGTTCACGCCCAACGCCTGCAGCGCGTTCAGCATATGACGCACGTCGTCGCTGTCCAGCAGGTTGGTCAGCCGGGTCGTGCCTTTCGCCAGCGCCGCCAGCAGCAGAGCGCGGTTAGAAACGCTCTTGGAGCCGGGTAAGTTGACGGTGCCATTGACCAGGGCGACCGGGTGTAACGTCAGGGAATCCACCATGTGAACAAAACTCTCCAATTCTGATAAACGAAACGGCTCCGGAATAATGCCGGAGCCGCTTTAATGCAAAAGGACAACAGCCTGAGCAGCCCGCGTCGGGCGGGCTGACGGAATCAACCGTGACGACGTTCGAAGTCGGCCATGAAGTCGGTCAGCGCCTGCACGCCGGCCAGCGGCATGGCATTGTAAATAGAAGCGCGCATCCCGCCAACTACCCGGTGGCCTTTCAGCGCCTGCAGGCCGATGGCTTCGGCTTCGCTGAGGAACACCTTGTCCAGCGCCGCATTGGCCAGCTGGAACGGCACGTTCATCCAGGAACGGTTGGCGATCGCCACCTGGCTGCGGTAAAAGTCGGATTTATCGATGGTCGCGTACAGCAGTTCGGCCTTGGCCTGATTGCGTTTTTGCATCTCCACCAGGCCACCCTGCTCTTTCAGCCATTTGAACACCAGCCCGGACAGGTACCAGGCGAAGGTTGGCGGGGTGTTGAACATCGAGTCGTTTTCGGCCAGCACGGTGTAGTCGAGGATCGACGGCACTTCTTTGCGCGCCTTACCCAGCAGATCGTCGCGTACGATCACCAGCGTCAGGCCGGCCGGGCCGATATTTTTCTGCGCGCCGGCGTAAATCACGCCGAAACGGCTGACGTCGAGCGGGCGGGACAGGATGGTCGAGGAGTAATCGCCGATCACCACCTTGTCGCCGAAGTCCGGCGTTTCATCGATGGCCACGCCGTCGATGGTCTCATTCGGGCAATAGTGGACATAGGCCGCGTCGTCGCTGAGCTGCCACTCTTTCATCGGCTTGATGCCGCTCAGGCCGTCGATACGGGTTTTCACGTCGATGACGTTCGGGGCGCAATACTTTTCCGCTTCCTTGATGGCGCTGTGCGCCCAATAGCCGCCGTCGATATAGTCGGCGGTGGCCTTGTCGCCCAGCAGGTTCAGCGGCAGCGCGGCGAACTGCGCGCGGGCGCCGCCGTGGCAAAACAGCACTTTATAGTTGGAGGGGACTTTCAGCAGATCGCGCAGATCCTGTTCCGCCTGCTCGGCAACGGCGATGAATTCTTTGCTGCGGTGACTGATCTCCATCACTGACGTGCCCAGACCGTGCCAGTTGCACAGTTCCTGTTCCGCACGACGCAACACTTCCACCGGCAGCATCGCCGGGCCAGAGCTAAAATTATAAACCTGAGTCATTTCCCCTCACCACATTCACTGTTCGCCGCAGAAAAGCGACCTGTCGAAAAGACGCCCGAAGTTAACGCTCGCGTTAACCAACCCATCGGTTTTATCACTCACGCCCCATGGCTGCAACGCTTATTCACCCGTCGGCGGCAAACGGCCGCGCCGGGTGATGACAGGCTCTGCGGCCGTCGCGATTGTTTGGACGATAAAACCCTGCGACATGGGGAAATTCAGCGGGTTAACGCGGTGTTTTATGCTGTATTCAGCCAAGATGGCTGCGGGAGCCCCGGTCGGCCCCCGCAGAAGAGAAAACGATCAGTACTGATTAAACATCTGCTGGATTTGCTTCGCATCTTTGGTTTGCGTCAGCGCCAGCTGCAGCAGAATGCGCGCTTTTTGCGGATTCAGCGTGCCGGCGGCAACAAAGCCGTACTTGGCGTCGTCCACTTCCGCATCTTCGGTGGTGGCGCCGGTTGGCACGCGCGATGAACGCACCACCGCCACACCGTTGTGCGCCGCCGTCGCCAGGGTGTCGAACACCGTTTTATACAGGTTGCCGTTGCCGACCCCGGCGCTGACGATGCCCTGATAGCCTTCGGCGATCAGCGCCTTGGCCGGCGCATCGGAGGCGTTGGCATAGTTGTAGACGATGCCGACCTTCGGCAGTTCGTTCAGCTTGTTGACGTCGAACGGCGTATCCCGGGTATGCTTACGCTGCGGCGAGCGCTGGTAATCGATCTTGCCGTTGTGGATATATCCCAGCGGGCCGTAGTTTGGCGACTGGAAGGTCTGCACGGCGGTGGTGTTGGTCTTGGTGACGTCGCGCGCATCCAGCACGGTGTCGTTCATCGCCACCAGCACCCCGCGGTTGGCCGATTGCGGATCCGCCGCCGTCGCCACCGCATTATACAGGTTGAACGGACCATCGGCGCTCATCGCCGTCGCCGGCCGCATCGCCCCCACCAGCACCACCGGCTTGTCGCACTTCACCGTCAGATCGAGGAAATAGGCCGTCTCTTCCAGCGTATCGGTGCCGTGGGTGATGACGAAGCCGTCGGTCTTGCCACAGTCGGCGTCAATTTTCTTCGCCAACGTCAGCCAGACCCGATCGTTCATGTCCTGCGAACCGATGTTCACCACCTGCTCCCCCTGCACGTTGGCGATGTTTTTCAGCGCCGGCACCGCATCGACCAACGCCTCGACGCCCAGCTTGCCCGCCGTATAGTTGGATTTCGTCGCCGAATCGCCGCCGCCGGCAATGGTGCCGCCGGTCGCCAGCAGGGTGATGTTGGGCAGCGCCAGCGCCGAGGCGCTGAAGCCGGTCAACAGGAGGGTTAACGCGCTGAGTTTCACTGATTTCATTAGATTTCTCCGTGACAGATAACTCGCTGAATTATGGCCTTTATCCTTAAAAAAACTGTGACTTTGCCGCCGCTTTAGGAATACGTGGAGCTCCAGCGTAAAACCCCGTATCATTGCGCGTTTTTAGTACGCGCAAAAAGTGAAGACAATGACGCAAACTTTTATCCCCGGTAAAGACGCCGCCCTGGAAGACTCCATCGCCCGTTTCCAGCAGAAACTGAGCGATCTCGGTTTCAACATCGAAGAAGCCTCCTGGCTGAACCCGGTGCCGCACGTGTGGTCAGTGCACATTCGCGATCGCGATTGCCCGCTGTGCTTCACCAACGGCAAAGGCGCCAGCAAAAAAGCCGCGCTGGCCTCCGCGCTGGGTGAATATTTCGAGCGCCTGTCCACCAACTACTTCTTCGCCGATTTCTATCTGGGCAAGCAGATTGCCGAAGGCGATTTCGTGCACTACCCGAATGAGAAATGGTTCCCGATCCCTGAAGACGACGCGCTGCCGGCCGGCATCCTCGACGAACGCCTGCACGCCTTCTACGATCCGCAGCAAGAGCTGAGCGCCAGCGATCTTGTCGATCTGCAATCCGGCAACTCCGATCGCGGCGTGTGTGCGCTGCCGTTTACCCGTCAGTCCGATCAGCAAACCGTGTACATCCCGATGAACATCATCGGCAACCTGTATGTTTCCAACGGCATGTCCGCTGGCAACACCGCCAACGAAGCGCGCGTGCAGGGCCTGTCGGAAGTGTTCGAGCGCTATGTGAAAAACCGCATCATCGCCGAATCCATCAGCCTGCCGGCGATCCCGGACGAAGTGCTGAACCGTTACCCGGGCGTGGTGGAAGCCATCGCCAAGCTGGAAGAGGAAGGTTTCCCGATCCTCTCCTATGACGCCTCGCTGGGCGGCAACTACCCGGTCATTTGCGTGGTGCTGTTCAACCCGACCAACGGCACCTGCTTCGCTTCGTTCGGCGCGCACCCGGACTTCGGCGTGGCACTGGAGCGCACGGTAACCGAACTGCTGCAGGGCCGCAGCCTGAAAGATCTCGACGTGTTCACCGCACCGACCTTCGATGACGAAGAAGTGGCGGAACACACCAACCTGGAAACGCACTTCATCGACTCCAGCGGCCTGATCTCCTGGGATCTGTTCAAACAGGACGCCGATTACCCGTTCGTTGACTGGAACTTCAGCGGCAGCACGCAGGAAGAGTTCGCCACCCTGATGAGCATCTTCGACAAAGAAGACGCGGAAGTGTACATCGCCGACTACGAGCACCTGGGCGTCTACGCTTGCCGCATCATCGTGCCGGGCATGTCCGACATTTATCCGGCGGAAGACCTGCTGCTGGCCAACAACAGCATGGGCGCGCACCTGCGCGATACGCTGCTGGCGCTGCCGGGCAGCGAGTGGGAGCCGGAAGAGTACCTGGCGCTGATCGAGCAGTTGGACGACGAAGGGCTGGACGACTTCACCCGCGTACGCGAACTGCTGGGCATTGCCAGCGGCAAAGACAACGCCTGGCATACCCTGCGCGTGGGCGAGCTGAAGTCGATGCTGGCGCTGGCGGGCGGCGATCTGGATCAGGCGCTGATCTGGACCGAATGGACGCAGGACTTCAACGCCTCGGTGCTGAGCCCGGCGCGCAGCAACTACTACCGCTGTCTGCAAACGCTGCTGCTGCTGGCGCAGGAGCCTGAACGCGAAGCGGCGCAGTACTACACCGCGTTCGTGAAGATGTACGGCCAGGAAGCGGTCGACGCCGCCTCCGCCGCCATCAGCGGTGAAGCGCGCTTCAACGGGCTGTTCGCCGTCGATGCCGATCTGAAGGCGTTGCCGGCCCATCAGGCGCTGCTGGCGGCCTACGAGAAGCTGCAGGCGGCCAAACGCCGCCACTGGGCCAAGGCCTAAGCATCATCAGGGGGTACTGCCACTTTGGGAGTACCCCTACTGCCAAACGCCGCACTTCGCTGCGGCGTTTTCATTTTTGCGGTGTATTTCAACGCATTCGCTTTTATTTTCTCGCCGGAAAATTGGCGGTTAAACGACCATAAAAATAAATAAACCGTCAATTGTTGCCGGACGGTGAAATAATAATTAACCGATAATTAAACTTTCAGCGCTGCGCGGCGACAAAACGCCTAAAAATTTAACTTTACCCTACGCCGTCCACCCGGTGAATTCAAAAAATTTTGCAAACATTAAAAAAATGTTTTTACTTAAAAATCAATAAATTAACCATAAAAACCACACAAAAAACACGCCATTTTGCCGCTCTACTTCCCCGCCTTATGATCCAAATCAAATTTTCCCCTATACTGCTTTGCTAGTATCTCATTGCGTTGTTTTAACCCTTAAGAGCGAGAGTTAGTTTGAAAACTGACAGCCCCTTCGATCTGATTTTACCTGCGGCCACGGCGAAAATCGCTGAAGATGCCGGCGTGTATAAAGCCACCAAACATCCGCTGAAAACGTTTTATTTGGCGATCACCGCCGGTGTCTTCATTTCCATCGCCTTCGTCTTCTACATCACGGCGACCACCGGCACCGCCGGCGTGCCTTTCGGGCTGGCGAAACTGGTCGGCGGCATCTGCTTCTCTCTCGGGTTAATGCTGGTGGTGGTGTCGGGCGCTGACCTGTTCACCTCTACCGTACTTATCGTCATCGCCAAGGCCAGCGGCCGCATCAGCTGGGGCCAGCTGGGTGCCAACTGGCTGAACGTTTATCTCGGCAATCTGGTCGGCGCGCTGTTCTTCGTGGCGCTGATCTGGTTCTCCGGCGAGTATATGGTCGCCAACGGCCAGTGGGGCCTGAATGTCCTGCAAACCGCAGACCACAAGCTGCATCACACCTTTATCGAAGCCGTGTGCCTCGGCATTCTGGCTAACCTGATGGTCTGCCTGGCGGTCTGGATGAGCTACTCCGGCCGCACTCTGACCGACAAGATGCTCGCCATGGTGCTGCCGGTCGGGATGTTTGTCGCCAGCGGCTTCGAACACAGCATCGCCAACATGTTTATGATCCCTATGGGCATCGTGGTCAAACACTTCGCCACGCCGGAGTTCTGGCAAGCCGTAGGGGCGGTACCTGAGCAATTCGCTCATCTGACAGTAAGCAACTTCATCATCGACAACCTGATTCCGGTCACTATCGGCAACATCATCGGCGGCGGTCTGCTGGTTGGGTTGACTTACTGGGTAATTTATCTGCGCGGGGGCCGCGAACAGCACTAAGCTGTGAGTTACCGCGCGCAGAGTTAGAAATCCACAATCAAAGGTAGGTGTACAATGACCGAACTTAACGAGAAATTAGCCAACGCTTGGGAAGGTTTCAGCAAGGGTGACTGGCAGAATGAAGTCAACGTTCGTGACTTCATCCAGAAAAACTACACGCCTTATGAGGGTGACGAATCCTTCCTGGCTGGCGCAACTCAAGCCACCACCACCTTGTGGGACAAGGTTATGGAAGGGATCAAACTGGAAAACCGCACTCACGCGCCGGTTGATTTCGACACCAACGTTGCTTCAACCATCATTTCTCACGACGCGGGTTACATCGCCAAAGAGCTGGAAACCATCGTAGGTCTGCAGACCGACGCCCCTCTGAAACGCGCGCTGATCCCGTTCGGCGGCATCAAAATGGTCGAAGGTTCGTGCAAAGTGTACGGCCGCGAACTGGATCCGCAGCTGAAAAAAGTGTTCACCGAATACCGTAAAACCCACAACCAGGGCGTATTCGACGTTTACACCAAAGACATCCTGAACTGCCGTAAATCCGGCGTGCTGACCGGTCTGCCAGATGCCTACGGCCGTGGCCGCATCATCGGCGACTACCGCCGCGTGGCGCTGTACGGTATCGACTTCCTGATGGCCGACAAACTGAACCAGTTCAAATCGCTGCAGGAAAAACTGGAAAACGGCGAAGATCTGGAAATGACCATCCAGCTGCGCGAAGAGATCGCTGAACAGCACCGCGCTCTGGCTCAGATCAAAGAGATGGCCGCCAAATACGGTTACGACATCTCCGGCCCGGCCACCAGCGCGCAAGAAGCGGTGCAGTGGACCTACTTCGGCTACCTGGCCGCGGTAAAATCCCAGAACGGCGCCGCCATGTCCTTCGGCCGCGTGTCCACCTTCCTCGACGTGTTCATCGAGCGCGACATTAAGGCGGGCAAACTGACCGAAGAACAAGCGCAGGAACTGATCGACCACCTGGTGATGAAACTGCGTATGGTGCGTTTCCTGCGTACCCCTGAGTACGATGAGCTGTTCTCCGGCGACCCAATCTGGGCAACGGAATCCCTGGCCGGTATGGGCGTCGACGGCCGTACCCTGGTCACCAAAAACAGCTTCCGCTTCCTGAACACCCTGTACACCATGGGGCCGTCTCCGGAGCCGAACATGACCATCCTGTGGTCTGAGAAGCTGCCGCTGAACTTCAAGAAATTCGCGGCGAAAGTGTCCATCGACACCTCTTCCGTTCAGTACGAAAACGACGACCTGATGCGCCCTGACTTCAACAACGATGACTATGCCATCGCTTGCTGCGTCAGCCCGATGATCGTCGGTAAACAAATGCAGTTCTTCGGCGCCCGCGCCAACCTGGCGAAAACCATGCTGTACGCCATCAACGGCGGCGTTGACGAAAAACTGAAAATGCAGGTCGGCCCGAAAGAAGCGCCGATGATGGACGAAGTGCTGGACTATGACAAAGTCATGGCGCGCATGGACCACTTTATGGATTGGCTGGCCAAGCAGTACGTGACCGCGCTGAACATCATTCACTACATGCACGACAAGTACAGCTACGAAGCTGCGCTGATGGCGCTGCATGACCGTGACGTTTATCGCACCATGGCTTGCGGCATCGCCGGTCTGTCCGTGGCGGCCGACTCCCTGTCTGCCATCAAGTACGCGAAAGTCACCACCATTCGCGACGAAGACGGCCTGGCCATCGACTTCAAAGTGGAAGGCGAGTATCCGCAGTTCGGTAACAACGACGCTCGCGTCGATGACATCGCCTGCGACCTGGTGGAACGTTTCATGAAGAAAATTCAGAAACTGCGCACCTACCGCAATGCGGTACCGACCCAGTCCGTACTGACCATCACCTCCAACGTGGTGTACGGTAAGAAAACCGGTAACACCCCGGATGGCCGCCGCGCCGGCGCACCGTTCGGCCCAGGTGCCAACCCGATGCACGGCCGCGACCAGAAAGGCGCAGTAGCCTCCCTGACCTCGGTAGCCAAACTGCCGTTTGCCTACGCGAAAGACGGGATCTCCTACACCTTCTCCATCGTGCCTAACGCGCTGGGTAAAGACGACGACGTGCGTAAAGCCAACCTGGCGGGCCTGATGGATGGTTACTTCCACCATGAAGCCTCCATCGAAGGCGGCCAGCACCTGAACGTCAACGTGATGAACCGCGAAATGCTGCTGGATGCGATGGAAAACCCTGAGAAATACCCTCAGCTGACCATCCGCGTTTCCGGTTACGCCGTGCGCTTCAACTCGCTGACCAAAGAGCAACAGCAGGACGTCATTACTCGTACCTTCACTCAAACGATGTAATACGCCAACCGGGCGGGAAACCGCCCGGTGCCAACGTCGGGGCCGGTTCTGCCGGCCCTTTTCTCCCACCGCTCTCCCCTGACTCTGTACGAGTCTGTTTTGCCGGACATCTATACTGAATGGATAGCCGGCAAAACAGTTATCCGGCAACTGACCGGCCGACAGGCATCATTACCCCCGGTGGCGGGCTCACCCCGCCACTGCATCGCAGATACCTGGCCGGCGGCCACGCGCCTATTTTTAGACTGCGTTTGACAGTCAATATTGGAGAAAACCCCGCAATGTCAGTAACTGGTCGCATCCACTCCTTCGAATCCTGCGGCACCGTCGACGGGCCCGGGATCCGCTTTATCGTCTTCTTCCAGGGCTGCCTGATGCGCTGCCTCTATTGCCATAACCGCGACACCTGGGATACCCACGGCGGCAAAGAAGTGACCGTCGAAGAGCTGATGAAAGACGCGGTGGCCTACCGCCACTTCATGAACGCCTCCGGCGGCGGCGTGACCGCGTCCGGCGGCGAGGCGATCCTGCAGGCTGAATTCGTGCGCGACTGGTTCCGCGCCTGCCACGCCGAAGGCATCAATACCTGCCTGGACACCAATGGCTTCGTGCGCCGCTACGATCCGGTGATCGACGAGCTGCTGGACACCACCGATCTGGTGATGCTGGACCTGAAACAGATGAACGACGAGATCCACCAGAACCTGGTCGGCGTCTCCAACCACCGCACGCTGGAATTCGCCCGCTACCTGGCGAAACGCAACCAGCGCACCTGGATCCGCTACGTGGTGGTGCCGGGTTGGTCAGACGACGATAAGTCGGCGCACCTGCTGGGCGAGTTCACCAAAGACATGACCAACATCGAGAAAATCGAGCTGCTGCCCTACCACGAGCTGGGCAAGCACAAATGGGTGGCGATGGGGGAAGAATACAAGCTGGACGGCGTTCATCCGCCGAAGGCCGAGACCATGGATCGCGTCAAAGGCATCCTGGAAAGCTACGGCCACAAAGTCATTTACTGATTGGCGCAGCGCCAAAGAAAAACCGGCTCATGGCCGGTTTTTTTATGCTCAGGCGGCGGCGAACGGCGTGTGATGGTGATCCGGCTTCTGCTTCTTCAGCAGCATCAGCAGGTAAACCAGCGCCACGGCGGCGATCATCACGAACAGCACGCGATCGGAGTAGTTTTGCATCAGCAGCGCCGTCATCGACGGGCCCAGCAGGCTGCCGATGGTGTAACTCATCAGCAGTGCCTGGTTCATCGCCACCAACTCGTGCGGTAGCGCCTTCTCGCAGGCCCAGGACATCGCCACCGGGTACAGGGTAAAGCCGGCGCAGCCGAGGATGAACAGCGAAGGCGCCATGGCGTAGTTGCCGAGCATCGCCACGCTGGCGAGGAT
The DNA here is from genome assembly GCF_053627655.1 of Serratia sp. 121840015-1. NCBI lineage: Bacteria > Pseudomonadati > Pseudomonadota > Gammaproteobacteria > Enterobacterales > Yersiniaceae > Serratia > Serratia sp. 121840015-1. The sequence goes on from NZ_JBSEYF010000001.1 coordinate 2,277,633, forward strand.
CACCACGAACACCTGAATGCGCAGCACCAGCAGACGCCCGTAACGATCGGCCAAGCGACCGACCGGCCACTGGCCGACGATGCCTGAGCTGACCAGCAGCGCCATCCAGTAACCGACGTTGGCGTCGCTCATGCCCTGATGGGAGAGGTACAGCGGCATCAGGCCGTACAGCGAACCGAGCACGATGCCGGAGATGATGCAGCCATTGATGCCGAGGCGCGCGCTGCGGCGTCTCAGCATTGTCCACACCGCCGCCTGCTGCGGCTCGTCTTCATGGCGGTTGACCCGCGCAAACAGCATCGGCAACATCGCGCTGATCACGATGGCGGTCACCCACGGCACCACGTGCAGCAATTCCGTCGAGGTCATGCTCAACAGCAATTGGCCGGTCACCGTACCGAGGTAATAGACAATCATATAGGCCGCCAGCAGCTGGCCGCGGTTGCTGAGATTGCCGCTGCGCAACAGCGCGCTTTCCACGATCACCCAAATCCAGGCGCAGCCGACGCCGGCGAAGAAGCGCCAGCCCAGCCAGCTCCAAAAATCGATCGACAGCACCATGCCGGCGGTCGCGGCGGCGAACACCAGACAAGAAAGATGATAGCTGCGGGTAAAGCCGACGCGCTGGATCAGTTTGCCCGCCACCAGCGTGCCCAACAGGTTGCCGCTGAAATAAGAGGAGCTGACCATTCCCACCTGCCAGGTCGACAGCTGAGCATGGGTTAACCAAAGAGGCACGAGCGTATTCAAAACGGCAATGGATACCGTGAGCAGCAAGAGACCGCAGAGCAATAAGAGCACTGGGCGGGAGTATGCGGACATAGTGAAATTGTGACCGAACGCGCAATGAGAGTGCGCGCATCATGCCACTGGCGATAAAAAAGTCAATCGCCTCTTATCATTCCACCGCACGATTTGTTTCCGGCTAACTGGCTGAAAAAGCGCTATGCTCAGCGCAGAGCGAATTTGACGACAAAGAGGCAAGATGAGTCAGGCAAATGATGCGGCGGTAGAGGCCCTGCTGGCGGACATCGGCAGTACGCAAGGTGACCTGCTGGCCATTGTGCAGCAGGTGCGGCGGATCGCTGCGGCGAGCGGCAACGGCGTCACCGAATCGGTCAAATACGGCGGCATCATGTTCTCGCATAGCCAATTTTTCTGCGGCGTTTTCGCCTATCGCCACCACGTCACGGTGGAGTTCGGCCACGGCTACCGATTGGAAGATCGTTATCTCCAGCTCGAAGGCAGCGGCCAGTATCGGCGACACATCAAGCTCCACTCGCCCGACGAGGTGAAAAGCAAGCATCTGGCGGACTACATTCAACAGGCTTATACGCTGGCGACGGGCTGAACTCTCGGCATAAAAAAAGCGCCCGCAGGCGCTTTTTTCGTGGTTTGTCGTTTAGCCGATGTATTCCAGGCCGCCCATATATGGACGCAGCACTTCAGGTACCTGAATGCGGCCGTCGGCCTGCTGGTAGTTTTCCAGCACCGCCACCAGCGTACGGCCAACCGCCAGGCCGGAGCCGTTCAGGGTGTGAACCAGACGCGGCTTCTTGTCGGCTTTGCTGCGGCAGCGCGCCTGCATGCGGCGTGCCTGGAAGTCCCACATGTTGGAGCAGGACGAGATTTCGCGGTAGGTATCCTGCGCCGGCAGCCACACTTCCAGATCGTAGGTTTTGCATGCGCCGAAGCCCATGTCGCCGGTGCACAGCAGCACCTTGCGGTAAGGCAGGTTCAGCAGCTGCAGCACTTTTTCCGCGTGGCCGGTCAGCTCTTCCAGGGCATCCATCGAATCTTCCGGACGAACGATCTGCACCATTTCAACCTTGTCGAACTGGTGCATGCGGATCAAACCGCGGGTGTCACGGCCGTAAGAACCGGCTTCCGCACGGAAGCATGGCGTGTGTGCGGTCATTTTCAGCGGCAGAGATTCCTCTTCCACGATCTCGTCGCGCACCAGGTTGGTCAGCGGCACTTCCGCCGTTGGGATCAGCGCATAGTTGCTGCTGTCGGCTTCTTCTTCCAGCGGACGGGTATGGAACAGATCTTCGCCGAACTTCGGCAGCTGGCCGGTGCCGTACAGCGTGGCGTGGTTGACCAGGTAAGGCACGTAGGCCTCCAGGTAGCCGTGCTGCTCGGTGTGCAGATCCAGCATGAACTGAGACAGCGCACGGTGCATGCGAGCGATTTGCCCTTTCATCACCACGAAGCGCGAACCGGTCAGCTTAACCGCGGCGGCAAAATCCAGCCCGCCGGCCATTTCGCCCAGATCGACGTGATCGCGCACCGTGAAGTCGTACTGGCGCGGTTCGCCCCAGCGGGTCACTTCCAGGTTTTCGCTGTCGTCTTTACCATCCGGCACGGCGTCGTCCGGCAGGTTAGGCAGCGTCAGGGCGTAATCGCGGATCTCGCTTTGCAGCGCATCCAGCGCCGCCTTGGCGGCATCCAGCTTGTCACCCAGCTCGTTCACTTCGCGACGCAGCGGCTCGATGTCTTCCCCACGCGCTTTGGCCGCGCCGATGGATTTCGATCGGGAGTTGCGTTCCGCTTGCAGCGTTTCAGTTTCTACCTGCAGAACTTTGCGACGTTCTTCCTGCGAACGCAGCAGATCCAGATCGAGTTTAAAGCCTCGGCGAGCCAGTTTGACGGCGACTGCGTCTAGCTCATTACGCAGCAGATTGGGATCGAGCATGCTAATCCTGTGCTTGTTGTTATTGAAAGAAGTGTTGTTGTTCTATGCGGCTGATTTATAGCCGCATAAAAGAAGAGTGATACCCGCTAACCTTACCGCAACGGCCTCGCTAGCGGTAGCGTTTTGTCGGGCTATTTTGATCCTGCTCAGCCAGCCATGCCAACTTTTCGCCGATTTTCCCTTCCAGCCCACGCGAGGTCGGTTGATAGTAGCGCGTATGGGCCATTTCAGGCGGGAAATAGTTCTCGCCGGCGGCGTAGGCGTTGGGTTCGTCGTGGGCGTAACGGTACTCCGCCCCCAACCCCATCTCCTTCATCAGCTTGGTCGGCGCGTTGCGCAGGTGCTCCGGCACGTCATAATCGGCCTGCTCTTTGGCGTCGCGCATGGCGGCCTTGAACGCGGTGTAGACCGCGTTGCTCTTCGGCGCGCAGGCGAGATAAACGATCGCCTGCGCGATGGCGCGCTCGCCCTCCGCCGGCCCCACGCGGGTGAAGCAATCCCAGGCGGCGATCGCCACCTGCATACCGCGCGGATCGGCGTTACCCACGTCTTCAGAGGCAATCGCCAACAGACGGCGGGCCACATAGAGCGGATCGCCGCCGGCGGTAATGATGCGCGCATACCAGTACAGCGCCGCGTCCGGCGCCGAGCCGCGCACCGATTTATGCAGCGCGGAAATCAGGTCGTAATAGCGGTCGCCCTTGTTGTCGAAGCGCGCGCTGCGTTCGCCCGACACCTCTTTCAGCAGCTCCGGTGTCAGCACCCGCACGCCTTTGGCGTCTAACTCCGCCATGTCCGCCATCATTTCCAGGCTGTTCAGCGCCCGGCGCGCGTCGCCGCCCACCAGTTCCGACAGCAGGCGGCGCGTTTCCGCCGGCAGTTCTACGTTCTGATTGCCAAAGCCGCGCGCCTTGTCGCCCATCGCCTGATCCAGCACCTGGCCGATATCTTCGGCGGTCAGCGCCTTCAGCAGGTAAACGCGGGCGCGGGACAACAGCGCCGAGTTCAGCTCGAACGACGGATTTTCGGTGGTGGCGCCGATAAAGGTGATGGTGCCGTCTTCAATGTGCGGCAGGAAAGCGTCCTGCTGGCTCTTATTGAAGCGGTGCACTTCGTCGACGAACAGGATGGTGCGGCGGCCGGCGTCGCGATTTTGCCGCGCCCGTTCGATCGCCTCGCGGATCTCCTTGATGCCGGAGGTCACGGCGGAGATCCGTTCGACATCCGCCTGACCGTAACGGCCAATCAGCTCTGCCAGCGTCGTCTTCCCGGTGCCCGGCGGCCCCCATAAAATCATCGAGTGCAGCTGCCCGGCCTCGATGGCGCGCGGCAGCGGCTTACCGGCGGCCAGCAGGTGCTGCTGGCCGATATACTGCGCCAGCGTGGTCGGCCGCATACGCGCGGCCAACGGCTGGAACTCGTTCTGGGAAAAATCGAGCGACAGATTATTACTCACTTGCACCTCACTGGCGCTGGTCGTCCAGCGTCACCCCCTTCGGTGGGGTAAATTTGAATTTGGCCGGATCGGCGGCGACGTTCTGTTGGCTTTTCAGCGTGTAGGAACTGCGCTGACCATCCTGCTCCACCGCAGCGAAGCTGCGAATGGTACCGCTGTTGGTCACGCTGATGGCGAACTGCTTCAGGTTGCCGCTGGCGGACTTCGGCGTCAGCTCGAAATCATCGCCCTTTTGCTTCACGTTGTACTGTTTCCAGTCGTTGGCATTATTGCGGGTGATCAGCATAAACGGCGTATTGCCGGTGGCGTTCTTCAGCCAGGTCGCCGTCACCTGCTCGACGAACGGGTTATAGAACCACAGGGTCTGGCCATCGGAGACCAGCACGCTCTCATCAGGCGACGTCATGTGCCAGTTGAACAGGTTTGGCCGCTTCACCCACAGCTCGCCTTCCCCCTGTTGCACCGCGGCGCCGTCGGCGCTGGTCACGGTTTGTGAGAAGCTGGCGTGGAAACTGTTCACCTTCGCCAGGCGACTTTGCAGATCCTGCGCGGCATCGGCCAGCACGGAGGTAGAAGCGAATCCCGAAAGCAGACAGCAGGCAACTAACAGTTTTTTCATTATTCCAGATACCTTATGAAATGCGTTAACCGCAGGGCGACGCCGTGCGGGTCAAATCAACCCTTTACCCGCTTACTTTACCCGAAGCCGGCGATCGGCCGGTAGGCCAATGTTCCGAGAAGAAACGGGTTTACGCTTCTTTGCACAAGGGCCGCTTAAGCGGCCCTTTCTTATTGAATTGCAATGGCTAAACGACCATCAATCGTGCCGAGGCGGCGCCAGCACCTCGCGGTTGCCGTTGTGCCCCTGCTCGCTGACGATGCCCTGCGCTTCCATCTGTTCGATGATGCGCGCCGCGCGGTTATAACCGATGCGGAACTGGCGCTGCACGCCGGAGATGGAGGCACGGCGTTTATCCACCACGAAATCCACCGCCTGGTCAAACAACGGATCCAGCTCTTCGTCACCGTCCATACCGCCGCCGGCACCGCCCTCGCCGTCTTCGCCGCCGCTAAGAATGCCCTCTTTATATTGGGGCCGCTCGCGCGCTTTCCAATCCTTGACCACCGCGTGCACTTCCTGATCGCGCACGAATGCGCCATGTACGCGCACCGGAATCGAGGAGTTCGGCGCCAGATAGAGCATGTCACCCATACCCAGCAAGGACTCGGCGCCCCCCTGATCGAGGATGGTGCGGGAGTCGATTTTGCTCGACACGGTAAAGGCGATACGCGTCGGGATGTTGGCCTTGATAAGACCCGTGATCACATCCACCGACGGACGCTGGGTCGCCAGCACCAGGTGGATACCCGCCGCACGCGCTTTCTGCGCCAGGCGAGCGATCAACTCTTCGACCTTCTTGCCGACCGTCATGATCAGATCGGCGAATTCGTCGACCATCACTACGATGTACGGCTCTTTCTCCAATACCGGCGGCGTGATGTCCATGCTGTCGGTCGGCTTCCAGAACGGATCCGGGATCGGGCGCCCCATCGCTTCGGCCTGATCGACTCGCTCGTTGTAGCCAGCCAGGTTACGCACGCCCAGGGCAGACATCAGCTTGTAGCGGCGTTCCATTTCACCCACGCACCAACGCAGCGCATTGGCGGCGTCTTTCATGTCGGTGACCACATCGGTCAACAGGTGCGGAATGCCTTCGTAAACCGACAGCTCCAGCATTTTCGGGTCGATCATGATAAAGCGCACTTCTTTCGGCGTGGCTTTATACAGGATGCTCAGGATCATGGCGTTGACCCCGACCGACTTACCGGAACCGGTGGTACCGGCGACCAGCAAGTGCGGCATTTTACCCAGATCGGCCACCACCGGCTCGCCGGAGATGTCCTTACCCAATACGATGGACAGCGGCGACGGGTTGTCACGGAAGGCCGGGCAATCCAGCACTTCGCGCAGGTACACCGTCTGCCGCTTGGCATTCGGCAGCTCCAGACCGACGTAAGGCTTGCCGGGGATCACTTCCACCACGCGCACCGCCGAAGTCGACAGCGAGCGCGCCAGATCGCGCGACAGGTTGGAAATACGCGCCGCTTTAACGCCCGGCGCCAGATCCAGCTCGAAGCGGGTGATGACCGGCCCCGGCAGGATGTCCACCACATCGGCTTTCACGCGGTAATCGGCCAGGCTGGCCTCCACCAGGCGCGCCTTCTGTTCCAGCGCGAAGGAGTCGACCGGCTCCACCTCTTTCGGCGCTTCGGTCAGCAGATCCAGCGTCGGCAGCGGCGTGGTCGGCTTCTGCAGCGGCTGATCGTTACGCATCAGGAACGGGTGAATCAAGCTGTCCATCGCCGGATGTTGCTCGGCCTGAGTTTGCTGAGGCGGCTGCTGCACCGGTTGCTGCGGCTGCTGATATTGCGGCTGCGACGGCTGTTGATACTGCTGTTGCTGTTGCTGCGGCTGTTGGTACTGTTGAGGCTGCGAGTGCGGTTGCTGAGGTTGGGCAACCGGCGCCGCAGGCTCAAACTGGCCGAACGGCACGTCGTCCTCTTGCTCGCTTTGCTGTTCAATGCGCTCTTCAAGCTGCGGGGACAGCGTGAACATCGGCTCGCTCGGGCCATCGTCCACTAAATCCGCCATCGGCGAGAAGCTGAAAGCATTGCGGGTATCGACCGGGCTGGCAGCCGGCGCCTGCGGGGCCGGTTCTTGCTGGCCGTAGCGCGCCTGCTGCTGCTCGGCGAATGCCTGGCGCAGCGCGGCCTCTTGCAGCGCCTCTTCGTCGTTCTGTTGATAACCTTCGCCGTAACGTTGGCTCTGCTGTTCGGCAAACGCCTTGCTCAGCTCAGCTTCCTGCAGGGCGCTCTCGTCATCTTGCTCCGGCGCGTAGCTTTCGCCGTAGCGTTGGCTTTGCTGCTCGGCAAACGCCTGACGCAGCGCAGCTTCCTGCAGCGCCTCTTCTTCCTGCGGGCTCACCGCCGTCGGCTGCTGAGGCTCCGCCTCGGCCTGGCGCTGTTCCTGCTCGGCCGCACGCTGCGAAGGCAGCTTGATGCCGTAAGAAGCCAGCTCGCGGCGCGTCGGAATACGTACCGGATTCGGCCGAGGCAGCTCAGGGCCGATGCCCTGTTTAACCTGCGGATTGCCGTCGCTGGTGGCCGTGAAAGCCGGCATGAAGGTCGCCGCTGCGGCGCCCGCAGCGGCAGCGGCTGCCGTATCCAGCTGTGGCTTGGCGCCGGTGGCGCTGAAACCACCCGCTCCGCTGACGTCGGCACTGTCGCGCTGCGCGGCAGTAAAATCAAAGGGAGAACGCGCCGGCGGCTGCGGCGCAGCCGGCTCTTGCCAATTACCCAGGCGCGGCTCATCGTCGTCCCGATAAGGATCGACGGGACGCGTCGCCTTAGGCGCAGGCGTTTCTTCCGGGATTTCGAAGGAATACAGCGGCGGCGTGGCGTCTTGCGCCGGGGCGCTCACCGGGTGCTGATTGACCGAGGTCGGCGCGGCCGGCGCCACCGTTACCGACGGCGCCTGTGTGGCGATCGGTGCAGCAACGGGCTCGTGGATCTCTGCCGTCACCGCCGGTGCAGGCGAAGCCGCCGGCGCGATTGGCGCGGCGTCGGCTTCAACCTCACCATCATCGGCTCGCAGGCCGCTGAGCAACGGATCGGCGGCGTCTTCCGCCGCCTCTTTGGCGCTTTCGGTGACCGAAGGCGCGGAGAACAGCACGTCGTCATCGGCGGCCGCGGCTCCGGCGGCGGTCGCGGCAACCGCGGCTCCGGCGGCGGTCGCGGCAACCGCGGCTGCGGCGCCCTTCCCTGCCTGCTCAGGCTCGTCGTCAACGTAACGTTCGTCATCCTCGAAATAGCGCTCTTCGCGGCGTGAGCGGTTGGTCATCACCGTCGCGACGCCCAGCACAGCACCGCCGATCTTCTCGGCGATCACCAGCCAGGACCAGCCGGTAAACAGCGTCAGCCCCGCCGCCCACACGCACAGCAGCGCCAGCGTGGCGCCGATGCCGTTGAACCACGGCAACATGGCGTTGCTCAGCAGGCTGCCGATCACGCCGCCGGAAGCGAAGTAATAGAGATCGTCAACGTTCAGCGCCGCCAACCCACAGGAGGTAAGCACTAACGCCAGGGTGCCGATCAGGCGCAGGGAGAGCGCGAAATAGTCGATGTAGTCTCTGTTGCCGCGCTGGCGATAGGCCGCCCAGCACAGGACCAGCATGATCGGCGGTATCGCGTAGGCGAGCACCCCGAAGGTGAAGAACAGCGTGTCGGCCAACCAGGCCCCAACACCGCCGCCCAAATTGTGAATCGGCTCATGCCATGCGGTCTGTGACCAGCTTGGGTCAGACGGGTTGAAGCTGACCAGCGCAGCCATGAGGTAAACGGCAAAAATCGCTACCACAATAAGCACAGCTTCCAGCAAACGCCGGCCACTGCTGAGTCTTTTCAGGGTAACTTCTTTATCTTCTGTATATTCCTGGCTCAAGAAAGGCTCTCCAGGTTCCTGTTAGCTGACATAGCAACAGCGCCGAGAAGCTTCCCCGGCGCCGAAACTGTATGAATAAACAGGAGTGTAACCAATTTAATCAGGTTTTGCACCTGCACCTTACCGTGTTTTGATAACCAGACGGTTACTCTGTTTCACTTCTTCCATCACTACGTAGGTACGGGTGTCGTTGACCCCCGGCAAACGCAGCAAGGTTTCACCCAACAGTTTGCGGTAAGCCGACATGTCCGGTACGCGGGTTTTCAACAGGTAGTCGAAATCGCCGGAAACCAGATGACACTCCTGAATTTCTTCAAGCTTCTGCACTGCCGAGTTGAATTGCTCAAACACATCCGGCGCGCCGCGGTTCAGCGTGATCTCCACGAAAACCAGCAGGGACGCATCCAGATAATGCGGGTTGAGCAATGCGGTATAGCCATGAATGAAACCCTGGCGCTCGAGACGGCGCACGCGTTCTAAACATGGTGTCGGGGATAACCCCACGCGCTTCGAAAGCTCGACGTTCGAAATACGCCCATCCTTCTGTAGCTCATTCAGGATGTTGCGGTCGATACGGTCAAGATCTTTACCCGGGCGTTTCTTGTTGTCTGCCATTATTATTGTCTCTCTTATTTTCTTCCGTGCACTTGCCACACCCTAGCCAACGTCAATGTGTAAGGGTTCGTTCCAAGCGAAGACCCGATGCCTGTCATATGCTTCTTCACTACCATCATTCCACGCCGCGCAGCCTGTCTGTCCAACCCCGCGCGACGCCGGTAACGACGTTTAGGTCGAGAAAAAATCTGCAAACGCTTGCGCGCCCTGCTCCGCACATCCACCGCGCATTGCCGCCTCGCGGCGCAAATACGTACGATTTGCTGGTGTTACGGGGATAATTTCTTCTTCCTATGATGTTTTCGCAAATGCGCAGCGGATTGTCAAAGTAAAAGAAGCAAAATCAGAACAACGTACCGTCACGAAAAGTCTGCATCCCATTTTTGGTTATGAATCGCTGGCAGATAAACCCCGGCAGGGAGCGGCTGAAGTCGCAGAATGCGCCGTTTTTGCGCGGTTGGCGATTCGGCGGCCGAATGCGGCTTTGATAAGGTAAATTTCTGCGTTCAGCGTACGATTTGCCGACAGCAGGTGCATTAATAGGCGACAACTATCATACAAATCGTTAACAACATCGCCCGGCGCTTTTTTTACTGCGCCATTTTCCCTACAATCGGTTCCATTGTCCGCCATTGTGGAATAAAGAGGTTATTCATGGGCACGGCTAAACATAGCAAATTACTGATTCTGGGCTCCGGCCCGGCCGGTTACACCGCCGCCGTTTACGCGGCGCGCGCCAACCTGAGCCCGGTGCTGATCACCGGTATGGAACAAGGCGGCCAGCTGACCACCACCACCGAAGTGGAAAACTGGCCGGGCGACGCCGAAGGCCTGACCGGCCCGGCGCTGATGGAGCGCATGCGCGAGCATGCGGAGAAGTTCCAGACTGAAATCGTCTTCGATCACATCAACAGCGTCGATCTGCAGCAGCGTCCGTTCCGCCTGTTCGGCGACAGCGGTGAATACAGCTGCGACGCGCTGATCATTGCGACCGGCGCCTCCGCCCGCTACCTTGGCCTGCCTTCCGAAGACGCGTTCAAGGGCAAAGGCGTTTCCGCCTGTGCGACCTGCGACGGTTTCTTCTACCGCAACCAGAAAGTCGCCGTGGTCGGCGGCGGCAACACCGCCGTTGAAGAAGCGCTGTACCTGTCCAATATCGCCGCCGAGGTTCACCTGATCCACCGCCGCGACAGCTTCCGTTCGGAGAAGATCCTGATCAACCGGCTGATGGAAAAAGTGAAAAGCGGCAACATCGTGCTGCACACCGACCATACGCTGGACGAAGTGCTGGGCGATGAAATGGGCGTGACCGGCGTGCGTATCCGCAGTACCAAAGCGGAAAACGAAACCCGCGAACTGGAACTGGCCGGCGTGTTCATCGCCATCGGCCACAGCCCGAACACCGGCATCTTCGGCGGCCAGCTGGAGCTGGAAAACGGCTACATCAAGGTGCAGTCCGGCATTCACGGCAATGCGACCCAAACCACCATCCCCGGCGTTTTCGCCGCAGGCGACGTGATGGATCACATTTACCGCCAGGCGATCACCTCCGCCGGCACCGGCTGTATGGCGGCGCTGGACGCAGAGCGTTACCTGGACGGCATCGCCGGCGCAGAAGTCTGCTAAGACTTTCTCGCCACCAGCAAAAAGCGGCTCTCGAGCCGCTTTTTTTGTCTTCGCTCCTCAAGAGGATGCACGCCGATGCATAATCTTCTTCACTGGCGCCTGCTGGTTGCCGTCGCCGACAGCGGCACCATCACTCAGGCTGCCGCGCTCTGCGGTATGACGCAGTCTGCCGCCAGCCAGGCCATCGCTCAACTGGAGACAATGCTGAGCACCCGGCTTTTGGTTCGCCAACCGCACAATGTCGTCTTGACCCAAAGCGGCCTACAGATCGTCACCCATGCCCGCACGATGTTGGAAGCACTGCGAGCCATTCAGCAGTGTGCGCAACAAGCCGGCAACGCACACGCGGGCAAAATACGCCTGGCCAGTTTCCCGTCGGCATTCAGCAAGCTGTTGCCGCCGCTGCTGCGCAAATTTCGCCGTCTGTACCCCGACATTGAGCTGATTACGCTCGAGGGCACCGATCACGAAGTGGAGAGCTGGTTAACATCGGCAGCGGCAGACATCGGCGTGGTGCTCAATCCGGCGCCGGAGCGGCAGTGCTTCCCTTTGGGAGAGGATGCCTGGCTGGCGGTCGTGCCCAGCGCGCATCCGCTGGCGCGAGCGCGGCGGCCGGTGGCGCTGGATGCCCTGTTCCGGCTGCCTTTTATCCTGGCGACCGGCGGGTGCGATCTCAATGCGCAAAGCTTGGCGCAGCAGTCGGGCCTGGCGCTGGCCGATATCCGCGCCACCGTCAGCGATTGGCAAACGGCATTGACGCTGGTCAGGGAAGGCACGGGCGTCGCGCTGATGCCCGCGTCCGTGATCCCGCCCGACGCGCTTGGGGTTTGCGCTCTGCCGCTCGTTGCGCCGATTTATCGCCGTTTCGGCCTCGCGTGCTCATCCGAGGCGGCGGCCCGGCTCCCCGTCCAAACCCTGCTGAGTTACCTGCGAGAACAGGAGCAAACTCTGGCCAGTCGCTGAGCTAATAGCGGCTTTCTGAAATTTCCATTTTCCCGCCGGTGCCCGCGTCGGCATGCTGTGGCAAGCGTTCTCATTGACCCACAAGGAAATAGCATGAAGCTGTATTTTGCTCCCGATGCCTGCTCGCTTGCCCCACATATCGTCCTGCGCGAATTAGCGCTCCCCTTCACCCTGATCAGGGTGAACAATCGCAGCAAGCGCTGCGCCGACGGTGAGGATTTCTATCGCATCAACCCCAAAGGTTACGTCGCCGCCCTGCAACTGGGCGATGGCAATGTGATCACCGAAGGCTCCGCTATCGTTCAATACCTCGCCGACCTGCGCCCAGAGCGCCGGCTGGCGCCGCCACCGACGGCCTTTGAGCGGGTACGGCTGCAGGAATGGCTTAATTTCATCACCAGCGAGATCCATGCCGGCGCCGCCCCTTTATTCAATGACGCCCTGCCCGACGGCGCCAAGGCGTTGCTGCGCGACAAGTTGAGGCGGCGATTGGGTTATATCGCGCAAGCTTTGGCACCACAAACTTATCTGCTGGGAACGCATTTCAGCGTCGCAGACGCTTATCTATTTACCGTGTTGCGCTGGATGGCGCGCTTCGAGATTTCGCTGAGCGAGTGGCCGCCGCTCCAGCATTATGTGGCGCGGATCGCAGAGCGAGCGTCGGTGTGCGCCGCTCTGGAAGCCGAGGCCGCGAGTGAGGAAGTCAAATAGTCGGTAACGCGTCTGTTATAGCCACATTTGGCCGCTTTATTATTTTCAGTCTGCCGGGTGACGAGGTAACATGGGACCTCGCTTGTTTGCCGCCGATTGCGCCAAACACTATTATTTAACAGTACGTTAACCCAGCCCGTAACAAACGGGCGCCGGCGATGCAGACGCATATCTGATGAAAAAAACCAGACAGCAACAGTTAACCCGTTGGCTTAAAACCCAGAGTTCGTTAGCGCAGCGTTGGCTGCGCCTTTCCATGCTGTTGGGGCTGTTCAGCGGCCTGCTGATCGTGGCGCAGGCCTGGCTGCTGGCCAGCCTGCTGCACGCCCTGATCATCGAACATACCCCGCGCGAACAGCTGATCCCTTCGTTTATCTGGCTGGCCGCCGCGTTCGCGCTGCGGGCGCTGTTAAGCTGGCTGCGGGAACGGATTGGTTTCCTGTGTGGGCAGGTGATCCGCCAGCGCATGCGCCAACAGGTGCTGGATAAGCTGCAGCAGCTCGGCCCGGCCTGGATCCAGGGCAAACCGGCGGGCAGCTGGGCCAGCATCATCGTCGAACAGATCGAGGATATGCAGGACTATTACTCGCGCTATCTGCCGCAGATGTATCTGGCGGTTTTCATCCCGCTGCTGATTTTGATCGCCGTCTTCCCGATCAATTGGGCCGCGGGCATCATTCTGCTGGCAACCGCGCCGCTGATCCCGCTGTTTATGGCGCTGGTCGGCATGGGAGCCGCCGACGCCAACCGCCGCAACTTCGTGGCGCTGGCGCGCTTGAGCGGCAACTTCCTCGACCGCCTGCGCGGCCTGGACACCCTGCGGCTGTTCGACCGCGCGCAGGCCGAAACCGCGCAGATCGCCAAATCCTCCGAAGACTTCCGCAGCCGCACCATGGAAGTGCTGCGCCTGGCCTTCCTCTCTTCCGGCGTGCTGGAGTTCTTCGCCTCGATCTCCATCGCCGTGGTGGCGGTGTACTTCGGCTTTTCCTACCTCGGTGAACTCAACTTCGGCAGCTACGGCCTCGGCGTGACGCTGTTTTCCGGTTTTCTGGTGTTGATTCTGGCACCGGAGTTTTTCCAACCGCTGCGCGATCTCGGCACCTTCTACCATGCCAAAGCGCAGGCGATCGGCGCGGCGGAAGCGCTGGAAACCTTCCTCAGCGCCGAAGGCGAGCAGATGGGCAACGGCACGCGGCAACTGCCCGCCGATCAACCGCTGACGCTGCAGGCGAACGCGTTGGAAATCCTGTCGCCGAACGGCGTACTGCTGGCCGGGCCGCTGAGCTTCACCCTGCAACCGCAGCAGCGCGTGGCGCTGGTCGGGCTGAGCGGCGCCGGTAAAAGCTCGCTGCTGAATCTGCTGCTCGGCTTCCTGCCCTATCGCGGGTCGTTGACCGTCAACGGCATTGAGCTGCGTGAACTGTCCGCCGAAACCTGGCGCCAGCAGCTGAGCTGGGTCGGCCAGAACCCGCATCTGCCGGCGCAAACCCTGCGCGCCAATATTCTGCTGGGCTGCCCGCAGGCCGACGAAGCGCAGCTGCAGCAGGCGGTGGAACTCGCCTACGTCAGCGAACTGCTCCCTTATCTGCCGCAGGGGCTCGACACCGAAGTGGGCGACAACGCCGCTCGCCTGTCGGTCGGCCAGGCGCAGCGCGTGGCGGTCGCCCGGGCGCTGATCGGTCCGCGCCGCCTGCTGCTGCTGGATGAACCGGCCGCCAGCCTCGATGCCCACAGCGAACAGCGGGTGATGCAGGCGTTGAATGCCGCTTCGCATCAGCAAACCACCCTGCTGGTAACGCACCAGTTGGAAGACACCGAAGACTACGATCAGATTTGGGTGATGGATAACGGGCGCATCGTGCAACAGGGCGATTACGCCACCCTCAGCGCCCAGCCGGGCCTGTTTGCCACTCTGATCGCCCATCGCCGCGGGGAGCTTTAATCATGCGCGTTTTGCTGCCGTTTTTAGCGTTGTATCGCCGCCATAGCCTGCTGATTAGCCTGGGCATCCTTTTAGCGATCGTCACTCTGCTGGCCAGCATCGGCCTGCTGGCGCTCTCCGGCTGGTTCCTGGCCGCCTCGTCGCTGGCCGGATTGGCGGGCCTGTTGACCTTCAACTACATGCTGCCGGCCGCCGGCGTGCGCGGCGCGGCGATCTTCCGCACCGCCGGGCGCTACGCCGAGCGCGTCGTCAGCCACGACGCCACCTTCCGCGTGCTGTCGCATCTGCGGGTATTCACCTTCAGCAAGATCCTGCCGCTGACGCCGGGCGGCATCGCCCGTTTCCGCCAGGCCGATCTGCTCAATCGCCTGGTGGCGGACGTGGACACGCTGGATCATCTTTATCTGCGGGTGATCTCGCCGCTGATCAGCGCAGCGGTGGTGATCCTGGTGGTCACCTATGGCCTGAGCTGGCTCGATCCTGCGCTCGCCCTGACGCTGGGCGGCATTCTGTTGCTGCTGTTGCTGTTGGTGCCGCCGGTGTTCTATCGCGCCGGCAAACCGATCGGCGGCCAACTCACCGCGCTGCGCGGCCAATACCGTACCGACCTGACCGCCTGGCTACAGGGGCAGGCAGAGCTGGTGGTATTCGGTGCCGTCAACGATTTCCGCCAGACGCTGAACGCCACCGAACAGCGGTGGCAACGCCGCCAGTGGCAGCAGGCCTCGCTGAGCGGCAAGGCGCAGGCGTTGATGATCCTCGCCAGCGGGCTGACGGTGACGCTGCTGCTGTGGCTGACCGCCGCAGGCATCGGCGGCGATACCCAGCCCGGCGCGCTGATCGCGCTGTTTGTCTTCGCCGCGCTGGCGTCGTTCGAAGCGCTGATGCCGGTCGCCGGTGCCTTCCAGCACCTCGGCCAGGTGATCGCCTCCGCAACGCGGGTCAAACAGATCATCGATCGTCAGCCGGAGGTCACCTTCCCGGCGGCCGGCCCGGCCGCCGCCGATCGGGCTCAGCTTAGCCTGCGGCAGCTGAGTTTCACCTACCCCGACCAGCCGCAGCCGGTGCTGCGCGACGTCACGCTCGAGGTGGCGGCCGGCGAACACATTGCCTTGCTCGGCCGCACCGGCTGCGGCAAGTCCACCCTGCTGCAGCTGCTGACCCGCGCCTGGCGCACCGACGGCGGCAACATTCTGCTCAACGGCGAACCGCTGGAGGAATATGATGAAACCACGCTGCGTCGAATGACCACGGTCGTCAGCCAGCGGGTGCATATCTTCAGCGATACGCTGCGGGAAAACCTGCGGCTGGCTGCGCCGGACGCCGACGATGCTCGCCTGAGTGACGTGCTGCAGCAGGTGGGGCTCGGCAAATTGCTGGGCAGCGACGGCGGGCTGAACGCCTGGCTCGGCGAAGGCGGCCGGCAGCTCTCCGGCGGCGAACAGCGCCGTCTGGGCATCGCCCGCGCGCTGCTGCACCCAGCCCCGCTGCTGCTGCTCGACGAACCGACCGAAGGGCTGGACGCCGAAACCGAGCAGCAGATCCTGGCGCTGCTGCGCCGGCATTGTCAGGGCAAAACGCTGATCCTGGTGACGCACCGTCTGTACGGCCTGGAACATCTCGACCGCATTTGCGTGATGGACGACGGCCGGATTGTCGAACAGGGCGATCACGCCACCCTGATGCGCCGGCAGGGCCGCTATGCCCGCTTTCGCAACCGTATCAGCAACCTGGCGCCGTAATCGGCCCGTAGAGGACGCAGAGAGCCTGTATGCGCATCGTTAAACTTTCCCCCCAGTCGCTGGCGTTTCCCTCGCCTGAGGGCGCCCTGCGCGACCCTAACGGCCTGCTGGCTATCGGCGGCGACCTGACGGCGCCGCGGCTGCTGGCGGCCTACGAGCGCGGCATCTTCCCCTGGTACTCGCCGGGGGAAGCGATTCTGTGGTGGTCACCCGATCCGCGTGCGGTGCTGTTCCCGACAGAGTTTCATCTCAACCGCAGCCTGAAACGCTTTTTGCGTCACGATCCGTTTCACATCACGCTCAATCACGACTTCGCCTCGGTGATCGCCGCCTGCGCCCACCGGCCGGATGAAGGCACCTGGATCGGCCCGGAGGTACAGCGCGCCTATCAGCATCTGCACCGCCTCGGCTATGCGCACTCGGTGGAGGTGTGGCAGGATGATCAACTGGTCGGCGGCATGTACGGCGTGGCGCAGGGCGCGTTGTTCTGCGGCGAATCGATGTTCAGCCGCGTCACCAACGCCTCAAAATGCGCATTGATGGCCTTTTGCCGCCATTTTGCCGCTTATGGCGGGGAATTGATTGACTGCCAGGTGCTGAACGCTCACACTGCCCGCCTTGGCGCGCGTGAAATTCCGCGCCGTCAATTTTTGCAGCAGCTCAGCACCCTTCAACGGCGGCCTTTGGCGCCGGCGTGCTGGGCGCCGCAAGTCATATCCCCACAGCCGGCTGAACCGCCCTCTCCAGTAAACTAATTGGTGGAAACGGTGCAATGTTCACCGACACATCTTTACATAATGGGGGTTTTTCGGCATTATCTTGCCGGTTAAAAACTAAGGTAGTTAGACCTAGAGGATTCGATGGCCAAAGAAGACAATATTGAAATGCAGGGCACCGTTCTTGATACGCTGCCGAACACCATGTTCCGCGTTGAATTGGAAAACGGGCACGTGGTAACCGCACACATCTCCGGTAAAATGCGTAAAAACTATATCCGCATCCTGACGGGCGACAAAGTCACTGTAGAGCTGACCCCGTACGACCTGAGCAAAGGCCGCATTGTCTTCCGTAGCCGTTAATCGGCTCACCGCGCGCCACACGCTGGCGGCATCGAGGATGTAATCCCTCGGGAGCCCTTTCCGTTTACCCCCGCAGCGACGTTACACAACGGGTTGCAGGTGCGCAGGTAAACTGAGAGGGCTCACTCGTTTCTGTTGTACGGTGAATCTCACCCATAAAAAAAGCGATGCCGAAGCATCGCTTTTTCTTTGCCTGAAGGCGGCCTTAGTGCACCGCGCCCTCGTCCGCCTTGCGTTTGGCGGCGCTGAGGAAGTGATAGGTCAGCTGTTTCTTGTCCTTGTCCAACTCGACCTTCACGGAACCGCCGTCCACCAGCGAGCCGAACAGCAGTTCGTTGGCCAACGGTTTCTTCAGGTTCTCCTGCATGACGCGCGCCATCGGGCGAGCCCCCATCGCACGGTCGTAGCCCTTCACCGACAGCCAGTCGCGCGCTTCGTCGCTCACTTCCAGCGAGACGCCCTTCGCATCCAGCTGCGCCTGCAGTTCGACGATGAACTTGTCGACCACCTGCTGGATCACCTCGGTAGACAGATGGTTGAACCAGATGATGTTGTCCAGACGGTTGCGGAACTCCGGCGTAAACACCTTCTTGATCTCTTCCATCGCGTCGGTGCTGTTGTCCTGCTGCACCAGGCCGATCGATTTGCGTTCGGTTTCCCGCACCCCGGCGTTGGTGGTCATCACCAGGATCACGTTGCGGAAGTCCGCCTTGCGGCCGTTGTTGTCGGTCAGCGTCCCGTTGTCCATCACCTGCAGCAGCAGGTTGAACACGTCCGGATGCGCCTTCTCGATCTCATCGAGCAGCACCACCGCATGCGGATGCTTGATCACCGCATCGGTCAGCAGCCCGCCCTGATCGTAACCGACATAGCCCGGAGGCGCGCCGATCAGACGGCTGACGGTATGCCGCTCCATGTACTCGGACATGTCGAAACGCAGCAGCTCGATATCCATCGCCTTGGCCAACTGTACGGTGACCTCGGTTTTCCCGACCCCGGTCGGCCCGGCGAACAGGAAGGAACCGACCGGCTTGCGCTCGTGGCCCAGACCGGCGCGGCTCATCTTGATGGCTTCCGTCAACGCTTCGATCGCCTGATCCTGGCCGAACACCAGCATCTTCAAGCGATCGCCCAGGTTTCTCAGCACGTCGCGATCGCTGGCCGACACGGTTTTCTCCGGGATGCGAGCGATGCGCGCCACCACGGATTCGATATCGGCCACGTTGACGGTTTTCTTGCGCTTGCTGGCCGGCATCAACCGGCTGCGGGCGCCCGCCTCGTCGATCACGTCGATCGCCTTGTCCGGCAGATGACGATCGTTGATGTATTTCACCGACAGCTCCACCGCGGCGCGGATCGCCTTGGCGGTATAACGCACGTCGTGGTGCGCTTCATACTTGGTCTTCAGGCCGTTGATGATCTGAACGGTCTCTTCCGCCGTCGGCTCGGTGATATCGATCTTCTGGAAACGGCGCGCCAGAGCGCGATCCTTTTCGAAGATGTTGCTGAACTCCTGGTAGGTGGTCGAGCCGATCACCCGGATTTTTCCGCTCGACAGCAGCGGTTTGATCAGGTTGGCGGCATCCACCTGCCCACCGGAAGCCGCGCCGGCGCCGATGATGGTGTGAATTTCATCGATGAACAGGATGCTGTTCTGATCCTGCTCCAGCTGCTTGAGCAGCGCTTTGAAGCGCTTCTCGAAGTCGCCGCGGTATTTGGTGCCGGCCAGCAGTGAGCCGATATCCAGCGAATACAGCGTGCAGTCCGCCATCACTTCCGGCACGTCGCCCTGCACGATACGCCAGGCCAGCCCTTCGGCGATGGCGGTCTTGCCGACGCCGGATTCGCCGACCAGCAGCGGGTTGTTTTTACGACGGCGGCACAGCACCTGAATCGCGCGCTCCAGCTCACGATCGCGGCCGATCAACGGATCGATGCCGCCCACACGGGCCAACTGATTGAGGTTGGTGGTGAAGTTTTCCATACGGTCTTCCCCTCCGGACTGCTCTTCGTTCACCGGGTTTTCCGCATTCGGCGCTTGGCCCGGCTCGTCTTTACGCGTGCCATGTGAAATGAAGTTCACCACGTCGAGACGGCTGACGTCGTGTTTGCGCAGCAGATAGGCCGCCTGCGATTCCTGCTCGCTGAAGATGGCCACCAACACGTTGGCGCCGGACACTTCGCTGCGGCCGGAAGATTGCACATGGAAGACCGCGCGCTGCAGCACGCGCTGGAAGCTGAGCGTCGGCTGAGTGTCGCGCTCTTCTTCGCCGGCGGGCAGCGTCGGTGTGGTTTGTTCGATGAAGGCTTCCAGCTCCTGGCGCAACGCGGCCAGATCCACCGTACATGCCTCAAGCGCTTCTCGCGCGGCAGGGTTGCTCAGCAACGCCAGCAACAGGTGCTCCACGGTCATAAACTCGTGTCTGTGCTCACGCGCCCTGGCGAAAGCCATGTTGAGACTGAGTTCCAGTTCTTGATTGAGCATAAGCACCTCCCCAATAGATTGCCTTATTCAGGCTTTTTCCAGCGTACAAAGCAACGGATGCTCGTTCTCCCTTGCGTACCGGTTCACATGGACGACTTTGGTTTCCGCCACCTCGGCGGTAAAAACACCACAGATCGCCTTGCCTTGATAGTGGACCGTGAGCATCAGTTGCGTTGCGCGTTCAATATCATAAGAAAAGAACTTTTGCAGAACGTCAATCACAAATTCCATCGGTGTGTAATCGTCGTTGTTAAGTATAACTTTATACATAGACGGCGGTTTTACCGCATCGATTTGTTTTTCTTCGGCCAAGTGTTCAAAGTTTAGCCAGTCGTTGTTATTGCCCATCGCTGCTCATCTTCTCTGCTCTGCCCTCTTATATGGGGACAGGTTTCGGTTATTCAAAGTGGGGATAGTTACTATTTTATCATCTTCGGCATCGTCCCGCCGCACTGTAACGTGCGCAAAAAAACGGGCCAATTGTGACTGAATCGTGGCAATAGCGTTACCTGCTTCAAACTTTGGTGAACTGCTCCCCGCCGACAAAAGCCGATCGCTTGACGCCCCGATCATTTGCTCTAGAGTGTAAATTCGTGGCTGGTGGTCTTTTAACCACCCCTTGCCCACCCTGCTACTCGCCCACGGCGAGTGCGAAATCAGTTATTCATCTCACTTAAAATAGCGTTGCGAGGGATGTAAAAGCATGGAGACGGGTACTGTTAAATGGTTTAACAACGCCAAAGGGTTTGGCTTCATCTGCCCAGCCGGCGGTGGCGAAGATATTTTCGCGCATTATTCCACCATCAAGATGGATGGTTACAGAACGTTGAAGGCGGGCCAGCAGGTCAGCTTCGACGTGCATCAAGGGCCTAAAGGGAACCATGCCAGTCTTATTGTGCCGGTGGAAAGCGAGGCGCTGTCCTAAACGCTTCCGGCAGCGTCGCGCTGCACTGACCATGACTGCGATAAAAATGCCAGCCGCCGTGTGACTGGCATTTTTTATGCCTTTTACTTACTCGCGCGCCAGCGCATCGATAGGATTCAGCCGCGCGGCATTGCGCGCCGGCAGATAGCCGAACAACACGCCGATGCCGGTGGAACAGAGGAACGCGCTCAGCAACGCCGCCGGCGGGAAGCTGATCTGCCAGCCCGGCAACACCAGCTGCACCGCCAGCCCGATGGCAAACGACAGCGCAATCCCCAGCGCCCCCCCCACCAGACAAACCAATACCGCCTCGATCAGAAACTGCTGCAACACGTCGCCGGAACGTGCGCCCACCGCCATGCGAATGCCGATCTCGCGCGTGCGTTCGGTCACCGACACCAGCATGATGTTCATCACCCCGATGCCACCGACCACCAGCGAAATCACCGCTACCAGCGTCAGGAACAGCTGCAGCGTGCGGGTGGTTTTCTCGGCGGTTTGCACCAGGCTGTCCATGTTATAGGTGAAGAAGTCCTTCTTGCCATGGCGCAGCGTCAACAGGCGCGACAGCTGCTGTTCCGCTTCCTTACTGTCGTAGCCGTCGCGGATGCGCACGGTGATCGAGTCGAAATAATTGTTGCCCATCAGCCGGTTGGCCATGGTGCTGTAAGGCACCCATACGTTCAGCGTCTTGCTGCTGCCGAACATCGACTGCTTCTCCTTGGCCACGCCGACCACCGTCGCCGGCATGTTACCCACCAGGATCACCTCGCCCACCACGTTCTTCTGGTGCGGGAACAACCGCCGTTGGGTATTGGCGTCGATCACCACCGTCTGCGCCTGAGACTGCACCTGCAGCGGATCGATGCCGACGCCCTGGGTAAAGCTCATGCCGAACACGCGGAAGAACTGCTCGCTGACGCCGTTGACGTTGGCCGCCGCATCGATGTTGCCCAGCCGCAGCCGCATGCTGCTGCTGATGCTCGGCGACAGCGCGCTGATGTAAGGCTGTTCGCGCAACGCATCAAGATCGCCGTATTTCAACGATTGCCGGTAGGTCGGATCGTCGTCGCCGAAATCCTTGCCGGGATAGATGTCGATGGTGTTGGTGCCGATGGATTTGATGTCCGCCAGCACCATCTGCTTGGCGGCGTCGCCGATCACCAGGATCGATACCACCGAGGCGATGCCGATAATGATACCGAGCATGGTCAGCGCGGTGCGCATCTTGTTGGCCGCCATCGCGCGCCAGGCCATGACCAGCGCTTCGCGGAAGCGGCCCCCCACCTGCCGCCAGGAAGCCGCCGCGGCGGCCAGCGCCAGCGGCTCGGCCTGCGCATTCTCCTGCGGTGCCGGACGCGAATCGGCGATAATCTCACCGTCGCGGATCTCGATAATGCGCTCAGCCTGGCGCGCTACCGCCGGATCGTGAGTCACCAGAATCACCGTGTGGCCTTGGGCGCACAGCTGTTTGAGGATCGCCATCACCTCTTCGCCGGAATGGCTGTCGAGCGCGCCGGTCGGTTCATCCGCCAGGATCACCTGCCCGCCGTTCATCAGCGCGCGGGCGATGCTGACCCGCTGCTGCTGCCCGCCGGAAAGCTGGCTCGGCCGGTAGTTGACGCGCTCCCCCAGCCCCAGGCGCCGCAACAGCGCCTCCGCCCGTTCGCGCCGCGCCGCTTTTCCCAGCCCCGCGTACACCGCCGGCACTTCGACGTTGTGCGCCGCGCTCAGGTGCGGCAGCAGATGATAGCGCTGAAAGATAAAGCCGAAATGCTCACGCCGCAGCTGCGCCAGCGCATCGTCGCTCAGCGTCGCCACATCCTGCCCGGCCACCCGATACACGCCGGCGCTCGGCTTGTCCAGACAGCCGAGAATGTTCATCAGCGTCGATTTGCCGGAGCCGGAGGCCCCCATGATCGCCACCATTTCACCGGCGGCGATGCTCAGGCTGATCCCCTTCAGCACCTCCACCGTCTGCTCGCCGGAGCGGTAGCTGCGGCGAATGCCGCTCAGCTGCAACAACGCCGCCATCAGCCGGCCTCCACGCCGCCACGGCTGACGATCACCTCATCGCCCGCCTCGAGGCCGCTGAGGATCTGCACGTCGATATTGTTGCGCAGGCCGATAGCCACCTCGCGCTTCTCTTCCTTGCCCTGTTTCAGCACCGAGACATGGTAACGATTGTCGGCGATCTGATCGCCCAGCGCCGCCAGTGGGATCACCAGCGCCTGCTCGACGCCGGCCAGCTGAATATGCACCTGCGCCGTCATTTGCAAGCGCAACAGCCTTTCCGGGTTGGGCACTTCGAAACGCGCATAATAGAAGATGGCGTTGTTGACCTTTTCCGGCGTCGGCTGAATGTCTTTCAGCACGCCGTCGAAGCGCCGGGTCGGATCGCCCAGCACCGTGAACCAGGCCTTTTGACCCGGCTTGAGGTTAATGACGTCGGCCTCCGATACCTGGGCCTTCACCAGCATGGTGCCAAGATCCGCCAACGTCAGAATGTTCGGTGCCTGCTGCGCCGCGATCACCGTCTGGCCCTGCAGCGTGGTGATCTGCACCACGTCGCCATCCATCGGCGCTTCGATGCGGGTATAGGCCAGGTTGATCTTGGCGGTATCCAGGCTGGCCTGGTTCCGGGCGATCTGCGCATTGATGGTGCCCACCTGCGCTTTCTTCACCGCCAGCTGCGTCGCCGCCTGATCCAGATCCTGACGCGATACCGCCTGCAGTTTGGCCAACGCCTGGTTGCGCTGCAGCGTGACAGCCGCCAATTGCTGCTCGGCCTGTGCCTGCAGCAGTTGCGCATGCAGTTCGCGCAGCGTCGCCTCGCCTTCGCGAATGCTGTTCTGTGCCTGTTGCGGATCGATAACCCCCAGCAACTGGCCTTTTTTCACCTTGTCGCCGATCTCGACATACAGCTTTTCCAACTGCCCGCTAACCTGCGCGCCGACGTCGACCTTGCGCACCGCGTCCAGCTGGCCGGTCGCCAACACGTTCTGCTGCAGATCGCGTTTGCTGGCTTTCACCGTTTTGAAATCGGTTGGCGCCGGATGGCGAAAGTGCCAAACGGCCGCCGCGGCAATCGCCGCAATGACCGCCAGAACGAGTATCCAGCGGCGTTTATGTCCTTTAAACCCTGTCAAAATTGACCTGCCTGTGCTTGTGAATATCGGCCGCCCCTTGCGGCGGCGGAGCTAAATTAGCATGCAACGTAGGGAATAACTAAACCTTAGCTCAACACAATGTGGAGACACGCTTGGTTACAGTTCGGCATTGAACTCCCGTTTAGTGAAGCCTTGATGAAATAGCGCCATTCAACACAAGCCAAGGATTTCATCATGTCACAGCTCAGCTACCCACTCGCCTCCGCCCAGTCGCTTAACGGCTGGCAACTGATGACGGCGCTGATCAATGGCGAAATGGCGCCGAGCAATGCCTGGAAAAAAACCTCGTTTCGCCTGAAGTTTCTCGGCCGTTCGCTGCTCAACTGGCGCACCACCAGCGGCCTGCTCAACACCCTGGCCAGCAACCCGCTGCTGGAAGAGATCCTGAGCGCGCAGCCGAACCTGCCGTGCAAACTGCATCGCCCCTACCTGGCGGCCAACATGAGCAAGATCGAATGCCTGTTCGCCCTGCGCGATCATTACGATCTTATCGTACAGCGCATGCCGCTGAAGATGCGCCTCGGCCACCTCGGCCCGCAATCTTTCGTGTTGGCCAGCGCAATGGGCAAGAACGAAGCGCCGATCACGCTGGAACTGGCGGCGATCGACAAGCTGAATAAGGAAGGGGAAGCCACGCTGCTGCTGCGCAACGCCAACGGCGTGATGCTGGCGGAGATCACCTTTGCGCTGATGCATTATCAGCAGCAGCCGACGCTGTTCATCGGCGGCCTGCAGGGCGCCAACCATGAGGTGCCGCACGCAGAGATCCAGCACACCACCAAAGAGTGCCACGGCCTGTTCCCTAAACGGCTGGTGCTGGAAGGCATCTGCACGCTGGCGCGGCACCTCGGCATTCGCCAGGTCGTGGCGGTCGGCAACGCCACCCATATCTATCAAAACTGGCGTTACCAGAGTAAGAAGAAGGACAAGCTGCACGCCGATTACGATCAGTTCTGGCTGTCGATGGGCGCCAAACCGCTCGACAGCGGCTATTTCCTGCTGCCCGAACGTATCGCCCGCAAGCCGATCGAAGAGATTGCCAGCAAGAAGCGCGCCGAGTATCGCCGCCGTTATCAGCTGCTGGACGAGCTGGAACAGGGATTGGCGGCGCATTTCTGCGCCCGATAACGCCCGGCGGGCCGTCAGTCCGCCCGGCCGCGCGCCAGCCAGATCACCCGTGAGAACATTTTCTTCAGCAGCGGCGGCACCGAATCCGTGCCCCATTCGCCGGCCTGCATCGCGACCTCGATCGCCAGATCCGGCTTCGACGAGTGATGAACCGCTTTCAGGATCACCTTGCGCACCGGCATCTGCGCGTTGAGCGGCACCGACGCCATCCGGTGATAGACCGGGCCGAACCCTTCGCGGAACATGAAGTGCTCCATGTCCGGCGCCGGCAGCGCGGTCAGCCGATCGCGTTCGTTGTCTTCATGATTGTCCAGCAGGCTGCGTACGGTGTTGGCGTATTTTTTACCCGCCTCATCGCCGTCCACCAGCGCATGCCACTCGATGCCCATGCGGCGAGCGAAGCGCAACAGCGGCTTCAGGCCGCACTGGGCGAATTCGATGACCCTCACCCCTTCCGCCTCAAAATGGTAGCCGCATTGGCGCGCCAGCTCGTTCAGCAGCCACACTTCGGTCTCGCCTTCCACCAGCAGCCAGCAGCGGGCGAACAGCGACGACGGCCGATTGAAACGGATATGAAACGCGATACGCCGTCCGTCTTCGGCGCTCAGCCCGCGCGGCCCGAGACGATAGGTTGCGACCCGCCCCGACTCACGCACCAGCCGGCACACGTGCTCCACCGGCACCAGCGACACCAGTTCGCTGGAGTTGGTGGTGGTGATGCGCTGCAATGGCAGCTGATTGAGCAGCCCCCAGGCCACCGACAGCATGATCGGGTGCAGGCGAGTTTCCGGGTCCTCCACCAGCAGCAGCGGCCGGGCATGGGGATCCAGCTTGACGTCGCCCTTGGCCTGCAACAGGGTGGAAAACATCCCCAGCAGGATCAGACGCATGCTGCGGCTATTCGGTTCGGCCACCATGCGGTTGATGCCATCCAGCGCACGCCAGGCATCCTGCTCCGGTTCGCCGCCGCGACGGCGCGGCCGCGCCACCTGCGAACTCTGCTCGGCGAAGTAGTGCTCCAGCAACTGCTGCATGGCCGCCAGCCCCTGACGCAGCTCGCCGTTGGTCAGCTTCTGCGGATTGCGCACCAGCTCGCGCGTCAGCTGATCCAACTGCTGCGCCAGCGCTTGGGTATCGGGTTTGCGTTCATCCCCGAGGCTGCTGGGGCGCAGGCGGCGAATAAAGCGCGCGTCGCGCAGGCGCAGTACCGGGTGGTTGCGGATGATGGCGTGCGCCAGCTGTTCGATATGGTGCAGTTGAAAGGCATTGCCGTCTGCGTCGAGAAAACCGCGCCAGGTGCACACCGTGCCGTCGTCTTCCAGCTCGCCCTCGCAGCGGTAATGAATGCGGCTCAGGCCATCTTCGCCCTTTACCCACAGCGGCGTCAGGTGGCGATAGCGCGGCAGGTGCGCATGGCCGATGTCTTTTTCGCAGAAGGTGAACACCACCTGCAGGTGGCGCTCTTTGGCCGACTCTTCACCGGGGGGGAAATGGAAATCGTGCGCTTCAAACCGGTACAGCTTCTGCTCC
Organism: Serratia sp. 121840015-1; assembly: GCF_053627655.1. Taxonomy (NCBI): domain Bacteria; kingdom Pseudomonadati; phylum Pseudomonadota; class Gammaproteobacteria; order Enterobacterales; family Yersiniaceae; genus Serratia; species Serratia sp. 121840015-1. The sequence goes on from NZ_JBSEYF010000001.1 coordinate 2,304,201, forward strand.
GGCGCCAGCAACAGCGTCAGCGCATCCAGCAAGCTGGATTTACCCCAGGCGTTTTCACCGAGCAACAGCGTGTTGTCGTCCAGCATCAGGGACAGCCGGTTAATGCCGCGAAAACCTACAATTTCGATACGCTCCAAGAACATCCGCCGCCTCCCGTGCGCGCCGTCGCCTCTTCAATGAGGTGACCTTCACAGAGCATGGTCAAAAAACCCCTTGCAGGTCAAGCGGCCAACGTCAAATCTGCCGCTTTACTCCGGCCGGGCTTTTGGTTAGCGTGTGCTCCTCGCCGCCGTTCGGCGCGTTTCAAAACTCAAGGACACAAGCTGCACCATGTATTCAGGACTGTTGATTATTCTGTTACCGCTGATTGTCGGTTACCTCATTCCCTTACGCCATCGCCCACTGCTGGTGCTGATCAACCGGCTGCTCAGCTGGATGGTGTACGTGATCCTGTTTTTCATGGGTATCAGCCTGGCGTTTATGGAGGATCTCAGCAGCAACCTGGTGCTGATCTTCCAGTACAGCGCGGTGTTCTTCTTCTGTATTCTCTGCGCCAACCTGCTGTTGCTGGCGCTGCTGGAGCGGCGCATGCCGTGGCGCAGCAGCCATAAACAGGAAAAGTTGCCTTCACGCGTGCACATGGCGCTGGAGTCGCTCAAGCTGTGCGGCGTGGTGCTCGGCGGCTTCCTGCTCGGCCTGACGCAGTGGCAATGGCTGCAGTTCGCCCATAAAGGCAGCGAATATGCGCTGATCTTCCTGCTGTTGCTGGTCGGCATTCAGCTGCGTAACAGCGGCATGACGCTGCGCCAGATCGTGCTCAACCGCCGCGGCACGCTGGTGGCGCTGGTGGTGACCGTCGCGTCGCTGGCCGGCGGCGCGCTGGCGGCTCAGCTGCTGGGGCTGCCGGTCAAGGCCGGGCTGGCGATGGCCTCCGGCTTCGGCTGGTATTCGCTATCGGGTATTCTGATTACCGACGCCTACGGCCCGGTGATGGGCAGCGCCGCATTCTTCAACGATCTGGCGCGCGAGCTGGTGGCGATCATGCTGATCCCGACGCTGGTGCGCCGCAGCCGTTCCACCGCCCTCGGCCTGTGCGGCGCCACCTCGATGGACTTCACCCTGCCGGTGCTGCAGCGCAGCGGCGGGCTGGACATGGTGCCGCCCGCCATCGTACACGGCTTCCTGCTGAGCCTGCTGGCGCCGGTGCTGATCGCCCTGTTCTCCTGATCCTTTTCCCTGGGGGCCGGCCGGCCCCCAAAGCGTAATAATTCCCATCCGCACGGCAAAATTGCGCTAAATCAAACTTGCCCGCAGTAGTCGCACAAAAGCCTTTTGCAACCTCGATCGCCGATCTATGCTTTTAAACAAGCATTATAAATGCAACTTTAAAAAATAAAAGGAAGCGACTATGTTCTGTGTGCAATGTGAACAAACCATCCGTACCCCGGCAGGCAACGGCTGCGCGTATGCTCAGGGCATGTGCGGCAAAACGGCGGAAACCTCCGATCTGCAGGATCTGCTGGTGGCGGCGTTGCAGGGGCTCTCCGCCTGGGCGCTGCAGGCGCGTTCGCTGGGCATCGTCGACCACGAGATCGACAGCTTCGCCCCGCGCGCCTTCTTCTCCACCCTGACCAACGTCAACTTCGACTCCCAGCGCATCATCGGCTACGCGCGCGAAACCTTGCTGCTGCGCGATTCGCTGGCCGCCCGTTGCCGGCTGCTGGACGCCGGCGTACGCGTCGATCACCCGATGGCGGCGCTGCAGCTGGCCGGTGACGATATGCCTGCGCTGCTGCAACAGGCGGCGCAGTTTGCCCTCAACAGTGACAAGGCCGAGGTAGGCGACGACGTCCACGGGTTGCGCATGCTGTGCCTGTACGGCCTGAAAGGCGCGGCGGCCTATATGGAACACGCGCACGTGCTCGGCCAGTTCGACGAGCAGCTCTATGCCGACTACCACGCCTTTATGGCCTGGCTCGGCACCCGGCCGCGCGACGTCGATACCCTGCTGAACAACGCCATGGGCATCGGCAAGATGAACTTCAACGTGATGGCGATCCTCGATCGCGGCGAAACCCAGGCCTACGGCGATCCGCAGCCCAGCGCGGTCAACGTGCGCCCGGTGGCCGGGAAAGCCATTCTGATCTCCGGCCACGATCTGAAAGATCTGCGCATGCTGCTCGAACAAACCGAAGGGCAAAACGTCAACGTCTACACCCACGGCGAAATGCTGCCGGCGCACGGCTATCCGGAACTGAAAAAATTCAAGCATCTGGTGGGCAACTACGGCAGCGGCTGGCAGAACCAGCAGACGGAATTCGCCAAATTCCCCGGCCCGATCGTGATGACCTCCAACTGCATCATCGATCCGAACGTCGGCAACTACGGCGATCGCATCTGGACCCGCAGCATCGTCGGCTGGCCGGGCGTCAACCATCTGGAAGGCGACGACTTCGGCGCCGTGATCCGCCAGGCGCAGGGCATGAACGGCTTCCCTTACACCGAAATTGAGCACCTGATCACCGTCGGCTTCGGCCGCCAGACGCTGCTGAACGCCGCCGACACGGTGATCGATCTGGTGTCGCAGAAAAAACTGCGCCACGTCTTCCTGGTCGGCGGCTGCGACGGCAGCCGCGACGAGCGCAGCTACTTCACCGACTTCGCCCGCAGCGTGCCGCAAGACTGCCTGATCATGACGCTGGCCTGCGGCAAGTACCGTTTCAACAAGCTGGACTTCGGCACCCTGGAAGGGCTGCCGCGCCTGCTGGACGTCGGCCAGTGCAACGACGCCTACTCCGCCATCATGCTGGCGGTCAAGCTGGCGGACACGCTCGGCTGCAGCGTCAACGAGCTGCCGCTCAGCCTGGTGCTGTCGTGGTTTGAACAGAAGGCGATCGTCATTCTGTTGACGCTGCTGTCGCTGGGGGTGAAAAACATCGTCACCGGCCCGACCGCGCCGGGCTTCCTAACCGACAACCTGATGGCGATCCTCAACGAGAAATTCGGCCTGCGTCCGATCACCACCGTCGAGCAGGATATCAACGCGCTGCTCGCCTGATGCCGTTACGTTATGGGGCCGCCTGCGCCGGCCCCTTTGCTTTTTGAGGTGCCCCGATGACTCAACCCACTCCGCTTTGCCCGAACCGCATGCAGGTGCATTCCATCCAGCGTGAAACCGCCGACGTCTGGACGCTGAACCTGATCTGCGACGTTTTCTACCCCTATCAGGCGGGCCAGTTTGCGCTGGTCAGCATCCGCAACAGCGAGGAGACGCTGCGCGCCTATACGCTCTCCTCCTCGCCCGGCCAGAGCCGCTTTCTCAGCATCAGCGTGCGCTGCCTGCCGGACGGCGTCGGGTCGCGCTGGCTGACGCAAGAGGTCAAGCCCGGCAACACGCTGTGGTTGTCCGATGCCCAGGGCGAGTTCAGCTGCGAGCGCCATCCGGCCGATCGTTATCTGATGCTGGCCGCCGGCTGCGGCGTGACGCCGATCGTCTCGATGTGCCGCTGGCTGACCGCCAACCGTCCGGCCTGCGATATCGCCGTGATTTTTAACGTGCGCACCCCCGCCGACACGATTTTCGCCGATCAATGGCGCGCGCTGTGCGCCGCTCATCCGCAGCTGCGCCTGACGCTGATGGCCGAGCGGGATCTGCAACCCGGCTACCTCAGCGGCCGCATCGATGAACAGACGCTGCGGCAGGCGGCGCCGGATATCGCCGAACGCACGGTGATGACCTGCGGCCCTGCGCCCTACATGGAACAGGTGGAGCAGCTTTGCCGCCGGCTCGGCGTGCCGGCCGAGCGTTTCCATAAAGAGCAATTCCACACGCCGACAACGCAGGCCGATGCTACTGAAGGGCTGACGCTGCGCGCTGCCCGCCCGCTGCGCGAATTCCGCGTGCCGGTCGGCAGCACGCTGCTGGCGGCGATGGAGGCCAATGCCCTGCCGGTCAACGCCGCCTGCCGCGCCGGGGTGTGCGGCTCGTGCAAAACCCGCATCCTCGAGGGCGACTACACCACCACCAGCACCATGACGCTGAGCGCGGAAGAGGTAGCGCAAGGCTACGTGCTGGCCTGCAGTTGCCAGCTGCAGGGCGACGTCACGCTGGCGTGATCCCCTGGCCCCATCGCCGCGATGGGGCATTTATCGGCAAGTTCCCTCATCCCCGCCCGGTTACACTTTCCTCCGTCCTACGCTCTTTACCCTTCCTGACCGCATCTCGTCCACAGCCGGTAAGCTATGCTTGCAGTTGTTCTGCTGCCACTCACCGGATCGAGTACACATCGTTTTTCAAACCATGTTTGGGGGAACCATGAAGCAAACCGTAGCCACACTGATCGCCAAAACGCTGGATCAAGCCGGCGTAAAACGCATTTGGGGCGTGACCGGCGATTCGCTCAACGGCCTGAGCGATAGCCTGCACCGCATGGGCACCATCGAATGGCTGGGCACCCGCCATGAAGAGGTGGCCGCCTTCGCCGCCGGCGCCGAAGCCCAGCTCACCGGCCAGCTGGCGGTGTGCGCCGGTTCCTGCGGCCCCGGCAACCTGCACCTGATCAACGGGCTGTTCGACTGCCACCGCAACCATGTGCCGGTGCTGGCGATCGCCGCACACATTCCTTCCAGCGAAATCGGCAGCGGCTACTTCCAGGAAACGCATCCGCAGGAGCTGTTCCGCGAATGCAGCCACTATTGCGAGCTGGTTTCCAACCCGGAACAGCTGCCGCGCGTGCTGGAGATCGCCATGCGCAAGGCGATCCTCAACCGCGGCGTCTCGGTGGTGGTCTTGCCGGGCGACGTGGCGCTGCGCATGGCGCCGGAGGACGCGACCCTGACCTGGCATAGCCCGGCGCTGCCGCTGGTGCAGCCGCCGATGAGCGAGCTGAACAAGCTGGCGGAGACGCTGAATCAGGCGAAGAACATCACCCTGATGTGCGGCAGCGGCTGCGCCGGCGCGCACGATGAGGTCGTCAAGCTGGCCGAGCTGCTGCAGGCGCCGGTGGTGCACGCGCTGCGCGGCAAGGAGCACATCGAGTGGGATAACCCGTACAGCGTCGGCATGACCGGGCTGATCGGCTTCTCCTCCGGCTATCACGCGATGATGAACGCCGACACGCTGGTGCTGCTCGGCACCCAGTTCCCCTACCGCGCGTTCTACCCCACCAACGCCAATATCATTCAGATCGACATCAACCCCGGCAGCATCGGCGCGCACTGCCCGGTCAACATGGCGCTGGTGGGCGATATCCACACCACCCTCAGCGCCCTGCTGCCGCAGCTGGAGCCCAAGCGCGACCGGGCGTTCCTCGACAAGGCGCTGGAGCATTACCGCAACGCGCGCAAGGATCTCGACGGGCTGGCGACCGCCAACGACGACCAGCCGATCCACCCGCAGTATCTGGCGCAGCAACTCAGCCAGTTCGCCAGCGACGACGCCATCTTTACCTGCGACGTCGGCACGCCGACGGTGTGGGCCGCCCGCTACGTGAAAATGAACGGCAAGCGCCGCCTGCTCGGTTCGTTCAACCACGGTTCGATGGCCAACGCCATGCCGCAGGCGATCGGCGCCCAGGCCACCGCGCCGGATAAACAGGTGATCGCCATGTGCGGCGACGGCGGCTTCACCATGCTGATGGGGGATTTCCTGTCGCTGGCGCAGCTCAAGCTGCCGGTGAAAATCGTGGTGTTCAACAACAGCGTGCTGGGGTTCGTGGCGATGGAGATGAAGGCCGGCGGCTATCTGACCGACGGCACCGACCTGCATAACCCGGACTTCGCGGCGATCGCCAACGCCGCCGGCATCAAGGGCATCCGCGTGGAAAAAGCTTCGGAGCTGGACGGCGCGCTGCAGGAGATGTTGGCGCACCCCGGCCCGGCGCTGCTGGACGTGGTCACCGCCAAGCAAGAGCTGGCGATGCCGCCGCAGATCAAGTTCGAACAGGCCAAAGGCTTCAGCCTGTACATGCTGCGCGCCATCATCAACGGCCGCGGCGACGAAGTGGTCGAGCTGGCGAAGACCAACTGGCTGCGCTAAGCAAGCTGCCCCGGTGAAATAAAGGGTATATGATGCCATGTACCCTTTTCCTCTCCCTTATATTCCAGGAACCTTATGCTTATCGATCTACGCAGCGACACCGTCACCCGCCCCAGCGCCGCCATGCGCCAGGCGATGGCTCAGGCAGAGGTCGGCGACGACGTCTACGGCGATGACCCGACGGTCAACGCGCTGGAGGCCGAGGCGGTACGCCTGTCGGGCAAAGAAGCGGCGCTGTTTTTGCCCAGCGGCACCCAGGCCAACCTGGTGGCACTTCTGAGCCACTGCCAGCGCGGCGACGAGTATCTGGTCGGCCAACAGGCGCACAACTATAAATACGAGGCCGGCGGCGCGGCGGTGCTGGGCAGCATCCAGCCGCAGCCGATCGAGGCCGACGCGGACGGCACGCTGCCGCTGGACAAGCTCGCCGCCGCCATCAAACCCGACGATATCCACTTCGCCCGCACCCGGCTGCTGAGCCTGGAAAACACCATCAGCGGCCGAGTTCTGCCGCAGGCCTACCTGCAGCAGGCGTGGCAGTTTACCCGCGAGCGGCAGCTGGCGCTGCATATCGACGGCGCGCGCATCTTCAACGCCGCCGTGGCGCTGAACCTGCCGTTGAAAGAGATCGTGCAATACTGCGACACCTTCACCATTTGCCTGTCAAAAGGATTGGGCGCACCGGTCGGATCGCTGCTGTGCGGCAGCGAGGCCTTCATTCAGCGCGCGCTGCGCTGGCGCAAGATGACCGGCGGCGGGCTGCGTCAGGCCGGCATCCTGGCGGCGGCCGGTCTTTACGCTTTGGAGCATAACGTCGCGCGGCTGCGCGAAGACCATGACAACGCGGTCTGGCTGGAGCAACAGCTGCGGCAGATCGGCGTGGAGGTTGCCGAACCCGGCGCACAGACCAACGTGCTGTACCTGCGCCAATCACCGGCGCTGGCGGCCAAATTCGGCCCGTGGATGCGCGAACGCGGCGTGCTGATCAGCAGCGGCCCGCTGACGCGCATTCTGACCCACCTCGACGTCAGCCGTCAGGATCTGCAGCGGGTGGTCGAGCTGTGGCGGGAGTTCCTCCAGCAGCACGCCTGATCCCTCCTCCCCGGCGCGCCGGGGAGCCCTTCACCGCCCGCCGATGGCCTCGACAAAACGGCGGGTGATCTGCTGCGGGCGCGTAATGGCGCCGCCCACCACGACCGCATGCGCCCCCAACGTCAGGCAGCGTGCGGCCATCGCCGGCGTTTCGACATTGCCCTCGGCGATGACCGGCACCGGCACCGCCGCCAACACCGCGCGCAGAAAACCGAAATCGTCCTCCGCCAGTCGGGCGCCCCGGCTTTCGGCGGTATAGCCGTGCAGCGTGGTGCCCACGCAGTCGAACCCCAACCTGGCAGCCTCTTGCGCCTCTTCCACGGTGGCGATGTCCGCCATCAGCAGCAGCCGGGGATACCTGGCGCGGATCGCGGCAACCAACGCCTCCAGCTGCAGCTCCCCTGGCCGAGGGTGGCCGGTCGCGTCCAGCGCAATCATCTGTGGCGCCGCAGCCATCAGCTCATCGATTTCACGCAGGGTCGGCGTGATATAGACATCGCTACCGGCATAATCGCGCTTGATAATGCCGATCACCGGCAGCGCCACCGTGCGCATGATGGCTTTAACGTCTTCGACGCCGTTGGCGCGGATCGCTGCCGCACCGCCTTGCTCGGCCGCCAGCGCCATGCGTGCCATGATAAAATCGCTGTGCAGCGGCTCGTCGTCCAGCGCCTGGCAAGACACCACCAGCCGACCCTTAATCTGCTGCAAAATGGAAAGCGTCATAAATCCAACAACTCCTCGACTTCGTTTTTAATAATGGTCACGTGCGGGCCATAGATCACCTGAACGCCGTTGCCGCGAACGATCACCGCCCGCGCGCCGCTGGCCTTCAGCCCGCCCTCGTCCAGCAACCGGCTCTGTTTTACCGTCACGCGCAGCCGCGTGGCGCAACAATCCAGTTCGACGATATTCTCTTTGCCACCCAGCGCCGCCAGCACCTGCTGCGAGCGTTCGGTGCCGGTCGTCACCGCTTCCGGCACGGTTTCCACCTCGCGCCCCGGCGTTTTGAAATTGAAGCGCAGGATCAGGAAACGGAACGTGAAGTAGTACAGGAAGAACCAGGGCACCCCGACCAGCGGCACATACATCCAATGGGTTTTCGCTTCGCCCTGCAGCACGCCGAACAGCATGAAATCGATAAAACCGCCGGAGAACGTCTGGCCGATGGTGATATGCAGAATGTGTGCGATCGCGAACGCCAGGCCGTCGAACAGCGCGTGCACCACGTACAACGCCGGCGCGATGAACAGGAACGAGAATTCGATAGGCTCAGTGATGCCGGTCAGGAAAGAGGTCAGCGCCGCCGACAGCAGCAGCCCGCCGACGCGCTTGCGGTTCTCCGGGCGCGCGCTTTGGTACATCGCCAGGCAGGCGCCGACCAGGCCAAACATCATGGTGATAAAGCGGCCGGACATGAAACGCGCCGTGCCGATGTAGAACTGCTGCGTATTCGGGTCGGCCAACTGGGCGAAGAAAATGCGCTGCGTGCCTTCCACCAGCTGTCCGTTGATCACTTCGCTGCCGCCGAGCGCGGTGGTCCAGAACGGCAGGTAGAAGATGTGATGCAGGCCGAACGGCCCAAGCATGCGCAGCACGAAGCCGTAGATAAAGGTGCCGAGATAGCCGCTGGCGTCCACCAGGCCGCCCATGCCGAAGATCAGCCGTTGGAAAGGCGGCCACACCACGGTCATCAGGGCGCCGACCGCCATCGCCGCCAGTGAGCTGACGATCGGCACAAAGCGCGAGCCGCCGAAAAAGCCCAGGAACGGCGGCAGCGCTATCTTGTTGTAGCGGCCGTGCAGATACCAGGTCACCAGACCGATGACTACCCCGCCGAACACCCCGGTCTCCAGCGTCTGGATCCCGAGAATCGTTCCCTGCCCCAGCGCGCCGGCGTTCTGCGTGGCCAGCGTGCCGTTGATTTTCAACAGCGCATTGATGGTGGCGTTCATCACCAGATAGGCGATCAGCGAGGCCAGCCCCGCCGTGCCCTTGTCGCTTTTGGCCAACCCCACCGCCACGCCGACCGCGAACAGGACCGCCAGGTTGGCGAACACGATGGCGCCAGCGCTGGCCATCACCGTAAATACGCTTTGCAGCCAGCCGACGTCGAGCCAGGGATACGCCTCGACGGTATTGGGGTTGGACAGCGCACCGCCGATCCCCAGCAGCAGGCCGGCCGCCGGCAGCACGGCGATCGGCAGCATGAACGATTTGCCGAACAGCTGGGCTTTTTCGAACCAGCCGCCGGAGCGTGACAATTCTGGTGTTGACATAAATTTTTCCCCGCTATCATTTTTATGATGAAAATTTTTACCACATTAAAATTTATTTAATGAAAATTTTATTCATAACGATGATCGGCTTCACAATCCGTCGATTTTGCTGGCGAGCGGCGGCGTCTTTCCGCCACAATAGAAACGGGCATACTCAGAAAGGTAACGTGATGAATACAGGCAACTTGTTATTGCGGCTGCGGCAGGATTTGGCGGGGTACAGCCCCACGCTGCAAAAGCTCGGCAACTATCTTCTTGCGGAGCCCTCCCGCGCCGTTTACCTGACCATCACCGAACTGGCGCGTGAAAGCGCCACCAGCGAAGCCAGCGTCACGCGGCTGTGCCGCCATCTGGGCTGTAAAGGCTATACCGAATTTAAAATGGCGCTGGCCATCAGCCTGCAGCAAAGCCAGCCGGAGGCGGCGACGCGGCAAAGCGCGGCGGAAAATTTGGTGGAAGAGAGCGTGCAGGCGCTGCGGGATACCGGCGCGCTGTTGGATCCGCAGGCGCTGCAACAGGCGGCGGACAGCCTGCAGCGTTGCGCTTCGGTGCAGATTTACGGCGTCGCCGCCAGCGCCATCATCGGCGATTTTCTGCACTACAAGCTGTTGCGCCTCGGCAAACCGGCGCAGCTGTTCAGCGACATGCACCGGGCGGCGATGAACGCCGCCTCGCTGAGTGAGCGGGATCTGCTGATCGTCATCTCCAGCTCCGGCTCCACCAAGGACGTGCTGCATGCGGTGGCGTTGGCCAAAGGGCGCGGCGCACGCGTGATCGCAATCAGCAACACCCAACGCAGCCCGCTGGCTAAAATGGCGGATACGCTGCTGGTGGCAGCCAAACCGGAAGGGCCGCTGACCGCCGGCGCCCTGCCGGCCAAGGTCGGCGCCATGCTGCTGGTGGAGTTGATGATCGCCGAACTGGCTCAGCGCGATCCCGCCTACGCTCAGGCGATGCAGGCCACCGCCAGCGCTACCCTGCCGCTGCTGTTGTAATCAGAAGATCCAGCGGCCATAAACCCAGTACCACAGCCCCAGCACCGCCACCAGGTTGAGCGCCACGCTGAGGATGAACCAGGTTTTAAACGGCTGCTTCTGGGTTTTGTGGCGAAACAGCTGCTGTGCCGCCAGTGCGCCCAACCACCCGCCCAGCGCACCGAACAGCAACAGCGTCGCCTCCGGTACCCGCCGCCACCCTTTGCGCGCCGCCAGCTTATCGCCGCCGTAGATCAGAAACGTCAACAGGTTGGCCAACAGCAACCACATCCACACCGGATGCAGCGAGAACAGGCTGGCGACCAGCGCCAGGCCCAGCAGGGCGTAACAAATCACATTGAGCTTCATGACATCCGGTTTTTCGTTCGGTAAGGGGGCGCGTAGTGTGAACCTGCGCCAGGATGGATGCAACCGGCTTATACCCATACAAAAAGTGCATTTAAACCCTGAATTTGGCATCCTGTCGTTCTGCCAATCCTCTACCGCACAAGGCGGCCCGATGACACCCCAACGCGTACTGGTTCTTGGAGCCAGCGGCTATATAGGCCAGAACCTGATCCCGCACCTGATCGAACAGGGGCACCAGATTACCGCCGCCGCGCGGCGCATCGAGTGGCTGCAGGAGCGGAACTGGCCGCAGGTCAACTGCCTGTATGCCGATCTGTATCGCCCGGAGACCCTGAGCGCGGCGCTGTGGGAGATCGATACGCTTTACTATCTGGTGCATGCGATGGGCGACGGCGACGATTTTATCGAGAAGGAGCGCCAGGCGGCGGAAAACCTGCGCGACGCGCTGCGCAATGCCGGCGTCAAACAGGTGATCTTTCTCGGCGCGCTGCAGCCAAACGACGACAGCTCACCGCACCTGGCGGCCCGCCGCCTGACCGGCGAGATCTTGCGCCAGAGCGGCGTGCCGGTGACCGAGCTGCGCGCCGGCATCATCGTCGGCCCCGGCTCGGCGGCGTTCGAAGTGATGCGCGACATGGTCTACAACCTGCCGGTGCTGACGCCGCCGCGCTGGGTGCGTTCGAAGTCATCGCCGGTGGCGCTGGAGAACCTGCTGGTTTATCTGGCCGATCTGCTGGCGCACCCGGCGCAGGAACACCGCATCTTCGACGTTGCCGGGCCGGAGTACCTCAGCTATCAGGATATGTTCAAACTCTTTATCGCCCTCAGCGGCAAGCGGCGCTGGCTGATCCCGATCCCCTTGCCGACGCGGCTGATTTCGGTGTGGTTCATCAGCCTGATCACCTCGGTGCCGCCGCCGATCGCCCGCGCGCTGATCCAGGGGCTGAAGCACGATCTGCCCGCCGACGGCCGGCCGCTGCAGGCCCTGATCCCGCAGCGGCTGCACACCTTTGATCAGGCGGTCGCCACCACGCTGCAGCGCGAACAGGAGGTGGTCGATTCCGCCGACTGGGGCTACGATCCGGCGGCGCGGGCCCGCTGGCGCCCCGGCTACGGTTACTATCCAAAACAGGCCGGTTATTCGCTTGACACCGCCGCCACCCGCGAGGCCCTGTGGCAAACGGTGCAGCAGCTGGGGGGCGAAGAAGGCTATTTCTACGCCAATATTCTGTGGCGGCTCCGCGCTCGCATGGACGACATGATCGGCAACGGGGTGGTCTACGGCCGCCCGGCGCGCGCGACCCTGGCGATGGGCGACGAGATCGACGGCTGGAAAGTCATCACGCTGAAGCCGCTGCGGCAACTGGCGCTGCTGTTCGGCATGAAGGCACCGGGGCTGGGGCGGCTGAGCTTCAGCATCACCGATCACGGCGATCGCCGCACGCTGGACGTGCGCGCCTGGTGGCATCCGGCCGGCTTCAGCGGGCTGCTGTATTGGTTCGCCATGATGCCCGCACACCTGTTCATTTTTCGCGGCATGGCGAAGCGCATCGCCGAGCTTGCTGAGAGCCGGGATCGCCAACAGCGCTGAACGCCGTTCATTTGTCGATCAACCGCACAGTTTGCCGCTGTGCTTCGGGGCTTTCCGATTGCATAGCGCACGAAATCACGGAAGAATGGCATCTTATTTGCTGGGAGCGCCGCAAGCGCCCGCCGGTATTCCGATTTTGGGTGAGAATAGAGTCCGTTATGAAGGTATTGGTCACCGGTGCCACCAGTGGGTTAGGCCGTAACGCCGTTGAATATCTGCGCCACCAGGGCATCAAAGTGCGCGCCACCGGCCGCAACCAGGCGATGGGCGGCCTGCTGGAAAAAATGGGCGCGGAGTTTATTCATGCCGATCTCACCAATCTGATCTCTTCGCAGGCCAAGGCGATGCTGGCGGACGTCGACGTGCTGTGGCACTGCTCCAGCTTTACCTCGCCCTGGGGCACCGAAGAGGCCTTCGAACTGGCCAACGTCCGCGCCACCCGCCGCCTCGGCGAATGGGCGGCGGCCTACGGCGTAGCGCAGTTCATTCACATCTCCTCCCCGGCGATCTATTTCGATTACCACCATCACCGCAACGTGACCGAAGACTTCCGCCCGCAGCGCTACGCCAACGAATTCGCGCGCAGCAAGGCCGCCGGCGAGCAGGTGATCCAGCAGTTGGCGCTGTCCAATCCGCAGACCCATTTCACCATTCTGCGCCCGCAGGGATTGTTCGGGCCGCACGACAAAGTGATGCTGCCGCGGCTGCTACAGATGATCAAACGCTACGGCAACCTGCTGCTGCCGCGCGGCGGCGCGGCGATGGTGGACATGACCTATCTGGAGAATGCGGTGCACGCCATGTGGCTGGCGACGCTAAAAGAAGATACCCCGTCCGGCCGCGCCTACAACATCACCAACCAGCAGCCGCGCCCGCTACGCACCGTGGTGCAGCAGCTGATCGACGATCTGGGCATGAAGTGCCATATCCGCTCCGTCCCCTATCCGATGCTCGATATGATGGCGCGCGGCATGGAACGCCTCGGCAGCAAAAGCGAGAAGGAGCCGGTGCTGACCCACTACGGCGTCGCTAAACTCAACTTCGACCTCACGCTCGATACCACCCGCGCGCAGCAAGAGCTGGGCTATCAGCCGATCGTCTCGCTGGAAGAAGGCATCGCGCGCACCGCCCGCTGGCTGAAAGATCACGGTAAGCTGCACGGCCTGTAATCAACGCGCCGCGCCGTACTTCACCAGCAGCGCATCGACAATCGCTTCACTCTCTGCATCCGGCTCGCCGCGCACATCGTCGGGCCGGAAGTGCATCTGAAACGCCGCTACCACGTTGCGCTGCTGCCGCGCATCCCATGACGGGTCGTTCGCATAGCCGTAACGCGCCAGCTTTTCGAGCAGCGGCGCCATCGGTACCGGCGCATGACGATCGCGCCCCGCCAGCAAACGCTGCACGTCTCGTTCGTCCGGCCAGGCGCCGATGCCGGCCTGGGCCAGCTGCCGCCAGGGGAACAGCGGGCCGGGATCCTGTTTGCGCTGCGGCGCGATATCGCTGTGCCCCACCACGTCCTGCGGCTGGATGCCATAGCGTTGGATAATGTCGCGGCTCAGCGGGATCAGCACGGCGATCTGCTCCGCCGTATAGGGTTGCCAGTGGGTGAACAGCATGCTGCGGGTGAAGCCCTTGTTGACGATTTCGATGCCGATCGAGGTGTCGTTGAGGTTGCTGCGGCCGCGCCAGGCGCTGGTGCCGGCATGCCAGGCGCGCATCGCCTCCGGCACCAGCCGGTACACCGTCGGTTTGCCATGATCGCGCTGCGGGTGCGCCGGCAGCAGATAATGGGCGCTGACGTGCTCGTCGGTCAGCGTTTTCAGCGATGAATGGAAATCTTCCGCCGTGTAATGCATCACCAAAAACCGGATGCGCTGATCGGCACCCTGCGCCTGATGCAGGGTTTCGAGCTGGTAAGCGCCGCGATCGACGAGCGTGTCCTGCTGTGGACTTTGGCACCCCGCCAACAGCGCGGCGGCGATAATCCCTGGCCAAATTTTCACTTATCCTCCTGATTGTCGCCCGTGAAAATGGTAAGGCGACGCGATTAGCCTGTATCCAATCATCACGCTCATCGAGAAATGATGACAGATAGCGCCGATGTGCAAGCGAGTGTTTCTCTCGGCTGGCGCCCTGCGCCCCCCATGATAGTCTCAAAGTATCATCTGCGCTGAAAGAGCGGAGTCGAACATGTTCACACCACGCTATCTGTCCTGGTTGCTCTGTGCCGCCATGCTGCCGCTCAGCGGCTGCGATCAGCAAAAAGTCGCTGGTGCGATGGGCGGGAGCACGCCGCCCCCGGCCGCTCCCGCCGCTACTGCAAGTGCACCGGCCTATACGCCGCTGACCGCCGATCAGCTGTACCAGTTGGTCAGCCCGGTGGCGCTGTTCCCCGATAAGTTGCTGGCGCAGGTCTTGGCCGGCGCGGGCTATCCCGACCAAATCAGCGCCGCAGATGCCTGGCTGGCGCAAAACCGCGGCCTGCAGCCGGCGGCGCTCAGCTCGGCGGCCGACGCTCAGCCCTGGGATCCCAGCGTGCGCGGCCTGGTGCAATTCCCCGACGTACTCGATCAGATGGCGAAGAACATCCCCTGGACCACCGCCCTGGGCAGCGCCTACCTCAACGATCCCACCGACGTGATGAACGCCATTCAGGTGATGCGCCAGCGGGCGGCCAGCCAGGGTACGCTGAAAAACACCCCGCAGCAGCGCATCGTCGTGGCGCCCACCACCCGTTACGTGGAGCAACAGTCTTATCGCCAGAGCGTGGTGGCGGCGCCGGGCGAAACCATCGTCATCGAGCCCAGCCAGCCGGATACGGTTTACGTCCCGCATTACGACCCCTGGGTGGCCTACGGCACGCCAATCCCCGCCTACCCCAGCTATCAGTATCAGCCTTCGGGCTATAGCGGCGGCGACATGTTGGCGGCCGGCGTGATCAGTTTCGGCGTCGGCATCGCGGTCGCCTCATTGTTCAATCAGCACAACAGCGGTTGGCACAACTGGGATATGCGCTGGGACGACCGACGCCAACCGGTGGTCTACCGCAATGCGCCTTACGTATCGCACTCCACCACCGTGGTAAATCGCGTCACCAACATCAACCAATATAACAACGTCAACAATGTGAATCGCAGCAGCACCAGCACGGTGAACAACTACAATACACCCCCCGCCGCGCCGACGCCGCGCTTCAACGCATCGACGCCGAACGCGGCGCCGCAACAGCCGCGCGTCGCGCCTGCAGCCCATGCGCCGATGACCATGCCGAACTTTGCGCATTCCCAGCCGGTAGCGGCCGCGCCGCACGTGCAACAATCGGTCAACGCGTCCCATGTGCAGCAACCGATGAGCATGCCGACGTTCACGCATACCAAGCCTGCGGCGCCCCACGCGCAGCAGCCGATGGCCGTGCATTCAGCGCCGGTACAGACGCATCCGATGCCAGCCGTCGCGCCGGTGCATCAATCCGCCGTGCGGCCACCGGTTCAGGTCGCACCTCACGTCGCTCAGCCGGCGGTACACGAACCGGCCGTAGCGCCGCACCCGGCGGTAGTGCGCCCGACGCCGATGCCGCAAGAACGCGTCATGCCGCATCCGGCCCCGGCGCCGCAGATCCGCCCGTCGTTCGTTCAGCCGATACAGCATCGCCAGGAGCCGGCGCCGGTAAAACCGCAGGAGCACCGCCCGATCGTCGAGCAGCACAAGGTGGGGTAAAGCAAGAGAACGTCGCCCCGGCAGAATGGCCGGGGCGCGAGAATGGCGTTAGCGGCTGACTTTCACCGCGGTGCCGCTGACGGTCACCATCAGCATGCTGCCGTCTTTACCAACGGTTTCATAATCGATATCAATGCCGACCACCGCGTTGGCGCCCAGCTCTTTCGCCTGATCTTCCAGCTCTTCGAACGCGATCAAGCGCGCCTTGCGCAGCTCTTTCTCATAAGCGCCCGAGCGGCCGCCGACGATATCGCGCACGCCGGCGAAGAAATCACGAAAAATGTTGGCGCCGAGGATCGCTTCGCCGGTCACGACGCCGCAGTATTCGGTGATGGTGAACCCTTCCAGGGTCGGGGTAGTTGAAAGCTGCATCAGAATTCCTTGTTTGATTAATTCAACGTATCTATGACCAGAGGATTGGCATTGTGTTCGCTTAATCAATGGCACGCAGTACGAATGCAAGGCCAAAAAACGCATTTATACTGTAAGCTATCGGTCTTCATGGTAGAGACTTTCACATAAGGTAATAAGATGAAAACAAAAACGATTGCGGCTGTTTTACCCTTAGCGCTGTTGCTGAGTGCCTGTACCACGGTGGAACCGGCATACAAGGATATCGGCACCCGCAGCGGCAGCTGTGTGGAAGGCGGCCCGGATACGGTCGCGCAAAAGTTCTATGACCTGCGCATCCAGCAGGGCGCCGGCCTGCCGGACAGCAACCGCCTGGCGCAGCTGCAGCCTTACCTGAGCAAAGTGCTGTATCAGGATCTGGTCAGCGCCGGCCAGAACCCGGGCAAGCACCGGATAACCGGCGATCTGTTCTCCGGCAATGCGCAGGGGCCAAGCAGCGCGTCCGTCGCCAGCGCCTCGACCATTCCTAACACCGATGCGAAAAACATCCCGCTGCGCGTTGACTTGAGCTACCAAAAAGACGCCAACAGCACCGTGAACTGGCAGGACGAAGTGCTGATGGTGCGCGAAGGCACCTGCTGGGTGGTTGATGATATTCGCTACCTGAATGTTCCAGCGCACGCCACCAACGGCAGCGTGCGCCAGGTGCTGGAAAACCAGTAACCCGCAATACCCCGGCCGACGCGGGCTTGCCGCGTCGGTCATCCCCGCCGTCCGCCCACCGCTCGAATTTCGTCCAATAGAAAAAATTTCGCTACCGATCTCACAGCCTGCGCCACAAATCCCCTCCCTCGGCTTGAGTCGCGGTATCTTGTGCTAATCTTTTACTGTCCCGCCGCACACTCATAAATTTTAACGCACAAAGATTGCATAAGTATTCTGTGGAAGTTAACATTTGCGGTATCAATGTCTATTCAATTCTGGCGCATGAGTATTCAACTTAACGGTATCAATTGCTATTACGGCGCTCACCAGGCGCTGTTTGACATCACGCTGGATTGTCCAGCCGGGGAAACCCTGGTGCTGCTTGGCCCAAGCGGCGCCGGGAAAAGTTCATTGCTGCGGGTGCTGAACCTGCTGGAAATGCCGCGTTCGGGCCAACTGCAGATCGCCGGCAACCAATTCGACTTTAAGCAGGCGCCGGGCGAGAAAGCCATTCGCGAACTGCGCCAAAATGTCGGCATGGTCTTCCAGCAATACAACCTGTGGCCTCACCTCACCGTGGTTCAGAACCTGATCGAAGCGCCTTGCCGCGTGCTGGGTCTGACCAAGGCTCAGGCGATGGAGCGTGCCGACAAGCTGCTCAAGCGTCTGCGCCTGACCGACTTCGCCGATCGCTTCCCGCTGCACCTTTCCGGCGGCCAGCAGCAGCGCGTGGCGATCGCCCGTGCCCTGATGATGGAACCGCAGGTGCTGCTGTTCGATGAACCGACCGCGGCGCTGGATCCGGAAATCACCGCTCAGATCGTCAGCATCATTCGCGAACTGGCCGGCACCGGCATCACGCAGGTGATCGTCACCCACGAAGTGGAAGTGGCGCGCAAGACCGCCAGCCGCGTGGTGTACATGGAAAACGGCCACGTGGTGGAGCAAGGCGACAGCAGCCACTTCACGCAGCCGCGGACCACCGAGTTTGCCAACTACTTATCACACTAACAATTAACTTGCTGTAATTTGGGGAGTTTGCGATGAAAAAACTAATAATCGCCGCCGTTCTGGCCGGCATCAGCGTTTCCGCCTCCGCAGCCGAAACGATCCGTTTCGCTACCGAAGCCTCCTATCCTCCATTTGAATTTATTGACGCCGGCAACAAGATTCAGGGTTTTGATGTCGATCTGGCCAACGCCCTGTGCAAAGAGATGCAGGCCGAGTGCACCTTCACCAACCAGGCGTTCGACAGCCTGATCCCGAGCCTGAAGTTCAAGCGTTTCGATGCGGTCATGGCCGGTATGGACATCACGCCGGAGCGTGAAAAGCAGGTGCTGTTCACCAAGCCGTACTACGATAACTCGGCGCTGTTCATCGCGCAGAAAGGCAAAATCGCCGACGTGGCGGCGCTGAAAGGCAAGAAAGTGGGCGTGCAAAACGGCACCACCCACCAGAAATACCTGACCGACAAGCACCCGGAAATCACCACCGTGCCTTACGACAGCTACCAGAACGCCATTTTGGATCTGAAGAACGGCCGCGTTGATGCGGTGTTCGGCGATACCGCGGTGGTCAACGAGTGGCTGAAGCAGAATGACGCGCTGGCGGCAGTGGGCGCCAAAGTGACGGATAAAGACTACTTCGGCACCGGCCTCGGCATCGCGGTACGCCAGAAGAACACCGATCTGCAGGGCAAGTTCAACGCCGCTCTGGACAAGATCAAGCAGGATGGGACCTATGAAACCATCTACAAAAAATGGTTCCAGCAGTAATACGCCCCGATGAATGAATTACAACCTTTAGCAAGCGCCGCCGGCATGACCGTCGGCCTTGCCGTTTGCGCCCTGATCCTCGGGCTGATTCTGGCGATGCTGTTCGCCGTATGGGAATCGTCCCGCTGGAAAGCGGTCAGCTGGCTCGGCACCGCCTGGGTGACCGTGCTGCGCGGCCTGCCGGAAATCCTGGTGGTGCTGTTTATCTATTTCGGCTCGTCGCAGCTGCTGTTGATGCTCTCCGACGGCTTTACCCTCAACCTCGGTCTGTTCCAGCTGCCGATTCAGCTGGCGATCGACAATTTCGAAGTCAGCCCGTTCCTGTGCGGGGTGATCGCTCTGGCCCTGCTCTATTCCGCCTACGCTTCGCAGACGCTGCGCGGCGCGCTCAAAGCGGTGCCTCAGGGGCAGTGGGAATCCGGCCAGGCGCTGGGGCTCGGCAAGGCGGCGATCTTCTTTCGCCTGATCATGCCGCAGATGTGGCGCCACGCCCTGCCCGGCCTCGGCAACCAGTGGCTGGTGTTGCTGAAAGACACCGCGCTGGTGTCGCTGATCAGCGTGAACGATCTGATGCTGCAAACCAAGAGCATCGCCACCCGCACCCAGGAACCTTTTACCTGGTATGTGATCGCCGCGGCCATCTACCTGCTGGTGACGCTGTTCAGCCAATACGTCATCAAACGCATTGAGCTGCGCGCCACGCGCTTTGAGCGGGGGCCAGTCTGATGATTGAGTATTTACCGGAGATCCTCAAAGGGTTACACACCAGCCTGACGCTGACCGTCGCCGCGCTGATCGTCGCGCTGGTGCTGTCGCTGCTGCTGACGGTGATACTGACGCTGAAAACGCCAATCCTGACGCCGCTGGTCAAGATCTACGTGACGCTGTTCACCGGCACACCGCTGCTGGTGCAGATCTTCCTGATCTACTACGGCCCCGGTCAGTTCCCGGCCATCCGCGACTACCCGTGGCTGTGGAACCTGCTGTCGCAGCCCTGGCTGTGCGCGATGATAGCACTGGCGCTGAACAGCGCGGCCTACACCACGCAGTTGTTCTACGGCGCGGTGCGCGCCATTCCCGCCGGGCAGTGGCAGTCGTGCGAAGCGCTGGGCATGTCGCGCCGGCAGACGCTGCGCATCCTGCTGCCGTTCGCCTTCAAGCGCGCGCTGTCGTCTTACTCCAACGAAGTGGTGCTGGTGTTCAAAAGCACCTCGCTGGCTTACACCATCACGCTGATGGAGGTGATGGGCTACAGCCAGCTGATGTACGGCCGCACCTACGACGTCATGGTATTCGGTGCCGCAGGCCTGGTGTACCTGTGTGTCAACGGCCTGCTGACGCTGCTGATGCGCTTGGTGGAGCGCCGCGCGCTGGCGTTTGAACGCCGCAACTGAGGCCGCCTCCCCCCATGAGCCCCGCCATTGCGCGGGGCTTTTTTTATCCCCACAGCAATACTTAATTATTTATATTGCATTTTAATTCACCCAGTGGCAGGGTTATCAGCAGGCGCACACGTAAAAACCTCTGGCGATTACCAGTAAAAACAAACGATAGCGAATAATCACTTTCAGGATTCAGACAGGAGCTCTACGCATGAAAAAACTGCTGCTTGCCGCGACGATGTTGGCCGGGATCACCTTTAACGCTACCGCGGCCGAGACCATCCGCTTCGCCGCTTCCGCCACCTACCCGCCGTTCGAATCGCTGGACGCCAACAACCAGATCGTCGGCTTCGATATCGATCTGGCCAACGCGCTGTGCAAGCAGATGCAGGCGCAGTGCACCTTCACCAACCAGGCGTTCGACAGCCTGATCGCCGCGCTGAAATTCAAGAAATACGATGCGGTGATTTCCGGTATGGACATCACGCCGGAGCGCAGCAAACAGGTCGCTTTCACCCAGCCTTACTACGCCAACTCGGCGATCGTGATCGCGCAAAAAGGCAAGTTCAGCTCGCTGGCGGATCTGAAAGGCAAAAAGCTCGGCATGGAAAATGGCACCACCCACCAGAAATACATGCAGGACAAGCATCCGGAGATTAACACCGTCTCTTACGACAGCTACCAGAACGCCATTCTGGAGCTGAAAAACGGCCGTATCGACGGCGTGTTCGGCGACACCGCCGTGGTGAACGAGTGGCTGAAAACCAACCCGCAGCTGGCGCCGGTGGGTGAGCACATCACCGATGCGCAATACTTCGGCACCGGCCTCGGCATCGCGGTGCGCCCCGACAACCAGGCGCTGCTGGCCAAGCTGAACGCCGCGCTGGACGCCATCAAGGCCGACGGCACCTACAAGGCCATCAACGACAAGTGGTTCCCGCAGTAAGCAATAAGGCCCGGTTATCCGGGCCTTATGTTTTATAAAATCCGCACCAACAGCGTCAGCACTTCGTAGTGCGCGGTATGCGGGAACATGTCGAACAGCTGCACCCGTTCGATGCGGTACCCCGGCAACATCTCGATATCTTTCGCCATGCTCTCGGCATTGCAGCTGGAATAAAGAATATAGTCCGGCGCCATCCGGCTCAGGTAGTCGCACAGCGCCTGGCCGATGCCACGCCGCGGCGGGTTGACCAGCACCAGCTGCGGCACCTGACCTTCGGCGGTGGCGAAGCGGGTGGAATCGAGCGCCTGAAAATCGACGTGCAGCAGCCCTAACCGCTGCGCCGACTGGCGGGCGCAGGCGATCGCTTCCGCGCTGATTTCGATGCCGGTCAGCCGCGTTTGCGGTTGCGCGCAGTGCAGGCCGAAACCGCCGACGCCGCAGAACAGATCCCACATGCTGTCGATACCCAGCGCGCGCACCCAGTCGCGGGCGGTGGCATACAGATCGGCGGCCACCTGCGGGTTGGTCTGGAAGAAGCTTTGCGGGCGGATAAACAGCGGCACCTGATTGAACCGCTCCTCCAGCGCCTGCTGTTCGGTCAGCGCGATCTCGCGCTCCCCTTCCATGATCGCCATGTGCACCGGCTGAATATTGGCGGAGATCACCTTGAGCTGCGGCAGCTGCTGCTGCAGCCACGGCAGCGCGGCCCGCAGCTGCGCCAGCTTGGTTTCCGAACGCAGCACGAAGCGCAGCATCACGCCGCCGTCGAGCGTGCTTTCGGTCAGCAGCAGGTACTTCAGCTCGCCGCGTTTGCGCGCCACGTTATACGGCGTCAGGCCCGCGCGGGCGATAAAGCTTTTCAGCACCGCAAACATCGGCGCAAAGCCGGCGGGATACAGCGGGCAGTCGCTCAGATCGACCGGCGTGCCGTCGCGGTGCAGCATGCCGAGCAGCGGGCGTTCCACGCTGCCGCTGACCACCATCTTGGCTTTATTGCGAAATGCGCTCAGCTCTCCCGCCACCGGCTGCAGCCACTGCGCGACGTCGCGCCCGGCCAACAACGATTGCAGGTGATGCTGTTTGTCGGCCAGTTGCTGCGGATAGGGCTTTTCCAGCCACTGACAGGAACGGCAGGTGCCCGCCGTATACAAAGCGCAATGCATGAAGATTACCGTGAAGTTCAGGATGACGAATTAAGGGCGCAGAGTTTACCACTCCGCGCGCCTAAAATCTCACTTGCGCGCGGCGAAGAAGCGGCGGCTGGCGGTAGGGACGAACAGCAGCGCCAGGATCACCACGTCGGGGATCTTTTGCAGGATCAGAACGTGCAGGATTTGGCCGCTGGTTTCCCCTTCCACGGTAAACACCTCGGGGAAAACGCTGCCGATGGTGGCCAACAGCAGGTAAAGCACCACGATGCACTGGCAGACCACATAGCCCCAGCGCCCCCAGTTGCGGCCGCGCATCACCGCAAAGCCGCAGCTGATTTGCAGGCACAGCAGCATCAGGCCGGCCAGAAAAATAAGGGTAGAATCCCACGCCTGCGCGCTGGTGTTGACGAACTCCTGCGCACCGTCGACGCCCAGTTCGCCCAACAGCAGCACCACGCTGATACACTTGATCGCGACCATGGCGGTACCCGCCACCATCACCGGCACCGGCGTATCCGAAGTCGATCCCATTCCCTGCCCGCTTTTCAGCATGTCTGACATATCCGTGTTCCGCTACGACGCGCCACCAATACAGATGGCGCATGTAAAGTCAGGTAGTTAGTTGCAATACTTATTGATTGCAAAAATAGCAGGTTTGTTACGATTCAGCTACGGGCCGCCCGCTGTAATTCACGCGATCGTTGTTTTTCCGAGCGCGCCATAAACCACCAGGCGATCAGGCCGAGAATGCCCACCACCAGCAGGATCAGGCTGGCCAACGCGTTAATTTCCGGATTCACCCCCATGCGCACGCTGGAGAATACCAGCATCGGCAGCGTGGTGGCGCCCGGGCCGGAGACGAAGCTGGCGATCACCAGATCGTCCAACGACAGGGTGAACGCCAGCATCCAGCCGGAGATCAGCGCCGGCGCGATCATCGGCAAGGTGATGACGAAGAACACCTTCAGCGGCGGCGCCCCCAAATCCATCGCCGCTTCTTCAATTGAGCGATCCACCTCGCGCAGGCGCGAGCTGATCACCACCGCCACGTAAGCGGTACAGAAGGTGACATGCGCCAGCCAGATGGTGAACATGCCGCGTTCCGACGGCCAGCCGAAGGCGTGCCCCATCGCCACGAACAGCAGCAGCAGCGACAGGCCGGTGATCACGTCCGGCATCACCAGCGGTGCGGTCAACATAAACGCAAAACCGGTCGAACCGCGAAAGCGGCCGAAGCGCACCATCACCACGGCGGCGATGGCGCCCAGTACCACCGCGGCGGTGGCGGAGGCGGCGGCGATGGTCAGGCTGAGCCCCACCGCGCTGATCATCGCCGAGTCGTGAAACAGTTCGGTATACCAGCGCGTGGACCAACCGGCCCACACCGTCACCAGTTTGGAGCTGTTGAAGGAGTAGATCACCAGCATCAGCATCGGCGCATACAGGAAGGTAAAGCCGACCGTCAGGATGGCGATGCGCCACGGTGAACGCACTACCGGCAAGTTGTTCATTCCTGCCCCCCCATTTCCTTGTTCTGGTGTTTGTGGAACCACAAAATTGGCACGATCAACAGCAGCAGCATGATGGTAGCGACCGCCGAGGCCACCGGCCAGTCGCGGTTATTGAAGAACTCCTGCCACAGCACGCGGCCGATCATGATGCTGTCCGGCCCACCGAGCAGTTCCGGGATCACGAACTCGCCCACCGCTGGAATGAACACCAGCATCGAACCGGCGATGATGCCGCCGCGCGTCAGCGGCACGATCACGCTGAAGAAGGTTTTCAGCGGCCGGGCCCCCAGATCCAGCGACGCCTCCACCAGCGAGTAATCCAGCCGGATCAGCGCCGTGTAAATTGGCAGCACCATAAACGGCAGATAGGAATAAACGATGCCGATATACACCGCCAGGTTGGTGTGCAGGATCACCAGCGGCTGGTCGATCACCCCTAGCCACATCAGAAAGTTATTCAGAATGCCGTTGTTTTTCAGAATGCCCATCCAGGCATAGACGCGGATCAGGAACGAGGTCCAGGAAGGCAGGATCACCAGCAGCAGCAGAATGTTGCGGGTTGACGCTTTGCTGTGGGCCACCGCCCAGGCCAGCGGATAGCCGATGATCAGGCAGCACAGCGTCGAGACCGCCGCCACGCGCAGCGACTGCAGATAGGCGTCGATATACAGCGGATCGTCGGTCAGCTGCAGGTAGTTGGCGAAGTTGAGCGCGATGTTCAGCTTGCCGTCCGCCCAGCTCAGCAGCTCGGTATAGGGCGGCACCGCCAGCGCCAGCTCCGCCAGGCTGATCTTGAACACGATCAGGAACGGCAGCATGAACAGCAGCGTCAGCCATAAATACGGCAGCGCGATCACCAGCTTGCGGCCGTGAGCCATCAGCAGGCGGTGGAACAGCGCCTTGAAGGTGCCGGGCGTTTTGGCCGGCGGTTCCGGCGTGCGTTCAGAAAGCAGGGTCATACGGGTTACTCCTCACCGGCTCCACTACACTGTCAACACTACGCAGCTGTCGGTTTCCCAGCACAGACGCACTTCATCGCCCCAGGTCGGCATCCCCTTGCGGAAACGGTGGCCGTTTTGCAGCTGGGCGCTGATAATCTGCCCGCTGTGCAGCTTCACGTGATAGATGGACAGATCGCCCAGGTAGGCAATGTGCGCCACTTCCCCCACCGCGAAGTTGCAGCCGTCTGCCGGCACCTGTTCGCACAGCAGGATCTTCTCCGGCCGCAGCGCCACCTGGATCGGCACGCCGTCCACCACCGAGGCGTCCGGATCCACCTTGATCGCATGACGCAATCCGGGGCTTTGCAAGATCAGCGCGTCGTCGTGCCGCGCCTGCAATACGCAGTCGAAGACGTTGACCGAGCCGATAAATTCGGCGCTGAAGCGGCTGTTCGGATGCTCGTAGATCTCTTCCGGCTCGCCGATCTGCACGAACTTGCCGCGGTTCATGATGGCGATGCGCCCCGCCATGGTCATCGCCTCCTCCTGATCGTGCGTCACCATCACGCAGGTCACGCCGACGCGTTCGAGAATATCGGTCACTTCCAGCTGCATGCGATCGCGCAGCTTCTTGTCCAGCGCGCCCATCGGCTCATCCAGCAGCAGCAGCTTCGGCCGTTTGGCCAGGCTGCGCGCCAGCGCCACCCGCTGCCGCTGGCCGCCGGAAAGCTGGTGCGGCTTGCGCCTGGCGAACTCCTGCATGTGCACCAGCGCCAGCATTTCCGCCACCCGTTCGGCGATTTCTGCCCGCGGCATTTTGTCCTGCTTCAGGCCGAAGGCGATGTTCTGCTCTACCGTCATGTGCGGGAACAGCGCGTAAGACTGAAACATCATGTTGATCGGCCGCTGGTACGGCGGCACGTGCGACATATCCTGCCCATCGAGCACGATCTGCCCTTCCGAGGGCTGTTCGAAGCCGGCCAGCATGCGCAGCAAGGTGGATTTGCCGCAGCCGGACGGGCCGAGCAGCGCAAAGATTTCGCCCTTGTAGATGGTAAGGCTGACGTCTTCGACCGCGTTCTGCCCGTCGAAGGTTTTGGTGAGGTTACGGATTTCCAGCAGAGGGGTGAAAACCTTCTGCGACTTGGCTTGAGGACGAGGGATGACGTCGTTCAATCGGGGTGCTCTCCGGCGTAAAGCGGCACAAAACCACGGCGAGCGCCGTGGCCCAAAACGGCAATGCAGGCGGGGGCACCCGCCTGCCGGTTTACCGACGATAGGGGGCGATCCCCCTATCATCACTTCCCGCTTTTAACTTTAGTCCATGCGCGGGTAATGACACGGTCCAGCTTCGGCGACTGCACGTTGAGCGTGAACAGCTTGGCGCGAACATCGGCCGGCGGATAGACGTTCGGGTTATCGCGCACTTCGGCATTCACCAGCGGCGTGGAATCCTTCACCGCATTGGCGTAGTAAACGTGATTGCTGATGTCCGCCATCACGTCCGGCTTCAGCAAGAAGTTCAGGAACTGGTAGGCAGCATCCTTGTTCTTGGCGTCCGCCGGCATGGCGAACATGTCGAAGTAGGTCAGCGCCCCCTCTTTCGGGATCGCATAGGCCACGTTGACGCCGTTCTTCGCCTCTTTGGCGCGGTTGGCCGCCTGCATCACGTCGCCGGACCAGCCGAGCGCCACGCAGATATCGCCGTTCGCCAGATCGTTGATGTACTGGGAAGAGTGGAAATAGCGGATATTCGGCCGCAGCTTCAGCAGCAGATCGTTGGCCGCGCCGGTATAGTCCGCCGCGTTGGTGCTGTTGGGATCTTTACCCAGGTAGTGCAGCACGGTGGCGTAGACTTCGCTCGGCGCATCGAGGAAGGAAACGCCGCAGCTTTTCAGCTTCTCGAGGTTTTCCGGCTTGAAGATCAGATCCCAGCTGTTGACCGGCGCGTCTTTCCCCAGCACCGCTTTCACCTTGTCGACGTTATAGCCGATGCCGGTGGTCACCATCATGTAAGG
The DNA here is from genome assembly GCF_053627655.1 of Serratia sp. 121840015-1. NCBI lineage: Bacteria > Pseudomonadati > Pseudomonadota > Gammaproteobacteria > Enterobacterales > Yersiniaceae > Serratia > Serratia sp. 121840015-1. Next base: position 2,331,043 of record NZ_JBSEYF010000001.1, read on the forward strand.
GATGCCGTATTTGTTGTCCTTGTCGTTGTGCGCCACCAGCTTCAGCATCTCGGGATCGAGATTTTTGTAGTTGGGGATTTTGCTCTTGTCGAGCGGCTCGAAAATGCCGGCCTGCGACTGACGCTCGAGGAAGTTGGACGAAGGAACCACCAAATCGTAGCCGGTGCTGCCCGCCATCAGTTTGCCTTCCAACACTTCGTTGGAGTCAAAAACGTCGTACACCACCTTGATACCGGTTTCTTTCTGGAATTTGGCCAGGGTATCCGGCGCGATATAGTCGGACCAGTTATACACGTGCAGCGTTTTATCTTCGGCTGACGCCGTGACGGACGCGGCCATCAGCAGGCCGGCAACCACACCCGATAACCACTTTTTACGTTGGGTGACCATCCGTAACTTCCTCCAAAACAGGGTGAATCATAGAATTGAACTTGTATCTGCAGCGATACAAAACCTTTCCTGATTGAGCGCAATCGTTGCAACCGCGAACTGAATGGCTATGCATATGATTGCATGCGCCTTTTTTCACTGCCCTGCTCGCGTGGTCACAAGGGAAATCGCAAGCCCTTTGCAGAATCAGCAGCATAGCCGCTGCTACCGCAACCCGCCAGCCCCCAGGGTAAAAAACGCCTTTTATCGATTTTTTATGCAGTTTTTCTCTATGTGATACGCCATTAACGGCACAAAAGGCGAGAAAGATCGGGCGGCAAAGGCCAAAGTGCAGAATATTTTATTGCGGAGGGGAATAACGGCAGCATGCCGCCGGAGCGACGGCATGCTTAAGGTACGGCGAGGATCAGTGCAGCATCGGCTGACGCACGGCGCCAGCGGGGATCTCTTCTTCATCCCCCATAAACAGCAGATCGTTCGCCCGCGCTTCGAGGATCACCATCGAGACCTGCTCTTCGCCCTGCTGCATAAAGTGGGTGAACTGCTCATAGGTGATGCCGACCGCCACGCTCAGCGACTGGCAGACGATCAGCTTCGGCAGGTTGTCGTCCTGAATGTCGACAAAGGCTTTGATGGTCAGCGAACTGGCGTTGATTTGGCTCAGATCCGCTACCAGCGGGATCAGCGCGGTCGGCTTCACCTCGGCCAGCGCGGAGAACAGAATGACGTTGTCCACCAGATCTATCTTGGCGTCGAACACGCCGTCGAAGTTCTGCATGTGCGGCAGGTGCAGCGCCTGGCAGGAATCGCACTCAAAGAAAGAAATGCCCGACTGATCCAGCCAGCGCCGCAACAGCGCCAAATCGGGGACAATGAGTGAATCCATAATAACCAGCCTCACAATATTCAATACGCGAAAAGGCGCATAGCTTACGGAATATTCACCCGATACGCCACGATCAATGCGGCTTAATTCACTAATTAAGATATTGCTCGGCGAGAAAAGCGCACCGCCTGCCCCGTCACCCGCCGGATTTCAGGCGAAAGCCAGGCCGGCCGCGCTGCTCGATGTATTCTATCATCATGCCGGCGATGTCCAGCCCGGTGGTGGTTTCCACGCCTTCGAGCCCCGGCGACGCGTTGACCTCCATCACCAGCGGGCCGCGCTCGGCGCGCAGGATATCCACCCCGGCGACGTCCAGCCCCAGCGTGCTCGCCGCTTTCACCGCGATCGCCCGTTCTCTGGCGGTGATGGTCACCTTGCGGGCGGTGCCGCCGCGGTGCAGGTTGGAGCGAAATTCGCCGGGCTTGGCCTGCCGCTCGATGGCGGCCACCACCCGGCCGCCCACCACCAGGCAGCGCACATCGCTGCCCTGCGCTTCGCGCACGTATTCTTGCACCAGGATATGCGCGTTCAGGCCACGAAAGGCGTCGATCACGCTTTCCGCCGCCTGGCGGGTTTCCGCCAGCACCACGCCGATGCCCTGCGTGCCTTCCACCAGCTTGACCACCAGCGGCGCGCCGCCGACCAGCTCGATCAGATCGCCGGTGTCGTCGGGCGAATGGGCGAAGCCGGTGATCGGCAGATCGATGCCCTGCCGCGCCAACAGCTGCAGCGAACGCAGCTTGTCGCGGGCGCGGGTAATGGCCACGGATTCGTTTAGCGGGTAGCTGCCGAGCAGCTCGAACTGGCGCAGCACCGCCGTGCCGTAAAAGGTGATGGCGGAGCCGATGCGCGGGATCACCGCATCGTAACGCTCCAGTTGGCGGCCGCGATAATGAATGGTCGGCGCCGCCGGATTGATGTTCATGTAGCAGGAGAGCGGATCGATGATATCGATGCTGTGCCCGCGATCTTCCGCCGCTTCACGCAGCCGCTTGCATGAGTAGAGCGTTCCGTCGCGAGAAAGAATGGCAATTTTCACTCGTCACCCCAAAAAGACCAACGCCTGCCCGGCAGGCGGGTTAGCGGCCGCGGCGCTCAGGCGCGCGGATCGCTGTCCTGATTATCTTTCGATTGCGGCTTGTGGCGATCGTTTTCCGGCGGCAGACCGCCGCGCATCAGCGGCCCGAAGCCCTGCACCACGCGCCACACCAGAAACGCCGCCGCCGGCACCATCAGCGCCACGCCGAGGAAAATCATGCCGACCGCCGCCTGCTGCGACGCCAGCCAGCCCGGCAGCTGCAGGTGGCCGTGAATGCTGAGGTAGGCCAACACCAGCATCACGATGCCCAGCCCTTCCAACACCAGCACCGGGCGCGGTAAGTCACCGAATGAACGCATATTTTTCTTCTCCAGAAGGTCTGCCCCCAGTGTAGTGAATTCCCGTCGGCGGCGACAGCCCCGGCCGACTAATTGGTTGCATGAATCAGATTAACAGGTAATTCCTGCTTTTTTTTCACCGCCTCAACGGGCATAGTAAGCGCCATCTGACGCAGGTAATGACTTTTTCGGTGACGGGATGTCGTTGCGGTAGCGAACAATTTATTGAAAATCCAATTAAGGAGCGTTGCATGTTTGCAGTAATCTTCGGGCGTCCTGGCTGTCCTTATTGTGTCCGCGCTAAAGAACTGGCGGAAAAACTGACTGAAGAACGCGACGATTTCAACTTCCGTTACGTTGACATCCACGCGGAAGGCATCACCAAGGCCGATCTGGAAAAAACCGTCGGCAAACCGGTTGAAACCGTGCCGCAGATCTTCCTGGATGAGAAGCACATCGGCGGTTGCACCGATTTCGAAGCTTACGCCAAAGAACACCTGAACCTGTTCCAGTAAGTTTTTGAACGACAAAGACAAAAAAGGCGCTTAACGCGCCTTTTTTTATTGCCGCTGCCGCCGGTGCAGCTGCTGCAGCGTCTGCAACAGGCCGAGGGCGAACAGCATCAGCATCGCGCCGAACACGCACCAGAACACTGCGCTGGTGGCGTACGCCAGCTCCTGCCAGAACGAAGAGGACGGCGTCAGCCAGAAGTGGCGGATCAACAGGCACAGCGGCAGCGCATACAGCGCGCCGAGCAGCGGGCAAAGCAGCCGCTTGCGGCTCGACAGATAGCTGGCGATCGCACCGGGGATCACAAACAGCAGCAGGCCGGTTTCGCCGTGGTGCTCATGATCCGTGCTGCCGAACAGGCCGGTTTGCTGGCCGAGAAACACCAGGCTGAACAACAGAAAACAGCTGAGAATGCCCAGCCAATATCTATAACTCGTCATGCGAATTCTCCCCCGCCCAATTACTGCATCAATAGAAATCGGCCTGGCCCCCCGCGCGGAGACGCTGAACCGAATTTTTTCCTTGGTCAAAAGAGAGTTAAATGCGCACGGCGGCACAGGAAATCAGCTTTCTGTGCTGGCTGTCATCGGTCATAGCGTCTAGAATGAACGCCGCCGAACGATGGTTCGCTTCGCCTTACGCTGGTGGTGATTTATGACGTCGTTTTAAGGCTGAATTTATCTCTTATAGTTATCTATATCAAGCACTTACTGGTAAACAATAAGTTATCCTCCGTGAACATAAACGTCGCTAGTTTGTTAAACGGTAACTACATTCTGTTACTGTTCGTGGTACTCGCACTGGGGCTGTGCCTCGGTAAACTCCGTCTGGGCTCCGTCCAACTCGGTAATTCCATTGGCGTTTTGGTGGTTTCGCTGCTGCTCGGCCAGCAACACTTCGCCATTAACACCGAGGCGCTGAATCTCGGCTTTATGCTGTTTATTTTCTGCGTCGGCGTGGAAGCCGGGCCCAACTTTTTCTCGATTTTCTTCCGCGACGGCAAAAACTACCTGATGCTGGCGCTGGTGATGGTCGGCTCGGCGATGGTGCTCGCCATCGGTCTCGGCAAGCTGTTCCACTGGGACATCGGCCTGACCGCCGGCATGCTGGCCGGCTCGATGACTTCGACGCCGGTGCTGGTGGGTGCCGGCGACACGCTGCGCAACACCATCGTCAACGGCCCGGCGCTGCTGGCGGCGCAGGATCATCTGAGCCTCGGCTACGCCCTCACCTACCTGATCGGTCTGGTCAGCCTGATCTTCGGCGCGCGCTACCTGCCGAAGCTGCAGCACCAGGACCTGTCCACCTCTGCCCAGCAGATCGCCCGCGAACGTGGCCTGGACACCGACAGCCAGCGCAAGGTCTACCTGCCGGTGATCCGCGCCTACCGCGTCGGCCCCGAGCTGGTGGCCTGGGCCGACGGCAAGAACCTGCGCGAACTGGGCATCTACCGCCAGACCGGCTGTTACATCGAACGCATCCGCCGCAACGGCATTCTGGCCAACCCGGACGGTGATGCGGTGCTGCAGGTGGGCGACGAGATCTCGCTGGTCGGCTACCCGGACGCCCACGCGCGTCTGGACCCGAGCTTCCGCAACGGCAAGGAAGTGTTCGATCGCGATCTGCTCGACATGCGCATCGTGACCGAAGAGATCGTGGTGAAGAACAGCAACGCGGTGAACAAGCGCCTGAGCCAGCTGAAGCTGACCGATCACGGCTGCTTCCTCAACCGCGTGATCCGCAGCCAGATCGAAATGCCGATCGACGACAGCATCGTGCTCAACAAGGGCGACGTGCTGCAGGTGAGCGGCGACGCGCGCCGGGTGAAGAGCGTGGCGGAGAAGATTGGCTTTATCTCCATCCACAGCCAGGTGACCGACCTGCTGGCATTCTGCGCCTTCTTCATCATCGGCCTGCTGATCGGCCAGATCACCATTCAGTTCAGTAACTTCTCGTTCGGCATCGGCAACGCCGCCGGCCTGCTGATGTCCGGCATCATGCTCGGCTTCCTGCGCGCCAACCACCCGACCTTCGGCTACATTCCGCAGGGCGCGCTGAACATGGTGAAAGAATTCGGCCTGATGGTGTTTATGGCGGGCGTGGGCTTGAGCGCCGGCGCCGGCATCGGCCACAGCCTGGGCGCGGTCGGCGGCCAGATGCTGATTGCCGGGCTGATCGTCAGCCTGGTGCCGGTGGTTATCTGCTTCCTGTTCGGCGCCTACGTGCTGCGCATGAACCGCGCCCTGCTGTTCGGTGCGATTATGGGCGCCCGCACCTGCGCGCCGGCGATGGAGATCATCAGCGACACCGCACGCAGCAATATCCCGGCGCTGGGCTATGCCGGCACCTACGCCATCGCTAACGTGCTGTTAACGCTGGCGGGTTCACTCATCGTAGTGCTATGGCCAGGGATACTCGGCTGATCGATTAGCGGGAGAGATGGATCGGCGATAAAAATATTTTGATTTTTTTGTCGCCGGCCAGAACTTTCGTTGGGGGCCGCAGTCTGAATTAGTGCCACTGCTTTTCTTTGATGTCCCCATTTTGTGGAGCCCGATAATCCCGCCTTTTAGGTTCAAGATTATCGGGTTTTTTGTTGCCTGAAAAACGTATTACATCAACGGCCCACGGCCCCAAAATGCACATTTTTGCTGTGGTTCGGTCACACATCCCTCTTCTCATTCGTCATCTATATGTGTTAACCCGATAAATGAGGAGTTCTTATGACTACGTTAGTGAATACCGATCCTGTCAATCATGCGCAAACCATTGCCAACGTTTTTTCCGCACTGCTGAAAGTGCATGGCGCTATCGATGCGCACAATCTGGAGCGCAAGATCTACCATCTCGTCCTCCTGCGCGCTTCGCAAATCAATGGCTGCGGTTACTGTGTCAAGATGCATACCAAAGAAGCGCGCGAGGACGGTGAAACCAACGCACGTCTGGACAGGCTGGTGGTATGGGAACACGTTGATGATTTCACGCCTCGCGAGCGCGCCGCATTTGCCTGGACAGAAGTGTTAACGCGGCTTGAATCCCATACCGAGTATGGCCCACTGCGCGCGGCATTGCGCGCGTACTATTCCGAGGAAGAAATCAGCGCGCTAACCGCAAATATCACTATGATAAATCTGTGGAATAGAATTCATATTTCCGGCCACTAATATGAAAAACGACAAGTATGCAGCACTGTTCGAATCGAGAAGACCGTTTCTGATCGGCCTCGCCTATCGTATTTTAGGTTCTCTGGCCGACGCGGAAGATGCCGTGCAAGATACCTATATCAAATGGTTACATGCGGATCGCCACAGCATTCTGAATCCTGCGGCCTGGCTGACCACCGTCTGCACTCGTCGTTGCCTTGACCTGCTGCGCGCCGCGCAGCAGGCTCGCGTCGATTATGTCGGTATTTGGCTACCAGAACCCATTCAAACCGCCGTAGCCAAAACGCCCGAGCAGACGTTGGAACTCGCATCGTCGCTGTCGACGGCCTTTATGCTGTTGCTCGAAAGACTCACTCCCCGCGAGCGCGCAGCCTATTTGCTGCATGACATCTTTGATTTGCCCTACGCGGATCTCGCCACGACATTAGGTGGGGAAGAAACGGCGTGTCGTAAACTGGTGTCACGCGCGCGCGAAAAAGTTGGCCGCCCAGAGGAGCGTAAAACCCAGCCCACAGAGCGGCAGGAGGCGTTGCTGATCGCTTTCAAAACGGCGGTGGAAACGGCAGATATCGAACCGCTTTTGACCCTGTTGTCCGAAGACGTTAAGCTCAGTGCGGACGGCGGCGGCAAAGTGCCCGCCAACCTGGCTGAACTCATCGGCAAACGTGACGTGCTCGAGTTTATCGGCGGTAAATTGCCAATGTTTTGGCAAACCTATGTCTGGCAACACGCGCTCATCAATGGCGTGCCGGGCGCCTTGCTATCCGAACAAGGCCGTATTACGGCGTCTGTCAGTCTCAGCTTGAATGCCGAAGGCCGACTGGCTCAGGTATTTATCGTGCGCAACCCAAGCAAACTTTCGCAACTCGACCGTCTGTGGACAATGCCTCTGCGGTAAGAACACCTTTACAACATGTGCCCAGTTTCTGGTAATACAGCGAGACGGCTTATTGACTGACAGGAGCAGGCGGCCATTTCCCGCCACGCTTAATTAGCTCGTCTTTGATGCGCTCAAGAGACTCTTTCGCCTCACTGCCGTCCGGGCTTCTATTAATCAACCGTTGCAGTTGATTACCCATCGTCCAACCCGAGTTGCCTCTTATATCGCTATCGGCGCCTTTTTCTAATAGAAGAATGACGTGGTCATAGGAGTGATAGTCTAAAGCATCGATGAGCAGCGTATCACCCAGTGAATTTCTTACATTTATATCCGCACCATAATCCAGCATGACTTCTAATGTCTCTGTATTCTTGGCAAGAATACTTTTAAATATAATTGGCTTATTGTTGATTTTATCTTTTGCATTAGGAGAGAGTCCCCCATCTAACATGGATTTTATCCAGATTCCCTTATCTGCTTTCATAACAAATTCAGCGGGGCTACTTCTCCCTTCCGGCCTTGGCTGCAGTGGGTCTGCCCCCGCCTTAACCAAATCCGTAATGATCTTGAGCCGCTCTGGCGTGTTCTTGTCAAAGATAGCGTTATTTATCGCCCAGAATAGCAACGTCATCTCCGCCTTGGCCGGCCGATTTAACGTTTCTTTGCTTACCGTCGGTAAAACCTTATCCAGCTTTTGCCTGTCACCCTCGTAGATGATGTTGGCGATGTCCAGCTGCTTTCCTTCAAAGTAATCCTGCGGTTGTAAATCCATACCTTGTTTGCACCCCTGCATGATGAGCGTAGACACTACCATCGTGATAATGAGTATGATTTTTTTCATATTCTTCCCTTGATTGTGGCAATGTCATCGTCTTTTTCATTTTCAATGCATTGTATCGCCTGGTCTATACCGTGCTTGTCCAGCAGTGAGCCTGTTCCACCGGGAAGCGTGTGTTTTACTCCCACGGCGTCAGGCGCCAACATGGACAACCGTTCTTTCGCCATCACTGCGGGCGGATAAAATTTGAGGTCTTTGGCATCCTCCCACAAATCAACCTCCTGCAGCTTGGTCAACAGCTCCCCTTTCACGCGATACGCCTGAATATTATCGGCGTTGCCTATTATAGAGCCACCGTATTTTTCGACGGTTCCCGCATTCAGGCCTGCTGCATTAAACGTCCAAGCCGGTTTGCCGCTGGCTATGGAGGTCGCAGAGGCCATACCACCGCCTAATGAATGACCTGCAATGTCAATATTTGATACTTTCGAAATTTTATCGCCAATTATAACGGCTTGTTTATAGTATTCAGAATTAAACCCCAACCCCTGAGCGCCGTTATTTGACCAGTCACTCAGATTTTTAATGCCTGACAAATCGCCATTCAGTAACGCTTTCTGGGCAGCCTTGCTTATTCCCTCCGGGAACTCGGGCGCACGCGATCCACGGAACACCACCGTCGGATTCATCGCTTTACCAAAGACCCTTTCATCTGGCTGATAAACCCGAGCCAGAAAGCCCGGCGTATCCTCATCGTCATAGAGCATATCTTTGCTTAAACCGAGTTTACCCAGCGCCCCATCATTGTTACTGATGTCCTTCCAGCCCTCAGGGATGTCTATCGTGTCCTTGAGTGGGTTAGTGGTCTTGTAAACATTCTCAGCCAGCTTCGCTTTTTCGACCGCGACGTTGTTCTCCGCCAATCGCTGTGCCGCCATGCGCGCATCCGGGTAAATGCTGCGGTTGCCTCGCCCTATCAGGTATTGGCGTTCTTGCCAGCGCTCTGCCTTGGTCATCGGACGGATGGCCTGTACCGTGGCGGCAACGGTTGCCACTGCGGTAGCGATAGCTTGCTGCAGAGGGGGATTCCGGGTCGTATTCTGCCTCGCCGGCAGCACCGTCGGTTTTGCCCGCTGGCCATAGCGGCTGACCATTTCTTCATAGCGGGCGATCACGCGCCCTGTAGGATAAAAGGCAGGAAGAGAGCTGCCGGGATAGCGCTGTAATCGGCCTTCCGCGTCGACGTAAAACGCGTATTTGGTCGGCGTCCAGGCGCCTATTTCCTCATCAATCGCCAGCAAGCCGCCCCGGTTGAGATCATCGAACACTCTGCGCTTCACAGCCGCGTCCTCACGATAACCGGTGACGCCAATACCGGATTGAGTATTACGGGTTATGGAATACCGGCTGCTTATCGATATGCCGGCTGCGCCGCCGAACAGATAATGCCGTTCCAGCTCATGGCACGCTTGTGTCGGGGTGAGTATCCGGGAGAAACTTTCCGGCGCCGTGTGTTCAGAAAAGAGAGAGAGCAGCTTCATACGGCACCAGTCCGTACGTCGCTTCCCTGAGGCGGCGTTCCGGCCCCTTTCCTTGTCACCTCGCCGAGATTTAGCGAACGATAACGCATTGGATATCCTTATCTTGCAGGTCACTGCATGTCCGTGAATGTTCGAAAAACTAGCACAATTCAGCAAAGATTGCTTTGTTGTCTTGCTGTTCACACCGTAACACCCGGTGGAGGAAATCCATGCAGTGGCGTTTTTCGGCAGCGGCATCTGGCATACGCCATAGGAAAATAAATCTCAGATAAAAGCCTGGCGGAAAATCAGAAGGGATATAGAGAAAAAGAAAAATGGCACACCCGACGTTGCTGGGCTGCTTTTGCTGCGCCGGCCACAGGCCGGCGCAGCAATGCCCGTTTAGAACCGCTGTTTGATAGGTTCATCACTGTTCAGATTACCGTTGGCCTGCGCTTCCCCGCAGGTGGTGGGGCCAAAGGCCACCACTTTGCCGTCGCTGTTTCTGAAGCCGACGTAGAACGGCGTCACGGTGCCGTTCGGCAAGCGGTGGTTATAGTCGTGGCACACGCCCTGACCGTTCAGCGTCGGCCGGGTGGCGATCGGCGCGCCGAAATCCCGGCTGACCGAGCGCTTGTCGGCGCCGACGTGAAAGGCCTCGGCGATCTTTTGATCGCGCAGCAGGCTGAAGGTATCGCAGCCGGTTAACAACAGGCTCACCGCCACAACGGTACTCCCTAACCCTTTATTCATTTTTCACTCCCTCTATATATATATTGAATCTGGCGGCAATTACGCTTTTTTGCCGGGTAAACGTCGGCGAGCGCCCAAGGGCGTGCCTGCTCGCTAGAGCATTAAAAAGAGAAGCCATACAAATTAATGATTCAACGAATGAGATAACTGCCCCATCGCCGTGGAAAGAACCGGATGGAGACGCGTTACAGTTTGCGGATCACATTGCCAATCAGGCATTTCACGGCGTTGACTTGCGCCGTCAGCCCCGGCTTGTCGGCGGGAAACACACCGTCCAGCGCCGCGGTACCGACGGTGAAGCCAACCGCATTGCCCGTCACCACGGCGGCGATGCGATCTTCGCGGTCGATAGAGCCGGCGATATAAACCGGTTTGTCGACCGCATCGCACACCCGCCGAATCAACGTCGGCACGTCGCCGGCAAAGCGGTAGGCCAGCAGATCCAGCCCTGTCACGCCCGGTAAAGCGGCGCGCTGGCGGGCGCTGGCGACAATATCGTCAATGTCACCTTCCAGCACGCTGGGGTGGCCGCTGATGCGGCCGGCAAACGGATAGTAGCGCAGGCCAGACTGACGAATGATCGGCAGCACGCTTTCCGGCCGCGTTCCCCCCATCAATACATCAACACCCAACGCCAGCGCCGCACGCGCCGAATTCATCTCGCTTTCCTCATCCAGGCTAACCACTTCCAGATAAGCGGTGGCGCCAGCGGCGTGGATCGCCTGCGCCAACTGTTTGAGTTGATCCAGCGGCAGGCCGATATCCTTAAAGCCGATATGCTTCACGCCGGCAGCCAGCACCTCTGGTAGCCGCGCTTGCGCATCGGGCACCGTGCTGTCGTTGCGCGTCAGCATGAAAATAAACTCGGGTGTGTGCATGGTGTTTCCTTATTGTCTTCAGGTGATATGAGTTATTGGGCGTGCAACATTTTTTCCGCCTGCCGGAAGGCGTACAGCAGGCTGGCGTGTTCCGCCCGTCCGCTGCCCGCGATATCGAACGCCGTACCGTGGTCGACCGAGGTGCGGATAAACGGCAGGCCGACGGTGACGTTAACGCCGTGATCCACCCCGAGATATTTCACCGGGATCAGGCCCTGGTCGTGATATTGGGCGACCACAATGTCGAACTCCCCGCGCCGGGCGCGCATGAAAACGGTATCGCCGGGCCAGGGGCCGCTGACGTCCAACCCCTGTTCCCGCGCCAGGGCGATGGCGGGCACGATGACGTCAAGATCTTCGCGGCCGAACAGGCCATTCTCCCCGGCATGCGGATTCAGGCCGGCCACCGCAATGCGCGGTTTCGCTATGCCCAGCGCCCGACAGGCCGTTTGCGCCAGATGAAACGCGCGCAGTTCGTTTTCCACGGTCGCCGCGTCGATGGCGTCCCGCAGCGAAACGTGAATGGAAACCAGGATCACCCGCAGCTCGTCGTTGGCCAGCATCATGGCAAAGTCCTGGGTGCCCGAGCGCGCTGCCAGGATCTCGGTGTGCCCCGGATAATCGATCCCCGCCAGGCGCATCGCCTCCTTGTTCAACGGTGCGGTGACGATGCCGGCGATACGCCCCGCCAACGCCAGATCGATGGCGGCAACTACCCAGGCATAAGACGCCGCGCCCGCGCGCTTATCGAGCCTGCCGAGGGGCAAGTCTGTCGGCAGCGCAACGCCGGCGGAATAGACGGCGGTTTCTCCCCGCATCCAGGCTTCGTCCCATCCCGCCAGCGAGGCGGGCAGCTCGCGGATGTGCAGCGTCAGCCCCAGACTGGCCGCCGCGCGCGCCAGGGCACCGGCATCGCCAATCACCACATAAGGCGTGCTCAACCGCTCTTTGGCCGCCAGTTTGGCGATGATCTCCGGCCCGATGCCGGCGGGATCGCCCATCGTTATCGCCAGCGGCAAGGTGGAAAGGGTCATCGTTCTTCTCCTTCTCGGTCAGCGCGCAACCGGGTTACGCAGTTCAACAACGTGGCAGCCCGGCCGAAACCGCCCGCCTTGGTGGCGAACGGCAGCCTGCGGCCCGGCAGATTTAACAACCCGAAAGGCACGCCGGGTTCCACCTCACCGAACAGCGTCAATGAGCCGGCCGCCATGGCGTCGACGATACGCCGCGCGGTATCGCCGCCGGTCGCCACCAGCCCGTCGAAGGCGGGCGTGCAACGGCTGACGACCGCGCCCAGCGCAGCGGCATGATCCGCCGTGGCCGCTCGCGACCGGGGCGACATCAGGCAAACCACATCGGCACGCGCAAACGCCGCTCGCACCTCTTGCGCTATCGCCTCGGGATCGGCCGCTTCAGGCAGCATGACAAGCACCGCGCCCGCCTGCCGCAGGCTTGCCAGCTGGGCGTCATTCGCCGGATGCAGGCTGCCAATCGCCACCAGCACCTTGCGGGCTCGCAGCGGCGGTTGAGCGGGCGGCGCGTTCTCCTCCGAGGACAACGCACGCGACAGCGCCGCCGCCAGGCCCGGCGACCCCACCCACACCACCGGTTCGGCAATGCCGATCCGCCTCACGACCTCATCCAGCTCGCCGTTGTCTGCGGCGTCGAATACCTGAAAGCGCGTCGGTTCCAGCCCCGCCATGCGCTCCATGACGTAGCCGGTGACGATCGGGTTCTTCGGATCGCGCGCAAAGGCGGTCTGCTCCAGCGCGACGCCGTCGACGTATTGCCGGCCGCCCACCGTGGTGCGGCCGACATCCGGGAAGGCCGGCGCGACGATGGCGAGACGGCGCCCGCTGCCCGTCAGCGCCCCGCGCGTTTCCGGCCCCAGATTGCCGCGCAGCGTGGAATCCACCGTTTTGTAGATGAGGCGCGCCGGTTTCACGCAGGCGGCGGCATGGCGAAAACGCCGCTCCGCCTACTCCGGCGAAACGAAGCGGGAATCTAAATCGAAGGCGACGATCTCCGCGTCCTGCAACGTGGCATCGGGCAGGCGCAGCATGACGCAGGCATTCAGTCCGCGTGCGGCGAACGGGGCCGCGCCGTCGAGCGCGCTGGTAAGATCATCGGCGAGAATGGCAATCATCGCAGTTACCCGTAAGTGGAAAGTGATGCACACTTTGGCGGATTTGGCTGGCAATAAAAAACGATTTGCGTAGTATCAATGATTGATAAAAACTCAATCAAAAGGGGGCGCAGTGCGTCAACGAAGATTGCCTAACCTGGCGGTATTGCGGGCTTTCGAAGCTACGGTGCGGTACGGCAGCGTGTCGAAAGCCGCCAAATCTCTCAACGTCACCGACGGCGCCGTCAGCCGCGCGGTGCGCGAATTCGAGCAGACCCTGGGATTCGCGCTGTTTCAACGCACCAGCCGCATGGTGCATCCGACGCCGCAGGCGCAAGAGCTGGCGAGCGAGATCGGCCGGGGGCTGGACAACCTGCAGTCGGCGATCGACCGCGCCTGTCGGCATCATCAGAATCGCCCGTTGGTGATCTCCTGCGAGCCGACCTTTCTGATCCGCTGGCTGATCCCGCGTCTGGCCGGTTTGCAGCAGGCGGTGGGGAAAGAACGCGATCTGCAGCTGGTCTCCGCCGACGGCGCCGTCGCCTTCTCGCGTGAAGGCATCGATCTGGCGATCCGCCGCAACGATTTCCCGATCGCTGACGACGTGGTCGCCCGCCCGTTCCTCAAAGAACGGGTCGGCCCGGTATGCCGCCGGGAGCATGCCGCGGCGGGGCGTGAACTGCGCGGTACCCTGCTCCACACCGAGACGCGCCCGTACGCCTGGCGCGACTGGTGTGCCCACAGCGGCATCGAGATCCGGCCGGGCAACGAGCTGCGTTTCGAACATTTCTATCTCAGCCTGCAGGCGGCGGTCGCCGGTGCCGGTATCGGCATCGGTCCGTTGGCGCTGGTGGCGGATGATATCGTCAACGGCGCACTGGTGGCGCCATATGGCTTTGCGCCTGACGGGACGGATTACGTGCTGATGGCCCAGGCCGACGCCCAGGAGGATGCGATCTTCTCAACGGTGTTGGATTGGCTGATCGCCATGGGGGAAGAAACCGAACGGGCGGTGTTGGTGGGCGAAAAGAAAGCGTAACGGGGAAAAGTCTCCGCCTGCCGCGCAGGGCAAGCGGAGTGGCGTCAGGCGGCGATTACTTCTGTTCGGCCTGACTTACGGTATCTTCGGCTTTCCAGATGCGGTATTTCACTTCCGCGTCTTTCGGCGCATACACCACGATCGGCAGGCGGCTGTTGTAGCGCTGCATCGCGGCATCACCCAGGTTGGCGGCGATGAATTGCTTGGTCTTAGTGTTGTCCGGGCAGCCCATCAGCGTTGAGGCCGGATCGGACAGCTTCTCCAACACCAGATAGTCATAGCCCCAGCCGGAAAGGGTTTTGGTCTCCAGCGTGCCGCCAATCATGTGGCGGTTGCAGTCCACTTCCAGCGTCTTGCCGATCAGCAGCTCCACCTTGTAGTTCTCTTCGTGCTCTTGCTTCGGCAGGTAGATCACCTGGCGGTTCATGCCCTTCTCGGCTTTCGGGTAAGGCGCGATCTTTTCCAGCGGCTGCTTGCTGATATCCGCGTCATCGCCAGAGGTCGCCGCCATTGCGCCGGCGGAAACGGCCATCAGCAGGCCAGAAAATACAACGGATGCCTTGTTCATGTTTTATCCCTACACGTTGTCAAATAATCCGCCTATAAACTAATACACTACAGCCAAGCTCGCCACAGGTTTAATCTTCTTTACAATAGGCGATCAATAGTGACAATCGCCTGATATCGCCGATTAACCGGAGTAATGACTCAGCGTTTCTTCAGGTTGGCAACATAGGCCTTCACCACCTGATAGACATAATCCTGGCATGCCAGCCCGGTTTGCGGATCGTATTTGCCCTGATTGGTGATGTTGTTGGACAACACGCGAATGCCGACGAACGGCACCTTGAACTCAGCGGCGATCTGCGCGGCGGAGGCGGTCTCCATCTCTTCGACCGACGTCCGGTAGCTGTCGTGGAAATAGCGAATGCGATCCAGCTCGCTGTTCCATACGTCAGCCGAGCCGATCACCCCTTCCACGACCTTGCCCTGTCGGTAATCGCTCTTAACGCTTTGCGCAATCGCCAGCAGGTTGGGGTCGGCGGGAAACTGACGCAGGCTGTGCGCCTTTTTGTCCTCGCCGGCGCTGCCTTTGGAAGCCAGCAGATCCATCGGCTGCCACTGACGCGAGTCGCTGCCTTCCCCCAACGCCTTGGCCGGCGTTTTGAACGCGCCGAGATTGACCGAATATTTGCCCAGCACGATGTCATATACTTTCAGTGCCGGGTCATGGCCGCCGGCGGTGCCCTGATTAATGATCGCCACCGGGTGAAACTGCGTGGCGGCGATCGCCGTGGCCGCCGCGGCGTTGGACATGCCCTTCAGCGTCTCCGACACCACCACCGGGTAGCCGTCTACGGTACCGTGCCAAAAGCGCCAGCCGCCAACCTGCTCCTCACGCGGGTTTTCCAACCGCTGGGCGAAACGTTCCGCCTCCACCGGCATGGCGCCCTGTACCACGATCGGCCCGGCCGCCGCAGGTTGGCCAAAGCTCAGCGGAGAAAAGGCCGCACCGGCGGCTGACAACAGTAAGACACGCGCTTTATTCTGCATCACCACACTCTCATCCCGAAAAAAAGCAAACGATTACCTTAGCCGAAGGCGGTGGCCTCGGATAGGGTTTTCTTACCGGGGGACTAAGGTTTTCTTAAGACAGAATTATTACAGTGGCGTTATTCAATCCTGCCACCGAGCCTGCGCGTGAATCCAGAATCGTCATTAAATCAATCCTCAACGGCACCGCAAATTAAGACAACCGCCCTTTACTCCCTGCCGGCATCCTTTTACCGTTGGCAGGTTTTTGGCCTGCTGATCAGCGGCCTGCTGTTCCTGTGGCTCTCCCGCAACGAACAGCTGGACTGGGCGATCAGCAACTTTTGGTACGATCCCGCCAGCCGGCATTTCCCGTGGCAAAACAATTATTGGCTGGATCTGATCAACCACCGCCTGCTGAAGCAAATAGTGATCGTCGGGGCGGTACTGACGCTGTTTTGGGGCATCTATCGCCGCAGCGCGCGCCTGATCGTGACCATGCTGTTGATCGGGATCGGCCCGTTGGTGGTGGGCATTCTCAAGGCCACCAGCGCGCACTCCTGCCCGTGGGATCTGATCGAGTACGGCGGCAAGGCGATGTCCTTCCCGCTGTTCGGCACGGTACCGGCGCTGCCGGGCCCCGGCCGCTGCTTCCCCGGCGGGCACGCCTCGAGCGGTTTCGCGGTCATGGCGTTGTTTTTCCTGTTTTATCCGCAGCGTCCGCGCCTGGCCTGGTGGTGCTGGTGCGGCGGCATTGCGCTCGGCATGCTGATGGGCTTTGGCCAGATCATGCGCGGCGCCCATTTTCTTACCCATAACCTGTGGGCGGGTTGGTGGGTTTGGTTAAGCCAGTTGGCTATTTATTGGACGGTTAGCGGCTATTGGCGCCGCAAGACGAGGTAACGGTTATGGAACAGTTGAACCATTTTCTTTTCGCCTGGATCAATGCGACCCCGGCGTCTCCCGAGTGGACGATCGATTTCGCCACCTTTTTGGCGCGCGATCTGATCATCATCGTGCCGCTGCTGATCGTCGGCCTGTGGCTGTGGGGGCCGCAAAGCCAGCTGGTTTCGCAGCGCCAGGTGGTAGCGAAAACCACTATCGCGCTGCTGTTCGCCATGCTCGCCGCCGCCACCATCGGCGCGCTGCTGCCGCATGAGCGCCCGTTCGTCGCCGGCGTTGGCTATACCTTCCTGGCACATGCGCCGGACAGCTCGTTCCCGAGCGATCACGGCACCGCCATCTTTACCTTTGCGCTGGCGTTTCTGTTCTGGCACCGGGTCTGGTCCGGCGTGCTGCTGATGATCGTCGCCGTCGGCATCGCCTGGTCACGCGTTTACCTCGGCGTGCACTGGCCGCTGGATATGGTCGGCGGTTTCCTGCTCGGCCTGGTCGGCTGCCTGTTCGCCCAACTGGTGTGGAATCTGTTCGGCGATGTCATCGCCGACAAGCTGTCGCGCCTGTATCGTTTCCTGTTCGCCTTCGCCATTCGCCGTGGCTGGGTGAAAGAGTAACTGCACAACATGACCGGGGCGTTACCGCCCCGTTATTTCACACCACGCCGGTGGTCACGCAAAACGCCCGCGTTTTTCCCGCCCCCAGCATCATTCCCGCCTCTTCCTCCAGCGCATTCGGGCGACAGTTCGCCGGCTGGATAAAAGCCAGCAGCCGCCGGTTGCCCTGAACGGCGATGCGCCGCAGGCCATAGTTGAATTGCCCGGTAGCGAAGCGCGTCACATAGCGCCGGCCTTGCGGCGCCAGCATAAAGAACTCGGCCTGATCCACATAGCGCGACAGATCGTCGGAGCACAGCAGTTCCTGCCCGAGCGCATCCCCCAACAGCGCCGGCGCCGGCAGGTTCTGACGGAATACCGCGTCGGGAAGGCAGCCGTAGTTGAGGCGACACACATAGCGCAGCGGCTGCGGCCGCTCGGCCAGGTTGGTGACCGTCATCTCAATGGCGAACTGCGCGCTCTGCGCCGCCAGACGCAGCGCCGGGCCGATGCGCCAACGCCCACCCGCCCGCTCCCCCTCGCCGTGCAACGTCAGCTCATCGCCCGCCAGTTGGAGCCACACGCGTTGCATCTGCAGCGGCTCACCGTCCTGATTCGGCCAGGCAGGGCAGAACGCGGCATCGTCAGCGCGCTTTTTTCCTGCGCCCCGCACGCTGCGGCGGCCCGACTTCAGCGAATAACCGTCAAACTCGGCATCCCAGATCGCGAGGCCCTGATACGGTAAAACCGTCAGCGCGCCACGGCTGTTCGCCAGCGTCAGCATCGGCCCGCGTTTTGCGCAACGATGTGCACTCACCGCGAAATCCGCGTTGCGGAACAGTTCCTGCCGCTGCGCCCCGAAAGCTTCAGGAGCCAGATCGATGTTGATCTTCATCTTTTTTCCCTCGACGTTTCGCTCGCGCAGGCCGCGAGCCCTAAAATGTTATTTAAATAACAAATCAACCATCCTTAATGTATACACACAGCGGCATCATATCGACGATCTCGTCGACATTTTTAAACACCACTAGGTTTATCTGTGTCGAAATGTTATTATTTTCACATTGCTTACCCCTTTTACTGTCTTAACCTCACTAAGGAACCGCGATGACCACCGAAAACATCGATTACGCCAGCTATATCGACCACACCCTGCTTGCGATGGACGCCACCGAACTGCAGATCGCCAAACTGTGCGAAGAAGCGCAGCAGCACAACTTCTATGCGGTGTGCGTCAACTCCGGCTACGTGCCGCTGGCAGCCCAACTGCTGCAGGAAAGCACTGTGAAAGTCTGCTCGGTGATCGGTTTCCCGCTGGGCGCCGGCCTGACCGTTGCCAAAGCCTTTGAAGCCAAAGCGGCGATCGCCGCCGGCGCGCAAGAGATCGATATGGTGATCAACGTCGGTTGGTTGAAAAGCGGCCTGCTGGACGAAGTGAAAGCCGACATCGCCGCCGTGCGCGAGGTTTGCGCGGCGATCCCGTTGAAGGTAATATTGGAAACCTGCCTGCTCAGCGATGCGCAGATCGTCCAGGTTTGTGAAATGTGTCGCGAACTCGATGTGGCCTTCGTGAAAACTTCCACCGGCTTCAGCACCGGCGGCGCTCGGGAAGAGCACGTCAAACTGATGCGCGAGACCGTGGGCAGCGAGATGGGCGTGAAAGCTTCCGGCGCCGTGCGCGATCGCGCCACCGCCGAGAAGATGATCAACGCCGGCGCCACGCGTATCGGCACCAGCTCCGGCGTCGCCATCGTTTCCGGCGCGCAGCCGGCGGCGGGCAGCTACTGATCGTCGGCATGCCCTGACGGGCACAGCCAATACACTCCGATGCGGGACAATACGGGCGGCCAAGGCGGCCCGATATTGCCCCGCATTGTTGTGTTTAGCGCCGGACACGCCGGCACGCCCTTTTACCTCTACTACCTGTGGGAAGACGGACCTATGGAAACGCGGCGCGAAGAACGTATCAACCGGCTAGTTCAGGCGTTAAAACGCGCTGACAAGATCCACCTGAAAGAAGCCGCCGTGCTGCTGGGGGTCTCGGAGATGACCATTCGCCGCGATCTGAGCGCCGAACCGGCGGCGGTGGTGCTACTCGGCGGCTATGTGGTGACCGATCCGCGCAGCAACGGCGTGACCAACTACTTCGTTTCCGATCAAAAAGCCAAGCAGGTGACGGAGAAACGGCGTATCGGCCTGCTGGCGGCCCCGTTGATCAATGAAAACGACACGGTGTTTTTCGACTGCGGCACCACTACCCCGGCGATCATCGACGCCATCGCCGACGAGCTGACCTTCACCGCCGTCTGTCATTCGCTGAACACCTTCCTGGCGCTGCAGGACAAACCGAACTGCAAGGTGGTCCTGTGCGGCGGTGAGTTCAAGCCGAACAACTACATCTTTTCCAGCGTCAGCGGCCGTAACGAGCTCGATCACATCTGCCCGAACATCGCCTTTATCTCCGCCGCCGGCCTCAGCCTGCAGCACGGCGCCACCTGCTTCAACTTCGACGAGCTGGAGATGAAGCATCGCGCCATGGCGATGGCGCAGCAAAAGATCCTGGTGGCAGACCACAGCAAGTTCGGCAAAACCAAACCGGCCTGCATCGGCCCCCTGACGCAGTTCGATCGGGTGATCAGCGACCGCCAGCCGGACGCCGACTTCATGGCGTTCTTCAACGACAACGCCATCGCTACCCGCTATTAGTCCGCCTTCTGCGCCGTCGAAACCGACGGCGCACCGTTGCAATCCCCTTCTTTCTCCGCCCGAAAATGAACAAATAATGCGCAATCGATTCGCGTTTTTCGCTTATCCGCACGCAACATCAGGTTAATAAAATGCAACAGGTCACCCGAGTGATTATTTTCTCGCAGGCTAAACCGGCTGTCGGCTGCGTGAATTAACGACTATTTATGGCTTTTATATGATAAATCGCGCCAAAGGCCGGGATGTTTAAATAAACGGCGGTTTAAGCGATTGCAGCAAATCTCGCCAATACCTGTTAGTTATCTGTTATTTATATGATGAATGGTTACGCATTTTTATCCGCTAACCACGTAAGTAATTTCCCTTGGTTATTAGCGGTGATTTTTAATGAAAACACATTAAAAACAAATAGATGAATTGAATTTTACTTAAAAATACAATGTGATCTACGTCACTAAAACTGCTTAATCCGGGTTTTTCGCTAGATCCAAAACCACGCATAAAATATATTGCTCGGCTTGCTGCTGAGCACAGCGCTTTATCCGGCTAATTATTGTACAAACCGCATAATCGCAGAAATCTTTATGAGAGCGTTCTCAGCACAAAATCTTACACAAATGTGCAACAAATGCGCGAAAAATCGATAAAAAAGCAGATAACTGCACATATTGCGCATTTGAGAGCAGGATCACGGTTGTTTCTACTGTAAATCGTTATCTTGCCGCCAACAAAAATCGACAGGCAAAGACCTGTCGGCAGCGGTAACGACTTTTATCACCCGTGACGGTGAAAAGTCTTTAGTGAATTACCCGGCGCTGTGCCTTGGTAATGAACGCAATAAACAACCAGGGGGACGCCAAAACATCCCCGCAAGCAACACCTGATTCTTACCGCAAGCGTTGCCTGAATAGGACGTTTGACGGTTTAACCTTAAGTTTTGTCTTTTAATTTTAAATTCGTGTTCACTTCGGAGATATTTATGGACACTACACAGACCGGCACAATTGCCTCTGCGGCCTCGGGCTCCAGCAGTACCTGGCGTAAAACGGATACCATGTGGATGTTGGGCCTGTACGGCACCGCCATCGGCGCAGGCGTCCTGTTCTTGCCAATCAACGCCGGTATCGGCGGTTTGATTCCTCTGATCATCATGGCCATCATCGCTTTCCCGATGACCTTCTTTGCCCACCGCGGCCTGTGCCGTTTCGTTCTGTCCGGCAAAAATCCCGGTGAAGACATCACCGCCGTGGTAGAAGAGCACTTCGGCATCACCGCCGGTAAGCTGATTACCCTGCTGTACTTCTTCGCCATCTACCCGATTCTGCTGGTTTACAGCGTGGCGATCACCAACACCGTCGACAGCTTCATCACCCACCAGTTGGGCATGACATCGCCACCGCGCGCCATCCTGTCGCTGATCCTGATCGTCGGCCTGATGACCATCGTGCGCTTCGGCGAGCAGGCCATCGTGAAAACCATGAGCATCCTGGTCTTCCCGTTCGTCGCGGTGCTGATGCTGCTGGCGGTGTATCTGATCCCTAACTGGACCGGCGCCATCTTCGAAAACGTGTCGCTGTCCGGCAGCGGTACCGGCATGGGCCACGGCCTGATCATGACCCTGTGGCTGGCGATCCCGGTAATGGTGTTCTCCTTCAACCACTCGCCGATCATCTCCGCCTTCGCCGTCGCCAAACGCGAAGAGTACGGCGCAGACGCCGAGAAAAAATGCTCCCGCATTCTGGCTTATGCACACATCATGATGGTGCTGACCGTGATGTTCTTCGTGTTCAGCTGCGTGCTGAGCCTGACGCCGGAAAACCTGGCGGAAGCCAAGGCGCAGAACATCTCGATTCTGTCTTACCTGGCTAACCACTTTAACAACCCGATGATCGCGTACATCGCGCCGGTTATCGCCTTCGTCGCCATCACCAAATCGTTCCTGGGCCACTACCTGGGCGCCCGTGAAGGCTTCAACGGCCTGGTTGCCAAGTCGATGAAGAGCCGCGGCAAAACCGTCAGCACCGCCAAGCTGAACCGCATGACCGCAATCTTCATGCTGGTGACCACCTGGATCGTCGCCACCCTGAACCCAAGCATCCTGGGCATGATCGAAACCCTGGGCGGCCCAATCATCGCCATGCTGCTGTTCCTGATGCCGATGTATGCCATCCGTAAAGTGCCTGCCATGCGCAAGTACAGCGGCCACATCAGCAACGTGTTCGTGGTTGTGATGGGTCTGATCGCCATCTCTGCTATCGTGTTCAGCCTGCTCGGCTAATCACGTCCGGCCGGCGCCGCTGCGCGCCGGCCCTCCCGCACTCCCCCATTTCCCGTATTCACCGCCTGAAACCTGAAGAAGGAGGCGAGACCATGGTCAGCGTTTTCGATATTTTCAAAATTGGCATCGGCCCATCCAGTTCCCACACCGTTGGCCCGATGAAAGCCGGCAAACAGTTCGTCGACGATCTGATCGCCCACCAGCAGCTGCAGGACACCACCCGCGTGGTGGTCGACGTGTACGGTTCGCTGTCGTTGACCGGTAAAGGCCACCACACCGATATCGCCATCATCATGGGCCTGGCCGGCAACCTGCCGCACGACGTGGACATCGACAGCATTCCGGGCTTTATCCGCGACGTCGAACAGCGCGGCCGCCTGTCGCTGGCCAACGGCCACCACGAGGTGGATTTTCCGCTGCACGGCGGCATGAATTTCCACAGCGACAACCTGCCGCTGCACGAAAACGGCATGCGCATCCGCGCCTTCGCCGGTGAACGCCTGCTGCACAGCAAAACCTATTACTCGATCGGTGGCGGTTTCATCGTCGACGAAGAGCACTTCGGCCAGTCCGCCGAAGGCGCCACGCCGGTGCCCTACCCGTTCAAATCGGCGCACGATCTGCAGCAGCATTGCAAAGACACCGGGCTATCGTTGTCCGGCCTGGTGATGCAGAACGAGCTGGCGCTGCGCAGCAAGGCGGATATCGACGCGCACTTCGCCGACGTCTGGCAGGTGATGAGCGCCGGTATCGAACGCGGCATCAACACCGAAGGCTTGCTGCCCGGCCCGATGAAAGTGCCGCGCCGCGCCGCCGCGCTGCGCCGCATTCTGGTGACCGGCGACAAGAACAATATCGATCCGATGAACGTGGTCGATTGGATCAACATGTTCGCGTTGGCCGTCAACGAAGAGAACGCCGCCGGTGGCCGCGTGGTCACCGCGCCGACCAACGGCGCCTGCGGCATCATCCCTGCGGTGCTGGCTTACTACGACAAGTTCATCCGCCCGGTAAATGCCAATTCCTACACCCGCTACTTCCTGGCGTCTGGGGTGATTGGCGCGCTGTACAAAATGAACGCCTCGATCTCCGGCGCCGAAGTGGGCTGTCAGGGGGAAGTGGGCGTAGCCTGTTCGATGGCGGCGGCCGGGTTGACCGAGCTGCTGGGCGGCAGCCCGGCGCAGGTGTGCATCGCGGCGGAGATCGCCATGGAGCACCATTTGGGGCTGACCTGCGATCCGCTCGCCGGCCAGGTTCAGGTGCCCTGCATCGAACGCAACGCTATTTCCGCCGTCAAGGCGGTCAACGCCGCACGCATGGCGATGCGCCGCACCAGCGAACCACGAGTTTGTCTGGATAAGGTGATCGAAACCATGTACGAAACAGGCAAAGACATGAACGCCAAATACCGCGAAACCTCCCAGGGCGGGCTGGCGATTAAGGTCGTGGCCTGCAACTGACCGCCACGGCGAGGCCCTAAAGGCGCCGGCCGGTCCGATCTGGCCGGCGCCGTTTCAATGCCGCTCTTTCCCTGCCGCAACGCCCGGCTGAATGCCGGCCCGAGCCCCCACGGCGCCGGGGCGGGCGCTGTGCCGCAGCCAGCCGTAAAGTTCGGCATTACGCCGGAATCCCATCTTGCGCATAACGCTCATCTTGTGATTGCTGACGGTTTTCACACTGATGTCCAGCATCCGTGCAATTTGCGTTACCCCCATCTCCCGCGTCATGCAGCGCATGATCTCCTGTTCGCGCAGCGTCAGGCCGCGGTGCTGGCATACGCAGTTCATGCCACAACCCGGCCTGCCCGGCCATTTGCTGCGCCGCTCCAGTTCGGCGCTCACCTGATACAATGCCGATACCAGCGGCGTATCGTGGTAAATGACACCGGCCTCCAGCGAGCATCGGGTGCCGACGGTGCGTTTATGCCGCCCCTCCGGCGTTCGCAACGAGAAATACAGCGTTTTGCGCCCTGCGGCCTGCGCCTCAAAGAAGTGACAAAAGCAGCTTTGCACGCCGGGAGGAAAATAGCAGAACACCAGATCGGCTTCGTGAATTTGCTGCGCATCCAGTAACAGCGTGCGCTTGCCGTAAGTGCTGAAATGCAGCGCCAGGGCCTCCTGCCAACCGGCGCTGAAGTAACGGTTTTCATCAAATAGCGCGATTTTTATCATGGTGTTCATCCCTGCCCTCCCGCCGTTCCGGCTTCCCGTTTAACCGCCTGGGCCCCCTTTGTCGGAGCCTGACTGTTGTCGATGCGTAATTCATAAATCATGGTGGCGTTAGGTGGCACTTTCGGCGGATAGCCGGTTTCGCCGTAGGCCAGCGCCGGCGGCACGACCATCGTCAGCGAACCGTGGTTATGCAGATGGCTTATCGCCTCTCTGAACAGCGGCGGATACTCGGACAGCGGTTGCGACAGCACCTTGCCGCTCAGCTCCATATCCTGGATCACCGTGCCGTCGGTCAATTTCTCCTTCACGACCACATCGACCACCGCCGTTGGCGCCAGCGCGCCCTCCCCGGCGTAATCCACCCGATACCAAAAGCCCATCGCCGACTGCTTTACGCCCTTTTGTTGACTGAACTGCGCCAGATAATCTTCATCACGCCGCCGCTGTTCGTTAACGCGTTTCTCACGCGCGGCCATGGCGGCGGCATCCGCCTGCGCCGTCAGCGTATTCAGTTCATCCGGCGGCAGCTGCAAACGCCCCGACACGCTATCGATGACGCCCGCCAACAGGCTGTCGCGGTCCACCGGTACGCCCCAGCTTTGACGCTCCGTCACTACCCCCTGAATATCCCGCCCCAGCGCACTGCCCGCCGCATAGGACAAACGCTTGCGTTCATCCTTCAACTGCTCCGGCGTCACCTCCCATTGCAGCCGCTTATGCAGCGCCAACAGCGCTTCGCGCGCCTGCTGGGTCACTTTCTGCTCATCGGCCCGCTTCTGCTCACTCGCCTCCAGCGCGTTACGCAGAGCGTGCAGTTCCTCCTGGTGCTCGCGCTGGCGTTGTGCAAGCGTCTGCGCCGATGCCTGCGCGGCGGACTCCAGCTCGGTGACGCGCCGTTCGGCCTGCATCGCCGTCGCTTTGGTTTTGGCGGTTTCCTGCGTCGCCTGCCGCAGCAGCGCCTCGGCGCGCTGCGCATCGGGCGAGCCGCGCCAGGCGGCGCCCAGCCCGGCGATCCACTGCTGCAGCGTTGACGAATCAGGCAACGTCGCGACGGGTGGCGCTGCTTTCTCAGCCCGCAGCGCAGTAAGTTCCTGGCGCAACATCGTCAGTTCCATTCGCTGGCGCGCCAGCTGTTGGTCACGCGCCAATAATTCCTGGCTCAGCGTAAAAGCTTTGGCCGGTGAAGCAGGCTGGTGGGTGTCCGGCGGACGCTTTGCCGGCTCACGCTTTTTTTGCCCCGCCCCGCGGTCGGCGGGCGCCGCGTTTTCGCTCTTCGGCGCGGTGTTCTGCCGTTGATACTGCTCGGCAAACTGCAGCAGCGCCGGCACGCCGTCGTCCGCCTGCGCGACGCCGGTGAACAGCAGAGCCGCACAGCCCAGCAGGCGCAGCCTCATTTAACCTGCTCCCCGCGATCCGCCAAGCCGGTCAACACCGCCTGATTCACTCCGGCGCACAGATAGTTGACCTTGTAGCGATACAGCGCATCCACCGTCTCCTGCGTGTCGCCGTTTACCCGTGCACGCAGGTTGGCGTACTGCGAAGCGCCGCTCATCAGGCTGTCGAAGGCCTGTTTATAGCGCTGATACTGTTTCTCGTCGATCGTGCGCAATGCACCCAGTTGCTGCTGGCACTGCTGCAGCTGCTCGGCCTCACGCTGCTTGCGCAAAGCCTCTTCTGACGGAGCTTGCACAGCCTGATTTTTGGTGTTCACGGCGGGCTTGCCCGACTTTTGGTTTTGACAGGCGGCGGCGCTCAACGCCAACAGGCACAGCAGGCTCATGCGCAGAGCGCGATTGAGGGGCTTTATCATCATTGCGTTTTTTGTCCTTGTAGACGCTTATTCGTATTCCAACGTAAAGGTGGCCACCGCGCTGAAGGTGCCGCGGCCGATGGACTTCGTTTGGATGGCCTCCGGCTCCCCCTGCACATAGGCCTGCAGCGTGAGCGTGGTGTTGCCGGCATTCAGGCGGAATTTATCGCTGGCCCGATTGAGCGGCAGCGCCTTGCCGGTGCTGTCCTCCAGCCCGATGCCGATCCCCGAGGCCAGGCTGCCGGCATCCAGCGCCAACAGGCCGGGTAGCTTAGCGTCCTCGGTGCCGGTAAACGTGATGGCCACCGTATTGCCCAGGCTGAGATCGCACTCGGTCAGGTGCAACGCGAAGCTTTGGCTATGGGTACGGGTGTTCAGATACAGGTATTTGTCGACGATGGTGCCGAAATCCAGTTGGATATCCTCATCTCCCGGCTGAATGACGCACGGCTCGGCTACCAGCGTACCGTGAAAGCGCATGTTTTCCGCCGCAGTCGCCGGCGGCGCCATCATGCCGGCCGCCATGACCATGCCTGCCCCCAACAGCGCGCTCCGGCGCCGGTTCGTCTCTGTCGCGCGCATGTCGCCACTCCCTTTGGTTGTGCTTGCGCCGGTCCGACGCAAGCGGCGTATTAGTCGTAATAAAGGCGGAAATCGATCGCCGCACGGTAGGCGCCGGCGCTCAGCGTCGCCGGGGTTCGCACCGGCGTCACCGTATACGTCAGGGTGTTTTGCCCCGGCGTCAGCAAGATCGGTTTGTTACGCGCGCCGAGGCGCACCGGCAGGCCGCTGGCATCCGCCAACTGCAGCCCCAAGCCGGTGACGCCGGCTACCCTGACCAAACCCGGCGCGTCGTCATCCGCAGGCGCGGCAAACGCCACGGACACCGCAGGTTGACTGCCGCTCCAGGCCAGAACCCCGGTCCAGGCGTCGCGGTTGCTCGCCGGCGCCCGCAGACAGTCTTTCAGCGTCAGCTCGAACGCCACCGGCGTGCCGCGATCGCCCGGGCGCTGGAAGTGCGCCGTCCCCGTCTCCCCCAGCCACACTTCCTGACGAGCGGTGGTCATTTCCAGACTGCAGGCGCTTTCCGTCAACGCGCCGTAGACGTGGAGCGTGCCGTTCGCGCCCTCCACGTCCCAGTTGTCCACCGCGCGGGCCGGCGGCATCAGCATCAGCATCGTGCCTGCCGTCAGCGGTACCATCAGCGCGGCCAATACCGTCAGGCCGATAGTGCGTCGCTGATGACGTTCATAGGCCTTTCCCAACAGCATGGGGATCTTTCGTTGCATGATTCGTTCACTCCGCTGTATTCACTCTGTCTTCCCTGCTTGCGCGCGGATCGTCATTTGGCGACCGGCACGACCTGGCAGGCATTGCCGGCGCAGCGGAAGTTCAACTGCGGCCGCCCACCGTAATCGTTGATGTATGCCAGCGACGGGCCGTTGCCGAGGCTCGCGGCGGAGACGTTCAGCGGGGCACTGGCCTTCGGCGCCACCATCAGCGGTTCAAAGCCCGCCGCTCCTTTTCCGCCCTTGCCGGCGCTCGCCTCAACGATCGTCACGTAATAAGGGGTCGGGTTGTTCACCACGTACTTGTCGCCCTGCCGGGTCAGCGTCAGCTGCTCCTGCCACGGTGCGGCGTTCTTTTTCGGGGCGAGCGCCGCCGGGCGATAAAACATTTTGATGCGCGTCTGCAGCGCTATCTGCAGCGTGTTCGGCTTATTGCTGCGCGGCGGGATCTCGCGCAGGTTGAAGTAATACAGCGTCTCCCTGTCCTGCGGCAGCTGACGCGCGGCCGGCAGCGACTGGATCTTCACCTGGCTCGGTTTACCCGGCTCCACCCGTTGCACCGGCGGCAGCACGGTGAAAGGGCTTTGGATTTTGTTGCCGCGATCGTCTTCGATCCATCCCTGCGCCAGATACGGCAACTGTTTGTTCTGGTTACTGATGTTGAGACTGACCGTTTTCAGGTCGCCGTCGAAAATCACGCGCGTGCGATCCAGCGCGATAGCCGCATGAGCGGGCAGGCTGACCGCGCCGATCGTCAACGCGGCGGCGAGCGGGCCCACAAGGAAAACGGTCTTTCTGGTCATAGTCAGATTCATCATGTCTTCACGGTTCCAGTCGGCCGTAAGCGGACGAGCCCGCCCCGGCGGTTTAGCGGCGGAGCGGGCTCCGCCGGGTGTATGTCAGTTGGCGTCAGCCGCCGGCTTGCTGCCGGCAAGAGGACGGCAAGGCAGCAGCAACGTATTCATCAACATTTCGGCCGGCAGCGGCGACGGCAGCTGGATTTCACACTGCGCCGCGCCGTTCCAGTGCACGCTCATGCGCTCGCCGGGGTTAAGGCCGGACAGGTAAACGCTGCCGCCGTCATTGATGATGCCGGTCTCCTGTTTGCGGGCATTCAGCACCGTGGCGCCAAACGGCGGCTCGCTGCCGTCCGCCAGCTTGACGATCGCCATCGCCTTCTCACCGGCAATCACTTCAAACTTGCGGTAGCCGATGGCCCCCTCGGTCAACGTGGCCTGCACCACGGAACGCGTCGCCTCGACGTTGTCGCTCAGGCTGTTGAGATCGATGCTGGCCTTGTTGCGGTAGTAGCTGTTTACATCCGCCACCACCGCCTTGCCGTAACGGTTGGTCAGCACCGTACTGCCGTAGCCGCGCACCGGCACACCGGCGACGCCTTCGGTATCGAGCAGCAAGCGCGTCCCGCCCGGCGTGTTGACGCGGTGCAGCACCGCCCCTTCCGCCGCCATCGTCAGGCCGCCCTGCGCACCGATGCCGACGGCGCTGTAGCGGCCGGCCTGGTAGCTGGCGTTGGCGTTGATCTGCGCCATGTCGCCCTGATGGCTGTAATAACCGCTGGCCGTCGCTCCGCTGCGTGCGGCGCCGGCGCTGATCTGATAGTTGTTGTGTTCATCGACCCGGTTGTAGTACCCGACCCGGTGAGCGTTCTCTTCGCGATCGAGCGTCATGTTGTAACTGAGCGTGCCTGCACTGCCCCAGGGCAGCGACAGCGACAGATACATCCCGTCGTCGTTGCGCTCGTTATAACGGTTGCGATAGGCCGACAGCGACACGCTGACGTTCTTGAAATCGCCGATGTCGAAGTAGCGCGATACCATCAGGTTGTAACGATCGTTCGGCGCCCGATCCCAGTAGGTTTGGTGGCTGTAGTTGAGATAGGTGCTCAGCCCCAGTTCGCGGAACTGCTTGTTGAAGGTGATGGTGTACATCTCCTTGCTCTTGCCGCTGCGCCCCCCTTCGTAACGCGCATCCAGGTAGTCCCCCATGCTCATGAAATCTTCCTGGGAGAAGCGGTAACCGGCAAAGGTGACCTGGCTGTCGTATTCATCGAAGTTCTTCGAATAGCTCAGCCGGTACGAACCGCCGGTCAGCGTGCCATCCTGCGGCAAACGCGCACGCGACTGCGTGGCATCGAACGACAGCGCCCCCAGCGCCATCAGATCGCGCCCGATCCCCAGCGACAGCGCGTTGTAATCGCCGCCGGCGATGCCCCCGCCGTACAGCGACCAGCCGTTGCTGATCCCCCAGGAGAACTCGCCGGTGCCGAACATCGGCCCGCGCAGATGGTGCCCCCACTCTGACGGTTTGCCCGTCGCCAGCTTGTAACGCACCGTACCCGGCCGCGTCAGATAAGGAATGTTGGCGGTGTTCATCTTGAACTCCTGCACGCTGCCGTCTTGCTCTTCGACACGCACGTCCAGCTCGCCGGAAACCGCATCGTTGATGTCCTGAATGCGGAACGGCCCCGCCGCTACCTGCGTTTCATACAGCACGCGCCCCTGCTGGCTGACCACCACCTTGGCGTTGGTTTTCGCCACGCCGGTCACTTCCGGCGCATAGCCGCGCAGGTTGGGCGGCAACATGCTGTCGTCGGATCGCAGACTGACGCCGGTAAAGCGCAGGCTGTCGAAAATGTCGGAGTTCAGGTAATCCTCACCCATCGTCAGCCGCGAACGCAGCGCCGGGATCGCCCGGTAGGCGTAATAGCGGCTCCAGTCGAACTGTTTATCGGTAGGCTGAGAAGAACCGGTCTGATGGTTGAGGTTGGCCTGCCAGTCGGCGCGCAGACGCCAGGCGCCCAGGTTGGCGCCACCGGTACCGTTGCCGCTCAGGCTGTAACTGCTGCCGCCTTTCTGATGCTTTTGCGTTTGGGCGTTGACGTTATAGTCAAACAGCAGCCCGGGAATACCGTCATCCCAGCGCGAAGGCGGGTCCCAGTTTTCCGAGCTGTATTCCAGATAGGCCTGAGGAATGTTCAGATACAGTGAGGAGCTGGCAAGATCGCCGCGGGCTTCCATCCCCGCCAGACTGGAAGCGTCAAGGCAACGGCCGCCGTGCGTCCAGTTCAGCGTGCTTAACAGTTTTTCTTTCAGCCCCAGTTGGTTGACCAATTCCGGCGAAAGACAGGCTTCGCTGCCTTTTGGATCGTTCTCGGGCGCCATAAACGTTACCGGCTGTTCCGGCAGATCGTTCTTATTGACGTGCACCACCATGGTATAAACGCCCGGCATGATGTAGCCGCTGCGCGTAAATTGGCTCAGATCGATATTTTTACGATCGTTGATGTCCAATACGTCGGTATTGAATTGAATCACGTCGGCGGCATAGACCAACGCGATTGGATTTCCCAGAGAAAGGGCAACGCAAAGCCCCAAGGCCTGAAGACGAAATAACTTCCCTGCCGGTGAAAGCATAATAAAGTCCTTTCAATAACGAATTAACCGTCAGTACGAGAAAAAATCAAAAATAATCCAGCTTAAAACGCACTGTGGAAAAATACGCTCCCACCTTCAACGGCTGGTGATTCGGCATCAACGTCATGGAATAATTCAGCACTCGGTTTCCCGGTATTATTCCCTCCATCGGCAAAGGTTTCCCTGGAATAACCGCCGTGCCGCTGCTGTCTTTTATCTCCAAGGCAACGCCGCGCGCATCGCCCTGTACGCCAAACAGAGCACCTTCCGCATAACCATCAAACGTGACCTGAAAGAATTTCCAGTCAGGCTTGTTTTCCGGCCGTTCCAAAATGCAATTGACCAATTCGATACTGAAAGGTTTGGTCATCCCCTGGCCGTCACGAATGATCTGTCCGAGAGGAATAGTGTCCATATCGATCGTCTGATCGCGGCTGCCGGCAGCAATGGCGCAGGCGGTGTCGATAATGGCGCCGTGCATGTTGACTTTGCCCCACCCCTGCGCGGCGGAAATTGCATAGCCGGGCGCAAACGCCAACGACGCCAAAAGAACGGCACCCGCTCGATTCCTTGGTAAAAACATCGCGACATTCCTTTGACAGGGAGATTCACCAGGCATGCGGCGAACCCCATGCCTGGTTGATTAAGCCTTCGGACTCACTTACTGATAAGCCAGGGTGAAATCGGCTACGGCAGTGAAATCGCCCGGAACGATGGCGGCGGAAGCGCCTTCACCCTGCAGGTAGGCGGCGAAATGCAGAGTGTTGTTGCCGGTGTTCAGGGTCTGCGCGGTAGTCGCTTCACCCAGTTTGATCGGCTGACCATTGTAAGAGATGGCTACGCCGGCGCCGCTGGCGGTACCCGCGATACCCAACAGATCCTTGTCGGTGGACGACGCTACGCCGCTGAAGGTGGTTTTAACGGTTTTCAGCGTGGTGATATCACACTGCTCCAGTTTGATTTCAAACGGACGCGGGTTGGATTTGCCGCCGTTTTTCAACGCCACGTTGGAAACCTGGCCCAGATCTACGGTCTGATCGATCGACTCGGGTGCAATAGAGCATGGCGCATCAATAATAGAGCCCGTGAAGGTGACCTTACCGTGTCCCTGATCGGCTGCCTGTGCAAAAGAACTTGCGCCAAATGCAATCACTGCAGCCATCATGATTTTGTTAAGTTTCATAGAACCTATATTCCTTATAAGAAAAAATGCATATTCCAATCAAGAAAAAGAGCAACAGGAAACCCGCTCGCGCTTATATATGCGCAGCCCTGATTCTTTAGCATCTTGCTGGTTGGTTAACTGCCAAAACCCAAAGGCACCGACAATAAACATGTCGATTACGGCAAGTTCGCAGCGGCCCACCCATTAATGAATTCGTCATATAAAAATAAACAAAATCACAACAGGCAGAGACCAATACTTTCTAATCCGCCCTTCTTGTCCGGCGATGAATATTCTGGCAAATGCCTCCAAGCAAAAAAAGGCTTTTTTTGATCAAGGCGAACATTCGCAATTTATTTCCTAATTGAAGTTAATTTACTGTTATTTTTAGGCTCATAGATCGTAAAAGATGCTTTTATAGAGCAATATCCTGTTTTTCTGTGATTCCCAAGTAATCAGATCGCAAAGTGGCACTTTGTGAATATAATAAACCAAAATTTTAGGTTTCAGCGTGACGCCACCCCTGCCTTGGTATAGGTAAAAACGGGGCGGGCAACGCCTTTTTTTTCAATCCTGATAAATAGATAGGATTTTTCTTTGTTCGCGTTTTACCTCGTTGTTGGTAGGCAGCGAAAGTTTGTTTTTTCTTAGGAATACGGCAATCGGAATACAGAGGAAGTGCTATGGAAGCGTTATCTCCGAAACAAAAGGAAATACGGCAATTGCAGCACGATCTGCTGCAAACATTATTTGCGCAGTCACCCCGCAAGTGCCCCGTCGCCGGTCTGCCGCCGCCGCAGCAATGGCTATCGACGCGGCAACTGGCCAATGCCGTTAACGTCGGTGTTTACCGGGCTCGGCGGCTGTTGTTGGATCTTGTCGCCCGGCAAAAAGTGATTGTGACGGACGGCTCTATCAACAACTCGTTGAGGTGGTATCCCACCGCGTTGCTGAACGGTGATAACGACGGCATCCCCAACAGAGATGCCCTCACTCCCCTTTAACGGAATAAATATGGCCAACCGGCCTGATTGGCGATATTTCATTGCGGAGTAATGCCGCACACTATTTATATATATTGGGATATTATCGTGAGAAAAACAGCCCTGCTATTTTTACGTTGCTGCCTGGCATTATCTTTCTTCATGCTGCTTGGCAATGCCAACGCATTTACCTGCCGCACGTCCGATGGCGGACTGATTCCACCCGGGGGCTCGACCACGCCGGTTGACGTCCGGGTACGCATCGGGCCACAGCTTTCTTATGGCAAAAACGAAATCGTCAACGTCAGCCAGGTCACCTGTAAAAACGACGTCGCGAGCTGGTATGACTATCTCAAAACCGACAGCCCGGCGCTGTCGATGAACAGTGCGATTTTTGGCACCATCGGCAGCGGTACCACCATCAACGGCAGCGATTACAACTCTCCGGTGCCATCAGGTATCAGCGTACTCAGCCTTACCGGGTTACAGACCCAGTCGGTCGCCATCCGGGTCTATATCGTGTTGAACCGTTTCCCAACGCCGGACATCAAGGTGAACAAGGGCGACGTCATCGGCCAAATAAACTTTATTCAGACCAACGATCAGCCGGGTTGCCCGCAGTGCGGCGTTTATCGCTGGCGCCTGATCGCCGACAACGACGCCTACTTCGTCACCACCAGTTGCACCATCAACAACGGCCAGCAAATCAATGTCGACTTTGGCCAGATCCGCCAGGACTTTCTGACTCAAAGCGCCAGCGACGCCCAAATCAAACAGGACAAGGCGCTCAGCTACCAGTGTGACGACCAGAGCGCGACGCAGGATATTCTGATCCGCATGGTCAGCGACGCCAGTGGCTTCTCCAGCGATTTTATCAAAACCAGCAACCCTAACGTCGGCGTGGCCATGGTGTACAACGGCGCGGTGGTAAAGCCCAACAATGCCTTCAGAACGCGCATCGTCAACGGGCTGGGCAACGACACCGTAACCTTTGTGCCGGTGAAGAACAATGTGCCTTACACCAGCATCGCCACCGGCCCGCTGTCAGGCTCGGCCACGCTGATCTTCAGCGCACCTTGAAACGGGAGCCAGAATGAACATGACGAAAAAAACACGCTGCGCTCTGCTGTGGTCGCTGAGCCTGATCAGCGCCACCACCCAGGCCGCCGACCAGGGCACCAAGGTCAACATCACCGCCACCGTGGTGGCGCCTCCGCCTTGCGTGATCAATGACGGGCGCACCATCGATATCGACTTCGGCAAGGTCGGCATCAAGCGCATCGACGGCAATCGCTATATGCAACGCATCGATTACAGCATCAAATGCGAGTTTCTGGATAACAGCCGCCAGCTGAAAATGAAGATCATGGGCGGCGCGGCGGCCTTCGACGGCAGCGTGTTAACCAGTAGCGTCAATGGATTGGGCATCAAGCTGTTGGCCAACGGTAAGGCCTTCGCCATCAATACGCCGCTGAACATCGATTACGCCAATCCGCCGACGCTTGATGCAGTGCCGGTGAAAAACAGCGCCGTCACCCTGGCGGAAGGCGATTTCACCAGCGGCGCCACCATGCTGGTGGACTACTTTTAATCACCGCGACCCAGGAACTCGCGAAAAAAAGCCGCAACGTCTCCGTTGCGGCTTGGTCGAGAATCTTGCGCCCGGGGCGCGCGCCTCACATCAGGGTATTTAGCCGAAGATCCCGCCGAACCACTGGCTCAGCTTCATCATCACCATATCCCAGATGCGGCTGAAGAAGTTGCCCTCTTTCACCTCTTGCATCACCACCAGCGGGTGTTGCTCGATGGTTTTGCCGTCCAGCTGGAAATCGATGGTGCCGACCACCTGGTTTTTCGCCAGCGGTGCTTCCAGCGTCGGCTGGGTCAGCTTGTAGCTGGCCTTCAGGTTTTTCATCTGCCCTTTCGGAATGGTGACCGAGGCGTCTTTCGCTACGCCGAGCGGCACTTCGCTGACGTCGCCGAACCACACTTTCTGGGTGACGAACGGCTTATCGGCCTTGATCGGCGTCGCGGTTTCATAGAAGCGGAAGCCCCAGGTCAGCAGCTTTTCGCTTTCACTGAAGCGTACGCGATCGCTCGGCGCGCCCAGCACCACCGAGATCAGACGCATCGGGCCGTCGGTGGCCGACGCCACCAGGTTATGGCCGGCGCCGCTGGTGTAACCGGTCTTGATGCCGTCGACGTTCAGGTTGCTGCTCCACAGCAGGCGGTTACGGTTAATCTGGCGGATCTTGTTAAAGGTGAACTCTTTTTCTTTATGCAGCGCGTATTCGTCCGGCACGTCGCGGATCAGCGCCTGGCTCAGCAGCGCCATGTCGCGCGCCGTGCTGTACTGCCCTTCCGCATCCAGACCGTGCACCGTCAGGAAGTGGGTATTCTGCAGGCCCAGGGATTTGGCGTAGTTGTTCATCAGGCCGACGAACGAATCCTGGCTGCCCGCCACGTAGTCCGCCAGCGCGATGCTGGCGTCGTTGCCCGACTGGATCACGATGCCCTTATTCAGCTCCAGTACCGGCACCTGATCGCCCGGCTTGATGAACATCAGCGAAGAACCGCGCAGCGCCGGGTTACCGGGCGCCCAGGCGTCTTTGCCGACGGTGACCAGGTCTTCCGGCTTGATCTTGCCGGCCTTGATCGCCTGGCCGATCACGTAGCTGGACATGATCTTGGTCAGGCTGGCGGGATCGAGACGGGTGTCGGCATTGCCTTCGGTCAGCACCTTGCCGCTGTTGTAATCCATCAGAATGTAGGCCTTGGCGTCTACCTGCGGCGGCGCCGGCGGCTCGGCCGCGTGCACGGCCGGGGCGGCCAGCAACAGGATGCCTACGCTGAAGGTCAGTTTTTTCAGGGAAGTGGATAAGTTTTTTTTCATCATGACGTCGCCAGAGTGTCCATTCAAACCATTGAAATAGCGTTAACTTTCAAACATGTTCACGTTTTAAGCCAACCAGCGAGAGTGGCCCGGTGCGCGCGTGCCGGCCGCAACCCCCTGCGGCGCCCATAGCGGGTAACGCAACGCACCGAAAATGCCCTTGCTGTGAGTTTATGTGATTTATCTTATTTTTGCAGGGTTTAGCGTGAATTTTCAGCATTTTTACATAACTGTACGCAGGCCCCCGCTTATCGTTCAAAAAAGCATCGCGACGCGTATTTTTGCATCCACCCACGGCTACACGGCCAAGCATCTGCACCGCTAAACATCTGCGCATCTATACGTCTAAAAAAGATTAATATATTCCATAATGGCATATAGAACCGTTATTTGTTCTTTTTAAAGCGCTTATCCTCAGCGCTATCATCCATATAACGACTTTTATACCGAATAATCCTGGAGATGAGTCATGGCGATCCCCCATTCCGTCATCGAGATGATTGGCAATACCCCGATGCTGGAACTGACCCAGTTCGATACCGGCCCGTGCCGGCTGTTCGTCAAGCTGGAGAATCAAAACCCCGGTGGTTCGATCAAAGACCGCGTGGCGCTGTCAATGATCGAGCAGGCCGAGCGCGACGGCAAGCTGCAGCCGGGCGGCACCATCATCGAAGCCACCGCCGGCAATACCGGCCTGGGACTGGCACTGGTGGCGGCGCTGAAAGGCTATAAGCTGCTGCTGGTGGTGCCGGACAAGATGAGCCGCGAGAAGATCTTCCACCTGCGCGCACTGGGCGTGGAAGTGCTGCTGACCCGCTCGGACGTCGGCAAGGGGCATCCGGCTTACTATCAGGATTACGCCAAACGCCTGGCCGGGGAGATCCCCGGCGCCTTTTATATCGATCAGTTCAACAACCCGGCCAACCCGGCGGCCCATACCACCACCACCGCGCCCGAACTGTGGCAGCAGATGGAGCATGACGTAGACGCTATCGTGGTTGGCGTCGGCTCCGGCGGCACGCTGGGCGGGCTGAGCCGCTATTTCGCCGACGTTTCGCCGCAGACGGAATTCGTGCTGGCCGACCCTGCCGGCTCTATCCTGGCGGACTATCTCGACAACGGCCACATCGGGGAAGCGGGCAGCTGGCTGGTGGAAGGCATCGGCGAAGACTTCGTCCCGCCGCTCAGCGACTTTGACCAGGTCCGCCACGCTTACCGCATCGGCGACGCAGAAGCCTTCACCACCGCGCGCGATCTGCTGCGCAAGGAAGGCGTGCTGGCGGGCTCGTCCACCGGCACCCTGCTGGCCGCCGCACTGCGTTACTGCCGCGCACAGACCGAACCCAAGCGGGTAGTGACCTTTGTCTGCGACAGCGGCAACAAATACCTGTCTAAAATGTATAACGACCACTGGATGCTGGAACAGGGCCTGCTGAGCAAACCGCAGCACGGCGATCTGCGCGATCTGATCGCCTACCGCCACGACGAAGGCGCCGCCGTTTCTGCCGCGCCGGACGACACGCTGGCGATCGTGCACGCCCGCATGCGGCTGTACGACATCTCGCAGCTGCCGGTGCTGGAAGGCGATCGGGTGGTCGGCCTGATCGATGAGTGGGATCTGCTGAACGCCGTCCAGGCCGACGCCGCCCACTTCAGCCTGCCGGCCAGTAGCGCAATGACCAAGCGGGTCCATACGCTGCAAAAAGAAGCCGGCTACGAAGAATTGCAGGCCACTTTCAACCATGGCCACGTCGCGGTGGTGCTCGACGGCGAGCGCTTCCTCGGCCTGATTACCCGCACAGACGTGCTAAACGCCTGGCGCCAAAAATTACGTTAATAAGGACCCATTATGGCCAAGTTTGATACGTTGACCGTTCACGCCGGTTACACCCCGGACGCCACCGGCGCCGTGATGCCGGCAATTTACGCCACCTCCACCTACGCCCAACCGGCGCCGGGCGAGCATACCGGCTACGAATACTCCCGCAGCGCCAACCCGACGCGCACCGCGCTGGAAAGCGCCATCGCCGAACTGGAAGGCGGCAGCCGCGGCTACGCCTTCGCCTCCGGCCTGGCGGCCTGTTCCACGGTGCTGGAGCTGCTCGATAAAGACAGCCACCTGATCGCGGTAGACGACCTGTACGGCGGCACCTATCGCCTGCTGGAAAAGGTGCGCAGCCGCACCGCCGGCCTGCGCGTCACCTACGTGTCACCGGCGGATCTCGCCGGGCTGGAACAGGCGATCGAGCCGGATACCAAAATGATCTGGGTGGAAACCCCGACCAACCCCTTGCTGAAACTGGCGGATCTGAGCGCCATCGCCGCGATCGCCAAAAAGCATCAGCTAATCAGCGTGGCGGACAATACCTTCGCTTCGCCGTATCTGCAGCGTCCGCTGGATCTGGGCTTTGACGTGGTGGTGCACTCCGCCACCAAATACCTCAACGGCCACTCCGACGTGGTGGCCGGCGTCGCGGCGGTGGGGGATAACCCGGCGCTGGCGGAGCAGCTCGGTTTCCTGCAAAACGCGGTCGGCGGCATTCTCGATCCGTTCAGCAGCTTCCTGACGCTGCGTGGCATCCGCACCCTGGCCCTGCGCATGCAGCGCCACAGCGACAGCGCGCTGCGCATCGCCCAGTGGCTGGAGAGCCAGCCGCAGGTGGAAAACGTCTACTATCCCGGCCTGCCGAGCCACCCGCAGCATGAGCTGGCGGCGCGCCAGATGACGCGCTTCGGCGGCATGATCTCGGTGCGGTTGAAAGGCGACGACGCCTATGCGCGCCGGGTCATTCAGCGCTCGCGCCTGTTCACCCTGGCGGAAAGCCTGGGCGGCGTGGAAAGCCTGATCAGCCAGCCGTTCAGCATGACGCACGCCTCCATTCCGCTGGAACAGCGCCTGGCAACCGGCATCACGCCGCAGCTGGTGCGCCTGTCGGTGGGGATTGAGGATGTGGAAGATCTGATCGCCGATCTGCAGCAGGCGCTGGCGGAATAATCGCCCGAATCAATCGCCATCAGCCCGGCCGGCGCGCCGGGCTTTTTTGTGCCTGATGTTCAGACGCCGATGACGTCCCGATAAAAGCGCTGTGCCACATCGGGGTGGGAACGGATGCGGCCTTTCAGGTAGTTATACCCCACGTCGCGCAGCAGCGGATTGAGCGGATCGCTGGCCGGGCCGCGCGCCTGCGCCGCCAGCGACGGCGGCAGTTGATACAACGGCACCACCGCGTCCAATCGCGCGCCGAGGAAGAAGGCGATCGACAGCCTGTCGCGCCCCGCCGGCGGCGTTTCCACCCGGTGCACCGTGGCGCGCAGGTAGCCGTTGGTCGCCAGCTCCAGCAGCTCGCCGATGTTCACCACGAAGGTGTCCTCACGCGGCTGGGCGTCAATCCACCGCCCTTCGCTCACCTCCACCTGCAGCCCTTTTTGCGCGTCCTGCAGCAGGAAGCTGAGAAAGCCGGAGTCCTTGTGCGCGCCGACGCCCTGTGCGCTGGCGGTAGCGTCCCGCCCCGGGTAGCGAATCAGTTTGATGTGTTCGTTGGGCTTCTCGCCGTACAAGCGATCGAAAGCCTGCTCCGGCAGCGACAGCGCCAAAGCGAAAGCGCGCAGCAGCCGCAGCGACATGGCGGTCATCGCCTGTTGCCACTGCAGCAGCAGCGGTTTCAGCGTCGGCAGCGCCGCCGGCCACTGGTTTGGCCCCTGCAGACGCGCCCAGCGCGGGGTGTCGTCAGACAGCGTTAGCGCCGGGCGTTCGGCGCCGATATCGAACTGCTCACGCCAGTCCGGCTGGCCACGCGTCAGCTCCGCCGCCGCCCGGTTGTAACCACGAAAGTGCGGCGAATGCACCATCTGCACCGCCAATTTGTCGGCTTCCGGCAGCGCGAATAATTGTCGCGCGACCTGCTGCAGCCGCGCATTCAGCGCACTGTCCACACCGTGCCCGCGCAGATAGAAAAAACCGACGTCGCGGGCCGCCGCGCGCAAATCGTCAAGAAAGGCGCGCCGCCGGCGCGCATCGCCGTCAAGCTGCGAAAGATCCAGCAGCGGCAGCGTCTTCAGCGTCGTCAGGTGCGTCATCATGCGGTTCCTCTTCTTCCCCGATCGCGATCGGGCTGCCGTACAGGCGAATAATCAACATTGTCTCTCTCCAGCGGGTGGCTGCGTTTGCCTCATAGTTATCACCGCGCTCGCCGGGGCGGCCAATATTGTTGCGTTCTAAGTTATGCAAACGTTCAACAAACTGTCGCAAAACCGTCATCAATGTTTCTTATGCTCTGCGCAATTTCGCCGACGCCGCTGGCTGGCGATGGGCGCTATCCGCTATCCTGTAAACGACCTCATACCCTGCCTGCCGGAGAAATACTGATGGATTTAGCCTTATTCGACCTGGATGAAACCCTGATTGACGATGACAGCGCCAGCCTGTGGATCCGCTGGCTGGTCGGCCAGGGCTTCGCGCCGGCGGAGCTGGAACTGCAAGAGCAGCAGCTGATGCAGCTCTATTATCAGGGCAAGCTGTCGATGGAGGACTATATGCAGGCCACGCTGGCGCCGCTGACCGGCCTGAGCGTGCAAACCGTAGCCGGCTGGGTGCAACGCTACATTCGCCGCGATATCCTGCCGCGCGTCTACCCCGCCGCCCGTGAGCGCCTACAGTGGCACCGCGAGCGCGGCGACTGCATCCTGGTGATCTCCGCCACCGGCGAGCACCTGGTGGCGCCGATCGCCGAACAGCTCGGCGCCGACGATGCGCTGGCGATCGGCGTGGAAATCAGCGACGGCCGCTTCACCGGCAACACCTACGGCACCATGACCTACCAACAGGGCAAGGTGATCCGCCTGCAACACTGGCTGGCGCAGCATCCGCACCTGAAATTCGAACACAGCCACGGCTACAGCGACTCTCTCAACGATAAGGCGATGCTGCAATTCGTCGACAGCGCTACGGTGATCAACCCCGACAGCGAGTTGAGCGCGCTGGCGGCGGAGCACGGCTGGGAAGTATGCCGCTGGGAGCGCTGATCGGCAGGCAAAAAGTGCCCTGTGGTGTGACAAAAAGCGCATTGTGGCGTAGGTATTAAGGGTCTTTAATCCGCTAACGGAGTTATCCCATGCTGACCATTTGGGGTCGTGAGAATTCAAACAACGTCAGGAAGGTGCTGTGGTGCGCCGCCGAACTGGGGCTGAGCTATACCCACATCAACGCCGGCGGCGCGTTCGGCAAGGTGAACGAAGAGAGTTACCGCGCGCTGAACCCGAACGGCCTGGTGCCGCTGCTGCAGGACGATGACTTCGTGCTGTGGGAGTCCAACACCATCGTGCGCTACCTGGCGGCGAAATTCGGCGACGCGACGTTCTATCCGCAAGATCTGCAGGCACGCGCCGCCGCCGAGAAGTGGATGGACTGGACTACCTCGACTATCGTCCCGGCCTTCACCATCGTCTTTTGGGGCCTGATACGCACCGCGCCGGAATTGCGCGACATGGCGAAAATCGAAGCGGCGATCGCCACGCTGGAAAAACACTTCGACGTCATTGAACAGACGCTGGCACGCCAGCCTTACCTCTCCGGCGATGCATTCGGCTTCGGCGATATTCCGCTCGGCAGCTTCGCCTACGCCTGGTTCGAGATGCCGATCGCCCGCCGTTCGCGGCCGAACATGGAGCGCTGGTATCAGCAGCTGCGCGCTCGCCCCGCCTACCAGCGCGGCGTGATGAGCGAACTCACCTGATCGCTGCGGGGCGTTACGACGCCCCGACTTTCAGCAGCTTGCCGTCCCGCTCGTCCGTCAGCAGATACAGGTAGCCATCCGGCCCGCTGCGTACCTCGCGAATGCGCTCGCCGCGATCGCCCAGCAACCGCTCTTCCGCCACCACCTTGTCGCCTTCCAGCGTCAGGCGAATCAGTTCCTTTTGCGCCAGCGC
This sequence comes from Serratia sp. 121840015-1, assembly GCF_053627655.1. Taxonomy (NCBI): domain Bacteria; kingdom Pseudomonadati; phylum Pseudomonadota; class Gammaproteobacteria; order Enterobacterales; family Yersiniaceae; genus Serratia; species Serratia sp. 121840015-1. Next base: position 2,373,023 of record NZ_JBSEYF010000001.1, read on the forward strand.
GCCGATGAACAGCGAGTGCCGCCAGGCGGGGAAGCGCTGCCCGTCATAAAACGCCATGCCGCTGAGGCCGGGCGAAACCCGCCAATAGTGCAGCGGCTGTTCGGTGCCGGGCACCCGTTCCCCCCTGGCCTCCGGGATCGGCTGGCCGGAATAATTGATGCCGTAGGTGGCCAGCGGCCAGCCGTAGTTTTTACCCGGCTGCGGGAGGTTGAGCTCATCGCCGCCGCGCGGGCCGTGCTCGTGCTCCCAGATCGCGCCGCTCCACGGGTTCAGCGCCAGCCCTTGCGGATTCCGGTGGCCGTAGGACCAAACTTCCGGCCGTTTGCCGGCCTGGCCGACCCAGGGGTTGTCCGGCGGCACTGCGCCTTCGGCGGTCAGCCGCACCAGCTTGCCCTGCAGCTTGTCGGTCTCCTGCGCCGTCGGCCGCTGGTTGTTTTCGCCCAACGCGATAAACAGGTAGCCCTGCCGGTCGAACGCCAGCTTGCCGCCGAAGTGATTGCCGACCGACAGCTTGGGCAGCTGGCGGAAGATCACCTTGAAGTTTTCCAGCCGCGCGCCGTCTTCGCTCAAACGGCCGTAGCCGACCGCCGTGCCGGCTTTGCCGCCCTCGCCCGGTTCGGCGAAGCTGAGGTACACCCGGCGGCTGGCGGCGAAGTCGGGGGCCGGCAACACCTCCAGCAGGCCGCCCTGCCCCTCGGCGTAAACCTGCGGCACGCCGGCGATCGGCGGCGACAGGCCTTTGCCCTGCTGCCACAGCCGCAGCCGGCCGGGCCGCTCGGTGATAAGCAGGCCTTGTTCCGCCGGCAAAAAGGCCAGCGACCACGGGTGTTCCAGACCGTCCTGCAGTTGGCTGACCGTCGGCACGGCGTGCAGCAGGCCGCTGCACAGCAGCAAACCGGCCAGCAAAGTCAATCGGGGCATGGCATCCTCCTGGGGGTGAAATGACCCGTTTAGTGTAGCCCACTCAGCGGGCGCGGTCGTTTGCATTACATTTCAACAGGTTGCCTTTTGGCCGCAGTGTGCTTAAGTTAACGCATCACCCAGGAGGAATCATGGACATTACCGTTACCGACGCGATTGACGAACACACCCTCGATGCGATCAGGCAAGGCCTGCGCGCTTACAACCTGCCGCATATCGACGCCCGTCACCGCAAGCCGCTCAGCGTCTATGCGCGCGACGAGGCCGGCACGGTGATCGGCGGGCTGACCGCCGAAACCTGGGGCAACTGGCTGAGCGTCGAGTGGCTGTGGGTGGCGGACTCCCAACGCGGCAGCGGCCTCGGCGGCCGGTTGATGCGCGCCGCCGAACGCGAGGCGCAGGCACGTGGCTGCCGCTACGCTCGCCTGGATACCTTCAGCTTCCAGGCGCGGCCGTTCTACGAAAAACTCGGCTATCAGCTGCAAATGACGCTGAAAGAGTATCCGGTGGAACATGAGTGTTATTTTCTCACCAAAACCCTGACTGATTAATGGATGGACGGATGGACAGCAAAAGCATGGTGGTGAACTGTGTGGCGTACAAAGCCGGCCAACGGCTGGGCGAAGTGACCATCGACGATATCAGCGAGGTGGTCAAACAGCCGGACACCTTCGTCTGGCTGGGGCTCCGGCAGCCGGAACCGGCGTTTATGCGCAAGGTGCAGGAGGAATTCGGCCTGCACGATCTGGCGATCGAAGACGCGCTGTGCGCGCACCAGCGGCCGAAGCTGGAGACCTACGGCGATTCGCTGTTCATCGTGGTTAAAACCGCGCAGTGGGGCGAGCACGACGAAATCGAATACGGTGAAACCCACTTCTTCGTCGGCAAAAACTTTCTGGTGACGGTGCGCCACGGCGCCTCGCCCAGCTACGCGCCGATCCGCGCCAAGGCGGAAGAGAACCGCAAGCAGATGTGCCGCGGGCCGGGCTTCGCCCTCTATTCGGTGCTGGACTTCGTGGTGGACAACTACCGCAGCGTGGTGGCGCGCTTCGAGAGTACCATCGAGAATATCGAAGCCAACATGTTCCAGTCGGAGTTCGATCAGGCGGCGATCGAGAACGTCTATACCCTGCGCCGCCATCTGCTGGCGCTGCGCAACGCCGCGCTGCCGATGGATGAAATCTGCAACCAGCTGATCCGCCTGCACGAAGAGGTGATCCCGAAAGAGCTGCGCGCCTACGTGCGCGACGTGCAGGATCACGCGCATCAGGTGGTCAGCAATATCGACGACATGCGTGAAATGCTGACCAACGCCATGCACGTCAATCTGGCGCTGGTGACGGTCAAGCAGAACGAAGTGGTGAAACGGCTGGCGGGCTGGGGGGCGATTTTGGCCATTCCGACGGTGGTCTTCAGCCTGTACGGCATGAACTTCGCCGACATGCCGGAGCTGAAGTTCCCGTGGGCCTACCACGCCACGCTGGGGGTGACCGCCGTCGGCTGCATTTTCCTGTATCAGAAGCTGAAGAAATCGGGCTGGCTGTAAGCGCCAAAACGGCGGCTGTTGCCGCCGGCAAAAAACCTCTGCGGGGCAGCCCGCCCCGCCGCTTCAGTACAGCATCGGCCGCCGATCGCGATGCACGTGATTGTGGCGGCCGATGCGCTTGTCATCGGCCGCGCCGATATCCATCGATGCCAGCACCATGCCTTCGCCCGCCAGGCTCTGCGTCAACGGGTAACCGTCGGCGTCGACGATCGCCGAGCCGCCGATCCACGCAACGCCGCGCTCCGTTTCGCAACGATCGCACACCGCGATGAACAGCCGATTGACGGCGGCGTTGGCCTGCGCCTTCACCATCTCCGCCGGCCGTTCGCCCTGCGGGCGCGGCGCCAGCGGCCAGTTGACCGGCGCGCACAGCAGCTGAGCGCCGGCCAGCGCCGGCAGCCGCACCCACTCCGGGAATTCGAGATCGTAACAGATCATCACCGCCAACCGGCCGAAGCGGGTCTCGATGACCGGCGGCGGCCGATCGCCGGCGGTAAAAATGGTGCTCTCTTCGTGCCACAGGTGCGCTTTGCGATAAATCGCCCTCACCCCCTGCGCATCGATCAATGCCGCACTGTTGGCCACCTCGCCATCGGGCAGGCGCTCGCAGAAACCGGCGACGATCGCCACATCCAACTCGCGCGCCAGGGCTCCCCACAGGCTGAGGCTCGGCCCGTCTTCGGCCTCGGCCAACGCCCGTGCCTCCGCCTTATCGCGCAGCACGTAGCCGCTGTTCACCAGCTCCGGCAGCACGATGACGTTGGCGCCGCGCTGCGCCGCCCGGCGGATCGCCTGGGCGGACAGCGCCCGATTGTGTTCCGCTTCCCCGACCCGCAACGCTAACTGGCAGCATGCGACGCTGATTTTTTCCTTCACTCCCGTTCTCCTTCCAATAAACCCTCGCAGCACAACGCCACCCGCCGTTCGGCTTCAAGATCGAGCTTCCGGCACATCACGACATAAACGCTCCCGGCCACCAGCAGGCCGACCAGAAAAGCGATATCCGCACCGCCCAGTAAAACAGCAAAGGGGCCGGTGTAAAAGCCCAACGTCATGAACGGCACCATCGCCAGCAGGCCGATCGCGTAGGCCGTCAGGCCGGAGCGCCCCCAGCGGCCGTAGATCCCCGCCGGGTTGAAGATTTCACCGATCGCGTAATGCCCGCCGCGCACCACGTAAAAGTCCATCAGATTCACCGCCGTCCAGGGCACCAGGAAATACAGCATCAGCAGCACGAAGGTATTGAAGCTGGCGAGATAGCTCGCCGGGATAGCCAACGCCACCGCAAACACCGTCAGGGCGACGACGCCAATGCCGATCATGCGTAATCTCAACGTCGGCGTCACTTTACGGAACGCGTCAATCGCGCTGAGGCTGGTCAGCATCGCGCCATAACAATTGACCGCCATGATGCCGACCAGCGAGGGCACGGCGATCAGCACGGCCAGCGTGCCAAATCCCGGGTAAACGGCATTACCCACCGCCTGTACGCTGCCGATCGCATCGGGGGCCGGTAGGGCTGAGGCCAGAAATGCGCCCAGCGACATCAGCCAAAGCGCCGATCCGGCCGCCCCCAGATAAGTCCAAAAGATCACGTTGGTAGACGGCGTTTCATGCGGCAAATAGCGTGAATAGTCGGAGACGTACACCGCATAGCTGATTTGATAGCCGGCGGCGGCCGACAGCTGAATCAAAAAGGCCGCCCACGAGAAATGCCCGGCGCCGACGGCGGCATCCATCCGCAGCGACAACACGGCGCCGATCGTCAGCACGCCGAACACCGCCATCATCACATAGGTCAGCCAGCGCTGCACCGCATGCAGCATATCGTGGCCGACGATCGCCAACAGCACGGCCACCGTGATCAGCAACGCATACCAGGGCAGACGGTGCCCCGGCAACACCGTGTTGATCGCATCGGTCGCGAGAATAACGTTGAACACGTTAAAACCGATGTAAACAAACACCACGGCGGCAAAGGGAACGATGGCGCCACGCAGGCCGAATTGGGCCCGCGACTGGATCATCTGCGGCAGCCCCATGCGCGGCCCCTGATTGGCATGACACGCCATGAAGAACGTGCCGAACCCTACGCCGGCGGCAATGGCCAGCATCGAATAAAGCGCGCCCAACCCCAACGCAGGGCCGGTGAAACCGACCACCATCGTCGTCAAAACGAAATTACCGGTAAACCAAAACGGCGCCTGATGCCAAACCTTGCCATGCCGCTCGTGACGGGGCACATAGTCTATCGAGCGCACTTCAATTTTTGGGCGTGACGCCACATTGCGATTGTTCATGTTCCACCTCGTCGCGATCATTAGCCTCGTCTCAACGCTCGGTTTGCGGCTGCAGCTGCGCTGCCGGGCGGCTCAACAGGCTGCCCAACACGAAGGCGACGCCGCCGCCCAGCAGGCCGCCGTAGATCGGGCTGTTGGCGTCGATGCCGTGCCAGATCATCAGCCCCACCACGCACAGGCTGCCGGTCAGCATGCTGGCGATGGCCCCGGCGCTGGTGGCGCGCGGCCAGAAGATCGCCCCCACCAGCGGGATCAGCATGCCGCCCACCAGCAGGTTGTAAGCCAGCGTCAGCGCCGCCAGCACGTCGCGTACCACAAACGCCAGCCCCAGCATGGCCATACCCATGAGAAGCGTGGTGAAGCGCCCGGCGGCCAACCCGCCGGAAGGTTTGCGCCGGATGGCCGGCAATACGTCCTCCAGCGCGATGGTGGAAGAGGCCAGCAGACAAGCGCTGGCGGTGGACATCAGCGCCGCCAGGGCCGCGGCGGCCACCAGCCCGCTGACGCCGACCGGCAACACCGCCTGCGCGATGGCGGCAAAGGCGCCGTCGGTGTTGCTGAGCGACGGCAGCACGATCTTGCCGGCCATGCCGATCAGCGCACCGGTCACGCCGTACAGCACGCAATAGACGCCCGCCCCCAGCCCGGCGAAGCGCGCCACGTTGGCGCTGCGGGCGGTAAACACCCGCTGCCAGATGTCCTGGCCGATCAGAATGCCGAAGAAGTAGATCAGGAAGAACACCAGAATGGTGTCCAACCCGATCGACGACAGTTGGTAGTAACCGGCGGGCAGCAGGCTGGTGAAGGCTTCCCAGCCGCCGGCCTTGACGATACTCATCGGCATCAGCACCAGCATCATGCCGACGGTCATGATGATGAACTGAATGATGTCGGTCAGCGTCAGCGACCACATGCCCCCCAGCGTCGAATACAGCACCACCAGCCCGCCGCCGAGCAGGATAGACGCGCTGAACGACAGGCCGAACATCACCTGCATCACGCTGCCGATGGCGATGATCGAGGTCACCGCCACCATCAGGTCATACGCCAGCATGATCGCGCCGCTGGTGACCCGCGCCGCCGGGTGATAGCGTCGCGACAGCACCTGGCTGACGGTATACAGCTTCAACTTGAGCAGCGGCTTGGCCAGCACCAGGCTCAGCACCACGATGCCCAGCCCGAGCGCACCGCACAGCCAGACGCCGGAGATGCCGTAGGTGTAGCCGAGTTTGACGCTGCCGATGGTCGACGCGCCGCCGAGCACCACCGCCGACAGCGTGCCCAAATACAGCCCCGGCCCCAGATTGCGCCCGGCGACCAGATACGCCTCTTTGGAATTGGCGCGGCGAATGCCCATCCACCCCACCGCGCCTATCACCAGAAAGTAAAACACCACGACCAGCAGATCGAGATTCATGGGTACCTCCACTCCGTTGTTATTGTTATCAGGGGCCCCGACGCAACCGCTCCGCCGGTAGGGTCAGCGCACCGGCCTCAGCGGGCCGGCAGCACGCACAACATTTCAAACAGCAGGTTGGCGGCCAGCAGCGCCGTGTTGCCGGAGCGATCGTAAGGTGGCGACACCTCCACCACGTCGCCGCCCACCAGGTTCAGCCCGTGGCAGCCGCGCACGATCTCCAGCCCCTGCCAGACCGACAGCCCGCCGACTTCCGGCGTGCCGGTGCCCGGTGCGAAGGCCGGATCCAGTCCGTCGATATCGAAGCTGAGGTAAACCGGCGCATCGCCCATCTGTTCGCGGATCTCCGCCATCAGCGGCGTCAGCGACCGGTGCCAGCAGGCCTCGGCCGGCACCACGCGGAAGCCCTGGCGCCGTGACCAGTCGAAGTCGTCCGCCGCATAGCCGCTGCCGCGCAGGCCAATCTGCACCACCTTTTCCGGCGCCAGCAGCCCCTCCTCGAACGCGCGGCGGAAGGTGGTGCCGTGCGCCAGCTGTTCGCCGAACATCTCCTCGTTGGTGTCGGAATGCGCATCGACGTGGATCAGCCCGACCGGGCCATGCCGACGGGCGACGGCGCGCAGCACCGGCAGCGTCAGCGTGTGGTCGCCGCCGAGCGTCAACGGCATGCAGCCGTGCGCCAGGATCTCGTGGTAAGCCGCCTCGATGCGCTGCACGCTGTCCGCCAGGCTGTAAGGGTTGATGGCGACATCCCCCAGATCGGCCACCTGCAGACGTTCGAACGGGGCGGAGCCGGTGCCCATGTTGTAAGGGCGGATCATCACCGACTCCTGGCGGATCTGGCGCGGGCCATAGCGGGTGCCGCTGCGGTTGGAGGTGCCGATATCCAGCGGAATGCCGACAAAGGCGGCATCCAGACCGTGCGCCTGGTCGGCCGCGGGCAGGCGCATCATGGTGGGAATACCGGCAAAGCGCGGCATGTCGTTACCGCTTTGGGGTTGGTTCAGCATGGCGTTTCCTTGTCTTGATCTGCGATGAATTGAAACATTTGAGCAACATTCGCAGACTACCCCGTTGGCCACCCCGGCTACCATTCCCGCTTTTGCATGTAAACATCGAAAAACGCGATGCAACTAACTTATTGAAGTATTGATTTTTATTTCCAATTCATGCCATAAGGAAGGCCATATCTTCAGCGCCGCCCCTATTTCTTCGATGTTAAAAATGGGTTAACCGGCCGACGTTCTGCGGAGGGGGAATGCTCACCAACCTAAGCGATATCGATCTGAAACTGCTGCGGGTGTTCGTCGCGGTGGCAGAAGCCCAGGGCGTCAGCGCCGCGCAGGAAACGCTGCTGATGAACCAATCCACCATCAGCACCCACCTGGCCTCGCTGGAAACCCGGCTGGGTTTTCGCCTGTGCCAACGCGGCCGCTCAGGCTTCCGGCTGACGCCCAAGGGCGAACGCATGCTGATCGCCTGCCGTTCGCTGTTCAACGCCGCCCGCGACTTCACCCGGGTCAGCCAGTCGCTGAACGGCCTGCTGACCGGCGATCTGCAGATCGGTCTGGTGGATAATCTGGTTTCGCTGCCGGGCAACCCGTTCAGCCAGGCCATCAAACACTTCCAGCGCCGACACCAGGACGTGCAATTGCAGTGCCGCATCTGTTCACCGAACGAGATTGAGCAGGGGCTGCTGCACCGGCAGCTCGATCTGGGCATCGGCTACTTCGGCCAACAGTTGGAGGCGTTGCGTTATCAGTCATGGCTGGAGGAGACGCAGGCGATCTACTGCAGCGCGGATCACCCGCTGTTCGCGGTGGAAGAACCGGAGCGCGAGCAGATTGAAAACGCGCGTTGGGTCAAGCGCGGCTACCTGCTGGCGCAGCAGCTGTGCCCGATCGCGCCGCCTCACCTGGCTGCGGTGGCCCACCATATGGAAAGCGTCGCCCATCTGGTACTGAGCGGTTCCTGTCTCGGCTACCTGCCCACCCACTACGCGGCGCGCTGGGTGGAACAGGGGCTGCTGCGGCAGCTGGGCGGCGCGGCGCTCTCTTACCGCGCCACGCTCAGCCTGGTCAGCCGCCCTGTCCAGCCCGACGAGGCGTTGAACGCGCTGCTGGAGGATTTGGCGCGCGCCGCACGCCAATCGCCTCATCGCTGAGAGGCCAGCGCCCGATTCATGGCAAACAGCGTGCCGGTTAAAGACAGGATGAGGAGCCCGATGATGGCCCAGGCAAAAGAGGCCGCTCCGCCCTTGTCGAGCAGCATGCCGCCGATCGCGCCACCGGCGGCCACGGCGGTATTCCAGCCCGTCGTATACATGGACTGCGCCATATCGGCCGCGCGGCCGGAAAGGCGTGACAATGCCGTCTGCGTGAGGGTGGCGAAACCGCCGAAAGCCACGCCCCACAATGCGACCGCGAGATAAACCATCGGGGCTATCCGTCCCCCACTCCCCAGCAGCACGGCGGCGAGGGCAAAGGTGACGATGCTCATTACCGTGAGAGATTGGACTCGTCGATCGACCAGCATCCCGGCGACGCCCAATCCGGCAATCGCGCCCAGCCCGAAGATAAACAGCACGATATCGACCCGCTCGGATAACCCCGACGGCTTGAGGAAAGGCTCCAGGTAGATATACAGAATGTTGTGGGCAACGATGAAGGTGAACACCACGAACAGCACGGCGCGGATCCCGCATTGCAAGAATACGCCGCTCAGAGACGGGCGATGCGCCTTAGCCTGGCCGGGGAAATCCGGCACGATGGCGATGATCCACACCACGAGCATCACCGCCATCAACGTCATCAGGCCAAAGGCGCCTTGCCAGCCGATGGCTCGGCCAAGCAACGTGCCGAGCGGTACGCCAAGCACCAGCGCCAGGGTGGCGCCGGCGCCGGAGATCGCAATAGCGCGGCCGCCAAGATGGGCCGGTGACATGCGCACGGCGTAACCGGCCAGCAAGGACCAAACGATGCCGCCGAAAACGCCGGCGAAGAAACGCGTCGCCAATGAGACGTGGTAATCATGCGACAGCGCCGTGACGAGGTTGACGATGGCAAAGCCGCCGATCGCACTCAAGAGCAAGGGGCGGCGCCGCATGCCCTGCGTCAATGCGGTGAGCGGAATGGCGGCGACCAACGCCCCCACCGCATAGGCGGTGATGAATTGCCCCGCCAGGCTTTCAGACACGCTCAAATCGCCCGCAATCGAAGAAAGCACGCCCGCCGGCATGATCTCGGTCAGCAGCGTGATGAAAGCGGCCATCGCCAACGCCAGCAGGCCCCCCAGCGGCAACCGATCGCTTCTCGCGGCAGGCGCAGGTATCGTCGTTTGATTCATCAATCACTCCCCATTCAAAGATGTTTCCGCCCATTGCGGATGACGTTTGCATCATGCTGCCCACTCGCCGATAAAAGAAAAACAGGCTAAAGTGAATAACACTCATGACGTAAAGGTCATCAATAGAATGGAAGCCTATGGAAAGCTTGGGTTCTCTCGACGTTTTCGTGCGGGTCAGTGAAAGCCGCAGTTTCACGGCGGCCGGGCAACAGCTGGGGATCTCCGCGTCGGCGGTCAGCAAAACCATCGCCCGGCTGGAGGAACGGCTCAGCGTGCGGTTGTTTCACCGCTCCACCCGCACGGTCAACCTGACGCCGGAAGGCGCCTTGTTCCTGGAAAGGTGCCGGCGCATTTTGAGCGAGGTGAAAGACGCGGAAGCCGAACTGTTGCAAACGCGAGGAACGCCCCAGGGTAAGCTGCGCATCAGTCTCCCGTCGCTGGGCACGCTTTTCATGCCAAAACTGGGGGACTTCAAGCGCCGCTATCCTGAGATCGAGCTGGATATTGATTATTCGGATCGGTTGGTTGACGTGATTGAGGAAGGTTTCGATGCCGTTATCCGCAGCGGCACCCCGAGCGATTCACGGCTGGTTGCCCGTCGGTTGGGGACCTGCCGCAAGGTTTTCGTTGGCGCGCCAAGCTATTTCAGCCAAGCGGGTATGCCGAGCAAGCCCGAGGATCTGACAAGCCATGCCCGTTTGCATTATCGCTTTCCCAGCACCGGCAAACTGGATGTCTGGCCGCTGGGGGACAAGACGGAGATGATCCCCGAACGGCCGGCCAGCATGGTGACAAATACCCTCGATCCGCAGGTGTGCTTCGCGGAGCAAGGGCTCGGCATCGCTTATTTGCCGGAGATCGCCGTGCGCAGACAGCTGGAACAGGGCAGCCTGGTGACGGTTCTGGATGAATACGACCGCGAGAACATGGTTTTTCATGTCCTCTGGCCGTCGGGCCGCCACCTGTCAGTCAAAATCAGGCTGTTCGTCGACTTTGTGACGAGCCACCTTTTCCCGCTTTAAACGACGCATGCTGCCTTAACTGACCGGCATGCGCGCCGGATCGGGATACTGGTACTCAAAACCCAGCTCGTTGCAGATGCGGTTGCCGTCCACCAGCCGCTCATCCTGCTCCGCTTCGTCGGCGAACTGCGGCGGCTCCAGGTGCAGCTGCTCGGCCAGCGCCGGATAAAATTCGCGTTTGGCCGGATGACGCGGCGCGCACAGGTTGTACACGTGACCGCCCTTCGGCAGCTTCAGCAACAGCTGGATGGCGGCGATGACGTCGTCCTGGTGCACCAGATTCACCCCCTGCGAACCGCCCTTCACATCGAGCTTGCCCGCCAGGAAGCGACCGGGGTGACGATCGGCGCCCACCAGCCCCGCCAGCCGCAGAATGTCCACCGAGGTGTTCGGCAATTCATGCAGCCAGCGCTCCAGCTCGGCCAGCACCCGGCCCGACGGCGAGACCGGCCGCAGCGGCGACTCTTCGCGCAGCGTGCCGGCGGTTTCGCCGTACACCGAGGTGGAACTGGTAAAGATCACCCGCGGCACGCCGAAGGCCATCGCGCTGTCCACCAGCATACGCACCGCATTGAAATAGTTCTCGCTGCCTTCGACGGTGCGGCGAGCGGGCAGCGTCACCACCAGCGCATCCACGCGCAGCAGCGATTCCAGATCGTCCGGATCGCACACCAGCTCCGGCGTCAGCTCCAGTTGATAGCATTCGATGCCGCTCATGCGCGCGGCCTCGACGCCGTCCGGCGTGGTTTTGCTGCCGACCACATCATACCCGCGCCCCATCAGCGACAGCGCCAACGGCATGCCCAGCCAACCCAAACCAATAATGGCTACCTTTTTCATCCTCTTCCTCTCCTGAAGATCGCAGCGCCCTACCCCTAAGGCTACGCCACTGTGCACGGCGATACAATCTGCCCGGCTTAAGGTTAGGTAAAGCCGTCTGTGGCTAATAACCTAACCTGTTTCAATAAATTAAATTTATGACGTTAAAAAAGGGTTGCGCGGTGGACAGCGGATAGTTTAGCTTAATTGGCATACGGTTTTTACCGGCTTTTGATTAGAGAAAAACACCATGACACGCGTTCAGTTCAACCACCATCATCACCATCACCCTGACTAGTCTTTCAGGCGATGAGTGCTGGAAGACGGTTTGTTAATCTTCCAGTGGCGCGCAGAACGCAAGAGAGAGCCCTCGGAAGATTTCTTCCGAGGGTTTTTTTTTGGCTCCGGACAGACAGAAAAGAATAGTTTTTACAATAAATTCATAAAATTACAGATTAAACAGAGGTTACCATGCTGGACAAGACACGTTTACGGATCGCAATGCAGAAGTCGGGCCGCCTGAGCGATGAATCCCAGGAGCTGCTGGCGCGCTGCGGCATCAAGATCAACCTGCAGCAACAGCGCCTGATCGCCTTCGCGGAAAACATGCCGATCGATATCCTGCGCGTGCGCGACGACGACATTCCGGGCCTGGTGATGGACGGCGTGGTCGATCTGGGCATCATCGGCGAAAACGTGCTGGAAGAAGAGCTGCTCAGCCGCCGCGCTCAGGGCGAAGACCCGCGCTACTTCACCCTGCGCCGCCTCGATTTCGGCGGCTGCCGCCTGTCGCTGGCCACCCCGCTCGACGCCGAATATACCGGCCCGCAAAACCTGCAGGACGCCCGCATCGCCACCTCTTACCCGCACCTGCTGAAGCAATACCTCGACAAGCAGGGCGTGCGCTTTAAATCTTGCCTGCTGAACGGCTCGGTGGAAGTGGCGCCGCGCGCCGGCCTGGCCGACGCCATCTGCGATCTGGTCTCTACCGGCGCCACGCTGGAGGCCAACGGCCTGCGCGAAGTGGAAGTGATCTACCGCTCCAAGGCCTGCCTGATTCAGCGCGACGGCGAAATGCCGGAAGCCAAGCAGCAGCTGATCGACCGCCTGATGACCCGCATTCAGGGCGTGATCCAGGCGCGCGAATCCAAATACATCATGCTGCACGCGCCGAGCGAGAAGCTGGACGAGATCGTCGCGCTGCTGCCGGGCGCCGAGCGCCCGACCATTCTGCCGCTGGCCGGCGCGCAGAACCGCGTGGCGATGCACATGGTGAGCAGCGAAACCCTGTTCTGGGAAACCATGGAAAAACTGAAAGCGCTCGGCGCCAGCTCGATTCTGGTGCTGCCGATTGAAAAGATGATGGAGTAACGCCATGTCGACCTTCAACACGCCGATCGATTGGGCAACGTGCAGCGCCGAACGCCAGGCCGAGCTGCTGATGCGCCCGGCAATCGCCGCTTCCGACAGCATCACCCGCACGGTGAGCGAGATCCTCGACAACGTGAAGGCCAACGGCGATCGGGCGCTGCGCGACTACAGCGCCCGTTTCGACAAGGCGGACGTCGCCGCGCTGCGCGTCAGCGCCGAGCAGATCGCCGCCGCCTGCGCCCGACTGGGCGATGACATCAAACAGGCGATGGCGGTGGCCGTCGCCAACGTGGACACCTTCCACAACGCGCAGCGCCTGCCGCCGGTGGACGTCGAAACGCAGCCGGGCGTGCGCTGCCAGCAGGTGACCCGCCCAATCGACTCGGTGGGCCTGTATATTCCCGGTGGATCGGCGCCGCTGTTCTCCACCGTGCTGATGCTGGCGACGCCGGCGCGCATCGCCGGTTGCCGCCGGGTGGTGCTGTGCTCGCCGCCGCCGATCGCCGATGAGATCCTGTATGCGGCACAGCTGTGCGGCGTGCAGGAAGTGTTTCAGGTCGGAGGCGCACAGGCGATCGCCGCCCTGGCATTCGGCACCGAAAGCGTACCGCGCGTGGCGAAAATCTTCGGGCCGGGCAACGCCTTCGTGACCGAAGCCAAGCGGCAGGTCAGCCAGCGTCTCGACGGCGCCGCCATCGACATGCCGGCCGGGCCTTCGGAGGTGCTGGTGATCGCCGACGCCGGCGCCACCCCGGCGTTTGTCGCTTCCGATCTGCTGTCGCAGGCCGAACACGGCCCGGATTCGCAGGTGATCCTGCTGACGCCGGACGCGGCAATGGCGCAGGCAGTGGCCGAAGCGGTGGAAAACCAGCTGGCCGAGCTGCCGCGCGCCGAGACCGCCCGCCAGGCGCTGGCGAGCAGCCGCCTGATCGTAGCGCGCGATCTGCCTGAGTGCGTGGCCATCAGCAACCGCTACGGCCCGGAGCACCTGATCATTCAGACCCGCAATGCGCGCGAGCTGGTAGACGGCATCACCAGCGCCGGCTCGGTGTTCCTCGGCGACTGGTCGCCGGAGTCCGCCGGCGATTACGCCTCCGGCACCAACCACGTGCTGCCGACCTACGGCTACACCGCCACCTGCTCCAGCCTGGGGCTGGCCGATTTTCAAAAACGCATGACGGTGCAGGAGCTGACGCCGCAGGGCTTCAGCAACCTGGCCGCCACCATCGAGACGCTGGCTGCCGCCGAGCAGCTGATCGCCCACAAGAACGCCGTGACCCTGCGCGTCGCCGCCCTGAAGGAGCAAGCATGAGCATCGAAAAACTGGCGCGCGCCAACGTTCGCGAGCTGACCCCTTATCAATCGGCGCGTCGCCTCGGCGGTAAGGGCGACGTGTGGCTCAATGCCAACGAATACCCGATCGCGCCCGAGTTCCAGCTGACCGCGCAAACCTTCAACCGCTATCCGGAGTGCCAGCCGGCGTTGGTGATCGAACGCTACGCCGCCTACGCCGGGGTGAAGAAAGAGCAGGTGCTGGTCAGCCGCGGCGCCGATGAAGGCATCGAGCTGCTGATCCGCGCCTTCTGCGAGCCGGGTAAAGACGCCATCTTGTTCTGCCCGCCGACCTACGGCATGTACGCCGTCAGCGCCGAAACCTTCGGCGTGGAGCGCCGCACCGTAGCCGCCAAAGAAGACTGGCAGCTGGATCTGCCGGCCATCGCAGACAGCATGGACAACGTGAAGCTGATCTACGTCTGCAGCCCGAACAACCCGACCGGCAACCTGATCGATCCGGACTCTCTGCGCAACCTGCTGGAGCTGGCCAAAGGCAAGGCGATCGTCGCGGTGGACGAAGCCTATATCGAGTTTTGCCCGCAGGCCTCGGTGGCCGGGTGGCTGAGCGACTATCCGCACCTGGCTATCCTGCGCACGCTGTCGAAGGCCTTTGCGCTGGCCGGCCTGCGCTGCGGCTTTACGCTCGCGAACGAAGATCTGATCGCCCTGCTGCTGAAAGTGATCGCGCCTTACCCGCTTTCGACGCCGGTGGCGGATATCGCCGCGCAGGCGCTGAGCGAAGAAGGTATCCGCACCATGCGCCAGCGCGTCACCGACATTGCCGCCACCCGCAGCTGGCTGCAGCAACAGTTGGAAAAATGCGCCTGCGTCGAGCAGGTTTTCGCCAGCGACAGCAATTACCTGCTGGCCCGCTTCACCGCCTCAAGTAATGTGTTTAAAAGCTTGTGGGATCAGGGCATTATCTTACGAGACCAAAACAAACAGCCCGGGTTGTCCGGCTGCCTGCGCATCACCATAGGCACCCGCGACGAATGTCAACGCGTGGTGGACGCCTTGTCCGCCCTGCCCGGTGCCAACCAGACTCGCCAGGAGCCAATGTGAGCCAAAAAATCCTCTTTATCGATCGTGACGGCACGCTGATCGCCGAGCCACCGGAAGATTTCCAGGTTGACCGCCTGGACAAGCTGGCGCTCGAGCCGGACGTGATCCCTTCCCTGCTGGCGCTGCAACAGGCGGGGTATCAGCTGGTGATGATCACCAATCAGGATGGGCTCGGCACCGCCAGTTTCCCGCAGGAAACCTTCGACCCGCCGCACAACCTGATGATGCAGATCCTCAGCTCGCAGGGCATTCAGTTCGCCGATGTGCTGATCTGCCCGCACCTGCCGGCGGACAACTGCGACTGCCGCAAGCCGAAAACCGCGCTGGTGAAGGGTTACCTCGAACCCGGCGTGCTGAATGCCGCCCACAGCTACGTGATCGGCGATCGACCGACCGACGTGCAGCTGGCAGAAAACATGGGCATCCAGGGGCTGCGCTACCAGCGCGGCGTGCTGGGCTGGAAAGAGATCGTGCGCCAGCTGACGCTGCGCGATCGCCATGCGCGGGTTAATCGCGTGACCAAAGAGACGCAGATCGACGTCAACGTGTGGCTGGATCGCGAAGGCGGCAGCAAGATCAAAACCGGCGTCGGCTTCTTCGATCACATGCTGGATCAGATCGCCACCCACGGCGGCTTCCGCATGGAGATCGACGTCAAAGGCGATCTGTATATCGACGATCACCACACGGTGGAAGACACCGGCCTGGCGCTGGGTGAAGCGCTGAACAAGGCGCTCGGCGACAAGCGCGGCATCGCCCGCTTCGGCTTCGTGTTGCCGATGGACGAATGCCTGGCGCGCTGCGCGCTGGATATCTCCGGCCGCCCGCACCTGGAGTACAAGGCCGAGTTCAACTATCAGCGCGTCGGCGATCTCAGCACCGAAATGGTCGAGCACTTCTTCCGTTCGCTCTCTTACACCATGGGCTGCACGCTGCACCTGAAGACCAAGGGCAAAAACGACCACCACCGGGTCGAGAGCCTGTTCAAAGTGTTTGGCCGCACGCTGCGCCAGGCGATCCGCGTCGAGGGCAATACCCTGCCGAGCTCGAAAGGAGTGCTGTGATGAACGTGGTGATTTTGGATACCGGCTGCGCCAACTTGGCCTCCGTCACCTACGCGGTGCGGCGCCTGGGCTATCAGCCGGAGGTGAGCCGCGATCCGGAGATCGTGCTGCGCGCCGACAAGCTGTTCCTGCCGGGCGTCGGCACCGCACAGGCGGCGATGGATCAACTGCGCGAGCGCGATCTGATCGAACTGATCAGGGCCTGCACGCAGCCGGTGCTGGGCATCTGCCTCGGCATGCAGCTGCTGGCGGCCAGCAGCGAAGAGAACGGCGGCGTGACCACGCTCGGCCTCATCGATACGCCGGTCAAGCAGATGACCGACTTCGGCCTGCCGCTGCCGCACATGGGCTGGAACCAGGTGTCCGCGCAGGCGGGCCACCATCTGTTCCGCGGCATCGATGACGGCGCCTACTTCTATTTCGTTCACAGCTATGCGATGCCGATATGCCCCAGCACCATCGCCCAGGCGAACTACGGCGAGCCCTTCACCGCCGCCGTGCAAAAAGACAACTTCTTCGGCGTGCAGTTTCATCCAGAACGATCTGGAGCGGCCGGCGCGCAACTGTTGAAAAACTTTCTGGAGATGTAGGCAGCATGATTATTCCGGCTTTGGATTTGATCGACGGCAACGTGGTGCGTTTGCATCAGGGCGATTACGGCCAACAGCGCGACTACGGCAACGATCCGCTGCTGCGCCTGCAGGACTATCAACAACAGGGCGCCCAGGTGCTGCACCTGGTCGATTTGACCGGCGCCAAGGATCCGGCGGCGCGCCAGATCCCGCTGCTGCGCAAGCTGCTGGCGGGGGTTGACGTGCCGGTGCAGGTCGGCGGCGGCATCCGCAATGAGCAGGACGTCAGCGCCCTGCTGGAGGCCGGCGCCACGCGCGTGGTGATCGGCTCCACCGCGGTGAAACAGCCGCAGTTGGTGCAGAGCTGGTTCGAGCGCTACGGCGCCGACGCGCTGGTGCTGGCGCTGGACGTGCGCATCGACGCGCAGGGCGTGAAACGCGTGGCCATCAGCGGCTGGCAGGAGGATTCCGACGCCACGCTGGAACAGGTGGTGGAGCAGTTCCTGCCCTACGGGCTGAAGCACGTGCTGTGCACCGACATTTCGCGCGACGGTACGCTGGCCGGGTCCAACGTGGCGCTGTATCAGGAGATCGGCCGCCGTTATCCGCAGGTGGCCTTCCAGGCCTCGGGCGGCATCGGCAATCTAGACGACATCGCCCAGCTGCGCGGCAGCGGCGTTGCCGGCGTGATCGTGGGGCGCGCCCTGCTGGAAGGTAAATTTAGCGTTGAGGAGGCGATCGCATGCTGGCAAAACGGATAATCCCGTGCCTGGATGTTAAAGACGGGCAAGTGGTGAAAGGCGTGCAGTTCCGCAACCACGAAATCATCGGCGACATTGTGCCGCTGGCGCAGCGCTATGCGCAAGAAGGTGCGGACGAGCTGGTGTTTTACGATATCACCGCCTCGAGCGACGGCCGGGTGGTGGACAAAAGCTGGGTATCGCGCGTGGCGGAGGTGATTGATATCCCGTTCTGCGTCGCCGGCGGTATTAAAAGCGCCGAGGACGCCAGCCAGATCCTGTCTTTCGGCGCCGACAAGATTTCAATCAACTCGCCGGCGCTGGCCGATCCTGAGCTGATTAGTCGCCTGGCAGAACGCTTCGGCGTGCAGTGCATCGTGGTAGGCATCGACACCTGGTTCGACAGTGAAACCGGCAAGTATCACGTCAACCAATATACCGGCGATGAGAGCCGCACCCGCATCACCCAGTGGGAAACCCTCGACTGGGTACAGGAAGTGCAGCGCCGCGGCGCCGGTGAGATCGTGCTGAACATGATGAACCAGGACGGCGTGCGCAACGGTTACGATCTGCAGCAGCTGCGCCTGGTGCGCGAGGCCTGCAAGGTGCCGCTGATCGCCTCCGGCGGCGCGGGCACCATGGAGCACTTCCTAGAAGCGTTCCGCGATGCGGACGTCGACGGCGCGCTGGCGGCGTCGGTGTTCCACAAACAAATCATCAATATCGGCGAACTGAAAAGGTTCCTGGTTGAACAAGGCGTGGAGATTCGCGTGTGCTGACAGAACAACAGAGAAACCAGCTGGACTGGGAAAAAACCGACGGTCTGATGCCGGCCATCGTGCAGCACGCCGTTTCCGGTGAAGTGCTGATGCTGGGTTACATGACGCAGGAAGCGCTGGCGACCACCGAGCAGAGCGGTAACGTCACCTTCTTCTCACGCACCAAGCAGCGTCTGTGGACCAAGGGTGAAAGCTCCGGCCATTTCCTCAAGGTGGTCAGCATTACGCCGGACTGCGATAACGACACGCTGCTGGTATTGGCCAACCCGATCGGCCCGACCTGCCACCTCGGCAACAGCAGCTGCTTCCACCCGGCCGCCAGCGACTGGACGTTCCTCTATCAGTTGGAGCAGCTGTTGGCGGAGCGCAAGCACGCCAGCCCGGACAGCTCGTACACCGCCAGCCTGTATGCCAGCGGCACCAAGCGCATCGCGCAGAAAGTCGGGGAGGAAGGCGTGGAAACCGCGCTGGCCGCCACGGTCAACGATCGCGAAGAGCTGACCAACGAAGCTTCGGACCTGATCTATCACCTGCTGGTGCTGCTGCAGGACCAGGATCTGGATCTGAGCGCGGTGATCGGCCGGCTGCGCGAGCGGCATCAGAAAAAAGCGTGACGTTAAATTACACGCAATAAAAAAGCCGCCGGGCGTTAACCTCGGCGGCTTTTTTTATCGCTCAACGAGCGGGCTTATTCCATCCATTCGGTATGGAACACGCCTTCCTTGTCGATGCGTTTGTAGGTGTGCGCGCCGAAGTAGTCGCGCTGCGCCTGGATCAGGTTCGCCGGCAGCACCGCGGAACGGTAGCTGTCGTAGTAGGCGATCGCGGCGGAGAAGGTTGGCGTAGGGATACCGTTCTGCACGGCATAAGCCACCACGTCACGCAGCGCCTGCTGGTATTCGTCGGCGATTTGCTTGAAGTATGGCGCCAGCAACAGGTTGGCGATATCGGCGTCCGCCGCATACGCGTCGGTGATCTTCTGCAGGAACTGGGCGCGGATGATGCAGCCGGCGCGGAAGATCTTGGCGATTTCGCCGTAGTGCAGATCCCAGTTGTTTTCTTTAGACGCGGCTTTCAGCTGAGAGAAGCCCTGTGCGTAGGACACGATCTTGCCCAGATACAGCGCGCGACGCACTTTCTCGATGAATTCGGCTTTGTCGCCGGTGAACGGCGCCACTTTCGGGCCGGTCAGCACTTTAGAGGCAGCAACGCGCTGATCTTTCAGCGAGGACAGGTAGCGTGCGAACACCGATTCGGTGATCAGAGACAGCGGTTCGCCCAGATCCAGCGAGCTCTGGCTGGTCCACTTGCCGGTGCCTTTATTGGCGGCTTCGTCCAGGATCACATCGACCAGGTATTTACCCTCTTCGTCTTTCTTGGTGAAGATGTCTTTGGTGATGTCGATCAGGTAGCTGTTCAGCTCGCCCTTGTTCCACTCGGCGAAGGTTTCGGCCAGCTGCTCGTTGCTCAAGTTCAGCGCCTGCTTCAGCAGAGAATAGGCTTCGGCAATCAGCTGCATGTCGCCGTATTCGATACCGTTGTGCACCATTTTCACATAGTGGCCGGCACCGTCTGCGCCGATGTAGGTCACGCAAGGCTCGCCTTCCGCAACCGCAGCGATTTTCTTCAGGATTGGCGCCACCAGCTCGTAAGCTTCTTTCTGGCCGCCAGGCATGATGGAAGGCCCTTTCAGCGCGCCCTCTTCACCGCCGGAAACGCCGGTGCCGATGAAGTTGAAGCCCTGGTCGGACAGTTCGCGGTTACGACGGATGGTGTCCTGATAGTAGGTGTTGCCGCCGTCGATCAGGATATCGCCCTTGTCCAGGTGCGGAGTCAGCGAGGCAATGGTTTTATCCGTCGCTTCGCCCGCTTTCACCATCAGCAGGATGCGGCGCGGTTTTTCCAGCGATTCAACAAACTCTTCAACGGTGTAATACGGCGCCAGGTTTTTGCCCGGGTTCTCAGCGATCACTTCGTCAGTTTTGTCGCCAGAACGGTTGAAAATGGAAACGGTGTAACCACGGCTCTCGATGTTCAGCGCGAGGTTGCGGCCCATTACCGCCATGCCGACAACGCCGATTTGTTGCTTGGACATTTAGGAACTCCTGTCTGAGGATGACCCTGCCGGCAACGTCGGCCAGCAGGTTTTGTGATGTGGCACACATGTTAACTCAGGATTGAGCCGGGTGGGTAGTGATTGGTGCGATAGGTCACATAATAGGTTGCATACGTTTGAACCATATACAATTATCAGCTCTCTCCAGTAAAAACAGTCGCCAGTAGAGGCAGCTTGAGGCTTACAATAAAAAACGGTCAGTCATCTACGACTGACCGTTTTGATTTCAGCGCTCAGATGAATACTGCGTTATACCTTGGTCGTTTCAGACTGATGCGCCTTAAACGCAGCCACTTTTTCGGCCAATAACCGCTCACTGCCGCGAATCATATCGGTATACTGAGTATTTACGAATCCCCACAACGTTGAGTGTTGATCTTCGGCATAGCCGACCATAAACGGCAATGTCGTTACAACGGTCAAACCTGGTGCGGACTCCAGATAACGATCGATAGTATTGCTTTCAGCGTCGATGTTCTTCTCGTTCCATTGGCTGATAAGCTCGATACCGCGGCGAGAATAGATATTCATAACCATACTTGTCATACGGTTGATATAAACATATTCGATGCCATCAATTTCTTTTATAGCCAGAATTTCGGTATCATCATGTAAGTGCGCAATGATGCCCGCAAACACATGCCAGTCCCATTCAGTATGGCGCAAATGCCCGACGACCTTCTCCAGTTGAATGTCAAAATCAAATGGGAACAATACGTCATCTTCACAAATCATGGCCATTTCGGTAGAGCGTTCGGCCAACGTTGACAACATGTATTTATAACTCATTCCGCAACCAATCCAGCCAATACGATGACGGATGCCTTCGATGACCTGGAAGCCATGGGTCGGTTTGCTGAGAAACGCTTGCTTGCGTACCGGTGTTTCTGTCAATGACAAACACAACTTTGGAATATCCACTTCGTTGTGCGGGATAAAGTCGACACTGTTTTTGTAAGTCTGGAAATCAATCAGATCGTTAGCCAGCAAATAACGTTTGAAATAAGCATCAAATTGCAAATCTGTACGTGTAAACGCCGCAATATCTTGCCGGCGACGGGCATAAAGTTTCTCATCAGCCAGCAAGCGTTCGATTTTATCAGCCATCGCATCAATATCGCCTACCGGAGCGAAGTCGATGACGTCATTCAACATGCCATGATGCTGAATATCCGAACTGGTTTCACTGACGATAGGCGTTCCCAGGGACAATGTTTCGTACAAGCGGGTGGTTTCCAGCAGTGCATCCTCGTAATAATGAATATTAACGATCAGCTTCGCTCGCATAACAAGACGAGTCAGGTCTTGACCAAAGACCTCCGAAGCGATATGCACATTAAAGCGCTGGGAGAGTTCACGCAGGTAATTCTGGCGCCGCTCACAGTTTGGATCGCCATAGAACAACACATCAATCGGCGCTTCATCCTTCAACGGTTGAAGATTATACCCTCCCTGCTTTAAATGCTCAGCATAACGATCGTAAGAGGACACCGGCATGTAGAACAGTTTTTGATAGGGTACTCCATGTTGCAGTAAATAATCGATGTTGGTAAGCGAGTAATCGAAAATCGCGATTGCGCGATCAAGAATTGCAAAGTACTCCGGCGTGAACCAGCGCGGGTTAATTGACTGTTCCATCTGGAATGCAACAAAATTCTTCGGCAACTCAGGGAATATCTGGGGACAAATAACAATGTGCATTTGGCCACTGTCTGCTGCAGCCGAGTATGCATGAATAATCGTGACGCCCAACCCGATGTCGGTCAAAGACTTCTCTACCCGATGAGCCACGTAGAGAGTATGTCTGGAAGCAAGAATCACAATGTGCTGAGTATC
This sequence comes from Serratia sp. 121840015-1, assembly GCF_053627655.1. NCBI lineage: Bacteria > Pseudomonadati > Pseudomonadota > Gammaproteobacteria > Enterobacterales > Yersiniaceae > Serratia > Serratia sp. 121840015-1. Next base: position 2,395,268 of record NZ_JBSEYF010000001.1, read on the forward strand.
GATGTGCGTTAACGGCATCGGTGCGTCAGCAGTATTTTTCGCCACCCGGCGCAGGGTAGCGATCAACTCGGAGAATTGACCTTTCGTTATCAGTGAACATGCCGTTTTAGCCTTACGCCCCAATGCGCGATAGGGTTGAGGGTGGCTACGGAATGCGCGCCATGTCTTTGCTGTCAATGAATTCTTAGCGATAAAACGATGTGTAAAATAATGGCGGGTAAAATCGCGAATGACCCCAAACTCGCCGCGCAATGCACGACCAACCATTCTCACTGGCATTGTCAGTTTCCAAGATAGGCTATTACGAATCGAAGCCATGGAAGCATGTTGTTGTTCCAGCAGACCGTCTTTTTGGCTCAACGCGGAATTTAACGTGTTGATTTCGCGTTTCAGCTCCTTCTTACAGTTATTATTATTGTTCTCTTCACTGATTTTTATCCGCTGCAAGGCTTCCTCATGCTGGCTTTGCTTTTGCAACATGATTTGCTCATGTTGATTTTTCGTTTGCAGCATTGACTCTCGCAGTTGCAGATTTTCTTCGAGCTGCAACCGCAAACGTTGCTCCAGCAATTCAATCTGCTGGCATTTCTCATCAATATGCTGTTTCTGCTCTTCAATAACGCGGAAAATTTCGGCTCTAACGTTATTGTCCAGCTTAACATGCTCCGTGATCAACTCACCGATGGTTATCCCTTTCATACTGGTCAACTCGTCAGCTCCTGCTGAATAATAATTAAGATGATACCGCACGATGTCGATTTCTGCCGGCTTAGACAGGCGAAAATGCAGATAGTCCGTATCAAACATCAGTTCGAACGGAACAAGGTAAGAAAACAGATAGAACGCCATTCTGTTCACGCGTTCAGATTCGTCAGCGACCTCATCGATGAAACGATACGAAGTGTCACCCAATATTTGAACATCTCTCTCAAGCAACAACCCTTCCAAACCTACGCTCGAGTTGATGGTTACGAGCCGTTGACAGCGGAGTAAGAACTCGAGGCTATTGGATGAGTGATCGATTTCAGACGCTGTGTTTTGCAGCTGAAAGCGACTGCCGGGATGCGGCCGAACCAGTATGCTTTCGCTAGGACATTGCGTCTGAGCATATGAGAGAATAGATAAGTTATTGAAACCATTGCTATAGGCAATGATATTCGAATCATCCTCAACCTGTAGCGCTAACCCAAGTTCAAATTCCGCAATATCTTTCTGTGGCAATGCATCCTGTGCAAAAAATTGATGCAGCTCAGCCATTGAAAGCTGAACTCGACAATCATGTGCGACAGGTAGATAACGCGCCTGTGCTTCGGTATTGCCATTTACGCCACGAAAATCAATGTAACCGGTTCCCAGATACATCGGCGAACGTAGAGGGCCCACCTCAATGTGAATAACGGGAATCGCCAGCTCTTGCGCAACATGTTCCAGCGAAGGGCAATTACAAATGCTGAGAATCCCTTCAATGCCACATTTTATTTTCGCATGTAAAAGCCCCTTAAGCTCAGACTCCAACTCGGGAATGCGCTGAGTAAGAAACACATTGAACGCAGCCATTGGATTTTCGTGCGTTTCATTCAACAATCGAGCAAACAGGCCATCATCCAGTAGTTCAAACTCATGTCGATCAAATATATCCTGAGTCGGCAACGAATAGCCCAGATTATTCATCGTGGGTACATCGAACTCCCAGCGTCCTTGTTCACTCCATAGCCCAGGCTCGCGCAAGTAATCACCGCCGGTGATAAAAATGCTTTTTTCCTGCAAAGTGCTCAACAACCGATAAAACACCCACAGGTAGGGAGCTTTTACGCCGCGAAAAGGATAAGACGGTAAAAAAATAGCCAGCATAACGTTATTCCTCGTCCAACGAAATTTGTATTGGAGCATGGATAACGCCACCCAATTCACGCGACGACCAGAATTTCAGCCTCATCATCGGCCGACGCTGATCGAGTTCTTCCCTTTCCCCCTTGCCGACGCGAGCCAAGCCACAGTGCACCAGGTAATCACCGGAATTGATAGGCAGTTTGACTTTATATACGATGTGCTGCTCACCGGGTTTCAAAACGATAGGAACGCCAGCGGCAATGTTGCTGTCGCCCCAGATATCCCCCCCTTGAGCTTTGGAAATGGAAACGCCGAGCGCCACATCTTCGATGACTTCCGAAGACAAAATCCTGTAGTCTAAAGTTAGCTCTTCGCCAGACCGCACAAGAGGTTTTTCTGACAATGGCGTACCGTCAGATTTGTAGATCTGCAAACTTTCAATAATCGCACGTGCACTGCCAAAGCGTTTCTCCCCTACTTCAGCATTAGTCTGTTCCGCCTGAATGGCCTGAAGTGTCGCTACATCTTTGACATCAGAACATTCCGCACGCTGTTTTCTTTCTTTCGGCGAGTTTTGGGTCAACAGCATACCTTTTTCGTACGCGAGCACCGCGGCTAATACATCATGCGTATCACCAACCAGCTGGCCATCATTCATCACCAGACAACGATCAGCGTACTCAAGAATACTGCCGGTGGAATGGGTCACCATAATAATGGTGACGCCCTTAGCTCGAAGAGCTTCCATGCGCTTGTAGCACTTGTACTGGAAACCAATATCCCCCACGGCCAGCGCTTCATCGACAATCAGGATTTCCGGTTCGACGCACGCCTGGACGGCAAAGGCCAATCGAACATACATGCCGCTGGAATAGGTTTTTACCGGTTGGTCGATGAACTCACCAATATCTGCAAAATCAATGATTTCCTGAAAGCGAGCATCGACTTGTTCGCGCGAAAATCCTAAAACAGAACCGTTAAGGTAAACATTGTCTCGACCGGTGAATTCAGGGTTAAAACCAGCACCCAACTCCAGCAAAGCGGCAATTCTTCCGTTAACCTGGATCTCCCCTGCCGTTGGCGTTAGCGTGCCGCAAATCATTTGCAGCAAAGTCGATTTGCCAGCACCGTTACGCCCGATAATACCGACAGTTTCACCTTTTTTGATGCTGAAAGAGACATCTCGTAAAGCCCAAAACTCGCGAAAATAGCGCCGAGATTCGCGACGCGCAACTCGTTGTAGTTTAGGAGCGAAAAACTGTTTCAGACGATCGCGTGGGCGATCATAAATCTGATAACATTTGCTTAATCCCTTGACTTCAATAGCTATTTCATTAGAGGACATCCGCAAACCCCTTTCTGGTTTTCTGGAAGAAGACATAACCCAACCACGCCACCGCAGCAGCTGCCAGGGTATATACCATCAGCCCCTGCCAATCTGGCAGAGTCCCCCAAATCAATACGTTACGTGCTTGTTCAATAATGAACGTAAGCGGATTAAGCATAATCCAGATTCGGTATTTCTCCGGCAGCGCGGTAATCGGGAAAAAGACCGGTGACAAAAACATCATTACCGTTGTAATAATCACCGTGGTTTGGCCTACATCTCGGATAAATACCCCAAGAGATGCCAGCACCCATCCCAACCCTAGGCAAAAGATCACCAGTGGCAGGAAAACCAAAGGAATAAACACAATGGTCCAGTGCAAAAAGCCGTTAAAAAGAAAGAAGGCGCACAACAAGACAACCAGGCTAATCAGAGAGTGAAACAAGGCTGCGCATAGGCTGATCACGGGCAGCGTCTCCAGAGGAAACACGACTTTTTTAACGTAGTTGGCATTTCCTAAGATAATCTGCGGCGCACGGTTGATCACTTCGGCGAAGAAACCATGCACAATCATACCTACAAATAAAATCACGGCGAACTGTGTGCGACTCTCATCGCCCCCTACTGACCAACGCGCCTTAAAAACCACCGAAAAAACAAAGGTGTAAACGACCAGCATGAACAATGGGTTCAGGAATGACCAAGCCAAGCCCATCGTTGAACCTTTATAACGACCGACGACTTCTCTCTTGGTCATTTGCGCAATCAACGACTTGAACCCCCACAAAGTGCGAAGGAGGCCTAACGGCGTCAGCGGCCTATTTTTATGAGGGTTACTCATCATTTAGCTCCTTACCGTCTTCGGCAGCGTTGACCACTATCCGATCATCCACATATATTAACATAATCAACACCTTAAAAACTATCAAACATTTATAGCCGGGGGTTCAGCGACGATCGCGAGAAGAAGCCATCGGGATAGAATTCAAGTAGCGCTGGTTGTAACGACAGCGCTCCCGGTCAAAGAACCATCCCCATTTGTTAAAATAAAGAATCGCTGAGCGCATATGGTATCCCAATAAAGTTAGAGATTTATATGATCCCTTACCGAATACGTGTGTGATTGTAGTTCCTGAATAATACATAATATCAGTGAGTTCAAGCGCCCGTCGGCACAGATCAACATCCTCGAGATACATAAAGTAACGCTCATCAAACCCCTCCAAACGAGCCAGTAATTCCGACTTCATCAACATGAAACAGCCTGAAACGGAAGGCACGGCAAAGTTTTTCTCGTAGTCAGCATGTTGCAGTTCGTAGTCAATATCCATCTTAGCTCCCCATTTTGGCAGGAAGCGACGAAGCAAAAGGTTTGCCGGTGTCGGTAACAGACGACAACTATACTGAAAACGGCCGTCGCTATAATGTATCCGTGGAGAGACAAACTGGTGTTTCCCTTCGCTGGCGAACTGATACAAACTCGCCAATGCCCCCATCTCAAAACTGATATCCGGGTTACAGATCAAAAAATACTCGCAGGAGTCCAGGTAGCGGCTCATTGCCAGGTTATGTCCGTGGCCAAACCCGCCATTTCCCTTAGCAGAGATGTAGCTGATACGATCATTTTCCAAAGCATCGGCCCAATCGGCACCGCCATTATTGACCAAAACAATCTTTTCAACACAGCGCTCGGCCAAGAGAGACGTCAAGGTGCCCGCCACCTGCTCATAGCTGTGGTTGAATAAAACGATAGATGCAACGATCTGAAATTGAGATTTTTCTTGGTCTACAGCCATGCTGTATCTAGTTCCTAAACCCGTAATTTACCGCAGTCACAAAGTCATGCCATTAGGGTGGTTAAAAGACTGAACGTCAGGCCCATAAGCGATGTTAACGTTTCATCACCATGCAAAAACGTCAAAGGGGATAGTATTATCCCCTTTAATCTCATCCATTTGAAGGATCATCACTGAGATAATATCTTCTGGAGTACAATTTTAAGTTGCTGTTCCCATGGGCTAGGCTTCAGATCCAGCGCACAAATCTTGCTGGTGCTCAGAATCGAAAAAGCAGGCCTGGATGCAGGCGTTGGATATTCATGGGTTGCGATAGGTTTGACACTCACCTTATGCGGATAATGAGCTGAGCTCTCCGCCTCCCGGAAGATAGCGCAAGCAAAATCGAACCATGAAACCGCGTTATCGCCGCAGTAATGATAGATACCGTAAGGTAATTTAGGATGGGACAGCATAGCGATGGCCGTCGCCGCAATGTCTCCCGCATAGGTAGGGCAACCGAACTGGTCGCTCACCACGCCCAATTCCCCCCTCTGTGCACCGACTCGCAGCATGGTTTTTACGAAGTTGTTGCCGTATTCGCTGAAAACCCAGGCCGTTCTGATCACTACCGTTTTCGGATTTGCCAGCAAAGCCGCACGCTCACCTTCGAGTTTCGTTTGCCCGTAAACGCTCTGGGGTGAACATGGCGTCTCTTCACAGTACGGTTCCGATGAAGTGCCGTCAAAGACGTAATCGGTCGAGATATGTATGAAAGGAATGTCTAACTTCGCCGCTGCTGTAGCCAGGAATCCTGGGCCGAGCGCATTGATCGCCCTGGCCTTTTCAGGCTCAGATTCCGCTTTATCCACCGCAGTATAAGCCGCAGCATTGATAATGGCATCCGGTACTAGCTGTTCAACCGCTGCCGAAACGGCAGCGGAGTCCGCGATATCCAATTGCTGGCTGTCCATCGCCATCAGGGTCCAATTGGCAGGGAAACGATCGATAATACAGCGTCCCAGCTGCCCCGCAGCACCAGTCAAAAGTACACGCATTAAAAAAGCTCTCTAAACAGTTTTCCCTGCAGATCCTTTGGCGACAACAGCGGATCGCTGATTGGCCATTCGACACCTACTTCCGGATCGTTCCACAGTAGGCAACCTTCATTACTTGGATCATAGTAATCAGTGCATTTATATTCAAAATCAGCCGAGTCCGAAACTACGACAAAACCATGGGCGAGACCAGGCGGCACCCAAAGTTGGTTTTTGTTCTCTTCAGACAAGTAGACGCCAACCCACTTTTTGAACGTCGGCGACTCAGGACGAATATCGACGACCACATCGTAGACCTCGCCGCGTACCACCCTTACCAACTTACCTTGCGGTTTTGCCGTTTGAAAATGCAATCCCCGCAAGACGCCACGCGCAGAACGGGAGTGGTTATCTTGTACGAACTCCGCATCAATGCCGAGCAGCTCCTGGTATCGGCTTTTTTGGAACGTTTCCAAGAAAAAACCACGCTGGTCGCCAAACACTTTGGGTTCGATCAGCTTTACACCTTCAACCTGCGTCTCTATCACTTTCATTAGAAATTTACTCACAAAAACGTTACCCAGAGACCTCGAATTATGCTTATAAACACGCGTCGCCACCGAGTTTACACTTCACGTTTGAGGTCTTTTTGAACGAACCTTAAACAAACTCGCGTGCATATGACAGAAATAATATAGGGTCCGCGAAGGTTTGAGAGACTAGCACAATTTGCAAAAACATCCGACACCGTAACGTAAAAAAATACGCTGAATCTGTGTGGTTCTTGTTCAAGGATAAGATTTAACTCAATGGTTTTAAAATGAAATATAGGAAATGTAGTAGAAAGTTTTGCTGTATTTTCTAGGAAGCTGGTTACAATTTATCAAGTATCGCTTACTGATTGCCCAATGGTCGTTTTGGCCCCACCATTTATCCTTTCCTATAAACGATGGGGGTAAACTGCAGGATCAGCGCTGAAAACCCTTAGGATTTTTCTTCTGCCAGTTCCAGGTATCGCGCATCATATCATCGAGCCCCCTGCGCACTTTCCACCCCAGCTCCTGATAAGCCAGATCGGCGTTCGCCCAGAAGGCAGGCAGATCGCCGTCGCGGCGCGGCAATATTTGGTAAGGGATCGCGACACCGGAGGCTTTTTCAAATGCCTGAACCATCGCCAGTACCGAGTGCCCTACACCGGCCCCCAGGTTATAGGCCTTAAATCCGTTGAGCTTCGGCAGATGATCCATCGCTTTCAGATGGCCTTCGGCCAGATCCATGACATGAATGTAATCACGCTCTCCCGTCCCATCGTTCGTCGGGTAATCCCCGCCGAAAATACCCAGCTTTTCCAGTTTGCCAATCGCAACCTGCGAGATATAAGGCAACAGGTTATTGGGAATTCCGTTAGGATCTTCGCCGATCAACCCCGACTCATGGGCACCTACCGGGTTAAAGTAACGCAAGGCAATAATCGAAAACTGCGGCTCAGCCTTGGCGAAATCCTGCAGAATCTGTTCCACCATCAGCTTGGACGTACCATAAGGGCTGGTCGTGCCGCCGATCGGCGTCGTCTCGACGTAAGGCACCGGCGAATTGGCCCCATAGACGGTGGCGGACGAGCTAAAGATGAACGCATGTACGCCGGCACGGCGCATCGCATCCAACAACACCAGCGTGCCAGTAACGTTATTCTGGTAGTATTCCAGCGGTTTACGCGTAGATTCACCTACCGCCTTAAGACCGGCGAAGTGGATCACGCTCGTAATTGAGTGCGCTTCAAAGATGCGATGCAGACATTCGGCATCCTGAACGTCCCCCTGGTAGAACACTGCGGATTTCCCCGTCAGCTTTTCCACGCGGCTTAATGACTCGGCAGAAGAGTTCGACAAGTTGTCCAATACCACCACGTCTTCGCCGCGCTCCAGCAAAGATAAAACGGTGTGAGACCCGATGTAACCGGCACCGCCGGTGACTAGAATTGCCATATCAACCCCTTATACTTCGGTAACACCCTTTGTTTGACAAAAGCACCCCATTTAATAATGGATGCATCATACAACCTTCTGAGCGCACCATGAAGAAAGAGCGGCAAAAAGCCGCCCTTATCCTAAATCTTCAATGTACTAAGCGTTAAATTTTTGCAGCGAGCAGCGCAAGAATTTCATCAGTTTTCTCTTGCATCAGCGCAACATCGGCACGTGATTCGACATTAAGACGCACTACCGGTTCCGTATTGGAGGAACGCAGATTGAAACGCCAGCCTGCAAACGCCATACTGATGCCATCGGTGTAGTCCACCTCGTCGGCTTGCGCCAAATAGTGTTGCTTAACGCTTTCAATAGACACGGCCGGCTGAGTCAGCTTGATATTGATCTCACCGGAAGACGGATAGGCGACAATGCGATCCTGTACCAGCTGCCCCAGAGTTTGTCCCTTCACGCTGACCAGTTCAGCGACCAGCAGCCACGGAATCATGCCGCTGTCACAATAAGCAAAATCTCGGAAATAGTGGTGGGCGCTCATCTCCCCGCCATAAATGGCATCTTCCGCACGCATACGTTCCTTAATGAAAGCATGGCCGGTTTTCGACATCACGGGTACGCCCCCGGCACCGGTGACCACATCGACAGTGTTCCAACTCAGACGTGGATCGTGGATGATCTTCGCCCCTGGCTGTTTCTGCAGGAAAGCCTCCGCCAGTAACCCGACGATGTAATAGCCCTCAATGAAATCGCCTTTTTCATCGAACAGGAAGCAGCGATCGAAATCGCCGTCGAACGCAATGCCCATATCAGCGCCATGCTCACGCACCGCATCGGCGGTATCCGCACGACACTCAGGAAGCAATGGGTTGGGAATACCGTTAGGGAAAGTGCCGTCCGGCTGGTGATGCACCTTGATAAACTCCAATGGCACGCCCTGCGCCTTCAGTTGCGCTTCAATAGCATCGATCACATGCCCCGCCGCGCCGTTGCCCGAGTTGATCACCAGCTTCAACGGTTTGAAATTTGTCACGTCGACATAGGACAGAATGTGCTCTACATAAGCCCCCAACACGTCCTGGCGGACGTAGCTGCCGCGCATTGCTGCCGGTACCTGAAACTGGTTTTTCTCCGCCAGCTCCTGGATCGCTCGTAGTCCGGTATCGCCGCTAATTGGGCGAGAGTCTTCTCGCACCAACTTCATGCCGTTGTAATCGATAGGGTTATGGCTGGCGGTGACTTCTACGCCACCATCCGTTTTTAAATAGGTCGTGGCAAAATAGATTTCTTCGGTCCCGGTTAAGCCGATGTCGATAACGTCAGTGCCCGCATCCTGTAAGCCTTTCGCCAGCGCCAGTTTCAGGCTTTCACTGGTCAAGCGTACATCGCTGCCCAATACGATAGACTTGGGCTTCAAATACTCGCCGTAAGCGCGTCCAATACGATACGCGATGTCCTCATTCAGCTCTTCGCCCAGCTTTCCCCGAATGTCATAAGCTTTAAAACAAGTTAATTTTCCCATGTTATTTTCTTCCATAGCGGTCATGCAGTCGTTCAATATCGTCATCCCCCAAATACTGACCAGACCTGACCTCTATCATCTCCAAATCAATCTTCCCAGGATTTTCAAGCGTATGGATACAGCCAGAGGGAATGAAAGTCGATTGATTTTCAGATAGATAGAACTCTTTATCATCCACTCTAACCTTAGCTGTTCCGCTTACAACCACCCAATATTCGGAACGATGATGATGCCTTTGCACAGACAAACCTTCGGATGGACGTACTACAATTTTTTTTACTTGGTAGTAATTACCATTATCGATCTCGCTAATTTTTCCCCAAGGTCGATATGACGAAGAATGCTTGCGGAAATGATGGAGGTCACGTTTCTTTAATTCATCAACGACTTTTTTGACATCCTGCACTTTGTCTTTATGAGCAATCAGTAGAGCATCACTGGTGTTGACCACAACCAGGTTTTCCAACCCGATGGTCGCCACCAACGCGGACTCAGAGGAAATGTAGTTGTCATTGGAATCGATCGAGATAATTTCACCCACGTTGACATTACCCAAATGATCCTTCTTTGACACTTCCCACAATGAGGACCAGGAACCGACGTCACTCCAGCCCGCATCAATAGGAATCACCACCGCGTCATGCGTCTTTTCCATCACCGCATAGTCAATGGAGTCACTCGGGCAGTGTTTGAAGATGTCTTGCTCAACCCGGATAAAATTCATGTCGCGTTGGCTGTTGCTCACAGACTGCTGGGTAGTGCTGAAAATTTCAGGACTGAATTGCCGCAGTTCCTGCAGGAACTTGGCCGTCTTGAACATAAACATACCGCTATTCCAGCTGTAATCACCGCTGGCGAGGTATTCGACCGCTTTCTCCAAACGCGGCTTCTCAACGAACGAATCAACTTTGAAACATGCATTGGAAAGGTGCTCGCCACGCTTAATATAGCCATAGCCCGTTTCAGGGTGCTCAGGGATAATGCCAAACGTGACCAGTTGGTTGTTTTCTGCAAACGAAATAGCCGTCTGAATAGCCGCGTGAAAATTATCCACTTTGGTGATCAGATGGTCCGCTGCCAGCACCAAAAGCATACTCTCTTCGTCTTCCTCAGCAGCAAGATGAGCGGCTAACGCCACTGCTGGGGCGGTATTACGCCCTACGGGCTCTAAAATAATATTGGTCGCTAATTGTCCAATTTCACGTAATTGTTCGGCAACTAAAAAACGATGTTCCTCGTTGCAGATGACCAGAGGGGCGGCAACTTCAATGCCAGCCAGGCCCGACAAACGCTGTAACGTCTGTTGCAGCAGACTTACGCCACTCTCATCAATAGACAAAAACTGTTTAGGAAACGATTCTCGCGACATCGGCCATAGACGACTCCCAGTACCGCCGGCCATAACCACAGGAATTAGTTTGGACATTATCTACCCTTTACTCAGAATCATGCTTATAACGAAGACGCCACACCTCAGCGGCACCATCATTCTAAAACTCATACGATCGTCAACCAATCGCCGCGCTTTTACTAAAAATATAAATTCCTCTAACCTACTGCCCTTTAACAGCAATTATGTAAAGAAATAGGCTAGGTTAGCAAAAATACGAGAGCAATCACGAGCCGATAACATAACGTATTAACGCAAAAAAGAGCAGCACTGTGCTGCTCTTTCAGATTAATGCTCATAGAGAATATGCTGCTAGCTACTACGGGCGAAATACTGCGCCACGCGCAGCACATCCTTCTCGTCCAACGTGCCGGAGTCGCTCAGCAGGGTAATCCAGGACTTGATGTAGGTGTACTTGGCAGAGGCCAGATCGCGCTGGGCGCTATAGAGCTGCTGTTCGGCGTTGAGCACATCGACGTTGACGCGCTGCCCCGCCAAAACGCTCTGCCGGGTCGCCGTCACCTGCGTGGTCGCCGACTTCACCGCCAGCTCGTAGGCCGCCAGCTTGGCGCGGCTGCTGATGCACAGATTGAACTGTTTGCGCAGATCGTTCAGCGTCGAGCCAACCTGCGTGTCCATCTCGGCCATCGCCTGGCCGTAGCGTGCCGCCGCCTGCCGCGTTGAGGCCGCCACGCCGCCACCGGAGTAAATCGGCAAACTCACCTGCACCCCGATACTGTCGGTGCGATATTTCTGATTAACCGTGTTGTCGCTGCTGGAATCGTTCTCCGAATGCGAAGCATAGAGTTGCACACTCGGCATAAAGCCGGCGCGGTTTCTCTCTACCTCGTATTTTGCCGCATCGACGCCGTGGCGCGAGGCGGCCAGCACCGGGTTATTCTCCAGGGCGATCTTTTGCCACTCTTCAAACTTCGACGGGATCAGCGGAGCCACCTGGAACTTGCCCGGCCGTAAGACCTGCAGCTCATCCAGTTGATTCAACGGCACGCCGATGATCACCTCCAGCTCGCGCTGTGCGGCATCCAGCGCATCGCGCGCCTCGATCACCTGTGCCTCGGCCAGGCTGTAGCGCGCCTGCGTTTCGGAAACGTCGGTCAACGTCCCCTCACCCGCGCTCATCAGCCGATCGTTCAACGCCAGCTGCTCTTTATAGGCTGTTTTTTGCGCCTCGGCCAGGGCGATTTGATCTTTGGAATAGGCCACTTCGACGTAGGCGCTGATCACCCTCACCGCCAGATCGAGCAGTTTGCCGCGGTAGCGTTCATCCGACATCATCGTCTGCGCCACGCCGCCTTTGTAACGCGCATAGGCCTCATAATCGAACAGCGGCTGCGTCAACGTCACCGAGCTGGAGTAGCTGCGGTACTGCTGACGCCGCGTCGCTTCCGTAATGTTGCCAAAGAAATCGCTTTGCGGGTACTTCTGCGTTTGCCAGTTGCGCGGCGAATTCTGGTAGTTCAGCGATACCTTCGGCAGCAGCCCCGCCCTGCCGATATTTTCGTTCTCATCTCCCGCTTCTTTTTCTTTTATAGCCGCCCGGAAGGTCGGGTCCTTTTCTAATGCCAGCGAATATGCGTCTAAAATCCCTATCGAATAAACCGGCGCAGACATCGCAAACAAAAGGGTGCCGATAACCAGACCGGCAGCCTGTCGTTTTGAATGAATCAAAATTATTCCTCGGTTAATGAAGTATGAGCGCGATCCAAAATAGGTTTAAACAGATAGCTCAGCAGCGAGCGTGACCCCGTTTTCACGAACACTTCCACCGGCATCCCCGGCTTGATGTCCTCGCCACTGAGCATTTTCATGCCCTCCGGCGAGACCGTGACCTGCATCTGGTAGTAAGGTTCGCCATTGGTTTTGTCGACCAGACGATCGGCGGAAACCAGCGTGACCGTTCCCGGAATTTTCGGGGTTTTGTTTTGGTTGAAGGCGGTAAACATCAGATCCACCGGCAACCCGTTGTACACCTTATCGATCAGGTCGACTTTGAGGCGAGAATCCACCACCAATGTCGCCTGGCTGGGTACCACGTCCATCAGGTGGTCACCCGCTCCCACGACGCCCCCCTGAGTGAAGATATTCAATCCGACCACGGTGCCGTCCACCGGTGAGGTGATGGCGGTGTTGCCCAGATCGAAATCGGCCATTTGCAGCTTGTTGCGGAACTCGCTGGCGTCCATTTGGGTTTGCGCCAGCTGCGTTCTGACCTCGCGCTGATAGTCGGCGAAGCGCTGATCGATGCGTTGCTGAGATTCCTGCAGCTGCTTTTGCAGTTGGCCAATCCGCCCGACGGTTTCATCGATGCTGCTGTTCACCTCGGCGAACTGGCGCTGAATTTCCAGATAGCGGTTGCGCGGCAGGTAACCGTCCGCCGCCAGCTGTTTCATGCTGTTCATCTGCTCACGCAGGCTGGAGAGTTGGATCTGTTTGTTGGCGCGTGAGTCCTGCAGGCCTTTCAATTGGAAACGGATCCCGTCCATCGACTGCTTATAACCGTCAATTTCACTTTGCAGCCCTTGGCGACGGGAGGCGAACAGCTGCGTCTGCAGCGCAATGATCTCCGCGACACGTGGCTGATCCTTAACCTGAGCGAAAACAGGGGAAAAAGTGACCTTGCTCAGACCGTCCCGTTCAGCCAGCAAGCGCCCTTCGGTCGCCAGCGTGGTGTAATACTGATCGCGCAGCGAATCGACCTGCGCCTGTGCCTGCACCTGGCTCAACTGCACCAGGACTTCGCCGGCTTTCACCTTGTCGCCGTCTTTCACCACGATATTTTTGATGATGCCGCTGGCCGGTGCCTGCACCGTTTTACGGTTGCCGGAAACGGTTACCGATCCCGGCGACGCGACCCCTTTGTCCAAAGGTGCAAACGCCGCCCAGGCCAAGAAACCGAACACGCCCACACCCAGCGCCAACCACCCGAGACGGGTATAACGGCGCTCATCCAGCGGGATCTGTTCTGAGTACGAGTCATTCGGCTCGCCAATATGCGTAGACATACCAACTCCTTTGACTGCCGGCGACGCAACGGCGCCGCCAGGCCAGTTCACGGCTTAATTAATTTGAGTTTTAGGAACATCGCCTTCATCCGGCTCGGAGTTCACCGCACGCACCGCCTGCGTAGGCACCTGCGCTTTTTGCGCATTCGCCAAGGCCTGCAGCACCTGCTGCGTTGGGCCAAACGCATTGACGTTCCCGTTAACCAGCAGCAACAGCTTGTTGGTCATCGCCAGCAGATTGGTGCGGTGCGTAATCAGGATCACCGTCTTATTCCGCTGTTTAAGGAACGTAATGGCCTGGTTCAACGCCCGCTCGCCGGCATCGTCCAGATTGGAGTTGGGTTCATCCAGCACGATAAGAGAAGGATCGCCATACAGCGCGCGCGCCAAACCGATACGCTGTTTCTGACCGCCGGAAAGCCCGGCGCCCCCGCTGCCAATAACCGAATCATAGCCATTGGGGAAGCGCAGAATCAGCTCATGCACCCCGGCCAACTTGGCGGCCTCGATCACTTTCTCCGAGTCCAGTTCGTTGAAGCGGGCGATGTTCTCCGCGATGCTGCCGGCGAACAGCTCAATATCCTGCGGCAGATAGCCGATGTAAGGCCCCAGCTCGTCCTTGTTCCACTGGTAGATGTCGGCGTTATCCAGGCGCACGATGCCTTCGCTGACCGGCCAGATGCCGACCAGCAGACGCGCCAACGTCGACTTGCCGGAGGCGCTTGGCCCGATAATCCCCAGCACGTCTCCCGGCTGAATGGCGAAGCTGACGTTATGCAACACCGCGCTCCCCTTCGAGCCGGGCGGCGTCGCGGTCACCCCTTCAACGGAAATCACCCCTTCCGGGCGCGGCAGCGACATGGCGGTACCACGCGGCGGATGCTGCTCCAACAAGCGTACCAGGCGCTGGTAAGCCAGTTTGGCGGAGCTCCAGCTTTTCCAAACGTTAATCACCTGCTCGATAGGCGCCAACGTGCGCCCCATCAAAATGGAACCGGCGATCATCATGCCCGGCGTGATGTGCCCATCGATCGCCAGCCAGCCCCCCAGGCCCAAAACCAGCGACTGAAGCGACAGACGCACAAACTTCGTGATCGACGTGACCCGTGATGCCCGTTCGCTGGCGATGCGTTGGCTGTTCAGGAAGCGCTGATGCAAACTGAACCAGCGCCCCTTCAGGTTGGGTAACATCCCCAACGCTTCAATCACTTCGGCATTGCGCAAGTTGGTGCTGGCCAGATTGCCCGACATGATTGAAAGCCGGCTGGCATCCGCCAACGGTTTCTTCGACACCACTTCGTTGATCACCGCCAGGGCGATCAACAGCAAGGAGCCCACCAGCGCGAACAACCCCAGCCAAGGGTTAAACAGGAAAATCACCAGCAGATAAATAGGGAACCACGGCGCATCGAAGAAGGCGAACAGCGCACTGCCGGTCAGGAATTGACGCACGTTAGTCAGATCGCTCAACATCTGGCCAGCATCGGAAGAGCCGTTCTTTAAATTCGCCTCGTAAGCCGCCGTATAGATACGCGTATTGAGACGCATATCCAGCTGGCTGCCGATGCGGATCACCACCATGCTGCGCACGTATTCCAGCAAGGACATCATGCCGAACATACCCAGCATGATCAGCGTCAGCATTAACAGCGTGATTTCATTGCGAGAAGGAAGCACCCGGTCGTAAACCTGGAGCATGTAAATGGAAGGCACCAGCATTAACAGGTTAATAAACGCAGTGAATATACCAACGGTCCAGAAGACTTTACTGCGCGTCCGTATAACATCCGCAATTTCGTTGCGCGGGATAAATTGATTCACGTTCTGCCCTTACATCATGTGCACTGTCAGTCCAATCCGCATTGACCTCTTCCCTAAAGAAATTCCTAAAAAAGAATTATCCCGAGAAGACTCACCCCAAAGAAATGCCCGAGACTGCAGATACTTTTGTTAACTATAGGTAGAGAAAGTGAAAACCGGCAAGGTAGGGTATAAAAAAAAAGCCGGTCATCACGTCTTAAAAAGGCATGATAAAACAGAATGATACGGGAAAATGGAAAAGCAACGGGAAGATAACGAAATGGAATAACTTAGAGAGGATGATGCTGCTCACAAATTTAAACATGCGGGGGAATAACCTCCCCCGCATTATTTAAAACTCAATAGTTCCATAGGGAATTATTGGCTGTTGTGGTTTTACTCTTAAGCGTAGTGCAGAGTATCCACCAATTGCTGGTGGTTCTGGCCAGTCAGGTAAATGACGGTATCGTTAGCATCCAGCGTGTGGTTATTGTTATTGTCAATAATCACATAGGAGTCAGCATTGTTACCTGTACCACTGAACACCACCGAGGCCACGCCCACCTTCGCCGTCAGCGAGTTAGGATTGCTCAGGCCCAGGATGCCACCCAACAGACCGACAACGCCGGTAGTCAGACCGCCAACCAGTGAACCTAACAGCGCATCCAACGTATCTGAAGCGCGAGTACCGTAATCCGCCACCGCGGTACCGGTGTTGGACAGGGTCAGGCCGGAAGCCGCATCCACGATTTTGTCTTTCGCAGTGCTGAAGTCGGTGATGGTGACCCCCGCCTGCGAAGTACTGGATTTCAGATCGTAGATATTCGCCCCGGTGCCCCCGGTCAACGTGGTGTTACCCAGTACGTTGAAGCTGTCGGCCGTGGACGTCCCTTCTACCGTCAGTTGGTAACCGTTCAGACCCAGCGTGTTCAGCAGCGGGGTCAGCAATGCGGTGGTAACCGCACTCAGTGGCAACGCGTTCAACAGCTGCACGATAATACCGTCACCCGTACCCGCATGGCTTGAATCCAGGTTCAAACCGCCGGTATTGGTAGAAGCGTTAACGTCACGAACGTTGCTGAAGCCGCTACCCAACGTCAAGTTCAGCGCATGGTCACCGGTCACGTTGACAGTCTGAACCTGCGCATTGGTGCCTGCCAGGGACAGAATGTTGTTGAACGAACCGGTACCGCCGGAAGCCACGTTCACCGTCGTCAGCGCGGTGCCCAACAGCGCACTGCTGCTGCTGTTCAGGCTGATGGCGCCGGCATTCACGTTCGCCGAGCTCACTGCATCAAAGTTGATGTTAAAGTGGTCGGTGGCGTTTTGGACGAAGGTGAAGTTCAGCGTACTGGCTGAGGTCGCATCGCCTTTCACTTCCAGCTGTGCGGCGTTACCGCCGGCAGCGTTGATGACGTTGACGTTAGCCAGGCCGGAGATCACGAACCCTTGCGCCCCCAGGTTGGTCGCCGCTGCGTTCTGGGTGACCGTACCGCCCGTAGTACCTTCTACCGTAGACGTGCCGTTGGTCAGGCCAAAGTCGAAGGTGTTGGTTGGCGTAGTGACGCTGGTGGTGGTCGGTGAACCAATCAGCGGTGTCGTAATCAGCGTACCGACAGACTTACCGATATAACCGGTCAGATCAATCTGCTCAAAGTTCGAGAAGTTGTTGGCGTTGCTGGTCACGGTGCTGGTGCGAACGCCCAGGGCGTTCTGGTTGGTCACGACGGTTTTGGTGATGAAGTTGGCAGAGATGGAATCCGTGCCGGTACCGCCGTCAGCCTTGACGGTATTGGCAACGGTGTTCGCACCGCCGGAGACCGCGTTACCCGCCCAGTGCAGGCTGTCGTTGCCGGCGCCGAGGTTAAACTGTGCGGTCCCGGTCGCGATGTTAGCCGTCGAAGTCACGACCACGTTGTCTGAACCGGAGCTGGCGTTCAGAATGACGTTGCCGTTGTTGACAGTCACCGCCACGCCAGGGTTGACGCCGTTATCAGACAGGTTCACCGTCGCTGCGCTGGTGCCGTTGATAGTCAGATTCGCCAGATGGTCGGCGAACTTCAGGTTGACCGCTGCGGCAGCATTGGCATTAAGAATAACATTCGTGAGAACGGCAGTTTCAGCATTGCTCAGAGCATGGCTGGAGGCTGTATTAACTGTTCCTGTAGCATTACCCCCGCCAGTGGTGACAGACAAAGCGGCAGCCGTCTTGTAAAGCAAACTTGAGCCAATGCCAAATTCAAATGCGTGTTGCTGTGAAACTGTCGTGGCATCGGTTGCTGTCGAACTGCGCATGTCATTGATAATAGCTTGAGCAATAATAGCTTTATCGGTGCCAAGCGCAGAATATGTGGCCAATTGCTGCTGAGTAGCAGCGACACCATGAACCAAGGTATAAACATGCTGAATATATGCGTCGCCGGTAAGTGAACCAACCTTTTGTTGATACTCTGGAGTAAGTAGTTGTTTATTAATTACATCAACATAACTCGTTCCCCGCAGTAAATCAGTACTCCAGTACTTCAAACCGCTAGAATCAACTGGTCGCCCAGGAATACCTAAATACAACGCAGCAATTTGTTCCTGAAGATTCAATGGAGGCAAGCTGGCTGTCGAAGAGTAGAGAATAGAATCAATTTTGTTGGTGAATGTAAGTTGTGAACTTAACAAACTAGGATCAAACCCTTCATAATTCAGTACAGTATTTACGATTGAAGAAAGCACAACAGATAAACTCCCTGTAGCTAAAAGATCGGTGACCGTCGTTGGACTTGGCGCAGAACCATACACCAACGTATAAACTTTAGTGACAATATCTGCACTACTTTTCCCTTGGTAAAGAGCAGTACCTTCCGGGCTTGTCAGTAAAAAGTTTGCAAAACTGCTAATTGTGTACTGCCCCGTCTCGAGACTCTCACCAAAATTTTTGAATGAGTACTCACTCGGGCTACGTCCTAAAACCGCGTAAAAAATCGCAGCAGCGGTCTGCTGATTCGCTAGAGAAGCCATAAATTACCCCTTTAGAAAACTAACCTCAAAATCATCCGAACGAGCGAATGATGAGGGAAAATGTCCGAATCATAAGGTTTGCAGAGACAGGATTTACATCTCCACAGACTAAATAAAGGAGGTAACCAAAATTTTGTCAAGTAACAGCGACACATATTATTGAGCGGGATTTTTTTCTTACTTTTCAATGCCCCTCAAGAATATAGAGCAAATAAAAACAGATGAGAGTACTGACTATATCTTTTTTATCCATGCGGATTTATGAAACACATCATAAATAACACAATAATACCATTGACAACACTCGACATATCGACTACTTGCCGCTAATACTGGTATAGTTAGTTTTTAACGCAGATAAACCATCAGTCACCTTAACTCCGGTAGCACTTTTGTCAACAAATAGGTCATACAAATAGTTACCAGAATCGGACGATAAATCTATTTTTGCGTCGTTTCCTGAGAATACGCCAACGGCATTATATTTTCCCTTTTGATTTATGCCACTATTTTTAACATCAGCTGTGAGAGTGACGTTTTTAAAGTCTTTCAAAACGACACCATCAAGTAATGAGTCTCTGACTACCGCACTGATTTTGGAGTCCGTGGCATTTAGCACCTGAAGAGCAACACCTTTAGTCATCGAAGACTTGATAGAAATTAAACTGTTGTTCAGAGTATCAATGTAGCCTCCGCCGCGGCCGGAATTATTTATTGTTAGATCGGCTACAACATCATGGCTTTTCTCGATAAAAACAGCATTATTGAAACCAGCAAGTGCAACATTATCCGCCAATAATTTAATTTTCCCTGAGCAATCACGTAGATGAATAGCACCACCCTCAACCTGTGAGACAGAAAAATCACAATCAGCATCAGCGACATGGAGCAGTTCTATGGAAAAATCTCTTGCACTTGACTGATTTTTCACAACATTATTGTTAGAAATGAAACCACGAACATATCTTGCGCCAATAGCAACCTTTTTTATATTTTCAAAAGTATTACCAGATGCAGTAACATTTGATATCCAGTTATTTGAGAAAGCCAGTGAGCTTTTTACCGTACCAATTCCAAGCCCACCATAGCAGTTGAGAAAATAGTTATTATTAAACACGCCATTACTGGACTCTTGTGCGTTATCCGCATCTTCAGCATTATTGGCAATCGCCGCCCCTTTTTTACCCAGGCCGATATTTTCAAATCGGCAACCTATAACGCTGACACCCCGCCCTTTAATAACAACACCATCACCACCAGACTGTACTTTTGCAGTATCTGAAAAAAAACACCCATCGATGAACTTGATGTTATAGCATGTTTTTCTGACCACGACACTATCTTGCCCAGAGTTCGTGAATGAGCATTTTTTAAATGTTATCCCGTGACAATTCATTTGCATGGCAAGATTATCAAATTTAGCATTCTTAAAAATCACACTATCGAAAAGGCAACCGCTCCAATCATGTAGAGTATTCTCTGCATAGAGGAATCCAACCTTTCCAGCTGTATCGTGATAATCAGTATCAATAGTCAGATCTTTAAACACTGCACCTCGCACCCCTGAGCTAGAGTGCCGAATATCGTTGGGTGCATTTTCAGCTGTCACTGGAGAAGTGATAAATGGAAACCGAGGAGCATCAGATGATGTAGGGAGGCATTTTATCGTCGCATTATTTCCGATCCATCCAGCTGCTCCAGAATGACTGACCGGCCTACCATAGTAATAAACTCTATCTTTAACCAACTGTACGGGTTGCTTTGATAAATGTTGAGCTATCTCCATCAGCGCACTATCGTCTTTACCCGTTCCGCCTCCAAGGCTTTCGATGGAAAAGAAACCGTTTTTGGCTGCCAGAGAAAAGGCTTTTCCTTCAGAATCAAAAAGTAAAGCTTTGTTATTTATTATCCCTGTATCGCTCCACCCCTTACCTGCCATGTCCTTATTATCTTCTGAAGGTTCACGATTCAAACGAACGGTAGAGGAGCCAGAGTAGTCAGAGGCAAAGACACTCGCCAGTACACTCTCAAGTCCGTCAGGCATGACGTTTTTTTTAATTGACTCAAGTGTTATTAGTTGCGAGTTTTCGGTAGAAAGACTCTTGGCAAAAGCAAGGGAAAAACGAGCTTCAACTCCAACCCACAAAGCCAACAGACTAACTTCCTTTAAAAAAAAACGTCTATTCATACACGTCTCCTGGTCATTCAATAAGCATTTTTATTAAGAAAGCCACGTGAAATAGTCATAATCAGTATTTTTATATCTAACATCAACGTCCAGTTATTAATGTAGAACAAATCATACTCTATCCTCTTTGTCATCTTTTCTAACGTATCTGTTTCGCCGCGCCAACCACAAATCTGCGCCCATCCAGTAATTCCAGGTTTAACTTTGTGTCTCAACATGTAACCATGAATCAACTTCCGAAACTCCTCGTTATGCGCAATGGCATGGGGTCTGGGGCCAACGAGCGACATCGAGCCGTAGAAGACATTAAAAAGTTGTGGTAATTCATCAAGGGAAGTTTTACGCAAAACACGGCCAATGACGGTCACTCGCCGATCGTCAGGAGTAGCCTGTCTGAAATTTGTATCATCGGATGAGCAATGCATCGTCCTAAACTTCAAAACATTAATTTCTTTACCTTCAAGGCCATAGCGTTTTTGCTTAAAGAGGATAGGCCCAGGTGAGGTCGCCATAACGGATAAAGCAATAAGCACCATTAATGGCGAGAAGAAGATTATTAGTAACATTGAAGCAAATACGTCAAAACAACGCTTAGTTAGCATATTGACACCATTAAATGACGTATCATAAACAGAAATTATTGAAACCCCCTCTATTTCAGTATTGACAGCTCTGAGAAGACCATAAGAAATCGCATTAGGTATATAGTTTACGCTACATGTTGTATTTGATAGTTTTGATAATATCCTTTTGAGCTCTTCGTCATTGTAATAGTCTGTAGCAATATATACGTGATTAACTAGACCTGTCTGAACATCAGCAAACAAGTTATCTTCATTCCCTAAACGATTAATCAGATTATCACCAATGTGTTCAGTCCCTGAGTTATTGTAAAATCCATGAAGAGAGAACCCGAGCCATGGGTAGCTATTAAAGTGCTGAGACAAACGATATGCACTTTCAGACTCACCAAAAATACCGACTTTCTTTATACGCATGCCTTTTTTTCTTAAGAACAAAAAAAGCAATCTAATGAATATAGCCGAAGTCAGAAAAAGCAATAACGAAGTAAAAAACCAAACAAGAGAAAAAGAGACTAGCTTCGGTTTAATATCATAGAAAAAATAGAAACATGTACCACATAAGATTAGCGCCAGTGAAAAATTGACACCAACGCGATAAATGTTTACCAGCAGATGCTCTCCTCTCCATGTGGTGTATGCATTATTTACGTCAGAAATGAATTGGAATGCAATGATAACAAACAAAACAATTAACAGGCTTACATCTTCACTACCAAAAGTGGTTGCAAGCTGCCAGCCCAGAAACACAGAGAATAAATCAAGAAGCCGTTGAAAAACAGAAATAACGGATGTATTAGTCTTTGTTTTTGACTTGGAGTTTGAAAAACTGTCCATAACATACCTTCAATAAGCCACCTTAAAAAGTATAGGAATCATTTTTAGCATTGTCTAACACAAGCTTTTTTTTATGTGACTTTGTCGGTGTTATCAGACAAAAAAAACCACTCAGAGCAACATTCCAGTATAAGCACACAAATTACATGCACTGATAAATAAATATTCTCAGAGTGGTTTTTAAAAAATAAAAAAACAATCAATACCATCAAGCTAGTAGGCGCCATCCCTTTTAAGCACGACAGATATCGTCTTAAAAAGAATTACAACATCATTCCACAAAGCCCAATTTTTTACGTACCAAGCATCGAAGTAAACACGAGTATCATAGTCAATATCATTCCTGCCACTAACTTGCCAAAGGCCAGTCATTCCTGGCTTTGCCATATAGTAATAGTCAACATCGCCAGCATAGCGTTCAAGTTCTTCTTCGACCACAGGTCGGGGTCCTACCAAACTCATTTCTCCAACAAACACATTCCAAAGTTGGGGTAATTCATCCAAACTGGTCTTTCTGAGAAAATGACCTATACGTGTAATTCTTGGATCATTCTTAAGTTTGAAATCCTTTTTCCACTCCGCTTGTGCTTCGGGATCGTTAGCCAATAAATTCTCCAGTACCTCTTGTGAGTTTACCACCATCGAGCGAAACTTCAAACACTTAAACTTCTCCCCATTATGACCAACCCGTTCGTGGCCATATATTGAACGCCCCCCATCCCGAGAAACTTTATATGCAATGAGCAACAGAAGAGGTGACAAAAGTAACATAATTAACAAGGAACCAATGATATCGAAGGTTCTTTTGATAATTCGAGATGTGCGCTTGGCTAAATTATTATTTACTCTGAGAATCATAACCTCATGGCTAAAAATAAATGACATGTCCGTGCCATACAAAGGAACACCTCGTAAAGTAGGGATCACGGAAATTGAACGACAATTGTTTTTAGCTAAGTTTTTTAACCACCAATCACGAAGGAGGTTTTGCTCAAACTCTAGGGCCACAATAAATTGAGTATTGTCAGCATCAGTAATGCTCCAGAGTTCCGATTCACTCTTTATTACGGGTATGCAAAAATACTCGTTATCACAGGACTCATCCACACAGACAAAGCCAACAACATCAAAACCCAGATTGCCCTCACTCTGTAAGGCTGCATAAGCCTCAAATGCATTTTTACCCGAGCCTATAATGATTGTCTGTTTTTTCCATAAACCAATAGCATTAAGCCATTTTTTAACAACCACACGGCCAATGGGTACAAGTATCAGAATGGACACCCACGTGATGAGCCAGAGATATCGAGAAAAATTCCATTTTGAAAATGCAACGAGCGCTAAATCCAGAACCGCAAAAATGATTAGCGTTCTGAATATCTCTTTTAACTCGAACCAAAATGGTTTCCTGTAAGTATAATGCCTCAATCTTGTCCAGAACCATAATACACACAGTATAGAAAAGATGAAATGAGCGAAGACCCTTACTCCCATTTCCCCTTCAGGAACGAACTCATAAAAATTCCCAAAGGTGTTTGCTATAAAATAATAGGCAATTAATATGGAAATATTGAAAAATAAAAGATCTGAGAGCGCTAGTGAAATTTTAGAAATGAAAGCGGAAGCAAAACCATTAGATAATTTCATAGAAAAGCCTACACCAAGCCTGATGAATATTCATATAGATACCCCTTAAATTCATTTAAATGAATGCGCTAAAAATAGCGCACTCCGCAGATTATTTTTTTAAATTTATTAACTACATTTTTGACTGATTTTGCACTCAACAAACTCTTTGAACTGTTTATCAAAAACTGCAGTGGAAAAACGCTCTGCGTTATCACGACACGCGCTTGGAGATATATTCATCGACTCAAATCTATTCACCGCGTCAATGATATCCTCCACGCATTGTTTCTTAAAGAATACCCCCGTCGCATTATCACCATCAGCAATGATTGTTTCCGTTGCGCCGCCCTTTCCATATGCAATAACGGGAGTGCCGCATGCCTGAGCCTCCAATGGGGCAATACCAAAATCTTCTTCAGCAGCAAAAACAAACGCTTTTGCTCTACCCAGGTGATCCTTTAGAACCTCAAAGTTCTGATAGCCCATGATAGTGATATTTTTTCCAGCAATCGATTTGATCAATTTATGCTGTGGACCATCTCCAATCACAATAAGCTTTTTTTCAGGCATCTCATTAAATGCCTTGACAATCAGATCAATTTTTTTATATGGCACCTGCCTAGAAGATGTCATATAGAAATCATCTTTGTTAAAAACTGTTGAGAAATCATCGACAAAAACAGGCGGATAAATAACATCTGAATCACGACGATAGCATTTGTTAATTCTGTGTTTTATAAAGTTTGATATCGCAATGAAATGATCTACACCATAACTGCTTCTAATATCCCAAAGGCGGATTTTGTGCAAAAAATAACGTGCGAAAAACGATTTAACCCCAGATTCTAGATTAGACTCTTTCAAATACTGGTGCTGAAGGTCCCAAGCATATCTAATAGGGCTATAACACATGCAGATATGTAACTGATCTGGGCCGGTTATAACCCCTTTTGCCACAGCATGCGAGCTTGAAATAATGACATCATATTTTGAAAGATCGAATTGCTCAACAGCAAAAGGCATTAACGGTAAATACCCTCTGTATTTTTTCTTCGCAAAAGGAAGTTTTTGCACAAAACTCGTAACAACTTTTTTATTTTGTATGAAGTCCCTTTTTTCTAAAAAATCCACCATAGAGAACACATCAGCATCAGGATACACTTTGAGCATTCTTTCGAGGACTCTTTCCGCACCGGCATAAGTGACTAACCAATCATGGACAATAGCAATTTTCATAGTTTTCACATTTACGAGTTAAACATTTTATCTAACGTATGATGTAATATACCTGAAGGGGCAAAATTAATCATATTTCTAAGTTTTGCATTATCCCCACGCAAAATTTTTATTTCATTGCTACGAACAAACGCAGGGTTAATTCTCACCTCCATACGGTGCCCACTGATAGACTCCATATCCTCGATTATTTTTTTCAAAGAGGTCGAATTACCAGAACATAAATTAACAACCGTAGAGGTATGCTCGCTTTCAAAAAGCTTTAAGTAACAAGTTGCAATTTCTGAAACATCAGAAAAATCCCGTTCAACATCAATATTCCCAAGCTCAATTACATCACAATTCCGTTTGAAATGTGACACAATCTTCGGGACAAGAAAGTTTATTCCCTGACCAACCCCTGTGTAATTAAAAGGCCTGGTGACAATAACAGGGATTTGAGAATACCATCCCTTTAGCATGCTTTCCATCGCAAGTTTACTAGAGGCATAGTGGTTAACGGGAATAGGCTCAATGCTCTCATCAATAGTGGAAACCGTAGGGTTGCCATAGATATTAGCTGAACTTGAAACTATCACTTTCTTTATATCTATACCAGAAAGCTTTATCGCTTCGATAAGATTGAGAGTCCCAACCGTATTATTTAAATAAAAAACGCTGGAGTCACCCTCACCTACAAATGCACTTCCAGCTAAATGAATTATTCCATCAGGTCTGTATTTTAATAAAGTTTCACACAGGCTATCTTTGTTTAGGATATTAAATAAAACTTCTTTATCTAATACAGGGGTGCTGCGCACCCCTACCAATACTTGATAACCCGCCGCTTCAAAAGCCGAGACCACATACTTTCCAGTGAATCCATTACCCCCAGTGACGAGTATTTTCATTTAGCGTACCTTTAGAAAGAATAGCCTTTAGTGTTTCTCTGCAGGTCTGCCTCTACCATCATTTTGGCGAGCTCTTCAAGTGTTGTCTTCGGCTTCCATCCTAAATCATTTTGAGCCTTAACTGGATTACCGATCAAAAGCTCAACTTCAGCAGGACGATAGAATTTAGGATTGATTGTTACTATCGTCTTATCGGTATTCTTATCTACGCCAAACTCATCTTCGCCTTGACCGAACCATTCGATATCCATGCCCGCTGCTTTAGCACACAGTGAAACAAAATCACGAACAGTTTCGGTACGATTAGTGGCAAGCACGTACGTATCAGGCTTGTCAGCCTGCAGCATGAGGTACATACCTTCGACGTAATCTTTAGCGAACCCCCAATCCCTTTTAGCGTCTAGGTTACCTAGTTCAATTTTATCCAATAGTCCCAACTTAATCTTCGCGATGCCATCTGAAATTTTTCTCGTAACAAACTCTTGGCCACGAAGTGGAGATTCATGATTGAACAAAATACCACTTGTCGCGAAGATATCGTAGGACTCTCGGTAGTTAACTGTCATCCAGTGTGCGTACAACTTAGCTACACCGTATGGGCTACGAGGGTAGAACGGTGTAGATTCAACCTGTGGAATTTCTTGCACCTTGCCAAACATTTCTGACGTAGATGCCTGGTAGAAACGGATTTTTGGGTTAACAATCCTAATGGCCTCAAGTAAGTTCAGAGGACCAATCCCTGTAATTTCAGCGGTAGTTACTGGCTGTTGGAAAGAAACACCAACAAAACTCTGGGCAGCCAGATTGTACACCTCGGTAGCGCCCGTTTCCTGTAGTAGACGAATGCTGGCACTAAGATCGGTCAAGTCATACTCAACTAAATGGAGATTCTTATTACTTTCAATGCCAAGCTCTTTTATTCTCCAGAAATTTACTGAGCTCGTTCTTCTATATGTACCGTAAACAGTATATCCCTTGCTCAGAAGTAACTCAGCCAAATATGCGCCATCTTGACCTGTAATACCTGTAACAATAGCTTTCATTTTATTTCCTTAATGATATAAAAAATTGAATTACTTCCTTTGAATTCCACCAGGAAGGATCCAATACTCTGCGTTCCAAAACCTGATATGCACCCCAACCAACAAACAAACAAAAGACGATAGAAAGTCCCACAGAGAGGTAGAAGTTAAGACCTAAAACCATCAAGACTTTAATAATAAAGGGCATAGAGATCGCATGCGATAGATAAATGGAATAAGATGATCCACCAATCTTTTCTAAAATGCTTCCTTCATTGAAGTTCACATGAAGAGATAAAAATATAATAAAAAAGCAAGGAATGCCAAAATTTACAAACCGTAAATTGGTATCGGCTACGCTCATAACACAAATCAGCAATATTAATATGATACAGAATGCATACCAAGGCATCTTAAAACTATGGTGATAACCCTTTGAATAATAAAGATAGAGTAATGCGCCTAGAAGAAACTCAAAAACCACATCATTCTTATAAAAATCATTCAACTCCATAGAGTAAGAAGATAGATATACAAACAAGATTAACACTGAAACGAAAATAAATCTTAGCTTACTCAGTAAAACAATCGAGAAAAAGAATACAATATAAAAATACATTTCGTAGTTCAAAGTCCAACCCAATGATACGAGAGGAGGAATATTATCTTTCATTGGAATAAAAAGGAGAGAATATACAAAATGAGTCACTTCAAATGTCGAGCGGTCAAACTTATCTGGAAATAAAATCAACAACGTAGCAAAAACAAATGTATAAAACCAATAGTTAGGAACTATCCTCAACAAACGGCTTTTCATAAAAGAAATCGCGCCAGGATATCCAACTTTGTTCTTTGCCGAGTAAAATATAATAAATCCACTAATGATAAAGAATAAATCAACACCTGACTGTCCTGCGTTGAATACCGGACCGTTCAAGTTTTTAGCGACAAAATTTTCTGTGGAGTGAAAAAAAAGAACCAGTAATACTGCTACACCACGCATAATTTGTATCGCAGTAAGTTTATTTGATTTCATCATAAATTCACTTTACAGGCGCATCCATTAAAACTGAGTAAAGCTTATTCCTCCTAACCTCCAGCTCAGTTTCCTCATAGTTTTGGCTTTTCTGCAAGTTCTGTTCTGAAAGCAGAACGCAATAATCTGGATTATCAATAAGATTTATTATTCTTTTCGCCAACTCATCAACATTATCCAACCCGAACAATTCAGAAGCATTGACAATCTCCGGTACGCCACCAATAGGTGTTGAAAGACAAGGTAGACCTCTCGCCATGGCTTCAATAACACTTCTAGGCAGCCCCTCTTGGCGAGTCGGAAGTGCAAATATATCAAAACTGTCAAGGTACTTGAACACATCAGATTTAGTAGAGACTGCGCCTGGAAACACGACACGATCGACAATGTCTAATTTCAAAGCGAGTTCTTTAAGAACTGCCAACTCCTTCCCATCTCCGACAATGGTACATTTGAGCTGAGCTCCCGCAGTCAAACACTTCTTCACCGCTCGCAAGAGGACATCTCCACCTTTATGGGGAGTATCTAGCCGTGCGATAAGACCAACGTGCCATATGTCACCACGAGGGAACACACGAATTTCTTGGTCCACAATATCGGATGACTTCAATGAAATGGAAGAGTAATTAGTGCTGAAAGCCGCATTTTTAGCTGGGTATTTATTCTGAAGATAACTCGATGTCACATATGAAATAACATAGGCATTTTTTACAAGCATTTTGAATGTGATATAAGAAAACTGCTGTAGAAAAAACCTTAACTTATGTTTGTAAGAGCCCTTAGCAAAATCATCCCAAGGATCAGAAACAACCTCAATACCATAGGCAGTATCGTTTTTCATGAACCAATCTTGGATCACAGAGGAAAGAATCGTCGGACCACGGACAATGACTTTATCAACTATATTGATCGAATTAAGTAACTCTTTTCTTAAAACACTAAAAACTTTTATCAGTTGCCCAATTCCCTCAAAACCGGTAATAGGGATGGGCTTCACATTTTCAAGTGTAATTTTCACCCAACCATCCGGCACTTTATTAACTTTAGTGACTCGGCATATAGGCCTAACTACGGAAAAAACCGCCAAGTATCGAATCCAAAAACTATCACCGTATGTTTGTTTACTTACCCAATAATCGCCATTCGCATCTGACAGCATTCTGTTATTACAAATCACGCCCAATACCTGGTTACTTTTCATCCTGTTTATACCTAGTTAAGGAAATTGCCATAAATAAAAGCAAAGTCATTGAGTATGGATCATGGAATAGATCGTCATACATCAAGATAAATGAGAATAGTAAGAAGAATGATAAGCCATATTCAGCGAGTATCTTTTTCATTCTATACAGGATAAGAAGAGTAAAGACCAAACCATTCTCTGCCAGAGAACCTAAAATAAATGAATTAGCATGTGTTTTAACTTCTTCTACACCATTGCCTGAGTCGCCCCAGATAAATACATCAGTCAGCACTGGAAACTGTTTAAATCCTTGGCCCAATATTGGAGACTGATAAAACATCTTCAAAGCACTTTCCCACAGTTCCAAGCGCAATGTGAATGATGTATTATCCGTCAGTGAATAGTTTGAATCCAAACGAAGCCAACCAGCTAAACCTGAATAGTCAATATAGCTAGATATTGCTATCACAGCTAAAACTGAAAAAGTAGCTAAAAGTGTTATCTTTATACCGCGCACATATAACATAACAAATGCAATACTTGCTATAGCAAAGTTGCCGCGACTATTCGTTAAAACTAAGGCAAGAGTTATAACTGCAGCCACTAATATTTGAACTCTAGTATTATCCCTCTTCCCATAGAAATACAAAAGCGGGAAGAAAGAAAGGAAAAATGAGTTAATATTAGGATGTAAAAACACACCTGGGGCACGAAAGCCATCGCCATACTTAAAGTTAAATTCCTGCCATGACTCAAGATAGATTGTTGAACCAAAGAACTGCAACACAGAAACAAAAAGAAGGAAGAAATACAGTATCTTAACTTCGATAGGTATCTTTCCAGCATCGTAGTTATGCTGATATTTAATGAAAAAGGCTATACCCCAAATTAAATATTCAAAATACCGAACCATTCCAACTATAGTGGGAAGCTGCACACCATGTCTAATTGAAGAGTTGATCGAAATCAAACAACAAATAAGCACATAACTAATAATAAAAATGAAGGATTTGGTACGAATAGAGTGTGGGATGTTAACCACCACATAAAAGAACGTCATCGCGCTAAATAGATCTATAAAGTAAATATCGCCATTGCCGATATTGATCTTTATGCAACCTAGCACAAACGCAGTAATTACATATATTCCCCACCAAGATATTTTAATGTTCAACATATTTTTTCTTTAGCTTCGACATGTAGACAGATGAGAAAAGGACAAGAAGAAGAGTTTCAGAAAATAACGTTATACCTACGGCCCCAGCCACTCCGTATATTGGTATAAAGACAAGTCCCAATACCGCATTAAGAACTGCAGTTATAATAGACATATAGGCTCTTAACTTCTGGTAACCCATTGCCGTTATCCCATCTGCGAAAACGTAGTGGATACTCATAATTATTGGGGCTGGCAATAACAAATAGACCATGTTTTTAGCATTTGCATATTCATCCCCGAAGAAAGACAGTATAATCGGCAGAAAAATAACTATCCCAATACCAATCAGCGAAGACATTGCTACACAGAGCGCGATAAGTCTTTTAATTTTTTCCCTAAGGGCAGCCTTATTTTCCAAGGAACCCAGATGATATAGCGTAGGAGCTTGAATAGATAAAACCGCAGAAACAGGTACAAACACCAGGCTGATCAACTTATATGCAATATTGTAATTCGCAACGTCTCTCAGGTTGTTAGCAGCCCCCAAAATGACCTTATCCGAATCGGTATAAACTGTTTTAGCCGTTGTTGCCAATGAAAAGTAAACCGCTTCTCTCATCATATGTATAGCTTTCTGGAATTGAAGCTTCAAGTTTGATTTGACGCTTCTTAATTCCTCCCAGCACATCACTGGCAAAATGAAAACTAATGACGAAATAAAATTAACATAAATAAAATCATCAGAACCCCCCCACCAAAATACAACAAAGACAATTAGCAATTTAAAAACAATAAATGCGACCGGGAATAAAGAGAATGCCAGTTTATTTCCCTTCGCCAAATACATTTGTGATAGTAATTCTATTTGCCTGAATACGAACAACTCCGCGATTAGTACCAATGCAACTGTGGAATAGTTGGTTTTATACAACCAGGCAGCAACAGGAGTTAATACCAAGGTGCCAATCGCGAGTAACAAGGCACCTAAATAGTAGTAACTTCTAAACAAACTAAAGTCTTTATCTGAAGCGTGAACTTTTATTATGCAGGGGCCAATACCAAGAATAATAAGCGGACTTAAGATGTTACACAATGCGGACACAGAGGCCCACAAACCAAACTTATCGGCACCGAGCATTTTAGCTGCAATTGTAAAATACAGAAACTGAAAACCTAATTTTACAAATTGGCATACTATATTGACTATACTTCCTTTCATCAGACTACCCGTTGCTACCCTGTTAGGATTATGCGAAAGTTTCCTGAGCGGTTTTTTCCCAGCTATAAGATGCTGCTTTCTTACCGCATGTTTTTTTCAAAGCGGCTAATTTTTCAGCATCGTAATATAGTTGACGAATCGCCATTGCGATTCCCTCGCTTGACTCCTCGACTATTACACCTAACTCCGAGCTTACTACCTCTGGTATCGCACCCACGTTAGTTGCTAAAGAAGGCACTCCACATGCGGCAGCTTCAAGAAAAACGAGACCGAAACCTTCTACCTTTCGAACATCGGTCCGCGCAGCTAAAACAAACAAGTCAGACTCACGATACTTAGACTTAACTTCATCATCATTTAAATTATCGAAAATGTTGATATGGACACGATGTTTCTCTGCCAGTCCATTAAGCTGCTTTTTATAGCTATCGTCTCCTCTTCCGATAATGTTGTAGGTTATTTTCTCTGCCAATTCGGATTGAGAAATAGCCTTAATGATTAGGTCATGCCCTTTCCTCGAGTCCAGTCTGCCGACAGTAACTAAAACAAAATCCCTCGCTGCATCAACCTCATCAATCGATGCTACATGGCCGACCTCAACTTCTTTCCGCCACGACTCATCAATACCCAGCAATACAGTTTTGCATGGTAACACTTCACTTTCAGGGAAGTTCTCAACCATGATCTTTCTTGTATATTCACTGATAGGATACAGAGCCGTGACATCTTTAAATGGCGACAGTATTTTTACAAATGGAGATATGCGGCCATTTTTAAAATTAAGGATCTCACTCCCATAAACCGTGCTCGTGAATTTTATTTTTTCTTTCCAGGGCATAAATTTATTTCTAAAACATACCGCCAGCCAAAAGGGCCAATCGGCCACATGAACTCTGTCATAGTCACTAGGCTGGATTGCTGCTACTTCTCTTATAATCTTAGGAAACTCCTTCCATGTAAATTTCCCACCAGAATATCGATTTATCGTTAGCGTTCCTAGATCTTTTGACTCTTCCTTTTGATAACTTGGCGCGATAAGCTCAACCGAAATATCTCCCGGTTTATGTTGAACAAGCATTTGAGTATAACGAGAAATCCCTCCATTGAAGGGACTGTACTCATTGGTCAAAACTAACACTTTTTTCATTAGTGCTTATCCTTACCTTTGTTGTCACTTTTATATTCATATTGGTAATAACCATAATTTGAATAGTAAGAGCCCAACTTTCTGACCATCGCGTTAAGAATGACGCCTTTGATTTCAACTCCATTTTGCTCAAAACGACGAATACTCACTTCAACTTCTTTGACGGTGTTGACATCAAAACGGGCAACCATTAATGAAGTCCCAACATGGTGCCCAATAATTGCTGCATCAGTTACAGCCAGAATAGGTGGAGTATCGACCAGAACAAAATCATAATTTTCGCTTGCCCAAGCCAATAACTTTTCGAAACGCTCGCTCATCAACAATTCAGATGGATTCGGCGGGACTTTGCCTCGAGGCAAAACATCTAAATTAGCAACAGTAGAATGAACGACAGTTTGAGCAGGGCTGACTTGTCCGGCAAGTATCGTTGAAAGACCATTGTTCGCATTAACGCCAAAGATATCGTGAATATATCCTTTACGCATATCGCTATCGATCACCAGAACTTTCTGACCCGACTGGGCAATAGTTGCAGCTAAGTTTACGCTAACGAAAGTCTTACCAATAGACGGACTCGCACCAGAAATCATTAGAATATTGTTTTTTGCATCGAGCATTGCAAAGTGCAAACTTGTTCTCAAACTCCTGATAGCTTCAACAGCCAAGTCTGCAGGATTCCCTGTCGCCAAAAGCTCATTTGAGCGCGTGTTGAGTTTTTTTCCACGCAACTTCAGCTCTTTATCCCTCGCGCTTTGCCATTCGGACAGTGGAATGCTTGCGTAAACGTTCACTCCATTGCTTTCCAGCTCTTCTGCACTGTCAATGCCTTTATGAAGCAACATTTTGACCAACACCAACGTTATCGAAGAAACAGCTCCCAAAATGATAGCGAACAGGATAACGAAGATTTTCTTTGGTTTTACCGGTTTCAGCTGCGTATCCGCATAGTCAACAATCCTTACGTTGCCTACCGTACTCGCTTTATTGATACTTAGTTCTTGCTGTTTGTTTAACAGCTGCATGTAAACTTCTTGCCCAGCCTGGACATCGCGCGTTAGGCTCAGAATTTCCTGCTGCGTTTTTGGCATATTGCTAACGCGTTTATTCAGCCTAGCCTTTTCTTTTTCTAATGTTGCTCTCTTCTCATTCAGTGCTCTGTATGCCGGGTGTTCTTTCGTATACAACTTAGAGATTTCGGCTTCTTTAAAGGTTAATTCATTTAACTGCGACTCCACCGCCACCATCGTATCCAATACAGACTTGGCTTCTAGAGATAAATCTACAGAGTCGTTCTGCTGACGAAATTGGTTCAGTTTGTTTTCTGCTAAATCGAGGTTTTGTCGAACCTGCGGTAGCTGTGCCTTAAGAAATTCCAGGCTTTTACCCGCTTCTTCGGATTTCCTCTCGACATTCTGTTGCAGATAATTATTGATAATACTGTTTAAAATTTTTCTGATTTGAACGGAATCATCACCCGTTAGACTCAAGGCCAGTATTCCTGTATCTTTCCCTTTATCCGCAACAGTTAATCTATCCACTAAATCATTGATGGCATCCAGGCGAGGTCGTTTTTTAAGCGTGAAGCCAGTACCATCGCTTCCACGGAAATCGCTGACCAGTATGCTCACGCCATGCCCTGTAGCCAATTTTCCCACAACGCCTTCGAGTATCTTATCGCCCGAGTATGATAGTTCATAAGCATCGTGGCTCTTGAACGTAAGATCTAACTTCTCGTCCAGCAAATAATCTGGAACGTGTAAACTGCTTAACGCGACTTGAGGCCTTTCGGAACTACTTTTAGTTAAACGTGAAAAACCTTTCCCAAATACAGGGAAATAGTTTGGTTCAACCTCGGTATCTAAATTCATTTCATCCAGAGTTTTACCGATTACCATCCTTGACTTTATTAATTCAATTTCTGTCGCAGAGACTGGTTGGCTATCAGGAAGGACTTTGGAGATATCATTCAATATTGAGCTACCCATATTTTGCTCAACTTGAACCAGGGCATCGGCCTGATATATCGGAGTGGCGAATACAACATAGATCAACCCGACGACAGCAAATATAGTTGTTATACCTGTAATCAACCAGCGATGGTCAATTAGCGTCCCGATCAAGCGACCTAAATCTATATCTTCGTTCTTCGCTACGTTTGGGGATACCGCCCCCTTATTTTTTTCTAACATCATAGGCCTTATAAATTATTTATTCAGCGCCTGAGCCCACTTTTCAGCAGACTCATCGAGAAGTTTATAAATGTGCTCAAATGCTTCTTTGCTTTGTCGATAGGGGTCGGCAATTTCTTTTTTGCCTATCCAATGGCCAAAAAGCATTGTTTTTCCGCGGACCTCGGGTTGTATATGGCTTACTGCATCAATATGTTTCTTTTCCATCACCAAAATAAGATCATATTGTCTGCATAACGTAGCAGTTAGTTGCTGAGCAACATGTCCCTCTAAGGAGAGATTGTTTTCTGAAGCAACCTCGATGGCCGTATCATCTGCGGAATGCCCCTTCAAAGCACCAAGCCCTGCAGAAGCTATTTTTTTTTGTGGTAACTTTTGCTTAAGAAGCCGCTCCCCAATAGGGGAGCGGCATATGTTGCCAACACATACAACTAAAATAGAATCAAACATATATTAGTTCCATTGTTTGATAAACCGCACCGTTTCGGTCATATCGTGTACGCCAGTGATTGTCGGCACCAATTGCATTACCACACGATTCCAGCGAACGACAGGCGCCGTTGTCACATAGACAATATCGTAGGGTTGCAGCTGGAACTCTGTCCCCATAACAAGCGCAGAAGCATCAGAGGCGTTCAACTGATAAATATTGGCAATCTTCTTCCCTTCACTTCCACGCAAAGGTCGAATTACGAATACGCCTGTTGCATCTGACATTGCCTGATCCATCCCCTCTGCATTACCCAATGCTTCAGTTAAGGTCATCCCGCTACGGTCCATGCGCAGTGTCGACTGCTTTTTCACTTCCCCCATGACGAATACTTTCAGATCGTCATTGCGCGGGATATACAAGAT
Organism: Serratia sp. 121840015-1; assembly: GCF_053627655.1. Taxonomy (NCBI): domain Bacteria; kingdom Pseudomonadati; phylum Pseudomonadota; class Gammaproteobacteria; order Enterobacterales; family Yersiniaceae; genus Serratia; species Serratia sp. 121840015-1. The sequence continues at coordinate 2,431,137 of NZ_JBSEYF010000001.1, forward strand.
ATCGCCCGGGTACAGTAAATGGTTCTGCGTGAGATCACCTTTCTGCATCAATGCCTGCAGGGATATACGGTGTTCTTTGCCATTGTGTGTCAATACCACATTTCGCCAGTCCGCATTAGCGCTCAGCCCCCCCGCAGCATTCACTGCGTCCATAATCGTCAATGGAACGTTAGTGATAGGTTGTTGGCCTGATTTCTCCACTTCACCAGTTACATAAACTTTCTGCGAACGGAATGCGGCGATGCTGACGTCAACTTGCGGGCTCTCGATATACTGAGCGAGACGGCCGGCAATATCACTGCGCACCTGACTGACTGTTTTTCCTGCAACTTTCACTTTGCCAATGTATGGATAGAAAATTGTTCCGTCCGAGTTAACCCAGTTGCCGGTATCACTGGCACTGCGGTATTGCCCCGCAGGCGTCGTCAGCTCTGGGTGATCCCAAACGGTCACCATCAGCACATCGCCAACGCCAATGCGGTATTCGTAATTTTGCAACTCGCGTTCTAACGCGGAATTAGGCTGCGCAACCACGGGTTTCGACCGTAGCTTCTCGATAAGGCCAGGGGTCATCGGGTAAATATTAACCAATTTATCAAGATCAAAATCGCTATCTTGCTGTTTTACGACGTCTTTGCCACTGGTTGAAAGATGAGAGCCCGGCACGATAGTACAGCCGCTGACCACACTGATAGATACCAGAAGCGGTATCAGTTTCCATTGTTTTTTTGCCATCGAGTTATCATCACTTTCAAAGTAAAAAATGCATGTAATGCCAAGTCCCAGGCCAACCCAACCATGGCGCCTACCGCGGCACTCAGCGAAATGAGTTATCAATGCTCACACGAAGACATCCTAAAACGCACTTTCATTGAGCAAGTGTTGAATTCAGATTTGTTAGACTGAAAGCCTAGGAGCATTATTGCATAGTTCTTAAATAAAAAGAGCAGCATAAGCACCGTCGTTTTTGCCTAAACATAGCGGAAGCCGGTCAGATATCGCTCCAAACCAGCCATCATGAGAGTAATTGATAAACGCTACAGAGAGAGTTGTTCAGCCCACTCACGGAAGGCCTTACCCTGCGTTGGATGGCGTAAGCCATATGTCACGAATGCCCGTAAGTAACCCATCTTTTCACCGCAGTTAAACGACTCGCCAACCAACTCTGTGGCTTCTACCGTCTGATGTTTCAGCAATTCGGCAATCGCGTCCGTCAACTGAATGCGTCCCCAGGCACCCGGCTCGGTTTTTTCCAAAATGGGCCAGATAGTGGCTGAAAGCACGTAGCGCCCAACGGCTGAATAGTTGGACTTCAGTTGAACATCACTGTCCGGTTTTTCGATAATCGCGGTAATGGGTGAAGATTCACCTTGTCGCAACGCATTGTTCTGGCACTCCACAACGGAATAGTCGCGCAAAACATGCTCATCCACGGGTTGGATCAATACCTGACTCAAACCCGTCTCTTCGAAGCGGGAAATGAGGTGAGCCAGATTATCTTTTTTCAGATCGGCTTTAGCATCATCAAGCAACACATCCGGCAACAGCACCACGAAAGGAGAGTCTCCGATCAATGGCTTGGCGCAAAGTACCGCATGACCCAGCCCCTTTGGTTGCCCTTGCCTAATATGCATCAACGTTACGCCTTTCGGCGTTATTGATTGGACTTCATCCAACAACTGGCGCTTAACGCGAGCTTCGAGCATCGCTTCCAATTCAAAGGACGTATCGAAATGGTTTTCTATTGCATTTTTAGATGAATGCGTAACCAGAATGATCTCTTTGATACCTGTCGCTACGCACTCATTAACAATATATTGAATCAAAGGCTTATCGACGATCGGCAACATCTCTTTAGGAATCGCTTTGGTCGCCGGTAGCATATGCATGCCCAGACCAGCGACAGGAATGACAGCTTTCAACTTCGTCATGCTCGTCCTCTTCAATCTTGTGAACGTACTCAGCCACATGTTAGTTGTTATTCAAGGCCAGCTTCAACCATTGCGAAAAATCTTCACCTTCTGTGGCATGGCGTAGACCGTATTGCACAAAGGCCTTCATATAGCCAAGTTTATCGCCGCAGTCGTGTGATTTACCGCTCATATGGAAGGCTTCCACTATTTGCTCATCCATCAGCATGGCGATAGCGTCGGTCAACTGGATCTCATCGCCCGCGCCTGGAGGCGTCTTCTCGAGCAACGGCCAAATAGCGGCGGAGAGCACGTAGCGCCCCACAACCGCCAGGTTAGATGGCGCTTCCTCGCGTGCGGGTTTTTCCACCACTACCGACATCGGCGCACTTTCGCCTGCAACCAGTGCTACTCCTGCACAATCCACTACACCATATTTTGACACATCCTGCTCTGGTACCGGTTCAACCATGATTTGGCTGCACCCTGTAGCTTCAAAGCGTTGGATCATTTTAGCCAGGTTTTCTGTACGAAGATCCGCGGTTGCATCATCCAACAACACATCTGGCAGCAAGACGACAAAAGGAGAATCCCCTACCATGGGTTTCGCGCACAATACCGCATGCCCGAGCCCTTTCGCTTGCCCCTGACGCACCTGCATCACGGTCACATCCGGCGGGCAAATGTTTTGCACTTCAGCCAGCAGCTGGCGTTTTACACGCGCTTCCAGCACGGCTTCCAACTCGAAAGAAGTGTCAAAATGGTTTTCAATCGCATTCTTCGAAGAGTGGGTGACCAGCACGATATCCTTAATGCCGGCGGCGACACACTCATCGACAATGTATTGGATAAGTGGCTTATCGACCACCGGCAACATTTCTTTAGGGATCGCCTTGGTTGCCGGCAACATACGAGTTCCTAAACCCGCCACTGGGATCACAGCTTTCAGTCTTTTCTGCATTTCCACTTCCACAAGCAACTTTATGATTTATATAGTATAAATCACACATTTTAGGTAAAGCATAGCAACGCAAACAATTCGATCAGACACGCTACCGCCCTTGGCTTATAGCTACCAAAACGCTGTTATGAAAATCCCTGTGCAATCCAATGAACGCTAAGTACGCTTCTGTACATGACTAAAGTGCACGTATCACACATTGGTATTTCGCAGCTTGAAGAATAACGAGAATCTATGCCCTTATAACCAAAAAACTCGAGTTATCTTCGCTTATATGGCTAAGATTCTTATACTATTGACTTGCTGATACAAGCCTTAGATACCCGTGGTTAGGTGTTTTCAGAATAAGACTACTAACTCGCTGGAGCCATGCAAATAATAGCATAAGAAACCTATTTCAATACTTTGATATTATTGACATTTAAAGCATGTGTCTTTTATGAACAGCCCAGTTAGCATTCTCATGCACCGTTTCTCCGTTATGCCAGCTACACCTGAATGTGCTTTGAAATATTGGGTACTTTTTCTGCCAAAATAACCTGTTTTCATCCCCTTCCTCTGATTAAAGTTGAATTTTGCCGCCCCAGCGCCCATCATTCCCGTGCGGCATAAGCCGTAGAACTTACAGGTGAAATTGGGCGTATGGAATGGATCGCTGATCCAACAATTTGGGCCGGCCTGGCCACATTGGTCGTGCTGGAAATCGTTCTGGGTATAGACAACCTTGTCTTCATCGCCATTCTGGCGGACAAACTACCAAAACAACAAAGAGATAAGGCTCGTGTCGTCGGTCTGTTGCTGGCGCTGGTCATGCGCCTGGCGCTGCTCGCTTCCATCTCGTGGCTGGCGACGCTGACCAAACCGATGTTCATCGTCGCGGAGCACCCCTTCAGCGGCCGCGATCTGATCATGCTGGTCGGCGGGATATTCCTGCTGTTCAAGGCCACCATGGAGCTGAACGAACGGCTGGAGGGCAAGGATGAAGAGCAGCACGGCGCACGCAAAGGCGCGCGTTTCTGGCCGGTGGTGGCGCAGATCGTGGTGCTGGACGCCGTTTTCTCGCTCGACTCGGTGATCACCGCAGTCGGCATGGTCGACCACCTGGCGGTGATGATGATCGCGGTGTGTATCGCCATCGGCCTGATGCTGCTGGCCAGCAAGCCGCTGACGCGCTTCGTCAACGCTCACCCGACTATCGTTATCCTGTGCCTGAGCTTCCTGCTGATGATCGGCTTCAGCCTGGTGGCGGAGGGCTTCGGCTATCATATTCCGAAAGGTTACCTCTACGCGGCGATCGGCTTCTCGGTGATGATCGAAGCATTGAACCAACTGGCACAGTTCAACCGCCGGCGCTTCCTGTCGAAGGTGCGGCCACTGCGCGAGCGCACCGCCGAGGCGGTACTGCGCATGCTGAGTGGTAAACACGAAGAAGCGGAGGTCGACAGCCACTCCGCCAACCTGCTGGCGGACAGCGACAGCGAAAACGGCGAGATCTTCAATCAGCAAGAGCGGCGCATGATCGAACGCGTGCTGGGCATGGCGCAGCGCACGGTCAGCAGCATCATGACTTCGCGTCACGACGTCGAATACCTCGAGCTGAACGATCCGCAGGAGAAACTGACGCAATTGCTGGAGCGTAATCAGCACACGCGCATCGTGGTGGTGGAAAGCAGCGCCAGCGACGAACCGCTGGGCGTTATCCATACTATCGACGTCCTCAAACAGCAGTTGGCGCAGGCGCCGTTGGATCTGCGCGCGCTGATACGCCAACCGCTGATCTTCCCGGAACAGCTCACGCTGTTAAGCGCCCTGGAACAGTTCCGCCAGGCGCAGACGCACTTTGCCTTTGTGGTCGACGAGTTCGGTTCCGTCGAAGGTATCGTCACCCTGACGGACGTGATGGAAACCATCGCCGGCAATCTGCCGGAGGCCGGCGAAGAGGTGGACGCACGCCATGACATTCAGCAAAACGAAGACGGCAGCTGGATTGCCAACGGCTATATGCCGCTGGAAGATCTGGTGCTGTACCTGCCGATGCCGCTGGAAGAAAAACGCGAATACCACACGCTGGCGGGGCTGCTGATGGAACACAGCCAGCGTGTGCCGCAAGAAGGCGAGCAAATCAAGATCGGTGACTATCTGTTCGAACCGCTGGAGGTTAACAGCCACCGCATTCTGAAAGTGAAGATCACCCCGCCTCCCCCACCGGAGGACTACGAGGTTTAGCATTGAGGCCGGGCATCGCCCGGCCTTTCTTTTACTGGGGAACCAACAGCTCGGTCGCCACGATCACCACCACCAACCCGACAATCACCGGCACCGAAGTGCGTTTCACCACCTCGAACGGCGAGATTTTCGCCATGCCGGAAACCGCCACCACCACGCCGGAGACCGGCGACAGCGTGCGGCCAAGGTTAGACGCCTGCAGCATCGGGATCACCAGATAGGCCGGATTCACACCCATCTGCGCCGCCAGTTTCGGGATCAGTTCGACAAACGCATAGAACGGCGCATTGCCGGAACCGGTAGTCATGGCCGCCAGCATGGTGATCACCACCAGCACCAACATCATGATCAAACCGCCGGTGCCGAACGACTGCGCCAGCCCGATCAAGCCGCTGATAAAGCCAACGGTGCTCAGCCCCTGCGCGAATACACCCGCGGCCACCAGCAGCATCACCACGCTGGCGAAAGCGTCCGCCATGCCGCGATAGGCCACTTCCAGGCCGCTGAATACCTGTTTGGCGCTGAAACTGCGCACAAACTCGATCACGGCCGCCAACAGTATGCACCCGACCAGTACAGTAATGATATGCAGCTCCGGCCCCCATTTTCCGTCGAAAATCAGCACGCCGAGGATCGGCGTAAACGGCAAAATCGCATAGAACCCCGGCGCGTGGGTGTTGATTTCGCTGACGTCCATGATGTGATGCTTTTCATTGTTCTTTTTGTCGAGATAGCGCTGCCAGAAAAAGTGCGCCACGGCCATGCAGACGATGGCGGCAATCGAGATCGGCAGCGTGGTTTTGAACGCGAAGTCCACCAGCGGCATCTCCGCCGCCTTGGCCGCCAGCACCACGTCGCCAGAGGTGGGCGCCAGAATAATCGCCGCCGGCGAAGCGCAAATGGCCGCCGCCGCCCCGCGGCTGATGCCAACGTTCACCATCAACGGGAACAGCGTCGCCATCAGCAATACGCCGAGGCCAGTGGCGGAAGAGACCGCCAATGACATCAGGCAAGCGACAAAATAGGCCGCCACCATCAGCAGATAAGGCGAGTTGATCATCTGCAACGGGCGCGAGGCCAGCTTGACGACCACGTCGTTGGCGCCGATATGCGTCATGTAAGCGGCGAAACCACACAGCATCATGATCATCATGCCCAGATCGCCGCCGCGGCTCATCAGCAAGATCTTGACGTATTCGATAATATCGGTCGCGCGCCAGCCGGTAGACGCGGCGCCGGACGGCAACAGCGTTTTCCCCATTAGGGCGCTGATACCGAGCAGCAGTAACCCGCCCACCATCAAGACGCCGGTGGCGGAATACCCCTTGATGATGTAACGGCCCACGCCCGCCGCCACTACGGCGCCAATAAGAAGCTCTATCATGTTTCCTCAACTCGTCATGTTTTCGCGCTCAGGCGCATAGTCATAGCAGAACAGTCCCTTACTCTGCACAAACTGCGCGCGAGTCTTCATGACCTTCATCAAGGTAACGGAGAGAAATTATCGCGGGAAACATCGAGATTTACGCGGGCCACAATGCGACCCGCGTCAGAGGAGATTACAGCTTGTCGAGCAGCTTCTTCAGATCCTGGCCTTCGCGCGAATCCTTGTTCTTTTCAGCCCATTTGTTCAACGCATCCTTGGCCCGATCCTGCAGCGTTTTGCGCAGCACTTGATCGACCTGCAGTTGATAATTCAGCTGTTGCCAAGGCCCATAGACCCGCAGCGGGATCGGCGTTTTTTGCAGTTGCTCAATCAGCTCGCCGCGCCCTTGCCAACCGCCGGTGACGCGCACGTTGAGCGCCATGTCGCACTGTTTGCCCGGCATATCGATGCTGCCGGCGCCGGTCAGCGCCAGCAAAGGCGAATCCGCCGTCAGGCCGCTAAGTTTGACCGTGCCCTGACTCAGGCTGGCCTGCGCCGAGACGCTTTTGACTTCGGTATAGCGCTGATAGCTGTCTTGCCCACGTACGCTGTTATCATTACGCGCCACCGCCTGCTGAATCAGCTGCTGAATATTCAGGCCGTGCAGCTGCGCATCCTGCATCGCCAGCTGCGCCGTACCGCGCCAGCGGCGCTCAAATGCCTGTGAAGAGAGGCGATCGCCGGTCAGATCCCCTTTCATGCTGAACTTGCCGGTGAGCATCTGCGGCATATCGAATGCCTTGAGCACCGTGCCAAGCTCAACCTGATTCAGCACCGGTTGCACGCTTATCACCGGTTTATTGCCGCGCGCGTCGAGCGTTCCCGGCAAGGAGAAATCTCCGCCGGCCAATTGCCCGGCAAGCTTGTGCAACGTCAGCAGGCCGCGTTGGTTGTCCGCCGTAACGGCCAACTGGGCAACGTTCATACCGCGATAGGTTACCTGTGCCGCCTGCAGGTTCAACTGTGCAGTGAAATCGCGCAGCGCCTCCAGGTTTTGCTGCCGATCGTCAACCTGGCTGGCGATCACCGGCGCGGAAGTCACGGCGGGCTGCTCGGCGGTCGTGGTGCTGGATTGCCAGCCGGAAAGCGCGTCGAGATCGAGGTTTGCCGAATTGAGGTTCACCACATAGCCGGGCACTGCCCCCAGCGTGGCGCTGATATCGCCGGTCAACTGACTGTTATTGGCGCTGACGTTCAGCTGGCTGACGGCAATCTGCGCCGGCGTCTGCTGATAGACCACCTGCGCATTACCCTCTCCCTGAATACCGCCGTTCAGAATATCCGCGCCCGCCAGTTGGTAATTGAACTGGGTCACTTTGGCGCCAATCTGGAGTGGGAACTGCTGCAGATCGACATCGGCCGCCATGCTGAAGGTCAGGTCACGCTGATCGCGGTTGACCCGGCTGGAAAGTTCCAGCTGCGCCTGGCGTTTCTCCGTTTGTTGCAGGGTGAGATTGATATCCCGGACATTGATTTGTTCGTTATCGGCACGCTGCCAAATCAGCAGGCTGTCCACCACCCGAAGGTTATCGATATCGAACTTCCAGGCCGCGTCTGCCGCGTCAGTACCGCTACCGGCGGGTGCGATCGGGGCGTCCACCTGCGAGTGCTCTTCGCTGTCGGGCGTGAGGCGGATAACCGCGTTTTTCAACATCACCTGCTTCACAAACAGCTGATGCGACAGCAGCGGCAACAGTTTGACATCGAGGCGCATGTTTTCCGCACTCACCACCGGCGCTTTGGCACCCGGTGCGGTTAGCGTCATGCGGCCGGCCAAAATGCTGAGCTGCGGCCAGATGTGCCACCGCAGGTCGCCTTCGAGCGTCAGCTGGTAGCCGCTCTTCTGCTCGACTTTTTTGACCATGTAGCCGCGAAAATCATTCGGATTGACCAGCAGTACCAGCGCGGACATCCCCGCCACCACGACCACCAGTAAAATCGCCAATGTCGTCAGTAATCTTCTCATGCCACCCTCTTGTCAGCGCCACACCGACGGTGCATCCCGCGCCGTTAGTCCTTGTCGATTCGACTGGCTACTGCGCCCTGCTGATCGCGATATTTTGCGTCCTGGCGGCTGTTGTATGGCCGGGCCGCCGGGCCGGACAACGGCTCAAAGCTCAAGGCGCCAATCAGCATCCCCGGCCGCAGCGCCAGCGGCAGCTTGCCGGAGTTGTAGAACTCCAGCACGATGCGCCCATGCCAGCCCGGATCGATACGGTGCGCGGTCACGTGCACCATCAGCCCCAGGCGCGCCAAAGAAGAACGGCCGTCGAGCCAACCCACCAGATCGTCCGGCAACGTCACGGATTCGAACGTCACCGCCAGGGCCAGCTCGCCGGGATGGAGGAAGAACGCCTCGCCTTCCGGCAGGACAATCTCGTCGCTCATCACGCGATCCAGCGCGGCGCTGACTTCGTCTTTCGGCCCGCTAAGATCGATAAAAGGCGCGGTATGGCCACTGAACACGCGGAACTGATTGCCCAAACGGACATCTACTGTGGCCCCGTTGATGCGTTCGAGCGGCGGGCGCGGGGAAATCACCAGTTTCTCGCTATCCAGCCAGGCTTCTATATCGCGGTCGCACAGTCTCATGTCTTTCTTCTCCATCAAAACGCGTCACTAAACAAAAATTGCCACACAACGGGCGAAAGGTCTACGCCGGGGTGCAAATAGTTGGCCACCGGCCGGAAATGTGCATTTCCGGCCATTAAGCGGCATTATTCAAAGAATTGGCTGATTTTGGCTTTCAGAATATCGATCGCGATGCGGTTCTTGCCGCCGCGCGGGACGATGATATCGGCGTATTGTTTGGAAGGTTCGATAAACTGCAGGAACATCGGGCGCACGGTCTTCTGGTATTGCGCCATCACCGAATCCATCGAGCGGCCGCGCTCGTTGACGTCGCGCTTCATGCGGCGCATCAGGCAGATATCCAGCGGCGTGTCGACGAAGATCGAGAAGTTCATCTCCTGGCGCAGGCGGATATCCGTCAGCAGCAAGATCCCTTCCAGAATAATCACTTTTTTAGGTTCGAGATGGACGGTTTCTTTCTTGCGCGTGTGTTCGGTGTAGCTGTACAGCGGCAGTTCGATCGCCTTGCCGGCCTTCAGCATCTGCAGATGCTGGAACAGCAGATTGTGATCCATGGCGCTCGGGTGGTCATAGTTGGTTTTGACCCGTTCTTCCATGGTCAGGTGAGTCTGGTCTTTATAGTAACTGTCTTCTGGAATAACGCCGATGTGCTCATCGCCGACTTGTTCGCGGAGTTCGCGGTACAACGTGCTGGCAATAAGGCTTTTTCCGGAGGCAGATGCGCCAGCTATACCAATAATGACGCACTGATGCGGATTGTCAGTCATAAAATTAAAGACCTGATTTCGTAATGTGAAGGGGGGAACTAAAACGCGACAATTATAGGGAGTCGTCGGGGTTTGCGCCACTGTATATTGCGCGACGGCGGGCGAATTCGGGCTATCGCGCCGTATCGGCAACGCGCATTTTAAGAATCTCACGGCTAGGGCAATGCCCGGCAACAGGTTAAACTCCAGCGCTGACTTCTGGACCCCGTAGTCTTTCATCGGAGATTGATGTGCTGGATTGGTATTTTTTGACTTTTTTCGGCGACAGCATGCTGCTGCTACCCTGCGCGCTGATTCTGTTTTTGTTGCTGCTCGCGTCTTCCGCCACCCGCGCGGCAGGCTGGCAGTGGGCGTTGATCTTCGGCTTCACCGGCGGGCTGGTCTGCCTGTCCAAACTGGCCTTTATGGGCTGGGGTATTGGTAACGCAAGTTATGATTTCACCGGATTCAGCGGCCATTCGGCCCTCGCAGCCAGCATCTGGCCGCCGCTGCTCTGGGCATTGACCGGCCGATTTTCCCATCCGGTGCGCAGCCTCGCGCTATTGACCGGGTGGATATTGCCTTTCACCATCGGCGTGTCGCGGCTGGAAATTCGCGTTCACTCAGTATCCGAGGTGATCAGCGGATTGATTTTAGGCTACCTGGCCAGCGCACTGTTCCTGTGGCTGCAACGCGCCAAGGCTCGCCCATGCCTTTCCTGGCCACACCTGGCCATCGCGCTGGCCTTGCCGTTGGCACTGATGGGACAGCGTCAGCCGGCCCCCACCCAGGGGTTGCTGGAACATATCGCCAAAACGCTGGCGCAAATCGAACGTCCTTATACCCGCGCGGATTTGCACAACCCTGCTCGCATCCCATAAAAAAACCCGGCGTTTAAGCCGGGCTCTTGCCTTGCCATAGGCAGATTACAGCGCGCGGAAAGCAATCTCCGTCGGGATCGCCTCGCCCTGCCAATACATCTGCGCGGCCACGCGGCCGGCGAGCTGGCGATACATCTCGGCGAATTCGCTGTCCGGGCGGCTGATCACCGTCGGCGTACCGCGATCCAGGTCTTCGCGCAGCGAGATATGCAGCGGCATCTGCCCCAGCAGACGGCTGTGGTATTTCTGCACCAGCTTTTCAGCGCCGCCGGTGCCGAAGATCGGCTCATGGTGACCGCAGTTGCTGCAGATGTGCACGCTCATATTCTCCACGATGCCCAGCACCGGCACATGCACTTTCTCGAACATCACGATGCCCTTGGCGGCATCCAGCAAAGCGATATCCTGCGGGGTGGTAACCACCAGCGCGCCGGTCACCGGAATGTTCTGCGACAGCGTCAGCTGGATGTCGCCGGTGCCCGGCGGCATGTCCAGCACCAGGTAATCCAGATCCGGCCACAGCGTATCCTGCAGCAGCTGCATCAGCGCCTTGCTGGCCATCGGGCCGCGCCACACCATGGCGTTATCGTCGGTCACCAGGTAACCGATGGAGTTGGTCGCCAGGCCGTGCGCCACGATCGGCGCCATGTGCTGACCGTCCGGCGAGGTCGGCCGCTCATGTTCGGTACCCAGCATGTTGGGGATCGACGGGCCGTAAATGTCGGCGTCCAGAATACCGACCTTGGCCCCTTCGGCGGCCAGCGCCAGCGCCAGGTTGACGGCGGTGCTGGATTTCCCCACCCCGCCTTTGCCGGAGCTGACGGCGACGATGTTGCGCACGCCTTTGATGCCGGCCTGGCCGTTGGCGCGTTTCAGCGTCGTGATGTCGTGTTTCAGCTTCCAGTCGATAGCGGAAGCGCCGGTCACGCGCAACAGCTCGGGGCCGACGCTCGCCTGCAGCGCCTCAAAACCGCTCTGCCAGGCAAACGGCATCGTCAGTTCGATATGCAGTACATCGTCCAGCAACGCGCAGTGATGAATGGCCTTCAATGCGGTCAGGTTGTTTTTCAACGTCGGGTGTTCAAAGGCGGCCAGTACACCGGTCACCAGGGCGCGCAGAACTTCGGGGTTGGTCTGCTCAGGGGATTTTGCGTTCATCCCGGCTCCTTGATTTTGAATGAGTAGCTTCCGGCTAAGCATATCAGAACTGCGCTGCCGCTGGCGCATATAACCTGCAAGAAACCGCCCTAGCAGCGAAGGGCGCGATCGGTTAACATCGAAGGCCCTTTTATTCATTACAGAAAGCAAGTTCTCACTATGGCTCAAGTCGCGAAAAAATTATTGGTGACGTGCGCGCTACCGTACGCAAATGGTTCCATCCATCTCGGCCACATGCTCGAGCACATCCAGGCGGATATCTGGGTGCGTTACCAACGAATGCGCGGCCACGAAGTGCATTTCATCTGCGCGGACGACGCGCACGGCACGCCGATCATGCTGAAAGCGCAGCAACTGGGCGTGAAACCAGAAGAAATGATCGCGGAGATGAGCCAGGAGCACCAACAGGATTTCGCCGGCTTTGGCATCAGCTATGACAACTACCATTCGACCCATAGCGATGAAAACCGTGAGCTGTCCACCCTGATTTACAGCCGCCTGAAAGAAAACGGTTTTATCAAGAACCGCACCATTTCTCAGCTGTACGATCCGGAGAAAGGCATGTTCCTGCCGGACCGTTTCGTGAAAGGCACCTGCCCGAAATGCAAATCGCCGGATCAATACGGCGATAACTGCGAAGTGTGTGGCGCCACCTACAGCCCGACGGAACTGATCGATCCGAAGTCCGTGGTTTCCGGCGCGACGCCGGTGATGCGCGACTCCGAGCACTTCTTCTTCGACCTGCCAGCCTTCAGCGAAATGCTGCAGGCGTGGACGCGCTCCGGCGCGCTGCAAGAGCAAGTAGCGAACAAGATGCAGGAGTGGTTCGAATCCGGCCTGCAGCAGTGGGACATCTCCCGCGATGCGCCTTACTTCGGCTTCGAGATCCCGGATGCGCCGGGCAAATACTTCTACGTCTGGCTGGACGCGCCGATCGGCTACATGGGCTCCTTCAAGAACCTGTGCGACAAGCACGGCGATCTGGACTTCGACGAGTTCTGGCGCAAAGATTCCACCACCGAGCTGTATCACTTTATCGGCAAGGACATCGTCTACTTCCACAGCCTGTTCTGGCCGGCGATGCTGGAAGGCAGCAACTTCCGCAAACCGACCAACCTGTTCGTGCACGGCTACGTGACGGTGAACGGCGCCAAAATGTCCAAATCGCGCGGCACCTTCATCAAGGCCGGCACCTACCTGCAGCATCTGGACGCCGACTGCCTGCGCTATTACTACGCCGCCAAGCTCTCTTCACGCATTGATGATATCGATCTCAATCTGGAAGACTTCGTGCAGCGCGTAAACGCCGACATCGTCAACAAGGTGGTGAACCTGGCGTCACGTAACGCCGGCTTTATCAACAAACGCTTCGGCGGCAAGCTGGCCGACAGCCTGGCCGATCCGGCGCTGTACCAGACCTTCGTCGACGCGGCGCAGAGCATCGCCGAAGCTTACGCCGGCCGCGAGTTCAGCCGCGCGATCCGCGAAATCATGGCGCTGGCCGATCTGGCCAACCGCTACGTGGATGAGCAGGCACCTTGGGTGGTGGCGAAGGAAGAAGGCCGCGACGCCGATCTGCAGGCCATCTGCTCGATGGGCATCAACCTGTTCCGCGTGCTGATGACTTACCTGAAGCCGGTGCTGCCTTCGCTGACCGAACGCGCCGAAGCGTTCCTCAACGCCGAGCTGAGCTGGGACGCAATCCCGCAGCCGCTGCTGGGCCACCAGGTGAACGCATTCAAAGCGCTGTTCAACCGCATCGATCTGGACAAGGTCAGCGAAATGGTCAACGCCTCGAAAGAAGACATGGCCGCCGCCAAGCCGGTGACCGGTCCATTGGCCGATGATCCTATTCAGGAAACCATCACCTTCGACGACTTCGCCAAGGTGGACATGCGTATCGCCCTGATCAAGAGCGCCGACTTTGTCGAAGGCTCCGACAAACTGCTGAAGCTGCAGTTGGATCTGGGCGGCGAATCACGCCAGATCTTCTCCGGCATTCGCTCCGCTTACCCGGATCCGAAAGCGCTGGAAGGCCGCCTGACCATCATGGTCGCCAACCTGGCGCCGCGCAAAATGCGCTTCGGCGTTTCGGAAGGCATGGTGATGGCGGCGGGCCCCGGCGGGAAAGAGATCTTCCTGCTGAGCCCGGACAGCGGCGCGCAGCCTGGTATGCAGGTCAAGTAACCGCACCGGCGCGTTACATCAAGGGTCGAGCTTGCTCGGCCCTTTTTTAATGCCTCAAACCCGACGTTATAAGTAGTAAGAAAAAGTCATAACCGCTCTGATTCCCTCGCCTGCCGCATCTCGCTATGATGCTCCGCAACAACAAATAGACGTCCAGACAGAAAGACTGCTGTAACAGATCTTCACCGGGACCGTTTATCCGCTTTTTTGGAGCCTATAATAATGAAAAATCTCAAGACTTCGCTGCTCGCCCTCAGCCTGCTGGCTGCCCTGCCGCTGCAGGCGGCGGAAAACGCCGCCGTGCCGGCCGCCATCGCTCAGCATCAGGGGCCGGTGCGCATCGCGGTAATCCGCAACCTCGGATCCGACGACAACACCACGCAATTTTTGGCGGGCGCCATTCAGGAAGGACGCAAGCTGGGCTTCAAGGTGGACACCTTCCTCAGCAACGGCGACGACGCGCGCTTCCAGGACTTCGTCAACCAGGCTATCAGCCAGAAATATGACGGCATCATTCTCTCGCAGGGGCGAGCCCCCTACTCCACCGAGTTGGTCAAACGTATCGCGGCGGCCGGCATCGCCGTCGCGGCTTTCGATACCGACGTCAGCGGCAGCGTTCCCGGCGTCACCGTCTCGCAGCAGGACGACGCTTCGCTGGCCAACGCCTCCTTCGGCCAGCTGGTGAAGGATTTCAACGGCCAGGCCAACATCATCAAACTCTGGGTAGCCGGCTTCCCGCCAATGGAACGCCGCCAGGCCGCCTATCAGCAGCTGCTGAAACAGCATCCGGGCATTCACGAGCTGGAATCGATCGGTGCGGTCTCATCCGACGTACAGGGCGATACCGCCAATAAAGTGGGCGCGGTGCTGGCGAAATACCCGAAAGGCAAGATCGACGCCATCTGGGGCACCTGGGACGCCTTCACCCAGGGCGCTTACAAGGCATTGAAAGAGAACGGCCGCACCGAGATCAAGCTGTACAGCATCGATATCTCCAACCAGGACTTGCAACTGATGCGCGAAGCCGGCAGCCCGTGGCAGGTCAGCGTGGCGGTGGATCCGAAACTTATCGGCGCAGTCAACCTGCGCCTGGTGGCCAACAAGATCGCCGAGGAAAGCACGCCGGACAGCTATCAGTTCAAAGCGACGGTCATTCCGCAAGCGCTGTTGCTGGCGCAGCCGGGGCCGGTCAACGTCGCCGGGCTGGCGAAGATCATCCCCGGCTGGGGCAGCAGCAGCGACTTCGTGCAGCCGTGGTTCGCCACGCTGCAGGCCGAACACGGTAAATAATGCTGTTTTTCACGAGGCTGCCGACGCAGCCTCTGTTTTTAAACTAATTTTCGGCTTTCCCCTTCCGTCCTCGCCAAAATACGCTATGTTATCTGCATTGCCCAATAACTGTATGCATACACAGGCTTCGAATGAAGGGATTCCCCTCGCTGATTAACATGCTGCTGGCCAGTTCGCTGGTGTTGACCATCGGCCGCGGCGTGACGCTGCCGTTCATTACCATCTATCTCACCGAGCATTTCCATCTGCTGCCGAAGAGCGTGGGCGTGATCCTGGGCGTCAGCCTGACCCTCGGCATCCTTGCCAGCCTGTACGGCGGCTATCTGGTGGACAAATTCAGCAAGAACCGCCTGATCCTGCTGTCGATTTTATTGTTTGCGCTGAGCTTCTTCGCCCTTCCCTGGATCCCGCGCCCCGGCGGCGTGATCGTGGTGCTGGCGATCCTGCATACCTGTTATTCTGTGCTGAGCATCACCATTAAGGCCTGTTTCGCCGACTGGCTGCCGGTCGAGCAGCGCATCAAGGCTTTCTCAATCAACTACACATTGGTCAACGTCGGCTGGGCGATCGGCTCTGCGCTCGGCGTTCTGGTGGCCGGGCTTAGCCCACTGCTGCCGTTTTACCTGTCGGGCGGGTTGGCGCTGGCGACGGTGGCGACGCTAAGCCTGCGCTTGCGCGGTCGGGAACAGCGCGCAACGCCAGCCGCCGCCCCCGCGGCGCTCCCCAACTTCCGCCAGACGGTGACTATCCTGCGCAGCGATCGGCGGCTGATCTACTTCACTCTCGGCAGTACCCTGGGTGCCGTCGTGTTCGGTCAGTTCACCGGCTATCTGTCGCAATACCTGATCACCGTCTCCAGCGCCGAGTTCGCCTACAAAATCATCGGGCTGGTGATGATCGTCAACGCCAGCATCGTCATCGCCCTGCAATACCTGCTCAGCCGCGGCATGCGTCAGGAAAACATGCTGCGCTGGCTGGCGCTGGGCACGCTGTTTTTCATCGTCGGGCTGCTCGGTTTTATGGTGGCCGGCCAGGCGGTCTGGCTGTGGCTGGCGGCGATGGCGGTGTTTACCCTCGGCGAAATCATCGTTATCCCGGTGGAATACATGTTCATCGACTTTATCGCGCCGCCGCACCTGAAAGGCAGCTACTATGGGGTACAGAACCTCAGCGCGCTGGGCGGCGCCATCAACCCGGTGCTGTGCGGGGTGCTGCTCAGCTATGCTGCGCCGCCGTTGATGTTCGTGATGCTGATCGTCGCCGCGCTGCTCAGCCTGCTGTTTTTCTTCCTCGGCCACCGGCTGGCGGAACACGCGGCGACAACCGCCGAAGACACGCGCTGAGCCCGCGCGTAGCAGCCATTGCGGGCTGTCAACCCGCCGATCGGGCATGGCATCCATAGCGAGAATTCATGGTGCGATCTGTGGCATGGCTCACAGTTTAATTGTATGATGAATGCATCAGTTAAATGGGAAAAGACAATGGCCAACGTGCTCACACTGTGCTGGAAATACCTGAGAGCCCTGCTCCTCATCTACCTTTGTCTGTTCGTCGGCAATGCGCTGGCGGCGCTGCTGCCGTTCGCCATTCCCGGCAGCATCCTCGGCATGCTGCTGCTGTTCGCCCTGCTCTCTACCCAGATTCTGCCGGCCAAATGGGTTAAACCCGGCTGCCACTTGCTGATCCGCTACATGGTGCTGCTGTTCGTGCCGATCGGCGTCGGGGTGATGAAATACTATGACCAGATCGTCGCGCATCTGGGCCCACTGGTTATCTCTTGCCTCATCAGCACGCTGATGGTGCTGGTGGTGGTCGGCTATACCTCACACTATTTTCACCGCGAGCGCCGCATCGCCGGTAAGCCCGATGACACGGAGGGCAACCCATGATCCATGAAATCTGGTGGTCGCTGCCGCTGACGCTGGCGGTCTATTTCGCCGCGCGCTGGCTGGCGCGCAAGCTGAACATGCCGCTGCTCAACCCGCTGCTGGTTTCCATGGCGGTGATCATCCCGTTGCTGCTGCTCACCGGCATCCCCTATGAGCGCTACTTTCAGGGCAGCAAAATCCTCAACGATCTGCTGCAGCCGGCGGTCGTCGCGCTGGCCTTCCCGCTGTATGAACAGCTGCACCAGATCCGCGCGCGCTGGAAGTCGATTATCGCGGTGTGCTTCATCGGCAGCCTGACCGCCATGATCAGCGGCGGCGCCATCGCCCTGTGGCTGGGTGCCACCCCGGAAATCGCCGCCTCTATCCTGCCGAAATCGGTCACTACGCCGATCGCGATGGCCGTCGCGGACTCGCTCGGCGGCATTCCGGCGATCAGCGCGGTCTGCGTCATTTTCGTCGGTATCCTTGGCGCCGTGTTCGGCCATACGCTGTTCAACCTGTTGAAAATCACCACCCACTCGGCGCGCGGTCTGGCGATGGGTACCGCATCCCACGCGCTGGGCACCGCACGCTGCGCGGAGATGGACTACCAGGAAGGCGCTTTCGGCTCGTTGGCGCTGGTGATCTGCGGCATCATCACCTCCCTGCTGGCACCGTTCCTGTTCCCGGTGCTGCTGCACCTGTTCGGTTGAACAGGGTGAAACTTGCGATACATCTCGCATTTATGTATCTCATTGCATTAATTTCATCAATTAAGAGACATTAATCACACTTTAATGTCTCTGGCCTGCCTAGAATGTTATCCCGTTAACCTGTAGAGAGACTTTCTATGCATCCGCGTTTTCACACCGCGTTCAGCGCACTGCCCGCGACACTGCAATCCGCCCTGCGGCCCTATCTGGACGCGCCTGACTTTCCGGCGATGTTCACGGCCGAGCAAGCGGCGGCGATCCGCACAGGCTGCGGGTTGGACGATGACGCGCTGGCATTCGCGCTGCTGCCGCTGGCGGCGGCCTGCTCGTTAACCCCGATATCGCACTTCCACGTCGGCGCCATCGCGCGCGGGCAAAGTGGCAACCTCTATTTCGGCGCCAATATGGAATTCAGCGGCGCACCGCTGCAGCAAACCGTGCATGCAGAACAATGTGCGGTTACCCATGCCTGGCTGCGCGGCGAGCCGGCGCTGGCCTCGGTCACCGTCAACTACACGCCGTGCGGCCACTGCCGTCAGTTTATGAATGAACTGAACAGCGGCGGCGAACTGCAGATCCGTCTGCCGGGCCGCGCGCCGGCCACGCTGGCGGACTATCTGCCGGACGCCTTCGGCCCGAAAGATCTGGATATCGCTTCGCTGCTGATGGACAAGGTCGATCACGGCCATCGGTTGGCGCTGGACGATGCGCTGACGCAGGCGGCGCTGGCTGCGGCCAATCAGAGCCACGCACCGTACAGCAACGCCCACAGCGGCGTGGCGCTGGAAACACAGGACGGTAACCTCTACGCCGGCCGCTATGCAGAAAACGCCGCCTTCAACCCGAGCCTGCCGCCGCTGCAGGCCGCGCTGATCCTGCTGAACCTCTCCGGCGGCGATTGCCTGAACATCCGCCGCGCCGTGCTGGTCGAACCGCAAGAGGCAATCCTCAGCCAGTGGGACGCCACCCGCGCCACGCTGGCGGCACTGGGCTGCCAAAACGTCAGCCGCGCCGCGTTCTAAGCGCACCACGGCGGAGCCATCCGGTTCCGCCGCTAACAGCCCCGCCCGCCAAATACAATGCCCCAACGCCGCCAGAGAGACTTTCTTTAGTTAAAAAATCATTTGATTGTCGATAATTACGCCAACCTGGTTCATCATCTGGCAACAAATGCTGTACATCTTCTCTTTATCTCTTAGGATCGTCGGCAATAAAGTTATCTGATACGTGAAGAGTAAAACTGATGGAACTAGAATACGAAAGCAAACGCCCGCTCTACATCCCTTACGCCGGCCCGATTCTGCTGGAATTTCCGCTGCTGAACAAAGGCAGCGCTTTCACCGAGGAAGAACGTAGCCACTTCAACCTGCACGGCCTGCTGCCGGAAGCGGTGGAAACCATCGAAGAACAGGTGGAACGCGCCTACCGTCAGTACCAGGATTTCAAGAACGACAACGACAAGCACATCTACCTGCGCAACATCCAGGACACCAACGAAACCCTGTTCTACCGCCTGCTGGACTCGCACCTGAGCGAGATGATGCCGATCATCTACACCCCGACCGTCGGCGAGGCCTGCGAACACTTCTCCGATATCTATCGCCGCGCGCGCGGGCTGTTCATCTCCTACCCGAACCGCGATCGCATCGATGACATGCTGCAAAACGCCACCAAGCAGAACGTCAAGGTGATCGTGGTCACCGACGGCGAGCGTATCCTCGGCCTGGGCGACCAGGGCATCGGCGGCATGGGCATCCCCATCGGCAAGCTGTCGCTGTACACCGCCTGCGGCGGCATCAGCCCGGCCTACACGCTGCCGGTGGTGCTGGACGTCGGCACCAACAACCCGCAGCGCCTCAACGATCCGCTGTACATGGGCTGGCGCCATCCGCGCATCTCCGGCGAGGAGTACCACGCCTTCGTCGAAGAGTTTATTCAGGCGGTCAAACGCCGCTGGCCGAACGTGCTGCTGCAGTTCGAAGACTTCGCGCAGAACAACGCCACCCCGCTGTTGAACCGCTATCGCGACGAGATCTGCTGCTTCAACGATGACATCCAGGGCACCGCCGCGGTCACCCTCGGCAGCCTGATCGCCGCCAGCCGCGCCGCCGGCAGCCAGCTGCGCGATCAGACCGTCACCTTCCTCGGCGCCGGTTCCGCCGGCTGCGGCATCGCCGAGCAAATCATCGCGCAGATGAAGTCCGAAGGCTTGAGCGAAGACGAAGCGCGCGCCCGCGTATTCATGGTCGACCGCTTCGGCCTGCTGACCGACAAACTGCCGAACCTACTCGATTTCCAGAGCAAGCTGGTACAGAAGAGCGACAACCTGGCCGGTTGGGAAACCGCCAGCGACGCCATCTCGCTGCTGGACGTGGTGCGCAACGCCAAGCCGACCATTTTGATCGGGGTGTCCGGCCAGCCGGGGCTGTTTACCGAAGAGCTGATCCGCGAAATGCACAAGCACTGCGAACGCCCTATCGTGATGCCGCTGTCCAACCCGACCTCGCGCGTGGAAGCCCGTCCGGAAGACATCATCAACTGGACCGACGGCGCCGCCCTGGTGGCAACCGGCAGCCCGTTCGCGCCGGTGAGCTATAAAGAGCAGCTGTACCCGATCGCCCAGTGCAACAACTCCTACATCTTCCCGGGGATTGGCCTCGGCGTGCTGGCCTCCGGCGCCACCCGCGTCACCGACGCCATGCTGATGGCCGCCAGCCGCGCGCTGGCGGACTGTTCGCCGCTGGCCACCGACGGCCACGGCGCACTGCTGCCGAATATCGACGATATTCAGGGTGTGTCGAAGTGCATCGCCATGGAAGTGGGCAAAGCGGCGCAGCTGCAGGGCGTGGCGATCGTCACCTCCGAAGACGCGCTGTCGAAAGCCATCGAGCACAACTTCTGGCGGCCGCAGTACCGCAGCTACAAGCGCACCTCGTTCTAACTGGCGCGCTAAATTGACCCAGCCCGGCTCCGCCGGGCTTTTTTGTGCGGCAAAACCGCCTAAAAATGCGGCGTTGCGCGTGCTTCAGGCGGTTCGCGTCTTGCGTCGATCGGTCAGGTAAAGTAGCCTTGATCCATCTTTTTCAGCCCGGCGCGCGTAAGGCAACAACATGTGGAAACGCCTGATCATCAGCCTGTTCATCATCATTGCGGTGTTGATGGGTTCGGCTATTGCGCTGGATCGCTGGATCAGCTGGAAAACCGCGCCTTACGTCTACGACGAACTGCAGGAATTGCCGCACCGCCAGGTCGGCGTGGTGCTCGGCACCGCCAAGTATTACCGCACCGGGGTGATCAACCAGTACTACCGTTACCGCATTCAGGGGGCGATCAACGCCTATAACAGCGGCAAGGTGAAATACCTGCTGCTGAGCGGCGACAACGCCCAGCAAAGCTATAACGAGCCGATGACCATGCGTCGCGATCTGATCGCCGCCGGCGTGGCGCCGAGCGATATCGTGCTGGACTACGCCGGTTTCCGTACCCTGGACTCCATCGTGCGCACCCGCAAGGTGTTCGACACCAACGATTTCATCATCATCACCCAGCGTTTCCACTGCGAGCGCGCGCTGTTCATCGCCCTGCACATGGGCATTCAGGCGCAGTGCTACGCGGTGCCGTCGCCGAAAGACATGATGACGGTCCGCGCCCGCGAGATCTTCGCTCGCCTGGGCGCGCTGACCGATCTGTACATCCTCAAGCGCGAACCGCGCTTCCTTGGCCCGCTGATCCCGATCTCCGCCATGCACACCGTGCCGGAAGACGCCCAGGGCTATCCCGCAGTTTCACCGGAACAGTTGGTGGAGCTGGAGCACAAGCTGAAAGAAGAGAAGCAGAAAGCCAAACAGCCCTGACGCGGCAAACGCCCAAAACAAAGGCCGGCAATAAGCCGGCCTTGTGGTCTGCGAGGCGATAAATCTACTTCTTCTTGGCGTATTTCAACGAGTCCAGCGCCACGGCGAAGATGATGATGCTGCCCTTGATGATGTACTGCCAGTACGGGTTGATGCCGATATAGGTCAGGCCGTAGTTGATGACGGTGAAGATGATCACCCCGGTCACCACGCCCCACACCGTACCCACCCCGCCGGCGAAGGAGACCCCCCCCACCACGCAGGCGGCGATGGCATCCAGCTCGTACATAAAGCCGAGGTTATTGGTGGCGCTGCCGATGCGCCCCGCTTCCAGCAGGCCGCCGAAGGCGTAGAACACGCCGGACAGCGCATAGATCATGATCAGGTTCAACGGCACGTTGACCCCGGACACCTTGGCCGCTTCCGGGTTGCCGCCGATGGCGAAGATGTTCTTGCCGAAGCGGGTCTTGGTCCACAGGATCCAGACGAATATGATGGCGATCAGCGCATAGAAGGTAATGTACGACAGCTTAAAGTCGCCGAAGCGCAAGAAGCCTTGGGCAAAGGTGGAAAACTTCGGATCGAACCCCGCGACCGGCGAAGCGCCGACCGAATCGTAATACAGCGAGTTGATGCCGTAGACGATGATCATGGTGCCCAGCGTAGTGATGAACGGCGTCACGTTGAGATAGGCGATAATCAGGCCGTTAACCAGGCCGATCACCGCGCCGACCGCACACACCAGCAGGATGACCAGGGGAATCGACCAGGTTTCCATGTGCGGGAACACCTTGTTGACGTTATCCATCGACTGCAGCAGCGTGGCCGCCACCACCGCCGCCAGCCCCACCTGCCGCCCGGCGGACAGGTCGGTGCCCTGGGTCACGATCAGCCCCGCCACGCCCAGCGCGATGATGATGCGCACCGAAGACTGCGTCAGGATGTTACTCAGGTTCATCAGGCTGAGGAAAGTCGGATCCTGAATGATGATGATGGCCAACAGCACCAGCAACACCACGTAAATGCCGCCTTCCTTGAAATAGGTAAATAAGGTTTTTTTATTTAGCGCGTTCATAATTCCGATCCTTAAAGGTGCAGGGAGGCGAGACGTAAGATTTCATTTTGCGAGGTCTGTTTGGTGTTAACGATGCCCGCAACCTGACCATTGCTCATCACCAAAATACGGTCGGTGATCCCCAAAAGCTCCGGCATTTCGGACGAGACGATAATGATCCCCTTGCCCTTCTTCGCCAGTTCGGTCATCAGCTGATAAATCTCGAACTTGGCGCCCACGTCGATGCCGCGCGTCGGTTCATCCAGCATCAGGATCTCCGGCTGCGTCAGCAGCCAGCGGCCGATGATCACCTTCTGCTGATTGCCGCCGGACAGCGAGCCGATATGGGTGTGATGCCCCGGCGTTTTCACCCGCATGGCGTCGATAACCCACTGGGTGTCGCTCTTCATCCGCGCGTTATCCAGCAGGCCGAGCTTGTTTTTATAATTGCGGATATTGGAGATCAGCGAGTTGAAGCCCACGTCGAGGTAGGCATAAATCCCGGTGGAACGGCGTTCTTCGGTCACCAGCGCAAAACCGTGATTGATCGCTTCGTTGGCGCTGTGGTTGTCGATCGCCTTGCCGTGCAGCTTGATGGTGCCCGCCACCTTTTCGCGAATGCCAAACAGCGTCTCGACGATATCGGTGCGCTTGGCGCCCACCAGCCCGGCGATGCCGAGGATCTCGCCTTGGTGCAGATCGAAGGACACGTCGCGGATCGAGGGCTGGCGCAGCGACGTCAGGTTCTTCACCTCGAGGATCACCTCACCCGGCGTGTTCTGCCTGTCGGGGAAGCGCTGGCTGAGCGAACGGCCGACCATCATGGCGATGATCTTGTCCATATCCAGCCCTTCCAGCGGCTGGGTGGCGATCCACTGCCCGTCACGCAGCACCGTTATCTCGTCGCACAGCTGGAAGATCTCTTCCATCTTGTGCGAGATATAGACGATGCCGCAGCCGCGCTCTTTCAGTTTGCGGATGATGGTGAACAGGTGATTGACCTCTTTTTCCGTCAGCGAAGAGGTCGGTTCATCCATGATGACGATTTTGGCGTCGTAGGAGAACGCCTTGGCGATCTCGATCATCTGCATCTGCGACACCGACAGGTTGCCCACCTTTTCACGCGGGTTGATGTCGATATCCAGCTCGTCGAAGATCGCCTGGGTGTCTTTGAGCATTTTTTCCTGATCGACGAACAGGCCTTTGGTCGGGTAGCGCCCCAGCCACATGTTGTCCATCACGGTGCGCTGCAGCACCAGGTTCAGCTCCTGGTGCACCATGGAAACGCCGTGCTCCAGCGCTTCTTTCGAACTCTTGAAATCGATCTCCCGGCCCTGAAACACAATGCTGCCGCTGTCTTTTTTGTAAATGCCGAACAGGCATTTCAGCAACGTCGATTTCCCCGCGCCGTTCTCCCCCATCAGGGCGTGAATCGAGTGCGGGCGGACGCGTAAATTGACATTGTCCAAGGCTTTGACGCCGGGAAATGACTTACAGATATCCGTCATTTCCAGCAGAAATTCGCGTGAGCTATCGGCCATAAATACACCTGGCTTAACGATCTTGCAGTCGTAAACATCCCCGCCAGCGGTATTCCTGGTGTTGGCGCCGCCGGCGGGGTCTTAGCGGGATCTCAATTCTTATTTAACAAACTGAGACAGGTTGTCTTTATCTACGCCGACGTAAGGAATACGCACGACTTTATTTTCGATTTTATATTGGGTGCCTTCGGTGGCCGGCTTGCCCGCCGCCAGGTTCTTCGCCAGCTCGAAGGTGGCTTTCGCCTGGTTGTCGGCATCGTTCAGCACCGTGCCCGCCATCGCGCCGGATTTCACCAGCGCCAGCGCTTCAGGCAACGCATCGACGCCAAACACCGGGATACTGGTCTTGTTGTGCGCTTTCAGCGCTTCCACCGCGCCCATTGCCATGGCGTCGTTGTTGGCGATCACCACTTCGATCTTGTTGGCGTTCGGGCCGGAGAGCCAGGCGTCCATCTTGTCCTTCGCCTGCGCGGTATCCCACATCGCGGTATCCATCTGCAGCTGCTGGGTCTTGATGCCTTTTTCGTTCAGCGTTTTCACCACGTAGGTGGTGCGCGCTTCGGCATCCGGGTGGCCCGGTTCGCCCTTCAGCAGCACATACTGGATCTGGCCGTCTTTGTTCAGATCCCAGGCCGGATTGGCTTTCCAGTGTTTGGCGATCAGCTCGCCCTGGATCACGCCGGATTCTTTGGAATCGGTGCCGACGTAATACGCCTTGTCGTAGCTGTCCAACGCCTTGCGGGAAGGTTCTTTGTTGTAGAACACTACCGGGATATCGTTTGCGCGCGCCTTATCGATAACCACCGGCGCCGCGGCCGGGTCGACCAGGTTGATCGCCAGCGCTTTCACGCCCTTGGCCAGCAGCACGTCGATCTGATCGTTCTGCTTGGACTGGTCGTTCTGCGAGTCATTCATCAGCAGGGTGACGTCCGGTGAAGCCTTGGCGTCTTTCTCAATAGCCTTGCGCACCACCGACATGAAGTTGTCGTCGTACTTGTAAATCGTGACGCCAATACGGGTGTCAGCATGGGCTGCGGCGCCAAACATCATGGCTGCGGCCATGGCGGCCAGGGTGAAAACCTTCTTATTCATTGTCAGTCTCCGGTTCTGTGTAGGGTATTACTCGTCTTTGAGCCAATGGTCACCGGCAGTGCGCACACCCCAGGCCAGGCGATTTCCACTCAACACCTGTCGTCCGTGGATCTTGTTATTTCCGAGAAATGCTGTGTCAGCGCGAGGTAAAGGTTGCAGCGGCAAGGGCCTTTGCGCCGGAAAACGCCTAGAGCATAGACGGCGCGATGTTAATATTCTGTGAATTTTCTCACAGATTGAAAACGGTTACACAAGATTAAATCGTCAGAGAGTGACCGTCGCCTCACTTTGCCAGGGGGCGACAGAATGGCGCCGTACCAGCGTCGGCATGAACAGATGAGCGGCCTGCGGCTCCGCCAGGCCTGCTGCGCCCTGCAACGCCAGCTCGGTCGCCAGCGTGGCCATCGAGACGATCGGATAGCGCACCGTGGTGAGCTTGGGGCTGGTGTAACGCGCGATGGGGATGTCGTCGAAGCCGATCAGCGAGAAATGCTGCGGCACTGTGATACCGTTTTCTTTCAGCACCGCCATGGCGCCGGCGGCCATGGCGTCGTTGTAGGCGAACACCGCGCTCAGCTGCAGGTTACGCCCCAGCAGCTCCACCATCGCCGCCTCGCCGCCCTGCAGATCCGGCGAACCGTAGGCGCGCCAGTTGTCGGGCGTGGCCAGCCCGGCGGCGGCCATCGCCTGCGCATAGCCCTGCTGGCGCAGCGGCCCGTCTTCGATCGGGTGATTGGAGCCCAGATAACCGATGCGCCGATGGCCCTGCGACAGCAAAAGACGCATCGCCATTTCCGCGCCGCAGACGTTATCCAGCCCGACGCAGCGCGGCTCATAGCCGGGGATAATCCGGTTGATCAGCACCATGCCCGGCACCTGCTCCAGAAAGCCGATCAGCTCGGCGTCGCTCAGGGCTTTGGCATGGACAATCAGGGCATTACAGCGCTGGCGGATCAGCACTTCGATCGCGTGGCGCTCTTTGTCCGCCTGATGATAGCTGTTGCCGATCAGCAGGTATTTGTGGTGTTTCTGCGCCACCGTGTCTACCGCTTTCACCAGCGCGCCGAAGAACGGGTCGGAGACGTCCATCACCACCACGCCCAGGGTATCGCTGCTTTGGGTCGCCAGCGCCTGCGCGTTGGCGTTGGGGCGATAGCCCAGCTCCGCCACCGCCTGCAGCACCTGCTCACGCGTCTCCTTGCTGGTCAGCGCGCTGTGGTTCAGCACGCGGGAGACGGTTGCCACGGAGACCCCGGCGCGTTTCGCCACGTCGCGAATGGTGATCGGATGAACTGGAGGCATGCGGGATCCTGAAATCGGGGTAGTGGCCGGTGGCGCTATCCTACCCCGATTGGCCCGCTGCTCGCGTGAATTACGTCACAGGAAAGAAAACGTTTACATACATTTTTTTAACCTGCCGGCTGGCGCTCACTTCTGCGTTTTGGGTTCCGCTGCGCCGGCGGCCAGCTGCGTCAGCTTGCGCCACAGCCATTCCATCGGCCCCTGAGCGAAGTAACGCAGCCACAGTGCGGAAAACGCCAGGTTGGCCAGCCAGACCAGCGGCACGAACGCCAACAGCTGCAGCCGGTCGAACTGCGCATAGAGACCGAAGCGATAAAACAGCGTGGTGCAGATCAGCGTTTGCAGCAGGTAGTTGCTCAGCGCCATGCGCCCCACCAGGGTCAGCCAGTGGGCGATGCGCATGCGCGACAGCGCGGGCCAGAAACCGTAGCACAGCGCCAGATAGCCCATGGCCTGCAGCGGGGCGCCCAGCTCACGCGGCACCTGCAGCAGGAAACCGCTCCAGCGATAGTCCCAGTGGACCTGCCATTGCAGCGCCACCGCCGGCAGCTGGATCAGCACCGAAAGCGGCAGCAGCCACGCCGCCTGCCGCAGGTAATAACCGGAGGAATAACTGCCGCGCAGCCAGCCGCTGCGCATCAGCCCGGCGCCGAACAGCATCAGCCCCGCCAGCTCCCAGCCATACTGCGCGCCGATGGCCAGCAGGCTGGACGAGAGCAGATCGGCGCGGCTGCGCCAGGCTTCGAAACCGCCCTGCAGCTTCCAGAACTTCTCGTACTGCAGCTCCGCCACACCCGGCTGCCAGAAGCTGCCCGGCTCACCGTGCGAGACGAAGCCGAGCAGCAGCAGCACCGCTACGCCGATCAGATAGAGCACCACGCCGGTTTTCAGCAGTTGGAAGGTTTCTTTGGCTTCGCGGATCATGCGCCAGCACACCAGGCCAATCAGCCCATAGGCCAGCAGAATATCGCCGTCCCACAGGAAGATGGCGTGCGCGAGGCCGAACAGCACCAGCCACGACAGCCGCGCGCGGATCCAGCTTTTGCCGCGCCGCAGCAGCATTTGCAGCCCGGCGCCGAACAATAGCGCGAACATCGCCAGGAACTTGGCCTGGGCGAAGAGATCGAGCAGCGCCCAGGTCCAGGCGTCGCGCGACGACGGCATGCCCAGATAGGCCGGGTTGAGATAGGCGGCCTTCGGCAAGCCGAAGGCGCTGATGTTCAGCAATAAAATGCCGAGAATGGCGATGCCGCGCACGCAGTCCAGCGTGGCAATGCGCGGCAGAGGGTGACTGTTCATTTTTTATCGCTGTCTTCCGCTCATGAAAAAGGCGCCCGCAGGCGCCTGTTGTCGTCGTGCGGGTCGCCCCGCAACGCCATCACCCCTGGTGATGACGCACCGCGCGCAGGAACTCCTGGCGGGTATTCTGGCTGGACTTGAACAGCCCCCCCAACGAGGTGGTGGTGGTGGCGCTGGTCGCGTCGCGGATGCCGCGCGCCTTGACACAATAATGGACCGCATCGATCGATACCGCCACGTTATTGGTGCCGAGCAGCGTCTGCAGCGCCACCAGGATCTGCTGGGTCAGGCGCTCTTGCACCTGCGGACGCTGAGAGAAGAACTGCACGATGCGGTTGATCTTCGACAGGCCGATCACCGAGTCTTTCGGGATATAGGCCACGGTGGCCTTGCCGTCGATGGTCACGAAGTGGTGCTCGCAGGTGCTGGTCAGCGTGATATCGCGCACCGTCACCATCTCATCCACCTTCATTTTGTTCTCGATGACGGTGATTTTCGGGAAGTTGGCGTAGTCCAGCCCGGAGAAGATCTCGTCGACATACATTTTGGCGATGCGATGCGGCGTCTCCGCCAGGCTGTCGTCGGACAGATCGAGATTCAGCAGCTGCATGATTTCGGTCATGTGCTCTTTGATGCGGCGCTTGCGCGTTTCGCGATCCAGCACTTCCCCGCGCAGCGGTGTCTCCAGACCACGCTCTTCCAGCGCCGCATGCACCAGCGCGGCTTCTTTACTTAATGATGTCATGTACTTGTTCTCCTGCGGACGGAACCCGCCGGCGGCCTGGTAGGGCGTGCGGCCGGCGAATTGCTTGCTCTCGTGACGGCAGAGTTTTCGTGATGGATAACGTGAACCCGGTCAAGATTTTGCCCCCACTGTAGATGAGAGCGCGGCGATTATCCAGTGATTGTGCTTCATCCGCAGGTGAAATATTCGCATTTAGCACAATCAGGCCGGCTGCGGGATTCCACGCTTTTTGTATGGATTTTAATCAGCGCATCGCCGTTTTTTGCGCCAACCGCCGCGCCGGGGTATTCACCACCAGCGCACCGGCCACCAACAGCGCCGCCACCGCCACGTACAACGCCGGCTCCAGCCGATGGGTCATGGCGGTCGACAGCGCCGACAGCATCGGCCCGACCAGCTGGCCGATCGCATAACCGGTGGTCAGCAATCCGGCCATGTAGCGCGCATGGCGCGGCGCCAGTTCACTGCCGTGCTGAAGGGCGAGCTGCACCACACAGAGAAAACCGCCGCCGGTCAGCAACGCTCCGAGTGCCAGGCCGGCCACGCCCGGCACCACTTCGGCGCTCAGCACGCCCAGCGCCTGTATCCACAGCGTGATCGCCAGTCGGGTCTGGGTGGTCAGCCGATGACGGGTCAAAATGCCGATAACGATCCCCAGCACCGCCGCACCGCCGAACACCGGCCAGACGAACTGCGCGAACAGGCTGCCGGGAAAACGTGCCGCCGCCATCTGCGACAAGAACGTCGCCGGCAGGATGTAGCCGAACCCGGCCAGGCTGTAGCTCCACACCAGGCGTTTGAGCGCCGGCGTCAGCAGCAGCGGCTCCGGGGCCACATCCGGGCGATGCAGCTCGCCGCTGCGCGGCAGAAAGGCGCTAATTCCTCCGACCAACACCAGCGCCAGCCCGCCATACACCAGCCAGGCCTGCGCTGCCGTCAGCCCCAGCGTGTTGATGCCCACCGCCAGCATGCCGCTGAGGAAGATACCGGCGCCTGGCCCGGCGAACACCGCCGCGCTCAGCGCCGGCCGGCCGTAGTGCGCCAACAGCTCGTTGGTCCAGGCCGCCACCAGCACCATCGCCCAGCCGCTGGCCCAGCCGATGACGAAGCGCAGCGCACCGTGCGTCCATTCATCCTGCGCCAGCGCCGACAGCAGCGTCAGCGCCATCGCGCCCCATACGCCCAACCACAGGCGCCGCTCGACGTGGCGCGTGGCGCGCATCGCGTCGTAGGCGCCGCACAGGTAGCCCAAATAGTTGATCGCCGCCACCAGCCCGGCGCCGGTGAGGCTGAACTGGTGCTCCGCGATCATCAGCGGCACCTGGGGAGTGAAAGCGAAGCGGCCAATGCCCATCGCGACGATCAGCGCGGCAAAACCGCTCAAGGCAATACGTAAAGCCATACCGGCATCCAAAAGGTTAAAAGAAAGTTGCCAGTATCATGCCGCAGTATTAAACTCACAAAAACTGAATAATAGTTATCAAGTTCATCACGAAACGAGAATATTATGGACCTGACCCAGCTTCGCATGTTCTGCTGCGTGGCGGAAACCGGCTCGGTCGCCCGCGCCGCCGAGCAGCTGCACCGCGTGCCGTCGAATTTGACCACCCGGCTGCGCCAGCTTGAGCAGGAGCTGGGCGCCGATCTGTTTATCCGCGAAAAACAGCGCCTGCGCCTGTCGCCGATGGGCCATAACTTTCTGTGCTACGCCAACCGCATCCTGGCACTGAGCGATGAGGCGATGAGCATCACCCACGCCGGCGAACCGGCGGGCAACTTCGCCCTCGGCTCGATGGAGAGCACCGCCGCCACCCGCCTGCCCTCGCTGCTGGCGGCTTACCACCAGCGCTTCTCGCAGGTTTCGCTGTCGCTGACCACCGGCACCTCCGGCGAAATCGCCGATCGGGTGCGCGCCGGCACGCTGGCCGCGGCGCTGGTCGACGGCCCGGTACCCTATGACGAGCTGAACGGCTGCATCGCCTATCCTGAACATATGGTGGTGATCTCCTGTCTCGATCACGCGCCGATCCACAGCGCCAAAGACGCCAATGGCGAAACGCTGTTCGCCTTTCGCGCCAGCTGCTCCTACCGCCTGCGGCTGGAGGCCTGGTTCAAGCGCGAAGGCGCGCGGCCGGGGCAAATTATGGAGATCCAGTCCTATCACGCCATGCTGGCCTGCGTCGCCAGCGGTGCCGGGCTGGCGATGATCCCGCATTCGGTGCTGAGCCTGCTGCCGGGCCATGAGCGGGTTCGGGTTCATACCCTGCCGCCGGACGTGGCCGACACCGCCACCTGGTTGCTGTGGCGCCGCGACGCGTTCGGGCCGAACGTGCGCGCGCTGAAAGAGTTGATTATTGAACAGACGGAAACCGCCGCTGTTGATGAAAGCACCCCCAACGATTTATCAGACGTTGTCGATATCGCCTGATTTAAAAAGAAAACCACTGAGGAGACTATGATGGAGATGATCAAAACCCGCGCCGCCGTTGCCTGGGGCCCGAACCAGCCGCTGAAGATCGAAGAAGTCGAGCTGATGCCACCGCAAAAAGGCGAAGTGCTGGTGCGGATCGTCGCCACCGGCGTTTGTCACACCGATGCCTACACCCTGTCCGGCAAAGATCCGGAAGGCGTGTTCCCGGCGATCCTCGGCCACGAGGGCGGCGGCGTGGTGGAAGCGGTCGGTGAAGGCGTCACCAGCGTGGCGGTCGGCGATCACGTGATCCCGCTCTACACCCCGGAGTGCGGCGAGTGCAAATTCTGTAAATCCGGCAAGACCAACCTGTGCCAGGCGATCCGCGCCACCCAGGGCAAAGGGCTGATGCCGGACGGCACCACGCGCTTCTTCAAGGACGGCAAGCCGATCTTCCACTACATGGGCACGTCCACCTTCTCCGAGTACACCGTGGTGCCGGAAATCTCACTGGCGAAAATCAACAAGGAAGCGCCGCTGGAAGAAGTGTGCCTGCTGGGCTGCGGCGTGACCACCGGCATGGGCGCGGTGATGAACACCGCCAAAGTGCAACCGGGCGACACCGTGGCGATCTTCGGCCTGGGCGGCATCGGCCTGTCGGCGATCATCGGCGCGCAGATGGCCGGCGCGGGCCGCATCATCGGCATCGACATCAACACCAGCAAGTTCGATCTGGCCCGCAAGCTGGGCGCCACCGATCTGATCAACCCGAAAGACTATGACAAGCCGATTCAGGAAGTGATCGTCGAGCTGACCGACGGCGGCGTCGATTTCTCCTTCGAGTGCATCGGCAACGTCAACGTGATGCGTTCCGCGCTGGAGTGCTGCCACAAGGGCTGGGGCGAATCGGTGATCATCGGCGTCGCAGGCGCCGGCGAAGAGATCTCGACCCGTCCGTTCCAACTGGTCACCGGCCGCGTCTGGCGTGGTTCGGCGTTCGGCGGCGTCAAGGGCCGTTCGCAGCTGCCGGGCATCGTCGAGCGCTATCTGGACGGCGAATTCGCGCTGAACGACTTTATCACCCACACCATGGGGCTGGAGCAGATCAACGAAGCGTTCGATTTGATGCACGAAGGCAAATCGATCCGTTCCGTCATCCACTTCGACCAATAAGCCAGGAGGCAGAGATGACGTTGTCATTGGAACTTCTCGAAGAGCACCGCATGTTCGGCGGCTGGCAGCAGCGCTATCGCCACGCGGCGCAGAGCCTGAATTGCAACATGACATTCAGCATCTACCTGCCGCCGCCGCGCGATGACAACCCGCCGCCGGTGCTGTACTGGCTGTCGGGGCTGACCTGCAACGACGAGAACTTCACGTTGAAAGCCGGCGCGCAGCGCATCGCCGCCGAGCTGGGTCTGGTGCTGGTGATGCCGGACACCAGCCCGCGTGGCGACGAAGTGCCGAACGACGAAGGCTACGATCTGGGCCAGGGCGCCGGGTTCTACCTGAACGCCACCCAGGCGCCGTGGGATCGCCATTTCCGCATGTACGACTACATCAGCGCCGAACTGCCGGCGCTGATCGAACAGCACTTCAGCGTCAGCGATCGCCAGTCGATCTTCGGCCACTCGATGGGCGGCCACGGCGCGCTGATGATGGCGTTTCGCAATCCGCAGCGCTTCCGCTCGGTATCGGCGTTCGCGCCGATCGTGAACCCGTGCCAGGTGCCGTGGGGCCGCAAGGCGTTCACCGCCTATCTGGGCAGCGACGAAAGCCAGTGGCTGCAGTACGACAGTTGCCATCTGCTGGCCAGCGGCGCGGAAAAAATGCCGGTCCTTATCGACCAGGGCGACGACGACCAGTTCCTGGCCGACCAGCTGCAGCCGGCGCGGTTAGCGGAGCTGGCGCGCCAGCGCGACTGGCCGCTGACGCTGCGCATTCAGCCGGGGTACGATCACAGCTACTTCACCATCGCCACCTTCGTGGAGGATCACCTGCGCTTCCACGCCGAGCACCTGTTCCGCTGATAAAAAAATCCGGGCGGTTAAACCGCCCGGATTTCTTCAAAAGCCATCATTGCCATATCCATACCTCATCCCTGTAATATACGCGGGTCAAATTTTCATCAATTATACTCGTAAACAGGGGTATGCCAATTCAGCGATACCCTCACCCCTTCAGTTTCGGATCGAGCGCATCGCGCAATCCGTCGCCCAACAGGTTGAAGGCCAGCACGGTGATGAATATCGCCAGGCTGGGGAAGATCGCCACGTGCGGCGCGATCACCATATCGGCGCGCGCCTCGTTGAGCATCGCCCCCCACTCCGGCGTCGGCGGCTGGGCGCCCAGGCCCAGAAACGACAGGCTGGCGGCGGTGATGATCGAGGTGCCGATGCGCAGGGTGAAATAGACCACGATCGAAGACAGGGTGCCCGGCAGAATGTGCCGCAGGATGATGGTCCAGTCCGAGGCGCCGATGCTGCGCGCCGATTCGATATAGGTCAGGTGCTTCAGCACCAGCGTATTGCCACGCACCAGGCGGGCGAAGGCCGGAATGCTGAAGATCGCCACCGCAACGATCACGTTGGCCATGCCGCTGCCCATGATCGCCACCACGCCGATCGCCAGCAGAATGCCGGGAAACGCAAACAGCACGTCGCAGACGCGCATGGTGAGGCGATCCCACCAGCCCTCATAGTAGCCGGCCAGCAACCCCAGCAGGGTGCCGATCGCCCCGCCCGCCAGCACCGAGAACACCCCGGCCGCCAGCGAAATGCGCGTGCCCATCAGGATGCGGCTGAAGATATCGCGCCCGAGGGAGTCGACGCCCAGCCAGTGCATCAGCGAAGGCCCTTCGTTCAGCCGGTCGTAATCGAAATAGTTTTCCGCATCGAACGGTGCCAGATAAGGCGCCAGCAGCGCCGCCGCAATCAGCAGCAGCACCAGCAGGCCGGCGACCAGCGCCGCCCGCTGGCGACGAAAACGCCGCCAAAACTCGCCCCACGGCGTGCGTACCGCGTTGGGGTCGATAAGCGGCATCGCCTTCAGTGCGGCGTTGCGCCGCCAATGCTTAATCATGCCGCGCCCTCATTGATAACGAATCGCCGGGTTGATCGCCGCGTACAGCATATCCACCAGCAGGTTGATCAGGATGAACTCCAGCGAGAACAGCAGCACCTCAGCCTGGATCACCGGGTAATCGCGCATCTCCACCGAGTCCACCAGCAACCGCCCCAACCCCGGCCAGTTGAACACCTTCTCCACCACGATCGAACCGCCTAGCAGGAAGCCGAACTGCAACCCCATCATGGTCACCACCGGGATCATCGCGTTGCGCAGGCCGTGTTTCATCACCACCACGCTTTCCCGCACGCCCTTGGCGCGCGCGGTGCGCATGTAGTCCTCCTGCAGCACCTCGACGAACGAAGCGCGGGTGAAGCGCGCCATCACCGCCGCCACCGCCGCCCCCAGGGTGATCGAAGGCAGAATGTAGTGCCGCCAGCTGTCGGCGCCCACCGTCGGCAGCCACCCCAGCTCGACCGAGAACACCTGCATCAGCAGCATGCCGAGCGCAAAGGCCGGGAACGAGATCCCCGACACCGCCAGCGTCATGCCGAGGCGATCCGGCCAGCGGTTGCGCCACACCGCCGACACCACGCCGATCGCCAGGCCGAACGCCACCGCCCACAGCATGCTGGTGACGGTCAGCCAGAAGGTCGGCATAAAGCGCGAGGCGATCTCTTCGCTCACCGGGCGTTTGGACACCATCGAGATGCCGAAGTCGCCCCGCAGCGCGTTGACGAAGAAGTGCGCGAACTGCTGCGGCAGCGGCTTATCCAGCCCCAAATCCTTGCGCACCAGCTGCACCACCGCCTCGTCGGCCTCCGGCCCCGCCGCCAGCCGCGCCGGATCGCCCGGCAACAGGTGGACGAACAGGAACACCAGCACCGCCACGATCAGCAGCGTCGGGATCAGGCCCAGCAGTCGTTTCAGAAAATAATTGAGCATCTCATTCCTTCCCCCGCCCGCCGCCGCTTGGCCGCAGGCGGGGATGGGCGCCTTATTTCAGATCGGCGTTATCAAAGTTGAACGAGGTATCCGGCATCACGTAGAAGCCGCTCAGCTGTTTGCTGTTGGCCGACAACAGACGTTCGGTCGCCAGGAAGATCCAGGGCGCGTCGGTCCAGATGCGATCCTGCGCGTCCTGATACAGTTTCTGCTTCTCGGCGCGATCGGTGGTCGCCAGCGCGTCGGTCAGATCCTTGTCCACCTGCGGATTGCTGTAGAACGCGGTGTTAAACTGCTTCGGCGGCGCCGCCTGGGTAGAGAACAGCGGCGACAGCGCCCAGTCCGCTTCCCCGGTCGAGGCCGACCAGCCGGTGTAGAACAGCCGCACGCCGGTGTCCTTCACCCCGACGCTCTCCACCTGCGCCGCACGCTGCCCGGCATCCATCGCCGTCACCGTCACTTTCACCCCCACCTGCGCCAGCTGCTGCTGGGTGAACTGCAGCACCTTCTGCGCGGTGCTGTGGTTGTGGGAAGACCATAGCGTGGTGGTGAAGCCGTTCGGGTAGCCGGCCTCTTTCAGCAGCTCGCGCGCCTTGGCCGGATCGTACGGCCACGGCTTATAGCGGGCGGCGAAGTCAATGGCCGGCGGCACCGGCCCTTCCGCCGGCACCGCGTAACCGGCGAACGCTACCTTGATCAGCGCGTCCTTGTTGATGGCGTAGTTCAGCGCCTGGCGTACCTTCGGGTTGTCGAACGGCTTTTGGGTGACGTTCATGCTGATGTAACGCTGCAGGATAGACGGGGCGGCCACCACGTCCAGCTTGGCGTTGCCCTCCAGCACCTTGGCCTGCTCGTAGGGGATCGGGAAGGCGAAGGTCGCCTCGCCGGTCTGCAGCATCGCCGCGCGGGTGTTGTTATCCACCACCGGGCGCCAGGTGATGCTGTCGAGCTTCGGCAGCCCCGGCTGCCAGTAGCCGTCGAACTTCTTCACCTTGACGAAATCGGTCTGGTTCCAGGTCACGAACTGATACGGCCCGGTACCGACCGGGTGGAAACCGATCTCTTTGCCGTATTGCTTCAGCGCCGCCGGCGAGATGATCGCCGCCGCCGGGTGCGCCAGGTTGTTGACGAACGCCGAGAACGGCGCCTTCAGCACGATCTTCACCGTATCGGCGTCCACCGCCTCGATTTTGTCGATCATCTTGAACAGGTTGTAGCGCTTGAGGTGGCTGTCCGGGCTGCTGGCGCGATCGAGGTTTACCTTCACCGCCTCGGAGTTGAACGCGGTGCCGTCGTGGAATTTAATCCCCTGGCGCAGTTTGACCGTGTAGGTCAGGCCGTCTTTGCTGACCTCATAGCTGTCCGCCAACACGTTCACCAGCTTCATGTCCTTGTCGAAGCCGAACAGCCCCTGATAGAAAGACTTGGCCACCGCCTGCGACAGCGTGTCGTTGGCGTCGTAAGGATCGAGGGTGGTGAAATTGGAGGCCACGGCGATCACCGCGTCCTTCGCCGCCCAGACCGGGCCGGTTCCCGCCGCCAGCAGTACGGCGGCCAACAGCGCATTGCGTTTGAATGTGTGCTTCATGTCGCTTGTCTCTCCTGAGGTCTTTAAAAAGCACCGGCGATCGGGTGGCGGGCGACAAAGTGCCCGGCGCCAACCTGCACCAGCGGTGCGGTAACGGGTTCATCGCCCAGCGCGCGCACCGGGCTCGGGATCTCATCGGCCGGCAGCGGCTGCCGTTTGTGGGCATGAGCGGGATCGGCCACCGGCACCGCCGCCATCAGCTTGCGGGTGTAGGGGTGTTGCGGATTGTCGAACACCGCCTGCCGTGGGCCAATCTCGACGATCTGCCCGAGGTACATCACCGCCACCCGGTGGCTGATGCGCTCCACCACCGCCATGTCGTGTGAAATAAACAGAAAAGCGATGCCGAACTCGCGCTGCAGATCGAGCAACAGATTGACGATCTGCGCCTGAATCGACACGTCCAGCGCCGAGACCGCCTCGTCGGCGATCACCACTTTCGGGTTCAGCGCCAGCGCACGCGCGATGCAGATACGCTGGCGCTGGCCGCCGGAAAATTCGTGCGGGTAGCGGCGCGCATGCTCCGGCAGCAGGCCGACGCGCTCCAGCAGCCAGGCCACCCGTTGCTCCGCCTCCCGGCCGCGCATCACGTTGTGCACCAGCAGCGGCTCCATGATGGAAAAACCGACCGTCAGGCGCGGATCGAGCGAGGCGTAGGGATCTTGAAAGATGAACTGAATATCGCGCCGCAGGTGCTGCAGCGCCGGCCCCTTCAATTGGTCTATCCGCCGCCCGGCGAAGGTGATGGTGCCGCTCTGGCTGTCCACCAGCTTCAGCAGAGAGCGCCCGGTGGTGGACTTGCCGCAGCCGGACTCGCCCACCAGCCCCAGCGTCTCGCCGGGGTAAAGATCGAAACTGACGTTTTCCACCGCGTGCACCCGGCGAGTGACCCGATTGAACAGTCCACCGCGCAGATCAAAGCGCGTAACCAGATGCTCCACTCGCAGGATCGGCGTAGCGTCTGGCGGTACGGTATCCTGCGGCGCCGTATCCTCCTCGCTGCCCGGCAGCGGAAACTTCGCCGGCAGCGGCCGATCGGCCATCGCCCCCAGCTTCGGCACCGCCGCCAACAGCGCCCGGGTATAGGCCTGTTGCGGCGCGGCAAACAGCTCGCGCACCCGATTCTGTTCCACCTGTTCGCCGCGGCGCATCACCAGCACCCGATCGGCGATCTCCGCCACCACGCCCATGTCGTGAGTGATGAAGATCACCCCCATCTGCATCTCATGTTGCAGCACGCGGATCAGCTGCAGGATCTGCGCCTGAATGGTGACGTCGAGGGCGGTGGTGGGCTCATCGGCGATCAGCAACGCCGGCTTGCAGGAGAGCGCCATGGCGATCATTACCCGCTGGCGCATGCCGCCAGAAAGCTGGTGCGGGTAGCGCCCCAGCACCTCTTTGGCCTCCGGAATACGCACCAGATCGAGCATGCGCAGCGCCTCCTGGCGCGCGCTGCGGTGGTCCATGCCCTGATGCAGGCGCAGCGATTCGGCGATCTGCTCGCCGACCGGAAATACCGGGTTGAGCGAGGTCATCGGCTCCTGGAAGATCATCGCCATGTCGGCGCCGCGCACCGTGCGCAGCGTGCTCTGCGAGGCGCGCGCCAGATCAAGCAGCGCGCCGTCGCGCCGGCGCAGCGTCATGGCGCCGCCGACGATGCGCCCGCCGCCCTGCTCCACCAGCCGCATCAGCCCCAGCGAAGTCACCGATTTGCCGGAGCCGGACTCACCGACGATCGCCAGCGTCTCGCCGCGATCGAGATCGAACGACAGGTTACGCACCGCTGCCACGGCGCCGTCCGGTTGAGGAAAGCTGATGCTCAGATCGCGCACCGTCAGCACCCGCTGCGGCGGCAATGACAACCCGTTGCCGGCGGGCTGGAGTGAAACGTCGGTCATGCACCCTCCCGGTGAACGCTTAGCGGTAAATCCCGACGGACGGCGCATCGCCGACATAGCCAAAACCGCGATACATCCCCTCGCAGTTGAACGGCAGCGCGATATTGCCGTGGCGATCGACGGCGATCATGCCGCCGCTGCCACCGAGCGCCGGCAGCTTCTCCATCACCACCCGATCGCTGGCGGCCTGCAGGCTCAGATCGCCGTATTCGATCAGGGCGGAGACGTCATAGGCCGCCACGCCGCGCATGAAGATTTCACCGGTGCCGGTGCTGGAGACCGCCACCGTGGCGTTGTTGGCATAGCAGCCGGCGCCGATGATCGGCGTGTCGCCTACCCGCCCGGCCTGCTTGTTGGTCATGCCGCCGGTGGAGGTGGCGGCGGCGAGGTTGCCCAACGCATCCAGCGCCACCGCACCGACGGTGCCGAATTTCCGATCGGGATCGAGCGGCTCGCCGGCCTGCGCCGCACCGTCGTGATCGAGCAATACCCGGCCCTGCTCCGCCTGGGCCCGGTGCAGCTGATCGAAACGTTCCTGGGTAAAGAAGAAATCGGGGGTGACCAGTTCCAGGCCGTGGGCCGCGGCAAACTTCTCGGCGCCTTCAGCGGCAAACAGCACGTGTTCGCTGTTTTCCAGCACCGCGCGCGCCGCCAGCACCGGGTTGCGGATGCGGCTGACGCCGGCGACGGCGCCGGCATCGCAGGTGCGGCCGTCCATCACGCAGGCGTCCAGCTCGTGGGTGCCCTGATGGGTGAACACCGATCCTTTACCGGCGTTGAACAGCGGGCACTCTTCGAGTAGCCGCACCGCTTCGGTCACCGCGTCCAGCGCGCTGCCGCCCTGCGCCAATATCGCCTGCCCGGCGGCCACGATCTCGGACAGCGCCTGAATATACTGCCGTTCTTTTTCCGCACTCAGCGCCGCCCGGGTAATTGCGCCCGCGCCGCCATGAATGGCAATCACTGGTTTGCTCATTTGCCTGACACCCTGTGTTAATCCCGCCGTTGCGCAGCGAATAAGCTGAGCGCGGTATCATTATTATTCAGTCTTTTTCGACTCTATTTAACCCGACAGTGGAAGTACAGCATAACGTCCACGCCCCGCTTTTAGCGTAGCGCGCTTAGACCGTTTCGCACCTTGAAATAGCTTATTGGAATAAAAACAGCAGGTTATAAAAAACGGCAAATCGCCGATCCTGCGGCTGAGATTATTGGTAATTTCGCGTGCGGAAATAGCGGCATGGCGTAAGGAAATAAACGTTCGCGCTGAATAACGCTTATTGCGGCGCCCGGCCTGCTGTTTTTTCCCCGGCCGGGCGCAGATGATCCAACGATTAAAAGCCTGATCCAGGCTGTTGTAAAAAGGCCTCTTCTTCCGGCGTGCTGGTGCGCCCCAATATCGCATTGCGATGCGGGTAGCGGCCGAAACGATCGATGATCGCTTTATGCCGCAGCTCGAACTCCAGCTGGTCGCCGTTGTTGAGCTCGGTATACAGCACCAGCGCCTGCTGGTGGATCAGCGGCGATTCCGAATGCATGAACGGCAGATAGAGGAAGCCACGCTGCTCGCGGCTCAGCCGTTCGCACTCGCCGCTGCGGATCGCCTCCTGCGCCAGGATCAGCGCCATGCCGTCGCAGGCGAACGACTGTGGCGTGCCGCGGAACAGGTTGCGGCTGAACTGATCGAGCACGATCACCTCCGCCAGGCGCCCTTCGATGGTATCGCGCCAGTGTGCCAGCTCGCCCGCCGCCGCTGCCCGCCAGATTTCGCCGAAACGGCTGTGCAGCAGACGATCGAAATCGTCGTCCTTTTTAAACCACATGATCGGTTCGATCTCCTCGAACCAGAACTCGATAACCTGTTTATGCATCATGATTCTCCTCTGTTTTGCGCAGTTTATACCCGTTCGCCCCGGCGCCGCAGTACGAAAGATGGCAAGCATAACCCGTTCTCCCCCCCGGCGTTCTCTGCCATAATACCCGCACTTTGTCGCTAATTTAGCGCACCCTGATTACGGAGTTCCCTTTATGGATCATTGCCATACTTCCGATCTCATCTCCCTGGAGCAAGCGCTGGAAAAAATGCTCGGGCAGATCGCCCCGCTGCAGCAGACCGAATCCGTTGCCCTGACCGCCGCCGCCGGCCGCATCACCGCCGCGCCGGTGGTCTCGCCGCTCGACGTGCCGCCGTTCGCCAACTCGGCGATGGACGGCTATGCGCTGCGCCTCGCCGATCTGGCGGCCAATGCGCCGCTGCCGGTCGCCGGGAAGGCCTTCGCCGGTGCGCCGTTCGACGGCCAATGGCCGGCTAACAGCTGCGTACGCATCATGACCGGCGCCCCGATCCCGGCCGGGGCGGACGCGGTGGTCATGCAGGAACAGGCCGAGGTGAGCGACCAGGGCGTGCGTTTTACCGCGCCGGTTGAAGCCGGCCAGAATATCCGTCTGGCGGGTGAAGACATTCGCCGGGGCGCGAGCGTGTTGCCGGCCGGCGTGAAGCTGGGCGCCGCGCAGCTGCCGCTGCTGGCTTCGCTTGGCGTCGCCGAGGTGCAGGTAATGCGTAAGCTGAAGGTGGCGGTGTTCTCTACCGGCGACGAACTGCAGCCGGTCGGCCAGCCGCTGCAGGCGGGCCAAATCTACGACACCAACCGTTTCGCGGTGCGCCTGATGCTGGAACAGCTGGGCTGCGAGGTGCTCGATCTCGGCATTATCCGCGACGATCGCGATGCGCTGCGCGCCGCCTTCGAACGGGCGGACAGCCAGGCCGACGTGGTGATCAGCAGCGGCGGCGTCTCGGTCGGCGAGGCCGACTACACCAAACAGATGCTCGACGAGCTGGGCCAGGTTAGCTTCTGGAAGCTGGCGATCAAACCCGGCAAACCCTTCGCCTTCGGCAAGCTGGGCCACGCCTGGTTCTGCGGCCTGCCGGGCAACCCGGTTTCCGCCGCCCTGACCTTCTACCAGCTGGTGCAGCCGCTGCTGGCGAAGCTGGCCGGCCACAGCGACTGGCGCCTGCCGCCGCGCCTGCGGGCGCGCGCATTGACGCCGCTGAAGAAATCGCCGGGCCGCCTCGATTTCCAGCGCGGCGTGTTCAGCAGCAACGCCGCGGGCGAACTGGAGGTCAGCACCACCGGCCACCAGGGCTCACACGTCTTCAGCTCCTACAGCCAGGGCAACTGTTTCATCGTGCTGGAGCGCGAACGCGGTTCGGTGGCGGTAGGCGAAACGGTGGAGATCGAGCCGTTCAACGCCCTGCTGAGGAGCTGAGCATGCTGCCGGAATTGACCGACGCCGAAGCGCTGCGCTACAACCGCCAGATCGTGCTGCGCGGCTTTGACTTCGACGGCCAGGAGAAGCTGAAGGCCGCCCGCGTGCTGATCGCCGGGCTGGGCGGGCTGGGCTGCGCCGCCGCGCCTTACCTGGCGGCGGCCGGCGTCGGCCATCTGGTACTGGTGGATTTCGACACCGTCTCGCTCTCCAACCTGCAGCGCCAGATCCTGCACCGCGACGCTCGCATCGGCCAGAGCAAAGTCGCCTCCGCCAGGCAGGAACTGAGCGCCATCAATCCACATATCCGCATCGACGCGATCGACGGCCGTTTGGAAGATGAGGCGGTTGCGGCAGAGATCGCCGCCTGCGATCTGGTGCTGGACTGCACCGACAACGTGGCGGCGCGCGACACCCTGAACCGCCTGTGCCACGCGCAGCAGAGGCCGCTGGTTTCCGGCGCGGCGATCCGCATGGAAGGCCAGCTCAGCGTGTTCACCTATCAACCGGGCGAGCCCTGCTACCGCTGCCTGAGCCGGCTGTTCGGCGACAGCGCTCTCACCTGCGTCGAAGCGGGCGTGATGGCGCCGCTGGTCGGCACTATCGGCACCCTGCAGGCGATGGAAGCCATCAAGCTGTTGGCCGACTATGGTCAGCCGCTGCGCGGCAAGCTGTTGATGTTCGATGCGATGAGCATGCAGTTCCGCGAGATGAAACTGCCGAAGGATCCGCACTGCGAGGTGTGCGGCGGGGAATGACGGATAAAAAAAGGGCGGGATAATTCCCGCCCTGATGCGTTGCCGCGAGGGTTACACGATGCCCTGGCTGCGCAGATAGTCTTCGTAGTTGCCGGTAAAGTCGATCACCTTGTTCGGGGTGATTTCCAGAATGCGCGTCGCCAGCGAGCTGACGAACTCACGGTCGTGGGAGACGAAGATCAGCGTGCCTTCGTACATCTCCAGCGCCATGTTCAGCGATTCGATGGATTCCATATCCAGGTGGTTGGTCGGTTCGTCCATCACCAGAATATTCGGGCGCTGCATCATCAGCTTGCCGAACAGCATGCGGCCCTTCTCGCCACCGGACAGCACCTTCACTTTCTTCTTGATGTCGTCCTGGCTGAACAGCAAACGGCCCAGCACGCTGCGCACCGCCTGCTCGTCGTCTTTTTCCTGCTTCCACTGGCTCATCCAGTCGAACACGGTCAGGGTATCGTCGAACTCGTATTCGTGATCCTGCGCGTAGTAACCGATGCGGGCGTTTTCCGACCACTTCACGGTGCCGCTGTCCGGCTGCGCGTCGCCCACCAGCGTTTTCAGCAAGGTGGTTTTACCGATGCCGTTGGCGCCCAGCACCGCAACCTTCTCACCCACTTCCACCATCAGGTTCAGCTTGCTGAACAGCGGGCCGTTGTCGAAGCCCTTGGTGAGCGCTTCCACTTCCAGCGCGTTACGGAACAGCTTCTTGTCCTGATCGAAACGGATGAACGGGTTCTGGCGGCTGGAGGCCTTCACTTCTTCCAGCTGGATCTTGTCGATCTGGCGGGCGCGCGAGGTGGCCTGCTTGGATTTGGAGGCGTTGGCGCTGAAGCGGCTGACGAACGATTGCAGCTCGTTGATCTGCGCCTTCTTCTTGGCGTTGTCGGCCAGCAGACGTTCACGCGCCTGGGTGGCGGCGGTCATGTATTCGTCGTAGTTGCCCGGGTAAACGCGCAGTTCGCCGTAGTCCAGATCCGCCATGTGGGTGCAGACCATGTTCAGGAAGTGACGGTCGTGCGAGATGATGATCATGGTGCTGTTACGTTCGTTCAGCACCTGCTCCAGCCAGCGAATGGTATCGATGTCCAGGTTGTTCGTCGGTTCGTCGAGCAGCAGGATTTCCGGATCGGAGAACAGCGCCTGCGCCAGCAATACGCGCAGCTTCCAGCCCGGCGCGATTTCGCTCATCGGGCCGTAGTGCTGTTCCACCGGAATACCGACGCCAAGCAGCAGTTCGCCGGCGCGCGCTTCGGCGGTGTAACCGTCCATCTCGCCGTAGGCGACTTCCAGATCGGCCACTTTATAGCCGTCTTCCTCGCTCATCTCCGCCATGGCGTAGATGCGGTCGCGCTCTTCCTTCACCGCCCACAGCTCGGTGTGGCCCATGATCACGGTGTCCAGCACGCTGTATTGTTCGAAGGCAAACTGATCCTGACGCAGTTTACCCAGGC
The DNA here is from genome assembly GCF_053627655.1 of Serratia sp. 121840015-1. Taxonomy (NCBI): domain Bacteria; kingdom Pseudomonadati; phylum Pseudomonadota; class Gammaproteobacteria; order Enterobacterales; family Yersiniaceae; genus Serratia; species Serratia sp. 121840015-1. The sequence goes on from NZ_JBSEYF010000001.1 coordinate 2,475,365, forward strand.
GCTCGTTCGGATCGAGGAACACGTTGCCGCCGGTCGGCGCCAAATCGCCGCCGAGGATTTTCATAAAGGTGGACTTGCCGCAGCCGTTGGCGCCGATCAGGCCGTAACGGTTGCCGCCGCCGAATTTAACAGAGATGTTTTCAAACAACGGCTTGCTGCCGAACTGCATGGTGATGTTGTTGGTGCTTAACACAGCGCTCGCTCTTTATACATAGGGAATGTGATTTGGCGCGCATTATGCCACAACGGGGTGCAGAGATCGCGGGAAGTTTTGGTGACATTTTGAGCGGCGCCGACGGATGAATCATACCTGCGTTGGATAATACCGATGAAAGTCACGGGGAGGCTTCGCTCAGCAAACCGTACAATAGCTCGAACAAATTCACAAAACATATTAATTATCGGTATTAATTAAAATAAAAAATGAAATACATTCTCGCCAGATACCGCACCAGGTAAGAATAAATCGCACCTGAATACCTCTTGAGAATCATTGATACAGTCAACACACTTCTATTTAATTCTATTTCTTGCCGACTATCGCCACATATTCTGCTATACGCGACATTTTGTGACCCCCTTCTTAAATGCCAGGATTTTTTCGATTATTAATGCGCTACAGCTCACTAAATCGGCACTAAATCACCTCACTGCCACACGTTATAAATTCAAAAAAAACATATAAATACAAAATCTTAAAAAAATCAAACCCGCGTTATCCCGTTAACCGCCCTCATATTGCACAGGGTTGTACATACAAGTATATGTAAAGGAGACGTTGCCATTCTGTTGCCGCTTCGGGCGGCGGTTATCGCCGTCCCGGATAATGCCACCACGGCCAGAAAATAATAACAACACACCGTCCACCTATCGCGAGAGATAACGATGAACACTGCTGAAAAAACCTTGCCCAAAAGCCAAACGGCAGAGAAAGGCGCGGTAAATTACAAAGTCATTGTCGGCGCCAGCCTGGGCAACGGCCTGGAGATTTTCGACTTCACCGTATACAGCTTCTTTGCCGCCATCATCGGCAAACTCTATTTTCCCAGCGACAGCGCCTACGGCTCTTTGTTGATGTCGGTGGCGGTGTTCGGCGTCGGCTTTATCATGCGCCCGCTGGGCAGCATGGTGCTGGGCGCCTATGCCGACCGGGTCGGCCGCAAGGCCGCCATGCTGATGACCATCGTGCTGATGGGCGTCGGCACCGCCCTGATTGCCTTCGCGCCAACCCATGCGCAAATCGGCGTTCTGGCGCCGGTGCTGATCGTAGTCGGTCGCCTGATTCAGGGCTTCGCCGCCGGCGGTGAAGTGGGCTCAGCGACCACGCTACTGCTGGAGTCCGCCGGGGCCAATCAGCGCGGCTTTTTCGTCAGTTGGCAGGCGATCAGCCAGGGCGTCAGCGCCCTGCTCGGCGCCTCTTGCGGGCTGGCGCTCACCTATTTTCTGTCGGAAGAGGCGCTGTATGCCTGGGGCTGGCGCGTGCCGTTCATCATCGGCCTGCTGATCATTCCGGTCGGCGTCTATATCCGTAAGCACCTGGAAGAGACCTACAGCGGCGAACAGCCGGATCGTGCGCGGGTACCGCTGAATCCGGTATGGGATCTGGTGAGCAACCATGCTAAAGACCTATTGCTGGGTGTGCTGGTCATCATGTCCGGCACCGTGATGGTTTATGTGGTGCTGCTTTACATGCCGACCTACATGATGCAGACCTACCGCATCGCCGGCCCGACCGCCTATCTGTTCAGTTGCATCGCCTCCGTGGTGCAAATCGTGGCGGTCTATTACGCCGGGCGCTATGTCGATCGGATCCAGAATTACAAAAGGCCGCTGCTGTTCTCGATCTTTGCGGCACTGATCCTGATTTACCCAACCTTCTGGTTCCTCAGCGCCACGCAAACCCTGTGGCTGGCGATCGTCTTCCGCATCCTGCTGATCGGCGCGCTGGGCATCAACATGCTGTCCAGCACCATGCTGATCGTCTCGGCGCTGCCGCGCCACGTGCGCGCCACCGGCACCTCGATGATCTACGCCTTCGGCGTGACGCTGTTCGGCGGCTCGGCGCAGCTGATCGTTACCTGGTTGCTGGATGTCAGCGACAACCCGCTGGCGCCGGCGTGGTACGTGACCGGCATGCTGACCGTCAGCCTGATAGCCACTCTGCTGTTCCGGGAGCGCCACACCGAGTAAGGCCCATGGGTGGCCGGTCAGCGCAGCTGCTTCTCCAGCCACGCGCGCATGTCCGCCACCACCCGCGCCATCTCGCTGGCGCCATTTTCACGCCGCATCACATGGTCCAATCCAGCGTAATTGACATAGGTAATGTTCGTTTTGCCGGCGGCCCGCAATTCGTCGATCATATTGTCGACCGCCCCCGGCGAAACGGCGCGATCCTGGTCGCCCTGCACGATCAGCACCGGCGTCTTGATGCTGCGCAGGGTGGCGAGCTGATCGATGTTCAGCATGCCATGCCACCAGGCATAGCCATGATCGCTGGCGTTCAGGGGGAACGGCGGCGCCGTCATCACCTGCTGCAAAAATGCGTTCAGCCCGGCCACCTCTTCCTTCGGCGCGTCGGCAGCGCTGTGGCGCACGTCGTCGATAAACCAGCGCCCGCCACCGCTGAACGCGAGGGTGGCATCAATCCGGCCCGAGGAGGCCGTCACCAGATTGGCGATCACCGCCCCTTCGCTGCCTCCCAGCACCGCGACCTTTTGATAGCCGTTGCGCGCAATCACCGCCTGCAGCACCTGGGTGACATCGCTCACCCGCCGCTGCGGCGTGTCATGCTGCACAAAAGCGTCCGGGCAATCCTGCCGCGGGACTTCTTCGCGGTACGGCAACCGGTCGTCGATGCCGTATTTCTCCACCGTCAGCAGGTCTGCGGCGGGGAACACCTGCCGCAACGGCGCCAGCAGGCGGATATGCCGTACGCTGTTGCAATCCGATCCTTGCAGGATCACCAACAGCGCCGCCGACGATTGCCCGGGCACCGCGGCGTCCAGATAGTAATGAATACTCGAACCGTCTTCCCTGGGCAGCGTCAGCGCCGCAGGTTGCGCCATCGCCAGCCCGCTCCACAGCGCCAATGCGCTCAGCATACCCGTCGCCAGTCTCATTACTTGCTCCTCTTCCCTGTTACGTTCGGTTAATTCGCCTTTTCTGGTCTACGCTTCATGCCAACCACTTTTCTGACAGGGAAGCGCTACCATGCCGCACCTCTATAACACCGCGCTGCTGATCGGCGCCGCGCTGAGCGCCATCGCCGCGCTGCTGCATATCTGGGTGATCGCCGCCGGGCCGCGCGGCTACCGGCTATGCGGCGCCGGCGATCGCTTCATTAAGGCGGCGGAAGCGGGTAAAAAGTTCCCGGCCGTCGTCACCGCCGGTATCGCGCTGGTGCTGTTTATTTGGTCGCTGTATGCGCTTTCCGGCGCGGGCCTGATCGCGCCGCTGCCGCTGCTGCGGCCCGCGCTGTTTATCATTACCTTCATCTACCTGCTGCGCGGCGTCGCCGGCCCCTTCGCCCTTCGCGATACCGGCCGCAGCCAGCGCTTTATCGTCGTCAGCTCGCTGATTTGCCTCGGCTTCGGGCTGGTGCATCTGCTGGGGATGACGCAGCGCTGGGGGGCGTTGGCGTAACGCCCTGTTCCTGCAAGACGGCAATAAACGCCTGCGCGGCGGCGCTGCGGTAAGCGCCTTTGCGCTGCAGCCACACCGCCTGCCGCACCGGCATGGCGTTGGCCAATGCCACTTTTTTCAACTGCCGATTCTCGCGCGCAATGGCGGCCGGCAGCAGCGTGGCGAGCTGCCCGCGCCGCACGATCTCGACGATGGCGCCCAGCGCGTTGGCCTCCACCGCCACCTGCGGCCGAAATCCCAGCTGCGTGCAGTAGCGATCGATAAACTGCCGCGTGGCGAAGTCGCCGCTCAGCAAGGCCAGCGGCAGATGTTGCCACTCCGCCAGCGTCAGCGGCCGGCGATGAGACGCCAGGGGATGGTCGGCGCCGACCATCAGCTCCAGCGTCTCGCTGAACAACGCCGCCGCTTCCACCTCCGCCGACTGCGCCATCTCGAAGGCGATGCCCAGATCCAGCCTATCCTGCGCCAGCAGCGCCTCAATTCGCTCTTGCGCCATCTCCTCGATGCTCAGGGTAATCCCCGGGTAGCGGCGGTAGAACGCATCGATCGTCGGCCCCACCAGATAGGCGGTGAAGGTCGGCGTCATCGCCAGCCGCAAATGGCCGCGCGCCAGCGTCGCCACGTCATGGATCGCCCGCGCGCCGGCGTCCAGATCTTGCAGCGCCAAGCGCGCATAGCGCATCCACGCCTCACCGGCGTCGGTCAGGCGCACGGCTCTGCCGCTGCGATCGAACAGCGGCGCCCCCAGTGTGTCTTCCAGCTGCTTGATCTGTTGAGACAGCGTCGGTTGCGAGACGTGCAGCGCTTCGGCGGCGCGGGTGAAGTTGCCCTGTTCGGCAACGGCCAGAAAATAACGGATGTGTCGCAGCAGCATAGCGCCCCAGCTATTAGTAAAACCTATAGCTGGCATTATAAATGGGTCTTAGACCCTATAGCCAGAAGCGTTCATCATGCCGCCATCGCATAACGACACCCAATGGAGAAACGGATGAAAGAGGTGATTGAAGGCTTCCTGAAGTTCCAGCGCGAAGCCTTTGTTGAACGCACGGCGCTGTTTCAGCAGTTGGCGACCCGCCAAAACCCGCGCACCCTGTTTATCTCATGTTCCGACAGCCGCCTGGTACCGGAGCTGGTCACCCAGCGCGAGCCGGGGGATCTGTTCGTGATCCGCAACGCCGGTAACATCGTGCCTTCTTTCGGCCCCGAACCCGGCGGGGTTACCGCCTCGGTCGAGTACGCCGTCGCCGCGCTGGGCGTGGAGGATATCGTGATCTGCGGCCATTCCGACTGCGGCGCGATGACCGCCATCGCCACCTGCCAGTGCCTGGAGCACCTGCCGACGGTCGCAGGCTGGCTGCGTTACGCCGATTCCGCGAAGGCGGTCAATCAGGCTTATCCGCACGCCTCCGACGAGGCCCGGGTCGCGTCGATGGTGCGCGAAAACGTCATCGCCCAGCTCAACAACATCAAAACGCACCCTTCCGTCGCCCTGGCGCTGGATCAGGGCCGCCTGACGCTGCACGGCTGGGTCTATGACATCGCCAGCGGCGCTATCGAGGCGCTGGACGGCGAAACCCGCCGCTTCGTGCCGCTCGCCACCCATCCCGACGTGACCGCCACCCCGGCGATCGCCCGTTTTTAAGCCAACAAAAGGAGCTAACATGACACACTCTCTGCACAACGCCGCCCCGCGCGAAGAGCTCACTGACACCATTATGGCCGCCAAGATCCGCCATAACCTGACTTTCGACGCGCTGGCCGAGGGCACCGGTCTCAGCCTGGCGTTCGTCACCGCCGCGCTGCTGGGGCAGCATGCGCTGCCGGAACCGGCGGCGCGCACGGTAGCGGCCAAGCTGGGGCTGGACGAAGAGGCGGTGCTGCTGCTGCAAACCATCCCGCTGCGCGGCAGCATTCCCGGCGGCGTGCCGACCGATCCGACCATTTATCGCTTCTATGAAATGCTGCAGGTTTACGGCTCCACGCTGAAAGCGCTGGTGCACGAGCAGTTCGGCGACGGCATCATCAGCGCCATCAACTTCAAGCTGGATATCAAAAAGGTCGCCGATCCGGACGGTGGCGAACGCGCAGTGATCACCCTGGACGGCAAATACCTGCCGACCAAGCCTTTCTGATTGGCCTTGCGCCGGCGGCCCGCGCCGCCGGCAAATTGACAGCCAACCGGCCATTGGCTACATTAACTGCGCTGAAACGCCGTCCTGGCGTTTTTCACTGCCCGAGGCCTGTATGTTGGAGATTGTAACCACCCGATAGTCGCTTCCTTGCCGTATGGCGAGGGACTCTGACGTATCCGACGCGCGTTTGCGCGGGGATGCGCGTATCTGGGGTTATTACAGGATCTCCCAACATGAACATTTCCAAAGCGGAACAACGCGTGCTGCACGTGTTGGCCAAAGGCGGCTATATCGCCTTCACCCGCAACGACGCCGGTCGCGTCACCCACGTCGAATGCTACACCCGCGAAGGGCTCGGCCTGGCCGACTGCTCACTGGCCGTCTTCACCAAACTCAAAACCAAACGCCTGATCCTCTCTCGCCAGGGGCGCCCTTATCGCGTCACCTTCGCCGGGCTCAAGGCCGTGCGTGCGCAGCTGGATAACCGTTAATCATCGATACCGGCCGGGCAGGTAGCCCGGTCGGCTCAGCCTTATTTAATCAGGATACAACCATGAACATCACTTTACGCCACGAAACGCCGGCCGACGTCGACGCCATCGCCACCCTGACCGCCGCCGCGTTCCTGCATGCCGAACACAGCAGCCACACCGAGCAGTTTATCGTCAACGCGCTGCGTGCGGCAGGCGCTCTCACCCTGTCGCTGGTCGCTGAGCACAATGGCACACCGATCGGGCACGCGTCCGTCTCGCCGGTCACACTCAGCAACGGCACCGCCGGTTGGTACGGGCTGGCGCCGGTGTCGGTGCTGCCGGCCAGTCAGAACCGGGGGATCGGCAGCCGGCTGATCCGCCAGCTATTGGCCGAGCTGCAGGAACGGCACGCCGCAGGCTGCGTGGTGCTGGGCGATCCGAACTATTACGGCCGTTTCGGCTTCCAGGCGCAGACCGCGCTGACCCTGCCGGACGTGCCGCAAGACTACTTCCGCGCCATCGCCTTCCAGGGCGCGCTGCCGTGTGCGGAAGTCGCCTTCCACAACGCGTTTAACGCCGAATCCTAACCTTGTTGCCGGCGCCGTCATGGCGCCGGTTTTCAGTTCTGTTCGCCATAACGCAAAACGGTCATCCCTTCCTCTTCCGTCGGGGAAACAAAGTACTGTGCCAGGCGCTCAAACTCCGCTTCGCTCAGTGTAAACGGATGCTCGCCGCGCGCGTTTCTCAGTGTTATCCGGCTCAGGCACTGCGCATGGCTGACGTCGAGAAAATGCAGGCAGTGCGCGACGCCGGCTTCCTCCGCCAACGCTTTGGCCCAGCGCCGCCTGTCCGGCGTATTCATCGGGAAATCGAGCGCCACGGACCAGCCGCCGCGCAGCAACTGAACGAGGTGCCCGCCCAGCGCCCGCCGTAACCGTTCGGAACAGCGCGCATAGTCTTGCAAGCTGGCCATCTCCTGTTCATACAGCGTCGCCAGCCACGCATCTTCGACCAGCAACAGCGTTTGCGGTTGCTGCGCCAAACGCTGCGCCAGCGTCGATTTGCCTGCGCCGGCCTTGCCGCACATCAGGTGTAAAACTGCAGGGTAGGTTTTCATGCCGTTCTCCGGTCGTTGCCGGAAGGGGATAAAAAAACCCGCCTTGCCGGCGGGTTTTTTATTGGCGACACACGCGCTATCCCACCACACGAAGCATGGTGATAATAATTTGCGCGAATGGGCGATAGGATCTTTTCATAACTAAGGAATATGACAACCGTGCGCCGTTGTCAATTCGCCGTCATCAATCCCTGTTCTCGCACAAACTCGGTGAATAAACTCACTTTCTGCTGCACATGCCGGCGCGTCGGGTAAACAGCGAAGACCTGATGCGCTTCGGCAATCTGTTCAGGGAACAGCCGCACCAGCCTGCCGGCGGCGATTTCGGGATCCGCCACGAACGACGGCAGCGAACCGATGCCCAGTCCCGCCACCAGCATGTCCCGCAGCATCAGGCTGTTGTTGGCGATCAATCGGGGAGTGAACGTCACGCTCAGGCCCTCCTCGCCGGCGGTGAACTGCCACTGCCCCGGCCTTTCCGCCAGGGAATAGGCCAGACAGCTGTGACGCGGCAAGTCATTCGGCGTTTGCGGCACGCCGTGCTGCGCCAAATAGCCGGGTGCGGCGCAAATTCGCTGGTGCACTTCACCCAGTGCCCGGGCACTGAGGGAAGAATCCGGCAGCCGTCGGCGAATGCGCAAGGAAATGTCGAAACCGGCCGCCACCACGTCCAATACCCTGTCGTCCAGCGTCAGTTCCACCTGCAGCTGCGGGTAGCGTTGCATAAACGGCGGCAGCAGCGGCGACAGCACCGTCAGGCCGAACGAGAGCGGCGCATTGACCCGCAGCGTGCCGGAGACCTGCTGCGCACTGGCTGCAACCGTCTGCTCCAGCGCGTCAAACTCGCCAAGCAACCGACAGGCTTCCTGGTAATAGAGCTGCCCGGCTTCGGTCAGGCTCATGCTGCGGGTGGTGCGCACCAGCAACAATGTCCCCAACCGGTTCTCCAACTGCTTAATCTGCTTGCTCAACGCCGCCGGCGTGATCGCCAAATCCTCCGCCGCCTTATAAAAACTGTTGCGCTCAACCACGCGGCGAAAGGCGCGCATCGTCAGTAACACGTTCACATTATGTCCCATTGGTTAATTATGAATTCAATAAAACACAGATTATTAACCTCAACAACCTCAGTAGACTTTATTCAACCGCTTCCCTGAGTGGGAAGTGAATTTAATCTACTGATAATCATGGAGTTAATAATGAAAAAGACCCTGTTCGCCCTGATGCTCGGCCTGAGCGCCGCCGCCGCCCCCGTCGCCGCGTTGGCGCAATCCCCCGCCGCCGACAGCCGCCAGGCGGGTTATGTGCAGCCGCTGACGGCCGAGAACAGTCTGCTGCTGCTGGTCGATCTACAGGACATGTTCGGCATGACCATTTCCTCTATCGACCAAACCAACCTGGTCAATAACGCCGCCGGCATCGCCAAGGCCGCCAAGGTGTTTAACGTGCCGACCATTCTGGCCTCGGCCAACGCCAAAAGCTTCGCCGGGCCGGTATTCCAGCAGGTGACGCAGGCACGCCCGGACCTGCAGGTGTACGATCGCACCGCCATCAACGTCTGGCAGGATCGGCGCGTGGTGGATCTGATCAAACAATCCGGCCGCAAGAAAATCATCATCGGCGGGCTGTGGACCGCCAGCTGCGTGATGCTGCCGGCGCTGTCCGCCCTGGGCGAGGGATATGAGGTTTATATTCTGTCGGACGTCACCGGCGACATTACGCCAGACAGCCAAAACAACGCCATGCAGCGCCTGATACAGGCGGGCGCCACGCCCATCAACTGGGTGGCGTTGATGCTGGAATGGCAGCAGGACTGGAGCCGCAAAGCCACGGCGGGAGGCGTATTGCAGATCGCCCGCGACCACGGCGCTGCCTGGGGGATGGGCGCCAGCTACGCCGGGGCGATGAAGGTGGGCAGCGAAGCGAAATAACGGGCGAAGAAAGCCCGCCGGCGGCGGGCTTTCTTCAGGTGCGGTGATAGCCACGGCTATCCTGCGGCGCCTGGTCGCGTCTCTCCAGCCCGTAGTCCCGCACCACCTCCGCCACCCGCAGCCGATACTGCGCCAGCACCTCGCCACGGCCGCGCGCCTGCGCCGCCCGGTGCTGCTCGAGATTGCGCCACTGCTGCACCGCCGCCTCGTCGCGCCAGAAGGAGAGCGACAGCAGGCGCGCAGGATCGGCCAGGCTTTGAAAACGCTCGATGGAAATGAATCCATCGATCTGCGCCAGCAGCGGCTTCAGCTCCGCCGCCAGCGCCAGATAGGTATCACGCTGCCCGTCGGCGGCCTGCAGTTCAAAAATCACGGCGATCATTATCGTTTCCTCTCAACGGTAAAATTCCGGTACGCGCGCATTGTAGGAATGGCGCCACCGCACCGATTCCAACGCCCGCTCATCAATATTCAGCGAACACAGATGCGCCACGCCGCAGCGCGCGATAATCCTCGCCCAGCGTTCGCCCGGGCAGCGGTGTGCCCCTGCGCCGAAGGCCAGTTCGCCGTCGGTGCCGAGCAACAGCAAGACGGTCTGCCCCACGCGCAGCGTACAACCGGCAAGCTGCGTCTCGCGTAAGACGAAACGGCGCGTGTTTTGGATAGGTGGCGTCAGCGCCCGCACCCGATCCAGCGCGGTGTCCACTTCGCCGTTCTGCCGTGCCAGCAAATACGCCTGCCCGAGCCAGCCCGCCGTCGCCTCACAGGCCTGAAACAGCAGGCCGAGCGCATTGGCCGACACAAGCCGGGCGTCGCCGATCTCCCGCACCAGGGCCTGGCGCAGCACGCCATTCCCCGTCGCCAGCCGGGCACAGAGCCGCTGCGCCGCCGCAATGCCGCGTGCCAGCTGCTGCTGCGTGCCGCCGGGCGCGATACAGCGGACAAAGTCCAGGCTGTCGTCGATAAGATGTTGCCACTGCGCTTCAGGCACGCCCAACAATGCGCCGAGGGTGCAGACCGGCAACCCGTAGTTAAAGCGGGTGATCGCCGCCGCCTCGGGGGCCTTTGACGCTAACCGCGCCGCGCACAGTGCCGCGGTTTGCTGAATCAGAGTATCGTCGCAGGAAGCTAACGCCCGCTGCAGCGCCGCCTTAAGCGTGCGATGCTCCTCGCCGTCGCGCATTCGCGCCAGCCCGGCGAAAAGCGGCGCCATCGGCGTCTCCAGCAAGGCCGCCGGCACCGGCTCATCGGCCGGCCGCACGCCGAGATCGGCATTGAGCAGCGCTTCCCTCACCCACTGCGGCGTAGTGGCCACCCAACATTGCCATGCGCTATCCCAGCTCAGGGGCGGCAAGGCGCGATAGTGCATCTGCGGCTCGGCGGCGAGCGCGGCGGCATAAGGACATACGGACATGGTTTTCTCCCTCGGTACCAGATGGCGATAACCACAGGCTAGCGCTGGACGCGCAGTCATACTTCGCCTAACCTCGAAGTATGCATAACATCGACATAGAAGATCGTTTAGCGGCGTTGAGCGCCGCCATCGCCGACCGCACCCGGGCACGCATGCTGTGCCTGTTGATGGATGGGCGCGCCTACACCGCCACCGAGCTCAGCGCGGCGGTCGAGGTCGCCCCGTCCACCGCCAGCGCGCATCTGGCGAAACTGCTGGAGCAGCGGCTGATCGCCTGCGTCAAACAGGGGCGCTATCGCTATTTCCGGCTGGCCGGTCAGCCGGTGGCCGAAGCGCTGGAAGGCCTGATGGCGCTGGCGGGCGTACCGCGCCCGTCGGTGAAAAGCAGCACGCCCACCACGCTGCAATATGCCCGCACCTGCTACGACCACATGGCGGGCGAGGTGGCGGTGAAGCTGCACGATCGGCTGCATGCGCTGAGCTGGCTGAGCGGTGAGGAAGACTACCGGTTAAGCGACGTCGGTCAGGCCGCGCTGGCGCGGCTGGGCGTCGATTGCTCCCCCGCCCCCACCCGCCGCCGCTTCGCCTGCGGCTGCCTGGACTGGAGCGAACGCCGATCTCACCTCGGTGGCGCACTGGGCGCCGCGCTGCTGGCCGCCTTTATTCAACGCGGCTGGATCGTCCGCCGGCTCGACAGCCGCGAGCTGCAGCTGACCCCCGCCGGTAAAAAAGCGCTGGCCGCACATTTTGAGCTCACGGTGTAACCCGGCGGCGGGGTAGTTTTACTGCAATACTCAAGGGGTACGCTTAAGTGACCCCGCCAACCCGAGGAGTTTCCATGCTCGATTCCACCCAATTCCCGATCGTCAAACGCTGGCCGACTCAGCACCCGGAACGGCTGCAGCTCTATTCCCTGCCGACGCCGAACGGCGTCAAAGTGTCCATCATGCTGGAAGAGATCGGCCTGCCTTATGAAGCGCACCTGATCGACATCGGCAACAACGAAACCTGGACGCCGGAATTTCTGGCGCTGAACCCGAACGGCAAGATCCCGGCGATCATCGATCCCGATGGCCCCGGCGGCCGACCGCTGCCGCTGTTCGAATCCGGCGCCATTCTGCTCTACCTGGCGGAAAAGAGCGGCCGTTTCCTGCCGCAGGATCCGGCGCAGCGTTATGAAACCATTCAGTGGGTGTTCTTCCAGATGGCCGCCGTCGGCCCAATGTTCGGCCAGCTCGGTTTCTTTCACAAATTCGCCGGGCGCGAGTATGAAGACAAACGGCCGCTGGAGCGCTACAAGAACGAATCGAAACGCCTGCTCGGCGTGCTGGAAACGCGCCTTGAAGGCCGCGACTGGATCATGGGCGCGGACTACACCATCGCCGATATCTCGCTGCTGGGCTGGGTGCGTAACCTGATCGGCTTTTATGAGGCGCGCGAGCTGGTGGCGTTCGACAGTTTCCCGCGCGTCGCGCAGTGGCTGGAGCGAGGTCTGGCGCGGCCGGCGGTGCAGCGCGGGCTGTCTATCCCGGCGCGCGCGGCCTGACGCCAAACGGGGTGGCCGCCGGGCCATCCCGTCTTTCGCTGTCATAAAATTGTCATCCCTCTGCTCTACTCTCCTTACGTAACAATTTGATGTTATTTACATTGTTGTATTACGACAAGGAGCTTACCCCATGCAACCTGCTGTATCCCTGATCGCCGGCGCCGTGCTGTCCGCCCTGCTCTGTTCTTCCGCCATCGCGGCGGAAACCTCGGCCAATGCCGATGGCCTGACCGAGCGCGCCGCGCGCGGCACCCTCACCGAGCCGGGCGGTGCCCGTCGTCTGGCCGGCGATCAGACCGCCGCGCTGAAGGCGTCGCTGTCGGACAAAACGGTGAAAAACGTGATCCTGCTGATCGGCGACGGCATGGGGGATTCCGAGATCACCGCCGCGCGTAACTACGCCGAAGGCGCAGGCGGTTACTTCAAGGGCATCGACGCTCTGCCGCTGACCGGGCAATACACCCACTACTCGCTGGACAAGAAAACCCACAAACCGGATTACGTAACCGACTCCGCCGCTTCCGCCACCGCCTGGGCCACCGGGGTAAAAACCTATAACGGCGCGCTCGGCGTGGACGTGAACGGCAAAGACCAACCAACGCTGCTGGAGATCGCCAAAGCGGCCGGCAAGGCCACCGGCAACGTCTCCACCGCCGAACTGCAGGACGCCACGCCGGCGGCGCTGGTGTCGCACGTCACCTCGCGCAAATGCTACGGCCCGGAGGAAACCAGCGACAAATGCGCCGCTAACGCGCTGGAAAACGGCGGCCGCGGCTCCATCACCGAGCAGCTGCTGAAAACCCGCGCCGACGTCACGCTGGGCGGCGGCGCGAAATCCTTCAACCAACTGGCGAAAAGCGGCGAATGGCAAGGAAAATCTCTGAAGGACCAGGCGGCAGCGCAGGGTTACCAGTGGGTGAGCAATGCGGATGAACTGCAGGCCGTTACCCTGGCCAATCAGCAAAAACCGCTGCTGGGCCTGTTCGCCGACGGCAACATGCCGGTGCGCTGGCTGGGGCCGAAAGCCAGCTATCACGGCAACCTCGACAAGCCGGCGGTAACCTGCGAAAACAACCCGGCGCGCACCGCGGCCACGCCAACGCTGGCGGCGATGACCGAAAAAGCGATCGCGCTGCTGAAAGACAACCCGAACGGTTTCTTCCTGCAGGTAGAGGGCGCGTCGATCGATAAGCAGGATCACGCCGCCAACCCGTGCGGGCAGATTGGTGAAACCGTCGATCTGGACGAAGCGGTGCAAAAAGCGCTGGCCTTCGCCCGCGCCGACGGCAACACGCTGGTGATCGTCACCGCCGACCACGCGCACTCCAGCCAGATCGTCGCCGCCGACGCCAAAGCGCCGGGCCTGACCCAGACCTTGACCACCAAAGACGGCGCGCCGATGACCCTCAGCTACGGCAACTCGGAAGAAGAATCGCAGGGGCACACCGGCACCCAGCTGCGCGTCGCGGCCTATGGCCCGCACGCCGCCAATGTGGTGGGGTTGACCGATCAGACCGATCTGTTCTTCACCATGCGCGATGCGATGGGCATCAAGTAACCGCCTTGTGAATCCTGGCCGCCCGCAACGGCGGCCATTTATTATTGGTTACCGATGCGTATTTGCAATTTAACCGCAATTATTGTGTGATAACGAAATAACGTTTAATTGCGCGACAATTAACCCCTAAAAATAACGCGGTTATACGGCCTTTCTCCCCTCTCTGTTTATTCCTGCGACAGCAACCGGCCGTTTTTTGCTTATATTCATTTTTTTTAGTTACAAAAGTAGTTTTTAACATTCTCGCAAACAATAATACCCCGCCAGTAACGTGAACCGATCAATTTGCATCCGGACGGCCTGCAATAGTTCACTTTTCGTTAAAAACCCTATTAACAAAAAGGCATTATCGCTGCCTATCGGCTCACGCCGGGCGGTCGGCTTCATTATTTTCCAGGGTAACTCCCGCTAAATTCTTTCACCTGCAATGAGTAGAATTTACACACAAGAGATTTAATTCAATGAGAAAATTACTCGTCCTGATTTTCAGTCTCAGCCTGTTTAGCGTTACGCAGCAGGCAGCGGCTGAAGAGAAGAATAAAACCGTCGACGTGGTGTTGATCGGCGGCGGCATCATGAGCGCGACCTTGGGTACCTATCTGCATGAGCTGGAGCCGACCTGGACCATCGACATGTACGAGCGCATGAACGGCGTGGCGGAAGAGAGCTCCAACGGCTGGAACAACGCCGGTACCGGCCACTCCGCCTTCAGCGAAATGAACTACACGCCGGAAAAAGCCGATGGCACCATCGACATCAGCAAGGCGGTGAAGGTCAACGAGTCTTTCGAAATCTCCCGCCAGTTCTGGTCTTATCAGGTGAAGAACGCTGTCCTGAAAGATCCGAAATCCTTCATTAACAGCGTGCCGCACATGAGCTTCGTGTGGGGTGACGACAACGTCAACTTCCTGCGTAAACGCTACGCGGCGCTGCAGCACAGCACCCTGTTCCGCGGCATGGAATACTCCGAAGATCCTGCGCAAATCAAACAGTGGGCGCCACTGGTGATGAACGGCCGCGATCCGGCGCAGAAAATCGCCGCGACCCGCATGCCGCTGGGTACCGACGTTAACTTCGGCGTGATCACCCACCAGCTGGTTGACGCGCTGAGCACCAGCGACAAGTTCAAGCTGAACCTGAGCCACGAAGTGCGCGACATCAAGCGCAACGCCGACCAGACCTGGAGCGTGACCGTTGCCGATCTGAACCGCGACGGTAAAGAAACCACCGTTAACGCCAAGTTCGTGTTCATCGGCGCCGGCGGCGCGTCCCTGACCCTGCTGCAGAAATCCGGCATCCCAGAAGCCGACGGCTACGGCGGCTTCCCGGTCGGCGGCCAGTTCCTGGTCACCACCAACCCGGCGATCGCCAACCAGCACCTGGCCAAAGTGTATGGCCTGGCCAGCGTAGGTTCGCCGCCGATGTCCGTGCCGCACCTGGATACCCGCATGCTGGACGGCAAGCGCGTGCTGCTGTTCGGGCCGTTCGCCACCTTCTCCAGCAAGTTCCTGAAGAACGGTTCGCTGTTCGATCTGATGCACTCGCTGAGCACCTCGAACCTGATGCCGATGACCCACGTTGGTCTGGATAACTTCGATCTGGTGAAATACCTGGTCGGCCAGCTGATGATGAACGACGACGATCGCTTCGCCGCGCTGAAAGAGTACTTCCCGGACGCCAAGCAGGAAGACTGGAAGCTGTGGACCGCAGGCCAGCGCGTACAGATCATCAAGAAAGACGCAGATAAAGGCGGCGTGCTGCAGTTCGGCACCGAAGTCGTCAGCTCTGAAGACGGCAGCATCGCCGCTCTGCTGGGCGCTTCGCCGGGCGCTTCCACCGCTGCGCCAATCATGCTGCACCTGATGGAAACCGTGTTCAAAGACAAAGTGGCGACGCCGGAATGGCAGAGCAAGCTGAAAGAGATCATCCCGTCCTACGGCCACAAGCTGAACGGCGATATCGAGATGACCAACAAGATCCGCGGCTACACCAGCAGCGTACTGGGTCTGAACTACATTGAAGTGAAGCCGGAAACTAACTGATTTTCCACTCGTTTCCTGCTGAAAAGGCCGCTTTATGCGGCCTTTCTTTTATCCCCCTGCCGTTCAAAGAGCATTTTTGGCCACCTTTTTACCCCCGGTTTACCCTTGCGTAACGGCGCACTCACGCCTATTATCAAAGAATATTCTTGGATAATTAAGCTAAGTCACTGTGACCTGAATGTCGTTTTTGCGGGAGAACTAAAACCATGGATCGCGTCAATATCATTCACGATTTACTAGACTGGATTGAAACTCATCTGGACCAGCCGCTGCTGCTGGATAACGTCGCCGCCAAATCGGGCTACTCCAAATGGCACCTGCAGCGCATGTTCCGCAGCACCACCGGCCACGCGCTCGGCAGCTATATCCGCGAGCGGCGTCTTTCGCAGGCGGCGCAGGCGCTGCGTTCCAGCCCACGCCCGATCCTGGATATCGCCCTGCAATATCATTTCGACTCTCAGCCTTCGTTCTCACGCGCCTTCAAGAAACAGTTTGGCAAAACCCCGGCAGTCTATCGCCGCACCACCCGCTGGGACGTCGCGGAATGGCCGGCGCAGCCGGTAGAGGCGGAGGCCGAACCGCGCCACGATGCCCCTACGCTGCCTCGTTGGTATGCGGGCAAGCCGCCGGAAGGCGTCTGCACCAGCTGGATGGGGCTGCGTTAATCGGCACGGCATAAGGCACAAAAAAAGGGTCAGTTCGCGAGAACTGACCCCTTTTTTATTGAAGCGACACCGGATTATTTGAAGGTGACGTCGACGTTGGCAGTGGCATTGAACACCCCGGTCTTCGGCGTATTGGTCAACCACTTCAGGTTCGCGATAAAGGTCTCTTTCACTTCGTTCTGCTTATCCTGCAGCACGCCGCCGAAATCCACGTTGGTTTGCAGTGGGATCGGTTTTTTACTGGTGTCGCGCTGCTGCGTCAGGAAGATCGCCACGCCCGGTTGGGTGGTTGGCAGGATCTGCGTGTTGTCTGACGGATCGGCGTTGGT
This sequence comes from Serratia sp. 121840015-1, assembly GCF_053627655.1. Taxonomy (NCBI): domain Bacteria; kingdom Pseudomonadati; phylum Pseudomonadota; class Gammaproteobacteria; order Enterobacterales; family Yersiniaceae; genus Serratia; species Serratia sp. 121840015-1. The sequence continues at coordinate 2,492,214 of NZ_JBSEYF010000001.1, forward strand.
GCTGCTGAAACTGGCCTGCAGAGATTGGCCGGCACATTCGCCGCCGCTCAAGGTAGCCTTGATATCGAACGGCACCTGCTTGGCGATAGTGCCGGTTTTGGCGCTGGAGCTGGTTAGTACGCCGAAATCGACGCTGGCACCGTTGTTAGCCAATACGGTGATCTGCGGGTTGCACTGGATCACGCGGATCTTGTCCAACCCCTTGATGTAGGCGTTAAAGTTGCTGTCTTTGGTCGCGTTCAGCCCCAACTCACCATCGATCTGGAACAGCGACGCGCGCGCCAATGGCGGGAAGTTACCCGCCGGCGGTTTCACCCCGGTGGCTTTGATATACACCGAATAGGTGGCAGTCACCGCCTGAGGATCGGCTTTTCTTCTGTTACTACCCGGCTTGGTACCCGGCCCCAAATCAGGGCCCGTCGGCCGGTTGGAGCTTTGCTTCAGGTTGATCGCATCATAATCACGCCCGTTGATCGATACCCCAATCTCCAACGACTTATCCAGTGCGCCGAACGAGTTCTGCGGGTTCCAATAGATGTAAGCGTTCTCTCCGCGCGGGTAGTTATCCGTATCCCAGCAGGTAAAGGTGGAGGTAAAGTTCTGCGAACGCCAAATCAGGTTGCCTTTGACGAAGTCGCTGGCGGCCAGCACGATCGGGCGGCCGACGTCGATATCCTGCGTTACGCTGCCAACCGGGTTTTTTGAACCCGTCGAGTTGCCGAAGCGGCACTGCATCGCCGCCGCCTGTTGCGCCATCGCCAACCCCGCCAGCCCCACCACCGACAGAAGTGTGTTACGTGCTAATTTGCTCAAGTTCATGGTGTACCTTACAGTTTTTGGCATTGCAGGGTCAGTTCCTGATATCCCATGGCCGCTTGTTTGTCGCCCACGTCCGCCGGAATCGGCAGTACGCATTGCTGATCGGCTTTCGGACCCCATTTGATCGTCAGTTTCTCACCCGCTTTCACGCCGGAAACATAGGTTGCGCCTTCCAGACCCACGGTGCCGCTGTTGCGGCCGGACTCGTTGAACACGCCGGCGCCGATGGCCGGATAACCGTTGTCACCCAGACGAGCGTGAATCAGCAGGCTGACGCCCTTGAAGGTATCGAAGCTCACCTTCACCACCGATTTCTCGGTCGGCACCACTTGTTTACTGGCCACCGGCACATCCAGGCCCGGGCCGAAGTCTTCGGTGCGCAGCGCCACATAGTTGTAGCGGTACGGGTTGGCCGACGGCACCACCGCATAACCGAAGCGATCGATGGTCACGCCCGGCTGGTTTTCCAGACGCACGCCTTTGGCATCTTTCGCTTCCACCAGCAAGATGGTGTTCTGCAACGGCTGAGTCAGGGTCGCGCCGCCGGAGTGCACCAGCAGACCACCGGAGAGGCCCAGTCCTTCCTGGCGGTATTTCGAACTGTAGGCATAGCTACCGTCGATGTTACCGATGCTGCTGCTGTAGCCCAGGTTCAGGTTGCTGCTCTGACCGGAGGACTGCGTATGCCCGGTGGAAACCGAGTAGTTCATGCGACGGTCGTCCAGCATGGTGCCGCTGATGCCGGTCGAGTAGCTGTCGCCGCTCTGTTTGCTGTGCGCCGCGCTGAAGTTGGCGGTGGTCGAGTTGTTGCTCTGGCCCCAATCCAACGGGATCGACATCGTGAAGTTCACGCTGCGATCGGAATAACCGTACTGGCCGCGCGTATCCTGCAGATAAACACCGTAGGAAATGCGCTTGAAGCCGTCGTTGTAACCCAGTTGAATCGTGCGGTCGTTGCCGGACACGCCCCAGTAATTCTGGTGGCTCACGTTGGCGTACAGGCTGGCACCCGCCCACAGCTGCTGGCTGAGCGACAGCTCGACGCGTTCACGCTTGTTGCCGTAACGCGCAGTGTATCGGGTACGTTTCTGGTTGTTGCTCCAGGAAGGCTGGCCCGGCTGCAGATCGTTCGGATCCCAGTAATCATTGGCATAAATGCCGTTGCGCCAGCTGTTGCGCTCCTGGACCGCATCGCTGAGATCATAGTAACCGGAAGTCGCATAGCGATAGCCCGCCAACTGGAAGTTGGTGCCCATCTGGTTAAGCGACTTGGAGTACAGGAAACGGAAGCTCTGCCCCTGCTTGCGATCGCCGTTCGCCAGCTCGGTATCGGAGATCGAACCGTCCACGGAGATGGCACCCCATGACCCCAGGCTCTTACCGATACCCACGGCAGCGGAACGGTAGTGCTCCGCGATGATGGCGCCGCCGAACGGCGTCAGGCCATAGTTCATGCCGTATGCCGCGGTGCCCTGAATCAGTTTCGGCTGATAGCCGCCGTTACCGTTGTGGTATTTACCGGCGGTCAGCTGGAAGTTCCAAATGCCTTCTCGCAGCATGTTGGCCACGGAAGAGTAGGCGACGCTGAACGTTTTATGCGAACCGTCGGCCTCGTTCACGGTGACCTGCAGGTCACCGTTGTTGGTATGCGGATAGACGTCGTGGATCTCGAAAGGACCCGGCGCGACGTTGGTGCTGTAGATGACGTAACCGTTCTGGCGAATTTCGACGCGGGCGTTGGTCGCCGCCACGCCGCGCACCACCGGCGCATAACCGCGCAGGCTGTCCGGCAGCATGTCGTCAACGCTGGAGAGTTGCACCCCACGGAACTGGAAGCTGTTGAACACGCTGTTGTTGGTGCTCGCCTGGCCCATCACCAAACGGCTGCGCCATGGCACGATATCGGTTTCGGCCCAGGAAGAGACGTTGGTCCAGTTGCTGCTGCTGCCACTCTGCTTATCCCAAGTGGAGTTGTTGCGCAGGCGCCATCTGCCCAGGTTGAGGCCGCTGTTCAGCGCGAGGAACATGTACTCGCTGTCGTCGGCGTCATCTCGGCGATAGCTGTTCTTGTTGTAGTTGAAGTTATAGTTGGCGAACAGCGCGTTGATGCCTTCATCGTACATGCTTGGCGGGATCGCCCCGATCGCGCTCAGATCCATCATGGTCTGCGGCACGGAAATGTTGATCTGCTGCACCGCCGCGTCATAGCTGACGGTGGCGTCTTTAATCAACTCAGACACATCAACACAGCTGCCGGCCTGCAGCGTTTCCGGCAGTTTGATGCCGTAGTTGCGCAGGTCTTCAACTTTCAGGCAGGGTTGAGACGCGGTCTGGCCTTTAACCTGACGAAAAGTAACATCCTTATGATCGACCTGAGTCAGGTTGACATAGATGTCGAATGGGTAAACGCCCGGTTGCAAAGCATCGCCCTGAGCGACCGCTTCCGCGTTGCTCAGGTTTTCATCGCCGTGAATAAACGACATGTTAAACTCTGCCAGCGCCGCTTCACTCCATAACATCGGCGCACTGGCGGCAATGATTGCAATTCGGATCAGCTGTGTCAGCCGCGTCGTTCCGCCTGCTACTTTTCGTTGATTTGCCATTCCCTGTCTCTCTTATTGTACTGGAACGTCCTTGACTTCCGTTCTACCGCCAAAATCGTTGATATAACTGAAAGCAATCTTGTTGCCGACGCTGACGCCCGCCGGGATGTTGATCGATAAGCGATCTTTCGGGCTCACCATGTTGGCGTCCACATCCACGGTCTTGCCCGCGCTGTTTTTCAAATGCAGCGCCCCAAAGGTGATATGCAGCGGGCCATCGTTAATCACTTGCAGACGTGAACCTTCACGCTGCCAACGCAAGTTTTGTACTTGCTCGTCCAGCGTCGTTTTCAACGCCACCGGCCGGTAAAAAAGTTTGATTCGGGTACGCACCGCAACCTGCAGCACGTTTTCCTGCTTCGGCGCCGGTGGAATTTCCTGCACGTTAATCCACAACAGGGTTTCTTTATCCTGAGGTAAGCCATTACCGGAATAGATAAAGCGCAGAACGGCAGTTTTAGCAGCGTCCAATTTCAGAATCGGTGGAACGACAACGACAGGCAGATTTTTCGGCACTTGGTTTCTGTCACCGGTGTCCAGCCAGGTCTGCACCATATAAGCTTCTGAAGCATCGTTATGAATCGGCAGAGAGGCGGATTTGTCATCGCCTTTATAGATCACGCGAGTGGCATCTACCTGGATACCGGCGTAGCTGTTAAAGGCGCCCAGCATCAGCAGAGCAGCAAAGAACTTTTTCATCGGTTTCCTCTACGGGCCATCCTTGGCCGTGTGTGTCCTGAAAGACGATTATTTGTATTCGATAGTGAACGGGCTGGTAGCGTTAGCCAGACCTGCAGTTACGTTGCTATCGAATGAACGGTAACGAGCCTGCAGGTTGAAGGTCGCTTTACCGTCAGCAGCGATGGTGACTTTCGCTACGTCGTCTTTGATGTTGGAACCGTCGCCGATAGCGAATGGCTTGCCGTTGTTATCGGTGATTTCGATACCCACGCCGGTAGCTGCAGCGCCAGTGCCGCCAACGTTGCTTACGGACAGCAGGTCTGGGTTACCAGCAACGGTGTTACCGTCGAAGCGCAGGCTGTAATCGCCGGCATCACATTTTTCCAGAGAGATCTGGAAAGCTTTAGAAGCGGATTTAGAACCCACGGTTGGGAACGCAGAAGTTGGGTAAGTACCCAGGTAAACTTCTTTATTCTGAGTATCGCTAGTTACCTGGCAGGTAGACTGTTTGATTTCACCGGTGAATTTAACAGTGCCGTTTGCTGCCATTGCGTTGGAAGCAGTTGCAGACAATACCAGGGCAGCCAAAGGCAATAATACTTTTTTCATTTCCAGCTCCATAGAACAATAAAATAATCGATTCAGTGGCGGGCTTATATATATATTGCCGCCACTGAGCATACACTCAGCGATAGCACTCCCTTGCTGAAAAGGAGCGTTGCCTCGATGAACTCATTGCCGGACGAAATATAGACTAAGCATATTCTTAATGTTAAATCGTTTAAAACATTCATAAGGCCCCTCTTGATAGGAATAAACTATCGGCGGATACCTATCGATCGATGTTGACGATTCATATGAATAGGAATAATCTGTGTTTGGGAAAGCTGCAGAGTTCAAGATTTTGCATTAAGGCCTGAAAATCAGAATATTATCCCGAATATTTACATTTAGTAACAGATTGCGACGTTTGGACTTTGGCACAAATTACGCGTTAAATGGTCTGTCGACACGCTTCGGCCATCCTGACGCTTTAAATAAGAAATTTACCAATAAGCCTGGAGTAACTTTCTTTTTAACCATTTAAAATCAACAAGTTAAATATCAATCCAAGGATTGGGAAATGAGCAGTTCTTTCAGAGAGAAAAATAACGGCATTAATTATGTTTTTCAGCCAATGTTCGCGAAATCGGGACAATTGCTGGCCGTTGAATGTCTGTCTCGCTTTACGTTTAATAGCGAATATGCCCATTTTTCTCCTGAACAGTTCTTTCGCCACGCCGACAGCGCCACCCGGATTGAGATTTTGATGGATCAGATCAATCTGATCGATAAATACAAACACTGGTTTCATGAAAACCAAGTGATAGCCACTTTGAATGTTGACGATTATTCCCTGCAATCGCTGGCGAATACTCACTTTGCCGAAAGAATTAATGCTATGCGCTGTATTCATTTCGAGATCAGCGAGAATTCAACCCGGCTGGTGAAAGATCGCGTGCACGGCGATCCGTCATTGAATAGTTATTCATTTTGGCTCGATGATTTTGGTTCTGGCTATGCGGGTTTTTCCGCGTTGTACAACAGCCAGTTCCGCTTCGTTAAGCTCGACCGTTTTCTGCTTTGGGACTTCATGAAAAAGTCCGGCGGTGAGGGCTTGATGCGCGCGTTACTGCGCTTCTTTTACCTTAATCATTACAAGGTAATTATCGAAGGAGTTGAAACTCCCGAACACAAGAAATGGCTGGATGAAATGCCATATTACGCACTGCAGGGAAAGCTGTGGAAGGAATCCAGCATCAAGGATTTGAACTCGCTTCTTACAGCTGAATACTTTTAACTCGGTATTGGTGTTTGCCCTATGTCTAAAAACAACGTTCTTGTGATTAGTGAGTGTAAGTACAGCTATGTTGGCCTGTCGGTGCTGCTGAAGAAACACTACGGCGCGTACGATATCCGCCTGTTTTCCGATTTCATGCACGGTGGCGCCAAAGCAGAGAAGATCACCAAGCACGATATCGCGCTGATTTTCACCTCGCAAAACCTCGAACAGAGCGTCAACGTGATCGAAAGCCTGGTGTCCCTGCACCAGCAGTACAACAGCAAAACGCGCCTGTTGGTGTTCTATGACGACGAGCGCGTAGTGAAACTGTTGTCGATCCTGGGGATTTCCGTCGAGTTGGTCTCCACCCGCATTCCGCTTTATTCGCTGCAGGAAAAAATCCAGCGGCTGCTGGAAAGCAAAGAACCGGGCGGCATCAGAGTGCAGAAAACCCGCGAGCTCAGCCCGGCGGAAAGCGACGTGATCTTCAATCTGCTGCGCGGCGACAGCCTGCTGCACATTGCGGAAAAGCGCGGTACGCACCCAAAAACCATCTTCTCGCAGAAATACAGCGCGATGAAAAAGCTGCGGCTGCGCAGCATGAGCACCATCTTCGTCGCCGGCAAATAACCGGCTCTGGCTTGTTGCGCGGTACGCCGCGCGGCAACCGGCCCTCCCCCGCCAAGTTAAATTAATGTAACAACCGGCGACAAAGCAGCAACAGACACACAACATCCTTTCCTGTTGGCTACGATTTGCACACGGATTATCCGTGAGTCATGTCGTGTGGATTAAAATAAACATCAGGAGATGTTATGAAGTCGTCCTTATTCAGCCGCTACACCTGCTTTGTGCTGAGCATCTTGCTCACCCTGGTTTTCTTAATCATGATGCGCAACCATCCGTGGTTCTGGCTGCCGGCCCTGGCCTGCGGTGGCTTGATGGTGCTGGGTATCTACGATCTCACGCAGCAACGCCACGCCATCTGCCGCAACTACCCGATCATCGGCCGCCTGCGCTTCTTCTTCGAATTCATCCGCCCGGAACTGCGCCAATATTTCCTCGAGCAGGATAATGAAGAGATCCCGTTTTCACGCACCCAGCGCACGCTGGTGTATCGCCGGGCGAAAAACGAGATGGGCGACAAGCCGTTCGGCACCCTGCTGGATGTGTACCAAACCGGCTATGAGTGCATCGGCCACTCCATGCGGCCGGTGGAAGCCGCCGATCCGACCAGTTTTCGCATCACCATCGGCGGCGCCGACTGCCGCCAGCCCTACTCCGCGTCGATCTTCAACATTTCGGCCATGAGCTTCGGCGCGCTCTCCGCCAATGCCATCCGCGCGCTCAACCTGGGTGCAGCCAAGGGCAATTTCTACCACGACACCGGCGAGGGCAGCATCAGCCGCTATCACCGGGAAAACAACGGCGATCTGGTGTGGGAGCTGGGCAGCGGCTATTTCGGCTGCCGCACCGCCGACGGCCATTTCGATCCGCGGCGCTTTGCCGAACAGGCACAAAGCCCGCAGGTGAAAATGATTGAAATCAAGCTCAGCCAGGGCGCCAAACCCGGCCACGGCGGCATTCTGCCGGCGAAGAAGGTGGATGCGGAAATCGCCGCCACCCGCGGCGTGCCGGAAGGGGTCGATTGCATTTCGCCGGCCTCGCACAGCGCCTTCACCACTCCACTGGAAATGATGCATTTCATCCAGCAGCTGCGCGAGCTGTCAGGTGGCAAGCCGGTCGGTTTCAAGCTGTGCATCGGCCATCCGTGGGAGTTTGTCGCCATCGTCAAGGCGATGCTGCACACCCGCATCCTGCCGGATTTCATCGTGGTAGACGGCAAGGAAGGCGGCACCGGCGCCGCGCCGCTCGAGCTTTCCAACTATATGGGCATGCCGCTGCGCGAAGGGCTGCTGTTCGTGCATAACACGCTGGTAGGCTGCGGCCTGCGCGACCAGATCAAGGTAGGCGCCAGCGGCAAGATCATCAGCGCCTTCGACATCGCCAGCGTGCTGGTGCTCGGCGCCGACTGGGTGAACTCGGCGCGCGGCTTTATGTTCGCCGTCGGCTGCATCCAGTCGCAAAGCTGCCACACCAACCACTGCCCGACCGGCGTGGCGACGCAAGATCCGCTGCGGCAGAAGGCGCTGGTGGTGCCGAACAAGGCGGAGCGCGTCTACCACTTCCATCAAAATACGGTGAAAGCGCTGGCAGACATGCTGGCGGCGGCCGGCGTCAGCCGCCCGGAACAGCTGACCTCGCACCATATGCTGCGCCGCATCACGCCGACCGAGATCAAAGTGTACGCCGATATCTATTACTACCTGGAGCCGGGCGCGCTGCTGCAACCGGAGATCAAAAGCGAGTTCTACGCCCGCATGTGGCGTATGGCGACGCCCACCAGTTTCGATCAGGCGATCTCGCTGCCGGCGGCATGAAGGGATAAAAAAGAGTTGCCCCCTCGCCTTGGGGAAGAGCATATGGAGAGGGGTTGCTTGCTACGGCGGCCCTCCCCCTCAACGGCGAGAGGGCGTGTCGGTTACTGCTTGCGCACCGGCGCATCGCCGGCGACGTAATAGTCGGCGGTGCTGCGCGGCAATGGCGCGCGCTGGCGAATGCGATCGGCTAACTTCTCGGCGATCATGATGGTGGTGGCGTTCAGGTTGCCGGTGATGATCAGCGGCATGATCGACGCATCCACCACCCGCAATCCCTCCATGCCGTGCACCCGGCCCTGGCCGTCGACCACTGCCATCTCATCCTCGCCCATCTTGCACGAGCAGGACGGGTGGAACGCGGTTTCGGCATGCTCGCGCACGAAGGCATCCAACTGCTCATCGGTCTGCACGTCCGGCCCTGGGCTTATCTCGCGGCCACGGTATTCGTCCAGGGCCGGCTGCGCCATGATCTCGCGCGTGATGCGAATAGCGTCGCGGAACTCCTGCCAGTCCTGCTCGGTCGCCATGTAGTTGAACAGAATGCTCGGGTGCTGGCGCGGATCTTTCGATTTCACCTGTACCCGGCCGCGGCTCGGCGAACGCATCGAGCCGACGTGCGCCTGGAAGCCGTGCTCTTTCACCGCGTTGCTGCCGTTGTAGTTAATCGCCACCGGCAGGAAATGATACTGAATATTCGGCCAGGCGAACTCTGCGCGGCTGCGGATGAAGCCACCGGCCTCGAACTGGTTGCTGGCGCCGACGCCGGTGCCGTTGAACAGCCATTCCGCGCCGATCTTCGGCTGGTTGAACCATTGCAGCGCCGGGTACAGCGATACCGGTTTCTTACAGGCGTATTGCAGGTACATCTCCAGGTGGTCCTGCAGGTTTTCCCCGACGCCCGGCAGATCGTGTACCACATTAATATCCAGACTTTTCAGCAGCGCAGCCGGGCCAACGCCCGAACGCTGCAGGATCTGCGGCGAGGCGATGGCGCCGGCGCACAGCAGCACTTCGCGCCGTGCTGTGGCGTGAGTCAGCTGATTGCTGTCGCCCTGCAAATACTTGACGCCTACCGCACGCTTGCCGTCGAACACGATATGGTCGGTCAGCGCATGGGTGACGATTTTCAGGTTCGGCCGCGAACGCGCCTGATCCAGATAACCGCGGGCGGTGCTGGCGCGGCGCCCTTTCGGCGTCACGGTGCGATCCATCGGACCGAAGCCTTCTTGTTGGTAACCGTTCAGATCGTCGGTACGCGGGTAACCCGCCTGCACGCCGGCTTCCACCATCGCGTGGAACAGTTCGTTGTTACCGGCTTTCGGCGTGGTGACGCTCACTGGGCCCTCGCCGCCGTGGTAATCGTTCGGGCCGATATCGCGGGTTTCCGCCTTGCGGAAATACGGCAGGCAGTCCAGATAGGTCCAGTCTTCCAGACCCGGCGCCTTGGCCCAGTTATCGAAGTCCATCGCGTTGCCGCGAATGTAACACATGCCGTTAATCAGGGACGAACCGCCCAGCCCTTTGCCGCGGCCGCATTCCATCCGACGGTTGTTCATGTGCGGCTCAGGATCGGTTTCATATGCCCAGTTATAGCGGCGACCCTGCAGCGGAAACGCCAGCGCGGCCGGCATCTGGGTACGGAAATCCATCCGGTAGTCCGGGCCGCCGGCTTCCAGCAGCAGGACGCTGACGTCGGCGTCCTCGGTCAATCGGGTGGCTAACACGTTGCCGGCGGAACCGGCACCGATAATGATGTAGTCAAATTCCATTCATTATCTCCTAAATATTCGTATGCCTGGATGATGCGAATGGCTTGAATTCCGCATGCTGAATATATCAAGGCAGTTTTGGATGCAAAAAAGATATATCCCCTATGGATTTCGAGTTACAGCTAGGCGGCAAGGGCGCAGAGCCCCAGGAGCTTACTCAAGTAAGTGACTGGGGTCTGCGCTCGCAGCCAACAACGCTGTAGCTTGAAAGACGACGGGGATAGTTAAAATACCGAGGCGTATTCGCCCAGCTCAACCTGCACCGATTTGATCTGGGTGTAGTGCTCCAGCGTCGTCAGGCCGTTCTCGCGGCCGACGCCGGACTGCTTGTAGCCGCCGACCGGCATTTCCGCCGCCGACTCGCCCCAGGTATTGATCCAGCAAATGCCGGCTTCCAGCTGATGGATCACGCGGTGCGCGCGGGCCAGATCGTTGGTCACCACACCGGCGGCCAGGCCGAAGGTGGTATCATTGGCGCGGCGCACCACTTCCTCTTCGCTCTGGTAGCTGAGAATGCTCATCACCGGCCCGAAGATCTCCTCACGCACGATTTCCATGTCGTCGCGACAGTCGCTGAATACCGTCGGCGCCACGTAAGCGCCCTTGCCGAATTCGCCGTGGGTGACGCGTTCGCCGCCGCACAGCAGGCGCGCGCCGCTGTTCTTGCCGCTCTCGATAAAGCGCAGCACCGACTCCATGTGCGCGAAGCTGACCAGCGGCCCGAAGTTGGTCTGCGGATCGGTCGGATCGCCGAGGCGAATGCGCTTCACGCGCTCGAGGATCTTCGCCTCAAACTGTGCCTGCAGCGCCGCCGGCACGAAGACGCGGGTACCGTTGGTGCACACCTGCCCGGAGCTGTAGAAGTTGGCCATCATGGCGATATCGGCAGCGCGATCCAGATCGGCATCGTCGAAGATAATCAGCGGCGACTTGCCGCCCAGCTCCATGGTGACTTCTTTCAGCGTCGATCCCGACGCGTTGGCCATCACCTTCTTGCCGGTTTTCACCCCGCCGGTGAAAGAGACTTTGGCAATGCCCGGATGATCGGTCAGGTACTGCCCCACCTCCGCGCCGCTGCCGGTCACCACGTTGAATACGCCGTCCGGCAGGCCGGCTTCGGTGTAAATTTCCGCCAGCTTCAGCGCCGTCAACGACGTGACTTCACTCGGCTTGAAGATCATCGCGTTGCCCGCCGCCAGCGCCGGCGCGGACTTCCACAGCGCGATTTGAATCGGGTAGTTCCAGGCGCCGATGCCGGCCACCACGCCCAGCGGTTCGCGGCGGGTGTAGACGAACGAGGTATCGCGCAGCGGGATCTGTTCGCCTTCAATGGCCGGGATCAGGCCGGCGTAATACTCCAGCACGTCGGCGCCGGTGACGATGTCCACCGCGGTGGTTTCCGACATCGCTTTGCCGGTATCCAGCGTTTCCAGCGCCGCCAGCTCATCGTTGCGCTCGCGCAGAATATCCACCGCGCGACGCAGGATGCGCGAACGCGCCATCGCCGTCATCGCCGCCCACACCTTCTGCCCGCTGGCCGCGCTGGCCACCGCACGATCGACGTCTTCAGCGCCGGCGGACTGGACTTCAGCCAGAACTTCGCCGTTCGCCGGGTTAATGGCGTTGAAGGTTTTTCCAGCGGTGCTGTCTACATAGGCGCCATGAATATAGAGCTTCTGCAAGCCAAAACGGGACATAGGATCTCCTTGGGTTATCCTCCGGGCGGCGTTTGCCCCTGGAGTTGGAACGTGATGTATTCGGTCGTGAGCGCCAACGCCTGCGACTGATTGAACGCTGAGCCGCGCAGCGCGCTGCGCAGCCACAGTCCGTCGATCAGTGCCGCCAGCCCCTTGGCCGCCAACCGCGCCTGCGGCTGCGGCATAACGCGACGAAACTCGGCGCACAGGTTGGAATAAAGCCGGCGGCCGTTCACCTGCTGCAGCCGGTTGAGCTGCGGCTGGTGCAGACTGCTGGCCCAAAAGGCCAGCCAGGTCTTCATCGCCGCGCTGTTGATCTGGCTGTCGTCGAAGTTGCCGGCGACGATCGCCTGCAGCCGCGCCGCCGGGCTGTTATCGGTCAGCGCCTGCAAGCGCAGCTTCACCGCCTCGCCCAGATGGCTGATCAGATAGCGCATCGTGGCTTCCAGCAGGCCATTCTTATCCTTGAAATAATGGCTGATGATGCCGTTGGAAACGCCGGCCCGCCGCGCGATCTGCGCGATGGTGGCGTCATGCATTCCCACTTCGTTTACCGCGGCGAGCGTGGCATCAATCAACTGCTGCCTTCTGATTGGCTGCATTCCTACCTTTGGCATATTTCGACTCTCACAAAACCGACTTCGGCCTTATCTCAGCGGGCAAATTTCACTGCCGTTTCGCCCGTGATTCAGGTCATCATGAGGACTATTAAACTTTTTTTTGATTGAACGTTCAATAAAAATTGCATATATTTTATTGCCGCCTGGTTAAAAATTTGTACTATCTGGTTGTGGAACTGGCTGATTTTTGTGAGGTAATTAACGAATCTGACCAAAATCAGTGGCTGTAAGCGGTTCCCGCCGCGAAGTGCTCCGGCGCTTCAGCAACAGGCGAAAGCGGCATCATTCAGGCCCTCCTCTGCGGAGACGGCCGCCGCCTTCATTCGCCCGTTTTTCAGAGGCCAACGCGCCCCGGAATACGGAGCGGCACGATTTTCTCAGTTCAGAGGATGACGATGACAACCCACGAAACCTCCTCCAAACCGCAGCAGGACCGCCTCAACCCTGTGGTTTTCTTCACCTCGGCGGGGCTGATCCTGGCCTTCTCGCTGATGACCATCTTTTTCACCGACTTCTCCGGGCAGTGGATCACCCGCACGCTGAATTGGGTGTCAGCCACCTTCGGTTGGTACTACCTGCTGGCGGCGACGCTGTACATCGTGTTCGTGGTGTTTATCGCCGCTTCGCGCTTCGGTTCGATCAAGCTCGGGCCGGAGCAGTCCAAGCCGGAATTCAGCCTGATGAGCTGGGCGGCGATGCTGTTCGCCGCCGGCATCGGCATCGACCTGATGTTCTTCTCGGTCGCCGAGCCGGTAACCCAGTACATGATGCCGCCGGAAGGTGACGCGCAAACGCTGGAAGCCGCGCGCCAGGCGATGGTCTGGACGCTGTTCCACTACGGCCTGACCGGCTGGTCGATGTATGCGCTGATGGGCATCGCCCTCGGCTACTTCAGCTATCGCTACAATCTGCCGTTGACCATCCGCTCGGCGCTGTACCCGATCTTCGGTAAGCGCATCAACGGCCCGATCGGCCACAGCGTGGACATCGCCGCGGTGCTCGGCACCATCTTCGGCATCGCCACCACGCTGGGCATCGGCGTGGTGCAGCTCAACTACGGCCTCAAGGTGCTGTTCGAGATCCCGGAAAACCTGACGGTGCAGGGCTCGCTGATCCTGCTGTCGGTGATCATGGCCACCATCTCGGTCACCTCGGGCGTCAACAAGGGCATCCGCATCCTGTCCGAGCTGAACGTGCTGCTGGCGCTGGGCCTGATCCTGTTCGTGCTGTTCTTCGGTGACACCGAGTTCCTGCTCAACGCGCTGGTGCTCAACGTCGGCGATTACGTCAATCGCTTTATGGGCATGACGCTCAACAGCTTCGCCTTCGATCGGCCGGTGGAGTGGATGAACAACTGGACGCTGTTCTTCTGGGCCTGGTGGGTGGCGTGGTCGCCGTTCGTCGGCCTGTTCCTGGCGCGCATCTCGCGCGGGCGCACCATTCGCCAGTTCGTGGTCGGCACGCTGATCATACCGTTCGTGTTCACCCTGCTGTGGCTGTCTATCTTCGGCAACAGCGCGCTGTACCAGATCATTCACGGCAACGCCGAGTTTGCGCAGGAAGTGATGCAGTTCCCGGAGCGCGGCTTCTACAGTCTGCTGGCGCAATACCCCGGCTTCACCTTCAGCGCCTCGGTGGCCACCATCACCGGCCTGCTGTTCTACGTCACCTCGGCGGACTCCGGCTCGCTGGTGCTGGGCAACTTCACCTCGCGCCTGGCCGACATCAATAATGATGCGCCGAACTGGCTGCGGATTTTCTGGTCGGTGGCCATCGGCCTGCTGACCATCGGCATGCTGATGACCGACGGCGTGCCGGCGCTGCAGAAAACCACGGTAATCATGGGCCTGCCGTTCAGCTTCGTGATCTTCTTCGTGATGGCCGGGCTGTACAAATCGCTGCGGGTGGAAGACTACCGCAAGGCCAGCGCGCTCAGCACCCTGGCGCCGGTGCCGGTCTCCAGCCACGACGTGCTCAACTGGAAACAGCGTCTGTCGCGGGTGATGAACTACCCGGGCACCCAGTACACGCAGAAAATGTTGGATAAAGTCTGCCGTCCGGCGATGCAGGACGTGGCGCGCGAGCTGGAGTTGCGCGGCGCGAAAGTGGAGTTCAGCGAAGTGCCGCCGACCGAAGACGAGCGTCTGAACCACCTGGAGCTGCTGGTGCGCCTGGGCGAGGAACAGAACTTTATCTATCAGATCTGGCCGATGCGCTACTCGGTGCCGGGCTTCACCTACCGCGCCCGCTCCGGCAAGTCGCACTACTACCGGCTGGAAACCTTCCTGATGGAAGGCACCCAGGGCAACGACCTGATGGACTACAGCAAGGAACAGGTGATTGGCGATATCCTCGACCAGTACGAGAAGCACCTGAACTTCCTGCACATTCATCGCGAAGCGCCGGGGGGCACCCTGACCTTCCCGGATATGTGACGATCGATAAATCACGAGAGGGCGTAGCCAGGCTACGCCCTTTTTTATGCCTGCTCGGCCGGCAAGTCGGCTTTCAGCAGCACCAGGGAACCGGCCAGCAACACCAGATCCTTGATTAAAAAGCTGGTGGCGCCGGCCATGGCCGGAAAACCGCCGGCGGAAGGCTCCCAGGCCCCCGGCGTGGAAAAGATCAGCGTCAGCGTAGTCAGGTAGGTTACCGTCGAACCGATCGCCCCCAGCAACCCCAGCCGCCGCGACCAGAATCCCGCCAGCAGCAGCAAGCCGAAGCTCCACTCGGCGACGCCCAGCGCATAGCTGGCGCCGCGGATGCCGAACGCCTGATGCATCCAGCTCAGCAGCGGGCTGTTGCCGATCAGCGGCACCAGCCCCTGCGCCTCGTAATCAAACCACTTGGCGTAACCGAAGGCGGCGAAGATCACCACCAGCGCCGCGCGCATAAAGATAACGTCCCCGTTCGAGCGCTGAAAGCGCCGCAGCCATGTCGCCAGCATCATCCTCTCTCCTTATGTTGCCCACGGCCGCAGCGGATCGCCCGCTTGCGGCCGCGGGGTGCGGCGGCTTAGTGCCCCATCGCGTCCTTCTTCATTTCGTCTTTCTTCATGCCGTCTTTGGCCATACCGTCTTTCGCCATGCCATCCTTTTTCATCGCGTCTTTGCCCATCTTGTCTTTCTTCATGCACTCCTTGCCCATGCACGCTTTCTTCATGCCGTCTTTGGCCATGCCGTCGTGCGACATCTGGCTCATACCGTCCTTTTTCATCGCGTCTTTGCTCATGCCATCGGCGGCGTTGGCGCCGGCCACGCCCAGCATCAACGCGCTGCACATCATCATTGCGAATAACTTTTTCATGGTATTTCCTTCCGTCATGTCAAAGGCACCGGGGTGCCGGAGAATGGCAGGCGGCCGCCTCAGCTGCCGCCAAACCAGTTGTAACCCTGGTCTTCCCAGTAACCGCCCGGGAAGCGGTTGGTGACCTCGATCACCTGAATGTGTTTCGGGTTCTTGTAACCCAGCTTGGTCGGCATGCGCAGTTTCATCGGGTAGCCGTACTTGCGCGGCAAGATCTGGCCGTCATAGGTCAGCGCAATAATCGTCTGCGGGTGCAGCGCGGTGGCCATGTCGATGCTGGTGTAGTAATCGTCGGCGCATTTGAAGCTGACGTAGCGGGCGCTCAGATCCGCGCCGATCGCCTTGAGAAAGGTCGCGAACGGCACGCCGCCCCACTTGCCGATGGCGCTCCAGCCCTCGACGCAAATATGGCGCGTCACCTGGCTAACCTGCGCCATCCGGTGCAGCTGCGGCAGGCTCCAGGCGCGTTTGTCCTGCACCAGTCCCGCCACTTCCAGCCGGTAATCGTCGCCGTTGATGTCCGGCGCGTCCTCCTCGGCGTAGAAAGCGTTGAACGGGAACGGCCGGGTGATCATCGATTCCGGGTAGACCGGCGCCAGGCGATCGTCATTGAACAGCCAGCCCTGTACCCGATCGTTGAAGCGCGAGATGCGGTTCAGCGCCTGTTCGACGTTGGCGTTATCGCTGAGATCGCAGCCGGTGAGCATGGCGATGCCGCCCAGCGTCAGGCCGTTGCGCAGAAAGCGGCGGCGCGAAGGCGCGCTCAACAGCCGCTGCGCTTCTTTGACGATCGCCTGCCCTTCAATGATCGTCATGATCTGTTTATCCTTTTCCATCATTCACTCCTTAGCGTCCGCGCAGCATGGCCAGCAGCGTCCGCGGCACCAGCGCCACCATCACCAGGTGAATCGCGGCGAAGGCCACCAGCGCCGACATGGCGAAAAAGTGGATATAGCGCGCCGCCTCATAACCGCCGAGCAGCGTGCGCAGCAGCGGAAACTGCACCGATTTCCACAGCACCAGCCCGGACAGCGCGCTCATCACGCCGAGGATCATCACCGACAGATAGGCCACGCGTTGCACCATGTTGTAGTGGCGCAGGTCGGCGTGTTGCAGCCTGCCGCGCAGCGCGGCACCTATATCGGCGAGAAACTGCCGTGGGCTGAGCGGCCAATACTTGCGTTTGAAACGCCCGCTGGCCAGGTTGATCAGCAGGTAGCACAGCCCGTTGACGCCGAACAGCCACATGCCGGCGAAGTGCCACTGCAGCGCGCCGCCCAGCCAGCCGCCGAGCGTCAGCTCATTGAGAAAGCTGAAGTTGAACAGCGGCGAGGCGTTGTAGATGCGCCAGCCGCTGGTCACCATGATCAGCATCGCCAGCGCATTCAGCCAGTGCGTCAACCGCAGCCACAGCGGATGCACCGTCTGGCGTTGTTCCGGGGTGAGAGTGAGGCTCATGCGAACTCCTGGCGACCAATGAGGCGATGAGCCGAGTATTCCCCGGATTTGTTCCCCAAGACCTCACGCAAAGTTAAATAAAATGTGATAACTCCGCCGGTGGGGGTTGTGTAGACTTCAGAGAGAAACGGGCAATCAGCGGTAATGAGAATGGACAAGCCAAAACGAATTTTGATCGTCGAGGACGACGGCGACATCGCCGAACTGCTGCAGCTGCATCTGCGCGACGAGGGTTACGCCATCAGCCACGCCGCCGACGGCAACCGGGGCATGGCGATGCTGGAACAGGGCGGCTGGGACGCCCTCATCCTCGATCTGATGCTGCCGGGCGTGGACGGATTGGAGATTTGCCGCCGGGCGCGCACCATGACGCGTTACACGCCAATCATCATCACCAGCGCGCGCTCCAGCGAGGTGCACCGCGTGCTGGGGCTGGAACTGGGCGCCGACGACTATCTGGCCAAGCCCTTCTCCATGCTGGAGCTGGTGGCGCGGGTCAAGGCGCTGTTTCGCCGCCAGGAAGCGATGAGCCGCAACCTGCGCATGGACGCCGGCGTGCTCAGCTTCAGCGATTTGACCATCGATCCGATCGCCCGCGAGGTGCACCTGCACCAGCAGCCGGTCGAGCTGACGCCGCGCGAATTCGATCTGCTGTACTTTTTCGCCCGCCACCCGGGCCAGGTGTTCTCGCGCCTCAGCCTGTTGAATCAGGTCTGGGGCTATCAGCACGAAGGGTATGAGCACACCGTCAACACCCATATCAACCGGCTGCGCATCAAGATCGAGCGCAACCCGGCGGAACCCGAGCGCATCCTCACGGTGTGGGGCATGGGCTATAAATTCGCGGCCGCGCCGCAAGAGTGAGCCATGAAAAACCTTACGTTAGCGCAACGCCTCACGCTGATCTTCGCGCTGCTGATCGTCATCGGCTGCGCCTTTTCCGGCTGGATGCAGGTGCGCAGCAGCACCCAGTACAGCCAGGCGGTGATCCAGCGCCTGTCCGGCAACCTGGCGCAGCATATCGCCGACAGCAACCCGCTGCTGGGGGTGAACGGGCCGGATCCGCAGGCGGTGCATACCCTGTTCGATCAGCTGATGGCGGTGAATCCCAGCGTTGAGGTTTACCTGCTCGACAAACAGGGCGCGATTATCGGCAACGCCGCGCCGGCCGGGCATCTGAAGCGGCAGCGGGTCGCGTTGCCGCCGCTGCAGGCGCTGCTCGGTGGCGCGCCGATGCCGGTGTATGGCGACGATCCGCGCAGCGTGGACGGGCGTAAGGTGTTCAGCGTCGCGCCGCTTAAGGTCGATGGCCGGATCGAAGGCTATCTGTACGTGGTGCTGCTCGGCGAAGAGTACACGGCGCTGGCCAGCAACGCCCAGTTCAACTCGGCGGTCAGGATGGCGCTGTGGACCTCCGGGCTGATGGTGCTGTTCAGCCTGCTGGCCGGCGGCTTCGCGTTTTATTGGGTAACGCGTCCTATCCGTCGCCTGACCCGGCAGGTCAGCGCGCTGGACAGCGGCGGCATCGAGGCGGTGCAGGCCTACGCGGCGCTGCCGGCGGTACGGGCCGGGCGCGACGAAGTCAGCCAGCTGCAGCAGGCCTTCCACCGTATGGCGCAGCGCCTTGCCGAACAGTGGCAAACGCTGGCGCAGCAGGATCGGCTGCGGCGTGAATTCATCGCTAACGTCTCGCACGATCTGCGCACCCCGCTCACCTCGCTGCACGGCTATCTGGAGACGCTGTCGGTCAAGGCCGCCACCCTGAGCGAAGCCGATCGGCGTCGCTATCTGGAGATCGCGCTGGCGCAGAGCCGCAAAGTGGGCAAGCTGGCACAGGAGCTGTTCGAGCTGGCGCGGCTGGAGTACGGCGTGGTGAAACCGCAGAAAGAGCCTTTTTCCCTCAGCGAGCTGTTGCAGGACGTGTTCCAAAAGTTCGAGCTGGCGGCGGAGGCGCGCTACCAGCGGCTGCATGCCGACATTCCCCCCGGCATTCCGCCGGTGTTCGCCGATCTCAGCATGATTGAGCGGGTGCTGACCAACCTGTTGGACAACGCCATTCGCCATACGCCGCCCGGCGGCGACATCGGCGTGCGGCTGTGGCGGCAGGACGATCGGGTGATGGTGCAGGTCAGCGACAGCGGCCCCGGCATTCCCCAGACGCTGCGCGCCGATCTGTTCGTGCGCCCGTCTGTCCTGAGCGGCGCCCGGCGCCCTTCCGGCGGACTGGGCCTGATGATCGTGCGGCGCATTCTGCAGCTGCACGACAGCGATATTCAGCTGATCGAACAAGCGCAAAGCGGCGCTTGCTTCCGCTTTGCCATTCCGCCGCGTTAATCGAGGCAGCTGCGATCGACGCTGATAAATTTGTCGTTATAGATAATGAATTTCTGCCCCTTCAGCCGAATACCGGCATGGGTCAGCGTATCGCCGGGGCGCAGGTATTCGGTGACGCCCTCTTCATCCGTGCTGTTGCAGCCCGGCTTGAGCAGGAACTTGAAGTAGGTGTTGCCGGTGTTGGTGAGCGTACCGCGCTGGGTATCGAGCCGATAGGCAAAGTTTACCTGACGCGGGCGCACCACCAGAATGGTGTCCATCACCACGATCGGCTCCAGGTTGACGCCGGCGCCCCGACGCGGCCCCGGCTCGAACAATCGGGTCGGCACTTCGCGAAATGACACCCGGTAATAACGCTCGCGATTATCCTGCGGCCCGCGGTAGAAAAACTTATAGTACTCCGCCTGCCCGGCCTGCAGCGTCAGCTGGCGCGGCGCGAACAGCAGCTCGCCGTCCGCCGGCCGGCTGCGCACCTCGCGCTCTCCCGGCCGATCGATGGCGCGAATGCTCACCTGATACAGGCGCGCACTGCGGTTGTTATTCAACACCCGCTTGGCGGTGAATGAGCGATCCTGATCCATGGCAAACGTCAGGGTACCGACATTGATCGCGGCGGCGGTAAAGGGGAAGGACAAACACAGCAACCCTATCAGTACAAGTTTCACGCCCTGCCCTCAATTGATGTTGCGCCAGGTGGCTTCGACATGAATTTCACCGGCGGCGCTGACGTCGCCATACCAACCGTTGCCGTCGACGGTTCTCAGCGAGATCGGATTGTTCATCGGAATGCTAAAGGTCACGTGGGTCTTGTTCAGCACCCCCACTTCACCGGAGATATCATTCCACGGCGTGCTGCTCCAGAGCGCATTGGTCATGTCGTGCCACTGGCCATCGCAGCCGGCGGCGAAGCTCTGCTGGCCGTTGGTGCTGGTGGTGATGCCGAGGGTGGCGGGGAACGGCACCTGGGTAGTGTTATCCGCAGAAGAAAAGAGGCAATAGTTCACCCCGTTGATCACCTGAGTCGGCCCGGTCGCCATCACCCTCACCTGATCGGCGGCGGTTTTGCCGCTGGTGGTCACGAAGTAGCCGAACTCCAGCGCCGGCTCCGCCGGGCCGACATAGCCTTCACGGTGTGGGCTGTTGTCGTAATCATCGGAAATAATGCTGATGCTGAAATCGCGCGGCTTGATAATCAGCTGGTTTGAAGTGGAAAACTCATACCATCCCGACTCCGGCGAGGTGGTGTTCTGAAAACGGAAATTGATCAGATCGCGGGTGCCGCTGTCGGAAATCCCCAGCGCGACCATCTGTTTGAAGAAGTTACTGGAGAAGAACACATAGACGGCGTTGCTGCTCTTCAGCTCGTTAAACGTATAGTAGCTGCCGGTGCCCGACGTGTTTTTCCAGGTGTTGCCGTTCAGACTGAACTGCAGATCGGCGGCGTTCACCGCTGAGGACAGCGCCGCATGGTTAATCGCCGGGAAAATATGAATCGAGGTATTGCTCACGCTGCCGTCGGTCTGCAAATCGTAGCTGACCATCTTGCACATGATGCCTGAGCGAGCGCCGATGGTCTGGTTCTTGCAATCGGCATTGCCCTCGCCGATGATCGGCACCCCATCGCTGTTGACGAACACTTCCGATACGGCGTTGGTATTGATAAAGCGCAGGTGGGCCGCCTTGCTGTGCGTGACGGTCCGCTTGTACCAGCTGCCGCTGGCCTGATCCCGACAGCGGCCGCCGGCCGCGGCGTCATAAGCCACCGACGTTTGGCAGCCGTTGATCTGCATGCTGAAAGCTTCGCCCGCCGCCATCTGCTTCAGATACTGATAGAAGCTCGGCGACATCATGCCGTGCATCCATTTTGCGCCGCCGGGCGTAACCACGGCGCCGTAAAATCCCTTTTCGTCGGTGGTCTGCGGCAGAATCAAGCTGGTATCCATATTGCAACCGGCATACCAGTTGATGCAGCGCAGGCCGAGGAACGGATTCTTTATCGGCGCATTTTCCAGCCACATGTCATAGCGCCAGTTGGCATTCAGCCCCGTGTTATAACCATTATCCACGTACCCCAGGCTCTGCTGATAGACAGTGCCGGAACCGCCGTATTTCAGCCCGGTCCACTTATTGGCGCCGGTCATGCGCGGATCCAGCCCGCCGGCCGGCGTGACGAAAAAGTTGTCGTCGGCGTTGTTCTCCACGAAGACAAATTTCATGACCGCCGCATCCGGCCAGTTGGTCTGGCTGACCGCCGCCTGCAGCGCGGGGGCGACCAGCGCCAACAACAACAGCGCAACGTTAGCTCTCATGGTCAGACTCCCCGGATGACATATTGCCTGCATAGGTTTTCAGCCCGGTGCAGATCACGTCGCCGACCCACACGGCGCCTTGCGCCTTGCTGAGATCCAAATCCACTTCGCATGTCTGATTGCCGCCGTGGGTAAAATCGATAACCGGGAATTTCTTGTCGACGTCCATGATAAATTCGCCTTTCTCATCGGTGCGGGTGCGGCCGATATGGTTCTTGATATAGGCGTTGGCCAGCAGCGTGCCGTCCTCCGCTTTGATGCGGCCAAACACCGTCACCATCTGTTTTATCTCCGGCGAGATCACCGCCACGTTGCCCGGATACAGGGTGAGCTTGCTCTTGCGCCTGGTGACGATGTCGAAGCTCTCCGCCGAGTTTTTGTTGTTCATCAGCTCAACGTCGTACTGACCGTAAGGCGACAAAGGCAGGTAATTCTTATTGCCGCTCAGCTTCACCATCCGGCCGTCAACCCGTGCGGTCAGCAGGCCGTCGTTTTCAATGCCGGTATTGAAGATAATCCCGGCGTTGCCTTCGTTGCGGCCGCTGATGGCAATATCACGCCCTTGCCAACCCATGCTGCCGCTCGCGGTCAGGCTGCTGTTAACGTAGCCGTCGGCGGAGCTGCTGACGTTGAGCGTGCCGGCCGAATACTTGGTGTCGAAGCGCGCATAGCCACCACCGTTGAAGCGATTGTCGCCGCGGGTATCACCGGAAATCGCCCGCGACAGGTTGGCGCCCAGGGTGCGGATCGGCCCGTCCTTGATGTCCTTGCGCGCCGCCAGGTTGGCGGTGGTGTAACCGTTTTGATTGGAAACGCCGGCGCTGAGCCAGTTGCCCATCGGCAGTGAAAAATCGAGCGCGATGTACTTGCCGGTATTGGCGTTGCTGCTGCCGTTGTTGTAGCGTTGCACGCCCGCCCGGACGCCCAGCGTGCCGAAGCGGCCGGTAAAGATGTTCTGGTAATAGTCGGCGTTGTAATAGTGACTGTCGTTCTTCTTATCGTCGTTGTAGCTGGCGCTCAGGGTGCCCAGCGGAGACCACAGCGCCCCCAGATTAAGGCTGCCGCCAACGGCGCGGTTATAGGCGTCATTTTGCAACAGACGATCGCCAATCTGCGTTTTCTCCTGATTGATCCATACGCTGCTGAAGCCGCCGGGCAACGCGGCGCTGACGCTGTTGACCAGGCTCCAGGAGCGATCGGAGGCCGCCATGTTTTGCAGGTTGATCTGAATCGACTCGGTCACCGGCAGGCTGACGCGGCTCTCGCCGACGGCATTGCCGTCAAACGAATACCCCGACAGCGCCCA
Organism: Serratia sp. 121840015-1; assembly: GCF_053627655.1. Classification (NCBI taxonomy): domain Bacteria; kingdom Pseudomonadati; phylum Pseudomonadota; class Gammaproteobacteria; order Enterobacterales; family Yersiniaceae; genus Serratia; species Serratia sp. 121840015-1. The sequence goes on from NZ_JBSEYF010000001.1 coordinate 2,515,379, forward strand.
ATTAAGCGTTTGCAGATTGCCGGTAGCCGAAGCGCCAAGCAAATAAGAGTCCTTTGCCGGGCGGTGGCGTTCCCGTTCACCTCGCCAGTCGTCCATGCGCAGCATCCCGCCCCAGAATTGCCAGGCCAGCGGCGCATTCGCACCGCGATTGGGGCTGAACAATTTATTCACTCGCTGCATGCGTTTATCGACCACTTTGCCGTTGACCACGATCTCCACCTCTACGTCATAGATACCGTAGGGCAAACTGCCGGTGTCCACTTCATGGTTGCCCATCGCGAAGTTTTGTACGCTGAGCAGCCGCCCGTCGCGCGACAGATGCACCTCGCCGGCCGAGGGGAAAAAAACCACGATCGGCGTCAGCGATTGGGAATTATCGAATACCGTCGAGTTGGCGCGGTTGCCGTAGGACAGGCCATAAATCTTGCTCGAGTTGATGGTCGTGACCGGCCCCAGCGACTGCAGGTTCCAGCTGTCCAGCATGCCGGCGGCGAAACGGCGGCCGGCGAAATCACGCTCGTACATTGCTTTGTACAGCGTGGCGTTTTCATCGCCGCTGCCGATACCGTAGATGGAACCGTTCAACTCCACGTGGTGTTCGCGCAACGCCGTGACGCTGTTGAGCGATAAATAACTGGAGGTATTGCCTTCGCTGGCGCGGGCCCGGTTATCGTAGACCCCGAGGTTATAATCCAGCGTGCTGCTTACGGCATCCACGCTGGACGCGCCGATGTCGCTGGAGCGGGCGCGCAGCACCGTCCCCAACGCGGATTCCTTCACCACCAGCTGCAGGTTGAGCTGCCGGAAATCCAGCGCCAGCCAGGCGTCGTCCGCGATCCGAATATGCTGCTGCCGATCGAATGGCGCATCCTGCAAAGCCTGCAGCTGGCCGGCAATCGCCGCCGTCAGCCGGGCGCCGTCGTCGTTATCCTCCAGCGTCACCCGACGAATCTTTAGCCGGTCCTGATCCAGGTAGAGAAAGGCATGGCCGATGCGGCTGTCGTCTTTGACGCCATCGCTCTTTTCATAATGCAACAACAGCGGAATACTCATCCCCTCGCGCAACGCCAGGCTGAAAGTGTGCGGGATCAGCACGCCGTTAATCTGCGTCAAACCGGCCGCCATCGCCATCCGGCCAGGCAACAGCGTCGGGAGCGCCAGCGCACCGGCAGCCAAAAGCGTTCTCAACAGCACAGCGTTCACATGCCACTCCTTGCGTGATTGTTTTGCATCCATCGTGGATAACGCGCGCATTACTTCACCGGGATAAACTGTTCGCCGTGCCACAGCGCGACGCGTCCTTTTTTATCGTTGACGTCAACCTTGCTGAAGGCGCGATCCTTCCCCGGCATCACAAAATAGTTTTCCTTGCAGTCGCTGCCGTCTTGCTTGTTCCTGCAATTGCCGTAGGCCACCACTTTGAACGTGGCGTTGCCGGTGTTTTTGATCCGTCCGTTGGCGAACTGATAGGCGAAGCGATCCTGCCGAGGCGCCACCACCAAAATGGTGCCGATGCGCGCCGACGTGGTGGCCACGGCATTACGCCGAGCCGAGTTTTGCCCCGCCTCGCTCAACGCCTGATCGAACCAAACGATGCGGTAGTAACGCTCCTGGGCATCATTCGGCCCCTTGTAGTAAAAGCGGATCACATCGCTGGCGTTGGCCGGCAAGATCAGGCTGGCGGGCGACAGCAGCATTTCATCCCGACTGCTCATCGGGATCACCGTGCCGGAGGCCAGGGGACTGGAAATGCGTTCGATCTTGATGGTCACCAGCCGGCCGCTGTCGGTGGTGTTTTTGATTTCCTTGCTCAGGCGCGCGCTGTCGCCAGGCATGAAGGCGCTGATCTCACCCACATCGAGCGCCAAAGCCGGCCGCAGCAGCATTAACATCAGGGTGACGGCGAGAGAAAAGCGTGTCATTGCGGTATTCCACTGGCGTTGATGAGCGATAAATAGCAGGAGGTCTCCCCCCTGCCAGATGCAGATCGTTCGAGGGATTAGGAAGTCCAGGTCGCGTTGAACTCGACGCTGACGTCACCGCTCCAGATACCTTCCGGCAGCGTGCTGAAATCCGTGACGGCGGTGGTGCCGTTTGACGTCGCGCCGATGATGCTGAAGGTGAACTGATCCTGCGCGCTGGTGCGGCCGGCCTGGTTGTAGGCGTTGGACAGGGCGCTCAGATTGCCGCCCAAAATGCCGGCGGTGGTGTCGATCATGGTGGTTTCAGCCGTTTTCCCGACCACCGCACCGTTATAGTTCACCCCGACTTCCAGCGTAGAACCGGAAGTATCCAGCTGAGTCAGCGTATTGGAGACCAGTTTTGAGGTCAGTTTGAAAGCGGTGGCCGTGGTATCGCCTTCCACGGTGACGTCAAACAGGCCTTTCTGGCTGTTGAAACCCTTAATGCCTTCTGCATAGTTGAAGGCCAGGCTGCCAATCGGCGTCACAACCAGTTTGCTGGTGGTGTCTTTCTTGGCAGTCGCAGACCAGGTTGCCAGCGCCTGAGCGGTAACGTCGGCGGCTTGAGCAGTGCTGACCGCTGCAAAGGCGGAAACGATCGCCAAAGCCAGTGTCATTTTCTTCATGGTATAACTCCCTTCAATGTTGAATATGTTTTCTTTCTTTCGTCCATTCTCAGCCAGCCGTTTGCATCACTGCGTTTAGCCAGTCTGCTTGACGCCACAAGAATATCCCTGGCCGATCAAAAAAGAATCATTAACTATTAAAGTTCAAATATTTAGATTTAAATCCCGCAATTAATGTTTTAACCCCCATCAATCACATTAAAAAGCGGGTTAAGCCTTTAATGAAAGCACAATCACATTGTGGTTTAACCCCGGCAAGGCGGGTATTGTTTAACCACAAGTACGCTCTGTTCGCCCTTCCCATGGCCGTGCAAAATTTCAGCGCCGGCGTTGTTCGGTGAGGGAAAAGATTGATTGGATTTACGCAGGGGGCAGCAGCCAATCCAGATCGGCCGCTGTAGAGAAAAAGGGGGCTTCTCGCCCTGTGTCAGGAAGGGTATCGGGTTCTCAGGGAAAGAATAAGCCGCATAAAGCCGGCCTGATTGAGGCCCAGTTTTCGCATAATATTCAGTTTATGGGAGCTTATGGTTTTGTAACTTCTCCGGGTCACGTTGGCGATGCTGCCTGGAGATGCGCCGGCAACCATCATGGCCAAAACTCGCCATTCACTGTCAGATAATGCGGCTGCCGGATGCACCAGCCGGGCGCGAATATGCGGGGAACGATAGCCGGAGAACTCACCCGCAGCCGCAATGGCGTCACTCAGGCAATGCAATGGCTCCCCCTTTGCCACGATAGCTATGCGCGCATCCGCGGCCAACAACGCTAATATACCGGGGTGTTCTACCGCGGTGAAAATCACCAAGGGAATTTCCGGCCAAACATTTTTTGCCGTCAGAACGAACCGTAATACATCATACAAATATTCTCTCTGATGATATAACTCCATAATAAGCGCGCGAGGCTTTCCCTCTTTCAATACCCCCTCCAGCTCCCTCAAGGTGTCGATAAAATAGCTGTCACTTGATTGGGTAACGAGAAATGCTTCCATTCCTCTTCTCACTAAATAGCTGGGTTCAAAAAATAGCAGCGCATCACCGAAATCGGCTTTAACCATACATAATCACCATAATGAGGTAGAAAGCGGTAGAGAAAGGGAAATACCTCTCGTAAGCGCCACACGGCAACCCGCCAAATGAAAGTCGAACGTTCTATTTCAACACTGTAATATTTTTGTCATATCCACCGCCCTTCAATCGCGTTGGGCAGCGGCTATCAATGGTCAATTAATAAACTCAGCATTGTCGCTTTCCAATCCTGAACAGATCTCCATTTTATGTTCGCGCAAGATCTTGCAGCGCAGCAGGAATAAGCGGGAAATGCCGGAAATGTAAGCCCTGACCTGATTGCTGCGCACCACCAGCAAAAACTCATCGCCGCTGCATTCTCCCGTTTGGTGCGCGGCGTAAGCCAGAATGTCCCGATTCAGGCTGGCGTTGACCGTCGCCGAGGCATCAGGCAACGACATGAAAACCTTACAGTTGCCCGACTTTCCCAGGTAGCTCTCCTGCCGGGCCCCCGAGCCGCTGAAATAGGCCGTGACAGCAATAGCCATGAGGATCCCCCCCAGAACCATCGCGCTGAACATCAGCCACCCGCGGCGGGAATAACCAAGATGAGAAGAGGCCCCGTCGATGACGATGTCGGACGCCGGATTGACCGCCGCTGCGGGCGCAGATCCCGGCACAGCCGCGGCAGGTTCCGCGTCGTGAATATCTTCCGCGTCCTCATAAGACTCGATGGTAATCTCATCACGCAACATAAAACCCACTTTAGGAACCGTAACAATGACCTCATCCTCGACGCCGAGGTTTTTAATCACCCGACGCAATTTGCTGACGCACTGATTAAGATTATTATTGCTGGACACCATGCCGTAATCATCCCAGACCTTCTTGAATATCAGTTCACGCCCTACGGCCTCGCCATGGTGGGCAATCAACAGCAGCAACAACCGTTTGGAAGGACTGGATATGGATATGGGATCGTCAGAAAAATCTGTTGGGCTAAGGGTTCTGGTGTCTGCGTCAAAGAGAATATGGTCATTAAATCTATATTTCATTTTATTCACATGTTTTCACTATAGCGATCATTTATAGTTTGGCGTCAAATGTTAATGAAATATTAAATAAATATTTAATCAGGTAATTCGCGAAAATACCCAAGCACAGGCAAGAAAAACCACTCAATTAACGCCACGAAATACGCTTTGTCACCTCACCATCGTTTATATAGGATTTTTCTTGCAAACCATAACCAAAGGTTAACCAATCACCTCATTCATTGATATATTGACGCGACAAAAACCACAAAGTTAGTTTTTTGTGTCGCAAATTATCCATTTTAAGGAAAATCATCTCAAAAAAAGACCGCAGAACTAAATTTTAATAAAAAAATAATAACACGTGAATGTTGAGCGTAATCACAGACCGCAGTCCATCCGCATTAGCCCGATGAATTAACGCGTTTGCCGCGTCGCAAATGTTAAATTTTGGGTTCAGCCAAGGCGGTGGGAAACAATAATGAAAGGAAAAACTTACGAATGGCGCCTGTCGCGTTTTCCGCAACAGGCGAAAACATTCGCGGTAGCTCATTGAACTGATGAGGGGAATATCAGGCTAAAGGTCAAGCAAGCAGAACCCCGGCCATCGGAACACTGCGCGCGAACTTCACCGCCGTGCAGCGTCATGATGGCGCGCACGATAGACAGCCCCAGCCCACTGGCATGATTGCCGGCGCTGCGCGCGGGATCGGCGCGATAGAAGCGATCGAACAGCTTTTCCAGCTGTGCCGGCGCGATCGACGGCCCCTGATTGATAACCTGTACCCACCAGGCATCGGCGCGCCGTTCAGCCCGCAGGACGATCCGGCTGTTTTCGTCGGCATAACGCACTGCGTTAGCCACCAGGTTGCTCAACGCGCGCTGGAACAGCATCGCGTCCGCCTTCAGCGTTCCCTCACCTTCGCAGCTCAGCGCGATGCCGCGTTCTTCCGCCAGCCCCTCGAAGTAATCCGCCACCCGCCGCAGCTCCAGCGCCACATCCAGCCGACTGTAGTTCAGCGCAGACTGCGCCTCGCCGGCACGCGCCAGGAACAGGATATTTTCCACCATGCGGGAAATGCGCTCCAGCTCATCCATATTGTTCGACAGCAGGGTTTCGTACTCCTCCACGCTGCGGGGCTGGTAAAGCGCCACCTGACACTGGCCCATCAACGCCCCTACCGGAGTGCGGATCTCATGGGCCAGATCGGCGGAAAACTGCGTCAGCCGCTGATAGCCTTCATTCAACCGATCGAGCATCGCATTGAACGAACGGGTCAGCTGCTGCAACTCCTTCGGCGCCCCCTGCTCGCTGAGGCGTGTCGACAGCGTATTGGGCGCAATCTGCGCCGCCTGCGCCGCCATGCGCCATAACGGTTTCAATCCTCGGCGCATGACCCCATACCCCAGGAGCGCAATCAGCAGGAAAGCCACCGCCACCGCCGCGACGATGCGCCACAGGTAGCGCGCCAGCATCTTCTGTTCGTTGACCATCACGTGCGCGGCGGAGATCTGCAACAGGCTGCCGTCTTCCAGGCGCACCATCGCTGAAGCCGCGCGCAGCGGCACCCCCTGCGCCGTTTCCCCGCCGCGCACGGCGGCCAACGTCTGCGCCTGACCGGCCGGCGTCGGCGCGATCGGCGGCAATGCCACCCCAGCCGGGTTCACGTTGATGAGCGGTTTTTGTCCCGGGATTTGGAAAATCAGCACGTCCTGTTCATTGCCCAGCATGTTTTCAAACAGGCCGTTATTGGCGGTCAGGCGAGCCAAAGGAAAGCGCTGCCCCAGCAGATGGCGGAAATACTCTACGCGCCCCGTCACCTGCAGATCGCTGCGCAGCGTCATTTCCTGGCGCATGGCGCTAAACAGATACCCGCCCGTCCCGCTCACCACCAACGCGGCCACCAGTGCGAACAGCGTGGCGGTGCGCAGCGTCAGCGATACCGGCCGACGTGACGTGCGCCCGCTCACGAGCGTGGCTCGCAGACATAGCCGATGCCGCGCACGCTGTGGATCAGCTTGACGTCGAACGGCCGGTCGATTTTGGCGCGCAGGCGTTTGATCGCCACGTCAACCACATTGGTGTCGCTGTCAAAATTCATGTCCCACACCTGAGAGGCTATTTGCGTGCGCGACAGCACTTCGCCCTCGCGCCGCACCAGCAGGTGCAGCAGCATGAACTCCTTGTTGGTCAACGGGATCACCTGATCCTGACGCACCGCCCGGCGGCGCAGCACGTCCAGCTGCAGATCGGCGATAGCGTAATGATCGGCTTCGCGCGCCGGCCCGCGGCGCAGCAAGGTGCGCAAACGCAGTACCAGCTCGGTGAACGAGAACGGCTTGATAAGATAGTCGTCCGCGCCCAGCTCCAGACCGTGAATGCGATCCTGTACGCCATCGCGGGCGGTGAGAAACAGAATCGGCACGTCGCTTTTCTTGCGCAGCACCTCGATAATCTGCCAACCATCCAGCCCCGGCAGCATTACATCAAGCACGATCGCATCGTAGTCCTGCTCCAACGCGCGAAACAATCCGTCGGTGCCGGTGCGCGCCAAATCGACGCCGTACCCCGCCTCACCCAGCCCTTTCTTCAGGTAATCCCCTGTGCCGATATCGTCTTCAACTACCAGTATTCGCATGCTCACCACCTCGTTACGTCTGCAAAAAATACTAGCAGTTTCGGCGGACAAACTTGATGACATTAATGTCATCAAACGGCCATGGCGCTGACCCCATCGCTCAACCATGCTTAACCGGCAAACTCATTTCAGGAGAACGTTATGATTACCCGTCATCGTATAGCCGGTTTACTGTTATCCACGTTACTGCTGTCCAGCGGCTTGGCCGCCGCTGCCCAAACGCCGGGCAAGGTTATCGCGCCGCTGCGCGGCACCATCAGCCAGGTTGCCGACGGCAATCTGCGACTGACCGACCGCAAGGGCGAGACACTCAGCGTCAAGCTGAACGATCAGACCAAAGTGCTCAGCGTTTCCAAAGCCACGCTGGACGACATCAAACCGGACAGCTTTATCGGCACCGCCGCCGTGCCGCAGCCGGACGGCACGCTCAAAGCGCTGGAAGTGCACGTGTTCGCCGCCAGCCTGCGCGGCACCGGCGAAGGACATTCGGCCTGGGAATCCGCCGACGGCAAAGTGGACACCATGACCAACGGCACCGTCGGCAAACTGGTGAAATCCAACGGCCGCACCCTGACCGTCACCTACGGCAACCAGCAAAAAACCGTCGTCGTGCCGGAAGACGTGCCGATCGTAACGCTGGATCCGGGCGATTTGAGCCTGCTGAAGCCGGGCGTGCACATCGTGCTGTTCTCCACCGTCAACGATAAGGGCGAGCGCATCGCCACCCGCATTTCCGCCGGCAAAGACGGCACCGTGCCGCCGATGTAACGGAGGGAAGCCATGAAGACCAACGCGTCGCGGCCGGTGCATCGCTGGCCGGTTCGAATCACTCATTGGATCAACCTGTTCGCCATGGTGTGCATGTTCATGAGCGGTTGGGAAATCTACAACGCCTCGCCGCTGTTCGATTTCCGCTTTCCGCCGCAGATGACGCTGGGCGGTTGGCTGGGCGGCGCGATTGGTTGGCATTTGGCGGTGATGTGGCTATTGGCGCTCAACGCCGTCTGCTATCTGCTGTGGAGCCTGTTCAGCGGCCATTTTCGCCGCGATCTGTTGCCGCTGCGCGTCGGCGCGCTGCGGCAGGATATCTGGCTGGCCTTGACGCTGCGCCTGCGCCACCGGCATGGCCACTACAACGCCATTCAGAAGCTGATGTACCTCGGCGTACTGGCGCTGGGGCTATTACTGGTGCTGTCCGGCCTGGCGATTTGGAAGCCGGTTCAGCTGCAGGGATTGGTCGCCCTGTTTGGCGGCTTCGATTTCGCGCGCTACGTGCATTTCTTCGCCATGGCCGGCATCGGCCTGTTCGTGGCGATCCACGTCTTTATGGTGATCATCGTGCCCAAAACGCTGTGGGCGATGATAACGGGTGGCAAACATGAATGAGAAAAAGCCGCGGGCAACCGCGCCAAAACTGGAACCGGACCAAAAAAAGCAGTTGGTCAATCTGCAACGCCGCCTGATGCTGCGTTCCGGCCTGACGCTGGGTGGTATCGCCATGCTCACCGGTTGCAACCTGCAAGACGGCGATCGGGTGGATAAGGTGCTGTGGGCCATGTCGCGCTGGAACGACCGGGTGCAGGCCTGGCTGTTCAGCGGCCAGCGGCTGGCGCAAACTTACCGGCCCGATCAGATTACCCACCCTTTCCCCTTCAACGCGTTTTACCCGGAATACAACGTCCCCGAGATCGATCTCGCCGGCTACCGGCTTGAGGTCGCCGGGAAAGTGGAGAAAAAAGCCCCCTGGACGCTGGAACAGCTGCAGCGGCTGCCGCAGCAAAGCCAGATCACGCGTCTGATCTGCATTGAGGGCTGGAGCGCGATCGGCCAATGGGGCGGCGTGCCGCTACGCACCTTTCTGCAGCACGTCGGCGCGGATCTCAATGCCGGTTACGTCGGCTTCAAATGCGCCGATCGCTACTACTCCAGCCTCGACATGGCCACCGCGCTGCACCCGCAGACCATCCTGGCGCTGGATTTCGGCGGCAAGGCGCTGCCGGCGGACTATGGCTACCCGCTGCGGCTGCGGGTGCCAACCAAACTGGGGTTCAAAAACGCCAAACATATCGCCGCGATCTTCGTCAGCGACGTCAATCCGGGCGGGTATTGGGAAGATCAGGGCTACAACTGGTTCAGCGGCATTTAGTTTTGCGCGGCGCTGCGCATAAGCCTCATCGGCGGCTGGCGGATCTTCTCCGCCGCGGTTAATAATCTGTTCGTCACAACGGGGGTAACTATAGGAAAAATAATAGTAAAAAGGATTTTTATCATGGAGATTGATGTGAGGGAGATCAATGCACGACCTGTCACGGAATATAGGTACCGAATAACGGTTTTTAAAAAAGCCAGCAGCGTTGCTGCGTATTACCTTGATTTTAAAAAAGCGACGTTAAGGATGCGTCAATGGCTTATTGGGGCTTATCCTGCCTCGGAAGTATTGGACAATGCTTACGTCATGGAACTGTACGATGTAAGGGCGTTGGAAACCCGCGCCGAAGTAACCAAATCCTTATTTGATACCTATACCAGAATGGCATACACCCGAGATGAAGGAGAACAGCTATTCATTAATGGCATCGGCCAGGCGATCGTCACTTTTGTGGCGCAATACCAAGCGAGATTGCTTTTCAGCGTACCGCTCAGGCCAGCGTTAGCCAGAATTTATGACTCGCTCTTGAAAAAACATGCGCATCGCGTACATTATTTGTACAGCCAAGGGCTTATTGAGGACGGATTATATGTCATCGAAATACCGCCTGTTAACGGCAGAATCCCACCCAACTCCTATGAGCATAAAGGAACGGCACCAAAGAGAAATGCAAACCTTCCACGAAGAATGGGCTGAACAAAGGCGCCGCGAATGGCGTGAACGCGGCGGTGCTGAAGCCAGTGAAGCGCCCGCCAGTGGCATCGATAGCGAACTTTCATCCTGATTCCGGTTCGTATTTCCTCTTCCCCTACCGTCAGCAACCCAAGCCCCGCCTGCTCGATGGCCTCTTGTGCGGCGGAGGCTGGCCTCAAGACCAAGACGAAGCTGACCACCCTGCTCGGCCTGAGCGGCTTTCTGTTCACCCGGCCGTTGTGGCTGGCGATGTGATTTCTCTGGCATACTGAACTCCGTTGTTTTTCATCGCCTTTCACCCTGTGCAGGAGCAGCAACATGACCGTAATCAACACCGCGCCAACGCTTATCACCGAACGTCTGCGGCTGGACGCGCACACGCTGGACGACTTCGAGTCGCTGGCCGCATTGTGGGCCGATCCGCAGGTGGTGCGCTATATCGGCGGCACGCCGCGCGACCGGGAGGACTCCTGGGGGCGCCTGATGCGCTACGTCGGCCACTGGGCGCTGTTGGGATACGGGTATTGGGCGGTGCGTGACAAACTGAGCGGCGAGTACCTCGGCAGCATCGGCTTTTCCAACTTCCTGCGCGATATCACCCCGGCGCTCGACGCACCGGAAATGGGCTGGACGCTGGTGAGCTCGGCGCAGGGCAAAGGCTACGCCACCGAGGCACTGCGGGCGGCGCTGGCCTGGGGTAAAACGCACCTGCCGGGCGAGAAAACCGTCTGCATCATCTCGCCGGAAAACCAGGCTTCGCTGGCGCTGGCGAAAAAGGTCGGTTTCTGCGAAAGCCACCGCAGCGAGTATCACCAGAGCCCGATCGTCGTGATGCACTGCCCGCTTTGAATGCCTAAGCGCGTTGCACCGCCAACGCCGTCTGAATGAAGTTGTCCCGCAGCACGTCCGCGCGCTGCGGATCCCAGGCGATACCGACCTGCCACTCCGTCTCTTCGCCGCTCAGCGGCAGAATGTCGATGCCGGCCGGCGCGATGTGCGTGATGCTGTGCGGCAGCAGCGCGACGCCAACGCCGGCGGCGACCAGCGCCAGCAGCGTCTGGATATCGCCGGCCTGCTGCACCACGTTCGGCGTCAACCGGTGAGCGGCGATAAACCGCAGCGACTGATCGCTCAGCCCGCGCCCGCGTTTCGGTGTCAGCTGCAACAGCGGCAGCTGATTGAAACGCGCCATCAGGTCGTCGGCCCGCAGCGCCAGCGCGCCCGGCGCGGCCAGCACCAGCCGGTCGCTCAGCAATGCCACACAGCACAGCGGCGTAGTGACCGGTAAGCGCACGAATCCCGCCTGCAACTCGCCCTGCAGCAACAGCTGATACTGCCGCTCCGACGGCATGTCCTCCAGCCCAATGACCACCTCGGGAAAACGCTGGCGAAAGGCGGCCACCAGCTGCGGCGCCAGATGAAAACTGGAGAGGCCAAATCCCAGCGCCAGCCGCCCCGCTTCCCCGAGCGCTACCCGCCGGGCGCGCCGCTGAAACTGCTGGTACTGTTCCACCAGCGCCTGCGCCTCCGGGTAGAGCCGCTGCCCACCGGCGGTGAGCACCGCCCCCTGTCGGCCACGCTCGAACAGCCGAACGCCGAGCTGGGTTTCCAGCGCTTGAATCTGCTTGCTCAGCGCCGGTTGGCTGATGCACAGCAGGCTCGCCGCCTGCCGATAGTTGCCCTGTTCGGCCAGCGCCACCAGGGCGCGCAGTTGTTTTATATCCATTCCATCAGGTTATCGAATAGGGAATTTAATTGATTATACAGTAATCAATCCACCTGCTGTAATCAACGCAGACCCCAACCGGAGAGACACCATGACCCCTTCACTTCGCGCCGCCACGGTGCAATTCCAGCATCGCGCCAACGATAAGAATTACAACCTGTCGACCATGGAACGCTTTATCACGGAGGCGGCCGAGCAGCAGATACAGCTGCTGGCCTTCCCGGAAATGTGCATCACCGGCTATTGGCACGTGCGCCATCTGTCCGACGCCGAGGTGCGCGCGCTGGCGGAGCCGATCGCGAGCAGCCCTTCTCTGGCGCGCATTCGCCCGCTGGCGGAGCGTTACAACATGGCGATCGGCGTCGGGCTGATCGAGCTGGGCGACGACGGCCGTTGCTACAACGCCTATGCCGTTTGTCTGCCGGACGGCGAGCTGCATGTGCACCGTAAACTGCACGCCTTCGAACACCCGGCTATCGCCAGCGGCGACCGCTACACGGTGTTCGATACCCCCTGGGGCGTGCGCGTGGGCGTCTTGATCTGCTGGGACAACAATCTGGTGGAGAATGTGCGCGCCACGGCGCTGCTGGGTGCGGAGGTGTTGATCGCCCCGCACCAGACCGGCGGCACCCATTCGCGCAGCCCGCACGGCATGAAGCCGATCCCGCAGGCGCTGTGGCAACGGCGTGCGGAAGATCCGCAGGCGATAGAAGCCGCCTTTCGCGGCGAACACGGCCGCGGCTGGCTGATGCGCTGGCTACCGTCGCGCGCTCACGACAACGGGCTGTTCTTGCTGTTCAGCAACGGCGTGGGCCGCGATGACGATGAGATACGCACCGGCAACGCGATGATCCTCGATCCTTACGGCCGCATCGTGGCAGAGACCTGGGCGGCGGAAGACCGGATGGTCAGCGCCGAACTCGATCTGACGCTGATCCCGCTCAGCACTGGCCGTCGCTGGATTTACGGACGCCGCCCCGAGCTGTACGGGCTATTGACCGAACCACAAGGCTATGAGCGCGATGCCCGCAGCGCACGCTTTTCAACGCAGCCGACGGGGCGCGGCGGCCGATAACAGATAAAAAAAATCCGCCCGGAGGCGGATTTTTTATCGGTGCGGCAAAATCTGCCGCAGGTTCATGCCCGCAGGCACGAACACACTTAGAAGCGGTAGCCTACGCCAACGTTCCAGGTGCCAACGTCAACGCTACGAATGCGGTTCTGCTCGTAACCGACATCCAGGGCAACGTTCTCGATTGGGTTGAACTGCAGACCGGCACCGTAGGTGAAGCCGTAGTCAGCGGTGTCGTGACGAGAAGTACCGTTCTGAGCGTTGGTAGTGAATTTACCGTAACCCAGGCCAACCAGACCGTAGATGCTCGCCCAGTCATTGATGCGGTATGCTGGACCGGCAGAGATAGAGTTGTACTGAGCTTTGTTGTAGAAACCGTCCTGAGAACCGTCCTTTTCCAGGTGGGTAAAGGAACCGATTACGCCCAGTGGGTTGTTGTCGAACTCGTAACGGTATTTCAGGTTGAAACCGTCGGCCTTGTTAGCAACGCCTTGGAAATCACCCTGCGCATAGCCAGCGGATACGGTGCTCTGACCAGCGAATGCGGTACCTGCGCTAACTGCTAATACGCAAGCTGCTACTGCGGAAAGACATGCAATTTTTTTCATAACCACCTCAAACGCGTTTTATTATTAAGTACATCCATTTGTTCATGCTTTGAAAATATAACAAAAATTAGCGTGAAACTCTGCCTTGAAATGAGTGTCTAATGCTTTATATCGTGTAACAGAAGATTTCAAGAACAGTGTATCTTCTTCTTTTCGCTCTATTTTCGGCCGTATTCTACGGCTTTCTGTGACAAAAATCACCTATTTAATATCCAGATAATTCTTAAGAAAAAGCGCACTTTTTGACCAAATCCGCCACATCTCATCCGAGGATCGGCGGATTTCACCGCGATGCGCGCTTTTCTCAGACAGATTTTCGCATTTCATTTACACTGCTCGCATCCCCGTTTCGACCGTTTTCTCAAGGCTGAGGAACGGCGCATAAAAGGCCCGTTAAGGATGTCGTTACCTACTTCCGGCAGAGCGCCCTCCGCGCTGCTGCCTATCTGTCTGTTAATCATCGCCATGGTGTCTATCCAGAGCGGTGCCTCGTTGGCCAAAAGTCTGTTCCCGATCGTGGGCGCGGAAGGCATCACCACGCTGCGCCTTTTCATCGGCACCCTGATTTTGTTCATCATCTTCCGCCCGTGGCGCATGCGCCTCGCCGCCGGCAGCCGCTTGCCGCTGCTGATTTACGGCCTGTCGCTCGGCGCGATGAACTACCTGTTTTACCTGTCGCTGCGCACCGTGCCGCTCGGCATCGCCGTGGCGCTGGAGTTTACCGGCCCGCTGGCGGTGGCCATGTTCTCCTCGCGGCGGCCGATCGACTTCCTCTGGGTGGCATTGGCGATCGCCGGGCTGTGGTTCCTGCTGCCGCTCGGCCACGGCGTGGGGGGGATCGATCCGTTCGGTGCCGCCTGCGCGCTCGGCGCCGGCGCCTGCTGGGCGGTCTATATCATCTTCGGCCAGAAGGCCGGCGGCGATCACGGCCCCGGCACGGTGGCACTCGGTTCGCTGATCGCCGCGCTGGTGTTCTGCCCGATCGGCGCCTGGCAAACCGGCAGCGTGCTGTTCAACCTCGATATTCTGCCGGTGGCGCTGGCAGTAGCGATCCTTTCCACCGCGCTGCCTTATTCACTGGAGATCATCGCGCTGCCCAAAATCCCGGCGCGCACCTTCGGCACCTTAATGAGCCTGGAACCGGCCATGGCGGCGCTATCAGGCATGCTGTTCCTCGGCGAACACCTGAGCGGCGTGCAATGGCTGGCGCTGGCGGCCATCATCGCCGCCTCCATGGGCTCCGCCCTGACCATCCGCCCTAAACCGCGCCTCGAAAGCCTTTCCTGATCGCTAACCCGCCTGCCGACCGCAACGCCGGAATGCAGGCGGGTTAACTGTTTTCCTCGTGACAAGTCGGCATACTTCCCCTTAGCCTGTACCGCAGGCACTTTGGACTTTCGCTCACATGGAGAATAACAGTGATTCACAACAGCCTGTTCAACCCACGCTTCGGCCGCGGACTCGCGCCGGCGCTGGTTTCAACCCTGACCGAGTTGCGTCGATGCGACCTGCCCGAACTGGCCCCGGGCCATCACCCGATCGACGGCGATAACATCTTTATGGATGTCATGACGCTGACCACTACGCCGGCGGCGCAGAAGCGCGCCGAGATGCATCAGGAGTACATCGCGCTCCATCTGCTGATCAGCGGTGAAGAGCGCATCGAATACGGTCTGGCGGGCGACGGGCATCGCGAACAGCCCCACGCAGAAAATAGCGACCTTCTGCTGCTGGACATCAAACGCCATCCGCAAACGCTGCACATGACGCACGGCATGTTCGCGATCTTTTTCCAAATGGAGCCGCACAAAACCGGCTGCCTGTGGCAGCGGCCGCAGCACATCAAGAAAGCGGTGGTGAGGATCCATCACCGCCTGCTGCTGTGACCCTGCGGCAACGCCCGTAAAAAATCGGCGGCCTGGCGGGGAGAGCGCAAGCGTATGAAGCAGCGCCCGGCGCCGGCCATTTCCGCTAGGTATTTTCGCCGATTTTTGGCGTAGGTGCGGATCGTCCACAGTACGATCGACTCGCGGCTGAAGAAAGAACGGCGAAAACTTTCCCGGTTGCCGGTGCCCGGCCACAGCTCACGTTTGCTGGCCGCGCGTCGGCACGCGCGGCGCACGGCTTGCCACAGCGTGCGCCCGAAACCGTAGTCCAGCCACAGGATATAGTCGACCTCGCGCCACTTGATCGGCTGCGTGCGGCTGTAGTTGCCGTCCAGCACCCAGCCTTCGCCCGCTTCGGCCAGCGCCTGCTCAAGCCGCGCCAGGAATGCGTCATCGGGCGTTCCCTGCCACTCGGGCCGCCAATAGAGCCTGTCCATCTCGATATAGGGCACGTCAAGCCGCTCCGCCAGTTGACGCGCCAGGGTGCTTTTACCGCTGCCGCTGGTGCCGACGACGTTAATTTTCATCACTCGCCACTCATAGAGAGGGGATAATCTCCCTACTGTAACTGCATCAATTACGGCTATCAATCTGAATAGGCTTAAAATTAACACCGCGATAACAAAGTGGATATTCTTCTGAGGCCGGCATGCTCAATGAAAATAAAATAACAGGGATAAACCGTCACTGCGGTAAATAATAAACCTGCAACAAAAAATAAAAAAACCAATAAAAATCAATTTCATTAATCAAAAACAAAAGCCACATTAAAATATTGCCATTAGGCTAATCCTATTTGTGCAATAGCCATTTTCGTACGGCAAAAATAAATACCCCTGCTATAATTGATCCCGTAACGAAATAGGACAACGACTAATCAAGAGGATATCTGATATGAGTACCGCTAAACTGGTGAAAACGAAATCTTCTGATCTGCTGTATACCCGTAACGATCTGGACGAAAAAGTCAAACTGGCCGCCATCAAGGCGCTGAACCATCAGGTCGTGCAATTTATCGATCTTTCGCTGATCACCAAACAGGCGCACTGGAACATGCGCGGCGCGAACTTCATCGCGGTCCATGAAATGCTGGACGGCTTCCGCACCGCCATCATCGAGCATCAGGACACCTTCGCCGAGCGCGTGGTGCAGTTGGGCGGCGTCGCACTGGGCACTGTACAGGTGGTCAACGATCGCACGCCGCTGAAAAGCTATCCGACCAATATCCACAGCGTGCAGGAGCACCTGAAAGCGCTGGCCGATCGCTACGGCGCGGTAGCGAATGACATCCGTAAGGCGATTACCGAAGTGGAAGACGAAGACACCGCCGACATGTTCACCGCCGCCTCGCGCGATCTGGACAAGTTCCTGTGGTTCATCGAATCCAATATCGAATAACGCGAAAGCGTTGCCGAGCGCCCGTCGTTCCGGGCAGAACAGGCTGGGCTTTGCCCGGCCTGTTTTCTTTTGCGCGACCGTTGCATTGTACGAAAAACGCCCCATATTAAACGGTAGGGTTCCCTTGTCAGGAGGTTATGATGGCCAGCGGCTGGGCGGCGGACGGCGCCGTACAAGATCAGATTGACTCCACCGTCGACGATGCGGTGCAGCGCGCGCGTGAAGCGCTCGGGCACGGCGAGAGCGAACGCTATTGCCAGGAATGCGGAGAGGCGATCCCCGAGGCGCGCCGCAAGGCGCTAACGGGCGTACGTTTTTGCCTCGCCTGCCAGACCGAACAAGACAAAAAACACGCGGCCGCCAGCCTGTACAACCGGCGCGGCAGCAAAGACAGCCAGTTGCGCTAGCATTATCTGCTCACCCTTTTGCACCCTCGCGGCCCCGCTTGCACCGTCAGTGCATCATGAAAGTTAGAGTTAGTTATCAATATTGAAGCAAAAACGTTAAAGAACGGTTGTTTCACAGCCAAAATTTGGTTAATGATAGCCCCGTGCACCAAGATAATTCTTACGCACCATTTTGGTGCCTCACCTTGGTGCATAACCATAACAATTCGCCTTTCCGGCACAACATCACGCACTAACTCTTTGTTTTTATAGTGGTTGAAAACATGGCACGATTTTTTCATGGCACCAACTGCAATATAAAAAATGGGTAATCCGCAACCTGTACAGGAATTCCTCTCATGAAGTCGATTTTTAAAGTCTCCCTGGCCGCACTCTCTCTGGCCTTTGCCGTAAGTTCCCACGCAGCAGACAAACTGGTGGTCGCCACCGACACCGCTTTCGTTCCTTTTGAGTTCAAACAAGGCGACAAATACGTCGGCTTCGACATCGACCTGTGGGCCGCCGTCGCCAAAGAGCTGAAGCTGGACTACACCCTGAAACCGATGGACTTCGGCGGCATCATTCCGGCGCTGCAGACCAAAAACGTCGATCTGGCGCTGGCCGGCATCACCATCACCGATGAGCGCAAAAAGGCCATCGACTTCTCCGACGGCTACTACAAGAGCGGCCTGCTGGTGATGGTCAACGCCGACAACAACAGCGTGAAAAGCATCGACGATCTGAACGGCAAAGTGGTGGCGGTGAAGAGCGGCACCGGCTCGGTGGATTACGCCAAGCAGCACATCAAAACCAAGGATCTGCGCCAGTTCCCTAACATCGACAACGCCTACATGGAACTGGGCACCAAGCGCGCCGATGCGGTGCTGCACGACACGCCAAACATCCTATACTTCATTAAGACGGCCGGCGCCGGCAAGTTCAAAACCGTAGGCGATTCGCTGGAAGCACAGCAGTATGGCATCGCCTTCCCTAAAGGCAGCGACGAGCTGCGCGAGAAGGTGAACGGTGCGCTGAAAACCCTGCGCGCGAACGGCACCTATAACGAGATCTACAAGAAGTGGTTCGGCACCGAACCTAAGTAAGCTGTGAATTTGGCAAGCTATTAACTTAAGCACAGGGGGTCGCTTAACCCCCTGCGCTTCGTTGTATCTGATACCCACGTTTGGGATCACCGGGAGAAATATCATGCAGTTCGACTGGAGCGCCATCTGGCCCGCCATTCCTATCTTGTTAGAGGGCGCCAAAATGACCCTGTGGATTTCGGTCCTCGGTCTGATTGGCGGCCTGATCATCGGCCTCGTCGCCGGCTTTGCCCGCACCTACGGCGGTTGGATCGCCAACCACATCGCGTTGGTGTTTATCGAAGTAATTCGCGGCACGCCGATCGTGGTACAGGTGATGTTCATCTACTTCGCCCTGCCGATGGCATTTAGCGACTTGCGCATCGATCCGTTCACCGCGGCGGTGGTAACCATCATGATCAACTCCGGCGCCTACATCGCGGAAATCACCCGCGGCGCGGTGCTGTCGATTCATAACGGTTTCCGCGAGGCCGGCCTGGCGCTCGGCCTGTCGCGCCGCGAAACCATCCGCTACGTCATTATGCCGCTGGCGCTGCGCCGCATGCTGCCGCCGCTGGGCAACCAGTGGATCATCAGCATCAAAGACACCTCGCTGTTCATCGTGATCGGCGTGGCGGAGCTGACCCGTCAGGGTCAGGAAATTATTGCCGGTAACTTCCGCGCGCTGGAAATCTGGAGCGCCGTGGCGGTTATCTATCTGATTATTACCCTGGTGCTGAGCTTCGTGCTGCGTCGTCTGGAAAGAAGGATGAAAATCCTGTGATTGAATTTAAAAACGTCTCCAAGCATTTTGGCCAAACCCAGGTGCTGCACAACATCGATTTGAAGATCGACAAAGGCGAAGTGGTGGTGATCATCGGGCCGTCGGGCTCCGGTAAATCCACCCTGCTGCGCTGCATCAACAAGTTGGAAGAAGTCACCAGCGGCGATCTGATCGTCGACGGCCTGAAAGCCAACGATCCGAAAGTTGACGATCGGTTGATCCGCCAGGAAGCCGGCATGGTGTTCCAGCAGTTCTACCTGTTCCCGCACCTGACGGCGCTGGAAAACGTCGCCTTCGGCCCGATCCGCGTGCGCGGCGCGAAGAAGTCCGATGCGGAAAAGCTGGCGCGCGAGCTGCTGGCCAAGGTCGGTCTGGCGGAGCGTGCCCACCACTACCCGTCCGAACTGTCGGGCGGCCAGCAGCAACGCGTGGCCATTGCGCGCGCGCTGGCGGTGAAGCCGAAAATGATGCTGTTCGACGAGCCGACCTCCGCGCTCGATCCGGAGCTGCGCCATGAAGTGCTGAAGGTAATGCAGGATCTGGCCGAGGAAGGCATGACGATGGTCATCGTCACCCACGAAGTCGGCTTTGCCGAAAAAGTGGCGTCGCGCCTGATCTTTATCGATAAGGGCCGGATTGCCGAAGATGGCAACCCGCACGATCTGATCAACCATCCGCCAAGCCCGCGTCTGCAGGAGTTCCTGCAGCACGTGTCCTGATCCCGGCGGTTTAACGGCGGGCGCGCCACGCGCCCGCCGCTTTCATTCCGCACGCTCTCCCACGCCCCAGCGCGCCATCTTTCCTACTATATTGATTGTTTTTCATCGTATTGCTTTTACATCCGCCGATCACAGAACGCCAAAGAGAGGAACAATGCCGCCAAACGCAGACTCCCGACGAGGTTCTCATCTGCGAGAACACCTGCTTTTCCTGCTGCTGTTGCTGACCCTGAACGTCTTCGCACCACCGGCCCTGGCGCAAAACGCGCCGCCCACGCCCGCCGACAAGAGCGAGCAGCAGAAAGCCGCCTACGCCGCGCTGGCCGATCTGCTGCAGGACGACAAAGCGCGCGCGGAACTCATCAACCACCTGAAACAGGCCGCCGGCGACGCCCCCGCCACCGCCCCGGCAACGCCGGTGGAATCAACGCCGGCGACCCTGAGCGACAGCCTGAACTCGCTGGCGCAGGAAGGCATCGGCACCTTTAACCAGAAGCTCGGCGCGCTGCAAAAGCTGATCGATTCCGGCCCGAAGCGCGTTTTCAATCCCGCCGGCTTTTTCCGCGCGCTGGGCTACTTTCTGCTGACGGTGGCGGTCACCTTTGCGCTGTTCCACCTGATCCGGCGACTGATCGCGCCGCTGTACAAGCGCATGGGCAGTTGGGGGCACAACGCCCGGCTGCAGCGTGGCCCGTGGTATAAACGCCCCGCCGCCATTCTCGGCGCTTTCGCCGTCGATCTGCTGGTGCTGCTGCTGGCGCTGGCGGCGGGCAACCTGTTCGCCCGCCACGTCCACGCCGACAGCGCCACCATTCTGCGGTTGCAGACCCTGTTTCTCAGCGCCTTCGCGGTGATTGAGTTCTTCAAGGCGGTGCTGCGGCTGATTTTCGCCCCCAACTTCGACTACCTGCGCCCCTTCCCCTTCAGCGACCCGAGCGCGCGCTACTGGAACTCGCGCCTCGCCTGGCTCAGCGGGCTGATCGGCTACGGCCTGATGGTGGTGGTGCCGGTGGTGGCGGTGCAGATCAGCTACCCGGCCGCCGCCGCCGTCAACCTGGTGGTCATGCTGGCGCTGACGCTGTATGCCATCTGGCTGATCCTGCACAACCGCAAGCCGATACAGCAACAGATCAACCTGCTGGCCGAACGGTCGATGGCGTTTTTCAGCGTGATCCTGCGCGGCCTGGGGCATATCTGGCACCTGCTGGCGATCGCCTATTTTCTGGTGTTGTTCGTGCTGTCCCAGTTCGACATCGGCAACAGCCTGCGCTTTATGATGAGCGCCACGGTGAAAAGCCTGCTGGTGGTCGGCGTCGGCGCTCTGCTGTCCGGCATGCTGACCCGCTGGATTTTCCGCCGCATTTCGCTGCCGACCGACGTCAATCTGCGCTATCCGATGCTTGAGCGGCGCATCAACTCCTATATTCCCAACGGGTTGAAGATACTGCGGGTGATGGTGGTGCTGGCGGTGACGCTGTTCCTGCTTGACGCCTGGCACCTGATTAATCTGTACCAGTGGGCAGGCAGTGAAAATGGCCAGCGGACGCTCGGCGGGCTGGTGCATATCCTGCTGATCCTGCTGATCGCCGTCTTCAGCTGGACGCTGATGGCCAGCATCATCGAGCACCGTCTGGCGTTGGAGCTCAGCAACGGCGTGCGGCCGAGCGCGCGCGAACGCACGCTGCTGACGCTGTTTCGCAACGTGCTGGCTATCGTGATCAGCACCATTACAGTGATGATCGTGCTGTCGCAGGTGGGGCTGAACATCGCGCCGCTGCTGGCGGGCGCCGGCGCGCTGGGGCTGGCTATCAGCTTCGGCGCCCAGACGCTGGTGAAAGACGTGATTACCGGCGTATTCATCCAGTTCGAAAACGGCATGAATACCGGCGAATACGTCACCGTCAGCGGCATCACCGGCACCGTGGAGCGCATGACCATTCGCTCGATCGGCCTGCGCGACGACTACGGCGTCTACCACATCGTGCCGTACTCCTCGATCACTACGCTGGCCAACTATGCGCGTGAGTTCGGGGTGTATCGCGCCAACTACACCGTCAGCCGCGACGAGGATATCGATCGGGTCAATGAGGTGCTGCATCAGGCCGTCGCGGCGCTGAAGCAGGATGAGCAGGTGAAGCATTTCCTGATTGGCGAGCCGGTCTTCAACGGCGTGGTGGCGCTGGGCGACCGCTCGTTCACCACCCGCGTGACGGTGCGCACGCAGGCGCTGAAACAGTGGGTGGTGCAATACGCCCTCGATCGGCTGGTGAAAATCCATTTCGATCGGGCCGGCATCGGCATGCCTCAGCAGGCGATGCAGATCTCCCGCGCGCCGCAGCCGCACGAAGAACAGGCACCGCCCGCGGCTCCCGGCAGTTAGCGCCCGCGCCCGCAGGGCTGAGCGGCCAGGAAGGCCGCCACGTCCTGTCGGTAGGCGTCGTATTGCACCGAGCGCGGCGCAAACAGGCCCACCACGTTGATCAGCCACGGATGGCGGGCGAACAGCGGTTTGATCATCACGTGGTCGGCTTCGTCGATGCGCGTTACCGTCAGCAGCGAGGCCGGGATCGTTTGCCGATACACGCGCTCGGTTTCGTCCGCGTCCACGTTGACGTCGCGCCCGCCCAGGATCAGGTGCACCGGCGTGTTGAAATTCCGCAATCCCGCCGTCGCGTCGCTGGCCATGTTGGCGCGGATAAAGCGCCAGCGGTCGGCGCCCAATGCGGCGGCGGCGCCATACTCGCGGCGGTACTGCGCGTAGCCGTCCGGTTGTTCGAGCAGCGTCTGAATGTGGCGCCAATGCGCCTCGCGCGCCTGGATTTGTGCTTCATCATCCCCCGCGGCCGCCATCGCCGCCCGGGTGTTATAGCGCCCCTGCCGCAGCCAGTTGATCGCCGGCGCCAGCGCCAGCGTGAAGGCGATGTCGGGGCGTAAACGCGCCACCTCCGGCATCACCCACCCCGCCTGGCTGGTACCCCATAGCCCCACGCAGCGCGCATCGAAGCGCCCGTCCCGCCGGGCCCAGTCGATGATATCGGCGGTTTCCCGCGCGCGATCCGCCATGGTCTGATGCAGCCAGTTGCCGCCCGAGCCGCCAACGCCCAGCTTATCGAAGGATAAAACCGCGTAGCCCTGCTGCGCCATCGCCTCCCAAATGCCGTAATAGCCTTCGTCGCGGCTGGCGTTAGCCGGCCCATCGCCGTGCACGAACACCACCACGCCGGGCTTGACCGGCGCATGCTGCGGCAACACCAGCGTGCCGGTCAGCCGGTTGCCGCCGGCGGTCACCGTGACCGGTTCGGTGACGAAGCGAAAGTCGTTGACGAAAATGACCCACCCGAGCGCCAGCAGAAACAGCACCACACTGCACAGTCCTATTTTGCGCACGTCGCCTCCCCGCAGAGTCTCTCCATCAACACCCAGTCGGCCTGACCGAACAGCCATCCCAACGCAGCGTAATGCTCTTCTCGCCGCACCTGAAAACCACAGCGCCGATACAGGCGCAGCGCATCCACGTTGCGCCGGCTGACGTGCAGGCTCAGGCGCCGCCCCGAACCCTGCCCGGCAGCGTAGTCGTTCATCCACTGCAGCAGCCGCTTGCCCACCCCTTTGCCGCGCTGATTCTCGGCCACCGCCAGGTAAGAGAGATACAGTTCATCGGCCGCCGGGGTGTGCCGCAACACCGCCATTTGCAGATACATGCGCCAAACGTTCAGCCAACCATAGCGGCGGCACAGCCGCCAAATCGGCAAGGCATGCGGACGCCGCCCGGCGTTGTTCTCGCCAGCGGCCGCATTGAGGGCAAAGGCCGCCACCACCTGTTCACCCTGCTTCACCACGAAGCTGCGCTCCCGGCTGCCGCCTTGCTTCCAACGCCACAGCCGATAGAACAGACGCCACTGAAGGCGGGGGCTCAGACGGCGCGCGCGCTGAAACTTGTCGCAGAACGCGGCGTAGATCAGCGCCGCCGTTTGCAGGCGGTCAGCATCGTGGTACGGCTCAATGTGCAGCATATCCACCTCGACTAGGGATGCCGGTAGAGCAGCTGTTCCAACAGCCGCACCGGCGTGGTCTCCTCCGGCGCGGACGACGCAAAGATCGCCTGCCGCCAGGCCTGACTTTCGATCACGTCCAACACCAGCTGCGCAAGCGGTAACGGCGCTATCGCCGGTGCAATCTCACCGGTTTGCTGAGCTTCGGCGATAACCGTCGCCAGCGCCTCAATCAGCTGCCGCTGGTTGGCGCCGAACGGCTCGGCCAACGCCGGGTTGCGCGCCACCTCCGCCACGATCTCCGCCGACAGCTGCACATTGGCCGGCTCAGCGACAAAAGCGTGATAGGCGGTAAAAAAGGCCGACAGCGCCTGCTTCGGCCGCTTTCTCTCGGCCCGCAATCCGGCGGCAAACTCGGTGAATACGCCGTTTTCCAGCAGCGCAATCTCGCCGATCAACGCCTCCTTGCCGGTAAAGTGGTTATAGAGGTTGCCGACGCTGACGCCCGCCGCCTGCGCGATATCCCGCATGCTGGTCTGGTGAAATCCCTTATGGGTAAAGCTGTGCAGCGCGGCCTTGACAATCTTTTCTCGATTTCCCATCGACAACTCCCGAAACGGTGAAGGGGGGCGCCTGGCGCCATCGAATAAACATTAATGAACGAACGTTCGTTCACATTTAAGGATAGCATAGGCCGGTAAAATTGAACCACGGCTCAACGGCGTGTGAATCGGCGGGAAGATAAAAACGCCGCCCCTGTTTTCGGCGGGCGGCGTGGTGAAAACTCAGTGCAGCGCGTCGCCCTGCTTCACCGACGTAAACGCCTGCATCAGTTTCACGACGTCGTGCATGCCGATGTTGACCTGGTTGATCACTTCCCCGGCATCGTGGGTCAGCGCCACGCCGCCGCCGGCCTGCTCTACGCAGGTTGCCATGCCGGCAATCGCCGCCGCCACGCCTTGCTGGATAGACTTGGTCATGCGCTCAATCTCGGTCGCCGCCTTACGCGACTGTTCCGCCAGCGTGCGCACTTCGTTGGCGACCACCGCAAAACCGCGCCCGTGCTCACCGGCATGGGCGGCTTCGATCGAGGCGTTAATCGCCAGCAGGTTGGTTTGGGAGGCGATTTTACGAATGGCTTCGACGATGGTGCCGATCTGCTGAGAACACTTACCGAGCTCGGTGACCACGTCCGAGGTTTCGCGCGCCGCCGCTTCGACCTGCTGCATGCCTTTCACCGCCTGCTGCACGATGATCGCGCCCTGCGCCGCCTGCCGATCGGTATCGAGCGACAGATGATGCGCGTTACGCACCATCTCTTCTTCGTGCTGCTGCTGTTGCATCAGCCGGGTGATGTCCTGGGCAATCTTCACCACTTTCACCACCTGGCCTTCGTTGTCGAGGATCGGGTTATAGCTGGCCTCCAGCCATACCCGTTCGCCGCGCCGGTTGAGACGCTCAAAACGCCCGGTAATGAACTCGCCGCGCGCCAGGCGCTGCCAATGCCGCCGATAATCGTCGGAAGCGGCGAACTCCGGCGGGCACAGCACCGCATGCGACTGCCCGCACGCCTCTTCCAGCCGATAGCCCATCAGCGCCAGCATATTGTCGTTGGCGCTGACAATGGTGCCCTGCGGCGTGAAAGCGATCATCGCCATCGAGCGATTCAGCGCCGCCAGCAGGCTGCGGTGTTCCTGCGCCTGGGTCACTCGCTCGGTCACTTCGCTGGCGATCTTGACGATTTCCACCACCTTACCCTGTTTATTCAGCACCGGCGCGTAGGTGCCCTGCAGCCATACCGCCTCGCCGTTTTTCGCGATGCGCTTTATGGTGTCCGTGATGGGTTGCCCCTTATTCAGCGTCTCCCAATGCTTGCGATATAACGGGCTGGCGACATAGTTCGGATCGCAGAAAATACGGTGATGCCGGCCAATCACGTCATCGCGTTGAAATCCCAGCGTGCTGAGGAAAAGATCGTTGGCGCGCAATACCGTGCCGTCGGGCGAGAAGACGATCATCGGAACGGCGTGTTCTATCGCGCTCAGCTCGGCGCCTTTGTGGGTAGTTAACTGACTGAATCGTAACAGCATAAGGTGTAGTCCTTGTGGCAGAAGATGGCGCTTTTCTTATTTTTGCCTGGCCACATGCCGCGCCCACACGCAGACGTGCCATCGCGGAAGGAACGGGCAGCGCCGTTCCTTCTGGTTATTGCTATTAACCGGATTAAATTTATTTATTCAGTAAAGTAATTATTAGAATTTAAATAAACTAACAGCCTAAGATTTTTATTACTAAACCCGTATTGAGAATAACGTAAGTGATGAAAATTGAAAGGTAAAATGCGGATTTTTGTCGGCGCCGGCAGGATAAGCGGCGCCGGAAGGGTTAGCGCCAGCGTTCGGCTGCCCAGGCGGCCTGTTGCTCGGCGTCGTGGAAGGTCCAGGCGACGAAGCGGCTGATCTTCTGCCCTTGCGCCATCTCGATGGTGCGTACCTCGGCCGCGCCCGCCACGTTCAACGCATGGTAGATGGCCGGCAGCGTGGTGTTTTTCGAGATGAGTGAGGTGAACCACAGGCAGTTGTTGGCCTTGCCGACGCTCTCTTCCACCATCTTGCGCACGAAGGCCTCTTCGCCGCCTTCGCACCACAGCTCGTTGTTCTTGCCGCCGAAGTTTTGCACCGGCTTGGCGGCCACTTCCCCTTTGCCCAATTTGTGCAGCTTGCGGCGGGTGCTGGCGCGCGCTTCCTGCTCGGACGCATGGAACGGCGGGTTGCACAGGGTGGCGTCGAATTTCTCGGCCGCGCCGATGATGCCGCTAAAAATCAGCTCAGGCTGTTTTTGCAGCCGCAGACGCACGCTGTTACGCAGCGTCGGGTTCATCTCGACGATCATCTTGGCCGAGTTGAGCGACACCGGATCGATTTCAGACCCGGTGAAACGCCAGCCGTATTCGCGCAGGCCGACGATCGGGTAGATGCAGTTGGCGCCGACGCCGACGTCGAGGATCGCCACACCCTTGCCGCGCGGGATCTCGCCGCCGTTGCTGGTCGCCAGCAGATCCGCTAGGTGGTGCAGATAATCGGCGCGGCCGGGGATCGGCGGGCACAGGTAGTCCGCCGGAATATCCCAGTGTTCAATGCCGTAAAAGTGTTGCAGCAACGCACGGTTGAGCATTTTCACCGCCGCCGGATCGGCGAAGTCCACCGAGACATCGCCCCAGGCGTTCGGCTTCACGAACGGCGCCAGCGCCGGGCAGCTGGCGATCAGCGCCGGGAAGTCGTAGCGCGAACGATGACGGTTGCGCGGATGCAGGCCGCTTTTCTGCTGCGGGAAGGTTTTCTTTTTTTCCACCGTGACGGGCTCTCTTGAAGGTATTTCCGATGCGTAAGATAACACATCCCGCCCGCAATGGCGCAGCGGCGGGAAACCCGGCACAATGAAAGCTTCATCGATTGCCACAGGGTCCCCCATGAGCCGTGAATCTCGTTATTATTATGAACCCGCCGCCGGCCACGGCCTGCCGCACGATCCGCTGAACGCCATCGTCGGCCCGCGCCCCATCGGCTGGATCTCTTCCCGCAGCGCCGCCGGCTTGCGCAATCTGGCGCCCTACAGCTTTTTCAACTGCTTCAACTATCGCCCGCCCATCATCGGTTTCGCCAGCACCGGCTGGAAAGACAGCGTGGCGAATATCGTGGAAACAGGCGAGTTCGTTTGGAATCTGGCGACGCGCCCGCTGGCGGAAGCGATGAACAACAGCGCCATCAACCTGCCGCGCGGCGAGGATGAATTCGCCTTCGCCGGCGTCACGCCGCTGCCCGGACGCCGGGTCAAAGCCGAGCGCGTGGCCGAAAGCCCGGTGAACTTCGAATGCCGCCTGACCCAGTGCATTCAGCTGCAAACCGCCGCCGGTGAACAGGTGGAAACCTGGCTGGTATTGGGCGAGGTGGTGGCGGTGCACCTCGATCCGGCGCTGCTGGACGAACACGGCGTCTACCAGACCGCCGCCGCCGAACCGATCCTGCGCGCCGGCGGCCCGACCGCCTACTATGGCATTTCCGAACAGCACCGTTTCGATCTGGCGCGCCCGACGCGCTGATCGTCTCCCCCCGTTTAGGCAGAAGATGAACGGGGGAGTAAACAATCAAAAAATCTGAACAAAACCATCAACACTCTCCGATTTCATCCCGCCTGTCACTGCGCAATAATCTTCCCATCGAAAGGCAACCCCCTTTCTCCCTAATTCACTTTGACAGGAATGACGAACATGAAAACCATCAAAAATTTTGCTGCTGCTATCGCCCTGGCCACCGTTTCTTTCACCACTTTCGCCGCTGAGCACGTCAGCGCCCAGGATGCCGCCCAATTCGAAAAAGCCGGCGTGATCGTCGCCAGCGGCGCGACCGACCTGAGCAGCCTGAAGTCGCAGCTGGCCGCCAAAGCCGATGCGGCAGGCGCCAAGGCCTTCACCATCACCTCCACCAGCGGTAACAACCTGATGCACGCCACCGCGGTTATCTACAAATAATCACCGCCCCAGACGTCAAAAAGCCCGCCGGCTATCACCCCGGCGGGCTTTTTTTATGTTCAAGTGCATTAGCGCTGAATGGGTACGACAGCGAGTTTCTTACCGTCTGTTTTGTCAGCAACCAATGTAAATTCAGTCCAATATTTGCGCGGCGCCTCATTTGACGCATTGCCGACCGTCGCAATCTCAACCGAATAGCTATGCCCAATCTGGAACCCGTCGAAAGCCACCGCCAAGCATTCGCCTGGCATGACCGCTATCGGTTGCTGACCTGGCGCAACAGAAGTGGACCATTCCGCCTTCCCGCCGGCCCCCGGTTGATAAATTCCGATGCCCACCAGCTCGCGTTTTCCGGCAATATCGTCCGGCACGCTAATGCATACGCGATTGTTTTTAACGCTGACGTTTGCCGGATAGAAGCAGGGGCGCCCCTGCACACAGCCGCTCAGTAATACCAACGCCACTAAAAAAGTCAGTTTTTTCATTTCATTGCCTTAGGGTTACGCGGCTCTTGGATGAACAACCGTAACACGGTTTCATCGTTAGCGCCGAACAGGCAAGACAGCGAGTTTCTAACCGTCCGCTTCTTCAGCACCCCACGCGTAAACGAACCGGACAATGCTGCCGAAAACGGGTAGAAACCCCGTATTTAATGGGGTTTGCAGGGGAGATGAGCACACATTTTTTTACCACCCCATTGCTGGACTAACGGGAGAGGATGATTATCATGTTACGCAGACTACAGATGCAGAGAGCGTTGTATGCAACATATTATTGAAGGTTTCCTCAGTTTCCAGAAAGAGATTTTCCCGCAGCGTAAGGAACTCTTTCGCAGCCTGGCCTCCAGCCAAAATCCTAAAGCGCTGTTTATTTCCTGTTCTGACAGCCGCCTGGTGCCCGAGCTGGTGACGCAGCAAGAGCCTGGGCAACTGTTCGTTATCCGCAACGCCGGTAACATCGTCCCTTCCTTTGGCCCGGAGCCGGGTGGGGTTTCTGCGACTATCGAATACGCGGTGGTAGCGCTGGGCGTGACTGATATCGTGATTTGTGGCCACTCGAACTGTGGCGCCATGAAGGCTATCGCGTCCTGCCAATGCCTCGACCCTATGCCTGCCGTTGCCCACTGGCTGCACTACGCGGATGCGGCCAAAGCGGTGGTCGAGAAGAAAACCTGGAATAGCGAAACAGACAAAGTTAACGCTATGGTGGAAGAGAACGTTATCGCCCAGCTAAATAATATCAAAACCCACCCTTCTGTTGCGGTGGGTCTGCGCAACAGCGGGCTGCGCCTGCACGGCTGGGTGTACGACATCGAAAGCGGCGAAATTCGTACGCTGGATAGAAACACCAAGAGCTTCGTGTCCCTGGCCGATAATCCCGACGTCTATTTCGAATAAAATAACGCCCGGTTTTAATCATTAAATAAAATCCACGCGGCCGCGTGGATTTTATTGTCAGCCTTAAACCAAACGCGCCTCTATCGCCGCGGCGAAGTCGCGGCACATCCGTTCGTCACCGTCGGCGTTATCCGCCAATACCGTCTCGCCGTCCACCACCCGAATGTGCGCCTCCAAATCGAAATCCGCCGGCGGCTGCGGTCGCGCGGCGGCGGCGGCCATGGTCTGCTGCGCCTCGCGCCACGCCTGCGCCACCGTCTGGTTACAGGCCTGCGCCAGAGAGTCCGGGTTGAACCCTTCGCCGGTCAGGCTGCGCAGCGTGTCGTCATGGCTGACGCTGTTGCCCGGCAGCCAATAGTGTTGCACCAGATCCGGGCCAATGGCCGGGTTGTCCGTCAGGTAACCGTCGCGCTGCAGGAAGAACTGGCGGGTTTGTTCCACCGCCATCATCGCCAGCAGATAGCCCTGGTAAGAGCAGGCAGACTCCAGCGACAGCAGATGCGGGATCGCCAGCGTCGGGCGCGGGCTGCCGCTGATGCCGAGGATCTTTTGCTCGACCTCGCGCGCCAGCGCGGTGATGGCTTCCGGCGTGCGCTGCTCATCATCCCACTGATACAGCGCCCACTCGAAGTACGGCACCAGCAGGATATGGCGTTCGTTAAACGCGCGCATCGGCTGGCGCGCCGCGATGCCGGCTTCGATCAGCGCATCGGGCACCGCTTCGCCGGCGGCGTTTTTCGCATAGCGTTTCAGCCAGTCGGCGTCGTCCAGCAGGCTGTCGCAGAACATCGACTGGGTTTCGGCATAGGCCATCGAGGTCGGTGGGAACTCCTGCGAGAAGCACGGCGCATTCTGGCGAATGTTGGCGAAGTGCGCCGCATGGCCGCCCTCGTGGAATAGGGTGTTGAGCCCGTAAGCCCCGCTGCCCACCTGCCCCGGCTGCGCCAGGCTGGTGAAGTTGATGCGCGCCGGCACCCATTCCCCCTGGCGCACAAACGGCGGCACCGGGCCGTGCATAAAGCCGTTCTCATACTTGCCTTTGCGCACCAGCAGATCGAGGTTCATCTCGGCGCCGCCAAAGCCGATGTGCAGGCGTTTGAAGCTGTCGACCCAGCGTTCCAGCGAACGAGAAAACGGGAAGTAAGGATCCAGTTGACGGGTGACGTCGCCGGCGCTGGCGAAGCGCACGTTCCACGGCTCCAGCGCCTGGCTGCCCTTGTCGGCCGCCAGCTGTTGCAGGCTGCGCGCGTTGGCCTCGCGGGTTTCCCGCTCGAAGCGATCCAGAATGGCGAACAGCTGCTCCGGCGTCATGCGCTCGGTTTTGTTCACCTTGTAGTCGAAATAGTTGCGATAACCCATCTGGCGCGCAAAGCGGTTGCGCAGGCCAATCAGCTCCGGCAGGCCGTTATGCAGCAGCCATTGCTCCAGATCGCGCAGCGCCTGCTGCGAGCTGCGGCGGTAGTCTTCGTTCGGGTTGGTCGCCTGGTTGGTCAACAGTTCGCCGAGCGAGGCTGCCACCCGCTGGCCCTCGGCGTTCAGGTGCGTGACCTGATAGCCCTTGCGGCGCGAGTAGAGATCGGATTCGGAGTGGATGATCTGATCCAACAACGCCTGCGCCTGCGGATCTTCAATGGCGTTACAGTCGAAGAAACGCAGCCAGCCTTGCAGGCCGTGGATCAGCGCATCGCGCTGCGCCTCCTGCGGCAGCGTTTCCACTCCGGCCAGCAGATTGCGGATCTCGGCCAGCCGGCGCGGTTCGGCGATAAAGCGCTTATAGGCGCTTTCCGCGGCGGAAAAGCGCGCCGACACGTCTTCACCGCCGGTGCCCATGTAGTTTTGCCAGAACAGCTCTTCTTTGGCGCGGTGTACGTCGAGGTAATCCTGGTTCAATTGATTGAAGTAATCGAGAGCCTGTTGCATAACCGTCCTTCTCAGCCGATGAGGAAATATCCCAGTATAGTCGCGCTCAGGCCTGATGCAGGCGCTGCAGCCCCTGTTCCAGCGTCTCGCTCTCGCCGGCGGCCACCAGGCAACAGGCGATCTGCCGCTGGATGGCCTGCGGGATCGCCACCTCGCCCGCCAGGCAGCGCTCGGTCCAGCGCGCGGTGGTTTCCGCGTCTTTCGCCGCCGGCAACGTCGGCGTTTCATCCTGCAGGGTGCGCTCCAGCAATACCCGCTGTTCGCCGCCGGCAATATAATGAATCTGCGGGCAACGCAGCGGGTTGGCGTAGGCTTCGCCTTCGGTGCCGTGCATCAACAGCCCGCGGGCGCCGATCTGGCGGAAAAACGACGCCACCCGGCCGACATACTCCGGGTGTGAGACGCTGGCGAGGCGCAGCGCATCCTGTTCGCCGAACGGCGTCGCCAGCTTGGCCAGCGTATGGGCGCTGTTGCGCACCCCCATGCGCCAACGCAACCCGAGCTGCCGCGCCAGCGGCGCCGACAGCGTGGAAACCGGCATGAATACCGCCTCGCCGTTATCGAGACGCTGCTGGGCGTGAGCGGCCTGTTCCGACCACGGCAGCCCCAGGGCGCGGAAAATCTCGGCGCTGGTCACGCGGGTACTGTCGTCCAGCACGCCATGCACCACCACCGGCAGGCCCACTTTCGCGAGCAGCAGCGCCAGCAGCGGCGTCAGGTTGGCCTGCTTGCGCGCGCCATTGTAGCTCGGCAGCACCACCGGCAATGGCCGCCCCTGCGGCGCCTGCAGCAGCAACACCTGCTGCTGCATCGCCTGGTAGAAGCCCAGCATCTCCTCTTCGGCCTCACCCTTGATGCGCAGCGCGATCAGAATGCCGCCCAGCTCCAGCTCGGGGACCGCCCCGGCCAGCATCGCCTGATACAGCTCAAAAGCGGTCTGCCGGTCCAGGTCGCGCGCATGATTTTTGCCGCGGCCTATTTCTTTGATAATTTTGGTGTAATCCATCCGAAGGTTCCCCTTGCTCACTCTTCGGTTAGCATACCCTATCCGCGCCGCCGCTCAACCTCCGCCGCCAGCCGCCGCTGCGTTTCATCCCCTTCGCGCAGCCCGGCGATCACCCCATCGGCATCGTCGGCGCTGCGGTTTTGGCTCATCTTCCATTTGCCTTCGCGCCGGGTGACGGCGATCTCGATACCGACAATGCCTTTTAGCTGCGCGGCGATGTAGTTGGCCGGCGCGTCGTCGAGCTGCCAGGGTGCCGGGCGGCGCCCTTCCTGTTGCGCCGTCAGGTCGATCAGCTGGCGGCGCAGCCAGGCCGGGTCGTCCATTACCGTCGGCACGCCATACAGTTGCACCATGCTGTAATTCCAGGTCGGCACCACTTTGCCGGTCTGGCGCTTGCTTGGGTACCAGCCGGGCGACACATAACCTTCCAAACCCTGAAAAATCACCAGGCATTCCGCCGCCTGCTGCAGCCGCCGCCAGTGCTCGTTGGCGCGCGACAGGTGCGCCCGCAGCCGGATCTGCCCCTGTTCGACATCGGCCAGAAACGGCAGCGGATCGGCCGTCAATCCCTGCTCGCCGTGGCTGACCAATAGCCCCAACGGGTGGGCGCGCACCAGCGCCAGTTGGGCATCCAGATCGTCTTCGCGAAATGCGGCGGGTTGAAACATCAGTGTGGCTCCTTACGCTCTCTCATGATGACCACAGTAAAGCACCCGCCGGCGGCCTACTTAAGATCCGCTTTCTGACTATTTCGAGTGATCCGGTTTAACAAGATCAGGGCAATGCCCATCGCCAACAGATTAAATACCATGGCGCCGGCAAAGGCCTGCGCATAGCGTTCCGCCGCGCCGCCGTTCGCCAGCAGCGGCACGAAGCCGACGCCGCTGACCACGATGCCCAGCGCGCCTCCCACCTGCTGCACGGTGGCAACCAGGCCCGCCGCCATGCCCGCCTGCCGCTCCTGCGCCAAACCGAGCACCAAATTCAGCAGCGGCGTCATGCTCAGCGCCTGGCCGAATCCCAGCACCACCAACCCCGGCAGCAGCCGCAGCGGATGCGCCAGTGCCGCGCCCCACAGCGCCTGGGCCATTAACAGCGCCAACCCGGCGGCGTAAATCGCTACGCCCACGCTCAGTACGCCATTGCCCCAACGCAGCGCCAGCCGGGGCGCCAGCATCGACGCCAGCATAAAGGCCGCGCTGGCCGGGGCGAACAGGCTGCCCGCCTGAAAAGGCGTAAGCCCCGCCCCCGCCTGCAGCAGCAGCGCGAAGCACAAGAAAAACGAGGAGGCGGTGGCATAAATCGCCAGCACCACCGCCATGCCCGGCGCGAAGCCTGCCTGGCGTAACAGCGCCGGATCGAGCACCGCATCACCGCCGCGCCGCGCCAGACGGCGCTCCCACCGCAGGAAGCCCCACAGCGTCACCATCGCCAACGCCAGCATCGGCGCTATCCACCACGGCCAGCCGCGCGCCGGCCCTTCCAGCAGCGGCAGCAGCAACAGCGACAGGCCGATCGCCGCCAGCCACAGGCCTACGCCGTCCAGCCGCTGCGCCTGCGCCACCCGCGATTCGGGAATGCGCCGCGCCGCCCACAGCGCCAGCGCGCCGATCGGCAAATTGATCAAAAAGATCATGCGCCAGCCGCTGCCGAACAGGTTGGCCTCGATGATAAACCCGCCGAGGATCTGGCCGAAGATCGCCGCCAATCCCAGCATCATGCCCAGCCAGGCAAAGGCGCGCCGCCGCTGTTGCGGCGCGTACAGCACCCGCATCAAGGCGTAGATCTGCGGGAACAGCAGCGCCGCCGCCGCCCCCTGCAGGATACGCGCCGCGATCAGCAGGTTGAGCGATCCCGCCAGCCCGCACAGCAGAGAGCTCAGCGCAAATCCCAACATGCCGAGGCTGAACAGACGCCGGCGCCCGAAACGATCGCCCAGACGCCCGCCGGCGATCAGCAGCACCCCAAACGCCAGTTCATAACCGGCGACGATCAAACCGACACCGGCGAAATCGGCGGCGAACTGCCGCTGGATCACCGGCGCCGCCACGTTGACCACAAACAGATCGAACACAGTGACAAAACCGCCCAACAACAGCACCGGCAGGCCGGGCAATGCCCGCCGTTCACGAGACAATGAATGTTCCATACCACCTCCAGCGATTATGATGGCCGCAGTATGGAACAGGGTTTAAACTGTTACTATATAGCCATTTATACTATTACTAACAGCAACAGGACGGCCGCCATGCCCCCACGTACCCTCGAGCGCACCCGCCACGAACTGGCGGATTTTCTACGTCAAAAGCGAGAACAGCTGTCGCCGGAGGCGGTCGGTTTGCCGAGCGGCAGCCGCCGCCGCACGCCGGGATTGCGGCGCGAGGAGGTCGCGGCGCTGGCCGGCGTCGGCCTCACCTGGTACACCTGGCTGGAACAAGGCAGGGAAATCAATGCGTCGGTGGCATTTTTGGAGAACCTGGCGCGGGTGCTGCAGCTCGACGCCGCCGGCCGCTACCACCTGTTTTTATTGGCGCATCAGCGGCCGCCGGTGCCGGTCGGCCATCAGTGGTGCCAGGTCTCACTGCTGGTGCAGCGGCTGCTGGACGACCTTGTGCTGCGGCCGGCCTACGTCATGAACCTGAGTTGGGACATCATCGCCTGGAACCCAGCGGCGCAGCGGCTGTTCGCCATCGGTGAACGCCCGGCGGAAGAGCGCAACATGTTGTGGATGCTGTTTGCCGATCCGCAGCTCAATGAACGCCTGTTGGAGTGGGAGGCGCAGGCACCGCAAATCCTGGCCAGCTTCCGCCGCGACTATGCCCGCGCGCCGGAGGATGAGGTAATGCGCCAACGGGTACAGGCGCTGGAGCGGGTATCGCCGCCGTTCCGCCGGCTCTGGCGGCAGCACGATATCCACGGGCGCTGCCAGGGGCGGCGTAGCTTCACCCTCCCGGAGATCGGCCCGGTCACCTTTGACCACGCCTCTTTCATCGTCGACGAAGAGAATCACCTGCGGCTGGTGATGTACAGCGCGCTGCCGGACGAACCGGCCAGCGCGGCATTTGAAGCGCTGCTGCGCGAGGGTTAGCGGCGGCTGTCGAAAATGAGCTTGCAGGCCAGCCCAGCGAATACCCCGCTCAGCAGGTAGTTCGGCCAGCGGGCGCTGAAGCGGCGGCCGGCGAAGCGGCTTTTCATGCCGCTGACCGCCAGGATCACCCCGCCGTTAATCAGCAACCCCACCAGATTCAGCACCGTCGCCAGCGCCAGCATCTGCACCACCACCGAGCCTGAACGCGGATCGATAAACTGCGGGAACAGCGCCAGCACGAACAGCGCCATTTTCGGGTTGAGGATGTTGGTGAACAGCCCCTGGCGGAAGATGCGCGCCGTCGGCACCGCCTGCAACCCGGCGGAAGCCTGCAAACTGCTGCCGGATCGCAGCGTTTTCCACGCCAGATAAAGCAGATAGGCAGCGCCCAGCATTCTTACCGCGTCGTAGGCCAGCGGCACGGCGACGAACAGTTGCGACAACCCCAGCGCCGCCGCCAACGCATGGCAATACGTGCCGAGCTGAATGCCCGCCAGCGAAGCGAAACCGGCGCGCCGCCCCTGGCTGACGCTGCGCGAAGCGATCAACAGCATATCCGGGCCGGGGGTCAGCGCCAGCGCCACGCAGGCACCGGAAAACAACAACAGCGTTGCGGCATCAATCATGAATCACCTGATAAGAAGAGGGACGGGAATGGAGCGTCCATCATAGCGACGCCGACGTGACTTGTCAGCGTCGCTCGCGTCAGATCACCCACAGATCGAGATACTCGTTGACCGGCATCTGCGCCAGCCGCTGCCGGTCCAGCGACACCTCGAGAATACGCTGCTGCTGCAGCGCCGGGAACTGGCGCGCCAGGTTGGTTTTGAACTTCTCGATCAGCAGTGGGATGCCCTCTTCGCGCCGCCGTGCATGGCCGATAGGATACTCCACCGCCACCTCATCCAGGCGGCTGCCGTCGGCGAACTCCACCGTCAGCGCATTGGCGATCGAGCGTTTTTCCGGATCGTGATAATCGCGGGTGAAGGCGGGATCTTCATGGCAGCGGATCTTGCCGCGCAACGCGTCGATGCGCGGATCCTCGGCCACCCGATCCTCGTAGTCCGCCGCCGTCAGCCGGCCGAACAGCAGCGGGATCGCCACCATATACTGAATGCAGTGATCGCGATCCGCCGGGTTATCCAATGGCCCCTGCTTGTCGATAATACGCAGGCAAGCCTCGTGAGTGCGGATGCTCACCCTGGCGATGTCGGCGGCGGTTTTACCGGCGGCCTGCATCAAGCGGTGCAGCGTCATGGCCGCCTCCACGGCGGTCTGGGCATGGAACTCCGCGGGGAACGAAATTTTAAACAGCACGTTCTCCATCACGTACGCGCCGTACGGCCGCTGGAAGCGGAAAGGCTTGCCGTTGAATGAAACGTCGTAAAACCCCCAGGTCGGGGCCGTCAGCGCCGAGGGGTAGCCCATCTCGCCGGTGGCGGCCATCAGCGCCAGCCGCACCGCGCGGGCGGTCGCATCCCCCGCCGCCCAGGATTTGCGGGTGCCGGCGTTCGGCGCGTGGCGATAGGTACGCAGCGACTGCCCGTCCACCCACGCCAGCGACACCGCATTCAGGATCTCCGCCCGGCTCAGGCCGAGCAGCTGCGCCACCACCGCAGTAGACGCCACCTTCACCAGCAGCACGTGATCCAACCCCACCCGGTTGAAGGCGTTTTCCAGCGCCAGACAGCCCTGGATCTCATGCGCCTTGATCATGGCGATCAACACCTGCCGCATGGTCAGCGGCGCCTTACCTGCCGCCACCGCCTGGCGCGAGAGCCAGTCGGCCACCGCCAGGATCCCGCCCAGGTTATCCGACGGGTGGCCCCACTCCGCCGCCAGCCAGGTGTCGTTGAAGTCGAGCCAGCGGATCATGGTGCCGATATTGAACGCCGCCTGCACCGGATCCAGCTGGAAGCGGGTGCCCGGCACCCGGCTGCCGCTCAGCACCTCGGCGCCCGGCACCACCGGCCCCATCAGTTTCTTGCAGGCCGGATAGCTCAGCGCCTCCAGCCCGCAGCCGAGGGTATCGAGCAGGCAATAATGGGCGGTGCGGTACGCCGCCGGGGTATCGACGGCCTCTTTCATCACATAATCGACGATATCGACCATTTCGCGATCGAACGGCGGACGGCGGGTATTGGCAGACTCAAGCATCATGATTCCCAAAGGCTCCATAGTGAATAACGATCGGCGCTCAGCGCTGATCCAGCGGTACGAACGCCCGCGCTTCCGGCCCGGTATAGTTGGCGGACGGGCGAATGATTTTGTTGTCCTGCCGTTGCTCGATGATGTGCGCCGACCAACCGCTCACCCGCGCCATGACAAACAGCGGCGTGAACATTTCGGTGGGCACCCCCAGCTGGTGATAAGACACCGCCGAGAACCAGTCGAGGTTGGGGAACATCTTTTTGGTGTCGCGCATCACGCTTTCCAGCCGATCGGCGATGTCATACAGCTTCATCGCCCCCGCTTCCTGCGACAGGCGCAGCGCGATCTCTTTGATCACCTGATGGCGCGGATCGGAGACGGTGTACACCGGGTGCCCGAAGCCGATCACCACCTCTTTGTTGTCGATGCGACGGCGAATGTCGGCTTCCGCTTCGTCCGGCGTTTCATAGCGTTGCTGGATCTCCAGCGACACCTCGTTGGCGCCGCCGTGTTTCGGCCCGCGCAGCGCGCCAATGGCGCCGACGATCGCCGAATAGACGTCGGAGCCGGTGCCGGCGATCACCCGGCCGGCGAAGGTCGAGGCGTTGAACTCATGCTCGGCGTACAGGATCAAGGAAGCGTGCATCGCCTGTTCCCAGCTGGCGGAAGGCGCTTCGCCGTGCAGCAGGTGCAGGAAGTGGCCGCCGATGGAATCGTCGTCGGTCTCCGGCTGAATGCGCTCGCCGTTGTGGCTGTAGTGATACCAATACAGCAGCATCGATCCCAGCGAGGCCAGCAGCCGATCGGCAATGTCGCGCGCGCCGGCCGCGCCGTGCTGCTCTTTTTCCGGCAGCGTGCAGCCTAGGGCCGAGACGCCGGTGCGCATCACGTCCATCGGGTGAGACGCCGCAGGCAATGCCTCAAGCACCGTTCGCACGCTGGCGGGCAGGCCGCGCAGCGCTTTGAGACGGTGTTTGTAGGCCTGCAGCTCATCGCGGTTGGGCAATTTGCCGTGGATCAGCAGGTGGGCAACCTCTTCAAACTCGCAGTGGCGCGCGAGATCGAGAATGTCGTAACCACGGTAGTGCAGATCGTTGCCGCTGCGCCCTACGGAGCACAGCGCGGTATTCCCGGCGGGCACGCCGGATAACGCCACGGATTTTTTCGGCTTATCGCCAGTCGGGCTTTGCGGGGGGATCGCTTGGCTCATACTGTCCTCGTTTGGCTTCTGCGTGAATGGCGCTTATTCGTCGCGCTGGCGAGCGAACAGAGCGTCGAGTTTCTCTTCGAACAAATAGTAGTTGATGCTTTCGTACAGCTCGTTGCGGGTCTGCATGGTGTCGATGACGCTTTTCTGCGTGCCCTCCTCGCGCAAAGCGCGGTACACCCGTTCCGCCGCGCGGTTCATCGCCCGGAAGGCCGACAGCGGATACAGCGCCATATCCACCTGGGCGCTGCGCAGTTCGTCGGTGGTAAACAGCGGCGTCGCGCCGAATTCGGTAATGTTGGCCAGGATTGGCACCTGCGTCGCCTCGGCAAAGCGGCGGTACATGCCCAGCTCGGTGATCGCTTCCGGGAACAGCATGTCGGCCCCGGCCGCCACGTAAGCCTGAGCGCGCTCGATGGCCACCTCCAGCCCCTCCACCGCCAGCGCGTCGGTGCGCGCCATGATCACGAAGTCCGGATCGCTGCGCGCATCCACCGCCGCCTTGATGCGATCCACCATCTCTTCGGTGGAGACGATGGCCTTATTGGGGCGATGGCCGCAGCGCTTGGCGCCGACCTGATCTTCGATATGCAGCGCCGCCGCCCCGGCCTTGCTCACCGAACGCACCGTGCGGGCGACGTTGAACGCCGAAGCGCCGAAACCGCTGTCCACATCCACCAGCAGCGGCAGCGGGCAAACGTCGGTGATGCGGCGAATGTCGGTCAGCACATCGTCCAGGGTCGAAATACCCAGATCCGGCAGCCCCAGCGAACCGGCCGCCACGCCGCCGCCGGAAAGGTAGATGGCCTGGAATCCGGCCCGCTGGGCCAGCAGCGCATGGTTGGCGTTGATCGCGCCGGCGATTTGCAGGGGTTTTTCTTTACTCAGGGCCTGACGAAAGGCGAGCCCGGGTGAGCGCAGCGTCATGACGTTTTCTCCGATTAGCCAGATGAAACAGACAGAGCAAGGGGCGGGCCAGGTTGTACTTCGGTGAGGGGAAAAATTAAACACGATAAAAATAAGTGAGTTACAACACCTTCAGCGCCATTAGCCTGGCAAAGGGGTAAAAAACGTTTCAGTTAACGTTTCAATCGTTGTTTCACACAGTAAATTTGAAACATCACTGAAACCGGGCTACACCTAATGCAGCCACTTCCATTCGGTAACCCACCATGAGCGATCACGTCACGCCGGACAAACCGGTGATCTGGACCGTCTCCATCACCCGCCTGTTCGATCTGTTCCGGGACATCAGCCTCGAGTTCGACCATCTGGCGACCATCATCCCGATCCGCCTCGGCTTTGAGGAGGCGGTGCAGCACATCCGCGCCCGACTGGCGACCGAGCCTTGCGACGCCATCATCGCCGCCGGCTCCAACGGCGCCTACCTGAAAAGCCGCCTGTCGGTGCCGGTCATCCTGGTCAAGCCCGGCGGTTTCGATCTGCTGCAGGCGCTGAGCAAGGCGCGCAGAACCGCCGATCGGATCGGCGTCATCACCTATAAGACCCCTCTGCCCGCGCTGCTGGAGTTCCAGCAAACCTTCGATCTGCCGCTGGAGCAGCGCAGCTACGGCACCGAAGAGGATGCCCGCGGCCAGATCGCCGAGCTGAAAGCCGCCGGCATTCAGGCGGTGGTCGGCGCCGGCCTCATCAGCGATCTGGCGGAAGAGGCCGGGCTCACCGCCATTTTTCTCTATTCCGCCGCCACCCTGCGCGCCGCCTTCAGCGATGCGCTGGACGTGACGCGCCTGATGCGGGGCGGCAGCAAACGCGGTGGCGATTACGCCACGCGCAATACCCTGCAACCGCGCTACGGGCTGGGCGATTTGCAGGGCGAGTCCCCGCAGATGGAGCAGATGCGACGCACCATCATGCTGTACGCCCGCTCGCCGGCGGCGGTATTAATTGAAGGAGAAACCGGCACCGGCAAGGAGCTGGCGGCGCAGGCGATCCACCGGGAATACTTTTCCCGGCGCGGCGCACCGGCCAGGGGCGCGACGCCGCCGTTCGTCGCCATCAACTGCGGCGCCATCGCCGAATCGCTGCTGGAGGCGGAGCTGTTCGGCTATGAGGAAGGCGCCTTTACCGGCTCACGGCGCGGCGGCCGACGCGGGCTGCTGGAAACCGCCAACGGCGGCACCCTGTTTCTGGATGAGATCGGCGAAATGCCGCTGCACCTGCAAACCCGGCTGCTGCGCGCGCTGGAAGAGAAGGCCGTCACCCGAGTCGGCGGGCAGCAGCCGGTGGCGGTCGACTTTCGCGTCATCAGCGCCACCCACAACCACCTGGAGCAGGCGATTCAACGGGGCGACTTTCGCGCCGATCTGTTCTACCGCCTGAGCGCCCTGCGGCTGCAGCTGCCGCCGCTGCGGGCGCGCGGCGACGATATCGCGATGCTGGCGGAACACTTTCTGAAACGGTCACTGGCGGCGCTCGACGTGCCGCTGACGGAGCCGCTGCGCGCCGCCATGGCCGGCTGTTACGCCGCGCTGAATCATTACGCCTGGCCCGGCAACCTGCGCGAACTGCGCAACATGATGGAGCGGGTGGCGCTGATGCTGAGCACCGGCGCCGCGCCGAGCGGCGAGACGCTGCGCTGGCTGCTGCCGGAGCTGGCGACGGGCACGCCGCCCGAGACGCCGCCAGCGCCCGTCTCCGCCCACGAAGCGCTGGCGCGATGTGGGGGCGACCACGCCGCCGCCGCCCGGTTGCTCGGGATCAGCCGCACCACTTTATGGCGCCGGCTGAAAAAAACGAACTGAGCATCAGCCGGCGCGCCGGCCGTCCGAGGCCGGCAGCAGCCGCGCTCGCCGCTCGCCCAGCAGGTTCATGCCCGCCGCCGCCAGCAGAATGATCGCCGCGCCCAGCAGCTGCCACGCCGACAGGCGGTGGCCAAACGCCAGGCGATCCACCAGCATGGCGGCGACCGGGTAGATGAACGACAGTGAGCCGATCAGGTTGGTCGGCAGCTTCTGCAGGGCGCCGTACATCAACACATACATCAGGCCGGTGTGCAGCACGCCGAGCGTCGCCAGCATTCCCCACTGCCCAACGCTGGCCGAAACGTGGAAATCCACCAGCGGCAACAGCATCACCGCCCCCACCGCCACCTGGATCAGCGCAATAAGATGCGGCGGCGTGCCCTTCAGCCGCTTGGCCGCCAGCGCCATCAGGGCGTAGAAAAACGCCGCCCCGAGCGCCAGCGCGATGCCCGCCAAATAATGACTCTGTTCCCCCGCCTGCCGCGGCTGCGCCAGCACCACCAGCATCATGCCGCCGAACGCCAGCCCCAGCCACAGCAGCTTGCGGGCGGTCAGCCGCTCCCCCAGAAACAGCGCCCCCAGCCCCACCAGTATAAACGGCTGGGTGTTGTACACCGCCGTGGCGATGGAGATAGAGGCATAGGAATAGGCGGCAAACAGCAGCAGCCAGTTGATCACCAGCGCGACGCCGCCGGCGATCGCCAGCAGCAGCGTGGCGCGCGTCAGCGCATCGCGCCGCAGCTGCCCCAGCGCGCCGCACACCGCCAGCAGCACCAGCGCCCCCACCGCGCAGCGCCAAAACACCACGTTGACCACCGGCTGGCCGGACATCAGCACAAACCAGCCGATGGAGCCGGAAATCAGCATCGCCGCCGTCATCTCCAGCGAGCCGCGTTTTAACTCTGCATTCATTCTGCGTTCCTCCAAACTTGCCCAGAGGCATAGCTTGCGGCTTCGCGGGACGGCTTTCCATAGCATAAAAAAGGCAGATATGCTTAACTGCCTTTTTCTCGTAGCTATAATAAAGAAAATACCTAACGGAGGCGTTATGGATGATATCGATCGCCAGATCCTGACTCTTTTGGCGCAGGACGCACGCGCGTCGTTGAAGACGCTGAGCGCGCAGGTGGGGCTGTCATCGCCGAGCACGTCGGAAAGGCTGCGGCGGCTTGAGGAAAGCGGCGTGATCCAGGGCTATACCCTGAACGTCAATCTGCAGGCGGTGGGCTACGCCTTCGAGTCACTGGTGCGTATCAAGCCGCTGCCGGGCATGCTGAAGAAGGTTGAACAGCTGATTCAGGCGATCCCGGAAGTGGTCGAGTGCGATAAGGTGACCGGCGAAGACTGCTTTATCGTGCGGCTGGTGGCGCACTCGATGGAACAGCTCGACCACACCCTCGATCGGCTGGCCGAGCATGCGCAGAGCAACACCTCGATCGTGAAAACCACGCCGGTCAAACGCCGCCTGCCGCCGCTGCTCTGATTAACGCCGCCGCTTGCGGGCAAACGGGTTGCCGCGCTTCTTCTCTTTTTTGGCCGCGTCGGCGGCGGATTTCAGCGCCGCCAGATGCGCCTTGTCGGCCTCCGGCACCGCGCGCTGTTCGATCGGGAACACCGGCAGCGACGCCAACAGCCGCGAACCGTAGTTTTTGGTCAACAGCCGGCGATCGTAGATCACGATCTCGCCGTAGCATTGGTTGCTGCGGATCAGGCGGCCGACCTGCTGGATCAGGTTGAACGAGGCGCTCGGCAGGCTCTGCACTTCGAAAGGATAGCGCTTCAGCGATTTCAGCCACTCGCCTTCGGTAATGATCACCGGGCTGTCGATCGGCGGGAACGCAATTTTGTGAATGTGTACCTGGGTCAGCAGCTCGCCTTTCAGATCCAACCCTTCGGCGAACGATTGCAGCCCCACCAGCACGCTGGCGACGCCCTTCTCCACCCGCTTGCGGTGCTCTTCCACCAGCCGGTAGCGCGGCTGGTCGCCCTGCACCAGCAGCATCAGCCGCAGATCGGTCACGTAGCTGAGGAAAGTCTGCATCGCCCGGTGGCTGCTGAATAGGATCAGCATGCCTTTGTGTTTGCCGCTCGCTTGCTCGGCGCGGAAACATCGCGCCATCTCCTCAAGGTGCTCCGCCTCGTTGGCGAGCGCCGGTTCGTAGCGCATTTGCGGAATGACAATCTTGCCCTGTTCGACATGATTGAACGGCGAAGAGAGCGTTTCGAAGCGATCGCCGGCCTTCTCGCTCAACCCGCTCATCTCCTGCAAACGCGCGAAGCTGTTCAGCGAACGCAGCGTGGCCGAGGTGACCACCACGTGCGGCACCTTGCGCCACAGCAGCTTCTCCAGCTGGTCGCTGACGCGGATGCCGACGCAGTGCAGGTAGAGATGGGTAACGTTATCGCGCAGCTCGCGCGTGACCCATTTGGAGATCGGCGCGTTGGACGACTTGTCGAGCGCCGCCAGCCGCCACAGCTTGCTCATCGCTTCCAGATAGCCCAGCGTGCGGCTCATCTGAATGATCGACCGGTGCAGGCGCACGATGTCATGCTTGCCGGTCTGCTCGGTGAGATCGTTAAGCACGAACTCCGCCAGCCCGCGCAGCGCATCGGTCAGTTTGAACAGCCGCGCGCAACTCTCCACCATCTCCGCCGGCAGCTCGCCCATTTCAAAACGGTGCTCGGCTGCCACGCTGTCGCCGGGCAGGTAGGCGCTGACCTGATGCTCGAAGATCTGCACCAGCTCGCGCAGCTCCTCACAATGGTTCTTCAGCCGCTCGCTGTTGGCCAGCCCCGGCGGATTCTTCGGCCGGTACTGCGTCATGCACTGCTCGACCTGCCGCACGATCATGTCCAGCTGCAGGTTGGTCGACAGCGCGGTAATTTCCCCGTCGA
Organism: Serratia sp. 121840015-1; assembly: GCF_053627655.1. Lineage (NCBI taxonomy): Bacteria > Pseudomonadati > Pseudomonadota > Gammaproteobacteria > Enterobacterales > Yersiniaceae > Serratia > Serratia sp. 121840015-1. The sequence continues at coordinate 2,560,095 of NZ_JBSEYF010000001.1, forward strand.
TCTCCAACGCGTCGCGCGCCACCTCAGGCAAATGGTGGCCTTCGTCCAACACCAGCAGCAGCTCTTTCGGGTTCGGCAGCACCGACTCCGTCTCCAGTGCCGCCATCACCAGAGCGTGATTAGCCACCACCACGTCGGCGCTCTCGATCTCTTTGCGGGCAATATAGAACGGGCATTCGCGAATGTAGTGGCAGTTGCGACCCAGGCAGTTGGCCTTGTCGGTGCTCAGCTTGGCCCACAGCGGATCGTCGATGCTTTGTTGATAGTGATCGCGCAGCCCATCCCACTCGAAGCGAGCCAGCGCCTTGGTCAGCTTCTGGCACAGCGCCTGCTCTTCGCCGCTGGACGGCGCCAGCTCGTCGTCGAGGAACAGCGTCAGATCGCCCTGTTGACTGACGTCGGTGCTCATCGCCGCCAGGTTGCGCGGGCACACGTAGCGCCCACGGCCAAAGGCGCCGGTAAATTTCAGATCGGGGATAATCTTCTTCAGCAGCGGCAAATCTTTGCTGTAGATCTGGTCCTGCAGCGCCACGTTGGCGGTGCTGACCACCAGCGGTTTGCTCTCCGCCCGCCCGACGGCGATGCCCGGGATCAGGTAAGACAGCGTTTTACCGACGCCGGTCGGCGCCTCGATCGCCAGATGGCGCGGGTAGTCACCGGCCAGCGTCTTCGCCACCTCGGCGATCATCTGGCGCTGGGGCGCGCGGGAAATAAAATCCGGTATTTGCTGCTGCAGGGCTTTGTACCACTGGCCAATCTGATCTTTAACTGCGGAGGAGAGCGCCATTCAACTCTTATCTAAACGAAATGATGGCGCTATTGTCCCACAGACCGCCCGCGGCGTCAGCCCGAGTTACGTCTGCGGATCGATCATCGAGGCGCGCCCGGCGCTGAACGACCACTCGTCCAACTGGGTGGTGGTGATCACCACCATCACATCCTCGGGGCGCAGCCGCAGGTTTTCCGCCAGCAGCGCCGCCAGCCGCCCGTAGAAACGCCGCTTGGTGTCGGTGTCGCGCGGCCGCCCGGCGGTGATATAAAACAGCACGAAATCCGCGCTGCGCGGCCCGCCGAGATAGTCGCGATCGTAGATAAGCTCACCGGGGCGGTATTGATCGATCACCTGAAATTTATCCGTCGGCGGCACCTCAAAGGCCTCCACCAGCGCCTGATGCAGGCTGTCGGACAGGGTTTGCAGATAGTCGGCGGACTTGCCCTGAAGCAGGGCGATACGGCTAAACGGCATGATTGGCCTCCTGTTCCAGCTCGCGCAGGCGCGCCACGGCCGACGCCGCCGCGGGCCAGCCGGCGTAGAACGCCAGATGGGTGATGAGCTCGGCCAGCTGCTGACGCGTCACGCCGTTGCGCTGCGCCAGCTGCAGGTGAAACGGCAGCTGTTCCACGCGGTTGAGCGCCACCAGCGCGGCGACGGTAATCAGGCTGCGCTCGCGCGGGCTCAGCGCCGGCCGCTGCCAAATATCGTCAAACAACACTCGGTCGCTGAGCTGCGCCAGCTTGGGGGCAATATCGCCGAACGCCTGTTGCCCGGCCTGGGATTCTGATGGCATCACACTCTCCTGTCAGTTGCGGATAGCCTTACGCTACCCGCCGCCGCAGCGAGTGAAAATCGGGATTTTCGGCAGTCTCGGTTCAGAAAAACGGGAGGGTTCCCCGCCGGGCGGCGGGGAGGATTCAGGATTCCAGCGGGGCAACGCCGTCGAACTGCGCGCTCAGCAGCGCATTCAGCTCCGGCCGCTGTTCCACCCGTTCAGCGATGGCGTACAGCCGCGGACAGTGTTGCCGGAACCACGCGCGGCCCGGCCGCCAGTGGCACATCACCGCCACGTACAGATCCAACGCGCTGAAGCTCTTGCCGAGAAACCACGGGCCCGCTGCGCCGGCGGCGGCGTTCAGCTGCTGCAATAAACGCTCGCGATAAGCCATTACCGCGTTTTTCAGCTGTTCCGCCCCCGCCGCCTGCGGCTGCCAGCGCTGCGGATGGTCGGCATAGGTGAAGGTGGGGTAAATCTCCGCGTTGATGAACAGCAGCCAGCGCAGAAAACGCGGCAACAGCGGCGAACCGCCGGGCGGCGCCAGCTCGGCATGCGGTGCGCGATCGTGCAGCAGCAGAATAATCGCCGCACTCTCCGTCATCACTTCGTCATTGGGCAACACCAAGGTGGGCACCTGACCCAGCGGGTTCAGCGCCAGCAGGCGATCGCGCTCCGGGCCGTCCTGCGTGTAGTCCACTTCCTCATAGCCCCAGGGGAAAGCGGTCAACGCCAATGCGGCGGCCACGATCGTCGAGCCGCAGCCCTGCGTACCGAACAAAGTATAAGTATCGTGCATGATTCCTCCCGCAGCGGAACAAGGTATCGGTAACTGTAGACCAGCCGCCGACCGTCGGCTGAAGAAAAAATTCACCCTTTGCGCGACTTTTTTAATCGTTCGACATGAAAATGAATTTTTTGTCATAAATAGATCACATTACTACGGTAAAAATTCTCCGCCGCAAACAATCAGGCGGCACAGTAAAACAGCAATGCAACTGATGATAAGCGTCTTTCAATCGAATAAAGCAGGGTAACTCATGAAACGTAATCTTCTGGCCGTTATTATTCCGGCACTTTTACTTGCGCAAGCGGCACAGGCAGCAGAAATCTACAATAAAGACGGCAACAAACTCGATTTTTACGGTCGTGTGAAAGCCCTGCATTATTTCTCCGATGATGCCGGCAACGACGGTGATAAAACCTACGTCCGTATCGGCTTTAAAGGCGCGACCCAGATTAATGACATGCTGACCGGTTACGGCCAGTGGGAATATCAGATCGCCGCCAACCATTCTGAATCCGACGGCACCAAAGACACTAAAACGCGTCTGGGCTTCGCCGGTCTGAAATATAAAGACTTCGGCTCTTTCGATTACGGTCGCAACTACGGCATTATTTACGACGTCGGCGCCTGGACGGATATGCTGCCTGAATTCGGCGACGATGCTTACGTCAAGACCGACAACTTCATGAACGGCCGCACCAACGGCGTTGCCACCTACCGTAATAACAACTTCTTCGGTCTGGTTGACGGCCTGAAATTCGCCGTGCAGTACCAGGGCAAGAACGAAAACGACGGCCGCTCCGCCAGCAAGGCGAACGGCGACGGTTGGGGCCTTTCCTCCAGCTATGAAATTATCGACGGCCTGAGCGTGGGCGCCGCCTATGCCTCTTCCAACCGTACCGCCAGCCAGAAAGCGGGCACCTTCGGCAAAGGCGACAAGGCCGATATCTGGGCCGCCGGCATGAAATACGACAACAACGATGTCTACCTGGCTGCCACCTACTCGGAAAGCCGCAACATCGCGCCTATTTCCGGCACGGCCACCATCAATAACCGTTCCACCTCCGTCAGCGGCTTCGCCAATAAAGCGGAAGGCCTGGAACTGGTTGCGCAATATCAGTTCGATTTCGGTCTGCGCCCATCGCTGGGCTACGTTCAGCAGAAAGGCAAAGATATTGAAGGCATCGGCGATGCCGACCTGGTGAAATATATCGATGTCGGCGCGTACTACTATTTCAACAAGAACATGTCGACCTATGTCGATTATAAAATCAACCAGCTCGACAGCAATAACAAGCTGGGTCTGAAAGACGACAACGTGATTGCCGTCGCCCTGACCTACCAGTTCTGATGTGATGAATGAATAACCACCACTGCAAACTTTAGCGTCACTTGATACCCAGAGTTTTATTTCGCCGGGCGGCTGCGTCCGGCTTTTTTGTTTTTATTTTCCCGCCAACGAATGCCCCCGCTTGCCTTGCAAAACAAACGGGTCTACATGTATAGCTTTCCCCCCGAGCGGAATCAGCCATGCATAACGACGGACGCTTCGACTACCACAACGCCCTGCGCTACAGCAGCGACGAGCTGGCAAACATCCTCAACCACTGTTTTGAAAACTACATCGTGCGCTTCGTGCTCGACGGGCCGACCTTCGCCGCCCGCTTCGGCGCTGAGGATCTCAGCCTGAACGACAGCCTGATCGTCACCCACCGCCATGAACCGGTGGCGGTGGCGCTGATCGCCCGCCGCGGCCGGCACAGCCGGGTTGCGGCCTTTTCCGTGCGCCCGGAGATGCGCGGCCAGGGGCTGGGCAAGGCGCTGATGCAGCGGCTGGTGGCGGATGCCCGCCACCGCGGCGACCGACGGCTGTCGCTGGAAGTGATCGAAGGCAACGAAGCCGCGCTGGCGTTGTATCATCGCGCCGGGCTGCGCATCGTGCGCACCCTGACCGGCCATCAGGCGCCGGCGGAAGCGTCGCCAGGCACGGCGGCGCTGCAGGCAGTCGATCCGCTGACCGTCAGCCATCGCCTGACGGCGGAAGGCGCCACCGACCTGCCCTGGCTGATCGCCCCCGAATCGCTGTTCAAGCTGCCGGGCAAACCGCAGGCCTATACGCTCAATCGTCAAGCCTACGCCGTGGTGATGCCCGGCGCCGAGCACTGCTGGCTGCGCCTGATCTACGTGCCGCCGCAGCACCGCGGCCAGGGGCATGCGCGCGCCTTGCTGGCCGCCCTGCAAACGCGGTTCGCCCCTTTGCCGCTGACCGCCAACGTCTTTGTGCCCGAGGTGGCGGCCCCCTTCTTTACGCATCTTGGCTGGCGGCAGGATCCCCTGCGCCAGTTCGAGATGGATATGCTGCTGGACAGCCCACAAGAATAAAACCGAGAGAGATAACGATGGCAGGAAAACAGGCAAGGAAACTCACCCTCGGCGCGGCGGTCGGCGTCGCGCTGCTGACGTTGGCCGGTTGCGCGCAGCCGCCGCACACCGACGCCCAGGCCCAGCAACGGCTGGCGGATCAGTCGGTGCTGGCGGTGAACTGGTTCCAAAAGTCCGGCGAATACCAGGCGTTGGCGCATCAGGCGTTCAACAGCGCGCAGCGCGCCTTCGATCAGGCCAAGGCCGCGCCGGGCCGTAAAAAGGCGGTGGTGGTCGATCTGGATGAAACCATGCTGGACAACAGCGCCTACTCCGGCTGGCAGGCGCAGCAGGGCCAGCCGTACGACGGCGCCACCTGGGCCCAATGGACGCAGGCCGAACAGGCCGGCGCGGTGCCGGGCGCGGTGTCGTTTGCCCGTTACGTTAATACCCATCAGGGGACGATGTTCTACGTATCGAACCGCAAGCAGAGCGAGTACGCCGCCACGGTGGCCAACATGCAGAAGCTCGGTTTCACCGGCATGTCGGAAAAGACCGTGCTGCTCAGCACCGACACCTCCAATAAGCAGGCGCGCTTCGACGCCATCAAACAAGCCGGCTATGACATCGTGGTGTACGCGGGCGATAACCTGAACGACTTCGGCGCCGCGACTTACCACCAGGACAATGCGCAGCGCCGGGCATTCGTCAGCGAGAACCAGGGCAAGTTCGGCACCGAATACATCGTGCTGCCCAACCCGATGTACGGCGATTGGGAAAGCGGGCTGGCCCGCGATTACAACAAGCTGACGCCGCAGCAGAAGCTGCAGGTGCGCCAACAGGCGATCAAAGCCTGGCGCGGGCGCTAAGCCTCACAGCAGTTTGTACATATAGCAGGTGGCCTCCAGCGCCCCGCCGTCGCTGGCGCGGGCGTATTGCGGGATGTCACCTGCCGCTTCGAACCCCAATTGGCGGTACAACCCCTGCGCCGCACTGCCTCTCAGGGTATCCAGCACCAACAGGCTGCGGCGATGACGCGCCGCCAGCGCCTGCACTTCCTGCATCAACAGCCGCGCGACGCCCTGCCGCCGCGCCTGCGGGTGCACCATCAGCTTGACCACTTCCGCCCGGTGGCGGCCATTGTCCGGCATCGCCAACAGCAGCTGCACGGTGCCGACCGGCCGCCCGTTCGCGAGCGCCACCAGCATCGCGCGCTCGCCCCGCGCCAGGGCCGGCAGCAGCCCCTGCCAAAACGCCCGCGCCTGTTCCAGCGTAAAAGGCATGACAAAACCGATGCTGGCGCCGTGCGCCACGCTGGCGTGCAGCATTTCGGCCAGGTCGGCCATGGCGTTGTGCGCCGCGTCGGCGTCCCACTGTTGTAATTCAATCATGGCTATGGCCTGCAGATAACGAGCGTGTAATGGGCCGGCTCATCGCCGGGGACATGGAAACGGGAAGCGCCGAACAGGCGGTAGCGCAGACAATCGCCGGGCGACAGCCGGAAAACACGCCCTTCCAGCGTCAGCTCCAGCTGCCCGGACAGCAGCCAGAGGTGATGCTCCAGCGCCGGAATCGACGGCAGGTCGTAATCGATCTGCGCGCCGGCATCGAGCCGGGCTTCGATAAATTCGGCCTTATACAGCGCGGCAGGCGGGGAAACGGAGCGACGGTGAAAACCGCTGGCGCGATCGACCCATACCGGCTGTTGCGGCGGCCGCAGCAGCTCCGGCGGTTCGTCTTCGATTTCGCTCAGCAGGCGCGACATGGTCAACCCGTAGGCGGCGCACAGCCGGTTCAGCAGCGACGCCGTCGGGCTGGTTTCGGTGCGCTCCACCCGCGAGAGCGTCGCCCGGCTCAGGCCGGTGCGTTGCGCCAGCTCCTCCAGCGACCACCCCTGCTGCTGGCGCAAATCCGCCAACCGCTGCGCCAACTTCAGGTCGGCCGTCTCCAAACCGTTATCCATCGCTCACACTCCGCCGAAAAATCCCATATAAGAGAAATAATCTCAAATTAGAGATATGGCAAGCGAATTTTAAAAAATGCCGCGCAGCGCGATAAATATCAGCAGGCTCAGCAACACCACCGCCAGCATGTTGCGCAGAAAGAACGCCAATATCACGGCAAACACCGCCCCCCACAGGTAAGGGTTATCCGGCGCGGCGCGCAGCTGGTCGCCGCTGAAGGCGATAATCGGCCCGCAAATTGCCGTCAGCACCGCCGGCACGGAAAAGCTCAGCAGCGTTTTAACGCGCGGCGATAACCGCAGTGGCAATCCCGGCGCCAAAAAGCAGTAGCGGTTGAAGAACACCACCAGCCCCATCAAGACTATCGTCAGCCAGATCATCGGCGCCCCCCGCTGCACAGCAGCCCGACCAGCATCGCCGCCACGGTAGCGATCACCAGTGCGCCCGGCGTCTGGAAATAGTGCAACACAATGGAAAGCAGCAGCGCGGTCAGCACGCAGGCCAACACCGGCAGGCTGCGCACCAGCGGCACCACGATGGCGATAAAGGTGGCGGCGATGGAAAAATCCAGCCCATAACCGTCCAGATCCCCGGCGCTGCCGGCGGCTACGATGCCGAGCAGCGTGGAGAGAAACCAGCACAGGTAAAAGGTCAGCCCGGCGCCCAGCGCATACCAGCGGTCGAAACGCGCCGGCGCCTGTTCGCCGGTCAGCGCAAACAGTTCATCGGTGAGCAAGAATCCCAGGGCCAGCCGCCAGCGTAACGGCAGCGGCGCAATGCGCTCCCGCAGCCGCAGCGCATAGAGAAAATGCTGGGCGGTGACGAAAAAGGTCGACAGCAGGATCGCCAGCAGCCCGGCGCCACCCTTGATCATGCCCATCGCCACCAGCTGCGCCGCCCCGGCGAACACGATAGCCGACATGCCCAGCCCCTGCGCCGGCGTCAGGCCGTTTTGCAGGGCCATCGAGCCCGCCAGTATGCCCCACGGCACCACCGCCAGGCACAGCGGCAAGATCGCCACTCCCCCCTGCAGCGCGGGGCGCAGGCGGGCAGACGGCGGCGTGATGAGGGGGATTGAATCAGTCATGGGCTTCTCCTTTGATTGAAGAAGCCAGCTTACGGCGCAGGCGCACACGGGTATTGCACCCGATTGCCAGGTTATTTCAGCGATTTGACGTAGTCGCCCGGCGTGATGCCCATCGACTTGCGAAAATGGCGGTGGAAATGGCTTTGATCGTGAAAACCGCAGCTCAGTGCGCTGTCCAGCACGCTGCTGCCGGCCTTCAGCATGCCGCGCGCTTTACGCAGCCGCGCCTGAATTTGATAGGCGTGCGGCGGCAGACCGGTGGCCTGCTGAAACTGCCGCAGCAGGTAATAAGGGCTGAGCGCCACTCGCTCCGCCAGCTCCAGCAGCGAAATGTCCGCCTCGGGGAAATCGTCGAGAAAGGCTTTCACCCGCGCCACCTGGCTTTGCGCCCGGCTCTGCGGCGTGGGATCGATGCGGCTTTTGCCGTGCCGCAGCATCAGCCAGGTCAGCGCCGAGAACACCATGGTCTCTTTCATCAGCCGGTTCTCATCGCTGCGCAGCAGGCTGAACGCCATCCGCAGCTGGCCGGCCAGGCCGACGTCGTGCACCACCGGGTTGGGGAAATAAGGCGTCGCGCCGGCGCCGGTTTTCAGATCGCGCGACAAAAACGCCAGCAGCTCCGGCGTCGGGTACATCGCCTGATACGACCATCCCTCTTCGGTGGCGGAGCTGCCGGTGTGGATGTCGTCGGCGTTGACCAGAATGATGCTGCCCAGCGGCGCCACGTGTTCGCCACCGGTGCGGTAGAAACGCTGGGCGCCGTCGTCGATGACGCCCACGCAGAAGCCTTCATGGCTGTGGCGCGAGAAGGTTTGGCGGCGGTAGGTGGCCTGCAGCACTTCCAGCCCGCCGAGATCGTCGACGTGCATGAAATGGGCCTGTTCCCGGGATGCTTTGCGCGCTGCGCCTTCCACCTTCATCTTGCCTACCTCCGCTGAATGAGCGCCATTCTAGCACTCACGCGAGGGCGGGGTTTGTACAAAATTGCCCGTCTCGGCGCCCGGCGGCGCGATCGCCGCGCAGCGCCAGGCGCTGAACACCGCCAGCAGCGGCGCCAGCGCGAACGCCAGGAACAGCCAACGCGCCGCCGACGCCGCGCCCACCGCCCCGCCCGGATCGTTCAGCCCCGCCAGATTGGCCGTCATCCCGGCCAGCGCCGCCCCGAACGCGGTGGCGAACAGCTGCACCGTGGTAATGGAAGCGCCGGCGATGTCTTTGTCCGCCTCAGGCGCCACCTGCAAAATGCGCGTCAGCAGGTGCGGCCAGCCGAAACCGATGCCGAATCCCACCAGCAACAGCGCAATGACGATCGGCGCCAGCGCCTGCCAGTGGCCACCGGACGGCACCGGCATCAGGATCGCCAGCGCCAGCAGCCCCACCAGCACAAACAGCGGCCCGCTGACGATCGCCCGGCGAATACCCGCCCCGCGCCAGCCGGAGCTGAGGATCTCGGACAGCGTCCAGCCGGCGGCCATGGCAGCGGCGATATAGCCGGAGATCAGCGGCGACTGGCCGTGCAGCAGCTGCAGGAAATACGGCACGAAGATCTCGCTGGTCATGCCGATCACCAGCAACGCGGTCGTGATGTAGAGCGCCGCCAACGATGAACCGCGCCGCAGTGCGCCGTGCGGTAACAGACGGGCCCTCGAGTGCGCTTCACGCTTCAGCAGCCAGGCCATCAGCAGCAGCGAGAGCGCGATGCCCGCCAGGTTGATCCAGGCGCTGTGTGCCAGGCTGCCGGCGGACACCACCAGCACCGCCACGGTCAGCAGCAGCAGCTGGGCGGCCGGCAACGGCGCGGCCGCCTGCTGCGCTTTGCCCTTGGGCAGGATCAGGAAGGTAAACGCGGCGTACAGCGCCATGATCGGCAGCAGAATGCCGAAGGCCCAACGCCAGGCGTGCAGCTCGGCGAAAATGCCGCCCACCGCCGGCCCCACCAGGGTGGCGATGCCCCACATCGCCGAGATGAGCGCCATGGCGCGCGGCCACAATCGCTGCTCGAACACCAGGTTGATCATCGCGTAGGAGAGCGCAAAGATCAGCCCGCCGCCGAAGCCTTGCACCGTGCGGCCGATCAGCATCACCGGCATGCTCGGCGCCAGCGCACACAGCGCCGCCCCGGCGATGAAGAACAGCGAAGCCACCAGATAGGCGCTGCGCGCGCCGTAGCCGCTGAGCAAGCGGGCCGACAGCGCGGAGCCGAGGATCGACGCCACCACGAACAGCGTGGTGTTCCAGGCGTAGAGATCCAGCCCGCCGATATCCTGCACCACCGAGGGCAGAATGGTGGTGGCGACCAGAATATTAATGGCATGCAGCGCTACGCCGAGCGAAAGCGCGATCGCACTGGCCGCATTTTTGCCGGAGAAAAGGTCGCTCCAGCGGCTATCGTCATGGGTTATCACGGTTGTCGTCCTGTTTTCAGAGGAATGGCATTGAGTTGGTCATGAGATTGCGTTAAATTTAACAAGAGATATCTTGGAATAAGTTAGGGCGAGGCGGAGAAATATGTCAAGAATAAACTTGGAAAATAGCGGCAGCACCGCACAATCGGTCAGTGACCGCTTGCTGACGCTATTGAAAACCCGCGGCCCGCAGCAAGCTTCTGACGCAGGAAAGGTGCTCGGCACCACCGGTGAGGCAGCCCGCCAGCAGTTCGTCAAGCTGGCGAAAGAGGGGCTGGTCGAAGCGGTGGCGGAAACGCGCGGCGTGGGCCGCCCGGTGCAGCTGTGGCATTTGACCTCGGCCGGCAACGCACGCTTTCCCGACACCCATGCGGATCTGACGGTGCAGCTGCTGCGCACCGTGCGCGACAAGCTGGGCGAACAGGCGCTCGACGTGCTGATCGAGACCCGCGAGCAGGAAAACCGCATCAACTACAAGCAGGCGATGATCGGCGCCGCCGATCTGCAGGAGCGCGTGGCGCGCCTGACCGAGATCCGTTGCCGCGAAGGCTATATGGCCGAATGGCGCCAGGAAGAGGACGGTACCTATCTGCTGGTGGAAAATCACTGCCCGATCTGCGCCGCCGCCACCGTCTGCCAGGGCTTCTGCCGGGCGGAGTTGAGTATCTTCACCGAAGTGCTGCAGGCGCAGGTAGAGCGCGCCGAACACATTCTGGCCGGCTCGCGGCGCTGCGCCTACCGCATTTCGCTCCTGTAACACCGGTTTTTGCCCACGTTTTCAACCGGTACAGATTATTCTGCTTGTGCACCCCGCACCTTCCCTTCTAAGGTTGAATTAACGAACATTCAGGCAAACAGCGGGCCTCGCGCCCGCCCTGAGAAATCCGCCGGCGCCTAGCGCGCTAGCGGCAGAGTAACCCCACGGGAGTTGAACGATGAAGAAGCCGCATGCCGGATTCTGGCTGGCGACGCTGGGACTGGGCGTCTGCTGGCTGCTGGCGCTGCTGACTCGCGATCGGCTCAACGGCATACTGCTGGCCGGCGCGGCGCTGGCGCTGATTTTTACCCCCGCCGCCCGCCGTAAAGGCGCGGCCCTGGCCGCCTTGGGCGGCATCGGCATGGATGGGCTTTGGAGCTACAGCGGCGTGCTGCACTACAGCGGGCAACACGGCCTGCCGCTCTGGGCCATCGCGCTTTGGATCGGTTTCGGCTGCTGGTGGTATTGGCTGCTGGACGTGGTCAGAGCGGCCCCCTGGCCGCTGGCGGTGCTGGGCGCCGCCGTCGGCCCCTTCGCCTACGCCGTATCCTGGAAGCTAGACGCCTTGCTGCCCGGCGTGCCGCCGGAGTTCATGCTGCTGCTGCTGGCCGTCGGCTGGTCGATTTATCTGCCGGCCGTCAGCTGGCTGCAGTGGAAACGACGGGACAGCTGAACGGCGGGCAGCGGCCGGGAAAAATAATGCCGAAGGCCATTGCTTATCGGTTGCCCGATCGGGTTTACTGAGCGTTCTAATAATAATCATCCCTGCAAAATACAATCCTATGCTTAGCCAACCAAGCCGTAGCGTCCTGCCGTTGATCGGGGCGTTGTTCACGTTATATATCGTTTGGGGTTCCACCTATTTCGTCATTCGCCTCGGCGTCGCGCAGTGGCCGCCGCTGATGATGGCCGGCATTCGCTTTCTGACCGCCGGCATCGTGCTGTTCAGCTTTCTGGCCTGGCGCGGCCACGCGCTGCCGACGCCGAAGCAGTGGCTGGCCGCCGGCGTCATCGGCATTCTGCTGCTGGCGGTGGGCAACGGCCTGGTGACGGTAGCGGAGCACCAACACGTGCCGTCCGGCATCGCCGCGGTGATGGTGGCGACGGTGCCGCTGTTCACCCTCTGCTTCAGCCTGCTGTGGGGCATGCGCAACACCAAACTGGAATGGGCCGGCATCGCGCTCGGGCTGGTGGGCATCGTGCTGCTCAACACCGGCAACAACCTGGCGGGCAACCCGACCGGCGCGCTGCTCATTTTGCTGGCGTCGGCCAGCTGGGCCTTCGGCTCGGTATTGGGATCGCGCATCTCGCTGCCGGCCGGGCCGATGGCCGGCGCGGCGGAGATGCTGGTCGCCGGCGTGGTGTTATTGGTCGCCAGCCAGCTGAGCGGCGAACACCTGACTCAGATGCCGAGCACCAGCGGCTTTCTGGCGCTGGGGTACCTGATCGTCTTCGGTTCGATGCTGGCGATCAGCGCCTATATGTTTTTGTTGAAGAACGTGCGCCCGGCGGTCGCCACCAGCTACGCCTACGTCAACCCGGTGGTGGCGGTGCTGCTCGGCATCGGCTTTGCCGGCGAATCGCTGGCGCCGCGCGAGTGGCTGGCGCTGGCGATCATCGTGGCGGCGGTGGTGCTGGTGACGCTGGGGAAATACCTGTTCGCCCGCCCGGCCCGCGTGCAGGCCATCGACAGCGAACGGTAGCGATCGCAAAAGGCGGTCTGTGGGCCGCCGTTAAAAACGATTCTTGTTTCACCCGGTGAAGGGGCTATAATTCCCGCTGTTCCAAGCAACCTGCGAAATTATTCCTATGCTGAAAAAAGCGTTCGTCATCGTCATCGCCCTGTGCGCCTTCGGTTCTTTGGGCGGCGTATTTCTCGCCGGGCTGAACATCTACACCCGTTCTACTACCCCGCACGAAGAAAGCGCGCCTGCCGGGGATGCCGCCGCCACGCCGGCGCAAACCGAAACCCTTCAGGCCAAGTGATCGTCCATCCAACGCTGGCAGCGCTGCTGTAAAAAGCGCTGCAGCTGCCTGACGCGTTCCGACACCTGCGAGCGATGCGGGCAGACCAGATTGATCGGCACCGCGTCGCTGCGCCATTCCGGCAGCAGTTGCACCAGCCGCCCGGCGCGAATATCCGCCGCCACGTCGATCGCCGACTTGCGCACCACCCCGTGGCCGGCCAGCGCCCAGCGCCGCGCTACCTCGCCGTCATCGGTAAAATAGCTGCCGTTCAGCGGCACTTCGACCAGCTCCTCACCGCGCCATAGCCGCCATTCCACCTGCCGTTTGCCGCTGGGCTGATACACCAGAATGCTGTGCCGGGCCAGATCGGCCGGCGTTTGCGGCACGCCATGCCGCCGCAGATAATCCGGGCTGGCGCAAATCAGCCGCCGGTGCTGCGGCAAAATAGGCAGCGCCACCAGCGAAGAGTCGGCCAGCGCCCCGAAACGCAACGCCACGTCCACCGGTTCGCGGAACAGATCGGCCTGCCGATCGTTGATCAGGAGCTGCAGCTGAATATGCGGATGCTGTTGCCGGAACTCGTCCAGCCAGCCTAACAGCAGATTACGGCCGAAATCCGACGGCGCTGAAATCTGCAGCACCCCAGACAGCCCCTGATGCTTTTCGCGGATCGCCTGCTCCCCTTCAGCCAACGCGCCCAGCGCCAGGCGCGCGCTGTCGAGATAGCGGGCGCCCTCCTCCGTCAACCGCAGGCTGCGGGTGGAACGCACCAGCAGCCGCGCGCCCAGCTGCTGCTCCAGCCTTTTCACCGCGATGCTGGCCGCCGCCGGCGTTATATCCAGCGCGCGCGCCGCGGCGGAAAAACTGCCGCCGTCCACCGTGCGGACAAACACCTCGAGATCGACAAATGAGGTCATGCGTTTCCCTTCTTGGAGAGCCGGTTTCACGGCGTAACGGGTTGACGATAAAACGCTCAATAGTTATGATTAGATCATAACAAATGGAGCTTTGATCAATGGATGAACACAATGGACTGGACTACATCCTTAGCCTGCACGGCACGCGGGTCAATCGTGAGGATGGCTATTGGTGGAAAATCGAGGCTTGGACGGTGACCCAAACGGCCTTTATCCCTCACGGCATCCGTTATAATTTGACCCTGCATGATAACCACAATACCCGGGTTTTTGGCATAGATAACGCGCATGCCATTAAAACCCCTCGCAAAGGTAAATTTTCAGGCCGCGTCGTTTACGATCACCAACATGACACCCCGACGGACAAAGGCTCACCCTACGAGTTTCATTCCGCCTATCAGTTGGTGGAAGATTTTTTTATCCGGATAGACGAAGTCATACGCAAGAGAGAAAACCGAGGTTGATGATGAAAGCACTGATTGGCGTGATGCCCGAAGAACTGATTCGCAAGCGCATACTGGCGATCGCGAAAGGGGAATACCAGCCGCAGGAACGTGAACCCAAAGTCTGGTTCACGTCGATGATTGCGCTGGCCCAGGTGCTCAGCAACGAGAATATCGCCCTGCTGCGTCTTATCGACACCGCCCGCCCCGAGACCATCAGCCAGCTGGCCGAACTGTCCGGTCGGCAGGTCAGCAACCTGTCAACCACGCTGAAAACGCTGAGCGGGCACGGCCTGGTGGCACTGGAAAAACAGGGGCGCTCGGTAAAGCCCCGAGCGCTGTTTACCGATTTCGAAATTATCGTGGATCAGAAGTTAAATGCCCGCTTTAGCGCTGCGTGATCTTTAAAAGATATTAATAAGTGTTTGTCAGCAAGGCCAATTGTTAGGTCATTTTCAATCAGGAAAGATAGATCCCGTTGAAACTTACCCTAAAAGAGACCTTAACATGACGATTCCCGATTCCCCACTGAAACGACAAAAACTGGTGATCCTGGGCGGCACCAGCGGCATTGGCGCCGCGGTGGCCTACGCGGCGGCGGCGCGCGGCGCTGAAGTGGTGCTGGCTTCGCGCCGCCTGCCCCACGCCAGGGAGAAGAACGACGCGCTGCGCCTGATGCAGGCCGACCTGACCGATGAAGTGTCGCTGCGCGCGCTGTTTGCCGCCGTCGGCGCTTTCGACCATTTGGTGATCACCGCCGGGCCGCTGGTGGAGGCCAAGCCGCTGGCGGAGACTACCCTGGAACGGGCGCAGGCCGACTTCAACGTCAAATTCTGGGGCAGTTTGCGCGCGGTGCAGGCGGCGCTACCGACGCTGGCGCCGCAGGGCTCCATCACCCTGACCTCCGGCCAGCTGTCGCGTAAATACCTCGTCGGTCAGCTGGTCAAAACCGCCATCAACGCCGCGCTGGAAGCGGCCGGCAAGCAGCTGGCGAAGGAGCTGGCGCCGCGGCGGGTGAACGTAGTCAGCCCCGGCATCACCGCCACCGAAGCCTACGACGGCATGAGCGCCGCGCAGCGTCAGGC
The DNA here is from genome assembly GCF_053627655.1 of Serratia sp. 121840015-1. Classification (NCBI taxonomy): domain Bacteria; kingdom Pseudomonadati; phylum Pseudomonadota; class Gammaproteobacteria; order Enterobacterales; family Yersiniaceae; genus Serratia; species Serratia sp. 121840015-1. Next base: position 2,575,419 of record NZ_JBSEYF010000001.1, read on the forward strand.
GCTGTTCGAACGGGTTGGCGGCAGCCTGCCTGTCGGCAGGGTCGGCCAGGCGGCCGACGTCGCGGCGGGTTACCTGCTGGCGATGGAGAACGGCTTCGTGACCGGCAGCGTGATCGACATCGACGGCGGCGGCCTGTTGTAACGGCGGCTAGAGCGCCGTCACGCCCTGCGCGGCGGCCTGCTGTTCCAGCACAGTGATAATCTGGTAGGCCGAACGCGGCACCAGGCTGAAATCGCCGATCAGCAGGCGGTCGCTGACCGCCTCATCCAGCATCGCCCGGGCGCCGGCGCGCAGGATTTCCACCTGTTCCGGCGGCGTACCCGCCGCGGTGATCAGCGGCAGGCCGGGCACCGCCGCCGTGCGGCCGATGATTTTCAGCCCCTCCAACGCCTGCGGCTGCGCGCGACGCAGCAGTTCCATGCTGATCGAATCGATGGCGGCGATATCCGCCTGCCCGCTGCGGATCAGCTTCAGCGACTGATAATGCGCGCCGGAGGCCATCGCCGCACCGAAGAATTTCCCGTCCTGCGCCAACGGCGCGATCAGCGCGCGCAGGCCGTTGTAGCCGGACTGGGAATCGGTGCTGTTATAAGCCACCGTCCGGCCGCGAAAATCCGCCAGCCGTTCGCCGGGATCGCCCGCACGCACCACCAGCCAACTGCGGTAATTCGGCCCGTCGCACCCTTCAACCCGGTAATGGTAGGTGCCGATCAGCTGCACCTGCGACAGGGTGCTGACCAACGGATAACCGCAGGTTTGGCTGAGCAGCAGATCGTCGCGCCGCCAGTGCTGCGCCAGATCGTCCGGCCAGCTGAGCCGCTCCGGCGCCGCCGGCAGCCCCAGCCGCAGCAGCTTGTCGCGCAATACCTGCCAGAAAGATTCGGCCTGCTCCCGGCCAACGCCGTACATCGGTAGAGACACCTGCATCATTTCCCCCTTACCCCGCCGGAGTGGACGCCAGCGTCTGCTGACGCCAGGCGGTGAGATAACGCACCCAACGTTCGAACAGCATATCGGTGATAATAGCCAACAACGCCACCACCGCCGCGCCCTGGATCACATAGGCGGTGTTAAACCCGCTCAGACCGATGATGATCGGCGAGCCGAGGGTTTTGGTGCCGACGGTGGAAGCGATGGCCGCCGTGCCGATGTTGATGATCACCGACGTGCGGATCCCGGCGACGATCACCGGCGCCGCCAGCGGCAATTCGACCCGCCACAGAATTTGCCAGGCGCTCATCCCCACGCCGCGGGCAATCTCGCGCGTGGCGGGCGGCACCGATTCGATGCCCGCCAGCGTGCCCTGCAGGATCGGCAGCAGGCCGTACAGCACCAGCGCAATGATTGCCGGCTGTTCGCTGAAGCCCATCACCGGCACCGCTACCGCCAGCACCGCCACCGGCGGGAAGGTCTGCCCCACCGCCACCACCGTTTCCACCAGCGAACGAAACTCCCGACCGCTGCGCCGGGTGACGGCCACGCCGGCCGCCACGCCGAGAGCCACCGCGATCAGGCTGGAGATCGCCACCAGCGACAGGTGCGCCCCCACCAGCGCGATAAAGCTGTCCTGCTGATAAATGGGCCGCTCCAGATCGGGGAACCAGGCGGAGAACAGGCCGCGCAGATGATCCATGCCGAACACCAGCGCCAACAGCAGCGCCAGCGTCCAGGGCAGCGGATCGCGCAGCAGGCGCCAGATGCGCCCGTTCATGACAGCGCCTGCCCGGCGATCAGATCGTTAAAGTGCAACACCCCCAACGCTTCGCCCCGTTCATCCACCACCGGCAGGCAGTCGCTGCCGCGCGCCACAAACACCGACAGCGCCTCGCGCAGGCTCATGGCGGCGGCGATCGGTTCGCCCTCGGCGGCGCCGGGCCGCACCCGCTCCGCCACCGTTCCCAGCGACAGCAGCTTGATGCCGCGATCGCTGCGCCCGAAGAAATCCCGCACGAAGTCGTTGGCCGGCGCGGTCAGCAGCGCCAGCGGCGTGCCCTGTTGCACCACCCGCCCCTGATCGAGCAGCACCAGGCGATCCGCCAAGCCCAGCGCTTCATCGATGTCGTGCGTCACCAGCACGATGGTGCGGCCGGAGAGCTGATGGATGCGCGCGATCTCCGCCTGCAGCGCCGCACGGGTGACCGGATCCAGCGCGCCGAACGGTTCGTCCATCAGCAACACCTCGGGATCGGCGGCCAGCGCGCGCGCTACCCCCACCCGCTGCTGCTGCCCGCCGGACAGCTGATGCGGGTAGCGGCGGCGAAACAGATCCGGCTCCAGATGCAACAGCTCCAGCAGTTCGGTCACCCGATCGCGAATGCGCACGCGCGGCCATTTCAGCAGCTGCGGCACGGTGGCGATGTTCTCCTCCACCGTCCAGTGCGGGAACAGGCCGATCGACTGGATCGCATAGCCCATGCGCCGCCGCAGATCCTGCGGTTTGAACGACTGGATCTCTTCGCCGGCAAAGAGAATCTTGCCCCGATCGTGTTCGATCAGGCGATTGATCATTTTTAACGTCGTGGACTTGCCGGAACCCGAGGTGCCGATCAACACGGTGAATTCGCCCTCGGCGATGTGCAGCGTGAGATCGTCCACCGCCGGCTTGCCCTGAAAAATTTTGCTGACTTGCTCAAAGTGAATCATCGGCGCGATACGTCCAGGATTGAAACCCAAAATTTAAACAGCGAATCGACGATGACCGCCATCATGACCACCGGGATCACCCCCAGCAAAACCAGATCCAGCGCGCTGCTGAGCAGCCCCTGGAACACGATGGCGCCAAAGCCGCCGGCACCGATCAACGCCGCCACCACCGCCATGCCGACGGTTTGCACCGCCAGGATGCGCACGCCGGTCAGAAACAGCGGCAGCGCCAACGGCAGCTGCACGCGCAGGAAGATCTGCCCGCGCGTCAGCCCCATGCCGGTGGCGGATTCGATCACCCCGGCCGGCACGCTTTGCAGCCCCGCCACCACGCTGCGCACCAGCGGCAACAGCGCGTACAGCACCAGCGCCACGATCGCCGGCGCCATGCCGATGCCGCTGACGCCGTGCTCCGCCAGCCAGGGCACCGCCGTCGCCAGCCCCGCCAATGGCGCGATCAGCAGGCCGAACAGCGCGATGGACGGCACGGTCTGGATAATGTTCAGCGCGGAGAAAATCGGCCGCTGCCAGCGTTCGGAGCGAAAACACAGCACCCCGAGCGGCACGCCGATCGCCAGCGCCGGCGCCATCGTCGCCAGCAGAATGGTCAGGTGCTGCAACAGCGCGGCGTCAAACACCTCCTGGCGATTGTGGTACTCCTTCAGCAGCGACAGCTGATCGAGCTGATGCCCGAACAGCAGCAGCGCCGGCGGCACCAGCACCAGCGCGTTGCCCAGCATGCGCCACAGGTGCGACGCGGTGAGGCGCGCCATGGCGTCGGCGGCGATCAGCAGGCTCAGCGCCATCGTCAGCCAGCATCCGCTGCCCCAGGAGGTGCGCGCCAGGCGCGATCCCTCCTGCGCCAGGCGTTCGGCGGCCTGCCCGCTGATCCAGAATGCCAGCGTCAGCACCCCGCAGGCGGCCAGCGCCGCCAGCAGCGCCCGCCCCCGCGTCGGCGGCAACAGGCTGAGGATCGCCAATGCCGCCAGCGGCAACAGCAGCCACAGCGCCGGGCCGTGCAGCAGGGAGAACAAGGAGAGGCTTTTGCCCGACAACAGGCGATTGGGGGCATAACTGAGGAACGGCAGGCCAAACGCGGCCAGCAGCAACAGCATGAACAGCGTCAACAAGACGCGATGTTTTACGGCAATAGTCAAAGAAACGCTCCGGCTCCCTCGGTTTACCCCCTCTCCCGACGGCAGAGGGGGCACCTCGGCATTATCCCTTAACAAACCCTTTCTCTTTCAGGTAAGCGGCCGCCACCTGTTTGGCGTCCTGGCCTTCCACGGCGATCTGCGCGTTGAGTTTTTGCAGCGTCGGCCCGTCCAGCGAGGCGAATACCGGCTTGAGTAGCTCAGGCAGATTGGCGTGCGCCTTCAACGCCGCTTCGCGCACGATCGGCGCCGGCGCGTAGATCGGCTGTACGCCTTTCGGGTCCGCCAGCGTCTGCAGCCCCAGCGCCGCCACCGGGCCATCGGTGCCGTAGGCCATCGCCGCGTTGACGCCGGAGGTCTGCTCCGCCGCCGCCTTGATGGTCACCGCCGTGTCACCGCCGGCCAGGGACAGCAGCTGATCCTGATTCAGTTTGAAACCGTAGGCGTTCTGGAACGCCGGCAGTGCATCCGGCCGCTCGATAAATTCCGCCGAGGCCGCCAGCTTGAACTTGCCGCCGCCGTTGATCCACTTGCCGAGATCCGACAGCGTTTTCAGATGGTTGGCCTGCGCCACGTCCTGACGAATGGCGATGGTCCAGGTGTTGTTGGCCGGCGCCGCGTCCAGCCAGACGATTTTGTTTTTGTCGTAGTCGAGCTGCTTCACCTTCTCGAAGCCGGCCTGGGCGTTCTTCCACGCCGGATCTTTCTCATCGGAGAAGAAAAACGCGCCGTTGCCGGTGTATTCCGGGTAGATGTCGATCTCGCCGGAGGTGATGGCGCCGCGCAGCACCTTGGTGGTGCCGAGCTGCAGCTTGTTGGTGGTCTTGATGCCGTTGGCTTGCAGCACCTGCACGATGAGGTTGCCGAGCAGCGAACCTTCGGTATCGATCTTGGAGCCGACGCGCACCGAGTCGGCCGCCTGCGCCAGACCGCCGGTGGCCAGCAGGGCCAGCGCGACGGCAAAGGAACGTCCGCGTGATAAGGTGATTGCCATACTTTTCCTCTGGTTATATGTTTTCCGGCTCATGGGCCGGTTAGGTTGGAAAATCCTGAGAAACGCGCTTCCAGCGCGCAATAAATTTTTCCGTCGGCAGGGCATCGCCTTCTCCCTGCGGTTCATCGGCGCGCAACGGATGCACGCCAACGTCGATCGGCGTCAGGGCATAATCGCGCAGCCACTCGCCGTAGCCCTGCGCGACAAATCCCTGGCTGCGCCGCTGATATGTCTCACTCTCCGCCAGATAGACTTCGCGCAAACCGTACCAGGGCAGGCCGGGCAGATCGTGATGCACTAAATGGTAGTTCAGATTGAGAAACAGCAGCCGCCACGGCCAGCCCGCCTCATTAATAATAGAACGTGCCTGCGGTGCGTCCACGGCGCAATGCTCAAAAAACGATCTTACCTTGGTCAGCGCCAGCGCCGGGTAGCTGATGGCCAGCAGGTAAAACACCGCGCCGATACCCTGCGCCTGCAGCCAGTTCAGCAATATCACCAACAGCGACAGGTGCACTCCCCACATCATCCAGGTACGCCACTCCCCAGAGGCAAGCGCTTTCACCGCCCCGGCCAGGGTCGCGGCGATATCCAACGCCGGGCCGAGGAGCACCCGGCCGATCAGCGTATTGCGCACGGCGGTCAGCAGCGGCAACAGGCGGGGATAGCGCCGCCACTGCGCGGCGCTGAAGTAATAGCTTTCGGGATCTTCGTGCGGATCGGTCAGGTGGTCGTTGCGGTGGTGGCGCAGATGCGAATCGCGATACAGCCCATAGGGATACCACACCGCCAGCGGCAACAGGCCGAACAGCTGATTGACGCGCGGCCAGCGCGTCGGATGGCCGTGGATCAGCTCGTGTTGCAACGACAGGTACCAGGTGGTCAGGAGAATCAACAGCGGCGCGCCAAGCCACGGGCCCAGCGTTTGCCATCCCAGCGCCACGCCGAACCAGCCGCCGTACACCGCCGCCATGATCCCCCAGGTGGGCAATTCCATTCGCCAATAGCGGCGCCGATAAAGCTGCCTGATTCGTTCGCGCTGTTCGGGGTGCAAATAGTGGGCATGGGACATGCTGCGGCTCGCGGTGAGAGATTTTCTCCCAGTATCCGCGAGCCGTAGCGGCGTTCAAAATAACGAAAATGGCAAAGCTAAGTGAAAATTCAGCGGGTTGCGTACGCGTAAAAGCGAAAAAACGGGCCGCGCAGGCGGCCCGTCGGTCACATCCCTTCAGGGAACGAAATCGAGCACCACGGCGTTGAACAGCGCGTACTCGGTGGCGGTGGCCATCGGCGGAAACTGCGCGTGCTGCACCGCCGCACTCGCCGCTGAGCACAGAGGCGCGTCGCCTCTTACGATCTTGCTGCTCGCCAGCTTGCCGTCCGGCCGCAGCCGAATGCTGATGGTGCAGCGTTGGCCGCGCGCGCGTTCAGGCAAACGCAGCTCGCGGCTCACCGCGTTATGCACCCGCACCGGATAGCTGAGCGGCACCGTGGCCTGCGCCTCGGCCTGCGGCTCCGGCAACGGGATGCCGGCCTGACGCCCGGCGCCGCAGCCGCTTAACAGCAACAGCGCCAACAGGCTTAGTGTCTTTTTCATTCCCTATGTCCTTATTGGGGGGATTTATCCTTATCGCGTGGCCCTCACTGCGCCGCCGGGTAAGCCTCGCCGTCATCCGCGTAACGCTGCAGCCGTTCGCGCCACCACTTGGCCGCCAGACCGCTGGCGCTTTCCCGCCAGCCGAAATAGGCAACGTCGCTGCAGCGCTCAGATTCCACGCGTTTCGCCACCAGTTCGCCGCTGTTCAGGTAAGGTTCCGCCAGAGAACGCGGCAGATAGCCGCAGCCCAACCCGGCCAACTGCGCCTGCAGCTTGGCGTCGAAGCCGAAGACCGTCAGCGTATCCTGCTCTTCGAGCAGGTTCAGGCTCTGCGGCGCATTGACCCGCGAGGTATCGCGCACCACCACCGCCCGGTGCTGACGGATTTCGTCCTTCGGCAACGGTTCCGGCAGCGTCGCCAGCGGATGCTGCGGCGCGACGGCGAACACGTAATCCAGCTGCCCCAGCCGGCTGAACGCATAGCCCACCCGCGACGGCGGCTCGCAGATGGCGCCGATGATAATGTCGGCGCAGCCATAAACCAGCGATTCCCAGGAGCCGGCCAGCACCTCGTGGCTGAAACGCAGCCGGGTATGATGATGTTGCCGATAGAACTCGTCGATCAGTGGCAACAGGCGGGCGAACGGGAATGAGGCGTCGATCCCGAGCGTGATCTCGCTTTCCCAGCCGTTCTCCACGTAGCGCGCCTGCTGCTCCAGATCCTGCGCCGCCCGCAGCAACACCCGGCCTTTTTCCAGCATCAGCTTGCCGGTATCGGTGAACTTCGCCCGATGGCCGGAGCGGTCCAGCAGGGTGATGTCGAGATCGTTCTCCAGCTTTTGCACCATATAGCTAAGTGCCGAAGGGGTTTTAAACAGTGCGGCGGCCGCGGCGGCGAAAGATCCGTGCCGGTCCAGCGCGTCCAAAATCAGCAGCGCTTCCAGGTTTAATCTCATGCTTTCTCCCGTGTATAAAAAAACTCAACAAGTCGGCAAAAATTCTGCGGTATCTTTGAAATCGCCCTCTGCCTACCATGCGTTTTATCGGCGTTACACTCATCAGATGTTCAACCGAAATATCACTGGGAAGGTAAATTATGTCCAAGTTTCAACTGCTTGATAAAGACAACTCCGCACTGATTTTTATCGATCATCAACCGCAAATGGCCTTCGGCGTGGCTAATATTGATCGTCAGCAACTGAAAAACAACGTTGTTGGCTTGGCGAAGGCGGGCAAGATTTTCAACGTGCCAACCCTTTTCACCTCGGTAGAAACCGAAAGCTTCAGCGGCTATATCTGGCCGGAACTGCTGGCGGTACACCCTGAAATCACCCCGATTGAACGCACCTCGATGAACTCCTGGGAAGACGCGGCCTTCGTTAAAGCCGTGGAAGCTACCGGCCGCAAAAAGCTGGTGATCTCAGCGCTGTGGACCGAAGTGTGTCTGACCTTCCCGGCACTGATGGCGCTGGAAGCCGGCTATGAAGTGTATGTGGTGACCGACACCTCCGGCGGCACCTCCGTCGATGCGCACGAGCGTTCGATCGACCGCATGGTGCAGGCCGGCGCCGTGCCGGTGACCTGGCAGCAAGTGCTGCTGGAGTACCAGCGCGACTGGGCGCGCAAAGATACCTACGACGCGGTGATGGCGCTGGTGCGCGAACACAGCGGCGCGTACGGCATGGGCGTCGACTACGCTTACACCATGGTGCACCACGCACCGGCTCGCACGGTGAAATAATCCCCTTGCCCCGGCCCTGCGCCGGGGTATTTTCAGGAGTCGGTTTTATGGCCCATCCGCAGCATGTCACGCTGGTGATCACCCACCGTTTGGCGCCGGGGAACGAGCAGGCCTATGAGGCCTGGCTGAACCGCATCATGCCCGACGCCGCGGGCTTCACCGGCCATCTGGGTGTCAACGTCATCCGTCCTTCCGGCAGCGAACAGGCCTATACGGTGTTGGTCCGCTTCGACAACCTCGACAACCTGTACCGCTGGATCCACTCGCCGCTGCGCAAGCAATACATCGAAGAAGTCACCCCGCTGCTGCTGGAGAGCGACCATATCGAGATCCGCCCCGGCGCGGAGTTCTGGTTTACCCCGCCCAACCCCGGCGTGCGCCAGCCGCCCCAGTGGAAGCAGTTCATCATCACCCTGCTGGTGATTTTCCCTTCCACCAATCTGGTGCCCTGGTTTTGGGGGTTGGTGCTGCCGCAGCTGGACGGCACGCTGCTCGGCCATTTTCTCAATGACGCCACCGTGGTCGCCCTGGTGGTGTACCTGTGGATGCCTATCGTGACTCGCGTTTTTCATCAATGGCTGACCCGCCGCTAGGCGGTTCGCCGGGAGAATGTTATGAACCACCACGCTTCATTGATCATCACCAACGGCAAGTTTCACACCGTCGATCGCCAAAATCCCACCGCACAGGCGGTCGCCATCCGTGACGGCAAGTTTCTGGCGGTCGGTAGCGAAAGCGAAGTCATGCAGCACGCCGGGCCGGAAACCCAGGTGATCGACCTGCATGGCCATACCGCTATTCCAGGCCTGAACGACTCGCACCTGCACCTGATCCGCGGCGGCCTGAACTATAACCTGGAGCTGCGCTGGGAAGGTGTGCCTTCGCTGGCCGACGCCCTGCGCATGTTGAAAGAACAGGCGCTGCGCACGCCGAACCCGCAGTGGGTACGGGTGGTCGGCGGCTGGACCGAATTCCAGTTCGCCGAGCGCCGCATGCCGACGCTGGACGAGATCAACCAGGCGGCGCCGGACACGCCGGTGTTCATACTGCACCTCTACGATCGCGCGCTGCTCAACCGCGCGGCGCTGAAGGTGGTCGGCTACACCAAAGACACGCCGAACCCGCCGGGCGGCGAGATCCAGCGCGACGCCAACGGCAACCCGACCGGCATGCTGATCGCCAAGCCCAACGCCATGATCCTGTACGCCACGCTGGCGAAAGGGCCGAAGCTACCGCTGGAACAGCAGGTTAATTCCACCCGCCAGTTTATGCGCGAGCTGAACCGTCTGGGCCTCACCAGCGCCATCGACGCCGGCGGCGGCTTCCAGAACTACCCGGAGGATTATCAGGTGATCGCCGAGCTGCACGAGAAAAAGCAGCTGACCCTCCGCATCGCCTATAACCTGTTCACCCAGCGGCCGAAGCAGGAGCTGGAAGACTTCGAGCTGTGGACCGACATGCTCAAGCCGGGTCAGGGTACCGACTTCTATCGCCACAACGGCGCCGGCGAGATGCTGGTGTTCTCCGCCGCCGACTTCGAAGACTTCCTGCAGCCGCGCCCGGATCTGCCGCCGGGCACCGAAGACGAGCTGGAGCGGGTGGTGCGTCATCTGGTCGAGCACCGCTGGCCGTTCCGCCTGCACGCCACCTATGACGAGTCCATCAGCCGCATGCTGGACGTGTTCGAGAAGGTGAACCGCGACATTCCGTTCAACGGGCTGCACTGGCTGTTCGACCACGCCGAAACCATTACCGAGCGCAATATCGAGCGGGTCAAGGCATTGGGCGGCGGCATTGCGGTGCAGCACCGCATGGCGTTCCAGGGCGAGTATTTCGCTGACCGCTACGGCATCGAAGCCACCAAACATACGCCACCGGTGGCGAAAATGCTGGCGGCCGAGCTGCCGGTCGGACTGGGCACCGACGCCACCCGCGTCGCCAGCTACAACCCGTGGACGGCGCTGTACTGGCTGGTTTCCGGCCGCACCGTCGGCGGCATGGCGATGTACGACGACAGCGCCCGGCTGGATCGCGAAACGGCGCTGATGCTGTGGACGCAAGGCAGCGCCTGGTTCTCCACCGAACAGGGCAAGAAAGGCCAGATCAAGGTCGGCCAGCTGGCGGATGTGGCGGTGCTGTCGCAGGACTATTTCAGCGTGCCGGAAGAGCAGATCAAAGGCATCGAGTCGGTGATGACGGTGGTGGACGGCAAGGTGGTCTACGCCGCCGGCAGCTTCTCGCCGCTGGCGCCGCCGCCGCTGCCGGTGCTTCCGGAGTGGTCGCCGGTTACCCAGGTGCCGGGCCACTACCGCTCCGCGCCGCCGTCGGCGGCGGCCAAAGTCGGCGTGCTGAGCCAGGCGCACCAATGCTGCGGCCCGTGCGGCGTACACGCGCATCAGCATGACATCGCGCGCCGCTCCAGCATCCCGGTGTCGGACGAGAATGCCTTCTGGGGGGCGTTCGGCTGTTCGTGCTTCTCGTTCTAAGCTGCCAGGTCAGCAACTTACTATGCAACTAGCTTAATAAGATATTAAGTTAGCAAAATAACAAATTAATGGCGCTGTCCACGGGAGAGCGCCATTTCATTTTCAATCGCGGTTGATCTCCAGCCAGCGCCGCTGCTCGGCGGAGGCGGCTATCGCATCCAGCACGCAAGACACCTTCCAGCCTTCTTCAAAGTCCGGCCACATGCGATCGCCCGCGGCGATGCCGTTGACCAGATCGCGGATCTCCACCGTCTTCTGATCGTTAAAGCCGATGCCGTGCCCGGCGCTGATGCAGAACGCCGCGTAGTCCGGGTGCTTCGGCCCTACCAACAGCGTTTTGAACCCCTGCCGCTCCGCCGGCTCATCGTGCCGATACAGTTTCAGCTCCGCCATCCGTTCCTGGGTATAGCTCAGCGTGCCTTTAGTGCCGGTGACCACATAGGTCAGCCCCATCTTGCGCCCGCAGGCGATGCGCGAGGTTTCGAGAGTGCCCATCGCCCCGCCGGCGAAGCGCAGCAGCGCGCTGGCCTGATCTTCGTTTTCCACCGGCAGCAGGCGCGCCGGGTCTTGTGGATCCGGGCGCTGTTTGATCACGGTCTGCATATCGCCGGAGACCGCCACGATATCGCCCACCAGGTAGTGCGCCATGTTGACGATATGCGCCGCCAGATCCCCCAACGCACCCAGCCCAGCGCTGGCGCGGCGGCAGTGCCAGTCAATCGGCGTGCGCGGGTCGGCCAGATAATCCTCATTGTGGGTGCCGTAAAAATGCACCACCTCACCGATTTCGCCGTTGGCGATGATCTCGCGCGCCAGCTGGCTGGTCGGGTTCTTCATGTAGTTGAAACCGACCAGCGTTTTCACGCCTTTGGCGCGGGCGGCCTGCACCATCTCCGCCGCGTCGGCGGCGTCCAGCGCCAGCGGCTTTTCCGAATACACGTGCTTGCCGTGGCGGATCGCCTCCAGCGCCATCTCTTTGTGCAAGAAGTTGGGCGCGCAGATGTCCACCACGTCGATCGCCGGATCGGCCACCAGCTGCCGCCAATCGCCGGTCGAACGCGCAAAACCGAACTCGCCGGCGCGCTGCGCCGCCAGCTCGGGCGTCACTTCCGCCAGCATCTCCAGCACCAGCTCCCCTTTCAGAGGAAAGACCGTGGGGGCCTGCGCATAGGCGATAGCGTGACAACGCCCGATATAACCGGTGCCGATTAACCCAACGCGTACCTGTTTCATCATTTTCTCCCGTGATCGAAATCCTGCGTAGAACCAGGCGCCGTTCAATGAAACGCGCCGTCTGATAACGGGTTTATATGGAATATAAATTTCAATAACAAGCGCGCGGGAAAATAAAGTTCATATTCGTGATGCCGTTCATGAAACGTTGACGGGATGATGCAACGCAGAAAGCCCAGGCACGGCTTGCCGTATCCGGGTGAGATAAAATGAACCGTTTATTTCATATCACGGTAAACCGTTGGCGCCGTGCTGCACGTAGCCGGGGCGTTGCAGCAGGCGCTGCTGATAGGCCGCCAGCGCCGCATAATCCGGCCGTTCGAACGGCGTCATCAGCCAGCGATTCAGCGACAGCCCCAGCACCACGTCCGCCAGCGTGAAGGCGGCGCCGGCGGCATAAGGGCCGTGCTGCGCCAAATGCTTGTCCAGCAACCCCATCAGCCGGTTCCACTCACGCTCGGCGGCGGCCAGGCTGGCGGCATCCTGATAATCCGCATGCCCACGCACCCGCGACATGAACACATAGCGCCAGGCGCCGTTCAGATCGGTGGCCTGCCAATCCATCCACATCTCCACCGCCGCACGCGCGCCGGGTTCCTGCGGCAGCAGATCGCGGCGCCCTTCCCGCCCCGCCAGATAGCGGCAGATGGTGTTCGACTCCCACAGCACCCGCTCGCCGTCGATCAGCACCGGCACCAGGCCGTTCGGGTTCAGCGCCAGAAACGCCGGCTCCTGCGTGGAGCGAAAGCCGCTGCCCCAGTCCTCCCGCACCAGCGGCAGCCCCAGCTCCTGGCAGGTCCACAGCACCTTGCGCACGTTGATCGATGAAGCCTTGCCCAATAGTTTCAGCATTCGCTTTCCTTATTCTCTCCAGAACGGTTTATAGCCTTCACGCCGGGCTTCCACCTGCGTCAGGCCGATGTCCGCCAGCTGCCTGTCGTTCAACAGTAACAGCTCCTTTCTCGTTCTGTGCCGCAGCAGATAGAGACGCCAGCGTGACCAACCTACCGAGCGCCGCAGCGGCGTACCAGAAAACAGAGCCATGTTGTTATTCTCCCTGATGTTTTCACGTTGCAGTCATCATGCTCGCCGGGAGAAAAACAATACAGATTCACGCTGCCGCTATTTTTTTCATACAGCTGTGCCCAAAAAACCGCTGAATGGTTTACTTTGAAAGCATCTGTACCGGTTTTTTAATTCTTCATCCCGATAAGAGGCCTTTGTATGACACGCTACGCCACCCTGGCCGCCATTCTCAGCCAACGTATTCAGCAAGGGCTGTATCCGGCCGGCCACCGCCTGCCTTCGGTGCGTACGCTGAGCCAGGAGCACGGCGTCAGCATCAGTACGGTACAGCAAGCCTACCGGCTGCTGGAGGAGCAGCGCCTGGTGGAAGCGCGGCCGAAGTCGGGCTACTTCGTGCATACGCAGCGCGCGCAGGCCGAGCTGCCCGCCATGACGACGCCGGTGCAGCGGCCGGTAGACATTTCGCAATGGGAGCAGGTGCTGGAGCTGGTGCGCAGCCGGCCGCGTGAGGGCCTGATCCAGCTGGGGCGCGGCATGCCGGATATCGCCGAACCGACGATGAAACCGCTGATCGTCGCCCTGCGCAACGCTGCCCGCCACGGCGACCTGCGCAGCCTGTATTACGACAGCATTCAAGGCGTGGCCGCGCTGCGCGAACAGGTTGCCCGCCTGCTGCTGGATTCCGGCTGCCAAATCGGCCCCGATCAGTTGCTGATCACCACCGGCTGCCAGGAAGCGATCTCCGCCGGGCTGCGCGCCGTTTGCCAACCCGGCGACATCGTGGCGGTCGACTCGCCCTGCTTCCACGGCACCATGCAGACGCTGAAGGGCCTGGGTATCAAGGCGCTGGAAATCCCCACCGATCCGCTCACCGGCGTCAGCCTGGCGGCGCTGGAGATGGCGCTGGAACAGTGGCCGGTCAAGGCCATCCTACTGACGCCCAACTGCAACAATCCGCTGGGCTACATCATGCCCGACGCCCACAAACAGCGGTTGCTGACGCTGGCGCAGCGCCACGACGCGGCGATCATCGAGGACGACGTCTACGGTGACATCGCCTATCACTACCCGCGGCCGCGCACCATCAAGTCGTTCGACGAAGACGGCCGCGTGCTGCTGTGCAGCTCGTTTTCCAAAACGCTGGCGCCGGGGCTGCGGGTGGGCTGGATCGCACCTGGCCGCTACCTGGAGCGGGTGCTGCACATGAAGTTCATCGGCTCCGGCGCCACCGCCACCCAGCCGCAGTTGGCGATCGCCGAATTTATCCGCGGCGGGCACTATCTGCAGCACCTGCGGCGCATGCGTGCCCGCTACCAGCAGAACCGCGACCGCATGACCGACCTTATCCTGAAGCACTTCCCGGCCGGCACCCGCGTCAGCCGGCCGCGCGGCGGCTTTATGCTGTGGATCGAACTGGACGAGGCGTTCGACACCCTGCGGCTGAACCGCCATCTCGAGCCGCAGGGCGTGCAGATCGCCGTCGGCAGCATCTTTTCCGCCGCCGGCAAATACCGCAACTGCCTGCGCATCAACTATGCGCCTAAGCTGACGGCGGAGATCGAACAGGCGGTGCAGCGGGTCGGCGCCACCATCCAGCGGCTGATGCCGAGCGGCGTGTTGCAACCTCAGACGGACTGAAGCAAAAACTCCGCCACCCGGCGGCGCAGATGTTCGATGCCCTGCGGATGGTGAATAAACTGCGCCACCCGGCGGCGCAGATGTTCGATGCCCTGCGGATGGTGAATAAACTGCGCCACCGGCATCATCTGCCAGCGCTGGCCTTCATCGCCGAAGCGAATGGCGGCGATCTGCGCCGGGGCGATGTCGCCGGCCATAAACCAGGTCGGCGGGGAGCCGGGCAGGATGCCGTCGTAGCGCCGCCGCCAGGTCACCTGGCATTCGGCGATCGCCACGCCGAATTCTTCCTGCGTCTCCCGCTGCACGCACTGCAGCGGCGTTTCGCCGTTTTCCCGCCCGCCGCCGGGCAGATCCCACTGGCCGGGCCACGGAATGCCCGGTTTGTCGTCCCGTTGGTAAACCAGCAAGCGATCGTCGCACAGCAGCGCGATCTTGGCCCCGCCAAACGCCTGATCCGTCATGTTTTCTCCGCTCCCCGCCCATCCTCTTTGACTGAACATCATACTTCATCCCCGCGCGGCCTGGTGTATAGTGAAAATCCGTTTTCACAACAGGCGAACAATGACGATGAACTCTCCGTTTCTGGTGACTCCCCAATGGCTTGCGCAGCATATCAACGATGAAAATCTGGTGGTGATCGACGTCCGGATGTCGCCGGTCGGGCTGACGCCGAAGAAAGACATGCTTGCCGAGTTCGAACGCGGCCATATCCCTGGCGCGGTCTATTTCGATATCGACGAGGTGGCGGACAAAAACACCGCGCTGCCGCACATGCTGCCGACGGCGGCGGAGTTTGGCGCGGCGGTGGGCAAGCTGGGCATCAGCGAGCGCGATACCCTGGTGATTTACGATGAGGGCAACCAGTTCTCCGCGCCGCGCGGCTGGTGGACCTTCCGCAATTTCGGCGCCCGGCATGTTTACGTGCTGGACGAAGGGCTGAACGGCTGGACCGCGCTGGGCCAAGCGCTGGAGACCGGCCCGGCGCAGCCTGAGCCGCAGACGTTCAACGCCCGGTTCAACGCCGACGCGGTGGTGGATATGCGGCAAGTGGAACAGGCGTTAGGCACGCCGGTGCAAATTCTCGACGCGCGCGCCGCGCCGCGCTTTTATGCCGAAGCGCCGGAGCCGCGCCCCGGCCTGCACCGCGGCCATATTCCCGGCAGCATCAACATTCCGTACGGCGAGCTGCTGGAGAACGGCCGCTTCAAATCGCTGGAGGCGCTGCGCCAAACCTTCAGCGACAAGGGCGTGGACATCAACGGGCCGATCATCACCAGCTGCGGCTCCGGCGTGACGGCAGCCGTGCTGGCGTTCGGCCTGCTGTCGCTCGACGCGCCGCAGGTCAAGCTGTATGACGGCGCCTGGAGCGAATGGGGCCAGCTGAGCGGCAAGCAGCCCATCGCTAAAGATTAAGTGCCGATCCGCTCGACCACGATCTGCGCCAGCCGCTGCACGGCGGCGGAAGGCTGATCCTCGGCGCGGTGCAGCACCACGCCGAGCTGACCGAGAGCGGGCAGCAGTTCGGGCGCCAGCGGCGCCAGGCCAGGCGGCAAACCCGCCGCGGCCCGCACCGTAACGCCCAACCCGGCATTCACCGCCGCCCAAATGCCGTTCAGGCTGCGGCTGGTAAAGGCAATGCGCCAGGGAATGCCGGCGCGATCCAGCGCCTGCGTCGCCGCGCTGCGCATCAGGCAAGGCGCGTCGAACATCACCAGCGAAAGCGGCTCATCCCCTTCCCGCCAGGGCGCCAGCGCGAAGCCGGGCGAGGCGATCCAGTGCAGCTGCCGCTGCCCCAGCGCCTGATGAAACGGCGTGCTCAAACCGCCATCCCACGCCAGCGACAGATCCAGCTGGCCTTTCAGCACCCAGTCGATCAGCTCGGCATTGCGGGCGATGCGCGCCTCGATGCGCACCTTCGGATTGGCGCGCGCGAAGCTGCCCAATACCTGCGGCAGAAACGTTTCGCCGAAATCCTCCTGCAGCCCCAGCCGCACCGTGCCCTGCAGATCCAACCCGCGCACCGCGGCGGCGGCTTCGTCATTGAGCTCCAGCAGACGGCGCGCGTAGCCGAGCAGGGTTTCCCCCGCCTCGGTCATCACCATGCCGCGCCCGGACTTGCGCAGGATCGGCGCGCCGACCTGTTGTTCCAGCTTTTTCAGGTGGGCGCTGACCGCTGAAGTCGAGCGCCCTAACCGCTCAGCGGCCTTGGCAAAGCTGCCCAGTTCGACGCCGGTAACAAAGCTGCGCAAATCCTCGAGATCGAACGTTATTCGCCCCATGCTGACCATCCTGATTTTCTGAATCATCAATCAAAATAATACCGATTTTACTGATAAAGATGGCGTGTCACGCTCTCCCGGTCAATGTCTTTCCGGAGAATCCTTATGCTCGCGATGCAATACCGTTTCACCCTGCCCGCCGATTACGACATGGCGATCGTCCGCCGCCGCATCGCCGATTTCGGCCACCGGCTCGACGCCTGCCCGCAGCTGATCGTCAAAGCCTATCTGTACGCGCAGCGCAACGAAGGCAGCGCCGAGAACCTCTACGCCCCCTTCTACCTGTGGAACAGCAGCGCCGGCATGAGCGACTTCCTGACCGGCGAAGGTTTCAGGGGGCTCAGCCAGGCATTCGGCTGGCCACGCGTCAATCATTGGCTGCCGTGGCTGGCGCATTTCACTCGTCCTCATCTGACCGAGGCCGCGTGGGCGACCTGTCAGGAGCAGATTATCGCCCCCTACAGCGATCTGCCTGCGCTGCGTCAGCAACAGCAGGCGGCCCCCGGCGCGCTGGCCTCCATCGTGGCGTTCGATCCCGCCGACTGGCGATTAGTGCGGCTGGATTTATGGCGTGAACCGCCGCAGTCCCCCGTGCAAAGCGGCCAGCTGTTCCGCGTCGGCCATCTGTCCGCCCCCTTTGACCACACTGCGCCGCGGGTTGACAGCCAAACTTGATATTGATAATCATTATCAACACTAAACATTCATTTGCGGTTCGCGGGATGCGGGCCGCTCTCCGGGGTCAACCGCCATGCCGTCATCACCGATCACACCTTACGCCACCACCTGCTGCATCGTGGGGGGCGGCCCCGCCGGGCTGATGCTCGGCTATCTGCTGGCGCGGGCGGGGATCGACGTGACGGTGCTGGAGAAGCACGCCGACTTCCTGCGCGATTTTCGCGGTGACACCATTCACCCGTCGACGCTGGAAGTCATGCACCAGCTGGGCCTGCTCGACGAACTGCTGACGCTGCCACACCAGCGCGCCGAATCCCTGCACGCCGAAGTCGCCGGGCGCGACATTAAGCTGGCGGATTTCACCCGCCTGCCGACGCGCTGCAAATTTATCGCCTTTATGCCGCAGTGGGAGTTCCTCAACTTTTTGGCACAGCAGGCCGCCGTATTCCCCCATTTCAGGCTGCTCACCTCGACGCAGGTTCATCAGCTGCTCTACGACCGCGGCCAGGTATGCGGCGTGCTGGCCGACACGCCGGAAGGCCCGATCCGCGTGCGCAGCCAGCTGGTGATCGGCACCGACGGCCGCAACTCGGTGGTGCGCGAGCAGGCGGCGCTCAGCAGCCGCTCCTTCGGCGCCCCGCGCGACGTATTGTGGATGAAGCTCAGCAAGCAGCCGGGCGATCCGGCCTGGTCGATGGGCCATACCGGGCCGAAGCAGAACTTCATCATGATCGACCGCGGCGACTACTGGCAGTGCGGCTACTCGATCGATAAAGGCAGCTTCGACGCGATCCGCCGCAGCGGCCTGGAGAAATTTTTGCTGCACCTCGCCGAGGTGGCGCCATTCCAGGACGATCGCCTGCAGGAGATCGTCGAGTGGGATCAGGTGAAACTGCTGAGTATCCGCATCGATCGTCTGGATCGCTGGGCCAAACCGGGGGTGCTGTGCATCGGTGACGCCGCGCACGCCATGTCGCCGATCGGCGGCGTGGGCGTCAACCTGGCGATTCAGGACGCGGTGGCCGCCGCCAACGCCCTGATCCCGCCGCTGCGCCAGCATCGGCTGCAGCTGAAGCATCTGCTGAGCGTGCAGCGCCGGCGCGAATTCCCCACCCGGGCCATCCAGTTTTTGCAGATCAAAATGAGCCAGCGCAAGCCGGGCGAACGCCGCGCGGCGGGCGGTTCGCGCCTGATCGCCCGCGTCGGCAACAGCCGCTGGCTGCCGCGCCTGTTCGGCCGCATCATCGGCCTGGGTTTTCGCCGTGAAACGCCGCGACATCTGTCCAACGAAACCTACCCACCGGAATAATATTGGTTGTTTTTCCATCGCACCGTATAATGGTTAAATCGAACGATTTAATTAACTGGAGCGATTAAATGTACGCACTCAGCGCGAACGAGGCCAAAACCCAATTCGGCGATTTGCTACTCAAGGCGCAGCGTGAGCCGGTGCAAATCAATCGCAACGGCAAACCGGTCGCCGTCGTCATGTCGGTAGAAGACTACCAGGCGCTGGAAGATCTCAAATTACGCGCGCTGCAGCAAAAAATCGCGCAGGCTACCGCCGAGGAAGACGCCGGTAAGGCGGTAGACGGCGATGCCTTCTTCAACCGTCTGCTCACCGACGAAACCGACTGATATGCCCGCGTTTCGCCTCACCCCGCAAGCCCAACAAGATCTGTTGGCTATTCGTCATTTCACCGTCGAGCACTGGGGCAAAGCGCAATCTCACCGCTATCTTGAGCAGTTGAGAGAGGTCATGCATCATCTGGCGGATATGCCGGAAGCGGGTAAGGCACACTTTCACGATCTGGGCGAAGAGATACGCAGTTTTCCTTACGCCAGCCATAGGATCTACTACCGCAGCCGCCCTGCCGGCATCACCGTTCTTGCCATTCTGCACCAGGCGATGGTGCCCCACCGGCATCTGGAACAACGGCTGTAATTTTTCTTACTCAAAGGGGCACAGATGTTCACCGTCCGTCAGGCATTGCTGGAAGATTTAACGCAGGTGCGCGATATCGGCATCCGCACCTATCGCGCGCACTTCGGTGAGCTGTGGCGCTACCCGCACGAGCTGGAGGCCTTTCTGGCCGAGGATTTTTCCGTCTCTGCGCTGGAACGGACGCTGCGCGATCCCGACGTGTGCTGGCTGTTGGCCTATGAGGATGACGCCCTGGTCGGCTATGCACGTGTGAACTTCGACAGCCTGTTGGCCGCCACCCAACGGCGCGGCGCCGAACTGCAAAAGATCTACTTCCTGCCGGATTACGCCGGGCGCGGTTTCGGCCGACAATTTTTCGAACAGGTGCAACGGCGGGCCGTCGAACGCCGTCAGCCCCTGCTGTGGCTGGAAGTGCTGAAACAGAACGCAGACGCCCAGCGCTTTTATCAGCGGCAAGGCCTGGCCGTATGTGGCGAGGCCCAATACACCAGCGAACAGGGTGCCATCGAACTTTGGGCGATGAGCAAGGCGCTGTAACCGCGCCCCGCTCCGGCGTCGTTTAGCGCGGCTCCCGCTGCAGCATCAGGAACAGCAAGGCAAACGCATTGGGCGCCAGGTAGATCAGCGCCCCCAGCTGCACCGCCAGCGGATCCTTCTTGGCCTGCCAGGCCATAAACCAGTCGCCGGCGACCACCATAAAGCCGACGCCCCACACCGCAATTGCGCAAATCGCCCCCAGCATCGCCCAGGCTTTACCCTTGGCGAAGGCGGCGTAAGGGCCTTTCAATCGCCCGATCATCAGCACCACGCCTGCGGCCGCGAATAGGCCGGCCAGCGTTTCCAGCGTGGTGATGACAGCCAACCCCAACATGCAGGCCCAGTCGGCGCTGATCGCGCGCCACATCAACCCCGGCGTCTGATAGGTATCCTGCATGGCGAGCAGCGGGCCCACCGCATTGCGCGCGGTGCCGGCGAAATCCGCCGTATTGTTCAACAGGCTGAACAGCCCCCACAGGGCCGGAAACAGGGACAGGACGATGCAACCAAGGCGTGACACAGTGATTTCGTTCATGATGATGTTAGCTATCCATGGCAAGGGATTAATAAAAAACGCCTTTTAGATTAGTCCATAACATCCGCAAGGAGAAACAGCTGCACGACTTTCAGACATGCGGCTCCCTTTGCCTCGTTCAAATCGCCACCAGCCCGCGTACGCCGTCCTGTTCCATGGCGCTGCCGGCGCCGCGCTGCACGATGCTGCCGCGCGACATCACCAGATAGCTGTCCGCCAGATCGGCGGCAAAGTCATAGAACTGCTCCACCAGCAGGATCGCCATATCGCCCCGCGCCGCCAGTTGTTTGATCACCGCGCCGATCTCCTTGATCACCGAAGGCTGGATCCCTTCCGTCGGCTCGTCGAGGATCAACAGCTGCGGCCGGCAGGCCAGCGCCCGGCCGATCGCCAGCTGCTGCTGTTGCCCGCCGGAGAGATCGCCGCCGCGCCGATCCTTCATTTGCCGCAGCACCGGAAACAAGTCATAGATCGGATCCGGCACCGCGCGCGCGTCGGCGCCGGAAAAGCGCGCCAGCCCCATCAGCAGATTCTCCTCGACCGTCAGACGCGGGAAAATCTCCCGCCCCTGCGGTACATAGGCGATGCCCGCCTGCACCCGCTGATGCGGCTTTTTACCGGTGATGGTTTCGCCCTGCCAACGGACGCTGCCGCTGCGCGCCAGGACCAGCCCCATCAGGCATTTCAGCAACGTGGTCTTGCCCACGCCGTTGCGCCCCAGCAGGCAGGTCACCTCGCCGATGCGCACCTCGAACGACAGGCCGCGCAGAATGTGGCTGCCGCCGTAATACTGATTCAATTCCTCTACCTGCAGCATCGTTACGCCTCCTCAGCGCCCCAGATATACCTCAATCACCCGTTCATCGGCCTGCACCTGCGCCAGCGATCCTTCCGCCAGCACCTGCCCCTGGTGCAGCACCGTCACGCGATCGGCGATGGTTTCCACAAACCCCATATCGTGTTCCACCACCATCAGCGAATGCTTGCCCGCCAGCTCGCGGAACAGTTCGGCGGTGTAGTCGGTTTCGGCGTCGGTCATGCCGGCCGCCGGCTCGTCGAGCAGCAGCAGGTGCGGTTCCTGCACCAGCAGCATGCCGATCTCGAGAAACTGTTTCTGCCCGTGAGATAAAAGCCCGGCGGGCCGGTGGCGTTCATGCCCAAGCCGCAGGGTCTTCAGCATCTCGTCGATGCGGTCGCGCTGTTCGCTGCTCAGGCGGGCGCGCAGGCAGGCCCACACCGATTTGCGGGTTTTCTGCGCGATCTCCAGATTTTCGAACACCGTCAGCGCCTCAAACACCGTCGGTTTTTGAAACTTGCGGCCGATGCCGGCGTGGGCGATCTGCATCGGCGCCAGCCGGGTCAGATCGACGGTCTGATCGTAAAACACCCTGCCGCTGTCCGGCCGGGTCTTGCCGGTGATCACATCCATCAGCGTGGTCTTGCCGGCGCCGTTGGGGCCGATCACGCAGCGCAATTCGCCGACGCCAATGCGCAGCGACAGATCGGTCAGCGCGCGAAAACCGTCGAAGCTGACGTTGACGTTGTCGAGCTGCAGCACCGGATCGGTTTGCTGCCGGTATTTATCCGCCGGCAGCGGGTGGGTAAACAGCTCGTCGGTCACTTGCATCGCTTTCATGAGGTTTTTCTCCGGCGCAGCAGACCGATCACCCCTTTGGGCAGAAACAGCGTGACGACGATAAACATCAGGCCGAGGAAGAACTGCCAGTATTCGGGAATGGCCATGGTGAACCAGCTCTTGGCGCCGTTGACGATGCCGGCGCCGAGCAGCGGCCCCACCAGCGTGCCGCGCCCGCCGAGCGCCACCCAGATGGCGGCCTCGATCGAGTTGGTCGGCGACATTTCGCCGGGGTTGATGATGCCGACCTGCGGCACATAGAGCGCGCCGGCCAGCCCGCACAGCACCGCCGACAGCGTCCAGACGAACAGCTTGAAGCCCTTCGGATCGTAGCCGCAGAAGGTCAGCCGGTTTTCCGCATCGCGCACCGCGGTCAGCACCCGGCCGAACTTGCTGCGCGCCAGCGCAAAGCCGATGGCCAGGCTGGCGGCCAGCAGCAGCACCGTCGCCAGAAACAGCGCCACCCGCGTGCCGGCGGCGGTGATGGGAAAGCCGAGCAGCGTGGTGAAACCGGTAAAGCCGTTATTGCCGCCGAAGCCGGTTTCGTTGCGAAAGAACAGCAGCATGCCGGCATAGGTCAGCGCCTGGGTCATGATCGAGAAATATACCCCTTTGATTTTCGAGCGGAAGGCGAAGTAGCCGAACAGGAAGGCCAGCAGGCCCGGCACCAGCACGATCAGGCACAGCGCCCAGGCGAAATGCTGGGTGCCGCTCCAGAACCACGGCAGCTCATTCCAGGAGAGGAACGCCATAAACGCCGGCAGCCCGTCGCCCGCCGCCTGCCGCATCAGGTACATGCCCATGGCGTAGCCGCCGAGCGCGAAGAACAGCCCGTGGCCGAGCGACAGCAGCCCGGCATAGCCCCATACCAGATCGAGCGCCACCGCCACCACCGCGTAGCACAGGATCTTGCCCGCCAGCGTCAGGGTATAGGTGGACACCGCCAGCGGATGATCCGCCGGCAACAGCGTCATGAACGGCATCACCAGCAGCGCCAGCAACGCCAGCCCGCCGATGCTCAACGCCAGCCGGGGCGCTTTCTGCACGCCGGTCACGGTCAATGGTTGGCTCATCAGTCAATCACCCTGCCCTTGAGGGCGAACAGCCCCTGCGGGCGCTTTTGAATAAACAGAACGATCAGCACCAGGATCAGGATCTTGCCCAACACGGCGCCGATCTGCGGCTCGAGGATCTTGTTGACGATGCCGAGGCCGAAAGCCGCCGCCACCGTCCCCGCCAGCTGGCCGACGCCGCCGAGCACCACCACCAGGAACGAATCGATGATGTAGCCTTGCCCCAGCTCCGGCCCGACGTTGCCCAACTGCGACAGCGCCACCCCGCCGAGCCCGGCGATGCCAGATCCCAGCCCGAAGGCCAGCATGTCCACCCGCCCGGTGGGCACGCCGCAGCAGGCCGCCATCGCGCGGTTTTGCGTCACCGCGCGCACGTTCATGCCGAGCCGAGTCTTGTTCAGCAGCAGCCAGGTCATCGCCAGCACCAAGAGCACGAACGCGATCACCGCGATGCGGTTCCACGGCAGCACCAGGTTCGGCAGCAGCTGCACGCCGCCCGACAGCCACGCTGGGTTGGCGACCTCCACGTTCTGCGCCCCGAACAGCACCCGCACCAGCTGGATCAACACCAGGCTGATGCCCCAGGTGGCCAGCAGGGTCTCCAGCGGCCGGCCGTACAGGTGGCGGATCACCGTGCGCTCAAGCAGCATGCCGATCCCGGCGGTGATGGCGAACGCCACCGGCAGCGCCGCCAGCGGGTAGAGCGCCAGCCACTGCGGCGCAAACTGCTGAAACAGCCCCTGCACCAGGTAGGCGGAATAGGCGCCGAGCATCAGCATTTCGCCGTGCGCCATATTGATGACGCCGAGCAGGCCGTAGGTGATCGCCAGCCCGAGCGCCGCCAGCAGCAGGATCGAACCGAGCGACAGGCCGCTGAACGCCTGGCCGAGCAGATCGCCGATCATCAGGCGATGCTGCACCTGCTGCAGGCTGCGTTGCGCCTCGGCGCGCACCGCGGCGTCCGGCTCGTGGGCGGCATCGGTCAACGCTTGCAGCCGCGCGCGGGTTTCCGGCTCGCCCGATTCGCCCAACAGCCGCACCGCATTGAAACGCACCTGCGGATTGCCGTCGGCCAGCTGCAGGTTAGCCAGCGCCAGGCTCAGCGCCTGATGCACCTGCGGGTCTGTTTCCCGCGCCAGCTGCCGGGCCAACAGCGGCAGCTGCTCGCCGTTCGCTTCGCGCTGCAGTGCGCTCGCCGCCTGCAGCCGCACCGCCGCGTCCGCGCTGACCAGCCGCTGCGCCGACAATGCGTTGGCAATCAGAATGCGCAGCCGGTTGTTCAGCCACACCTTCTTCGGTTCGCCAACCGGGGCCGCCTCGCCCTCGAGCGGCAGATAGCGATCGCCCTGGCGGATAAAGGCGCGCTTCGCCCCGTCGATCGCCACGGTTTCCTGCTGCAGCCCCTGCAGCAGCGGCAGGCGCGCGGCGTCCGGCTCGGCCGCCCAGGCCTGCAGCAGTTTGGCCTGCTGCGCACGGTTAGCCGCCGCAAACTCATCGGCCGGCCCGGCCTGCGCCAGCAGGGGCCAAGCGCACAGCAGCCACAGCCCGACGCGCAGAGAAGATAAAAACGGAGATTGCATCAGCTGCCTCTTCTGTTGGGCCGGCGGGCGTAGGGCCGCGCCGGCGCTGAGTGACGTTACTTGCCGCCCTTCACCGGGTAATCCGGCTTCTTGTCGTTGCCGGCGATATACGGGCTCCACGGCTGTGCGCGCACCGGCGCTTCGGTCTGCCACACCACGTTGAACTGGCCGTTGCCCTCGATCTCGCCGATCATCACCGGCTTGTGCAGATGGTGGTTGGTCTGGTCCATGGTCAACGTGAAGCCCGACGGCGCGGCGAAGGTTTGTCCGGCCATCGCCGCGCGCACCTTATCGACGTCGGTGGTGCCGGCCTTTTCCACCGCCTGCGCCCACATGTGCAGGCCGACGTAGGTGGCCTCCATCGGATCGTTGGTGACCGCGGTGGCGTAATTCGGCAGGTTGTGCGCCTTGGCGTAGGCTTTCCACTGGCTGACAAACTGCTTGTTGGTCGGGTTATCCAGCGATTCGAAGTAGTTCCAGGCCGCCAGGTTGCCCACCAGCGGTTGGGTATCGATGCCGCGCAGCTCTTCCTCGCCGACCGAGAAGGCGATCACCGGCACGTCGGTGGCCTTGACGCCCTGGTTGGCCAGCTCTTTGTAGAACGGTACGTTGGAGTCGCCGTTGATGGTGGAGATCACCGCCGTGTTGCCGCCGGCGGCAAACTTCTTGATGTTGGCGACGATGGTCTGGTAATCGCTGTAACCGAACGGCGTGTAGACCTCTTCAATATCCTTGTCCTGCACGCCTTTGCTGTGCAGGAAGGCGCGCAGGATCTTGTTGGTGGTGCGCGGATAGACGTAATCGGTGCCCAGCAGGAAGAAGCGCTTGGCGCCGCCGCCGTCCTCGCTCAGCAGGTATTCCACCGCCGGGATCGCCTGCTGGTTCGGCGCCGCGCCGGTATAGAACACGTTCGGCGACATCTCTTCGCCTTCGTATTGCACCGGGTAGAACAGCAGCCCGTTCAGCTCCTCAAACACCGGCAGCACCGACTTGCGCGACACCGAGGTCCAGCAGCCGAACACCGCCGCCACCTTGTCCTGGCTCAGCAACTGGCGCGCCTTCTCGGCGAACAGCGGCCAGTTGGAGGCCGGATCCACCACCACCGGCTCCAGCTTTTTACCGAGCACCCCGCCTTTGGCGTTGATCTCGTCAATGGTCATCAGCGCCACATCCTTCAGCGGCGTCTCGGAAATCGCCATGGTGCCGGAGAGCGAACTCAGAATGCCGACCTTGATGGTGTCGGCGGCCTGCGCGCTCCAGGCCAGGCCCAGGCCGATCGCGGCGGCGGACAGCGCAAAAGCTTTGATAAAACGACGACGTTGCATAGTTCAAACTCCTGATGTGTGTGAAATCAAAATCGTTGCGCCGAGCGCGCGGGCTGCTGGGCCCGCGCCTGATGCAACATGTGCAGCGTTATTTTTCGTACCTCTGCCTTGCTGACGGCGATATGCTCGCCGAGCAGCGCTTGCGCCGCCTCGCTTTGCCGCTGCAGGATCGCCTGCAAAATGGCGGCGTGTTCGCGGTAGGTGGCGTCCACCCGCGCCTGCTGGGTGAAATCCAGCCGGCGAATGATGCGGATCTTTTCGGTCAGCTCGCGGTGAATGCGCGCCATCTCGCCGTTGCCCGCCGCGGCCACCAAAGCCTGATGAAACTGCTCATCGTGCTGCGACACCGCCTGGCCGTCCGCCAGACGCGGCGCTTCGGTCCAAAAACGGTTCAGCGCCGCCAGCGCGGCCGGCGTTTCCCCGGCCGGCCATTCGCACAGCCGTTTCACCGCCTCTTGTTCCAGCACGATGCGCAGGTCGTACAGCTCTTCGAAGTAGGCGAAGTCGAACGGCCGCACCTGCCAGCCGCTGCGAAACAGCACCTCGACATAGCCTTCGCGCTCGAGCCGAAACAGCGCCTGACGCACCGGCGTGCGGCTGGCCGCCATGCGCTGCGCCACGTCGCTTTCGCTGAAGCGATCGCCCGGCAGCAGGCGAAACTCGAAGATGTCGGCCTTGAGCTGCAGATAAATGCGCTCCGCCAGCCCCTCAGGCCGCGCCTTGTGCTCCCCGTTGGTGATTTGCATCATCGCCCCTCCGTTCAGACCGCTTTTTCCAGCCACAGCAGGGCGTCGCCCGGCCCGACCGGCCGCCCCTGCCGGCAGCTGATGCGTTTGACGATCCCGGCGCGCGGCGCAGTGACCGCCAGCTCCATCTTCATCGCCTCGACCACGATCAGCGGCTGACCGGCCGCCACCGCCTGCCCCGGCTCCACCAGGATCTTCCACACGCTGCCGTTCAGATCGGCGCTGACCAGATCGCCGTCGATGGCGTCTTCTTCCTCCGGCGGCAACAGCTGCGCCTCGGCCTCGTCGTCATCGCTGCGCCAGCGCGCCACTTCGGCGCTGAACGCCTGCTGCTGGCGATGCTGGAAGTCGGCGATCGCCTCGGCGTTGTCGGCCAGGAAATCGGTGTAGGCGGCGAAGTCGAATTCGCTCTCTTCGATGCGCACCTGCATGCGCCCTTCGCGGAACGCTTCGCGCTGCTCGTCCAGTTCTTGCTCGCTGACCGGGTAGAAGCGCACCTGATCGAAGAAGCGCAGCAGCCAGGGCTCACCGGCGGTGAACTGCGGGTTTTTGAGGAATTTGTTCCAGATCGGCAGCGTGCGCCCCACCAGCTGGTAGCCACCCGGCGAGTCCATGCCGTAGATGCACATGTACATGCCGCCGATGCCCACCGTCCCTTCGGCGGTGTGGGTGCGCGCCGGGTTATATTTGGAGCTCAGCAGGCGATGGCGCGGATCGAGCGGCACCGCGCAGGGCGCGCCGAGGTATACGTCTCCCAGACCGAGGATCAGATAGCTGGCGTCGAACAGAATGTCGCGCACCTGCTCGCGTTGGCTCAGGCCGTTGATGCGCTGGATAAAATCGACGTTGTTCGGCAGCCAGGGCGCCGAGGCGCGCACCGTCTGCTGATAGCGATCCACCGCGCCCAGCGTGGCCGAATCCTCGAACGCCATCGGCAGCCAGACGGTGCGCGTCGGCACCTTCAGGCGGCTGACGTCCCCCAGCGCCCGTTCGCGCGCCAGCAGGCGCTCTAGCAGATCGGCCTGGCTAATCTGTCGGCTGTCGTAGCGGATCTGCAGCGAACGCACGCCCGGCGCCAGCTCTGCCACGCCCGGTATCGCCTCCTCTCGCAGCGACTGCATCAGCAGATGGATGCGCAGCCGCAGCGCCAGATCGAGCACGTTGTCGCCGTACTCCATCAGAATGTAACCGTCCCCCGCCTGGCGATACGCCACCGCCGGGCGCCCTTCCGCCGCCGGCAGCGCCGCCAGCACCGCGGCGGAAACGGTCTCCGCCGGGGCCAGATCCGGCGGCGGCAGGGTGATGGCCTTCACCGCCGCCAGCGCTTCGATGCTGCCAAGCTGCGCCTGTTCCAGCGACTGCGCCTGGCGAAAGCCGATCGGATGGAACCGGATGCGGTCGCCCGGCTTCACCTGCCCCACTTTCCACAGCTCGGCCTTGGCGATGGTCACCGGGCAGACGAAGCCGCCGAGGCTGGGCCCGTCGCGGGTCAGGATCACCGGGAAATCGCCGGTGAAATTGATCGCGCCGATGGCGTACTCGCAGTCGTGCACGTTGGAAGGATGCAAACCGGCTTCGCCGCCGTCCTCCCGCGCCCATTCGGGCTTCGGCCCCGCCAGGCGCACGCCGAGGCGGTTGGAGTTGTAATGCACCTGCCAGTCGGTGGCGAAGAAGGTCTCTATTGATTCGGCGGTGAAAAAGTCCGGCGCGCCGTGCGGCCCGTACAGCACGCCGATGTGCCACTGGTCGCCGTAGTACGGGATCAGGCTGTCGTCCATCGCCTGCGGCGCGGCGATCGGTGCCGGCGTGGTGCAAGCAGCCAGCGCCGGTTGAGCGATCGCCAGCATGTCCGCCACGCGCAAGGTGCGCCCGGCATGCCCGCCGAACTGGCCCAGCGCAAAGGTGGAACGGCTGCCGAGATACACCGGCACGTCAAAGCCGTTGCGTACCGCCAGATAGGTGCGGCAGCCGTGCGTGGCGCGCCCCAGCGTCAGCACCTGCCCGGCCCGCACCGCGATCGGCCGCCAGTAAGCGACCGCTTCGCCGTCCAAATCGGCCGGGCAGCTGGCACCCGTCAGCGCGATGATGGCGTCGCAGTGAAAGCACAGCGTCGGCCCCTGCAGGGTAAACTCCAGCCCGGCGGCCGCCGGGTGGTTGCCGACGATGCGGTTGGCCAGCCGGAACGCGAAGTCGTCCATCGGGCCGGACGGCGGCACGCCGATGTCCCAATAGCCGAGGCGGCCGGGATAATCCTGCACGCTGCTGTAGGTGCCGGGTTGCAGCACTTCGAGGCAGTGCGGCTGGAAACGCACCTCGTCCAGCAGGCGCGTCCAAACGTCGCCGCGCTGAAATTGCGGCGTGGCGATCACCTGCCGCAGATAGTCGAGGTTGGTGGCGATGCCGTGCAAACGGGTCGCCGCCAGCGCCACGCGCAGTTTTTCCAGCGCCTGCGCCCGATCCGCGCCGTGCACGATCAGCTTGGCGATCATCGGGTCGTAAAACGCCGAGACTTCGCTGCCGGTCGCCACCCAACCGTCGAGGCGCACGTCGGTGGGGAAATGCACCTCGGTCAGCACGCCGGGGCTGGGCTGGAAGTTTTTCAGCGGATCTTCGGCGTAGAGGCGCACTTCGATCGCCACGCCCTGCGGCGCGCGTTGCAGCGCCGCCCAATCCAGCGCGTCGCCCGCCGCCACCTGCAGCATGCCTTCGATCAGATCCAGGCCGGTGACCATCTCGGTGATCGGGTGCTCGACCTGTAAGCGGGTGTTCACTTCCAGGAAGTAAAACTCGTCGCGCGCGGCGTCGTAAATGAATTCCACGGTGCCGGCGCTGCGGTAATTCACCGACTCGCCCAGCGCCACCGCCGCCCGATGCAGCGCCTGGCGGGTCGCCGCCGGCAGGTGTGGCGCCGGGGTTTCTTCCACCACTTTTTGGTTGCGGCGCTGCAGCGAGCAATCGCGCTCGCCGAGCGCTACCACCCGCCCCTGGCCGTCGCCGAAAATCTGTACCTCGACGTGGCGCGCGCGATCGACGAAGCGTTCGATAAAGGCGCCGGCGTCGCGGAAGAACTGTTCTCCCAGCCGTTTGACGCTGTCGTACGCGTCGCGCAGCGCCGCCTCGTCGTCACAGCGCGTCAGGCCGATGCCGCCACCGCCGGCGGTGCTTTTCAGCATCACCGGGTAGCCGATGCGCGCGGCGGCGGTAACCGCCTGCTCAACGCTCTCCAGCAAGCCGGTGCCCGGCGTCATCGGCACTCCGGCCAATGCCGCCAGCTCGCGCGCCCGGTGCTTGAGGCCGAACTCGCGGATCTGCGCCGCCGTCGGGCCGATAAAGGCGATGCCCGCCGCCTCGCAGGCTTCGGCAAACTCGGCGCTCTCGGACAAAAAGCCGTAACCGGGGTAGATCGCCTGCGCGCCGGTGGCGGTGGCGGCCGCAAGGATCTTGTCGATGCGCAGGTAGCTGTCGGCGGCCTTGTCGCCGCCGAGCGCCACTGCCTTGTCGGCTTCGGTGACGTGCGGCGCATTGCGGTCGGCGTCGGAATAAACCGCCACGCTGGTGACGCCCAGGCGTTTCAGGGTGCGAATGGCGCGGCAGGCGATTTCGCCGCGGTTAGCGATCAGTACGGTATTAAACATGTTCGTGCCCCTTAAGGCTGGCGAGATAGTCGCGCCAGCCGCCAAACTCAGTGATATCCGTGGCGCCTTCCAGCGCCCAGGCTTCGCAGATAAACCCCTTCACCCGCCGGCCGTCCGCCAGCAGCAGCGTGCCGATGCCCAAGGGCGCCGGGATTTCCGCCACAAACTCGCCGAAACGGGCCAGCGGGATGTCCCACAGCTCAAGACGGATCGCCGCTCCCTGCGCCACGCGCGCCAGCCCCGGCTTCGACGGCTCGGTATCAGCCAGCGCGTAGAGGCGGTAACAGGGGGCGGTGACGGTTTGCTCCACCCGCACCGCGTCGCGCTGCGTCAGCTGGACGTTGAGCGGCATACCGCTGAGGTGAGCGCCCACTACCGCCAGACGCACATGTCCCGCAGACGGGGCCGGTGTGGGCTGCGGCGGCAATGCCCGGCCGGTAGCCCCGAGCGGTAAGGCGCTTTGCCGTTGCCAGCGCAGGCCAAACGCCGCCAGCGCCCGGTCATGCCAGGCGGGCGCAATCAGGGTGATGCCCGCCGGCAGCCCGTCTTCGCGCAGCGGCCCCGGCAGCGCCAGCGCGCTCAGATCGGCCAGGTTGGTGAAATTGGTGTAAGTGCCGAACTGCGAATTGAACAGCACCGGCTCCTGCGCCATCTCCGCCAGGGTGCGGATAGTGGGCGCAGTCGGCACCACCAGTGCGTCGAACGGCGCCAGCCGCTGGGCAATTTGCCGCGCCAGCTCGGCGCGCAGGTATTCCGCCTTGTAGGCGTCGCAGGCGCTGTAGCTCAGGCCGTTGCCGACGATGCCGCGCACCACCGGGTCGATAGCCTGTGGGCTCGCTTCCAGCACCTGCTCAATCGCCACCGTGCGCTCCGCCACCCAGGGGCCGTAATACAGCTGCTCCGCCAGGGTGCGAAACGGCGCGAAATCGAGGGGTTCCAGCGTGGCGCCGCCCGCCTGCAGCTGCGCCAGCGCGCGGTGAAACGCCCGCTCAGCCTGAACGTCACCAAAAAACTCCAGCTGGGCGGGGATGGCGAAACGCGGCGCGGCGGGAATATCCGCCGGCGCGGTATGCGGATCGGGGCGGGAATACGGATCTGCCGCGTCAAAGCCGCTCGCCAGTTCCGCCACCTGCGCCGCATCGGCCACCGTCAGCGCGAAGACCGACACCGTATCGTTCAACCGGCAGGCCGGCACCACGCCGCGGTTGGACAACCGGCCCTTGGTCGGCTTCAGCCCGACGATGTTGTTAAACCCGGCGGGCACGCGCCCCGAACCGGCGGTGTCGGTGCCCAGCGCGAACGGCACCAGGCCGCGCGCCACCACCGAGGCGGAGCCGGAGCTGGAACCGCCGCTGACGTAGCGGCTGTCGAAGCTGTTAACCACTGCGCCATAAGGTGAGCGGGTGCCCACCAACCCGGTAGCGAACTGGTCGAGGTTGGTTTTACCGAGGGCGATCGCCCCGGCGGCGCGCAGGTTGGCGACCGCGGTAGCGTCCGCCGCAGCCTGATAGGTGAACGCCGGGCAGGCGGCGCTGGTTGGCCAGCCGCCGACGTCAATATTGTCTTTGATGGCGAAGGGCACGCCGAACAGCGGCAGGCGGCTGAGATCGCCGTCGACCGCCGCCAGCAACTGCGCCAGCTGCCGATACTGCTGCTCGCGCTGCGCCGGCGTGGCGAGATACAGCCAGGCGTTATCGTCCGGGTTCAACCCGGCGATCAGCGTTTCGATCGTCGCGCTGACGCAGGCGAGGCGCTCACCCGCCGGACGGGTTTGATAATGGTGCTGCCATTCACTGAGGGTAAAACCGCACGTTTCAACAGGGTCGCTCATCGGCTGAATTCCATCTGGTACACAAGATGGGATTCAACAGAGCAACCGGCGTGCCAATTTTTAATCTCATGATTTCAATAAATTATAATTAAAACTTATGACGACGAGAGTGAACGGCCTGCACCAGCGGCGCGCAGCGGGAGAACAAAAAGAGTGCAATAGGGGATGATGCAGAGGAAAATCGGGGCGACGATACTCGCCGCCCCGGGAGGCCGATGGGGATCAATCCTTAATGCGTTTCAAACCGACCGGCGTAATGCAGTAGGTCTGTTGCTTGCCCTTCTCCGCCAGCCGCACATGCTGCATCTCGTTGACGATCGTCAGACGGTTGTCCGGCTCTTCATGCCGCAGATGGATCACCTCACCGCCGTAGCCTGACAGCGGCAGCACCCAGGTTTTAGCCTGTTGATTTTGGCTGCCGATGACGTCGTAGCTGAGCAAGGTATTACCGTCCGCATCCGTCACGCTGAGGAAGGCGTAGCTGTCGGCAAAGTAGTGGTGAGCAATCCCCGCCGCCAGCGTCACGGTCACGGTTTTCTTCACCAGATCGACGGCGCAGGTCAGAAACTGGCGATCGCTAATCCCTTTGCCGGCCACGGTAAACGCATTGCCGACGTTAGCGCCCGGCGGCGTATTGTCGGCCGGCAGGCAATCCCGATAGGTCGCCAACAGCGGCTCGCGCTGCGGCTCGGCAAAGGCGCCGATCGCCAGATAAATATCGTCCTTGAACGACGACGATGGCGCGTAGTAGGCCGGCAGCAGCCGGCGCAAACGCTGCGCCGCCTGTTCCAGGCGCGTCAGCAGCGCCTGCTCGGGATCGCCGGGCAACGCCGGGTTTTTCAGCCCGCTGGTTTCGATACGCAGCACGTTGGTTTTGTTTTTGTTATCGATGACGCCGGCCGCCGCCGGATTCAAACGCACCCGGCTCGGCTCCACATGATAAATCTCGATGTCATCACCCTCGGCAAACGGCAGCTCGTCGTGACTTAACGTAGCCTGAGTGCCCTGAACCTCTTTGCTGAACCGCACCGCACCCTGCCGATCGCGTAGCGTCACCCGGGCATAGGTTTCACCCGGGAAGTAGGCGTGCGGCGTGGTGCTGGTCACGTCAACCACCACCGCCCCTTTGGCGCGATCGACGACCACGGTGGCGAAGACCGCATCGCTCAGGCCCAACAGATTGATCTCCTGCGACACGATCGGCGAAGCGGCTTTGCGCTCGAAGCGAAGCGTCACCGCGTTTTTCCCCTGTTTCACCGTCAGGTAACCCGCCGTCGGCCGGTATTTGCGATCTTTACCGGTCGGCAACCGCAGGGTGTACACGCCGATCGGCAACCCAGCCAGGGCCAGGGTCGGCGCGTCGATACGGACCTTGTGGGCATAGCGCGCCCCTTCCATCAGGACAAGATCCTCACCGTAGATCTGCGCAAAGTCATCGATATCCAGACTCAGGGCGACATCGCCTTTCAGGCCGCTCGCCTTGAGCTGAGAGGAATCGACCAGGCGCAGGGAGGAATCCAGCTTCAGCTGTGCCAGCACCGCCGGCAAACTCTGCGCATCCACCAGTTGATACAGCGGGTATACCGCCTTGGCGTGGCTGAACGCGTTGAGATCGCGCTGCGTTTGGGTGATCACGCCGCCGGTCAGCTCGACGAACGGCGTCACGTCGATTTGCTCGCCGGCCGCGGCGAAGCTTGCCGACAGCAGGTCCAGCAAGGCATGTTCGGACGGCACGAAGCCCGGCGTATTGCAGCTTTGGCGATACTGCTGGTTAAAGTGCGTGAAGGCGTTCTTGCCTGCCTTGTCGACCATCAGCATCGCGAAGAACAGCTTGGAGCGCAGATCCCACTGGTTGAGCGGCGTGCCCTGAGCGATCAGATCGACGATTTTCTTCTCGACGCCGGCCGCGTTGCCGTAGTTATACAGCCACCCTTCCTGGTATTTGCGCTCTCCCAGCATCACGTCCTGATAGCAAGCGGCGTAAATATTGTTCCACATCTCACCGGTGGAGAAATATTTGTCGCCCATAAAGTGCCCCTGATAGCCGTGCGCGATCTCATGCAGGCTGCCCCAGTTGCTGTCTTTCGGCGTCAGCCAGAAGCTGCTGACCGAGCTGCTGGTTTCCGCCGTCCAGCGGCCGCCGTAATACGCGGCGCCGGCGCCGTGTTTATCGGCCTTCATAAAGTAGCGGTTGCGAATATTGCGATCGGATTCGTGTTCAGCCTCGAACGAGACGCCGGTCAGCGCATTGTAGAAGGTGAAAATGCGGTCATAGTAGGCGATCAGCCCGTCGATGTTTTTCGCTTCACCCAGCGACTTCAGCGCCGGTTTACTGATTTTCGGCACCAGCAATACCGCGTATTCCGCATCGACCAGCGCAAACTCGGCGTCCCGATCGTCCCAGCGGGCGAAGAATGCGGCTTCGTTTTCGCCGCGGCGATAAACCGGCAGCGCTTTCGCCGTGTCCGGATACTCGAACTCCAGCGCCGGTTCGCCCTGCCCGTACGGCGTATCGATAAACGGCACCGAGACGGCATTGACCTGGGCCTCGACCCAGCTCGCGCCGACGCTGAATTCAGCCTCCGTTTTGCTGTCGTCATTCAGCAAGCGCAGCGTGAGCTTGCCGGTAAACGCCGCGTTGGTCTGCCGCACTCGCAGCACCTGCCCGGCGGCGAGAATGATGCCCAGGTGCTGGCGATCGTGAGCGATACCTTTGCTCATGCCTGCCGCATCCAGCCAGACCGGCCGGGTCAACGTGTAAAGTGATTGGGTTTTCGTGATGGTTGGCATCCTGCTTTCCTCATGGTTTGGGTGATTGAATTGACCATGAGAAAGTAACCGGGGGGCGGCCCGCCCACCATCGATGGCGGATGGCTGAGGGCCTGTACAACAACGGCGGGCGGGAGAGCGGCAATAAAAAAGGCGCAACCTTGCGATTGCGCCTGAGGCTCGGTGAACGCTGCGCGTTACTCGCCGCGAACGCGCTGCGCCAACCCTTTGAGGAAGTAGCGCAGCATCTGATCGCCGCATGGGCGGTAGTTCTTGGTGCCTTCTTTGCGGAACAGCGCGCTCAGCTCCGGCTTGGAGATGCGGAAGTCCACCGCGGTGAAGATCTGGTGCATGTCGGTGTCTTTCAGCTCGAACGCCACGCGCAGCTTTTTCAGCACCAGGTTATTGGTGATCGGCAGCTCAACCGCCGGCGCCGGGAACTTGTCGTCCTTGCCGCGTTTGAAGAACACCAGGCCATTGAGGAAGTGCGCCATCACTTCGTCCGGGCACTTCTCGTAGCCCGGCTCGCCTTCTTTGATCACGTAAGCGTCCATCGCCGACACCGCCACCTCGAAATCGTCCAGTTTGATAATCTCGACCATTTTGGCGTTGTTAATGCTCAGCATATAGCGCACGCTGCGCAGCACGTCGTTGTTCATCATGGGATTGCATTGCCTTTACTTGTCTAACGGGGACGTGCGCATTGTAAAAAAATGCCCCATACCCAAAATAATTGGAGTTGCATCGCGGCGGCAAATTTGTAAGCCCCTGGAGCATAGTTAACTATGTGACCGGGGCGCGCAAATGCAGCCAACAAAGAGGCAGCTCCAAGTATGACGGGTATGGCCGCACACCTTGAATGTGCGGCAGTATAGGGATCGGCAAGGGGTTTCTCAATCGATTTGGCTTTTTTGCTGATACAGCGGGATGTCTTCGCCGATGATGTACTTGTTGCGCAGCATCGACGAGACCTTATCCATGATCATCACCACCACCACCAGAATCAGGGTGATGAACATCACCACGTCCCAGTTCCACAGCCGCATGTTTTCCGCGTACACCAGGCCGATGCCGCCGGCGCCGACGAAGCCCAGCACCGCCGCAGAGCGAGTGTTGGACTCGATCTGGTACAGGCTGAGCGCCAGGAAGGTGGGGAACGATTGGGTGAAGATGCCGTAGCGGTGCTTCTGCAACCCGTTGGCGCCCACCGCCGTCAGGCCGCGGCTGGGGGACTTGTCCACCGCCTCGTGCCCTTCGGCGTACAGTTTGCCCAGCAGCCCGACGTCCTGCATCACGATCGCCAACACCCCGGCCAGCGGCCCCATGCCGACGGCGCGCACGAAGATCAGCCCCCAGATCGCCATGTCGATACCGCGCAGCACGTCCAGCAAGCGGCGCACCAGCACGGAGATCGGCCGCAGCAGCGGCGTCGACATCACGTTGCGCGCGGCGAAGAACGACAGCGGCAGCGCGATAAGCGACGCGGTGATGGTGCCGGCGAACACGATGGCGATGGTGATGCCGATCTGCTGAAAGTAGTACATGAACGGCCAGTTGACGAAGTCGTGCCAGACGAACATGCGCAGGAAATAGCGCCCCAGCTGCTGGCAGCCGTTGATAAACTGCGGCCAGGTAATGCCGAAGACCAGGAAGAAGAACACATAGTACAGCACGATCGCCAGCGCGATCAGGCCGACGGTGCGCAGGTAGCGCCCCTGCTGCGCGAAGATCGCAGGATGCTGTTGTTTCAACTGGCGCAGCGTTTCCGCCGACGCCGGAGTGCCCGCTATCATTTTGCCCCCTCCACCACGCGCTTACGCAGCTCGCCCGACACGTAGTCGAGCACGGAAACCACCACGATGATCAACAGCAGCGTCATGCTGACCTGATCGTAGCGGTCGAGTTTAATGTTGGTCATCAGCTCCTGGCCGATGCCGCCCGCGCCCACCAGCCCCAAAATGGTCGACTGACGGAAGTTGATCTCCAGCCGCATGAAGCTGTAGGAGAGAAACACCGGCTTCACCTGCGGCCACAGGCCGAAGCGCATGCGCTGCAGCGGCGTGGCGCCGCAGGCCGCCAGCCCGCGCACCGGTTTGTTGGAGGCGGTTTCGATCGATTCGTAGAACAGCTTGGTCAGGCTGCCGATGGTGTGCAGCGCCAGCGCCAGGAAGCCGGGAATGGCGCCGATGCCGAACGCCATCACGAACATCACCGCCCACGCCAGCTCCGGCATGGTGCGCAAAAACGCCACCAGCGTGCGGATCGCCAGCCGCACCGAGGCCGGGGTATAGGTGTTGCCGGCCGCCAGAAACGCCAGCACGGTCGCCACCAGCACCGAGAAAATGGTCGCCGCCAGCGCCAGCTGCAGGGTCTCCCAGATCAGCGGCAGCTGGATATTCAGGCGGTAACCCCAGTAGGCCAGCGAGCCCTCGGTGCGCCCGTCGGCGAACAGTAAATGCCAATGCAGCGTCGGAATGGTTTCGGCCAGGTAGTCGAAGAAGTGCGGAATAGATACCCAGACGGTGTGCAGGTTGAACTCGGCGAGGTTGCCGGCGCCCAGGTACAGCACCACCAGCCCGAGCGACCACAGCAGCGCTTCGCGCTTTTGCTTGCTGCGGATCCGTTGGTAATAGTGTGCGAAATCGGTATTCAAAAGAGGTCTTCCATCTTTATGGAACAAGGGGTTCAGCACGCTGAACCCCTTCATTCGGACGGCCGAGGCAGCCGGGAATTAACGGTCGCCTTTGGTCAGCTCGCGCTTCATATCGATGATGTTCTGGTATTCCGCCAGGGTGGTGTCGCCGATGTGCTGTTTGCCGCCCATCGCTTTGATAAAGCACTGGTGATCGTCTTTATCCAGCTTCTTGATCGCGGTGACCACTTTGGCCTTGAAGTCGGCCGGCAGCGAGTTGCTCACCAGGATCGGGCCGTTCGGGATCAGCGGCGACTGCCAGATGATGCGGATCTGTTTCATCAGGTCCGGGTGATCCATGCGGATCATGCGGGTGAACGCGCCGCTGGTGTAGCCGGTGTTGTAGTCGCCGATCATCGACGCCCAGGTCACCGCGCCTTCGAACTGGCCGTTCAACACGCCGAGGATGTCCTGCTCGTGGCCGCCGGAGAAGGTGACGCTGGAGAAGGTGTTGTTGTATTTGTTGTCGACCGTGCCGCCGAACAGCTTTTTAAACGCCTGGTTCGGGATCAGGAAGCCGGAGGTGGAATCCGGATCGGCGAAGCCGATGGCCTTGCCTTTCAGGTCTTCCAGTTTCTGGTACGGGCTGCCGGCCTTCACCACCACCACCGAGTGGTAGCCGCGCGACTGGTCGACGTCGTCGACCGCGATACCGACGATGTCCACCGCTTTCGGATCCTTGATGTAGACCGAAGCGAACGACGACGGCGACATGCTCAGCACCAGGTCAATCTTGCCGCCCAGCAGGCCCTGGATCACGCCGGAATAGTCGGACGAGTTGCGCAGCTTGGTATCGACGTTCAACTCTTTATCCAGGAACTGCTTCACGCACTGGTTATCGCCGATCTGCTGGGTGGCGTTCTGGCCGCCGAGAATGCCCAGGTTCAGCTCTTTCGGCGCATCCGCTGCGGCAGCATTAAATACCATCATCGCGCCGGCCATCAGGGTGGTCAGACTCAATACTTTTTTCATTAGGTGTGCCTTGTGTGTAAAGGGTAAAGGTCAAAAGTGCTTCAATGGATCTGATTGGCTTCTTCGCCATACAGCTGGTGCAGGATCCGTTCGTTCAGTTGCGAAGGATGCCCGTCAAACACGATCTTCCCGTGGGCGATGCCGATCACCCGCGAGCAATACTCTTTCACCAGTTCGACCGAGTGCAGGTTCACCATCACCGCGATGCCGTCTTCGCTGATTTTCTGCAGCGCGTCCATGATGCGGCGGGTGTTTTTCGGATCGAGCGACGCGACCGGCTCATCGGCCAGCAGGATTTGCGGGTTTTGCATCAGCGCGCGGCAGATGGCGACGCGCTGCATTTGGCCGCCGGAGAGGTTCTCGGCGCGCTGCAGCGCGTGCGGCAGCATGTTGAGCCACTGCAACAGCTCGATGGCGCGAGCGCGGTCGGCGTCATCGAACAGTTTGAAGAAGGATTTCAATGTGGACGTATGGCTCAGACGGCCCAGCAGCACGTTGGTCATCACGTCCAGCCGCGGCACCAGGCAGAAGTCCTGGAAGATCATGCCGCAGCGCGCGCGCCACTGGCGCATCTGGCGGCCGGCCAGCTGGGCGATATCCTGCGCCGCACCATCGTCTTCGAAGTGCAGCATCTCGCCGCAACTGGAAGGAATGGTGCCGTTCAGGGTGTGCAGCAGCGTGGACTTGCCCGCGCCGGAACGGCCGATCACCGCCACGAATTCGCCGGCGTGCAGATCGAAATTGATGTCATCCAGCACGCGCTGCTGCGCTTTGTAGGCCTTGCCGAGTCCCTTTACCGATAATACTTTGCGGGATGCGGCGGCGTGCTGCCCTGGAAAGTCGTGCTGTGCCAATTTTAACAGTGCCTGAGCCATATGATTTCTCTGGTTTCAGTAGCTAATCATTATGGGCACCTATTAACGGATAAGTTTATGACAGTGGGATGATCGTTTTATGGCCGGGGCGTGACGCGTGCCGCCCCGGCGTTCGCCTCACGCCAGGGTGAAGAAGTCCAGCCCCAGCGCCGTCTTGACCTGTTGCAGCGTCTGTTGGCTGACCTGATGCGCGCGGCGGGTGCCGTGCTGCAGGATGCGCGTCAGCTCGCCTTTATCGGCGATGAATTCGGCGCGGCGGGTGCGGATCGGCTCAAGCAAGCTCTGCAGGCAATCCTCCAGCAGCCGTTTGATTTTCACGTCCCCCAACCCGCCGCGCCGATAGTGCGCCTTCAGATCCGCCACCAGTGCGGCGTCTTCGCAGAAGGCGTCCAGGTAGGTGAACACCATGTTACCTTCCACTCGACCGGGATCGCTGACGTTGAGATGGCCGGGATCGGTGAACATGCTCATCACCGCCTTGTGCACCTCGTCGGCGCCGGCGCCAAGCTGAATAGCGTTGCCGCGCGATTTCGACATCTTGCCCTGCCCGTCCAGCCCCGGCAGACGCCCGACGTTGCTCAACAGCGGCTGGCACTCCGTTAATATCGGTTGGCCGACGATGTGGTTGAAACGCCGCACGATCTCATTGGTTTGCTCCAGCATCGGCAGCTGATCCTCGCCGACCGGCACGTGGGTGGCGCCAAAGGCGGTGATGTCCGCCGCCTGGCTGACCGGATAAATCAAAAAACCGGCCGGCAGGCTGCGGGCGAAATCCTTCTCGGCGATTTCGTTTTTCACCGTCGGGTTGCGCTCCAGCCGCGCCACGCTGACCAGATTGAGGTAGTACATCGTCAGCTCGGCCAACGCCGGCAGCGCCGACTGCAGGCAGATCGTGGTCTTGTGCGGATCAATGCCCACCGCCAGATAGTCGGCCACGACGTTGAGCACGTTGGCGCTGATTTTTTGCGGGTTGTTGCCGTTGTCGGTCAGGCCCTGCAGATCCGCCACCATCACCGTTTGGTTATGCTGGTGCTGCAGTTCGACGCGCTGGCGCAGCGAGCCGACGAAGTGGCCTAAATGCAGTGGGCCGGTGGCGCGATCGCCGGTAAGAATGGTGTAGCTCATGACAGTGCTCCTGAAGGTCTGTAGACCGCCGGATCAACGCCACAAAAAATAATGCCGCCAAACCGGCGGCATTAAAAAGAGATGTGAATACTCGTGCCGCCTCAGAAGAGGCGCCACCATGACTGATTGTGGGTGGAGTGCAACGATATATTCATGCCATCAAGGTATACCCGCAGCGGCAGCGCGTCAATAGCCCGCCGCCGGCGCGTAAGACGGCGTTACACTCCGGCATTTGCGTTCCTGGCCTGGCGCGCTAGGGTAAAACCTTCAACCTGAAAAAGGAGCGCATGATGAAGATCGGATTTGCCGGACTGGGTGGGATGGGCAGCGCCATGGCGGCCAACCTGTTGCAGGCGGGCTTCGCCTTAACGGTATGGAACCGCTCGCCGCAGGCGGCGCAGCCGCTGGTGAGCGCCGGCGCGCAGCAGGCCGAACGGCCGGAGCAGCTGGCCGATGCCGACGTGCTGATCACCATGCTGGCCGACGATGCCGCCACGCAACAGGTGGTGGTCGACAGCGGGTTGCTGCAACGGATGAAACCGGGCGCGCTGCATATCAACATGGCAACCATCTCGGTCGAACTCGCCCAGCGTTTGACGGCGCTGCATGCGGAACACGGCATCGGCTATCTCGCCGCGCCGGTGCTGGGACGGGTCGACGTGGCCGCCGCCGGCAAGCTGAATATTCTGGCGGCCGGCGATAGCGAGCTACTGAAGCAAGCGCAGCCGCTGTTCGATGCCCTCGGCCAGAAAACCTGGCACTTCGGCGCCGATCCGGCGCAGGCCAACGTCGTCAAGATCGCCACCAACTTTACGCTGGCCAGCGCCATTGAAGCGATGGCGGAAGGCAGCGCGCTGGTGCGCAACTACGGCGTGTCCGGCGCCGACTACCTGCAGATGCTGAGTAGCACCGTCTTCGCCGCCCCGGCCTATCAGGGCTATGGCGCGCTGATCGCCGCCGAGAAGTATTCCCCCGCCGGATTCCGGCTGGCGCTGGGGCTGAAGGACGTCGGGCTGGCGCTGGCCGCCGGGGCCGACAGCCATACGCCGATGCCGTTCGCCGGGGTGCTGAAAGACAACTTCCTCGACGCGATGGCGCAGGGGGATGCGGATCTGGACTGGGCCGCGCTGGCCAAGGTAGCGGCGCGGCGGGCGGGCCTGAAATAACGAACGGGGGCCTCGGCCCCCGTTTTTCCGTTCTCAGAACACGATGTCCGCCGCGGGAACGGCGCGGATCGGCACGCCGAAGCTTTCGATATTCGACAGCGTCTCGTTATGGTGGGTGCGGATCAGCAAACCGTCGGCATAGGGTTTGTCGTGGCAGGTGTGGGCATCCGCCGCCAGCGTCACCGGATAACCGTGCGCCGCCGCGCTGCGCACCTTGGTGTCGATGCAAAACGGCGTGGAGTAGCCACAAACCACCAGCTGCGATACACCGTTGGCGATCAGTAACGCGCCCAGTGAGGTGCGCAGGAACGAGTCCGGCGTGGTTTTATCCACCCGATGATCGCCCGGCGCCACCTTCAGCGCCGCGAGCACTTGCCAGGCGGCGCTGCCGTGCCGCAACTCGTCGTCCGGCGTGTGGTGCTGAATGACGACAACCGGCTCGCCCGCCCGGCGGGCGCGCTCGCTCAGCTGATTGATGCGCGCAACGGTGCCCGCAGCATCCGCCGGCGGCGGCGTAAACAATCCTTCCTGCACATCGATAATCAACAGCGCGGTGGTCATGGCGGCTCCCGAAGAGAAGATAAGTGGCGTCAGCACACCGGCTGGCGCGGGCGGAAAATATGGTCGACGCCCTGCTCCCGCAGCCGATTCACCAGATCGTGCCCGCCGTTCGGCGTGGCGTGCGCCAGCTGCCGCTCGGCGGTAAACACCGGGCTGGCCCAGAACAGGTTCACCGGATCGCCGTACTGCTGCGGCAGAGCCAGGTGCGCACTATGCGGATAGAAGGACGACGATAAAATATAACCCTCGTAGCCCAGCGGCGCCACGTCCGACTCCAGCGTATGCCCTTCGCCGATCCAGGTCAGCCGCGCCCACGGCGCGTGCGCGAAACCGGCCAGCGCACTGGCCATCTGCACCGCGTTGTCTTCGGTCATGTATTGGCTGTCGATGGCGATCGCCATCTCCATGCGGCGATAGCGCGAAGCCTCGTCGTTGAACAGGATCTCCACCCACGGCATCGGCCGGATGCTCACCCCCATGGTGAGGAAGTAATAGATGCCGTCGCGCTCGTGCTGGGTGATGGCCATCGGTGGCCACTTGCCCTGATCGATGGCGTAGTACTTCACCGAAGGGCCAAAATGCGGCTCATAGCGCGCCTGAAAATCGCGCTGCATCTTCGGCCACGGATTGCCCTCTTCACGCTGCCAGCTGCGCCAGAACTGGCGGGTGCTCTCCGCCTGCGCATACTGGGTGTTGGTCGAGGCCGAGCCGAGCGGATAAGCCAACGGGCTCTCCTTGATGCAGCTGGCGGAATAGCACACCGAATGGTCGATATACAGACTCCAGCCGGGGATCACCGCCAGCAGTTGGCCGTAATACCACAGGGCCGCGCCGTCGTCGCTTTCGCTCCATACCACCATCAGCCCTTCCGGATTCAGCGGCGCTTCGCCTTCCAGGTTGCGGCAATACTCCGCCGCCAGCATCGGCGGCTGCCCTTGTTCCAGCGCGGCGCGATCTTCCTGCAGCGGCGCGGCGGCCAGGTTGCGCAGCCAGCAGGCGCGCACCTGATAGCGATCGCTGTAGGCTTCGGCGGGATAGATATAAAAATAGGCTGCCCGGTGATCTTGCTGAACCACCGCAACCAGCGTCTGGTTCTCATTGCTGACTTCAGCAAGTACGTATGACTCGTTCATATCACCTCAATAGGGTCAGGGCGCGGCAGAATCGGCTGCGCGCCAAAAATGGAATGTGGCTTTGCCCCCAAGTGTAAAACGCATTACTGGCCGGATCACCCGTAAAAGTCTCAAAAGCGTCCGTAAACGAAGATAAACAAAGGTTAATTATAGCGGCTGTGGCTCATGACGGCTGAGTGATGCGCCGCACCGCGCGCTGATAGGAGCCATTGCGCATCGACGCGCCCAGCACCTTGCCGAGGCCTGCGGCGCCCGTTCGCACCAGCCGCCGCCGCAGCGCGCCCGGATGAAAACCGAACTGC
Organism: Serratia sp. 121840015-1; assembly: GCF_053627655.1. Taxonomy (NCBI): domain Bacteria; kingdom Pseudomonadati; phylum Pseudomonadota; class Gammaproteobacteria; order Enterobacterales; family Yersiniaceae; genus Serratia; species Serratia sp. 121840015-1. The sequence continues at coordinate 2,619,327 of NZ_JBSEYF010000001.1, forward strand.
CGCTGCGCCCAATCGGGTAACAGATCGATGCCCGCCTGCATCACCACCCCGCCGAGCGGGCGCGCCAATGCGCTCGGCGCCGGCGCCTTCAGCAGAATGCGCGCCACCTCTTGCGTGCGTTCATCGCAGACCAGCTGCGGCCGCATCGCCTGCAGGTACTCTTCGACCTCCGCGCAGGACTGAGGAATTGCGGTCGCCCCCAGCGCGGCGGCCACGCGCGCCGCTTCGCGGTAGTATTGATCCTGTAACTCGCGGGAAAGATGCGGGTTGCGGTAGCGCAGGTGGCTGGCCAGAAAACGGCTGCTCTCCGCGACGTGTACCCAGGTCAGCAGCGCCGGATCGCTGGCAGCATAAGGTGTGCCGTCGCTGCCGACGCCGGTCACCCGCAGATGGATGGCTTTGACTTTGGCGATCAGCCGCTCCGCCTCGGCGGTCGGGCCGAAGGTGGTGACCGACACGAACTGGCTGGTGCGGCGCAGGCGGCCAATCATATCTTCGCGGAAGTTGGAGTGATCCCACACCCCGGCCAGCGCCAGCGGGTGCAGCATCTGCAGCAGCAAGGCGCTGACGCCGCCGCACAGCATCGGGGTGAAATCGCGATGAACCTGCCAGATGACCGACTGCGGGCCGAACAAGCCCGGATCGCCCGGTGGGTTCTCAAAATCGACGCCGCCGAGCGCCAGCCCGGTCAGGCTGAGCACCTGTTTTTCTATCGCTGCGCGTACCGCTTCCATCCTGCTGCCCTCTCGCTCATTCAGCGGCCAGTGTATCACGCGGCGGGCGCCCCATTGCGCCCTGCGGCGGTTGAAAGCATTAACTTACTGAATTACAGTTGTTATACCGCTGGCAGAAAGGCGGGCCTATTCGATCCACTGCAGAGGCGCTTTGCAGGGCGTTAACCCACGTTAATTCGGCACTAACCCCACAAAACCTCTATCTAGTTTTTTTCCTTCAACTTAGATAGCAGAGAGTTCGATGATTACCATCAGAGCACGCGCGGCGGAAGACAACGCGCAATTGGCAGATATCTGGCTGCGTTCGGTGCGCGCCACTCACCATTTTTTAACCGAAGACAACATCGCACAGCTGTTCCCGCTGGTGCTGAACGACTACCTGCCGGCGGTTAACGTCTGGGTGGCTGAAGAGCGGCCGGGGCATCCCTGCGGTTTTATCGGCCTGAACGGCAACAAGGTGGAGATGCTGTTTATCGACGCCGATCAGTGCGGCAAAGGGGTGGGCAAAGCGCTGCTGACCCACGCGGAAACGCTGCACGATGAACTGCAGCTGGACGTGAACGAGCAAAATCCGCAGGCCAGCGGCTTCTACCGCCACTACGGGTTTGTCATCACCGGCCGCTCGCCGCTCGATGGCCAGGGCAACCCGTTCCCGCTGCTGCACATGAAGCTGGACAAACGCTAGCCCTCCCGCCGGCCGCCCTGCGGCCGGTTTTCTCCCCCCTGTTTCACCCGCCGTTTTATATATCAAATCAGAATAAGTAATAGAATTTACATTCTTCCTGTCACTATAAACCCTCGGTAGGATTGCCCGGTATTCACCCGCAACAGAGGTTCCGTCCGCCACTCCCCGCCGGGTTGTGCCCCGCAGAAAAGCCGAACGATCCCTGTCCGGCGCACCGCGCTCTGGACGGAATGCTGTGAAGTATCGATAAGGATCCGCTTCGCTATGATCGTTCTTTCGAACGTTTGCAAAACTTTTGACAGCACACAGGGCCGCGTCGTGGCGGTAGACAACGTCAGCCTGGCGGTAGAGGCCGGGCAAATTTACGGCATCATCGGCTACAGCGGCGCCGGCAAAAGCACGCTCATCCGCCTGCTTAACGGCCTGGAGACCCCCACCAGCGGCCGCATTGACGTAGGCGGCTTCGACATCGCCCGCGCCAAAGGCAGCCACCTGCGCCAGGCGCGCCTGAAAATCAGCATGGTGTTTCAGCACTTCAACCTGCTGTGGTCGCGCACCGTCAGCCAAAACATCGCTTTTTCCATGCAGATCGCCGGCGTGCCCAAGGCGCAGATTGCGCCGCGCGTGGCGGAACTGATCGCGCTGGTCGGCCTGCAGGGGCGCGAAGACGCCTACCCGTCGCAGCTCAGCGGCGGCCAGAAACAGCGCGTCGGCATAGCCCGCGCGCTGGCCAATAACCCGAGCGTGCTGCTGTGCGACGAGGCCACCTCGGCGCTCGATCCGCAGACCACCGACGCCATCCTCGACCTGCTGCTGGACATCAACCGCCAGCTGAAATTGACCATCGTGCTGATCACCCACGAGATGCACGTGGTGCGCAAAATCTGCCACCGCGTGGCGGTGATGGAAAACGGCCGCATCGTCGAAGAAGGCCCGGTGCTCGACGTGTTCACCCGACCACAGCAACCGATCACCCGGCAGTTCGTCAAACAGGTGTCGCAGTATGCGGATACCGAAGAGAGCTTCAACCCGCTGCTCACCGCCCATCTGCCGGGGGCGATTTTCAAGCTGACCTTCGTGGGCGTGCAAACCCATCAGGCGGTGATCTCTGAAGTGATCCGGCGCTACGCCCTGACCATCAACATTCTGCACGGCAAGATCAGCCACACCCTCAACGGTTCGTTCGGCGAACTGTACATCCACGCCGAAGGCAACGAACAACAAGTCGCCGACATGCTCAGCCTGCTGCACGAAAGAGACATCGCCGTCGAGGTTATCCAACATGATTGAATCCCTGTTCCCCCACCTGCGTCTGGATCAACTGTGGGACGCCACTTGGGAAACGCTGTACATGACCGGCATCGCCGGTTTGGCCACGTTGGTGCTGGGCATCGTGCTCGGCGTGCTGCTGTTTTTAACTTCGAAGGGCCAGCTGTGGCAGAACCGGGCGGTCTACTCGCTGATCTCCGTGTTGGTCAACGTCTTCCGCTCCATTCCGTTCATCATTCTGATCGTGCTGCTGATCCCGTTCACCAAATCGCTGATCGGCACCATTCTCGGCGCGGACGCGGCCCTGCCGGCGCTGATCGTCGGCGCGGCGCCGTTCTACGCCCGGCTGGTGGAGATCGCGCTGCGCGAGGTCGACAAAGGGGTGATCGAGGCGGCGCGCTCGATGGGCGCCAAAAACCGCACCCTGATTTTCCGCGTATTGCTGCCGGAGAGCTCGCCGGCGCTGGTTTCCGGCATCACCGTCACCCTGATCGCGCTGGTGAGCTACACCGCGATGGCCGGGGTGATCGGCGCCGGTGGCCTGGGCAACCTGGCCTATCTGGAAGGGTTCCAACGCAACCACAGTGACGTGACGCTGGTGGCGACGCTGACGATTCTGCTGATCGTTTTCGTCATTCAGTTCATCGGCGACACCCTGACAAGAACGCTCGATAAACGTTAATTAACCAAGGAAAACGATGATGAAAAAGCACCTACTGATGTTGGCTTTCGCCTCCGTCGCCACCCTCGCCTCTTTTGGCGCCACGGCAGCGACCAAGCTGGTGGTCGGCGCCTCCAACGTGCCGCACGCCGAGATCCTCGAACAGGCCAAGCCGATACTGGCGAAGGAAGGCATCGATCTGCAGATCAAGCGCTTCCAGGACTACATCCTGCCGAACACCGCGCTGGCCAGCCACGACATCGACGCCAACTACTTCCAGCACGTGCCTTACCTGAACTCGGTGCTGAAAGACCACGCCGACGACAAGAGCTACGACTTCGTCAGCGCCGGCGCGATCCATATTGAGCCTATCGGCATCTACTCGAAGAAGTACAAGAGCCTGAAAGATCTGCCGGAAAATGGCAAAATCATCATGCGCGACGCGGTGGCGGAAGAAGGCCGCATCCTGTCTATTTTTGAACGGGAAGGCGTGATCAAGCTGAAGCCGGGGGTGAGCAAAGTGGACGCGCGCATCAGCGACGTGGTGGAAAACCCGAAACACCTGAAGTTCCAGGCCAACGTTGAGGGCGCGCTGCTGCCGCAAATGTACAACAACGACGAAGGCGACGCGGTGGTGATCAACGCCAACTACGCCATCGACGCCGGGCTGAATCCGACCAAAGATCCGATCGCGGTCGAAAGCGGCGAAAACAACCCGTACGCCAACATCGTCACCGTGCACAAGGCCGACGTGAACAAACCGGAGATCGTGGCGCTGGTCAAGGTACTGCACTCCAAACCGATTCAGGACTTTATCCGCGAGAAATACCAGGGCGCGGTGATCCCGGTCAATCAGTAATGGGTTACACGGCCCGGTAAAAGCCGTAATGCTGGTCAGTTAGCGTTTTTATGCAGGCGTTCGTGAAATTTTCGGTCGATAAAAGTGAGATGCTCTATGTGGCTCACGCACCTCGACCGAGCCAGGGGCCGAAGGCGCGGCCCCTGGCAACCCTCGCCTTTGCCCTGTCAGACGGTTGGCTTTGCCAACTCCCCTCCCTCCGCCATACCGCATTGAGGCCGGTTGCGACAGGCGTCCCTGCCTGTCTCACCTGAAACCGCCGTCCATGGCGGTTTCGCCTAATGCGCTATGCCTGCGTTCGGCGTCTTCAAGGGCGTCCAATACGGTGCTCATCTCCGATTCCTCGCTCTGCCATAACCTCATAAAGGACGGGTTGCCCGGTAGCTGCCAGCACGGGGGTTGACCTTTGGTGCGCATCACCGGCTGCCGAGCAAGACGGCGTTGTCAGGGGCAACCGGCCAGGGAAGGCCGGTTGAGGCAAGGCTAACAGGGACGTTTGTCGCAGCCGACCCGCCCGACAATGCAGACGCGGCGAGGACAAATCTGCCGGGAGCAGATTTGAACGCTGCTTGCAGCGGCCCCGAAGGGGCGAGGCCCAGGATGGGCCGAGTAATTTCCGCAAAGCGGACAGACGGTGTTAAGCAAGAGCGCGGGTGGAGGGGCCGCGCCTTCGGCCCCTCCAATTGCCGTTCATGTTGGCCACAGAGAAATGCAGGACATTTACGGCAATTCCCCTGCACAGAACGCCCAGAGGCTGGATAAAAAATGCCACTCAGGATTAACTGAGCGGCATTGCGGTAAAAGCCGGGCCGGTTGTTACACCTTATTGCCAATCTGGCTGAGCCGCGGCCACACCAGCATCAACGCCTCCAGCAACCGCAGCAGATCGCTCCGGCTTGCCCCTTCACGCGCCTGCACCGACATGCCTTCAATGGTGCAAATCACGTATTTCGCCAGCAGCACGGTGTCGGTTTTCGCCAGCAGTTCGCCCTGCTGCACCTTGCGATCGAAGCAGGCCTTCAGCGCCGCTTCCTGCGCATGATGCTTCCTGCGCAGCATCTGGGCGACGTCATCGGACGCCGACGACAGCGCGGCGGAGGCGCACACCATAAAGCAACCTGACGGCGTGTCAGGGTCGGTAAACACCTCGGCGGAAGAACGCACGTAGGCTTCGACGATCTCGGCCACCGGCAGATCCTGCTCCAGCATTTGGTTGGCGCAAACCGTATATTTCTGCAGATAGCGCTCCACCGCCGCGCGGAACATCCCTTCTTTGTTGCCGAATTCCGCATACAGCGTTGGCGCCTTGGCGCCGGTCACTTCCACCAGATCGGCCAGCGAGGTAGCTTCATAACCGTGCCGCCAGAACAGATCGAGCGCGCTTTCCAGCGCCCGGTCGCGATCAAATTGTTTCGGTCTGCCACGGCTTTTTTTGCCGCAGACCGTTTCATTGATGCTCATCGTTCCTCTCCTATCCCGCTCCACAGCAGGGTTAGCACAAATAACTTAACGATCATTATAAAAAAATATTGCGCCCTCGTCGAGAACCTATTAGCATTTAGTTATCGATCGTTAAGATAAGTTAGCGAAGCGGATTAAAACCCTCTATTCACCGTTATCGGAAAGGAAATAACATCATGAAAAACTTAAAATTAACCTTAGCAGCTCTCACTCTGGCCAGCGTTTCCTTCGGCAGCTTCGCCGCCGATTTAGTCCAGAGCCAACCGGCTGACCAGCAGAAAGTGGGCGTCATCACCGTCAGCGGCGCATCCGATCTGACCTCGCTGGAAAGCAGCCTGGCAGCCAAAGCCGATCAGGCCGGTGCAAAATCCTTCCGCATCATCGGCGCCGGCGGTAACAACCAGCTGCACGGCACTGCAGAAATCTATCAATAACAACGCATTAAGCCAACAGATTGCCTGTTCTTTTGCTCACAACGCCAGGGCGTAAAAAAAATTAATTAACGAGCATTAAAAAAATACTTGCAATCTGTCAAACCGGCATCTAACATTAAATTATCGATCGTTAATTAATTTAACGACCTTACCAAACAAACATTGTAAAGAACACAGATAGGAAATAAGACTATGAAAAACCTGAAAATGACCATCGCCGCCATCGCACTGGCTTCCGTCTCCTTCGGCAGCTTCGCCGCCGAACTGGTCAACGCTCAACCGGCCGATCTGCAAAAAGCCGGCGTCGTCACCGTCAGCGGTGCGTCCGACCTGAGCAGCCTGGAAAACAAACTGGCGGCCAAAGCCGACGCAGCCGGCGCTAAATCCTTCCAGATCATCGCAACCACCGGCGACAACAAACTGCACGGTACCGCGATCATCTACAATTAATTGCCACACCGGCAATCGCGCAAAAGGGCGGCTCAGGCCGCCTTTTGTTTTATCTGCCCGCCAACGCGCCGGTCGGTTTACGGGATCCACCCCAGCAGTCTGAACCACAGATAATCCAGCGGCACCAGCAGCGCAAAGCTGAGCGCGGCCAACAGCAGGCACAGCTTCAACCCTTCACGCGCCGGCACTTTGCCCATCCCCATCGCCACCACGATCGGCGAAGCCTGATACGGCAGCAGCGGCGTGGCGTAACCGATCACCTGGGTCATCAGCACCGTCAGCAGCGGCAAGCCGCTGCCCGCAGACAACGCCTGCGCCAGCGGGGTAAACAGCGCCGGCACGCCGTTGGCGGTCACCACAAAATTCAGCAATGCGGTGATACCCACCAGCGAACCGAATGCGGTGAACGGTTTGCCGTGCAGATCCGGCATCATCGCCAGCAGCGCACCGCCCAGCCGATCGCCAAGCCCCGAGTGGCTGACCAGCGCGGTCAGCCCCAGGATCCCCGCCACGTAGATGCAGGTGCGCACGTTAACCCCGGCGGCGAACTGCTCGCCGTTGAGAAATCCGATGCGCGGCAACAGGCAAACGCAGGCCGCCGCCAACCCGATCCAGGCGGGAGCGATGCCATGCCAGCTGTCGGTCATCCACAGCAACACCGTGACGCCCAACAGCGCGATCAGCCGCCATTCGGCGGCGCTGAGCGGAGTTTGCGCCGCCTCGGCCGCCACCGGCTGCGGCCGCGCACGGAACAGGCCGCAGATGCACAGCGTCAGCAGCGCGCCTTTGGCGATCCCGAGCACCGGGGCGTGCAACAGCAGGTAAGAAAGATAGGCGAAGTGGCTGCCGTAGGCGCTTTCCGCCGCGCCGCTCATCACCAGATTGGGCACGTTGGCCGGCAGGATGCTGGCGGAGAGCTGGAAGGTGCCGAACCCCACCGCCAGCGCCAAACCGATGCGGCCGCGCGAGCCCTCCCCCAAACCGGCGCGATCGGCCAACGCCATGACGATCGGCATCAGCAGCGTAATGCGCCCCATGTTGGAGGGCATGACAAACGCCAGCGCGTAGCTTATCGCCACCACGCCGCCTACCAGGCGGGGCCAGGAGCCGGCCAGGTGCGGCAAGAGCCGGTTGGCCAGGCGATCCGCCAAACCGGTGCTGCGGATGGCGGTGCCCAGCACGAAACCGCTAAGCACCAGCCAGAATGCGGAAGACGCGAAACCGGAAAAGGTCACCGCGGCGGGCGTCAGCTGCAACACCATCACCGCCGCGAAGAACAGCAGCGCGACCAAATACTCCGGCAAGCGGGCGCTGGCCCATAGCGCGATGACCACCAGCGTGACCAGCGCGGACAGCGCCATCGGATCCCCCAACATAGTTTCCTCCCTGATAAAACGTTGTGATTGTTATCAAACGGTTAACAGGGTGGCACAAGGTGCGGGCGCTAACCTTGAAACCGCTCACATATCGTCGTTCTTCAGATTTTTCAGCATGCACACGTTGCAACCGTGATGGCCGGTGTTGCCGCGCCGTTCCGTCAGCAGCGTGAATCCCAGCGCGTAGTACAACCCGATCGCCTCTTTCAACTGTTCGGTGGTTTCCAGGTAGCAGTAGCGATACCCCGCCGCCCGCGCCGCCTTCAGCGCCTGCACCACCATATAGCGCGCCATGCCCAGCCCACGCGCGCCGGGTTTGAAGAACAGCTTTTGCAGCTCGCAATAGCCGGGCTCTTCGCCCGCCAGCGGCGCCATGCCGACGCCCCCCACCACCTGCCCGTCCCGCTCCAGCACCCAGTAATGGCCGCCGTTGTCGCGATACAGACCGGTCAGACGATCGAGATCCGGATCGTGCAGGCTGACGCCTTCCATCTTGTCCATGCCGTACTCGCGAAACACATCGCGAATGATCGCCGCCATCGCCGCATCGTCGCGCGCGGCAATCGGCCGCACCCGCAGGTTGGCGTCGCGCTGTTTGCGCGCGCTGCGCAGCGCCGCGGTCATCTTTTTCATCGCCGCGGTGGTACTCGCCAGCTCATCGTCGTCCAACTGCGCCAGCGCCGCCTGCATAAAACCGTCGGCGTCGCTCTCGATGCCGGCCAGCGCCTTGCCGCCCTTTTTACTCAGCCGGTGCAGGTTGTGCCGCTTGTCATCCGGATGATCCACCGTTTCTATCACACCGGCGGCAACCAGGCTGCGCAGCGCCCGGCTGGCGCTGGCTTTGTCGATGCAAAGCCGGGCCGCCAGCTCGGTGACGCCCAGCGGCTGCTCGCTGACTTCAATCATCAGATGGATCTGCAGCGGCGAAAAGCGCGAGCCGTTGCTCTGCTTGTTCAACATGCCGAATTCTCTGACCAAACTGCGCGCCAATGCTCTGAAATCCCTGATGTTCACAATTGATATCCCCGATTAGCTACCGATAAAAAATGACACTTGGTTGATAGTGTTACCTAATTTTCACTACCTTAACGGATCATCAAGCCGTCATGAACCCCGGCATAACACAGGAGCTGATGCAAAACGTAACATTAATCAATACAACAAACTGGTTAGTTAAAATATTTCAGGATTAATGGCCATGTATTTAAGATTAAAAAGACAATAACCCAGACAAAAAATACACAATCGTGAAAAACACTGTAATGAAGAGAGAAAATCGAGACTAATCCATTGCATTCCAACGGGTTACAACAATGTTAATAGCGGCATTAATGCCGATATATTGTTGTAATTTGTTACATATTCATGGCAGGATCGCGGCGTTTCTATAACGGCGACAACGCTCGTTATATCAACGTCGGGCGCGGGTTGCTCCCGCGCTGTTTTATGCTCATGGAGAGATTGCACGCCAATGAAAAAATCACTCGCCGTCTGTTCCGTCGCCCTTTCCGTCACCTTGCTGGCGGGCTGCGCGACCGAATCTTCTCGCACTTTGGAAGTGCCGAAAGTCGCTTCCTACAACACCACTTATCAGGGCCCACGCAGCCCTATCGCCGTCGGTAAATTCGACAACCGCTCCAGCTACATGAACGGCATCTTCTCCGATGGCGTCGATCGACTGGGCAATCAGTCCAAGACTATCCTGATCACGCATTTGCAACAGACTGGCCGTTTCAACGTGCTGGATCGCGCCAACATGGAAGAGCTGAAAACTGAAGCCGGCATTAAAGGGAAGGCACAAACGCTGAAAGGCGCCAATTATGTGATTACCGGCGATGTCACCGAATTCGGCCGTAAAGAAGTCGGCGATCATCAGCTGTGGGGGATCTTGGGCCGGGGTAAATCACAAGTCGCTTACGCCAAAGTCAATCTGAACGTCGTAAACGTACAGACCTCAGAAGTCGTCTTTTCCTCTCAGGGCGCCGGTGAATACGAACTGTCCAATCGCGAAATCATCGGTTTCGGGGGCACCGCCAGCTACGACTCCACCCTTAACGGCAAGGTGCTGGACCTGGCCGTGCGTGAAGCCGTCAATAACCTGGTCACCGGTATCGAAAATGGCGCATGGCGCCCTGCTAACTAACGGAATAGAAGCAGAAAGATGATAACTAAAAAAATGGGCGGGGCGCTGTTTGCAGCGACCCTGCTGGCCGGCTGCGCCGCGCCGAAAACGCTTTACAATTGGGATGGCTACCAAACTTCTCTCTATCAATACTACCAGCAGGAGGGGCAAAGCCCTGAGCAGCAGATCGCCACGCTGAAAGAGATCGTCGAGAAATCCCGCGCCAAGGATAAAGCCGTACCACCAGGTCTGCATGCGCAACTGGGGCTGCTGTACAGCAAAACCGGCAACGACGGACAAGCAATGAGTGAATTCAACACGGAAAAAACGCTGTTCCCGGAATCGGCGCCGTTTATGAATTTCCTGATGGCCAGGGATAAGGGGAGTTTTAAATGAAGCGTGTACTCAATTTACTCGGCGTTGCCGCCACCCTGTTGCTAAGCGGCTGTGCCAAGCAGACGCCTTATGATTATGCGGCGTTCCATGAGAGCAAGCCGAAGTCGATTCTGGTCTTGCCGCCGGTTAACCAGTCGCCGGATATCAAAGCCAGCCACAGCGTACTCGCCAGCGCCACCCTGCCGTTGGCCGAGGCCGGTTACTATGTGCTGCCGGTCGCTGTAGTGGAGGAAACCTTCCTGCAAAACGGTCTAACCAACGCCAACGACATTCGCGCCGTCAGTCCGAAAAAACTGCACCAGATTTTCGGCGCCGACACCGTGCTGTATCTGGATGTCACGCAATACGGCACCAGCTACATGGTGATCAGCAGCGAAACCCGCGTTACCGTAGCCGCTCGCCTGGTCGATTTGCGCAACGGCAAACAGCTGTGGGCCGGCACCGCCACCGCATCCAGCAACGAAGGCAACAACAACTCCGGAGGCCTGCTGGGCATGGTGATCAGCGCCGCGATTTCACAAATCGCCGATACCATCAGCGACAAAGGATTTGATGTTGGCGCCATCGCCAACACCCGTCTGTTATCGGCGACAGGTCAGAACGGCGCCATTCTTTATGGCCCACGCTCACCTTATTACGCCAGCCAGCGTTAAGCCATCTCTCGGGCGGCCTTCTCGGGCCGCCTATACCAAACTTGTCCCTTTTGCCAAAAGTAGCCCATGCTTTAACTGCTCCTCTCCTTCTGGCTAATCGGGACGCTGGCTCATGACGAAAAAAACCACCCTGCTGCAATTCTTCCACTGGTATTACCCCGACGGCGGCAAACTGTGGCAGGAGGCCGCCGAGCGCGCCCCGCACCTGGCCGAACTAGGCATCACCGACCTGTGGCTGCCGCCTGCCTACAAGGGCGCTTCCGGCGGCTACTCCGTCGGCTACGATACTTACGATCTGTTCGATCTCGGCGAATTTGACCAGAAAGGCAGCGTGGCCACCAAATACGGCGACAAGGCTGCGCTCGAACACGCCGCCACTACGCTGCGCGAACACGGCGTCGGGGTGCTCTACGACGTAGTGTTCAACCACAAGCTCGGCGCGGACGAGAAAGAACAGGTACACGTGTTCAAGGTGGACGCCAACAACCGTAATGACATCGACGACCAGGGCTTCGACGCGCTGGCCTACACCCGCTTCACCTTTCCCGGCCGCCAGGGCGTGCATTCCGAGTTTATCTGGGATTACACATGCTTCAGCGGCGTCGATTACGTTGAGCAGCCGGACGACAAAGGGGTGTTCAAAATCGCCAACGACTATGGCGACGACGGCTGGAACGATCAGGTTGACGACGAAAAAGGCAACTACGACTATCTGATGGGGGCCGACGTGGAGTTCCGCAATACCGCCGTGACGGAGGAGCTCAAATACTGGGCGCGCTGGCTGTTGGAAAGCCTGCCGTGCGACGGCTTCCGCCTGGACGCCGCCAAGCACATTCCCGCCTGGTTCTTCAAAGAGTGGTCGGATCACGTACGCGGCAGCGCACAGCGCGACCTGTTTATCGTCGCCGAATACTGGTCGCACGATCTGAGTGCGCTGCAACAATACATCGAGCTGGTGGACGGCAAGGTGATGCTGTTCGACGTGGCGCTGCACCTGAAGTTTCATCAGGCGTCGAAACAGGGCGACGGCTTCGACATGGCGCAGATCTTCACCGATACCCTGACCGCCGCCGATCCGGCCCACGCGGTGACGCTGGTCGCCAACCACGACACCCAGCCGTTGCAATCGCTGGAAGCGCCGGTGGAACCCTGGTTCAAACCGCTGGCCTACGCGCTGATCCTGCTGCGCGAACAGGGCGTGCCCTGCGTGTTTTACCCCGATCTGTATGGCGCCAGCTACCGCGACAAGGGGCGCGACGGCGGCGAGTACCAGATTGACATGCCGGCGATCCCGGAGCTGGAGAAGCTGATCGCCGCCCGCCAGCGTTTCGCCAACGGCCCGCAAACCGACTACTTCGACGACAGCCACTGCGTGGCCTTCCGCCGCGCCGGCACAGCCGAGGCCCCCGGCTGCGTAGTGGTGCTGACCAACGGCGGCGAGAGCGGCAAGACCGTCGCGCTGGGCGCCGATTTGGCGCACACCGCCTGGCGCGATTTCCTCGGCAACCGTCAGGAGGAGATCACCACCGACGACCAGGGCAGCGCCCATTTCCCGGTCAACGCCGGCAGCGTCAGCGTCTGGGTGCCGGCCGCCAGCCTGTGAGCGCCCGCCGCCGCGTAATGATGACGCGGCGGCAAAACTAATGTTTGCCTTTCGGGTCTAACTTACGCTATCAACTGCGCAAGCCATTCACACCGGAGCCTAAATAGGGTACAAGGCTGCATGAAAATTCCAAAACGACTCCAGCCGCTGGTTGATGACGGGTTAATCGACGACGTCATCCGCCGGTTGAAAAGCGGCAAAGAAGCCGACGTGTTTATCGTGCGCTGCGGCGATGAGATCCGCTGCGCCAAAGTGTACAAAGAGGCCGAGAAGCGCAACTTCAAGCAGGCCGTTCACTATCAGGAAGGGCGTAAGGTGCGCAACAGCCGCGACGCGCGCGCCATGAGCAAAGGCTCCAAATTCGGCCGCCAGCAGCAGGAAGAAGCCTGGCAAAACACCGAAGTGGACGCGCTGTATCTGCTGGCCAAGGCCGGGGTGCGGGTGCCGCAGCCGGACATCTGCCTGGACGGCGTGCTGCTGATGGAGCTGATCACCGACGAAGAAGGCCTGGTGGCGCCACGCCTGAGCGATGTCATCCTGACGCCGGAACAGGCGCGCGCCGATCACGCCCTGATGATGAACTACGCGGTGCGCATGCTGTGCGCCGGGCTGGTGCACGGCGACCTGTCGGAATTCAACGTGCTGATGGATAAAGACGGGCCGGTGATCATCGATCTGCCGCAGGTGGTGGACGCCGCCGCCAACAACCACGCCAAAAGCATGTTCGAGCGCGATATCGGCAATCTGGCCGAGTATTACGGCCAGTTCGCGCCGGAGCTGCGCGACAGCCAATATGCCAAAGAGATTTGGGCGCTGTATCAGGAAGGCAACCTGACGCCGGACAGCGTCCTCAGCGGCCGGTTCAGCGAAATCCTGAAACGCGCCGACGTCGGCTCGGTGCTGGAAGAGATCCAGGCCGCCGGCGAGGAACATCAACGGCGCATGATGGCGCGCAACGCGGAAGAGTAACGCGCCGCGCTATTCGACGCGAAACACGTCCGGCCGCTGCGGCGTCGCCGCCTCGTGATAGATATCCCCTAGATAGCCGGCGATCTCCTCTTCGCGCAGGTCGGCCGGCAGCACGATATCGTAGCTGGGGGCATATTTGCGCTCCGGCAGCGTCACGCGGAACAGCCGCCATTCGTCCCCGATGCGCTTCACGCCCAGCAGACGGCCGAACACGTTAAAAATCATCATCCGCCATTCCCCCCCTCGTCGCTTTCAGGCTATAACACTGTGATGCCGCCGCAGTGAAAAGGAAAGCGTATGAGTGAAAAAACGCCGCAGTTCTGGCGCGATCCGCAGTTGCCGTTCGTCGAAGCCCGCGCCATCGCGGATGGCCGCCAGGTGTGCTACAGCCTGCACAGCCACGAATTCTTTTCCATCGGCGCCATCACCGGCGGCGTCAGCACCTATGTCAACGGCGAGCGGCGCATGCAGGTCAGCGCCGGCGATCTGGTTGTCATCAACCCGCAGCAGGCGCATGCCTGCAACCCCATCGCCGATCGCCGCTGGTCGTACATCATGTTCTATCTCGATCTCGCCTGGCTCGGCGCGCTGCAGCAGGAGCTGCTCGGCGGCGACGGTGACCGTTTTGTTCCGTTCAGCCAGCCGCTCAGCCGCGATCCGGCGCTGTTCCACGGCCTGAACCGGCTTTATGCGCTGCTGACGGATCCGCTGTGCTGCGCGCTGGAAAAACAGATCGCCATGGTGGAGTATTTCAGCGCCCTGCAGCTCGGGCTGGGCGATGTCCGCCAGCCGGAGACACCGGCGCATACCCGACTGGAAGCGGCGGCGGCGTTTATCGACGCGCACTGCACCCGGCCGCTGACGCTGGACGACATTTGCCGCGCCGCCGCGCTGTCCCCTTCTTACCTGATCCGCGCCTTCCGCCAGCGCTACGGCATGACGCCGCACGCCTATCTAGTCAACCGCCGCGTGCAGCACGGCCATCGGCTGTTGAAGAGCGGCCTGCCGATCGCCGCGGCCGCCAGCGAAAGCGGCTTTGCCGATCAGGCGCACTTCCAGCGCACCTTCAAGCAGCTGCTGGCCGCCACGCCGGGGCAGTATCAAAAACCGTCCGCCAGCAGATAGCAGGCGCTGGCTGCCAACAGCAGCGCCATCGCCCGGTTGAAACGCCGCACGTTGCGCGCCTGCCTGAGCAGGCCGCGCAGCATCGCGCCGACATAGGCCCAGCAGGCCACCGAGGCATAGCAAATCACGAAGTAGAGCCCGGCGAACTGCCACAGCAACAGCATATCGCCGCCGCCGACAAAGGCGCCGAGGCTGGCCACCGACGCCAGCCACGCCTTGGGGTTCAGCCATTGCATCAGCGCACCGTACCAACAGGAAGGCGCCCGCGCCGCGCCGTTGCCCAATCTGCCGTCGTCAAACGCCAGCCGGTAGGCCATAAACAGCAGGAAGGCCACGCCGGCCCACTGAATCAAACGGGTCAGCGCCGGCCACAGGGTCAGCAGCTGGTGCATGCCCAATCCCAGCAGCACCAGCAACAGGGTAAACCCCAGCGTGGCGCCGAACACGTGACGCTGGGTCGCGCCAAAGCCGAATTGCGCCCCGGCGCTCAAGGCGACGATGTTGACCGGGCCGGGGGTGATGGAGGCCGCCAGCGCAAACGCGGCCATGGAAAGGTAGATATTCATGATGGGCACCTGAGAAAGTATTCACAGGCGCCAGAATGCCGACCGCCGCCGACAACGTATTGAACAGAATTGCCCTGTTCGGTTTAACGCGCGATCGCCGCCCGGCGGCGCGGCAGCCCGAAGGTGTTGACCGCCATGCCGGCCAGCACCAGCAATGCGCCGCCGAACTGCGCCGGCGACAGCGCTTCATCCAGCAGCAGCCAGGCGGCGAACAGCCCGACCAGCGGCACCAGCAGCGTCAGCGGCGCAACCCGCCAGGTTTCATAGCGCCCCAGCAGGCTGCCCCACACCGAATAACCGAACAGCGTGGCGGCGAACGCCAGGTAGGCGACCGCCAGCCAGGTGCCGACCTGCACATGGCTCAGGCTGCTCAGCACCGCCTGCGGGCCGTCGAACAGCCAGCTGCAGGCCAGGAACGGCACGACCGGGATCGGCGCGCTCCACACCACCAGCGATAAAATATTACGCTGCGGGAAACCGGCCAGGATCTTCTTGTTGGTCAGGTTGCCCAGCGCCCAGGAAAACGCCGCCGCCAGCGTCAGCAGCAGGCCCGCCAGGGGGACCGCGCCGCTGCCCGGCTTATGCAGGCTGGCCTGCGCCAGCACCAGCATGCCGCCGCTGGCGATAGCGATGCCGACAAAATGGTTGACGCGCAGCTTTTCGCCCATCAGCACGACACCCAACAGCAGGGTGAAGAACACCTGCGCCTGCAGCACCAGCGAAGCCAGCCCCGCCGGCATCCCCACCTTGATGGCGACGAACAGAAACGCAAACTGCGCGAAGCTCATGGTCATGCCGTACAGCAGCAGCCATTTCCACGGGATCGTCGGGCGCGGGATAAAGAAGATCGCCGGCAACGCCACCAGCAAGAAACGCATTCCGGCCAGCAGAAACGGCGGCATGCCCTGTAAACCGAACTTGATCACGACGAAATTCACGCCCCAGATCACCACCACCAACAGCGCCAACAGCCGATCGCGCAATATCATCCTCGCCCCGCTTATCCCATTGAAAATTCGCTTTAGCTTGCAGGTTACAACCAAACCGGGCGCATGGACACCGGCAAACGCCGGCGATTATTCAGGCATCAGGCCGATAAAGGTGGTCTTCTTGCGCGGGCCGGTCATCAGCGCTTCCAGCTTCTCCACGCACTGCAGGTAGTGCGGGGTCTGCTTGTGCGCCGCCACCGCCTGCTCGTCGCGATAGGCTTCGTAGATGTAAAACCGCGTCGGAATCTGTTCGTCCTGCAGCACGTCGAAGCGCAGGTTGCCCGGCTCTTCGATTGCCCCCCGATGATTGGCGCGGAAAACATCGATAAATTCGTCGATTTTGTCTTGTTTAACGTTGATCTCAACCAATGTGACGTGCATGGCAACTCCTTGTTTAAACGGCGTACCGCAAAATGACTCTTTCCAACCATAGGTTTATTCCCGTCGATTGCCCGCCGCAACGGCAATTTTGCCGCCTGGCTCACAAATCGCAGCGGCGACGCCCACTCCTCCCCCGGCGGGGTAAGGCGGCGGCATCTATAGTTAACACTCCTCCCCCTGAGAGCATAGGCTATGGACAACTACTTGATGGCGCTGGACGCAGGAACGGGCAGCATTCGCGCGGTGATCTTCGATGTGGCGGGCAACCAGATCGCGCATGGCCAGGCGGAGTGGCAACATCTGGCGGTGCCGGGCGTGCCCGGCTCGATGGAGTTCGACCTCAGCCGCAACTGGCAGTTGGCCTGCCAGTGCATTCGCCAGGCCTTGCAGCGCGCCGGGCTGACGGCGCAGGCGATACGCGCGGTGGCCTGCTGCTCGATGCGTGAAGGCATTGTGCTGTACGACCGCAACGGCGTGCCGATCTGGGCCTGCGCCAACGTCGATGCGCGCGCCAGCCGCGAAGTGAGCGAGCTGAAAGAGCTGCACAACCACGGCTTCGAACGCGAAGTGTATCAATACTCCGGCCAGACGCTGGCGCTGAGCGCCATGCCGCGCCTGCTGTGGCTGGCGCACCATCGGCCGGACATCTACCGCCAGGCGGCGACGCTGACCATGATCAGCGACTGGCTGGCCAATATGCTCAGCGGCGAGCTGGCGGTCGATCCTTCCAACGCCGGCACCACCGGCATGCTGGATCTGACCAGCCGCGACTGGCGCCCGGCGCTGCTCGACATGGCCGGGCTGCGCGCCGATATTCTGTCGCCGGTGAAAGAGACCGGCAGCGTGCTGGGGCGCGTCACCGAACAGGCGGCACAGGAGAGCGGGCTGCTGCGCGGCACCCCGGTGGTGATGGGCGGCGGCGACGTGCAGCTCGGCAGCCTGGGGCTCGGCATCGTGCGCGCCGGGCAGACGGCGGTGCTCGGCGGCACCTTCTGGCAGCAGATCGTCAATCTGCCGGAGCCGGCCATCGATCCGGAGATGAACATCCGCATCAACCCCCACGTCATTCCCGGCATGGCGCAGGCGGAATCCATCAGCTTCTTTACCGGCCTGACCATGCGCTGGTTCCGCGACGCCTTCTGCGCGGAGGAAAAATTGCTGGCGGAGCGGCTGGGAGTCGATGCCTACAGCCTGCTGGAAGAGATGGCGGCCAGGGTGCCGCCGGGCGCCTACGGCGTGATGCCGATCTTTTCCGACGCCATGCATTTCAAAACCTGGTACCACGCGGCGCCGTCGTTCATCAACATGTCGATCGACCCGGAGCGCTGCAACAAACAGACGCTGTTCCGCGCGCTGGAGGAGAACGCCGCCATCGTCTCCGCCTGCAACCTGGAGCAGATCGCCGCCTTCTCCGGCGTGCAGGCGCGCTCGCTGGTGTTCGCCGGCGGCGGGGCCAAGGGCAAGCTGTGGAGCCAGATCCTCAGCGACGTCACCGGTTTGACGGTGCGGGTGCCGGTGGTGAAAGAGGCCACCGCGCTGGGCTGTGCGATCGCCGCCGGCGTCGGCGCCGGGCTGTACGAGTCGCTGGCCGAAACCGGCGAGCGCCTGGTGCGCTGGGAGCGCGAGCATCAGCCGGACATGGCCCATCACGCGCTGTATCAGGAACAGAAAGAAACCTGGCGGCAGGTTTACGCCGATCAGCTGACGCTGGTGGATAACGGCCTGACCACTTCGCTGTGGAAAGCGCCGGGGCTGTAAACGCCACGCGGCATTCGGTCATAACCTTATGCCGTTTTATTCCTTTCCCCTCAGCGCGGCGCAAGCCGCGTTTTCACTCGCCGCCGGCGATTGTTTCCCCTCAGAAACAGTGTAACCACCGCAAACGGATTTATCCGCGGCTTCGGCCTGCCGTAGATTGTGACTTCGGTCACACCGCGCCCCGAGCGCGGCCTGCGCATTCACCCAAGACGAGCGGCATTATGCTGAATAATAAAGATAAACCTGCATCATCCCCGTGGCCGGCGATCTTCTCGCTGACGGTCGCCTGTTTTGTCATGGTCACCACCGAGTTTCTGCCAATCGGCCTGCTGACCAACATCGCCCCTTCGCTCGGCGTCAGCACCGGCACCGCCGGGCTGATGGTCACCATGCCCGGCATCGTGGCGGCGGTGGCCGCCCCCGCATTAAGCCTGATTTCCGGCCGCCTGGACCGGCGTTTACTGATGCTGGGGCTGTCGCTGCTGCTGATCGTCTCCAACCTGGTGGCGGCGCTGGCCGTCAACTTCCCGATGATGCTGCTGGGCCGCGTGCTGCTGGGCATCTGCGTCGGCGGCTTCTGGTCGTTCGCCGCCAACTACGGCCGCCATCTGGTGCCGGAAGCCAGCCAGGGCCGCGCCACCGCGCTGATCCTCAGCGGCATCTCGGTCGGCGCAGTGTGCGGCGTGCCGGCGGGGGCGCTGATCGGCGATCTGTTCGGCTGGCGCGCCGCCTTCTTCGGCGGTGCGGCATTGGCGGTCGGCGTACTGCTGGCGCAGCTGCGTTTGCTGACCTCGGTGCCGCCTTCCCGGCCGGTCACGCCGCGCGATCTGGTGCTGCCGCTGCGCCTGCCGATGGCGCGCATCGGCCTGATCGCCATCGTGCTGTTGTTCATCGGCCACTTCGCCGCCTACACCTATCTGCGGCCCCTGCTGCAACAGGTGTTCGTCCTCAGCCCGTCGGCAATCTCGCTGCAGCTGTTGGCCTATGGCGCCATCGGCCTGCTGGGCACCTTCCTCGGCGAGCGTCTGGGGGAATACAGCCTGCGCGCCACCTTCATCCTGATCGCCGCCATGCTGGCAGCCATCCTCATCGTCTCGCCGCTGCTCAGCGGCCTTGGCGGCGCCACGCTGATGGTGATGATCTGGGGACTGGCCTTCGGCGCGGTGCCGGTATGCGCCACCAACTGGATGTTCGCCGCGGTGCCGCAGGCGCCGGAAGCCGGCCAGGCGCTGCTGGTATGCGTGGTGCAGATCGCGCTGGCCTCCGGCGCACTGCTGGGCGGCGAGGTGGTGGACTGGCAGGGCGTCAGCAGCGCCATGCTGTTCGGCGGCGCACTGATCCTCTCCGCCGCGTTGGTGTTCGGCCTCAGCTTGCGCTCCGGCGTGATAGGCGCTAAACAGTGTTAATCCTTATTTATCCGCAGAAACGCGCCCCGGCCGCCGCCGGGGCGTTGCGCTGAGAGCCTATGGACCATCATCTACTCGCCATCCGGGTGTTTAACCGCGTGGTGGAAACCGGCGGCTTTACCCGCGCCGCCGATTCGCTGGGCATGCCGAAAGCCACGGTGACCAAGCTGATTCAGGGCCTGGAAGATCACCTGCAGACCAAGCTGTTTCAGCGCACCACCCGCAGCGTGTCGGTCACCCGCGAAGGCGAATGCTATTACCAGAATACGGTGAAATGGCTAGCGGATTTGGAGCAGATGGAAGGCTGCCTGACCGAATCGCAAAGCTCTCCGCAAGGCGTGCTGCGTATCGACACCGGCGGCGGCACCGCGCGCCGGCTGCTGTTGCCCGCCCTGCCCGATTTTCTGGCGCACTACCCGCAGATACAGATCGATCTGAGCGTCGGCGACCGCGTTATCGATCTCATTAGCGACAGCACCGACTGCGTGATCCGCAGCGGCCCGCTGGCCGATTCCAGCCTGATCGCCCGCCGCCTGTTCGATCTGGACTGGGTGAGCTGCGCCACCCCGGCCTACCTGGCGCGCCACGGCACGCCGCGCCACCCGTGCGATCTGGAGCAGGGTTTCCCGATGGTGCACTATCGCCATCCGGTCAACGACCGCATCCATCCGCAACGCTATGTCGAGCGCAGCAAAGAGATCGCCATCCAGCAACGCTATCCGGTCAGCATCAACGAAGGCAACGCGCTGCTGGCGGCGAGCCTGGCCGGGTTGGGCATCATCCAGACCTATCGCTTTATGGCGCAGCCGCACCTCGACAGCGGTGAGCTGGTCAGCCTGCTGCACGACTGGCAGCCGCCGCCGGAGCAGATGTACGTGGTCTACCCGTCCAACCGCCACCTCAGCGGCAAGCTGCGGGCGTTTATCGACTGGGCGGTGGAGACGTTTCATTAACCGCTCTCGCCGGCTATAGTGGCTTATCTTCCGGGCAACGAAATGGTCGCACCATGCGTATCGAACCTCTGCCGGCACATCGCCGGCGTATTGACGAACTGGCCGAGTTACTGCATCAGGAATGGGGCGCCTTTGCGCAATGGAGCAGCCGTGACACCATCAGCCAGCGTCTGGCCGAACGCTGCGCGCCCGGGCAGCGGGGCGTCGTGCTGTTGGCGCTGTCGCCGCAGCAACAGATTCTCGGTACCGCCAGCCTGACGTTGTATGAACTGGCGGATAAACCGGAGCGCCAATACTGGCTGAGCGAAGTCTTCACTCACCCGCAGCACCGCGGCCAAGGCATTGCCCGTCGCCTGATTGCACGCTGCGTCGAACGTGGCCAGGCCCAGGGCATAGACGAACTCTATTTGTACACGCCCGACCAGCAGGCGCTGTATCAGAAACTCGGCTGGCGCTCGCTGGAGCAACGCCAGATCGCCGGCGAAGCCGTCACGGTGATGAGCCGCACGTTGTAACCGCACGCAGTGTGGTATTATTTGCCGCATAGTGATTCACGACGGACGACCACCATGGCCTATATCCCCAAAAACTATGCGAAGCTGGAAACCGGCTACCGCGAAAAAGCGCTGAAACTGTTCCCCTGGGTATGCGGGCGCTGCTCGCGCGAGTTCGTTTATTCCAACCTGCGCGAACTGACGGTGCACCACATCGATCACGATCACAGCAACAACCCCGAAGACGGCAGCAACTGGGAAATGCTGTGCCTGTATTGCCACGACCACGAGCACTCGAAATACACCGAGGCCGATCAATACGGTTCGACGGTGGTGGCCGGTGAAGACGCGCAGAAAGATGTCGGCGTCGCCACCCACAACCCGTTCGCCAACCTGAAGGCGATGATGAAGAAATAATGTCGACAACAGCTTAATGGGTCACTAACTTATTAAGCTGTTAAATTAACAAAACCCGCCTCCGCATCGCCACTTCCCAGAGAATTCCTACTTACCCATCCTGCCGATTCACCGCAAAATAAGCTGCGCAGTTAACAACATACTGGCTTGGCAAGCCGCCGCAGTTGGTGCATATTGTTCGCGAGTTGTTCTTGTTAACCTGTTTGATTATCAACCTAATAAGCGCATTAACTTAATAAGTTATCAGCTTAATAACTTGAGAGATGGCAGCATGATTGTCCTGATTGGCTCGCAAAAAGGCGGCGTCGGCAAATCGACGAAAGCGGTGAATATCGCCGGGTATCTGATTCTTAAGCAAGGCAAGACGGCGATCATCGTCGATGCCGACGACCAGAAATCGATCATGACCTGGTACAACGACCGCCAGAACGTCGAAGGGCTGCCGCACATTCCGGTGGTGGCCGCGTCGGGCAAAATCAAGGAAACGCTACTGGAGCTGGATCGTCATTACGACTACGTGATCGTCGACACCGCCGGCCGCGACAGCGCCGAGCTGCGCTCCGGGCTGCTGGCCGCCGATCTGTTCCTCTCGCCGCTGCGCCCTTCGCAGATGGATCTCGACACCGTCGGCTATCTGTCGGAGATGTTCTCCACCGCGCAGGAATACAACGAGAAGGTCAAAGGCTACATCGTGCTGAACATGTGCCCGACCAACATCTTCATCAATGAAGCCAACGAAGCGGCGCAGGTGCTGAGCGAATACCCGGAGTTCACCCTGGTGAGCCACCGCCTGTGCGATCGCAAGATTTACCGCGACGCCTGGGGCGAGGCCATCACCGTGCATGAGGCGAACAACGAAAAGGCGCAGAGCGAAATTGAATGCCTGGTGAAAGAGGTGATCCTGTGAAGAAACGCACCCCGACCCACCGCATGTCGGAAGACGAATTCATCAACAGCGCCACCTCGCACACGCTGCCGGTCGCGGCGCCCGCGCCGGAAGCTAAACCGGCCGGCCGCAAGCGCACCTACAAGGCGATCTCCGTCAGCCTGACGGACAACCACATTGAAGCCATCGATGAGGTGATCGTACAGGCGGCGCGCAGCGGCATCGTGCGTATTACCCGCTCCGACATCATCAAGCTGGCCATCGACGGGCTGGCGGAGAAAAGCGAAGCGCAGCTGCTGGAACTGCTGAAGAAGCTTTGAACGCACTACAGCCGCCGGCTAACGCAGCAGCCGGCGGGTTGTCATCACCTTCAGTTCCCCGCCACCGCGCATTGGTAGTCCTGAATTTCGCCGGCTGAGCCCAGGTTCAGGTCGGTCAACTTCAAACGGTTCGCCAACAGCAGCATCTCGCCCAGTGGGCTGACCGCCAGCGCCAGGCCATAATTGCCGATGCTGTCGCCCTGCTCGAGCACATAGTTCTGCAGTAACCGGAAAGGATCTTCCTGGGTTAAATCGGTGCTCGTCAATTTTCTGGCCAGATATTGGTGGCCGACCAATTTCACCGCCAGCGGGCGCCACTGTTGATCTAATTGTTCCGCCTGCTGCCCCAGCGCGTTATAGACATCCTGTCTCAGGCAGGCAACGTGAATATGCAGCTGATTCTGAGAGCGGCCATATTTCGAATTGACCGCCAGAGAAAGCCACGCATCTTTTAACGGTTTACCCAGCTCGCCGGATATATGTTCCCGGTTATTCCAGGCCTGGGCGAAATAAGGCGGCGCGTGCTCCGTCTGCAATGCCGGGCTCTCGATGCCGCTGATCTTTTCGGTTGGCATCACCAGATCGTGATAAGGGCCTTTGCTGTCCTTAAACAGCACATAACCCTCGGTTAAATCAACCTTTAAGCAGGGTGCCGGATCGTTGTTCTGCTGCTGATTGGGCACGCACTGTTGGCTGACGATTTGCCACAGCGCATTCGGATTACCACGCCCGAAGAACCACCACAGCACCGCCGCCAGCAGCAAAATGACAAGCAAAATAATTAATAGTCTGAAAAGTCTTTTCATCGTGACTCCCTGTTTACCTATTCCATCTTGAAAGGAGCGCCAGCATAAACCAAGGCTCTTATCGTCACCAGAATATTATCCTTAGCGTCACCTTTCATTGACGTCTTGTTATCAAGAGAAATTAAAAATAAGGGTTTACCTAAGTAATTTAAGGTAAATTAATACCGCAGGTTGAATATGAGTGTGATATAAGCAGCCGGACTCTCTTTATATAAGGAACCGATAAGATGCCAACGATGGGCAAATCCCTGCATTATCTCGACGTGGGCTCAGGCTTTCCGTTGCTGCTGGGCCACAGCTATCTGTTCGATCTGAACATGTGGGCACCGCAGTTCGAAGCGCTGGCGAAACGCTACCGCCTGATCGTGCCGGATCTCTGGGGCCACGGCGACTCACCGGCGCTGCCGGCCGGGCGAAACAGCCTGTCGGATATCGCCGCCGATCATTTGGCGCTGATGGATCATTTGGATATTGAAGAGTTCGGCATCGTCGGCCTGTCCGTCGGCGGCATGTGGGGCGCCGAACTGGCGGCGCTGGCGCCGGAGCGGGTCAAGGTGCTGGCGCTGATGGACAGCTATCTGGGCGACGAAACGCCGGAGGCGCGGCAGCGCTATATGGGCATGCTGGACGCCGTTGAACAGGCCGGCGCCATCACTTCGCCGCTGCTGGAATACATCGCCGCGCAGTTTTATTCCGACGAAGTACCCGATGCGTTGTCGCAGCCATTGCTGGCCCATCTGCAGAGCCTGCCCGCCGATCGCCTGCGCGAGAGCATCGTCCCGCTGGGCCGGATGATCTTCGGTCGCCCCGACAAGCTGCCGCTGCTGAAAAACATCACCGCCGCCAGCATCGTCATCACCGGCGCGCAGGATAAACCGCGCCCGCCGGCGGAAGGCCAGCGCATGGCCGATCTTCTCGGCTGTCAACATGTGCTGATCCCCAACGCCGGGCATATCAGCAACAAGGAAAATCCGGCGGCGGTCAACGAAACCCTGCTGGCGTTTCTGGCTGAAAACACCACCCCGCTATTCTGGTAAGATTCCCCGGGCCGCCTGGCCCGGCGAGTCATTCCGCGCGCCGCATAAACCCGTGTCGGCTCAGGATTTCCTGCCCTTGTTCGCTCAAGATAAATGCGGCCAACCGCTGTGCGCCGTCATCCAACAGGCATAAACCGTAATCCGCCTCAATGTCCAGCGGCGGCGCCAACGGCCGCACCGCCAACGTCGGGTAGGCGGCTAAAGCCGGAGCATAGCTGGCGTAGCCGAGAAAAATATCCGCCAATCCGCCAGCTATCAGATATTCCGCCGCCAGCCGGCCCGCCGGCACCGGTGCAGAATCTATCCCGCCGACTAACGGTAACGCCCGGCGGCGCAACGCTTCCCCTTGCCCCGGCCAGTATTGCTCACAGCGTTCGAAAAGCCGCTGCGCATAATCGCCGGAAGGATCTGCCCCCGGTGTCGAGGTGGCAAGGCGCCAGTGCGGATCGAACAGCACCTCCGGCAGCGGACATTCGGTTAATGCCGGCACGTTGCGAACCGTCACGCAGAGCCGATTGCGCGCAAAAATCTGCACCGCCCCCGCGATACCGAGATCCGCCAGCCTTTGCGGGTGCGCCAGGTTGGCCGAAGCGAACAGCTGTGGCCGCTCACCATTCTCTATCCGTTGGCGCAACAAACCCGCCGGGCCGAATTCCGCCGTGACTTTTTGCCCGGCGTGCCGCTGAAAAGCCGACAGCAGCGGCGCAAACGCCAGCCGCAGGCTGCCGGCGGCAAACAGCAGGATATCACTCATCATGTCGCTCCAGTTGGCTGCGATACAGCGGCACCAGCGTCGCGTAGCGGCGGCCCGCCACCGTCAGCGGCACCCGTTCGATCGCCAGCTCGAACAGGGGTGACAAGGATTGCGCCGTTAACACCTCGCGGCAGGCCCCGAGCCGGCTGCGCCCTTCTCTGCCCAGCAGCAAAGCCCGATCGGCCACCGCGTGAGCATGGTTGGGCTGATGCGTGGAGAACACCACCGCCAACCGCTGCTCCCGCGCCAGGCGGGCCATCAGGCTCAACACCCGATCCTGGTAATGCAGATCCAGCGCCGAAGTCGGTTCATCCAGAATCAACACCTCGCAGCGCATCGCCAACGCGCGGGCGATCATCACTAATTGACGTTGGCCGCCGGATAGGCTGCCAAACTCACGCTCTGCCAGGTGCTGCAAATCCAACGACTGCAACGCTTCTCTCGCCAGCCGATGGTCCTCGGCTGACGGTGAACGGAACAGGCCGACATGACGCGCCCGCCCCATCAATACGATATCCAGCACCCGATAGGCGAACGGCGGCGCAAAGTGCTGCGGGACAAAGCCCATCTCACCGTGGCGCTCAATCTCGCCGGATTGCGGCGTCAGGCTGCCTAACAACAGCTGCAGCAGCGTGCTCTTGCCACGCCCATTCGGGCCCAATACCGCCAGCACTTCGCCGCGCCGCAGCTGAACGTCCAGATGCTGGAACAGCGGTGCCCCGCCCGGCCAGGCGAAACTCACGCCGCTGGCGGCCAATAAGGTGTCAGTCATGCCAGCCTCTCACTTGCGCGCGGCGCAGCAGCAGCGCAAACAGCGGCGCGCCAATCAGCGCGGTCAGAATGCCCAGCGGGATTTCGCTGCTGCTCAGCGTGCGCGCCAAATCGTCAATCAACAGCATGTACAGGGCCCCCAGGCAAAGCGAAGCCGGCAGCAGGCGCCGGTGATCCGGTCCCACCAGCCGCCTCGCCACGTGCGGGATCACCAAGCCGACCCAGCCGATGCTCCCGCTGACCGCCACCTGGGCGGCCACGATGGCGGCGCACAGCGTCAAAATCAGCCAGCGGGTGCGTTCAACGTTGATGCCTAATGCACCGGCATCCTCATCGCCCAACGACAGCAGATTGATGCGCCAGCGCAGCGCCAACAGCAAGCCGCCGGCCAACAGCAAAGGCACAAACAGCATCAGCAGCTTTTGCCGATCGGCGGTGGCAAAGCTGCCGAGCAGCCAAAACACGATGCTCGGCAGTTTCTCTTCGGTATCCGCCAGATATTGCATCAGGCTGACGCAGGCGGAGAAAAAGCCGCTGAGGATCACCCCCGCCAGTACCAAAGAGAGAATATTGCGCCGCGCAATGGCGCTGGTGAGAGTGAAAATCAGCAGCAGCGCCGCCATACCGAAAACAAAAGCCGACAGCAGCAGCACCGCCAACGGCAGGCTGAGCAGGATAGCCAGCGTGCCGCCAAACGCCGCGCCGGAAGACACGCCGATAATATGCGGATCGACCAGCGGGTTGCGAAAGACGCCTTGCAAAGCCGCGCCACACAGGGCCAGCGCCGCGCCGGCGCCCATCGCCAACAGCACTCGCGGCACGCGCACACCCAGGATCACCTGGCGTTGGATAGCATCGATGCCTGCATAATGTTGCCCGGTGAACGGCTCCAGCAAAATCATCAGGCTGTGCGTCATCGGCACCTGAAAGCGACCAACGCCGAGCGAAAACAGCGCGCAGCACAGCGTCAACAACGCCAGCCAGCCCAGCCTCATTGCCCGCTCTGGCAGCAGGTGGCGCGGTAATAACGTTGATAGTAAGCGTCGACCCGCTGCTGCAGATTGATATCGGCAAAGCGCTGCGGGTAAAGTTTTTTCGCCATCCACAACTCACCCAGCGCCATCGCCTCCGGCATCGGATATCCCCAGGCCTTGGCGTACTCCGGCATCAGGTAGACCCGCTTATTCTTCACCGCGTCGATCGGCTGCCACTGCGGTGACGTCAGGATCTGTTTCACCACGTCCGGGTAGCGCTCCTGCACGAAAATCACCGCCGGATCCCACTTCAGGACATCCTCGATAGAAACCTGTTTAAACCCCTGAATTTCCTTCGCCGCCACGTTGAGCGCCCCGGCGTGCCGCATCATCAACCCGGTATACTTGCCGGCGCCGTAGGTGGTGAGATCGGGATTGGCCATATACACCCGCACCCGCCGATCTTCCGGCAGATCGCGCAGCCGTTCGGCGACCAGCGCGCGCTGCTGAATGACGTCCTTAATCAGGGCTTCGGCCTGAGGCTGACGCGACATCACTTCGCCGATCAGGCGAATGCCGTCCTGCAGCCCCAGCGTATAGGCCCGATCTTCATCGCTCAGCTGGGGGTTCATTTTGCCCGCCTGATCGGCTGCCTCGCGGCGCAGCGAGACCGCCACCACCGGAATGCCCGCCCGTTCGATCTGCGCAATCATCTCCGGCGGCGCGTAGTTGGCCACGAATACCACCTGCGGATGCAGGCCGAGCAGGCTCTCGATGTTCACCGAAGTCAGATCGCCCGGCATTGGCAGGGTTGCCAACGTCGGCGCCAGCCGCAGGTAGTTTGGCCCCAGCTGCTTTTTCCAACTGCTGAGCACGCCGACCACCTGCGGCATCGCATCAAGCTGCACCAACAGGTTCAGCGTCTGGTGTTGCAGCACCACCGCGCGGGTGATGCGATCGGGCAACGTCACCTGGCGGTTGAGTTGATCGGTGACCTGGCGATCCGCCTGGGCGGCGGTGGAAAACAAAACAAGCGCCAACAGCAGGCGCGGGAGAAAGTTAAACATGGCAGTGACCGGTTGATTATCGTTGTATAGCAAATAATATAGCGATGAGCATGGCGAAACAATCAGCGGGATCAAACCGGATGCGGGTACTCGGGAGGTAAAACGAGGCGTGAATGCGATCCTGGAAGCGGATCCGCCGGTGCGGTGACGGATCCCATCGGCCCTATAAGGGCGCGTGAAGAAGACTTATTGACCGATAGACGTCAGACCCTGGCGGATCCCTTCGTCAGCCTGCTGGCACCATGTCTGCAGCCCCTGCGGCGCTTCTTTTTCCAACGCAACCACTTTGCCGTCGTCGTTCAGCACATTGCCTTCACGGCCCATCGCTTCGCGCTTGTCGCCGTCGCGGGTGTCGACGCCGCCGGGAATAGCCGCCACGTAGGCCACCATTTTCTTGGCGTTGTCGATGCTGTCGGCTTTCAGGAAGCCTTTATCGACGCAGTAAGACATCAGCCCGGCGGTATTGCGCGTGATGTCATAAACGTTTTTCAATGCGGCAGGATCCATCCCTTCAGCGTTAGCGGTGTTGAACAGGCCCAGAGTCGCGGCAATCATGCCGGTCAGAATGCTTTTTTTCATTGTTAACTCGTTTTAATAATGAAATAGTTAAGTTTTAATTATTCACAAAAAGAATGCGAACACCGCTACGGTATAACGGCGGCCTAGATTAGCACAACCCTAACGCGTTAATAACTGTGATTAAGTTAACCCCCAATAAAATAAAAACGCACGATAGGGTAATGACCCCCGCCCGGTATCATTTTTTCATGCTCGATATTGGCCGCGCTCAATTCATATTAAAAATAATCTCACCCAGGAATTATTTGCAACGGAAGTGTTGGCCTGCGGTCAATCGTGCTCCCGCCCTTTGCTAAAATCACAGGCGTGACATAGCCTGTTAAGACGCGCCATGCCTAGTGGGAGGGGATTCACATGAACTATTCCGTCCGGCCGCCGCAATGCGACGACAAAACCATTCTCGATATCACGATGAATTTATATCTCTATCCGGCGGTACTTATCGCGCATCGCCTGGGCATCTTTGAATTTATTGCTTTGCACCCCCGCAACCTGACCGATATATGCGCTCAGGCCAATGTGGAAAGACGCCCGGCGGAAACGTTGGTCATGGCGTTATTGGCATTGAAATTGATAGACAGAGACGGTGAAACATTCTCTCTCACGCCGGAAGCGGAAACCTTTTTGTTAAAAAACAACCCGCATTATTTCGGCTACTTCTGGGATTTGATGGTTGAAAATAGCGAAATTTTCTCGCTGAAAAACCTGGAAAGCGCCATCAGAAAAAATACCTCGCAGGTGTACGGCGAGCAGGAGCTGTTTGAAACCCATACGCTCGACGCCGACAGAATGCGGCGGTTTACCCACGCCATGCACAGCCTGAGCATGGGCTCAGCCAGCGTTTGGCCGGCGCTGTTGCCCCTCGGTGCCTGCCGCGCGGCGCTGGATATCGGCGGCGCCTCCGGCGCCCATGCCATCAGCCTGGCGGCCCACTGGCCGACGTTGACCTGCACCGTGTTCGATCTGCCGGAGGTGTGCCCGCTCGCCGCCGACTACGCGCGCCATTACGGTCTCAGCCAGCGCATCGGCACCCACAGCGGCGATATGTGGCGCGATCCCTACCCGGCGGCGGATCTGCACCTGTACTCCAATATTTTCCACGACTGGCCGATGGACAAGAACCGCTTCCTGGCGCAAAAGAGCTATGCGGCCCTCCCGCCCGGGGGGAGGATCGTGATCCACGAAGTGCTGTACAACGATGACGGCGACGGGCCGCCTGCCGCCGCGGGGTACAGCCTGATGATGATGGGATGGACGCAGGGCCGCCAATACTCCGGCAGGGAAATCGGCGACCTGCTGCACGACGTCGGCTTCGGGCCTGCTCAGGTGCTGCCGTCGCTCGGCTATTTCAGCATCGTGACGGCGCAAAAGCCCCAGGCTTAGCGGTTCACCGAGCGCGCCATGCGGCTGTAGGTGTGGCGCACGCCGCGAATCGCCACGCTGTAAGCGAAGATGTTTTCCGGCAGCGC
Organism: Serratia sp. 121840015-1; assembly: GCF_053627655.1. Lineage (NCBI taxonomy): Bacteria > Pseudomonadati > Pseudomonadota > Gammaproteobacteria > Enterobacterales > Yersiniaceae > Serratia > Serratia sp. 121840015-1. Next base: position 2,649,751 of record NZ_JBSEYF010000001.1, read on the forward strand.
CAGCCCCAGATAGCCGGTATCGCCGATATGGTGCAGGTCCGCCCCGGCCATTTTGCTCATCAGCGCAATCTGCCGCACGGTCTGCACGTCGGCGCCCTCTTGCGAGGTGCCGATCGCCGTCATCGCCAGCGCGCCCTGCCGCTGAGCAAAGGCGATCAGCGCCGCCACTTTCTCCTGCGACATGCCGGGAATGGTGCCCGGCGCCGGCAACAGCACGATGTCCGCACCGTTCTCCACGAACAGCGCGATATCCTGCTCACCGATCAGCTGGCTGCCGCTTTCGCGCACGATACCGGCCCCGTGCATCTTGCCGGTCACCAGCACCATCTCGTCGCCCACTTCATCGCGAATCGCTTTCAGCGCGGCGGCGATCGCCTGATTGCTGACGCCGTTGTTCGGGTTGCCGGTCAGCACCAGCATGCGCGCGCCGAGCTGATACAGCTTGCGGGCATTCTCGGCGGTGGCGGCACGCCCCGCCGTCATCTGCCAGAAATCGTTATGTTCGCTGGCGAAGGCCGGATCGACGGCCTCCAGGTTCACGCCGATAACCCGCCCGGTCAGGCGCTGCAGCGTGCGCAACGCCTCCTGCGGCGGCACGTCGGCAGGCAGGCCCGCGATGTGCGGCTGGTCGACGTCGAACAGGTTCAGCAGCAGCAGGTCGGCGCCCTGGCTGGCCGCCAGCTCGGCATTGGTGACGTTATTGAGCAGCGGCTGAGTGACCGCGATGGTTTCGCTGACCAAAATGCGCCCTTCGCTGGCGCGGATGGCGTAGAGCAGGTCGGCTTTGCCGATATCGGCCAGATCGCTGGCGCTGCAGTCCAGATAGCGTTTCATGAGGCAAGCTCCGATGACGTTAGCGGGAATGGATGCTCCCTCGCTCAGCGCGGCGAACGAGGGGGACAGGGTTACTTCAGCGTAAAACTTTGCGCCTGCACGTTGTCGGAGTCCAGGCCGACGAACACGTTGAATTTGCCCGGCTCCGCCCCCCATTTCAAGCTGGCGTTGTAGAACTTCAGATCGTCTTCGCTAATCGGCAGCTCAATCTGCTGCGACTGGCCGGCCTTCAGCGTCACTTTCTTGAAGTTGCGCAGCTCTTTTACCGGCCGGCTGACCGAGGCGGTCACGTCCTGCAGATACAGCTGCACCACCGTGGCGCCGTCGTACTTGCCGGTATTTTTCAGCGTGACGCTGGCGGTTAGCTTGCCGTTGCGCGCCATCGTCGGGCTGGACAGTTTCAGATCCGACAGGCTGAAGGTGGTGTAGCTCAGGCCGTAACCGAACGGATACAGCGGGCCGTTCGGCGAATCGAAGTAGCGCGAGGTGTACTTGCCCGGATTCTCCTTGCCGAACGGGCGGCCGGTGTTCAGGTGGTTGTAGTACATCGGGATCTGGCCGACCGAGCGCGGGAAGGTCATCGGCAGCTTGCCCGACGGGTTGTAGTCGCCGAACAGCACGTCCGCCACCGCGTTGCCGCCCTCGGTGCCGCTGTACCAGGTTTCCAGCATCGCGTCCGCCTGCTCGCTCTCCCAGCTCAGCGCCAGCGGCCGGCCGTTCATCAGCACCAGCACCAGCGGCTTGCCGGTGGCTTTCAGCGCGGCGATCAGATCGCGCTGGCTCTGCGGGATCGTGATATCGGCGCGGCTGGAGGCCTCATGCGCCATACCCTGCGATTCCCCCACCACCGCCACGACCACGTCGGCCTTGTTCGCCGCCTGTACCGCTTCGTCGATCATCTGCTGCGGCGAACGGGTATCGAACGCCACCGCCGGCTCATACTCGTTCAGGTAGTCGATGATGCCCTTATCCTGCGTGACGTTGGCGCCCTTGGCGTAAAGAATGCGCGCCTTGTCGCCCACCGCCCGCTCCAACCCTTCGCGCAGGGTCACCGACTGCTTGACCACTCCGGCGGCCGACCAGCTGCCCATCACGTCGCGCTGGCTGTCGGCCATCGGCCCGACCAGCGCGATGGTCGTCTGCTTGCTCAGCGGCAGCGTCTGCTTATCGTTCTTCAGCAACACCATCGTTTTGCGTGCCACCACCCGCGCCTCGGCGCGGTGCAGACGGCTTTCGGCGTTGGTGTCCTGCGGGTCGGAACCCGCTGGGCCCAGATGCACATACGGATCGGTGAACAGCCCCATGTCGTACTTGGTGTTCAGCACGTCGCGGCAGGCGCGATCGATATCGCTTTCAGGCACCAGCCCGTCTTTCACCAGACCCGGCAGGTATTTGTCGTAAAACTCGTCGCTCATGCTCATGTCGACGCCGGAGGTGATCGCCAGCCGCACCGCGTCGCGCGCGTCGGCGGCCACGCCGTGTTTTATCAGTTCTTTAATTGCGCCGTGGTCGCTGATGGTGATGCCTTTAAAGCCCCACTGGTCGCGCAGCAGGTCTTTCAGCAGCCACGGGTTGGCGGTGGCCGGCACGCCGTTCACCGAGTTGAGCGATACCATCACCCCGCCGCTGCCGGCATCCACCGCCGCTTTGTAAGGCGGCAGATAGTCCTGATACATGCGCAGCGGGCTCATGTCGACGGTGTTGTAATCGCGGCCGCCTTCGACGGCGCCGTACAACGCAAAGTGCTTAACGCTGGCCATCACCGAACCGGGCTTGGCCGGGTCGCCGTTTTGATAACCGTCGACCATCACTTTGGCGATTTTCGACACCAGCCAGGTGTCTTCGCCGAAGCCTTCGGAGACCCGGCCCCAGCGCGGATCGCGGGTGATATCGACCATCGGCGCGAAGGTCATGTTCAGACCGTCATCGCTGGCCTCCTGCGCCGCCACCCGGGCGCTGAGCGCAATGGCTTCCAGATCGAAGCTGGCCGCCAGCCCCAGGCTGATCGGGAACACGGTGCGCTGGCCGTGCACCACGTCATAGGCAAAGAACAACGGAATTTTGAGGCGGCTGAGCTGCATCGCCTGATCCTGCATCACCCGAATGTCCGGCCGGGTGACGGTATTAAAGATGGCGCCGATCTGCCCTTTGCGGATGCCCTCGCGGATCGCTTCTTTCGGGTTATCCGGCCCGACGCTGATCAGCCGCAGCTGGCCGATCTTCTCTTCCAGCGTCATCTGCTTCATCAAATGGGACACGAAGGCGTCGCGCTGCTGGGCGTGAATGCCCTGCGTTATCGGCGTTTCCTGCGCAAAAGCCGGGCTGAGGGCCAGACCGGACAACATACTCACCACACAAAGCCATTTCATCTTGTTTTATCTCAGGCGTGTTTCCGCAGCCAAAGCCGCGAGGTTTAATCGGAGTGAAGAAACAGTTTGCCACACTCTGTTTCATCGCCAAGGGAATTCGCATCGGTAATGTTTACAAAGCATTACAGGTTATCGGCAGGTAATTCTGCAGCCGGGCGCGGCTGTCGGCGGCCTCCGCCGTCAGAAAATCGATCAGCGGCGCCAACGCCGGCGGCGGCGCCCCGCGTTCAGGATAGACCAGATAATAGGCCGCGCCGCTGCTGACGCAGAGCGGGAAAGGCGTGACGACGCGCCGCGCCTGAATATCCTCCTCCAGCAGGCACAGATCGCCGATGGCGATGCCGAACCCCTGCAGCGCGGCGCTCATCGCCAGATCGAGAGTATCGAAATGCTGAGCCTTGCCGGACGGCAGCGCATCGGCCCCCGCCGCCTTCAGCCAGCGCAGCCAGTCGCGCCGATCGCGCGTCGGGTGCAGCAGGGTTTTGTCCGTCAAATCCGCCAGCCGGGGCGCCGGCGGCAGAAACGTCGGCGTGCAGACCGGCGTGAGGATTTCGTCGAACAGCAGGTGCGCGGTCAGTTTTTTACCCGGCGGCCGGCCGAATACCACCGCGGCGTCAAACTGCTCGGTGCTGAAATCCAGGCCGTGCGACACCGAGGCGGTCAGCTCGATATGCATGTCCGGCCGTTCATTCTGCAGGCGAATCACGCGCGGCAGCACCCAGCGCATCGCGCAGGTCGGGCATTTGATGCGCAGCGCCCCGGGCGGGGCGGCGGCCCGCGTCAGCGCCTCGTCCAGCTGCCCCAGCGCCTGCTGCACCGGCGCCAGCAGTTGCACGCCCTGCGGCGTCAGCGCCAAACCGCGCGCCTGGCGGCTGAACAGCGGATAACCCAGGCGCTGCTCCAGCCCGAGAATTTGCCGGCTGACCGCCCCCTGCGTCAGGTGCAGCTCCCGGGCGGCATGGGTAAAGTTGAGGCGTTGCGCCACCACCACGAAGGTTTTCAACACGTCGAGCGACGGCAGGGATATCGGCATAGCGGGCCTCGAGTAGGTATGATCGTAGTGCATGGCAAGTATGACAAACTTTCCCTTGTCCGCCTACGCCGGCTGATGCTTAATCGCTCAACACTTCCCTGTTTGCCTGGAGCCCATCATGCAGAGCGCCTGTTCATCCCGCTCGAAGCTGCCGGACGTCGGCACCACCATTTTCACCGTCATTGGCCAACTCAGCGCAGAACATCAGGCCCTCAATCTGTCGCAGGGCGCGCCCAACTTCGCCGGCGACCCGCAGCTGATCGAGGCTACGGCGCAAGCCATGCGCACAGGTCATAACCAATACGCGCCGATGAGCGGCGTGGCGGCGTTACGTGCTGCTCTGGCGGAAAAAGCTGAACGATTGTATGGCGCACGCTATGACGCCGACGAAGAAATCACGGTGATCGCCAGCGCCAGCGAAGGGCTGTACTCGGCGATCAGCGCGCTGGTGCATCCCGGCGACGAGGTGATCTATTTCGAACCGGCGTTCGACAGCTATGCGCCAATCGTGCGCCTACAGGGCGCCACGCCGGTGGCGATCAAACTGTCGCTGCAGGATTTTCGCGTCGACTGGGACGAAGTGGCCGCCGCCATCAACGGCAAAACGCGCATGATCATCATCAACACGCCGCACAACCCGACCGGAGCGGTGTTTGACGAGCACGACATCGAACGCCTGACCGCCCTGACCCGCGACACCGACATCGTGATCCTGTCCGACGAGGTCTACGAACACGTGGTGTTCGACGGCGAAATTCACCACAGCATGGCGCGCTATCCGCAGCTGGCGGAACGCAGCGTGATCGTGTCGTCGTTCGGTAAAACCTACCACGTCACCGGCTGGCGCGTCGGCTACTGCCTGGCGCCGGCGGCGCTGATGGACGAGATCCGCAAGGTGCACCAGTTTATGGTGTTCTCCGCCGATACGCCGATGCAGCACGCCTTCGCCGCCGCGCTCGCCAACCCGCAGAGCTACCTGGGGCTGGCGGCGTTTTACCAACAAAAGCGCGATCTGCTGGCCAGCGCCTTGCAGGATTCGCGCTTTGAGCTGCTGCCCAGCCACGGCAGCTTCTTCATGCTGGCCCGTTTTAGCGGCTTCAGTCACGAAAGCGACAATGATTTCGCCGTACGCTTGATCCGCGAAGCGAAGGTGGCGACGATCCCGCTGTCGGCGTTCTACAGCGACGGCACCAATACCGGCCTAATCCGGCTGAGTTTTTCCAAAGATAACGAGACCCTGCTGGAAGGCGCGCGCCGCCTGAGCCAGGCGTAATTTTTTGTCCGACCATGGGAAAGGGGCACTGCCTATGAAAGCACTGAAAACGCTGTTCGCCGCCGGATGCCTGCTGGCCGCCGGCACTTCGCTGGCGGCGGAAAACAGCCTGCGCTTCGGCCTGGAAGCGCTGTATCCGCCGTTCGAATCCAAATCCGCCAGCGGCAAACTGGAAGGGTTCGACATCGAACTGGGCGACGCGGTATGCGCCGCCGCGCAGTTGAAATGCAGCTGGGTGGAAACCTCGTTCGACAGCCTGATCCCGGCATTGCAGGCGCGCAAGTTCGACGCCATCAACTCGGCGATGAACGTGACCGAACAGCGGCGTCAGGCGATCGCCTTTACCGACGCCATCTATCAGGTGCCGAACCGCCTGATCGCCAAGGCCGACAGCGGCCTGCTGCCGGACGCCAAATCGCTGGCGGGCAAACACGTGGGCGTGCTGCAAGGATCGATTCAGGAGATTTACGCCAAAACCCATTGGGCGCCGGCGGGCGTGGACGTGGTGTCTTATCAGGATCAGAATCAGGTTTACCTCGATCTGGCGGCCGGTCGGCTCGACGCCACGCTGGTGATGGCGCCGTCGGGGCAAAGCGGCTTCCTGTCGCAGCCGGACGGCAAAGGCTTCGCCTTCGTCGGCGAGGCGGTGCGCGACGACAAAATCCTCGGTGAAGGTATCGCCTTCGGCCTGCGTAAAGGGGATGAGGCGCTGAAGAAAAAACTGGATGCCGCCATCGCCAAAGTGAAACAGCAAGGCACGGTGGCGGCGCTGTCGAAGAAGTATTTCGGCGACATCGACGTGACGGTGAAATGATAGACGGGGGCGGCACCGCCGCCCCCTGCCACGTTTAGCGATCGAATACCGAACTGTTCAGCGCACGATCCTGCTGGTGGCGTTCCAGCGCCAATTCGATCAGGCGCGTGATCAGCGCCTGATAGCTGACGCCGCTGGCGGCCCACAGCTTGGGATACATGCTGATGTTGGTGAAGCCCGGCAGCGTGTTGATTTCGTTGATTACCACCTGGTTGTCCGGCGTCAGGAACACATCCACCCGCGCCAGTCCGAAGCACTCCAGCGTGCGGAACGCCTTCAGCGCCACCTCGCGGATGTGGTCGCTCACTTCCGGCGCGATTGCCGCCGGCACCACCACCTGAGCGCCCTGCTCATTGATGTATTTGGTGTCGTAAGAATAGAAGGCGTCGCTCAGCACGATCTCGCCGCACACGCTGGCCTGCGGATCGTCGTTGCCCAGCACCGCGCACTCGATCTCGCGGCCGACGATCGCCGACTCCACCAGCACCTTATGATCGAAGCTGAAGGCCAGCGATACCGCCGCGTCGAACTCGGCGCGGTTTTCCACCTTGCTGACCCCGACCGAGGAGCCCTGGTTGGCCGGCTTGACGAACAGCGGCAGGCCGAGGCGCTCGCTCAGTTGCTCAAACGTGAATCCGGCGCGGTTGGCGCGCGTCAGGGTGACGAACGGCGCCACCGCCAGCCCGGCGTCGCGCAACAGGCGCTTGGTCACGTCTTTGTCCATGCTGACCGCCGAGCCGAGCACGCCGGCGCCGACGAACGGCATATTGGCCATGCGCAGCAGCCCCTGCAGCGAGCCGTCCTCCCCCAGCGTGCCGTGCACGATCGGGAAGATGACGTCCAGTTGGCCCAGCGCGCCGGCGCTGCCCGCTTCGATCAGCTGTTGTTTTTCCTGGCCCGGGATCAGCGCCACGTTCTTGTTCGAGCGGTTCAGCGCGATCAGCGCCGGGTTCTCGGCGTTGAGCAGGTAGTTGGAGGCGTCGTTGATGTGCCACTGCCCCTGTTTGTCGATCCCCAGCAGCGTGACATCAAACTTCTCTTTGTCGATTGCATCCACAATGTTTTTGGCCGACTGCAGCGACACCTCATGCTCCGCCGATTTACCGCCAAAAATCACCCCAACACGTAGTTTAGTCACGCCTTAAATCCTTCTGAAAAATCATGGCAAAAAAGTCGTTCATCACAATAAACGCATTGTCTGGCGGCGGCAATCGTTGTTGCCAGAATCTTCTTACGCCACAGAATGCCACATCGCCACCATCCTAAACGTATACACTTCGTATATCGTTCACTTAGGGAGACGCCGATGGGCATCGTAAAAATTTCAGACGCGCTGCATGACGATCTGCGCCTCGCCAGCCTGACCATGACGCGTTCGATCAACGCGCAGGCTGAATACTGGATCAAAATCGGCATGCTGGCGGAATTCCATCCGGAACTGACCTACCCGCAGCTGGTAAAAAAGATGATGAAAGATAACGCGCTGACGCTGAAGGAGATTGTCGGGTGAAACAGATTGTGATTAAAACGCCGGAAGAGATTGCCAAAATGCGCCATTCCGGCGCCCTGCTGGCGAAAGTGTTTGCTATGCTCGATGAGGTTATCGTCGAAGGCATCTCCACCATGGAGATCAACGACCGCGCCGAGGCGTTTATCGTCGACGAGCTGAAGTCGCGCCCGGCCAGCAAAGGGCAGTATGATTTCCCCTATGTGCTCAACACCTCAATCGACGATGTGGTGTGCCACGGGGTGCCGTCGGCCAGCAAAATCCTGCGTTCCGGCATGATTATCAACGTAGACATCACGCTGGAAAACGGCGGCTATATCGCCGACTCCAGCAAGATGTACTGCGTCGGCCAGGTGACGCCGCTGGCCAAACGGCTGGTGAACAACGTCTATGAATCGATGTGGCAGGGCATTCGCGCGGTAAAACCGGGCGCTACCCTGGGCGATATCGGCCATGCCGTCCAGCGGCACGCCGAGCAGGCCGGCTACAGCATCGTGCGGGAGTATTGCGGCCACGGCATCGGCCGCGATATGCATGAAGAGCCGGCGGTGTTGCACTACGGTCAACCCGGCAGCGGTATGGTGCTACAGGAAGGCATGGTGTTCACCATCGAGCCGATGATCAATCAGGGCGACCGCCGCATCAAGCAGAAGAAAGACGGCTGGACGGTGGTGACGCGCGACAAAAAACTGTCGGCGCAGTGGGAGCACACCGTGGCGGTCACCGCCGACGGCGTGGAGATCCTGACGCTACGCGACGAAGAGCGCCGGGCCGGCTACGCCGAGCGCTACTAAACCCGCAAGCCATTAGCCTGGCAAGCTGATAGCTTAATAAGTTATTTAATTTATAACCTCTTAGCTTATATGCGGCACTCCGGCGCCGCGGTTAAAGCGACGGGGATGACAGGGAGACAGGCAGCATGCAGTCAGGCAATCAGGCATTTATCAACCAGCTTAAAGACATCGTCGGCGGCCCGCAGCTGTTGACCGGCGATCGCAACACCGAGCGCTATCGCAAGGGGTTCCGCTCCGGCGAAGGCCAGGCGCTGGCGGTGGTGTTTCCCACCAGCCTGCTGCAGCTGTGGCGCATTCTGCAGGCCTGCGTGGCCGCCGACAAAATCGTCATCATGCAGGCCGCCAATACCGGCCTGACCGAAGGATCGACCCCCAGCGGCAACGACTATGACCGCGATATCGTCATCGTCAGCACCCTGCGCCTCGACCATATTCAGGTGCTGGATAACGGCAAGCAGGTGGTCGGCTTCCCCGGCAGCACCCTGCACCACCTCGAGAAATTGCTCAAGCCCTACGGCCGTGAACCGCATTCGGTGATCGGCTCCTCCTGCATCGGCGCCTCGGTGATCGGCGGCGTGTGCAACAACTCCGGCGGCTCGCTGGTGAAACGCGGCCCGGCCTATACCGAAATGGCGCTGTACGCCCAGCTAGGGGAAGACGGCCAGCTGCGCCTGGTGAACCATCTGGGCATCCGCCTCGGCGACACGCCGGAAGAGATCCTCACCCGGCTGGAAAAAGGCGACTATCGCCCGACAGACGTCGAGTACGGCGAGCTGCGCGCCTCGGATAACGAGTACGCCAGCCGGGTGCGTGACGTCGATGCCGACACCCCTTCCCGCTTCAACGCCGACAAACGCCGCCTGTACGAGGCCTCCGGCTGCGCCGGCAAGCTGGCGGTGTTCGCGGTGCGACTCGACACCTTCGAGAAAGAAGGCAAAGAGCAGGTGTTTTATATCGGCACCAACGACACCGCGGTGCTGACCGAACTGCGCCGCCACATGCTGAGCCAGTTCGAAAACCTGCCGGTGGCCGGTGAGTACATGCACCGCGATATCTTCGACATCGCCGAGGTGTACGGCAAAGACACCTTCATGATGATCGACAAGCTCGGCACCGATCAGATGCCGCGCTTCTTCACCCTGAAAGGCCGTATGGACGCCAGCCTCAACAAGCTGCCGCTGCTGCCGCACAACCTGACCGATCGGCTGATGCAGGGCCTGAGCCATCTGGCGCCGAGCCACCTGCCGAAGCGCATGAAGGAATACCGCGAACGTTTCGAACATCACCTGCTGCTGAAGATGGCCGGCCCCGGCGTAGACGAAGCGCAGCGCTACCTGACCGAGTACTTCGCCCAGGCCGAAGGCGCTTTCTTCACCTGCACGCCTGACGAAGGCAAAAAGGCCTTCCTGCACCGCTTCGCCGCCGCCGGCGCCGCCGTGCGCTACCATGCGGTGCACGCCGACAAGGTGGAGGATATTCTGGCGCTGGATATCGCCCTGCGCCGCAACGACACCGACTGGTTCGAAACCCTGCCGCCGGAGATCGACAGCCAGCTGGTGCATAAGCTGTATTACGGCCACTTTATGTGCCACGTCTTCCATCAGGACTACGTGGTGAAAAAGGGCGTCGACAGCCACGCGCTGAAGGAAAAAATGCTCGAGATCCTCAACCGGCGCGGCGCCGAGTACCCAGCGGAACATAACGTCGGCCACCTGTACCACGCCAAGGCAGATCTGCAGGCGTTCTACCGCACCGCCGATCCGACCAACAGCTTCAACCCCGGCATCGGCAAAACCAGCAAACGTAAAGGCTGGGCCGAAAACCCCCGCTAAGACCGCCCGATTAGCCCGCCGCCGCACCCGGCGCGGGCTTCCTCTCCCCCTGCCTGCCTCGTCGTGACCTTTCTGCGCCCTTAAAGATGTATTTTTATTGCAACTTATAAATTTCCCGATTACCATTCACCGCACAATCGCAAATGAGAATCAATTACAAAGCTGTCATGACGGATACATGGCATCCGCCGTGGCAATCACCGCGAAGTTGTTAATGAGAAGGAACCTACCATGAGTCAAACCCTCGATTCCGCCCAGCTGTTGTCCGCACTCGATAAAGTGATGGTGATCTCCACCACCGATCTGCAGGGCACCATCACCTACGTCAACGATCTGTTTTGCCAGCTGACCGGCTTTTCCCGGGAAGAGCTGGTGGGCCAGCCCCACAGCATCGTGCGCCACCCTTCCGTGCCGAAAGCGGTTTACAAAGCGATGTGGGACACCATCAAGGCAGGCGGCATCTGGACCGGCATCATTCCGAACGTCGGCAAAGGCGGCGTGCTGTACGTGGTCGACACCACGGTGCAGCCGCTGTATGACGCCCAGGGCAATATCGCGGCCTATATCAGCATCCGCCGCGTGATCAACGATCTGATGACCGACTTCGAATCGGTGGAATTCGCCAAAGAACAGTTCGACAACCACTACGACAAGTAACCGCCATGGCCGACCTTATCGAACGCATCCTGATTGGTTACGGTTCGGAGTCGGGCAACGCCCGGGCGCTGGCGATGCGCCTGGGCGAGCAAAGCAGCCTGCAACCCTACCGCCCCGTCGTGAAAGAACTCAACGCCATCCAGCCCGCCGATGTGGGCGAACGTGACGCCCTGCTGATCGTCTCCAGCTCATTTGGCGACGGCGAACCGCCCGCCAACGCCGAGCGTTTTTCCGACGCGCTGGCGCAATGGCCGGATCGCCACCGGTTGCGCTACGCCATCTTCGGTCTCGGCGACACCGCGTACCCGCATTTCTGCGGCTTCACGCAGGCGCTGGATGCACGTCTGACGCAATACGGCGCCCGCGCCATCATCAATCGCGTCGACGCCGACGTTAACTTCGAACCGTTCTTCGCAACCTGGCTGACGACGCTGGAGAAGGTGCTGGCCGGCGATGCCCAGGCCGGCCGCGATTTGCATCTGCGCGTGACCGCCTACGGCGAAGACCATGCGTTCAGCGCCGCCCTCCTTGAACGGCGGCCGCTCAGCGCACGCACGCCGCAGGCCTGGCACCTGCGGTTGAATATCGCCGGCAGCGGCATCGTTTACCGGGCTGGGGATACCGTCTATCTGTTGCCGGAGAACGACGAAGGATTATTGACCCGGCTGGCTGACTGGCTCGGCAGGCCGGAGGCCGCTGACGCGCTGCGCCGCCGGGAACTGCGCCAGCTCAGCAAAACGACGCTGCGCGAACTGGCGCAGTTGGCCGACAGCGAAGAGCTCAAAGGCTTGCTCAAGATCCGCCAGCGCAAAGCCCTAGAGAGCTATCTGTACGGCGCCGATCTGCTGGACGTACTGCACGATTTTTGCCCGCCGCAGACGGTCACGCTGGAGAACCTGTTGGCGCTGCTGCCCGTTTGCCTGCCGCGCGCCTACTCCATCGCTTCGGCAACGCGGGTAGAGAGCCTCGACCTGTGCGTGCGCGACGTACGATATGAACGCGACGGCCGCACCCGGCGCGGCACGGCGACCGGCTGGCTGCTCAGCCAACCCGGCCCTTTCCGCCTCTTCTGCCGCGCCAACCCCGGCTTTTACCTGCCGCGCGATACCACCGTACCGGTGCTGCTTATCGGTACCGGTACCGGCATCGCGCCCTTGATAGGCTTGCTGCGCGAAATGGCCGCCCAGGGTGAACGGCGCGAAACCGTGCTGATCTTCGGCGAAAAACGGCGCGATGAAGACTTCCTGTATCGCGAGGAATTGGCTGCACTGAACGCCGCGGGCGTACTCACGCGCCTCATCACCGCCTTCTCGCGCGACGCCGCCGCCAAATATTATGTGCAGCATGCGATCGGCGAGCATGCCGATGCCATCAGCGGCCTGCTGCGGCGGGGAGCGCATGTCTACCTGTGCGGCAATCGCCAGTATCTGGAACATGCCGTGGCGACGGCGCTAGAGCAAGCCTGCGGGGCGGAAAACCTGTGGCAGACGCTGATTGAACAGCAGCGCCTGCATCTGGAGCTCTATTGAAACAGGGTGGCGTTCATCGTTCCGCACGCAGCAGCAAGGACACGATGAACGCGCCCCCCAGCCCGGCCGTAATGATGCCGATAGGCAGCTCCTGATGGGGGATCAGACTGCGGCTGAGCATGTCGCCGCCGGTCAGCAGCGTCGCCCCCAGCAGGCCGCACATCGGCACGGCCAAACGGTGGCGCACGCCCACCAGGCGCCGAGCCAGGTAGGGCACCATCAGCCCGACAAAGCCGATCACGCCCGTCAGCGAAACGAGAAACGCCGTGGACAGTGCGCAGCACAGAAAGGTCTCGGTGCGCAGGCGCGCCACGTTGACCCCCATCGAATGGGCGGTTTGCTCGCCCGCCAGCAGCGCGTCCAGCGCCCGCCAACGCAGCGCCGTAAACCCGGCCAGCAGCACGAAACTCGCCAGCGGAATGAACAGATTATCCCAACGCGCCAGCCCCAGCCCGCCGAGCGACCAGAACAACACCGAACCGGCCGCCCGCTGATCGCCGGAAAACACCAGGTAGCTGGTGAGCGCGCTGAACAAAAACGAGACCGCCAGGCCGCAGACGATCAGCTGCTCGGCGCGCCTGACCCGGCCGACGCGAAACAGGATCATCACCGCCAAGGCGGACAAAACGCCGCCGGCGAAGGCGGACAGCGGCAACGTCAGCGCGCCCAGCGCATCGCCGAAGCGCGTGATGACCAGCACCGCGCCGGCGGAGGCGCCGGAGGAGAGCCCAAACAAAAAAGGATCGGCCAGCTCATTGCGGGTGGTGGTCTGCAGCAGCGCGCCGGTCATCGCCAGCCCGGCGCCGGTCAAGGCCGCCAGCAAGGCTCTGGGCACCCGCAGTTGCACGACGATAGTGTCCAGCATGCCGGAGAGGGGCGCCGATGAAAGCCCCAATGCCGCCATCGTCTGCCGCCATGACAGCGCGACGCTGCCCAGCTGCAGGCTCCAGATCATTAACCCGCACAATACCGACAGCGCCAACGGCGCGAGCAGCATAAACCGCCGGGTCGGCGAGTTCATTCAGCCTCCGGCGCGTACAGCGCCCGCGCCAGCTTTTCCACTGCGCCGATGTTGGCCGGCCCCGGCGTCAGCTCCGCATACTGCAGTTTCAGATAGCGATGGTGCCGTACGGCAGGCGTTAATTTCATCAACGGGTGGGACTCGAGGAAGCGCCGCAGCGCATCGGCGCCCGATCCGGTCTGGTAATCCAGCAGAATAATGAAGTCGGGCTCGGCCGCCGCTACCGCCTCCCAGGACGCCGTCGTCCAGCTCGCCGGCAAGCCGTCCATCACGTTGCGGCCGCCGGCCGCTTCGATGATCGCCGTCGGCATCGCGTATTTGCCGCTGGTGAAAGGCTTCTCCTCCCCCGAGTCATAGACGAATACCTTGAGCGGCGCCTGGCCCGCCGGCCTGGCGGGCAGCGCAGCCAACCGGCGCTGCCAGCCCTCAACCAGCGCGGTGGCCTCTTGCCGCTTGCCGAAAATCTTGCCGAGCTTCAGCTCATCGTCATACAGCAGATTCATATCGGCCTTCTGCGGCCGCCCGCCGGCCTGTACGCAGCTCTCGCTCAGCACCAGCGTTTTGATGCCGAACGGGGCAAGCTTCTCCGGCGTGACGTCGCCGCCGATCTTCATGCCGTAATTCCAGCCGGCGAAAAAGAAATCCGGCTGTGCCGCCAGCAGCGTTTCCAAAGCGGGATATTTCGGCGCCAGTTCGGGAATGGCGCCCATCGCGGCCTTGAAGTCGGGCGTCAGTTTGTACCAGCCGGTGATGCCGGTCAGCCCGACAATGCGATCCTGCAGATGCAGTGCAAAGGCCATCTCGGCCATGTTGATGTCGTTGATGACGGCGCGCTGCGGCGCCTGGTTGAAGGTGACCGGCACACCGCAGCTTTCTACGGTGACGGGAAAATGTTCGGCCGCCGCCGACCTGGCGGCCAGCAGCAGAAGCAGGATGAATACGCGTGCGTTCATGTTTCTCTCTGGTTGATCAAGCACAATGGGGAACGTCAAAAATGCGCAGCGTTTTCCCGCTGACGGGATGCGCCACCTTGAAACTGTTCATGCCGAACACCGGCAAAATCACCGGAGTTTGCAACACCGCCTCGGGCGTACCACAGGCTACCTGGCGGCTTTCGTTCAGCACCAGGATCCGATCGGCAAACGCCTCTGCCACGGGCAAATCGTGCAGCACCGCAATCACGGCAATCTCTTTATTTTTCACTAACGACAGCAGCGCCGAGCGCCCGGGCGGATCGAGGTGATTGGTCGGTTCATCCAGCAACAACAGATCGGGAGACTGTGCCAACGCCCGGGCCAGCGCGGCGCGCTGACGCTGGCCGCCCGAGAGCCGCCCCAGCGGATGGTGCCTGAGCGGCGCCAGCCCGGTTTCCCCGATGGCTTCGTCAACGATGCGTTTTCCCGCCGCAGAGCGTTCGCCATGCGGTAAACGGCCCAACGCCACGTAGTCCTCAACCGACAGCCGCAAATCCGGCGAATCGTTTTGCGCCAGAAAGGCGATGCTTTTGGCGCGTTCCGCCGCCGGCCACTCGGACAAGGCCCGCCCTCGCCAGTGAATGCCGCCGCTGTCCGGCCGCGTTTCGCCGATCAGGGCACGCAGCAGGCTGGACTTGCCGCTGCCGTTAGGGCCGATCACCGCCAGCTTCTCACCGGCGCGCAGCGCGAAATGGATGTTGTCGAGTATCAATGCCCCGCCGTGGCCGGTCAGGCTAACTCCATCAACGTGGAGGATGTCGTGAACTGGATTCATCATGCATTAATTGTTATATTATAACATATCGATATTTTTATCACGATTGCCCGCCTTCTGCAAAAGCGAATCGCAACGTCTTTTGCCGTGCCCCCTGCGTCAACACTGCGCGGCCAAAGCAACATAGCACAGCCTTTTATTAATGATAATGATTTTCATTATCAATTAAGTAATGATGATTTCCGATTGCGCATCCCGGCGAACTTGGTTATGTTTGAAGCGATTAGTTTCATTGCCGATTTTCAGGAACTCACATGACCTACCTGGCGCACAGCACAGATCCGACAGACGCGACCGTTCCGGCCGTCGTTTTGCTGTGTGCTTCCTCCGCTCCACCCGCCGTTTCCTCTGTCGTTTCAGCGGTTGCCGCTTACCCGCCGCGCATTGTGGTTGTGCGCTAAGCCAAACCGACTTTTTACCTCCGGCTTATTGATCTGTTGCGTTCAGGCGTAGACCGCCGCGCGCGCCGGAGCCTGTAATTTTCACGACAGGTGAAATTGACATGCGATTACCTTCTCTCTGGGCCAATGCCGGCCTGGCTACGCTGTTCGTCCTGCTTTGGAGCAGCGGCGCGATCTTCTCCCGTTGGGGGTTGGAGCACGCCTCCGCCTTCGCTTTCCTGTTCTTCCGCTGCGCCATCGCGCTGGCGGTGCTGTTGGCCATCGGCCTGTGGCAGCGCCAGTGCCTGCCCGCTCCCGGCACCCGCCGGCGCGTCGCGCTGATTGGCGTGTTGATGATCGGCAGCTATCAAATCTGCTATCTGCTGGCGCTGGAACAGGGTATTACGCCCGGCGTGCTGGCGACGTTGCTCGGCGTACAGCCGATCCTCACCCAGTTCATCACCGAACGGCGCTGCACCGGGCTGCGGGCGCTCGGCCTGGCGCTGGCAATGGTCGGGCTGACGCTGGTGGTGTACCAAAGCCTGATGGTGGCCCACTTCTCGCTGAGCGGCATGCTGTTCGCCTTTATCGCGCTGGGCTGCATGACCGCCGGCACCCTGCTGCAAAAAGGCATGACGCAGCCGCCGCTGGCGGTCTTGCCGCTGCAGTATGCCGTCGGGTTGCTGATGTGTACGCTGGCGCTGCCGTTTGAGCCGCTGCGGGTCGAATGGCGGCCGGCGTTCGTACTGCCGCTGCTGTGGATGGCGGTGGTAATCTCGGTGCTGGCGACCTTCTTGCTGTATCGCCTGATCCAGCGCGGCAACCTGGTGCAGGTCACCAGCCTGTTCTATCTGATCCCGGCGGTGACCGCCCTGCTGGACTACCTGTTGCTCGGCCACGCGCTGGCGGCGCTGAGCCTGCTGGGCATGGCGGGCATCGTGCTCGGTGTGATGCTGGTTTTCCGCCGCGTATAAAAGCAAAAGCCCCCGCGCCGTTCCACCGGCGCGGGGGCGATAACAACAGCCGTTAACTCAGAACAACCAGGAACCGTACCCCCACAGCAGCACCGTCACCCCAAGCAACAGCTCGAGCAACAGGATACCGATAGCGAAGGTCGAGCTGGAGAAGATGAACCCTTCCTTACTGTCGATATTCAGGAAGTGCGGGATCCCCAGATTCAGCAGATAGCCCGAATAGCACAGGCCGATAATGCCGACAAACAGACACAGCCAGACGACCGGATAGAGCGCCACAATCCCGCTGAGGAACATCGGGGTCGCCACGTAGCCGGCGAACACCATGCAGCGGTGCAGGCTGGGGCGCGATTCATAGCGCCGCGCCATCCAGTGAATGACTTTCCCCATGGCCGCTACGCCCGCCAGCATCAGCAGGTAAAACGCCACGGCGGTATAAAGCGCGGTAAACATGTCGAGCCTGATGGCATGTCCCTCGCCGGAGAGCCAGCCCAACTGGGTGGTGCCGATAAAGGCGCAGACCACCGGGATGGCTGCCAAGAGCAACACGTGATGGGTGTATAGGTGCGAGACGCTTTCATTCTCGCTTTTGATCTGTTCGAACTCGGCGCTGGGATGCGCCAGAAGTCCCCAAACATGACTGACCATGAGACACCTCCTATCTCGCCGTAGGCCGCGATCGGCGAACGAATTTCACACCTCCGACGGACAGCTACCCGTGCGAGGATTGCGGCCACGGGGCTCTCTCCCCTGTACTAATTATAGTCTTTCGGTGAAAAAACGTGCGGAAAGCGCAACGCCGCAACGCTTTGTCTTATACTCCCACCATAAAAACCAGGCTGCGAGGAAGGTCATGTCATCCGTTATCACCACCCGCCAGGCGGGGATCGTCGACGTCGACGCCGGGCGCAACGTCACCGTTGTCGAGCCCTGCAATCTGTACGGCTGCCGGCTCGGCGACGATGTCTTCGTCGGCCCGTTCGTGGAGATCCAGCGCCACGTCAGCATCGGCGCGCGCAGTAAAATTCAGTCGCACAGCTTTATCTGCGAATACGTCACCCTCGGCGAAGCGTGCTTTGTCGGCCACGGCGTCACCTTCGCCAACGATCTGTTCAAAGACGGCGCGCCCAATGCCGATCCGGCCAGTTGGGGGCGCACGCGCGTCGGCGATCGGGTGTCCATCGGCTCCGGTGCCACGATCCTGGCGGTGGAGATCTGCAGCGACGCGGTGATCGGCGCCGGGGCGGTCGTGACCCGCGACATTACCCGCAAGGGAATTTATGCCGGCAACCCGGCGCGCCTGCTGCGGGAGCTGCCATAATGACCCCGGCCATCCGCATCGCGGCCATTGAGGCGCTGCCCGATGATTACCTGACGCGCGGCGATTTCAGCTTTACCATCCGCTGTTACGCCCTGCCGCAGTTCGACAGCCCGGTCGACAGCTGGCCAACCCGGCCGGTGGCGCCGTTTCGTAAACAGTATCCCCTGGCGCCGTTCGCCAACGAAGACAGCGTGACCTTCCTGGCGTATCGCCAGGACGAAGCCGTTGGCCACATCACGCTGAGCAAAAACTGGAACGGTTACACCTTGATCGACGAGATCGCGGTCAGCGCTCACGCGCGCCGTCAGGGCATCGCCGGGGCACTGCTGGACTGCGCCAAACAGTGGGCGCGGCAGCAGGAAACCTCGGGTATGATGCTCGAAACGCAGAACAACAATCTGGCCGCCTGTCGCTGCTACCAGCATTACGGGTTTATTCTCGGCGGCATCGACCGTTTGCTGTACCGCGCCGAGCCGGAGATCGCCGATCACGAAATCGCGCTGTTCTGGTATTTGCCGTTCAATA
Organism: Serratia sp. 121840015-1; assembly: GCF_053627655.1. Taxonomy (NCBI): domain Bacteria; kingdom Pseudomonadati; phylum Pseudomonadota; class Gammaproteobacteria; order Enterobacterales; family Yersiniaceae; genus Serratia; species Serratia sp. 121840015-1. The sequence continues at coordinate 2,668,363 of NZ_JBSEYF010000001.1, forward strand.
GCGAAATCGGTTACTGATTTATCGGCCGCCATTGAGGCTATGTTTACTTTTTAACCCCTACCATCGGATGAGAACTGTTATCACTTACTCTGATAAACCAGCGACACCCAGGGAGGGCCGTATGAACCAGAACAAGGTTGTTTTACTGATGTTAGCTATCGCCATGAGCGGATGCGCCGATCGCCCCGCCGCCGTCACCCCCGCAACGCCGCCGACCGACGTCACCGTTTCGCCGCCGGGCGTGCAGCCGGAGATGGACGCCAGCACCCGCAGCAAGCTGCGTGAGATCCTCACGCTGCGCGCCGGTTGGCCCGCCGCACAGCCGCATGGCCGCACCGTAGATTTGATTTCGCGCGAGTTTCTCGGCACGCCCTATCTCGCCAACCGCCTGATCGGCTCGCAGAGCACGCCCGAGCAGTTGGTGATCGACTTCCGCGGGCTGGATTGCTTCACCTACATCGATTATGTGGAAGCGCTCAGCACCGCCCGCAGCGAAGGCGAGTTCGTACAGCGTCTGGTAGACATTCGCTACGTCGACGGCAAAATCGCCTTCCCGCAGCGCAAACACTTCTTCACCGACTGGGCGCAGCGGCCGCACCAGGTGGCCGAAGACATCACCGCGCAGCTCAGCCCGCACGCCGTCACCCTCGTGAAAACCCTCAACCGCAAGGCGGACGGCAGCAGCTACCTGCCCGGTTTGCCCAACGTACAACGCAGCGTGACCTATATCCCCAGCGACAACGTCGACGACAAGGTGCTGGCCCAGCTGCGCACCGGCGATTACATCGGTATTTACACCAACCTGGACGGGCTGGACGTGACCCACACCGGCATCTTCGTGATGACCGACAGCGGCCCGGTGCTGCGCAACGCCTCTTCGCGCAAGGCCAACATGCGGGTGGTCGATTCGCCCTTTATGGATTACGTGATGGCTACGCCGGGCATCGTGGTGCTGCGTTCGCTCAGCCGATAATCCCTCGCCGCATAACGGCTATAAGCTATAGCCGTTTATGCTGAACGAGCGTTTGACTTCATCGGCGGTTCAGGCTTAGCTGTAAGGACAAAAAACAACTGATTTTATTGTTCTTTTCAGGGAGACTTCGATGACCTTACGCTGGCGTATCACCCCTCTGGCGGCGGCCTTCGCCGCCGTATTGGCGCTTCAGGGCTGCGATCAAAAAACCGATCAGAATCATATCAAGGTCGGCGTCATCAACGGCGCGGAACAGGACGTGGCGGAAGTCGCCAGACAGGTGGCGAAAGAGAAATACGGGCTGGACGTCGAGCTGGTCGGCTTTAGCGGTTCACTGCTGCCGAACGACGCTACCGACAAGGGCGAACTGGACGCCAACGTGTTCCAGCACCGCCCGTTCCTCGAACAGCAAAACAAAGATCACGGCTATAAGCTGGTGGCGGTCGGCAATACCTTTGTCTTCCCGATGGCCGGCTACTCCAAAAAGATAAAATCGCTCAAAGAGCTGCCGGACGGCGCGGTGATCGCCATCCCACTCGATCCGACCAACCTGGGGCGCGCCCTGCTGCTGCTGGAAAAAACCGGGTTGATTACGCTGAAACAAGGCAAGGGGTTGTTGCCCACCGCCCTGGACATCAGCGCCAACCCGCACCATTACCAAATCATGGAGCTGGAAGGCGCGCAGCTGCCGCACGTGCTGGACGATCCAAAGGTCACCGTCGCCGTCATCAGCACCACCTACATCAACCAGACCGGTCTGACGCCGACCAAAGACGGCATCTTCATCGAGGATAAGGACTCGCCGTACACCAACATCATCGTCACCCGCGAAGACAACAAGGACGCGCCGAACGTGCAGAACTTCATCAAGGCCTACGAGTCAGACGAAGTGGCCAAGGCCGCCGAGAAAATCTTCAACGGCGGCGCGATGAAAGGCTGGTAAATTCGACCCTCATCAAGGCGGATTCTGCGTACGAATCCGCAATATTTCACTTTCATTCCCCGTTTCCTTACGCCACACCTTTCTCTAAAAGCAAAACGCCCGCATGCTCACTCCTCCATAACACGGATTGTTCACAACAAAGGAGTGTCTCGATGCCGATCAAATTTGCCCCCAAGGTCGGGGAAATTCTTGAGTGCAACTATGGCAACTATCCCCTCTCAGTCTGCCAACCGCATGAAGCCGGCTTTTATGATGGCCACATTCCACCAGAAATGGTGAAGAACCGTTTAGTTGTTGTGTTAAACGGCAAAATTAACGGCAACGCCTGCATTATCGTACCGCTGTCGACCACCAGAGATTCGAACAAGATCGAACGGGGATTGCACATCGAAATTACGCGTGAACTCATCGAAGATATGAGATTCTTTCATCCGCAAACGCGCTGGGCAAAGGGCGATCTGGTGCAGCAAGTCAGCCGCCAACGGCTGAACAGAGCCCGTAAAGAGAGAGGCTTTCTTACCCAATGTCTGTCGCGCGAGCTTGTTGCTGACATACAACTCGCCGTCATTAAGTCGATCAATGCCAAAAATATGCTGTTCTGACCAGTACGCTGTTGTTGACAAAACAGACAAATCAGGTGAAATTGTCGCCGTAGCCGATAAAGGCCCTTATGCTATACCCTCCCTTTCAGGGACCTGCGAAGCCCAGCCATCCAGCTGGGCTTTTGCCTCTCTGGAGACCACCGATTTTTAAAACGTCATCTTTTCTTCCCGCTCTTGTCCCTTACGTGGCGTCAGGCTTTAGTATCCCGACACGCACAAGGGAGGAGCTGCATATGTTATTGAAAGTCGGGGAACTGGCGCGCCGGATGGGCGTTTCACTGGCGGAAGTCGGGGCAATTCTGGCGCGTTCAGGGCCGGTGCTTCCGGCGGTGATTGAGCAGCAGATCGCCATGTTGGACCCGCAGTTGGCACAGAGCGCTGCATTGTGCGGCTGACAACCCCATAGGGTTTTCTTATCTCACCATAAGAAAACCCGATTTACCCCGGCGGTGAGCGGCGCGCATAATGGCGTTTATCCGCTGATTTCCAAGGTAAACAGGCATTACCATGACGCTCTCCGCTCCCGTACTCAGCCTCCTCGATGCCACGCCGGACGATATGGCCGCCGTGCTGCGCATTTACACCCACCACGTGCTGTACGGTGCCGCCTCGTTTGAAGAACAGCCGCCGACCCTGGCGGAAATGCAGCTGCGGCTGAGCAAGGTGCAAGAAGCCGGGCTGCCCTGGCTGGTGGCGAAAAGCGAAGGCCGTATTGTGGGCTACTGCTATGCCACGCCGTATCGCCCCCGGCCGGCCTATCGCTTTACCGTGGAAGACTCGGTGTATATCGCCGAGGGGCAACAGGGCAAAGGCGTCGGCAAGGCGCTGCTGAGCGCGCTGATCGCCCGCTGTGAGCAAGGCCCCTGGCGCCAGATGCTGGCGATCGTCGGCGATTCCGCCGCCAACCGCGGTTCGCTGGCGCTGCACCAGTCGCTCGGTTTTACCAGCGTCGGGACGTTAAAGGCCGTGGGGTTCAAACTGGGGGAATGGCGCGACACCCACATCATGCAACGCGCGCTGGGCGCGGGCGACAATCGGCACCCCTGAATGCATGGCAACGCACGACAGGAAGTTAGCGTCTATAGTGAAGAGTGATTTCATTGAGTTAGCGCCAGTTGCGCGCCACATTTAACGGGTAAGGGAGAATCAAATGAAAATTATTCTGTGGATTGTCGCCATCATCTTTATCGTGGGTTTGTTGACGATTACCGGCGTTCTCAAACTGATATTTTAAAGCGTCTGCACCGTCCCGCCCCTCTCGGGGCGAGACTTTTCATCATGCCTTGAAACGCGCGCGCACCGCGCCCAGCGCCGACACCACCGCCAGCACCACGCCGCCGGCCACCAGCCCGAACGCCACGTTCAGCAGAGCCGGAACCACCCCCTGCAAGATATGGCCAAACGTCGGCACCACCGTGGTGTACGAGGCCCAGTCTTCGAAAAGGTGATGCACCGGCGGCAGACCGTGGGTCAGGATGCCACCGCCGACCATAAACATGGCGACCGTGCCGACAATCGACAGCGTTTTCATCAAATAAGGCGCGGCACGCACGATGCCGCCGCCGAGGGAGCGCGCTAACGCGCTGCTTTTGCGGCTCAGATACAGCCCCAGATCGTCCAGCCTGACGATGCCGGCGACGATGCCATACACGCCGAGCGTCATCACGACGGCGATGCCGCACAAAACGATTACCTGCTGGCTGAAGGTGGCGCCGGCAACGGTGCCCAGCGTGATGGCGATAATCTCGGCAGAGAGCACGAAATCGGTGCGTATTGCGCCTTTCACCTTGCGCTTCTCATAGGCCGCAGCGTCCTCATTGGCGCCGGGCCCGTCCGATTTTTCCTCCTGCGCCGCCTTGCCGTGGCTCAGGCTGTGAAACACCTTTTCGAACCCTTCGTAGCACAGGTAGGCGCCGCCCACCATCAGCAGCGGCGTAATCGCCCAGGGTGCAAAAGCGCTGATCAGCAGCGCCAGCGGCACCAGGATCGCCTTGTTGATCAACGAACCTTTGGCGACGCTCCACACCACCGGCAGTTCGCGATCGGCTTTAACGCCGGTGACCTGCTGCGCGTTGAGCGCCAGATCGTCCCCCAACACCCCGGCGGTTTTTTTTGCCGCCATTTTGCTCATTAACGAGACGTCGTCCAACAACGAGGCGATGTCGTCGATGAGGGTAAGTAAGCTACTTCCTGCCAAAATGATTCATCCTTTTCATATTCACGGGCCATTCTATTTTTAGCATAGCGGTAAAGCGTCATGAAAGGATATGAGAGGATTGCGGAAAACGCCGGGCGGGCGAATGCCGCCCGGCGCCGGCGTTAGAGCGCTACGCTGCCCAGGATGAACGTCACGGTGATAACCGACAGCAGCGTCGTCCAGGTGATGATGGAGGCCATCGCTTCATGATCGCCCCCCATTTGCCGCGCCAGAATATAGGCGTTGCCGGCGCAAGGCACGGCGGAGTAGAGAATGGCGATGCTGGCCGGCACGCCGGTAGCACCGAAATAGTGCACCAGCGCAATGGTAATCAGCGGCATGGCCACCAGTTTCAGCACGGTCGCATAAGAGATGGAAACCAGCTTGCGGATATGCATGCTGACGATCAACCCTGCGCCGACCGACATCAGGCTCAGCGGCGTGGCGGCGTTGGAGAGATAAACGAACAGCTGTTTAAGCGCGCCGGTAATGTGCAGGTTGCACAGGTTCATCAGCACCCCGAACAACGCGCCGATGATCAGCGGGTTTTTCGTCAGCGCCAGCAGCGCGCCGCTCAGGCTTTTCTTGCTGCCGGTGCCGTAGTGGTTCATCACCAACACGCTCATGATGTTGGTCAGAATGATCATGTATGCCACGAAGAAACCGGACAGTGCCACCCCTTCGCTACCGAACAGCGATTGCGACAGCGCGATGAATACATAAGAGTTGTATCTGACTCCGCCCTGAAAAATGGAGGTAAACAGATCGGCCGACGTATTGAAGAACAGTTTGCCAACGAAAATAATCAACGCGATGGCCAGCGTGGAAACAATGGTCGCCACAACGGGATAAAAGCTGTCCGCGCCGCTAAAATCCGCCTCACTGATATCCAATATCAACAGCGCCGGAAAAAACAGGTAATAAACGAATTTGTCTGAGAAGCCCCAAAATACGGCGACGTCTTTAACATAGAGTTTTGACAAATAGCCCAGCACGATTAACAAAAAAATCGGCAATATAGAAAGAAAAACGTTCAGCATGAATAATAACCTTAAATCGAGAAAATGCGCTCTTCAACCTGATTGAGGTTGCGGTGATTCCACAAGCTTGCCGAAATGAAGACGCGTTGCACCCAGCGCAACGGCGTATCTCTTTCATCGAAAGAAGGCGTGAATTTATCGCGCGAATGCAGCGCAAAGCGGTTATCGATATACACCAAATCGCCTGGGCAAATATCGATGCCGATGGCGTTTTCTTTCACCAGCCCGTAGAAACGCTCCAGCGCGGCTTCCGCTCGCGGCGTGCTGGCCGCAATCATGCCGGGATAGAAGACGGCGCTCACATCCGGCAATACGTGATTTTGCGAAATCAGCGGCACAAGCGCGGTTTCTTCCCGCCCGGCCTGCGTGGATTGGCGCCAGCGGTAAGGCAGTTTGATGCTGTACAGCGGGCTGGCCAGCATTTCGACGTCCTCGCGGCTCAGTTGAGCGATCGCCAAACGCGAATCGGAGATGCGCGTCATCGGGCTGTGCGGATCGCGGCGCACACCGGCCAGCAGCAGGCCCATCGGCGAGACGTTGAACTGTTCCAGGTGTTTCAGCGCCGCATTTTCAATATGGAAGTCCAGTTCAACATCGAACCCCAGACCGGTATACTCTTTTTTGGCTTCGCGTTTGGGGATCAGATTATTAATCAGCTCCTTCCCCTCGAAATACATCGAATAGGGCTCACCGATTAGCGAAGAAATACCCACCAACAGGTTTTCGCTGATATTCCCGGATTTGGCCGAAGGCGTGTATTGGTTCGGACAAGGGGAAAAGAAAACTTCTTTATCCACCGGCACATTTTTTAAAATAAGGTAAGGCCGTGGTTTGATTGACGCCTTTTGCTGGCTTAATGCGGCGCTTAATCTGTGGGGCAAATGGGTAATCATCGCCGTTCGTATAGCGTGAATATACGCATCACCGCCGGCGGGATCGTAAGCAATTTTATCTAATGCCGAAAATAACTCGTTTCGTTCCTGATCCGTCAATTGAAAGACGTTTTGGTAATCCATCCTGAGCATTCCTTGACAATAAGAATATCATTAGCAAGCCTAATGAAATCGGCAGGATGTTAACACTTTGCAATCAAATTCATAAAGATTTATTAACTAATTTCGTGATCTTAATCACCACTCCTCCGTCCAGTTAATGGCGGAGAAGAAGTGATTAAGAAACAAACAGCTACGCGGATACGTCTCCATCAGACGCGCCAGCGAATACGCGCGAGAGGTAGCGCAGGACATGATCGTGGGCCTCAAAGACGCACGATAAATGCGTACTGCCCTCAAGCAAGCCAAAGGCAACATGCACGCTGCCGTGCTGTTCGACGAAACGCTGCAAGGATTGCGCGCTGAACAACTCATCCTGCACCGCCGCCAGCAGCAAGGTCGGCAATCGCAGCGCCGCCAGTTGCTTTGCCGGGGTGCGTGGTGTCAAGGCGTTAGCCATATTAACGCTGTATTGGCAGACAAAATCGGGGGCAGCGGCCAGCACGGCCGGGGGAAAATTCAGGCTGACCGCCCGAGATTGCCCAAACCACCGTCCACCGCTGAGCGCATTGGCCACAAAGGGCCATTGGCGCACCTGGGCAAAACGGGCCGCCGCCGGCAGATCGCGGGCCATCCCGGAAAATGGCCCCAGCTCGGGCGCCAGCAGGGTCAGGCTGTCCGCCTGCTGTTCGCAAGGATAGCGGGTCAGGTAGTTGAGCAACATCCCGGCACCGCTGGAATGGCCAAGCAGGTGCCTGCGTGCCAACGGAAAACGCAGGCGCATTTCCGCCAGGATAACATCGACATCGCGCCAAATACGCTCAGGCCGCTCAACCGCCCCCCGCTCTCCCGTGGAATCGCCATGCCCGCGAATATCGACCAGACACACCGCGAGCGTTGGCTCGGCGGCCAGCTGGCGCGCAAGAATGTCATACCCGGCGGCGCTGTTAACCCCGCCGCCGTGATAAACCACGATCACGTCTTCGCTCTCGGCAGTTTGCCGATACAGGCGGTAGCTCAATCCCTCAACGCTGCCGGACGACGTGCCCACCTGTGCCCCCGGCCACTCGCCGTAAGACTTCGCTTGCTCAACATAGCGGTCAAAATCAATCAATTCGCACCTTTCCATGATGTTGTCGGTATTCCCCACGGCAGAGTTCCTGCCCCGGCGATAAGCATATGAAACAACAGCAGGAACTGCCATGCCTTTTGCACGCTCCCCTTAGCCTCAGGGCAGATCCCCCGCCGGGACATTGAGCTGCCAGGAGAGCCCAAAGCGATCGTTGAGCCAGCCGAAGCGGGCGCTGAAGCCGTAGTCGTCGAGCGGCATCAGCACCTTGCCGCCCTCCGCCAGGCGGTGGAAAGCCTGCTCCAGCGCCTCTTCGTTAGGCAGGTTGATGAACAGCGACACCGCCGGGGTAAAGCTGAAATCATGGCTGATCGGGCTGTCGATAAACACCAGATTCTGCCGGTCGAAATCGATGGCGGCATGCTTGATCAATCGCCGACCGTCCGGCGTCGGGTCGTAATGCTGTACCTGCATGAGCCGAAAGCGCGCAAACACCTGGCTGTAGAGGTCGATCGCCTGCTGCGCCTCCCCCTGGAACATGACAAAAGTCGAAACCTGACTCATAACATCCTCTCCGGCAATCGTTGTGGTATTAATGGAGAATAGCGGATTACCGTTGAAGCGGCGGAAAGGAGCAACCATGAGCATCATTCATCGCCTGGCGCAGCCGGACGATCTCAACGGCCTGTTGGCTCTGTATCGCGAGCTGCGCCCACAGGATGCGCCGCTGCGCACCGACGACGCGCGCCGCACCCTGCAACGCCTGCTGGACGATCCGGCGATCCGTCTGGTGGTGGCGGCGGACGAGGAACAGCCGATCGCCACCTGCATGCTGGCACTGATCCCGGGGCTGGCGCACCAGGCGCAGCCGTTCGGCGTCATCGAACACGTGGTGACGGCAGAGCCCTATCGCGGCCACGGCGTGGCGCTCGCGATGATCGAATACGCGCTGCAGCTGGCCTGGCGCAAGGGCTGTTACAAGGTGATGCTGCTGTCGGGGCAGCAACGCACCGGCGCGCACCAGCTTTATCTCAAAGCGGGTTTCGACGGCGATCGCGAGCGGGGATTTGTCATCAGGCGGCCCGAGGGCCGATAGCGGCCTGCTGCAAACGAGCAGGCCGCCAGGCGGGTCATTCGGTGACGTTTTTCGCCAGGCTGGCGTCTTTTTGCCGACGATAGTCGCGGGCGGCGGCCGGGATCGGCGTCACCTTGCCGGTTTCAATCCAGCTGCGCAGCCGGTTGGCGTCGGCGAAGTGGGTATATTTGCCGAAGGCGTCCAGCACCACCAGCGACACCGAGCGGTTACCGATTACCGTACGCATCGCCAGGCAGTGGCCCGCCTGGTTGGTGAAACCGGTCTTGGTCAGCTGAATGTTCCATTTCGGGTTATACACCAGATGGTTGGTGTTGCGGAACGGCAGCGTATAGTTCGGATCTTTGAAGCTGGCCATGCGCTCGGTGGTGGTGCTGAGCTGGCCAATCAACGGGTATTGCTTGGTGGCGATCAGCAACTTGGTCAGATCGCGCGCCGTCGACACGTTATGGATAGAGAGCCCGGTCGGTTCCACATAATGGGTATTGGTCATGCCCAGCGCCTTGGCCTTGGCGTTCATCGCTTTGATGAAGGCGTTGTAGCCCCCCGGATAGTGGTGCGCCAGGCTGGCGGCGGCGCGGTTTTCCGACGACATCAGCGCCAGCAGCAGCATATCCTTACGGCTGATTTCGCTGTTCAGCCGCACCCGCGAATACACCCCTTTCATCTCCGGCGTCTGGTGGATATCCACCGCCAGCATCTCGTCGAGCGGCAGGTGCGCGTCCAGCGTGACCATGGCGGTCATCAGCTTGGTGATCGAGGCGATCGGCACCACCTCATCCGGGTTACGCGCGTACATCACCTTATGGGTTTGCATATCGACGACCATCGCACTGCCGGAGGCCAGCTCCGGCTGGGTGGCGTGCAGAGCGGCGGCGTTGTCGCTGGCCAGCGCGCGCGGCGCAAAGCCTGCGCCCGCCTGCAAAGCGAGCAGGGTCAGAACCAAAACACGTATTTTCACAGGCATTACTCTGAAATGGGGGCTTGAACTCAGCGAATTATATGTGAGGGTTCAGCGCTTGGCACTGGGATTATAGGGCGGATTTGTGACAAATTCTGTCGGCCGAAAAACGACGCAGCCCGCGGGCGCTCTAGGATGAACGCCCGCGTAGAAAAAGTTACAGCGCCGGCTGCCAGGCCGACTGCGGCAGCAAGTACAACCCCGGCGTTTGCCGCGCCCCCGCGCCGACGATATGGCCAATGCCGGCCGCCATCACTGCCAGCGTCACGTCGAAGGCGTTGAGGCTGTCGCCGTAGCCGGCGGTCAGGTTGAACATCGAACCGTTGGCCAGCAAATAGACCGTCTTCTCATTGAGTTGGTAAGCGTTCACATAAGGCATCGGCTCGTGGTGCGGCAGGCCCTTGAGGAAGCCGATGTCGATCTCTTCCGCCACGTGGCCGACGTTAAGGATAAACACGCCGTCCTGCGCCTGTTGCAGATGCTGCGCCGAGAGCACGTTTTTCGCGCCGGTCGCGGTGGCGATCACGTCCGCCTGCGCGACGGCGCTCGCCAAATCCACCACCTGCCAGCCGTCATAACGCGCCTGCAGCGCACGCGCCGGATCGATTTCCGCCACCATCACCTGGCCGCCGTAAGCCCTGGCCGCCGCCGCCGTCCCCTGCCCGACCAGGCCGTAGCCGATCACCAGCACGCGCTTTTCGTGTAGGGTCAAATGGGTGGTCTGGAAGAAGGTGTGCCAGGCGGTCAGCCCAACCATATGCCGATTGTGCAGCCCCTCTTTCACCGGCAGATCGTCCCAGTTGAAGATCGGATAGCGCGGCGCCACGCCGTTCAAACGATTGATGCCCGATCCGGTGGCTTCCAGCCCGGCGACGATCTGCGGGCCGTTCGGCGATTGGTGCAAACGGGTGGTCAAATCCGCCCCCATTTCGCACAGGTGAGTCGGCTGCCAGGCCAACGCGCGGTCGAAAGATTCCGACCACTCGCCGGCGCTCATGTCACGCCAGGCATAGGCCTGCGCGCCCCGTCGTTCGAGCCAGGCCACCACGTCGTTCTGCACCGTGGTGGGATTGCAGGTGGTCAGAAAGATCGCCGCGCCCTTGTCCAGCAGGCCGGCCACCAGCGGCGCCATTTTCAGATCCAGGTGCATATTGCACGCCAGCCGCACCCCGTGCAGGTCCGGCAACGCCGCCACCGCCGCCCGGGTGCGCGGCATATGGCGCATCGCCCAGTTCAATTCGCTCTCGAAATCCTGATACATCCGTTGCTCCTCTGGTGTGCCCCGCCGCCAGGCGTGGCAAAAAAGTTATCCCGCGCGGCCGAGCCGGCGGATCGCCTGCGGCGACAGGCCAAATACCCGGATAAACGCCCGCCTCATGCGCTCCGGATCGCTGAATCCCACCGAACGGGCGATCGCCTCCAGCGGCTCGGCGCTCTCTTCGATGCGCACCCTGGCCGCCTCCACCCGCAGCTGTTCGATCACCTTGGCCGGCGTCTGCCCGGTTTCGGCGCGGAACAGCCGACCGAACTGGCGCTCGCTCAGGCAGGCGGCGTCGGCCAGATCCGCCACCAACAGCGGCAGGTGCAAGTGCTCGCGCGCGAACGACAGCGCGGCGCGCATGCGATCCGACGACGGGTTCAACGCCAGCAGCAGCGAGTACTGCGACTGCCCGCCGGGGCGCCGGTGATAGACCACCAACTGCCGCGCTACGCCCGCCGCCATCGTGGCGCCAAGGTCGTCTTCTATCAACGCCAGCGCCAGATCGATGCCGGCGCTGATGCCGGCCGAGGTCCAGATATCGCCGTCGCGAATGAAGATACGGTTGCTGTCGACGCGGATGCGCGGATAACTCTGCTGCAGCCGCGCCGCATGATACCAGTGGGTGGTGGCACGTTTACCGTCCAGCAAACCGCAGGCCGCCAGAATAAACGCGCCGGTGCACACGCTGGCGATGCGCCGCGCTCGCCAGCTGTGGGTCGTCAGAAACGCCACCAGCGCCGGCGACTGCGCCGCCATCACGTTGCCGCTGCCGCCGGCCACCACCAGCGTATCGAAACGCTCGTCGCCGCATGGCTGCGTGGCGATCTCCACCCCGGCCGAGCTGGCGACCATCCCGCCCTGCGGCGAGATCGCCACGCAGCGGTAGGCCGGCGGATCGGTAAACTGGCTGACGTTATCGAACGCCGCCAGCGGGCCGGCAAAGTCCAGCAGGTTGAAACCGGGAAAAACCACAAAACCGATCGTTTTCATGATGGCGCTTTTTGAGGGTTATCTGTCATAACAGCCAAAAACAGGGCGGCTATTATGGCCCAGGTCCAACGATAAAAATGAGGCGAATGTCATGTCTGAACCACTCGTGATTGTATTTCCCATCTATCAAGGCGTCACCCAGCTCGATTTCACCGGCCCACTGCAGTTTCTGCGCCACATGCCGGGCGCGGAAATCGTCGTCGCTTCGGTAGACGGCGCGGATGTCGAATCGGAAGGCTTGCACTTCACCCAACTGCGCCCGCTGCCGGAGATCGCGCGCTGCGACGTGCTGTGCGTGCCGGGCGGCAGCGGCTGCACCCAGGCGCTGCAGGATGAAGCGTTCATGCGACAAATCCGGCGGCTGGGCGCCGATGCCCGCTACCTGACCTCAGTGTGCACCGGTTCGCTGATCCTGGCCGCCGCCGGCTTGCTGCCGGGCAAACGCGCCGCCTGCCACTGGTCGATGCGCGACAGCCTGGCGCTGTTCGGCGCCATACCCAGCGCTGCACGCGTTGAGCGCGACGGCAACGTGATCAGCGGCGGCGGCGTCACCGCCGGCATCGACTTTGCGCTGGCGCTGATCGCCGAACTGCACGGCGAAGACACTGCCCAAACGATCCAACTCTATCTGGAATACGCCCCGGCCCCGCCGTTCACGGGCGGCACGCCGGAACTGGCCCCGCCGCACATTTACGCCAAGGTACAGGCACAAATGGCGGAAAGCCTGGCGCAGCGCAGAGCGTTGGTGGCCCAGATCGCCCAAGGCTAGCGATCGGGCGTATACTTGCCCTTATGCGTCAGTCACATAAGGAGTAAGGAATGACCGATTTGGCCCACTACATTACGGACTACGGCTACTGGGCGTTGTTTATCGGCTGCCTGGCTGAGGGAGAAACCATCACGCTGCTGGGCGGCATCGCCGCCCACGAAGGGCTGCTGCACTGGCCGTGGGTGATAGCGGTGGTGGCGCTCGGCGGCACGTTGGGGGATCAGCTGCTGTACTTCACCGGCCGCCGGTTCGAAGGCCGGGTCATCTCGCGGCTCAAAGGGCAGGAAAAGCGCATCGCGCGCGCCAGAAGGCTGATCGCTCGCCACCCGATGCTGTTCGTTATCGGAGTGCGCTTTATGTACGGCTTCCGCATCATCGGCCCGGTGCTGATCGGCGCCAGCCGCCTGCCGCCGTCGCGCTTTGTGCCGCTCAACATCCTCGGCGCCATTCTGTGGGCGACGATCTTCGTCATGCTCGGCTATTTTGGCGGCCAGGCGATCGAAAGCTTCTTTACCGGCTTCAATAAAAAACTCTCCAGCCTGCTGTTTGTCGCGCTGGCGATTGCCGCCATCCTGCTGGTGCGCTTCTGGTGGCGCAAACGCCACGCGGAATAAGCCAGCGCGCCTGGCGTCAGCTCTCCTGCGGCGCCGCGCGCATCAGCTCGACCAGCTCGCGCGCCGCCTTGTCCAGCGGGCGGCTCTTCAGCCAGATCAGATGCATCGGCAAGCGCAGCTCGTTCTTGGTATTTTTGAATTTCAGCCGCACCAGCCGCCCCTGCGCCAGCAGCGGCTCGGCCAGCGACAGCGGGAAATTGCCCCACCCCAGGCCCGCTTCCACCATGTTCAGCGCCATCGGCAGGCTGTCGGTGCGCCAGTAGGCCTCCGCCACCTGCGGGCGCAGATCGCCGATCGGCAGATCGCGGCTGGCCACCATGATCTGCCGCACGTTGATCAGATCCTCGAGAAACAGCTCGCCCGCCGCGCCCTCCAGCGCCGGATGCTGCGGCGATACCATCGCCACCAGCGACTCCGCGCCGACGGAGTGGAACTGCTCCGCGCTGTTGATGTTCAGCCCGCCGAACGCCAGGCAGACGCCAATGCGCCCCTGATGCAGCATATGCAGCACGTCGTCCTGCGGCGCGCTGAGCACTTCGATGTTCAGCAGAGGATAACGCTGCGACAGCGTTTTCACCGCCGCCAGCAGGCCGGCGCCGTTGATGTCCGACGCCACGCCGATCGAAAGCGTGCTTTCCAGCCCCTGGGAAAGTTCGATGGCGTGCACCTGCAGCTGCTTGAGCTGCCCGGCGATCAGGCGGGCGTGCGGCGCCAGGGCCAACGCCAGCGCAGTCGGCGTCGGTTCGCGGTGCGAGCGATCGAACAGTGCGAAACCGAGTTCCGCCTCCATGTTGGCGATGCCCATGCTGACGGCGGAGGGTACGCGCCGTAGCGCGCGGGCGGCGGCGGAAAACGAACCGCGATCGAGCACCGCCAGAAACAGTTCGATATTGTCGCTGGAAAAGTTCATCGTTTAACCTATCAGTAAAACTGACAGCTCCTGACTTTTTCTATCAATGTGATTGACGCTATCTTAGCCGCCGTCGCCACAGAGGCAACTAAAAACAGATCGGGAGAAAACAATGCAAGGCGTCAAACGCAAACTGGTGTATGTCACCGCTTATGAACTTATCGGCATGACGATCTCGGCGCTGGGGCTGGCGCTGCTGTCAGGCCACGCGCCGAGCAGCACCGGGCCGCTGGCGGTGGTGATCACCACCATTGCGGTCAGCTGGAACTTCATTTACAACTACCTGTTCGAGTGGTGGGAAAGCCGCCAGGCGTCGCGCACCCGCACCCTAAAGCGCCGCATTTTGCACGCAGTGGGCTTTCAGCTGACGCTGGTGGCGTATCTGATCCCGCTGATCGCCTGGTGGATGGGCATCACGCTGTGGCAGGCGCTGCTGCTGGACATGGCGCTGATCGTCATTATTCCTTGCTACACCTTCCTGTTTAACTGGGCGTTCGACAAGCTGTTCGGCCTGCCGGCTTCGGCTCTGCCGGCCGGTGAATCCGCCTAAAAAACCCCCTCGCCCCATTCGCCTGCGCACGCCCATCGCCGCGCAGGCGCCACCGCTTTATTTTCCGCCCGCCTTTGCCCCCACGCGAAATAACCTTCAAATCCCTTTAGTTTGCACGGTAATTATTATTCTGTGATTTCAATCACTTTTATCGTTCGATATTTCCGTGTTGATAATGAGACTCATCTTACTGAATAATATGCGCTTTTGTTTTCAGTTTAAAAAACACACACAATTGCTCACGCTTTGCGCACAGGTTTTTTTGCCACATTTATCGGGAAACGGTAGCATGCCACGCCGTTATTTAACGGCAGCTGTATACACAATAAACAGCGGAATGATGCTACGACCTCATTCTCATTACGATTGCTGATGGCAATCGTTTGCCCTGCAGCTCAGGGCGGAGTTCATCATAGACAGGTAAACAGGACGGATAATGCACTCACAAAAAAAGTCGGCGGACGATAAACACGCCGCCAGACGACGCTGGCTAGACTCCCATGAATCCGGTTATCACAAAAGCATGGGTAACCGGCAGATCCAAATGATCGCCATTGGCGGTTCGATCGGCACCGGCTTGTTCCTCGGTACCGGCGGCCGTCTCGAACTGGCCGGGCCGGCGCTGGCGCTGGTCTATCTGGTGTGCGGGATCTTCTCTTTCTTCATCCTGCGCGCGCTGGGCGAACTGGTGCTGCATCGCCCTTCCAGCGGCAGCTTCGTTTCTTACGCCCGCGAATTTCTCGGTGAGAAAGCCTCTTACGTCGCCGGCTGGATGTATTTCCTCAACTGGGCGATGACCGGCATCGTCGACATCACCGCGGTAGCGCTGTACATGCACTACTGGGGCACCTTCGCCGACGTGCCGCAATGGCTGTTCGCCCTCGGCGCGCTCGGCATCGTCGCAACCATGAACATGATCGGCGTGAAATGGTTCGCCGAAATGGAATTCTGGTTCGCGCTGATCAAGGTCGCCGCCATCGCGCTGTTCCTGATTGTCGGCGTGGTGTTCCTCGGCACCGGCACCCCGGTCGCCGGCCACACCACCGGCATGCACCTGATCACCGAAAACGGCGGCATGTTCCCGCACGGCCTGCTGCCGGCACTGGTGCTGGTGCAAGGGGTGATCTTCGCCTTCGCCGGCATTGAGCTTATCGGCACCGCCGCCGGCGAGTGTAAAGATCCGGCCAAAATGATGCCCAAAGCGATCAACAGCGTGATCTGGCGTATCGGTCTGTTCTACGTCGGCTCCGTGGTGCTGTTGGTGCTGCTGCTGCCGTGGAACGCCTATCAGGCCGGCCAAAGCCCGTTCGTCACCTTCTTCAGCAAGCTGGGTGTGCCTTATATCGGCACCATCATGAACATCGTGGTGTTGACCGCCGCGCTGTCCAGCCTCAACTCCGGCCTCTACTCTACCGGCCGCATCCTGCGCTCGCTGGCGATGGGCGGCTCCGCGCCGAAGCTGATGGCCAAAATGAGCAGCCAGCAGGTGCCTTACGCCGGCATCCTGGTCACCTGCGGCATCTACGTGATCGGCGTGGTGCTCAACTATCTGGTGCCGTCGCAGGTGTTCGAGATCGTGTTGAACATCGCTTCGCTGGGCATCATCGCCTCCTGGGCATTTATCATCGTTTGCCAGATGCGTCTGCGCAAAGCCGTGCGCGAAGGCCGCGCGCAGCCGGTCTCGTTCAGAATGCCGGGCGCGCCGTTCACCTCCTGGCTGACGCTGGCGTTCCTGCTGATCGTGGTGGTGATGATGGCGTTCGACTACCCGAACGGCACCTGGACCATCGCCACCATTCCGGTGCTAGCGGTGCTGCTGACGCTGGGCTGGTTCGGCCTGCGCAAGCGCGCGCAGGAAGTGAAGCTGGAACAGCAGGCTCACGAAGAACAAAACCCGCACTGATTCGACAAACCGCCCTCCGGGGCGGTTTTTTTTATCCGCTATAATCGGCCGTAGAACGTCATTCTGGCGCTTTCCGACAGCATCACGTCCGGCTGCGCATTGTAGGCTAGCACCACCAGCATGCGCGTGATGTCGCCTTCGGTCGGCGTCACCCGGTGCATGGCGTTGCGCCCGCGAAACAGCACCAAATCCCCCTCCTCCATCGCCAACCGTTTGGCCGCCCGCTCCCCGTCCAGCACCTGCGTGACCCCGGCATAGTTCATCTCGCCGCGATCGGCGTCGCGCAGGTTCTCGACGTACTCGAAGCGCCCGCCCGCCGCCGGTTTCTGGATCAGCAGCGTGATGGCGAACGACGAATTGTCGAAGTGCCAGCCCAGCTCCTGGCCGGTGTGGGCGTAATGCAGGTTGATCGACGACAGCCGATCGGCGTAGGGATACAGCTGCGCCTCATCCAGCACCGCGCAGAGGAACGCACGAAACGCCGGAGCGTCGTACAGCGCACGCAGCGGCGACTGCGGCGGAATATCCTCGTCGGTAATGCAGCCTTTGGACGACACCACCAGCCGGTTGCGCACATGATCGGCCGGCAGCGCGTCGTCCTGCGGCCGCAGATACACGTTGTGTTTGCTGGTGGCATAAAACGCCGCGTGGTGCTGTTCGGCGCCTTCCAGCCGCACCGTCGCCAGCGCGGCGGCGCGCAGAAATCCCGGCAGTACTAACGCACCGCTGCGCTCCAGCGTTTGCCGGCAACGGGCGCGGAACTCGGCGTCGTCGATGGGATGGGCGGACAGATCGATAATATCGGCAAGTTGCAGCATGACATTCCCCTCGTGTGCGATAGCCGGATGCCTCTCACTGTAGCGAATGGCGCATTGCCGCCATAACAAAAATACGTTATGGATAAGCTAACCAATTCTTAGCGATAGCCCTGCCCATGCACTCACCGTCCCGCGCGCGCTTGCCCAAGCTGAGCGCCATTCTGGCGTTCGAAACCGCCGCCCGCACCGGCAGCCTGGCCCGCGCGGCGGATACGCTGGCGCTGACCGCCGCCGCCGTCAGCCAGCAGATCCGCCAGCTGGAGCAACATCTGGGGATCACGCTGTTCATCCGCGCCAAAAGCGGCGTCACGCTGACCGAACAGGGCGCGGACTACCTGGCCTACGTGCAGGAGGCGTTCGAAACGCTGCGCGTGGCGCAGCAGCACGTCGAGCGCCAGCGCGGCAAACAGGCGCTGACGGTATTCGCCCTGCCGGCGTTGGCCTCCAAGTGGCTGAACCCGGCGCTGGGCGACTGGCTGGCGCAGTGCCCCGACGGCGATCTGCGGCTGCACGCGACCCATGCGGCGGTCGATTTCGCCCATTCGGCGGCGGACTTCGCCCTGTGCTTCGGCGATCAGGACTATCCGCTGCTGGAAAAGGTGCGGCTGTTTCAGGATCGGGTGCAGCCGGTGTGCAGCCCGGCGCTGCGCGATCGCGGCGACTGGACGCAGCTACCGCTGATCCACGTCGACTGGGGCAAGGAGAGCCAGTTTCTGCCGGGCTGGCACGAGTGGTTCACCGCCGCCGATCGAATGCCGCCGGCGCGGCGCGGGCTGACCTATAACCTGACTTCGCTGGCTATCGACGCCGCCGTGCAAGGGCGCGGGGTGCTGCTCGGCCAGCGGCGGCTGATCGCCCGTGAACTGGCGGAAGGCCAGCTGGTCACCCTGGCCGAACCGGCGCTGCCGCTCAGCAAACCCTACTACGTGGTTTACCCACCGCGCACGCTGGAAAAACCCGGCGCAGCGGCGTTTCTCAGTTGGCTGCAGGCGCTGGCTCAGCGCGCGGTATAACCGCCGTCGATGCTGTAAAACGCGCCAGTGGTGAAACTGCTGTCGTCCGAGAGCAGGAAAGCCACCGTTTTCGCCACCTCTTCTCGCGTCGCCATTCTCCCCAGCGGGTGCGAAGCGGCCATCTGCGCCCGCGCTGACGCCGGCAGCGCCCCCATCGCCGGCGTATCCACATAGCCCGGCCCGACGGCGTTGATGCGCACGCCGCGCGTGGCGAACTCCAGCGCCGCCGAACGCGTCAGGCCCAACACGCCATGCTTGGCGGCGGTATAAGGCGCAATCCCGGCAATGCCCACCACGCCGTTGGCAGAAGAGAGGTTCACTACCGCTCCGCCGCCGCCGGCGACGATCGCCGGCAGGCCGTACTTCATGCCGAAAAACGTGCCGCTCAGGCAGGTGGCGATCACTTCATGCCAGTCTTCGACCGCGTATCGATCGATGTCCACCTCGTGCGGGCCGGTGATCCCGGCGTTGTTGACCAGCAGATGCAGCGCGCCGCAGCGCCGCACCGTCTCTTCAATGCCCTGCTGCACCGACGGCGCATCGCGCACGTCCATCCGCAACGTCATCACCCGTCGACCGTCAGGATCGAGCCGCGCGGCGGCTGCGGCGAGAGGCGCGGCGTGGCGGCCGGTCATCACCACCGTGGCGCCACGCCGAAACAGCTCGGCGGCGATCGCTTCGCCGATGCCGGTGGAAGCGCCGGTCACCAGCGCCACCCGATGTTTGAAATCTTGCATAACCGCTCTCCTGCAACGTTGAACTCAGGGGAACAGGCTAGCGCCGACCAGTGACAGTTTGCGGCAGCAGCGACAGCGCAGCACGTAATGCGCTCACAAACGCCGCAAAGCCCGCTATTTTATGCCTACTTTTTCTCATGCGAGACACCCTGTGGATACCCAACGCTACCTGCAGCATATCGGCTTTACCGGCGCCGCCCGCCCTGACCTCCCCACGTTGCAACAGCTGCACCATCGCCACATGCTGAGCGTCCCGTTCGAGAATCTGAGCATTATTTATCATCAGGGCATCCGGCTGGCGCCGGAGGCGCTGTTCAACAAGGTGGTCGAGCGCAACCGCGGCGGTTTCTGTTATGAGCTGAACACGCTGTTCGCTCTGCTGCTGCGCGAGATCGGTTTCAAGGTGAGCTTCATCTCCGGCGAGATCCGCACGCGCGACGGCCATTTCGGCCCGCCCTACGACCATCTGGCGCTGCGGGTGGATCTGGAAGATCAAGCCTGGCTGGTAGACGTCGGTTTCGGCGATTCCTTCCTGACGCCGCTGAAGATCGTCGTCGCCGAGCCGCAACCGCAGGCCAGCGGCACCTTCCACCTGGAACGGGAAGGCGAGTATTACCTGCTGGAGCGCCGCAACGGCGACCAACGTTCGCATGCCAAAACCCTGTATCGCTTTACCGTTCAGCCGCGCGAGCTGCATGAGTTCGACGAGATGTGCCGCTTCCACAGCACCTCGCCGCAGTCGCATTTCACCCAGCGCCTGGTGTGTTCACGGCCGACGGACCACGGCCGGGTGACCCTCAGCGACATGAAGCTGATCGTGACCGAAGATCACCAGCGCCACGAAACGACGTTGCATTCGGAAGAGGAACGGCGCGCCGCGCTGTGGCAGCATTTCGCCATCGATTTGGATCGTTGAGGGCGCCGGCGGCGCCCTTTTATTACGATTCTGTTACACCGATTGCATAACCGCGCTTGGCTGATTGCCAGCACCGCAGCGGCAGGCATCATAGGGCCATGATTCGGCAACAGAGTGCGAAAAATGATCCGTGTGATACTGGTGGATGACCATGTGGTGGTGCGCTCCGGCTTTGCGCAGTTGCTCAACCTCGAGGACGATCTCGACGTGGTGGGGCAATACAGCAGCGCGGCGGCGGCCTGGCCGGCATTGCTGCGCGACGACGTCAGCGTCGCGGTGATGGACATCGCCATGCCGGATGAAAACGGCCTGAGCCTGTTGAAACGCCTGCGGGTGCAGAAGCCGCAGTTCCGCGCGATCATCCTCAGCATCTATGACTCCCCCACCTTCGTGCAGAGCGCGCTGGACGCCGGCGCCAGCGGCTATCTGACCAAACGCTGCGGGCCGGAAGAGCTGGTGCAGGCGGTGCGTTCCGTCGATATGGGCGGCCATTACCTGTGCGCCGACGCGCTGCGGGCGCTGCGCGGCGGCGAGCAGCCGGCCACCGCGCTGGAAGTGCTGACCCCGCGCGAGCGTGAAATCTTCGATCTGCTGGTCAAAGGCGACAGCGTAAAGGAGATCGCTTTCAAGCTCGATCTCAGCCATAAAACGGTGCACGTGCATCGCGCCAACGTCCTGGGCAAGCTGCAGTGCAACACCACCATCGAGCTGGTGCATTTCGCCCTCGACCATCAGCTGCTGGCGGGGCATTGATGTCGCCCCGCTTCCGGCCCTGGGTTATCTCGCTGTTTATCCTGTTGGCCTGGGGCAGCGGCTGGCTGATGCTGTGGACGCTCGGTTTCTATCTGACCCGCAACGGTAACCAGGCGGCGCTGTTTCTGCCGCACGGCGTCTATCTCGCGCTACTGATCCTGCTGGCGCGTCGCTATTGGCCCGCCTTGATCGTGCCGCCGATCCTGCTGCTGTTATGGCTGCACGGCGAACGCCTGCTGAGCGGCTACGGCCTGCTGGCCACGCCGTTTATCACCCTGTTTCCGGCTGCGGTCGCGCAACGACTTTGGCACCGTTTTCCGCTCTACTGGCAGCGGCTGACGCTGCTGCTGGCTGCGGTGACCGCCGCCTCGCTGCTCAACACCGCCCTGCTTTCGCCGTTTGTGCCAAGCCCGGCGATGCTGCTTGGCCTGGCGTCGTTTACCGGCGGCGTCTTGCTGACCCCGTTCGTCTATCTGATCTTTGAATTTCTGCGCCAGCAGCACCGTTACCACCTGCTGGGGCTGGACACCCCCAACCCGCCGCTGCGCGCGTCCTTAATCATCTGGTGCAGCCTGTTCTTCGTTATCGGTATCGGCACGCAGATGGTGCTGTCGCCGGAAATCGAGCGCCTGCTGCTGATCGTGGTGTTTCTGCCGAACGTGGTGATGGCGTGGAAGTTCGGCTGGCAGGGCGGCGTGCTGTCCGGCCTGCTCGGCAGCATGATGATCACCCTCGCCCGGCAGGTCGGCGTGGGGTTCGGCAACCTGGTCGAGCTGGAAATCTTTCTGGCGACGCAGGCGCTGCTCGGCATCGGCCTGGGCATCGCCATCAGCCGCCAGCAGCACCTGGCGCAAAACCTGCACCACTATCAGCGTCGCCTGGAAGAAGAGCTGGCGGCGCGGCGGGCACTGACCGAAAAACTGATCCACACCGAAGAAGACACGCGGAAAAACCTGGCGCGCGAGCTGCACGATGAAATCGGCCAGAACATCACCGCGATTCAAATCCAGTCGCAGCTGGTCAAACGGGCGCACGATCCGGCGCAAACCCAGGCCGCCGCGCACCAGATAGGCGAGCTCGCCCGGCGCATTCATCACTCCACGCGCCAGCTGCTGCGCCAACTTCGGCCGCCCGCGCTGGACGAGCTGGCGTTCAAAGAGGCGCTTCACCACCTGCTGAGCGAATTCGCCTTTGTCGAACGGGGCATCCACTGCCGTTTCGATTACCGGCTGAGCGACACGCCCGCCGGCGAAACGGTGCGCTTCACCCTCTACCGCCTGCTGCAAGAGCTGCTCAACAACGTGTGCAAACACGCCGAGGCCAGCGAAGTCGCCATCGTCTTGTATCAACAGGGGCCGCTTTTGCACCTCGAGGTACGGGACAACGGCATCGGCATCCATGCGGACAAGGTGCCCGGCCTCGGCATTCAGGGGATGCGCGAGCGGGTCAGCGCGCTGGGCGGCGAGCTGACGCTGGAAACGCAGTGCGGCACGCGGGTAATTGTTAACCTGCCCACAAATTTGCAACAAACCGCCGACTAACTAGGAAAAAGTCTTAGCCACTCCGGACTTTATCTCATCCCCTTTCCCTTTCACCTTCTTATAGTCACCACCAGGGAGGCGGCTATGCAGGCACGCTCGGCATCTGAAATCGATCATCGTTACCGCGCGCTGCGCCCGCGACTGCTGCTGTACATGGTCATCGGGTACGCCGCCTTTTACCTGACGCGCAAAAGCGTGAATTACGTGCTGCCAGCGCTGCAAACGGATTTGGGCCTGGATAAAGGGGACATCGGCCTGCTCGGCTCGCTGTTTTACCTGAGCTACGGCCTGTCGAAATTCGCCGCCGGGCTGTGGCACGACGGCCACGGGCAGCGCAGGTTTATGGGGATCGGCCTGTTCGCCACCGGCTTGCTGAACGTGGCGTTTGCCTTCGGCGAATCGCTGACGCTGCTGCTGGCGGTCTGGGCGCTGAACGGCTTCTTTCAGGGCTGGGGCTGGCCGCCCTGCGCGCGGCTGCTGACCCACTGGTATTCGCGCAACGAGCGCGGCTTCTGGTGGGGCTGCTGGAACATGTCGATCAACCTCGGCGGCGCGATCGTGCCGCTGATCAGCGCCTTCGCTGCCCAGCGCTGGGGCTGGCAGGCGGCGATGCTGCTCCCGGGCGCCGTCAGCATGGTGTTGGGCCTCTGGCTCACGCAGCAGCTGACAGGCACGCCGCAGGAAGAAGGCCTGCCGTCGGTCGGCCAGTGGCGCCACGATCCGCTGGAGCTGCGCCAGGAACAGCAAAGCCCGCCGATGGGGCTGTGGCAGATGTTGCGCACCACGATGCTGAAGAACCCGATGATCTGGCTGCTCGGCGTCTCTTACGTGCTGGTCTACCTGATCCGCATCGCGTTGAACGACTGGGGCAATCTCTGGCTGACCGAAAGCCACGGCGTCAACCTGCTCAGCGCCAACGCCACGGTGATGCTGTTCGAGATAGGCGGCCTGCTCGGCGCGCTGTTCGCCGGCTGGGGTTCGGATGTGCTGTTCGGCGGGCAGCGCGCGCCGATGATTTTGCTGTTCACGCTCGGGCTGATGGTTTCCGTCGCCGCGCTGTGGCTGGCGCCGGTGCATCACTACGCGCTGCTGGCGGGCTGTTTCTTTACGGTGGGCTTTTTTGTCTTCGGCCCGCAGATGCTGATTGGCCTCGCCGCCGTGGAATGCGGGCACAAAGGCGCAGCGGGCTCCATCACCGGTTTTCTCGGCCTGTTCGCCTACCTGGGGGCAGCGCTGGCGGGCTGGCCGCTGTCGCAGGTCATCGAAGGCTACGGCTGGTCAGGCATGTTCAGTTTGCTGTCGATCGCCGCCGTTCTTATGGGTTTATTGCTGATGCCGCTGCTGATGGCGAGCGTCGCCACCTCTACCGAGAGAAGGATAAAACAATGAAAAAAATGTGGGTCACGACTCTGATAGCTTCCGGCATCGCGCTGGCCACGCTGAGCGGCGCCGCGCACGCCAAGGGCCGCCTGGTGGTTTACTGCAGCGCCACCAATGAAATGTGCGAAGCGGAGACCAAAGCCTTCGGCGAGAAATATGACGTGAAAACCTCGTTCATCCGCAACGGCTCCGGCAGCACGCTGGCGAAAGTGGACGCCGAGAAGAAAAACCCGCAGGCGGACGTCTGGTACGGCGGCACGCTCGATCCGCAATCCCAGGCCGGTGAAATGGGGCTGCTGCAGCCCTACAAATCGCCGAACCTCGAACAGGTGATGCAACAATTCCGCGACCCGGCGAAGCTGAAAGGCAACTACTCCTCGGCGGTCTACGTCGGCATTCTCGGCTTCGGCGTCAATACCCAGCGCCTGAAAGAGAAAAACCTGCCGGTGCCCAAGTGCTGGAAAGACCTGACCAAACCGGAATACAAAGGCGAGATTCAAATCGCCGATCCGCAGAGCTCCGGCACCGCCTATACCGCGCTGGCGACCTTTGCCCAGCTGTGGGGAGACGATCAGGCCTTCGATTACCTCAAGCAGCTGAACGCCAACGTCTCGCAGTACACCAAGTCCGGCATTGCCCCGGCGCGCAACGCCGCCCGCGGTGAAACGGCGATCGGCATCGGTTTCCTGCATGACTACTCACTCGAAAAAGAACAGGGCGCGCCGCTTGAGCTGATCTCGCCGTGTGAAGGCACCGGCTACGAAATCGGCGGCGTCAGCATCCTCAAAGGCGCACGTAACCTCGACAACGCCAAGCTGTTTGTGGATTGGGTGCTGTCGAAAGAGGCGCAGGAACTGGCATGGCAGAAAGGCAAGTCCTATCAGATCCTGACCAACACCACCGCCGCTACCTCGCCGAACTCGCTGAAGCTCGACGACCTGAAGCTGATCAACTACGACATGGACAAGTACGGCTCGACCGAGGTCCGCAAGGCGCTGATCAATAAATGGGTCAGCGAAGTCAAGATGGGTAAATAAGCCCACATTCTGCGCCTGTTGCCGGGTAAGCCTCACGCCTTACCCGGCCTGAACATCCGGGAAACTTATGTCACATACACATGCACTCCATCTCGTGAAAAAACGAGATGCGATATTCCTTTGGGTCTTGCTTGGCTGGCTGGCGTTCGCCCTGCTGCCGAGCTGGAGCCTGGATTACGGCCTGCTGGAGTCCACCGGCGATGAAATCCTCGCGGCCTACGGCTGGTCACACCGCAATGTCAGCTGGCTATGGTGCCTGTTGCCGAGCCTGCTGCTGCTTCGCCCTTACGCCCCGGCGGGCGGTGAACGGCGGCGGCGCCACGCGTTCGATGCCGGCTGGGCGCTGCTGTGCATGGCCTTTATCGTCGTCAGCGCCACGGTGGCGGGGCGCGGTCTAGGCTACGCCACTCTGGTGCAATTGACCGCGCTGGGCGCCATCATGACGCTGGCGCTGACCCGCCTCGAATGGCTGGGCGGCGACCGTTTCGTTATCGGTGCGCTGGTCACCATCGTGGCGCTGATCGGCGTCTTCATCGTCTGGCCGAGCATCGCGATTTTCATTCCGATGTTCACCGACCAGGCGGGGGCATTCGCGCCGCTGGCGTTTATGAACGTGCTGTCGCAGGCGCATATCGTTCAGGTGATCCTCAACTCCATCGCCCTGTCGATCGCGGTGGGCGCCGGCTGCACCTTCTTCGGCCTGGTGCTGGCGATTTACACCACCCGCATCGCCAAGCGCAGCGCCATTATCGGCCGCATCTTCTCCATCCTGCCCATCGTCACGCCGCCGTTCGTCGTCGGCCTGGGCGTCACGTTGATGATGGGGCGCTCCGGCTACGTCACCGAGTGGATGGTGGCCTGGTTCGGCCTGACCAACACCAACTGGCTGTACGGCTTTACCGGCATCTGGCTGGCGCAGGTGCTGGCGTTCACGCCGATGGCGTTCATGATCCTCGACGGCGCGATCAAGACCATTCATCCTTCGCTGGAAGAAGCCTCCTACACCCTGCGCGCCAGCCGTTGGCAAACCTTTAACGGCGTGTTCGTGCCGCTGCTGAAACCGGCGCTGGCCAACGCGTTTCTGATCGTGGTGGTGCAATCGCTGGCCGACTTCAGCAACCCGCTGGTGCTCGGCGGCAACTTCGACGTGCTGGCGACGCAAATCTATTTCTACATCACCGGCTCGCAGCTCGACTATCAGGCCGCCAGCACCCTCGGCGCCTTCCTGCTGCTGTTCTCGCTGCTGGTGTTCTGCATCCAGTACCTGTGGATCGGCAAGCGTTCCTACGTCACCGTGTCCGGCAAATCCTATCGCGGCGACGTACAGCCGCTGCCGGTCACGCTGGTGTGGGGCGTGATCGCGTTGCTGGCGGTGTGGGTAGCCTTTAACGCCCTGCTCTACGGCAGCATTTTCTACGGCAGCTTCACCGTCAACTGGGGGGTGGATTACACGCTGACGCTGGATAACTTCATCAAGCTGTTCGGCCAGGGCATGAGCGACGGCGCGTGGCCTTCGCTGCTCGACACCCTGCTGTACGCCGGGATCGCCGCGCCGATCACCGCCGCCTTCGGCCTGCTGATCGCCTGGATCGTGGTGCGCCAGCAGTTCAGGGGCAAAAAGACCATCGAGTTCACCACCATGCTGTGCTTTGCGGTGCCGGGCACCGTGGCGGGCGTCTCTTACATTCTCGCCTTCAACAGCGCACCGGTGTACCTCACCGGGACGGCCGCCATCGTGATTATCTCGATGGTGATGCGCAACGTGCCGGTGGGCATTCGCGCCGGGATCGCCGGGCTGGGCCAGATAGACAAATCGCTGGACGAAGCCTCGCTCAGCCTACGCGCCGGCTCGCTGCGCACCATTACGCACATCCTGCTGCCGCTGCTGCGCCCGGCGATCCTGTCGGCGCTGATCTACAGCTTCGTGCGCGCCATCACCACCGTCAGCGCCATCGTTTTCCTGGTGACGCCCGATACCCGCGTGGCCACCGCCTACATCCTCAACCGCGTGGAAGACGGCGAATACGGCGTGGCGATCGCCTACGGTTCAATTCTGATCGTGGTGATGCTGGCGATTATTTTCCTCTTTGACTGGCTGATCGGCGAGGCACGCATCTCCCGTTCAAAAGCCAAAAACCAGGCGTAATGGAGCCCATGATGAGCCAGAAAAATTTCGTTGAACTGCGCAACGTCTCCAAACGGTTCGGCAGCAACACGGTGATCGATAACATCACGCTCACCATCCCTCGGGGGCAGATGGTGACGCTGCTCGGCCCTTCCGGCTGCGGCAAGACCACCATTTTGCGCCTGGTCGCCGGGCTGGAGAAACCGAGCGACGGGCAAATATTCATTGATGGTGAAGACGTTACCCATCGTTCCATCCAGCAGCGTGACATCTGCATGGTGTTTCAGTCTTATGCCCTGTTCCCGCACATGTCGCTGGGAGAAAACGTCGGCTATGGGCTGAAGATGCTCGGCATCCCCCGCACCGAAGTGAAAGCGCGCGTGCAGGAAGCGCTGGCGATGGTGGATCTGGCGGGGTTCGACGATCGCTATGTCGATCAGATCTCCGGCGGCCAACAGCAGCGCGTGGCGCTGGCGCGCGCGCTGATCCTCAAGCCGAAAGTGCTGCTGTTTGACGAGCCGCTGAGCAACCTCGACGCCAACCTGCGCCGCAGCATGCGCGAAAAGATCCGCGAGCTGCAAAAGCAGTTTGATATCACGTCGCTGTACGTCACCCACGATCAGAGCGAGGCTTTCGCGGTCTCAGACACCGTGCTGGTGATGAACAAGGGGCATATCATGCAGATAGGCTCGCCGCAGGATCTCTATCGGCAGCCGGCGTCGCGCTTTATGGCGAGCTTTATGGGGGACGCCAACCTGTTCCCGGCCGGCTTCAGCGCGGACTATGTCGATATCAGCGGCTATCGCCTGCCGCGCCCCGCGCACTTTGCCACCAAAGGCGCCGGCACGGTGGGCGTGCGGCCGGAAGCGATCACGCTGAGCGAGCACGGCGAGGAAAGCCAGCGCTGCGTGATCCAGCATGTCGCCTACATGGGGCCGCAGTATGAGGTCACGGTGGCGTGGCATGGGCAGCAGATTTTGCTGCAGGTTAACGCCACTCGCCTGCAGCCCAACGTCGGCGAACAGTATTATCTGGAAATTCACCCCTACGGCATGTTTATGCTGGCGGACGCGGCATAATAAGCATCACTCTTAAGCGTTAGAATAACGGTCATTCCTCATGGAATGGCCGTAAATAACCGCCCAAAAAACCGTATTTATCTATTTTTACAATTCCTTCCAAGTCCTTGTTCAGCCGAGAAATAAATATATCCGTATTCATTAAAAAAATAACCACCTGGGCCACCAAGGATGATATTTTTATTTAGATGGGGTAAGCTTAATCCCGCAGTCGAAATTATTTAACGGCCAACTCAAGGAGAAATTCATGAGCAACAATGCAAACGCACAGGCGCAGCTGGATAATTTACGCAACGTCGCTTCCCAGCTGAAGGAAATGCGCCACTATGCGCAGTCGAACACCGAAACGCTCTCCGCACACTGGCTGGCCTTCGATCAGGGGGAATGCAAAAATAAGGCATTCGCCGAAGCCATTAACGACCTGTTGAATAAACAGGGTGCCTGCCTGGAAGGGCTGGAAAAAACCATTCAGGATATCGAGATAGAATTGAACCGTCTCGACAAAGCCGCCTGATAATACCGATTTAAATAAACCCGCCGCGTGCGGGTTTATTTTTAGCTACGGCAGATGACGCGCGCAATATCCCCTGACGTCGTCAGCGCGCGTATTTCGCTGAACAGTTCGGTGGCTTCGTCATATTCTTTGCGCAAATAACCCAGCCACTGTTTGATGCGCGCCACATGATACAGGCCGGTGTCGCCCTGCTTTTCCAGATGGACGTATTTTTGCAGCAGCTCAACCACCTGCGGCCAGGGCATGCGCGGTTCGTTGTACTTCACCACCCGGCTCAGGTTTGGCACGTTGAGCGCGCCGCGCCCCAGCATGATGGCGTCACAGCCGGTCGCCTGCAGGCAATCCTGCGCGCTCTGGTAATCCCAGATCTCGCCGTTGGCGATCACCGGGATGCTCAGCCGTTGACGGATCTCGCCGATCGCCGCCCAGTTGATGCGATCCGCCTTGTAGCCGTCCTCTTTGGTGCGGCCGTGCACCGTCAGCTCGCTGGCGCCCGCCTGCTGCACCGCATCGGCGATTTCAAAACTGCGGCTGAAGGAGTCCCAGCCCAGGCGCACCTTCACCGTGACCGGCAGATGGGCCGGCACCGCCGCGCGCATCGCTTTGGCGCCCTGGTAGATCAACTCCGGATCTTTGAGCAGCGTCGCCCCGCCGCCGCTGCCGTTCACCAGCTTGGACGGGCAGCCACAGTTGAGATCGACGCCGTAAGAGCCCAATTCCACCGCGCGTGCGGCGTTCTCCGCCAGCCACTGCGGGTACTGCCCCAGCAGCTGTACGCGCACCAGCGTGCCCGACGGCGTGCGGCTGGCGTAGCGCAGTTCCGGGCACAGCCGGTAGAACGATTTGGCCGGCAGCAGCTGATCGACCACGCGCAAAAATTCGGTGATGCACAGATCGTAGTCGTTCACGTCGGTGAGCAACTCACGCACCAAAGAATCGAGAACGCCCTCCATCGGAGCCAATAATACGCGCATGACCAATCCCAGCTAAAAAAAGACCCGCAATGATACGGGTGAATGCCCGCGCCAGACAAGCCTCTGCGGGCATTAAAAGCGCCGTCAGCCCAGCCGGCGGATCGGTTGGCCGGCGAGGAACGCCGCAATGTCCTCGACCGCCTCGGTGAAATAGGCGCGGTAGTTGTCGTCCGCCACGTAGCCCACGTGCGGCGTCGCCAGCACGTTGGGCAGCTGACGAAACGCATCGTCGGCCGGCAGCGGCTCCGTCTCGAACACGTCCAGCCCGGCGCCGGCGATCTTCCGCTGTTGCAGCACGTCCACCAACGCCGCCCGATCGACGATCGCCGCACGCGAGGTGTTGATCAGATAAGCAGTGGGCTTCATCGCCGTCAATTCGTCGCGCCCCACCAGCCCGCGGCTGCGATCGCTCAGCACCAGGTGGATAGAGACAAAATCGCTCTGCTCGAACAGCGCCCGTTTGGACGGCGCCAGTAGGGCCCCCTCCTGCGCCGCCCGTTCCGCCGTCAGGTTCTGGCTCCAGGCCAACACCCGCATGCCGAACGCCTGCGCCACCCGGGCCATCTGGCCGCCGATCTTGCCCAGCCCCAGCAGCCCCAGCGTTTTCCCCTGCAGGGTGACGCCGAGATCCCGCTGCCACGGGCCGTTGTTTTTCAGCCCGACGCTTTCCGGCACGATATGCTTCGCCAACCCGAGCAGCAGCGCCCAGGTCAGCTCCATCGGCGCCGCCGACCCACTGCTGGTGCCGCATACCACTACGCCGCGCTCGGCGGCGGCAGCCAAATCGATAGAAGCGTTGCGCATGCCGGAGGTGATCAGCAGCTTCAGCTTCGGCAGCCGCGCCAACAGCGAGGCGGTCATCGGCGTGCGCTCGCGCATGATGACCAGAATGTCGCACTCCTGCAGATGCACCGCCAGCTCCGTCTCATCGGTAAAGTGCGCGCTGATGGCGGACACCTCCACCCGATCGGCCAGCGCCGACCAGTCCGCCATCTTGAGCGCCACCTGCTGGTAATCATCGAGAATTGCGCACTTCAATTTCATCTCCGTCTCCTGGAATGTAGGGTTAGCCACCGTCCAGCCTAGTACGAAAATGCCGTTCCGCCAGGCAAAAAAAAAGCCGCCCGTATCGGCGGCTTACTCTTTGAGCAATCAGGCTTATTCAGCCGGTTTGCGGTTGCGTGGGCGACGCGAAGCCGGTGCGCCGGAACGGCGCTGGCCATCACCCTGCGGGCGGGCGTTACCGTTGCCGCGGTTTTCACGCTGGCCGCCGTTCGCGTTGCCGCTGCGCTGACCGCCGCCGTTACCGGAACGCTGGCCACCGCCGTTGCCGCGCGGGGCGCCGCGTCCGCCACCCTGGCGGCCGTTGATGATCGGCTCGGCCTTGATGGTCGGATCCGGCTCGTAGCCCGGCAGTGCGATGCGTGGAATTTCACGCTTCAGCAGACGCTCGATGTCGCGCAGCAGCTTGTGCTCATCCACGCACACCAGCGAGATAGCTTCGCCGGTGCGCTCCGCACGGCCGGTACGGCCGATGCGGTGCACGTAGTCTTCCGGCACGTTAGGCAGCTCGTAGTTCACCACGTGCGGCAGCTGGTCGATATCCAGGCCGCGCGCCGCGATGTCGGTCGCCACCAGCACGCGGATGCGGCCGTCTTTGAAGTCGGCCAGCGCACGGGTACGGGCGCCCTGGCTCTTGTTGCCGTGGATCGCCGCTGCGGTGATGCCGTCTTTGTTCAGCTGCTCCGCCAGGTGGTTGGCGCCGTGCTTGGTGCGGGTAAACACCAGCACCTGTTTCCAGTCGCCTTCGCCGATCATCTGCGACAGCAGTTCCCGCTTACGCTTCTTGTCGACGAAGTGCACGCTCTGCTCGATCTGCTCAGACGCGGTGTTGCGGCGCGCCACTTCTACCGAAGCCGGGTTGTGCAGCAGCTTGTTGGCCAGCGCCTTGATGTCGTCGGAGAAGGTCGCGGAGAACAGCAGGTTCTGACGCTTGGCCGGCAGCTTGGCCAGCACGCGGCGGATGTCGTGGATAAAGCCCATGTCCAGCATGCGGTCCGCTTCGTCCAGCACCAGAATTTCGATTTTGGACAGGTCAACCGCGTTCTGATGTTCCAAATCCAGCAGACGGCCCGGCGTTGCCACCAGGATATCGACGCCGCCGCGCAGCTTCATCATCTGCGGGTTGATGCTCACGCCGCCAAACACCACCAGCGAACGCAGGCGCAGGTGTTTGCTGTAGGCATCGACGTTTTCGCCGATCTGCGCCGCCAGCTCACGGGTTGGCGTCAGGATCAGCGCGCGTACCGGGCGACGGCCCTTGACCGGATGGTCATGCTTGCTCAGCAGCTGCAACAGCGGCAGGGTAAAACCGGCGGTTTTACCGGTGCCGGTCTGGGCGCTG
Organism: Serratia sp. 121840015-1; assembly: GCF_053627655.1. Classification (NCBI taxonomy): domain Bacteria; kingdom Pseudomonadati; phylum Pseudomonadota; class Gammaproteobacteria; order Enterobacterales; family Yersiniaceae; genus Serratia; species Serratia sp. 121840015-1. The sequence goes on from NZ_JBSEYF010000001.1 coordinate 2,700,521, forward strand.
GCCATCAGGTCACGACCTTCCAGCACGACAGGGATAGCCTGACGCTGAATTGGCGTCGGTTCGCGATAGCCCTGTTCTTCAACAGCGCGCACAATTTCAGCACTTAAGCCGAGGGTTTCAAATGACATAAAGAGAAAAACTCCAGATCCCCCCTAACCTAACGGTGTTCGGTGCAGTTTCCTGGGAGGATGATCAGACGGGGCATTAAGCATGACCACGAGGGATTGGCACAAACTGCAGTGCACCAGGCGGCGATTGTAACAGAAGTCGCGCAATAAAAAGCACTTTTACGCACCCAGAGCACAATCTGCCGTAAATTCAGCATTGTCTGAAGCCGATCACATAACTCATTGTGATTAGCGGTTGCGTTTTAAACAATCTGGCATAAAGTTAATCATATGATTGATTAACTTTATGCGTGCCCCATGCCAGCTTCCGTCCCTCATCAGGCCGCCGGCCGAGCGCGCGGCGAGCAAACGCGCCGGCAGCTGCTCGCCGCGGCGACCGAACTGTTCGGCGAATGCGGCCTGGAAGGCGCCACCACCCGCGACATCGCCCAACGCGCCGGCCAAAATATCGCCGCCATCACCTATTACTTCAACTCCAAAGAGGGGCTGTACCTGGCCGTGGCGCAGTCGCTCGCCGATTTCATCCAGCAGGCGTTCGCCCCGCTGGCCGAGGAGGTCGATCGCTTCTGGCAACAGTCCGCCGCGCAGCGCTCACCCGACGCGGCGCTGCGTTTGCTGCAGCGTGGCCTGCTGGCCTTCAGCGAACTGATGACCCAGCCGCACACGCTGAACCTGAGCAAAATCATGTCGCGCGAACAACTCGCCCCGACCGAGGCCTACCCGCTGATCCACAGCCAGGTGATCGCGCCGATGCACGCGCGGCTATGCCGCCTGCTGGCGGCCGCGACCGGCATCGACGACCAGGCGACCCGCCTCGTGCTGCATACCCATGCGCTGATCGGCGAGGTGCTGTCGTTTCGCGTGGCGCGCGAAACCATCCGCCGCCAGGCCGGCTGGCAAGCCATTGGCGAGGACGAAGCGGCGCAGATCGGCGCCGTGCTGAGCGAACATATTGAGATTCTGGTTACCGGGCTGCGCCAACGTCACGGCGCGTAAATTCAGGCAGGGAGTGTTATGAACAAAAAACGCAGTGCCTTGATCGTGTTGTTAATTCTGCTGATCGCGGCCGCCGCTTACGGGGTATGGCATTACCAACAACAGCAGGATAAGCCGCTGACGCTGTACGGCAACGTCGACATCCGCACGGTGAACCTCGGCTTTCGCGTCGATGGCCGCCTGGCGTCGCTGACGGTGGATGAAGGCGATGCCGTTCAGCCGGGCCAGCTGCTCGGCAAACTGGACGACGCGCCCTACCGCAACGCGCTGCAGCAGGCCGAAGCCAACGTCGGCAGCGCGCGCGCCAAGCTGTCGCTGCTGCAGGCCGGCTACCGCAGCGAAGAGATCGCCCAGGTACGGTCGGAAATGGCGCAGCGCCAGTCCGCCTTCGCCTACGCCGACAGCTTCCTGAAACGCCAGCAGGGGCTGTGGGCGAAAAACGCCACCTCCGCCGACGCGCTGGAGGATGCGCGCACCGCCCGCAATCAGGCGCAGGCCAACCTGCAGGCGGCGAAAGACAAGCTGTCGCAATACCTCAGCGGCAACCGCCCGCAAGAAATCGAACAGGCCAAGGCCGACGTGGCGCAGAGCGAGGCGGCGCTGGCACAGGCGCAGTTGAACCTGCAAGACGCCACGCTGGTCTCCCCTTCCGCCGGTACGGTGCTGACCCGCGCGGTGGAGCCGGGCACCATGCTCGGCGCCGGCGGCACGGTCTTCACCCTGTCGCTGACCCGGCCGGTGTGGGTGCGCGCCTACGTCAACGAAACCAGCCTGAACCAGGCGGTCCCCGGCACCGAACTGGAGATCTACACCGACGGCCGCCCCGACAAGCCTTACCACGGCAAGATCGGTTTCGTCTCGCCGACCGCGGAATTCACGCCGAAAAGCGTTGAAACGCCGGATCTGCGCACCGATCTGGTGTACCGCCTGCGGGTGATCGTCACCGACGCCGACGACGCGCTGCGCCAAGGCATGCCGGTCACCCTGCGCTTCGCCAAACCCTGAGGCCAGCCATGGAACAGGCGCACACCATTGAGCTGGAAGGGCTGGAGAAGCGCTTCCCGTCGCTTGAGAAACCGGCGGTCGCCAGCCTGACCACCACCCTGCGCAGCGGCGCGGTGATCGGGCTGGTCGGCCCGGACGGCGCCGGCAAAACCACCCTGCTGCGCATGCTGGCCGGGCTGCTGCAGCCCAGCAGCGGCAAACTGCGGGTCGCCGGGCTGGATCCGATCGCGCAGGATCGTCAACTGCACGCGATCCTCGGCTACATGCCGCAGAAGTTCGGGCTGTATGAGGATCTGACGGTGATGGAGAACCTGACGCTTTACGCCGATCTGCGCGGCGTCACCGGCGATCTTCGCCGCCAGACCTTCGAGCGGCTGTTGAAATTCACCGATCTGACCCGCTTCACCGAGCGCCTGGCGGGCAAGCTGTCCGGCGGTATGAAGCAGAAACTCGGCCTGGCCTGCACGCTGGTGGGCGAACCTCAGGTGCTGTTGCTGGATGAGCCGGGCGTCGGCGTCGACCCGATCTCGCGCCGCGAGCTGTGGCGCATGGTGCACGAACTGGCCAACGACGGCATGCTGATCCTGTGGAGCACCTCTTATCTCGATGAGGCCGAACAGTGCCGCGAAGTGCTGCTGCTCAACGAGGGCGAGCTGCTGTTCAGCGGCGCACCGCAGGAGCTGACCCGCCGTATGGCCGGGCGCACGGTGTTGATCGCCGCGCCCCCCGGCAGCCATCGATCGCTTCTGCAGCGGGCGATCTGCCTGCCGGCGGTCACCGATGGGGTGATCCAGGGCAAGTATCTGCGCCTGATTCTGAAGGAAGGCGAAGATCACCGGCAGCTGTTGCAGGCGCTGGATCTGCCGGAGGCCGAACTGGACGAAGCGGATCCGCGCTTCGAGGATGCGTTTATCGATCTGCTCGGCGGCGGCCCCAACCACCGCTCGGCGCTGGCGGAGATCATGCCGACCGTCAACGGCGAAAGCGGTGAAACGGTGATCGAAGCGGTGCAGCTGACCAAAAAATTCGGCGACTTCGCCGCTACCGATCACGTTGATTTCCAGGTGCGGCGCGGCGAAATTTTCGGCCTGCTCGGGCCGAACGGCGCCGGCAAGTCCACCACCTTTAAAATGATGTGCGGCCTGCTGATCCCCTCCAGCGGTAAGGCGCTGGTGCTGGGGATGGATCTCAAGACCAGCTCCGGCCAGGCGCGCCAGCGCCTCGGCTACATGGCGCAAAAATTCTCGCTGTACGGCAACCTGACGGTGGCGCAGAACCTGAAGTTCTTCTCCGGCGTCTACGGCCTGAGCGGCAAGGCGCAGCGCGACAAAATCGACGAGATGTCGCGCGCCTTCAACTTCGCGCCAATCCTCAATCAGACGCCGGACGCGCTGCCGCTCGGCTTCAAACAGCGCCTGGCGCTGGCCTGCGCGCTGATGCACGAACCGGATATCCTGTTCCTCGACGAACCGACTTCCGGCGTCGATCCGCTGACGCGGCGCGAGTTCTGGTTGCACATCAACGGCATGGTCGACAAGGGCGTCACGGTGATGGTGACCACCCACTTTATGGACGAAGCGGAGTACTGCGACCGCATCGGCCTGGTGTACCGCGGCAAAATCATCGCCGCCGGCACGCCGGACGATCTCAAACAGCAGGTGGCGCGCGACGACAATCCCAACCCCTCGATGGAGCAGGCATTTATCGAGCTGGTGCAGGGTTACGATGAGGAGGAATCACGGTGAGCGATAACCGCACCCCAATCGACGACGGCGGCTTCTCCTGGCGCCGGCTGCGCGCGCTGTGCCTGAAGGAAACGCGGCAGATACTGCGCGATCCCAGCAGCGGCCTGATCGCCTTCGTCATCCCACTGATGCTGCTGTTTATCTTCGGCTACGGCATCAACCTGGACTCCAGCAAGCTGCATCTGGGCATTCTGATGGAGCAGCAGAGCGAAGACGCGCGCGATCTGGCCCAGGCGTTCGCCGGCTCGCCCTATATCGAACCGACCATCAGCGACAACCGCCAACAGCTGATCCAGCAGATGCAGGCCGGCACGATCCGCGGCCTGGTGGTGATCCCGGTGGATTTCGACCAGCGCATGGCGCGCCCGCACGACAGCGCCCCTATCCAGATCATCACCGACGGCAGCGAGCCGAACACCGCCAACTTCGTGCAGGGCTATGCCCAGGGCGTATGGCAAATTTGGCAGCAGCAGCGCGCCACCGATCGGGGGAACAGCGACAAACCGCTGATTGACGTACAGATGCGCTACTGGTTCAACCCGGCGGCCATCAGCCGGCACTACATCATTCCCGGCGCCATCACCATCATCATGACGGTGATCGGCGCCATTCTCACCTCGCTGGTGATCGCCCGCGAATGGGAGCGCGGCACCATGGAGGCCCTGCTGTCCACCCAGGTGACGCGCAGCGAGCTGTTGCTCTCCAAGCTGATCCCTTATTACTTCCTCGGCATGGCCGCCATGGCGCTGTGCATGGCGGTGGCGGTGTGGGTGCTCGGCGTGCCCTATCGCGGCTCCCTGCCGATCCTGCTGCTGATCAGCAGCCTGTTCCTCGCCAGCACCCTCGGCATGGGCCTGCTGATCTCCACCCTCACCCGCAATCAGTTCAATGCGGCGATGGTGGCGCTGAACGCCGCCTTCCTGCCGTCGATCATGCTGTCCGGCTTCATCTTCCAGATCGACAGCATGCCGGCCATCGTGCGCGCGGTGACCTATATCATTCCGGCGCGCTACTTCGTCAGCACGCTGCAAACGCTGTTCCTGGCGGGCAACGTCGGCACCGTGCTGCTGATCAATCTGCTGTTCCTGATCGCTTCCGCCGTGGTGTTCATCGGCCTGACGGCCTGGAAAACCCAGCGCCGGCTGGATTGAGGAGAAAGAGCGATGTTTCATCGTCTGTTGACGCTCATCATCAAGGAAATGCAGGCGCTGCTGCGCGATCCGCAAACCCGCGCCATTTTAATCATGCCGGTGATCCTGCAGGTGCTGCTGTTCCCGTTCGCCGCGACGCTGGAAGTCACCAACGCCACCATCGCGGTCTACAGCGAGGACAGCGGCCAGGCCTCGGTGGAGCTGACCCAGCGCTTCGCCAAGGCCAAGGCCTTTCAACACGTGCTGCTGCTGCGCAGCCCGCAGGAGATAAAGACCACCATCGACAACCAGCGAGCGCTGCTGCTGATCCGCTTCCCGGCGCAGTTCTCGCGCGATATCGCCACCGGCAACACCGCGCCGCTGCAGCTGCTGCTCGACGGACGCAACTCCAACAGCGCGCAGATCGCCGCCAACTACGTGCAGCAGATCGTGCAGGAATATCAGAACGAGCTGCTCGGCAACCGCGCCAAACCCAACAACAGCGAGCTGGTGGTGCGCAACTGGTATAACCCGAATCTGGACTACAAATGGTTCGTGGTGCCGTCGCTGATCGCCATGATCACCACCATTGGCGTGCTGATCGTCACCTCGCTGTCGGTGGCGCGCGAGCGCGAACAGGGCACGCTGGAACAGCTGCTGGTCTCACCGCTCACCACCTGGCAGATCTTTATCGGCAAGGCGGTGCCGGCGCTGGTCGTCGCCAGCTTCCAGGCCAGCATCGTGCTGTTGATCGGCATCTTCCTGTACCAGATCCCGTTCGCCGGATCGCTGCTGCTGTTCTATGCCACCATGCTGATCTACGGGCTGTCGCTGGTCGGTTTCGGCCTGCTGATCTCGTCGCTGTGCGCCACTCAGCAGCAGGCGTTCATCGGCGTTTTCGTGTTCATGATGCCGGCGATCCTGCTCTCGGGTTACGTCTCGCCGGTGGAGAATATGCCGGTGTGGCTGCAGGATCTGACCTGGGTTAACCCGATACGCCACTTCACCGACATCACCAAGCAGATCTATCTGAAGGACGCCAGCTTCAGCATCATCTGGCACAGCCTGTGGCCGCTGCTGGTGATCACCGCCACCACCGGCAGCGCCGCCTACGCGCTGTTCCGCCGCAAAATCGCATAAAAAAAGCTCTGCATGTCACATGCAGAGCCTGGCAAGTCCTGTGGATTTCAAGCTACTGCTTGAAAAACGACGGATTTAGCGGCGGTTGCCGAAGATACGCAGCAACATCAGGAACAGGTTGATGAAGTCGAGATACAGCGTCAGCGCGCCGACGATGGCGTACTTGCGGAAGCTGTCTTTATCATCGGCGTTCAGCTGCTCGCCCATCGCCTTGAGTTTTTGCGTGTCGTACGCGGTCAGGCCGACGAACACCACCACCCCGATGTAGGTAATCGCCCACATCAGCGCGGTGCTTTTCAGCCAGATGTTCACCAACGAGGCCAGCACGATGCCGATCAATGCCATGAACAGCATGCTGCCGAAGCCGCTCAGATCGCGCTTGGTGGTGTAGCCGTACAGGCTCATGGCGCCGAACATGCCGGCAGTGACCACGAAAGTGCTGGCGATCGAGCTGTAGGTGTAGGCGATGAAGATGCTCGACAGCGTCAGCCCGGTCAGCGCCGAGTACAGCATGAACAGCGACGTGGCCACCGCGCCGCTCAGGCGGTTGACCATGCCGGAAATCACGAACACCAGCGCCAGTTGGGCGATGATCAGGCCGAAGAAGGTGATCTGGCTGGAGAAGATGAAGTTGAGGATCGCGGGCGTGTTGGCCGCATACCAGGAAACGAACGCCGTCAGCAGCAGACCGCAGGTCATCCAGCCGTAAACCTGCGCCATGTAGGCCTGAATGCCGCTGTTGGCACGTTCGACGATTGAACCATTAGAGCGTGGATATCGGTCCATGACGGTTACCTTTTGCGTTGTAAACAAGATTCCGAAGCCCCGCGAACGGGGCTTCGCCTGCTATAAGCGTACCACAGAATATGCCGCGCGAAAGCGGCAAAGGTCTTGATTTGTTTCCGCTGTTGACGCGTTATTTAGCCGCGTCGTGCCAGCGCTTCGCGGCCTCGCGATCGCTGTCGCGAGCGTCTACCCAACGATCGCCCTGGCCGGTGGCTTCGCGCTTCCAGAACGGCGCGCGGGTCTTCAGGTAGTCCATGATGAACTCGCTGGCGGCGAACGCCATGCTGCGGTGCGCGCCGGTCACGCCGACGAATACGATCTCGTCGCCGGGATACAGCGCACCGACGCGATGGATCACCGTCACCCGCTGCAGCGGCCAGCGGCTGCGCGCCTCGGCCACGATCTCCGCCAGCGCCTTCTCGGTCATGCCGGGGTAGTGTTCCAACGTCAGCGCGCTGACGTCGTCCCCGAGATTATGGTTGCGCACCTTGCCGGTGAAGGTCACCACCGCGCCATCGGCGTCGCACTGAGCCAGCCACTGGTACTCGTCGCCGACGTTGAACGGCGCTTCGCCCACGCGAATGCGGGTATTTTCCATGCTTATCCCCCGGTGACCGGCGGGAAGAAGGCCACTTCATCGCCGGCGCGCAGCGGATGGTCCGCCGCCACCAGCGACTGATTGACCGCCGCCAGCAGTTTGCCGGACTCCAGCGCCAGCGCCCAGCGATCGCCGCGCGCGCACAGCGCCTGGCGCAGCGCCTCAACGGTCGGGTAATCCGCCGGCATCGACAGGCCGCCGGTGCCCACCAGTTCGCGCACCTGCGCGAAGAAAAGAATATCTATCATGCGTTCACCTTAAAATCGCCGGATTTGCCGCCGCTTTTCGCCAGCAGGCGCACCGGGCCGATCACCATGTCTTTCTGTACCGCTTTGCACATGTCGTAGATGGTCAATGCCGCCACTGAGGCGGCGGTCAGCGCCTCCATCTCGACGCCGGTTTTGCCGGTCAGCCGGCAACAGGTTTCGATGCGCACCCGGCTGTGCTGCGTCTGCGCCTCCAACTGCACTTCGACCTTGCTCAGCATCAGCGGGTGGCACAGCGGGATCAGCTCCCAGGTGCGTTTGGCCGCCTGAATGCCGGCGATGCGCGCCGTGGCGAACACGTCGCCCTTGTGATGGCTGCCGTCGACGATCATCGCCAGCGTGGCGGGCAACATCTCGACGAAGGCTTCGGCGCGCGCCTCGCGCACCGTTTCGGCCTTGGCGGATACGTCGACCATATGAGCTTCGCCGGCGGCGTTAATGTGGGTTAGCTGTGTCATGACTCAGGGCTTCTTCAAATGGGGTTGGAAGTTGCACGGGCGATGGCGCGCGTCCAACTGCTCTTCGATAATCCGCTCCCAGGCGGTGCGGCAGGCGCGGGTGGAGCCCGGCATGGCGAAAATCACCGTGCGGTTGGCCAGGCCGGCCAACGCGCGCGACTGGATCGTCGCGGTACCGATCTCTTCGTACGACACCATACGGAACAGTTCGCCGAACCCTTCCACCTCTCTGTCGAACAACGGCAACAGCGCTTCCGGCGTGTTGTCGCGCGCGGTAAAACCGGTGCCGCCGGTGATCAGCACCGCCTGCACGTTGTCATCGGCGATCCACGCGGAAACCCGCGCGCGGATCTGGTAAATGTCATCTTTGACGATGGCGCGATCCACCACCTGATGGCCGGCTTCCTGCGCCGCGTCCTGCAGATATTGGCCGGAGGTGTCTTCCGCCGCGCCGCGGCTGTCAGACACGGTCAGGATGGCGATATGCGCCGGAATAAACTCGCTGCTCGCATGGCTCATGGTTCAATAAGCTCCTATTGGCTGTCAGCCGCCGATAAACGACAGGTTCTGGGTGATCCCGCTGTTACCCTGATGCAGGAAATGGGTCTGCTTCTTGCTCAACAGCCCGCTCTGGATGCGCGCCTTCAGCGCGTCGAGCTGGCCGTCCTCTGCCAGCAGATCGCGCAGGGGCACCCCCTGCTCGCCGAACAGGCACAGGTGCAGATTGCCGATGGAAGAAACGCGCAGCCGGTTGCAGCTGGCGCAGAAGTCTTTCTCATACGGCATGATAAGACCCACCTCACCCTGGTAGTCCGGGTGGCTGAACACCTGCGCCGGGCCGTCGCTGCGGCCGCGCGCCTGGCGCTGCCAGCCCTGCTGCTCCAACTGCCGGCGAATCACTTCGCCGGAAACGTGGTGTTTGCGAAACAGCTCGCCGCCCTCGCCGGTTTCCATCAGTTCGATAAAACGCAGCTGGATCGGTCGGTCTTTGATCCAGGCGAGAAAGGCACCGAGTTGCTGATGATTGACGTCACGCATCAATACTGCGTTGACCTTGACCTTGCTGAAACCGGCGCTGAAGGCAGCATCGATGCCGTCCATCACCTGGCGGAACTTGTCCTGGCCGGTGATGGCGTGAAACTGACGGGGATCCAGGCTGTCGACGCTGACGTTGATCGCCGTCAGACCGGCGTCACGCCAGGCGGCGACGTCGCGCGCCAGACGGTAGCCGTTGGTGGTGACCGCCAGGGTACGGATGGCCGGGTTTTCCCGCACGGCGGCGATGATCTCGGTAAAATCGCGGCGCAGCGAAGGCTCACCGCCCGTCAGGCGCACCTTTTCGGTGCCCAGTTCGGCAAACGCACGGCTGACGCGGCGGATTTCATCCAGCGACAGGAAGCTTTTCGGGCTGCCGCTCGGCTTGTAGCCGTCGGGCAAACAATAGGTGCAACGAAAGTTGCACACGTCGGTGATCGACAAGCGCAGGTAATAGAACTTGCGCTCATAAGCATCAATGAGTTGCGGTACCATAACACCTTTCCAAAGTCGGGAGATGCGAGCGTTTCCCCTCTGCACCCTGGTGGCTGACTTCGCCACGGCCCAGGCGCCATATCGTTCCGGATGAACAACGTAGGCACAGGGGCTAGGAGTTTGATTTCTCTTCCCGCTACCTTGAGTAGCCGGAATGAAACCGTGGTTTTCAGCAGAATTCTAGCGCTAATCGGCAACGATAGCCAACGCGTTAATTCGCTATATAATTGTCTATACAGCGTTTTTAGACGCCGCGTATTCTGGTAAACCATGATAAACATCGCTTGCGCGGACGAATTGACCGGAATCACGCAAATGACACTCTTATCGCGTTTTTATGCCGGATCCGCTACCTTATGCGGGCAGTTCAGCCCCTTTGTAAGGAAATTTATGCGTAATCGTACCCTGGCCGATCTCGACCGCGTGGTGGCGTTAGGCGGCGGACATGGCCTGGGCCGTGTGATGTCGGCCCTGTCGTCCTTAGGCTCCCGCCTGACCGGCATCGTCACCACCACCGACAACGGCGGTTCCACCGGCCGTATCCGCCGTTCGGAAGGCGGCATTGCCTGGGGCGATACCCGTAACTGTCTCAACCAGCTGATCACCGAACCGAGCGTCGCCTCGGCGATGTTCGAATACCGCTTCAGCGGCAACGGCGAACTGGCCGGCCACAACCTCGGCAACCTGATGCTGAAAGCGCTGGATCACCTGAGCGTGCGCCCGCTGGAAGCGATCAACCTGGTACGCAGCCTGTTGAAGGTGGACGCGGCGCTGATCCCGATGTCGGAGCAGCCGGTGGATTTGATGGCGCACGATCACGAAGGCAACCATGTTTACGGTGAAGTGAATGTCGACCAGCTGACCCATATGCCGCAGGAGCTGATGCTGTCGCCGCCGGTCAACGCCACGCGCGAAGCGCTGGACGCCATCGCACAGGCCGACGTGATCCTGATCGGGCCGGGCAGTTTCCTCACCAGCCTGATGCCGCTGCTGCTGCTGCTGCTGGACGATCTCACCCAGGCGCTGCGCCGCAGCAGCGCCAGCATGATCTATATTGGCAACCTCGGCCGCGAGCTGAGCGTGGCCGCCGCGGCGCTGTCGTTAAAGGATAAGCTGACGCTGATGGAAGAGAAGATCGGCCGCCGGATGATCGATGCGCTGATCGTCGGCCCGGCGGTGGACGCCAGTGAAGTGCAGGATCGGGTGGTGATTCAGCAACCGCTGGAAGCGAGCGACATCCCCTACCGCCACGATCGCCAGCTGCTGCGCCAGGCGCTGGATCACGCGCTGGTGGAGCTGGCCGCGCGCCGCTGACCGAATTTAACCGTCTCGCCCGCGCAGCCAGGGATTATCGCTGGCTGGGGCGGGATGGCTGACCATATCGATATACAGATCTTCCACCTCTTTACGCGCCCAGGGCGTGCGACGCAAAAACTTCAGGCTGGACTTGATGCTCGGATCGCTGAGGAAGCAGTTGATGCGAATGCGCGCGCCCAGTTCGGACCAACCGTAGTGATCCACCAGTTTATTCAGCAGTTGCTCCAGCGTTACGCCGTGCAGCGGGTCTTTAGACTGGTGTTGGCTCATGTTCGGTACTCTTCGTGGTCAAATCGGGCCGCACACCATAACAGCTTTGGCGCGGCCGACAAGGAATTTTGACGCCCGCGGCGCGGGCGCCGTCCAACGGTCAGGAAATCGCGATGAACTGCTCGCGCAGCTGGTGGATCTCGTCGCGCAGCGCAGCGGCCTGTTCGAACTCCAGGTTTTGCGCGTGGGTGTACATTTGCGCCTCCAGATCGCGGATTTTCTGATCCAGCGCTTTCGGCGTGAGGTTCTGAAGCGAAGCACCGCCGTCCAGCGCCTTGCCCTTGCCTTTGTTCTTGGCGCGGTTGACCGGCTGGCCGATCTGCAGAATATCGCCGATCTTCTTGTTCAGCCCCTGCGGCACGATGCCGTTGGCTTCGTTGTAGGCCTGCTGCTTGGCGCGGCGCCGCTCGGTTTCACCGATCGCCTTGGCCATCGAATCGGTGATGCGATCGCCATACAGGATCGCCTTGCCGTTCAGGTTACGCGCCGCGCGGCCGATGGTCTGGATCAGCGAACGCTCGGAACGCAGGAAGCCTTCCTTGTCGGCGTCCAGAATCGCCACCAGCGACACCTCAGGCATGTCGAGCCCCTCACGCAACAGGTTGATGCCCACCAGCACGTCGAACTCGCCCAGACGCAGGTCACGGATGATTTCGACCCGTTCCACGGTATCGATGTCCGAGTGCAGGTAGCGCACGCGCTCGCCATGCTCTTCCAGGTATTCGGTCAGGTCTTCCGCCATGCGTTTGGTCAGGGTGGTCACCAGCACGCGCTCGTTGATCGCCGCGCGCTTGCGGATCTCGGAGAGCAGATCGTCCACCTGGGTGGCGACCGGCCGCACCTCCACGATCGGATCCAGCAGCCCGGTCGGCCGCACCACCTGATCGATCAGATCGCCCCCGGATTTCTCCAGCTCATATTTGCCCGGCGTCGCGGAGACATAGATGGTCTGCGGCGCCAGCGCCTCGAACTCCTCGAAGCGCAAGGGGCGGTTGTCCAGCGCCGACGGCAGGCGGAAACCGTACTCCACCAGCGTTTCTTTACGCGCGCGGTCGCCCTTGAACATCGCGCCGATCTGCGGAATGGTGACGTGGGATTCGTCGACCACCAGCAGGCCGTCCGCCGGCAGGTAGTCGAACAGCGTCGGCGGCGGCTCGCCCTCGGCGCGCCCGGACAGGTAGCGCGAGTAGTTTTCGATGCCCGAGCAGTAACCCAGCTCGTTCATCATCTCCAGATCGAACTGGGTGCGCTGCGTCAGGCGCTGCTCTTCCAGCAGCTTGTTGTTGGCCAGCAGCACCTTGCGGCGGTCCGCCAGATCGACCTTGATCTCTTCCATCGCCTGCATGATCCGCTCACGCGGCGTCACGTAGTGCGATTTCGGGTAGATGGTAAAACGCGGCACCACCTGCTCGATCTGCCCGGTCAGCGGATCGAACAGCGACAGCCGTTCCACTTCATCGTCGAACAGCTCGACGCGCAGCGCCAGCTCGTCCGACTCCGCCGGGTAAATGTCAATCACCTCGCCGCGCACGCGGAAGGTAGCGCGCTGGAAGGCCTGATCGTTGCGGGAGTACTGCAGCTCCGCCAGCCGGCGCAAAATGGATCGTTGATCGATGATCATGCCCTGGGTCAGGTGCAGCATCATCTTCAGGTAAAGATCCGGATCGCCCAGGCCGTAGATCGCCGACACCGACGCCACCACCACCACGTCGCGCCGCTCCAGCAGCGCCTTGGTGGCGGAAAGACGCATCTGCTCGATGTGCTCGTTCACCGAAGCGTCTTTTTCAATGAAGGTGTCGGAGCTGGGCACATAGGCTTCCGGCTGGTAGTAGTCGTAGTAGGAGACGAAGTATTCCACCGCATTCTCCGGGAAAAACTCTTTCATCTCGCCGTACAGCTGCGCCGCCAGCGTCTTGTTCGGCGCCAGCACCATGGTCGGCCGATTCAGATCGGCTATCACGTTGGCGATGGTGAATGTCTTGCCCGAACCGGTGACCCCCAGCAGCGTCTGGTGCGCCAGGCCGTCTTCCAGCCCCTCTTCCAGCTTGCGGATGGCTTCCGGCTGATCGCCGGCCGGTTTGAACTCTGAATGCAGTTTGAAAAGTTTACTCATTGCTCGGCTACCCTGTGGAGATGCGCGCGCTCAGGCGGCCAGCCGGCTCTGCGCCGGGCATGGCCCCTAATTATGGAAAGTGTCGGCGATTTGCGCCAGTGCCCATGATACTGGATATAAAACCAGCTTCAAGCGGATTCGTCGCCGGGATCGACGCCGCTGCAACGTCGCTGCACCGTGGCGTTACAGCCCGGTGACATTTTTATTGTCAATAACAGATTTATCCCCAGAACTTGCCGCGAATTAACTTATTGATAGCACCGCGTCGAAAAATCATACATAGAGGCCTGATCAATACCCCTGCGTCTTGATTTTAATTAAATTATTGATATTTAATAACATTAATAAAAAGACGAGAATGCGGACAAAGCGAACAGAACCCGCGTCGGCTCTCGCTTTACAGCGTTTTTCTAAATCTAATACACAAGGTTATCCACAGGAATAGTGGATAACTCTCACCGCCCCGCCCGGGGCGGGAGTTACAGAAAGAAAGCTTTTCGCCCTTTACACTCGCCAAAATGCCTTTTTTAGTTATTTTTTCATAAAAATATCGCTTTGTTTATGCCGATTAATACTAAAAATCCCCATTGCCAAAATCGCATTGGCCCCTTTCACGCGGATCGCTCTTGACGGCAGGGCAACGCCTTGCACCATGCCCTGACCAAAGAGCACCATAAGAGTGCAAAAAACGTCCGGGTTAACTTCCCCGCGTATTTTCGGGCCGCCACGGCAGCGCCTGTCAGGCCTGACGCGTGGTTAACAAGGCGATAACAATCCCCGTTTTCACCCGGCGGCAAAACTGGCCTGAGAGTTGCTTTATCTTCCTGCGTATAAACGCGGTGCGACAGCATGATGCGCTGCCTGCCGCGACGCGTAGTCTCCGCGGCGCTATCGCCCGTAAAAGCGCAAGAACGACACCAAGTCGTCACAAGCGTCGTTTTTAACGACATATTGACTGTCATTCCGTCTACCGCAGACCTTGCTCTGGCTCATTAGACGGACGGCATTTTGTTCCAGACATTGCCACACTCGGGAAATTCGCCGCGCATGCGGCCTTTGCAGTCCCCGCCAACGAGTGAAACGGGCGTCTATGAGGAGAATGCCAAATGCTGAGCCTGAGATCGGTCAATCAATTTTACGGGCAGAACCACACCCTGTGGGACATCAACCTGGAGCTGCCGCGCGGCCAGTGCACCGTGCTGCTCGGCCGCAACGGCGTGGGCAAGACCACACTGGTCAACTGCATCATGGGGCATGTGCCGGTGGTGAGCGGCAGCATGACCTGGCAGCCGGCGGATCAGCCGCCGCAAAACCTGTTGCTGCAGCCGATGGAGCGCCGCGCCGCGCTGGGCATCAGCCACGTGCCCCAGGGGCGGCAGCTCTTCTCGCAGCTGAGCGTGGAGGAGAATCTGCAGGTGGCGCAAATGGCCGGGCGCGGCGCCCCTCGCCGCATTCCGCCGCTGATCTACAGCCTGTTTCCCCATTTGCGCCAGATGCGCGCGCGCCGCGCCGGCGATCTTTGCGTGGGCGCCCAACGCCAGCTGGCGATTGGCCGGGCGCTGGCCCAGGAGCCGGCGCTGCTGATCCTCGACGAACCGACGGCGGGCGTTCCCCCCTCGATCGCCGCCGACATCGGCAACGTGATCCGCAGGCTCAACCGCGAATTGGGCATGACCATTTTACTGGTGGAGCATCAGCTGCCGTTCGTGCGCCGGGTGGCGGACCGCTTCTGCCTGTTGGACAGCGGGCGCACGGTGGCGCACGGCGCGCTGGCGCAGCTGGATGAGGCGTTGATCGGCGCCGGGCTGGCGCGCCAGGAAGGAGAATGAGGGAGAAAGCCTCCCTCATGGAGGGTTTATAGCAGGCTGATATCCAGATACTGCCCCAGCGGTGCCCGCTCGGCCTGCGGCAGGTGCGGGATTTCGCCCAGCAGCGGCGCCGGCAGCATGCGGCGCAGCGTGGCCAGGTATTCCTGATGCCGCCGCCCCGGCGGCGTCACATCGTTGGCGATCCAACCGGCCAGCGTCAGCCCCGCCTGTTGCACCGCCTGCGCCGTCAGCACCGCGTGGTTGATGCAGCCCAGTTTAATGCCCACCACCAGGATCACCGGCAGTTGCTCCTGCTGCACCCAATCGGCGAAGGTGTACTGCGCCGACAGCGGGGTAAACCACCCGCCCGCGCCCTCGACCAGCACCCAGTCGGCGCGCTGCTCCAACCGGCGCAGGCCGTCGGACAGCTGCGCCGCCTCGATCGGCCGGCCTTCATCGGCGCTGACGATATGCGGCGAGGTCGGTTCGGCAAAAACGTAAGGGTTCACTTCGTCGTAGCGGAGCGCCACGCCGCTGTTGGCCTGCAGCGCCAGCGCATCGCCGTTGCGCAGCCCCTCGGCGGTCATTTCGCTGCCGGAAGCCACCGGCTTATAACCGGCGCTGCGGTAGCCCGCCCGGTTGGCGGCCTGCAGCAAGGCGCTGCTGGCGACGGTTTTACCGACTTCGGTGTCGGTGCCGGTCACGAACCAACGTTTAATCACGATAAATCACTCCATAAACCAGATGATAGCTGAGTGGGAACTGCCCCTGCCGGCACGGGTAAGCCGCCTGCAGCGCGGCGAGACGGCCACGCGACATCAGGCCGCCCTCGCGCCCCTGATGCAGGTGCGTGGCCCCGATGCCCTTGAGCGAACGCATCAGCGTCATCACGTCCGGGTAGTTCAGGGTGCGCAGCTCCGTGACCAGTTCGTGCCGATAGTCAGCACAGGCGGCGCGGATCTGCGCCAGCGGCAGAAAGGCGTTCACGTGGCGCTCGCCGTCCACCTGTTGCCAGGCGTCCCCCAGTTCCTGCAGCGATCCCGCCGCCAGCGTGGAAAACAAAATTACTCCGCCGGGGCGGGTCACGCGATACAGCTCCGCCAGCGCGGCGGGCAGATCGCTGCACCACTGCACTACCAGGCTGCTGAAACAGATGTCCATCGCCGCATCGGGCAGCGGCACCTGTTCGATATCGCCCAGCAGATAATGGTGCGCCGCCTGCCGTTGACGGGCAACGTCCAGCATGCCCGGCGCCAGATCGAGCGCGGTCACCTGCTTGCCGCGCTCGCGCCACAGGCGGCTGAAATAGCCGGTGCCGCAGCCGGCATCCAGCAGCCGTTCGCCCGGATGGGCACTCCCCATCCCCAGTAAGCGCTCGCCAACGTCTCGCTGCAGCGCGGCGGCGGCGTCGTAGCTGCCGGCGGCGCGGCTGAAGGCCGAAGCGACCGCCTGTTTGTTCACCGCGTCATTGGCTGACGTCATGCAATACCTCCAGCAGGCGATCGATGTCCTGCGGCTGATGCGCCGCCGTCAGGGTGATGCGCAGCCGCGCGCCGCCCGGCGGCACCGTCGGTGGGCGGATGGCGCTCACCCACAGCCCGCGCTCGCGCAGGCGGGTCGCCAGATCGAGCGCGCGTTGATTGTCCCCCACCAGCAGCGGCTGGATGGCGGTATCGGAATCCGTCAGGGTTAACGCCAGCGGCGCCGCGCCCTGGCGGAAACGCCGAATGTTGTCCTGCAGCCGGGCGCGCAGTTCATCGCCCTCTCGAATGCAGGCCAGCGCCGCCTGCAGCGCACAGGCCTGCGCCGGCGGCATCGCGGTGCTGTAGATCAGATGGCGGGCGAACTGCAGCAGATACTCGGCGGTCGCCTCATCGCACAGCACCGCCGCGCCGCTGACGCCGAACGCCTTGCCGAAGGTCGCCACCAGCAGTTCAGGGCGCACGCCCTGCTGCCAGCAGCTGCCGCGGCCTTGCTCGCCGCGCACGCCGATGCCGTGGGCATCGTCCACCATCAGCCAGGCGCCCGCCGCGCGGGTTAAGCGATGCAGTTCCGCCAACGGTGCGCCGTCGCCGTCCATGCTGAACACCCCTTCGGTCACCGCCAACCGCTGCCCTTCACAGGGTTTGGCCAGCAGATCCGCCAGCGCCTGCGGCTGATTGTGCTGGAAACGGCGCAGCTCGGCCGGCGACTGCGCCGCCGCCTCCAGCAGCGAGGCGTGGCTGAGGCGATCGGCTAAAATGCGATCGCCTTTCTGCATCAACGCCGCCAGCACCGCCTGGTTGGCGGCGTAACCGGAGATGAACAGCAGCGCGCGCGGATAGCCGAGCCACGCCGCCAGTTGCTCCTCCAGCGCCTGATGCGCTGCGCAAAAGCCGGTGACATGGCCCGACCCGCCGCTGCCGACACCGTAACGCTGCGCGCCCTGCTGCCAGGCAGCGATCACCCGCGCATCCTGGCTCAGCCCCAGGTAGTCGTTGCCGGAGAAGTTCAGGTAGAGACGATCGCCCAGCCGGATCTGGCGGCCGTTGCCGCCCTCGGTGGTCTGTCGCCGACGGTAGGCGGCGTTCAGGCGCCGCTCTGCCAGCGCCTGCTCGATGCGTTGTTGCCAGCTCATCACGGCGCCGCGTTGTAAAACTCGGCGGTATCGGCGTTCAGCAGCTGCTTAGCCAGCACCTGCTGTTGCTGGTTGTCGCCGTGTTCGGTGGCGGTCTGCTGCGGGTTCAGCCCCAGCTTGCGGAACAGTTGCAGATCCTTGTCTTCTTCCGGGTTCGGCGTGGTCAGCAGCTTGCAGCCATAGAAGATCGAGTTGGCGCCGGCCATAAAGCACATCGCCTGTGTCTGTTCGTTCATCTGTTCACGGCCGGCGGAGAGGCGGACATAAGAAGACGGCATCATGATGCGCGCCACCGCGATGGTGCGGATAAAGTCAAACGGATCGACGTCGTCGTTATCCGCCAGCGGCGTGCCTTTTACCTTCACCAACATGTTGATCGGCACGCTCTCCGGCGGTTTCGGCAGGTTGGCCAGCTGCACCAGCAGCCCGGCGCGGTCGCGCACCGTTTCACCCAGCCCGACGATGCCGCCGGAGCATACTTTGATGCCGGCGTCGCGCACTTTGTCGAGCGTATCCAGGCGTTCCTGGTAGCTGCGGGTGGTGATGATGCTGCCGTAGAACTCCGGCGAGGTATCGAGGTTATGGTTGTAATAATCCAGCCCGGCTTCCGCCAGCCGCTCGGCCTGAGTGCCGTCCAGCGTTCCCAGCGTCATGCAGGTTTCCATGCCCATCGCTTTCACGCCCTGCACCATCTGCTGCAGATAAGGCATATCGCGCTCGTGCGGGTTCTTCCACGCCGCGCCCATGCAAAAACGGGTCGAGCCGTTCGCCTTGGCCTTACGCGCCGATTCCAGTACCTGTTCGACCTGCATCAACCGCTCCGACTCCAGGCCGGTCTTGTAGCGCGAGCTTTGCGGGCAGTATTTGCAGTCTTCCGGGCAAGCGCCGGTCTTGATCGACAGCAGCGTGCTGACCTGCACCTGACGCGGATCAAAGTGCTGGCGGTGTACGGTTTGCGCTTCGAACAGCAGTTCAAGCAGAGGTTTATCAAACAGGGCCTGGGCTTGCCCTACTGTCCAGTGAATGCGATCGGCCATCATGGCGTCTCCAAAACGAAAAAGTGTCGCCAGTTTAAATATTGTGGATATACTGTCAACCAATCTTAATTCAATTTGGTTTACAAGTATGTCTGTCACCGCTTCCGACCTGGCGTTTGACCAACGTCATATCTGGCACCCCTACACCTCCATGAGCCGCCCGTTACCCTGTTACCCGATCGAGTCGGCCAGCGGCGTCGAGCTGCAGCTGGCGGACGGCCGGCGTCTGGTGGACGGTATGTCCTCCTGGTGGGCGGCGATCCACGGTTACAACCATCCGCACCTGAATCAGGCCGCCAGCCGGCAGCTGGAGAAGATGTCGCACGTGATGTTCGGCGGTATTACCCATCCGGCCGCCATCTCGCTGTGCCGCCGGTTAGTGGCGATGACGCCGGAAGCGCTGCAGTGCGTGTTTCTGGCGGATTCCGGTTCGGTGGCGGTGGAAGTGTCGCTGAAGATGGCGCTGCAGTACTGGCAGGCGCGCGGTGAACGGCGGCAGCGCATCCTGACGCTGCGCCACGGCTATCACGGCGATACCTTCGGCGCGATGTCGGTCTGCGATCCGGACAACTCGATGCACAGCCTCTATCAGGGCTACCTGGCGCCGCACCTGTTCGCCACCGCGCCGCAGTGCCGCTTCGACGAGGAATGGCGCGAAGAGGACATCGCGCCGTTCGCCGCGTTGCTGGAGCAGCACGCCGGTGAAGTGGCGGCGGTGATCCTGGAACCGGTGGTGCAAGGCGCCGGCGGCATGCGTATCTACCACCCGACCTACCTCAAGCGGGTGCGCGAGCTGTGCGATCGCCATCAGGTGCTGCTGATCGCCGACGAGATCGCCACCGGCTTCGGCCGCACCGGCAAGCTGTTCGCCTGCGAGCACGCACAGGTGGTGCCGGACATTCTCTGCCTGGGCAAGGCGCTGACCGGCGGCTACATGACGCTGTCCGCCACCCTGACCACCCGCCACGTGGCGGAGACCATCAGCAACGGCGCGGCCGGCTGCTTTATGCACGGCCCAACCTTTATGGGCAACCCGCTGGCCTGCGCGGTGGCGGACGCCAGCCTGGCGCTGCTGGCGGAGAATCGCTGGCAGGCGCAGGTGAGCGCCATCGAAGCCCAGCTGAAACAGGAACTGCTGCCGCTCGCGGCGCTGCCGAAGGTGGCGGACGTGCGGGTGCTGGGCGCGATTGGGGTGGTAGAGATGCGTGAACCGGTGGACGTCGCCGAGCTGCAGCGCGGATTCGTCGAACGCGGGGTGTGGATCCGGCCGTTCGGCAAGCTGATTTACCTGATGCCGCCTTACATCATCGAAGCGGAACAGCTCAGCCGCCTGACCGCCGCCGTCGCCGCCGCCGCGCGTTAATGCCTTACCAATGCTGGTCCAGATAGCGGGCCAGCAATCCCAGACACAGCAGCCAAAGTAAAATGATCATCGCTGCCGCCATGCGGCCGGTGGGGTTATCGACGCGCTTTTGCGCCTTCTCGCGCAGCTCGGCCATCAGCGGCTTGGGGATCAGGCGCACCGCCAGCATGATGCCCAACGGCACGATGATGACGTCATCCAGATAGCCCAGCACCGGAATGAAGTCCGGGATCAGATCGATCGGCGAGATCGCATAGCCGGCCACCAGCAGCGCGATCAGTTTGGCGTACCACGGGGTGCGCTTATCACGGGCAGCCAGCCACAACGCATAAATATCGCGCTTGATGCTTTTGGCCCAACGGCGCAGCCAGCCGAACCACGGCGTGCGTTTTTTCAGTGAGATCATGGTGGCGTTGTTTGGCTATCCGGCGGTCTGTAGGAAGGAAGATGCGGCCATGGTAACCGATCCGCGCCGCCGTTGGCGAATGGCAATCCCACTTGTATTGTCACGGCGAAACGATCTAGCTTAAGGGTCCGCGTTTACCGACAACTGGGAGTCACTATGGCTTTTCGTTTGTACAGCAACGATCTGCAGGACGGCGGCAAGCTGCCGCAGGCGCAGGTCTTCAACGGCATGGGCTACCACGGCGATAACCTGTCGCCCCACCTGGCCTGGGACGGCGTGCCGGCCGGCACCAAGAGCTTCGTAATCGCCGTTTACGATCCCGATGCCCCGACCGGCTCCGGCTGGTGGCACTGGATCGTGGCCAACATTCCCGCCGACGTGCGCGAGCTGCCGCAGGGCGCGGGCTCCGGCAAAGCGCCGCTGCCCGCCGGCGCACTGCAGACCCGCACCGACTTCGGCTCGGCCGGCTACGGCGGCGCGGCGCCGCCAGAGGGCGAGAGCCACCGCTACCAGTTCACCGTGCATGCGCTGGACGTGGAGCGTATCGAAGTGGATGAGGGATCCAGCGGCGCGCTGGTGGGCTTTAACGTCCATTTCCACAGCCTCGGCAGCGCCACGCTGACGGTGACGTTCAACTGATCCCCCGCCAATAAAAAAGCGCGATTCAACCGAACCGCGCTTTTTCCATACTCATCTGACCGCCGAATTACTTCGCCAGCACGCTCACCCACATCGGGCCTTTGCCCACCGGATAACGCGCCAGCGTGGTCAGCTCACCGCTGCGCTGATCAATCTCATGCACCGCGATGTGATCGGACTTCTGGCCGGACGAAATCACGAAGCGGCCGCTGTGATCGATATTGAAACCGCGCGGCTGCGCTTCGGTCGGGTGATAGCCGACCACGCTCAGCGTGCCGCCGTCTTCGGAAACGCTGAAGATGGTCAGAATGCTGGCGGTGCGATCGCTGGTGTACAGGAAGCGGCCGTTCGGCGTGATATGAATGTCCGCCGCCCAGCGGGTGCCGTCGAAGTCGGCCGGCATGATGTCCAGCGTCTGCGTCACGGTGTAGTGACCGCCGTTTTCCGAGATGGCCAGCACGTCCACCGTACCGTCCAGCTCATTGACGCAGTAAGCGAACTTGTCGTTGTGGTGGAACGCCATATGACGCGGCCCGGCGCCGGCGGCGGTCGCCACCGCTTCCTGCGCGTGCGGCGTCAGCTGGCCCGCCAGGCTCAGGTTGAACAGGCGGATGCGGTCTTCTTTCAGGCAAGGCACCAGCACCAGCTGGTTGGTCGGATCGATGTTCGCCGAGTGCGGCGCGGTCAGGCCGTCGATCTGCTGAATAGGCGCCGTCACCACGCCGTCGTGGCCGATCGGGCTGATGCTGGCGCAGTTGCCGCTGTAGGAGGCGGAGAACAGGTAACGCCCCTGCAAATCGGTGGAGATATGGGTCGGGCTGCCCGGCAGCGGCGCCATGCCGGCCTGCTGCAGCGTGCCGTCCGCCTCGATGCGATAGCTGACGATGCCGAACGCCGGACGTACGCCGACGTACAGGTGGGTCTTGTCCGGATGAAGGGTCATCGGCTGCACCTGGCCCGGCACATCAACGGTTTGCAGCAGCGCCAGCGCGCCGGCATCGTCCAACTGCCAAACGTGGATCTGCTGGCTCTCCGGGCTGGCGACATAAACGATTTGCTTCATGTGTTCTCCTTGCAAAGGGTAAAAGAGGAACCGGTTTCAGGCCGTTCGATTGCCCCTAGCTTACCGCACATCCGTCGCATGGCAACCCCGCTTAGCACCGGAAGCTCACGCGGTTTTCTCCGTTGGCTATCCGGTGTACCATCGGATTAATTTTATGGCTAACGATAACGAGAACCCTATGAGCTACCGCGTCATCGCCCTCGATCTTGACGGCACCCTGCTGGACAACCAAAAACGCATCTTACCGCAGTCGCTGGAAGCGCTGGCGCAGGCGCGCGCCGCCGGCATCCAGGTGGTGGTGGTCACCGGCCGCCACCACGTCGCTATCCATCCGTTCTACCAGGCGCTGCAGATAGACACCCCGGCCATCTGCTGCAACGGCACCTACCTGTATGATTTTCAGCAGAAGAAGGTGCTGGCGGCCGATCCTCTGGCGAAAGATCAGGCCAAGCAGGTGCTGCAGATGCTCAAACAGACCGACATTCACGGGCTGATGTACGTCGACGACGCCATGCTCTACCAGGAGCCGAGCGGCCACGTGACCCGCTCGCTGGCCTGGGCCGAAACCCTGCCGGCGGCGCAGCGCCCAACGCTGCTGCAGGTCGGCAGCCTGGCGCAGGCGGCCGACGACGCGCAGGCGATCTGGAAATTCGCCACCTCGCACGCCGATACCCTGGCGCTGCGCGAGTTTGCCGACACGGTGGAGAAAGAGCTGGGGCTGGCGTGCGAATGGTCCTGGCACGATCAGGTGGATATCGCCAAAGGCGGCAACAGCAAAGGCAAGCGCCTGCGCCAATGGGTGGAGTCGCAGGAGCTGAGCATGGATCAGGTGGTGGCGTTCGGCGACAACTACAACGACATCAGCATGCTGGAAGCGGTCGGGTTGGGCGTGGCGATGGGCAACGCCGATGACGCGATCAAGGAACGCGCCGATCTGGTGATCGCCGATAACCTGCAGCCGGGCATCGCCGAGGTGATCCGCACCCGCGTGCTGTAATCTTTTCGCCCTCCCGCCGGGAGGGCCTGTCTTAGCGGCTCTCGCGGCTGATCGACACGCTCTTCACCTGCGCGTACAGCCACTGCCCGGGGCGGATCGCCAGTTCATCGCGTGCCCACGGCGTGATCCGCGCCCACAGCACGTGTTCCCCGACCGCCAGCTTCACTTCCACCTGCCCGTCCACGTCCAGACACTCGCTTACCTTGGCCGGCAACACGTTGCGAATGCTGCTGTTGACCGGCGGCTGCAGCACCAGCGAGACGTCGGCGGCGTTGATGCGAATGCGCAGCTGGGTGCCCAGTTCAGCGTCGATACCGCTGACCCACAGCCTTTGATCGCCGAGCGCCAGCGCGGTCATGGCATAGCGCTGATGATGCTCAATCACGCTGACGCGCAGCACGCTGCTCTGATCTTCACGCTGCAGCCACGGCCGCAGCGCGCTGCTGGCCCAGACGGCTTCCAGCCCGCCGAACGCACGCACCTCGCCGCGATCCAGCACCATCACCTGCTCGGCCAGGCGCAGGATCTCGTCCAGGCTATGGCTGACGTAGAGGATGGGGATGTTGACGTCCTGCGCCAACCGCTCCAGATACGGCAGCAGCTCGCGTTTGCGCGGCAGATCGAGCGAGGCCAGCGGCTCGTCCATCAGCAGCAGTTCCGGCGCGGTCAGCAGCGCGCGACCGATCGCCACCCGCTGTTTTTCACCGCCGGAGAGCGTCAGCGGCAGCCGATTGAGCAACGGCCCGATGCCCAGCAGCTCGACGATAGTGTTGAACTGTGCGCGCATGCCGGCCGCCATGCCGTACTGCAGGTTGCCGCGCACCCGATAGTGCGGGAACAGCCGTGCATCCTGAAACACGTAGCCGATACGACGCTTTTCCGGCGGCAGGCAAAGGCCCGCGGCGGTATCCACCAGCGTGCGGCCATTGAGCGCGATGCGCCCCTGCTGCAAACGGGTCAGGCCGCCAATGGCGTTGATCAGGGAAGTTTTGCCCGCGCCGGACAGGCCAAAAATCGCGGTGATGCCCTGCGCCGGCAAATCGGCGCGGACGTTGAGATTAAGGTCGCCCAGCTGCTGCGAGAAATCCAGCTCCAGCATTTACACCCCCATCCGTTTGCGGCCCCAGCGGGCCAGCCATTCGGACACCATCAGCGAAGCCAGCGACAGCACGATGGCGATCGCGCACAGCCGCGCGGCGGCGGCTTCCGCCCCCGGCGTTTCGATCAGCGTATACATCGCCAGCGGAATGGTGCGGGTTTCACCGGGAATGTTGGAGACGAAGGTGATGGTGGCGCCGAACTCCCCCAGCGAGCGGGCGAAGGCCAGCACCACGCCGACAATGACGCCGGGCAGCGACAGCGGCAGCGTGATGGTGAAAAACACCCGCCACGGGTTGGCGCCCAGCGTGCGCGCCGCCTGCTCCAGCCGGGTATCCACCGCCTCCAGCGCCAGCCGGATGGCGCGCACCATCAGCGGAAACGCCACCACCGCCGATGCCAGCGCGGCGCCGCGCCAGCTAAAGCTGAAGCTGAAGCCGAACCAGTCGTACAGCCACTCGCCGATGACGCCGCGCCGCCCCATGGCGATCAGCAGCAAATAGCCGACCACCACCGGCGGCAGCACCAGGGGCAGGTGAATGACGCCGTCCAGCAGCGCCTTGCCGGGAAAGCGGCAACGCACCAGCACCCAGGCCATCAGAATGCCGAACGGCAGGCTGCAGACCACCGCCAAACCGGAGACTTTCAGGCTCAGCTCAACCGCCTGCCACTCGTACTCACTCAGAATCATTTACGCGGGGTGAATCCATAATGTTCAAAAATAGCGGCCGCTTCCGGGCCCTTCAGATAGGTATAGAAAGCGCTGACCGTCGGATTTTGACGATCTTTCACAATCGCCATCGGATATTCAACCGGTTTGTGGCTGTCTTCCGGGAATACGCCCACCACTTTCACCTTGTCGCTGGCGACCGCGTCGGAGCCGTAGACGATGCCGAGCGGCGCTTCACCGCGCTCCACCAGCGCCATCGCGCTGCGCACGTTGTTGGCGCGCGCCAGTTTCGGCTCCAGCGCGCTCCAGGCGCCCAGGTGTTCCAGCGCCTCTTTGGCGTAGATGCCGGCCGGCACGTGATCCGGATCGCCCACCGCCAGACGGCCGCCGTTGAGCAGCTTGGTCCAGTCGGTCTGCTTGTCGATGGCGATCTTATCTTGCTTATCGCTCTTGGCGGCGATCAGCACCAGTTCGTTGCCCAGCAGCGTATAGCGGGTGTCTTTCACCATCTGCTGCTTGTCGATGGCGTAATCCATCCACTGTTGATCGGCGGAGATGAACAGATCGGCCGGGGCGCCCTGCTCAATTTGGCGCGCCAGCGTCGAAGAGGACGCAAAGGAGGAAACCACCTGCACATCCTTGCCTTTTTGATACTGGGTGGCGATGTCCTGCAGCGCGTTGGTCAGCGACGCGGCGGCGAACACGGTGATCTTTTCCGCCGCCGAAGCCTGTGCCACCAGGCCCGATGCCAACACGATCCCGCCAACCCATTTGGTCCATTGCTGTTTCATTGTTTTTCTCCGCAAGTTAACGTGCATTATCACTCTTCGTTATATAAAAAATAATATAACGTTGCGCGAAAGCTTGTCATGCGGTTTATCGGCAAAGCGTGAGATAACTTGAGGAATGCCCGCCGGGCGATGCCGGCGGGTATCGGGATGGGGAACGGTCAGTGCTGGGTGCGATTTTCTTTCGAACGGCCCACTTTGGAGAAGACGTTGAATACTTCGCCAAAACCGTAGATCAGGCCGAGGATCAGCGCCATGACCACCGGCACCATGACCACGGCAAACAACAGACTTTTCAATAATTCCAACATGATAGCCTCGCTTAACTGCCCATTGAGCGGCAAATGCCTTTCACCGCATATCGGGTTATTCTAACCCAAAAAATCGGTAAAACCGGAGTTATTTTAGCCAGCGGGGCGAAATTGTGATCGGCTAAACGTGCCCTTTCCACCGGGCTCATGCCGGTGCGGGGTAATAGATCAGCGGCGGCGCATAGCCGGCGGGCGCCGCCAGCCGGGCCTCCACCCCGTACACCGCGCGAATGTTCTCCGGCGTCAGCGCCTGCCGCGGCGCACCCGCCGCGCAGACCCTGCCCCACTGCAGCAGCGCCACCCGATCGCAATAGCAGGCGGCCAGATTCAGATCGTGCAGCGTCACCACCACGCTGAGCTTCAGCCGCCGCAGCAAGGCCATAAATTGCTGCTGATGGGCGATATCCAGATGGTTGGCGGGCTCATCCAGCAGCAGCCACGGCGTTTGCTGCGCCAACGCGCGTGCCAGGTGCACCCGCTGCCGTTCGCCGCCGGACAGCCGCTGCCAATCGCGATCGGCCAGGTGGCTGATGCCCACTTGCTCCATCGCCTGCCCGGCGAGACGGCGATCTTCGGGGCCGAAACCGCGCCAGCGGCCGATATGGGCCAAGCGCCCCAGCAGCACCGCCTCCTTCACCGGCAGCGCGAAGGCGCCGGGGGCGGATTGCTCGAGAAAGGCGATGCGCCTGGCGCGCTCCCGCCCGGAAAACGCAGTAATTTCGCGCCCTTCCAGCCAAACGCGGCCCCCGGCGGCAGGCTGCAACCCGGCCAGCAGCTTGAGCAACGTGGATTTACCGCTGCCGTTGACGCCGAGCACGCCGGTGACCTCACCGGGCAAGGCGCAGAAATCCAGATTTTCCAGCACCGTGCGTTCGCCCGCTCGCCAGCTCACCGCTTCGGCGCGCAGGCCGGATCGCGCTTTTTCAATCGTCATGCATTGACCTTCCGATACAGCAACAGCAGGAATACCGGCACCCCCAGCAGCGCCGTCAGCACGCCGACCGGCAGCTCGCGCGGGGCAAACAGCGTTCTGGCCAGCGTGTCCGCCGCCACGGCGAACAGCGCGCCGCACAGCGCGCTGGCCGGCAACAGCAGCCGATGCCGCGAGCCGACCAGCCGCCGGGCGACATGCGGCACCGTCAGCCCGATAAATCCCACCGCGCCGCTGAACGCGACGATCGCCGCCGTCAGCGCAGTGGTCACCACATACAGCAGCAGCTTCAGCGGAGCCACCGCCACCCCCAACGAAGCGGCGGTCACGCCGCCGAACGCCAGCGCGTCCAGCTCACCCGCCCGCAGCCAACAAAGCAGCAGCGCCGCCGCCAGCGCCAGCCCGCACAGCCCGACCTGCGGCCAGCGCGCGTCGCTGAACGATCCCAGTAGCCAGAACATCACGCCGCGCGTGGCGTTGGCGTCCGCCTGCCAGAGGGTGATCAGCGAAGTCAACGCAGAAAGCAGCTGCGTCACCGCCACCCCGGCCAGAATAAACAGCGTGGACTCCCCCTGCAGCGAACGCCCGGCCAGCAGCATCACCAACGCAAATGCTCCCAGCGCGCCGAGAAACGCGCCGCCGGACACTGACAGCAGGCCGCCCCCCAGCCCCAATACCAATACCGTTACCGCCCCCACGCCGGCGCCGGAGGAGATGCCCAGCACCCAGGGATCGGCCAGCGGGTTGCGGGTCAGCGACTGCAGCACGGTGCCCGCCAACGCCAGCCCGGCGCCGGCCAGCGCCGCCAACAGCGCGCGCGGCATCCGCAGCGACCAGATGATGCGCTGATACACCTCGGCGTCGGTCGCCGCGCTGCCGCTGACGCCGAATACGATGCGCCAGGCATCGTGCCACGCGATCGGCGCAGGCCCCGACAAGGTGGCGCCCAGCAGGGCCAGCGGCAACGCCGCCGCCAGCAACAGCAGCCAGCCGGCCTCACGGCCGGGCAATAACCGCCGGATCATGCTATTTCCAGCCTGCGATCACATAGTCGTCCAACAGCTGCCACACCGTCCCCGCCTCGCTGAAACCGGCCTGCCTGAGGGCCGCGAGCTGGAAATCCACCGGCGTCGGCGGCGGCACCGGGCGGCCGGCGAACAGCGCTTCACGCTCGGCCTGATAAGCGGCCAGCGTCGGCGATTGCAGCGCGCCCGCAAACCAGCGATCCCAATCCTCGACGCCGTTGTCCCAGGCGCGCTGTTGGGTCTGCTCGTCGTGCCGCTCCGCCAACGCTTTCAGCCGCGGCTGACGCGGGTCATAGCGCTGATGATCGGCGTTCAGGAACACGCCGCCGTCGGCTAGCAGCCCGGCAACGTTGCGGTACAGCGCCAGCTGCTGCTCGGGCATCAGCCAGTGCAGCGCCGTGCTGGATACCGCCGCCTGTGGCGCGGGGCCGGACAGCGCGGCAAAACAGGCCGGATCCGCCAGATCGGCCTGCAGAATGCGGATCCGATCGCCGTACTCCGCCAGCGCACCGCGCGCCACCGCCAGCAACAGCGGATCGAGATCGATGGCGGTCACCCTGGCCTGCGGAAAGCGCTGCAAAATGCGCAGGCTCAGCGATCCCGGGCCGCAGGCCAGATCCACCACGTGAAAATCCTGGCCGGCGGCCAGCGCCAGCACCTCCAGCTGGGCGTTAAAACGCGCTTCCCGTTCGGCGATGTAGGCCGCCTGCTGGCGATCCCAGGAGTCCAGCAGCGAAGAGAATGAAACAGCAGTCATATCAAGGTTCCTTGTTGGAAAAAGTCGGCGCCTGCGGCGGCAAGGCCGCCAGGCCCCGAATCAAACGGCCCAGCGCCGCCACGGTGCGGGCGGAAGGGTCCATGTCGTAACCGGGGAGGATCACGTAGCGCCGCTGACGCACGGCGCGCAGCGTCGCGGTCAGCGGGTGATGTTCCAGAAAGGCGATTTTGTCGGCCGCGCTGTCGCCGAGGCCGCCGCGCGGCAGATCGCCAAGCACGATCGCATCCGGATCGCGGGCGGCGATAACCTCCCAGGACACCGTCGGCCACAGCTCGGGCCGATCGCCGAACAGGTTTTCGCTACCGACGCTGCGGCTCAGCAAACCTGGCGCGCCGCAGCAGCCCGCCACGTAGGGCGTTTGCGCGCCGGCATACCACCACAGCAGACGTAAATGCGGCAGCGGCGCTCGCTGCGCCTCAAACGCCCTCAGCTGCCCGCGCAGCCGCGCGACCAGCGCTTCACCGGCGCTGCTGACGTTGAAAATGCGCGCCAGCTCCCGCAGCTCGGTGAAAATGTCTTCGAACGTCAGCGCGGCGGCGATCGCGCTTTGCTGGCCGCTGCAGGCGCCGGGAGAGAGATAAGTGCCGATGCCCCATTCTGCCAGCCGCGCCCGATCGGGCGTTTCCGGGCTGTGCAGCCAGTAATAGCTAGCCGAATAGACAAAATCCGGCCGCATCAGCAGCAACGCTTCCGCCGTGGGCGGCGCCGGGCTGGTGGGCGCCTGCAATGTCTCGGCCGGCGCCGTCGGCGCGGGATCGCGCGCGCGGTCATACCCGACCACGCCGATCGCACGGCCAGCCAGCCCTAGCGCCAGCAGGTTTTCCAACGCCGGGTTGGCGTAAACCAGCACCCGCTGCGGCGGCTGCGGGTAATCGCGCGTTACCCCGCAATTTTGCAGGCTGACGGCATCGGCACGCAGCGGCGCGCTGCCGCCCAATCCCAGGGCGCACAACAGCAGGGCAAGCCAGCCTTTCACGCCGTCAGAACCTGACCGACACGAAGGTTTCATAGCTGCGCGGCGGCGCGATCAGCGCCTGGTCCGGGTAAGTACGCTGATAGGCGTACAGCTGGTTGGTGGCGTTGCGAATGCGAAAACCGACATCGACGATCGGCGTCAGTTGATAGTCTGCCGCCAGATCGAGCGTGGTGTACGCGCGCATCTTGCGCCGGTTGGCGTCGTCGTTGTAACTGCTGCCGACGTAGCGCAGCGAAGAAGCCAGCCCCAGGCGCTCCGTCGCCTGATAATGCACGCTGAGGTTGGCAGTCCAGTCCGGGATATAGGCCGGGCGATTGCCGTTATAGCTGCGCAGCGGGCTACCGCCGCGATAGTCGTCGTAGCGGGCATGCGTGTAGGCGGCGTTGCCGGCCAGCTCCCAGCGTTCGTCGGGACGCAGCACCACGCCAAGCTCGATGCCGCGCGACGTCTGCCTGCCTACCGCATTCAACGCATCCGGCCGCTGCGCGTCGGGCACAAACAGGTTGTCCTTGCGCAGTTCGTACAGCGCCAGCGTCGCCTCGCCCTTGTTCCCCCAGAACTGCCCTTTGGCGCCGGCCTCCCACTGGCGCGCTCGCGTCAGCGGCAGATCGGTCTGCGTTGGGCTGAGGAAGAACAGATCGTTGCCCGGCTCCTGGCCGGTGGTGTAGTTGGCGTAGAGCGTGAGGTTATCGGTCAATGCATAGCTGGGGCCCAGGCTCCAGGTGCTGAAAACGTAGGTGTGCGCGCGGCTCTCTTCCTGCGGCCCCTGGAAGCGCCAGTCCATGTTCATATGG
Organism: Serratia sp. 121840015-1; assembly: GCF_053627655.1. Lineage (NCBI taxonomy): Bacteria > Pseudomonadati > Pseudomonadota > Gammaproteobacteria > Enterobacterales > Yersiniaceae > Serratia > Serratia sp. 121840015-1. Next base: position 2,731,304 of record NZ_JBSEYF010000001.1, read on the forward strand.
TTGTAGCGCAGCTGGCCCAGCAACGCTAAACGCTCGGTCAGGCTGAAGCGATCCTCGAGAAAGGTGGCGTACTGGTTCTGGGTAACGTGGCGCACCGGCGCGCGTTGGCGGTCGGTACCCTGGGCGAACGGCTCTCGGGACGGCGCGCCAAGCGGTACGTCTTCCGAGCCGGGGAAACCGTTGGAATAATACTGAAAATGCCGCTTGCTCAGATCGAGGCCGACCAGCAACCGGTTATCAAAACCGGCGATGGCGCGGTCGAATACCAGCGAACTGCGGTTGCCGATCAGATCGTCGTCGTGCGCCAGGGCGCCGAAGGAGTCGCGGTTGACGTCGCCGGGCCGGGCCGCCGCCGCGACGCGGAAGCGCTCGACGTTGCGCCATTCGCGAAAGCCACTGTAGTAATAGAATTGGTTATGCCATTCCACTTCGGGCGTCATAAACCAGTCCAGGCTGGCCTGAAATGCGGTGGCGTTGCTCTGGATGCGGCTGTCGGTCAGGTTGTTGTAATTGATGTCGCGCAGCTCGCCGGCAATGCGCCCGTCCAGCAGCGGCGTGCCGTAGTAAGGGTTGTTGGTGCGGTTGAGCATGCGGTCCAGGCTAAGCGTCAACAGCGCATCGTCCGTCAGCTTAAACAGCAGCGAGCCGGAAACCCGCTTCTGCCGATCGCGTTCATACTGCACGTTGCTGCCGCTGTCGTTGCCGCTGACGTCCAACCGGTACGCCACCGCATCGTCCACCAGCGCGCCGCCGGCCCCCAGATGCAGACGCTGGCTGCGGTAGCTGCCGAAGCCATAATCGAGCTCGAGCGGCTGGCGGCTGAAGGTCGGCCGCCGCGAGATCAGGTTGACGCTGCCGCCCGCGGCGCTCAGGCCGTTCAAGGCCGATCCCGGCCCGCGCAGTACCTCGATGCTGTCGTAATGCGCCGGATCGCCCAGCTGCAGCGTGCTGCCGGGCATCTCCACGCCGTTATACAACCAGGCGATAGGCCGGAAACCGCGCGCGGAAAAGTTATTGGACAACGTTGGCGAAGCGACGCCGGACAGACCGGTGGCATGCTCGACGGCGGCGGCCAGCGAGCGGTCGCCCCACTGTTGGATCGCTCTTGCGCTGATGATATCGACGCTGCGCGGCGTTTCCCGAGCGGTCAGCCCGAGCTGCGAAGCGCTGCGGCTCACGGCGCTCAACGCATCGTAGCGCCCGGCGGGGGCCGCCGCCTCCACCGTGAGCTGTTCTTCGCACCCCGTGGCATTGCGGGCTTTATCGCAGTCGGCAGCGAAAGCCAGCGGCGCCGTCAGTGCGCCGCCGACCCAAGCGGCAAGGCATAAAGATTTTCTGGGCGTGACAAGACGCCGGCGTGTCGTACTCATGTGGAGCATCCCTGTGGTGAAATAAAAACCGGCCGTAAGCCGGCGTAAAGCCTTATCGTTTTTCTGTTATGTTATATTATAACAACAAAGCAATGCCAGTCTTTATTGCCCCGCGCTCCACCGCACTGCGTTTGGCGCTTTGCCGCCAAATCGGCGACAATAAGATTTTTGCCGCCGACAGGATGCGCTATGCAGGCCGAAATTCTTCTGACTCTCAAACTCCAGCAAAAGCTGTTCGCCGATCCGCGCCGCATCGCGCTGCTGAAACAGGTGCAGCACACCGGCTCCATCAGCCAGGGCGCCAAACTGGCGGGCATCAGCTATAAAAGCGCCTGGGACGCCATCAATGAAATGAACCAGCTGGCGGAACAAACGGTGGTGGAACGCGCCACCGGCGGTAAAGGCGGCGGCGGCGCGCAGCTGACGCACTATGGCCAGCGGTTGATCCAGTTGTATGACCTGCTGGGCCAGGTGCAGCAAAAAGCTTTCGACGTGTTGCAGCAGGACGATCTGCCGCTCGACAGCCTGCTGGCGGCCATCTCGCGCTTCTCGCTGCAAACCAGCGCGCGCAATCAGTTCTTCGGCACCGTCATCGAACGCGATCATCAGCAGGTGCAGCAGCACCTGGCGATTTTGTTGAACGACGGCACCACTCGCCTGATGGCGGCCGTCACCCAACAAAGCGCCGACCGGCTGCAGCTGACGCCGGGTAAAGAGGTGCTGGCGCTGATCAAGGCGCCATGGGTGCGGTTAAGCGTCGATACGGCGGAGCATACCGGCGCAGATAACGCGCTGGCGGGCGTGGTGGCCGGCATTCAGCCAGGCGCTGAACACAGCGAGGTGCTGGTGACGCTGGCGGGCGGCGAAACCCTGTGCGCCACCCTGGCGACGGCGGAGTTGCAGCGTCTGCAGCTGAGCGTCGGTGCCGCCGTACACGCCCTGTTCAACGCCGATCGCGTGATTGTCGCCACGTTGTGTTAAGCGCAACGTGACGTTGCGTTTTTGTTGATTGACATCCCCCTGCAATGCGCCTATTTCTAAGGCAAATAATTGCAAAAAAAGGAACAGGTGATGTCGTCGTTGCACATTTCGCAAGGTTCATTCCGCTTAAGCGATACCCGCACCCTGACGCTGGACGCGCTGGAAATCCAGGCCGGCGACAGCTGGGCCTTCGTCGGCGCCAACGGCAGCGGCAAATCTGCCCTGGCGCGCGCGCTGGCGGACGAACTGGTTCTGCTGAGCGGTGAACGCCGCAGCGATTTTCAGCACGCGGTGCGCATCTCCTTCGAACAGCTGCAAAAAATGGTCAGCGACGAGTGGCAACGCAACAACACCGATCTGCTCAGCGCGGACGAGGACGACACCGGCCGCACCGCGGCGGAAATCATTCAGGAAGAGGTGAAAGACGCCGCGCGCTGTGAGCGGCTGGCCGCGCAGTTCGGCATCACCGCCCTGCTGACGCGCCGCTTCAAATACCTCTCCACCGGCGAAACGCGTAAAACCCTGCTGTGCCGGGCGCTGATGCCCGAGCCTGACCTGCTGATCCTCGACGAGCCCTTCGACGGGCTGGACGTTCACTCGCGCGCGCAGCTCGCCGCATTGCTGAGCGAGCTTTCCGCCCAGGGCCAAACCGTGGTGCTGGTGCTCAACCGGTTCGACGAAATACCGGATTTTGTCCGGCAGGTGGGCGTGCTGGCGGACTGCACCCTGACCAGCCGCGGGCCGCGCCGCCAGGTGATGGCGGACGCGCTGGTGGCGCAGCTGGCGCACAGCGAAAACCTCAGTGGGCTGGCGCTGCCGGAGACCGAGGATCCGACGCAAAAGGTGACGCTGCCGGCGGATCGGCCGCTGATCGTCCTGCGCGACGGCGTGGTCAGCTATAACGATCGGCCGATCCTCAATCATCTCGACTGGCAGGTTAACCCCGGCGAACATTGGCAGATCGTCGGCCCGAACGGCGCCGGCAAATCCACGCTGCTCAGTTTGATCACCGGCGATCATCCGCAGGGCTACAGCAACGATCTGACGCTGTTCGGCCGCCGCCGTGGCAGCGGGGAAACCATCTGGGAGATCAAGCGCCATATCGGCTACGTCAGCAGCAGCCTGCATCTGGACTATCGCGTCAACACCAGCGTGCGCAACGTGGTGCTGTCGGGGTTCTTCGATTCGATCGGCATTTACCAGGCGGTCTCGGATCGTCAGCGGCAGCTGACCGAACAATGGCTGGCGCTGCTCGGGCTCGACGGCGCGCGCGGCGATGCCCCGTTCCACAGCCTTTCCTGGGGCCAACAGCGGCTGGCGCTGATCGCCCGCGCGCTGGTGAAACATCCGGCGCTGCTGATCCTCGACGAGCCGCTGCAAGGGCTGGATCCGCTCAATCGCCAGCTGGTGCGTCGCTTCATCGACGTGCTGATCGGCCAGGGCGCCACCCAGCTGCTGTTCGTCTCGCACCATGCCGAAGACGCGCCGCAGTGCATCACTCACCGCCTCAGCTTCGTGCCCGACGGCGAGGGCGGCTACGGCTACCAACGGCAACGGCTGGAGGCGGCCTCCGCCTGAAGCGCGGCGTAAACATATCCGGCAACACTTCACCGCAGCACATCACATTTGGCCTTTTATCATAGAAAGAAAGAAGGCCATTTTCTGGAGACGCCATGTCCGCTGCGTTGATTATTATCGACCTGATCGAGGATCTGATCGGGCCCAAAGGGCGCGCCAACCACTGCCGCGAACAGGTGCTGGCGACCCACCTGCTCGCCAACGTCAATGCCGCCGCGGCCTACGCCCGGGTGCGAAAAATCCCGGTGATTTGGGTGCGGGTGGGATTCGCCGACGATTATCATGATATTCCCCCCCATTCGCCGCTGTTCAACCATTTGAAACAGATAGGCGCGCTGCGGCTTAACAGCCCGGGCTGCCGCTGGATGCCCGAACTGCATCAGGAAGAAACCGATCTGCTGTTTGAAAAAACGGCGGTGAGCGCCTTCTCCGGTAACAATTTGTTAGCCTGGCTGCGGCAGCATCGGTGCCATCATCTGCTGCTGGCGGGCGTCAGCACGCCGCTCGCCATCGAGAGCACCGCGCGTCAGGCGCACGACGCCGGCTTTCAGGTGACCGTGCTGCACGACCTGTGCGCGGCCCCCACGCAGGAGATCCACCAGCAGAGCCTGGACACCCTGCAAAACCTGGCCGAAATCACCCGCTCGCAGGCCTGGATGAAAGGCTGACCCGCGTTGTCGCCGGTCGTGTGGGCCGGCATCATGCACAAATCCGTCACTGCCCCGACCTTTAGCGTCATTTGGGTGTGCTACTATCCGCTTTAGCGCTCAATTTCGCCATCATCGCACGCCGCAAAGGCGCTGAGCGCCGTGTACATATTTTAAAGGGACATATTATGTGGGGCGTACTGGCTGCTTCGTTATTTTTCTTGCCGTTTAATCGGCTGATAGCCTGGGTGATCCTGGCTGCCTCGGCGGGCATGGGGCTTTATCATGGGGTACTGACGCCGCTCAGCCTGAGTTATCTGCTGGCGATCGTAGCGTTGGCGGGGCTGCGTCACCATTTTCGCGAGCAGCGTAATCTGGCGATCGCGTTCGAAGGCTTGGTGGTCGCCGGCTGCATCGCGCTGTTCTTGCATCTGGTGCCGGGCATCCACAACCAGCTGATGATCGACGGCGACAAAGCCGGCCCGCTCAGCGCGCCGTTCACCATGTATTACAACTTCGACAAGGCGATGGTGCCCTTCCTGCTGTTCGCCTGCTTGCCCACGCTGTTCAGAACCGATAAAGCGGAAAAAAGCGTCGCCTCGGGTTCCTGGATTGCATTGATCATCAGCGTACCGGCGCTGTTGCTGCTGGCCGTGGCGCTGGGCGGTTTAAAAATCGAACTGCATGCGCCCGCCTGGATCCTGCCGTTCGTGATGGCGAACCTGTTCTTCGTCTGCATGGCCGAAGAAGCGCTGTTTCGCGGCTACCTGCAACAACGCCTCAGCCAATGGCTGGGGGCCTGGCCGGCGCTGATCGTTGCCGCCCTGGTGTTCGGCGCCGCGCATTTGGCCGGCGGCATGCTGATGGTGATCTTCGCGACGCTGGCCGGCGTGATCTACGGCCTGGCATGGATGTGGAGCGGCCGCCTGTGGGTGCCGATTCTGTTCCATTTCGGGCTTAACCTGACCCATCTGCTGTTCTTCACCTACCCGCTGTATCAGCACCCCTGACGGCTGACGCCGGCAGAGAGCCTCTCTCTGCCGGTTGACCAGGTGAAAACGCTATCACCGGCAGCTCACCGCAATCCTCTCAATCACGTAGCCAGCGGCTCACCTCCGCCCATCCGGCGCTTTTCAATGAAGTGTAAACGATTCCATTTTTCGCGTTAGATCACCTTTTTATCGCCGCGGGCATGCTATCTTTTTGCACAATGTATTCTCCCTTTTCAGCAACGGGCGTATCAAGACGGCGGCTGAAAGCGATTACACCTCGTCGACGCCAAGAAAGGAACCGTATGACGGCATTTAACCCTATCGACCATCCACATCGCCGCTACAACCCGCTGAGCGGCCAGTGGGTGCTGGTCTCACCGCACCGCGCCAAGCGCCCCTGGCAGGGCCAACAAGAGGCCGTCCCCACGGAAACGCTGCCGGCGCACGATCCCGACTGTTTCCTGTGCCCGGGCAACGCGCGCGTCACCGGCGATCGCAATCCGGATTATCGCGGCACCTACGTCTTCACCAACGATTTCGCCGCGCTGATGAGCGATACGCCGCCGGCGCCCGACAGCCAGGATCCTTTGATGCGCAGCCAGAGCGCGCGTGGCGTCAGCCGGGTGATCTGCTTCTCTCCCGATCACAGCAAGACCCTGCCCGAATTGACGCTGCCGGCGCTGGAGCAGGTGGTCGCCGCCTGGCAGGCGCAAACCGATGAGCTGGGCAGGCAGTACCCCTGGGTGCAGCTGTTCGAAAACAAAGGCGCGGCGATGGGCTGCTCCAACCCGCACCCGCACGGGCAGGTCTGGGCCAACAGTTTTCTGCCGAACGAGGCCGAGCGCGAAGATCGCCTGCAGCACGAATATTTTCGGGAACATGCCTCCCCGCTGCTGCTGGACTACGCACAGCGCGAGCTGGCCACCGGCGAACGCATCGTGGTGAACACCGAACACTGGCTGGCGGTGGTGCCCTACTGGGCCGCCTGGCCGTTTGAAACGCTGCTGCTGCCGAAAGCGGCGGTGCAGCGCATTACCGATCTCGGCGCGGCACAAAGCCAAGATCTGGCGCTGGCGCTGAAGAAGCTGACCAGCCGCTACGACAACCTGTTCCAGTGCTCCTTCCCCTATTCGATGGGATGGCACGGTGCGCCGTTCAACGGTGCCGACAATCGGCACTGGCAGCTGCACGCCCATTTCTACCCACCGCTGCTGCGTTCAGCCAGCGTGCGCAAATTTATGGTCGGTTACGAGATGCTGGCGGAAACCCAGCGCGACCTGACCGCCGAACAGGCCGCAGCGCGTCTGCGCGCCGTCAGCGATATTCATTACCGTGAAGCCGGAGCCCAAGCATGAGCCTGAAACCGCTTACCCATTCCCTGTTTACCGAACACTTCGGCTACGCGCCGGCGTTGACCATCCAGGCGCCGGGGCGGGTGAACCTGATCGGCGAGCATACCGATTACAACGACGGCTTCGTACTGCCCTGCGCCATCGATTATCAAACCGTCATCGCCTGCGCCAAGCGCGACGACCGCCAGATCCGCGTCCTCGCCGCCGATTATCAGAATCAGCAGGATCAATTCTCGCTCGACGATCCGATCGTCAGCCACCCCGATCAGCGCTGGTCCGACTATGTGCGCGGCGTGGTGAAGCACCTTCAGCGCCGCAGCGCCGACTTCGGCGGCGCGGATCTGGTGATCGCCGGTAATGTGCCGCAAGGGGCGGGGCTCAGCTCCTCCGCCGCGCTGGAAGTGGCGGTAGGCCAGGCGCTGCAGGCGCTCTATCAGCTGCCGCTGGACGGCGTCGCGCTGGCGCTGAACGGCCAGGAGGCGGAGAACCAATTCGTCGGCTGCAACTGCGGTATCATGGACCAGCTGATCTCCGCGCTCGGCCGGCGCGACAGCGCTCTGCTGATCGACTGCCGCTCGCTGGAAACCCGTGCGGTACCGATGCCGGACAACGTCGCGGTGGTGATCGTCAACTCCAATGTGCAACGCGGGCTGGTGGACAGCGAATACAACACCCGCCGCAAACAGTGCGAGGAAGCGGCGCGGTTCTTCGGCGTCAAGGCGCTGCGCGACGTCAGCCCCGAACAGTTTGAGGCGCGTCAACACCAGCTCGATCCGTTAGTGGCCAAACGCGCGCGCCATGTGATCAGCGAGAACGCCCGCACGCTGGCTGCGGCCGAGGCGCTGGCGGCCGGCGATCTGCAGCACATGGGCCGGCTGATGGCGGAGTCGCACGCCTCGATGCGCGACGACTTTGAAATCACCGTGCCGCCGATCGATAAGCTGGTCGAGATCGTCAAAGCGACGATCGGCCCACGCGGCGGCGTGCGCATGACCGGCGGCGGCTTTGGCGGCTGTATCGTCGCGCTGATGCCGCAAGATCTCGTGGAGACGGTGCGTGCCGCCGTGGCGCACGAGTATCCGCGGCAAACCGGCGGATTGCAGGAAACCTTCTATGTCTGCCAGGCTTCGCAAGGCGCCGGCCTATGCTGACGGCAACGGCGGCACTCGCCCCCGATGGTCAGCCTTATCAGCTGACGCAGCTGCAAAACGCCGGCGGCATGACGGTGACGCTGATGGACTGGGGCGCCACCTGGCTGTCCGCCGTCTTGCCGCTTAAATCCGGTGAAAGGCGCGAGCTGCTGCTCGGTTGCCGCAGCCCGGCGGACTACCAACGTCAGGGCGCCTATCTGGGCGCCACCGTCGGCCGTTACGCCAACCGCATCGCCAACGCCAGTCTGTCCATCGACGGGAAACCCCATGCGCTGGCCGCCAATCAGGGCGCCCACCAGCTGCACGGCGGCCCCGACGGCTTCCATGCCCGCCGCTGGCGCCGGGTACAGCACGATGCGCAGCAGGTCTGCTATGCGCTGCACTCGGCGGAGGGCGATCAAGGTTTCCCGGGCAATCTCGACGTGCAGGTCTGCTACCGCCTGACCCCCGATAATCGCGTGGAAATCAGCTATCTGGCGCAGGTCGATCGCCCCTGCCCGGTCAACCTGACCAACCACGCCTATTTCAATCTGGACGGTGCCGGCACCGACGCCCGCGCCCAGCGGCTGCAGCTGTTCGCCGATCGCTATCTGCCCGTCGACGCCGAGGGCATTCCCTGTGCCGGGCTGACGCCGGTGGACGGCAGCGGCATGGATTTCCGCCAGCCGAAAACGCTGCTGCAGGATTTTCTGCGCGACCGCGACCAGCAGCGGGTAAAAGGCTACGATCATGCTTTTCTGCTGCACCGCACCTGCGGCGCGCTGGAGTGCCCGGCGGCCCATTTATGGTCCGCCGACGGGCAAGTGCAGATGAGCGTGTTCACCGACGCGCCCGCACTGCAACTCTACAGCGGCAATTATCTGGCCGGCACGCCGGCGCGCGACGGCGGCAGCTATGCCAACCACGCCGGCGTGGCGCTGGAAAGCGAGTTTTTGCCGGACAGCCCGCACCATCCCGAATGGCCACAGCCGGACTGTTGGCTGCAGCCGGGGAGCCGCTACCGCAGCACCACGCATTATCAGTTTTATCCTATCTGACCCGCCACGCCCCTCGCCGCGCGGCCGGGGGCGATTTGTTATAAATGCTTACCTTTTAGCGCTATTCCCCCGCCGGCGCCCACCTTTCCTTATTCCAAAGCGCGCACTACACTCAGGCTACCGTGATAAGCACAACGCCTTGTGCAACGTCACAATTTTCGGCCGATGGCGGCCAATCAATAGCTGAAGGAACACCTATGCGTCTGATTACTGCACTTCCATTGCTGGCGGGCTTAATGCTGAGCACCAATCTGATGGCGGCCGACGCGACGACGGCGACAAAAACGCCTTCGCCGGCGCAGGCGGCCCAACAGAAACGCATGACCGATTGCAACCAACAGGCATCCACCAAATCGCTGAAAGGCGCGGATCGCTCCACCTTTATGAGCACCTGCCTGAAATCTGAAGGCGCCGCCGCGACGGGCAAAACCCTGACGCCGCAGCAGCAGAAAATGAAAACCTGCAACGCCGACGCCAAGACCAAGAATCTGAAGGGCGACGCGCGTAAAACCTTCATGAGCAGCTGCCTGAAAAAATCGGCCTGATTTGCCCCACGCCACGGCGCGCCCGAAGCGATTTCGGCGCGCCGTTTCCCCCTCGCAGCGCCAGCCTGAACGATTCAGCTTTTTCCTTTCGCCAGCCCTTACTTTGCGGCAAGAAATTGGCTATGGTTAGACACTATCGATTGCCGAGCCCCGGCCCGCGGCAATATAATGATTTTCGTTATCATTGAAATGTCAGATTATTAAGGAGTTAAGCTATGGCTGTAACTAAGCTGGTTCTGGTGCGTCACGGCGAAAGCCAGTGGAACCAAGAAAACCGCTTCACCGGTTGGTATGATGTCGATCTGTCCGACAAGGGCCGTACCGAAGCGAAAGCCGCAGGCAAGCTGTTGAAAGAAGAAGGGTTCACTTTCGACTTCGCTTACACCTCCGTACTGAAGCGCGCGATCCACACCCTGTGGAACATCCTCGACGAGCTGGATCAGGCCTGGTTGCCGACCGAAAAATCCTGGAAGCTGAACGAACGTCATTACGGCGCGCTGCAGGGTCTGAACAAAGCGGAAACCGCTGAAAAATACGGCGACGAGCAGGTGAAACAATGGCGTCGCGGCTTCGCGGTGACCCCACCTGAGCTGACCAAAGAAGACGAACGCTACCCTGGCCACGATCCGCGCTACGCCTCGCTGACCGAGCAAGAGCTGCCGCTGACCGAAAGCCTGGCGCTGACCATCGATCGCGTGATTCCTTACTGGGACGAAGAGATCCTGCCACGCATCAAGAGCGGCGAGCGCGTGATCGTTGCGGCGCACGGCAACTCGCTGCGCGCGCTGGTGAAATACCTGGATAACCTGAGCGAAGACGAAATCCTCGAGCTGAACATCCCAACCGGCGTGCCGTTGGTGTATGAGTTCGACGAGAACTTCAAGCCAACCAAACGTTACTACCTGGGTAACGCCGACGAGATCGCTGCAAAAGCGGCCGCCGTGGCAAACCAGGGTAAAGCGAAGTAATTTCGCCCGTTAACGAAAAAGCCCCCGGTGAAAACCGGGGGCTTTTTTATTACTGATTACTGTGGCGGCTGCTGCGCCATCGCCTCGTTCACCGCGTCCAGCCGTTCCTGCATCGCCGGGTGGGTGCTGAGCCAGGCCGGCAGCGCCCAGTCATCGGCCTGTTCTCGTTCAGGCGCCTGCGCCAACGCGCGGTAGATCGCTGCCATTTGCGCCAGCGAACGCCCCTGTCGCTGCATTTCCGCTATCGCGAACGCATCCGCCTCGCGCTCCATCCCGCGGGAAAACTGCATCTCATTCACGAAGGACGCAGACTGCAGCAGCGTATCGCCGATGCCGCTGACGTCACCGGTCATCCACATCAGCGTCAACGCCACCAGCGACGAACGCACCAGCATGCGCATTGGGTGGCGATGAGCGTGGTGCCCCATCTCATGCAACATGACTGCCGCCAGCCCATCGTCGTTTTTCGCCAGGGCGACCAGACTATCGCTGAGCACCAGCGTGCCGTCCGGCAACATAAAGGCGTTCGGCGCACCGGGCACCGCCATCAGCTTCAACGACAGCGGCGTACGCTCCTCACGCATTTCGGCCGGCATCACCTGCCGGAACAGCTGCTGCAACGCCCGCTGCCGCTCGGCCGGGAGTGCAGAAGGCTTGAAGCCGCTCTGGCTTAAAAACGTCTGCGTGTGTTCGCCCAGCGTCTGTTCCGCCGAGGTGGGGATGCGCATGGCGATCTCGCTGCTCGCCCACGGCAGCACGACGTAAACGTAGGCCACGACCGCCAGCAGCGTCATCAGCAGCGCCAGAGCGACGCCGCGTTTGTGGCGTTCCAGGCGATGCACCCAGCCCGGCGAACGGCGCTGATAGAACCAGCGGCGAAACGCCGCGTCGTCGTCCGGCACAAAGCGCGCGCCGTCCTTAAAGGTCAGCGTCAGCGGAATATTGCCCAGCGCCGCAGAGACGGTGATGTCCGCCAAGGGGATGTAACGTTGCTCATCCTGCCGCTGCAGCGTCACGCCCTCGCCGCTTTCGTTCACCAGCAGGCGGGCCGCCTCACGTGCGGCCCGCCCCGGCAACTGGTAGGCGCCCTCGAGGATCATTGGCGCCTCAGAAACTGCCGCCCAGGTCCAGCGCCTGCACCGCTTCTTCGGCCACCGCGCTGTTGGCGGTTTCCTGGTGCGCCGCGATGTCCGGCAACGCCAGATCGCCTTCAACCGCCGTGCACTCCGCCAGATAACGGGCGTGACGTACTTCCGCCACCGGCGCAGCAAAGCCGAGCGAGAACAGCGTGATCAGGGTATTGGTGATCAACAGCCCCATATACGGCAGGGTCTGCATGGAAGAGCGCAGTTTAACGTTGCCGTTCAGCGTCGCCTGGTTATACAGATAGTTGCGTTGGGCGACAATCTGGTAGCTGCCGGCAATCAAGGCGCCAATCAGCAACACCACCATCATCAGCAGCAGGCTGCCAATATTCTCCAACACCAGCAAATCGGCGGTTTCATCCGTCAACATACCCATCAATACCATTTGGTACAGTGACAGGATAAACGACCCCATACACACCAGTGCAGCCAACATGAACGGCAGGAAAATGAGCAGGCCGATCAAGGCAAATTTGATGAAGGCCGACTTTTTCAGCTCGGCAATAAACGGCGTGCGGCCGAAGAACAGATTATTAACGTACAGATCGTGCTGCAGCGCGCTAATAATACCATTGACGGCGGCGAATGCCGGCACGGCCAACAGCAGCGTCAACACCAGCATCAGGCCGATGGCGTTAATGCTGTCAAAGCTGCTGCCAATACTGAGCAAAATGATTAAGCCGACATAAAGCCCGATAATCAGTAATAGCGGGCAGAACAGTAGCGCCCAATAAGCGCGCCCGGTGCGGCAAACATAATTAAAACGCACGCCGCGATAGCTCGACATAATCGCATTGTAGCGCCAGCTGCGAATCACCACCCATGGCAGCAGGGCAAGCAACACCAATAAGGCCAGCAGCCCCAGCAGCGGCGCTACCGCCAGCAGGATATAAAACACGATGATACCGCCGATCACCAACAGCCGCCCTTTCAGAATTTGCAGCGGCTGCGCATGGTAATCGAAACGATCGCCGTCCAATTCCGTGTTGCCGTAAAAATAGCGGCGACGACGCACCGTCGCCCAGGCGGAATAGATGCCCAGGGTCACGATGGTCAATAATGCATTGACTAACCAAATAGCGAAGTACTCGCCGCCTTTCCCATGGAATTTAATCCGGTGCAGCCCCAGCGGCTGCGAGGTATTGCTTGTCATAATTCTTTCGTCCTGAAAGGAATAGGTCATACCACTCCCCGCTTATTTGTCATGCGGGGTTTGTGGAATAAAAAAGCGTCTTATATAAGCACAATGCCATGAGCAGTGACAATTATTCTTTTATTAAATAGGAATAATGCGAAGGAGGTCGCTTAATGATTTCATTGGCCTATTAATTGTAAGCCTTAAATGAGTGGGATATATAGAGGTGCAATGACAAGGATAAAACAAGGGCCCGGCTGTCAGGCCCTTGTCATTTTAGCGATTATCCGCGGCGCGCTTTCACCGCCGCCGCCAGATCGCGCAGCACGGTTTCGGTGTCCTGCCAGCCGATGCAGCCGTCGGTCACGCTCTTGCCGTAAACCAGCGGTTCGCCGCTTTCAAGGTTCTGGTTGCCTTCCACCAGATGGCTTTCGATCATCACGCCGATGATCGCTTTTTCACCGCCGCTAATCTGCCCGCAAACGTCAGCGCTCACGTCCATCTGCTTTTTGAACTGTTTGCTGCTGTTGGCATGGCTGAAATCGATCATCACCTGCGCCGGCAGCCCGGCTTTGCTCAGGCCGGCTTTGACGTCCTTCACGTGCGCCGCGCTGTAGTTCGGCTCTTTGCCGCCGCGCAGAATAATGTGACAGTCGCCGTTGCCGCTGGTGTTAACGATAGCCGAGTGGCCCCACTTGGTTACCGACAGGAAACAGTGCGGCGCGCCGGCGGCGTTGATGGCGTCGATCGCCACCTTGATGGTGCCGTCGGTGCCGTTCTTGAAGCCGACCGGGCATGAGAGGCCGGAGGCCAGCTCGCGGTGCACCTGCGATTCCGTGGTGCGCGCGCCGATGGCGCCCCAGCTCATCAGATCCGCCAGGTACTGCGGCGTGATCATGTCGAGGAATTCGCCCGCGGCCGGCAGGCCGCTGTCGTTGATCTCCACCAGCAGCTTGCGCGCCAGGCGCAGACCGTCGTTGATGTTGAAGCTGTTGTCCATCTGCGGATCGTTGATCAGGCCTTTCCAGCCCACGGTGGTGCGCGGTTTTTCGAAGTATACACGCATGACCACTTCCAGCTCGCCCTTCAGTTCTTCACGCAGCGCCAGCAGGCGCCCCGCGTACTCTTTGGCGGCTTGGGTATCGTGGATAGAGCAAGGGCCAATCACCACCAGCAGGCGATCGTCGCTGCCGCGGAGGATATTGTGAATTGCGCTGCGGGCCTGGGACACCGTCTTTGCTGCGCGTTCAGTGGCCGGGAATTTCTCCAGCAAAGCCACCGGCGGCAGGAGTTCCTTAATATCATTAATGCGTAAATCGTCGTTTTGGTAATTCATAGCTTTTCCATTCGGTATCGAGGGGTATTTCGCAGTGCGTAACGGTGTAGATCCCAACAATCTAGCCTGTGGGAATGGCGCTGTAAATCACCTTTGCCCCCCTCCGCTGGAACCGCCAAATTAACAGCAGATTGTGCTGTTTCATCAGGGGAGCGCAGAGCCTCCTTTTTCGCTATGCTAGCGATCGGAATATAAAGCGACCCGAGTTGAACATGCCCTCTCTGTTATTAGTTGATGACCACCCGGTGGTTCATGTCGCACTGGAAGCGGCGCTAATGAAATCATCCCGCTCCTACCGCCTGCAGGCGGCGCAGGACGACGTCCAGGCGCTGGCCCTGCTGGCCGAGGCCGCTTTCGGCCTGGTGATCCTGGATATCGGCCTGCCGCAGGTCGACGGGCTGCAGCTGTTGAAAAAAATCCGCCGCCGCTACCCGCAGCAGCCGATCCTGATCTATACCGCGCAGGAGGCCGAGGTCTATGCGCGCATGGCCCATGCCGCCGGAGCCAACGGTTTCGTCAATAAAGGCAGCTCGTTGGCAGAGTTGGTACAGGCGATTGAGCAGGTGCTGGACGGTGAAACCCACTTCCCCGCCGCCGCGCTGGCCGAAGAAGCGCCGACGGCGGACGGTGGGCTGCTCACTCCCAAAGAGCTCGAAGTGCTGGGCTTGCTGAGCCAGGGGCTGTCCAACCTGCAGATCGCCGATCGGCTGCACATCAGCAACAAGACCGTCAGCACGCACAAGAAGAACATCCAGCGCAAAACCGGCGCCGGCAACCTGCTGGAGCTGGTGGCGGTGTTTAAAGAGCTGGCGCCATGATGCGCCGCGCGCTGCTGCTGCTGATCCTGTGGTGCGGTCTGGCGCAGGCGGCGGAGCCGGTGCGCTATCAGCTGGTCAGCAATCTGAATACCCCCGAGAACATGCTGATCGTCGGCGAGAAAAATCCCTGGCGCGACCGAACGCTGCGCATCGGCATCATCAGTGAGAACACCAGCCCGTACAACATCATCGTGGACGACGATCTGTACGGGCTGAACGCCGACTACCTCGGCTATATCCAGCAGGTAACCGGCATTCGCTTCGCCATTTACGGCTTTGCCGATCTGACCCAGCTGGAGCAGGCGCTGCACGATGGCAAGGTCGACCTGCTGTACGGCATCCCGCAGAGTGAGGCGCTGCACGGCCTGGCGATCTCTCAGCCCTATTACGTCAGCAACCTGCGCGTATTGCGCGATCGCAGCAACGATCGGCCGGTGATGCTCAATTCCGCCAACGCCCGCGTTGCGATCGGCGCGCTGACCGACATGCAGTCCGGCGGTGCTCTGCAGGCCGTGGCGTCGCAGATCCAGCGCTACGACAACAATCTGCAGGCGGTCTACTCGCTGCTCAACGGCAGCAGCGACTACTTTATCGCCGACGAGGCCAGCGCCAGCTTTATCATCGACCAGCTGCAGCTCGGCCAGCTCTATCAGATTGAAAGCAACGAGAACCTGGGCAACCTGTCCTTCGTGTTCGCCGCCGCCGACTCACGGCTGATAGACACGCTGGACACCGCCATCGCCGACGCGCCGATGGAGCTGATGAACGCCCTGCAGAGCCGCTGGAGCAAAAAGATCCCCAGCTACCTCGACACCGGCAATGCCGACCTGACGACGATGGAGAAGAATTGGGTGGCGAGCCACCGCGTGGTGTACTACGCCGCCATCGAGAACAACTTCCCGTTCGCCTACCGCGGCTCAGACGGCCAACCGCGCGGCTACGCCATCGACATTCTCAACATCATCGCGCAAAACACCGGGCTGCGTTTCGCACCGCTGTGGGCGCGCAACGCAGAGCAGGCCGATCAGCTGGTGCAGGCCGGCCAGGCCAGCTTCCGCGCCGCCCTGCCGCTGGCGCGCGGCGTCAAGGCGCGCTACGGCGCCAGCATGCCGATCCACCGCTCGCTGTGGGGCGTTTACGTCGGCCAGCACGCCGACGGAATTTCCACCTGGAACGATTTGGCCGGCAAGCGCATCGGCGTGCTGCAGGGCGATTTGGCGCAGGGGCTGGTGCCGGAACAGGAGCAGACCGTCAGCTTCGCCGACAGCAAGTCGATGTACGACGCGCTGGCCAACGGCCAGTTGGATGCGCTGGTGGATAACGTCATCTCCGCCAACTTTTTGGCGCTGTCGCGCTATTCCGGCGCCATCAAGCTGGCCTTTGCCGCCAACAACATCCCCTACCCGGTGGCCTTCGGCGTGCGCCGCGATCAACCTCTTCTGTTGGCGATCCTCGATAAGAATCTGATGCAGATCCCGGCGGACACCCTGCAATCGCTGCGCGACGAGTGGATCGTCGACCGCAGCAACCTGATCGACGCGGTGAATGACAACCGCATGCCGCCGCAGACCACCTGGTTGCTGGCACTGCTGGCCGCCGCCACCGTGCTGCTGCTGGCGCTAACGCTGCGCCGTTTCATGCTGCAGCGCCGTGAAAAACGCGAACGCGAAGAACTCGAGCACGCGCGCCGCCGCGCCGAGGCGGAAAACCGCATGAAGAGCAAATTCCTCGCCACCGTCAGCCACGAGCTGCGCACGCCGATGCACGCCATCCTCGGCCTGCTGGAGCTGGAGCTCAAACGCCAACCCGCGCCGGAAGGCCTGCCGGTGATATACAGCTCGGCCTCTTCGCTGCTCAACCTGCTCAACGACCTGCAGGATCACGCCCGGCTGGAAACCGGTTCGCTGACGCTGGCGCCGAAACCGGTGGCGCTGCGCCCCTGGGTAGCGCGCATCGACGCCCTTTACCGGCCGCTGATCGGCGAACGCCCGTTGACGCTGAGCGTGCTGGCGGATCCGGCGCTGCCTGAGGCGGTGATTATTGATGGTGAGCGTTTACTTCAAGTGGCTAACAACCTGATAAACAACGCGATAAAGTTTACACCGCGCGGCACTATTCAGGTCGAGATCGGCTGGCGCGCGCAAGATGAGCGGCAGGGGGAATTGCGATTAACGGTGAACGACAGCGGCTGCGGCATCGCCGCCGATGAGATAGGCAAGCTGTTCCAACCGTTTTACCGCGCGCGCGGCGCGCAACGCATCTCGGTGCAGGGCACCGGTTTGGGACTGTCTATCTGCAAAGAGATCGTCGAACAGATGGGCGGCCGCATCGAGCTGCACTCGCAGCCGGGCGTCGGCACCCGCGTCGAGGTCGCGATACCGGTCGAGCTGAGCGGTGCGGCGCCGGCTGTCGCCCAGGAGGAGCACACCTATCCTCTGCCGTCTTCCGCCTTGCGTACCGCGCTGATCGACGATCACCCCACCAATTTGTTGCTGCTGGAACGCCAGCTGCGCCACTTCGGGCTGCAACCCGCCCGCTTTGAACAAGGCTATGCGCTGTTGAAGGCCCAGCGCCGGCAACCGTTCGATCTGCTGTTTATCGACTATAACATGCCGCGCCCGGACGGGCTGACGCTGGCCAGGCTGATCCGCCGCGACGAACAGCGGCTGCAACGCCCGCCTTGCCGCATCGTGCTTTGCTCGGCAGACGTGCAGGAGTTTACCCGCATCCCGCCGGGGCTGGTGGCGATCGACCACTTCCTGACCAAACCGATTTCACTGGCGGCGATCGGCCAGGTATTGGCTCAGCAACCGCAGGCTCAGGAAGAAAAGTCAGTCCTTACTGACCTGCGACAAACGCTGGCCGAAATGGCAGGTGGCGATCGCGCCATGCTGCAGCGGCTGGCGCAGACGCTCGGCGATACGCTGCGCCAAGACCGGCAGCGGCTCGCGGACGCCGTCGCCGCGAGCGACTGGCCGCGCCTGGAGCAGGCGGCGCACCGCATCAAGGGCAGCCTGCTGATGCTGCAGCTGCCGGAAGCCGCGCAGCTGTGCCAGCAGCTGGTGGATACCGCACGTCGGGGCGAGCTTGCCGCCGCCGCTTATACTAAATTAAAGGCGTTAGTGGCGCAGATAGAACCGGAGCTGGACGCTCTGCTCGCCGCCGCCCCCTCTTTCGCTATGCATAAGGATGAATAATGTCGGACACTCCACACGTACACCTGCCGAAAGACAGTAATAGTAAACGCCTACTGACCGCTTTTTTAGTCACCGCCGTCTTTATGGTGGCCGAGGTGGTCGGTGGCCTGTTGTCCGGCTCGCTGGCGCTGTTGGCCGACGCCGGCCATATGTTGACCGATGCCGCCGCGCTACTGGTGGCGTTGATGGCGGTGCACTTCTCCCAGCGCAAGCCCAACGCGCGCCACACCTTCGGCTATCTGCGCCTCACCACCCTGGCGGCCTTCCTCAACGCTGCAGCGCTGCTGGTGATCGTGGTATTCATCCTGTGGGAGGCGATACGGCGTTTCTTCGAACCGCAGCCGGTGATGGGTACCCCGATGCTGATCATCGCCGTAGCGGGGCTGCTGGCGAACCTGTTCGCCTTCTGGTTGCTGCATCGCGGCAGCGAAGAGAAAAATATCAACGTGCGCGCCGCCGCGCTGCATGTGTTGGGCGACCTGCTCGGTTCGGTGGGCGCCATCGTCGCCGCCATCGTCATTCTTGCCACCGGCTGGACGCCAATTGACCCGATCCTGTCGGTGCTGGTCTCCTGTCTGGTGCTGCGCAGTGCCTGGCGGCTGCTGAAGGAGAGTTTCCACGAGCTGTTGGAAGGCACGCCGCAGGAGGTCGATATCGCCAAGCTGCAAAAAGACCTGTGCCTGAATATCCCGGAAGTGCGCAACATCCATCACGTGCATGTCTGGCAGATCGGCGAACAGAAGCTGATGACGCTGCATGCGCAGGTGATCCCGCCGCATGACCACGATGGGCTGTTGCAACGCATTCAGGCTTATCTGTTGGAACACTACAAGATTGGCCACGTGACCATTCAGATGGAGTACCGGCACTGCGAGACACCGGACTGCGGTATCAACCGGGCGCCGGAGCCGAGTGAACACTCACATGCCGAAGCGCACTCCCATCTGGGACATCGTCACTAAGCCAAGAGGGCGCCACCACGGCGCCCTCTGCTGTTGCTACGGTGCGGACGAGAGCGGGTTGGAACGGTTACGCCCGGCGCTCTTGATCCACAGCCAGGAGCCGTTCAGGGCGATCAGCGTCAGAATGACATACTCCAGCGCCATCGCGTACACCCCCTGGTAAGCGAAGATCGCCACGCTGATGACGTCGATAACCACCCACAGCAGCCAGTTTTCCACGTACTTGCGCGTCATCAGGATCATCGCCACGATGGAGAGCACCATCATCGCCGAATCCCAGAACGGGAACGCGTCCGGCTGCAGTTCAGGCATCTGCACGTTCAGCCCCAGCCCTTGCATCACCGCTACCGCGATCTGCGTCAGCCAGGCGAACACGCGGTCGATGTTAAAGGTCATCAGGCCAATGCCGATGACGCAAACCGCCGCCCAGGCCAACGCTTTCGGCAACGGCAGCCAGCGGATCTGCAGCTCAGCCTGATTATCCTGGGTTTGGCGGCTCCAGGCATACCAACCGTAAATGTTGGCGCCGAAAAAGAACAGCTGCAACAGCAGGCTGGCGTACAGCTGGATCTGGAAGAAAATTACCGCGAACAGCGTGACGTTGATCAGGCCGAACAGGTAGTTGATGATTTTTTCCTTGCTGGCGTACCAGATGCACAGCAACCCGAACAGCGTGCCGATGGCTTCGATCCACGACAGATCGTAACCGCCCGCACCAAGCGGAATGTGCACCAGAATATTGCTGGTACTGAAGAAGCTCATGAAGTCATCCTTTTAAACGGTTAAGCGTTGCCTTTAACCTGCATCCTAAGCTGAGCGGCGAAATCCAGCATGCGGTTCAGCGGCACCAGCGCCTTCTCACGCAGCGCGGCGTCCACGTGGATCTCATGCTGCGCGCCCCCCTGCTCCAGCCCTTCGGCAATCGCCTTCAGGCCATTCATCGCCATCCACGGGCAATGCGCGCAGCTGCGACAGGTCGCCCCTTCTCCGGCGGTCGGCGCTTCGAACAGCTCCTTGTCCGGGCAGGCCTGCTGCATCTTGTAAAAGATACCGCGATCGGTGGCGACGATCAGCTGTTGATGCGGCAATGTTTTCGCCGCCTGAATCAGTTGGCTGGTCGATCCCACCGCATCCGCCAACTCAACCACCGCCTGTGGCGATTCGGGATGCACCAGGATGGCCACCTGCGGATAAAGCGCCTTCATGCGCCGCAGCGCCTGAGTCTTGAACTCGTCATGGACAATGCAGGCGCCTTGCCAGCACAGCACGTCGGCGCCGGTCTGCTTCTGCACGTAGCTGCCGAGATGGCGATCCGGCGCCCAGATGATCTTCTCGCCCAGGCTGTCCAGGTGCTCGATCAGCTCAACGGCGATGCTGGAAGTGACCACCCAGTCGGCGCGCGCTTTGACCGCCGCCGAGGTGTTCGCATAGACCACCACGGTACGATCGGGGTGGCTGTCGCAAAACGCATGAAACTCCTCTTCCGGGCAGCCCAGATCCAGCGAACATTCGGCAAACAGCGTCGGCATCAGCACCTGCTTTTCCGGGCTGAGGATCTTGGCGGTTTCCCCCATGAAGCGCACGCCGGCCACCAACAGCGTGGAGGCCGGATGGGCGCTGCCGAAGCGCGCCATTTCCAGCGAATCCGCCACGCAGCCGCCGGTTTCTTCCGCCAACGCCTGGATTTCCGGATCGGTATAATAGTGGGCGACCATCACCGCATTGCGCTGCTTGAGCAGGGTTTTGATCTTTTCGCGATAAAAGGCTTTTTCGGCTACGTCCAGCGGAACCGGTTTAGGCGGGAAGGGATACACCGCCGCATTGATATCAAACATTTCACTCATCGCTGCAATCTCATGCTAGGCTGGGCGCCTGCCGCGTGAATATCGCCTGCCGCAACGCCCTTGGTTTTTTATACTAAACAAAATACCTAAAACTGCGCGAAAAGTCCGCTGATATTTTCATATTTGCGCACCTATTGTTTAATGGATTAAAAAACACAGACAGTGGCTGCACAGCTCACAGCGGAAAATGGCCTGACGAGACCGTATAGCCATTCAGAGAACAGCGTGATGACCGGTGCGGTGTTGAAACGAGAAAGCACGAATGTAGCTGACGGTGCTGCAGATGCGAAAAAAGCGCCAAAAGGCGCTTTTCTCTGAATGGGTGGGTCGTGCAGGATTGATTCGGCCTGTGGCCTCACCCTGCGGGCAACGCTGCGCGTTGTCGTATCGCTGCGCGATGCTCGAACCTGAACGCA